>CAVVBS010000010.1:0-187848 GCA_963746595.1 uncultured Acidobacteriaceae bacterium
TTGCTCGGCGAACTTGTAGTACCGGTGAAGATGCCGGTTACCCGCAGCTAGACGGAAAGACCCCGTGCACCTTTACTACACTTTTACTATGAATTATGGCTCTTGCTGCGCAGGATAGGTGGGAGGCTTTGATACCAGGTTCTCGGACTTGGTGGAGCCAACGGTGAGATACCACCCTGCGAGTGCTGTGATTCTAACCTCCTCCCGTGATCCGGGAGAGGGACATAGTAAGACGGGTAGTTTGACTGGGGCGGTCGCCTCCTAAATTGTAACGGAGGCGCGCGAAGCTACACTCAGGCTGTTTGGAAATCAGCCGTCGAGTGCAAAGGCATAAGTGTGGTTAACTGTAAGACCTACAAGTCGAGCAGATGCGAAAGCAGGCCTTAGTGATCCGGTGGTTCTGTATGGAAGGGCCATCGCTCAACGGATAAAAGGTACGCCGGGGATAACAGGCTGATCGGAGCCAAGAGTTCATATCGACGCTCCGGTTTGGCACCTCGATGTCGGCTCATCGCATCCTGGAGCTGTAGAAGGTTCCAAGGGTTAGGCTGTTCGCCTATTAAAGCGGTACGTGAGCTGGGTTCAGAACGTCGCGAGACAGTTCGGTCCCTATCTGCTGTGGGCGTAGGAGATTTGCGGGGGGCTGTCCTTAGTACGAGAGGACCGGGATGGACGAACCTCTTGTGTTCCAGTTGTCCTGCCAAGGGCACGGCTGGGTAGCGAAGTTCGGTTGTGATAACCGCTGAATGCATATAAGCGGGAAGCACGCCCCAAGATGAGATCTCCCAACCCAAAAGGGTCAAGAAGGGTCCAGGAAGACCACCTGGTTGATAGGCTGGAGGTTGAAGCGCAGTAATGCGTGTAGCTTACCAGTACTAATCGCCCGTTCGGCTTGTCCATAGAATTAACTCTGCGCAGTTGTCAGAGAGACATTCAACAAGCCTTGAAATTGATCCAGGAAAACCCATTCAATCAAATCGCTATGTGTCAGGGCAGGTGCTTTTAGCTCTTGCTTTGTATCAGGGCGCGACTTTAGTCGGGCCGTAAACATGCGACTCCTCGAGGGCTTTACCCCCTGAGGGAAATGCTTTGTATCAGGGCACGACTTTAGTCGGGCCGAAGATGCGGCAGCCTTGAGGGCTTTAGCCCCTGAGGTCACTGAATGAAGTTCCTGAAATACCTTCACTCGCCGAGTGAAGTGTGATCTAGCCCAATCGGTTTCGTTGTGAAAAATCAGGTTGCATGGCGCCAGCTTGCCGCGCGAGAACCTCAGGAAAACTAGCCTGAACTCGTAGCGACTGCAGGAGACATCCTGCCAAGCGCCCCAAAAGCTCAAAGGTGTGTTTTTACAGCTCGGTTAAGGTTGTCGGAGCACACGCAAGGAGTAAACAGTCCTCGCAGCACACCTAGATTTGCCGGTGAATATACCGCGAGGGTCACACCCGTTCCCATCCCGAACACGGAAGTTAAGCCTCGCTGGGCCGATGGTACTGCACGCGTAAGTGTGTGGGAGCGTAGGTGATTGCCGGCATTAACTAAAAGGCCGCCAGGAGAAATCCCGGCGGCCTTTTTATTTGCCCAAATCGCACCCTCGACCCATCGCTGGTGAACACCAGCAGCGCGGACTCGTTGACAGCAACTTCAGAAGCGACTGAGTTAGCCGTCCGTGAGGGCTACGGGCTTCTATATGCCCAGATCATCTGGAGTCTGAGCTTGCTGAGAGGCGGCCCGCCTATTCGCCCTGACTCGTGATAAGGAGAACATACGACAACTTCTCTTCTCCCAACCCCTGCAAATCCTCCAAACTAATCTGACCTCTATGCACCAGTTGGCCAAACAAGAGTGGCAGTTGCGAGTACCGGTAATCGTACGTGGAATCGATGGCTTTGCGGCGGCTTGTAAGATAGTCCTCCAGCTTCCAGAGATCAGACGGTTCCTTGATCTCCCGCGCCATTTCCTTCACCTTTTGAACGACCTCGTCCAGTTCCCGCTGTAGCGCCTTTTCAAACACGCGGCGCGCAATCTTCTTTTCCGCATCCGACCAACGCAACTGATCCAACGAAGCCATGGAGGTGCACCTCAACCCTTCTAGGTTTCAAACAACATCCCACTCACGGCGTCTGCAAACGCCCAATAACCTCTGGGCCGCATTGCGCATAATGCCGGCTGTTCCAGCTATAGATCGTCTCAGCGTCAGCCTTAAGTGCGCAATGCGCCAGGAGCGCATCATAAATTCCCCCGCCAACCACACCCAGAGTGGCCGAAGCCTTCAAGACTTGCGCATATGCATCCCCGTCCAGCGCGACCAGTGAAAGCCGCTCGCAAATGCTGTCGATGAAAAGCATGGCCTGCTCGCCGCTGATCCGGTGTTTGCCGGGCATGCGGGTCAATGTAGAGAATACCTCGGCTAAGCTATGCGCTCCGCAGCAGCCGGTCGCTCTATCAAACTGAATGAACAGCCGCAGACTCGCCTGGTGATGCACGTGGTCGCCGTAAAATACCGGCACCAGTACCGAGGTATCGAAAAACGCTTTCAATTGCCATAACCGAGGTTGGTCGAGTCACGTTCCTCGCGAATATGCCGCAACATGTCGTCCGTCGCAGAAGCGGGTATCGGTTGCCCTGTTCGAAATACCCAGACGCCGTGCTCTTTAGTGAGCGGTCCCGTTCCCCGGACCGGGCGCAGAGTGATCTCCTCCCCCACGCTCTCCATCTCCAGGTCATCCCCGGGTGCCAGTCTCAACTCTTCCCGCAACGACTTTGGAATGACGATGCGTCCAGCTTTGTCCATGGTAAGCCGAGTGCTCATGCTGGCATGATATCGTGGGTTAAACCATAGATCAATGCCGTTTGGATCGCCTCAGGCAAACGGCCAAACGCGTTTCACCGACTTGCTGCGCATCCGCCTCTTGTCTTCTGCATTGGGGAATTTCATCTCGTCCCGCCACAACCGTCAGTCTCTGCCCATAGCTCGCGCGGTCGCGCATCTACCCCGCGGGAAACCATCCCCCACCCTCAAGACAACAACAACGCAATATCCTCCGCCCGCAGCTCGCGAATCAAGCTATTCTCCGCGCCGATAATCGCATCCGCCAGCTGCCGCTTGGTCTCCTGCAACTGCAGCACCTTCTCTTCCACCGTATCCCGCGTAATCAGCCGGTAAGCAAACACCTGCCGCACTTGGCCGATGCGGTGCGTGCGGTCCACGGCCTGCGCCTCCACCGCCGGGTTCCACCACGGGTCGAGGATAAACACATAGTCCGCCGCCGTCAGGTTCAACCCCACACCACCCGCCTTAAGGCTGATCAAAAACAGCCGGCACTCCGCATCGTTCTGGAACCGCTCCACCCGTGCCTGCCGATCGCGCGTCTTGCCATCCAGATACTCATACGTCACCTCATCCGCATCGAGCCTGCTGCGCACGATCCCCAGCAAACTGGTGAACTGCGAAAACACCAGCGCCTTATGCCCCTCATCCACAACATCACGCAGTTGCCCCAGCAAAACGTCCAGCTTGGCACTCGGATCTTGCACCAGCTTGCGGTCGACCAACCCCGGATGGCACGCTGCCTGCCGCAACCGCAGCAGCGCCTCCAGCACCTGGATCTTCGACTTCGCAATCCCATCCCGCTCAATCTTGCCCAGCAGCGACGCGCGGTAGTGATCGCGCAATCCGTCATAAAGCTTCTTCTGCTCTGCTTCCATCTCGCAATAAATCGTCTGCTCGATCTTGGGCGGCAGTTCCTTGGCCACCTGCTCCTTCGTCCGCCGCAAAAGAAACGGCCGCAGCGCATGCGCCAGCAGTTTGCGCGCGTCCTCACCGGAGTTCCGCATCGCCCCGCCCACCACCTGAAACGCCCCAAAGCTCCCCAACATACCGGGATTCAAAAACTCCAGCAGCGACCAAAGCTCGCCCAGGTGGTTCTCCACCGGAGTTCCGCTCAGCGCCAGCCGATAATTCCCGCGCAGCAGCCGCACCGCCTTCGCCGATTCGGTCTTCGCATTCTTCACCGCTTGCGCTTCATCGAGAATCACATAGTCGAAGACCACATCCTTGAAGTGAACCGCATCCTTGCGCAGCGTTCCATAAGTCGTCAGAATCAGGTCGCATCCCGATAGGTCTCCCCGATTCCGCCCAATCCCCGTGTAATCCAGGACTCGTATCTGCGGCGTGAATCGCTCCACCTCCTGCTTCCAGTTGAAGATCAGCGATTTGGGAACCACCGCCAGCGACGGAGCATCGATCTCGCCCTTCGCGCGCAGCACACGCCGCGTCTCCAACAGCGCCAGCACCTGCGCCGTCTTGCCCACGCCCATGTCATCCGCGAGGCATCCACCAAAAGAAAATTGCCGCAAAAAATGCATCCACCCCAGTCCTTCGCGCTGGTACTCACGCAGCACTCCGCGGAACCCCTCTGGTTGCGGCGCCGCCCCGATCGTCTGAAAGCTTGCCAGCCCCTGACGCACCCGCCGAAAGGCCTCATCGCAATCCACTGCCGGCATCGTCGCCAGCAGCGCGTCCAGCACCCCCGCCTGGCTCGGCCGAAAGCGAATGGAATCGCCATCCGCTTCCCCCATCGCGGCCACCACACCCAACCGGCGCAGCCACTCCTCCGGCAGCAGACCGTACGATCCATCGTCCAGCGTCACCATGGACTCGCCGCGTCGCAGAGCGGCCAGCAACTGCGGCAGCGGCACCATCGTCTCTCCAAAAGCAGCCGCGCCCTGCAGCTCAAACCAATCCACGCCGCTGGACACCGAGACGCTGAACTGCCCTGCCTGTCGATACGCCCGCCCTTCCGCGAAGACCTGCCATCCCCCCTCAACCAGCTCCCGCACCACGCGCGGAATGCGGTTGGCCACGATCCTCCAACCCGCCTCTTCACTCCAGTCGCTTTTGGCGAATCGCAGGCCCAGCGCCAGCAGCTCTGCGGCTGCAGCCTCTTCCGCCGCAGCATCGCGGCGAAGAAAACGCCGGCTCCCCGCATGGTAGATGCCGCGCACGGCTGCATGCTCGTCCACCCCGCGCCCCTCATATTCGAACGACAACTCAGCCCGCAAACCATCCTTCTTGTAGGCAAACCGCGGCTGAAAAATCCTCAAACATTTGCGCGGCGCAACCGTGACTTCTTCATACCTCCACAGCGCCGGCAGTTCGAGCGCCGGCAGCGCAGGCGAACACAACAAGCCGCTGAAAAACTCCTCTCGCTCCTGCTCCGGAATCTCGATACCGCCGTGGTTGCGAAAGTCGCGGATCCAGGGAAAGCTCCCGTCTTCCGCCAATCCTGCAATATGCTCCCGCGTAATCAGAAAACCATCCCTGGTTTCCGCCACCACCGCGTCGATGCTCATCCTGTCCGAGCCGCGGCGAAACCAGCCCTCCATGCGCCAACCATCCGTCGCGCTTCCGCGCACTTCTATAAGAAACCGCCACGGTTCGCCATCGTCCCATTGCAAAGCCGGCTTATCCGCATCGTCCTTGCCAAAAGGCAGAAAGCATCGCCCCGTGCGCACAATCCGCGGCAGCAGGCTTTGCGCAATCACGCCCGGCAACGAAAAAGTATTGCTGCCCCGCTCATTCACGATGGAATAGCCGACCGGGTCATAGGCTCCGGCCCCCATGAGCAGCGCCAGGATTTCGCGGTCTTCGGCCAGGGGAACTTTGGCGACACGGCTTGCATCGATCAGATATACCCGGGGAGTGTTCCAGCCGCTATTCCTGGGTTCACGGCGGCCGATCGTCAGAACCACTGTCCCCGTGCCCCTGCTTTTGGGTATATCCACAAGGTAGACAATCTCCATGCCCGCCGGCCAGTGGATCTTCTCCGCTTGCGTAGGAGTCGCGCTCAGCGCAATCCTGTTCAACTGCGTCTTCCACGCCGGCGGCACAGTCGGCTTCACCACCGCCCTTGCCAGTTCGATCGCAGACGCCTCCGACAGGTAGCCCTGTTCGTCGGCCGCCAGAATCGCCGCCCATATATGCTTGCAAGGCAGACCCCTATCGAAGTAAAACGGGCATTCGCAAGCCATTCCGATCCGGTTCTCCGAACAGGTGAGCCGCACCAAATAGGTTTCCGATCCACGCACCTCCGCCTCGAGCGTTTTAGAGGAGCCTGAGCGGATCCGCACCCGATGTTCGCGAAAATATTGCTGCCCGCGCTCGCGGACTGGAGCAGGGAACTGTCTCGAGAGCATCGGGGCAATTGGGCTGCGGGAGGCGCTGGTGGGAGAGCTCACCTATCCATTCTAGTCAACCGCTGATCAAGCAAACGGCCAAACCCGCTCCACCGTCTTGCTAAGCATCCATCGCTTGTCCTCGGCATTGAGGAATTTCATCTCATCCCGGACGACCGTCAATCTCTGCAGATAGCTAGCGCGGTCCTTGGCGATAGGCCAATCCGTCGCCCACATGAGTCGCTGCGGGCCGAAGGTATCGTACAAGCGCTTCACCAGCCGCTGAGAATCAAGCCACGGATAACCTTCCTTCGACAACGACCACGTATGCGAGATCTTCACAAACACCTTGGGATAGCGCACCAGCGCCACCAGCATCTCCAACTGCTCCGGATGGTCCACCGGACAATCCGCCATGTGGTCGATCACCACCGTCAATTCCGGAAACTTCTCCACCAACCTCTGCACGTCGGGAACCCGGCCAATCGGCACCAACAGCGTCATGGGAACCTTAAGCTCCTCGCACCGCTTCCATAGCGGAGGCATCAACGGCCCGCGAATCCAATCTCCGCTCGCGTCCCCGGCCGGACTCAATCGCACCCCATGAAACCCATCCTCCTTCGTAAGCCGCGTCAGATGATCCGGCGCCGCCGGATCCAGAGGATCCACCCGGCACACCCCCTGAAAAAACTGTGGATACTGCTTGAGCACCGCCGCAAGATAGCTATTGTCATAGCGATAATGGATAACCTGGATAATCACCGTCTTCGCCACGCCATTGGCCTTCATCAGCTCAAGCAGCATCTCCGGAGTCGCATCGAAATCCGGAACCTTGGCCCCCGGCGCAAAAGGGAATTGAGCCTGGTGCTTCCACACATGCACATGAGGATCCAGAATCCGGTAGCCCGCACGATCGCTCGCCAATGTAACAGCCGCTGTCATCTTTAGCATCTCCCGCCGCGTCACCTCAGGCATAAATGGGTTCCAGCGCCCGCACCACGTAGGCCCCGCATCGGTCATAGCTGGCGAGCGGGCCCGTTCCTCGCAATATCAAGATCGACGCACAGCCAGCCTTTAAACCGGATGCTCCGCAGCACCCGATGGCAAGCCGGAAAGTCGATCTCCCCATCGCCCAAGTCATAGGTGTTGGTGATGTACTTAGCCGTCAGCCCGGCGCGCTTCGCGTCTTTATAATCCGCCATCATCAGCCGGTCCTTATACTTCTCCAGAATCACCGCCGGATCGCCGCCCCCCAGGTACACATGCGCCGTGTCCGGAGAAAAGTAAAACAGCTTAGGATCCGTCAGCGCCATGCAGCGGTCGATCTCTTCCGGAGTCTGCACCATCTGCCCCAAATGATTGTGCAGCCCAGCCTTAAATCCCATCTCCCCCGCAACCTCGCCCAGCTGGTTATAGAACCGGCACATAGTGACAAATGCCTCCGCGGACTTCCCCCGCGAAGGCGAAAACACCACCAGCCGATCGGCGCCAAACCGCTTTAGGAAAGTCATAGCGTTCCGTGCATTGGTCAGGATCTCAGCGTGCTGCGCAGGATCATCCGCCGCGCCATTGAAGGAGATAGTGATCACGTGCAAGCCGCGCCTGGAGAGTTCCCGCTCCATCTGCTCCGGCGTGATCTGGTACTTGCTGAGGATCTGGGGATACTGCGTCAACCGAAGCCCAACAAACCCGGTATCGTGCATCACGTCGAGAATGTCAGTAAACCGCGATCCAGGAAACGAGTTCCACAAATTAGACCCCAGCGCCCACTTGACGTTCCGGTTCGCCGGCAGCGCCTGCGCCGCCCGCGCCAACATCCCCGCCAGCCCCAGCAAAACCTCGCGTCTCGTCATGACAAAACAGCCTACCCGCCCCGCCACGAAATTGTCATCCTGAGACGCCTGCCGAGGTGAGCACTAAGCCTTTCCTTGCTATCAAGCGATCGGCTGCTTCTTCCCTGTCCATCCAATTAACCACACCAGACAAAAGTCGCCGCCCTCTAATTTGTCATCCCGAGCAGCCAACTTGCCTGTGGCAGGTTGAGAAAGAAATGACACCGCAAAATCGCCATGGATGCGAGGCCCGGAGGGCCGTCCGCCAAACGTGAGCCCAGCCCGGAAGGGCTGGGACCCAATCTCGAAGATGATCCGAGCGCTGTAAGCGCGGCACTCACCTGGGTCCGCTCGCACCTGTGTCATTAGGAGCGCAGCCGACCTGTCCCGGCGTGCCGCGGAGGGACCTGCGGTGCGCCTTGCCCCCACGCAACTGCCAATGAAACTCAAATAACCAAGGTTTAGGCCCACCAGCCCTTTAAACTCTGTCATCCCGCCCGCCACCCGCTCCTGGACACGGGGTGGAAACCATCCTCCACCTTTAGGTTGAGGCGCACTCTTGAGTCACTCAGATAGCATCCTCCAGCAGTCAGGATTGCGGAGAAACCCATGCAGAGCGTGACCGAAAGCTTTGTCTACCTGACCGACTGCAGCAAAACCGTCGAGCTAAGAGAAGCCACTCTGGCCGTCGACCGAGAAGCCATCAACCTATGCGACGGCCTAACCGAAGAACAGCTCGCCTGGTCGCCCCGTCCAGGCCGCTGGTCCATCGCCCAAAACCTCTCCCACCTCCGCCGAACCACCGAAGTCTTCCTACCCGCGGTGGACGCCACCCTCGAAGCCAGCAAAACCCGCAATCTCCAAAGCCCAGGACCCTTCACCCTCAACCTCTACAGCCGCTTCATGCTCTGGCGCATGGACTCCCGCCCAATCCTAAAAATGCGCGCCCCAAAATCCATCCGCCCGCGTCTCCTAGGTTCCTGCGCAGCCGAACTAGACCATTTCCTGATCGCGCAAGCATCCCTCCGCCAGCGCATCGAAGATGCCGAAGGCTTCCACCTCACCGCCATCCGCTTTCCATCCCCCTTAGCCAGCTGCGTCCGCGTAAACCTGCTGGAATTCTTCTCCCTATGCAACGCCCATAGCCGCCGCCATCTCCGCCAGGCCAATCGCGTCCGCCAATCTCTCCCTTCCTGACATTCAGCCAAGCTGAGCGAAGGCTGCGGGTCGCGCTCGCGAGAGCGCGATCCCTTTTGTAAACTCCAGAAGTAAAACCCCGCATCGGTCACCACCCACGAAAAATGGAACCTCTCTATGACGAAACGAACCCCACGATCCCAGCCCAAATGGACCGACGTTAAGGCCAAGCTCGCGCCCCTTGACCGTCTCGGACTAATAGGCCTGATTCAGGACCTCTACGCCTTCCAAAAGGACAACCAGACCTTTCTTCATACCCGCTTCGGCCTGGGCGAGGACGTTCTGAAGCCCTACCAGGAAACGCTGCAGCGCTGGCTCTCTCCGGATCCGTTCCGAAACCAGAACACTTCTGTGGCCAAGGCCAAACAGGCCATTTCCGATTACCGCAAAGCTGTGGGCGACCCCGCCGGCCTGGCCGAGCTGATGGTCTTCTATTGCGAAAACGCTGCCGGCTTCTGCGCGGAATTCGGCAACGACGATGAAGGCTATCTCGATGCCCTGGTCCGCATGTTCGAAGGGGCACTCAAAGCTATCAATCAGCTGCCTGCAGCCGACCGTGACGCCCTCATCACCCGGCTCGACGATGTACGCACCACCAGTCAAGATCTGGGCTATGGCGTTTGCGATTCCATGGACTACCTGCTAGCGGAATACAACAGCGATTGATCCAACACACCCCCTTGTACCCACCGCACCCCCAGCCGTACGATCGCACCGTGGCCGATCTCTGGAACGACATCAAACACGCGCTCCTCATGTTCCGCAAGAACCCCGCCTTCACCATCGCCGCCGTATCCGCGCTGGCCCTGGGCATCGGAGCCAACACCGCCATCTTCAGCGTCGTCAACGCCGTCCTGCTCAAGCCCCTCACCTACCCCGACGCCGGCCGCATGGTCGAATTCCTCTACCCCACCATCCTGGCCAACAACTTCCTCACCGCCATCCCCGAGTTCCACGCCTACCAGCAGCAAACCACCCTCTTTAAGGATGTAGCCGCCTACGACGTAGCCGGCCCCGGCTACAACCTCACCGGCGACCATCCCGAGCAGCTCCACGGCATCCACGTCAGCGAAGCCTACTTCCGCCTCTTCGGCGCCCCGGTCCTGCTGGGCCGCACCTTCACCCCGCAAGAGGACGCGCCCAACGGCGGCAAAGTAGTCGTGCTCAGCTACGGCCTATGGCAGCGCAAGTTCGCGCGGCGATCCCGCAATCGTGGGCAAGTCCCTCTCCCTGGGCAATGAGCCCTACACCATCATCGGAGTCCTGGGCAAAGACTTCCTCTCCGATCCCCAAGCCGACATCTGGCTGCCCTTCCAATTCCCCCCGGTCAGCGATGACATGAACCACTTCTTCCAGGTCGCCGGACGTGCTGCAACCCGGCATCACCCTGGCCCAGGCCAACGCGCAATTGAAGGTCGCGGCCCGTCAGTACAGCCGCGACCATCCCAAGGGAGATCCCGACCAAAAATTCGCCGTGATGCCGCTGCGCGACTCGATCATCGGCGACGCCCGCAAATCCCTGCTCGTCCTACTGGGCGCGGTCAGCCTGGTGCTGCTGATCGCCTGCGCCAACGTGGCCAACCTGCTGCTGGTGCGCGCCACCGGACGCAAGCGCGAGTTCGCCATCCGCTCCGCCCTGGGAGCCGGCCGCGCCCGCATCGTCCGCCAGCTGCTCACCGAAAGCATCCTGCTCTCCGTCACCGGCGGCCTCCTGGGCATGCTGCTCGGCTTTGCCGGCGTGCGCGCCCTGCTGGCCATCAGCCCCGCGGGTCTGCCCCGCATCGGCGAAAACGGCTCCGCCGTCGGCGTCGATTGGCGCGTGCTCGGCTTCACCCTCGCTCGTCTCGCTGCTCACCGGCATCGTCTTCGGCCTTTTCCCCGCGCTCACGCGCCTCGCGCACCGACCTCAACTCCGCGCTCAAAGAGAGCAGCAACCGCTCCGGCACCGGCTTCCGCCAGGGCAAGGCCCGCTCGCTGCTGGTGGTCAGCGAGGTCTCGCTCGCCCTGGTGCTGCTGATCGGCTCGGCGCTGCTCATCCGCACCTTTCTTGCCCTGCACGGCGTCGGTCCCGGCTTTGACGCCCACAACGTGCTCACGATGGAGATGTCGCTTGAACGGCGAGCGCTACCAGAAGACGGCGGGCATTGCCCAGCTCTTGCGCGATGGCCGCAACCGCCTGAACGCTCTCCCTGGAGTGGAGTCCGCGGCCGCCGCCTACTGGCTGCCCATCCAGGTGGAGGATGGCCTGCCCTTCCAGATCATTGGCCGTCCGGTCGAGAAGGGCCGCTACGGCTCCAAGTGGATGAGCATCTCGCCCGGCTACCTGGGCCTGTTCAAGATCCCCATTCTGCGCGGCCGCGACTTCACTGACAACGACACCGCCGCCGCGCCCGGCGTGGCGCTCATCAATGAGGCCCTGGCCAAACAACTCTGGCCCAATGAAGATCCGCTAGGGCAGCACGTGATCGTCGGCAAGGACATGGGGCCAACCTGGAGGGAGAGCCGGTGCGCGAGATCATCGGCAGTCGTCGCCGACACCCACAACAGCGGCCTGGGCCAACCGCCGGTCCCGATGATGATGGTCCCGATAGCGCAGGTCGCGGATGGCTACGCCGCGGCCTACTCCGATATCCAGCCGCTCTTCTGGCTGGTGCGGACCCATGGAGACCCGCACCAGTCCATCGCCGCGGTCAGCCGAGCAATTGCGTCTAGCCAGCGGAGGCTTTCCGGTAGCGCACATCCGCACCATGGACGAGGTAATGGGCCGCTCCACCGCGCGGCGAGAGCTTCAACATGCTGCTGCTCACCATCTTCGGCGCGGTGGCGCTGGTGCTGGCCGCCATCGGCATCTACGGCTTGATGGCCTACTCCGTCGAGCAGCGCACTCAGGAGATGGGCATCCGCATGGCCCTGGGCGCGGACCGCTCCGCGGTGCGCAAGCTGGTGGTCTGGCACGGCATGCGGCTGGCGCTGGTGGGCGTGGCCGTGGGCCTCGCTGCGGCGTTTGGGCTGACGCGCCTGATTGCCAGCTTTCTGTTCGGGGTCAAGCCGTGGGATCCGGCAGTATTTGTCACTGCGCCGGTCATCCTTTCTGCCGTGGCGCTGCTTGCCGTGTGGCTGCCAGCCACGCGCGCCTCCAAAGTCGACCCCATGCAGGCATTGCGCGCGGAGTGATGTGGCGTATCTTCCCATCCGACTAACTGAGGCCTGAAGTACGTAACAACCCCAAACTTTGTAACGTCGCGCATCCGCCCACCCAGGCGTGAAGTATCTAACAACACTAAACTTTGTCATCCCGCCTGCCCCGGCTTGCCGTGGGACTGGAGCGCAGCAGGAGGGACCTGCAGTGTGCCTCTCCCCTAGCGATTCTGAAGGGTGCGGCCTTGCAGTCCGCAAAAAACATCATGTTTTGTATCAGGGCACGACTTTAAGTCGGGTCGTGAACGATTGAGAATACAACCGGCTTTAGCCCCTTCAGGCACGTTTTTTCCGCAAGATACGGCTTGACCTACAGACCAAGTCGTCCAAGCAGCCTTCTATCAGCTTCAAACAAGCCCAGACGCCCCTTGTGGGGGACGAACGGCAGCAGACGCGCGTCCGATAGGAGCCAGCCAAACGGACCTCAAACCATTTGCTCCTGCTGGCTTCCACGCAATCGACGACCTTAACCATGCCCACAATTCCGCCGGTTTCGAACTGCGCCGGCAGTCTGACCGTTCTTTTCTGCGCATCGATAAGGGCCTCGTCGGACGGCTGGCTCGCGGCAGCCTGAATTAGTAGAGGACCTCGATAACGCGTTCTCCATGAACGATTTTCAACGTCTTTGTAACCGTGAACAATCAGCCACGCCCATGGTTGACGCACCACCAGAATCTTCATCCGAGCACCCGCGGAAACTCTATCACACCGAGGACGCCCACTGCGAAGGTTGGGGGAAGGTTCTTCTCCTCGGTACGCTACCCTGCTTTTGCATGCCTAAGCTTTCATCGCCTCGATCAGCATCGCTCGCATTCTTGCTCCTGAAGCTCCCATCACCTCGGCAGTTCGCGGATGCCAAGTCAAGGCGATTCGGCGCCTCAAAGGTCCAAGGATGCGTCGTCCACCACTTCATACTCACTCCCCAAGGTTGAAGGTCGGATGTACGATGGCAACACCGCGGCGAACGCTCCGCTTTCAATCGCAGCTACACATTGTCCGATCGAGTCACATACAAGTTGAGGGTTGAAAGTCCCACCTAAGGCTTGCGCGAGTTCGCAACCTGTTTCCCTAGCCTCCCCTCACCACCAACCGCCGCATGCGGGCATCCCAAGAGCGCATCTTTGACTGTCAGCCCCCTCGCGTGGATAGCAGCCGCCTGGGCACGAAAATAGAGTAGCCTCGTTCCTCAACGAAGGCGTGCTTTAAGGGTTTCGCAACGGAATCCACAGGCAAAAGCCCAAACGCGATTCTGCGCTCGCCAAGGCGCTGCACGATTTCATCACTCTGGAGGCTCTCTACAACGAACCGTACGGGGCGACTCGGCGACCGTACTTTGGCAATCGCCGGCACCACCAGCCACTGCAACAAGCTTTCGTCGGCGGCGACACGAATGGTAGAGACATTCCCCCGAACCTGGTCGCGGAAGGATTGAAGCGCCAGGAAATGTTCCCGGGCCAGCTGAACTAGCGCTCGACCGGCTACCGTTAGCCCCACCGATCTCCCCACCTTCTCCGTCAATTCCACGCCGAAATATTCAGACAACTCCCGAAGATGGTGACTGAAACGGCTTTGCTTCCCGAGATCATGGTCCGCCGCTCGAATCAAGCTGCCTGTTTCGCTGAGCTTCAGCAGAGTGCTCAGTCGTTCGTAGGATAGGCCGGACGCATTGAGGAGCTCTTCAACCATGCGAATACCGCAAGTATTATGCGTTATTAATGCTTTTTATCGCAAGATAATACTTGTAGCCTCAGTTCAGATCTTCTCTGGAGGCCAAGATGAACGCAAATGATGCAGTGGTAGTTGAAAATCCCGCGACCCTCGATTTGGCAGGTCCGTTTTACTCAGGTTTTCTGACCAAAAGGCGCGACGGGGTTCCGGCTTACGGTGCGGAGGACCAAGCCTGTATCGAGCACACCGTGGCGAAGCTCAAAACCGCTGACGCGACGAAACCAATCATCCTGCTGGGCAAAATACAATCCGGCAAAACTAAATCATTTCTGGGGATCACAGCGCTGGCGTTCGACAATGGCTACGACATCGCAATCGTCCTCACGAAGCCGACGACAGCGCTGGCCCGGCAGACCTACAAAAGGGTCAACAAGGACTTTGCTGAGTTCCTGGAAGGCGACCAGGCCAAGGTTTACGACATTCTCGAACTTCCCGATCGCCTTACCCAGTTCGAGTTAAACCAAAAACTAATCTTCGTGGTGAAAAAACAGACCCACAACCTCGAGCGCTTGTCGGAAGCACTGTTCACCACATACCCGCAATTGGCTACGCGCCAGATACTGATCATCGATGACGAGGCCGATAATGCGTCGATCGGATACGTTCAGGACAAGGAACTCGGAATCCAACTTCGCACCATTGCCGGCCAGGTCGACGAGCTGCGCCGCAGGTTACCTCACACCTCTTTCCTCCAAGTCACAGCTACCCCCTATTCTCTGTACCTGCAACCGGAAGGCTCGCCTCTACCCGATTCTGCCCTTGCTCCGGTGCGGCCGCAGTTTACGGAGCTGGTTCCGGTTCATTCCGATTACGTGGGTGGCAATTTCTACTTCGAAGACAGCTTGATCGCTGACAATCCGGCAGCCTACGTTTTCAGACCGGTGAGTGAGGATGAGCTGGAGGTCCTTCACGCCGAAGACCGCCGACGGTTCAAGGTGGAGGAGTGCCTTACCCACCCAAAGGTCGCCGGGTTGCGCTCTGCGTTGATCTCGTTTATTACAGCTGGGTGCTTGCGCCGAATTCAGGACGAGCAGGCTCAGCGCCGGCCGAAACGCTTTGCCTTTCTCTTCCATACTGCGGCGGGTAAAGCGTCCCATGCCTGGCAGGAAAGCGTGATACTTCATTTTGAAGAAAAGCTGCATGCCGAAGCACTTATCGCCTCGGACGTGCTGCAAAATCTGGTCCAGAAAGCCTATGATGACCTGGCAAAATCGTTACTCGCAGCCGGCCAACCGATACCAGCCTTTTCTGTTGTGCACAGCCGTGTTCTCAGCGCTCTCACCGGTGGGAGCTAATGATCACCAAGGTCAACTCTGAGGCACAGGTGGCGGCCTTACTCGATGACGAAGGGCAGCTCAAACTACGAACCCCACTCAACATCTTTATCGGAGGCCAGATACTCGATCGGGGCATTACGATCGCCAACCTGATTGGCTTTTACTACGGGAGGAACCCGAAAAAGTTTCAGCAGGATACCGTCATGCAGCATTCGCGCATGTATGGATTTCGCCCTTTGGAGGACCGGGCGGTTACGCGGTTTTACACGGTTCCGCAAATTCATCGCGCAATGCAAAGGATGCATGAAGCAGATTCTGCTCTGCGCGATCGCATAGAAGCTGGGGGCAGTGACCAGAAGGTCCACTTTATCGAGCTCGACGCGAACGGTCGCATCGTCCCATGTGGAAATGAAAAGATCCTCGCCTCGAACATCACGACACTCCGCGCTGGAAGGCGCATTCTCCCGGTTGGCTTCCAGACCGATTACAAGATACGGCTCGCAACAATTACCCAGAACATCGACGGACTGCTCAAATCTGCCGGGCCGTTCCCTAAAGACGGCGAAACCCCCGCTCCCTACGAAGTCTCTTTGGAGGTTGCATGCAGCATCGTCGACCTGCTGGGACCAACGTTTGTGGATTTCGCCCCAGGCTTCGAGGATCGTTGGGATCCAGCAGAATACAAGGCGATTCTGAAACATCTCAGCGAAAACAGCTCAGATCCACATCAGAGGGGTCGCGATATTTGCTAGTGCGAACAGGCCGCAACCTGAATCGCTTTGTAGGGAGCACGCACACGCTCAGTTTCGCGATGCTCCTGACACGGCTCACACTGAAGGCAAGTCGCCCGTGCCGCTGCCATAAACATCCCCGTCCTGATGATGATTCGCCAGAATGGGGCTGAGGCGCAGCAGTGGCGTGACTGTCCATTCTGGTGGCCCGTGATCATAACGCCAGCTACTACGCGCACGACGCTTTTCGCCCACGCCAAGTAGCCACCCAGAGACCGTACGGGAAACAAGCGGCTTTGCTTACATGTGCGGGTCAAAGGTTTAGCTAGCGAGTCTCCAATGCGATGCAGCGGCGTAGTACTTGTTCCCGCGAACACGCCCACGCCTATCTACACGGCGGAAATCGGCTTCTAGCAGACTGACATTGGCCAGGTGGCCTAGAATGGCGTTTTTACGCTGCTTTGAGCTGGAGGAGTTGCTAAAAACATTATGAGTCCGAAGAGAACCAAGACTGCCAAGATCGCGACCCGCAAAGCCCGGCAACCTGCTGCCCGAACTAAGGCTGCCCGAGCTGACGCCGGTTCGGCGCGGCATGCCGCTCCAAGTCGGTTTCCGGCTCGAGACCGCTCCACCCAAGGGGCGGAAGAAGTCGGGATGAAACGGCAGACTCGATCCTGTCGCCGAATACCGACACGGCGAGGCTAAGCGTAAGAACAATCCTCCGGCGAAGATCGCGGCGGAGGGAACTATCCCTGTGATGGGGAAGATTCGTTACGAGTAGCCTTCCGTCCAGCCATCGACAGAGGCGCTCGTGATTCGGATTGTTTTCGGGATCTAATTTGCGGAGCGCCGCGATTTGAGTGATTGCGTCCATGAACGGTAGGTTTTTGGGTGCCCTGCTAAAAGGAACGAATGGATGCAGCCGACGCAGCGAGCCGAAAGTCTCAACGGGCCGAAACCCGGCTAGACTGGTCTTGAATTCCCCAACGACCCGCCCAAAGCCTACGACCTCAGGTTCATTCTGATGGCGTCTCGCGATGAGAATAACGTCACCCGGCTGGATGTCCCTCGCGAACTTTCCGCCGATTTTATGATTAGGGTCGTTGGGCTGCCAACCCATGAACGCGGCCTTCCACTTCACGCTTGCCTCTCTCCAAGCACCCACCGTCCGAGAGTTGAACCGCACATTGGGGGACACTACCCAGTATTGCCGCTGTATTGCCATACGCCTCCCTCTTGAGCCGACAGCAGGATACAGCTCAAGTCCCATGATGTGCCACCGGGTACACCTCCGACAACTTGCAAAACAAATTGACAAGGCTCATCTCACCCAGCGAACGAGCAGCAGCACTCGCAATCCGAGGATCCGCGACGACCACCGCCAGGCACTGAGCACGCGAAATGGCAACGTTTATGCGATTCCGATCAAGGATGAAGGAAAGGCCACGAGATCCATACTCACCGTAGCTGGAGCAAAGGGAAAGAATGCAGACAGGCGCTTCCTGGCCTTGGAACCGATCGACGCTCCCTATCCGAGCCCCAGCGGGGAAAACAGACTGCAGAGCCCGGACCTGGGCATTGTAAGGAGCAACGAACAGGAAATCTTTAAGCGAAAGGCTTTCTTCGTACTACCGTTCGAGGCTGTGTACGAGCGGCCTACCAGATCGTTGTAGACCGACCGCACCCGTTCCACCTCCTCATCGCTCTGTTGGCTATCTCCATCATGCTCGACGCCGATAAAGACAATTCCATGTTCAGCGGTGATGCAACCAGCTAAGCCAGGTGAGGGAAACACCCTTTGACGAGCGCAGTCGGCATGAGAGTGCAGACGGCCCTCATAAATACTCTCGGAGATAAAACGACAAACAGAGGGATGCATGCGACGCGATTCACCAAGGAATAGCCCGGAGTCGGCAGGCACCACCGCGTGGAAGGCAGGTGCGTCCATCCGGCTAGTCTCCAGGTCTTTGAGCGCATACTGTAGCCCGGATAGACCCGAATCCCCAGGATGAACCCCTTGTATCGGCTGTTCGAGCTGCATCTGATCGCCGAGCAAGACAAGATTCCGCGTACAGCGAGTCATGGCGACCGTGTTGGCCAGCGAGACCTGGCCCGCTTCATCGACAAACAGGAAATCCAGTACATCCTCCCATTCTGGCCGACAGAACAGCCACGCTGTTCCACCCACCACGCCCGCAGAGTAGGCCTCCTTCGCGTCCGCTGCCTTCTCCACGTGCCGAAAGTCTGGATTGTCATCAAACAAAGCCCCAGTCCCGTCGCTACCGACCTTAATACCAGTGAGGCTCGCTCCAGCTTCCCGTAATGCCTCGCCACAGGCCTCGAGCAGGTGCGTGACCGCTTTATGGCTGTTGGATACGACTCCAACTTTCTTACCTGCTGCCAGTAGTCCCCGTATCATCCGTGCCGCCGTGTAGGTTTTGCCAGTGCCCGGGGGGCCTTGAATGACAAGGCATCCGCCAGACATCGACCCGCTGATGCGAACCGCCGCCTCGACCACGCTCTCATCTGGAGTCTCTAGATCGAGTACCGGCGCAACCCGGGTCAAAAGTGCCGTTGCAGCAGGGTTTAGACTGCCATGCAGCTGCTTCTCCGCACCGCGCGCCAAAGCTTGCGGAATTGGTTTCTTGGAGACAATCTCGTCGGGAAGAATAGAGCCGGAGCCAGGGAATACGCCGCCGCACTTCGCAATCAAGGACCCTTTGCCCATTTTGAGCTGCAGCTGACCGCTGTCATAGTCGATGGCAACCAGGGTAAACTTCGGCTTCAAATCCCCACAGAACATCACCTTCGTCTTCTTCGTCTCCACGCAGCTTGCACTCCTGTGATGGATCAAATTGGTAAGTCTGAATCAGCGATCGCTTCCGTAGCCGTGGGGGACCAACTGCAGTGACGCCCTCAACGCAGCATGGGTCGCTCGTAACTCCTCAGCCGTGGCCTGCTCGCGATCGAACATCTTCCAGAACCGCGGCTTGTCTTCCCGGCGATGGAACTCGATCAAGTCACCAAGAACCTGAGAAACTGCATCCCCCCGTTCATGCAATCTTGCGGCAAGCTCCAGCCGCGCAATTACTTCCGGTGCGAGCGCCCTCGGTTCCACCGCGCAGGCAGGTGCGGCGATCGAAAGGGCACTCTGGATTCCATTTGTCGCAGCAACTGACCTTAACCATTGCGCTAGCCTAGCCGTGGAAACACAGTCATCCTGGTTATAATCCCGGATCTCTCGAAGAACGTTGCTTTCTCGCCAATCGCGCGACTGCCCGCTCACCATCCACTGGGCATATCGAACCATCGAATCGGCCGCGGCGGCCACTTCCTGTCGAGCGCCCTTCCCGATAGAGCCGCTCAACCTTCTTGATGGAGTAGCTATCCTCCCCGATGCGCAGCCCGTGGCAGACGATCTGGTACAGATCGACAAACACACGCCTCCGAAGGAGTTCGTCTACTTCGCTCCTCCCGCGTATCATGCTGCGTGCTCAGTCTTCTTAGAGCGCTCACTTCATACGCAGCATAGTGATAGATATGCATGCCTTGATTTTGCAGCCATCGCTGAAATACCCGATCGACAAAGCTCTCGAATGCAACCTTCTCCTCGCTTCGGTCGTGTGCCCACCAATCGTGAAATGCGAGCGATTCCCCATCCTGCGCAAAGGAGCATGCTCCGAAAAGGTATTCCAACCCTCCAGCAACCAGGGGATAGCCTTCCATATCGAAAAAGACATCGGCCCGATCTTCGGGCGGTAGAGCGGCGAGTCCGCGTACTCCGTGGGTCCCGTCATTTGGCAAAACTTCATACCTCGCTGAAAGCCTCGGGGTTCGCAAGTCGGTCTGCGCGTGTCAGGCTTCTGTAAACGAGCCGCGCGCCAGCGTTTCTAACGTGCCTGCTGCCAGCTTGTGCACCGATCTGCCCGAGGATGCGGCCAGCTCGCAAACTGTGTCTATGCCTGCCGTCTTGAGCTTCTTGATCTGTCCAACCGTGATCCCAGCGACCCGTACGAGGTGATCCCTGCTGTCGAAGAATCCGTCGGCATACGATGTCCACAAGCCATGGTCTGCTCTGGGAAGCGGTTCAGGGCGATCCTCCAGCCTTCCCGTGAAGCCATCCTGCAACGCAAGAAGCCCCGCCGCACGCGGCGGTAATAGTAGATAAAGTCTTCGACGTTGAGCGGAACCCGATCTCCAGTTCCAAGAATGACACCGAATTCAGCAGGCAACGGCTCTTCGGTCGAAGCCGCGAACATTTCCGAGTAGCAGCAGAGTTGAATCGCAAAGTACGGTTTCGGAGATCGGGCAAGCTTTGAGTCCCAAACTTGGTATCTGCCAGCATCATCGAGGATCAGGAAGTCCGCGAAACCCGCAAACCTGTCATCCTTCAGTGCTGCTTGATAGATGACCGGGGCCCTCGCCTGGACTGCCAAAAGAGTTCCGCGCTCGCCCTCTTCGAAACCAACCCCTCCGATTTCCACTAGGCCAGGGGTTGAGGCTCGAAACTCTGCAAGCGTCTGTTGCTCGTGCTGGTTGCCGGTCTGCGCAATCAGGCTCTGGTCCTCTGTTGGCTTATCGGGGACGGCGTCCGCTAGGGTTTTCGAAGTGATAACGGTCCATCCAGGGAAGGAATGGCGAAGCGAGATAGCGAATTAGATCGGTCGGCGAGTAGACCAGTTGTCTTTCTGCATATTTCATGGACTATCTAACTGCCTCATAATCGCTCGGTTCTGTCACCTTCGGAAGCACGCATGAGAGATGCCCATCCCTGACTTTTGCCCTCGAAACCTTTGCCCGTGACCTGTGCCTTGTGACCAGAGGACCCGGACGGCATGGAAGACGACTAGGCTTCGTCGGCTTCGAGGGAATTCAGCTGCTCTTTTAGGAAGATCTCGATGCGGTCGGAAGTCCACACCGCAATCCCTGTACCGAAGAAGTCCGTGTCCTCGGTCCAGATCGCGCAAGACAGGGCCAATGCCGCGGCCAGCACCGGCCAATCCTCCGCATCCCGGCCGCGTAAGCGCTGCCTGGCTTCTTCCTCAAAGAGGCCATACGAATCCTGAAGGATCGGTTGAATGAGGGATTGCAAATAGGCGAGTGCCGCAGGAAGATCGATGTCCGACTTCCCACTCTTCCGCAACAAAGACGGCAGATATTTCGCTGCGTCTGCATATGCAACCTCGGGCGCGTAAAACCGAATTCCATGACCTGCGTAGGTTTCGAGAAGCTGCCGGACGTGTCGTCCCAGGACGGCGCGAATCAGGATGTTGGCGTCTAGGACAATCATCTCAACGAGCGGCAGCCTTCCCACGACGACGCATCTGCTTGAATTCCGACACCACCTCTTCTTCGTCTACGTCCGACAGGGCTTCTGCTAGCCGATCCGCGGCGGCTCGTAGCTCGGCAAGGTCCGCCGATTTCACAGCCTTACGGGGCGTAGGGACATAGACGCCAAGAGTTTCGCCGCGGCGCGTCACGGCAACAGGGCTGTCAGACTCTAGGAAACGCGCGATCTGTTCGCGGAACTCCCGCACCCCGACTTTGATGGTAGGCATGAGCCTCCTAGTATGTGTACACATGAGTGTACGCTTTTAGGATGAAGAATTCCAGAGTGACTGCCGGCACACTCCAATGCCGCAACCCTGAATGGCCTAACTCTACGCGACGCGCATTATCCCGCATCAGTTAGTCAGCAAGTGATCACTGTTACAGTGGCCCTGCTCGCTGTGGGGCTGCCTAAGGACACGCCATCCCAACCGCAACACCCATATAACTAGTTCCCCTACCCTGCATCCTCATCTTTTTTTCTAACTGCTCTGGACCCCCAAACGGATCCATAATACCGTCGAACTAAGAGCATTTTTGCTAATGGTGTAGACCGGGAAACTGAAGGCAATTCGTGGCCAGGCAATTCGTGGCCAGACGGCAATGACCCCAAAGAAAAGCTTCCCACCCGGGACGAAAATACTCTTATGAGTATTGTTCCTCTAGGAAAGTGAGCCGGTAGCAAATCGCCGCAGGCCACCCAAGATTAGGAGCGCTCTCCGAGAACCTCTTTTAAGTCACGCTTCCCGTGCAGAACGGCGACCACCTGCAATGGGTCAGTCTCTGGACGGTAGACGATCACATAATTGGGGAACTTGGTGATAGTCCAAAACCGAACCGGCAGCATCGTGATGTCCTGCCGCTTCGTGCCCATGCGCGGATGCCTCGCCAACCGGTGACAGGTCGCGAGAATCTCCATTTCAACTCGTTCGGCGGCGTCCTGGTTTTCTTCCGCAATGGTCCACCAGATTGCGTCAAGATCTTCGATAGCCTGCGACGTCAGTTGAAACGGGGGATTCATCCCTACGGCTTCAGCCGCCTGCTGCGTCGCTGCCGCAATATTTCCGCGACAGCATCCCCTTCGACCAAGTCGCCACGTTCAGCTTGAGCAAAGCCTACTGCGATGTGGGCGGCCACTTCCTCGCGTTGCCCAAGCATCCAATCTTCCAGATCGAGTTGCTCCCGGATGATCTCGAAAGCGTGATCCAAAACTTCGTTGGCATTCTCATACGCTCCGGACCGGACGGCCAGGTCGATCACGCGCTGCTGTTCGGGCTTGAGATCGATCGTCATGGGGCTCTCCTCTACAAAAGGCAATTTCATTCCTCGCTGACCGTGCCAAGCCGAACCCGCAGCGGCCCGCGGCGGCGATCGCGTCGTGCAAGGAAAATTCCTTGTCCAATCCTATCGCGATTCTGCCGCTGAGCATTTTTGCTAATGGTGTAGAGCGGGAAACTGAACTCGACGCGGCCATTCCGCTAAAACCGGGGCCCCCGGGCACGCGGTCTTTGCGTGCCTGGTGGGGCCCCCGGCGGTGGTGGAAAGAATGGCCGCACATAACTGATCCCTCCGGACCACAGTATTAGCAAAAATGCTCTGTGCATGCCCGCCGCTATGTTCCACCCAAACCCTGGCAATCGCTAACCCCCGATAGAGTGATCTCCTCGGACGCGCCTACAAAGTATGATAAAGTATGCAAGATATGGGCGCGATGGGGGACCCCGCTATGGCCGATATTGAGCGCTTGACGATTACTCTTCCCGCCGATATGGCGAGGCTAGTAAAGGGGGCCGTCGACGAGGGGGATTATGCTTCTTCCAGCGAGGTAATCCGCGAGGCGCTGCGCGACTGGAAGATGAAGCGGGAATTGCGCTTAGGCCAGCTAGCGGAGTTGAAGTCCGACATTGACCGTGGCCTGGCCGATGTCGCCGAGGGGCGGCTCGCTAAGTTCGACGCCAAGCGCATCATCGCGCGCGGGAGGAAACTATTAGCAGACCGGTCAACCTCCGCCTTACCGAGACAGCAGAAATAGACCTGGCTGAAATTTGGAGCTACTTCGCCCAAGAAACCTCCGAATCTTTCGCCATCGAGTTTCTCACCCACATCGGAGACCACTTCCTTCAGGCTTTGCAGTTCCCATTCTCCGGCGCTCCCCGTGCCCATCTCTCTCAGGATTTGCGCGTGATCTTCTACGAGCAGTACGCGATCTACTACCTTCCCCGTCCGGACGAAATCATAATCGTTCGCATCCTGCATGGTTCCCGCGATATTGCCGCCATCGTCGAGGAAGGTGGATTTGCAATCTGAATCTCAAGCCTCGCTGTGGGGCTTGCCGGCCTACCCCATCCCAATCCACCACCCCCATCTAACGAGTTTACCTACCCTGCATCCACATCTTTTTTTCTAACTGCTCTGGACGCCCAAACAGATCCGTAATACCGTCCAACTAAGAGCATTTTTGCTAATGGTGTAGACCAGGGGACTGAACCTGACGCGGCCATTCCGCCAAAGAATGGCCGCACATAGCTGATCCCACCGGACCACAGTATTAGCAAAATGCGTTTAAGAGCCTCCAACTTACTCGAGCCTCTCCTTCCCCAAAGGAACCCAATAACCCGCAAGATGCGGAACGGAGAAGTGCGCTCAAAAATGAAAAACACCCATCCATCGAGTTCGGCACACCGCCCCATCGCAAACGGACCCTATCCACTAACGGAGGCCCTGCGATGACCATCTTTGGACAGCCCATCGGCAATTCGCTCTTCCGCGACGCCTTCAAACCGCGTGCCGCGACCCCGCCCGAACCCTGCCCCGCAGCCCTCCAATGCAACGGCAGACACCAACCCAAGCCCCGACCCACAGCAGCCCGAGCCCTCACCGGCCATCCCTCCGCCCGCACCAGCCGAGCCCGGCGCTGCCACCGATCGCCACGCCGACCTCGTCTGCCTTGCAGACATTCCACCCCGCCCCATCGATTGGCTGTGGCCAGACAGGCTGGCCTGTGGAACCCTGGCCATGCTCTCCGGCGATCCCGGCTCAGGAAAAACCTGGGTCGCCCTGGCCATAGCAGCCGCGCTCAGTCGTGGTCGAGTCCCCTCCACCAACCACACCCTCCAACCCTGCACCGTCCTCTACGCCTCCGCCGCCAATGGAGCTGCCGAGCTCATCCGCCCCCGCTTTGCCCAGCTCGACGGCGATCCCGCCCGCCTCATCTTATTGCGCGGAGTCCTCACCGCCTCCGCCCAACCCGCCTCTCTGAGCCTCCGCGACACACCCATGCTCGAAGACGCTCTCCACAGAACCCAGGCCCGCCTGCTCATCATCGACTCCTTGCACAGCTACCTGTGGGCACTCGATCGCCACCGTGCCAACGATTCCGCCCGCGCCTTCGACACCCTCGCCCGCCTGGCGGAAAAGCATCGCTGCTGTATCCTCCTCGTCCGCCATCTCCGCAAGCGCGGCCGCGGACTTACCTCGATCGAGCTCTCCGCCGCTGTCCGCACGGAATTCATCGCCGGCAGCAGTCCCGATGCGCCCACCCGGCCTGCGCTGGTGCAGGTGAAATCCAACCTAGGCTGCCTCGCGCCTTCGCTGGGCTACCTCATCGACCACACCGGCGCCTTCTCCTGGACCGGACCCAGCCGCGCTCACCCCGGAAGAAGTCATGATGGACCGCCCCATCGACGCCGGCCTCCCCAAACGCAAGCGCGCCGCCGAATGGCTGCGCCAATATCTGCTCGAGGGTGAGCGATCGCAATACACCGTCGAATTTGCCGCCCAACAGGACGGTGTCTGCATCGACAACCTTGCGCCGCGCCAAGTTCGATCTGGGCGTCGTGAGCTCCAAGGAAACCTTCACCGGCGCCTGGTTTTGGGCCTTGCCGGGAAACGAATCAGCTGGCTGACGCAGTGGTCCCCTAAGTAGCTTATGGGGGCGGGAAAAAATAAATTTGAGCCACCTTCGTTAAAACAAAGGACTTAGCCGCCGCCCACCACGGAAACAAGGACGGAACGGCAATGGAAACAATGACGGGAACATAGCATTCCTGAAACGCAAACCGACCCAGGGCCGGACCTCCCTGGCACGCCCCAAGGGGCGGACAGACCGATCTTTCTCAACCCGCGCACCACTCCACCCCTCGTGCACCGAGGCTGGTAAAGGGGGATGCAATCCATCCCCCACCGGCATGGCCTCTGGTCGCGCGTGTACACGTGCTCGAGAGCCCTTTACCCGGCCGGCAACTGCGTAACACCCAACTGCTGCAGCAACCCGAGCTGGTCCGAACTTCCCCAGCGTTCCACCATCTTGCCGTCGCGGAACTTTCCCACCTGCACTCCCCGGATGCTGATCTTTTTCCCCGTGGGCGGTATGCCCATCAGCGGCCCCCGGTGCGTGCCTTTCATCGTGTAGGCGATGGCCACCTGCTCCTCATCGGCCACCATCGTTTCCAACCCAACCTCCAGATCCGGGAAAGCTTCCCGCGTTGCCGAAAAAAACATGCGGTAGCCTTCCGGCCCTGGCCCCTGGCCCGGTGCGGGATCATGATCCACGCAGTCCGCCGCCACCGCCTCCCGGAACAAATCAAACTTGCCCGTATTCGCAGCCTCTGCAAACTTCCCCAGCGCCGCCAAATTCTCCTGTTTCCCCATCGTTCACCACCTCTGAGGATCGGATGCCGCAAAGACAGACCTGGACGATGTATTTATCCTCGTGAAGAGGAAAGGCTGCCCGCTCCAGGGAAGGTTGGCGGCATCCCGCACACCGCATAAACGCGAAGCGCAAACATTGCAAAAAAGGTATAATCTGGCCAGATGGTGTGGCTCGTCGAATTCTTCAATGAAGAGGTGAAGAAGGCGCTTGATGAGTGTCCTCTCGATCTTCGAGCCAGCTTCCAGCGCATTGTGGAACTGATTCAGTCCCATGGCCTTGAAAGAGTTCGCGAACCCTATGTGAAACATCTTGAGGGTCCGCTTTGGGAGATCCGCATGAAAGGCAAAAGCGGAATCGCCCGCGCCATCTACGTGACAGCTGTCGGCAAGAGAATTGTCATCGTCCATGTCTTTCAAAAAAAGACACAGAAGACGCATCGGCGTGAGATCGAAATAGCGCTGAAACGAGCAAAGGAGATTCGATGAAGCATAAGTTCATTGCGGCAGAAGAGTCCTTTAAGCGTTGGAGAAAAGATCCAAAATATGTCGCCGCCTACGATGCACTCGAAGAGGAGTTCGCCCTTGCCTCCGCTTTAATCAAAGCAAGAAGCGCGGCAGAGATGACCCAGGAACAGGTTGCCGAAGCGATGGGGACGACGCAAGCTGTGGTCGCGCGCCTGGAGAGTGGAAAAGTGTTGCCGTCGACGCGCACTCTGGAGCGGTTTGCCAAAGCCACGCGCACACGCCTACGCATCAGCTTCGAACCCGACCGTGAAGCAGCTGGCTGAGCCTCGCGTATCAAGCGCCCAAGGAAGGGAAGGGAACCACACGTGCCGGAGGGAAATGAGATACACCGCTTCGCCAAACTGCATACCGCGACCTTTGTCGGCAAGACCATCTGCGTGGAATCGCCCAACGGCCGCTTCCCCGGCGCTGCCTTACTGACTGGCCGCAAGCTCAAATCCGTAATCGCCCACGGCAAGCACCTGGCCTACGACTTCGGCCGCGATCGTAAGCTGCACATCCACCTCGGCCGCTTCGGCGACTTCACCGAAGGCAAGATGCCCTTTCCCGAAGTGAAAGGCATCCTGCGCATGCGCTGGTCCACCGCGACCGACTGGCTGGAGTTGCGCGGCGCCACCGACGTCTCCGTCTATTCCGATGCCCAGTGGCAAGCCGTCCGAAGACCGCCTGGGTGCCGATCCGCTCGCGCCCCACGCCGACCCCGCCCCGGGCATCGCCTACATCCGCAAGGCCAACACGCCCATCGCCGCTCTCCTGATGGACCAAACCGTCTTCGCCGGCATCGGTAACATCTATCGTGCCGAATTGCTCTACCGCGCCCGCCAGAACCCCTTCGCCCGAGGCAAGGATGTTCCCGAAAAAACCCTGAAAGCCCTCTGGCGCGATGCAGTGAAGCTGATGCCCGACGGCATGGTGGACCGCCGCATCGTAACCACCCGGCGCCAAAGACCGGCCCCACCCAAAAGGCAAAGCACAGCGCGACGAGGTCCACTACGTCTACCACCGCCATGGCCAGCCCTGCTTCGTCTGCGGCACCATCATCCAACGGATAGACCTGGCCGGCCGCACTCTCTACTGGTGCCCAACCTGCCAACCCAGGCGAACAGCCGTCCCGCTCCACAGCGCCCTCCCAACGAAGAAGCGACGGTCTACCACAACCGAAACCCGACCCAAAACCTACGGTCCGTGAGGAAAGGTACCGGAGGGCCGCCAAAGCAGAATCGTAGCGACCGTGCCGCTTGATCTCGCCTTCGCCCTGTTGAAGTCCGCTCGTGTCAGCACAGCATGCGCGATCCGCGCGCGATACCACGGCACTCCACGTAGAGTTCTCTTCAAAGCTTCCTCCGTTAACCTTTCACAGGATGCTCGCATGAGTGCGAGTGAAGGAGAAAGTAATTGCGATAGTTTCCGTGCGCCAGAGTACCAACGGGGCAGAGCAGGGGAAAAGACAGCGAAACCAAGCCCAATTGCACCCGCCGCTGTGCGTTTAAGGCCGTGCGCGCCATTACCTCCGGCATGGCGGATGAAGGCCGAGGAACTCTGCTGGTCCCGGCTGGTGAAAAAAGTTGACGCAAGGTTTGAGACTGAGCGACTTTGGTTTCCTCACCTTCGGTCCATGGTTCTGGACGGGTGCCCCATGTTCGCGCGAGCGTACATGGGCCGAAAAAGACGGAGCGTAGCTCCTCGAACGCTTTGTGGGCCCCGGGCTTCGAGTCGGGCCGCGGAAAAACTCCTGTTTTGTGTCAGGGCACGACTTTAGTCGGGCCGTAAACGATGCGAAAGAGACTGGGCTTTAGCCGCTGAGGGACGATCCCCTCGAAGCAGCACTCTTTCCGCAAGCTCTTTAATCGGGCTGCGGAAAAACTCATGTTTTGTATCAGGGCACGACTTTAGTCGGGCCGTAAACGATGCGAAAGAGATTGGGCTTTAGCCCCTGCCAGGCCCCCAATGACCATTAGCTTTCGCTAAACGAAATGCTAGTATTCCCTCACCACAAAAACCAAGAACACACCGGGCCCGATTAGGAGTTCGTGATGACGACCACGCCCGCGGCCCTTCCGCGCCACCATGCCACGCCGGTGACTTTCCTGCGCCAGTACTTCTACTTTTGCATGTCTCTGTTGATCGCCGTCGTGGCGGTCTACGGCTTCAGCCACACCATCGGGAAAAACCTGCTCCACGCCTCGCCCATTCCCCCCTTCATCCTCACCATCCACGCTTTTGTTTTTCCCGGCTGGGTGCTTTTCTTCATCCTCCAGTCCGCGCTGGTGCGCACCCGCAACGTGCGCCTGCATCGCACCCTCGGCTGGTTCGGCCTTGCGCTCGCGGTCGGAGTCCTCGTCATCGGCTACCTAACCGCCACCGGCATGGACCGCTTCTTCTTACAGCGCTTCCACGATACCGACACACCAGCCTTCCTCATCATCCAATTGATGGACCTGGTCTCCTTCGCCATTCCGTTTGCGCTTGCGATCTACTGGCGCCGGCGCCCCGAGTTCCATCGCCGCCTTATGCTGATAGCCTCGAGCGGTCTCACGGACGCAGCCTGGGCCCGCTTTCCCCTGATACCGCTGGCCTACTCGCCCGCCGGCGTCGACCTGCTGGTGCTCCTCGGCATCGTGCGCGACTTCATCGTCGACCGACGGGTCCACAAGGTCTATCTCTACGCCTTTCCCCTGCTCATCATGTTCCAGATCTTCTGCGTGCAAACCTATCTCCACGCCTCGCCCTGGTGGGTGCGCATTGGCACCGCCCTCCTGCGTTAATCAGCGGCCGAAGTCCCACTTTTGCTATCCTAGTGGCACAGGAAAGCAAATGGCCCACACAGAGCTTAAGAGTCGCGCCCGTATCGAGGGAAAAGGCCGAGTCGTGATCCCAGCGTCGTTCCGCTCGGCTCTTGGTCTGAAGGTGGGAGATGAAATCGATCTCCGCATCGAGGACAACGAGATTCGCATCTCGACACTGCAAACCCGCCTTACAAAATCCCGGGAGCGCCTTAGAAAATTTGTCAAACCGGGGCGCCGGCTCTCCGATGAACTGATTGCTGAGCGACGCCGGGCAGCCCTGAATGAATAAGGTCGTGCTGGACGCATCCGCCATCCTCGCCCTGCTCAACGAAGAGCCCGGAGCCGAGAAAATCACGCCGGACCTGTTGAGCCGCGCAACCACCAGCGCCGTAAACCTCGCCGAAGTCCAAACCATTCTGGTGAGGGAAGGCGGAGATCCGGACGAATCCTGGGCCCTTGCCGTAGATCCAATTTCCGAAGTCGAGCCGTTTACCGCGGAGCACGCCAGGATCGCGGGCACCCTGATCCAGAAGACAAGCTCTCTCGGCCTCTCCTTAGGGGACAGAGCCTGTTTAGCATTGGCAATCGCTCTGGACGCGCCTGTTTACACGACCGACCAGCTCTGGAGAAAACTCAAGCTGGGAATTCCGATTCACGTCCTCCGGTAGCTCTATCGACATCAGCGCCGCACAATCACTACCTTGGTAGACAATTCACACCGCGAGGAACGCCATGGCGCCCATGACCGAAGCTCCCGCCGTCCACCCAACCTGCCGGCTTGTCCGCGCCGGCGAACCTTATCAGGGCAAACAAGGCCTTATGTATGCCCCCGCCATCTCCGCGGAAACGGTGGGCTCCAAGGCCATCCACATGCAGATGCTCACCATCCCGCCCGGCGGCCGCGCCAAGGCCCACAAACACGCATCGCACGAGACTGCGATTTACATGCTGAGCGGCGTTAGCGGAATGTGGTACGGCGAACAGCTCGAACATCACATCTCGCTCGGGCCCACGGAGTTCCTCTACATTCCGGCCGACATGCCCCACCTGCCCTACAACCCGAGTCCCACGGAACCCGCAGTGGCCATCATCACCCGCACCGACCCCAACGAACAGGAAAGCGTCATCCTGCTACCCCACCTCGACGAGGTTCATCCCGAAAACCCGGCGTCATCCTAGTCCTTTGACGGAATAGTCCTGATATGGAATACTTCTCTCATGGCCACCTAGGTCATCGTCACCGCGGATTTTGAAGCATGGTGGGATGGTCTAGGTATCGAAGAACAGAAGAGCGTGGCTGTTGTAGTCGCCATGCTCGAAGAGAGAGGTCCAACGCTTCCATTCCCCTACAGCTCCGGCATTACGGGTTCCTCAAAACTCCGCGAACTGCGCGTTCAACATGCCGGCAAACCGTACCGGGTACTCTATGCCTTCGACCCAAAACGAAATGCGATTCTGCTATTGGGCGGCAATAAAACGGGTACCGGCCGCTGGTACGAGACGCATATCCCGAAAGCGGAGAAGCTGTTTGCTGCCTATCTAGAAGAGAGCGGCCAGGCGGAATAAGAGGAGAATGCCACGATGGCTCGTAGATTCAGTGAGCTGACTAAAAAGATGAGCGCGAAGGATCGGGCTGAAATCAAAACCCGAAGCAAAAAGCTGCTCGCCGAGTTGCCGCTGGAACAACTCCGTTCTGCACGCAGCCTTACACAGACCAATATGGCGCAAATATTGGGCGTGAACCAGAGCGCCATTTCGAAGATCGAAAAGCGCACCGACATGTATCTGAGCACGCTGCGAAGCTACGTGGAGGCAATGGGAGGGAGCCTTGAAATTCAGGCCGTATTCCCCGACGGTGCGGTCCGCGTTGATATCTTGAGCGGCAAATGAAAGGCGGCGGCTGCCAGAGGGACTAAGGGGATGGCCGAGCCGGAAACAAGAACCGCAACATCGGGTCGACGCGTTGGGCCCAGGCGGACTCTGTATGCTCCCCACCCTCGGCTTCGAAGTAGGCCAGGTCTTCGCCGAGGCGCCAGCCTTTGCTGATCAGCGCATCGCGCAGCGCCCGCGCATCGGGCACGGCCCGCGTTGATTCCTTCGTTCCCATGTCCAGCCAGATGCGCAGCGCGGGTTTTTCAGGCAAGTGCCGCAACGGTCTTGAGGATCGCCCGATTGCGCCACCAGACCGAGGGCGACACGACAGCCAGCCTGGAGAATACCGTTGGATACCGCAGGCCCAGGTACAGGGTGACCAAACCGCCCAGCGAGGAGCCTCCCATTCCGCAGTGCTCCGCCCCGGGCAGCGTGCGGTAGTGCGCGTCGATGAAGGGCTTCAGCTCTTCCACCAGCATGCGGCCATAGGCATCCGCCTGGCCGCCGCCGAGACGCTTGTCTTCGACCGGCGTGTACTCATCGACTCGCTTCACTCCCGCGTTGTAGATGCCCACGATGATCAGCGGCTCGATGGCTCCGGCCTCGGCCAGAGCATCCGCGGTTTCCCCCATGCGCCAATAGTTTCCCTTGATGAATGAGGTCTCGGGATCGAAGAGGTTTTGCCCATCCTGCATGTACAAAACAGGGAACCGGCGTTCCCCTTCGGCCTCGTACATGGGCGGAAGATAGACCACGAGGTCGTGGTGTTCCTCGACCAGCCTGGAGACAAAGTCCTCGTGCTTGTGCAGCCGCGGCAGCGGAGCTTGGTCTTTGGTTATGGCTTCGCGCACCGTGGTCCTTTAGCATAGCAAAACCGAATCCGAAGGAGTGACGCTTGCAGCGCGAATACTATCGCTGGTGGTCAAAAGATCTGAGCCGCGACATGGAACTACTGTGCTTCGGCCACGCAGGAACCAGGGTGCTGGTCTTCCCAACCTCCAACGGCCGGTTCTTTGAGTACGAGAACAACGGCATGGTTGGGACTCTGGCCGACCGCATCGACAGCGGCCAGTTGCAGCTCTACTGCGTGGACAGCGTGGACGGCGAGAGCTGGTACAACAAGGCCGCTCACCCCTATTGGCGCGTGCAACGGCACATGCAGTATGAGCGCTACATCGTCAACGATGTGCTAGCCCTGATGGGCGAGAAGAACCAGACTCCGCGGCTGATCGCCACCGGCTGCAGCTTCGGCGCCTATCACGCCGCGAACTTCGGCTTCCGCCATCCCGATAAGGTCACCGGCATCGTTACCATGGGTGGCGCCTTTGACATGAAGGACTTTGTCGACGGCTGGTACGGCGAAGACCTCTACTTCAACAATCCTCCCGACTACCTCGCCAACTGCACCGATCCCTGGAAGTACAACCATATCCGCACCGTGCTCGCCACCGGTGAGTGGGACTTCTGCTGGGAGAAGAACGAGCGCTTCGCCGCCGTACTGCGCAACAAGGGCATACGGCACGAGCTATACGTCTGGGGCGATCACAGCTTCCACGACTGGCCCTTCTGGAAGCCCATGGTGAGGATGTACCTGGAGTAGAAGCGAATAGCACAACAGAATTGTCATCCCGACCGAAGCGTAGCGCAGTGGAGGGACCTGTTGTTTCAAATCATGGCGCGTCCTCGACTACTTATCACGGGTTCTAAGCCGAGTCGAGCAAGTCTTCGAAAATGGATTGGCCAGGTAAGTGCCGAAGATTCCGGAGACAATCACTGTTCCATCTGCCGCATTGAAATGCGCGGAACGGAATTCTCCCTCGGGAATCTCATTGAGCCTTCTCCAGGTTTGCCCACGATCGCTGCTGGTGTAGACGCCGGTAAGCGACGTGACCACCTGATGACTTGGTCTTGCCGGGTCGACCCATACGCCGAAGGCCCGAATGTTGGGGCCGGCCTCATCTTCATCTCGATGCAAGAGAAAGCTCGCATGGATCACGCGCTCCACCGCATCTGCGCTCACCGGGTTATAAACGCCCCAACAGGCCGCCAGATGCGGGCCGCCCACGGTGCTGATTCCCTGGATTGCTGAGTCGTCACCCACTCCATCGATCTGCGTCCATTGCCGTGCGTGGGTTTTCAGCCGGTAGGCTTGATCGCCAGTTCCCACATACAGCGAGCCCGCCCCAAATTCCATGGAGAGGATATCCATATCGGTCGGCAACTGCGGCAGAGGCTTATCCTCGATCCATGAGCCATCTCTACCTTTGCGGTAGGTAAAGATCTGGGGCTCCAGGTCAAAGTAGCCATAGCCGACGATCATATGTCTGCCGTCGGCGGTGATCTTCACCACACCCGCCGTTACCGGCTCACCCTTCTTCTTGGGAATGGTCACCTCCGGATCGGTATCAGGCACGCGAGGGCCCTTGATCGCTCGCACCACAGGCTCCGTGCTGCCCGGCTGAGGCAAAACCTGAAAGGCTCCGAGTTGGGTCGTGATCACAAACTCGCGTCCACCGGGAACCACGCCTAAGCCATTGCGCTCGCCCTCGCCGATATCCGCATCAAAGTATTGTGAATCTATGCGAGCCACCACCGTCCAGGTCTTTCCGCTATCGGCGGATTTCGAGATGTACATGGCCCGATCCTCGGCCAGCACCTTGCTGCTCAGGTCCGCGGTGAGACCCCATACGACGTTGGCGTCCCGGGCCCTGGGGTCGGGATCGTTGGCCATGGCTTCAAGAAAATCACTGGCGAACTCGCGGCTTCCAGGAAGGTCGGTGACTCGGCGGACGCGGCAACTGTCCGGCGCGGTTTGAGGCAGTGGGGTCTGTCCCCACGCCATCAGGGGAGCGGCCAACAGCAGCCATCGTGTTAGTACCCAACAGGCCCGCACTCTATACCCCAAGAAGCAGTCAAACGCACCCTTTCTCCGATCATAGGGCGGTTTAACTTCAAAAAGGAAATGTGGCTGGAGCAGGATATGCTTTAGAATTGGGGCTGTTCCACCCACCCATCGCAAATGTTTTCGGGCCCGCTCTGTCTCGTAAGCGCACTCGGTTTCGTGTCGTTTTTCTAGGAGCCGCCGTGAAGAAAATTGGAATCATCTTCGGGATGGAGTCGACCTTTCCACCCGCGTTGGTCGACAAGATCAACTCCTTCAACGACCCGGAGGTGCAGGCCGAACTGGCCAGCATCGGCGAAGTGCGGATGGCTGAGCCCTCTCCCTACGATGTGATCATCGACCGCATCTCCCACGACATCCCCTTCTATCGCGGCTACCTCAAGAACGCGGCGCTCTCCGGATCGATCATCATCAATAATCCCTTCTGGTGGAGTGCGGACGACAAGTTCTTCAACTTCGCCCTGGGCACCAAGCTCGGCGTAGCCATCCCCAAAACCGTGTTGCTACCCCACAAACATCATCCACCGGGGACCACCGGGCGCTCCATGCGCAACCTGCAATATCCCCTGCCGTGGGAGAGCATCTTTGACTACATCGGCTTTCCCGCGTTCCTCAAGCCCTTCGACGGGGGCGGTTGGAAAGATGTCTATAAGGTGAATTCGCCCAACGAGTTCTTCGACGCCTACGAGCAAACGCGCGATCTCTGCATGACGCTGCAGACGGCGGTCAAGTTCAAGGAGTACTTTCGCTGTTACTGTGTCGGGCAGCAGAAAGTCCACATCATGCAGTACGACCCAGGAGCACCCTTTCACGAACGCTACGTTAAGAATCCCGAGCCGGTGGATCCCAAGCTGCTCGCGCGGGTAGAGCTCGACTGCCTGAAGCTGTGCCGCGCTTTGGGTTACGACTTGAACACCGTGGAATTTGCCTGCGAGGACGGCATCCCCTACGCCATCGACTTCATGAATCCGGCGCCGGATGCGGATATACACTCCGTGGGGCAGGCCAACTTCGACTGGATCGTGACCGAGGTAGCTGAGCTCGCCATGACTCGGGCCAGGAAACATACAGGCAAAGTTACTGAATATCGCTGGAGTGCTTTCCTGGGCGGCCCTTCGGCCATCCCGGAAAGCGTGGAGCAGGAGGTGGTAAGCCGATGAACCGTCCCAGTTTCAGCATAGGCATCGAAGAGGAGTATCAGACCATCGATCCGCTCACCCGCGATCTGCGCTCCCACATCCACTCGGAGATTCTGCCGAAAGCCAAGCTCGCGACCATGGATCGCGCCAAGCCTGAGCTGCATCAGGCAGTAGTAGAGGTGGGCACCAAGGTTTGCCGCGACATTCAGGAAGCCCGCGAAGACATTCTCGATTTACGGCGGCAGATGATCACGCTGGCCGGCGAGAGCGGAATGTGGCTGGCCGCCGCCAGCACCCATCCTTTTGCCGACTGGAGAGCGCAGGATATCTACCCCGACGACCGCTACAAACAAGTGGTGGAAGATTTGCAGCTGGTTGCGCGGGCCAACCTGGTCTTCGGGCTACACATCCACGTGGGCATTGAGGATCGCAATACCGCGATCCACATCATGAACTCGATGCGCTACTTCCTGCCCCACATCCTCGCGCTCTCGTCGAACTCGCCCTTCTGGGAGGGGATGAACACCGGGTTCAAGTCGTATCGATCCAAAGTCTTTGAGCGCTTCCCACGCACCAACATCCCGGACATCTACGCCAACTGGGCAGAGTACGAGACCTTCATCAACCTGCTGGTCAAGACCAACTGCGTCGATAACGGCAAAAAGGTCTGGTGGGATATTCGCCCTCATCCGTTTTTCAATACGCTCGAAGTGCGCGTATGTGACATCCCAATGCGGCTCGATGAAACCATGGCCATCGCGGCGCTTATCCAGGCGACCGTGGGCATGCTCTATGACCTCCACGCCAAGAACAAGAGCTATCGCATCTATTCGCGCGCCCTCATCATGGAGAACAAGTTTCGCGCTGCCCGCTATGGCATCGATGGCAAGCTGATCGACTTCGGCAGGGAAGAAGAGGTGCCGATGCGCGACCTGATGCTGGAATACATCGACCTTATCTCCGATGCAGCCAAGGAACTTGGATGCGAGCGCGACATCGCGTATATCCACGAAATGCTTCGGATGGGCACGGGCGCAGACCGGCAACTCAAGGTGTTTGAAGAAACCGGCGATTTAAAGAAGGTGGTCGACTTCATCGTGGCGGAGACGCGTGTGGGCGTGATGCAGGAAACGGCGGCGTTGCACACGGTAGAATCAGTAGAGAGAGGGAGTTGCTTGGCCCAGCCCGTGTTAACCGATATCACCCGGATCGACTTCGATCCCCAGTTTTCGCCCGGCGCCTACAACGCTGTGAACACCTGCCTGCGCATTCAACCTTCAGAGAAGGTTACGCTGATCACCGACAATGCCTGCCGGGAAATAGCGGCCAGCATCGCGCAGGAGTTGGCCAAGGTTGGCTGCGCGTTCAAGGCCTTTCTGCTGGAAGATCTCGCTCCCCGTCCCCTGGCCGGCCTGCCTCACGAGATCGCGGAAGATATGGAGACCAGCGACGTGAGCATCTTCGCCGTGCGGGTGCAGCCGAACGAGCTGAAGTCGCGCATGGAGATGACGGCCATCGTCAACCGGCGGCGCATGCGCCATGCGCACATGGTGAACATCAACCGCCGCATCATGCTGGAAGGCATGCGCGCCGATTTCAACCATGTCGACGCCCTCAGCAGCAAGGTGATGGCGATTGTCAGCCAGGCGAAGGAGATCACGGGCAAGACGGCCGCCGGCTGCCACTTCACGGGAGCGCTCAATCCGGAGTATCGCTGGATCAAGACCAGCGGCATTATCAGCCGCGACAAATGGGGCAATCTACCCGGGGGCGAAATCTTTACTTCGCCGGGAGAGGTGAATGGTGTGTACGTGGTCGACGGAGTGGTCGGTGACTATCTCTGCGACAAATACGGCGATCTCGAGCACCAGCCGCTAACCATCCGCATGAAAGACAATCGCATCACCGAGGTCTTCAGCGAGAACAAAGCGCTGGAACAGGATTTCTGGTCTTACACTCACACCGACGAAAATAGTGACCGGGTGGGCGAGTTCGCCATCGGCACCAATATCGAATTGACCGACGTGATCGGGCAAATTCTGCAGGACGAAAAGTTTCCCGGCATCCACATTGCCTTTGGCAATCCTTACGGGGAACACACCGGGGCCAAGTGGTACTCCGGCACGCACATCGACGTGGTTGGACGCCAATTTGATATCTGGGTAGACGGGCGCCAGATTATGGAGAAGGGTCGCTTCCTGATCGAGGACTGACAATGATCCCCGCGTTGCGCGAGGCTTTCAATCGTAATTTCCTCCCGGCGACCTATCGGCAGTTGCTGCAGAAGCTAGAGGCGAGCGCGGGTACGCCGATTGCCTTTCGGGTTGCCGAGACTCCCTGCTTTCTGCCTAAGGCTTTGCTTGATCAGATGGCGGAGTATGGCCGCGACCTGGTTCTGCAGCTGGTGAACAATCCGGAATATCTGCGCGCGTCAAACGTCACCGTCCCCAAGCAATTTAACGTGGCCAACGAATCACCGCGCCCCATGTTCCTGCAAGTGGACTTCGGCCTGGTGCGCAACGCGCAGGGAGAGCTTGAGCCCAAGCTGGTCGAGCTGCAGGCGTTTCCTTCGCTTTACGCATACCAGCCGGTGCTGGCTCAGCAGTACATCGAGTCGTATGCGCTGCCCGCCAACCTGGGAATCTACCTCGGAGGTCTCGATCACGATACGTATCAGCAACGGATGCGTGAGCTGATCGTCGCCGGCCACGACCCTGAAAATGTGATCCTGTTGGAGATCCATCCGGAGAAGCAGAAGACCCTCTGCGACTTTCTCATCACGCAGAAAGAGCTTGGCATCGCGATTGTGGACATCCTTGATCTGAAGAAACGCGGTGAGCAGCTCTTTTACCAGCAGGGAAGTCGTGAAATTCCCGTACACCGCATCTACAACCGCTGCATCGTAGATGAGCTGGAGCGCAAAGGCATCGAGCTGCCCTTCGACCTGACGCAGCCGCTCGATGTGGAGTGGGCAGGGCATCCCAACTGGTATTACCGCATCAGCAAATTCTCCATTCCGTATTTAAAACATAAATGTGTGCCCAAGACGTGGCTGCTCGACCGCAACAGCACCGTGCCGCACGACAGTGAGAATTATGTATTGAAACCGCTCTACTCCTTTGCCGGGCTTGGAATCAGGTTCAATCCCACACAGGCAGATGTGGATGCCATACCCGCGGAGCAGCGTCATCAATACATGCTCCAGGAGCGCATGCGCTTCGAGCCCGTGATTGATACTCCATACGGTTTGACCCAGGCGGAAATCCGCATCATGTATGTATGGCCTGAAGGAGGAGAGCTAATGCCTGTGTTGCCTCTGCTGCGCATGGGGCGAGGCATCATGATGGGTGTGGATCACAACCGAAACCTCGAGTGGGTGGGTGGATCCGCTGCACTGTGGGTGTAGATAATAGAAGAAGAGGATGTTTTCGAATGCGACTAACCAGTAAAAGCTTTACAGATGGCGCTCCCATTCCTGGAGAATTCGCCTTCGCGGTGATCGATCCCGTAAACCACATTTCGTTGAGCACCAACCGCAACCCGCATCTGGCGTGGAGCAATGTTCCTGAGGGCACCAAGTCGTTCGCGCTGATCTGTCACGACGCAGATGTACCGAGCCGCGCCGACGACGTGAACAAAGAGGACCGGGACATTCCGGAGTCGTTTCCGCGGGACGTATTTTTTCATTGGGTGCTGGTTGACATCCCTGCGGCCGCTCGCGAGATTGCTGCCGGCAGCCACAGCGAGAGCATTACTGCGAAGGGCAAACCTGGGCCTGCTGCTCCAAACGGGACGCGTCATGGTCTAAACGATTACACCAAGTGGTTTGCCGGCGATGAGAAGATGCGCGGTGACTACTATGGGTACGATGGTCCGTGCCCGCCATGGAATGACTTGCGGCTCCACCACTATGTCTTCACCCTGTATGCATTGGATGTGCCGCGCGTAGACGTTCACGGCGATCTGACGGGACCCAATGCGAGGCTCGCCATCGCCGGTCACGTGCTGGCGCACGCCAGCCTTACCGGCACGTACACCCTGAATCCGCGCGTACGCCAAGGTTGATGGCGGTATCGTCTATCTGGCGCCCAGCAAGGCGTCTCGCATAGTGCGTTCGGAGGCCAGCCAAACCTTCACTACCTCAAAGATGATCGCCGTGGCGTACGTCACCGCGACCCAGAGACAGACTTCTTCGATGGGGAGGTCAGACCAGGCGCCGACAAAAATGCCCATCATCTGGCGATGCTGGAAGTTCCACCAGTGGTAGGGGAGAGCCAGAGTGACTTCCCATAGCAGGCTGACGAGCAGCATGAAGAAAAGCGTAAGGCTGAGGGCGCGCCAGTTGATGAATCGCCGCGCCACGGGGAAGAAGCTCATGGAAGGAAAGAACGCTCCGGCGACGAGGAAGGTGAAGTAGCCGGGAAATCCTGCCTGATCTTGGGGAAGAGCAAGCCGCTTTTTGAAATACCAAGCTGCGCCGATCAGGAGCGCGGCGAGAATCAGGGACGTGGGATGGAATTGCAGGAGACGGCGCACCTGTTTGGCATCGCCTCGATAATCAACTACGTTGTAGGCCGCCAGCCAAAACTCTCCCAGCCAGATGTATAGAAGAAGGACGGCAAGAAAGCCGGTGAAATAAAAGACGTACTCTTCCACCGGAACCGGCCTGCCGAGCGCGGGAGCGTGCCAGCCCAGGGTCGCGCCCACATTGGGATATTCGAAGAACCACTGCGCGAAGAAGAAATCGAGCAAGAAGCCCACAGGGACGAGGATGGCGAGGGTCCAGCAGAAAGCCCGCCTGGGGATGTGCAATCCCTCGCTGGGCACGAGCCACCCAGCGATGATCGCCGCGGGAACGATGAAGAGCAGAAGGCTGAATGTATAGCCGTGCGGCGTGGAGTTCTGGTCGACAGGAATGGGCGGGGCCGGATGGTGGACGGTTTGCAGGGTGATGACGGCAGGAATAACGATCATCGCGAGCATGGCGATCACAATCCATGCGCAGACGGTGGGGCTAGGGAGTCCGTGAGAGCGGGGCCCAGGCATGCCGGCCTCCAGTGGGTGAGCGAAAGTTAAATCCTAGCCTACTCTCAGAACCGTAACGATCTGCGCAAGCAGATACCTAGCCGCCTGCTATCATCGGGATTTTCAGAGGGGCCTATGAAGCGGATCGGCGCCACGTGGTTGGTCGCGATTTCTCTGGCTGCTGCACCGGGGATCGTCTGGGGCCAAGCGCAGACCTCGCGAAATGCGACGCAACCAGCCTTGGCGCCCAGTTCTGCACGCTATCAAGAATTGCAACAGCGGCTGGCCGTGGGGTGGAACACCTGGGACGTCCATAGTGTCACTACCCAGGTGTTGTTGCCCGAGGGATTGGCCATCCATGTTGGGCTGAAGCACAACACCACGTTGTGGCAGGATGCATTTTTAGGCGATGCCCTCATCGGGAGACTAACCCCAGACGCGGAGCAGGTCTTTCCCGGTCCCCATTCCTGGGATGGCAGTTACACCGACTTGCGCCTTTCCTGGAAGGGTCACGAACTGCGCCTGCAGACGGCACATGATGGCAGCAACCTGGTCATGCTTGCGACCCCGCTTCCGTCGCGGCCGTTATCGCCGCTCCCGGCGACGATCGTTTTTTCCGTGAACTATCTCTGGGACCGGCCAGGGAGTGTTGCGAAAGGGACCAGCCGGATTGAGGCGCACGGACCGGGCCATTCTGTCGCGGTGTATTGCACCTGCGAGAACAAAGCGCCGGAAGATGTGAACTTGCCCATAAGCGGTCCTTACTTCTCCGTGGATTTTGTTCAACCCGTTGGGATCAGTACCGGCGTACCACTTGCCATCGAGAAGATTCAGACGATCATCGAAGGCGCGAGCGCGGCCTATAAGCAGTCCGTGGCGAAAAACGGGAAGACCGCGGATGTGGTGGATGCGATTCAGACGGTTCTGGGATGGGACACGATTTACGAGCCGGAAGGGCGCCGGGTTATCTCACCGGTGAGCCGGGTCTGGAGTGTGACTTGGGGCGGCTACGTCATCTTCGATTGGGATACGTTTTTTGCCGCGACCATGGCATCCGTTGGTGACCGCGACCTGGCCTATGCCGACGCCATCGAGACCTTGCGCAGCGAGACACAGCAGGGCTTTGTGCCGAATTATGCCCGTTCCGGGGACTGGAAAAGTTCTGACCGCTCCGAGCCCCCGGTCGGATCCATCACCGTGCTCGGCATCTATCAGAGATTCCACGATCGATGGTTCCTGGAAGAAGCCTTCGCCCCGTTGCTGCGGTGGAATCGATGGTGGGCGAGAACACCGCGATATCGATGGCTATCTCACGTGGGGAAGCGATGGGAAGAATGCGCCGGAGAACCTGGACGACAGTGCACGAGGAACGCGCGCGGGCGCCATTCTGGAGTCGGGACTGGACAACAGTCCCATGTATGACGATGCCGTCTACGACGCGGCCACGCACAAGTTGGAATTCGCGGACGTCGGGCTCATGAGTATGTACATTGCCGATTGTGACGCATTGGCAACCGTGGCTGACACTTTAGGTGAGGCTGCAGCAGCCAAGGAGATTCGCGAGCGAGCTGCGCGCTATCGGGCAAAGCTCGCGACTTTATGGAATGGCGATGTGGGCATTTTTCTTAACAAGGACTTACACACCGGCCAGTTCAGTACTCGCCTATCGCCCACCAATTTCTATCCGCTGCTGGCAAAAGCAGCGACGCCGCAGCAGGCCGAGGCCATGATCAAGAACCACTTGCTGAACCCGAAGGAATTCTGGGGGGAGTGGATTATCCCTTCGATCGCACGGAATGATCCGGCGTTTAAGGACCAGGAATATTGGCGCGGGCGCATTTGGGGGCCGATGAATTATCTCGTGTACCTTGGGTTACGGAATTATGACGACGCGGACGTTTCGCGCCAGTTCGCGCAGAAGTCCTACGAACTTTTTCTCCAGGAATGGAAAAAGAACGGTCACGTGCACGAGAACTATAACGCCCTGACCGGCGTTGGAGACGATGTACGCAGCAGCGACAGGTTTTATCACTGGGGAGCCCTGCTGGGATACGTTCAGTATTTGCAGGAGACGCAATCCCTGCCGCCCTCACCCAATGCAGCTTCTGGCGCAGGGCCCTAAGTTACCAAAGTAACCTTCGACTCGTTCTTGTTATCCTGCAAACCCATGCTTCTTCTGGTCCGACAAGCTGTCATGGCCGACGTTCCGGCGCTCGAGAATCTCATCCGCGCGTCCGTCCTGGGGCTGCAGACGGGCGACTATACGCCGGAGCAGAGAGAACAGGCTTTGGAGCTGGTTTTTGGGGTGGATACTCAGTTGGTCGAAGACGGCACGTATTTTGTCGCCGAAGCCACGATAGGTCAGGACCAGGTCATAGCCGGCTGCGGAGGCTGGAGCAAGCGCAAGACGCTCTTTGGAAGCGACCACTGCGCCGGCCGGGAAGATGCTCTTCTGGATCCCCAGCAGGATGCGGCCAAGATACGCGCCTTCTTCGTGCATCCTGACTGGGCACGCCGGGGGGTCGGCAGCAGGATTCTCGAGGTTTGTGAAGCGGCGGCGGCAACGGCGGGTTTCCGGCGCCTGGAGATGGGCGCAACCCTAACCGGGGTACCCCTTTACCGCGCCCGTGGTTATGCCGAAGCAGAGCACCGTGAGGTTCCGCTTCGACCAGGGGTATCTTTGCCGATTGTCCACATGGTAAAGCAGCTCTGACCTCACCCTTTCCAGCCTCGTGCCGGGGGAAATAGGACGGAAGTGCACCCTATTTCTCCCTTATGGCTGGTCCGCCGTATACATTTCGTAACTGGCAGTATCTTTTCGGGAACAGTGACTGACGTTTGTCGGTCCTGCTTCGAGAACGTGACCCGGGGGAGATGGCGGCTCGGTTTCCTTCCTGGGAAGCGACTGAAAACCGGTCATTTACGGGATCGCTCGCCGCTAGATGAAGAAGCCTGCCAGCCAGAGGGCATGGGCACAATCGCGCTGAACTCCTTCATTTGCACAGGCAGGTAAGCCGTTCCTCGTGGGCAGCCAAATATCTTTAACAAATTCGCTTGACAAGGCCATGTGCCGAGGATTTAGATAGCGGTCGATCTCAAAATAGGTTCGTTACAGAATCGTTTTACTTGCTTTGTTTTGGAGAGGTGTGTCAGTGAACGTAAAAAATGTGTTGCGCATAGCCGCGCTTGTTTGCCTTCTTGCCTTCTGCGGAAGGTTCCTAGTTGCCCAGGGTGTTTTCGCCACGTTGGACGGTGTCTTGACCGATCCCACCGGTGCCGTGGTTCCCAACGCAAAGATCACGCTTACCGACGCTACCTCAGGCTCTGCCCGCGATACTGTCACCGACGGCGCTGGCTTCTATAACTTCGTGTCGGTACCGGTCGGGACCTACAATTTGTCGGTTAAGGCCGGCGGCTTTAAGGACTACGCGGCATCGAACATCTCCCTGGGCGGCGGTGAGCATCGCAGCGTCAATGTCACGCTTACCGTGGGCACGGCCGACCAGACCGTTTCTGTGAATGCGGAGAACATCGCGCTGGCCACCACTGACTCCGGCGAGCGCTCGTTCGCTCTAGGCACCAAGGAGCTGGAGAACTTCACCCAGGTGGGCAGCAATGCCGCGGAGTACATCAAGATCGTCCCCGGCTTCGGCATCCAGAACGGTACCAGCAATAAGTCGAACTACAACGGCGCGACCATCGGCATCAACGCCAACGGTGACTCCGGCAGCCAGAGCCCTCTCAACGCCGCCTATTCCTACAACGGTCTGCCGAGCAACTCACTTGACATCGTGGCCGACGGAGCGCACGTCTCCGATCCTGGCTGCAACTGCGATACGCCGGTCAACCCCAACTCTGACTTTCTGCAGGAATTCAAAGTGCTGACCTCGAACTTTGCCGCAGAAGACCAGAAGGGGCCCATCCTAATCACCTCGGTCACCAAAGCCGGCGGCAGCAGCTACCATGGCAGCGCATTTTTTACTGCTCGAACCGCCTCGCTCAACGCCAATGACTGGCTGAACAACTACAGCAATGTCAAGCAGCCACAGGATAAGTACTACTATCCTGGCGCTACGATCGGCGGTCCCATCGTCATTCCGCACACTCGCTTCCACAAAGACAATACCAAGCTGTTCTTCTGGACAGGCTTCGAGTACTACTACCAGGTTCTGGATACGGGGTTGCTCCGCGCAACTGTGCCGACTGCCAGCGAACTGGGGGGTGACTTTTCACCCGAGTCAATAGCGGGGGAGGGATCCAAGACCGCTGCCGGTATTCCTCCCGGTCAGCTCACGAACGCCGCCATTGCCAGGTTCGGTGGCACAACGCAATTGAGCCCTTGCACCGGCCCTGCCAACGGCGCCTGCATCGACCCCAACATGCTGGCGTTAGCCAAGCTCTATCCGGCCGCCAACGCCAATCCGGACGCCACAGGCGGCTACAACTACACCCAGTCGGAAGTATTCAACCAGAACAATAAGCAGTGGACCATTCGCGGCGACTGGAATATCAGCGAAGCGACCAAGGTATTCGTCCGCTACAACTACCAGCGCGAAGTACAGCAATTCCCGGTCGGCCTTTGGTGGCGGCAAACCGACCAGGTTCCTTATCCCACGCCGATCGAGGGCAAGAATAAATCGGACTCAATTTCCGGCTCGATTACTCACGTCTTCAGTCCGACGATGACCAACGAGACTATCGTTGCCTTCACCTATGTCGGCTTCCCGAACGTTTTTGCGGATCCGGGGAAGGTGAATCGCTCCAATGTGGGCTACACCTATACCGGTCTGTTCAACAACGGCGTAGCGCAGATCCCTTCGTTTGGTGGAACTGGGAGTGCCGGCGAAGCGGCGTTGGTCTTCAATCCCGGTGGGTTTGAAGATGGCGGGGCAGCGGGCTTGTTTGCCGACAAGTGGATGCCCAGCATGAGCGACACGTTGACCAAGGTGTGGGGCAATCACACGGTGAAGGGCGGTTTCTTCTACGAGTGGATACGCAACTCGCAGCCGGCAAACGGCGATACCAACGGATCCATGCAGGTGAATGTAACCAATACTTATAGCTACGGCAATCCATATGCTGACTTGCTGACTGGCAACCTGTCCCAATACCAGGACCAAAATTTCAATCGCCTCAACGAAATCCAGTACAACACGTATGAATTCTTTGTCCAGGACACCTGGAAGTTGACACGAAAGTTAACTCTTAATTACGGTATTCGCTTCTCTCACTTCCAACCATGGGAGGACGGCCTCGGCTACGGCTATTCGATCTTTAATGCGTCCGCGTTCAGCCCGAGTTGCGCGACTGCATACTGCGGGTATGAGTGGCATGCGATAGACTCATCCGTCCCAGTGGCAGGTTTCCCGACCCGGGCATTGTTCTACCAACCCCGGCTGGGAGCTGCCTATGATGTCCGTGGGGATGGCCGAACAGTGGTTCGTGGAGGCTGGGGCCGTTTCTACTACCACTCTGGGCAGTTCACCAACGGCCTGGATGCATCTGCCGGGGTTAAGAGCGCCACTATCAATCCCACCACTTGGGTTGGAGGGCCAGGGTGTCCCACCAATCCTGCGGCGGGATCCGCTCTGCTTGCGTCGTATTTCTCTTGCCTCAATGTAGCTGCCACGCCGGCTACTCCGGCGGCTGTCGATGCGAACGATAACAATCAACCGAATACCGATAGCTACAGCGTCAACCTCGACCAGCAGACGCCTTGGCAGGGCCTGATGGAAATCGCCTATGTGGGCAATCACAGCCGGGATCAGTCGAACACTTCCGGCGGTGTGGGCAGCAGCTTCAACCTGGTCCCCTACGGTGCCATGCTTACCGCGGGTAACCCCGGCACGGCCAACGCGAATCTCTATCGCCCATTGCAGGGCTACGGCAACGTGATCCAGGCCACAAACAACCTGTACGTTAACTACAACGCCTTACAGGTGAGCTGGGCCCGCCATGCAGGCAGGTACACCATTCAGGCCAACTACACATGGCAGAAGTCCATGGGCATCGTGAACCCCACGAATGATCCGTACAGCCTCGGTGCGAACTACGGCCCCCAGGCCTCGGATCGTAGAAATCTGTTCAACGTCGCCTATTCGATCGACGAGGGAACCCTGTTCCACAAGAATGCCTTCGTGGACGGGGTTGGCAACGGGTGGCAACTCTCGGGAATCGTTCAGGCGCAGAGCGGCGTCAACCTTACCTATGGCGGCAATATCCAAAACCAGGCGCCGAACCTCAACTACAACCTGTCCATTACCTGCGTAGCGACGGCGGCAGAGACCGCTAATGGTATCTCGTGCCCGCAGTCGTCTGCGATCATACCCGGCTCTATCAGCACGGCGAACCCGAAGGGTATCGCCATCAACAACCAGTCCATCCTGGGAACGAGTGACCAGACGTTGAATCCGCTGTACACCTGCGGCAATCGGAAGCGTGGCAAATGGCGGTTCGCATGTCTTCGTAAATTCTGACTGCTTCGCCGCTCCTACGGTGCCCGGCCAGGGTGGCCCGATTTTGCTCCCTGTAGCCTACGGCCCCGCGTTCTTCAATGCGGATCTGTCGATCTTCAAGAACTTCGCCATCAAGGAAAGCATGAAGCTGCAGATACGTGCCCAAGCCTACAACTTCCTCAACCATCCGCTGTATTCATTCCCCAGCGGCAACAACCTGACACTGCAGTTCCAGCAGGATCCGGTTTCCCAGGTCATTACCCAGGCGAATACCAACTTCGGTGTGGCCAACCAGAAGCAGGGACAGCGTGTTATAGAGTTTGGAGCTAAGTTTTACTTCTGATTCCATAGACGCATAACCGGCAGTGGAATAAAACCCGAGGGCTTCTGGCGTACCGTTATACTTGTTCTGGTAACAGAGAACAGTTGCCGGTATGCAGAAGCCCTCACTTCTTTTTGCTTTAATCCTCGCCCCGATCCTCTCAGCCCCAGCGCAGGCACAGATGAGCCCCCAGCAGCAGCAGCAGCTGGTGCAGGACGCCATGCAAAAACAGCAGGCGGGTGATCTAGCGGGCGCTGTTACCGAGTATCGACAATTTCTGAAGCTGCATCCGGAGGCTACGGCAATCCACTCCAACCTGGGCGCGGCTTTGGTTGGGTTGGGCCGGTTTGAAGAGGCTCTTCCGGAATACAAGACTGCCCTCAAGCAATCTCCCAAACTCGCGAGCGCCAGGCTTAATCTCGCTCTGCTGTATTACAAGATGGGCAGGATCGACGATGCAGTAACAGAATTGGAAAAAGTTTATGCGGAAGAGCCGGCAAATCACCAGGCGGTGCTGTTGTTGGCGGACTGTTATTTACGCATGGCGCGCGAAGACGATGTGATTCGTATCCTCGAGCCGGAGGAGCAGAAATATCCGGACGATATGGCGGTTGCTTACATGCTGGGAACGGCGTTGATACGGCAGAAACGAGTCGAAGAGGGCGAGGTGTTGGTCGATCGGATTCTGCGCAATGGTGATTCAGCGGAAGCGCACTTGATGATGGGCTCGGCAAAAATGAACGTTCAGGATTATGCAGGCGCCCGGGATGAATTCGCGAAGGCGGTTGCTCTCAATCCCAATCTTCCCGAAGTGCATGTCCTGTACGCCAAGGCGTTGGTGTATACCGGCGACTCTGACATGGCAGCAAAGGAATACAAGACTGAGCTGACCGTGGATCCGTACAACTTTGACGCGAATCTGCAACTAGGCGCGACGGCCAGGCAGGAACAAAACTATGACCAGGCCCAGAAATACTTCGAGCGCGCGCAAGCGTCGCGGCCGGGAGACCCTGGTGTTCGTTATCAGTTGGCGCTGGTGGCTATCGATCAAGGGCGCCTCGATGACGCGCGGCAGATGCTCGAGGGTTTGGTGAAGGAGTCTCCGCAATTTACCGAGGCGCACGTCTCCTTGTCGCTGGTTTACTATCGCCTCAAGCGGCCGGAAGATAGCAAGCGGGAGCGGGAGACGGTTCTCAAGTTGACGGCACAAGCACAAGCCAAGCAGCCCGGCGCCAAGGTTCAGTGATGGAAGGGCACCGCAAGACCTCAGGGGCTAAAAAGGTATTCCGCCGCAGGTGAAGTCCATATCCCGCAAAGACCGGAGATTTTTTTGCTGGCTGTTTAAGCCCTGGGGCGCCGTGGTGATAAACCGATTTGGACTCCTGTTGTGTTTGCTCGTGCCCGTCGCCACCGCGGCGCAAACGGATTCTGCGGCTCCAGCGGCGTGTGCCCGGTGTCATGTGGAGGCGTTGACCCAGCCAAACACGTACATGGCGCATGCGCTCGAGACCGTGGATAAGAGCAAGATTCTGATCGATCACCCTCTGCTCTCTACGACCGTGGGCAAGTATTCTTACCGGATTGAACGCAAGGGGGGCGAGAGCGAGTATTCGGTTACGGATGGCACAAAGACGGTCACCATGCCCATCCGGTGGACCATGGGAGCCAGTTCAGCGATGGGCCAAACTTACATTCTGGAGAAAGATGGCGAGTTGTATGAGAGCCGCGTCAGCTGGTTCCAGGAACTGAAGGGGCTTGGGCCCACCATGGGATCCGGCGGCTCGGTCGCGCCGGACATCAACCAAGCGGCCGGGCGCTTGATGAGCGATGATGACAAGCGGCACTGCTTTGGATGCCATGCCACGAATGCCGTGCAGGGGAAGCAACTAACCCTGGACAAATTGACTCCGGGAGTACAGTGTGCGCACTGTCATCAGGGAATCGACGCCCACCTGGCCGCGGTGGTGGCCGGCAATCACGACCTGGCGCCGCCAAAAGACCTGCACAAGCTGATCGGACTCTCCGCTGAACAGGCTTCCAACTTTTGTGGCCAGTGTCACCGGACCTGGGCGGAGATCGCACTCCAAGGAAACTTCAGTATTGCCGACATCCGCTTCCAGCCTTACCGGCTGACGGGGAGCAAATGCTATGACCCGGACGACGCGCGCATCAGCTGCCTGACATGCCACAACCCGCACCACGACTTTGACAACCCGCAAAAAGTGAATTTCGATCCCAAGTGCCTGGCCTGCCACGCGGGTGGAAAACCGGGCGCCAAGGCCTGCCCGGTCTCCAAGGACAAGTGCGTGTCCTGCCATATGCCGAGGATCGACTTGCCGGGAGCCCACTACAAATTTACCGATCACCGCATCCGGATTGTGAAGCCCAATGAACCCTTCCCCGGCTAATGCACGGTTCACTTCTACTGAATACGGCTGGAGTTCAGCGAAATGGGTATCTCTTGAGGCAAAGCCGCCCTGGGAGCAGTGCCTTTGTATACACCAGAAGAGAAAGCGCTAGGAGATTAGGATAGGTTCAATGACTTTTTCCAGACGCGGGCTTCTGCAATTGGGCATGCTTGCAGGCGCCGCAAATGTTCTTCGAATTTCCTCACCGGCGGCAACAGTTTCGAGCGGGCCATTGTTTAGCCAAGTGCCGGCATCTGCCTCCGGCATTGCGTGGGTGCATGAAAATGCAATGTCACCAAGCCGCTTCCTGCCTGAGGCGCTGGGCCCGGGCTGCGCCTTTCTGGACTACGACAACGACGGGTGGATGGATATCTTCCTGGTCAATAGTGGCCCCTGCGATTTTTGGAAACCACCCAAGCCGGTGCGCAATGCTCTGTACAAGAACAACCGCGACGGAACGTTTACCGACGTCACGGAAAAGGCGGGAGTGGCGGGGAAATATTTCGGCATGGGCGTCGCCGTAGGGGACTACGACAACGACGGCTGGCCGGACATGTTGGTGACCGCTTACGGGAGCTGCATCCTTTACAAGAACAATCACGATGGAACGTTCAGCGACGTGACCGAGCACGCCGGCGTCGCCACACCCGGCTTCACTACCAGCGCTGTCTGGTTCGATTACGACAACGACGGCAGGCTCGATCTCTTTATCTGCAGCTTTGTGGAATATGGCGGGGTGCGCAAGCTGGAGTGCGGCAATAACCAGATTGGCAGAAATTATTATTGTGTCCCCCGGGTGTTCAAGCCCAGCACCAGTTTTCTGTATCACAACAATGGCGACGGGACGTTTACGGATGTAACCAAGGGAACAGCCATTGCGTCAGCGCTGGGCAAGGGCCTTGGGGTGGTGGCAACCGATATCAACAATGACGGCCGGATGGACCTGTTTGTGGCCAATGACACGGTGCAGAATTTTCTCTTCGTGAATCGCGGTCCGGGAGCGAATGGCCAGTGGAAATGGGATGAGATCGCCCTGCAGGCGGGGGTTGGTTTCAGCGACAGCGGACGGCCTCGTTCGGGCATGGGGGTGGATGCCGCGGACCTCCACGGAGACGGATGGCAGGATCTGTTTGTCTCCAACGTAGACCACGAGATGTATTCGGTCTACATCAACAACAAAGACGAATCGTTTTCCGATGCTGCGCAGATCGAAGGCGTGGCTCGCAGCACGCGACTGATGAGTGGATGGGGTTTGAAGTATTTCGATTACGACAACGACGGCCTGATCGATCTCATACTGGCCAATGGCCATCCTGACGACATGATCGATTCGTACTCGATGCAGGTACATTACAAAGAGCCGCTGCTGTTGTTTCACCAGGGCGCGGATCGCAAGCTGCACGATGTGAGTGCGGACGCGGGTCCGGCATTCAAGAAGGATTGGCCTGCGCGAGGATTGGCGGTCGGCGATTACAACAATGACGGCGCTGTGGACGTGATCGTTGGCGTCAACGGCGGCCCTCCCGTGCTGTTGAAAAACAACGCGGCCAAGGGCAACAACTGGCTGGGACTGAAGCTGGAAGGAGTCACCTGCAATCGTGACGCGATCGGCGCGCGCATGGTTTGGAAAGCAGGCGGCAAGAGGGGCGAGCGGCTGAAGAATAATGGCGGCAGCTATCTCTCTTCGCACGATCCGCGGGAAGTGCTGGGGATTGGCGCCGCGACGCAGATCGATGAGTTGGAAATTCACTGGCCTGCACCGAGTAAGCACATCGAAAAACTCACCAATCTTGCTCCCAACCGCTACCTGCACATCGTGGAAGGGAAAGGGGTGGTGTGATAGCAACTTCCCGCGAAGCTCTTTCCCGCAGGATTGGTTTCTTGATCTTTGCCTTCGCAGCTTCTCTTGCTTGCCCGGCGGGCAATGGCGTGTCCACGAAGCCGGTGCGCTCCATTCCTATCTGCGCCGGCGTGTCTCTATCGGCGAATTATCTTGCCTTGGCCGGCCCGGATCAGGGGCCGGGTTTTCGTTTTGTATTGGTTAACCAGACGGGCCGCGTGATCAGGCTCGTCGAGCCGGTACCTTCGAGTTCGCATTGGTATGCGCGCACCCATGGCCGCTGGCTGTGGAGGGCATCGAACGGAGCCGGTGGAAGCCTGCTGGACGCAGGCAACGAGCATGGCCGGGTGGTGGTGTATGCTCCTCCGGCGGGGGCCGAAACCACGGTCCTCACTCTGCCGCCGCACCAGTCCAAGGAATGGATCGAAAGCCAGCAAGAGAACCCTGTCCTCGAATACAAGCCTGGCTGTCCGATATGCTCTTATCCCGGGGAGCGCGAGTACCAGGTGGTCTTTGCCTATGCATATCTTGCCGGCGTGAGCCAGCCGGCAGGGTTTCTTTCCTGTGGTTTACGGACCAGCTCCCGTTCCCATGCCGCCAAAATTGTGAGCCTGTCGCTGGTAGGGTTTGGGATTCCTCAGCAACCAAGCGGCGGAGTGCGGGTTTCTACAAGTGAAGTAGATACGCAGGAGATACACCATGAAGAATCAACTTTGCCGTTTAGCGATCAGTGGTCTTTTGGCCACTGGACTGACCCTTTGCTCGGCTGCCGCTTTTGCGCAGCAAGATAATGCAGCAGCTCCCACGCCCGATGCCTCTGCCCCGCAACAGGGAGGTGGCCACGGACAATGGGGCGGCCATCGGACTCCAGATGAACAGGTTGCGCGCATGACCAAGCGCTACAACTTGTCCTCGGATCAGCAGACTCAAATCAAGCCCATCCTTGCCAATCAGCAGCAGCAGATGCAGGCGCTGCGTCAGGACAGCTCTTTGTCCCGGGAGGACAAGATGGCCAAGATGAAGAGCATCCACGAAGACTCGAGCAGCAAGATCCAGGCGGTCTTGAACGATAGTCAGAAGGAGAAGTTCGCTCAGGATCAACAGCGGAGACAGCAGCAGATGCAGGAGCGCGGCGCAGCTCCGGCCGGCGGACCTGCAGCTGAGTAGTTACCCAACAAATGACCGGCGAGTTCCAGCCCTGGAACTCGCCGGTGGTTCAGCCACAATTACCCCAACAGATCGAGTACCGGCTTCCACTCCCTGCCCAGGGATTGGGCCACTCCTTTGTAGGTGAGTTGTCCGGCGTATGTATTGACGCCTTCGGCCATCCCTGGGTCGGCCTTGATTGCGGCGGCGGCCCCGTGCTGCGCCAGGCGGAGCACGTAAGGGAAAGTCGCGTTGGTGAGGGCCAGGGTAGAGGTATTTGGAACAGCCGCTGGCATATTTGTGACACAGTAGTGGACCACTCCATCGACCAGGAAGGAAGGGTCACTGTGGGTAGTGGGGTGGGCAGTTTCGATGCAGCCGCCCTGGTCGATGGCGACGTCCACGACGACAGCACCTTTTTTCATTCTGGAGACCATTTGCCGGGTCACGATCTTGGGAGCTGAGGCCCCGGGGATCAGGACGCCGCCGATGACCAGGTCGGCGCCTTGCACAGCGCGAGCTACGTTGTAGGAGTTTGAGGCCAGGGTGTAGACGCGGCCGTTGAAGATATCGTCGAGCTCGCGCAGCCGGTTGAGATTCAAGTCAACGATGGTTACGTTTGCGCCCATCCCGAGCGCGATCTTGGCAGCGTTGGTGCCCACGATGCCGCCTCCCAGGATGCAGACGGTTGCCGGAGGCACTCCGGGTACTCCACCCAACAGGACTCCGCGGCCGCCCTTTTCTTTTTCCAGGTAGGTTGCGCCTACCTGCACTGACATTCTTCCCGCGACTTCGGACATGGGAGTGAGTAGAGGGAGCGTGCCGGCGCGGTCGCGGATGGTTTCGTAGGCGATGCCGGTTACTTGAGTGGCCAGCAGACGGTCGGTCAGCGCGGGCAGGGGTGCCAGGTGCAGGTAGGTGAAGAGCACCAGGCCCTCGCGAAAGAAGTGATATTCCTGCTCGACCGGTTCTTTGACTTTGACGATCATGTCGGCGTGTCCCCAGACGTTGTAGGCCGCGCCAACGATCTCGGCCCCTGCGGATTGGTACTCGTCGTCAGAGAAGGCGGAGAGATCACCGGCATGGGTTTCCACCAGGACGGTGTGGCTCGCATCGACCAGGGCTTTTACACCGGCAGGGGTGATGCCAACCCGGGATTCGTGGTCTTTTACTTCTTTGGGAACACCAATGATCATCTAGAATTTGCCTCGCAAGGGAATGCTAGCAAATGCGGGGGTGGGTGGTGGTTTAGGGGTTGGAAAACAGCAGGTCCCTCCACTACGCTACCCCGGATTTCCTGTCGAGGTTAGTGGCGTTGGCAAACTTCATGCGGCTTTCCTCACTGAAAGCCGCACACATGGACGTTGGTGAGGGCCGCGTAACAGGAAATCCGGGTGCGCTACGGTCGGGATGACAATTCTGCCTGACGTCTAAACTCCTGGTCACCAAACAGAATTGTCATCCCGACCGTAGCGCAGCGCAGTGGAGGGACCTGCTGTGCCACTCCACTCCTCAGAAAGGTCGACCCAGGTCGGATTCTCCTGTTTGATTAAGGCGATTTTCTTTTCACGGCGCCACCGCTTGATCTGCTTTTCTCGAATAATCGCATTTTTTACGTCATGGAAGCGCTCGAACCAAACCAAAGCGCGTGCATTTGTAGTCTGCGGTAAAGCCGTCAATGCTGCCTTCACGATGTTGTTCTGTTCGTCGCTCAAGGTTATTTGTAATTCCGCAATAGAGCACGCGGCTGCGACTCGCGAGCAGGTAGACATAGTAGCTGTGCTCTTCGCTCATCGTGAGCGATTGTACCGCCTAAAGAGAACAGCAGGTCCCTCCACTACGCTACCCCGGATTTCCTGTCGAGGTTAGTGGCGTTGGCAAACTTCATGCGGCTTTCCTCACTGAAAGCCGCACACATGGACGTTGGTGAGGGCCGCGTAACAGGAAATCCGGGTGCGCTACGGTCGGGATGACAATTCTGCCTGACGTCTAAACTCCTGGTCACCAAACAGAATTGTCATCCCGACCGTAGCGCAGCGCAGTGGAGGGACCTGCTGTGCCACTCCACTCCTCAGAAAGGTCGACCCAGGTCGGATTCTCCTGTTTGATTAAGGCGATTTTCTTTTCACGGCGCCACCGCTTGATCTGCTTTTCTCGAATAATCGCATTTTTTACGTCATGGAAGCGCTCGAACCAAACGAAAGCGCGTGCATTTGTAGTCTGCGGTAAAGCCGTCAATGCTGCCTTCACGATGTTGTACTGTTCGTCGCTCAAGGTTATTTGTAATTCCGCAATAGAGCACGCGGCTGCGACTCGCGAGCAGGTAGACATAGTAGCTGTGCTCTTCGCTCATCGTGAGCGATTGTACCGCCTAAAGAGAACAGCAGGTCCCTCCACTACGCTACCCCGGATTTCCTGTCGAGGTTAGTGGCGTTGGCAAACTTCATGCGGCTTTCCTCACTGAAAGCCGCACACATGGACGTTGGTGAGGGCCGCGTAACAGGAAATCCGGGTTCGCTACGGTCGGGATGACAATTCTGCCTGACGTCTAAACTCCTGGTCACCAAACAGAATTGTCATCCCGACCGTAGCGCAGCGCAGTGGAGGGACCTGCTGTTTCTTGCCCCCCGTCACTCCCCGGTATCGATTTGGGCTCGTTGCAGGCGGTCGGAATAGTCTATGTAGACTGCCTTCCATGACGTGTAAAAATCGAGCGCGCCGGTGCCGCCTTCGCGATGGCCGTTGCCGGTCTGCTTGACGCCGCCGAAGGGTAGATGCACCTCGGCTCCTATGGTCGGCGCGTTGATGTAGGTGATCCCGGCTTCCAGATCACGCACCGCCTTCAAGGCCAGGTTTACGTTGCGTGAATATAACGCCGTGGAAAGGCCATATTGGATTCCATTCGCAATCGTGATCGCTTGATCGAAACTGTCGCATGCAAGCAGACTCACTACCGGGCCAAAAACCTCCTCCCGGGCAATGCGCATCTCCGCACCGACTCCGCCGAAGACCGTGGGGGCAAAGAAATAGCCTTTGCCCAATCCAGCGTCAGCTAACCGCTGTCCACCCGTCAATAGCCCGGCTCCCTCCTTCTGCGCTATCGCGGTGTAGCGCTCGGAGGTCTCTAGCTGCTGCTGGTTGATCTGCGGTCCCATCTGCACCTGGTCGTCCAGACCGTCGCCCACCTTGAGCGCCCGCGCACGCTCTACCAGCCTGCGAGTAAACTCGGCGGCGATGCTCTTTTGCACGATGATGCGGCTGGTCGCCGTGCAACGTTGACCGGTGGTGCCAAAAGCTCCCCAGACGGCCCCATCCAATGCCAGATCGAGGTTGGCGTCTTCGAGCACAATCATGGCGTTCTTACCCCCCATCTCCAACGAGCAGGGCTTGAATAAGCCGGCAGCCGTCTGGCCGACAATCCGGCCCACCTCGCTCGAGCCGGTGAAGGAAATGGCGTTTACCTCGGGGTGCGCGACCAAAGGCGCACCCGCATCCGGACCAAAACCGGTCACGATGTTGACCACGCCATCCGGCAGCCCGGCCTCCAATAACAACTGCACCAGGTTGAACGTCGAGAGAGGCGTGTCTTCCGCCGGCTTGATCACGCAGGTATTGCCGCAAACCAGGGCAGGGAAGAGCTTCCATGAGGGAATCGCCATGGGGAAGTTCCAGGGCGTAATCATGCCGCAGACCCCTACCGGCATGCGCACAGACATGGCAAACTTGTCAGGCAATTCCGAGGGCGTGGTCTGGCCGAAGAGCCTGCGCCCTTCGCCCGCCATGTAAAAGGCGGTGTCGGCCGCCTCTTGCACGTCGCCGCGCGTTTCGCTGAGGACCTTGCCCATCTCCCGCGTCATGTCCCGGGCCAGGCTTCTCCTTGTGCCGCAAGAGGAGCTCGCCGGTGCGATAAAGGATCTCTCCCCGCTTGGGAGCAGGCACTAAACGCCAGTGGCGATAGGCCGCGCGGGCCGCCTGCACCGCCCGGTCCACATCCGCTTCGCCCGAGGCTTGAAATTCTCCTACCACATCGTCGATATTGGCGGGATTGTGATTGAGGAAAGTCTTGCCGGTTTCGGCGCTCACCCACTGGCCGCCAATCAGGTTTTTATAGCTCTTATCGTCAGCTCATAACTTCGTTTAATGTCCGAGCATAACTCACGTATCCAAAACGGGGCGTATGCCCTAAAAGTGGTGGTAAAGACTCAAAAGAGTAGCGGTGCAACAAAGCAACCGTGGCCGTACAATGAAATCCGTCGTCTAGGAAAAGTCCGGCATTCATGTCATCAAACGGTTTCCATTCGCGTTCTTCTCGCACGCACGGTGTGCGTTCGCTGTTCAGCGTATTCTCGAGCGATCTGGCAATCGATTTAGGCACGGCGAACACACTGGTGTACGCGCGTGGCAAAGGCATCGTGGTCAACGAGCCCTCCATCGTCGCCATCAATAAGAATACCGGCGAGGTCGAGGCGGTTGGCAAAGAGGCCAAGGAAATGCTCGGCCGCACTCCGGGTAATATCGTCGCCATCAAGCCGATGAAGGACGGCGTCATCGCCGACTTCAAAATCACGGAAAAGATGTTGAACTACTTCATCCAGAAGGCGCACAACCGCAAGATGCTGGTGCACCCGCGGATCGTGATCGGCGTGCCTTCGGAGATCACGCAAGTGGAGAAGCGGGCGGTGGAAGACTCCGCCTATCGCGCCAAGGCGAGCGAGGTGTTCCTGGTAGAGCAGGCCATGGTCGCCGCCATCGGTGCAGGGCTGCCGATCACCGAGCCCAGCGGCAACATGGTGGTGGATATTGGCGGCGGCACCACGGATATCGCCGTGATTTCGCTCTCCGGCATTGTCTATTCCCGTTCCGTCCGCATGGCCGGCAACCAGATGGACGAAGCCATCATGAATTACCTCAAGCGCAAGTACAACCTGCTCATCGGTGAGCGCACGGCGGAGCAGATCAAGATCGACATTGGATCGGCCTATCCGCTGGACAAGCCGCTGACCATGGAGATCAAAGGGCGCAACCTCATTGAAGGCGTGCCCAAGACCATCACCATCGATGACAGCGAGATCCGTGAGGCACTTACGGAATGCATCTCAACTATTCTCAACGCGATTCGCGTTGCCCTGGAACGCACCCCGCCGGAACTCAGCGCCGATATCAGTGACCGCGGCATCGTGCTGACCGGGGGCGGAGCGCTCATCAAGAATCTTGACAAGCGTATCCGCGAAGAGACCGGCCTGCCGGTTTCGATTGCCGATGATCCCCTGGCCAGCGTGGTGCTGGGCACCGGCAAGATGCTGAGTGACTTCCGTTTGCTGCGCAAAATCAAAATCGATTAATCAGCCGGCGAGTCGACTTATAAACCAACAAGGGGATGGATGGTCGATTCGTCCGCGAACGCAGCCATGGATTTGCTTTGAGCCGGTATAAGAACATCCTGTTCCTGGTGGCGGTTCTGGTGGCCCAGATCATCGGGTTAGCCGTGCAGGTGCGCAGGCCCAATCCCAATGGTGGGGATGCACCGGCGGTGCGGTTGATACGCTATTGGGCCATCGGCATCATGTCGCCTCCGGAAAAGGCCATCCATGGCAGCGGGAGCGGCCTGCGCGGCCTGTGGTCGAACTATCTCGATCTTCGCCACGTCCGGCAGCAAAATCAGGACCTGACAGATCAGGTGAGGCGTCTCCAGTTGGAGCAGGCGACACTGCTCGAGGATGCTCGCCAGGGACAACGGCTGCAAGCGCTGCTGGCCTTCAAAGAACACTACATCTACAGTACGGTGCCGGCGCAGGTCATCGGAACCTCGGGGACGGATCAGTCCCGTATCCTGTACATCGATAAGGGTTCGAAAGACGGCCTTAAGCCGGACATGGCCGTGATCACCCCCGACGGCATTGTGGGCAAGTTGAAGGATGTCTTTAGGAACACCTCGCAGGTGCTGGTGATTTCCGATCAGACCAGCGGAGCCGGGGTGGTGCTGGAATCCACGCGGCTGCGCGGGGTTCTGCGCGGGAATGCCCTGGGCCAGCCGCAGATCATCAATATGCTTCCCGATGAACGGGTCAAACCGGGAGAACGCGTGGTCACCAGCGGGGGGGACCAGATCTATCCACGCGGGCTGCCGGTGGGGGTCGTGGACCAGGTGGCCCCGGATACGTCCAACCCTCCTTTTATGGACATCCTGATCAAACCAGCCGCCAATCTAGGGCATTTGGAAGAATTGCTGGTGATCACCCAGGCCGGCGATCAGATGCCGGAGAAGGAAAAGCAGGACCTGGCGCAGAGTGCCGCCGAGGGGGCCATCGCCGCGACCCAACAGCGGGCATCGGATATCCTGTCCGAGCGGCTGCCGGGTTTGAATAATCCGGGTGCGCTTGCGGATGCGCCGCCGGCCCCGGATCACGGGACGGTGAATCCGGACACGGTTCCCGTCAGGCTTCATCCGCCACCTGCTTTGCATGCGGATCACTACAGTCCGAATACGACGCCGCAGGCTAGCGCGTTGACGCCGGGGCGGTCGGTGGTCGATCCGAGGTATGCGGCGACGCCGGCTTCGACGCCACCGGCTGCTTCTGCGACGCCTGCGCCCAAAGCGGAGAGTGCGAAAACGCCGGCAAATGAGGATGCGGCGGGGCAGAAGGCGGACCAGGCCGGTACGCCCAAGCCTCATCATTCTTCAACTTCTTCAACCGGCGCTACAGGAAGCGGCAATACGGCTTCTGGCGACGCGGCTTCGCCCGGAACGACGCATCCAGCTGCGGCCAAGCCAAAAGTGCCTAAGCCACCGGCAGCCGATCAGCCGCCTCCCGCGCCTGAACCGGGTGCTGAGCCTCCGGCAGCTTCAGGAAATGGGAGTCCGCCGCAATGAGGCGGAGAAACTGTGGAGGGGCCGCGCCCCATCTTTTTCCGCCCAGGTACGCTCGCACGGCAAGCTCCACGGCGGGCCGGGACAGGCGGGGCAGGTGGGCGAACCTGGGGTACCTGTCCTGGTGAGGAGTTTGGTTTGGGTGTGTAGAGAGCTGGAGAACGTAGTTTGGGGTGAAGAGAGTGGTTTGGGTGTCTAGGCTGGTTTGGTTGTAGGAGAAGACGTTTATGGCAATGTCGGCATCACTAGCGCGTCGTGAACTGGATGTGCAGCGCTATCCACTGATCGTAGTGGTGCTGGTCCCGCTGCTTGGCGATTTTCCTGCAGGCCTTGATCCCCCGTTTCATCCCCAAGTTCGACATCCTCGATCTGCCCTTGCTGGTGACTATCTACTTCTCCGTCGGGTGGCGCAACCCGATTGCAGGCACGGTCACTGGAGCGGTGATCGGGCTTATTCAAGACGCGCTGACCAGCCGTCCCTTGGGAATTAATGGGATTTCGCAGTGCGTCGTGGGATTCTTTGCCGCCTCGCTGGGGGTGAAGATCGACGTGGAGAATCCAGGGACCCGCCTGCTGATCAACTTTGCCTTCACCATGTTGAACATCGGGATCTATCTGTTCATCATGCATCGCATGCTGGCGTTCAATGTCAATACCAATTGGCTGCATGAGGTAATCAAAGCGGTGATCAATTCGATAGTGGGCGTGTTCTTTTTCGATATTTTGGATCGGGTAAGGCCACGGGATTAGTAAGTTTGTTTTGAGGGGAGATCATCCCTCAGTAAAACCAGAGTTTTTCGTTGCTAAGAAAAAATGCAGCGAATTGGGGCGGGAAGAGTCACAGTAACTGTAGCGGGCCATGGAAATGGACAATTACTCATCGGTTAACCGGGAAGAGAGACTGCCAGCGTTCAAGCTGACGATCGTGCAGTACGCGATCGTTGGCATTCTGCTGGTGCTGCTTTCGGGCCTATGGCGGTTACAGGTGATTGGCGCGCAAAACTACCGCACCCTGGCCGAGCAGAACCGTATCCGCAAGGTGCCCATCCTCGCTCCCAGGGGCAAGCTGTTCGACCGGGAGGGCCGGCTCCTGGTGGACAACTACCCCTCCGTCTCCTGCTTTCTTATCCGCGAGCCGGGCCGGGACCTGCGCGCGGATTTTCCCCTGATTTCCCGTGGGCTCCACATGACGCCGGATCAGCTGGACGCGGTGTTGAAGCACTACGCCCTGGCGCCCAAGTACGAGCCCATCCCGCTTAAACAGGACATCACTCCGGACGAGGTGGAGTTTATCGAGGCTCACCGCGATGAGCTACCTGAACTGGAGACCATCGACGAACAGCGCCGGCTTTATCCGCGCAATGGCTTTGCCGCTAACCTGATCGGCTACGTCGGCGAGGTAAGCGACGACATGCTGAACGACCCTCGCTACGCCTATTACGAGCCGGGGGATGTGGTCGGCAAGTCGGGCGTGGAGCAGTCCTACGATCAACTGCTGCGCGGTCAGGACGGCTCGCAGGACATTATTGTCGATAGTCACGGCAGAGAAGTGGGCATATTGGGCAGGGAACCGGCGGTGCCGGGACAAGGCCTGAAGCTGACCATCGATCTGGATATCCAGAAGGCGGCGGAGCAAGCGTTTGGCGATCGCAATGGAGCGATTGTCGCCATCAACCCGCACACCGGCGCCGTGCTGGCGCTGGTTTCGCGGCCAGCCTTCAATCCCAACGATTTCTCGGTTCGGGTTTCGCGGGAGGAATGGAACAAACTGGTTACCGATCCGCGCCATCCGCTTCTGGACAAGGCGATCCAGGCCCAACTGGCGCCAGGATCCACGTTCAAGATCATCATGTCCCTGGCCGGCCTGGAAGAATGGGATCGCGCAGAACATGACGGTGAACTGCACCGGCGGCGCTGTATTCTATGGCCGCTACTTTGCCTGCGACAACCACCACGGCTTGGTCGATATTCTTCACGCTATCCCCAAGTCCTGCGACACGTTTTACTACACGCTCGCCGAGCGTCTGGGGATCGAGAAGATTGCGTATTGGGCGCACAAAGTAGGGATCGGGCAGAAGACCGGCATCGATCTGCCGGGCGAAGTGAGCGGCACGATGCCGTCTGAAGAATGGAAGCTGAAGACCTACCACGAGAAATGGTACGCGGGGGAAGTAATTTCCGTGGGCATCGGGCAAGGGGCCGTTGCGGTTAGCGCCGATCCAGTTGGTCCGTGCAATCGCTGGCATCGCCTCCGGTGGCGTGTTCAAGCGGCCCCATGTCGTGGAGCCTGATCAATTGACGGCCGGAATTTCGCCAGGCATTGGATGAATCATTTCCCGGGACCGGAGACGCCAGCTTTCCCATCGATCCGGCAATATGGGAGACGATCACGGATGGCATGGCCGGGGCGCTGGATGCAAGCATGGGCGGTACGGCCTTCGCAGCGCATCTGGACAACATCGACTTTGCGGGCAAGACAGGTACGGCGCAGGTGGTGAACCACAGCGCCGGAGTGATGGTTGTATCCAAGGACGTGGCGACTCGCGCCAACTCCTGGTTTGTGGGCATTTCGCCGCGCCGAAATCCGGACATCGCGGTGGTGGTCCTGAGTGGAGCACGGTGGCTGGGGTGCGGCATCGGCGCCGGTGGCTGCGCAGGTTATCGAGGCATTCGTCGATAAGCAGCGCCGCCTGGACAACAATCTCCAGGAAGCCAAGATACCAGCGAAGGTAGAAGTCGGCGCGGTGTGGTCGGAGCGGCCGGAACAGGACGCGCCCGGGAAGGTGACCACCGCATCCGCCAAGGACACTGCCCCGGCTATGCACGGCGGCCACTTCACGATACCGGCGCAATGAGCTGGATGGCTTTGAAGGGGACGGGTTTTAGCCCGTCCGTTGAAGAATCAAATCGTCGAGGGCTTCAGCCGCTGAGGGAAGGGATGCTGGTAGAAAAGAGATCCCTCAGTGGCTAAAGCCGTCCACTTTTGGCGGGTTTTACGGCGGGGCTGAAGCCCGCCCCTTCAAAAGCACAAACGACCAGCCTTTCAAGGGTACGAACGACCCGGAGCCCTTCAGGGCTAAGAACGACACGGAGAACGATGCGGCGATTTATCTCATTTCGTGATTTCGACTGGTTGCTCCTGGCCATGGTGCTGCTGCTTTCGGTGATCAGCATCCTGGAGATCTATAGCGCCACCTTGCATACCAAGTTTGTGGGGTTTGAAACCAAGCAGATCTTCTGGCTGATCGGCGGCCTGGCAGCGATGTTTCTCTTCTCGCTGATCAATTACCACCGGCTGCTGGAGGCGGTGCACTGGGTCTATGGCTTCTGCCTGGTCTCCCTGGTCGGGGTGCTTATCTTTGGAACCAAGGTTCTGGGTGGGCGGCGCTGGATCAAGCTTCCTGGCGGCATTCACTTTCAGCCGTCGGAATGGGTCAAGGTGGTGCTGATTGTCGCCATGGCACGATACTTCGCCGGCCTCGCCGGCAGGGAACTGACCTGGAGCGACATCTTCAAGGCTTTCCTGCTGGTCGGGCTGCCGATGCTGCTGGTGCTGAAGCAACCCGACCTGGGAACCTCGCTCACCTACATCCCGGTGCTCATTGTCGGGCTCTTCCTGGGCGGCCTGGAGTGGAAGAAGGGGGTCATCCTGGTGGTCGCCGGTCTGGTCCTGGTGGTTCCGGTGTGGGCCAAGGTGCTCAAGCCTTACCAGAAGCAGCGGCTAACCAGCTTCCTGAATCCGGACACCGATCCCAAAGGGAGCGGATACCAGGTGAAGCAGTCGCTGATCGCCGTGGGCGACGGAGGCGTCTGGGGCCGGGGAGCCACCAAAGGTACCCAGACCCAGGGCGATTTCCTGCCTATTCCCTATACGGACTTCATCTTTGCCGCGTTCTGTGAGGAACATGGCTTCGTCGGCGCCGTGTTTGTACTCCTGTTATACTTCCTCATATTGACGCGTTTGATTCAAAATGCTCAGACAGCCGCGGATGTATCCGGTACGTTTCTGATCATGGGCGTAGTCGCTGTACTCATCTTTCAGATTGCAGTTAACGTCGGAATGGTCATCGGGCTTATGCCGGTCACGGGAATTCCTCTACCTTTAATGAGTTACGGGGGATCCTCGGTACTGTTCACTTTCCTGGCTCTGGGTATGGCGATGAACGTTCGTATGAGCCGTTTTGTGAACTAGAGCTGGGTCCCGGCCTGTAGTCGGGCCGCACCACAAGCGGCGTCAGTAACTTTAAGTTTTTTAGTAGTTTAGATACGCCGGCCAGGTGAATCACCGGGGCCGGGCAGGATTAGGAATGAGCACGCAGAGAAGGGTAACGGCCCCGCCTGAAAACAAGGCTGAAGTGGTCACCGACTCTTTGCGTCCAGAGAGCCTTGGAAGCCCAGCCAGCACAGAGACCGATCCCGGTCAGTACCGTGTTGTGCCGGTACTCCCCGCACAAAGAATTTCGCTGGATTCCACCCCATGGATCACGCGCCTTTGCCCAAGGCTTGCTCGCTGACCTAGTTCTTCCCGGTATCCCGGGAGTGGGATAGCAGCTTCCCCTCCGATCTGCCGCGCCGGCCGTCCGCCAGGTAAGACCTGCGGACAGGAGAGGCAGCATGTCAAAAGAAATTTGTATTTCCAGCACGCCCCATGAGACGCGGCTGGCCATCCTTGAAGACGATCAACTTACAGAGGTCTATTACGAGCGCGAGAATGAGTACACTCTCGCCGGTTCCATTTACAAGGGTCGCGTTACCCGGGTGCTTCCCGGGATGCAGTCGGCATTCGTCGACCTGGGCCTGGAGCGCGACGCTTTTCTCTACGTCACGGATTTCATGGAGGAGCAGGAAGACTCTTCCGACTTCGAGCGGATTCCAGCCAACGGGCGCAACGAGGAAGGCCGCGAATCGCAGGCCAGAGAGAACCGCCAGCCGCGTGCGGCATCCGCGGAAGAAGAAGCTCCAAGACGCAACGGCGCCCCGTCGGGTTCGGGAGGGCCAGCATCGGGCCAAGGGCCGGCAGGCGAGTTTGAGGATGGAACCCGGCGCTGGCGCGGCCGGCGTGGCCGCCGCAAGGGCTTTCGCCCACCCCAGCAAGGCGGGCAGCAGGCAGCCCCAGCCCTGGCAAACGAGCAGACAGTTCAGACGGTCCAGGCGGCGCCAGCCCGTGCCGAGGTAACACCCCGCAGCGACGCCTACGTCGAGCGAACCGAACCGACGGAAGCCGGCCCACGGACTCCAGTTGCGTTCTCTCTTCCCGGTGAGTCGATTTCGAAATACGGCGGTCAGAGCGTCGCGCCCGCGAAGCCGGTCGATACCCGTGCTCCGCAGGCGCGGGCCGGTGTCATCCTTGCCAAGCCCTCGACGTTAATCGAAACCCCACTCGCTTGGGACGGCGCCGGTCCGCTCCCGGGCGAGTCCATTTCCCGTTACCGGGGCGCCCCTGACGAAACCCCGGTTCACCACGAGTCATTTGCCTCGGCTGAGGTGGAGGAAGAGACGGCCTATAACGAGGAAATTGCCGTCTCTACGGAGAATTTGGAGCCGCATGCCATTGTGGCTGCGGTAGAGGAAGCTCCCGCGCTCTACGAAGCAGAAGCGCAGGAAGCAGTATTGACGCCTGAAGTCGCGGCGCCTGCAGCCGAAGTGATTGCCGAAACACAGGAAGAGGTCCAGAGCAGCCTGGCCGACGAGCCGCTGGCGGCAGCGGTAGAGTTTGAGCCCGAGGAGGCTTCCGCCTCGTATCGGATCGATCCTTCCGCGCCCAGCGAATTTCGCTTCGCCGCCTCCTTCTCCAGCTTGGTTGAGGAAGAGGAGGTTGCTCCTGAAGAGGAGGCCTTCCAACAGATCGAGGACATGCGTCCGGATGCCGGCGGCCATGAGGCCGCCGCGTTGGCCGCGCCCGACACGGGCCTGGCGGAAGTGGAAACGGACTTCGAAGAGGAGGAGGAGGACGACGAGGAGCTGGACTCTGCAGCTCCATGTAACCGGCCTGGTGGAGGAGGAAGAGGTCGCGGAGGAAGAGGAGTACGACTTTACGCCTCTTTATGTGGAGAGCGAAGACCACGATCTGCAGGAACTGGAAGAGGAGACACTCGACCAGGAAGTTGCGGCAGGGGGTGCGATCGGCGAAATGGTGCGCGATGCTCACCTTGACCAGCGCATTGATGGCGAGGCTTCCGGGCTCACGGTAGAGGAAGAGGAAGCGGAAGACGAGTTGGAGACCGCTGAGGGGGTCGAGGAGGCAGAGTCGGAAGATGGGCAGGTAGCCGCAGTGGCCGGGCAGCCGGCTCGCCGTCCACGTGACGATCAGCGCCGTGGAGGCCGGGGGCAGCGTAACGATGGGCGCCGCCGCCACAATGGCCGCCGGCAAAACACCCAAACCAGCGACCTGCCGATCATCAGTGAGCTGTTGAAGCAGGGGCAGGAAATCCTGGTGCAGATTGCCAAGGAGCCGATTGCGAAGAAGGGTGCGCGCATCACCAGCCACATTGCGCTCCCCGGCCGCTTTCTGGTCTTCATGCCGACGGTCAATCATGTCGGCGTCTCGCGCAAGATCTCCTCTGATGAGGAGCGCCTGCGTCTCAAGCGCATCCTGATCAGCGAGAAGGGAACCGTCAGCGGCGGCTTTATCGTGCGCACCGCGGCGGATGGGGCTAGCGAAGACGATCTGCGCGCGGATATTCGCTTCCTGATCAGCCTATGGACGGAGATCAAACAGCGTTCCGATACGGCTAAGGCGCCGGCGCTTATCTATCACGATCTGAATCTGGTGGAGCGCATTTTGCGCGACCAGGTGAGTGACAACTTCTCCACCATTTGGGTCGATACCGAGGCGGAGTACGAGCGCATCGTTCGCTTCCTGAATCGTTTTCAGCCTTCGTTGGTGCGGCGGGTTAAGTTGTACACCAAGGAAACGCCGCTCTTTGAACAGTTCGGTATCCAGGACGAAATAACCAAGGCGCTCAAGTCCAAGGTCTGGCTCAAGTCCGGCGGCTCCATCGTGATCAACCAGACTGAGGCGCTGGTGGCCATCGACATCAACACCGGCAAGTATGTTGGCAAGACGGCGCGTTTGGAGGACACGATCCTCAAGACCAATCTCGATGCCATCCCGGAGATCGTGCGCCAGATTCGTCTGCGCGATCTGGGCGGAATCATCGTGATCGACTTTATCGACATGGACGAGCGGAAGAACCGCAACAAGGTAATGCAGGCTTTGGAGGACGAGCTCAAATCAGATCGGGCTCCTTCTAAAGTGTTGCAATTCAACGACTTCGGCTTGGTTGCGATTACGCGCAAGCGGGTGAAGCAGTCTCTCGAGCGCACCCTGAGCATCCAATGCGCAATCTGCGCCGGAACGGGTATGGTCAAGAGCCCGACCACGGTGTGCAACGAAATCTATATCGAGATGCGCAAGATGCAGCGTCACCTGGAGCGCCAGGATGTGTTGCTGCGCGTGCATCCTGAAGTGGTCAAGACGCTGAAGCTGGGCAATGCCCGCTGGCTTAATGAGCTGGAGGAGATGAGTGGCAAAACGATCATCGTCAAGAGCGATCCCACGTTGCACCCGGAGCAATTCGATATTCATTAGGAACAAGGGCCCTGCTCGGCGGCAGGGCCCTTGTACGCCATATAGCCCTACCCTGCCATCCTTTGTAAACTTCTGTGCGTCAAAACAGTCATATATGTGTCAATAGGGAGGGATCCTTTTGTGGGTCTCTCTCAAAATCTCATTTCCACGGGTGATTACACGATGTTGTCGGGTCCCGGTTCCTTTGCTCGGTTCGCACTGATAGTGTCGGCCCTTTCCTCCTGCCTTCTGGCTCCTGGTGCTTTTTCGCAAGTAAGTTCAAGCGCGCAAAATCATTTGGACTTCGATTCCATAGTGCAGGATCAATACCCCAACCAGGGCGGCTACAACAGGGGCTACAGCACCCACCATAACGACTCGCTCACCGATCATCTGGCGATTGAACTGGGAGCAGGATTCAATGTGCCGGTAGGCAATACCAAGACTTGGCAGAACGTTGGCTACAGCATCAACCTGGGCGGTGGCTGGATGTTTAACGACAGGCTCGGAATGCTCGCCGAATACAGCTTCAACCGGGCAAATATTCCCCAAAACACGCTGACGAACGTAGGCGAGCCGAACGGCAATGTGCACGTGTGGTCACTGACCCTGGATCCTATCTTTTACTACAAGACCAGCGGACACCTTGGCGGTTACGTGACCGGCGGCGGCGGCTTTTATCGGAAGCTGACAAGCTTTACCGAGCCGGTTTATGTGGGTGACTACTGCGATTACTTTTACGGCTGCTACCCGCAGTACGAAAACGTTACGCTCAGCCATTTCTCCAGCAACCAGGGCGGCGTGAACATCGGTACCGGGGTCACCTACAAAACTAATCCCGACGGCAAGGGGAAGTTCTACGCGGAGGTTCGCTACGTCTGGGTAGACTCACCGCCGACTACGGCGAATGCGGTGGGGACGGGTACAGTCGGCATGATTCCCGTGGCTTTCGGCTTCCGCTGGTAGGCAGGCTTCAGAATTCGCGAGAAAAAGATCGCTGTAGGGTAGGTCCGGGGTAGCGTAGTGGAGGGACCTGCTGTGCGCCCTTCCCTCTAACAACTCCCTACAGCTCCGTCCATCCATCTCCACCCATGCCAAGCTGGACCGCTGTCCTCAAATTTGTCATCCCGACCGGAGCGAACCCGGGTTTCCTGTTACGCGGCCCTCACCAACGTCCATGTGTGCGGCTTTCAGTGAGGAAAGCCGCATGAAGTTTGCCAACGCCACTAACCCCGACAGGAAATCCGGGGTAGCGTAGTGGAGGGACCTGCTGTGCGCCCTTCCCTCTAACAACTCCCTACAGCTCCGTCCATCCATCTCCACCCATGCCAAGCTGGACCGCCGTCCGCAAATTCGTCATCCGGCCGGAGCGAAGCGTAGTGGACCTGCGGCTTCGCTAGTTCTCACGCAGACTCTAACGCCCCGGACCTACGCTTTTATTTTCCTTGGGGCTCGTGTAGCAAGCGGGACGTGGCAGGAAATCGGACAAATGGGCACCCAAGATTTTCTGCCAGGGGAGCGAGAGGCGGAGTTCCGGTTTTATACGCCGACGGGGAAGGGCTTGGGCGACGCGTCTTCGGTGTTGGTTCGCAGGCGGAAGCGCTCAAATCTACCCTCCAGCAATGACATCAGACTGGTGCACCAGTAACCCAGCACGAAGAGCAGCAGGAAGGGAACCGTAAAATAGTTCTCATTGACGATTGCATACCAGATCGTCAATGCAAAATAGCTGCCAATCAGAAGTTCAATCCAGGGCACGATGCCGAGGCGCTTGCGGTATTTGCTGGCTTGCGGAATCTGGCCGCGCTTCTCGATGCGGTACTTAGGCGTGCGCTTAAAGGCAGTCTTGATGCCCAACAATGCCTCCAATACCGCCTTGGTGTTGGTTATCGTCAGGCCTATGCCCAGAGCCATGAGGAACGGCAGATATAGAAAGGTTCTGTACCATCGGCCGGGGAAGAGCTCTCTTTGCGAAACCAGATAGAACGACGAGATGGAAAAAGTTGAGGCCATGAACAAGGGCACGTCAATCAGCAGCATCTGAAACCATCCCTGGTAGAAACGGATGATCATCGCCGGCATCAACAGCGTGGAGAGCACCACCATCAGCGGATAGCTGAGATTCGCCGTCAGATGGTAGAACGCCTCCAGCTTTACGTGGAAGGGCGCATCGCTGCGGAACAACATGGGCAATATCTTTTTCGAGGTCTGGATCAGGCCCTTGGCCCAACGCGCCTGCTGCGTCTTGAAGGCCGTCATCTCTACGGGCAGTTCGGCCGGGCACTCAACATCCTGCAGATAACGGAATTTCCAGCCCTTCATCTGCGCGCGATAGCTAAGGTCGGTGTCCTCGGTCAGGGTGTCGTGCTGCCAGCCTCCCGATCCGTCAATCGCAGTGCGGCGCCACATGCCGGCAGTCCCGTTGAAATTGAAAAAGGCGTTGGTGCGCGATCGTCCGCCGTGCTCGAGAATGAAGTGGCCATCGAGCAGGATGGCTTCCACCTGGGTCAGGAAGCTGTAGTCACGGTTGAGGTGCGTCCATCGCGTCTGCACCATACCGATCCTGGCATCGTCGAAGTGATGCACGACTTGCATGAGCCATTCCCTGGGGGGCACGAAGTCGGCATCGAAGATGGCGACGAACTCACCCGTTGCCACGCGCAACCCCTCGTCCAGAGCTCCTGCCTTGAAGCCATGGCGATCGACGCGGTGAATGTAGACGATCCTGTGACCGAGGGATCGATAAAGCTCTACGGCCGCCTGGGCAACTTCTACTGTGCTGTCGGTGGAGTCGTCCAACACCTGAATCTCCAGCTTGTCGGCGGGATAGTCCAGGTTGCAGCAGGCCTGGATCAGGCGGTCTACCACGAATTGCTCGTTGAAGATGGGCAGCTGCACTGTGATGCTGGGGAGTTCAGCGAAATGCGACTCCGGTTCGCGCGCAGCATTCTTCTTGTACCTGTAGTAGCGGTAAACCAGCTGATAGCGATGAATGCCGTAGAAAGAAAGAACGATCATCACGACGAAATAGGGAATCAGGAGGGCGGTGTCGAAAGAGTTCCAGTGATACAAGTGCTCGAAGGTGCGGTCCGCGTAGTGGGTCTTGAAGTAATGCTGCAGGCCGTGTTGCGGACCGTACGACCACGAGGCGAGGGTCCACCGGCAACTGCGGAGAGCCGCAATGGGGAGGTCGCTCAGGTTATCAGCAATCATCGTCAGCAGGCACTGCCTCCACGGCGCTTATTAGCTAGGATGCTCATCCACAGGGCCCGTACTACTTACCCAGAGAAATTGCCGGATCAGTTGAGAAAAAAGGTGGTGTACAGGGTATCTCGCTGCACGGGCCGGAAGCCGGCGCCGCGGATGACGTGCCGCAGCTCTTCTTCGGTGGTGCAGTTGGAGGTGCCGGCGGCCTTGACCACATTTTCCTCAAGCATCACCGAACCCACGTCATTGCCACCGAAGCGCAAGCCAAGCTGCAGCACCTTCAATCCCTGCGTTACCCAGCTGGATTGCACATTCTCCACGTTGTCCAGGTAGAGACGGGAGATGGCCAGCACCTTGAGGTACTCGACGGATGTGGCCTCATCCCACTTGCGGCCTCCCAGGGCAGTGTTGGTGGGCTGAAAGCTCCAGGGAATAAAGGCCGTAAAGCCGCCGGTTTCCTCCTGCAGGCGCCGGACCTGCTCGAAGTGGTTGACGCGGTGCTCAAAGGTTTCTCCCACGCCGAACATCATCGTGGCCGTGGTGCGCATGCCCAGTTCATGGGCGGTGCGGTGCACATGGAGCCAATCCTCGGTGGAGCACTTGAGCCGTGCGATGCGGTGCCGCACCTCGTCGTCCAGGATCTCAGCGCCGCCACCTGGAATGGAGTTCAATCCCGCATCCCGCAGCCGGGCGATGGTATCTCGCACCGAGAGGTTGCTGTACTCGGCGATGGCCAGAATCTCGGAGGCGGAGAAGCAGTGCAGCCAGATCTGAGGGAAGCGCTGCTTGATGCCTTTGAGCAAGCGCTCAAACCAGTCGATCTTGAGATCGGGATGCAGACCGCCCTGCATCAGCACGCCGGTGCCGCCCATCTCCACCGTCTCTGCGATCTTCTGGTAAATGGTCTCAAAGTCGAGGATGTAGCCTTCCGCGGCGAGCTTGCCCTTAAGCGGCCGGTAGAAGGCACAAAAACTGCAATACTCAGTGCAGAAATTTGTATAGTTGATGTTGCGGTCGATGATGTAAGTCACCACGCCCTCGGGATGCAGTTTGCGGCGAAGCGCATCTGCTTCCATGCCCAGGCCGATAAGATCGTCTGAGCGGAAGTAGTCGAGGGCTTGAGTCCTGGTAATCGCCACCTGTACATTTTACGGGTATGGCAGCCGACAATCCAGTGTTACAGTGCAAGAGACGTGACTCTCTGCGATCATTTGAGTGATTTTGGGGACCATGTCCGCCTACCGCGAGCCTATACCCGGATTTCCTGCACGAGGCTCCGACTAGGTTTGCGTGTGCGGCTTTCAGTAAGGAAAGCCGCAGAAAGTTCGCCAACGCCAGCGAGCTCGACAGGAAATCCGCGGTTTAGATGCATCCGCGGCGGCGTAAAAGCATTTCTGCTAATACAGTGGTCCGGAGCCCCGGGAGCCCCGGTTTTGGCGAAATGGCGGCGTCAGGTTCAGTTTCCTGGTCTACACCATTATCAAAAATGAGTTAATAGGCCGTTGCGCCCTATCACAATAAGTTTCGGGTTTGCTTTCTAACTGTCACAGTACGTTCGCATCCGAAGTTTTACCATTGTGTGTCAGGAACGCGGGCCATTCATTACCGAGTAGCGCTGCATGTCTTTCGCTACCTATCTCCCTTGTGAAAGGTACCCAAATGTCTCAATTCAGAATTATCAGTCGCCGTTTTTTGCGACACCTGCCGAACCCTCTGCTCCGCTGTGGTGCAGGCCACTCTAGTGCTCGCCTTCGCCGCGCCCACCCACGCACAAACTCCCGCCGCTGCTGCGCCGGGTTCGGATGTTCTGGTCTTTTCCAATGGCGATCAGCTGACCGGCAAGCTCCTGCGCGAGGTCGGCGGCAGCGTGACCTTTCACAGCGACATGGCGGGCGATCTAACGGTGACTTGGGACAAGATCAAGTCCATTCACACTGCACAGCAGTTTGCCGTGATTCAACAGGGCCAGCATGTCACGCGCAAGACGGCGGACGCCGATATTGCCGAGGGCAGCGTCCAGGTGGATGACAGCCAAGTTAAGGTGACGCAAGGCACGGCCGGCGCAACCAAAGACATTCCTGTGAAGGATGCGCAATACGTGATCGACAAGGATACCTATACCAAGGAACTGCGCGGCAATCCGGGCTTCTTTCCAGGGGTGGAATGGCTCGCTCACAGCGGGCGCGACTCTGGTGGAGGCGACGCAGAATAGCCGCGGCTTTACCGGTAACGCAGCACTGGTGAGGGCTATTCCCAGCGTGGACTGGCTTGACCCGCGCAACCGCACTATTTTCGACTTTACCGGAGCCTACGGCCAAGTCACCCAGCCCGGCACGGCAGGGACAAAGACCAACATCATCCACTTTGACGCTGAGCATGACTGGTTTGTCTCGCCGCGCTTCTTTTTCCTCGTGGATGCGTCTTGGGACCACAATTACTCGCAAGGCCTGAGTTTGCAGCAAGTGTACGGCGGTGGAATTGGATACACCGTGATCAAGGAGCCGAAGCAGCAATTGGATGTAAAGCTGGACGTGCACTACGAGAGACAGCAGTACTTCGTAACCCCCAACGTGATTCCTATTCCGCCCCTCACCCCGAGCAAGAATTTGATCGGAATGGACTTCGGAGACACCTACATGTTGAAGCTGCCCCATGGGCTGGTCTTCAACCAGGGAGCAGTCATCACCCCGGCGTTCAATCAGACGAACGCCTATTCGGCGGTGGCCACCGCGGCTCTGTTGTTCCCCGTGTACAAGCGCTTGGGATTTAGCGTGGGAGCGCTGGACAACTTCCTGAACGACCCGGCCGCTGGAAGCAAGAAGAACTCGTTCCAGTTCACCGCGGGCGTGACTTATAGCCTCAAATAGAGACAGCGGAACCGATACCCCCGGGGCCTTCACGTGAGGGCCCCGGGGTTTTCTTATTGCGGCGCCACCGGATCGAGGTCGAGCGGCTGTTTCAACAGCGTCAGTACGCCGGGAGGTAGCGGCTTATCGGCGTTTGCCAGCAGCTGCGATACCTGCCACATCTCTGTCTGGTTCAGAACATGGCTGAAGGCCGGCATGCCGGAAAGCCGGATACCGTTGGCCACCTTCCAATAGGTTTCCCCGGGTGGGTCGTCGCTGACACCGACCACTCCGTGGCCGTGCGGTTCCCAAAGCTGGGGCGCCTTCGGGAAACATTCCCTTGGCGAAGATGGCAGGACGCCCATAAAGCCCGTGGCAGGCAGCACATTGCTGGCGGTAGATGTGGGCGCCGATCTCCAGGTTGGTGGGGCTGGCTTCGACCGGGGGCGTCTTCACTATCTCCCGATCGATGCGCGCGTGCAGGGGAAGGTGGACGATCCGCTCCTCAAAAGGAAAAGGAGCGTCGCCGGTGGCGACGGGCAGGTTGCCAAAATTCAGATAAGCTGCAATGCCAAGCGGTACTACCAGCAGGCCGATCAACAGGCCGAGAAGGAATTTCATTTCATTTCGCCTTTCGATTTCTACACAGCAAGAGAGGCTTTACTTCCAGACCCGTCGGACAAGAAAAGCTGCACTGTTCGTCCCAGAGCAGGATATAGCAACCGGAGAAATGCTCTAATACTAACCAGGACAGCAAAAAGCTATTTTCTTCGCCGAACGGCGGCAGGCAGTGGAGGCTTTCAGGTTCATGCATCAGAGCAAGCGTTTTGGATGCCACGTGTATCCGATTCTTTTTTTGATCACTCTCGCGGTACCAGGGCTCATAGCGCAGAATTCCACCAGCAACCCATCTCCAGCCCCAACAGCACCAGCTCAGACGGAACCGGAGAATCCCCAGCAGAACCAGGTTCGCCTGGCCCAGGAGGCGCAGGCCAGAATACGGGCGCGGCGGCAGCAGCGTACCCAACGGGTCATTGAGGATACGTACAGCCACAAATTCGAGGTCTATGGAGGGGGTGGCTACACGCGCTTCCGCCCCGGGAGTTCGCTCCAGCACGTCAACGAATCGGCCTGGAACGCGGGTCTGACGGATTATCTGTGGGGGCGCCTGGGGCTTACGGCGGACTTGCGCGGTTACTACGGAACCGCCTTCATCCCACCCAATCCGTACAACATCTTCAAACCCGCCATCAGCGAGTACAGCTTCATGGCAGGGCCGCAGTATCGTTTCGTGCGTAGGGAGCACTGGGCCGTCAGTGTACAGGGCCTGGTGGGCGGCTCTAAAGGCAATTTCAACTCGGGCACTTCCGGGGTTCCGCCAGGGACGTTTATTGGGCTTTGGAGCCAAGGTACCAACTTCAGCGCCGCAGTGGGTGTGCCGGTCGACTATAACCTTGGTCCTGGATTCGCTGTGCGTTTGCAGCCGGGGTATTGGTTTACGACCTTCGGCGGCACTCCGCAGGTGAAGAATCTCGGGTTTACTACCGGCATTGTTTATCGATTTGGCCGGCAGTAGGTGCTGTGAAGAAGAAGCGACCTGCGGTTTTCTGCCTCAGGCGGTGACGGCTTTGTCGCGTTCTTTGGCGGCTTCCAGGGGATATTGCGGCTCGGTCATTCTGACGGGGTCCAGGATTTCCGCGATTTCTTCTTCGGTTAGCTGCTTCCGGTCGCGGGCGATTTCGATAATCGACTTGCCAGTCGCTACCGACTCCTTCACGATCTCCGCAGCCTTGGCGTAACCGATGTACGGATTCAGCGCGGTAGCCAACGATACCGTGCTTTGTGCGTAGAGCTCACAACGCTTCTCGTTGGCCGTGATCCCGCTCACGCACCGCTCGTCGAACTCGCGCAGCATGTTGGTGAGGATGCCTATGCTCTGCAGGACGTTATAGGCCATGGTCGGCATCATCACGTTCAGCTCCAGCTGGCCGCCCTGGACGGCATAAGCCACGGCGGTATCGTTACCAATCACCTGGAAACTGACCATGGCCGCTAATTCCGGCAGGACCGGGTTGATCTTACCGGGCATGATAGATGACCCCGGTTGCAGGCTGGGAAGGTAAATCTCCGCAAAGCCGGTGTTGGGTCCGGAACTGAGCATACGAATGTCATTGGAAATCCGGATCGTTTCCAGGGCGATCCCGCGCAAAGCCGAGCTCACATCGGCCATACATGCGTTGGATTGCATAGCCCAACGCATGTCCGCGGCCGGCGTCAACTGCTGTCCCGATATGCGGGCCAGATGGGCGATTGCCTTCACCCGGTAGTCGGGATGGGTGTTGATACCGGTGCCCACCGCGCTGCCCCCCAGCCCCAGCTCGCGCAAGCTGCCGGAAGCCAACACCAGGAATTGACGGCCCTTTTCGTAGGCTAGGCCATAGGCGGCGAACTCCTGTCCCAGGCGCATTGGAACCGCATCCTGCATGTGGGTGCGGCCCGACTTCATGATGCCGTGAAAGGCCTTTGCCTTTTCCGCAAAAGTCGCCGCGAGGTGATCCAGCACAGGGTAGAACGTATCCAGCGCGAGCAGAGTCGCCAGACGCATGGCGGTGGGGAAGACGTCGTTGGTCGACTGCCCATAGTTGACGTGGTCGTTGGGGTGCACGTGGGCGTACTCCCCCAGCTTTCCTCCCAGGATCTCGTTGGCGCGGTTGGCGATGACCTCGTTGGTATTCATGTGCTTGCTTACGCCCGCACCGGCCTGGAAAACATCGACCACGAACTCGGCATTCCACTTGCCGTCGATCACTTCCTGGGCCGCCTGGATGATGGCGTCAGCGCGCCTGGCGTCTATGAGGCCGAGCTCTTTGTTAGCTTCCGCGGCGGCTCGCTTCACCATTCCCAGGGCACGGATGAGCTGGGGATCCGGATGTATATCGGAAATGGGGAAGTTCTCAACCGCGCGCGCGGTCTGCGCGCCGTAGTAGGCCTTTGCGGGCACTTCGACAAAACCAAGCGAGTCTTTTTCTTTGCGGAGATCGGACATAAGCAGGTGGGCTCCTGAACAACGGTCGTAGCGTAGAACGTTCGATTATAGCGATTTCAGGCGCCGGCCGACCCGGATTTCCTGCACGAGGCTGCAAACAGGTTCGCGTGTGCGGCTTTCATTAAGGAAAGCCGCATGAGGTTCGCCAACGCCAACAAGCTCGACAGGAAATCCGGGCTGGGAACGGGGGGCGGCGTTGGCTTGCCCAGCACTTCAGTTACGTTACAAATGCCTGTACTGCGATGGCCGCCTCTCATCGTCTAAGCTATATAGATGGAGCTTGGCCGCAGTGCCGTAAAGGAAAACTTTGACGTATTGGTAGTGGGCGCTGGCCCTACCGGCCTGGCCTGCGGCATCGAGGCGCAGCGCGCCGGGCTGCGTACCGTCCTGATAGACAAGGGGTGCCTTTGCAACTCCCTCTTTCACTACCCCTCGAACATGACGTTTTTCACCACCCCCGAGCTGCTGGAGATTGGGGACATACCGTTTCCCAGCCCAAACCAGAAACCCACCCGCAATGAGGCGTTGGAGTACTATCGCAAGGTCGCGGAACATTACCAGCTGGAACTGCGCCAATATCAAACCGTTTCCAGCCTGACCGGGGAGGATGGCGATTTCACCATTGCGACCATCGACCAGTTCTCCCGGCACCGGTTATACGGCGCGCGCAAGGTCATTCTGGCTACCGGCTACTATGACCTGCCGAACTACCTCGAAGTGGCGGGGGAAGATCTGCCTAAGGTGATGCACTACTACCACGATCCGCACCCCTACTTCGACCAGAATGTGCTGGTGATTGGGGGCAAGAATTCGGCTGCGATTGCCGCCCTGGACCTATGGCGCCACGGCGCGCATGTGACCCTGGTCCATCGGGGTGAGGCCATGCATCGCCATGTCAAATACTGGATTCTGCCGGACATTAACAATCGCATCAAGAACGGCGAGGTTGCTGCGTATTTCTCAAGCTCCGTGACCAGCATCTCGGAAGACTCGGTCGAGCTGCTCACGCCAAAAGGAGCCGTTACTCTCGCCAACGACTACGTTTTTGCCTTGACGGGGTACCATCCCGATTTTGATTTTCTGGCTGCCGCCGGTGTACGCATGGAAGGCGAAGACCGCTGCCCAGAGTGCGATCCGCAATCGCTGGAGAGCAATATTCCCGGCCTCTATCTTGCCGGGGTGATTGTGGCCGGCATGCGCACCAACGAGATTTTTATCGAGAACGGCCGTTTTCATGGCCGTCAGATTGCCCAGGATATCGAGGCCAAGCTTGCCGGCCGAACCCCCGTGAAGGTCGGCTGAACCTGTTACAGTGACTGTGACTTGGACTGATAGAAGATCCCCCAAGTACTGAAGGAAAGGTTGCCGCCTCATGAGTTGGCTCAAGCCTCGCTCGATTCGAGGTCAGCTCATCTCCGGTCTTGTCCTCCTCGAGGGGCTGCTGGTGATTACCTTCGCTACGCTGTTGGTGCGTGAGCAGGCCTTGGAGATTCATGAAAGGGCCCGCCTGCGTCTGGAATCGGAGGTGAGCCTGCTGGCGCTGCAGAGCCAGGAGTCTCTGGCCCAGGGCCAAGGCGGGATACCTGGTGCCGATACTGCGCGCCATGACCAACTCCCCCAGTATCCATGCAGCGATGGTTACAGACGTCAACGGCCGGATCATTGCCAGCAGCGACCCGAAGATGAACGGCAAGAACGTGCTGACGCGCCTGGAAAAGAAGTACCTGACGGATAGTGGCAGAGCGGCGGTTTTTCGTGTGCCTGGCGGAGCCCGTGAAGCCGTCCTGCCGGTCCACGTTGGTGGTCAACTCAGTGGCTTTGCCTGGGTTTACGAAGATGCGGGCGCGGCATTGCAGGAGATTTCCTCTCTCATCCGCATCACGATTATCTTCGCCGGCTTAGGGGCTTTGGGCACCGTCATCATTGCCGGCACACTGGCCAGGTCCATCACCCGCCCGTTGCGGGCATTGCTCACGGCTACGCGCAGGTTGATTCGTGACCCGCAAACTAAAGAAGGATTTCCGCTGGAAGTTACCTCCACCAACGAGTCGGCGGACCTTACCCGTGCCTTCAATTTGATGGTGACTTCCATGGAGGAGCAGAGATCGGGGCTTAGCGATACCCTGGCGCTGCTCGACTCCATGCTGGAAAACGCTCCCATTGGGTTTGCTTTCTTCGATCGCAAGTTTCGCTACGTGCGCGTGAACCAGTTTCTGGCGGAGATGAACCACGTGCCCATAAGCAGGCACCTGGGCCGCACCATCGATGAGATGCTCCCCGGGCCGGCTGCGGAGATGCTGCAGGGATGCATCCAGAACGTCTTTGAGACCGGGGAACCGGTGGCCCAATTTGAACTGAATACGCCCCTGTCTGGAGATGTCACCCAAACACGCAGTTGGCTGATTAACGTGTATCCGGTTAAGACGACGTCCGAGGCGGTTCGATGGGTGGGAGCGATCGTGGTCGAAGCCACCGAGCGAAAGCGTGCCGAGGATGCGTTGCGGAAAACGGAAAAGCTGGCGGCCGCGGGCCGGCTGGCGGCTTCGATCGCACACGAAATCAATAATCCTCTGGAGGCGGTCACTAATCTGCTCTACCTGCTGCGTCACCAGTCATCGCTCGATGAGCAGGCCATTTCCTATGCCGACCTGGCACAGCACGAAATCTCGCGTGTGGCCGAGATGACTCAGCAGACCTTGCGTTTCTACCGCCAATCCACGTTGCCCGTGGTTGCCAATGTCGCCGAGTTGTTGGATTCGGTGTTGGCGCTCAACAAGGGAAGACTGCATGGGCTGCAGATCGAGGTCTCTCGTGAGATCGGACCCAATGTCGACCTTTATTGTTTTTCCGGTGAAATGCGCCAGCTCTTTACCAACCTGATCGGCAATGCGATCGATGCCATGGCGCACGGAGGGCATCTGTGGTTGTCTGTGCGGCGGTCGTGTTCCTGGGTGGACGGCACACCCGGTATTCGATTGTTCGTTGCGGACAATGGCTGTGGCATGACGAAGGCAACGCGCCTGCGGATTTTCGAGCCATTTTTTACCACCAAGGAAACGACTGGAACCGGCCTGGGTCTATGGGTGAGCAGCGAGATCATCGCCAAGCACAAGGGCACGGTGAGGGTCGCCAGCCGTGCGGCGGCGGCGAACGGGAAGCACCCGGGCACGGTGTTTATGCTGTTTTTCCCGGAGGATGGGATCGGACCAGCTCCGCTGCCTGCTTCGCTCTCCACCACACAGAATGCGCAGCGCTGAGATACCACCGATGAACATGGGTTATCCATCACGAAGGACATTTCTCAAGGGCGGTGCCGTCGTTGCCGGGGCTCAGCTACTCCCTCGCCCGTTGCGGGGCGCTTCTTCGGCGACTGATGCTGTAACCACGAAATTACAGCAGTTTGATTACGCGGACGTGCAACTCCTCGAAGGTCCGATGCGCGAGCAGTTCGAGCAGAACCATGCCTTGTTCCTGGCTCTCAGCGATGACGCGCTGCTTAAGCCGTTCCGGCAGCGTGCCGGTTTAGCGGCGCCCGGGGAGGACATGGGCGGCTGGTATAGCTGGTCGAAGGATTTCAATCCGCCACACAATATGACGGGATATATTCCCGGCCACAGCTTCGGGCAATACCTGTCGGGGCTTGCACGGGCGTACGCCGTTACCGGCGACGCGGCAACGCGCCAGAAAGTTCACGGCTTGGTGGAAGGCTTCGGGAAGACCGTCACGGAGAAGTTCTACGTCGACTATCCACTGCCTGCCTATACTTTCGACAAGACCAACTGCGGTCTCATCGATGCTCACCAATTCGCCGGCGATCCCATGGCACTGCCTGTACTCGATCATGCGACGCAAGCTGTGCTGCCGTACCTTCCAGCAAAGGCGCTCTCCCGGCAGGAGATGGAGGCGCGGCCGCACTTGAACGTTGCCTTCACCTGGGATGAGAGCTATACGCTGCCGGAGAACTTCTTTCTAGCGTACAAGAGGAGCGGAAACCCTCGCTACAAGCAGCTGGCAGCGCGCTTTCTTGAAGACGACACGTATTTTGACCCCTTGGCGGATGGCAAGAATGTCCTGCCCGGCTTGCACGCCTACAGCCACGTGAACGCGCTGTGCTCTGCGTCGCAGGCCTATTTGGTGTTGAAGAGTGACAAACACCTGCGAGCAGCCCGCAACGGATTCGATTTCGTCCTTACCACACAAAGTTTCGCTACCGGCGGCTGGGGTCCCAATGAGGCATTCCGGGTTCCAGGTAGCGGCGATCTGGCGGCGAGCCTGGAGAAAACTCATTCCAGCTTCGAAACTCCTTGCGGAGCTTACGGACACTTCAAGGTCGCTCGCTATCTCATGCGCGTGACTGGTGACAGCCGCTACGGCGACAGCATGGAGAGAATTCTCTACAACACCATCCTGGGGGCTAAACCGCTGCGACCGGACGGGACAAGCTTTTACTACTCTGACTACAACAACAATGCCTCCAAGTTTTACTACGAGCAGAAGTGGCCTTGCTGCTCGGGCACGTTTCCACAAGTCACGGCTGACTACGGCATCAGCTCGTATTTCCGGTCTGCCGACGGCGTCTATGTCAACCTGTTTGTTCCTTCGCGCGTTAGCTGGCGAGTGGGGGCGGCGCGCTACTCACTGGAACAGCAGACGCAGTATCCGCACTCGCCAGAGGTGAGCATTCGCGTGCGCGCAGAGCGGCCGGAGAAGTTCACGGTTTATCTCCGAGTGCCCGCTTGGGCTGGAAGCAAAACCTCGATTGCCGTCAACGGCAAGAGCTTTCCTGCGCCGCTACACAGCGGATCCTTCGCGGCCGTGGAGAGAGAGTGGAAGGACGGAGACCGCATCGAGTACACCATCGATATGCCATTAAGGCTGGAATCGATCGAGCCCAAGCAATCGAACGTTGTGGCGCTGCTTCACGGACCTGTCGCGCTGTTCGCGATTGATCCTGCGGTGAGTCGTTTCACGCGCGCCGAACTTCTCGCTGCCAGACAGCAGGGCTCGTCGCACCTGGTGCAATCTGCTAATCGACAAATCCAGTTCCGCACCTTCGGCGAGATCCGAGACGAGAAGTACCGTCTGTATCACGAACTCTCCAGTTAAACAGAGGTTGGCTGACTGGTGTTCCCGCCGAGCGGGATGGCTACCTGCGCCAATCGCCACTACGCAGTCCGCAAGTGGACAAGTTCAGCCAATATTTGACAAGAATTGCCATAAGAACTATGGTGATTCTTTTAGAGCTCTACTATGCAGACCATGAATATTTCCCTCCCCGACCCCATGAAACAGTACGTGGAGGAGCGGGTTAGCGCGGGGGCTTACAGCAGCGCCAGCGAGTATGTCCGCGAGCTGGTGCGTGCCGATCAGAAGCGTCATGCGAAAGAGGAGCTGGAGCAGATCCTCCTCAACGCCGTGAACTCGGGTGATCCGTTTGAGGTTACCCCCAAAATGATCGAGGATGTGAAGCAAAAGCTCCGTGTCCGAGCTGCGCAACGCAACGGGACCAAACGGTAGAGTGGTTTCGCGGTAGCCATCCATCGAAGCGAACGGTAGAAACGCAGGGATTACGGTTCACTGGCGCGGCGAAGGAAGGGTGCAGCGCGGCGCTTGCATCGCCGGGGCCAGTTTCGATCGCGTGACGTGCAGACGGTTGACGCGCAGGTAGCGCAGCCGTAGGCCGCCGATTTGATCCGGCATCGACCGCGGTGTCTTAGTCAGATCCACCAGCACCAGCAGCGCTGCTTCCGCGGGGTTGTCATAGCTTTGGGTTACACCCACCCCAAAAAATGCCGGGTCTGCCATCAACTGGGGGGCAAATTGCCGCTGCACCCCGGCCGCGGAGCGCAGTACTTCGGCGGACAAATGAATGCCTTCTACCTGGGGTAGGGTCGTGGGCTGAGCGCCCGCGCTCATGCTGGCCGCGTCCGTGGGGATCACCAGGGTGCGGACGCCTTGGATGACCTTGGGGACCGCAATGCCGGGCTTGTTCTTGTCCACGTAGACAATCACGGCTGCTTCGCCGGGGCTGTCCAGGCTCTGGCCGGTGGCGACGCCAAGGATTCCGCTATCCGGCCTGGTCAGCAGGGCAAACGCCGATTCGGCCGCCAATTTCGCTGCCGCCATCCGGGCCGGGCTGACGCTGCGCATCACGGGCGTGGTGTGCTCATCGTAATTGGAGCAGGTGATGGGATGCGGAGCCCCACCGGCGATCTGCAGCCCGTCGGTATGGCCAGCCTGGCTAAGCTCGTTGAGAACATCCTGGATGGGGTTCGCCACGCTGAAGCCGTGGTTGCTGTCGTCAGCGCCGCTGGCAAAAAACAGCCCCACTGGTTGTGCATTTCCGGCGTCCAGCACCAGGGCTCCGGAGTCTCCGCTATCGGCAAAGCTGGCCCCGGGCATACCGATCTGGTTCACATAGGTCTTGGTGTAGTAGGGCTTGGTTTCGGCGCAATCGTAGTAGTAATCGACCTGCACGCTCAGGTCCACGGTGTTCACGGTCGAGCAGGTCAACCCTGTGGTTCGCCCGCTCTTGACCACACGCAGCTGGTCCAGGAGGCTTGCGGTGAGAGCTTCCCCGGTACCCGCCGCCGGCGCCGCGGGGGTGAGAACGCCATTGATCGAGGGTCCCAGCTGCAGGATGGCCCCGCTTGCGTCTACCGCGGGGGTGGCGGCAGCCAGCGCCGCATCCACGTTGCTCTGAGTGCTTTGCAGGGGCACCACGTAGCGCAAAGACCCGACCGTCCGGCCGGCTTGCGGGTTGCAGTTGAGATCAACCAGCGCGGGTTGCACGACTGTGTCGCCGGGGCGTGCCTGATCGGATTCAGCGAGTACGTGGTTGTTGCTGAGAATAAAGAGGTTGCTGTTGTGGTCCGCCACCAGCGCTCCCAGGGTCCCTCCGCAGCAATCATTCACGTACTCTTTTCCGCTGCCGTCCTTCTTGGAGTCGTAATCGTTGGCATTGCCTCCGGACGAGCCCATCTCGACATAGCCGGTCTGGGCGGATTGGTTTTGCAGCCCCGAACTGGAGAATCCGGCGCCGTTCAGCAGAACGTGGAGCGCTGCGGCGGAGCGGGGATTTCCGGTGGCGAGGCCCACGACAAAGACAGATGGGCTGCCCGATGGAAGAGCCCGGGGGGCGGTATAGGTTGCTGTGCAGGAGGTATAGGTGCGGCTGGAGTGAGTGCACCTCGTTTCGCTGATGCTGCCGTAGCTATCGCCCGGGTCGATTTCACCCCCCGGGCTGGTTCCAAGCGACCACTGTATGGAACCGGAGTTCACCTCAGCGATTTGGCCTGTGACCTGCACAGTGCCCCCAGGGGCCAGGCTGGCGGTCTCTGGGGTCAGCACCTGGACAAATCCGGGGGTAACGGTGAGCAGATAGCTTGCCGTCGCCGAGGGATCGGTTTTGGAGGCCGCCATGATCTGGATTTGCACCTGGTCCCGGGAAAGCAAGGCTGGCGGCGTGTAGAGGCCATTTCCGCTGATGGCGCCCTGACCGAAGGAGGCATCGTTTTGCCCACCCACGATGCTCCAGTTGACGCTGGCGGAGACGCCGGAGGGCAATCTGGCGCTTAGCTGGTTGGTGGTGCTGGTGTCGATGGTGGCTTTTTCGGCGCTGACGACGATCGCGCCCGTGTTCGAGCCTGCAGGGGCGCTCATGGCTCCGCAGCCTGCCACGAGCAAGAGCAGCAATGGAGTGGCGAACGATAGAAGTGTCAGACCGGGTTTGCGCATTGCCGCTCCATCTATCCCTGCGCTTATGGCGGTTTTGCAATGGGTGTAGACCGAAGCCGAAGCCCTTTTCGCGGTTTCTCCCAAGGAAAACTGCACCTCGCGACCCTGTATCAGGCCACAGCAATTGCGAAACCGCTTTAACTGCTCTCCGCTTGTTCAGACGGAAGGGATCGCCGAAGCGCCTACGGCAAGAGTAAGGATAAGTCAGCGAGGGCGCGGAGTCTTATGAAATTACGCGCTTAAGGAATCCCCGGATTCCGATACTCCCCAAAATGGTGAGTGACGCAAGCAGGGCCAAAATGATAAACAGCGCCGGCATGTGAGGTATGCCTGGGGTGAGCGCCGCGCGCAGGCCCTCACTCATATAGACGATGGGGTTGATGAGCACCGCCATCTGCAGCCAGCGCAGATGGTTCAGGTATTCCCAGGGATAATAAACACAGCCCAGGAAGGTGATGGGCACCACCACGATGGAGAAGAGCAACCCAATCTGTTGGGGCTTGATATTGGCGCCGATGGCCAATCCGAGCGCGCTGGCCACCAGGCTGGAGAGCACCAGCACCAGGATTGCCAATGGCCAGTTGTCTACCTGGGGTTTCACCGGCACGGCGGGAATGAAATAGGCGAGCGGCACCACCAGCAATGCGGCAAGTATGCACTGCAGAGCGCTGAAGCATATCTTTTCCACGGCGACGGCCGCGACCGGCAGGGGACACATGACCCGATCGTCGATTTCACGGGTAATCCCGAACTCCTGCGACAGCGGCAGCGCCACGGCGGCGATGCCGCTGAACATGATGGCGACGGCCATCAAGCCGGGCAAGCAGGATCGTGGCGAAACCGCTCCCGCTGGCAGCCATTGGATTGCCTTGCCCCAGATGGGGAAAGACATAGGTAAAGACGAAGAGAAAGAGCAACGGCTGCATGACGATACGGACCACAAACGGTCCCAGCTCGCGGCGCAGCACCCGCAAGTCGCGCAGCATCAGGCCCAGGAAGGCGGAGACGTAAGGGGTCCGCGTTGTCATGGTTGAGGCCATCTTTCCCGGAGGATTGAACACCGAACCCACCATCGAGCGAAAACTTTAGTCACGTAGGTCCCTCCCGGTGAGGCGGATGAAGACTGTTTCCAGGCTCGGCTCATTGATCGAGATGTCGCGCAAGCCCAGGCTCTGGGCCGCCTGAACGATTTGCGGCAAGAGGCCGTCCGTGCCCTGGGAGAAGACCCGAATTCCATCGCTGATGGCTTCGACCGAGGCTACATTGGGCAGCCTTTCCAGCGTTGTTACCAGCTCGGCCGAGCCCTCCATCTGGCGCAGCTTGAGCTCAAAGATGGTCTGCGCGCCGAATGTGGTCTTCAGCAGTTCGGGGGTATCCTGCGCCAGCAGCTTGCCATGATCCATGATCGCTACCCGATCGCAGATTTCATCGGCTTCCTCCATGTAGTGGGTAGTCAGCACCACGGTGATTCCTTCGCCGCCCAATCCTTTGACGGCCTCCCACATGGCGATTCTGCTCTGCGGATCGAGCCCGGCGCTGGGCTCGTCAAGGAAGAGAACCGCGGGGCGATGGGCGATGGCGCGCGCAATTTGTACCCGCTGCTGTAGGCCGCCGGAGAGCTGGGAGGGAAAACTCGCGCCCCGCTCCTGTAAATGAAACTGTGACAGTAGCTGTTGCGCGCGGGTCTTCGAGTCGGCGCTGGAAAACCCGAAATAGCGGCAGTGAAAATAGAGATTTTCGAATACCGTGAGCGAACGGTCGAGGGTGTTGTACTGCGGGACCACTCCTATGTTGCGCCGCGCCGTTGCCGGCTTCGCTACCACATCCACTCCGGCAATTGTCACCTGGCCGCTGGTGGGCAAAGCGCGCGTGGTTGCGATGCTGATGGTAGTAGTCTTTCCTGCTCCGTTCGGTCCCAGCAGGCCGAAGATCTCGCCTTGCTCAACCGAGAGGTCGATGCCATCGACAGCAACCACGCGCTGCTTTTCCTGGTAGATCTTGGTCAAGCCGCGGATTTCAACAATCACTGATCCCAACCTTTGCCATCATGAGAGCATCTCTGTTGTAAGCACAGCATGAGACGCGAGAAGAGATGCTCGTTCCGTTGGGTGGTGGCAACAAAGAGAAGCTCCGTATCGGGCTGCACGCTGTGTGCGCCATGCGATACGGAGCTTGGACTCTGTCGACTGTGATCGCTCGAAAACTCTAAGCAGCCGCGTTCGATTTATTTGCGCGCCGGCTAAAGAGACTGCCCGCGGGCATCGATGTACCGATAACGGTGACTGGACCAGCGGTGGCAGCCTTCATGCGGCGCACTTCCCGTGCGCTCAGTGGCGTCATGCGCTCCGGTGAGTAATAGATCTGCTTCCCGCAGTCCAGGCAAACCTTATAAGTTTGCTGCTCCAACGTGAACGGCCTCGTCTGGCTCCAATGGCGGCAGCCAAAAACAATGTCGTAGAAAAAACCAAGCAGGCTTTGAATCAATTTCATAAAAATCTCTCCCCTTGTCGAACCTCGGGTTGTCGTGCAAAAACGTACTGTTAAGATGCATTCTGCACGAAAATGTCGCGTTTGTCGTAGGGAAAATACAGCTTTCGTTCCAGCAGATCACCCGAAAGTTACTGACCTTCTGATAGCCCAGCAGATTCAATTAGATAGACGAGTCCTTGGGGGCGGAACCCGGCCCTCAAGCAACAACCTGAATTACGATTTTCCCAAAATGAGACGCTTTTTCCATGGTGAGGAGAGCCTCGCGAGCCTGCGCGAAGGCGAAGATTTTGTCCACCACTGGACGTAGCTGACTGGCCTCGATTGCCCGATTCATGCCTTCGAAGTGGGCTCGTGAGCCCACATAAACACCGTGGAGCCGGACCTGGCGATGGAGGAGAGGAGCAATCGGCAGCGGCTGGTCTGATTGGCTCAGCACTCCGATCTGGGCTACCGTTCCGCCGATGCGTACGGCTTGCAGGGACTGGCTGATGGTGCCTGCTCCGCCCACTTCGACAATCAAGTCGGCGCCGCGATTGTCGGTTTCCTGCATCACCCATTTTGCCCACTCAGGAGAGTGGCGATAGTTGAGGCCGGCTTTCATTCCCAAAGTTTTGGCACGCTCCAGTTTTTCATCGCTGCTCGAAGTACCAATCACGATTGCTCCCATCATCTTCGCGAATTGCAGGGCAAAGATCGAGACTCCTCCTGTTCCCTGGGTGAGCACTACATCGCCAGGCTTTATCTGCCCCGCGTTGGTCAATGCATTCCACGCGGTGACACCGGCGCAGGGAAGGGTAGCGGCTTCTGCAAAGGAGAGATGTGCGGGGATGCCCACGACACCGCTTTGTGGCAGCACTACGTATTCGGCCAACATGCCATCGATGTCGCCGCCCAGAGCACCGCGGCTCCGTTCCGCGGTGGGAGGGCCATCCAGCCAATTTTGCATGAAGATTCCAGCCACCCGTTGCCCGACCTTCACGTCTTTCACATCGTCACCCACCTCGACCACTTCACCCGCTCCGTCCGAACAGGGAATACGAGGCAAGGGCAACTTAGGGTTGTAATGGCCGCGCACCATCAGCAGATCGCGATAGTTCAGCGACACCGCGTGAACCTTCACCAACACTTCTCCTCGCCTGGGGTGCGGTTGGGGCAGTTCTTCCAAAACGAGTCGCTCGACACCGAATGATTGAATTTGCCAGACTTTCATATTTCCTCGCCTGCCGGTTTTGCCATGGAAAGGCCGTCCGAAGACAACAACCTTGCGAGAGCGATGTTGCTTTCCGGGACGCCAAAGGGCGTCCAAACCAGGATCTAGTCTGTGAGCAGCCCTTGCGATGACGTACCATAGATATATGGCGCGTGGCTGGGAAAGCAAATCTGTTGAAGAGCAGCAATCGTCCGCAGATCTAACCGCTTCGGGGGCAGTTCTTGATGCCACCAAGCGAGACGGGCTGGAGCGCGCAAAGCGCGAGCGGCAAAGGCAGGAACTCGACCTGCAGCGCGAACGCATTCTCTCCGAGCGCACGTCGAGCCCAGTGCGCCGGGCCGCGCTGGAAGCGGCTTTAGCCGATATTGAATCCCGTATCGCGCTGCTCTCCTGAGCCTGACCCGGCAACGGATTGGGCTATGCGGTACTGGCCCGCTGCCCATTCCACGTCCTTCATCCCCGCCTCTTGCGCCAGATGCAGTTGATTTGCGATCAGATCAGCTAGCGGCAGATGCTGGTGAGCGGCTGCAGCCGCTTCCCTGAACAAAGCTACATCCTTGCTTCCCATCGCGACCGTGGATCCGGGAATCGGGGGCGGATGAAGAATGGTCTGGCTGTACCGGGCGTAGTAGGCGCTCTCGAAGAGCGCGCTGTTTACCGTCTCCAGGAAGAGATCCGGAGCAATGCCCTGCGATTCAGCGAAGATGAATGCTTCGCTCATCGCCTGTACCATCGCTGCGATCATGAAATTGCCGCCCAGTTTAAGGGCATGCGCTCGCCAGGGCTCGTCGGAGACTACGGTCATGCCGCGGCTGGCAGCCTCGAGCAGGGGACGCACTCGTTCCACTGCCAGCGTGTTTCCGCCAACCGCTATCCATAGCTTGCCCTGCTCCGCAATCGGAGGCCTGCCGAATACCGGCGCGGCGACAAAGTGCTGGCGGTGTTGCTGGTGCGATTCCCCCAGCAGTCGGGAAAGCCTGACGCTGATGGTGGCGAGCGAGACATGAACTGCGTCTACATCCATCGCGGCGAGAATGCCCGGCCCGTTCTCGCCGCCGAAGACGACGGCTTCCGTCGCCGCATCGTTGCTGAGCATGGTGAAGACGACCGGGATGCCGGTGACCGCTTCGGTGGGTGATCCTGCGACGAACGCGCCGTCGGCAGCCAGCGGCTCCGCGGCTGCGGCTGTCCGGTTCCACACCGTAAGCTGGTGCCCGTTCTTAAGCAGCAAGCGGGCTATCGGTGTCCCCATCTTTCCCAGCCCTAGCAGTGCTATCCGCATTTGTCGGTCTCCATTCTGCGTGGTGATGATACCCCTGTCTCCGGCCTTGACCGATCGCGGAAAACTCGTCGAACGAAGGGCACGGCAAAAAAGAGTGCGAAAAACTCATATTTGAATCAACGCACGACTTTACAGGCTGCGGAAAAACTCATGCTTTGTATCAGGGCACGACTTTAGTCGGGCCGTACAGCACCACGCCGCATGAGGGCTTTAGCCCCTGGGCTTTTCTTTGCGTTCCCCGCGGAAAAAACACCGTGGACAGGTCCGGAATAATCTCGTGGACAAGCGTCTGCCGCAGGATGCGCCGTTAGCAGGGGCTAAAGCCCGTCATATTCTCAATCGTTTACGGCCCGACTAAAGTCGTGCCCTGATACAAAGCATGAGTTTTGCCGTACCTATAAAAGTCGTGCCCTTCGCAAAACAAATCGGGCGCGCAGGATAACCCTGTGCGCCCGGCTAGTCCCCCGTATTTCCTGTGGAGTTCGTTGGCGTTGGCGAACTTCATGCGGCTCTCCTTACTGAAAGCCGCCTACGCGGTCGTGGGATGGCGCCACGTACAGGAAATCCGGGTCCCCCGTATTTCCTGTGGAGTTCGTTGGCGTTGGCGAACTTCATGCGGCTTTCCTTACTGAAAGCCGCACACGCAGTCGTGGGATGGCGCCACGTACAGGAAATCCGGGTCCCCCCGTATTTCCTGTGGAGTTCGTTGGTGTTGGCGAACTTCATGCGGCTTTCCTTACTGAAAGCCGCACACGCAGTCGTGGGATGGCGCCACGTACAGGAAATCCGGGTCGCTCGACGGGGTTAAATGCTACTGCGGTGGATTGCTCGTACCTTGTGGTGGAGCAGGCGCCGCCGCCGGCGCGGTTTGCTGCACGCCGATTGCACTGCCCGACACTACCAGGTTTACGCGGCGATTCTGTGCTCGTCCTGCGGCCGTCGCATTGTCTGCGACCGGGTTGCTCATGCCATAACCGGTCGCAGTGATGTTGTTAGGGCTGACGCCTTGCGAAACCAGATAAGCGCGCACCGCATCGCCTCGCTGTTGCGACAGAGTAAGGTTGTATTGGTCGCCGCCTATGTTGTCGGTGTATCCCTCAACCTGTACTTTCAGGTCCGGATACGCAAGAAGGATTCCGGATACCTTAGCGAGTTTTTCGCGGGCGTCGGGCTTCAGCGTGTATTTGGCAGTGTCAAACAGTACGTCGGACAAGTTCACGATCAATCCGCGCGCTGTCTCTTGAGTTTGTAGAACCTGGTTCAACTGCGCCTTCAGGCGTTCCCGCATCTGTTCAGTCTGGTCGGTCGCCTGCTGGGCGCTGTGCTCCGCCGCTGCCTGCGCTGCCCTGGCATTGGCTGCGGCTGCCTCTGCCTGGGCCCTTTGGGCATCGGCCTGAGCCCTCTGCAGAGCCTGCTGTTGGGCGGCGATTTGGGCCTGCTGCGCTGCCTCCTGCGCTTGTTGCACCGCCATTTGCTGCTGGCGCTGCTTCTCCTCCACGATCTTGCGCAACGTGCTTACGCGTGCGTCCTCCGCGTCCTGCACCGCGCCGCGAGCATAGGTGATCATCTCCTTGCGCTGGCTCTTCTTGCTGTCGAGCGCCTGGGCATTCTCCAGTTCCTGTTTAGCTTTGGCCAGGATATCCGGTGCATATTTAGCCGCACCAGTGGCCTCCGCGATTTGGATCGCATTAATGGCCTCGTACAGCTGAAGCGGCGATTTGTCGTTTGGCTTCACCGGATTCAGCACCGCGTGCTGACCTGCCGTCTGCATGTAGGCTCCCCGCGGCAGCAGGTTAAAGTGCACATTCACGGTGTCGATAATGCCCGTGGTCTTATTTTTGTTGACCGTATTCTGCATCACCACCAGGTCGCTCGGTGTGGTGACTGCGAAGTAAGGCTCAGCTGTCACGATCAGGGCAAACTGCTGGAAGCTGGTGGTCACGTTCATTTCGGCCTTGCCGTTGCCAGGCATCACTTCACCCAGGTTCACTGGCCGGCCCTGCGGTGTGATGGCCCACAGCACGTAGGTCAGATATTCCACGCCGAAACTGTTGGCCGGCACAAAGCCTTGAAATTTCGCATTGATGAAGGTCTGACCTTTGCTGGATACATTCGCCTCTCCCTTCCCCTGGGGCAGGAGGCTGGTCCCTGCAAATCCGATCTTTCGTGCTCCCACTGCGGTGCCAATAATTGATAGCGGGAATATCCCGCCCGACGACCTGGATCTTGTACAAGGGAACATGATTCTCTGTCTCCGTCGGCATGACGGGCTGCTGTTGCTGAGCAGTGGGGTTAGCCTCCTGCGCGTAAATGCTGCCGGAAGCAGTACAAAGCAAAGCAGCGAGGACCAGTCTTTCTGCGATCATGTTGGCGAAACTCCAGTTTGCATTCTCAAAGCGTTCAAATGCCATGGACTCGATGGATCGAGCCCATGTAAATCCCACGGCGCCACAGCGGCGTCTGCGATTAAATTTGATGCACATTGAGGACAGCACGGTTAGATGCGGAGAGGTAACCGGCGCGGTATTCCGGATCTGAAACCCGATTTGGGAATACCGCTCGAGGTGAGAATCCTGCCGGAAAGAAGATTTAGGTCTGCAGGGCAACCAATTGGTGGGCGATTGCGAACAATGCCAGTTCCAGACGTGTAGAGACACCGGTTTTATCGAAAATGTTCGACAAATGCCGCTTCACGGTCTCTTCGCTGATGCTGAACTGCTTGGCGATATCACGATTGCTGCAACCCTCGACGATGCACCCAACCACTTCCAGTTCACGCGGGGTCAAGCCGTAGGTTTTGCGCTCGGGTACGGCGGCTTGCTGCATCAGCTCATGCAGCGCGCCGACCAGGTTTACCACCCGCTTGCCGCCAATCCAATAGTCTCCTGACGAGACTGCGCGGATAGCGGTGGTGAGGTGGTCGGCCAAAGCGTCTTTCAACACAATGCCGCGAGCGCCAATCTGCAGCGCTTCAATGATCTGCTGGGTGGTAATGGTGCTGGTCAACAGCAGGATCTTTACGGTTGGCGAACCGCTCATGATGGCACGCATTGCCTCCAGGCCAGGCAGACGAGGCATCTGCAGGTCCAGAAGGAGGATGTCGGGCAACAGTTCGAGCGTTGCTGTAATGGCTTCGTCGCCGTCCGACGCCTCACCCAGCACTTCAAGGCTGGTGTCGCTCTGAAGCATGTTCCGTACGCCGATACGCACTACCGGGTGGTCGTCGGCAATGACGATACGAATCTGGTGGAGGCGGTCACTACTGTTCTTAGGCGTTGCTGCGATGGTTGATGTGGTCATTGGGGGCCCTGGGTTGACGCAAATTTACCTGCCAAAAGCATACGCTCCAACTCATTGCATGCATTCAGTAAATCCTTCAAAACAACGGGGGTGGCCGCTTCTTTATAACCCCCCACTTCAAGCCCTGAGGCGAGCCCGGCGAGGTGGGTGGCCCCGATCATGGAAGCCGCCCCTTTGATGCGATGGGCCGACTGGCGGACAGCGGTTGTGTCCCCGGCCGACATCTGTTCCCGGAGGGCGTCTACGCACGCCCGGGTGTCCGCAATACAGGCGGCCACCACGTCATGCAACGCCTCCACCGGCATCATGGCGCGCAGCTTCGCGATCACCGCCATGTCGAGGGCCGGCGCATTCGAAGGTGCTGCGGCAGGCCTGGTTTGCGGCACGGTCGCCGCCCTGCCGGGATGGGCAATGTGCACTCCGGGCGCGCGGCCGCGCTTTTTCGGCTTCAATGCCTTGCGCAGATCACCCAGGGCAAGCGGTTTGAGCAAAAATCCGTCGAAAGCCAGCAGTTGCTGCCGCTGGGCCTCGGTCGCACTCATTGCCAGGAGCAGGGGCTCCGGGCCTTCCAGGGCACGGACTTTCTCCGCCAGCTGTCCGCCGGAGACTCCCGGCATCTGCAGGTCTACCAACAGCACATCCGGGCGGGCCGCCTTATCAGCTGCCAGCAAAGCGAGTGCAGCCCCGGCGTCGTTGGCACGAAGCACCTGGTGGCCCTCGTGAGCGAGAAGCACAGCCATCAGTTCAAGGCTCACGGCATCATCATCCACCAGCAGAACTTTGTGCCGGGGTTCGATTCCAGTTGACCTGGTTAGCAAAGGGGAATGCTCTCCTTGATTAGGCTTCCTCTCGAAGATTAAGCCATTCTTTGCAAAACGGTACCACTATGAGTTACCGGACTACACCATGGTAACGTACGCCAAGACGCCAGAGATCTGATCCGCGCCCGCCCCGGCGATGGGGAAATGCTCTAGAGTCTTTGCTATGGCTTCCGAGGACGATCTCCGGCAACAAGTGGGGGAATTGTCAGCCCGCATCGCGTCTTTGGAGGCAGTGGTGCAGGGATTACGGGTAGCCCAAGCCAATTCTGCGCCGGCCGGAAGCGTGGTTCCTCCCCCTCCTCCCCCGAGTAGCGGGGTGGCTTCGCCGGCAGGCGCCAAGGCGGGTTCGTCGCTGGAGAGCCGGATCGGGGCCCAACTCCTGAATCGTATCGGCATCCTGGCCGTCCTCATCGGCATGGCCTGGTTTCTGAAACTGGCCTTTGATCGGGACTGGATTGGGCCCGGAATTCGAATCCTGATCGGCTTGACCTGTGCTGCCGCGTTGGCGTTTTGGTCGGAGCGCTTTCGCCGTAAGGGATTTCCCGCGTTTGCCTATAGCCTGAAGGCGCTGGGCACCAGCATTGCGTATCTCTCGCTCTGGGCTGCCTCCAGCGTTTATCACCTGGGGCCGAACTGGCTTATTTTTCTCGCCATGACCGCGGTCACCATCGCCAATGCAGTGCTTGCGCGGCGTCAGAATTCGGAATTGCTGGGCATGTACGCCCTGGCTGGCGGCTTGGCGACGCCCGCGCTGCTGTCGATGGGGCATGACAGCCCGATCTTCCTCTTCTCCTACCTGGCGTTGCTGAATGCGGGCGCGCTGTTATTGTTGGCGGCGCACCCATGGAAGCGAATGGCCTGGGCCGCTTTGCTGGGAACGGCGGCATATTACCTTGGCTGGACCCTGAGCGAGGACGATCCCTCTCGCGTGCTGGTCACGGGGTGTTTTCTGGGTCTCTTTTTTGCCGGTTTTGCCGTGGCGCCTTTTCTGATCCTGCGCCAAGCCATTGCTGCGGGACCCGCTTTTCCCGGTCGTTTTTCCGATTGCCAATGGAGCCGCGACGTGGCTGGGGTTGATGGCGCTTTTCGGCGCCCGGGACCAGCATCCAGTGCGTCCCTGGGTTACCGTTGCCTTGGCTCTGGCCTGCCTGTTGATGGCTGCCGGCTCACGCGCACCTGGCGCGATTGCCACCTCACGCACTTATCTCGGTCTCGGCATATTATTCGTCACTGTGGCCGTTCCACTGCAATTCCACGGGTATGTTGTGACCCTATGCTGGCTGGGGGAATCGCTGGTGTTGGTTGCCTTGGCCAAGGCTGGCTCGCACGCGGCCATGCGCGTCTTTGCCACCGCGGTACTGACTCTTTCCGCCTGGGCATTATGGGTGGACTGGATCGCTTGGAAGCCGCAGCCGTTAGCGGTTGCCGCGAACATGCACTTTGCTACCAGCCTGATAGGCGCAGCGGTATTTGCCGCGGTGACCGGCCTTAGTATGGGTGAGCTGAGGGCGCATCCTTCGCCGCTGCGCGTCTTTGGCAGTTGGGGTTATCTGGCTTGTTTCGCCAGCGTCGCTTTCAGCCTCACCGTTCTGGTTGCCGTCTGCCTCGAGATTCACCACTACTGGTATTGCGGGGCGGGGTTCTTTCGCGATTTTTGCGGTGCGTATGGCCAGCGGGAGCGCCGCGACATTGCTGCCGGGTTCAGCTACAGCGCCTGGTGCATGCTTTACGGTTCCGCCCTCATGACAGTGGGCTTTCTCCGGCGCAGTGCTTTTCTACGTTGGCAGGCTCTGGCTCTACTCGCGTTTAGTATTGTGATGGTTTTTTTGGACGGCGTCAGCCACGAGAGCCAGGGGTTTCGCGTGCTTAGTTTTCTTTTGTTGGGGGTGTTGTTGCTGGCGGTGAGCTTCGCTTATCAAAGGGATTGGTTGCGTTTGCGCGGGTAAGGGAGAGAACCGCAGGTCCCTCCACGGCACGCCGGGACAGGTCGGACACAGGCGCGAGCGGACGCATGTTTAGTGCCGCACCTACGGCGCTCGGATCATTTTTCGAGATGGAGACCCAGCCCTTCCGGGCTGGGCTGACGTTTAGCGGTCGGCCCTCCAGGCCTCGGATCGATCGCGATTTGGAGTGTCTTTATTGTTCAAGTAGGTCTTTCCCCCCTTGGTTCCAGTTGGAGTGGAACTGCAGGTCCCTCGCTCTCCGGGTTTCCTCTCGGCTTCGTGGTGTCAGACCATGCGGCTTCCCTCCTAAAGCGCACTGGCAGGACTTCCAGCAGGAATCGGCTATTGGGATTGAAAGAGCCGTACGCAAAGAGCGAAGCAGCAGGTTCATCCATACAAAACACAAATTGAAGGAAAGAACACACCTAAACTTTGTCATCCCGCGACGCAGCCCATTTGCCGATGGCGATTTGAGAGAGAAAATACACTGCAAAATCGCCATGCTGCGAGGCCTGCGAGGGCCGACCGCTAAACGTCAGCCCAGCCCGGAAGGGCTGGGATCCATCTCGGTTACCGCAGCGCGGGTTCGATTTGATTGAGCCAGTCGGGTGGTTTGAGAATTTCGCGGGGCTTTGAGCCGTCGGCCGGGCCTACGATTCCGTCGCGCTCCATCATGTCGATCAGGTGCGCGGCGCGGCCGTACCCTATGCGCAGGCGGCGCTGCAGCAGGGAAGTGGAGGCCTTGCCGAATTCCAGGACCAACCGTACCGCGTCCTCAAATAGCTCGTCGTTGCCGTCGCCATCCTCTGGCTCGGCATCCAGGTCACGGCCCTTTTCGTCCCGGGGAGACTCAAGAAAGCCTTGCACGTATTGCGCCTCGCCCTGACTCTTCCAGAAGCCAACCACGGCGGCGATTTCCGTCTCGGTGACGAAGGGAGCGTGCAACCGCTGCAAACGGGAAGTCCCAGGGGGCAGGAACAGCATGTCGCCTCGGCCCAGCAGAGCCTCGGCTCCATTCGAGTCCAAAATGGTGCGCGAGTCCACTTTGGTCGCCAGGCGGAAGGAGATGCGCGTGGGCACATTGGCCTTGATCAGGCCGGTGATGACGTCGACCGAAGGCCGCTGCGTGGCCAGCACCAGGTGGATGCCGACCGCGCGCGCCATTTGCGCCAGACGGGTGATGGCCTCCTCAACGTTGGCCTTATCCAACATCATCAGATCGGCCAACTCGTCGATGATGATGATCATGTGGGGCAGCGGCTGCTCCGCTTCCCCTTCATCGAAGAGGCTGGGCGTCTGGTTGTCGAACAGCTTGTTGTACTGATCGATATTCCTGACGCTGCGCGAAGCCAGCAGCTTTAACCGCCGCTCCATCTCGCGCACCGCATTGCGCAAGGCATTGGCCGCGAGCTTGGGCTCGGTGATGATGGGCGTGAAGAGATGAGGAATGCCTTCATACATGCCCAGTTCCACCCGCTTGGGATCGACCAGGATCAGCCGCACCTGTTGCGGGGTCGCCTTGTACAGCACGGACATGATCATGGCGTTGATAGCGACGGATTTGCCGCTGCCCGTGGAACCGGCGATCAGCACATGCGGCATGGTCGCCAGATCGGCGGTCACGATCCGCCCGTTGATGTCTTTGCCCATGGCCAAGGTCAGCTTGGACTTGGTCTCAGTGAAGTTCTCCGCTTCGATCACGTCGCGCAGCCAGATGGTCTCACGGTCGTGATTGGGCACCTGGATGCCCACGGTGCTCTTTCCCGCCATGCGCTCGATCAGAATGCTCTCGGCGCGCATGGCCAGGCATAGGTCTTCCGCCAGGCCGGTCACACGGCTGTATTTGACGCCGGCTTCCGGGCGGAATTCGAAGGTTGTGACCACCGGGCCGGGATTGATCTGCACCACCTGGCCGCGGACATCGAACTCCGCGCATTTCTCGACCAGAATCCGGGCCTGACTACGCAAATCCTCTTCGCGTACGATCTGCGACTCATCGCTGCGGTGGAGCAGAGTGCTCGGCGGCAAGCGGAAGCCGCTGACCGACCGCGGGGCGAGGGTGACCTGCTTGGCTTCCGCATCGGCCCGCCCTTTGACTGAGATTGCTTGAGCGGCCTGCGCAGGGCGTTGAGTCTGCGCCCGAACGGCGGGTGCGGGATCTTCTGCTTCTTGGGACAGATCGGAATCAGGGTCGAATTCCTCCAACTCCCGATCGGGAATACTGGTGCGCGGCATCTGGTTCCAGAGCGACGGGGTGTGGGGAACGGGCGACTCCGCTGCGCTCGCATCCTCGAAGGCGGCACGCCGCGGGGCGGGCTCTTCATCTTCCGTTCGCTGCGCCTTCCTGCCTGCGGCTTTTTCGCTAGCCTTGCGCGCCGCCTTCTGCATCTTCGTCAACGCACTGTCTTTCATGGCATCGCGCCTGGCTGCATTCTTTTCCGCCCGGGTCTTGGCCCAGGCCGAATACCAGTTGCGGAAGCGGTCGCGCCACGCGTAAGCGAAGGCGAAGCGAACCGCGATCCACTGTTGCGCGGTGCTGAAGCTGAAGGTGGTGGAGAGGTAGAGGGAAATGACCACCATGCTCACAATCACGATCGCGGCGCCGGGCACGTTGAGGTAGTGGACCAGGTTATCTCCCACCAGCCGGCCGGTCAGGCCTTCAATCGGCAGGGCATGCATCCAGCGGAGATGGCCTGGGATCAGGCCGAAGACGGCGGGCGCAAACACCAGGTAGAGCAGAACCCCGGAGATCTTCGCAGTTGGGGAACCGGCTGGGCGGGAGCGCAGCCACGTCCAGCCCAGAGCGCCCAGCATCAAGGGGACAAAGAAGGCGGCGACCCCTTCCAATTGCAGCAGCAGGTCGCTGATGGTCGCGCCGATCAGCCCAGTCCAGTTGTGCGCCTGCCGGCCGGAGCCACCCACGGTGTTGAGGGATGGATCCGTGGGGTGATAGGAGGCCAGCGCAAGGAAGAGGAGGCTCGCGGCCACAAGGAGCACCATGCCCGTGACTTCATTCAGGCGACGGTTGCGGGTCGGGGTCAGTGCCAGTTCGAGTGGCTTCATCGGGGGATACGCGGGGCTTGCCGCCTGCGTATCCCGCCAGGAACGGCCGCCAGTTCAGAACGCCAGAGTGGGTTCATTATCCCAGAGATAGGAGCCGGAAAAACAAAAACAGAGCCCCGGAGTAACCCGGGGAACCGTTTCCGTGACTCCCGAAAGGAATGACAGGAACCGACAGGCGCACTGCGCTTTCCCTCTTGGTACGCACACAGCCTGCGAGAAAACACGCAGTTCAACGAAGGGCATGGCTTTACAGGCTGTTGGAAGAAGATGGTGTCAAAGGGCACGCGTTAGTCAGACGTTTCTGTTCGGTGCGGAAAAACCATGTTTTTCAGGCACCACTATGTTCTCTTCTCCGAAGCACTTTCCTTGAGGCGTACGAGGGAGCCGAGAGATCTGCGGTATCCTTCGCGGCTCTACTTGTTCTGGGGGAGGGCAGGGGACTGCTGAGTTGGAGACGCCAGATACCGCCTCGCCGGGTGAGAAGATGGAGGACGTTCTCGCTGTAAGCGGCTGGGCTTCCAGGCTTGGTGTAGACCTTGGTGTAGGTCAAGCAGGCGGTGTCGCCAAAGAGGTGCTCCCGCATGTTGGTGGCTGTAACCAAATACGGTTCTCGACGACGCTCATGGCGGGCCAGGTTGTTGATGACATCCGCCTTAGTGACGGTTGAGCCGTCGGGCTTCAGACCTACATAGTCCTCGGCGAGAATCGTACCCGCGATCGCCGTATCGTCCTCAATCTCGGCCCGCAAATACTCCTCTTCTAACCGGCGCAAGACCTCAAGGTCTCTTTGCGGGCTGGCCTGGGCCGGTGCCTGGTTGGACTGGGGTGGGATTTGGTTCGACTGGGTCGCTGGTGGGACCTGCTGGCCGACCGCCCCGTGGGGGGACAGAATCGCCAGGCCCAGGAGCACGGCTGCGACGGCCACGCTTTGGCCGGCAGGGCCATGGATCCTACTTTTCGACTTCAACTCCACGCCAAAAGGCCACATGGTTCTTGACGTTGCGGGCTGCCGGCTTGGGGTCCGGGTAGTACCACGCGGCATCCTGGTTTTCTTGTCCGTCCACCAAGAGGCTGTAGTATCTCGCTTGCCCCTTCCAGGGACAGGTCGAGATCGTCGAGCTGGGGCGGAAGAATTCCCGCTTGAGTGAGCTCTCCGGAAAGTAGAGATTGCCCTCAACCATCTCTATGGTGTCGCTTTCCGCGATTATTTTGCCGTTCCAGGTTGCCTTTGCCATAACAGGGGTTAGTTCTTGCGTTCCTTCCTACCCTCTCCCACCTTAGCAGATGGATGCCCACTCTGGTATCCCGTCCAATGCTTCGCTTTGAAGCAAGCGATTCACCACACAAATACGACGGACACAGATCATTAGACGCACGAAATCGCCCAGCGGGAAGCCAAGGGGTAGTCGCGGCAGTCTCCGAGTGAGCTCAAAGATACTGCCGCAGGATAGCTGAAGGGTGACTTACAGGGTTTAGTGCATGTCCGCCGCGCCACTCGGCTTGCCCTGATCGGGAAGCATGGAGACGCTGGCGATGTGGATCGTCTTGTCGGAATCGTTCACCTTGCCCACAACGGCGACGTGGTGCCCGTAATGATCCTTGACTGCGTCGGGATCATCGATGGTGTAGACCGTTTTTTTGGCGTCATCCACAAACACCGGCTTTGCTCCGCCGTCGACGCACTTTTTCACGCAGGCCGCATTGGGGGCGGAGCCGTTATGCATCGCTCCGCACTTGGAATCGCTGATATAACCGTTGACCTTTGCCGCACTCATATCCGCGGCCATAGCAGGAATTGTCGAGAACGCCAAAACTACCACGAATAATTTCATTGCTTGCTCCATGCGGCCGAGTAGGGTGAAACAACCGCACTTTGAGTTGTACGCCCAGCTTCGCGTCCTGGCAAGGCCAGGACGCGACCTGGTTTGACAGGATTCAAGCGACTGGAAGTGCTTCGGCCTTGGTTTGGTAGCGCATGGCCTCGACCGATTCCATTTGCGGCTCGGCAATCTTGCGCGCGTAAGTGCAGACCACCTGGTTCGGTTCCTCGACCGCCGCGCCCTTCTTGGCCTTCTTCTTGGGCGCTTCGTCTTCCGCGGCTGACTTGCGGTTGTTGGGACAGACCAGGTAGACCCCGGCGGCTCGCGTCTTTTCCAGCAGGTAGGGGCTGCCGCATTCCGGACATTTTTCCGGGACTGGCTTGTTGTTCGAGGTGAAGTCACACTTCGGATAGTTGGTACAGCCATAGAACAGATTGCCGCGCCGTGCCTTCCGCTCAGCGATGTCTCCGTCGCCGCACTTGGGGCACTTCATGCCCTCAATAATGTTCTGCTTGATGTACTTGCACTTGGGGTAGGCGCTGCAGGAGACAAATTCTCCATACTGGCCATTGCGCAGTACCAACTGTGATCCGCACTTGGGGCAATTCTCGTCCAGTGGCTGAGGAGCCTTTTGCTGCTGTTTCTGGGTCAGCTTGCGCGTGGTCTTGCAGGGTGGATCTTCGCTGTATCCGGGGCAGGCCATGAAGGCGCCGAAGCGTCCCCGCTTCAACACCATAACCCGGCCGCAGGCTTCGCAGTATTCTTCCGCCTGTTCCTCGCCTTCCTGCGCGCTCATCTCAGGTTTTGCGGCAAAATTCTCCTTGGTGAACGTACAGCTGGCCGGATCCTTCTTGTTGTAGGTGCTACAGGCGAAGAAGCTGCCAAACTTACCCCACTTCAAGACCAGCGGGGAACCGCAGACGTCGCATTTCTCGTCCGTCGGCTTCTCCATCCGCTTGATATTTTCCATGTGCTTGCCGGCATGAATGAGCTCTTTTTCGAAATGCCCATAGAAAGCGCCCAGCAAGTCGGTCCACACCTCTTTGCCGTCTTCGATATCGTCCAGCTCCTCTTCCAGCTTGGCCGTGTATTGCGGGTCGAAGATATAAGGGAAGTTGGCAACCAGCAGATCGGTGACCACAAAGCCGATCTCGGTGGGGACGAATTTGGCTCCCCGGCCGGTGCCGACCTTCTGCACGTATTCGCGTTCCTGAATCGTATTGATGATGGTGGCGTATGTAGAAGGCCGTCCGATGCCGCGCTCTTCGAGCTCTTTCACCAGCGACGCTTCATTGAAGCGCGGTCTAGGTTCGGTGAAGTGCTCTTCTGGCAACAGCGCATTGAGCGCCAGTGCCTGTCCGTTCTCGAGGGCAGGTAGCCGGTTCCTGAGCTCCTCATCCTCATCGTCCTTCTTTTCTTTGGCTTCCTCGTAAACCTTCAGGAAACCGTCGAACTTCATTACCGAGCCGGTCACGCGGAAGTTATAGCTGCGATCCGCCTTGGCTACAATATCGACGGTGGTCTGGTCGAAGACCGCGGGGACCATCTGCGACGCCACAAAGCGCTGCCAGATGAGCCGGTAGAGGCGATACTGTTCGTCACTGAGATAGCGCTTAATCTCTTCCGGATGCAGGCTGACGCTGGTGGGCCGGATGGCCTCGTGCGCATCCTGGGCGTCCTTCTTGCTCTTGAAGGCATTCGGCGACGCCGGAAGGTAGTCCTTGCCGTGGTTCTGTTCGATCCACTTGCGTGCATCGGCGATGGCATCGGGCGAGACGCGGGTGGAATCGGTACGCATGTAGGTGATGAGGCCTACTGATCCTTCGCTGCCCAACTCAATGCCTTCGTACAAGCGCTGCGCTACGCCCATGGTGCGGCGGACGCTGAAGCCTAACTGACGGGATGCATCCTGCTGCAGCTTGCTGGTGGTAAAGGGCGCTGTCGAATTACGCCGGCGCTCCTTCTTCTCCACGTTTTGGACCGACCACTTTGCTTTGTCCAGCGCGGCCACCACGGCGTCCATCTGCGGCTTGCCGGGTAGGGCCGGCGCATCCACAGTCTCAACCGTGGCCTTCTCGCCATCGACGCCGATGAAGCGAGCAGTGAACTCGGTCTTCTCATTTGCCGGAGTAAGCTGGGCATCGAGGGTCCAATACTCGACCGGCACAAACGCCTTGATCTCGCGTTCCCGTTCGACGATGAGACGGAGAGCCACGGTCTGCACCCGGCCCGCGGACAAGCCACGGCGCACCTTGTCCCACAGCAAAGGCGAGATCTGATAACCCACGATGCGATCGAGGACGCGGCGCGTCTGTTGTGCGTCGACAAGATTGCGATCGACATCCCGGGTATGTTCAAAGGCGTCGTGCACCGCCTTGGCGGTAATTTCATTAAAGGTTACACGGCGAATCGAGTCGCTCTTGGACAGACCGCGCAGCTCATCTTCGAGATGCGCTGCGATCGCTTCTCCTTCACGGTCAGGGTCAGGAGCCAGATAAATAACAGTCGCGGCCTTGGCCAGTTTCTTCAGCCGGTCGACGACCTTTTCTTTCCCGGGGATGACGATTAGCTCGGGCGTGAAACTGCCGTCGCTCAGATCCACGCCAATCTTGTTCTTTGGCAGGTCTTTAATGTGGCCGACGGAAGCTTCAACAGTGAAGTCTTTTCCGAGATATTTGCTGATCGTCTTTGCCTTGGCGGGCGATTCGACGATCACTAGTGATTTACTCATTGCGTTCCTTAAATTCATCCCGACTACTGTGGCCGGCTAAAGCCGAACCCTATTACCACTTGCGTACGGACTAAAGCCCGTACCCTTCAAAAAAGCTCTTCCGATGGGACTGACTGTACCACCTGGAAGGTTCAGGGTTATTTACTTATCGTGATCCGCGTCCTGGCGGGAGCCTCGATCAGTGCTCTATAAGACGCGCTTTCCCCTGTCGCGTCTGCAACTTCCGTGTCTGCAACTTCTGATGTAGATAAGCGCGAGAAGCTACATTCGTCTGACGTAGTTTTTGCCGGGAAGTTGTTTAATCCGGCTCGCCAGCTCGAGCTCGAACAGGGCCGTGAAGATTTCAGACGAGGTCAATCTGGACTCGAGCTTTTCCATCAGCTCATCCAGTTGCACGGCTTCGTCGTGCCGCAGAGCGGCAAGCACGACCTTCTCCGGCTCCTGCAGCGGAAGTTCCTCCACAATCGATGCAGTTTGCTCAGTCGACGATGCAAAACCTAATTCTCCTTCCAGCTGCAGCCGCACCTGGGTGGGCAGTTCCTGCCACACATCCTCCCACGTAGCCACCAGCTTAGCGCCCTGTTTAATCAATGTGTTGGGGCCCCAGGCGTTCTTGGTGGTCACGTTCCCCGGCACGGCATAAACATCGCGATCCTGCTCCAGCGCGCAGCGGGCGGTCACGCGGGTGCCGCTGTTCTCCCCCGCTTCCACCACCAGCACCCCGATGCTCATGCCACTCAAGATGCGGTTGCGCTTGGGAAAGTTTTGCGGCGCCGGAAAAGTGCCCAATCTGTACTCCGAGAGGATGGTTCCTCCAGCAACGAGAATATTTTCGGCCAGAGATTTATTTTCTTTAGGGTAGATCACGTCGATGCCGGTTCCCCAGACCGCGACGGTGCTGCCGCTGGCCGCCAGTGCGCCGCGATGAGCTGCGGTGTCGATGCCGCGCGCCATCCCGCTGAGAACCACCAGCCTGCGGCTAGCCAGATCCCGGGCCAACACTTCTGCCATCCCCGTACCATACGGTGTGGGATGGCGTGTCCCCACGATGGCAATCGCCGGGCGAGAGAGTAGGTGCAAGTCGCCCAATGCCCAGAGCACCGGCGGCGGATCGAAGATCTCGCGCAGCCGCTCGGGGTAATCCTCGTCCTCATAGGTGAGGATCGCGCCGCGTTGGTCGCGCACGCGTTGCCACTCCTGCTCCGCCTCGATCCGCGCTTTGCCGCTGAAAAGGAACTGGGCCGAGGGCGCAGGAAAATTCAGCGATTCGAGTTCCGTCAGAGAAAGTTGAAAGAGGCGCGACACATCGCGCAAGGTCTGCGCAGCTTTCAGGATGCGTTTCGGTCCCAGGCCCGGGGTCAGTGTGAGCGCGATCCAGGCGAGCCGATTCTCCGACGCGGTGGCGGGTGGTGGTTCGGGTCCATTCATTGTTGAATGCCAAGGTACACTAATGAGTGACCCTCCAACGCAAGCGCCGCGTCCGTATGGCGGCGATCCACTTCCTCAATCCTGCTCCTTTAATGTGGGACTTCGAGCACGAGCCCGAGCGCAGCTACCTCCGTGAGCGCTACCAGATCGGCTACACCACACCTTCGGGTTGCGCCGCGGAACTGGCAGACGGCGAAGCGGATATCGGCCTGGTTCCCGTGGCGGCGCACGCCACCACGCCCTCGCTGTTGGTCGTACCCGGCTGTACAGTCGCCGCGCTCGATCGCGTGCGTTCCATTATTTTGGTGGTTCGTGCGCAACAAGGGGTAAATGGGGTGCGCACCATAGCGGCTGACACTTCATCGCTTACCTCTTGCGCTTACACTCGGATCCTGTTCGAGATCTTTTGGAAAGTTCCGGCGCTGTTCGTTCCCCACGAGCCCGATCTTGAATCCATGCTTGCGGTCGCCGACGCGGCGTTGCTGATCGGCGACCCAGCCCTCCTGGCGCTGGAGGACATGGAGGCCCGCGCTCTCCGCACCGGCGAACGCCTGCTCTACCTGGACTTGGCGCACGAGTGGCATGGCTTCACCGGACTGCCCTGGGTTTCCGCCTTTTGGGCGCTTCGCCCGGGTGGCCTGGAGGAGACCGGGATCAGCGTCTCGAAGCTGATAGAGGATCTGCAGACCTCACGGGACCATGGGCTCGAGCACATCGAGGATCTGGTGGGTGAGTGGTCGACCCGGATTGCGGTGCCGGCGGAGACCATTCGCTTCTACCTCACCAAAAATATCCACTACATATTAGATGAGGCCTGCCTCCGCGGACTCGACCTGTTTTACCGCTATGCTGCTGAATGCGGAGCGCTTCCACCGGCACCGGCTCTGCGTCTGATGTAGGGGATTCCATTCAGATTGCGTCGGCTATGCTCGAAGCTGCGTCCAATAGGCATGATTCAGGAATCTAGCAAACATGGGGCGGCAGGGCAGGCCGCGAAGTCAGCCAAGGCTGGCCACAGTGCGCACGGATTGCACTGGCTCATGGGCTTCGGCACCTTAGGGCTTTTTGTGGTGTCCGTGATCGATTCCTCGATCATTCCGCTGCCGCTCCCGGGCAGCGCCGATCTACTGTTAATCCTATTGGTGGTCCACCGCGCGGACCCGGTGTTGGCGGCCCTTGCGGCCTTTGCCGGTTCCATCCTGGGCGGGTATCTCACCTGGAAAGCTGGCGCCAAAGGCGGAGAAGCAGCGCTGAATCGTTATCTTCCCAAGCGATTTGCGCGACGCCTGACAGGCTGGGTGGAGAAGAACGGCACGCTCGCCGTCAGCACCTCGGCATTGCTTCCGCCGCCGTTCCCCCTGATGCCTTTCCTGCTAGCCGCCGGCGCCCTGGGCGTTTCGCGAAGAAAGTTCTTTATTTCCTTCGGCTTGGCGCGAGCGTTTCGTTATTCGCTGGTGACCTGGCTTGCTGTCGCTTATGGCAGGGCGCTGGTGCGTGCCTTTCGCCATTATCTCTCCGGATGGAGCACCATCCTCATGTGGGTGTATTTGGGCTTGATGGTGGCGGCAATTTTGTACGGGGTCTGGAAGTTTCGCCGCGAGGGTAGAAGGGCAGCAGCGCCGCAGGTCCCCGCGCTAAGCGCGAACTGAGCCGGACGCCACCCAGCAGGCTGGGCAAAGGACATGGGTTCCACAACCTGCGGAGACACTCATGTTCTGTATCAGGGCACGACTTTACAGCTTGCGGAATAACTCGCTCAACGAAGGGCACGGGTTTAGCCGTGCCGCACGAGTATGTCCCCGGAGAGGGCTTTAGCCGCTGGTCAGTCGGGGCCGCACACAAGGGGCAAATAAGGGCCTCAGAATCTGCGTGAGAACCTGCCGCTTCAAAAATCAGTCCCGCAGAGCCTGCCCTGAGCTTGTCGAAGGGGACGGCTGAGAATATCCCAGGACACGGTCCTGGGATATTCCCCAGACCCTTCGCCCCTACGCAAGCTACGGCTGACGCGAAGGGAATCCCCCAAATAATTTTCTAACTAATGACCAAAACCACTCCAAATTGAATCTATATAAGCGACACCACTGAATAGTCGTTTAGAGCATGCCCTTGCGCCGTTCCAATTCGCTCTCGATATTCCTTCCGCTGGAGGTGGAATATAGATGCTTCGTCCAAATAGGACCAAGATGATCAATTAATTAATTTGATCATCTTGATCATCTTGGCGAAACAAAGGACTTAGCAGCCAACATGACCAAACGGCCTGCGCAGCCCGGACCTACTTGGCAATGTGGCCGCTTTACATCTCCCAGCGGAGGAGGCAGGCGCCTACGGTGAAGCCGGCCCCTACCGAGGCCAGCAGCACCAGGCTTTCGTGCTTCAGGCAGTGCTCGTCGAGGGCGGTTTGCATGGCCAGGGGAATGGTGGCGGCGGTCGTATTGCCGTAGCGGTCGATGTTGATGACCACCCGTTCCAGCGGGAGGCCCAAGCGCTCGGCGGTAGAGAGAATGATGCGCTTGTTGGCTTGGTGAGGGATAAAGCAGCCCAGGTCCGCGGCACTGATGTTGTTGGTCTGGAGCAATTTGCTGGTCGTCTCCACCATCTTGCGCACAGCGTACTTGTAAACCGCCTGCCCGTCCTGGTGGACATAGTGCATTCTGGCCGCGACGGTTTCGGCGGAAGCAGGGCGAAGACTGCCGCCGGCCGGCATATTCAGTGCACACGCCCCGGAACCGTCGATCTCATGACAAAAGTCGATTAGCCCGATCTCGCCCTCTGCGGCGGGTTCGACCAGGACCGCACCGGCCCCATCGCCAAATATGACGCAAGTGGAGCGGTCGGTATAGTCGATGATTGACGACATGGTGTCCGCGCCGATGACCAATACCTTCGATTGAGCGCCGGACTCGACCAGCTTGGCCCCCACTTGCAGGGCATAGAGAAAACCGGAGCACGCCGCGGAAAGGTCGAAGCCCCAGGCGCCATGGGCGCCGAGCTTGTCCTGGACCAGGCATGCGGTTGCAGGGAAGAGCATGTCGGGCGTAACCGTGGCCACAATGATTACCTCAACCTCGCTGGCCATGATGCCTCGATTGGCAAGGCAGCGGCGCGCTGCTTCCACTGCCATGTCACTGGTCGCCATGCCCGGCTCGACCAGGTGGCGCTCGCGGATGCCAAGGCGCTGCATGATCCACTCGTCAGACGTGTCTACCATGGTTGCCAGGTCGGCATTGCTGAGGATGCGCGGCGGCACATAGGTTCCCAGAGCGCTAATCTTGGCGCGCCGTTGTGCACGCGGACGCAATTCGATGCTCAATATTCTTCTCCAGAACAAAACTGCCGGGAATTCAACCGCATGAACAGAGCAAGTGCCAGGTGAGGCATCTGCAAATGGGATCGATGAGGGGTGGATAGGCTGGCAGGGTCACGGGCTATCGTTTGTACCGGGCAACCTACTGCGCACGCACTGACCCGTTACCGTTGCTTCCTTCCGGACCTGGCGGGGTTGGCGGGGTTGCGTCGCGTAGGACCCGGCACATCTTGATGATAGCACTGGGGACGGGCCGGAAAAAAAGCCAAAAGAGGTTCTTAGTAGCCGTTCGCTATCAGGTATTCGACGCTCAGGTCGAACCGGGTTTCGAGCGAACGCTGTTCCATGAACTTGATCAACACATCGGCCTCGATATTGACTGACTGCCCGGCTTTGAGGGTGTGCAGATTGGTGCGCGCATAGGTGTGGGGAATGATGGCCACGGAGACCACGTCCCCTTCCGTCGTACCCGGTTCCCAGCGGGCGATGGTCAGGCTGATTCCCTCAATCGCAATCGAACCCTTCTCTACCATGTAGCGGCTTAGCTGGCCGGGTACGGCAACGCGAAGCCACCAATCGGCGAGTGCGGGATCGGCGTGCGCATCGACTGGCTCCAGGCTTAACAGCGTGCCCGCGCCGTCGACGTGGCCTTGGACCACGTGGCCGCCGAGGGGAGCGCCCGCCCGTGTCGGCAACTCCAGATTTACCGTGGATCCCGGTGCGAGGAGGGAAAGGGAAGTACGGGCCACCGTCTCCGCTGCCAGGTCGGCGTGAAAACGGCCGGCCTCGATATCGAGCGCGGTCAGGCAAACGCCGCTGACCGCGATGCTGTCGCCGGTGCGCAGCGTAACGCTATCTCCGATGGGCGCGGCAATGGTTATGCGTCGCGAACCCGCACGCTGTTCGACGGCGAGGACGGTGCCTGTGGTTTCTATGAGCCCGGTAAACATGTCAACTTTAATTAGATCATTTCGGACCAGGGATCATGCAGGCGGGCTTCTACCGCGAAATCCCGGCCAAACTGTTTCAGTGAATAGTCCTCAATCGGAGGTAGTCCGTCGATCGCGCTGAGCATGGGGACGGCAGCTTTGCCAAAAAACGTGGGCGCATAAAACAACATGAGTTTATCCACCAGGCCCTGGTTGAGAGCGGACGTATAGACCTCGGCGCCGCCTTCCAGCAGCACATTGGTGATCTGCATCTCCGCCAGCCGCACCAGCGCATCCTGCAGAGAAATGCGGGGGCCGCGATGCGCGATCTGCTGCAGGCGGACGCCGCGGGCTTCGAGCGCTTTTTGCGCTGCGACCTCGGCGTGGCTGAAAAAAATAAGCACATCCTGGTAAGCGGTCTTGACCAGCTGAGAATCCAGGGGGGTGCGGAGGCTGGAGTCCAGCACAATCCGCTGCAATGGCCGCCGCCGCCGCTGGTCGCTGCGGTCGGTGAGCAAAGGATCATCGGCGATGATCGTTCCCACCCCCACAATCAGCGCATCTACGGCGTGGCGCATGCGATGCACTTCGGCCCGTGCTTCGCTCCCGCTTATCCAGAAATGACCACGGGCTTCGCGGTGCGCGGGCGCGATGCGGCCGTCGAGCGTAGTGGCAACTTTCATAGTGACGTAAGGAAGAAAGGCAGTGATGAACTTTGCGTAGCCATCGTTAAGGCTGCGCGCCTGTTCCTGCAGCACGCCCGTGCTGACCTGCACGCCAGCCTCGCGCAGGCGGGCGATGCCTTTACCGTTCACCAGGGGATTGGGGTCGGCGGTTGCCACCACCACCCGTGTAACGCCCGCCGCAATCAGGGCATCCGCGCAGGGTCCGGTTCTTCCCTGGTGGCTGCAAGGTTCGAGAGTTACATAGGCGGTCGCACCATGAGCCAGAGGGCCTGCCTGCTTAAGGGCAACAACCTCCGCGTGGTCGCGGCGGTCAAACTCGTGGAAGCCTTCCCCCACCAGATCGTCGCCTCGAACCAGCACGCAGCCGACGGCCGGGTTGGGAGAGGCGAGGCCGACCGACCGCTCCGCTTGCTGTAATGCACGCTCCATCCACTGCTGGTCAACTTCCGGCATCGTTCTAGTCACCGAGCAAGGAATCAACGAACGCCTTGCTGTCAAATGGTAAAAGGTCTTCCAACTTTTCGCCCACGCCGACGTAGCGGACAGGGACCTTGAGTTCGCGCGCTATGGCGACGGCAATGCCGCCTTTAGCTGTGCCGTCGAGTTTGGTGAGCACGATGCCGGTGACGCCCGCCGATTCGGTAAAGAGCCTGGCCTGCTGCAAGCCATTCTGCCCCGTGGTCGCGTCCATCACCAACAGGACGTCGTGGGGGGCGCCGGGAATGATCCGCTGGGCGGTTCTCCGCATCTTGCTCAGTTCCGCCATCAGGTTGTCCTTGGTGTGCAATCTGCCGGCTGTATCGACGATGAGGACATCGATGGCCCGCGCCTGGGCTGCCCGCATGCCATCGAAGAGGACAGCGGAGGGATCCCCTCCCTGTTTGGTCTTGATCATCTCCACGCCCGTGCGCTGGCCCCACACCTCAAGCTGCTCGATGGCCGCGGCACGGAAGGTGTCGGCAGCAGCCAGCAAAACGGTCTTGCCCTGGCGGCGGTAATAGGAAGCCAGCTTCCCCGTCGTTGTGGTTTTGCCGGTGCCGTTCACGCCCACCAACATGATGACCCTGGGCGGCGCTGTGTATTTGGGCTTGAAGAAGTCCTCTTCTTCCCGGGCGTCCAGAATGGATTGGATCTCCTGTTTCAGTAGCTGCTTCAACTCCGCGCCGTTGCGGATCTCGTGCCGTTTCACCCGGTCGCGCAGGGCCTCGATGATCTCGGTGGATGTACCGATTCCCAGATCCGAGGCCACGAGACTCATCTCCAGCTCTTCCAGAGCGGCTTCATCGACCTCGTGGGTCAGGGCGACGATGTCTTCGATCCGGTCGGCCAGGGTCTCGCGGGTGCGCGAGACGGCCTCCTTCATGCGGCCGAATATGCTCTTTTTTTCGGGTTCTTCCAGGCTGCCAAAAAGAGTCTGAATCACAAGGCTTCTCGATACGGCATGAGTTGAGTGTACTAGGCTGCAGACCGTGAACGACGAAGGGGCGTAGCCCATAAGCGCTAACTTGTTTGGCAGGCAATAGAAATTCGAGAAGACGCTGGGTTCTTGCATCTCCAACCCGCCGCAAAAACCTCATCCTCAGCGTCTCCAATTCGCGACAAAATCGTCGCTGAGCGCTCCAATTCGCCACAAAAACGTCATCCTGAGCGTCTCCAATCCGCCACAAACCGTCATCCTGAGCGTCTCCAACCCGCCGCAAAACCGTCATCCTGAGCGTCTCCAATTTGCCACAAAATCGTCATCCTGAGCGGAGCGCTTCACAGATTTATCGGTGACAGAACGCTTGGTGGCGCGGAGTCGAAGGACCTCGGCGGTGCTCATCTTGCCCATGCTGCTCGGAGCTTTTCAACCACCGAAGCCCGCACCGGGCCGACCTGCCGCGATCCTTTCCTGGGGCCGCGGATCCCGGCGTTTGTGGAAGGGACACAGTGCGATTCCAAATGGAGGTTGTGGGATAGTTCGTGGGAGTTTTGGTTTATTCGTCGCGGCCGGGACGGGCCATCAGTTCGCGGATCGCGTCCTGGGGCGACTTGCCGTGCTCGAGAATGGCTGCCATCTGCTCCGTGATGGGCATTTCCACCTCGTGGGCTTTGGCCAGTCCGAGGGCCGCCGAGGTGGTCCGTATGCCTTCCGCGACTTTGCCCTGTAGCTGCGCCAGGATCTCGGGAAGCTTATGCCCTCGGCCGAGTTCAAACCCGACCGAGCGGTTACGGGAAAGCGGACCCGTGCAGGTAAGCACCAGGTCACCCAAGCCGGAAAGGCCGGCAAGCGTCTCCCTGCGCCCCCCGCAGGCGACCGCCAGGCGGGTAATCTCTGCTACGCCACGAGTGATAATGGCCGCGGCGCTGTTGTGCCCCAGGCCCAGCCCGGCGGCGATGCCGGCGGCGATGGCAATTACATTCTTGAGCGCACCGCCCAGCTCCACGCCGATCACGTCGTCGTTGGTGTAGAGTCGCAGCGCGGGCGCGGTGAGCTCCTCCTGAAGCCGGCTGGCGAGCCGGCTATCTGCGAAAGCGATGGTGATTGCCGTGGGGGATCCGGATGCCACCTCCTGCGCGAACGACGGCCCGCTCAGCGCGCCGCAGGGCAGGCTGTCAATCGGACTTCGGTCCGCCAGCACTTGCTCGATGACTTGCGTCATACGGAGAAAGGTCTGATCCTCGATTCCCTTCGTGGCGCTGACGATGATTTGCCCCGGCTCCAGAGAGGGCGCCATGGCGTGATAGATCGCGCGCACATGCTGCGATGGCACCGCACTGATCACAATATCCGCGCCCGCCACGGCTGCGGCGAGATCGCTCATCGGATCTATCTGCGGAGGGATTGGAAACCCGGGAAGGTAGGCCCCCACGGCTGCCGAATGAGACCAAAGGGCGATGGAGTGGTCGCCACGGCGAGCGAGGCTCAGGGCGAGAGCGGTTCCCCAGGAGCCGCTGCCCACGATGGCAATACGGCTCATGCTCCGCTCTTCCTCGATGCGCCGAAGCCATGTTCCGTGCCTTGCATCAGGCGCTGGATATTTTGCCGGTGCTTCACAATGACGCTCCAACAGCAAACGAAAACAACTGCTCCGGTCATGTACCCGTATTTGCCCGGTGAGAGCCAGAGGGTCAGGAAGGGAAGCACAAGCGCGGCCAGGATCGACGCCAGCGAGACGTAACGGGTCAGGGCCACAATCGCCAACCATAGACCCAGGGCGGAGAGCGCCGCCAAGGGACAGAGCGCCAGGAAAGCGCCGAAAGCAGTGGCCACTCCCTTGCCGCCCTTGAAGCGCAGCCAGACGGGAAACATATGACCCAAAATCACGAACAGTGCGGCCAGGATGGCAAGACTATTGAGCGTCGCCGAGCCCTGGTTGCGGCCCAGGAAATCTGCCACTGCCACTGCGGCGTAACCTTTGCTGCCGTCGAGCACAAAGGTCAGGACGCCCAATCCCTTCGCGCCCGAGCGCAGCACATTGGTGGCGCCGATATTGCCGCTGCCCTTGGCGCGGATGTCCTCCTTATTTACTAACAGCACCAGGAGGAACCCGAATGGGATGGAACCCAGCAGATACGCCACGCTAATTACGATCAAAGACAAAGACATGGTTGCATCCGGTTTTGAGTGTAGCAGCGCTGCTGTGGCAAGACCCGGAGTTCCTCTACTCAGCGCTGGACGCTGCTGCGTGTGCGGCTTTCGGTAAGGAAAGCCGCATGACGTTTGCCAACGCCAAGGATCCCCACAGGAACTCCCGGGGGCAACGATACCTCGGTGATCTGGTAGATTAGGGCGCATGTTCAACAGCTTCTTGTCGAGGTATCTTTGCGTCGCAGTGGGGACGGCTGCCTTCGCGCTACCGGCTCACGCGGACAACGCATTGGTGGTCAAGACGGAGCAGGGCAAGGTGCAGGGAAAGATGAGCGCGGACGGGCAAGCGCGCGACTTTCTCGGCATCCCGTATGCGGCGCCGCCTGTCGGCCCGCTGCGTTGGAAGCCGCCGCAACCAGCCGCCAAATGGCAGGGCGTGCGCCAGAGCACAAGCTTCGGGTCCCGGTGTTTCCAGCAGGAACATTATGACGACATGGTCTTCCGCGATCCGGGTGAGAGCGAGGACTGCCTCACCCTCAATGTGTGGACACCGGCCGCCAAACCCAAGGGCAAGTTGCCGGTAATGCTCTGGATTTTCGGCGGTGGATTTACCGGTGGCGGCACCTCGGAGCCGCGCCAGGACGGCGAACACCTCACCCGCAAAGCGGTGGTCGTGGTCACCATGAATTACCGGCTGGGCATTTTTGGGTTTTTCGCCACCCATGAGCTGGCCGCCGAGGATTCCCACCACGCCGCCGGCAACTATGGACTGATGGATGAATTGGCTGCCATGCAGTGGGTGAGGCGCAACATCAAGGCCTTTGGCGGCGACCCGGACAATATAACCATCTTCGGCGAATCCGCAGGTTCCTTTGCCGTCAGCGCTCAGATGGCGTCGCCGCTGGCCAAGGGTCTGTTTGCGCATGCCATTGGAGAGAGCGGCGGCGCATTTGCCAGCAAGGAGCTGAGTTTTCCGCCTCTGGACGAGGCCGAGAAGGCGACCGAGGACTATCTCCACCGCGCCGGCAGCGACAGTGGTCTCGCGGCGCTCCGGGCGGAGAGCAGCGAAGAGATCCTAAAGCTGGCGACCCGGAAGGGTATGGGCAAATCTCCCTTCGCGCCCGATACGGATGGCTATTTTCTACCCCAAAGCGTTGCCGCGATCTTTGCCGCCGGCAATCAGGCTCACGTGCCATTGCTTGCCGGTTGGAACCGGGATGAAGACACCGGTGACGTGCTGAAGCATCCCGAACGGGGTACAGTCGAGGGTCTGAAAGCCACGGCAGTTAAGGAGTTCGGCCCGCGGGCCGAAGAATTCCTCAAGGTGTACCACGCAACCGATGATGCTGAGGCGTTGCGCGCAGCGGAGGACTTTGCCGGCGACCGCTTCCTGGTGTATTCCACCTGGGCCTGGCTGGAGGCGCAGGTAAAGACCGGGGGCGCCCCTGTCTATCGCTATTTATTCGCGCAGCCCTCGCCTGGAGACCCTTTCCATGCTGCCGCTGATGGAGCCTTCCACTCCGATGAAATTGAGTATGTCTTCGGCAATCTTGACTCGCGTAAGGGAGCCAAATTCACTCCCGAGGACTACAAGCTCTCCGATCTGATGCAAACCTTCTGGACCAATTTTGCCAAGTCTGGAGATCCAAATGGTGCCGGAGCGCCGCATTGGCCGGCCTATGATGCGGTGGGCAACTGGCAGGTGATGCGCCTAAGCGCGGATCCGGGAGCCGCTCCCGATCCGCATCGCGATCGCTACCTCTTTCTGCAGCAAGTGTGGGGACCATGAGCGCAGCTGAGGAGCCCACTCTTTCTTTTCCTGGACTGCTCCGTAGAATGAACTGACACATGCCCAGTCTGCATCGTTCGACCAGCTTAGCTGACGAAACCCTGCCCGTGGTCTGCTTGATCACCGCGGATGAGGAATTTCTGAGTGAGATCGAGCCGGAGCTGACGCCCTGGTACCAGGTACGCCCACCGCAAACACTTCGGAGATACGGCAATTTGGGTTCGTGAACAGCGAGCCCAGGCGCTGTTGGTCGACATCGACTCCCAGGGCGATGAAGCCGGTACCGGAATCCGGGTGCTGCGCGAGCTTCGGATCCTGGAACGTGGCCTGGTCTTGATCTCGCTCAGCCGTTCGCGCGCCCGTGTGCTGGAGAAGCAGGCGATCGAAGCAGGCAGCGATGCCCACTTTCGCAGTCCAATCGATCTTATCCGAGCTGCGCCTGGTACTCAAGACGACGCTCGAAGAGCGCATCGAGGAGATGGAACGGGTGCGCATGCAGCAGCAGGTGTTGGAGCGGAGCAAGTTCCAAGACCTGGTAGGCGCGAGCGAAGCCATGCGGCGCGTCTACGACGCGATCTCACAGGTGGCCGACAGCCGCATCAACGTGATCGTACGTGGGGAGAGCGGCACGGGCAAGGAACTGGTGGCCCGGGCTATCGTTGCTTTGAGCAGCCGGCGGAGCAAGCCGTTCATCAGCCTGAACTGCGCCGCCTTGCCTGAGAACCTGATCGAGTCGGAGCTCTTCGGCCATGAGCGCGGCGCATTCACTGGCGCGAGCGAGGCAAAACCAGGCCAGATTGAGCTGTCAGACGGCGGCACGCTTTTTCTTGATGAAATCGCAACCCTGACCTTGCCGCTCCAGACCAAGCTGCTGCGTGTGCTCGAAGACCGCCAGGTGCAGCGGCTGGGCGGACGGCAAAGCCGCAAGATCGATTTCCGGCTGATCTGCGCCACCAATGAGCCGTTGGAAGAAATGGCGCGCAGCGGGCGATTCCGGGAAGACCTTTACTACCGTATCCATGTGGTGCCGATCCACTTGCCGCCTCTGCGCGAGCGAACCGGCGATATCGCCCTGCTCGTGGACTACTTCCTGCGTGTCCACCTGCTGGCCAACGGCCTGGAGCAGAAACGCCTGACTCCCAACGCTCTTGCTGCCTTGGAGGAGCATTCCTGGCCGGGCAATGTGCGCGAGCTGGAAAACCTGATCCAGCGCCTGCTGATCATGGTTCCGGGGCCGACCATCGAGCTGCAGCATCTGCCGCAGCAATTGCTGGCGGAGAGCGTTACCGCCCACGAGGCCATTCTTCTTCCCCAGGGCGGGGTGCGCTTCGACGACGAGATACGGGAGCTGGAGGTGGCGCTGCTGGAAGCAGCGCTGCGGCGTTCGAACGGCAGCAAGGTTGGCGCGGCGCGCTTGCTGCACCTTGACTCGCAGCGCATGAAATACCTCTGCCGCAAGTATTCGCTCTAGAGGTCGACCAAGGGTTCATAATTTAACCCTATGGGGTTGAAAATCAAACCCACCTTTGTCCTGCCAGCGAGGCTGCAGTGAGCATAGGATCCACAAATTAAGCTAAACAGGGCAATCTGCCTTGGAGAAGACGACGCCGGCGTATACCGCTGTCGTTTTGTTCTTTGGGCGGCTCATTTGTCACCGTTGTGGTTTTGAATGAGCCTTGCTGTTGGGCTTTCGATGATGCTGCCTACCAGAAGTGTGTACGCAGCACATTACCGAAAGTGGTCAGCAGCCGATTTGCCAGGCTACGGCGTTTGCCAAAGATGATTGCCTGCCCGCTCATGCCAGGCCGGATGCCGTCGGCCATCTTTCCCAGGGGCATGCGCGTGGTATAGAAGGTCGGCAGCGCGATGCCCTTGTACTCCTGGCTGGCTAGGAGGCCGGAGGGCAAGGGCATCGCGGAACCTTCCATCGTCCCCAGGTGCCCATAGATCTCGGAGAACTGAGAGGTAGGTTGCAGGGATACGGCGTCTCCTGCCTGAACGCGATCCATGGCTGAAACCGGAACAAACAATCTTGCAACCAGCTGGGTGGGATCGACAATTGTCAGCAGCGTCTCACCCGTGGTTACATCGCGATTCAGGAGGCTTGCCGGATCGCTGGTAGCGACCACACCGCCGGCGGGAGCGGTTACTGCAAGCTGTGCGCTTTCCTGGTTCGCATTCGCGCTGCTCTGGCGAGCCGCGTGCTGCGCCGCCAGCGCGTCGCCGAGCCCCGTATGCTGCAGTTCCGCGGCGAAAACCTGGGCCTGTGAGGAAGCCAGTTGCGCCTCCGCCTCTTGTCTCGCGCTGGCTTCCGTCAGGCTCTGCAGTCGTGCCATCACCTGCCCTTTGTGCACTGTATCGCCCTCCTTCACGTACACGGCCGAGACCTTCCCGGGAAAGCCGGCATGTACCGGGTGACTCTCCATGGGCTCGACGACGAAGTATGCGTTCTCACGATCACGCATGACGGGCAGAACGAAAACCATGAGCAGGGCGATCGCGACCCCGGCACGCAGAGGCGTTAGACGCAGAGCGCCGGTACCCACCTTGGTGCGATAGAAGACTCGAGCGAAGTTATATAGGGAGCGCAGACGCGAGCGGAAGATGACGAACGCCAGCAAAGCAGCAGGGACCACGGCGAGCTCAGCAAACCAGTGAAAGAAGACGTTGTACCCGAAACGCACGACAAACAGGAGAAGCAGATAGCTGTAAGCGCCGGAGGCCAGGGCATAGATCACAAAAAGCGGCACCCGCCGCCGGGCAACCACTGGTACATCCACAGGAAGTCGAAAGAGACGGGCCTGCACCCAGCCGATGAGGAATGCTGTGGAGCGCTCTTTCAGGTCGGGAATACGAATCCATTCAGTAAAAAAGTAGTAGCCGTCCAGCTTGATGAGGGGATTGAGGTTGACGACCAGAAGGGCAAGCCCACTAAGGAGAATGAACTTGTAGGAGAAATCATGAACCCAATCGCCCACCCGGGTATTCATCCACACGATCATCGCCAGGCCGCACAAAATCATCTCGGCCCATAAGCCGGCAATGATCGTCGCCAGGCGCTGCAGCTGGCTGGCCGAGATCCAGGCTTCAGTGACGTCCACATAAAACGCGGGCGTAAGGTAAAGGAACATCAGACCCATACTGTGAACTTCGCCGCCAAAGTGCTTGCAGGTGAGTCCGTGGGAGCTTTCGTGAACGAAACCGATGATCAACAAAAGAACCCAGAACTCCACCAGGTCGGCGAAGGTCTTATTGCCGAAGTTAAAGTAAAGCGGTATGTCCGGGCCAATGACACTCCATTTTGCCCAGAAGACCACGGCCTGAAATAAGAAGAGCACGACAGCAAAGAGGGTGAACCAGCCATTGAACAAGTATTTCCCGATTTTCTGGTCGAGCCGGGTAAGGTATCTGTCCGGGTCCCAGGCGGAGAACGATATGTGCGCCACATTGAAGCTGGAGTGACCCCGCACGCGGCGACTACGCTGGGCCACGAGTTTCTCGTTCATGGCTATATTTTTTTCCTGCGGATTCTTGTACCAGAAGCCGCCCTCGTCCATATTCTCGGCGAAGGTTCGCACCTCCTCCCCGGAAAGCGGGATCCCGGCCTCGGCCTCGAATGCTGCTGCGATCTCTTCGTAAGAACGCACTCCGTCGAAGAGGCGGGCGAGTTGCCACTGTGTCGGCTTCAGGCGTAACAGGTTGGCAGTGCTCCGCTGGTAGACGGAGACGATCGGCTCTCCGTCGGTTACATCTTCGCGAACGATGAGTTCAGGATCGATGCGTGGGGGGTTCTTGCGCGAGAGCCTGGTGCGGGGTATCTCGGGGAGAGCTGCATCGAGTGCCTCACTCAGGTTCATCGCGAGCTCAGCTTGACCTGCATGGACATGCCCGGCTTCAACAATGGGGACGGCTTATCCAGGCTGCCAATGACCTCGATACTGCCGCTCGCCGGATCGACGACGGGACTCACACGGAAGACGACCGCCGGCTGTTTGAGATGAGGGTAATCCGTGGTGGTGAGTTCAAGTCTTGCGCCGCGAGGGAAAGCAGCCATAGCAGATTCAGGCACTGTGAAAAGGATGCGGAGAGGCGCCTGCGCCGTGATCCAGAAGAGGGTATCGCCCTTTTTCACCGTCTGCGCGTCATGTACGGAGCGGCGGCCTACCACGCCATCGAAGGGAGCCGTGATGCGGGATTGGCTCAGTTCGACATCCGCGGCATGCAATTCAGCTTCGGCGGCAAGCTCATCAGCCTTGTAGCGGGCCACCTGGGATTTGGTTTCGGTGAGCTTATATTGCACATGTTCCCAATCCTCATCATCGAGTATTTTCTCAGCGCGCATGGCATCGGCTCGGCGCAGATCCGCTTCATTGCTCCTTTGCTCGGCCTCCCAGGACTGGACCTGGGCTCGCAGGGAATCAATCCTGGCCGCCTTCTCCGCGCGCGCAGCCTGCAGGGCGCGGTCGTCCAGCAGCGCCAGCACCTGTCCCTTCCGGACATGATCGCTAATCTCAACATTGACCGCGGTTACCCGCCCGTCGCGTTCGGCGACGACATCGGCCTGTTGTTCCACGACGAGCGGGCCGGTGGTGGTAAAGCTGCGCACGTCACTGGTTGCAGGGCCGGTGGGATGGGGGGATGCGTCTGGCCCGGTCAGGTACGCGGATGCGCCGGAGAACGGCGATGATGCGGCCGCCAACGGCTCAGCGGCCGTGCCCGATGGTGACGATGAGGCCACAACGGGCTGGGAGGCCGCCGGTCCCTGCCTGCACCCAGCGAGACCCAATCCGCCCATGCAGCATAGCGCTGCGGCCGCGACCCATTGGCAAGTGCTACGGTTACCTTTGACACGAATTCGCGGCATAGTTACCAACCGATCCAACCCCAAAGCTGTTTCCAGAGCCATAATGCTGGTGCGCGCAGTAAAACAAACCCGGCGGGTCGAAATCCGGCGGAGATCTTGGCCCGGCCATCCATGCCGGTGCGCAGTTCTGCGCTTTCGTTCGGCACCAGCACGTGGGCGTAAAAAACACGGCCATCGCCGCTGGGCTGGGCTTCGGGGCTGATACTGAAGACCTCGCCGTGCAGGGTCTGCGCGGGAAAGCTATTCAGTTTGATGGCGGCCCTCTGGCCTCCCCGCACCAGGTTGGCATCCTCTTGATCTACGGCGATGTTGATTCTTGCGCTGGCCAAATCGAGCACCTGGGCGAAGGTTGCGCCCGCGTCGAGGTGTTCGCCGGCAGCGTTCTGCAGATCGGGGGTCATTACGATGCCGTCGATGGGGGAACGAAGTTGCGCATTGGCGATACGTAACCGTGTCCGCTCCATTTCCGCATGCAGGTAGTCGGCCTGGGTCCGGTCTTCCCCTGCCTGTGCGGCGTGCCGGGCCAAATCGCCTTGCATGGCCAGCATCGCCGCCTCGTACTTGGCCTGTGCCGCTGTCAGCTGGTTACGCCACGCCCAGTCGTCCATGGTCGCCAGAACTTCACCACGGCTCACGTGCTGGCCCTCCCGGGCGTACACGTTTGCGATCGTTCCCTCGACCGGGGCGGCAAGGGTAGCGACGGATTGCGGAGCCACCACGGCTGTGCCGCTGATGCGCAGCGGCAAGGGACAGAAGATGAGCAACAGGATCACCGCCGCCACGGTGCCCACTATCACTCCTTGCCGCTTTCGGTCGCTCCGCAAAAATGCCTGTTTTCGTTGCACCAAAGGCTCGAGCAGGCCGATGAGCGGTACTTCCCGGTAGAGCAGCGCGTTGCGGATGGCTACCGTGGTTTGCCCGGCCAGGACCTTGATCATCTCGATGTGCGCCACCTCTAGAAAGTCCGGGTCGCTGCTCTCATAAAGCAGCAGGCCCACCCGCCCCTGGTCATCGGCCAGTGGGAGGGCAAAGAGGGCGCGATAGTCGCTGGACGCGAAGTGCTTGCCGATCACTGTGCGGACTCGGGGCTCGTCGGTCTCCGGTTCCTCCTCGTGTTGGCGAATCAGCAGCTTGCGATCCTCGGTCGAGAGCCATTGCAGCAATTCGCGCAGGTGCTCCACCTGGACGTCGCCGGCGGGAATGTTGGCCATTCCGGAGACAGCCTTCAATTGCAGCCGTCCACGATTGTCGAGCGCAATCGAACAACGCTCAAAGGGCAACACCGACTGCGGGCTGTTGACAATAATCTGCAGCAGGCGCTCGAGCCGAAGCGTGGAAGTGATCTCAGAGCTGACATGAACCAGGGCTTCCAGGATCTCGAGCTTGCGCTCGGCATGCATCAGGCTGGCATTCTTGAGCGCGCTGCTCACGGTCTCCGACATGCTGTTCATGAAGAACAGGTCATCGTCCGTGAAGCCCGCACCGCCCGCTTTGTTGACGGCCTCGAGCACGCCCAGTTCGCTCTCGCCGCCATCCTGCGCGTGCTCGATCAGCGGCGCCAGGAGCGCATCGGTGACCGGCGGACCTCCAGCCGCGCGCTTATTGCGGGTGGCCAGCCTGGGGTCTTCGGGGTCGTTAATCAACAACGGCATGCCTTCTTCCGCCATATCCCCGACATAGCCCTCGCCGACGTCCTCCGTGGCCCCAACTTCGGCGGTTGCATCCTCTCCCCATGCGGAGACCAAGCGTAGCCTGCCGCCATCGAACATCCATAGGTGAATGGCCTGGCAAGGCAGCATCGCCGCTACCTTGACCGGAATCAGTTCCAGCAGGGGCTCGAAATCGAGCGTCTCGTTGAGCGATTTCTCCAGGTCATAGAGCTGGGTCAAGCGGTGGATGGAATCGAGCAGATTCTGCCGTTGCTCCTCGTACTGCTCCGCCGACCCGAGGGCGGCAACGGCCAGTTCGGCGAGCCCTTCAAGCGACTGCAAGGCGGCCTCGGTAAGCGGGTCGCCGAAGCTGACGATCTCGAAAGTCCCTACCAGTGCTTGCTCCCGCAGCAAGGGCAAGTAGCCGATGGACCGGATGGTGCGCACCACGTGAATGTGGGCGTAGTCTTCGCGGGCCAACTGGCTGGCGGAGTAGACAATGGGGTGCGGCGATTCCAGCAGGGGAGCGAAGAGCGCGGCGGCGGCCGCGATCGACGAGTCTGCCACCGAAATCTCGTCGGATACGCCGAGGGTCGTCCAGGAGGCTCCTTCCGTGCTCGAACGCAGGCTATAGAGCGCGCACGCGCTGTCCGGGAGCGCCTTGCGCACGGCATCGGCCAGCAATGCGGCGCGGGCTGCGACCTCGGGTGAGGCCAGCAGGGACTGGGCTAGTTCCGAGAAGTGTTCGCTGTTCAGCCGGCTGCCGGTTTCAATCTTCATGCGCCTGTTGTCTGCTTGACGTATATGGCAGGATAGGTTGATTGTTAATCTGGTCGGAGAGTACAGCATTTTTTACTTTTGGTGAACAGAAAGTAGGGCGTGGCTTTTTCTCAAGAAAAGCCGCAAATGCCAAGCCGGCCGGTGCGGAGTAGCAGTGAAAATGCTCCAGCAAGCGGTATCTTTGGTGTAAAGCAAATTCTTGGCTGGGAGAGGACGCCGTGGATCTTGATATTCGACAGAGCGGAACGATTTGTTGCCTGAAGCTGAAGGGCCCGCTCAAGTACGGAGAAGGTGTCAAGCAGCTTGACGAAGCAGTCGAGGGCGCGCTTAACAGCGGACACATTCACCTGCTGCTGGATCTTTCCGCGATGCCCTACATCGATTCCAGCGGGATCGGTGCGATCGTGGACGCTCTTCGCCAGGCAAAGAAGGTGGGCGGGGACGCCAAGCTGGTCAGCCCGTCCCCTTTCGCGGCCAAGACTTTCAAAATGGTGGGTATCCTTAGCCTGTTCAAGGTCTATGACAGCGAGGCCGAAGCCGTGGAGGCATGCCCCGCCTGAGGCGGTAACGGCGCTCGCCCGAACCGACGGCTTTGTTGGGGTAACCGAGAGCAAACCGCAGGTCCCTCCACTCCGCTCCCCCGGATTTCCTGTTTGCTTGATGGCGTTGGCGAACTTCATGCGGCTTTCTCTACGGAAAGCCGCACGCGGGCGTTGGTGAGTGCCGCGTAGCAGGAAATCCGGGTAAGCTCCGGTCGGGATGACAAATTTGCTTGGGGGACCAGATCACTTCCCAAACAGAATTGTCATCCCGACCGGAGCGCAGCGTAGTGGAGGGACCTGCGGTTTCTTTAGTCCGCGCAGCCTACTTCAACTTGCGGCGGACCAGATCCAGCGCCTGCTGGCTGGCCCAGGAGCGAATGTGTTCCCGGTCGCCGCCAAAGCGCCGTTCCACCACGTCGGTCTGCTTGCCATCGGCGACGGCGACGTAAACCAGGCCGACAGGCTTTTCCTCCGAACCACCGCCGGGACCGGCGATGCCGGTGACGCCGAGACCGAAGGTTGCGGATGTCTTATTGCGAATTCCCTCGGCGAGGGCGATGGCTACTTCCTTGCTGACCGCGCCGTGGGCTTCGATCATGGACGGAGGAACGCCGGCGAAGAGACTCTTGAGCCGGTCGCTGTAAACCACCGCTCCACCCAGAAACGATCGCGAACTGCCGCTGATGCTGGTCAGGCGCTCCGCAACCAGGCCTCCGGTGCAACTCTCCGCCACCGCCAACGTAGACGCCTTCATGCCCAGGTAGTAGAGAACGATCTGTTCCAGGGACTCGCCCTGCGAAGAGTAGATAAACTCTTCCAACTCTTCTTCGATTTTTCCCGCCAGCTCATCCACCCTTGCCTGGGCCGCCTCCTGGTCCCCCTTGGAGCAGTTCAGAATGAGCGTGATATCGCCGGTGTGGGCAAGGATGGTGGTATCCACGTCCTTGTACTTGGTGTAGATCGGTGCGATGCGCGCATCTGCCTGCGACTCTCCGATCATGGCAATCTTGAGCGTGCGCGTGGCAATGGTTCGCCTGGGAACCACTGCGCGCAGCCGGTCCATGCATTGCGCGTCAAACATGGCCTTCACTTCCGAGGGCGGCCCGGGCAGCAGAATGACCAGCTTGCGATGCTCACCATAGACGGTGTCCAACCATTGCCCGGGGGCTGTGCCGCGATCATTTTCAAGCACCACCGAGCCATCCAGCACATCGGCCTGGCGAGCATTGTTTTCTGTCATCTGCGCCCGGCGGGCGGCGAAGCGGGCATAGAGTGCGCCGACGATTTCCGGGTGGCGGCGCAAGCGAATGCCCAGCGCTTCGGCAACTGCCTGGCGGGTCAGATCGTCTTCCGTGGGCCCAAGTCCGCCCATGGTGATCACGATGTCGGTGCGTCCCAGCGCAATGCGAATCGCGCTGGCGAGGTGCCCCAGCCGGTCCCCAACAATGGTTTTGAAAACCACGTTTACGCCCAGCTGACAGCAACCGGTCCGTGAGGAAGAGTGAATTTGTGTCTTGCCTGTAAGGCGAAAGCAGTTCTGAACCAACAGCAATAATTTCGCAATTCATCCCGACTTCGATGCCTGCCTGTTTCCACTAAGAATTTGGTATCCCGGCCTGGGCACGCGCAAAAAGCTCTAGAACAAGCGCACGCCTTCGATGCCCAACGGTACATCATAGACTGCGCCATTGGCAGCCAGGATCGCGTTGCCGCCAGGCACGAACGCGAGGCCCACAATGCCGGAGCCGGCAAGAACCACCGAGGCTTCGCCCGCCGGGGTGATGCAGACGATCCCGCGGGTGCCGTGGAAGGAGGCAGAGACATACACGTTGCCCGCGACATCAAACGCCAATCCCTGCGGGCGGCCCAATCCCCGGTAGTAGACGCGCACCACGCCGGCTTGATCGATGGCATAGATCGAGTCATAGCTGGAGGTGCTGGGAGCGGTCACGAAGAGCGTTCCATCCAGGCCAAAGGCAAGATGATAAGCAGCAATACTGGGTTCCAGGGTGGCAAAGACGAAGATCTGCCGGTCCTGGGCGATTTTGAAGATGGTTCCGCTGCGGTCGCCCACATAGAGGTTGCCGGCGGAATCGAATGCGATCCCGGTAGCGATGCCCATACCTTCGGCGTACACCGAGGACGCTCCCTGGGGAGAGACGCGGTGTACGGTGCCATCCAGCCGGGAAGAGACGTACAAGTAGCCGTGGGAATCGAGCGCCAGCCCGGTGGCATTCGTAATTCCGCTCACCAGGGGTTGCATTTCTCCTGCCGGGGTGATGCGGTAGACCGAAACCGCGGTCTTTTGCCCCCGTGGGCCGGAATCCGTGGAGAAGATGTTGCCCTCGGCGTCCACTGCCGGATTGCCGACTGGATGCAGATTTCCTGCCAGCAGGCGGGCGATTTTGAGACGAATCGTATTGCTCGATTGTCCATTTTGCCGGATCTCCAGTCTCCCGGTCTGCACATCTTCGGGTATGCGAACGATCATGCGGTTGGAGCGGCTGAGCAGAACCGGAGCCAGGATCCCGTCGAGCACGGCCACCGGCAGGCGAGAGCGCACGGCGCCCAATTGGGTTCCGCGGACCTCGACTTCACCGCCTGGAAGCGCAGCATCCGGCATCGCGGCATCGATCCTGGGTGAGTTCGGAATAGGTGACTCCTTGGAGAATCGCATGGGCTGAATCCCTTAAAGCATTTTCACTTCTGGTGCATGCAAAGCAACCACTCCCTACGTGGCTTTTCGTCAAGAAAAGCCGCACTTCGCTGAAACCCGGTCGTGCAGAGTAGAAGTGAAAATGCTCTAACCAATCCAGTGTTGCAGCGCCTGCATCAACAGCAAAGCATACACGCCCGCAGCGACATCATCGAGCATGATTCCCCAGCCTGCGGGCAAGCCCTCGAGCTGTCTGGCAGGCCATGGTTTCACGATGTCAAATAAACGGAAGAACAGAAATCCGGCCAGCAAGTGACTCAAGTTTACGCGCGAATGAATCAGCGCAATCCATTGTCCGGCGACCTCATCAATCACGACGTGTCCGGGATCGTCCCCTCCACTCTCCCGTTCTACGAGGGTGGCGGCGGGAATTCCGATGGCGAGGGCGCCCAGGGCCGCTGCCAGCGTAAGCCAAGCGAGCGGACCTGAGGGCAGATGAAAACCCATGGCCGCTGCCAACCAGAGCAGGGCGGCAGCGGCAGACCCCCAAGTGCCCGGACCGGGCCGGAGCAGCCCGGCGCCCAGAAAGGTCCCGACTGCCCAGGCCCATCCTGTCTTTTTGCCTACCGCGGCATCATCATCACCGGGCAAGCGAGACCGCATCCCTTCGATCTCTTCCAGCAGGTCGGGATCGAGAACCGGAGACGAAATACGATATACGCCGCTGGCCCATTTCCCCAAGTCGATGGTCTTGCAATGCTCGCTGCAAAAGGGAAAATCCGAATCGTTCGCGGTGACAAGCTGCCCGCACGTAGGGCAGCGTAGGCCTTTAAGTTTTTTTCCCGAGGGACTCATCTCCACATTTCCTTAAGGTCATTCGGCGACAATTCTGCCTACCAGATCGTAATCCTGCGACTCGGTAATCTCGCATTGGTAAAAATGTCCGGGGTTCAGCTGGTCAAAGGGGCCAAAGTCGTTGATAAAGACCTTGCCATCGATCTCCGGAGCCTGATGCTCCGTGCGGCCCTCCCATAGCAGCGGAGTTTCCTCCGAAGCTCCCTCGACCAGGAGTTCAAAGGTGCGGCCCACCAGGCTCGCCCTGGATTTGCGGCTGATCGATTGTTGCAGGCGCATCAGGGAGCGGCGCCGCGCCTCAATGGTCCGGGCGGGCACTTTATCCCCCAGGTGGAAGGCCCCGGAGCCTTCTTCGTCGGAGTAGCTGAAAACCCCCAGCCAGTCGAGCTTGGCAGCGCGGACGAAGTCGCTGAGCACGGCAAAGTCCGCTTCGGTTTCGCCGGGAAATCCGGTGATGAAGGTGCTCCGGATGGCTACGCCGGGCACCGCCGCGCGCACCCGCTCGATGGTCTTGAGAAAGATGTCGGCATTGCCGCCGCGCCGCATGCTCTTCAACACCGGGCCTGAGGCATGCTGCAGAGGCATGTCGAGGTATTTGCAGATCACTTCATGTTGGGCAATGGTGTCGAGCAGGCGCCCGGTGACCTTGTTGGGATAGGCGTACAGGAAGCGCAGCCACTTGAGGTCGGGAATCGGCGCCAGGCTGTCGAGCAGTTGCGCCAAGCCATCCTTCATGCCCAGGTCTTCGCCGTAACAGGTAGTGTCCTGGCCAATCAGCGTGAGTTCGCGCACGCCTTGGGCGACCAGCTGCTCGGCTTCGGCGACCACGGAGGCAAAGCGCCGGGAGCGAAACTTGCCGCGAAGATTGGGGATGACGCAGAAGCTGCAGGGATGGTCGCAGCCTTCTGCGATCTTGATGTACGCCGAAGATTTGCGCGTCGCCAGCAGGCGCGGCGTGGTGTGGTCGTAGAGATACTGGGGAAGTTTCGGCTGCGCGCCTTCCCACGTTTCGCGCGCGAAGCGCCCCTGGGACTCGCGCAGGTCGCCTTCGGCGCGCGAAGACACGTTCTGGCCCGTGGTCGCTGGGGAGGATAGAAAAGAGCTGCGGTTGGTCAGGCGCAGGGGCGGGCGCTTCCAGCCCGGCGGCGGCCAGGATTGCCTCCAGCTCTCCGGTGCCGACCACGGCATCCACTTCGGGCATGTTCTTGCGGATTTCGTCGCGATAGCGCTCCACCAGGCAGCCGGCCACGATCAACTTGCGTGCTTTGCCCGACACCTTGTGCTCCGCCATCTGGAGGATGGTGTCGATCGACTCCTGCTTGGCTTTATCGATGAAGGAGCAGGTGTTTACCACCAGAATGTCCGCCGTCTCCGGGCGATTGGTGATCTCCGCGCCTGCCTGGTCAAGCAGGCCCATCATGACTTCGCTGTCGACCAGGTTCTTTGGGCAGCCCAGGCTCACAAAGCCAATTCGCGTCCGCGGCTCGAGCACTCCCGAAGCAGTGCCGGCGGCGCTGGCAATGCCGATTGGCGCTCGTTCTGTTAACTCTTGTTTCACCTCTCTATTCTAGAGCAATCAGGCAGTTACCGCTTACGGCCGTGTGCCCATGAGCCCCGAGGGTGTGGAAGCGTTCCATCGCGCAATTACTCCAAAGGCACACCCCGTCTGCCAAATCACACAACGTCCGGGGTGGTTCGCGCGTCTATCAGAGTAGGAAGAAGGGAGGACGCTCATGCAAGTGCCAGTCATTGCAGGTGTAGACCACCCGCATCCTGTCGACATGAGCGAGCCGATCAAGTGCGCCGTAGTCGTTAAACCAACCCGGGCCTCAAGGCACAAGAAGGAAATGCTGCGATACTTGGTTCTGGTGATCGCGCTTCTGGCGGTGGTGCTCTTGATTGCGATCGCGCTGTATTACACGCAGGGGAATTCTGTCAGCATCGAACACGTCAGCTCGCTCGCTCCGCACCTCGCCTTGCGCGCTTGAGCTGATTCCCTCCATTACTCGCTCTGATTCACAGGCCAAGTGAGCAACCTCGTTCACTAAAGCGGGCATCCCACCCTCGAGGTGAAGCATGAGCGAAGAGCATGTGAAGGGCGGTTGGAGAAAGTGGAGGCCGCATCAAGGAGGCCGTTGGCGCTCGGGCGATGAACGCCTGAAGGCCGAAGGCCAATTCGATCAGGTTAAGGGTGGAGCACACCAGGCGTGGGGCGATGTGAAAGATGCCGCCAAGGATCTGGCTGCGCGGCTCACGACAGTCAGGGCGAGGTCGGGAAGAGGCGCTGAGAGAGATGCGCTGAAGAGGAAAGATCTCCCTTAGTGTTCCAACGGACTGTGAAAGGTACAAATGAAAGCCTTAGGAGTAGTACTGATTGTTCTGGGTGTGCTGGCGCTGGCGTATGGCGGATTCACTTACACACACCAGAAGAAGGTGGTTGATCTGGGGCCTATTCAGGCCTCCAAAAAGGAAACAAGCACGGTGCCGTTACCCCCGATCTTGGGCGTGGTTGCCATTATCGGCGGCGGTATTCTTCTGGTGACGGGAAAGAAATAGGCACTAAGCCGTACGCCACCTAGAAGGGTTACTTCCTGATCGTTAAGAATCGCGGCCACCAGTAGCGGGTTCCGCCGGCCGTGGATAACTGCGATGACCCATAACGGCTGTTCTTCTGGTGCATAAGCGATCAGATATTGACGCACAAGGATGAAGCGGAGAGGCCGCGACGTAAGGTGCGGGCGTTTCTGGCCCCGATTTGGTGAGGCCACGAGCGCTTCGAGCGATGCCAAAATTTCTGCAATTACACGGTCTGCAGCGTCGAGATTATCCGCGCGGATAAGTTCCCAAATTTCGTCGAGATCAACGAGAGCTTCCGGATGGAAGGCATATCCGGTCATGAACCGGAGACGGAACGACGCGCGGCCGCGCTCTTCTCACGGAAGTGGGCAACGATCTCCTCGCCTGGGACGGGCTTCGCTCGGCCACTCTTCAGGTCTTCATAGCGCTCACCGAGCATTTCCCGCGTCTGTGCAAGTTCACCGAGGTAACCTTCTACGACATCCCTGACAAGTTCGTCGGCCGTCCCGCTTTCGCTCCGGGCGGCGAGTTCCTTGAGCTTCTTTTCTGTTTCGGCGGTGAAATGTACTTCCATGGCGTTCAAGATACGGGAAAAGCAAGCTCGGGCAACGAAACGCGTGCCCCCCATCACTGCGGAGTGATGATTCCACCCGCGCGATGCTTCGCCGGCAGGATCACTCCACGGTGGTCTTTTTCTGCTTCCTCCCGGCTTTGATGCGCCGGCGCGGGGAGGGCCAGGTTCATGGCTGCCGCCGTCACGTCGGTGTATTTGAGACCTGATCCAGTGTTGAAAATCACCACTTTTTCCTCAGGCGAAAGCCATCCGCTCGCGATCAGGTGATCGTAAGCCGCGGTGGCCGCTGCTCCTTCAGGAGAGAGAAAGAGCCCTTCATGACGTGCCCAATCCAGCAGCGACGCGAGAATCTGCTGATCGTCGAAGTCCAGGACTGTTCCTCCCGACTGCCGGACGATGTCGAGAATAAGCGCATCCCCGTAGGGCTTGGGGACACGCAGGCCGGAGGCGAAAGTGGCTGCGTTGGGCCACATCTGCGAGACAGCCGCACCCTGCCGGAAGGCCTTGGCAACAGGAGCGCAACCCGAAGCTTGCACTGCGATCATCTTTGGCCTTCTCCGGCCGGCCACCCAGCCGAGAGTTTCCATCTCCTCGAAGGCCTTCCACATCCCGATCAGGCCAACTCCCCCGCCCGTCGGATAGAAGACAGCGTCGGGATATTGCCAGCCTGACTGCTCCACCAGCTCATATCCCATGGTTTTTTTGCCTTCGACGCGAAACGGTTCCTTCAGGCTGGAGATGTCAAACCAGCCCTCGGCATCCTTGCGTTCAGCGACGATGCGGGCACAATCGGAAATCAGGCCGTCGACCAACGTTACCTTTGCGCCATAGGCGACGGCTTCCAGGTAGTTGGCCAGGGGAACGTCGCGGGGCATAAAGATGTGGGCCTCGATCCCGGCGGCTGCCGCATAGGCAGCCAGGGCTCCAGCGGCATTGCCGGCGGACGGGACGGCGAGCTTTTGCAAACCGTAATGGCGCGCCATGGTGACGGCCATAGAAAGTCCTCGTGCCTTAAAAGTGCCGGTTGGGTTGGCCGCCTCTTCTTTCAGGAAGAGGTTGGGATAGCGGCGGCTGCGCAGCATGGGCGTGAAGCCTTCGCCCAACGTGACGGGCTCCGCGGAGGGCAAAACACCGGCATAACGCCACATGCCCAGGGAAGTAGGGGCAGCCGCGGCCCTGGCCTGGATATCCTCCCGGCGGGCCGTTTGCCGCAGTTGGGCCATGTCATAGCGGACAAAGAGCACACCCCCACATTGAGGGCAAAGGGTTTGCGGGGTTTCGGCAGCGATTTGGGTGTGGCAACGGGAGCATTCCAGGTAAGCGATCGAGGGCATAAATTCATGATATTTGAGGGTTTCATTATGGGTGCGCCACCGGCAGCGGGGGGTGGCAACAGGTAAAATAGAGGGGTGAGTATTCAGTTAATCGCTATTGATATCGACGGCACGCTAATGCCGTCGACCGGCCCCAGAATCAGCCCCCGCAATTGCGCGGCGATACGAGCGGCGGAAGCCGCCGGGATCGAAATTGTCATCGCCACCGGCCGGAGGCAGGCGTACGCCATGCCCCTGATCGCCCAGCTGGGTTTGGACGAGAACTCGGTGATGATCTCCTCCAATGGAGCCGTAGTGCGCGGCTTTGACGGACAGTTATTGGATCGCCGCTTCCTGCCCGTGGAGACCGCCCGGCAGCTGAGTGTTGCCCTGCGCGGCTACGGCACCATGGTTTTCACTTTCGACCGCGAAGGAACGGGCGCGTTGGTGATCGAGAGCATGCAGCAGCTCCATGCGCGCATCGACCGTTGGGTGGACGCAAATCGCCCGTACCTGGTTGAAGTGCAGCCCATCGAACGAGCCTTCGATGGGGGCGAGGAGCCCATCCAGGGCATGGTTTGCGGCACGGTTGCGGAGATGATCGCTGCGGAGAAGCAGTTGCTGGCGAGCGACCTGGCGGGGCAGATTGCCATGCACCGGACCGAGTACGCGGCTCGCAACCTGAGCATTCTAGACCTCTTACCTCCTGGTTGCTCGAAAGGCGCGGCGCTCGATAGCCTGGCCCGCATCCGCGGCCTGGAGCGGGAGCAGATCATGGCCATCGGCGACAACCTGAACGATTTAGAAATGCTGGAATATGCCGGACGCTCGGTCGTGATGGCCAATGCAAGCGAGGAGATGCTGGCCTTGGCCCTGCGCCGGGGATGGGAGGTTACCGCTTCGAACGATGACGACGGCGTGGCCCTGGCCGTCGAAGAGGTAGTCCGCCGGGCGCTCGCAACCCAGGATATCGATGGTAACGCCGATGAGGCAATTGCCGGCAACGCCGTGGTAGAGTTTGCCCAATGAGCAAAATGTCCGTCTTCGGGAGCTGCCTGGGGGTCCTCGCTTTGCTGGGGACTGTCCCCGCTTTGCATGCAGCCGAAGAGGTCACCTTGAGGAACGGTTTTAACCTTCTGTGCGATCACCGGGAGGAAACTGGTGGCAAGGTACGGCTGTTCACCAGCAAGGACAGCGGCAACTTCGTTGAGGTGGATGCAGCCGAGATCACCTCAATTGACACGGTTCCCGACCCGCCCGCGGCCACCGTGCCACGCGTAGGGGTCACGGAGCCCAAGCTAACCGATGCCGATGTGCACCAGTTGATCTCCAAGGCCGGGGCCAATCACAACCTGGATGTGGACCTGTTGGCGAGCGTCGTACGGGCGGAAAGCGGCGGCAACGTCCATGCCGTTAGCCGAACCGGGGCGCAGGGCTTAATGCAATTGATGCCGGGAACTGCGGCGGAGCTGGGGGTAGCAGACAGCTTTCGGGCCGATCAGAACATTAACGGCGGCACTGCTTATCTGGATGCGCTCCTGGTGAGATATCACGACAACCTGGCCCTGGCGCTGGCGGCCTATAACGCCGGGCCGGCAGCGGTGGACAAGTACCACGGCGTGCCTCCCTACCGCGAGACCCGCATTTATGTAGCACGGGTAATCCGTGAATTTAACCGCAGAAAACAGTTGGAAAAGGCCGAGCTGCGGATCAATCGCATCGCCGCCGCTGGAACGAAGCAGTAACCTGCGCAGTCGCTCCCAACTCGTCGCCTAGTCACATATTGGAGTCGCATTGTGAAGAAGCATCCATGGATCATGTACATCGTGGGAGCGATTCTGGTGGGGGCACTGGGGTGGCTGATCCACACCCGAGTCCACTTTCAGTGGAACGTCTTTCGCGACGAGTTACAGCATGTGGATTGGCGGCGCATCGCAATCGGTATAGCCCTGGTGGGGTTCTGTTACTGGCTGCGCGCGGCGCGCTGGGCGGTGCTGGTGAAGCCGCAGAAGAAGGTCACCTCGTTCTCCCTGCTGGGCTCGCAGGTGATTGGTTTTACCGCGGTGGCCCTCTTCGGCCGGCTGGCCGACCTGGTGCGGCCCTACCTGGTCGCGAAGCGAACCAGCCTGCCAATTACTTCACAGATAGCTGTATACACGGTAGAACGCATGTTCGACCTGGGCGCAATGGCGATGATCTTTTCCGGCGCTTTGCTGCTGGCGCCGGACCGCGCGACGCTGCCCCATCATGAGGCCCTGCAGCACGCAGCGCTGGGCGGCCTGGCGGTCACCGTCGCGCTGGCCATTTTCGCCATCAGCGTGCGCGCTTCCGGCAGAGCGGTTGCCGGCCTGGCGGAAAAAGGCCTGGGCTCGTTCTCGCCCGCTCTCGGTCATTCGGTCGGAGCCAAGATTCACGCTTTTCGCGATGGCCTCGATTCCATTGCCACCTTAGCTGATTTCTTCCGGTCGCTGGGCCTGTCGCTGGTGATGTGGGGTTTAATCACGGCAGCCTATCTTGAAACCACCCGGGCGTTCGTGCTATCACCGGAGTTGTCCGCGATGACGCTCGCCCGCTGCATGGTATTGATGGCCGCGAGCATGGTCGGATCCGTGGTGCAGTTGCCGGTGCTGGGATGGTTCACCCAGATTGGCGTCACCACCGGCGTGATGCAGAAGGTATTCCATGTGCAGTTTGAACCGGCGCTGGCCTGTGGCACGATGCTGCTGATCGTTACTTTCATGTGTGTGATACCGGTCGGCCTGATCTGGGCTCGGATCGAGCATGTTTCGCTCAAGAAGGTGTCTGAACAATCGGAGCAGTTGGGCCATGAGGATGTGGAGCCGACGCCGGTGGTCAGCTAAGCCTGAATTCTGTTGTGCCCGCAAGAGCGTCAGGGAGAAATGCTCTGTGTGCTACGGAACTGGATTTGTTGGACGATCTCGCAAAAAGCTCTTGGGGGCTTCGCCCGTCTTTTTCGGCCCACGTACGCTGAGGCGAACGTGGGGCAACCCGTCCTGTTCTTATTGGTTCTGGTAGGGTACAGGCTGCGCCGGGACTCAATCTGAACCGGCATTTCTCCGGCAGGCACTTGGGTTCCCCTCTCTGCTCGCTTTATTCATGCGGGTTACCGTAGAAATTCCTGACCAGTTCGTCCGCCGGCTTGTGCCCCGGGCCACGATGCCGCCCGAGCTTTATTAGAAGAAGCAGTGGCCGGAGTGTATCGGGATGGCCGGCTGACGAATGGAACAAGTGCGCCAACTCCTCGGTTTTGGAACCCGCATGCAGGTAGATGCCTTCCTTCAGGCGTGAGATTTATGACTACACTGTCGAGGAACTGGATAAGGACATGGCCACGTTGGACCGGCTGCTTGCTACGAAGGCCTTGTAGTCGCTTCGGTTTCCGAGCCCACCTTGCCGCGACTGCTAGAATTTAGCTACTGATGAAATGCCCATATTGCGGTTTTGCGCAGGATCGAGTGGTGGATTCGCGCGAAAGCAAAGAAGCGGACTCGATTCGCCGCCGTCGCGAATGCGAGGGCTGCAACAAGCGCTTTACCACCTATGAGCGCATCGACGAAATCCCTTACATGGTGGTGAAAAAAGATGGCCGCCGGGAGAAATTCGAGCGCCAAAAGGTGCTGAGCGGCTTGCTGCGGGCATGCGAGAAGCGCCCGGTTTCGGCAGCCAAGCTGGAAGCGATCGTGGATGAAACCGAGGCCTTTCTCGTGGACTCGCCGGAACGCGAACGCACGACCAACCAGATCGGCGAACTGATCATGAACCATCTGCGGACGATCGATAAGGTGGCCTACATTCGCTTCGCCAGCGTTTATCGGGACTTCAAAGATGTCCGCGAGTTCAAGGAAGAGCTGGAGCAGTTGCTGAATACCAGGGACGCATCGAAGACCGGCAAACGATAGAGCACGCGGCAAAACCAGAAGAAAGAAACCGGAGAAAGAATGGCAGCAGGATCGCAGAGCTCGACCAGAACACACACAGTTACGCTGATCGCAGGGGATGGCATCGGGCCGGAAGTGACCGAGGCCGTAGTACGCATCCTCGAGGCGGCGGTGGAGGGAACCGGCGCGAAGTTTGCCTGGGAGCCCTTTCTGGTGGGCGCCAACGCATTTGAAAAGTATGGCGAGTACATTCCGCAGGCGGTCTACGACTCGATCGAGCGCAACCGCCTGGCCCTGAAGGGCCCAGTGACGACGCCGGTCGCCGGCGGTTTCTCATCCATCAATGTGCACCTGCGCAAGAAGTTTGAACTGTTCGCGAACTTCCGTCCGATCAAGAACCTGCCGGGGATGGATATGCGCTATCCGGGGGTCGATCTGATCATCGTGCGCGAGAACACGGAAGGCGAGTATGTCGGGCTGGAGCATGAAGTGGTTCCGGGGGTGGTGGAGTCGCTAAAGATCGTCACCGAGAAGGCTTCGACCCGCATTGCGAAGTTTGCCTTTGAATACGCGCGCAAGTTCAAGCGCCACAAGATTCACGCGATCCATAAGGCAAACATCATGAAGATGTCCGACGGGCTCTTCCTGCGCTGCGCGCGCGAGGTGGCGAAAGGCTTTCCCGAGATCACCTATGGTGAGCACATCGTCGACAACACTTGCATGCAGCTGGTCATGAACCCCTACCAATACGACACCCTGCTGACGGAAAACCTGTATGGCGACATCATCAGCGACTTGTGCGCGGCATTCGTGGGCGGTCTGGGCCTGGTACCGGGCGCGAATCTGGGCACCGAGTGTGCGATCTTCGAGGCCGTCCATGGCTCGGCGCCCGACATTGCGGGCAAGGACATCGCGAACCCAACCGCGCTGCTGCAATCCGCCATCCTGATGCTGCGCTACCTTGGCGAGGCCAGCACCGCGGATCGAGTGCATGCTGCGCTGGAGAAGGTTTACATCGAGAAGAAGACACTCACCCGCGATGTGGGCGGAAACAGTGGCACTAAAGCCTTTACCGCCGGCATCCTGGCTGCGCTGTGAGCGGAAGCAAGCATTGACCGCGGTGATGCGGGTAAGCCCGGAGCCCGCGGAATAGTACCCGGATTTCCTGTTGGTCTTCGTGGCGCTGGCGAGCTCCATGCGGCTTTCCTTAATGAAAGCCGCACACGTGGCAGTATCCAGTGTAGCGTGGCAGGAAATCCGGGTGATGCGGGTAAGCCCGGCGCCCAGGGAAATGCGGGTAAGTCCGGCGCCCGCGGAATAGTCTAGAATTAACCAGAATCTTTTCACGACGATACGGCCATGCAGACACGACACAAGATAGGCATTCTTGGCGCTACCGGAGTCATTGGTCAGCGCTTCATCCAGTTGCTCGAGGGGCATCCGTGGTTTGAAATCACGTGGCTGGCGGCGAGTGACAAGTCCAGCGGCAAAAGCTACGGCGAGGCCGTGCGCTGGAAGCTGGATACTCCCCTCCCCAGCCGTATCGCCGCGATGATGGTCTCACCCGCGGCTCCTGAAGGCGCTCCGGGCGTGATCTTCGCCGCGCTCGACACCGACATTGCGCGCGAACTGGAGCCGAAGTTTGCCGCGGCCGGTTGCGCCGTGATCTCCAATTCCAGCGCATTTCGCATGCAGGCGGATGTTCCGCTGGTGGTTCCCGAGGTCAACGCGTCCCACTTGGGCCTGCTCGAGACGCAGGACTGGCGTAAGCAATCCGGCGGCTACATCGTGACCAACCCCAACTGCAGCGCGATCGGGCTGGTGCTCGCGCTCAAGCCGCTGGCCGACCGCTTTGGCCTGGAGAGCGTATTTGTGAGCACCATGCAGGCGGTCAGCGGGGCCGGTTATCCGGGCGTCCCTTCGCTCGACATTCTGGGCAATGTGGTTCCTTTCATCCGGACCGAAGAAGAGAAGCTTGAAGCCGAGACGCTCAAATTGCTGGGCAAGCTCAACGGCACCAAGGTGGAAGCTCTGCCTGCCCGGGTAAGTGCGCACTGCAACCGCGTCGCGGTCGAAGATGGCCACACCGAGTGCGTCAGCATCAAGCTGACGGCCCGGGCGACGCGAGAGGAAATCCTCGCCGCCTGGAGTGAATTTGCGCCGTTGGCGGGGTATACGCTGCCTACCGCGCCCTTGCAGCCGGTAGAGTTCAGCGCCGCCGAAGACCGGCCGCAGCCGCGGCTGGACCGCATGCGCGGCAACGGGATGGCCGCCACCGTGGGCCGTTTGCGCCCCTGCTCGCTGCTGGATTGGAAGTTCGTCGTCCTCTCGCACAACACCATTCGCGGTGGCGCGGGTGCGGCGGTGTTGAATGGCGAGTTCCTGGCTGCGCAGGGCAAGCTTGTTCCTCCTACAAGGAAGCCCGGAGCGCCCAGCGGTACCCACGATCACGTGGCTGTGTCCGCATGAAGCCGGTGGTCATGAAGTTTGGCGGCACTTCGGTCGAAGATGCCACGGCGATCCTACGCACCGCCAAAATTGTCGCAGGCAGGCTGGCCCGTGGTCAGCGGCCGGTGGTCGTGGTCAGCGCCATGGCCAAGGTCACCGACCAGCTTCTGGCCGCAGCCAAAGCTGCCGGACGCGGGGATCGAAACGGAGCATTGGCGATCAGCTCGCGCTTGCGCCACCGTCATTGCGACACTTCGGCAATGCTGCTGCCCGCCCACCGCAAGGGCGAACTGCAGAGCTGGATCCAACAGGAATTCGAGTCGATTGACGAAATTCTGCGCGGGCTTTCCGCGGTCGGTGAACTGACGCCCAGAACCAATGACATGGTGGTGAGTTTCGGTGAGCGGCTCTCCAGCCGGCTGGTGGCCGAGGCATTTCGCGATCAGGGCATTCCGGCGGTACACGTCGATGCCCGGACCTGCATCATTACCGACGCCCAGCATGGCAAAGCGACCCCCAACCCGGAGTTGATCGAGGTCCGGTGCGGGCAGAATTTGCGCCCCATGATTGAAGCTGGGGATGTCCCGGTCATGGCCGGCTTTATCGGCTCTACCGTCGAGGGCGCCACCACCACGCTGGGCCGCGGTGGATCGGACTATACCGCCGCGCTGATCGGGGGCGGGCTGGATGCGGAGGCGATCGAGATCTGGACGGACGTGGACGGCATCATGACCGCCGATCCCAGGGTCTGTCCGGATGCGCTGCGGGTCAAGACCATCAGCTTTGAAGAGGCGGCGGAACTGGCGTATTTCGGAGCCAAGGTACTGCATCCGGCGACCATTCTGCCGGCGGTGCAGAAGAATATCCCGGTGCTGGTGCTGAATTCGCGCAACGCGGAGAATGAAGGCACCCGCATCACGGCTCTGGCAACCCACTGCCGCAGCCCTTTCAAGTCCATTGCCGCCAAGCGGCGGCTAACCATCGTCGATCTGGTAGCCAGCCGCATGTTGATGTCGCATGGCTACCTGCGCGCCGTCTTTGAAGTCTTCGATAAGCACAAATGCGCCGTCGATATGGTGTCGACTTCGGAGGTGAGCGTTTCGCTTACCGTCGACTCCAACGAGCAACTGCCGGCGCTGGCCGCCGACCTGAGCAAGCTTGCGGACGTGACCTACGAGGGGCGTAAGGCGCTTATCTGCATGGTGGGAGGCAATATCCGCGGGCAGCATGGCATTGCCGCCCAGGTCTTTCATGCGGTCCGCCATATTAACGTGCGCATGATTTCGCAAGGCGCCTCGGAAATCAACATGAGTTTCATGATTGACGAGGATGATGTGGATGAGGCGGTGCGATCCCTGCACGCGGCCTTTTTTGTCGATCCGGATCCGGAAATCTTCGATGTATCGGCAAGAAACGAAGCAGCCGCGATCGGAACCGAGACTGACGGCGGCAAAACGAAGGTAGAAAGCGTGCATTTGTAACCATGATTTTTTTAGTGCTGGGGCGGGGCAAAACGGGGCAAGTGGTCGCCGATGTGGCGAGTCAGCGCGGACACAGCGTCCGGGTCATCGGCGAAGAAGAGAACACCAATGCCTCCGCCCTCACCGCTCCGATGCTGGCGCAGTTCGACGTGGTGATCGATTTCACCACGCCGCAGGCAGTTATCACCAACATGCGCGCCTGCCTGGCCAATGGGGCGCGCATGGTCGTGGGCACGACGGGTTGGTACGACAAGCTCGACGAGATACGCGCTATTTGCGAGCGGCGGAATGGCGCCCTGCTGTACGGTGCGAATTTTTCTATCGGCATGCAGGTGATGTATAAGCTGGCCGGCGACCTGTTGCCCTTAGTTCGTGGATTTGAGATCAGCATCAGCGAAACCCATCACGAGGGGAAAAAAGATGCGCCCTCGGGAACGGCCTTAGCCCTCAAGCAGGCCTTGTTGGAAGTCAATTCGGAGCTCAAGGTGGAGATTGTGTCGCATCGCGAAGGTGAGGCTGTGGGCATACATACGGTCACCGCGCGGCTGGGAGACGATGTGATCCAGATTCGCCACGAGGCACTTTCCCGCCGTAGTTTCGCCGAGGGCGCGATCCGGGCGGCGGAATGGCTCTGCGGCAAGACGGGCTGCTACGACTTCAAGCACGTCTATCCCCAGTTGCAGTAGCCGACTGGTCAATGAGCGTTTTGTGGAGATCCACAGTGATTCAGCTCCGACTGCAGCCCGAGATTGAAGCCCAGCTCGCCGCAGAGGCCCGTGAGCGCGGCTTGCCCCTCAATCGTTACATCGAGGAGATTGTGGAGGCACGGCCGTCAGCTCGACAGGGGGAGGATGCGGAACGACGTGAGGCCGTCAAGACGATGATGAATTTTTCCGAGAAGCACAGCGCCACGCTCGGGGGCCTCGACCTAAAGACCATGATCCACGAAGGGCATAAATACTAATGCCCTTTGTGCTTGATGCCTCGATGACCATGAGCTGGTGCTTTGCAGACGAAAGTACGCCTCATAGCCGCGGCGTTTTACAATCGCTCCTGAATACCTATGCCGAAGTTCCTGCGGTTTGGGTTTTTGAAGTGGCCAATGTCTTAGCTCTCGGAGAGCGGAAACAGCGCATTGTTGCTGCGCTCTCTGATGAATTCATGAAAGTTCTTTCGCGCCTCGACATTCGAATAGAACAACCTACCCCGCCTGGGACAGAGTTGCTCCTGCTAATAAGACGTTACGGGCTGACGGCTTACGATGCAGCCTCCCTGGAGTTGGCGAAGAGGAAAGGGCTGGCGCTCGCAACCTTTGACAGCGATTTGATTAAGGCAGCCTCGCAAGAGAGTGTCGCGTTAGTAGCTGGAGGATCCTGAGACGCCGTGGTAAATGTGAAAGCGCTTTAGTAGACTCCATTTGTTATGAACCTCGGCGGCTGTGGCACAGCATTGGTGACTCCCTTTCGCAGCGATGGCAGCCTCGATGAGGAGACCCTCAGCAAGCTGGTGGAGTGGCAGATTGCCAGCGGCATCCATTTCCTCGTAGCCTGCGGAACGACTGCTGAAACCCCCACCCTGAATCATGCGGAGTGGTTGCGGGTGATTGGCATCGTAACCGAAACCGCGGCTGGGCGGGTGCCGGTTCTGGCCGGTTGCACCCACAACTCCACTCTCGAAGCAGTTGCGCTGGCAGGTGAGGCCGCGTCCGTGCCCGGGGTCAGCGGACTGCTGACAGCGAATCCCTTCTACAACAAGCCGGGTCAGGAAGGACAGTACCGGCACTTCCGCGCGATCGCGGAGGCGGTTCCGTGCCCGGTGGTGCTCTACAACATTCCCAGTCGCACCGGGACCAACCTGGAGCCGGCAACGATCCTGCGGCTGGCTGAAGATGTGCACAATATCCAGGGAGTGAAGGAATCGAGCGGCAACCTGCAGCAGATCGCCGAGTTGATTCACATGTTGCCTCAGAGCTTTACGGTGCTGGCCGGTGACGATGTGATGGCCCTGCCGGTGATTGCCCTGGGCGGAGCGGGGTTGGTGTCGGTGGCGTCGAATGAGATTCCAGCAGAGATGACGACGATGGTTAAGGCGGCGCTCGATGGCGACTGGGTGACCGCTCGTGCCCTCAATCGCCGGTATTTTCGCTTGATCACCGCCAACTTCTGGGAGTCGAGCCCTGGGCCGGTCAAGAGCGTGATGGCCATGATGGGGCGCCTCGAAGAAAACTATCGCCTGCCCATGGTTCCCGTGACCCCGGCGACCCGGCAAAAATTGAAAGCGCTGGCAGGGGAATTAGGCCTGCTGTCGAAGCCGTAAACGTGCAACGAAGGCCAAGAAAACTGGACGGGAACTGGACGGGTGCCCCAGGTTCGCCTCAGCGTACCTGGGCCTGAAAAAGATGGGGCGCAGTCCCTCCCACTGCTTTCCGTTAATTGATTCAGTGAAAGCAATTGAAAACAAAACATTTCGGCCCACGTACGCTGAGGCGAAGCGTGGGGCACCCATCCAGTTCACCCGTCTTTTTGCTGAGGGAGAGAGTAAGAAGAAGAATGACAACTGACACGACAACGCTGCAGACGAAAATAGAACAGTATTTCGCTGCCGGCGCCGACGCAATCGGCGACCGGGCCGCCATGGATGCCTTCCTGGAGTTGCGCAGCGCGCTCAGCGAGGGCCGGGTGCGTGCCGCCGAGCCGGATCCCGCAAGCTCGCTGGGATGGCGGGTCAATGCCTGGGTCAAGCAGGGGATTCTGCTCGGCTTCCGGCTGGGCACGCTAGAAAGAATGGGCGGCGACGAGTTTTCCTTCGTGGACAAAAACACTTACCCGGCGCGGCGATTCGGGCTGCAGGAAGGAGTGCGGGTGGTGCCCGGCGGCTCGACCGTCCGCGAGGGCGCCTATCTTGCCCGCGGAGTGGTATGCATGCCGCCGATGTATGTGAATGCCGGCGCTTACGTGGACGAAGGCACGATGGTCGATTCCCACGCGTTGGTCGGCAGCTGTGCCCAAATCGGGAAGCGGGTGCACTTAAGTGCCGCGGCGCAGATCGGTGGGGTGTTGGAGCCGGTCAACGCCACGCCGGTGATCATTGAAGATGACGTGCTGATTGGCGGCAACACCGGAGTCTACGAGGGCACACTGGTGCGGCGGCGCGCGGTATTGGCGGCGGGCACGATCCTGACCCGGGGCACGCCGGTCTACGATATCGTGCGCGGCGAAGTCCTCAGGGCTTCCGGCGACCAGCCCCTGGTCATCCCGGAAGGAGCCGTGGTGGTGCCGGGGCCAGAGAATTGAAGCGTGGAATCGCGGGTGCGGAGCGCATGGGGATTGAGCCTCTATACCCCGGTCATCGTCAAGTATCGCGACGATAAGACGGATCTAAGCTCGACCCTGGAGGACCTGCTGCGCTGAAGCCATTTCCACTTCTGCTCTGCACAGGCGAGTGTAGCGAAGCGCGGCTTTCTTAAGGAAACCCGCGTGGTAGCATTAAACGTTGATGTCTTCCAGTAAGTTACAAATCATCCCCCTAGGCGGTCTGGGCGAATTCGGTATGAACTGCCTGGCGCTTCGCTGGGCAGACGACATCATCGTCATCGATGCCGGTCTCATGTTTCCCGAGACCGAATTGCTGGGGGTGGATATTGTCGTCCCCGATATCACCTACCTGATCGAAAACCGCCAGCATGTCCGCGCCATCATCCTGACCCACGGCCACGAGGATCATATCGGTGGCCTGCCATGGATTTTGAGTGAACTGAAGGTGCCGGTCTACGCCACCGAGTTCACGCTCGCCTACGTCGAAGGCAAGCTCGAAGAGCATCGGCTTGCTCGAAACGGCAGAGCTGATCGAGATTACGCCGCGGCAGAAGTTCCACCTGGGCGCCTTTACCGTCGAGCCAATTCGGGTGACCCACAGCCTGGTCGACTGTGTCGCGCTGGCCATCGAGACCCCGGTGGGCGTGGTCGTGCACACCGGTGACTTCAAGATCGACCTCTCGCCCCCGGACGGCAAGGCATTCGACCTGCATGGCTTCGCCGAGTACGGTAAGCGCGGCGTGTTGGCTCTGTTGCAGGATTCGACTAACGTTGACCGCGCTGGATATACCCCCAGTGAGTGGGCGGTGCGGCCGCGCTTGGACGAGATCTTCTCCCGTACCAAACAGAAGCTGTTCTTCAGTTGTTTCTCGTCCTCTATTTACCGCCTCCGCATAGCCCTGGAACTGGCGCAGGCACATCGCCGCAAGGTGGCCATCGTGGGCCGGTCCATGGTGGAGTCCTCGGAGATCGCTCAGGATCTTGGCTACCTCACGGTGCCGGCCGGGTTATTAATTCATCCCGGGCAGATTCGCGATTATCAACCCTCTGAAGTCGTGATTCTGATCAGCGGCACACAAGGGGAGCCCATGTCGGCGCTTTCCCGGGCGGCGGTGGACAACCATAAACATGCGCGCATCGAGCGCGGCGACACGGTGGTGCTGAGTTCCCGCGTCATTCCCGGCAACGAGAAGAGCATCTACCGCGTGATCGACCACCTTTGCCGCCGTGAGGCCAACGTGATCTACGACGACGGCGAATCCGGGTTGATCCACGTGAGCGGACACGGCAGCCAGGAAGAGATGCGGTTGATGATCAACCTGCTGCGGCCCAAGTTCTTCATTCCCATCCACGGGGACTATCGTCATCTGCAGAAGCACGTGCAACTGGCGAAAAATACCGGGGTGGTGCAGCAGGCGCTGCTGCTGGAAGATGGCGACGTTCTCGAAGTGGATGCCAACACCGCCGTCAAGGCAGGCAAAGTGACGACCGGCCGGGTTTGCATCGATGCCGGTTCCACCACGGACGTGGTCGAAGACCTGGTGATTCGCGACCGCAAGCACCTGAGCGAGGACGGCCTGGTGCTCGCCATCATCACCATCAACAAGCGCACCGGCAAGGTGGAGAGCGCGCCGGAAGTGGTTACCCGCGGCTTTGTGACGGGTGAGATCGCGCTCGGCGATCAGGCGCGGGAGATCGTCAATCGCACGCTGGAAGCGTCGTCGGCCGAGGAGAAGGCGGACTACGGGGTGATGAAAGAGAAGATCCGTCTCGATCTCAAGCGCTACATCCAGAAGAGCACGTCGCGCCGGCCGATGATCATGCCCATCATTCTGGAAATCTAATTTGTCTGAGAAGCCGACAGGACTGGTCACGCTGGCGGAGCTGCGCGCGGCCCAGGAGCGGATTCGCGGGGTCGTCGTACACACTCCGCTGGTTGCTTTCGAAATGCCTGGTGAGCCGCTGGCGCTGTGGGTTAAGGCTGAGGGGCTGCAGCCCATCGGCAGCTTCAAGCTACGCGGCGCCTTCAACAAAGTCGCGCAGCTGTCGGCCCGCGAGCGCGCTTGCGGCGTGATCACCTATTCCAGCGGCAACCATGCCCAGGGAGTTGCTTACGCGGCTCGAGCCGTGGGTGCGAAGGCTGTCATCGTGATGCCCTGCAATGCGCCGCTGGTGAAGGTAAGGGCTACCCAGGCGTTGGGAGCGGAGATCGTCACCGTGGGCCCAACTACCGGGGAGCGCAAAGCCAGGGCAGAAGAGCTGGCCGCCGAATTCGGTTACGTCATCATTCCCCCTTATGACGATCGCGACATTATTGCCGGGCAGGGAAGCTGCGGGTTGGAGATTGTTGCTGACCGTCCGACGGTCGACTCTGGTCCTGGCGCCGGTGGGTGGAGGCGGGTTGCTGAGCGGCGTCGCGGCTGCAGTGAAGTTGAGCCGGCCCGGAGTGCGCGTGGTCGGGGTCGAGCCGGAATTGGCCGCAGACGCGGCGCAGAGCTTCAAGGCAGGTCGAATCGTCGCTTTCACCGGCGACCAGAGCCAGACCGCGGCCGATGGGTTGAGAAGCCAGAGCGTGGGCGTGTTGAATTTTGCCCATATGCAAGCTTTTGTCGATGACATCGTGACCGTGACCGAGGCTGAGATCCGCGAAGCCATGCGGCGGATAATTTTTGCCACGCGGCTGGTGCCGGAGCCGAGCGGTGCCGTGGCTGTGGCGGCCGCCCTCTTCCATCGCGAGCAACTGCCGAGCTCCCGGGAGACGGTGGCGATCATAACCGGCGGCAACGTCGAGGCGGCTTTGCTGCGCAGCGTACTGGATGCATGAGAGATGCGTGGCGGCGGCGAGTGGAACTGCAGGTCCCTCGGCTACCTCCGGATTCCCTGTCAAGCTTAGTGGTGTCGACAGGCCTCATGCGGCTTTCCTTACTGAAAGCCGCATACGTGGCCGTTGATTAGTCCTGCTTAGTAGGAAATCCGGAGTTCGCTCGGGATGAGAAAGTTTAGGGTGGCTCTATCATTGAAAGTCGAGATTGGGATTGAAAGAGTGCGAGACCGGAGTGTCGTGGGGAACGAAAATCGCGGCTAACCCGCAGCTCTGTCCATCCCTCATCAACTGCTGCTGAGGTGAGCGCTACCCTCCACTTTGTCATCCTGCCTGCCCCGGCCTGCCGTGGGAGCGGAGCGAGGGACCTGCAGTTCCACTCAATTAGCAGCCCGACCCTATGGAAACAACACCCTAACTGTGTCGTCTCAGGCCAATAGGGAGTTGCTGTTTCCTTGTCAGCGGGGGCGTATTCTAGCTCTGTCGAGTCTAAGCATTTATGCGGAACGGATTCTTTGCCTTTTCTGCCCTCCTGGTATGCGCGGTCCAAGCGACGGCGGCACCGAAACCCCCAGGTCCCAGCCTTGGCCCCAAGGCGACGGTCATTCGCAACACCAACCTGTACGTTGGACCCGACACCACTTCCGCGCGGATGGCTGAGATTTCACCCGGACGCGAGATGGTGATTGGGGAGCGCAACGGCCCATGGGTGCGTGTCTTCGCCAACACCGACGAGGAAATCTCCAAGTCGCAGGATGCGCCGGTATTCGGCCATGACGCGGCTGCTGTCCCCATCGCCGGCTGGATGCAGGCCCCCGGCGTGGTCAGTGTGGAGACTCCCAAAGGAGACCTGATTCTCTTCGGAGCAGCTGCCAGCGCAGAGAGAGATGCCAACCTGCCGCACGCTCCCCAGGAGTTTGCCCAGGCCGCGCGGCTGCTGTACCAGCGGATAGCTGACTTTTACCCACAGTCGCCACTCGCGCCTGAGGCCGCCTGGCGCTCCGCCGATATTCGTTGGCAACTGCAAAAGGCCGATGTCTTCTCCCTGCCCTCGGCGCATGAAAAAGATGCTTACTTGCGGGAGCAGATCGACGATGAAGAGATCCGCAAGCTGAAGAAGAACTACCCTCACAGCAGATGGGCCGACCTGGCCGATTGGGACATGCTGGATAACAAGGTCTGCGGCGATTGGCAGGGCTCCACCAAGTGCCCGGAAAAAGAATCGGAGATGTATGAGAAATATGCTCAGGAGCATCCCGAATCGCCGCGGGCCGCGGAGGCACTGTATAACGCCGTCTACCGGCAGGGCGCGTTGAGCGACATGTACTCCGCAAATGGAGACGACAAGAAGTCCGGCGAGGCCAAGGCGAGAGCCGTAACCATCGCAGGTACCATTGCTGCCAAATATCCCCAATCGGACTATGCCGCCCGCGCCGCCAGTCTGGTATACCAGTTGCAGGAATCAATTCCCATATACGGCGCTGATCGCCAGTAACGACGGCCAGTGACGATCGCCCGTCATGACTGCCGGCGTGTGCGCCAGTAACTTTGCGGCCGGAGGGCCTTTTTGAACGATTACATCCTGTCGGTCTTGCTTGGAATCGTCGAAGGACTGACCGAGTTCCTCCCCGTCAGCTCCACGGCGCATCTGAGGTTGGTCGAGGCGATGCTCCACGTCGACCTGACCAGCTCCTATTGGAAGATGTACACGGTAGTGATCCAGTTGGGTGCGATCCTCGCGTTGGTGCTGCTGTTCACGGGGCGAATTCTGGAGTTTTTCCGCACTTTCCCGGAAGGGGAAAATGGCGACCGCACGCTGCTCACCCACCCTCTCTCCTTAACCATGGTGGCGTTCTTCTGCACCGCGGTTCCTTCTTTGTTGCTCATCAAAGTGATCGGCAAGCATCTGGAAAGCGTGCGCGTGATGGCGCTCTCCCTGCTGATCGGTGGGATTGTGATGTGGGTCGTGGACGCACTGAGCGTACGCCGTGATCTCAAAACCAGGGATGTGGAGCAAATGTCGCTCTTCCAGGCGATCTGGATTGGCCTGTGGGAGGTTACCTCGGCGGTATTTCCCGGCGTTTCGCGATCCATGTCCACGATTGCGGCAGGCCAGGCGGTGGGGATGACGCGCACCGCAGCCCTCGAGTTCAGCTTTCTCTTGTCCATCCCGGTCATGGTCGCGGCCACCGGCTATGAATTTCTCCGCACCGTTCATCCCAAGCAGGTGCCCGGGGAAGAGGTGATGGTTCCGCTGGTAATGACCACGCATGGCTGGATTGTCCTGGCTATCGGCTTTATCGTTTCCTTTGCGGTTGCGCTTGGCGTAGTGGAGTGGTTCCTGCTATGGGTGCGGCGCCACGGTTTCGTTATCTTTGCGGTCTATCGTATTATCCTGGGTTCATTGCTGCTGGCTTTTGGCGCCAAACTTGTAGGGGCCTAGGGCAGTTTAGTGAGCGCAAGAAGGAGAAGCGATGATATTTTCCAAAGCAACTGGTCTGTGTGTGTTTACCGCCCTGTTTTCCGCAGCCGCTCTGGCCGCCAGCACGACCACAACGGCGACGCTTAAAGATTTGCAAACCGTGGGCAGCACCAGCAAAAAGCAGAAGCATCAGCAATACGATTTCGTAGTCGATACGCCGACCAACGAATACGTCTGCCGCACGAAACTGGGCAGCTCCATGAAGCCGACCCAGTTTGTTGTGGGCTCCAGCGTGGAGTTCAAAGTGGACGGGCAAAAAGGTGAGGTCAGGAACACCGCGGGCAACCACGTGGGTTGCGGCATCGTAAAGGTGGTTGCTCCGAATACTCCGTACTCGCCGCAATAGCCCTTAATATGCTTGCACCTGCTGCCAGGGAAGCCGGACCTGGAAGCACGTGCTGCCCGGCTTCGACTGCACGCGTCACGTAACCGCGGTGCATGCGAACGATGCGGCTGACCACATCCAGGCCAAGCCCCAGCCCGCTTCCCGGAGCCTTGGTTGTGAAAAAGGGCTCGAAGATGCGCGCCTGTAGCTCCACTGGAATCCCCGGACCATTGTCCCAGATCTCCACCAGCAACATATCCCCCGCGGTGCGCACGACGAGCTTGATCTCACCCTTATCCTGTATCGCATCCAAAGCGTTTTCGATCAACGCGGTCCACACCTGGTTGAGTTCCCGGCCATACGCGCTGACGCAAGGCAGGTTGGGTTCGTAATCGCGAATCACTTCCACCTGGCGCAGGCGGGAGGCGAGCATGGCCAGCGTATTTTCCAGGCCCTGAGGAATATCGACTTCCTGAATGGGCATCTGGTCCATGTAGGAATAATCCTTGATGGCGCGGATCAAATCGAAGATGCGCGCCGTGGAGTCGATCATGGCCTCGGCGATCCTCTCCGTGCGCAGAGAAGAAGTGAACTGGGAGAGCACCACGGCGATGGCGCCTGGGTCAAGGTAACCGGTAAGCGCCTCTAGTTGACCGGGCACTACACCAAACTCGGCCAGCTCCGGAGCGATGTGCCAGGACTCCTGGATTTCATGCTGATGGAGCCAGCGCACGATCTCGTCTTCGCGACGGGTCTGCTCCGTTTCGGCCGGCTGGCCCAGCCGCTTGGCCTCCGCGCGGACCTGCTCTTCCCAGGCCAGGACCTTCTCGGTGTTCTCGGCGCTCAGGCAAAGGCGCCCGAGATTGAAGCGCTCGTGGCCATAAACGCGCAGTTCTTCCAGAATGCCGGCGGCGGAACGCTGCGCTGCTGAAGCGGGATTGTTCAGTTCGTGAGCCAGATTGCCCGCAAGCTTGCCCAACGCGTTCAGTTTTTCCGATTGTTGCTCCATCCGCGTGATTTCACGCACGCGATCCAGAAGAATGCCGACCACCCGTTCCGTAAGCGAGGGGATGGCCTTGAGCATCTCGGGAAAGAGGGACCGGTCGAACTCCAGCCACCAACTTGCGGCAGAGGTGTACCCCAGTCCGCCGTAGGCTTTCATGCGGGAGAAGGGAAGCAGGCCGGTGATCTGCCCGGAGCGGCCAATAAAGAGAGCGGCTGGCCCTCCATGCTCCCGGCGCACATAAATCTCACCCTGGAGCAGGATCAGTCATCTTGCTGGCAGGCTCGCCTTCGCGGAAGACGACCGCGCCTGATTCGGCAAAGACCTCAGTGCCATGGGTCGCCAGCCACTCGTACTCCGACTGCTCCAGCCCGTGCAGCTGGTTTACTTTTCTTGAGCGCGGCCACAATTTCGGGAACCCGCGCCGGGTCATGAGGGGCGCGATACGGGGGTGGAACCGTAGGTAAAGCAGGGGTGGTGGCTTGGGTCGTCATGGCACCTCGCGGTGTTCTTTTGATGTTAGCCGATGCGGTGGACGTCTCGCCCTGAAATCCCGTCAGATGGCAGGACTGCCGGTTTGAAGGGGAATTACGGGGCCGGAAAGGAGAACAGTACGTTGGTGATGTTTTGCTGGGCCGGGCGACGAACTCGTGGAGCCTATTCCTCGCCCTGAGGTCCCGGTTGCATCTCGACCTTGCGCATGGGCACGGGGTCGGTCAGTTGTTTGAGCTGGTCCACTGCCACCGGAGTTCGGCTGTTCAGCTTTTCTCCTCCATCCTTGCCGATCAGGATCACCAGGAACTCAGCCGGTTCGACTTTGAAGTGGTGACGCATAGCCGCCAGCTCATCTTCGCTGAGGCTGGCGGTGTGGATCCTGGAGCCCGGAATCGGTTGGTTATGACCCTCCGGGACGATGGGAACGTAGAGCAGGTCGCGGCCTCTGAGTTCGCTCGCGTGGGCCTTGAGCTGATTGAACTGCTCCACCAGTTGTGGATCGTCCATCGCGGGAGCGAAGACCAGCAGCGGGTGGTAGCAGCCGCGCATCGCGCGCAGGGTACTCGGCTGCGCGGGGCACGCTGCGCTCGGTTGTGGGTTCCGGGTCTGCCCAGTCATCGTAGCCAGGCAAAGGCTCGAGAGCAGAGCAAAGACGGAGGACCGTAAGACCGGCGACACGCGCATGCTGAGTAGACTCGAAAAGACCCGCAAGGGGTGCGTGAAAACTGAAGAGCACGGTCAAAAAGTAAGACAAAACGATACCGGCTCAGTGGTTTGAAGGGCCCGGGGCACCCAGGCTGCTGAAAATTCCCCGCCTGTACAGCACGACTTCAGCCGTGCTGTACAAAGCTACAGCAATGAGCGCTTTAAAGCCCGTACCCTTCATCGATAAAGTCTCGCCGCAGCCTGTTTACCACGGCTCAAACCTGGCCCACCTCTAGGCGCCAACCGGCTCGGCCAGACGCGGTGCGGCGCCGGGGCTGTCTACCGTGACCGTTACCGGATCCAGGAAAGGCATGGCCGCGCGCAGTTTGCTGCCCACTTCCTCAATGGGATGCGCGGCTTCCTTGCTGCGCATCTGGTCGAATTGCTTGCGCCCGGTTTCATTTTCCTTGATCCAGTTGGTGGCAAAGGTCCCGTTCTGAATCTCGGTCAGTATCTTCTTCATCTCCGCGCGCGTGGCATCCGTAACCAGACGGGGCCCGGCGGTATAGTCGCCATACTCGGCAGTGTCGGAAATGGAATAGCGCATGTAGGCGAGGCCGCCGCGATACATCAGGTCGACGATCAGTTTCAATTCGTGCAGGCACTCGAAGTAGGCGACCTCGGGTTGGTAGCCAGCGTTCACCAGGGTTTCAAAGCCGGCCTTCACCAACGCGCTGACGCCTCCGCACAGCACAGTCTGCTCGCCGAAGAGGTCAGTCTCGGTCTCCTCGGTGAACGTGGTCTCGATCACGCCGGCGCGGGTGCTGCCGATGGCCTTGGCGTAGGAGAGGGCCAGGGCGTGCGCCTTACCAGAGGCATCCTGGTGCACAGCGATCAGGGCGGGTACCCCGCCGCCTTCGGTAAAGACTTCGCGCACCCGGTGACCCGGGGCCTTGGGGGCCACCATGCTGACGTCGATCTCCTTCGTCGGGACAATGGTGCCGTAGCGAATGTTGAAGCCATGGGCGAACATCAAGGTCTTTCCCTTGCCCATGGAAGGAGCGATGGATTCGTGGTAGATGGCTGCCTGGGAAGTATCGGGGGCCAGGATCATGATGACGTCGGCCCACTTGGCGGCATCGGCTACGGAGAGCACTTCCAGGCCGGCGGCCTTGGCCTTCTTGATGGACCGGCTGGTGGCCGGCAATCCGACGCGAACATCGACGCCTGAGTCCTTGAGATTCAGCGAGTGGGCATGGCCCTGGGATCCGTAGCCAATGATCGCTACCTTCTTAGCTTGAATCAGCGAGAGATCGGCATCCTGGTCGTGATAAGTCTTGGTCATTCCCTTTTCCTTTGTGTACAGAGGTAGTTACGTTTGTTGTTGTGGAAGATCGCTATCGCTGGAGAAGCCCTCAGTCTCCTCTTCCTCAGGCAGTGCGTCCGCCATTGGCAAGGACACCGCGCCGTTCTGTGATTCGACGTCGCCCAGGGCTTCAAGTACGCGGCTGGTATGGTGGCCGCGGCGCATCACCATGCGGCCGGTGCGCGAAATCTCCAGCACGCGATCTTCGTTCTCGTTCAGCACCTGCAGCAGGCCTTCGATCTTGCTCTCGCTGCCGGTGATTTCGATCATGAGCGAACCGGGCGCAAGATCGACTACCCGCGCGCGGAAAACATTCACCAGTTCAAAGATATGGGAACGCGTCTTAGGCGTAGTGGCCACCTTGATCAAGGCCAATTCCCGGCTGACCGAGGAGAAACGGCCCACATCATCCACCTGGACCACGTTTTCCAGCTTGTAAAGCGACGCCATGATGCGATGGCCGGCTGCCGGCGGAGCATCGGCAACCAGCGTCATGCGCGAGATGCCCGTGCGCTCCGAACCACCCACGGTGACCGAGGAGATATTGATGTTCAGCCGGCGGAACAACGACGCCACGCGGGTGAGCACGCCCGGCTTATCTTCCACGTAGGCGACGAATGTGTGCAGCATGCTTACCTTTCTTAGTGGCCCCGTGAAAGTTCGTTGAAGGATACGGGCTTTAGCCCGTACACAAACCCTGCAGAATAATTAGGGCTTTAGCCCCTGAGGGTCTACGCGTCCGAAGCAGTTTCCACCAGCGGGTTTCCCGACGGCCGCCGGATCATCTCGTGCAGGGCGGCTCCGGGCACGATCATCGGGTACACCGTGTCTTCCTGTTCCACCAGGAAGTTGATCAGGAAGGGGCCCTTATGGGTGCGCGCCGCTTCTACAACGCTCATCACCTCGGAGCGCGTTCTTACCGCCGCCGCCCGGATGCCAAACGCCTCAGCCAGCTTGACGAAATCCGGGGAGAGGATAGGCGAGCACTCGTAGTTTTTTTCGTAAAACGTCTCTTGCCACTGGCGAATCATCCCCAGGTAACCATTGTTGATGATGGCGATATTAATATCGAGCTTCTCCTGGGCAATGGTGGCCAGTTCAGGCATCGTCATCTGAAAGCCGCCGTCCCCGGCGATGGCCCAGACTTCCTTGTCCGGACAGGCGATCTTGGCGCCAATGGCCGCGGGCAACGCGAAACCCATCGTTCCCAGGCCACCGGAAGTGATCAGAGAGCGCGGCTCCTCGTGCTTGTAATATTGCGCCTCCCACATCTGGTGCTGGCCCACGTCGGTCGCGATCACCGCATCTCCTGAGGTCGCACGCCACAGATCGTTGATCACGTGCGCGGCGTAGAGATGACCATTGTCGGGTAGGTTCTTGATGTCGAGGACCGCCGCATCGCCCTTCATCCGGTTGATTGCGTGGATCCACGCCGCGCCGTCGCGCGGGCGGATCAGCGGCAGAAGCTGGTCCAGCACCTGGGCCAGGTCGCCAATCAACGCCACCTGCACAGGGACGTTCTTGTTGATCTCCGAAGGGTCGATGTCGATATGGATCTTTTTCGCTTTGGGGGCATACGTCGCCAGCGAGCCGGTGACCCGATCGTCGAAGCGCATACCGCAGGCAATCAGCAGGTCTGCTTCCTGGATCGAGTGGTTGACCCAGGACTCGCCATGCATGCCCATCATGCCCAGGTTCAATTCATGGGAGGCGGGAAAGCTGCCCAGGCCCAGCAGGGTACAGGCGACCGGGATCTGGGCCCGCTCCGCCAGCGCGCGTACTTGTTCCATCGCGCCCGAATGGATGATGCCGTGACCGGCAAGGATCAGGGGGCGCTTTGCGGAACGGATCAGCTCCGCAGCCTCCACGATGCTTTGCTGCGCGACATGGAGCATGGGGTGGCTGCGAAGTTTCTCCGGCGCCGCCGCGGCAAAATCAAACTCCGCCGTAGCCTGCTGCGCATCCTTGGTGATGTCGACCAGTACCGGCCCGGGGCGCCCGGAATTGGCAACGCGGAAGGCGTCGCGCAGCACCGGAGCGATGTCCTCGGCCCGGGTAACGACATAGTTGTGCTTGGTCACCGGTAACGTTATGCCGGTGATATCCACTTCCTGAAAAGCGTCGGTGCCCAGCACTTTGCTCGGTACCTGGCCGGTGATGCAGACCAGCGGAATCGAGTCCAGCATCGCGGTGGCAATGCCGGTCACCATGTTGGTGGCGCCGGGCCCGGAGGTGGCAATGGCGACCCCCACGCGTCCCGAGGCGCGTGCATAGCCGTCGGCCATGTGCACCGCGCTCTGCTCATGGCGCACCAGGATGTGACGGATGGGAAATTTGCGCAAGGCATCGTATGCCGGCAGGATGGCGCCGCCGGGATAGCCGAATACCTCGCGCACTCCTTCCCCTTCGAGTGTCGCCCAGATAATCTCCGCGCCCGTGAGCCGGGTTTTTTGATCGATTTGGCTGCTCATAGTGCTCCTAGGTAGGTCTCCGTATCCGCCGGCCGCGGCGCAAGCCAGAACTCTTTATCGTGGCCTTGTTCAAATTTCTCCAACGCTCCGCCATGTTTAAGCGACAACCCGATATCGTCCAGGCCCAGCAGCAGGCACTCGCGCCGGAAGGGATCGATGGAGAAGGGAAGTGAGAGGCCGTGGTCATCGTGCAGCATCTGGTCTTCCAGCGAAACCGTGAGCTCGATAGCGCGGGATCGACGCGGCCCGCTCCATCAGAGTCTGCACATGTTCCTCTGGTAACGTGACCAGCAGGAGGCCATTCTTGCCCGCGTTGGAATGAAAAATATCCGCGAACGAAGACGCGATCACACAGCGAAATCCGTAGTCGTTCAGTGCCCACGCCGCGTGTTCCCGGGAAGACCCGCAACCGAAGTTCTTGCCCGCGACCAGGATTTCCGCATCCTGGATAGTGCGGGTTGATTGAGGATGAAATCCGGATGCGGCTCGCCCGCGTTCGGTCCTTCCTGAATGCGCCGCCAATCGTAGAACAGGAACGGTCCATAGCCGGTGCGTTCGATCCGCTTGAGGAACTGCTTGGGGATGATCTGGTCGGTATCGACGTTCTCGCGGTCCAGGTGCGCGACCACCGCCTTATGTTTGCGGAATGGCTTCATGGGAGCGACACCTCCTGGGTAGGAACGGGGTTGAACTGCCATTTGCGGACATCGGTAAAGTGGCCGGAGACCGCGGCTGCGGCGGCCATCATGGGGCTCACCAGGTGGGTGCGCCCGCCCCGCCCCTGGCGTCCTTCGAAGTTGCGATTGCTGGTGGAGGCGCAGCGTTCGCCGGGAGCCAGAATATCGGGATTCATGCCCAGGCACATGGAGCAGCCGGGCTCGCGCCAGTCAAAGCCAGCGGCGCGAAAGACCTCATCGAGACCTTCCTCTTCGGCTTGCTTCTTCACTTGCTGCGATCCGGGAACCACCATCGCGCGCACCTGGGGATGAACGTGGTATCCGCTCACTACTTTGGCCGCGGAGCGAAGATCTTCAATGCGGGCGTTGGTGCACGAGCCGATGAAGACGCGATCGATAGCCAGCTCTTCGATGGCCTTGCCCGGCTCCAGCGCCATGTATTCGAGCGCGCGTTCCCAGGCGCGGCGTTCCGCGTCCGAGTGGCTGGAGGCGGGATCGGGCACCCGATCGGTGACCGGCACGACCATCCCGGGGCTGGTGCCCCAGGTGACGAAAGGCGCGAGATCTTCGGCATGGAGCACCAGTTCGCGGTCGAAGGTGGCGCCGGCATCGGTGGCCAGCGACCGCCATTCGGCCACGGCGCGATCCCAGTCGGCGCCGGTGGGGCTGAACCGCCGTCCTTTCAGGTAGCGGAAGGTGGTCTCGTCGGGAGCGATCATGCCCGCGCGAGCGCCGGCCTCGATGCTCATGTTGCATAGGGTCATGCGGCCCTCCATGGAGAGCGCGCGAATGGCCGGGCCCGGCATACTCGATCACGCAACCGCTGGCGCCGTCGGTCCCAATGTGGCCGATGATGCCCAGGGCAATATCTTTCGCCGTCACGGCTGGGCCAAGCTCGCCTTCCACCGTGATGCGGAAGGTCTTGGGGCGCGATTGTTGCAGGCACTGGGTGGCCAGAACGTGCTCCACTTCCGAAGTGCCGATGCCGAAGGCCAGCGCGCCAAATGCCCCATGGGTGCTGGTGTGGCTGTCGCCGCAAACGATGGTCATGCCGGGCTTGGTAACGCCAAGTTCAGGACCGATCACATGCACGATCCCCTGTTCCGGCGACTGCACGTCATAGAGCGGAATGCCGAACTCGGCGCAGTTGGTGCGCAAGGCATCCATCTGTTTGGCCGCGATCGCATCCGCGATGACCAGCCGGTTGGCCGTGGTGGGGACGTTATGGTCCACCGTGGCGATCGCCCGGTCGGGGCGGCGCACGGTTCGTCCTGCCAGGCGAAGCCCTTCAAAGGCCTGCGGTGAAGTGACTTCATGCAGCAGATGCAGATCGATGTACAGCAGCGCCGGCTCGCCTTCGGGCGCTACGACCACATGCGATTCCCAGACTTTTTCGAAGAGCGTTTTTGCGCTTTGCGACATGATTGTTTTCCCTTGTCCCGACGTTTGCCCTAATCCACAGTATTTCGCAATGTGGGATACCACGGCGCGATCGTCCTCGCACCTCGCGTGTTCAACCGTGCGTACCGGACTGGGCGTCGTTCTTCCTAGACGGCGTGCAAGCGACTGCCGGCGGTCGATGATTTCGTTCAGGGTCTGGTGCACCAGACTGCCCATCTCCTGGGTGGTTACATGCTGGCCGGGCTGGCCCGCGCGCAGCAGATCGGCGGTGCGATAACCCTGCTCCAGAACCTTGCGTACCGCCAGTTCGACCGCCTGTGCATCCTGCTCCAGATTGGCCGAGTGGCGCAGCATCATGGCCGCGGTCAGGATAGCGCCCAGCGGATTGGCGATCCCTTTGCCGGCGATGTCGGGAGCCGAGCCGTGCACCGGCTCGTAGAGGTTGACCGTGCCGCCAATGGTCGCTGAAGGCAGCATGCCCAGCGATCCGGTGATGACCGCCGCTTCATCGCTGAGAATGTCTCCAAAAAGATTCTCGGTGAGCACCACGTCGAAGTTGCGCGGCGTGTTCATCAAGTGCATCGCGCAGGCATCCACGTACTGATGCTCCAGCGTGATGCCCGGATATTGCTGGGCAATTTCGATCACCGTCGCGCGCCACATCTGCGACACTTCCAGCACATTCGCCTTATCGACCGAGGTGACTTTCTTGCGCCGCTGCCCGGCCAGCTGGAAGGCCACGTGGGCCACCCGGGCGACCTCGTCGCGGGTATAGCGCATGGTGTTCCAGGCCGCTCCGCTCTCCCGGTTCCAGGCGCGCGGTTCTCCAAAATACAGGCCGCCCAGCAACTCGCGGACAAACAGAATGTCCGCGCCTTCGGTCACTTCAGGGCGCAGCGGAGAGTTGGCGGACAAGGCGGGTAGGCAAAGGAAGGGCGCAGGTTGGCAAACCCACCCAAGGCCTGGCGCAGCTGCAGCAGACCCGGCTTCGGGCCGGCGATCCGGGGCCAGGGAATTGAATTCGTTGCCGCCCACTGCTCCCAACAGGACGGCGTCGCTTTCCAGAGCGGCGTCCAGCGTGGTGGCCGGCAAGGGCGTGCCGGTCTGGCGAATGGCATACCCCGCCGATGGGCATCTCGGTGAACTGGAAGTCATAGCCGCCGAACTCCGCGACCGAAACCAGGATGCGCACTGCTTCGCGAGTGACTTCCGGACCAATCCCGTCTCCGGCACCCACGAGCACTTTCAATTGCATGGAGGATTCCCTTCTGCGCAGACCCTTGCTGCGCCAGCGGTTCAGATCTGCGGTGCGGAAATCAATTCAGCCCGGCGGTGGTGCTCCGGCAGCAGCGAGATCAGGTCCTGGTCAAAGATGGCCTTTCGGTGATCCGCCAGCTCGTTGAAGCGGTGATAGACGATATCGAGATCGGCGGCATCGAGGGCAAAGCCCAGCTCCTTGAGGCGGTGCGTCAAGGCACGCCGGCCCGAATGCTTGCCCAGCACCATGCGGTTGTTGGGCACGCCCACCGAAGCAGGGGTCATGATCTCGTAGGTCAGCGGGTGGGCCAGCACGCCATGCTGATGAATGCCTGCCTCGTGAGCAAAGGCATTGCTGCCCACCACCGCCTTGTTCGGCGCTGGGGCAAAACTGATCAGCTCAGCCAGCAACTGGCTGGTGGGGTAGAGCTGCTCCAGCGCCAGCCCATGGACGTAAGGAAACTTATCCGGGCGCACCAGCATGGCGGCCGCCACTTCTTCCAGCGCCGCATTTCCGGCGCGCTCGCCGATGCCGTTGATGGTGCACTCAATCTGCCGTACTCCCGCCTCCACCGCCGCCAGGCTGTTGGCCACCGCCATGCCCAGATCGTTGTGGCAATGGGAGGAAAGCGTGATGCCGGCTACCTGCGGAACCCGCTCCCGCAGCATGTGGAAGATGGCGCCATACTCATTGGGAACGCAGTAGCCGACGGTGTCGGGCAGATTGATCACCGATGCCCCGGCATCGATGGCCACGGCGACCATGCGGCAAAGAAAGTCCGGATCCGATCGGGTCGCGTCTTCGGGAGAGAACTCCACGTCGTCCACGTAGGTGCGCGCCAGGCGAACCGAGGCGTCGACTTGTTCCAGCGCCTCGGCCCGCTGGATCTTCAGCTTGTGCTCCAGGTGAATGTCCGAGCTGGCGAGGAAGATGTGAATGCGCGAGCGGTCTGCGCCTTCCAGCGAGCGCGCGGCCGCCTCAATATCTTCGCTGCGGGCGCGGGCCAGGGAAGCGATGCGCGGGCCGCGCACCTCCTGGCAGATGCTGCTGATGGCGGCAAAGTCACCCGGGCGACGCGATGGCGAAGCCGGCCTCGATGATATCGACGCCCAGCGCTTCGAGAGCATGGGCCATGCGCAGCTTTTCCGGGGTGTTCATGCTGCAGCCGGGGGACTGTTCGCCGTCGCGCAGGGTGGTATCGAAGAAGAAAACCCGATCCTGGCCGCTCTGCTCTGTCTTTGGAGAAGCTTGATTCATGGAAGCGCCGCCTTCCGCATCCTGCTCACTTCATTCTCCAATAATCCCGTGCATAGATCAAATTTATTATTCTTCTAAAAATCATAATAAATACTTATACTGGTGCAGCAAGCTCATGAACTGAGCGCCTGAACGTTATGGATATTCATCAACTTGGAGACCTTTCTCGCCGTCGCCGAAGAAAAAGGATTCTCTCGCGCCGCCAATCGGCTGCACCGCACCCAACCCGCCGTCAGCCAGGTCGTTCGCAAGCTCGAGAGCGACCTGGGCGAGGTGCTGTTCGAGCGCAGCGCAAGAGACGGAACCCTTACCGCTGCCGGCGAAGTGCTATGCGACTACGCGCGCAGAATGTTGACGCTCAGGGCGGAAGCGGCCAGCGCGATGGAGGAGCTGAAGTCGCTCGATCGCGGCCGGCTGCTGATTGCGGCCAACGAGTTCACCTGCCTCTACCTGCTTCCGGTGCTGGATCGGTTTCGCCGCCTCTGCCCGCAGATAGGGGTGAGCATCCAGCGCTCGCTGGCCAGCAAGATCCCGGACGATTTGCTGCAGCGAACGGTGGAGATCGGTATTTTGTCGTTTCGCCCCGAAGGGGATCTCTTCAAGTCGATCGCTGTTTACACCGACGAGTTGGCCTTTGTGGTCAACCCGGACTCATCCCCTGGCGCGGGAGAAGGGGGTAGCGATTGAAGACCTGGGGGCAGAGAGTTTTGTTGCCCACAATGTTCCCTCGCCGGTGCGCAGGCAAGTGGTTGCGGCCTTCCAAAAGCATAAAACGCCACTGAACATGGGGGTGGAGTTGCCCAGCCTGGAGGCGGTCAAACGGTTCGTCGCCATGGGCAATGGGGTGGCCTTGGTTCCCGGATTGACGGTGGGGCGTGAGCTCGCCAGCGGGGAACTGGTCCAGGTGCCGGTGGAAGCGCTGCGTTTTGAACGTCACCTTCGCCTGGTGCACCGCAAGCGAGCCAACCTGTCGCACGCCGCGATTGCGTTTCTCAAGGTGGTGCGCTCGCTTTCGCTGGAGCGCGGTGCGCCCTATGAGTTTCGCGTCGAACGGACTGGTTAAGCGTGCGCGCTGGGGCACAGAGTGTCGCCTCGAATGCTGGGCGCAGGTACAATTGCGAAAGTGGGTCAGGGATTCGACTCTTCAAGGAAAATCGACGAGCCCGAGAGGCGGGTGGAGCCTGCTGGCGGTCGCAGGCGAGAGGTTCAGGAACGAATGAAGAAAACGCTGTTGTTATTTCTGCTTCTGCCGTTTATGGCAGTTGCGAGTCATGCCCAGGAAAGCCGTCAGGATGTAAGTGTGAGCGTGACCGGGATCTTTCCCCCGTTTATTACTGGTAATGCTGTGCAACAGAGCGGAACCGATGGACTGGGTGGCCTGGTGAGCTACCGCTACATGCTGACCCCGAGAAGCGGCCTCGAACTCAACTATCAGTACGCGCAGAATGCGCAAAAGTATTACACCAGCTTCAACAACGTGCGAGTCCACGACCGGATGCAGGAGTTTTCCGGCGCCTACGTGCTGAATGCGAACTTCAAAAACTGGAATCCCTTCCTTGAGGGTGGTCCTGCGGCCTTCATGTTTGCTCCGCTCGACGACGCCAGCACCACGCAGATCGATGTGAAGGGGCAAACCATTCTGGGAGCGATGTACGGGGTCGGTGTGGCGTATGAGCTCAGCCCCAGCTGGGACATCCGCGCGGAGTACCGGGGCCTGTTGATGAAGACGCCAAATTTCGGTCTGGAACCGCAGAAGACCGGCCGCTTCTACAACGTCTACAACCCGACGATCGGTATCGCCTACCACTTCTAGATTTGTTGAAGGCGCAAAGAGAACTGCAGGTCCCTGTCCCGGCGTGCCGTGGAGAGACCTGCAGTTCTCTTTTATCCCCTAGAAAATGCGGTAGCCGATCCCGGTGCTGAAGCCATTCGGGGTCAGGGAACTGTTCTGGAAATTGGTCCAGTGCTGGTATTCGTAGTCGACCGCCCGGATCGTGAAGCGATGGTAGTGAATGTCCAGCCCTCCACCACGGACCAGCATAAGGTAGCCGCCGTGGCCGTAACTGAAGGGAAAGTTGAACTGGCCGTTGCCGACCATGAACTTCCCATAGGGTTCCCAGCGGCCAAAACGCCAGCGGTACCTGGGACCGAACTCGTAGTTATCTTGGTGCACGTCGTAGGTCTGGTTGAAGCGGAGAAAACGTATTTCCCCTTCCAGCGCCCAGATGCCCACGAAGATTTAAATCCAGGAAGCCACCCCAACCCAGAAGTTCGTTAGGGCCATAGTCGGGGCCGGTATGCGGAGAAGTAGCCTCCGCCCACCACGTGGGCGCCCCCTCGGCCGGCAGCGACTACCTGTGCATGCAGAACCCCACTCATGCAAAGAGAGAGCAGGCTAGCCAGCAGATACCTTTTGATCATGCGCACCACTCAGATGATTTCCCCGACACATGCAAATGGCGGGGTAGGTTTAAGTCTACCCCGCCATTGCCCTGCGTAACGTTGGTGAAACCCTCTTAGTAACTGTTTACAAGGGGTTTACTGGGGGCTCGGTTGAGTGGCCGAAGCCTGTGCCGGAGCCGCGCTCTGCTGCGTGTCGACCGCCGGCGGTGGTGGCGCCGTCTCGGCTGATCCTGCAGCCGGGGCGGGAGCCGCGGCGACGGGAGGCGTGTAACGGGTCAGGCGGAAGAAGACCGGAGTGACCTCGAATGGCATCTTATCCCGCGCGTTCATGATGGGAGGCATCCGGGCGTTCAAGCGAATGACCTTGTCGTCCCAGGCATCGATCTTCAAGTTGCTGCCCAAGGGCAGGGCAGCGACCTGATCCAGCTTGTTCATATCCAGCTTCGGCGCCTTGGGCATCAGGCCATTCAGCCACGGCTCCCCGGTGGGGCGCAGCAGCGAATCTCCCAGTCTCGGCGTGTTGAGCGCCGTGAGCTGCTTCGAGCGCGCATCCAGCTGGTTGAAGAACAGGCCCGGCTGGGCCAGGTTGGTGGCGTAGACGGAGTGGTTCAGCAGGTCGATGGCCTTCTTCGCCGCCAATTCATTGTCCGCATCCGAGTGGGACATGTGGATGCGCTCAAAGGTCGCTTCGTCCGGGAACAGAAGGCGATCATTGAAGGCGTAACGCGTGTCGATGTGGTGGCCCAGCACAATGTGAGCCAGCTGGAAGGAGAGCACCGCGGCCAGATCGGCCTCGGTAGGCAGGACGTCGATCAGGCCCTTGCTGAGGATGATGGTGTTGCCCACCGCCAGCGATTCCAGCGGGGCGGTAAGCAGCACGCGGCAGCGAATGGCATCGGTGATCTGGATGTTGTTGCCGATGACGATGTTGTTGGCCACCTGCTCCAGGATCTTGTCGAAGTCGCTGGGAGGCGCCAGCAATCCAGCCTGCACCAGGCGATCGAGAACGTTCTCCTCGGCCTGTGAGATCCATTCCCGCTGGGCGGCCAACGGGCTCAAGTCCTGGTTCTGATCACTCTGATCCTGCACGTCGTCGATCTTGATCGACTCGTTGTCAGACTCGTGCGTGGGCAGCTTCAGGGCGTATCCCCAGATGTAGGTCTGGGCCTTGAACGAGACCGGGTGCTCAGAGCTCTTCTGCGTCTCTTCTACATAGACGCCGACAGGGAGCCAGAGACCAGGCTGCAGATTTTCGCGCCAGCTGTCGAAGTGGAAGTAGCTGGAGCTGTCGTCGTCCTGGTTGCCACCGGTGTAGGTGCCGTTGAAGCGGACGATGTTGCCGCCCTGGTCTTCGACCCAGATACGGCCGGTAAAGCGGCCGCTGCCGGTGCCCGGCTTGGGGTGCACGTCAAACACCAGCGTGCGCACCGCGCCCAGGAAGTCGCGGCGGACGTAGCTGAAGTCATAGTGCTGCTGGTCGAAGGAGATCGGGTCCAGGAACATCATCTCCATAAAGCCGGCGGAGATGTACTGCATCTTGAACGCCTTGGTCAGGCCCGAGACGTACTTCATCGAGCCCTTGAACAGACCGTGGCTCGATCCTTCGCTGGAATAGGAAGTGTCGGTGATCGACTTGCCGAAGTCGACCCGGCCCAGCAGGTACTGGTCCGATTCCGGCACCGCGTACAGAACCTGGTCCGGCCTCATGTTTTGGATGTAGGTCTGCACCAGCGGCGAGTGCTTCTGGATCTGCTTGATGGTGACCTTTTCGGCCGCAATCGCTTTCTGCACCAGCGCGCTCTGTTCCGGCGATAGAGGTGAGGGGGGCTGATACTTTGTTTTGGCCTGTGCCACAGACGCGGTGAGCGTCAGCAGCAGACTGGTGATCCAAACTCGACGCAGGGTCATTTCCTGGCTCCTGTAACCTTTGAACGATTGGTAACTGTTGCTGAATTCATAGAACTGAAATCGGTTGAACTTTGACAAACGTTAGAACCGGGGGCAGCCACTGGCTTATGCCAACTGGAAGGTCACGTGGATCAAAGTCGTGTGATCTACCGGATGCCCATCTTTTTCCGCGGGCTTGAACCGGATTTGCTCGGCAACACGCTTTGCCTGCTCATCCAGACCATGCCCCAGCCCGTTCACTACCCGCAATACCTCGACTTGGCCAGTAGCCAGAAAACGCACCTGTAAAGTTACCTCACCCTGGATCCTCAATTGAGCAGCTTCCGGGGTGTATTCCGGATGCGGCTCCGAGATAACGACCGGAGGAACGAAAGCCGGTTCCGTTGTCTTGATCGCCACCTGGGTGGGCGCAGTCCCCATATTGTGAAGCCTGCCGATGCCACTGTACCCGTGCCGCCCGGCTTGCCCGTGCCGCCAACGACGCCATTGGCGAAGCCGGCCGAAGCTACCTTGCCCATGTCGTGGCCGCCGGGAACACCATTGGCTACGCCTGCACCGAAGGAAGTGCCCTGCAACCGCACCCTTACGCGCGGCGCCGGCGCCGGTAGCCGCTCCGGGGGCAGCATTGAATGATCCCGTCGCAACCAGTTGCGATTTGGTCGAATTAGGATTCGGCTTGGCACCCATCGGATCGCCAAAACCACCGGCTTTGACGTCCGGCTTCACCTGGTTGTTGGCAACCTCCGTAGGCTTCGGGCTGGAAAACAGTCCGACCTTCGGCTGCGGCGGAGGCGCAACTGCCTTCGGCGGCGCAGGCGGCAGCTTGGGTTGTTCCGGAGTGTCGAGCTTTACCGGCTTGGGAATCTCCGGCGGCGGCTGGATCTTCGGCATCACAATCTTGGGCGGCTCCAGCTTGACCACTTGCGGCTGCGGAGGAGCGATTACCTTCACTTTCGGGATCACGAGCTTCGGCGGCGGAGGCGGTGTGTTCTGCTGCACGAACACCATGTGCTCGATATACTTTTCCTTCTGCACCTTGTGGACCGCAGCGGTCAGCAGAACCACCAGCGCCATAATGGTGAGGTTGGTGACCATACTGACCCCAAAGGAGCCCCAACGGCCCTCTGGTTCTGGCAGAAGTCCGAAGTTTTCGCGGATCGGAAGATCTTTCGGCATAATTAAAGTTCCCTAAATTCTCTCTAGTCGTAAGGTAATGTGCGAGCCACCAGGGTATTGATGAAGCAGCGAAAAAACTCGTACATTCAAACAGACGCACACTCGAGATCGATGCTTAACACTCCCGAGTTCCTGCCGAGGATCCTGCAGGTTGTATCGACTTCCGCCCCGTCTCAATTCTCAGTACCAAAGTACTTGCGGATATGCTCACGATAGACGAGTTTCTACAGGGATGCAGTAACCCAAAGGTGGAGCCGTTGGAAACAGAAGTGTATGGATAAGGCATGAAGAGTTCCATAGCGTGCAACTGCGAGCCGCGCTGCACACCCAAAGCTTGCGAATACCCCAGTTGGGAGCGCCATGATGAAACCAGCTCAGCGTCGCCCATAAACCACCACCATTTAATTCGCACCGCCGATTTTTCGTTGCGCGCTGCGTAACGGCCATATAGGCTCTGCACTAAGAGTACAAGAAGGGCATGTGAACTCGTGAAGATTCTAGTGACGGGCGGTGCGGGCTACATTGGCGGAACTGTTACGAAACTTTTGCTGGAGCGCGGACACTCCGTCGTGGTGTATGACAACCTGTGCCATGCCCGGCGTTCCATGGTGCCCCCAGGGGCCACCTTTGTCGAGGGCGATGTAGCTGACAGCAAACGGCTTGAAGAGATATTCTCGAGCGATACTTTTGCCGGCGTCATGCACTTTGCCGCCCTCATCGAAGCCGGTGACAGCATGCGAAAACCGGAGACTTACTTTCGTAACAACACGGCTGCGACACTCGGTTTGTTGCAGGCCATGCTAAATAAAAATTTAAAAAAATTGGTTTTTTCCTCGACCGCGGCAGTGTACGGGGAACCCGTGAGCACGCCCATCTTGGAGGATGCCGCCCTGATTCCAACCAATCCTTACGGCGAATCGAAGCTGCTGGTGGAGCAGATGCTGTCCTGGATCCACCGCGTGCATGGGCTCCGTTATGCCAGCCTGCGCTATTTCAACGTCGCGGGTGCGATTCCCGGCCGGGGCGAGGCGCATGAGCCGGAGTCCCACATTATTCCGCTCATTCTCGACGTAGCACTTGGCCGGCGCCAGAGCATTAAGATTTTTGGCCAGGACTACCCAACCCCGGACGGGACATGCATTCGCGACTACATTCACGTCCAGGATCTGGCGGAGGCGCACTTGTTAGCGTTTGAAGGCCTCGATGTGCGGGATCGCATGATTTACAACCTGGGCAACGGGGTAGGCTTTTCGGTGCGTGAAGTGGTGGAGTCGGCTCGCCGGGTAACCGGGCACCCAATTCCGGTCGACGAGATGCCGCGCCGGCCGGGAGATCCTGCGGTGTTGATCGCCGGCTCGGCAAAAATCGAGACAGACCTCGGTTGGAAGCCGAAGTACACCCAGCTCGACGACATCGTGCGCAGCGCTTGGGAGTGGCACCAGCAGCGCTACCAAAGCGAACCAGTCTGACCATGCCGAGTACAATGCTCAGGTGGTAACCGTGGCGGCGTTTTTCGATACCATTTCGGGCCGTCCCATTTTGTAACCGTCATAGATTTTTGCGGCGCATGGCGAGAGGAATAGAAGCAATGGAATCCAGCACGACTTCGCAGCAACCCAATTTGGATTCGATCCTGCGCGAGAACAGAGTCTTTCCCCCTCCAGCCGAATTTGCTGCGCAAGCGCACGTGAAGAGTCTTGAGGAGTACGAGGCACTTTATCGTCGCTCCATTCAGGATCCGCAAAAGTTTTGGGGAGAGGTTGCCGCTGAGCTGCACTGGTTTGCTCCGTGGACCAGCGTTCTGGAATGGAGACTACCCCTGGCAAAGTGGTTCGTGGGCGGCAAAATCAACCTTTGCTACAACTGCGTCGATCGTCACGCCTTAAGCAGCAGGAAGGATAAGGTCGCCATTCTTTGGGAAGGCGAGCCGGGCGAGACGCGCAAGCTGACTTACGGCGAGCTTCACCTCGAGGTGCAAAGAGTTGCCAATGTGCTCAAAGGCCTGGGCATCCGCAAGGGGGACCGGGTCGCGGTGTACATGGGCATGACGCCGGAGTTGGCCATTGCGCTGCTGGCTTGCGCGCGCATTGGCGCGGTTCACTCCGTGATCTTCGGGGGATTCGCAGCCAATGCCCTGGTGGACCGCATCAACGATGCATCGTGTGTTGCCGTGCTTACTCAGGATGGCTCGTATCGCCGGGGGCAGGAGGTGCGGCTGAAAGCGATCGTCGACGAGGCTCTCGTCAACTGCCCGACGGTAAAAAATGTGGTTGTGTATCGCCGTACCGGTTCGCCGGTGACGATGAAGGAAGGCCGCGATCAGTGGTGGCAGGATCTGGTAGACAAGGCGCCGCCCGAGTGCCCGGCCGAGCCGCTTGACTCGGAAGATCCGCTTTATATCCTCTATACGTCGGGTACAACCGGCAAGCCAAAGGGCCTGGTGCACACCACCGGCGGGTATTCGGTGCAAACCTACCTCACCAGCAAGCTAGATCTTCGATCTCAAGCCGGACGACGTCTACTGGTGCACGGCCGATGTGGGCTGGGTTACGGGGCACTCCTATGTGATCTATGGCATTCTGCAGAACGGTGTGACCACGGTCATGTATGAGGGCGCGCCGAATTATCCCGAGGCGGATCGCTTGTGGAAGATCGTCGATGACCATAAAGTCACCGTCTTCTACACCGCTCCGACCGCGATCCGCGCCTGCATCAAGTGGGGCGACCAGTATCCGCAGCGGCACTCGCTGGCCAGCCTTCGACTGCTGGGCACGGTGGGCGAGCCGATCAATCCCGAGGCCTGGATCTGGTATCGCGAGATGATCGGTAAGGGACGGTGTCCCATCGTCGACACCTGGTGGCAGACGGAAACCGGGGCCATCATGCTGGCGCCGCTGCCCGGAGCTGTTCCCACCAAGCCGGGTTCGGCCACGCGCCCCTTTCCCGGCATCGAACCGGCCATCGTCAGCCGTGAGGGCGAAACCGTGCCTCCCGGCAGCGGCGGATTGCTGGTGATCCGCAAGCCGTGGCCTTCGATGGCGCGCACTATCTTCAACGATCCCGATCGCTACGCCCAGACCTACTGGTCGGAAATTCCTGGCTGCTACTTTACCGGCGACGGCGCGCGCATGGACCACGATGGCGACTACTGGTTAATGGGGCGGGTCGACGATGTCATCAACGTGAGCGGTCACCGGCTCGGGACCATGGAAGTGGAATCTGCGCTGGTGGCTCATCCCAAGGTGGCCGAGGCTGCCGTGGTCGGGCGTCCCCACGAGTTGAAAGGGCAGGCCATCGCGGCCTTCGTTTCGCTCGAAAGCAGCCATCATCCTTCGCCGCAACTCAAAGAGGAGCTGCGCGAATGGGTAGCCAAGGAAATTGGTTCGCTGGCGCGCCCGGATGACATCCGGTTTACCCAGGCTTTGCCCAAGACGCGCAGCGGAAAAATCATGCGCCGTTTGCTGCGCGAGCTGGCAACCAGCGGCGAAATCAAGGGCGACACCACCACCCTCGAAGACTTCACCGTCATCGCGCAATTACGTGGATCGGAAGAGTAAGAGAAACCGCAGGTCCCTCCACTACGCTGCGCTCCGGTCGGGATGACAATTCTGTTGTAGAACGGGCGCGCTATCTTAAGAAATTGCGGACTAGCAAAAAAGTTGTCATCCCGACCGGAGCGCAGCGTAGTGGAGGGACCTGCGGTTTCTCTTTCGGGAACGGGACCTGGCCTTAGGAGAGCGTCTCGTCCTGGCTGGCTTCTGTCTTTGCTTCTATCTCTGCTACCGGCTCAGCATCGGGCTTGGGAACGTATTGATCCACCGTGAAATAGAAGGTGCTGCCGCTGCCCGGACTGCTCTTCGCCCAGATCCGGCCCCCATGCTGATTGATGATGCCGCGGCATAGCGCCAGGCCCAGGCCGGTCCCGCCTTGCATGCGCGAATCCGAAGCGTCCGCCTGCTGGAAGCGCTCGAAAATCAAATCCAGTTTGTCCTCTGGAATGCCGGCGCCCTGATCCTGGACCTCGAAGGTGACTTCCGTCTCGCTGGTCGCCCGTGCAGCCAGACGAATCTCTCCGCCCTTCTCGGAAAACTTGATCGCATTGCGGATCAGATTACCCATCACCTGCAGGATGCGATCGCCGTCCACCCACACGTCGACCGGCTGCACGTCGATACGGAAGGTAAGGCCCGCGCGAGAAGCAGCGGATCGCTCCGGGTCCATGGCACGCCGCAACAGGTCGATGGCATTCCATTCGCTCTTGTGCAGAGGGAGAGTGCCGCTGCCGATGCGCTCGAAGTCGACAATGTCATTGACCAAGCGAACCAGCCGGTCGCAGTTGGCCAGCGCGATATCGAGCATTTGCGGAATCTTCTCCGGACGCTTTTCCAGCGCTCCGCTGGCGACCAACCCCAGAGCAGCCCGCAGCGAGGTAAGCGGCGTGCGTAGCTCGTGGCTCACGGTGGCGATAAATTCGTCTTTCATCCGGTCCAGCCGGCGCCGTTCCGTAACGTCGGTGAAGGCAACCACAATGCCGTCCACGTGGTCGCTTTCCACCAGCGGGCAAGCAACATATTCCACCGGCAACGCTTTGCCATCCTTGCGCCAGAAGACATCGTCGTCGACGTGCAAGGGAGTCTCCCGCTTGGCGCTGCCGAAGATGTCAGACTCCTCCGCCGGGTACGGCGTGCCGTCTGCACGCGAATGATGGATCAGGGCGTGCATGTTTTGTCCCAGCAGATCCTGCGCAGAGTAACCCAGCATCTCGGCTGCGCTGCGATTGATGAAGGTGAGGCGGCCCTCCATATCCATGCCGAAGATGCCGTCACCGACTGAGTCCAGTATCGATTGACGCTGGCGCATCAGCGCATTGAGTTCCTCTTCGGCGTGCGTCTGCTCGGTAATGTCGATGCCGTGGCTGAGCACGAACGGATCCACGCCCGGCAGGTGCAACAGCTTGTTGCGATAGGCGACGATGCACAGCTGCCCGGTTTTTCCCCGCAGATAAAAGCGCCCTTGGTGATCCTGATCCGGGTTTCGCTTCCATGCGGCAAAATACGCGTCGTAATCGGCCAAATGATCCTCATCGATGTAGTCGCGCAAAGGAGTGCCGACCAGCTCTTCCGGCTCGTAGCCCAGGGTGGCGGCGGCATGGGAGTTGATGGAGAGCAGAACGCCTTCCAGGTCGTGGGTGCAAATGAAGCCGAGGCTGCTTTCCACCAGCTGCCGGTAGCGTAATTCGCTGGTGCGCAGAGCAGTCTCCGCTTCGCGCTGCTCGGTCACGTCCACGCCGGTCATGATCACGAAGCCCACTTCGTCCTGGGCATTCACCAGCGAGGTTGCGGTCCAGGCGATTCTCCGCATCCGTCCTGCTTTGGTGCGCCAGTCGATCTCATAGGATTGGTTCGCGTTGCCGGCGCGCACCTCCTCGAAGATGCGAATGGCCGTCTCGCGTTCCCCTGGGGGAAAGAGCTCTTCAGGAAACGAGCGCCCCGCCAGGTCGGCAAAGGTGTAGCCGGAGATGGTCTCGCAGGCACGATTGAAGCGCACGATCCGGCCCGCTGTATCGAATACCAGCACCAGTGCGCTAATGGTATTGAGCACAGCGGCGACAAAATTTCGTTCGACCGTGAGTGCTTGCTCGGAGCGTTGACGCGAGCGGACAACATTCTCCTGCGTATGACCCGTGGCGTAAAGCTCGAGGCGGGTGACGACTTGACGAGCGAGAACCTGCAGACTCTCCAGGTGGTTGCGGCCGAATGCGTCAGGCTCGGTGGAGCAAACGGCAAGCGTGCCCAGAATGGTGCCCGAGGCAGAGATCAGAGGAGCACCTGCGTAGGAGCGGCACTGGATGCCATGGTCGAGCACGATGCCCGCCGCCGCAAAGCGGTGATCCGATGCGGCATCGCTGATGATCAGTGGCTTGGCCTCGAGCAGCAGAAACTGGCAAGGCGATCCGTTGCGGCGTATCTGGCGGCCGCTGAAACCGATACTGGATTTGAACCAGACGCGCGACCAATCAAGAAAGCCTATGAACGCGTACGGTGCATTGCAGATCGGCAGCCGCCATGCGCGCGATCTCATCGAAGGCGGGGTCGGGCAGCGTATCGAGAATGTCGTATTGCAGCAGAGACTTCAGCCGTTCCGTCTCGTCATGCTGCACCGTCGTTGAACTTGAAAGCATCGGAATTCTCTGCATCCTCTGATCACCACATCACGATCGATGATCAACCCACAACGATCAAATCAACCAAGTACCGGGGGCAGATGGAATGCGAACGGGAAATTGTCCGTGGCATCCAACGGGGGTATGCAATCGCCTTGGGGGGTGAGCGACAAGAACTGGGTACATCGTAACCTGAGAGTTGGTCTTCCTGTATGCGGGAAGCCGGCAACAATCTCCCGAAGTTGCAGGCAGCTGGTTACCGAGGTTCGGTTGCGTCCCTCGGCGAGGCTTTCTCTAACAGCAAAGTAACGGTCGCCGGTAACAGTCGCGTCATCAGCAGCACTAAATCTGAGGCGTTCTATCCTTGCTGTACACTGCGCCGGTGGATACTTCGGGCCGCAAAAAAATGTTGTGTGCCCTGTTCACAAATTCTATTGGCTTGGGCAAAACTCTCTACGAAGGGCACGGCTTTACAGCTTGCGGAAAGACTTTTTACGAAGGGCACGGTTTCAGCCGTGCCACATCGAGCGAAGACTGATGAGGGCTTTAGCCCCTGAGGTACGGCTCTCCACGCGGTTCCTGCATACCCAAAACACGGTAATTTCGGTCTAGGAATCTTGAAAAGCGTACCCCAGCGGCTAAAGCCGAGTCTTGCTTACGGCTTTTACGGCACGGTTGAACCCGTGCCCTTCGTTCAACGAATTCTTCCGCAGGCTGTTCGGCAAGGCCACACTGGGCGAGGATGATGAGCGCTTTGGCCCCTAAGGCGAAACATGCAGTGGCAGCAGCAGGACTAGCTCTCTACTGCGCTGGTTTATTGGCCACTCTGAGCCACTCGACGGGCCACGTCTCCGTGCCCTTGCGGTTGGCCGGGCTCGTGCTGCTGGCGTGGAGCGCCTGGCGGCAGCGTTCGTTGACCGTCTGGATCTTCTGGGCCATGATCGCGGGCGGCGAATTGGGAGCCGACGCTCCGGCCTTCGCCGTCAGCCTGCGTGTATTCAGCGACATCTTCCTGCGGCTGATCAAGACCATCGTTGCCCCATTGATCTTGGGGACCCTGATCACCGGCATCGCCGCTCATGGACAGATGCGCAGCTTGGGAAGGATGGGGTTGAAGGCCCTGGTCTATTTCGAGGTGCTTACCACCATCGCCATGCTGATTGGCTTGGCGGCTATCAACATCACTCACGCGGGGGTGGGGCTAGATGTCCCGCAACAGCACGTGGCGGCAAATCTCCCGTTGCCCGCGCAGGCAGCTCCTATGCGCTGGGATGAGGTGCTGCTGCACACTTTTCCTGAAAACATCGCGAAGTCTGTGGCCGACAACCAGATTCTGCAGGTGGCGGTCTTCGCCATCCTGTTTGGCGTGGCCATGGGCCGGCTCAGCGCCGAGAATCGCGCGCCCTTGTTGCGGGTGATCGAATCGTTGACCGAAACCATGTTTGCTTTCACCAATGTGGTGATGTATTACGCTCCCGTCGGCGTAGGGGCCGCGATGGCCTACACGGTGGGGCAAATGGGACCGGGCGTGCTGCTTCATCTCGGCCGCCTTCTACTTACGTTGTATGCCGCGCTGCTCGCCTTCGGGCTGCTCGGCTTGTTGCCCGTCGCGTTGATTGCGGGCGTGCCCGTCCGCAGATTTTTGCGAGCGGTTGCTGAACCGGCGACCATTGCCTTCGCCACCAGCACTTCAGAAGCGGCGCTGCCTCGGGCCATGGAAGCCATGGAAGCACTGGGCGTGCCGCGCAGGATTGTCGCCTTTGTGATCCCCGCGGGCTATAGCTTCAATCTGGATGGCTCCACGCTCTATCTGGCGCTGGCGTCGGTCTTCGTTGCCCAGGCCGCCGGCGTGCATATGGGTTGGAAGCAGCAGATCTTCATGGTGGCCACGCTCATGCTCACCAGCAAAGGGGTGGCTGGAGTACCCCGCGCTACGCTGATTGTGCTGCTGGCGACGGTAGCCATGTTCCACCTGCCCGAAGAGCCCATCTTCGTCATCTTAGGTATCGACGCCCTTATGGATATGGCGCGTACCACCGTCAACGTGGTGGGCAATTGCCTGGCGTCGGTGGTGGTTGCGCGCTGGGAAGGCGAATTCGGCTCCCAGACGCCGGCGATGGAAACCATGGAGGCCCTCCCAGTGGCAGACGCCTGCACACCGGGAAGTGCATAGGAACCAAATACCCGGCGCAAAGATAATGTGGGGGGCTCGGGCAAGCTTGGTATACTACGTGATCAGAGCAGCGCAACGGTTCCACGATAGGTGTACGCGGCGAGGATGCTCCATACGGGCCTTTTCCTCAAGGAATGGCCCACATCGCCGAGCTAGCATGGAACCGAGTAATCGTGAAACCGCATCAGGCGCAAAGTAGGCCCCAGCCGGGGTCTTTTTTGATGGGGCGATGAAGCGAGCAGGCGGTAAGGGCATACACGAGAGACCATGGGGAAACTACTCGATACGATTCACTCGCCCGCGGATATCAAGAGCTTTACCGTGCCGGAACTGGAGGCACTGGCTCAGGAGATACGCGAGCAGCTGATCCTCGTACTATCGAAGACGGGCGGCCATCTTGGGCCGAACCTCGGCGTCGTCGAGCTGACGCTGGCCATGCATTACGTCTTCAACACTCCTACGGACCGGTTTGTCTTTGACGTAAGCCATCAGGCCTACATTCACAAACTGCTTACCGGCCGCCGTGAACGTTTCCGCACCATGCGCCAGCCGGGCGGACTGAACGGCTTCGCCCTGCGCACGGAAAGCGATCATGATTGCTACGGCGCGGGCCATGCCGGCACTGCGCTCTCCGCTGCCCTGGGCATGGCGGTGGCGCGCGATCTGGCCGGGACCAAAGAGAACGTGATTGCCTTCGCCGGGGATGCGGCGTTCACCAACGGCATAAGTTTTGAGGCGCTCAACAATATCGCCCAGCAAACCAAGCGCCTGATCGTGGTGTTGAACGACAACGAATGGTCAATCGACCGCAATGTAGGCGCGATCGCCAACTACCTGCACAAGATCGTCACCAACGAGCGCTATACCAATCTGCACGATTCCGCGGCCCGCCTGCTGGAAAAGCTGGGCGGCAAGACTGCCCGCCAGATGGTGCGCAAGGCGGAAGAAGCCGCCAAGGGCATGTTGTGGCCTTCTATGCTCTTTGAGGAGTTTGGCCTCACGTATTACGGCCCGCTCGATGGCCACAACATCGGCCTGCTGATCGAAACATTTCAGTTTCTCAAGACGCAGGAGCGCCCTGTCCTGCTGCACGCCATCACGCAAAAGGGCCGCGGCTTTCAGCCGGCGCTCGACAAGCAGAAGAAATTTCACGGCCTTGGCCCCTACGACCCGGACACCGGCGAGACGACGCCCGCGGGTCAACGCACCTATTCCGAGGTTTTTGCCGACACCCTGGTCAAGCTGGCCGACGAAGACCCCAAAGTGGTGGCCATCACCGCCGCCATGCCCAACGGAACAGCTCTGGACCTCTTCCGCCCCCATCACCCGCGCCGGTATTTCGATGTAGGCATCGCCGAGGAGCACGGCGTCATCTTTGCCGCCGGCATGGCCACCATGGGCTTCCGTCCCTTCTGTGCCATCTACTCCACTTTCCTGCAGCGCGCCTTCGATCCCATCGTGCACGACGTTTGCCTGCAGAACCTGCCGGTCGTCTTCTGCATGGATCGCGGTGGGCTTTCCGGCGATGATGGCCCGACGCATCACGGTCTTTTTGACATCAGCTATCTGCGCGGTATTCCCAACATCATCCACATGGTTCCCAAAGATGAGGATGAGCTGGCGGACATGATGTACACGGCGTTATTGCAGCCTGGGCCGACCGCGGTGCGTTATCCCCGTGGCACGGGACCGGGCGCCACGGTCAAGGCTCATCCGGTGGCCCTGCCGATTGGCAAAGCGGAAATTATCAGCGATGGCGATGAGGTGGCAATTCTTGGCTTGGGAGCACTGCTGCCGCTGGCGCAGCAACTCGCTGCCGAGCTCCGGCAGCAGGGCGTTTCCGCTGCCGTGATCAATCCTCGCTTCGTCAAGCCGCTGGACCGCGACTTAATCGCCGAGTACGCACGCCGCGTGGGTGTGATCGTCACCTTGGAAGATCACGTCCTGATGGGCGGATTTGGCAGCGCCGTTCTCGAAGCGCTGAGCGAAATGCAGCTGGAAGTGCCGGTAGTCCGCATCGGCTGGCCCGACCGTTTTATCGAGCATGGCAAAGTCGATCAATTGCGCGCCAAGTACGGCATCAGTGTCGAAGCCGCGATGGAAAAGCTGGCGCCCTATCTACAGCACCGGACCCGCAAGCGGCTCGTCGCCCGCTAGCGTCTTCAGATTAGAAGGACTCATAGGAACCTGGGGCACCCGTTTTTATTCGGTTCTTTCAGCGGTCGGCAGTTTTCCCCCCAACTCGCGACAAAAGCACCGGCAGCATTCTCTGCCGATACGCAAACAACGCCCGTATCTGCCTCTTCATCGCCAGCGACGTTTACCACTTCGCCCAGTAGGCCCAGGGGCAATTCATACTCCACCGCATCGGTAACCACGGTGCCTGCAATTCCTTCGCGACTCTCTTCCCGTGTGCGGTGGCAATGACGAAAGTATTTGAAAGGACCTCGGCGTTGCTCGTCGCAAAAGAAATCATTCCAGCGGAATTCCGCAATATATGCTTCCCACTTCAGGCGTAAGGGAAAAAACGGAATCGGCCGAAAACTGATCGTGATCTGTGAGCCCTTTCCGGCAGCAAAGCTGGTCGTGGTGGAAAGGACAGGCGGCGAAACATACTCAGCCTCGTCCACCCGGGCATGCTGCCAACCGGGCATCAGCGGCGGGAGATTTGCCGGGTCGGCAAAAAATGCGAACACCCGCTCGGTGGGATAGGGAAGCCACTGTTCGGTCTGGAAGTTGTGCCGCATAGGCCTAAGCATAAGAGAAAAAGCAGGCGCCGGTTGGGCGCCTGCTATCGAGAACCAAGGAACAGAAGCAACAATCCGGATCTTAGTTGGGCATAAGCACGGTATCAATTACGTGGATCACGCCATTGGATTGAAATACGTTGGCGATCGTAACCGTCGCTGTTCCACCCTTCTCGTCGGTAAGAACGAGCTTGTCGCCCTGCATCATCGCGGTCAAGGTGCCGCCCTCAACAGTGGTCAACGTTGCCTTGCCGCCGCCCGCCTTGATTTGCTTGGCGATGTCCTTCGCGGTGAGCTTGCCGGCCACTACGTGGTAGGTGAGGATCTTCTTCAGTTGAGCCAGATTTTCCGGCTTTAGCAGGGTATCCACGGTCCCGGCAGGAAGTTTGTCGAAGGCCTCGTTGGTGGGTGCGAACACGGTGAATGGTCCGGGGCTCTCCAGAGTGTCGACCAGACCCGCGGCCTTGACCGCGGCGACCAGCGTGGTGTGATCTTTGGAGTTGACGGCGTTTTCAACGATATTCTTGGTCGGATACATCGCTGCACCACCGACCATGGGATCCTTTTGTGCGGACGCGTGGAGCGCGGAAAATCCAAACATCAGGGCTACGGCAATTGCGAGCACACTTCTCTTGTTCATTGGTATTTCCTTTCACTTGATATTGCGTTTTGATTCACTGGTAGTACGGCCCCGGGTGGCCAACGGATTTCCGGACGGATGGCAGTGCGCAGCGCAGCGTCGCTGTCGAGGAGGGCGCTACAGAATTTTCAGTTCTGGTTTACACAGAGCACGGCTCCCGACGCGGCAGGGTGTATCATCGCCTTGAATGCAGGGTTGATTAATACGGCGCTTTGACAACGCATTCCCATCCAAACCGCAATCGCTGGCTCATCGCAATTGGCGTTTTGAAGCTTCTGAAGGCGGTGCTCTTCGTCTCCATGGGTTTCGGCGTCATCAATCTATTGCACAAAGATGTCGCCGACGTCCTGTTGCGGGCCACGACGGCCCTGCGATTCGACCCTGAGAATCGCTTCGTCAACATGCTGCTGGAGAAGTCGGCCTTGCTCAACCCCCACCGGCTCAAAGAGATCAGCTTCGCCATTTTCCTCTACGCGGCGCTGGACATCATCGAAGGCACCGGGTTGGTGCTGGAAAAGGTGTGGGCGGAGTACTTCACCTTGATCCTGACCGGATCGTTTCTCCCTGGGAGTTTTATGAAATCATCCGCCATGTCACGGTGCTCAAGATAGTGCTGACCATCCTCAACCTGCTCGTCTTTATCTATTTGGCCATCGTGGTCAACGATAAGGTGCGTGCCCGCCAGCAGACTCTCGAGAGGACGACTGATTAAGAAGGACTTCGGCACGCCCTACAACTTAAGTACCGTATGGCTTGCCTGACTTCTGCCTTCTTGACAAGTACATCCAGCGCAACCTGAATCAACTAAGCCAACACAACCTGTTGTAGTTAACCTAGATTGTTCCCAAACAGATTGTATTTTTTGCAACCAGCCCACGAAACCCCCTCTTTCTGAAGGATTTGCTGGAATTTCCCCTTTGACAGTCCCTGCAGCTGATCTAAGATGTGGACAAAAGTGGTCCAAAGTGGAAGCAAAGAAACGATTCTGATCAGGAAAAGCTGATTTCGTCACTCGCTCGAGGCAAAAGCGATGAGAACAGGAAATCCGGCCTCCGGGGAAGTGTCAAACCCGAGCACCCAGGGGCAAAGGCAAGTGAACGGCAGGGAAGAGAAGGCAATTGGATGTTTCGTGGCAATCACCCAACGCGCGTGGACGAAAAAGGCCGGCTCAAGCTGCCGGCGGAGTTCAAGCGCCTGGTCGACGAGCGTTACGGAACGCAGTTTTACATCACCAGCAAGGATGGACGGCGGGCCGAGATTTACCCCTTGCCGGAGTGGCAAAAAATTGAGGAGAAGCTGGCGCAGATACCCAGCATGAATCCGGCCAGAAAGAAGTTCCTGGACCGGGTCAATTACTACGGGCAGATGGCAGAGATGGACGCGCAAGGCCGGGTCCTGCTTCCCCAGATCTTGCGGGAAACGGCAAAGCTGGCCGGAGATGCAGTGGTTTTTGGGCAGCAGACGTATCTCGAAGTGGCCAACCACGACGAGTTCAAGCAGTCCATGGAAACCGATCCGTTGACCGCGGAAGACCAGCAGACATTAGCGAGTTTTGGACTTTAAGCTTAAACCCCCCAGGGGGAGCACATGGTACCGAGTAGCGAGCGGCATGTGCCGGTTCTTTTACAAGATGCGATCCGATATCTGAATGTGCGGGCCGGCGGAACTTATGTGGATGCCACTCTGGGGTTGGGAGGGCACGCCGCAGCCGTCGCCCGGGAATTAGGCGGTGGCGGGCCGGTTGATCGGCTTCGACCGCGACCCCGACGCGCTGGAGTTGGCGCGGGGAAGGTTCCAGGCGCTGAGCGAAGAGCTGGGCGAGCAGATGCCGCAATGGGAGCTCCACGGGGAACCATTCTCCGCCATGAGCCGCTTCATTGCGGAGGGCAGCCTGGATGGGTTGCTGGCTGACTTTGGGGTCAGCTCGATGCAGCTGGACTCAGCGCACAGAGGATTTAGTTTTCAGGCGGACGGGCCACTCGACATGCGGATGGATCCGCGGAGGGGCGCGACTGCCGAACAAGTGGTAAACCAGGCCGACGAAAAAGTTCTCGCCGACCTGATTTACGAATTCGGAGAGGAAAGGAGATCGCGGAGATTTGCCAGAGCCATTGTCAGGGCGCGGCCGATCAAGACCACGGCACAACTGGCCAAAGTCTTATCGGCCGCCGCCCCGGCGATGAAATCTGAGCGAGGCCGCCATCAAATCCATCCGGCGACCAGAATTTTTCAGGCGCTCCGAATTTACGTCAATGCTGAGCTGGACGAGATACAGGCGCTGTTGCAAGCGGCGCCCGAGGCTGCTGAAGCCTGGAGGAAGGCTGGTGGTGATCAGCTTTCACTCACTCGAAGACCGGCTGGCGAAAGATGCCTTGCGCGAGGGTGCGCGGCAAGGGATTTTTGAGGTGCTTACGCGCAAGCCGGTGACGGCGAGCGAAGAGGAGACGGATCGCAATCCGCGAGCGCGCAGCGCCAAGCTGCGGGCAGCGGAAAGAACCGGGAAGCGAATGGAACAGAGTAAGCAAGGGTAAGCAGCAAAGGCTATCAAGAACGACAGGGACTAAGGCGGACGGAAAAATGGCGACACAGGCAATCGCGGCATACGACCTCAACTACGGATCGAAAAGGAACAGCCAGCAGGTAGCGGAGCGGAACCTTTATCTCTTCGCGGCGCAGCAGCGCGCCCGGCGAGGGCCCACCCCAGAGGTCTTTTGCTGTAAGCGGCTGGACAATTCCCGCCTGGTAAAGGCGGCCGATCCGGTGCGCGTGCGCGAGATGCGTATCTTCACTGCGGCCATGACCGTGCTGTTTCGTCTGCATCATGTTTTATGGCTGGCAGCACTTCAGCGCCATTGAATATGGATACCGGGTGGAGGCTGAGAAGCAGCAGCGCAACTCGCTTGAGGAGCAGAACCGCGAGCTGCGTCTTACCGAAGCGCAACTCTGCGATCCGCACCGCATCGATCGTATGGCCCGCAAGCTGGGACTGGACGCGCCGCAGGCCCGGCCAGGTGGTTCGCGGAGACAGCACCTTTGATACCAACGCGCCTGTCATTGCAGAAGCATCACCGCTGCCCCATTTGCGCTAGTTCCGGAACTCATTCCCGGCAGCATGAAAGAATCGCCGCTTTCGAATTCCGCACTTTGACTATTGGCATAGGAGCAACAGTTTTGCAGCAATGGCAGGTCCGGGTGAAGCAGTTCTCGTTTTTTCGCCAACCAACGCGCACTAAGCCTGTCCGGGGCAGCGGGCGGGCGCTTCCCCCGCTGGTCCTGTACAAGCTGGAACCGTCCATCGCCGGCTCGGCTTACTGCATATATCCCTCTTCTTTGTCTGCTGGGTCGTTCTGATCTGTGGCCGCCTGGTGTGGCTGCAGGTAATCCATCACAAGGATTTTGTGGACCGCGCCGCCCGGCAGCAGCAGCGCACCTTTGAGGTCGCGCCGCGCCGCGGAATTCTCTACGATCGCAATCTGCATGAGCTGGCCATGACCGTGCTGGCCGATTCGGTCTACGCCGTGCCCTCGGAGATCGCTGAGCGAGGCGATCCAGGATGGGGACGCCAAGCGTCTGGCAGTTGCCAACGCCCTGGCCAAAGTGGTGCACACCGACCCCACCGACCGCTTCACATCCGCGCATCAGATTGCGGCTCGCCTGAACGCCTCGAGAAACTTCGCCTGGATCGCACGCAAGCTTGAGCCCGCGGAGATCGCGCGGGTGAAAGCCCTCAATCTCAAGGGAGTGTATTTCCAGAAGGAATTCAAGCGCTTCTATCCCAACAGCCAGCTCGCTGCCCAGGTGCTGGGATACGTGGGCACGGATGACAACGGTCTGGGGGGAATGGAGCGCAAGTTCGACAGCGACCTGCACGGGGTTCCCGGCCGCATGCTCACCGCGCTCGATGCCCGCCGCCACGTGCTGGACAGCCAGGAGCGTGAGCCCGACCCGGGAGAAAACCTGGTTCTCACCATCGACGAAAATATTCAGTTCATGGCGGAGCGTGCGCTGGATTCCGCGCTCGAACGTACTCATGCCCGAACGGCACGATCGTTGTCCAGGACCCGTACACCGGGCAGATTCTTGCGTTGGCGATTCGCCCCACATTCAATCCCAACGATTTTCGCCACGCCACCACCAGCCTGCTTAAGAACCACGCAGTGAGCGATGTGTATGAGCCGGGTTCCACGTTCAAGCTGGTGACTTACTCGGCAGCGTTGGAGCAAAAGGTCACCACTCCCGACCAGATGATCGATTGCCAGGGAGGCAAGATCGAGCTGGCGGGAAGAATCATTCACGATAACCATCGCGCAACTGGGGTGATCACCAGTCGCCCAAGGCCCTGGAGGAGTCGAGCGATGTGGCGGCGGTCAAACTGGCGCTGCGCATGGGCCCGGAAAAGTTCACCCAATACATTCACGACTTCGGTTTTGGCTCGCGCAGCGGCGTGGAGTTGCCGGCCGAGACGCGCAGGCTTGCTTCGCCCATCCGGCGCTGGTCGGGATCGAGCATCGGTTCGATCGCCATTGGGCAGGAGGTCGCGGTCACGCCCCTGCAATTGGTCACCATGGTTTCGACCATCGCAAATGGCGGCGTCTATATGCCTCCGCACATCCTGATGGAAGAAACGAGCAAGACCGCGGATAAGCTGCAGCCGGCAGCGTTTCATCCCGAGAGAGAACTCCCGATTCGTTGCCCGGCGGGTGCGCACCGCGTAATCTCCACCATGACCGCCGCGCAGATGCGCAAGATGATGGAAGGGCGTGGTGCTGTTCGGCTACAGGCAAGAACGATGCGGGACTGAATGGCTACACTGCGGGCGGCAAGACAGGTACCGCGCAAAAGATCGATGTGCTGACGCATCGCTATTCCAAGACGAAATACATCGCCTCGTTTGTCGGCATAGCGCCCGTGAACAACCCGGTCATCACCGTTGCCGTAGTCATCGACTCCCCTGAAGGGCAGTCACTATGGGAATGTCAATGCCGCGCCGGTCTTTCGCCGAGGTGGCGCAGGAAGTACTCGAATACCTGGGAGTGCCCCACGATACCAATCTGACTGCACCGAAGATCTGGCCAAGGCGACAGGCGGCCCCGGAGATCGATGAGGATGCACCATCGGACCACACTGGGGATCTCGACGCGCTGTTTGCCGAAGTCAACAATCTACCCGCGGATGATCCGCTTCGCGGCAAGGGAAGTGGCCAGCAGCCGGTGCCTTCCGCGGCCAACGAGCTGACATCGGGCACAGAGCAGGCGCCCCCAACCGATGCGATGGGGAAGACGCCGCCGAGAACCATCCCGGAGGACGCTGACGCGATGGCTGGGCTTTCGCCTCCTGCGCCACCTCCGCCCAAGCTGCCGGTGCATCCAGCCGAGACGAAAGAAGAGACATCCTCATTGGCGGCCACCGTCGCCGCGCGCGAACCGCATGTTTCCGGCCATGGTGTCGTAGTCGATGCCGCGAACCGGATTGGGGTCCCCTCGTTTCTGGGTGAGCCTCTGCGTGTGGCTGTCGAGTCAGCCAGCACGGCCGGACTGGCGCTACAGATTGTAGGCAGCGGAATTGCCAGGGAGCAGGTTCCCGCGCCCGGGAGCATGGTGCCCCCCGGCACCGAGATCGTTGTCCGCTTTACCCGCTAGACCCGAATTTCCTGTTACGCTGCACTGAATAAAGCCGCGTGTGCGCCTTTCCGTGACACTGTCCAAGTACGCGAACGGGTTTCAAGGGTACGGCCGTACATAAATGCTCTTAAAATGAATCCGGCTTTAGAAGCCGCTGAGGGAACTCATGCGGCCAGGCGGAGAACCCTCAGCAGCTGAAGCCCTTGAAATTGGCCATGTCGTTCGGCGGGTCTGAAACCCCGCCCCTTCAAAAGACAAAAGGAAAGGGATCAGTGGAGCTGGATAGCGTCTTGCGTGGTGTCGATCTCATCAGACGCGCGGGCCCCAGCCCCGCGGTGATGGGCGTCGAATATGACTCGCGGCGGGTGGTCGACGGCTCGCTCTTTGTCGCCTTTCGCGGCGGCACGACGGATGGCAATCGCTATATCCCGCAAGCGGTCGCGCAAGGTGCGCGCGCCATCGTCACTGACTCCGCTACCGGCTTCGCTGCCGCTACCGCGCTATCCGGCGATAGCCGCGATCGAGGTGGCGCATGGACGGCGCGCCCTGGCTGCCATCGCGGCAAATTTCTTCGCCCACCCCGAAGAGCAGCTCAAACTCAGCGGCGTAACCGGAACCAACGGCAAGACGACGACGGCATTTCTGCTGGAGGCGATGCTGCGCCATCAAGGCCGCAAAACCGTCCTCGCCGGTACCATCGAGTATCACGCCGCGGGCAGAATCTTTCCCGCGCCCCACACCACGCCCGAATCGCGCGACCTGCTGGAGCTATTTCGTGAAGGCGTGAACGGCGGCGCGACCGAGGCGGTGATGGAGGTCTCCTCCCACGCTCTTGACCAGGAGCGGATCTCCGGCCTGCATTTCGACGTGGCCATCTTTACCAACCTCACCCGCGACCATCTCGACTATCACGGCAGCATGGCCAATTACTTTGCCGCCAAGCGAAAGCTCTTCGACGGCTCCGCTGGACCACCACCGCGCGCGGCCATCCTCAACCATGACGATGAATACGGCGCCAGCCTGAAAGAGACCGCGCGCGTGGCCGGGTCCGAGCTGGTCTACACCTACGGAATGGACCACGGCGACTTCTGGGCCGACGGGCTGGAGATGGAGCCTGCGGGCATGCGCTTCACCATGATCGCGCCGCACGGAGAAGTCCCCATCACAACCCGCCTTACCGGAGGCGTAAATGTCTATAACCTGCTGGCCGCGAGCGCGGCTGCCGTTGCCCGTGGCCTGACGCTGGACGAGGTCGCTCAAGGCGCAGCTTCCCTGGACTATGTGCCGGGCCGATTCCAGTCTGTCGATTGCGGACAGAAATTTGCCGTGGTGGTCGACTACGCCCACACCGACGACGCCCTGCGCAATATCATCGCCGTAGCGCGCGCGTTTGTGAGCCAGGGAGGCGGCCGGGTGATCACCATGTTCGGCTGCGGCGGCGATCGTGATCGAAGCAAGCGCCCACTGATGGGCCAGGCGGCTGGAGCGGGCAGCGAGGTGGTGGTGCTTACCTCGGACAATCCGCGGGGAGAAGACCCTTTGGCCATCATCGAGCAAGTGCTGCCGGGCCTCAAGCAGACTCCGGCCAAGGTCCTCGTCGAGCCCGATCGCCAGCGCGCCATCGCCTTGGCCATCGCCGAAGCGCGGCCGGGCGACCTGGTACTTCTGGCCGGCAAAGGACACGAAAAAACTCAGACGATCGGCGACCGGGTGATACCGTTCGATGATGTGGCCATTGCGCGGCAGATATTGCTGGCCAGGGAAGAGAAGCAAATGAAGCTGCAACTGCAGGACATTGCTCATTGGATGGGGGCTGATCTCAGGCTGCGGGCAGGTGATCCGGCGGAGCAGCCGGCGACGGGATATTCCATCGACACGCGCACGCTCGCGCCCGGGGATCTTTTTTTCGCCATCCGCGGTGAGCGTTACGATGCGCATGACTTTGTCGCCGCTGCGCTGGAGCGAGGCGCTCGCGCGGCGGTCGTCGCTCGCAGCAAGGTGGCCGATCTTCTTGACCTGGCGCATACCCACACGCTGCTGATCGTGGACGATCCGCTCGTCGCGCTGCAAACCCTGGCCACCGCCGTGCGCAGGCATTGGAACAAGCGCGTCATCGGAGTCACCGGCAGCGCCGGCAAAACCACCACCAAGGAAGCGGTCGCGGAAGTGCTCGGGGCACGCTTCCACGTGCTTGCGATCGCAGGGAAACCTCAACAATGAATTTGGTATGCCCTTGCAACTGCTCAAACTCGAGCCGGAGCATGAAATTGCCGTGGTCGAGATGGGGATGTCGCACGCCGGCGAAATCGCGGCGCTGGCCCGCATCGCTCACCCCGATTGGGGAGTGATCACCAACGTCGGCAGCGCCCACGCGCAGAATTTTCCCGATGGTGTGGCGGGCATCGCGCGCGCCAAATATGAGTTGGTGCAAAGCCTGCCCGCTCACGGGGTCGCATTTCTCAATTGCGACGATCCCTACGTGGGCCAATTCGGGCGTGATTTTCACGGCCGTTCCATCTACTTCGGCATCGGTCCGTGCGCCGATCCGCGCGCCGCAAACATCGAGGAGCTTGGCGCGGAGGGAGTGCGCTTTCAGGTGACGGCCGGCGAAGAGCAGGCAACCGTGACGTTGGCGCTGCTTGGCCGCCACAACATCTGGAATGCGATGGCGGCGATCGCCGCCGGCTTCGAAGCGGGCATTCCGCTGGCAGAGTGTGCTGCCGCTGCCGGCCGCCTGCGTCCTCCTGACAAGCGAGGCGAGGTGCTGCACATCGGCGGAGCCACGGTCATCAACGACTGCTACAACTCCAATCCGGAAGCGCTCAAGTCCATGATCGCGACCCTTGCCTCCATGCCGGCCAAGCGGCGCATCCTGGTGGCTGGCGAGATGCTGGAACTGGGCCGCGAGGCAGTCTCGCTGCACAGCAGTGCGGCACGGCTGCTGCCGAAAGCGGCATCGATCTGGTCGTCGGAGTGCGGGGAAACGCCCAGCATCTCGTCCAAGCCGCGCGCGAGGCCGGCGCCTTGGCCATCTTTCTCTCCTCGCCCGAGGAAGCCGGCGAGTGGCTGAAAGGAGAGCTGAGAAAAGACGATGCGGTGCTGCTCAAAGCCTCCCGCGGCGTCGGCCTGGAGCAAGCGCTGCGCTTCCTTCAGGAATGACTAATCCGATCTCTCCAGACCAAGCTGACGGGTGCCCCATTTGCAAAAACTAGCGAGATGTGGGGCGCCCGTCGTGTTGGTACATCGCTGGTCAATCCGCTAGTTGCCGCTGTGGTTCGTGCGGAAATGCAAACGCATACACGCCCGCGATCGCCTGTAAGATAACCCCAAACGCTCGAATTCTTTGCGCGGGTAGCGGAGGAAGTTTGCTTTACTGGCTGCTGTATCAAAAACTTTTTCCCTACTTCAGACCCTTCCGCATCTTCCGGTATCTGACGTTTCGCACTGCCTTCGCCAGTCTCACCGCGATGCTCATCGCTCTGCTCATCGGGCCGTTCGTCATTGAGAAGCTGCGCGAGTTTCAAATCAGCCAATACATTCGCGAGGACGGTCCCAAGGGCCACCAGAAAAAGGCCGGCACCCCGACCATGGGCGGCGTGCTCATCTGTATTGCCATCCTCTTGCCCACGCTGCTGTGGAGCGACCTTTCCAATCCCTTCGTCTGGCTGGTGATGCTTTCCACGTTGGCCTTCGGCGCCATCGGTTTTGCCGATGACTACATCAAGGTCGTCCAGCGGCGGAATCTGGGCCTGACCCCGGCGCAGAAGATGGGCCTGCAGATCATCACCGGCGTGGCCATTGCGCTGGTGCTGCTGGCCATGCGCAGTGAGGGCATGTACTCCACCCATCTCATGGTGCCGTTTCTCAAGCGCTTTCGGCCCGATCTCTCCATCCATGCGCTGGGCGCGATTCCCCACCTGGGTGTGCTCGCCTTTTTGCCGTTCGTGTGTCTTTGTCACCCTGATCATTGTCGGCTCCAGCAACGCGGTGAACCTTACCGATGGACTGGACGGGCTGGCCATCGGTTGCACCATCATTGCCGCGGCGGCGCTCACCGTGCTGACCTATGTCAGCGGAAACGCCGTCTTCTCCGATTACCTCGAGCTGCAGCGCATGCCCATGGTCAGCGAAGTCACCGTCTTCTGCGGGGCCATGGTGGGCGCCAGCATCGGCTTCCTGTGGTACAACGCGCACCCGGCCGAGGTCTTCATGGGCGACGTGGGCTCGCTGGCGCTGGGCGGCGCCATCGGCACGGTGGCCGTGGTCATCAAGCAGGAGTTGCTGCTGCCGTTTATCGGCGGCATCTTCGTGATTGAGGCCATCAGCGTCATCCTGCAGGTGGGAAGCTATAAACTGCGCAAGAAGCGTATTTTCAAGATGGCTCCGCTGCATCATCATTTCGAGCTGATGGGGTGGTCGGAGTCCAAAGTAATTGTGCGCTTCTGGATTGCCGCGCTGGTGTTTGCGCTCTTTGCGCTCACCACGCTGAAACTGCGTTGAAATTCAGGTGGATGGCTGGATGGAACTGAAGGGCAAAAAAGTACTGGTCGTTGGCCTGGGCAAATCCGGCCTTGCTGCGGCGCTCTTTCTGCGCCGTCGCGGCGCCCAGGTCACCGTCTCCGATCTGCGCAGCGCCCAGGCGCTGAGCAAAGAGATTCCCTCCTTGCTGGAGGCGGGCATCGTGGTCGAAGCCGGAGGCCATGGACTGCTGACCTTTCGCCGCCAGGACCTGATCGTGGTCTCCCCGGGCGTGCCCTTGAATACGCCGGAGCTGGTTCAAGTGCGCAACCTGGGCCTGCCCATCATCGGCGAACTGGAGCTGGCGGCGCGCTTTCTCAAGGGAGAGGTTCTGGCGATTACCGGCTCCAACGGAAAGACCACCACCACCACCCTGTGCGGCGAGATCTTCAGCGCCGGCGGGTTGCAGACGCTGGTCGCCGGCAATATCGGCCTGCCCGTGATCGAGATGGTCGATCAGAGCAAGGCCGGCGCCTGGTCGGTGCTCGAGGTTTCGAGCTTTCAGCTGGAGACCACGGAGAGCTTTCATCCCCGGATCGCCATGATCCTGAACATTACTCCCGACCACCTGGACCGGCATGGCACCTTCGAGAACTACGTAGCCATGAAGGAGAAGATCTTCGCCAACCAGACTGGGGAAGACTATCTGATCCTCAACGGCGATGATCCTGTCGTCCAGCAGGCGGCGAGCCGCGCCAAGTCGCAGGTCTTATGGTTCAGCCGCAGCAAAATTGTCCGCCGTGGAGCCTTCCTCATGAACGGCATGGTGATGTTTCGCGCATCGGAGCAGGCCTCACCGATCCCGATCCTTCCCCTGGCCGAGATTCCGCTCAAAGGCGAGCACAATATCGAGAATGTACTGGCTGCTGTTTGCGCCGCCTGCGTGGCGAAGATACCGGCCGAGGTCATTGGGCGTGCGGTCGCATCGTTCCATGCCGTCGAGCATCGGCTGGAGTTTGTCGCCACCATCCACGGCGTCGACTACTACAACGATTCCAAGGCCACCAACGTGGACGCCACGGCCAAGGCGATTGCTTCTTTCCCGGGAAATATTCACCTGATCCTTGGCGGCAAGGACAAAAACTCCGACTACACGCAGCTCAATGCGTTGCTGCGGGCGCGGGTCAAGGCGGTTTACACCATCGGCTCGGCGGCGGAAAAGATCGAAGGGCAGATCGCCGGAGTTGTCCCCATCACTCGATCGGGTACGCTCGAGGCGGCGGTCAGCCAGGCAGCCGGCCAGGCGGTGGCCGGCGATGTGGTCCTGCTGGCGCCTGCCTGCTCCAGCTTCGACCAATTTGAAAACTACGAACATCGGGGAAGGGTCTTCAAGCAAGCGGTGATGGCTCGTCAGGCAGCAGGCGAAGGAGCAGGCGTATGGCAAAACGCGTAGGGGTCGACAAGTGGCTCTTCGGCGTGACCGTCCTGCTGATCTTCATCGGCCTGTTGATGGTCTTCAGCGCCTCCGCAGTCATGGCCGAAGACCGCTATGGTTCGCCCTATAACTTTGTCAGCCAGCAGGTCGGTTGGGCGCTTCTCGGCCTGGTGACCATGACCCTGCTGATGCGCATCGATTACCGCAAATTCAACCGGCCGATCGTCGTCTTTCCCGCAGTGGCCGTCACTACGCTGCTGTTGCTGGGCGTCTTTCTTCTGCGCGACTCGCACAATACCCATCGCTGGATCCGCTTTGCCGGCCTCTCCTTTCAGCCATCGGAGATTGCCAAGCCCGTGCTGGTGCTCTTCCTCGCCTGGTTTCTGCAGGACAAGCTGCATTCCATCCGCGATTGGCGCCACACCCTGTTGCCCGCGGCTCTGCCCACCCTGGTCTTTATCCTGCTCATCGTCAAGGAGCCCGACCTGGGCACCGCCCTGGTCTGCGCCGCGGTGGCGGCGCTGATGTTCTACCTGGCCGGCGCGGAAACGAAATACTTCGGCTACGCCGTGCTCGCCGCCGCGCCCGTGCTCTATATCCTGCTCTTCCGCGTGCCCTGGCGGCGGGCGCGCATGCTGGCCTTCCTGAATCCGGAGGCGGATCCGCAGGGCTCCGGCTTCCACACCATTCAGTCGCTGATCGCGGTCGGCACCGGCGGGATACGCGGGCTCGGCTTTATGGAAGGCCGGCAGAAGCTCTTCTACCTGCCCCAGCCGCACACCGACTTCATCTTTGCCAATATCGCCGAAGAGCTGGGACTGATTGGCGCGTTGGCCATCATCGCCCTGTTCGTCGCTCTCGGTTATCGCGGCCTGCGGGCGGCCAGCCTTTCCAAAGACGTCTTCGCGCGCTTTCTCGCTTTCGGCATCACCGCGACCATCCTGATCCAGGCCTTCTTCAATATCAGCGTGGTGCTCGCGCTGGTTCCGACCAAAGGCATCACGCTGCCCTTCGTCTCTTATGGCGGCACGTCTCTGTTCATCACCCTGGCGAGCATCGGCGTGCTGCTGAGTCTTACCCGGGAGATCGACTGACGGGCATGCGGGTCATGATTGCCGGCGGAGGAACCGGCGGCCACGTGATTCCCGCCCTGGCGATCGCCGGCGCGCTCAAGTCAGCCTACGCAGCGGAGGTCTGTTTCCTCGGCACGGCGCGGGGCATGGAAACCCGCCTGGTGCCGCAGGCCGGCTATCCTCTCGAACTCATCGATGTCGGCCAGCTCAACCGCGTCAGCCTGGCCACCCAACTCAAGACGCTGGTCGCTCTGCCGCGCGGCATCTTCTATTGCATGCGCCTGTTACGCCGCTGGCAGCCGCAGGTGGTGGTGGGTGTCGGCGGATATGCTTCCGGGCCGGGGATGCTGGCCGCGCTGGTGCAGCGCGTCCCGACTCTGGCCTTTGAGCCAAATGCCGTGCCCGGTCTGGCCAACCGGCTGATCGGCAAGCGCATCCGCGCAGCCGCGGTCAATTTTGCTCCCACGCTGGCCTATTTCCGCAATGCTGAGCTCACCGGGATTCCCGTGCGCGCCGAGTTCTTCGCGCTCCCGCCCCGTCCGCCGGAAAGCGCGCCCCGGCTACTCGTGATGGGCGGAAGCCAGGGCGCCCGCGCGCTGAACCAGCGGATGCCGGAGATTGCCAAGGCGCTGCTGGATGCCGTTCCCGGCCTCACCATCCTGCACCAGGCCGGAGCCCGCCACGCCGAGACCACCGAAGCAGCGTACGCTGCCAGTGGG
>CAVVBS010000011.1:0-42963 GCA_963746595.1 uncultured Acidobacteriaceae bacterium
GCGGAGTGGTGAGATCGGGAGTGGAATAGGTGGCGGCTATCGCTACCGGGCTTCCGCTTACGGGAAGTCCCGTTGCAATCTCAATCGCGTTGAGATTGAAGGAGTATTGCGCGGCGCCGCTGGCCGGTTGGGAGCCGGAGACAAAATACATGATATTGGTGGCCGGATCGATCACCGGCGTACCCAAAATGCCGAGCCCGGTCGCGTAGGAAATATTTGGATCGTTCTCTACATTCTGCGGAATGATGGGCGAGCCAAAGTTCTGCGACCATAACTGTGCGCCGGTGTCGGCGTCGAGCGCGTAGATGGTGTTCAACATGGTCGCAACAAAGACCACGTTGTGCGTGCCTCCGGCAATCGCCAGTTTCGACACATAGAGGGGCTGGGCATAGATTTCCCCATCTGTGTGGAAGGTGAAGAGTTTTCCGAAGCTGGTCGAGTTTACGTTGGCCGGCGTGAGAAACATCTGCTTGGAAGATTCGCACCGCTCCGTCCATTGTCGTAGCTTCCTGGCAGACACATTTACCTGGGCCATTGCGGCCATGCTGAGGCACCCCAGCAGCCACAGACAAAAACAAGCCTGAACCAAAAAACGTGTCTCAGGGCCGGTCACAGAATAGGCATCGCTTGGGCGAGGGCAAGTGTTCTCTATTGATTGAAAAGTACTTAAATGCTTTGCCAAACAGGGCCCCATGGGACTATAAGGACCTGCCCTAGAAAATAACCCTGATTAGTTACACACTCATTGGGCCAAACGTGTTCAAACCAAAAACGCTTTGTGGGTCTAGTTAAAATTGTTGTGGTTGAATCCTTGAAACGAACTTCAACGGATTGTCGGAAATGTCACTGAATTGTCACAAATGTAATTAAATTGTAGCAAAACGAACTACGGTTAATCCCGCTTAAATAACGGCAAACATTAGATTTATTTTAATTGGCGTGGAAATCAGCGCACGATTCTGCAGTGATAGCAAGTTCGTTATCGATCTGGGCCCGCCTGATGATAGAGCGGCCATGACTTTCGCGCCAACATGAACTCCCACCGGCGCCTGCACCCTCCCCCAAACAACGCGGGCAGTACAAACATACTCTCTGATGCAAAAGAGCCCATAAACATTTGACTGTGTTTTTACTCACAAAAAGCAAACGCCCACGGCTTAGCTTGCGGCCAGTGGGACGGATGCTCCGTCTGCCGCGGACCTGATACAAAGAAGCGGTGTGCCTTATCGACGACAAGCGGGCGGCCAGGTGGGACAAACGCGACGGGAATTGTTGGTTGGCGCCGGCGGTCTCAGCTTCTGCATTGGTCTTTAGCGCGCCTGGGATAGAAGCAGTGGGTGTAGTTTTGGCAGCTGCTAAGGAATCTCCTGGCCGGAAGCTGAAAGTGATCGTCGCCGGCGGCCATCCCGGCGATCCTGAGTACGGATGCGGCGGCACCGTCGCCCGATTAACGAATCTTGGCCACGAAGTAGTACTGCTTTACTTGAACGACGGAGCCTGGCCCCCTACGGGCGCGTCATACGGATTGCAGAGGCGAAAAAGGCCTGCGAACTACTGAAAGCACGGCCGGCCTATGCCGGACAATTCAATGGTCACGCGGTGGTGGATAACGCGCATTACGAGGAGTACGCGAAGCTGATCGAGGCCGAGAAGCCGGACGCTATCCTCACCCAGTGGCCGATTGACAACCACCGCGACCATCGCGCGATTACCATGCTCACCTACGATGCATGGCGGCAATCAAAAAAGAGCTTCTCTCTCTACTACTACGAGGTTTCCGATGGGGAGGACACCTTGCAATTCTCCCCCACGCACTACGTCGATATCACAGAAACAGAGGCGGTTAAACGTGCCGCCTGCTATGCTCACGCGAGCCAGACGCCGGACCGGTATTACGCATCGCAAGATCAAGTTGCCGCTTTTCGGGGGGTAGAGGGCGGCTACAAGAGAGCAGAGGCATTCGTGCTCCAGCTGCAGAGCCCGGATGATCCTTTGCAGGCCTTGGGGCAGCCCTGAAAAAAAAGCGGAATGCGATACCCTGAATGGCCGAGGGGAACTTGATGTCCATGGACCTGTCTACAGCGCACGCACCGATCGGCCGGTTTCTCGAGCAGCCTGAAAGACTGGGAGGAATGGCAGAGCTCCGGCTTTCGGATGAACAGATCGCTGGTTCAACGAGCAGGGATATCTTGCTGGCGTTCAGGTCCTCAACGATCGGCAAATCGATTGCTATGTTCTGAGCTGGCCGGCTTGATGAAGAAGTCGCATCCCGCCAACCACCTCTTCCATGAATATCACTCCAACGAATCGAAGGATCCGAACGCGGTTCTCTTCCATGCCCTGGGAGCATGGCGAACAGGACCTGCCTTCCACGATGTGCTCTGGAGTCCGGCATTCCTGGCGCCGGCATCGCAGTTGTTAGGCGGTCCGGTGCGTTTTTGGCATGACCAGCTTTTTTGTAAGCCGGCCCATCATGGGGGCGTGGTGGCCTGGCATCAGGACTACTCATATTGGACGCGCACCGAGCCGATGTCGCACCTCACTTGCTGGATCGCGCTGGATGATAGCGACCGCGACAATGGGTGCCTCTACTATGTTCCCGGAAGTCATCGCTGGAAGCTGCTGCCGGTAACGGGCCTTACGGGGAACATGGATGAAATCATGACCGTATCACGCCCGAGCAAAAGCAGTCTTTCCTTCCCGTTCCCATCGAGTTGAACGCGGCCAATGCACCTTCCATCATCCGTTCATGGTGCATGGTTCCTATGCCAACCGCTCGGAGCGGCCGCGCCGAGCTACGCTGATCAACGCTTTCCGGGACGGAGTGCGATCCGCGGCGGCCGAACCGTTCCTGGCAGGGTGTTCCTACTATCCCCAGAGGGGGAGAAATCGAGGGCCAGTTTTTTCCCTTGCTTTTCGATCCTCAGCTAGCCCCCCAACCCCCCACCCCAACCCCAGGAACAGCGTTCCTAAAGTTGCGGCTGACATCTGGGCGCGGAAGACGTCAACCTCGCGCAGATATTGCTCCACGCGCTCGCGCTCCTCGCTCGAATAGGGCCTAAACGGCAGGGTAAGGTCGGTGCTGCATATTCCCAGCAGCGAGAAGGCGCACTTCAGTCCGCGGAACGGGTTGGCGGATGGTCCGCGGAACGATAGACAGCGTTATCGAAGTGCATCGCCATTTGGTGAAGCGCGGACACACGGTTCACGTCGTGAGCCGCCGCGGCTTCGTACAGTGCAACGAAAAGTCGCGGCCAGACATTCGATCGCCGGCCATGCCTCCGTGAGCTCCCATCAGCACGGCTTCTGCCAGTGGATCGTCCGGTCCACCAGTAGGGTGAAATCAGGGAAAGCCCTGGAGGCCCTCTTTCGCCGCATGAAAATATCCCATGTTCAGGCCGCTATCTTTCAGCCCTACGATATTCGGCTCGGCGGCGGCTTGAATCACCGTCGCAACTTCAATCCAAAGGTGGGTGTTCAGGGGAGCGTTGTACAGAAACAAGGGTAAAGGTGAATTCCGATGCCAGCCTCTTGAAGTACTGCAACAGCTCCGCCTGGGAAACCTGGTAGTAATAGGGCGGCGCAGCAACCGCGGCGAGCGCTCCGCACTCGTAAGACTTGATCGCCATGCGGAGAGCGTCCTGGTAAGAAGTGTCTGTGATTCCGACGATCACCGGCACGCGAGCAGCGACTCGTTTGCAGGTTTGTTCAATCACCGCCGAGCGCACGCTATAGGGTAAGTTCGGCGCCTCTCCCGTGGTGCCCAAAATGAAGATGCCATGAACTCCGCCGCCGATCAGGTGTTCAATCAGCCGCTCGAGCCCTTTCTCATCCAGGGTAAGGTCCTCACGCAGTGGGGTAACCATGGCCGTGATAACGCCGCGCAGCGGGCGAGGCAATTTCGGGTTCAAGACAATCTCCTGGGCATCAGCAAATGGCTCGAAAATGATAGCATCAGCCCCCGTCTCCCAGGTCCGGAACCTGCGAGAGAATATAGTTCTAGTTGGCTGTAATCACTCCCGAGTAGACAGGAGCGCGAAGCGAGCGCATGAGTATCGAGCATACGGTGTTAGCGTTGGCGCAGGATGATGATCCGCCGCTAAGCATGTTGAAAGGCCTGCGGCACATTGTAGGCCGCGATCCCGCGGCTTTTGCGAGCGCCGTGAAGGATCCCGTGGTGATCCTTGCCTGGTCGATACCCAAGAAAGTTTTGCGGGAAGTGTTCCTCATGTGCCAAGACGTTCGTTGGGTGCATTCCCGCTCGGCGGGATTGGACAGCGTGCTCTTTCCGGAGTTGATTGCGAGCGATATCCCGCTTACCAATGGACGAGGCGTTTTCAGCCAGTCGTTGGGGGAATTCGCCCTGGCGGCGATTCTCTATTTCGCCAAGGATCTTCGCCGCATGGTCCGCAACCAGATAGCCGGAGTCTGGGAGCAATTTGATGTGGAGGAGATTGACACCCAGACCGTGGGCATAGTGGGCTATGGGGACATTGGCCGCGCTGTTGCAAAGCGGGTCCACCCCATGGGCATGCAGGTTCTGGCCACCAAGAGACATGCTCCACCGGGGTCCGATCCCAATGTCGACCAGTTCTACAAGCCCGAAGATCTGATGAAGATGCTAGGCCGCTGCGACTACGTTGTGGTCTCGCTCCCGCTTACACCGGAGACCCACCACATCATCAGCGATGCTCAGTTCGCGGCCATGAAGCCAACCGCCGTGATCATCAATGTAGGGCGTGGACCCGTGATTGACCAGGCCGCTATGGTTCGTGCCCTCACCGCGAAGCGGATCAAGGGTGCAGGACTCGATGTCTTCGAGAAGGAGCCGCTACCGCCGGGCGATCCCATGTATCAGCTGGAAAATGTACTGCTGTCGCCTCACTGCGCAGACCATACCAAGGAATGGTTGAATCAGGCGATGCGTTTCTTCCTGGAGCAGGATCGCCGCTTTGCCAACGGAGAGCCGCTAGAAAATGTGGTCACCAAGACGTTGGGCTACTAAGAATGGACGAGAGAGACAAGGTAATCCGCGGCCTGCGCAGCGATCTATGGTTCGGCGAGCAGGTAGAACCGGGCGAAGCCGCCGTCTACCTGGAGCGCTATGGCAACTACGGTGTCACCCGTGAAGAGCTGCAATCGGGCCGGCCAGTCATTGGCATTGCGCAAAGCGGCAGCGACCTGGTCCCTTGCAATCGGATCCATGTAACCCTCGCCGATCGGGTGAAGGCGGGCATCCGCGATGCTGGGGGACTGCCCTTCGAATTTCCCACACACCCCCTCCAGGAAACGGGTCGGCGCCCCACGGCCGCCCTCGACCGTAACCTCGCCTACCTTGGCCTGGTTGAGATCCTGGCCGGCTATCCGTTCGATGGCGTGGTGCTCACGACGGGATGCGACAAAACCACCCCCGCAGCTCTGATGGCAGCGGCTACGGTGAACCTGCCGGCCATTGTGCTGTCGAGCGGACCGATGCTCGACGCTTATGTAAACGGCAAGCTGAGCGGCACAGGTATGGTGCTGTGGGAAGCGCGCCGTCAACTGGCGGAGGGCCTGATCACCGGCCAACAACTGGTTGAGATGGTGATGGCCGGTATCCCCAGCGCCGGGCACTGCAACTCCATGGGGACTGCGCTCTCGATGAATTCGCTGGCGGAGGCCTTGGGGATGAGTCTACCCGGGTGTGGGACCATCCCAGCTCCTTATGCAGAGCGGGCCAAAATGGCCTACCGGACCGGACGCAGAATCGTGGAGATGGTGAGGGAAGATCTTACCCCCAACAAGGTTCTTACCCGGGATGCCTTTGAGAATGCGATCGTGGTGAATTCGGCAATCGGTGGCTCGACCAACTGTCCACCGCACATCATCGCGATCGCGCGCCACGTAGGCGTCGAGTTGAACATTCGCGACTGGGAGCGAGTGGGCCACCAGATTCATTTGCTGGCCAACATACAGCCTGCGGGAGAGTTTCTTGCTGAGGCCTATCATCGCGCTGGTGGGGTAGGTGCTATCTTCGGTGAGCTGATGCAGGCAGGCAAGGTCCGCACCAGCGCTCTGACTGTGAGCGGGGCAACGGTGGGCGAGAGCTACAAAGACGCCCGCAGTCTCGACACCAACGTCATCCGGACCTACGACAATCCGCTGAAGCAGAATGCCGGGCTGCTGGTGGTTTCGGGCAACCTCTTCACTTCCGCGCTGGTCAAGACCTCGGTCATCAGCGACGAGTTCAGGCGGCGGTATCTTTCGGACCCCGGCAACGAAGATTGTTTTGTCGCGCGGGCGATTGTCTTCGACGGGCCGGAAGATTATCGCAAGCGCATCGAAGATCCCTCGCTCCCCATCGACGAGCATTCCATCCTGGTGGTGCGCGGATCAGGGCCGGTTGGCTATCCGGGCTCTGCAGAGGTAGTGAACATGACACCGCCGGGCAGACTCATCCGGCAGGGAATTCGGATGCTGCCCTGCATGGGAGATGGCCGGCAAAGCGGCACCTCAGACAGTCCGTCGATTCTGAACATCTCTCCGGAATCGGCGGTTGGGGGAAACCTCGCGATCCTGAGAACCGGCGATCAGATCAAAGTCGACCTGGCGCATCGGCGCGTGGACGTTCTGCTCTCCGAGGATGAAATCGCAACACGGCACAAAGACCTCAAGCCTGCCGAATTAACCAATCACTCGCCCTGGGAGGAATTTTATCGGTCGAGCGTTGGCCAGCTGGAAACAGGCGCGTGCCTGGAATTTGCGGTGAAGTATCACGACGTGCGCAAGGTAGTTCCGCGGCACTCGCACTGAGTGCGGCGATCCTATCCCGTTGTCCCCAGGGGCCGTTCGGGGTGAACAAAGTACCAACACGCCGCGCCAGCGACGTATAGGGCGGCTGTCAGGTAGAGCGGTCCTGCCCAGGAAGCGCTTTTTCGGGTCAGCATTGCGAACGCAATCGGGCTCAAGACTCCGCCGATCTGCCCCGAAGTGTTCATCGCCGCGCTAATGGTGGCCGCGTGATTACCCGCCATATCCGCGCAGGTGCCCCAACTTGCCCCGAGTAGAAAATTCGACGAGGCAGCAGCCAGCGCGATCAGCACAGCAGAAATCTTTCCTCCCGCCAGTGAGCCGCAAAAGAGAAATACTCCGGCTGCTGCCAATGAGCCGAATCCAACCAGGCAGCGACCCCTCCGCAACCCCAATTTCTGGCTAAGCCGATCGGTAAGGATGCCGCCTAATAAGTCCGCGGGAACACTCAGCAGCAGGGGCAAGCCTGCAAGAATGCCCAGCGCCGTCCCGTGCAATCGCTTTTCGTGCTGTAGGTAGGTTGGCATCCAGGTCACATATAAATTGAAGCCATACGTCTGGGTGAAATACATTGCGCACAGGAACCAGACTCCCGGTGTCTTCAAAGCCGCTCGGACTAGGTTTTTGTTGCTGAGCTCCTCGGGCACGGCAAGCCTTCCGCCCTCGATCCAGGTAAGTTCATCCGCAGAGATGGAGGCATGGTCGCGCGGTTCATCCCGATACCACCGGAACCAGGATGCCGCCCAAATAAATCCAAAGAGAGAGAGCACGGGGAATGTAGCGCGCCATCCGATTCGGTCGGCGATGGCGGCCACCAGGAGCGGCGTAAGTCCGCCACCCAGGTGCGCGCCCATAAAGAAGATGCCTTGCGCGGTGCCTCGCTCCTGTTCGGGAAACCAACGCGACAACGCGCGCGCAACCGTTGGCCACGCGCCTGCTTCGCCCGCACCAAACAAGGCTCGCAGCCCAAGCAACGACCGAAAATTCCATGCCGTCCCGGTCAACCCGGTGAAGACAGACCACCAGATAACAATTCTTGTCAGGACGCGACGGCTGCCGATGCGGTCAGCCCACCAGCCGGTGGGTATTTCGAACAACGCGTAGGCAGCGGTAAAGGCGCTGAAGACGAATCCCATCTGGAGGGTCGTGAGGCGCAGGTCGCGAAGAATGGCCGGCGCGGTGACCGAGATACAGACCCGGTCCATGTAGGTGAGAAAGGCCAGGGCAACAGTCATGGCCAACACCCGGCTTCGAAGGCCGGTAAAGAAGCTCGCCTTTTTCATTATGGTCAAGCATAAGCTTCGATCAACAAGCGATGTGTTACAAGGAATGTCTATGGAAAATCCAGTGCGTGTGGGGTTCGTTGGTGCGCGGTTTGCAGCCAAGTTTCATTGGGAGGCCATCCGTCGCGTCTACGGCGTGCCGGTCGAAATCGTAGGCGTGACTTCAAAAACACCAGGAGCGCGAGACGCCTTCGCAAAAGAAGCGGGGATCCGCGCGTTCGAAAATTTTGCCGAGCTTTGTGCCGCAGTGGATGTGGTCGATCTCTGCACTCCTCCCTCCTCACATGAGGAACTCGCGGTGCAGGCGCTCGGTTTGGGCAAACACGTCATCATCGAAAAGCCGCTTACCGGATACTACGGCGCGGCCACCTTTCCCAAGGAGCAAATGCTTGCTGAAGCCACGGCAAGTTGTGAGCGGATTCTTGCTGCAGCGAAGCCCAGCGGCAAGCGAGTCTGCTATGCCGAAAACTGGGTTTATGCTCCGGCCATTCAGAAGGAACGCGAGATCATCGAGAAGAGTGGCGGCCAGATACTGCGCATCATGGGAGAGGAGTCGCATAGCGGGTCACATTCGCCTTACTACGGCCGCTGGAAATTCTCCGGTGGTGGATCGCTGGTAGGGAAGGGATGCCATCCTGTGAGCGCAGCGCTTTATTTGAAGAGGGTTGAGGGCGATTCGCGAGATGGCAAACCCATCCGGCCGGCTACGGTAAGCTGCCGCACGCATGAGATTACACGGCTTCCCAATTTTCGTGATGAAGGCTTTTTGCGCACTGGCTACGACGACATTGAGGACTACGCCCAGATTCACATCACCTTCACCGACGGAATGGTCGCGGATATTTTCTCATCGGAACTGGTCATGGGCGGCGTGGCCAACTGGCTGGAGGTGTTTTGCAACAATCACCGTACCCGATGCAATCTCAATCCGGTCGATGCGCTGGAAACCTTTAACCCCAGGGAAGACATACTGAAAGATGTGTATGTCGTAGAGAAAACCAGCACCAAGCAGGGTTGGAGCAAGCCGGCTCCGGATGAGGGTTGGCAGCATGGGTATCCACAAGAGTTCCAGGACTTCATGGAGAGCATCTACCACGATCGCGAACCTCTCTCAGGAATAGAGCTGGCGCGAGATACCATCGCGACGCTTTATCGGGCTATCTGTCAGTGGAGCGGCGCGGGGCCGAGGTTGCAGTGCCGTCGTAGGTTGCCGATTGAGAGAACCGCAGGCCCCTCGCGCTCCGGTCGGGATGACAAATTGGTTTGAGTACCAGCATCCTGCCACTCAAACCAATTCGTGGCAATCAAGCCAATTTGTCATCCCGACCGGAGCGCAGCGGAGTGGAGGGACCTGCGGTCTCTTTCCCCACCAGCAGATCGTCGATCTGCTGTAGGGAAAGGTTGGGCTTGGTCTCAGCGCCACACAGCGATCTGCGCCGAGACACGCGCAACGGCAAAGCTCACGCCCTTAAGGTTGCGCTCCCGGGGCACTCCGGGAATGTCGCGGGGAAAAGGAGGAGCGGTGTAAACGAGCTTTCCATAGCGATGATTAACCTGATATTCGTCCGCCTCCATCACGCCGATACACGCCTGCCAGCGACCCTGGCAGCGCCGCTGCGCCACTCATCTCCAGCGCGGAAACGATCACCGCCCCGGCTTGCCGGGTTCTGGCGACTACATCTTCAAAGGCTCGCCGATGCTCGGGGTTTAGGGTTCCCAGGCTTAGATTAATGACCTGGATGTCATGCTCCAGGCACCAGTCGATGGCGCGGATGACAACGGGCAGGCTGGTAGCCAGCTTACGGTCGAAGATCTTGACCGCGACCAGATCCGCTTCCGGATTCAGATGATGGATGATCGCGGCTACGGCGGTGCCGTGACCAAGGGTATCTTCATAGCCCGCGATCGCTCCGTTCGCGGTGATGGTGATGCCGTCGACGAGCTTACCCACATGGGGATGCGTGCGGCATACTCCACTGTCCAAAACGCCGATGCGCACTGGTCAGGCTCATGCGGTTACCCGCGCTGATTCGAGCACACACCCGTCCTCGAGGACGACGACCATATCAGCCAATTCGGCGAGCGACATGCGATGGGTGATCAGGATCGAAGTGCGCCCGCGCAAGACGTTCATCAGTTCACCGGTGACTGCGGCCTCTGAAGCAGAATCGAGCGCGGAGGTGGGTTCATCCAGGATCAGTATTCTGGGATCGCGCAGCAACGCGCGCGCTAAAGCGATTCTTTGCCGTTCGCCGACTGAGAGCGTGAGTCCGCGTTCGCCGAGGATGGTCTCGTAACCATTGGGCAGGGACTGAATGAAGGTATCAATCGCCGCCGCCGCGGCACAGTTGCGAATCTCCTCCAAGGTCGCCTCTGGCCGCCCATAAGCGATGTTCTCGCGAATGCTGGCGCGAAAAAAATAAGGTGTTTGCTCGACCATGGCAATCTGCCGCCGCAGATCTTCCAGCCGCAGCTCACGGATATCCTGGCCATCGATAGCGATCATCCCGGAGTCCACGTCGTGGAAACGCAGGAGCAAATCTGCCAGGGTCGACTTTCCCACCCCGCTGGCGCCGACAATGGCGCACATCTGGCCAGCAGGAATCGTGAAGGATACATCGCGCAGCACCGGGACATCGTGACCGTATTGAAAGCGGACCTTCTCAAACGTGATCGCGTGTCTCACACAAGGCAAGGGAAGTGGATCCGCAACCTCCTTCACCTCCACCGGCACATCCATCACTTCGAAGACGCGCCCCAGGGAAACTCCGCCGGTGAGCAGGTTGGTGTAGATACCCAACAGGTTCTGCACCGGAGAGAGCAGCTTGAGATGGTAGGCCATGAAAGCGACCAGGCCACCGACGGTCAGCTGCTGGGCGATGACCAGCTTGCCTCCGTAGAGAAAGACGATGGCCGTGGAAAGCGTGAGCACCGTGCTGGGCATAGCACTGGCCAGGAACGACAGCACCTGCATGGAAAGCAAGGAGCGGATAAAGCTGGAATTGTATTCGCGAAAGCGTTCCGCCTCGAACTTCTCCGTTGCCGAGGCGACGATCAGGCGCATGCCCAGTAGGCTTTCGATGAGAAAACTGCCTAGGTCGGAACTCCGTTGGCGCAGGTCCGCCGTCTGCACCGTCAATCGCCCCTGGTAGTGCCGCAAAGCAAAAATGCCTACCGGCAACAACGCCACGCTGGCCAGCATCAATCGCCAGTTGAGCCAAGACATGATCGCAATACTGCCCACCAGAAACAGCAGGTTGGAGAGGACGGAGAGCAGAGTATCCGAGCACACACGCTGCACTTCGCCTATATCGTTGTTAATTCGGGAGACAATATCGCCCAGCTTTTTCTGGGTGAAATAACGCGGCGAAAGCTGCTGCAGGTGGCGATACACCGCCAGCCGCATATCGAAGAGGCTTTCCGCGGAAAGCCGCACGTAGAAATAACTGGAAGCGATGTTGAGAACAAAACCGACAATGGTCACGACGACCATCGCGATGGCAATCATAGTAAGCGCGTGCAGATTGCGCCGTAGCAGCGCGTCATCGATCAACAAGCGCGAGATATAAGGCTGAACCAGGCCGACCGCTGTTGAAAACAGCCCCAGCAGCATAACCGCAAGCAGTCCGCGCCAATAAGGAACGACATAGGCGAGTGCCCGCTTATATTGCGCAAAGGGGATCTTCATCCACGCGCTCTACGCGGACCCCTTAAGAGGCAACACGATCAGGTTCGACGTAGTGTCTCCTTCGAGGTTGATGGTGTGCAGCAGCTCCAGTGTTTTCGCGTCGTACAGCTCGATCTCGAAGCCGGCGTTATAAATCATTAGCTTGGAGCCATCGGCGGTCATGCCAAAGGCCAGACGCGTTCGGCCGAGAAACTGCCGCCGGTTAATGATCTTCTTGGTCTTCATATCGAAGACCCAAAATTCCGTAACCCGGTCGCCGTGGGTTCCATAGACAGAAACCGTGTAGCCCAGCTTTCTATCGGGCGTCAGCATCAGCGGTTCCATCTCTTCGGCCGCGGGGCCCACAGGAGTCAGATCGTAGGTCATGTTAGCCAGATCGAGCTCCGCGATGCCGAAGATCCGGCGATGCACGTAAGGATCAGACGAATCAAAGATGCCGATTACCTTGCCGGGGGGCTCGTTGGGATCGTTGACCAGGCCGGCAAACGAGCCGTCGGTCGAGGGGTCGGTTGGTTTCGAGAGCTCGATCTTCTTGACGAACTTGAAATCGCTGGTATTGAAAACCATGATGCTGTCGCGGAAGAGATAGAGCAGCTTCCCATCCGGAGAAACCCGGATGGTGTTGCGATAGCCCGCAGGTGGCGGTTCATCTTTCGGATAAGGAACGATCCTCGTGATTTTGCGGGCTGCAAGGCTGATCTCGATGATCTGCGGCGGATCGATCTCGTAGTGATCGATTTTCTTGATGACCGGCGTAGCAAACGAGTAGAGGAACTTCCCCGAAGGATCGATGGCGAGGCCACTCAGGCGATAGTTTGTGTTCCCCGTGTTCAGCGGAAAGGAGTCAGAACTTTGCGCGTCGCAAGGTCGATGGTCACGATGGAGTTATCCTTTAGCGTCGATGCATAAGAGCTTGTTGTCCGGAGAGAGCACCAGGGTCCTCACAATGTCGGTCGGGAGATTGATCTTATCCAGAATCTTTCCTTGCATCGAATCCATGACCAGCACGGTGTGCGGCCAGACGCCAAGGTACATCAGTTGCGCGCCGGCATTCGCCGGGGAAGCGGAAGCAACCGGACTCGCAGCGGACCAAAGGAAAGACCCAGGAAAGCAAAAACAGCTCGCAAGAAGTTCCTCCAGATGAAGAGGCTATGGGAATACGATGTCCACGTTGCCAATCTTTGGTCGCAGAAGCGCATTTGCTGGTCCAGTCGGGGGAGTTGTTCAGATGGTCAGGAACCTGGGCCGGCCAGAAGCAGGTTGCGTAGCAATCGTAGATATCGCGTTCCACTGGCTGGCATAGTCCTGCTGTACCGCCGGCCGAGTCGGTCTCCCACCCAGGCGAAAAAATGATGGTGCATCCCATCGGGACGTGGACCTTCGGCGTGGACGAGCCCGGAGCCTGTAAGGCCACGATGTCTTCCTTCAACGCCTCCGCATTGCGCTCGATACGCTGCGCCTTTTGATTAACGGCTCGGAGATGCTTCATGAAGCCTTCCTTTCAGTGAAGTGATCGAGGAACGAGGGATTTTGCGCAGCGATGGTTCCATATACTTCCAGGCACTTATTAGTCCAGGTGCGGATCCAATCGCAATAGTGGAGGTTGGCATGGCCGGTATCCCCATAGCGAACAAATGCCTCGTGATGGCAGCCGCCGGCACAAAGCGGCCTCGCCCAACATTCATGGCAGTCGTACTTGGTATCAATATTTCCCCGGGTAAGAAAAGCGTTCTGCTTTTCTCTATCCATCCCGGTGGCCACATTACCAAGAACATGTTCGTCGGAGTCGACAAAGCGATGGCAGGGCGCGATATCCCCGGATGGACCGACACCAACCATCCCCAGTCCTGCGCCGCAAGGGAGGGACTTATTGACTCCCTGGTGCAGCTCGGAAAGGGTATCGCTTACGTTGGAAAAACCGTGGTGCTCCCCCCGTAGAGCGTACTCAAGATACTCATCCGCCAGCTCGCTGAACTGCTCCAGAACACTATCCATTCCCGGTTCGTTGATGGAGTAAAGACGGTTGGGGAAGTGGTCACCGGGGCAAAGCCGACTTCGTAGAAGCCGAGTTCGTGCTTCAGGTGCTGATAGATCTTCCTTACGTCCATCGCCCCCGAGGTCATGGTGACGCGGGCGGCAATCGGGCGGGTCTTATGCTTCGCCAGAAGGTTCTGCACTTTGGGTTTGATGATGTCGTAGCTGCCCCGGCCATTGGCGAAGACGCGAAACTTGTCCTGCATCTCTTTCGGCCCATCCATGCTCACCGTAACGCCAATGGCATTCTCGGCCAGATACTCGATGATGGCGGGTGTAAGCAGTGTGGCATTCGTGGTCAGGCTGAAATCGAGCTTGACCTGCAGCTCCTCGGCCTTGGCCCGCGAATATTCGACGACTCGCTTGAGCAGCGGGAAATTCATCAGCGTTTCCCCGCCAAAGAAAGTAATGTGCATGCTCTTTCGTCCCTGCGATTCGGCAAAGAGGTAATCGACAGAACTCTTCGCCGTCTCCCATTCCATGAATTTCGGTTTGCCATCCGGGGTCGCGACCTTATCCTCACCAAACTCATAGCAGTACTGGCAGGAAAGATTGCACTGGTTGGTCACGTTCAGGACGATCGTCTGCAAGGGAAATGTCTCTGGCAGCGGCTCGGACCTCGCGTACTCCTTTTTCCCGTTCCGGATCGCCTTTACCTCGCGCAGCTCGTCGATGCAGTCTTCGACCTCGTTCGAAGCGTAGCCATCGCTGCACAGGCCTGCCACAAGATCCTCACGGCTGAGAGGCATCTGATCCAGCCTTTGCAGGATCTCGGTCGTCATTCCGTCGAGCGCCACAATGCCGCCGCTGGGGACGAGATAGAGAAATTCCTGTCCCGCACCTTGAAACTTGTGAAACTCACCTAAGGAGTACATCGTCACTGTGCTACCTCCGGCTGATCCCAGGAGATGTACTGCGGCACAGCAACCACCAGGTAGCTTCTCCCCTTTAACGGAGGCCACTCCGTCGGTCTTATAAGTCGCAGTAATCCAAACATCTCCGTAGTTGTTGCGCATCGACTTGCGTTTTGGATCGGGACCATCGGAGGCCGGTGTAAAGAGCCCGGTCTTGGCGTCAACCGAGCCGACAAAGTCCGTGTCATCATCCCCGTAGGAGGCAACAAACTCCTCCATCTTGTAGCTAGCCGATACCGGGCCCGAGATTGATATCGTCGTCTGTGTTGGGCTTTCCGTCAGGACCGTTACTGAAGGCCACGGTTTCAAACTGAACATATCCTTTGGGGTGCGGCGAGCCTCCCAGGTGAGCGATCGATGTGGTCGGCGTTACTTTCAGGAAGTCGATGTGGTCGTAGACGGCATAGGCGGCGGGAAGGGATGCGCTCTTCACGGCTACCATGCGATGCCGGGGGCAGCATCCGGGCTTACGCTGGCGCTTACGGTCACTACGCCAGGCTGCTGGTCAATGATCTTGGTGACCTTGACTCCGGGCCCAAGATCCACATCGCTCACGGTCAGGTTGGCCGGTAAGGCATCGCCATAGATACGCATCGTCGCGTCGCTGATGCCGGCCTTGAGCGAAGGCTTATCGACACCGATCAGCATGGGAGCCGAAGTTGCACGGCGCATGGTGACATCCATGCCGAACTCCGAATACTCACCCCAGAACCAGCGCCCGGTGAATTCGTTCTGATCCTTGGAGAGCGCCATCACTTCGCGCACTGTTTGCGGCGCCTCCGGTCCCGTCCCAGGCTTCTCTACCGTCGATCGTCCGCGCCAGTTGTATCCCGTATAGACGAGGGCTTTTCCTGAGGAAGCCATCACGGAATCCCCATCGCCGCAAGTCACCTTTGTCTTGGTGATGAAGGAATCTCCAGTAGCACTGGGCTCAATGGTCATCTCGCCGAAGAAGGGGCCTTTGCCTGGTTCATTTCCTGAGATAAGCCAGCGACCCGCAAGTCTGGGAGCCTGCATGGACGCCTGCCACTCGGCCCATTCCGTGGTATGCAGCGGGGAACTCTTCACGATGTACTCCAGCGCCTGCTCAGCGGGGGTTGGACCCTTGGGAGGGCCGGCGCCGGGCTCTCGATCGTGAGGATGATCGAAGGCGGTGAAGCGCACCGAGGGAAAGAATGCGACGTGCATGTTCTCGAGGTATTGCCAGTCGGCCGCGGTCCGATGCCACGAGAGCGGCTTGGCGAGCGCATGGCATGCGGCGCAGGCATGCGCTACATCGGGACTGGGTATTTTTTCATCAATGATGCGATGCTCGGTGAAGTAAGCGATCTTCGCGTTTTCTTCGGGAGCCAGCCCGTGTTGATCGCTCAGGTAGCGAAGGATGCTGCGGGCTTCGTCCGGTGACAGTTGCAGTCCGTTCAGCCGCACCATACGCTTGATAGCTTCTTCCCAGCCCTCAGGGGTGGTCCTGATATAGGAGATGCGGGTCATGTTTCCCTTGGCATCGGGAGCATGGCACCCGCCGCACTTACTCAAGGTGAGCTGGTCCTTTACCGGGAAGCCGGCAACATCCGGAGAGTCCGCCGGCGAGGTGACCTTTACCTCGGGACTCGAAGCCGTCTGTTGTGAAAGTGCAGGAATGGAGAGAGAAGCAAGGAGGAGAGGGAGCGCCGGCATCCAACAGACACACCTAAAGCGAACGCGAAGATCCATCGATTCAATTCCTCATTAAGCCCTGTTTGAAAAAAGGGTGGGAAAGGGCCTTCTAAGATTTGGGGCCCATGAATCAATCGTTGAAATGTTCTTCGACGTGGAAGAGAAGGTTCGTTGCGGTATCTGTTGATGGTGTGACGGTTTTCTTCCAGTGTCAAGTTTTTTGATGTTCGTGGAAGAATGAGAACGATGGAGATAAAGGTTCATATCGACGGGGACGGTGTCGCTGCAGCTTGCTGCGCGCAACTGTTCTCTGAGAGTGGACAATCTTTCACGTACTCGAGGGTCGTTCGGCCCAAGCTGGAGGCTGTGCTACTCAGCAGGCAAACGGTGGCTCTGCTCGCTGAAATCTTTCCCTCGGCGGATCTGCTCTCGGTTGGCCATCCAATTCGGAAGCGGGTGGTGGCGTGGGGGCCGGCCGTGGAACCAATCACCCTTGCGCACTCCGCGCTCGTGATCTCGGAAAGTGATTTGCTCACGCGGCTATGGGCGCAGGTGCCGATACCGGCTCAGTCTCCTGGTGAGGAATGGAAATTTCTATCGAGCGGCGCAAGCGGCCTCCAGCAACGCGGCTTCGGGACTCGCGTGGCGTCGGTCGCGCGTGCGGTACTGCATCCTGATGTGGATCAAAGTGCCTGTTGGATCGAGTCGGTCGACTCCGGCTGGCTGTTCTTGCTCCCCCGCGGAATGAACGAAGCGGCCACATTGATCGCCGTCGGTGAGGTGCCCGGGCTACTTCTCGGCCAGAGCCGAGTCATTGCCGGCTTGATTGGTACCCTGGAGGGCCCGGTGGCGGAGTTTCCCGCGCATCCGCGTATCGCTGATCCGCTTTGCGGCGATGGCTGGCTCGCCTGCGGCGCTGCGGCCATCGGTTTCGACCCACTCTGCGGTGAGGGCACTGGCAATGCCGCACGCCAGGCCTATCTGGCTACAGCGATCATTGCCGCCGTCCGCAACGGGGAGCCGCTGGAGGATCTGCTGGCACACTACGCGTCGCGGCAGATGCACGGGTTTCTTCGCCATCTGCAGATATGCGTCGGCTTTTATCAAAGCGGCGGTTCGGGGGCATTCTGGCAGTCAGAAGCAGCAATGCTCCAGCAGGGAATCGAGTGGGCTGGGCAGGTTCTCAAGGAACGAGCGAAACCGCCAACCCATCGCTTGGTTGGAGGACAACTGGAACCAATTCGTACATAGGACGGTTCCTATTAGGTTCTGCTATGACACAGTCTTGAAGTGACGGCTGAGAATCAATCTTGTCCAAATTAGCTCTTTTCGATCGTCCCTCTGGAGCACTCGCTGAAACCCAAATGGCGACGCCTGTGATTCTTTCAGCCACTAGCCAATTCCTCCTGGAAGCACTACCCCACCCTTGTCATCCCGAGAGGTTGTGACTTTTTTCATTTTTGTGTTTTTGCACAGCCACCCAGAATGTTTTTCAAACTCCCCACAAGGCCGTCATCCTGAGAGCTTGTGACTTTTTGATCTTTTCGTGTTGTTTGCACCCGACCACATGTTTTTCAATCCCCTCCAGAAAGGCGTCATCCTGAGCGAAGCGCCTCGCAGATCTATCGCATAACAGAGCGTTTTATGCGCGCAGTCGAAGGACCCCGGCGATGCTTGTTGGCAGATGCTCTTCGGACCTTTCCGGCCACAGACCACAAGGAAAATTAGAAAGTCACAGCCTCTGAGCGAAGCGCCTCGCAGATCTATTGCTAACAGAGGGTTTCTGGCGCGGAGTCGAAGGACCCCGAGGATGCTTGTTGGCCGATGCTCTTCAGAGCTTTCCGGACACCAAACCTGAAAGAAATTAAAAAAGTCACAACCTCCGACCGGAGCGGACCCGGATTTCCTACCTCGCGGCACCCACCAACGACCACGTTTGCGGCTTTCCGTAAAGAAAGCCGCATGAAGTTTGCCAACGCCACCAATCTCGACTGGAAATGCGGGGTAGCGTAGCGGAGGGACCTGCTGTGCGCCCTTCCCGAACGCAACTGCGCAAGTGAGTCACCTGCAAATCAAGCCCGATTCGTTCGCTGTCCAAATTGGACCATCAAAAAAACCTAATTTGGACAAGACTGGCTGAGGTTGCCCCAGAACACGCGTCCGACGACAGTCCTGGGGCAACCTGGAATTTAGACGCGTTCGATGACCACGGTCTCGATCGTTACCGGCTTGTTCGGCTTGTCTTGTGAATTGCGGGGCACCTTGGAGATCTTCTCCACCACGTCGTACCCTTCCACAACTTCGCCGAAAACGGTGTGCTTGCCGGTGAGCCATTGGGTCGGTGCGACGGTGATAAAGAATTGCGATCCGTTGGTGTTGGGGCCGGCGTTGGCCATGGCCAGCTTGCCCGGCGCATTGAGACTGTGAGGCGAGCCCTTGGTCTCATCTGCAAATTTATAGCCTGGACCACCCATGCCGTTGCCCGCTGGATCGCCGCCCTGAATCATGAAGTCGGGAATCACGCGGTGAAAAATCGTGCCGTCGTAAAGCTTGTTGTTGCTCTTCTTGCCGCCGATGGGGTGGGTCCACTCCCGTTTACCCTCGGCGAGCTCGACAAAGTTTTCTACCGTCTTGGGCGCGTCTTTCTCGAAGAGGCGGCAGACGATCTTACCTTCACTGGTGTTGATGACGGCATAGGTTCCTGGATCACGGGACATGAAGAACTCCTGGTGTTGGTTTAGTTTTAGTTGGGAATTGGGGGCGCTGCGGGAGCGCTCGCAGGCGCTACAGGAGCAGGCACCGCAGGAGCAGGGGGCAAGGGCTGACCCTCCTGCACGATGGTCACCTTGATGAGCGTGACCGGCTGCAGCGGCTTGTCGTCTGGGTCGCGCTGCACCCGCGCGATCGCTGATACTACCGAGAGGCTGGCCTGGTCGCACTGACCAAAGATGGTGTGCTTCTGGTTGAGATGCGTCGTGGGCACCTCAGTGATAAAGAATTGCGATCCGTTTGTGTGTGGGCCGGAATTGGCCATCGCCAGACGCCCGGGTACATCGAAATTCAGGTTGGGATCGAATTCATCTTCGAACATATATCCCGGGTCGCCGGTCCCCGTGGCCGTAGGATCGCCGCCCTGAATCATGAAGTCGGGAATCACGCGATGAAAGGTCGTACCGTTGTAAAACGGCTTGCCGGTCATCTTCTCCTTGCTTACGGGGTCCGTCCATGGCTTGGTGCCTTGGGCCAGGCCAATAAAGTTCGCGACCGTAATAGGCGCCTGCTTGTCAAAAAGCCTGCAGGTTATGCGACCCATGCTGGTATCGAGCACTGCCGTGGGCCCCGTTGGTTCCACCGTGGGCGGGATCTGGCTGGTGGGCGTATCTGGCAACTCATTCGCAGGAGTCTGGGGGGAGGGGTCTGAGCCGGGGGCGTCTGCGTCGGAGTGGACTGCTGAGCGATTGCAAAGACGGCCGAAAAGAGCAGCAAAACTACGTAGCGGTGTAGGAATTTCATTGATCGTTCCATTCCCAGACTACAGGCGGCAGCTACTTCTTGTCGAAGGGCTGTTTCTCGGTAATGCGCGGGCGGCTCTCAGACTGGAGCTGCTTCGAAACCTCCTGAACCTTGGCAAAAACCCGCAGGAAGTTGCCGCCCAGGATCTTATGCATATCCTCTGCGCTGTAGCCGCGCGCCATAAGCGCCTGGGTGATTTTGGGCAGGTCGGCAGCGGAATCCATCCCTTCCGGGCTTGACGGGATGCCATCAAAGTCAGACCCGAGGCCTACGTGGTCGATACCGGCAATCTTGGCGATGTGGTCAATGTGATCGATTAACACGCTGAGCGGCGGCCGGGGGATCTTTGCCGTATACGATTTCTCAATCTGCTCTGCGAGCTCGTTGGGAACAGGCTTGCCTTCTGCCAGAAGCTTCGCTTTTGCCTCAGCAACGGCCTGGTCAACCGCGGGCTGCTGCGCCTTCACCGCCAGGCGGTATTCGTTGCTGAGAAAGCTGGAGTAGAAGTTCACCATCACCACCCCGCCGTACTGGCCCACGGCGCGCAACATATCGTCAGTCATATTGCGCGGCGAGTCGCACAGAGCACGCGCCGAGGAGTGGGAGGCGATCACCGGAGCGCGGCTGATAATGAGCGTGCGATAAAAGGTCTTGTCGGAGACGTGCGAAACATCCACCATCATGCCCAGGCGATTCATCTCGTAGACCACGTCTTTGCCAAAGTCACTGAGGCCGTCTTTGGTGTGGGGAACCTTGGGGTCGTCAATATCTCCTGAGGAGTCGGCCCAGCCATTGGAGTTGCTCCAGGTCAGCGTCATGTAACGCACGCCGAGGCGGTAATAGTCACGCAGCAGGCCGAGGCTGTTCTCGATGGAGTGCCCGCCCTCAATTCCCATAAGCGCTGCCAGCTTGTGCTCGCGATGGGCGGCGATAATGTCTTCGGGAGAGAAAGCCATCCGCATTTCTTGCGGATGTTTGGCTGCCTGTTGGTAGACGGCGTCAATCAACTCCAGCGTGCGCCGGGCGTCGTGCCCCGTGTATGCGGCCGGGTCTACCCAGATGGAGAAGAACTCCGCTCCCAGATTGCCTTCGCGCGCCGATTCAAAGTTGACGTAGCCGCCCTTGAGCGGTTCGCTCAGGTCGTAACCTTCGTCGAGCATCCGCTGGGTGGTGTCGGCGTGGGTGTCAATGACAATGGCGGATTTGTGTACGGCAAGCGGGTCTGTCTTTTTGGTCACGGCAGGAGTCTTCGAGGTGGTTTGCGCTGCGAGCGGGAGAGTGGCGGCGAACAGAATAAAGGCGCGCGAGATATTCATGAGGATTCGGGCTTAGTGTAAGCCATTTCCTGGGGACCCACTACTCCTCCGCATTGGTCGAGCTGAACTTCGCTCCCGTGCTCCACTCGGTAAAGGGGTGGATGGTGGTCCCAAGTTCGTCGCGACGATTGATGCTGGCGCGGAGATAGTCGCGGTTCATCACCGCAATAACCTCTAGCTGAATCTCCTTGGGGCAAACGCCGGTGCACTCGCCGATATTGGTGCAGCTGCCAAAGGCCTCGGCGTTCATCTGCGCAACCATGCCCAGGGCACGGCGGTCGCGTTCGGGCTTGCCTTGAGGCAGGATGCTGAGGTGGGCGATCTTGGCTCCCGTGAAGAGCGCGGAGGAGGCATTCGGGCAGGCGGCGACGCAGGCTCCGCAACCGATGCAGGCGGCGGCATCCATCGCGCGGTCAGCCAGGTCTTTGCCGATGAGATGGGTGTTGCCGTCCGTCGCGTTCCCGGTGGAAACGGAGATGTAGCCGCCCGAGGCAATGATGCGGTCGAAAGACCGGCGATCGACGACCAGATCTTTGATCAGAGGAAAGGCCGCTGCCCGCCAGGGCTCGATGACCAGCTCCTGTCCATCTTTGAAGTGGCGCATGGTCAACTGGCAGACGGTGGTGGCCGGCATGGGTCCATGGGCGATGCCATTGATCATGAAGCCGCAAGAGCCGCAGATGCCTTCGCGGCAATCGTGTTCGAAGGCCACCGGCTCCTCGCCCTTTTCTATCAGATTCTCGTTGAGCACGTCGATGACTTCGAGCATCGACATCTCCGCATTTTCAATCTCGACCGGGTAGCTGACGAACTTGCCCGCTTCCTTACGATTCTTCTGGCGCCAGATTTTTAACGTTAGCTTCATTTACTTGTAGCTCCTCTGGCTGGGGTGAACGTAGTGGAATTCCAAAGGCTCTTTGGTCAGCGTGGGCGGGTTGCCGGGGCCGCGATAATCCCAGGCCGCGACGTAGGAGTAATGCTCGTCGTCACGTTGGGCCTCGCCTTCGGGTGTCTGATATTCCTCCCGGAAGTGACCGCCGCAGGATTCATTGCGGTCGAGGGCGTCGATGCACATGAGCTCAGCGAGCTCGAAGAAGTCAGCCACGCGGCCGGCCTTCTCCAGGCTCTGATTCAAATCTTCGCCGCTGCCCGGGACGTTGACATTCTTCCAGTACTCCTCCTGCAGGGTGCGGATCTGGCCGATGGCGAATTGCAAACCCTCGGCTGTGCGCGACATTCCACAGAAGTCCCACACGATCTTGCCCAGCTCGCGGTGGAAGGAGTCCACGGTGCGTTTGCCTTTGATGGAGAGCAGCAACTCGATGGTCTGCTTAACGCAGGCCACGGCTTGCTTTACTTCAGGCGCGGTATCGAGCACGGCGGGGAATTTGTTCGTCGCGAGGTAGTTGCCCACGGTGTAGGGAACGATGAAGTAGCCGTCGGAGAGCCCTTGCATCAGCGCGCTGGCCCCCAGGCGGTTGGCGCCGTGGTCGGAGAAGTTGGCTTCGCCAACCACAAACAGGCCGGGGATGGTGCTCTGCAAGTTGTAGTCGACCCACAGTCCACCCATGGTGTAGTGGATGGCGGGATAAATGCGCATTGGGACTTTGTACGGATCCTCGTCGGTGATGCGCTGGTACATTTCGAAGAGGTTGTCGTAGCGGTCGCGGATGGTGTTCTCGCCCAGGCGCCTGATGGCGTCGGTAAAGTCGAGGTAGACACCGAGTCCGGTCTCGCCCACACCGCGGCCTTCATCGCAGACAGCCTTGGCGTTGCGCGAGGCTACGTCGCGCGGCACCAGGTTCCCGAAGCTGGGATAGCGGCGTTCCAGGTAGTAGTCGCGCTCGGCTTCGGGGATCTGGTCCGGCGAGCGTTTGTCCCCCTTTTTGAGCGGCACCCATATGCGGCCGTCGTTGCGCAGCGATTCGCTCATCAGCGTGAGCTTGGATTGATACTCTCCGGAGACCGGGATGCACGTGGGGTGGATCTGGGTGTAGCAAGGGTTAGCAAAGAGCGCTCCCCGCTTGTGTGCGCGCCAGATGGCGGTGACGTTCGAACCCTTGGCGTTGGTGGAGAGATAGTAGACGTTGCCGTATCCACCCGTGCCCAGGATGACGGCATCGGCAAAGTGGGTGGTGATGGCGCCGGTCACCAGGTGACGGGCGACGATGCCGCGGGCCTTGCCATCGACCACGATCAGGTCGAGCATCTCTGTGCGCTCATGCATCCTCACGGTGCCGGCATGGATCTGCCGTTCGAGCGCCTGGTAGGCGCCCAGTAGCAATTGTTGACCGGTCTGCCCGCGGGCGTAGAAGGTGCGCGAGACCTGCGCGCCGCCGAAGGAGCGGTTAGTGAGGGCGCCGCCATATTCGCGAGCGAAGGGAACTCCCTGGGCTACGCACTGATCGATGATGTGGACGCTGTTTTCCGCCAGGCGATAGACGTTGGACTCGCGGGCGCGGAAGTCTCCGCCTTTGATGGTGTCGTAGAAGAGGCGGTAAATGCTGTCGCCGTCGTTTTGATAGTTCTTGGCGGCGTTGATGCCGCCCTGGGCAGCGATGGAGTGCGCGCGGCGCGGCGAATCCTGAAAGCAGAAGCACTGGACCTTGTAGCCAAGCTCGCCCAGGGTGGCGGAAGCAGAGGCTCCCGCAAGCCCGGATCCGACAACGATGATGGAGTGCTTCCGCTTATTCGCGGGATTAACCAGCTTGACGTCGAAACGAGCCTGTTCCCACGCGTGCTCGATCGGGCCCGTGGGTGACTTGGAATCAAGATTCATCTATTTCACCAGCCCCAGGAAGACGCTTATCGGAATGGAGATGTAGCCGAGGACGATCAGCAGCGCGATGACAAACGCCGCTTTCTTGTATGCGGCAGTGTATTTCGGCTGGTGGATGCCGAGTGATTGGAACATGCTCCACAGGCCGTGGCGCAGGTGGAGACCTAAAAGGCTGATGGCGACAATGTAAGAGAGAGAGACCCACCAGACCTGAAAGCCGGAGACCACGTTGTGGTAGACATCGCCCTCAATGTACGCGGCCCCGGGATGAATATAGCCGGCGGTCAGGTGCAGGAGGTGAAAGATGATGAAGGCCAGGACGATGGGGCCGGACCAGTACATCGTCCTCGAGGCGTAGGAGGAGGCGATGGCCTGCTTGCGCGAATACCCGATCGGGCGGGCGCGCTTCTTGCGCACAGCCAGTTGAACCGTGGCGATGATATGCAGCGCGATGCAAATCAGCAGGATGATGCGCACCGGCCAAAGCAGTTCTCCGATGCTGTGCAGAAAAGCTCCATAGGCATTCAGCTTTGCCGGGCCTTCAAAGACCTGAAGGTTGCCCGCCAGGTGTCCGATCACGAACCCGAAGAGGATGATGCCCGTGACCGCCATTACGATCTTCTTGCCGACGGTCGAGGCCCAGAAGCCGGGCGCCCGATTGCCCCGCGGAACGGCTGCAATTGTGCTCATTTGATTTCTTTCCGATGGCTCAGGAGGTGCCGCAACTGAATCCGACCCAACCCTCTATTATTGGTGCGCGATGGAAGCAGCGTCAAGGTTTGGGCGAGCGCGAAGGGCTAGTCCGATTTGTCCCAGGAGAGAATTTAGGCCAGGAGTTCCAGTAAGGCGCGAAAAGCCTGCCCCCTGTGGCTGAGCGCCCACTTGGTCTGGTCGTCCATTTCGGCCATGGTGCATGCGCGGGCGGGCAGATAAAAAGAGGGGATCGTATCCGAAACCGTTACTTCCTCGAGGAGCGGTGAGGATGCGGCCTTCAACCGTGCCCTGCGCGCTCAGCAAAACGGCTCCATCCCGGGCGGCAGCCAGCACACACTGATAGCGAGCGCCGCGATCGCTATCAGGGACGCGAGCGAGTTCTTGCAACAGGAAGAGATTGTTGTTGCCATCAATAGTGGCATCGGCATGGAAGCCGGCATCGGCGGCGTAGCGGGCGGAGCGAACGCCTGGAGCACCCTGGAGCGCGTCAACCTCCAGTCCGGAGTCGTCCGCCAGTACAATCTCACCGGGCAAAAACCGGCTGTAGTAGATCGCCTTCTCACGGGCGATGTCTTTGAAGGTTGGGGCGTCTTCTCACTGGGGCCTCAATCGCGGCGAGCCCGGGCAGTGGAAGAATGCGGGTGTCATGGGCTGCGGCCGCGACGGCAAAGTCTCGCAGCTTGCCGGGGTTGGTGCTGGCGACGTAGAGAGTGCGGGTCATCAGTAGAGAGGGCCTGGCATTTTCACTTCTGGTGTATACCAGGCAACCGTTCACGACGCCGCTTTTCCTCAAGAAAAGCCGCGCCTCGCTGAACTTTAGTGTGCAGAGTAGAAGTGAAAATGCCTAACGGACAATCTTCACAGCGGGGCTGCGGACCGCAGTGTCGCTTGCCCACGACGACTACCAGGGCGTGGAATTCATTCAAGAGAGGCAAGCGAAATTCCGGCGGGTCGTGGGCAAATGCAGCATCCACCAACCGTTGTACTTCAGCATATTTCTGTTTCCGGGGGGCGAGCCCGTGACGGTCGGCGATGCGGCGCAGATACTCATCTACCACCGGAACGGGGTGAAGCAGAGTGTAGAGCAGAATGGCATCGGCGGTCTCTTCTCCCACGCCAGGCCGCGCCAGCAGTTGCCTCCGCACCAAGCTGGTCGGTTTCCCCGCCAGCCGCTCGAGCGAGGAGTCGTGCTCGCGATCGACAAAAGCAACGAAAGCCTTGATGGCCGCGGCCTTGCGCACCATGTACCCCGAAGGTCGAATGAGAGTACGCAGCTCTTCTACTGGAATCGAGCGAAGGCCTTCAAGATTCATCACCCCATGCGCGACCAGGTTGGCAATGGAGCGCTCGACCGCCCGCCACGAGGTGTTCTGGGTGAGGTAAGCGCCGGCGATCACCTCCAGTGGGGTCTGCGCCGGCCACCACTGCTGGGGGCCATAGGTAGCCATGAGCTGGTCGTGGAAATTGCGCAGCCTTCGGGCCGCAGTGTGTTTGGTCATGGCTTCGGCTTCTGCTGCAAATGTTTTTTCCAGCCCAGCAGCTTGGCCTGCAGGGCCTCGGCTTCCGCCTCAGCGATCAAGCCCTTGTGTTGATACAGGATGGAGAGGCTGGTATGGGCCAGCACTTCATCGGGATCCAGTTGCAACAGCCGCTGCGCTATTTCGATGGCGGCGTCGAGCTCACCCTGCTCCTGCAGCGCGCGAATGAGCCCGTGCATGGCATCGAGCATTCCGGGGTCCACTTCGAGGCAATCACGGAGCTTCTGGGCGGCGCCGGCCGCATCGCCTTCCGCGAGCCGGTCGAGCCCCGCATGGTAGAGATCTTCAGCGGTTGAGGAATGAGGCATGGACGCCTCTTGATGTTAACCGGATTTCCGGCACCGATCGCACTCAAATGCGCGACCTGTCCGCCCAGCTGCGCTGAGCAAACCTATTCCTTACGGACCGAGGTTACGAAGGCAGTGTAACGATCGCCACGCAGTAGCGAAACGCTGTACTCCACCGCAACCTGCTGCACATCGTAAGTGGTTTCGGTGATGATCAAGAGCGCATTGCCGGCCGATGTCTGCAAAATCCCCGCTTCCTCCGGCTGCGCGTTGATAGCTCCAATCACCTCGTCAGCACGTTGCAGGGGCCGCCCGTAAACCCGCTCTATGATGTAATACAGCGATTGGTTGGCCAGATCAAGCTGGTCGATCCCCTGAAATATATGCGCCGGAAGATAGCTGGTGACCAGCGCCACCGGCCTACGGTCGATGAAACGCAGCCGCTTGAGCCGGTAGACCTTCTGCTCTGGCTTCAAACCCAACGCCGCGGCAATCGCCGCTTCCGGAACCTGTTCATCGAGCGACAATACTCGCGCCGAAGGGGTAAGGCCCTTCCGCAGCATCTCTTCGCTGAAGCCTCGCAGCCGCTGAAAATCCCACGGTACCCGCTCACTCCCGATGACCGGTTTCTTGCCCTGCTGGATGATCAGTAATCCCTCATCTCGCAGTTTCTGGAACGCCTGCCGAACCGGCATCTTGCTGATGCCAAGCAAACGGGCAATCTCACCCTCAGAATAGAAGCTCGCCCCTGCGCGCAGACGCCCAATGCGGATCGCATTACGAATTTGTGCCAGGATCTGCTCGTAATAGGGAACAAAGCTGCCCGCATCCAGCGTGATGGCTATATCGGGGCCCACACCTGGCCGTTTCCCCGCGTCCTCCTCTACTAAATACGTCTGTGCCATAACCTTATGATCTTAAGCTTACAGGCTCTGCAACGCTCCCCAGCAGGAGCTGATCCTCCTTGACATAATATGTACATATCATGTTATGTTTATAGGCGCTACGACGGGACCCTACCAATCCATCCTCCTTAGGAGGCCTTATGACTCCCCAGCGCCTGGCTATGCACTTTCGCTCCTCCTTCGCTTTCACGGCACTTTGCATGTTCCTCTTCGCCGGGACCGCAACGGCCTGGTCCCAGGTGGAATCCGGTAGAGTCGTCGGCACGGTGCACGACGCCTCCGGCGCCGCCGTTCCGGATGCGCGCGTGACCGTGGAAAACACGGGCACAGGCATCCGCCATACCGTGACCACAAACAGCACCGGTCAATTCGTGGTCACGCAGCTGCAACCGGGAACGTATACGGCGTACGTCGAACATGAGGGATTTCAGAAGACTGTCGAAGCTCCTTTTCAGCTCACGGTCACGCAGGTGGTCACCCTCGATATCGCGCTCACCGTGGGACAAGTGAGCCAGGTAGTCACCGTTACTGCTTCTGAACCCCTGCTGGAATCGGGAACTTCCTCGGTGGGCCAGGTCATTACTGCGGGTCCCATCACGTCCTTGCCTCTGAATGGCCGCGACTTTATTCAGCTCGCGTATTTGACCCCCGGCGTGAACCAGGGGCCTGCCGGCATTGTGCAACAAGGCTCGATACCGGAGAACGAGCGCGCCAATGGCGCCATCCAGGCCAACGGACTCAACGCTACCAATAACAATTTTTTGCTCGACGGATTCGACAACAATGAGCAGCAGATAGGCTTCGAATTAATTCAGCCCTCCGTCGACGCGATCGCTGAATTCAAGATGCAGACCAGTAGTTTTGCCGCGGATATTGGCAAGGGGGGTGCCGTTGTCAACGTCGCGCTCAAGTCGGGCACCAACCAATTCCACGGAGATGCCTTCGAGTTTGTCCGCAATTCTGCCTTCGACGCCAAAAACTACTTCGATAGCGGATCGGCGCCGATTCCGCCCTTCAAGCAGAATCAGTTCGGCGGGACCCTGGGGGGCCCGATCCTCAAGAATAGAACCTTCTTCTTTGTCGACTACCAGGGCACTCGCATCAACCAGTCGCAAACCGTCATCAGCACGGTGCCCCCGCAAGCCGAACGCACCGGGAACTTCTCTGACCTCCTGACCGGGGTCATTGCACCCAACGGATATGACACGGGACAGATCTACGATCCCGCTACCTACAATCCAGTCACCGGCACCCGCACACCCTTTCCTGGAAATATCATCCCTTCAGCGTCGCTCAATCCGGCTGCTCTCAATGTGGCCGCTCTCTATCCAGCGGCCAATTTGTCCGGCACTGCGAATAACTATTTGTCGAATCCAGCGTTGGTGAATAATCAGGACTCTTTCGACATCCGGGTCGACCACCAGCTCACCAGCAAAGACAGCATCTTCGCCACATTTGAGTATGGCAATGTCAATGAGACTCAGCCCGACCCATTCCCCGGCGAAGCCGGCGGCGGCTCTTTCTCCGGACATATCAGCGATCTTGCGCGTGCCGCCGGCATCAGTGACGTGCATACATTTGCCGCCAACAAGATCAATGAATTCAAAGTTGGCTACATGCGCTACGTGGTGAACGCCATCCCCTTCTTTGCCGGCGAGGACCTCTCCACTCCCATTGGCATCCCCGGCATTTTTGATCCGGAGAATGCCGTGGCTACCGGTGGTCTGCCAAACTTCGCAATCTCCGGCCTCAGTAACCTGGGCAATCAGGACTGGTTCCCCGAGCTGCTACGCGAGAATAACTATCAGTATCTCGACTCCTTTACTTACATCCGCGGCTCCCATTCCTTTAAGGTGGGCGTCGACATTCGCCGCCGACTGAACGGATTCGATCAGACACAGAATGCGCGCGGCGACTTCAGCTTCGACCAACAGTTCACCGAAGACCTGGTGACCGGCACAGGAGGCGCACCGCTGGCCAGTTTCCTGCTCGGTTATCCAATCTCAGCCGCCCGCTACGGCCAGAAGGGACTCTTCGGCCTCCGCTGGCTGGAACTCGGCGCCTACGCCATGGATGATTACCGCGTGACTCCGCGCTTGACCCTCAACCTGGGTTTGCGCTGGGACCTCTACACTCCTTATGTGGAGCAATACAACCGCCTGGCTAACTTCGACTTTGCCACCGGGGAATTCATTGCGCCCGGCATGCCGGGAGTGAGCCGCACCGGCAACGTAGAAACTCCGTTGAAAAACTTCGCCCCGCGCGTGGGTTTTGCCTGGACGCCGCACAACGGCCCGCTCGCGATTCGCGGCGGCTACGGTATTTTCTATGATCTGCAAGGAACCCAGGGCGATTCCGAACTGCCTTACAATCCCACCGGGCTCTTTTACAGCCAAAGTTTCAACTATCCCGCATCGACGCCCGGACTTCAGCTCTCACAGGGTTTTCCGCCGCCCACCTATCCGACCATCGAAAATCCCTCCGGTGCAGCCAGTGCGGTTCCCTTCCAAAACCCCACGACCTCCATCGAAGAATGGAATCTTAATGTGGAACAGCAGCTGGGAAAGGATTCCCTCTTCCAGATAGCCTATGTAGGCACACACGGTGTGCACCTCTCCTATGTCTACAATCTGAACCAGGCCGTGGAGCCGCTCGACAGCAACTTTGGTCCTGCGCCAAACTATGGGCGCCCTTACTACAACACGGTTCCTGATGTTGCGGCCATTCGCACCAACTCCAACCTGGCCGACTCGATCACGCACCAACTGCAGGCAAAGTTTGAGAAGCGCCTGACCTCCAACTGGAGTACGCTCGCTGCCTACACCTGGCAACATACCATCGGCCAAACAGCTGAGAATGAGTGGGCCGGTCCCCAGGATGTGTACAACCTGCGCGCGGAACGGGGCGATCAGTCGCCTGACTTCCGCAACCAATTCACTTCCGCGTGGTCTTACAACCTGCCCTTCGGTCCGGGGCAGAGGTTCCTGCGCGGCAGCGGCCTGACCAAAATCGTGGCAGGAGGCTGGCAGTCGCAGGGAATCATCGCCTTTTATTCCGGGCAGGCCATCTCTCCCGCTCTTTCTTACGACCCAACCAACACCTCGTCGGGTGCGCCTCGTCCCGACGTGATCGGAAACCCTTATAACTTCACTAATGCCACCGGCGGATCGTGTTCCGGGCAGCAAACCATTTTGTGCTGGTTCAATCCTGGTGCTTACGCGATACCCAGCCTGGCGCCGGGGCAGATCTTCGCCACCACCTTTGGCGATGCGGGTGTAGGTACGTTGCGAGGACCGGCACAATACAACGTAGACACCTCCATCTTCAAGGATTTCAAGCTGCACGAATCACTGGACATGCAGTTCCGTGCGGAGGCATTCAACGTGTTCAACCACCCCCAGTTCGCTACTCCGAACCCGTACGTGGATACCAGCCAGGCAGGCACCATCACCAGCACTGTGCACAGTGCCCGCCAACTCCAGTTTGCATTCAAGTTCCTTTTCTAGCGGCTGCAATCGTAGTGGAGAAGAACAAACCCGGGTCTCGAGAGCGAGACCTGGGCCAGCCCCACCCCATGCGGCATAGCATGGAAGCGGGCTCACGCGGCCGCGGTTCCGATTGCTGTTTTGCTTGGAAGGTATAGTTCATGGCTCAATCCAGATACAGAAGAACAACCAGTGGCATGACCCGCTTTCGAGCCATGTCTGTGCTCGTCCTCACCGCCGCCTGTCTTAGCTCCCTAGGCCAGAAGCCTGACAGTACACCGCCTGGATCTGCCGCTGGTAAAGAGCCCGCTCCCTTGGAACCGGTTCGTTTGGACGGCACGTACTTCACTCGTGGAGGACGCCGGTTTATCTCGGTCGGCGTCAATTGGGTGCCGGCGGTCAAGGCAATGCAGTGGCCTTATCAATGGGATCCGGTTTCGATCGAGCACGATTTCGCGAGCATGCACGAACTGGGCATAAACACCGTCCGCCTCGATCTGGTGTGGGCATGGTTCGAGCCTCGACCCGGAGACTATAACCCTGAAGCCTTCCAGCAATTGCATTTCCTGCTGTCGCTGGCCAATCGATACCAGATCTATTTGCAACCACAACTGTTCATCGGTGGCGAGGTGGGAGAGGCTTATTGGGATGTGCCTTACCGCCAGGGAAAAAATCCCTACACCGACCCCGACATGCTGCGTTACCAAACGGACTTTGCCCTGGAGATGGGAAGCCGTTTCGGCAAAGAGAACGCTATCCTCTCATGGGATCTCACCGACGAGCCGCCTTTTTGGATCGTCGAAAACTCGACTACAGACTCGATGGCCATCAACTGGACCCGCCTGATTTCCAACGCCATTCGAAAGCACGATGCAAACCATCTGCTGGTGGTTGGCACCTCTACCCAGGATGTGGATCATGGGCCTTTTCGACCCGACAATCTCACCCCGGAAGTGGACTTCTTCAGCGTTCATCCCTATACCATTTACGAGCCCAAACTCTACCCCGACCCGATGCTCTCAGTACGCGGCACATATGGTTCCGCCTTCGAGACCGCGCTCTCCGCCGGAGCAGGCCATCCTGTGATGATCCAGGAAATTGGTGCCTCCTCGGCGCAGTACGGTCCTGAGCAAATTGCGCAATACGAGCGGGCGAACCTCTATTCAGGCCTGGGTCTGGGCGCGAATGGCTTTCTGCTCTGGTGCTTCACGGATGCCGCGCCTGGGCAATATGCCAAGGTGCCCTACTTGCGCTCCCCGCACGAAACCCAGTTCGGCATCACCACCTGGGATGGAAAAGAGCGCCCCGCCGCTCAGATGCTGAAGGAGTTTGAGGCAGTCACCGGCAAGCTCGATTTAGCTGGAATCGAACCAGCTCCGGCGGAGGCGGGCATCATCGTCCCCAATGAATGGTCAAAGCCTCACGGCGACGAATCGCATTTTGGGCTCACTGGCCCGGAGATCGCTCCCTATACATCAGAGAAAGAAGGGGGGGCCGTGGTGGGCCAACCCCTGCCCGACTTCTCTGAGGCGAATACGCAGTTAACTGGCTCATGGCTGTCGGCATTCATCCTCGCTCGCGAATCCGGCATAAAGGCGGACTTTCCGCGCGAATACTCTTCCTGGAACCGCTATCCCATGCTGTTGCTTCCCGCGCCTCTCACCGGAACCGATCCGATGTTGTCGCATGTCCATTCCGACTTCTGGGAGAAAGCTCGCCAGTATGTCGAGCAGGGTGGAATGGTGTATGCCTCGGTGAGCGGCAACTCCGCCATTCCGAATATGGAGCAATTATTTGGCGCTCGGCTGAAGGATCGAATGCCGGTGCAAGAGGTGACCCTCAAGATGGTCGCTCCTTTGGGATCTTTGCATGCCGGCGATACCTTTCGCTTCGTTCCTGCCTCCGACGGCGCCGACCAGTGGCCGGCTGCGCTTGAGCTTGCCGGGGGCACCGTCATTGCGGTTGACCAGGCGGGGCGCCCGGCGCTGGTGACTAACCAGGTGGGCAAGGGAAAAACTTTGCTGTCCGCTTATCCGATCGAGACTTACCTCGCAGATAAGCCGGTTGCTTTCGAAACAGACGAACCCGCCTTCCGCGTCTACCAGGCATTTCGTGAATGGACGGGCGTGGTTACGCCATTCCGCAGCAGCGAGCCATTGGTCGAAGTATCGTCTCTGGCCGCGGTGGATCATGGCTATGCGGTGCTCGTGAATCATGCGGCCACGGCGAAACATGTCACCATCACATCCGCCAAGCCCCTGCGCAGTGTCGAGAGGCTTGCCCCAAACAGCCACAATACGACCGTGCCCCTAAGCCAAGGCTCATGGACAGTGGACCTGCTTCCGTACGAGGGTGCAATCTTTAGCTGGAAATGAGTAGGTCTGAGAGATCAGGCCAGGAAGGGTCTGTGCGAATGGTAGGAGCAGTTGATATTGGGGGCACAAAAATCGCTGTGGGGCTAGTCGATGAAGCGGGCCATGTGTTGGTGAAGCAAGAAATCCCCACCGACGCTGAAAAGGGTTTCGATGTCGCCATGGAGGCGACGATCGAAGCCCTGAGCGCGCTGCTCAGGTCGACCGGCGGCCCGCTGCAGGGAATCGGCGTCGGCTGCACCGGACCGGTAGATCCCCTGACCGGGGTGCTGGGGGATTTGAATACCTTACCCCTCTGGACTGGCCGCAATCTGGTCGAACACCTGTCTCGCCACTTTGGCGTCTTTGCCGCGGTAGAAAATGACGCCGATGCAGTAGCCTTGGGCGAAGCCCGGTGCGGGGCGGGCAGGGGCAAAGATTCGGTAGTGTGCATTACGATCGGCACCGGCATAGGTGGGGGCGTGATGCTCAACGGCCAGGTCTATCGCGGAGTTCGGGGCAATCATCCCGAACTGGGGCATCAGATCATCGACCCCACTGGCCCACTCTGTACCTGCGGCCAACACGGGTGCTGGGAAAGCCTGGCGAGCGGACCGGCTATGGAGTTGTGGATGCAGGAGAATACTGCTCCGCAGAATGAGCAGAAGCCTCTGACCGCGAAAGAAATCTGCCGGCTTGCGGAAAACGGACATGAGCTGGCCATGCGCGCAGTCCAGCGCGAAGGGCGATACCTGGCCATTGGGATTGCGAATGTCATCACCTGCTTTCTGCCGGAGGTGGTTCTGCTGGGAGGAAGCGTCATGAAAAGCGCGCAACTTTTTCTACCGGAGATACGCGCCATGATCGGCGGTTGTCAGATCGTTCCTTCTCATCTGTGCGAGATCTCATTGGTTTCGCTGGGGGATGACGCCGGCCTTATTGGCGCAGCACAGGTTTGGCATCAACACTTCCAGAACACAAGGAGTCTCCTGTGACGGAGAGGGAACCACGCATTATTCAGGGAAGGTACCTCGAAGACATCCTGGCGCAGCCGGCCGCGCTCGAGTCAACGCTACGGGAAATGCAGGATCTTCCTCAGGGACTCACTGCGATAAGAGAGCATCTGCAGGACGGCCGCTTAAAGCGCGTCGTGCTTACCGGCATGGGATCTTCTTTCTACAGCCTTACCCCCCTATACCTCAAGCTGACCAACTACGGATACCAGGTGGTGCAAGTAGAAACCTCGGAGCTGATTCATTACCTGCCGCGCCTTTTGCATCGTGATTCGTTGGTGGTGGCAGTGTCTCAGTCGGGAAGGAGCGCCGAGATCCTCCGCCTGCTTAAGCTGGTAGCGCATCAGGCAACGTTGCTCGCGGTTACAAATACTCCGCGGAGTCCACTGGCCCAGGCGGCAGACGCGGTGGTGCTGACACGCGCCGGGGAAGAATTTTCTGTCTCCTCAAAGACCTATGTATGCACCCTTGCCGTGGTAGAGCTGATCGCTGGGTTTCTATGCGATGAGCAGCATGGTTCGGTGCACCAAGAGCTACTGGCCGCGGTTCCATACGCCGCGTCTTACCTCGAAAGCTGGCAAGAGCATGTGCTTGAACTTGCCCCTCATCTGCAAGGCATGGAGCATTTGTTTTTTGTAGGCCGGGGCGCCTCACTTGCTGCCGCGGGAACGGGTTCGTTGATCACCAAAGAGTCAGTGGGGGTCCATGCTGAAGCCCTGAGCAGCGCTGCTTTTCGCCATGGCCCTATGGAGATACTGGGGGAGAAGACGCTGGTGGGCGTGCTTGAAGGGGCGTCCGTGACAAGGGACCTCAACCAGAAGCTGCTCCGAGACGTAAGCCACAGTCCTGCCAAGGCCTTCTTGATTGGCTACCACGGCGCGCTCGCTTCGCTGCGCATCGCGTCCTCCTCTCCCCGAATTTTGCCCATTCTCGAAGTGCTGCCCTTTGAGATGATGACGCTCGCCCTTGCCTATCTCTCATCTATGGAAGCGGGCGTGTTTCAGCGCGGAACAAAGGTCACCGTCACTGAGTGAAGCCGGGTGTGGGCAAAGTTGGTGAGCGAAGGGAGTTCCTGCATGCGAAGAAGAACCTACATCGTTGGCTTGATCTTCCTGATCTTCTTCATCATGTCGTTTCTGACCAATATTCTGGGTCCGATTGTTCCCGACATCATCAAGAGCTTTCGGGTAAGTCTAGGTGCTGCGGCCTTTCTCCCTTTTTCCTTCTTTGTGGCCTACGGCGTTATGTCCATTCCCGCCGGATTTCTGGTAGAACGGTTTACCGAAAAGCCAGTCATTCTGTCATGCTTTGCTGCCGCCACAGTAGGCGCTCTCAGTTTTGCCGTCTTCCCTTCCTATCCGGTCGCTATTGTCTCGCTCTTTGCCATGGGTGGGAGCATGGCTACTCTGCAGGTAGCCGTCAATCCCTTGCTGCGGGTCAGTGGCGGTGAAGAGCACTTTGCCTTCAATTCCGCATTTGCCCAGCTGGTTTTTGGCAGTGCTTCCTTCCTGAGCCCACTGCTGTACTCCTACATCGTTCTGCACTTTGATGATCGGGCGTACCAGAACTGGTTATTGAGACATCTGCGAACTGTGGTGCCCACCAGCTTAGCCTGGGTATCGATGTATTGGATTTTTGCTGTCTGTACGGCCGCGATGGTGGTGGGACTAGTGCCTGTTCGCTTCCCCGTGGTTGCGCGTACTAAAGAGGAGAAGGCAGGTGCACTGGGTGCCTACCGGCAACTCCTGAGACGGCCGATGGTGTGGCTGTACTTCCTTTGCGTGTTTGCTTACGTCGGGTCTGAACAGGGCACAGCAGACTGGATTTCAAAATTCCTCTCGCAATATCACGGTTACAATCCTTATATTGAGGGCGCAGAAACGGTTTCATGGTTCTGGGGAATGTTGACGGCGGGATGCTTTGTTGGCATGTTGCTGTTCAAAATTTTCGACAGCCGGCGAGTGCTTGCCGGATTTTCTCTGGGTTCGCTGCTCGCTTTGTCGGTGGCGCTTTTCGGTTCCGGGAGAATGGCGTTGTTCGCTTTCCCTGCCGTCGGTTTCTTCGCATCGATCATGTGGCCAACCATCTCATCGCTGGCACTAAACTCTGTTGCGGAAAGCCAGGGAGCGTTTTCCGGCATTCTTTGCACTGGGATCGTTGGGGGTGCGGTGGTGCCGCTTTTGATTGGCCACCTGGGTGATCGTTTCGGGCTTCGCTCCGGGATGCTGTTCTTGTATTTCACCTTCGGCTGCGTGATGAGCGTGGGCTTTTGGGCGAGACCCCTGATTAAGAATGCAACTGTGCGCCGCAGGCCGGCGACGCCCCAGGGCGCCGTCCGGGTTCAGGGCAAATGAGCAGGACCAGCACACTCGCATCCTGACCCAGCGAGATCCAGCCGCTGGGCTACCGCGATGGCGGCGTCGAACTCACCCTGCTCCGGCCCCTGCACCATCTACACCGTTTGCGGGAGACGCCGTATGCAAAGGATCGTGATGTCAGCAGGGAGGAGCGATGGTGAACAACAAAACGTCGGGCCAAGCGGGTTTCCAACCTTACAGCGCGTGCAGCCACACCAGGGGGAGCCTTTTTGACGGGAAAAATTATCGTACCACGTGTGTAGAGTGGTGAGATGTTTGGTCTCGTCCGAGGCTAGAGGTTACGATGAACCAGACAAAAACGGAGGCTCCTTCGAATGAGTTTCATCCTGGCCGATGGCTGGTTAATCACCATGAACGATCGCCGTGAAATCCTGGAGCGCGGAAGCGTTTGCGTCGAAAACGATCGCATCGCCGCCATTGGCACCCGCCAGCAATTGCAGCAGCAGTATCCCGGGGCGGAGATCGTGGATTGCAGCGAGCGCATTGTGATGCCGGGGATGGTGAATACCCATACCCATCTGTTCCAGACCCTGCTCAAGGGACTGGGCGACGATATGGTGCTGAAGAAGTGGTTTACCTGCATGACCGGCCCGAGTGCGGTCCACCTTACCGCCGCGGACGCCCATGCGGCAGCAATGCATGGCTGCGTTGAGTCCATCCGCTCCGGGGTGACCACGGTGGTGGACTTCATGTATGTCCACCCGCAGCCGGGCATGATCACGTCCGTCGTCAACGCATTCGACACCACCGGCATGCGTGGCTTTGTTTGCCGTGGCTTCATCTCCGACGGTGTGCAGTACGGCGTTCCGGCAGCGCTACTCGAGCGGCCGCCGGTTGCCTTGGCCGACGCGAAAGAGCAGATACGGCGCTACAACAAGCCGGGAGGACGGGTGCAGGTGGGGCTTGCGCCCAACATGATCTGGGCGGTCGATGAGGAGGGCTACCGGCTGACTCGCAAGCTGGCGGATGAGGAGCATGTGCTCATTACCACCCACGTGGCGGAAACCAATTTCGAGCTGGAGACGGCCGCGGCCACTTATGGCATGGACGACACGCAGTTCCTCAGCGACATTGGTTTTCTTGGGCCCGATGTGATCGCTGTGCATTGCGTGCATTGCACAACGGAGGACATCCAGATTCTCCGCAAGCACGGTACCAAGGTTTCGCATAATCCATGCAGCAATATGTACCTGGCCTCAGGCTGCGCGCCCATCCCGGAGATGCTTGCGGCGGGTGTGACGGTGGGTCTGGCTTCCGATGGCCCGGCAAGCAGCAACAATCACAGTCTCTTTCAGGCGATGAAGTTTGCCGCGTTGCAGCAGAAGGGGGTTCATCAGGATGCAACGGTCATGACGGCGGAAAAGGTGCTGGAGATGGCCACCATCGGTGGCGCTCGGGCGGTGGGTCTTGAAGGCGAGATCGGTTCGATCGAGGTGGGCAAGAAGGCGGATATTGTCGTGCTGGACTACAACAATGCGTTTATGACGCCGATTCATCATCCTGTTTCAGCGATGGTGTACTCGGCGCTGGGTCATGAGGTGACGACCGTGATGATCGACGGACGCTTCGTGATGCGTGATGGGATTGTCGGCACGGTCGATGAGAATGCAGTCAGGCGCCAGGCGCAGCTAAGCGCCGATGCGCTTACCAAGCGCGCCGGGACGGATGAGTTCAAGCGGCGGCCGTGGCCGAAATAGAAAGAAACCGCAGGTCCCTCCACTCCGCTATCCCGGATTTCCCGTCGAGGTTGGTGGCGTTGGCGGGCTTCATGCGGCTTTCTTTATTCATGCGGCTTTCTTTAATGGAAAGCCGCATACGTGGACGCTGGTGAGGGCCGCGCAGCAGGAGGCCGGGTTCGCTCCGGTCCCACGGCACGCCGGGGCAGGCGGGATGACAAATTTAGGGCCGTGGCTCGCCTTGGCATAAGTGGGGGTGGATGGACAGAGTTGTAGGGAGTTGTTTGAGGGAAGGGCGCACAGCAGGTCCCTCGGCTACGCTCGGGATGACAAAGTTTAAATGCGCGCAGGCCGTAAGCAATTGTTATTGGGAACGCGAAGCTGGCTCCGAAAGTGGGCTAAGGTCCGGAACTCCCAGTCTCTGATCTGAACGGAAGAACAGCTCTAAACTTTGTCATCCCGAGAGTCTGTGACTTTTTGATCTTTTCGTGTTTTTTGCACCCGACCAGATGTTTTTCAATTCCCTCCAGAAAGGCGTCATCCTGCCTGCCCCGGCGTGCCGTGGGAGCGAAGCGCCTCGCAGATCTATCGCATAGCAGAGGGTTTTATGCGCGCAGTCGAAGAGCCCGTCCTGAGCGTAGCCGAAGGAACCCCGGCGATGCTTGTTGGCAGATGCTCTTCGGAGCTTTCCGGCCACAGACCACAAGGGAAATTAAAAAGTCACAGCCTCCGGGCGGAGCCGAGGGATCTGTAGTGCGCCCCGGCTCCCTCCTCAATCTTTGGAGTAAGGCACCATCAGCGCGGCCGGCTGGATGGCTTTGCCGCCGAAGAGGCCCGAAATCGCCAAAATAGTTACGATGTAGGGCAACGACTCTAGCAATTGCGGCGGCACCCTCGCCCCTCCCAATTGCAACGAAAGCTGCAACGCGTCGCAAGCGCCAAACACCAGTGCAGCCAGTGCCGCCTTCCCGGGATTCCATCTGCCAAAGATGACGATCCCAAGCGCAATAAACCCCTGCCCCGAAACGATCGATTCGCGAAAGAGCCCGATCTGCGCCAGCACCAGATAGGCGCCGGCCATGCCGGCCGTAGCGCCGCCGATCAGCACTCCTATGTAACGCATGCGGGCTACGGAAATGCCGGCCGCATCCGCAGCGCTGGGATTTTCTCCCGCAGCTCGCAGCGCCAGGCCGAAGCGCGTGCGAAACAAGACTAGGTGTGCCACCAGAACCAGCGCCAACGTCAGATAAAGCAGAATCGCCTGGCCAAACAAAACCGGGCCGAGCAAGGGAAGATCGCTCAACCACGGAATATGGAGAGAGGGAAACATGGTCACGCTGGTCGGTCCGGCGGATTCGCCCAGCGCCCGGCGATAGACAGTAGCGGCAATGCCGAGCGCGAGCACGTTAAACACCAGGCCGACAACGACCTGGCTGGCGCGCACAGTGACATACATCCAGGCCAGCAAAAGATTGAAGACGATGCCGGTCAGCATCGCAGCCAATAGACTGATCCATACCATGCCGGTTAGATAGTCGGTGAGGAAGCTGGCCAGCGCACCGAGCAAGATCGTGCCTTCGATACCCACGTTCAGCACGCCGGAGCACTCGGTGAACGTCTCTCCCAGCGCAGCCAGCAAGACCGGCCCGGAGAGCCGGAGGCTGGCGGCGAGCCAGGTTACCAAGAATGCCGAAGTCATCAGCCGATGAAAGTTCACGTGAGCTTCACCCGGTAGCGGCGGAAGATATCGCTCGCCAGCACCATCAACACGATCAGGCTTTGCAAAATGAAGGTGATGGATGACGGGATGCCGGCTCTGCGCTGCATGGCGTTCGCCCCCACCGTCATGCCGCCGTACAGTACAGCCGCAGGGATAACAGCCAGCGGGTTGAGTTTGGCCAGCAACGCGACGATGATGCCGGTAAAGCCTACTCCACCGCTAATCCCATCCATCAGGCGATGCTGCTCGCCCAGCACCTCGACTATTCCGGCAAGAGCACCCAGGCCGCCGGCGAAAAAAGCCGCGAGCACCAGGCGCAGGCCCACGTTGATACCGCCATAGCGAGCGGCCGACGGGCTGAGGCCGCTAACGATCAGCTCATAGCCGAGGGGCGTCTTGCGCAGCAGCATCCACACCAGCAAGGTCGCCAACAACGCGAGCAGGATGCCGGCGTGCGCGCGTGTCCCGGGCAGGATAAACGGCAGCCATGTCGCGCGCGGCAGCAGCGCGGTCTCCGGAACTCCGCCGGGCGCGCGCATGGGGCCTGAAACCAGGTACTGCACAATCAGGATGGCGACGTAGTTGGTCATCAGCGAGATGAGCACTTCGTTGCCTCCCCACCTCGCTCGTATCAGGGCGACCATGCCGGCCCACGCCGCTCCGGCTGCGAAGCTCAGCAAGAGCACCAGAGGCAGAAATGCAACAAAGGGAAGCGGACCCACAGCTCCGCCCGGCGCGGTCGCCAGAGACAACCAACTGGTGGCCGCAGCGCCAATCACGAAGCATCCTTCGAAGCCCAGGTAGCCAAAGCCCGATCGCCAGCTGACGATGGTGCCCAGGGCAATCAAGGTTAAAGGCGCAGCACGGACCAGGGTATAGCCAAAGCCGCGCATGGTGGCGAACGGTTCGTGGAAGAGGGCGAAGTATGCCCGCAACGGGTTTGCTCCATAGAGCACAAAGAGCAGCGAGGTGACAAGCATCGCCGCCAGCACGGCTAGGACCATGGCAGTGGTGATGGCGAGCGGCGAGTCAGCTGGAATGAGACGTCGTTCGAATAGCTTCACCCCGGATTTCCTGTGAAACTTGTTGGCGTTGATGAGCTTCATGCGGCTTTCCTCAAAGAAAGCCTCCTACGCCGGTGTCTCTTAGGCCTGCGTGCAGGAAATCCGGGCGTGCAACGCCGGAGATCATAAGGCCCAGCTTTTCCTGGGTAACGCTGGCCGCATCAAGGATGCCGACGATCCGCCCCTCGAACATCACGGCGATCCTGTCGGCCAGATTCATCAGCTCTTCCAGTTCCGCGGAGATCAACAGGATCGCCTTACCCCGCTCGCGTTCGCGCAGTAGCTCGAGCCAGACCGACTCGACCGCCCCCACATCCAGTCCTCGCGTTGGCTGTTCGACCACGATGGCGGCCGCATCCCGCAGAATCTCCCGCCCTAGAATCAGCTTCTGCAAGTTGCCGCCGGAGAGCTTGCCGGCCATGGCGCCGATACCGGAGGCGCGCACTCCGAAGCGCGTCACCAGGCTCTCTGCATACTCGCGGATTTTGCGCCGATCCAGAAACAGTCCTCTGGTGCGCTGCCGTTGCGACCCGAGGATTGCGTTGTCGGCGACGGACATCTCCGTGACCGCGCCAACGTGCCGCCGATCGGCAGGAATATACGACAGGCCGAGAGCACGATGCTGTGCGACCGTCAGCCCGGTGACCTCGCGTTCGTCGAGGAAGACTTGCCCTTGAAGAGCCGGGCGCAAATGCATGATCGCCTCGGCCAATTGCGACTGCCCGTTGCCGTCGACACCGGCGATGCCGACGATTTCTCCCGCATGTACGTCAAGGCTTATACCGCGGACCTTCTCCTGGCCCACGTCGTCGCACACGTGCAGCCCGTTGACGCGTAAGACGGCTCGGCCGCGCTCCATCGGAATCCGATTCGCGCGGAGGTTCACGTCGCGCCCCACCATAAGGCGGGCCAGTTCCTGCTCGGTGGTCTGCTGCGTAGTAACAGAGCCTACAACCCGGCCATCGCGCATCACCGTAACGCGATCGCAAGCTCCAGGATCTCCTGAAGTTTGTGGGTCACAATAACGATCGCGCGGCCCTGGTCACGCAGGCCACGAAGAACGGTGAAGAGCTGATCCTTCTCGTGCGTGGTGAGGACGGCAGTGGGTTCGTCGAGAATCAGCAGCCTGGCGTCGCGATAGAGCAACTTGAGAATCTCAACCCGCTGTTGCACTCCGATGGGCAGTGTTGCACTTGAGCATCCGGGTCGATGGCCAAATGATGCTGTTCGCTCAAACTGCGCAGCCGCTGTGCAGCCTGCACGCAGGTCCAGCATCGGACCGGCATCTTCCTTCAGGCCGAGCACGGTGTTCTCGACCACGGAAAAGCGCCGCACCAACATGAATTCCTGGTGAACCATGCCGATGCCAGGTGCGATGGCGTCTTTGGGGCTGGTGATCGTGACCGGCTCGCCGTCGATCAGGATCGATCCGGAATCCATGGAACTGAATCCGTAGAGGATCTGCATCAGGGTGCTTTTGCCGGCGCCGTTTTCCCCCAGCAGAGCGTGGATCTCGCCGCCTTCGATGGTGAGGTCAACGTCGTTATTGGCCACGACTCCGGGGAATCGCTTGACGATCTTCCTCATCGCAAATGTGGGCAAATATCTCTCCTTAAGCAACAGCAGACACTTCAGCGAAGGGTACGGGCTTTTCAGCCCGTACGTAAGTTGCTGAAATCGGGTCCAGCTTTAACCGCAAACTCAAAAAAAAGGCTTCCGAAGGGAATGAAACTCCAGCTGAATTGCATCTATATCTTGACCGAAATTTCAAGAGGGGGTCATCTAACGGCCCAGAGGCCAAGATGATCAAATAATATTTTTTGATCATCTTGATCATCTTGGCAAAACAAAGGACTTAGC
>CAVVBS010000012.1:0-326966 GCA_963746595.1 uncultured Acidobacteriaceae bacterium
GAGACGCGGTCTATTTGAGTGGGCGTGAGCCTGCGATGAGGATGTCTACCAGTCTCCTGGCGCTTTGCTGCCAATCAGCGCCGGAGCCCACATGCGAAACGCCGATCAGCGCTCGAAGCAGGTCGAATGCATCCAGATCTCTTCGCAGATCGCCACTCCTCTTAGCGCGCTTCACCAGCTCATCGATCGCGCCATGGATCATGGTGCGTGAACCTTCATAGAGCCTGGACGGGCCTCCGACAACGCTATTAAGAGCGGGCGCAATGATGTGCTTTGCTGCGATGTAATCGACCAGCAGCAGCATCCAGGCTCGAAGTGCTTCGATTGGAGACTTGGTCTCGGAAAAGCGGCCCGCGGCCGCCGCGAGTTTCTCCACTTCGTTCCGGTAAACACCTTCGATCAGCTCATCCCGCGTAGGGAAATGGCGATACAGGGTACCTGCTCCAACGTCCGCCTGCTTCGCAATTTCTTCCAGACTGGCATTGGCGCCTTGTCGGGTAAATGCTGCCTTCGCAACTTCAAGAATTCGCTCACGGTTGCGCAGCGCGTCTGTGCGCGGTTTCCGGGCGGTCGTCGAACGCTTCTTCGTCATCTCCAAAAGTCTTGCAACCGGAGGCTGCCTCCGAGTATCTATTTATACGGAGGGTGCCTCCGTTTAATTTGAGGTGGCATCCTTTCGTCAATCTTAGCTGGAATGAGATCAGAGAGGCACATATGCGCGTATTCGTTACCGGCGCTACTGGATTCATCGGTTCCGCCATCGTGAAAGAACTCGTCGGCGCGGGCCACCACGTTCTTGGAATGGCGCGGTCAGATGCGGGCGTGAAGTCGCTTGAAGCCGCGGGTGTCCAGGCGCATCGAGGCGATCTGGACGATCTGGAAAGTCTGCGCAGCGGAGCAGCCGCGGCCGATGCCGTCATCCACACCGCCTTCCGGCACGACTGGTCGAGGTTTGCGGAGGCCTGCGAACTGGACAAGTGCGCCATCGAGACCATCGGCGCCGTGCTTGAGGGCTCAAGCCGTCCGTTCATCGTCAGCTCCGGAGTCGGTGTGGCTCAGGGCCGCGCCGCCACCGAGGACGATCCGCCGCTTTCTTCCCCGTTCCTTCCTCGTGTATCCGAGGTGACGGCTGTCGCACTCATGGAGCGCGGAGTGCATGCCTCTGTGATGCGCTTGCCGCAGGTCCACGACACCGTAAAGCAGGGCCTCGTCACCCCCCTGATTGCGGTAGCGCGCGCAAAGGGAGTCTCGGCGTACATCGGCGATGGTCACAACCGCTGGCCCGCTGCGCATGTGGCGGATGTCGCTCGCCTCTACCTGCTTGCTCTGGAGAAGGGCACAGCGGGAGCCCGTTACCACGCCGTCGCAGAAGAGGGTGTGGCGCTCAAAGACATCGCCACCGCTATCAGCCGTGGCCTGAATGTGCCCGTCATTTCTATTTCGCAGGAACAGGCCCAGGAACATTTCGGCTTTCTCGGTTTCTTCGCGGGAAGGGATCCTCTGACTTCCAGTGCGCAGACCCGTGCGAAGTTCGGATGGAACCCCACAGGCCCTTCGCTTCTCACCGATCTCGGGAACATGCGCTATTCCGAGGTTTGAACCCACCACCACAATCACGGAGGAATCGACATGAAAAAGACATGGTTCATCACCGGCGCCTCGCGCGGGTTCGGCCGCATCTGGGCTGAGGCTGCTCTTAATCGAGGTGATCGGGTTACAGCGACCGCCCGCAAACTGGCAGACGTTGCCGATCTCGCCGGAACGTTTTGGCGACGCGGTGCTGCCCCTCGCCCTCGACGTCACCGACTCCGCGCAGGTGCATCGGGTGGTTCATCAGGCATACGAGCATTTCGGCAGGCTGGACGTCCTTGTCAACAATGCCGGCGCTAGCCTGTTCGCGGCTACAGAGGAAGCGAGCGACGAGCAGATCCGCGGCCTTTTCGATGCGAACTACCTGGGCATGGTCCGAGTGCTCCGAGCGGCTCTGCCTTTGCTGCGGAAACAAGGGAGCGGTCACATTCTCGGTGTCTCGAGCGGGCTTGGGATAACCGCATTGCCGCTCATCGGCTTCTATTGCGCCACGAAATGGGCTGTCGAAGCGCTCCACGAATCGCTCGCGCAGGAGGTGAGGGCGTTCGGGTTGAAGGTGACGCTTGTTGAACCCGGGGCCTACGCAACCGACTTCGGAAAATCCTCACTGATCGCGGATGCGCTGGAACCATACGCGGAGTTCCGGAAGCAGTTTCTGACGCATCTGGCGAATGTTGAACGCGGCGATCCAGAGGCGACTGCAGAAGCCATCCTGAAGCTCGTGGACGCGGAAAATCCGCCGCTGCGATTTGGCCTTGGCACGTCTATTCTTCCCAGGGCCCGCGCCGCGTATGCGGAGCGGTTGGAGACGTGGGAAGCGTGGGAGGACGTGTCGAATGCGGCGATGGGCGAGCCGAAGGAATCGATGGCAGCGTGGATCGAGCAACTGGCCCATGGGACTTCGGATCAGGCGTAAGGGACGGCTAGACCTTCATCGCCTGGAACATGTCTTCAGATACTCGTGACAGAATGAGGTTGGAAGGCGGTGCGCTACATCACGGCGGGTGGTCCGACCCAAGTGGTCAAAGCATCGCCGAGCCCCTGCTGGGTCCGGTCTCCCACCCAAGCCACGTACCCATCGGGCCGAATCAAGACGGCCGTCGGAATAGAGACTTCCCCTAATGCCGGAAGCTCAAAGGCACCCTCGTACTTGGCGTCAATCCACTTGACCCGGCTGGCCCACGGCGCGATGTCAATGCTGCCTGGCTCACCGAGGTTGAGCAGTACCGGGCGGGCATCATGCAGCAAAGTGAAGATCCGTAGTGGACCTTCACTTGTGACCAGGTCGAGGTCAGGCATGCGGCGCCCGAGCAGCGGGTGTCCCTTACCGAAGTCGTAGTGGATGTCCAGACCAGACGCCATCGCGACGTATTGCTTTCGAGTCTCGTCCTTTTGCAACAGCTCGGATATCATCTCGCGCAAGGCCTCGATTCGATCGTCGCTGCGGTCGAGCGCGGTGAGCGCCATGGTGTTGCGCAATACGCGGGCGCCGACTGGATGCCGCTCGGCATGGAATGTATCCAGGAGGCTTTCTGGCGATGTCCCAAGGACCACCTGGGCCAGCTTCCAGCCCAGATTTACTGCATCCTGGACACCGATGTTGAGCCCCTGTCCGCCTTTTGGGGAATGCACGTGCGCCGCGTCGCCGGCCAGGAGCACGCGTCCCGCTCGATAGTAAGCCGCTTGCCGGGCCATATCCGTAAACCGGGAAATATAGGAGGCGGTGCGAAGACCATAGTCAGTCCCATAGACGGCGATAAGCGACTCACGGACGTCGTGTAAGGTCGGCTTACCGTCCTGGCCGACGTGTTGTTCCGTCAACACGACGCGCGCGCGCTTGCCGTCGTCGAGTTTGGCGACAGCGTTGATGCCCTTTTCATTACGGTGCATGCCCCACTTTGGCTCTTGGGCCGTCTCGAGCTCGGCGATCAAGTAGCTGGTTGACGGATCCCACCCCGGGAAGTCGATACCTGCCTTCTTGCGGATCAGGCTGCGACCACCGTCGCACCCGACAAGATACTCTGCTCGCATCGACCGTTCGTCGGAAAGCTCGATGTCGACGCCGATCTCGTTCTGTGTGAAACCCGTCACCTCACGTCCGCGATAGATCGGCACATCCAACTCGCCGACCCAGTCGGCCAGGATGCGCTCGGTACGGGTCTGCCAGAGCACGAGAAAGTAGTTGTGGCGAGTCGGAAGGTCGCTGGTGTCGAGAGTTGTGCCGGCGAACGGCGCGCAGCGAATTATCTGTCCCTGCGAAACGAAGCGATCTGCGATTCCCCGCTGATCGAGCACCTCGATGGTACGTATGTGCAGCCCGCCTGCGCGCAAGCCGTCGAGATCCTGACTTTCGCGCCGCTCGACAATGGCGACGTCGACGCCCGCCAAGGCCAACTCGCCCGCTAACATCAGCCCTGTCGGGCCTCCTCCTGCAATCACTACCGCGTGTCCTGTCATCGCACCTCCCATTTCCGTAGGTTCTTTGCTTCAGGTGACGATGATGCGGCATGATCCGGGGCTTCCCGCAAGCCCCCCAGCGCGCTATATTCTATAGTGGGGGAGAGAAATTCTCCTCTCGGTTGTTCGGTTTAAATGGACAATCCCCTCACGAGGCACCGGTGCGGCGTCCGCTTTCTGGAACAGAGGCGACCCGGTGGCGAGTCATCGCGAGTCAAGCAACAGACGCTGCTGCAAGCATCACGCGCGACCCGCAATTTCATATATCGTTATGGTTGCCTCACACGAGGATCTTCAATCCGCATTTGAATGGATCGATCTCCCATGTCCGGAACGCGATTTCTTATCCGTACCATGCGTCTGCTCGTCCCCTTCCTGCTGGCCGCCAATCTTCTCGTTTTGACCTGCACCGCTGCAGTGGATGATCCGGAAGTGGGCTCGCTGAACAAGCAGGAGCGGTTGGAGTGGTTCCGCGATCAGGGCTTCGGCCTTTTCATCCACTGGAGCGTGGACAGTCAGCTGGGCGTGGTCATCAGCCACTCGCTGGTCGGCGCATCTGCCGAATACACTAACCGCTTCTTCGAGGACCTGCCCAAGACCTTCGATCCGGACGAATTCCATCCAGTGGATTGGGCTCGGTTAGCGCATCTGGCGGGCATCCGCTACGTCATGTTCACCACCAAGCACCATTCCGGCTTCGCCATGTTCGACACCACGACGACCCCCTTCGGCATCATGAATACGCCGTTTCATCGCGATATCACCAAGGAGGTCTTCGACGCTTTCCGTTCCCAAGGCATTGCCACCGGCGTTTATTATTCGCCTGACGATTTCTGGTGGCTTCACCAGAACGGCAAGACCATCGAGCGCTCGGTTCCGGGTGTCCAGCCGCGCAACAACCCTGGCCTGATGAAATACGACCAGACCCAGCTCCGCGAGTTGCTGACACACTACGGCAAAATCGATGCGCTTTTTCTTGACGGGGAAGCGGTCGGTCTGCGCGATCTTGCCTGGAAGCTGGATCCTGACATCATCGTCACCCGGGGAGCCATCAAAACCCCTGAGCTCACCGTTCCCGGAATGCCTCTGCCGGGCGCATGGGAAACCTGCATGACCATGGGCACCGCGTGGCAATACCAGCCACAGAATGAGCACTACAAGTCAGGAGGTGAGCTGATTCGCCTGCTGATCCAGACGCGCGCCAAGGGTGGCAACTTCCTGCTCAATGTGGGTCCTAAACCGAATGGAGAGCTGCCGATTGAAGAAGAGGAGCGGCTGCGCGAAATAGCCCTCTGGATGTTCGTCAACTCCGACGCGATTTATGCGGTGAGGCCGTGGGTCATAACCAATGAAGGCGACATCTGGTTCACCAAAAAGAAAGATGGCCAGGCGCTCTACGCGATGGTTGAATCCGACACACCTTGGCCGCGCGCGACCTGGAAGGAGTTCACGCTGCACTCGGTTCGCGCGACGGCTAAGACGGAAGTGAGTGTGCTTGGCCAGAACGACCAGGTGGTCGAGTACCACCCTGAAATCAAACCCCAATCCAGCTGGCATCAGGAAAAGGATGGACTCCATGTGCGCGTGATGCAGACTCAACGCCTGCAGGACAACTTTCACTGGCCAAACCCGGCTGTGCTGAAGATCACGAACGCCGAGCCGGCGCTCACGCCGCCCCACGTGCAGACCACCGGGTCAGTCGCCGAATCATCCGGCCAGGAGACGCTGCGCGGCGAAGTCCTCGATATGGGGGACAGTTCTTCACTGCAAGTGGGATTTGAATACCGTCCCATCGCCGGTGAAGACGCCAACTCCCGCTCCGCCGGCTGGATCGCGACGCCCGCACAGACCATCACGAAGCCCGGCCCGTTTACAACCCACATCGACGGCCTCTCCCCGAACGGTAAATACGAGTTTCGCGCCGTCATTCATCATCCGCTGCTGGCGCTCTACGGTGCGGAGATCGCCATGAAGCGTTAATTACCCTCCACATGCCCTCGCGTCGAAGCGGAGCGGGATCTGCAGTGACCCTGCCCCTTGAACCAGGCGGGCAGTTATTGCGCAACGCCACCGGAAGTTACAACTTCATGGTTCCATTCCGCTGGACCTGTGCTACGAGCGAAGGGCAAGCAGAGTACTGGACACTTGACCTTCGAGATCACTTGTAACACTGTGCTGGTGGCGAAATCCTTTTCCCCAAGCTCGTTTTCGGGGGAGCCTAGGACGACGAGATCCGCCCCGAATCTCTCCGCATACTCCGCGATTAATTCGCCGGCTGGACCGGAGGCGACAATGTGCTCGACGGGAACTGTATGCGATTCATTGAAGGGAGCAAGAAAACGCAGTCTCTCCCGGCAGCGCAGATCCTCCGTGTCCCACTCACCCTGCCGCACATGAAGTAGCACCAATTGCCGCAAGGCCACCTGGTGCGCGCATTGCAGGGCGCGGACCGATGCGGGAGAAAAGTCCGTTGCCGCGAGTACATGCCGCCAACATCCGGCCCAGGGCAAAGAACTGAGCGCATCCGGCGAGACCGTCATGATTGGACACCGCGACCTGGCCAGTAGCTGCCGGGCGATCGTTCCTAGAGCAATTCGGCCGGCCTCAGTCTTCGCGCGTGTTCCCAACAAAAGCAGTTCCGCATGATGCTCACTCAGCGCCTGCAAAATGCGGTCGCAGACGATTCCACTTTCAATGACGGAGTGAACCGGAATCCCCAGGGCGCTTGTCTCCTCCTCCATTTTCTTCAGCTCCGCAGCCGCCGCAGCATTTGCGCGAAGCAGAGAAGGTGCTCCATTCGGAAATGCGTAGGCGAGGGGATCGATGACATGCACCAGTACCAGTGTCGAGTCGTACATGCGGGCCATCGCTTGCGCGTAGCGCAGCGCCGGAGACGCCGGCCCGGTCAGGTCTAGCGCTACAGCGATCGTTTTGAATTGCAGGGTGCCGGGATTCATCGCATCTTCTCCTGTGGAGCTGAGCTGCTTCTTAGCTACCGAAACAATAAGCGAATGGGTCCTTGCTCGACAGTGATCCCCGTCACAGTCGTGAGAGCAAGAGACTACGGCGCCTGCCAGGAAATGACTTGTGACGTCGATCACAGACGTAATGCTGTTTCTTCGCGATCCTCATAGCAGGAACCTCGCGGCCGCGATGCGGACGGCGTGGCGGAAGAAAGAGGTCTACCGTTGATAACTGCTTCCAGTAGCTCAACACACCAGGAGCACGTGAGTGCTCGCTTGGGGCCAGTGGGGCTTCGCTTTCAATCCATCCTGGTCGCAACAGATTACTCTCCCGCAAGTACAACCGCGGTAAAGTTTGCTGCACGGCTCGCGAAAGAATTTCACGCCCGGCTTTATGTGCTGCATGCGGTTGAGCCAGACCTCTATGCGAGCAACATCGGAGGAGGCCCGGTTCCAGAGCTCGAGCTGATGAATCTGCAGGCTGAGCGCGAGAACCTCCACAAATATGCTGAGCGCATTGCTGATCTGCGGACCGTGAAACATAAAGAGATAGCGTTTCTGGGCTCGCCCAGCGATGCGATTCAGTCGGCCAGCCAAGCCAATAACATCGACCTCCTGGTGCTGGGCTCCCACGGGCGCCACGGACTGGCAAAGCTGGCTCTCGGATCCGTCGCCGAATGGGCAATCCGCCGCCTTGGGTATCCTGTTCTCGTCACAGGTCCCATGTGCGTCAAGAACTTTCGGCCTATCAGGTCCATCGTGCTGGCGACGGACTTTTCCCAGGAGGCTTTGCGTTCGGTTCAATATGCCAGCTCGCTGGGCCAGGACTATAACGCCACATTGACGGTTATGAATGTGCTGTCTCACGCGAGCACCCCGGAAGAGCAGTCACGAAACGAGCTGAGCGCAATGATAAAACTCAGAGAACTATTGCCCAGCGGCTGTGGAGACGAGTGCACTCTGCAATATCAGGTGAGAAGCGGCGATATCGCCCCGGCGATCATTGACGCGGCGCGGGAAGGCAACGCGAGTTTAATTGTCCTGGGTGCGCGCCATCGATCCGCCTTGGCGGATCACGCGCCGCGGAACAAACTATCGGCCATCATTCGCAGCGCCCGCTGCCCCGTACTCGTAGTCCCGGCCCACCGCCATTAAACCTACCGTCCCTGCAAGGAGCGCGCGATGGATTCGATGCATCTCTCCTCGATTACCAGACCAAAGTCCATTTTGGTAGCTACAGATTTGAATGATTTGGATTTCCTGCTTCCCGTGGCCGTGGATCAAGCCAAAGCAACTGGGGCCATGCTATGGCTACTCCATGTAATCCCTCCGGATGCCTATGTCTCAATTGAATCCGGTGCCTTTCCTTTCGCCAAGAAGGAGAAAGCGTTCCGCGATGCCGAGGCTGTCCTGGCCAAAGTTGCCAAGGAATTGAAAGCACGAAATCTGGCGTGTGCATATGAAGTGCGTCGCTGGTACCCGGTCGACCGGGTCACCGAGTTCATTCATGAACGCGGGATCAAGCGTTTGATTCTTGGAACTTCCAGCAGAGGAAAGTTAGGTAAGCTGCTGCTCGGATCCGTGGCGGAGGAGTTGATACGCAGTTTAGATATTCCGGTTTGCACCGTGGGCCCGCATTTCAAACCAATGCCACAAAGCAACCCACGCCGGGTTATCTTTGCCGCCTCTCTGCGCCATGACACCGAGAAGACCTTCCAGTTCGCAGTCGAGCTTGCCGCCGGATTGGCCGCCGAACTCACGGTGCTATATGTTCTGGAGCAAGACCGTCAGCACGATGGGATCTACGCCGAAGCCATGTCCACGATCGACGAGATGCTGAAAGGGGCAAAGCAAAAGAATCTGGTCTCTTGCATTCGTATTCGTTGTGGTGAACCGGCAGAGGAGATCGTTTCGGAGTGCTCAGCGCTACGGGCGGAGTTGCTGATCCTGGGCGTGCTGCCAGCATCACCCATGACCGCAACTTTCCGGACCGGCGTCGCCTATCGCGTGATAGCCCAGGTCCCGTGTCCCACATTCACGCTCCGGGCCGGAGCCAAGACAAAGCAATGCCAGAATGGCTGCGACTCTCATGCGGTGCAGAGTGTTTCCTAGCTGATTCCGGCAAGCAAGTCTTGACCGTGACGCACGTCACCGCCTGCCTCTCGCGAATACTGCCACACTGCAACCTGACAGGTGACACATGATTCTGTTAACGGAAAACACGCGTATGAAGTTGATGGCAATCCACGGCTGGACAATGCTTGGGGTGGGATTGGCGCTCTTCTACGTTCGCGCGACGATGACAAACCTGCTGTTTGACGTCGTAGGAGGTGCCTTCGCGCTGTTATTGGTCGCGGCATCCCTGCTTTTCATTGCAGGCGTAGATTGGATTTGCGCTGCCGGCTTCGGTTGCCGTCGGGTGCGCAGGTTCCGGGGTTTTCTCATCGTGAGCACAGCTGCGGCCGCGTGCAGTGTGCTTCTGATCCTCTACCCGGGCGCAACCATCCGGATGCTCTGCTATGGTCTCACCGTTTATGCCCTTACCCTGAGTGTGGGCAAAATCGCTCTTGCCAAGTCTTGGAAAGGCACCGTGCGGGAGCAAACAGTCATGTATATCCTGGCGGGAATCGGGTTTGCCTTCGCGGGCGCTTTGCTTGTGGTCGCAGGCCATGACGACCGGAAGTCTTTGGCTGTAGTGGCTAGCTATTCATTGTTCATGGGACTTCAGATGTTGCTCTCGATGCACTTCCTGCAATCGCAGGTTCTGAGGCGGATGGAGCCGGCATCAGGGCTTAAACCGGTTCCCGTGAATACCCTCCGATAGTTTGTGTAAAGCCAAGGGTTGTGCCAAAAGCAACGCCACTCTCAAGGTAGCGAGAGTGGCGTTACTTTTGGCAGGTCTCGATACAGGGCCTAGCGCTCCAGCATGGTCATCACCGGGCAAGGGGCCTCGATCAGCACCGTCGCTGCGGTTCCAGGCGACATATGGGTGGCCATCGAAGATGCTGGATGAGCGCCCATGACAATGAGATCGCAGCCACGCTCCTTGGCCAGATCAACGATGCTGGTTCCCGGGGCCGTCTTGACCAGCCGCGTACGCAAGCACATGCAGCTTCCGGGACCTTCAGGAACGTAGTGGCGGAAGGCTTCTTCAAAGGAAGCCCAATCCGCGTCCCGGCTATCGGGATCCTGGGCATGAAAGAGAAGCAGCTCTGCTCCATGTTGGGCGGCGAACTTGTGCGCGAACGCGGCCACATGAGCCGATCTCGGATCGAGCGTTGTGGCACAGACCACTTCGCGCACATGCCACATTTCATCTTTTAAAGCGGGCGCTGCAGGGCCCACCAGAAGCACCGGGCAATGCGCCCGCCTCAGGATCGCTTCCGCGTCCGAGCCAAACAGAAGGCGGTCGTAGCCTTTTCTGCCGTGGGTCCCTAATACGATCAAGTCCACGTCGTTCTGCTTGACCGCTGAGAGAAGCTCATCGTAGAGCGCTCCCGTGAGTGAGAACGTCCGTGCTCGATACCCTTCGGAGCGCAATGCGGCGCCACTTTGTTGCAGGCGTTCTTCCTCAACCGACTGGATCTCAGATACGTCAACCCAGGCAGCTTCGGGAGGGGTGATCAAAGCGACTGGTGGGTTTACATGAACCAGCAGTAACTGAGAGCTATCCTGCCTGGCGATCGCTTTGGCGTACTCTAACGCACGTTCTGAGGTTTCAGAGAAATCTGTCGGAACGAGGATTCGTTCAAATGTAACGGCGGTGGTATTCATGGTGGCCATAAGAACTCCTCTTGCTAAGACTGTCGACCCACCCGCGGGGCGGCTCTAGGAGACACCATAGCGGGTGCACAGGTCTGCTGGCTGTGATAGCAGTCACACTGGCAAGAAGGATCCGGGAGACGATTCCCTCGTCCCGGCGACGATATTTCGTCTCGACATTCGTCATTCAATTCCGACCGATCTTATTCGTAGGGCGAGGTTGCCATCCCTAAGTCACCTGCTTTCAGTCAAGCTGAAACCCGCGCAACACTCTCAGCGTTTGGTAACCGGGTTGCTCTATACAGAGGCAGGGAAGGGGAAACCAAATGCTGAGAATCTCTATGAACCACGAGACAGCCCTGGCGACACTCAAGGTCGAGGGCAGAGTCGTAGGCCCTTGGGCGGCCGAGTTGGGCAAGACATGGCGTTGCTTGTGGGCTTTGAGCAAACAAGCAACCTTGCAGCTGGACCTGCGGGGAGTCACCTATGTCGATTCAAACGGCGCCCGCATTCTCCGCGAAATTGTCAAAGCAACCGGTGCGGAGGTTCGTGCCGACTCGCCCTTAACTCAATATTTTGCCAATCAGGCTAAGCGAGATATGGCGCTCGAGCCGGCGGAGGAGAACTGATATGCCGCATACAAGCGAACAAACGCCCACTTCCACCTGCGAAACCTGCAAGCTCAAGCAGAACGGATTTCTCTGCCATCTGACGCCCGAGGCAGCGAAGGAGTTTGAGTCGATCAAGCTTTCTTCCCACTATCCCGCGGGCTCCATCTTGTTTATGGAGAACGAAGCAGCGCGGGGAATCTTTCTCGTCTGCTCGGGAAAGGTCAAGCTATTCGTAAGCTCAAAAGGTGGCAGGACGCTCATCCTGCAAATGGCGAAGCCCGGCGAGTTGATTGGCCTGAGCGCATCGATGTCCGGCGCTCCCTACGAGGTCACGGCAGAGGTTCTTTATCCTTCGCAGGTAGTCTTTATCCGCAGAGAGGATTTCCTGCGTTTTATTCACCGCTTCCCTGAGGCGTACGCAGCAGTCATCCGCCAGCTCAATTTGCAGTATGGGCGCGCTTGTGAGCAATTGCGCACCATTGGTCTCTCCACCACCGCCCATGAGAAGCTGGCGCGCCTCTTTCTGCACTGGCCTTCAGACGAAAAGCAGGCAGCGGACGCAGGTCAAATCAGAGTGCCACTGACCCATGAGCAGATCGCCGCGTGCCTTGGATCTACACGGGAGACGGTTACGCGGACGCTCAGCGATTTCAAGAATAAACACCTCGTCACCCTCAGAGGAGCTACCGTAATGATTCCCAATCGCTCGGCCCTGATGGCAGTCAGCGGAGATTGACGGAATCGCTCGGGTCTCGAGGTCCCTTTCCATGCTGGTATACTCCTCGATATTGTGAAGGCGTTGGATTGTGAAGGCGTTGGCATCCGAAGTGCACCATGGAGCATCCGGCAAGTAAGCTCGAGCCACTCGCGCCCATCGACGTTTCCGAGCATGCTTACGCGCTCTTCGAGAAGCTATTTCTTGCCTCTCCGGATGCAATTATCGTTACCACCATGGATGGCCGTATCTCCGCCGCCAGCCCGGCGACAGAACGGCTTTTCGGCTACGGCCAAAGCGAGCTGATTGGCCAGCTCGTAGAAATCCTCATCCCTGAGCGATTCCGCAGCCGGCATCCTCATCGTCGCGACTCTTATCTGGCCGCGCCTGTCGTGCGTCCCATGGGGACAGGTCTCGAACTCTATGGACTCCGGAAAGACGGAACTGAGTTTCCCGTCGACATCATGCTCAGTCCTGTCAATGCCGGCGCCGACCACTCCGTCTTGACCGTGGTGCGGGACATCACAGAGCGCAAGCAGGCCGAGGCCGACCTGCGCCAAAGCGAAGAGCGATTTCGCCTATTGGTGGAAGGCGCCATGGACTATGCCATCTTCATGCTCGATCCACAGGGAAGAGTCGCCACCTGGAACTCCGGCGCACAGCGCATCAAGGGGTACACAGCAGACGAAATTCTCGGCCAGCACTTCTCCAGGTTCTATCCCCAGGAAAGTATCGAGCGTGGCAAGCCCCAGCACGAATTAGAGGTAGCTGCCACCGAAGGCAGATTCGAAGACGAAGGGTGGAGAATCCGCAAAGATGGCTCGCGCTTCTGGGCGAATGTGATCATCACCGCCTTGCGGGGGCAGAATGGTCAGCTCATTGGATTCTCGAAAGTCACGCGCGACTTTACCGATCGCAAGCGGGCCGAAGAGTCGCTGGTGCTCGAACTCGGCAAAGCGGTACTGGCCAATCCCGATATCCGCCAGATGTTGTCTGCGATCGAAGCGAGCCTTCAGCGGTTGATCCCCCACGATTACGCGGCCATTGCGCTCTGTGACGTGAGCAACGCCAACGAGCTGCACATGCAGGAGCTACCCTCCGCCAGCGGGTCAACCTCTCATCAGGAGGGCATTCTTCCCGTTAAAGGGACGCCGGAAGGCTGGGTCTTCATCAACCAGGAGCCACTCCTGATGAGCCAACTCGACAGCAAGGGCGCGGGTCGACCCACCCACCAACTGACGGCGGGGGTAAAGTCGGGCTGCTGGGTTCCTCTGGACTGCGCAGGGGAAGTGCTCGGCACCCTGTTCATAGGCAGCCGGCAACAAGCCGCGTTCGACCAGCACCATACCGAGATGCTCGTTCAGGCGGCCAGCCAGATCGCCGGTACCATCAAGATCGACCACGGCTACCGCCGGATTGTTCAGCTCAGCAGCAAGCTGAAAGAGGAAAAACGCTATCTGGAAGAGGAACTGCGTACAGAGTACAACTTCGAAGAGATTGTTGGTGAAAGTCAGGGCCTGAAGACCGTTTTGAAGCAGGTAGAAACCGTCGCCTCGACCGATGCAACCGTGCTCATCCTGGGCGAAACCGGAACCGGCAAGGAGTTAATCGCAAGGTCGATTCATACCATCAGTCCGCGGCGTGACCGCACCTTCGTCAAGTTAAATTGCTCGGCCATTCCTCTTGGCCTGTTGGAGAGTGAACTCTTTGGCCATGAGAAGGGCGCCTTCACCGGCGCCATCTCGCAACGCATCGGACGCTTGGAGCTGGCTCACATGGGTACTCTCTTCCTGGACGAGATCGGGGACCTGCCGCTGGAGCTCCAGCCCAAACTCTTGCGTGCTCTGCAGGAGAAGGAGATCGAACGGCTGGGTGGAAGAAGAACAATTCCGGTGGATGTTCGGCTGATCGCCGCCACCAATCGCGACCTGGCCAAGATGATCAAGACCGGCGAGTTTCGCAGCGATCTCTACTATCGCCTGCGGGTCTTTCCCATTACCATCCCCCCGCTACGCGTCCGGACCTCGGATATTCCACTGCTTGTCCGTTACTTCGTCAACAAGCATGCGAGGCGCATGAACAAGCCCATCCACGAGATTCCGGAGCAAACCATGTCAGCCCTGGTTGCCTGGTCATGGCCCGGCAATGTTCGAGAGTTGGAGAATTTCATTGAACGTGCGGTAATTCTTACCCCCGGCTCGACCCTGCGTGCTCCACTGGCCGAGCTGGAAAAGGTTGAGGAGGAAGGTTCAGCTATCTCCGACCCGAATTTTCACGCCGCAGAGCGGGAACACATCCTGCGGGTTCTCAAGGAGGCAAAGGGAATGATCGGCGGAACCGGGGGAGCCGCGGAGAGGCTCGGACTTAAGCGAACCACCTTGAATTCCAAGCTGAGGAAATTGGGCATAGAAAGAAGTGACTATGCTTAAAGCATTTTCCTAAACTGTGGTCTGGTGAGGCCGGTTGTGTGGGGCCAATTCTTTCCACCCCAGGCACGCAAAGACCGCGTGCCCGGGGGCCCCGGTTTTGGCGGAATGGCCGCGTCGAGTGCAGTTTTCCGGTCTACACCATTAGGAAAAACGCTTAGTCCGCATTCTATTTCCGGATAGTCAGCACGGGGCATGTGCTGCTACTGATCACCTGAAACGCTACGCCGGTTTTGAAATTCTCGAACCAGTGTGATGTCCTACGTGTTCCCAGCACAATGAGATCGGCTTTCACCCGCTGGGCGAGCAACAGAATGCCGTCTGCCGCAAAGCCGTGCTCCAGAACACACTCTGGCTCGCACCATTCGCGGGCCACGTCGGGAACCAATCTCTGCAACGCGCCGATAAACCGGTCGTTCAGTTCCTGATCGTTCAATTGACCCGGGCTTTCCCGCTCGGGCAGCACATGACACAAGTAGAGATGGGCGCCGGAGTCCTGGGCAAACGATAGGGCGAAAACAAATGCCTTTGCCGCCTCCGGAGAAAAATCCGTAGCGTAGACGATTCTTTGAAAGCCTACCGGCTGCTTCGGCGATGGCACCGCGGGTCCGATGGTGAGAATTGGACACCTGGCTTGATGAATCAGCTCCTCCGCAGTCGATCCGAGAACAAGCCTGGCCAAGCCTCTGTGGCCGCGTGTGCCAATCACTAACAGATCGATAAGCTTGTCCTCCGCGGCCTGCAGAATCTCGCTGGCCGGGTCCGTCCCTTCGCAGAGGACAGTCTCGGCGTGTACTCGCTCCGAGTCCAGGTCCTTTTTTAGCCGGTCCAGGGATTCAGCTCCAAACCTGCGTAGGATGTCCATGCTCATCCCCGCGTCCGCGGTCTTGGAAGCTGCTCCAAGACCGACAACATGCATCAGGCGAACCCGCGATTGATAGCGCTCCGCAAGGGCTTGCACATAGATCTTGGCGGTTTCCGCACTGGGTGAGAAGTCTGTTGCAAACAGAATGTTATCCAGCGTCACCGCAATCTGACTTCCAAGAATTGTCATACTGAACCTCCTTTGATCCGAACTCTTCCTGTTGTATCGGCATCAGTCGGGGAAGTTGGAAGGGATCGTCATTACTGGACAGTGCGCTTCACGAATCGTGGCGCTCACCACGCCGTCAGCGCAATCCGTGGCCTGGTTACCACCGCGGTGCAGGCCGAAGAGAATGAGTGAAGACTTCGACTTTGCGGCACGAGCGGCGATTGCCTCATCGGCTCTCCCGTGGATAACCGTCCAACTAACCGTGATACCTCGATCACGCAATCTACCGGCCCATTCCTTGCTCCGTCGCTCGTCATCCTTGTCCGACACATGCTTATGTCTGGGATCGATGACATGTATGAGCTCAAGGTCCGCTCCCAATTGGGCGGCAAAGTGGCCGGCAAACGCCAGAATATCGTCGGGCGACTCAGTCGATGTCGTGGCACAGAGAATGCGCCGGATGGGAGCAGCCTCGCGATCACGGAGAAGTGCATGCGGCCCCAGCACCATCACTGGGCAGCGGACGGTCCGAAGCAGGTGCTCAGCTGTTGAGCCAAGGCGTGGCCGGTCGATTGGGCCGTAGCCAAAGGCGCCAAGCAGCAGAAGATCCGGCATACGTTCAAGGATGGCTCCCTCGATCGTGTCTGAGACGTTGCCAATCCTCCGCACAGAATCACTCCATATCCCCTCTCCCCGGAGGCGCTCTTCTATACGTTTGAGACCAGACTGAAGATCACGCTGGGACATTTGCATCGCCAGTGGGCCGGCCTCGAGAGCGCTTGCGTATTCGGCGGGGCTCTGCACGCCGATGAGATGAATGAACGACCCAAACTTCTTCGACAACATCACCGCGTAGTTCAGCGAGGCCTCTGCCGCTTCAGAGAAGTCATAGGCTACGAGCAGCTCCTTGAGATCATAGTGGATGGATTCTGCGTAAACAGGGAACGGAATAGTTTGCGTCATAAAGCCACCCGCTGTGCGTCGTGGGTTTCTGGTAGTTGGGCGACCAGTACATCCCTCAGCACTCTCCGAATGCGAGAATTTCTCGGGCCCTGCTCGTCCCTGAGCGCGGCAGGGGCGAGCGAGGGTTCCCCGTCATGGTCAGAAGTTACCTTGAAGAGGGGAGAGCAGGCCGGGCATAACCAGAAAAATTCTGAGCGGAAGTCTTGCGCAGCACCGGTCTCCCATTGATAGACCGAGCCTTGCCGCAGATAGCGCAGCTCCTGGTTGCATTCTGGATTGAAGCAATGCCCGATCATAAAAGCCTCTTCCATGGGGTCCGGTTCATATACCACTCCCAGAAAGATCGTAGGGCTGGCCGGGCATTTTATTCTGTGATGGACGTCACAGAGCGGGTCGTCCGGCTGTCATTTGCCGGATAGTGGAGGCGTGGAGATCTCGCGCGCGTAGCGCATGGCAATCACGATCAGGGGTGGGCAGGGACGTGCCGACCTGCAATTCAGGCAGCCCTTTTGAATGCTCCTGTAGATACAGGTGTAGTGCTTCTCATAATCGTTTGTCATTTCGGTCAGCTCCGATGCTTATTCTGCATTCGGAGGAGGAACCGGTCTGTGATCGTTGTCACCGGATGGGGTTTACGATTGCGGCCGCCTCGACGTTACGATCAGCACATCTTAATGCCACTTTCCCCGATGTCAGCAAACACCTTCATGAGACCAGTCGTGCCGAGAAGCTGCCGCACCTGTTTGCCAAGATTGATCAGTTCTAAGCTGCAGCCCGCCGACCGGGCAGAAACATAAAGACGAACCAATGTGCCCAGTCCCATGCTGTCGACACGCGTCAGGTTGGTCAAGTCCAGCACAATTCTCTTGGTATCGGGCATCAACTGGCTGACCTTGACGTAGAGAATATCGTTTACCCCCGCCACCAACTTGCCGTCGCAGCGCACAACCAATGCGTTGCCCTTGCGGACAATATCAAGCGTAAGGGGACAAGCCATTGTTTTGTCAGACATGAGACCTTGCCTTGTGAGAAATTCCTGAATTCGGATGGAAACCGATTCTCGCATATTGGGGCAGCGATTGACACCGCGAATCAGCATCAAGAAGCAGTTGGTCCCATGGCATCATGGGTTCATGGATGGCCGCCTATCCCTGCCTACCCTGCTGTCGCATGCGCTGGTTGCTTTTACCGTCGAGTTCGACAATGAGTTTGAGCGCCTGGTGCCGCATCGCACGACGGAGCATGGCTCGACCACTCGCTCGCACCCAGTCCCCTGGCTTGTATCGAGGGTCATGTGGTCGAACTTCATGCGCTTTATCGATGAAGAGGGAACTACCGTTCGTGAGCTGCAGCATCGGCTGCGGGTACCCCCAAAGAACATGCGTATCTGGTTGACGCGCCTGGGAGAGTGGTGGGGTTACATCGTCGTCCAACCCAACGGAATGGTCCGCCCTACTCCCGGTGGACGGAAAGCTATAGAGATCTGGCGAACGCTGGAGAGCCTCATAGAGAAGCGTTGGCGGGAACGCTTTGGTCAGGACACTATCGACCATCTTCGCGAGACGCTGGTCACCGTAGTCAGCCAGATTGAAGTTGCCTTGCCCGACGGTCTTCCCATCCTGGGGTACGGGCTTTTCAGCACGGGGCCGGAAGATGCGCAGAGTGCATTGGCGGATGCAACAACGATGACCAGTCTTCCTCTGGCCTCACTCCTCTCGAAGGTCCTGCTGTCTTTTGCCATTGAGTTCGAGCGAGAATCGGAGGTGTCCCTTGCCATCAGCGCCAATGTCCTGCGCGTCGCGCATGAGGGAGGGGTCGAGGTTAGCGATCTCCCGCGCCTGTCCGGAGTTTCGAAGGAGGCGATCGCGACGTCGCTGAGCTTTCTTGGCAAGCGCGGATATGCCGTGATCCAGCCGAAATCCACCGCCGGCCGGAAGAAGGTGCTGGTGCTTACTCCCAAAGGCCGGAAGGCACAAGACAAGTACCGTCAGCTGCTGTTGGACATGGAAGAGCGTTGGCAGGCACGCTTTGGCCAGCTGCCCATCGACCGTCTGCGGGATTTGCTTGAGCAACTGGCCCTTGCGCCTGCAGAGCAGCAATCCCCGCTTTTTCGCGGATTGGAGCCCTATCCCGATGGTTGGCGCGCATCGCTCCCCAGGCCGGAGGTCCTTCCGCACTACCCCATGGTCTTGCACCGCGGCGGGTTTCCCGATGGCAGCTGACCTCTGGCCATTCTCTAGCTTCTATGCATCTGATGTATGATGTTTGATGTAGGTGGCGGAAGAGATGCGGACTACCCTATCCATTGACGATGATGTCCTCAGTGCAGCTAAGGAAATGGCCGCTGCGCAAGACAAGACAGTAGGCGAGGTCATCTCCTCCCTTGCCAGGCGAGGATTGAATCCAACCGAATCTCGGCGGCAGACGCGGAATGGAGTTCCGCTGTTGCCTGTGCGCGCAGGTGCTAAGCGGGTGACATCAGAGCTCGTGCATCAACTGCGCGAGGAACTGCGTTGAAACGGTTTCTAATCGATATCAATGTGCTGATCGCGTTGATCGACCCGGCCCATGTCCAGCACGACCGCGCCCACGATTGGTTTGCGGTCTCGGGGAGGAAAGCCTGGGCTACCTGCCCGCTTACGGAAAACGGTGTGCTGCGAATCGTTGGTTACGCACGTTACCCCAACTCCCCCGGTACACCGGCGGCGGTTGCAGAGCTACTGAGAGCGTTATGCGCATTGCCTGGCCACGATTTTTGGCCCGACGACATTACGCTTCTTGATCCAGCGCGCGTGGATAGTAGCCGGCTTTTGGATTCCGCGCAGATTACGGATAGCTATCTGCTGGCGCTAGCGAGCGCGCACGGGGGACAACTTGCCACCTTCGACCACCGCCTGGTCGCGGATGCGGTTGTGAACGGAGCCCAAGCCCTCCATCTGATCCGCTAACTGGGTGTCCCTCATCACGCGTTTGAAACTTCGAACGCCGCGCGGCGCCGCTCCAGGAAACGGCGGACTGCGGGATCGCGTTCCAAACCAATGGCGATCTCGTAAGCATGCCGTGCGTCACCATGCTCACCCGTACTAGCCAGCAACTCCGCGCGCGCTGCCCAGTAGGGCTGGTACTCGACCAGGCGTGTATCGCAAGCGGGGTCGGGCATGGCCTCTAGGGCAGATTGCGCGCCCTGTAGCTCCGCCACAACCAACGCGCGGTTGATGGCCACCACAGGTGAGCCGGTGATGGCGAAGAGCGCGTCATAGATCTGCAACACCGCTTCCCAATCAGCGTGACCCGTGCAGCGGCGATGCACGTGCGCCGACTGGACTGCGGCTTCGAGCTGATAGCGGCCGATTACACCGAAAGCCTGCGCGCGAAGCAGCAGCGCTTCGGCTTCATCGATCATCCGCAAGTCCCAACGGGCAACATCCTGGGCAGCCAGGGGAACATAGTCTCCGTCATCGCTGCGCCGCGCGCGTCGCCGGGCCTCCGCGTGCAGCATCAGGGCGAGCAGGCCGAGCCCTTCCGGCTCCGTAGGCAAGAGCTCGGTCACCAACCGGGCCAGAAAGAACGCTTCGCCGGTAAGATCCCGCCGCGAACTGTCAGTTCCGGCCGCATCGCTCCACCCCTCCGAGAACGCGGCGTAGATGGCCTCAAGCACAGTATCGAGTCGTCCAGGTAATTCTTCGCGCCCAGGAATGCAAAACGGAATCGCGGCCTCCCGGATCTTGCTCTTGGCGCGCACCAGCCGCTTGCCCATGGCCGTCGGAGACATGAGGAACGCCGATGCGATGGTTGCCGCATCGAGTCCCAGGATGACCTGCAGAATCAAAGGCGCACGAATAGCGGCGTCAATGGCGGGATGCGCGCAGGCAAACATCAGGGCAAGCCGGCGATCGGGAATCTCCGCGGAATCAGTATCCAGATGGGCGTCCACCACCGCGGCGATCTGCTCCAGGTCCTCGTCGACAAGGTCGCTGCTATGCTGTCGCCGTGCCGCGTCGATGAGCTTGCGCCGGGCAACGGTAAGCAACCATGCTTCCGGATTGGCCGGGCAGCCTTTGCCTGGCCAGTCTGCCAGCGCCGATGCGAAGGCTTCGGATAGGGCATCCTCAGCGGCCGCTAAATCATGGTTGCGTGCGGAAAGAAAGGCGACGAGCTTGCCGTAGCTGCGGCGGGCAACTGCTTCCGCGGTGCTGCGTGCCTGCTCCTCGCCTTCGCATGAGTGCATAGACGGTTTCTCAGGCCGTAGCGTGTTGCAGATTTTGTGCTCGGTTGACCTCAGGCATGCTCCAGATCGGGCGAACCTCGACCACTCCATGGCCAGCGCCGGGGCAGCGCGCGGCCCAGGAGAGTGCGGCATCCAGATCGGGCACGTCGATCAGATAATAGCCGCCCAGCTGCTCTTTCGAGTCCACGTAGGGGCCATCCAGCACCTGCGCCTTGCCGTTGATATTGCGCACCGTGGTGGCTGTTGAGATTGGCTGCAGGCGGTTCGAACCCACCCAGGCGCCCGCCGCCCTCAGTGCTTCGCCGTACGCCATGTAAGCGGCCACTGCCTGTTCGTGCTCACTCTTCGACATTTTGGACCAGCCTGTCTCGTCCGCATAGAGCGTTAGTAGATATTGCATAGAAAACCTCCGTCATCGATTTTAGGCGGATGTTGTCATCCGCTACTACCATGACGCGCCGGCGGCAGCGATTTGGACATCTTCCAGTGCGCATATTTTCAAAGGGGTCCGCCAGGTCGGCGCTGGCTTCGCCATCGACGCCCATGCCCACCCGGATGCCGGCCTTCAAATAAGCGGGAATATCCGCCACCCCCGACGCCAGCCGCCCATTCGATAGCGGATTCCAGGACATCGCCGCGCCGGCCTTCGCGCTCTCCGCAATGATGAAGCTGTTGGTATGGATGAAATGGCCGAAGATCAGCTGCTTCGAGAGCAAGCCGCTATCCATGAACCAGAGAAATCTGCTCTGTTGCTCATATTGCGTCTCCGGCGGTTCCAGGTAGTGGGTTTGGTTAGCCAGGTGGAACTCGTCTCCCAGTTGCTTTTCCATCACGGCCTGTTGATATGTGTCGTTGAACGCAGTGCCGCCACTAATCATCACGGATAGAAAGTTGCTCGACTTGGGCTGCTTGCTCGTCCAGTCCAAGAAGGCCTTGAGCGGTCCGCGCGCCTGCTCGACTCCCAAGCTGGGCTGTACACCTAAGGCCGTGGCACGCCCGACCGAAAGGCCGTGGACAAAGCGGATGCCGGAATCCCTCTCCGCGAGAAAACCGTTCCGGTCAAATTCGTCCACGGTTACCGTGGGGGCTGTTCGGCCGCTGGACCACGCTCCGTAGTTGAAGTTGTACGCCGCAGTGATGCCATGCTGAAGATGGTCGAGAGCGCCGTCCAGGGTGAACCTACATATCTTCCGCGCTGTACCTGGCGGCGGGTTTATAAAGCGCGTCGATCCATCCCATCAGCGTCCGGTCCGCTCCCAGCCCGCGAAAGGCGCTCTGCCATAGATGGCTGTGGGCGGAGATAAAGCCTGGGATCACCCAATGGCCGCCGGCATCCAGGCTTTGCTTTGCTTGCAGTCCAGCAGGAGGATCGCCCGCCGCAACCGTCAGTAGCCGGCCATCGTCTCCGACCACCAGGTAACCTTTCACCGGCTCGCGCTGGCCCGGCGCCATAGTCAGAATGAACGCGTTCTTAACCACCAACTTGGCTGGCGCCGTAGCCGGTGCTTGCGCGAATAACAGCGATGCGCTGGCCAACGCTGCCAAGAAACAAAATATCGTCAGCCTTGAGAAACGACGGCAGAATTCAGGAGTCATGCGCCATTACTAAATGAGACCGCATCGCAGAACAACAAGAAACTATCGGCGGCCTCGGCTCGAGTTGAGCGAGCAGCCAAGCCCACTTTCCTGGACGGGTGCCCCATGTTCGCAACAGGGTACATGGGTCGAAAAAGATGGGCGACCCGGATTTCCTGCTACGTGGCACTCACTAACGGCCACGTGTGCGGCTTTCGGCAAGGAAAGCCGCATGCGGCTCGACAACGCCACCAAACCAACAGGAAATCCGGGGGAAGTCCTTCCAACGCTCTTGCTGTGTGGGCAAGAGGGTTGTTCAAGCCAGCATTCTCCTCCGTACAGTAAAAGCATTGGAAAAAATCAATTTCTGCCCAGGTACGCTTTGGCGAACCTGGGGCACCCGTCCAGAACCTAGACGGTGGTTCGGTAGATCAGGTCTACTAGGTTCCTTCTTCAACCTAATTTGGGCAAGGTCTGCTGTAGGTAGCACTCGTCGATCAACAATGGCCACGGACGCGCCTCACATCCACGCTATTATGTAACCTCCAATGACAGCCTCAACCGACCCAGAGGTAAGCATGGGCCCTCGCAACCCGGCGCTGCCAGGGGCTGCGTCCATGGCAGCTGCCGACGCGATCGATGAGGTCGAGCGGCTTCCGCAGTTATTCTTGTTCGGGCTACAGCATGTGCTGGTTATGTATGCCGGCACGGTGGCAGTACCGCTGATTCTAGGCAGCGCACTCCAGTTCACACCCAAGCAGGTAATTGCGCTGATCAGCGCCGATCTGTTCACCTCCGGCTTGGCAACCCTGCTGCAAACCCTGGGCTGGTGGAAGTTTGGAGCGCGTCTTCCTCTCATCCAGGGCTGTTCCTTCATTTGCGTTGCGCCCATGATTTTGATCGGTAGTCGTTACGGCATCCCGACTTTGTATGGAGCAGTGATCAGCTGCGGGCTCTTCACCATGCTGGTGGGGCCCTGGTTCAGCCGGATGCTGCGCTTTTTTCCTCCGGTGGTCATTGGCTCAGTGATCACGGTGATCGGGCTATCGCTGCTGCCTGTAGCCGGGGGATGGCTGGGCGGCGGCGACCCTTCGGCGGCCGATTTCGGCAACTCTGTCCACCTGGGATTGGGCCTGGCAACGATTGCGCTGATCGTAGCTATCCAGCGCTTCGGCCGCGGGATGATCGCCAACCTCAGCGTATTACTGGGGCTGATAGGTGGGACCGCCCTGGCCGCCCTGGCTGGCCAAGCCAGCTTCAGGCAGGTGCCGGTCACGCCGTGGTTTGCCCTGGCGCATCCGCTGCTCTTCGGTCCACCGCATTTCGTGCTGCTGCCCGCTTTGGTGATGAGCCTTTCCATGCTGGTGGTGATGACCGAGACCACCGGCAATTGTCTCGCGATCGGCGAGATCACCGGCCGCCCGATCGGCCCGGCAACGTTGACCGCGGCCTTCCGCGCAGACGGCCTTTCAACTGTGTTGGGTGGATTCTTTAACAGCTTCCCGTACAACGTGTATTCACAAAACACTGGCCTGCTTGCACTCTCAAAAATCAAGAGCCGCTTTGCCGTCGCTGCGGGCGGAGGCTTGCTGGTGTTGCTTGGATTCCTGCCTAAACTGGCCGCCGTCATCGCCGGTATTCCCCGCCCGGTCTTAGGTGGCGCGTCGATCGTGATGTTCGGCATGACAACCATGGCCGGCATTGAAGAATTGACCCGGGTTCGCTATCAAGGAACCAACAATGCGATCATCGTGGCTGTCTCCGTGAGCATGGGTGTGCTGCCCATTGCGTCGCCACAACTCTTTGCCCACGCTCCGGATGCGGCGCGGCTCTTTTTGAACAGCGGTATCTTTCTGGCCGCCGCGACCGCGGTGCTTCTCAACCTTTTCTTTTCCTCGAAGACGGAGAGCTGAACAGTGGAACAAGTAACCGAGCAGGATCTGGCTTTCTTAAGGCAGGCGATCGAGCTGGCGCGCGAGGCGCGCAAAGACGGCCGTCACCCGTTTGGCGCGCTGATCGTCAATGAGCGGGGTGAGACGGTCGTTGCCGCACGCAACAATGCAGTACGGCCCAACGGCGACCCGACCCAGCATGCCGAGATGTTGGCCTCCAGCCAGGCTGCGCGGCTGCTGACCGAAGCCGAGCTCGCGAAGTGCACCCTGTACACCAGCACCGAACCCTGCGCGATGTGTGCCGGCGCGATTTACTGGACAGGCATTGGCCGCGTTGTCTTTGCGCTGGCGGAAACCGGCCTGTCGCGCTACACCGGCAGCCATACGGAAAATCCCACCCTCGATCTTCCTTGCCGCGAAGTTTTTGCCCGGGGGCAGAAGTCGATTGTCGTCGCTGGACCTTTATTGGAAGACGAGGCGGGCCAGGTGCACGAAGGTTTTTGGGTTTCCTAAGGCTCCATTTACACTGGCTAAATGACTAAGCCGTCCAAGGTTGACCTTGTCGGTGTGGGCCTGAACGCGACAGACACGCTCATTGCCCTCGCAGATTACCCGGAACGGGGTTCCAAAGTGGAATACCGTTCTGCCAACGTGCTGCCTGGGGGCCAGGTCGCGACCGCCGTCGTGGCTTGTCAGCACTGGGGCATGTCGACGCGATACGTCGGAATCCTGGGCGATGACGCTGCGGCGACTCTTCATCAAGAGGCCTTCGCTCGCGCGGGCGTAGAGACCCAGATCGTCACAGTTAAGGGAGGAGCGAGCCCGCAGTCGCTCATACTGGTCGACGGCGGGGGCGAACGGACCGTGCTTTGCCGGCGCGATGAGCGCGTTACCCTGAAGCCGGCCGATCTGGATCGCCAATGGATTGTGAATGCCCAGGCCCTGCACGTGGATGGCTACGACACTGAGGCCGCGACTGTGGCCGCCGGTTGGGCCCGCGCCGCCGGCATACCCGTCATCGCCGATCTGGATGAGCTCTATCCAGGTTTGGAAAATCTTCTGCGGAACGTCGACTATCTCATCGTGAGCCGGGATATCCCCTCCCGCCTCACCGGCGAGCCCGATCTGGAAATGGCCTTGCGTCTCATGCAACACCAGTACGGTTGCCGTCTGACGGCGGCAACGCTCGGTCACGATGGCGTGCTGGCCTGGGATGGGAAGCACTTACTCCACGCTCCCGCTTTTCGTGTTCCGGTAGTCGACACCACCGGCGCCGGAGATATCTTCCACGCCGGGTTTATCTACGGACTGCTTCAGGATTGGCCCCTGGAACGGCAACTTGATTTCGGTTGCGCCGCGGCCGCAATGAATTGCATGGCCGTCGGAGCCAGGGGTGGTATTCAACCGGTCGAAATGATCGAAGAGTTCATGAAAACAGCCGTTCGGCACGATCCCGCCTATTGCGTTTCGAGCTCGGACTAACCAATTTTCGTTTTGTATCAGGGCGCGACTTTACAGCTTGCGGAAAAACACACTCAACGAAGGGCACGGGTTTAGCCGTGCCATAAAGAGCCGCAGAGTATGAGGGCTTTAGCCCCTGGGGTGCGCATTTCCGCGCCCTTCCGGACGAGATCGCCCATCTTTCGCACTCTGCCTTTGTGTTGAAGTACAGTGGTCACGAGAAATTTGCCCCGAATCATGGGAAAACCGTACCTCAGGGGCTAAAGCCCTCTCCATTCGCATACTATTTGCGGCACGGCTAAACCCGTGCCCTTCGTTGAGTGTGTTTTTCCGCAGCCTGTTTAGTCGGGCTGTAAACGATTGAGATTACCACGGGCTTCAGGATCTGCGTGAGAGCTCGACTTGCAAATATCAGTCCCGAAGGGACGGCTGAAAGTAGCCCAGGACGTGAGTCCCGGACGTCAGTCCTGGGTAGGGTTTGACAAAACGGACCAGTCCCGAAGGAACGGCTGAGAATATCCCAGGACGCAGTCCAGGATGCAGTCCTGGGCTTCGGCACACACGTCGCGACCAGGGATTGGGGTTCTCACACACACACACTTCAGCCCCTGAGTTCTTGCATTCCTGCTAGGTGCGGACTTTTATGCCTCCTGCATCAAACCTGCAAGACGTCGCCATCGCGGGCGACCATCTCGTACAGCACAGGGTTGACAAAGAAGCCAAGGAAGAGCCGCGAGATCAGGCCGGCGACGATCACAATCGCAAACGGCCTTTGTGTGTCTGACCCGATGCCGGTGGAAAGCGCCGCGGGCAGCAGTCCCAGGCAAGCGACCAAGGCAGTCATCACGATTGGCCGCAGCCGCAAGAGTGAAGCCTCGCGGGTCGCCGTGCGAATGTCTTTATTCTCCAGGCGCAGCTTATTGATGTAGGAGACAAGGATCACGGCTGTTTCAACCGAAACGCCCATCAAGGCCAACAAGCCGAGAGCCGAGGAGACGCTGAACGGCGTGTGCGTCAGCTTGAGCGCGATCAACGCGCCCACAGGTTCGGTAAGAATGACGCCGAGCGCAATGGTCACGGGAAATTTGAAGTTGCCGTACAGCGCAAACAGAATCATGAAAATGATCAGCAGGGAAAGAGGCCCGATGAATTCAATCTGGTGCTTGGCCTCAAGAAATTCGCCGTACTCACCACCCCACTCAAGCCGATAGCCGGCGGGCAGGGACTTGCTAAGGCCCGCGATGGCTCGCTGTCCCGCGAGAACGCCACTCTGCAGGTCGCGCCCCTCGATGCTGTATTGCACGCCGATGTAGCGTGAGTTGTTTTCGCGATAGATGAAGGACGCCCCCCCGGCCTCGTGGATATTCGAAAGCTCGCGCAGGGGAATCTGCTGTCCTGTAGGCGTACCGACGAGCAAGTTGCCAATCTCCTGCGCATTTTCGCGGAATTCAGGCTTCATGCGCACCACCAGGTCAAATAATTTTTCTCCCTGGATGACCTGTGTAGCCGCCTGCCCGCCCACGGCCGCCTGCACCACCGCCTCTACGTCTGCAACGTTAATGCCGTAGCGGGCAATCTTGTCGCGATCCACGTCGATGAGCAGGCTGGGCTGGCCTAGTTCCCGCACCACTGTCAGCTCTGTAAATCCGGGTACCTGTGAGAGCCGGCGTTTGATTTCGAGCGCCTTGCTTTGCAGAACATTCAGGTCAGGTCCATAAATCTTCACCGCGAGTGCGCTCTTGAGTCCCGTCAAGGCTTCGTCGACCGCGTCTTCGGCGGGCTGCGTGTAATTGAAAATGACTCCTGGAAATGCACTGAGCTGCTTCTGAATGTCCTCGGTCAGTTCAGCCTTGTTGTGGATGGAACCCCTCTTCCACGACGCATCGTTGTAAGGCATCAGGCCCACATAGAACTCATCGTTGAAAAATCCGGTGGGGTCCGTGCCGTCGTCGGGACGGCCAAGCTCGGAGCCAACGTCGGTTACCATCGGATACTTCATCAGGATCTTGCGCACCTGGGGCGAGAACCTGCTCGCTTCCTCAAACGAGACGGTGTACGGCATGGTCGCTCGCACCCACAGCGCACCTTCGTCGAGGTGAGGCATAAACTCTCCGCCAATGAAGGGGACGAGCAGGAGCGTGGCAGCGAAGATCAAGGTGGCTCCGATGATGGTTATCTTCGGGTGGTCGAGGCACCAATCGAGCTCTGAAGCATACTTCTTGCGCAGCCATTCAAACGGCTTATTCTCGCGCTCGTGTACGCCCCGTTTGAACCAGTAAGCACACATGACGGGAACAAACGTCAGGGTTAGGATCAGGGCGCCGACTAGTGCGATCGACACCGTATCGGCCATGGGCTTAAACAGCTTTCCCGAAGGTCCGCCGAGAGCATAGATCGGCAGATAGCCGGCGATAATCACCGCGACTGAATAGAAGATAGGGCGATCGACGTCCTTGGCTGCCGCCAGGATCACCTCATGCAGGTCGTAGCTCTGCCCCTCACGCGCGCCCAGTTCGCGGAAGATGTTTTCCACCATCACCAGGGTCCCGTCGATGAGAATTCCGAAGTCGATGGCGCCAATCGAAAGCAGATTCGCAGCCACTCCTCGCGCATGCAAGAAGACGAATGAAAATAGCAGAGCCAGGGGGATGGTGAGGGCGACGATCACGGCGGCGCGAATGCTCACCAGGAAAGCCATCAGAACGATGAGCACCAGGGCCATGCCCACCAGCATGTTGTGCTCGACGGTATCGATGGTCAGTTGCACCAGGTCACTGCGGTCGTAGTAAGGCTTCACCTTGATGTCGGCAGGCAGAATGCTCTCATTCAGTTGCTGCGTTTTTGCTTCGACACCCTTCAGCACGGTCTGCGTCTGCTCCCCGCGCCGCATCATGATGACGCCTTCGACGGCATCATCCTTTTTATTGAAGCCGAACTCGCCCAGGCGTGGAGCGTTGCCGATGGTGACGTCGCCAATGTCGCGGATACGCACCGGCACTCCATTTTGCGTGCCCACGATCACATCGCCAATGTCGCCCGTATCGCGCACCAGCCCCAAGCCGCGAACATAATAGAATTGGCCGCCTTGCGAATAGAATCCACCGCCGGCATTGGAATTGTTGACGGAGAGTTGCTGCAGCACAGTCGGCACCGTGATGTGATACGCATAGAGTTTCGCCGGGTCGAGAAGCACCTGGTACTGCATCACCGTGCCGCCAAAACCGGAATCGTCCGCAACCCCGGAAACCTGTTTGTATTCGCGCTCGATGACCCAGTCTTCGTAGACCTTCAGCTCTTGTGGCGTGCGATCAGGGCTCTCAAGGACATACCGATAGACCAGCCCTGACGGGCTCGCGAGGGGCGCCAGCGTAGGCGCTACGCCGGTTGGGTAAGTTACGTCGCTTAACCGTTGGAAAACTACCTGGCGGGCGAAATAGTCGTCTGTGCCTTCTTCAAACGTCATGATGACATCGGAAAGTCCGTACAGAGAGATCGAGCGCATCACGGCCATCTTGGGCACGCCGTTCATTTCCACTTCCGTCGGCACCGTGACCAGGCGTTCGATCTCTTCGGCCGCGTGTCCGGGCCATTGGGTGATGACTTCGACCATCGGTGGAGAGAGGTCGGGGTAGGCGTCTACCGGCATGTGCTGGAACGAGATCGCTCCACCGATGGCAATGAACGCCACCAGCAGCAGAACCAGGAGCCGTTGCCGCAGCGCAAATCGGACCAGGTGATGAATCATGCCAAGCCGCCTCCTCAGTGTTGCAGCGAATTAGCAAACTGAAGAAACAAGCTGCCGTCGCCTACAATCTTCTCTCCAGGGGAAAGACCCCTTAGAATTTGCGTCTGTCCATTCAGGCTTTGGCCAATCTCCACGTCGCGCCGCCCAAACTGATTCGCGCCGGTGGCCAGGTACACGAACGGCTGGTTGTTGTCGTCACGCAGAACCGATGAGTCGGGTACGGCGATGGCGTTCGCAATGGAACCCGCCGTCACGGTGACCGTGCAATACATATCCCTCTTCAGTTTCTCCCCCGGGTTGTCCACGACGATGCGCGCTTGCAGTGTCCTGGTGTTTGGGTCGAGGGCGGGTGAGACGTAAGAAATCCTTCCGTGGAAGTTGTCCGGATATGCGTCCGTTTTCACCACAACGTCGTCTCCGGTGCGCACTGAGGCGAGATCCGCCTGGTACACGTTGGCCAGAACCCATACCGTGCTTAGGTCCGAAATCGTAAATGCCTGGGTTTGGCCCGCCTGCACCACCTGGCCGGGTGAGACCAGACGCTCGACGACCTCGCCGCCGATGGGAGCAAGGACGGGAATGAGCGCTGAACTCGGCGCCTTCGCCAGATCGGCTGGACTCTTGATGCCCAGAATCTTCATTCCCTGGTCAGCCGCGCTGAGGTCCGCCTGGGCCTGGTTGCGATCCGATTCGGCTTGCTCCAAGTCACGCAGGGCGATGGCCTGGTGCTGGTACAGGTCTTGCGCGCGGGCATAATTCTTATCCGCGAGGCGGTAGGAATCCGCCGCCTTTAAATAGGCGTCCAGCAACTGCGAGTAATCGGGGCTGCTCACGTCGAGCATGGGCTGGCCGGCTTTGACATGCTGTCCGGGCACGACCAGGATGCGGCTGACGGGTCCGCCGACCTGGGTGATGACCGGTGTGGTGTTGAACGCGTTGTAGGCCACGGCGCCCGTAAGCCGAAGCGTGCGCGTCAACCTGGTGGGCTGAACGGTGACCACCTGTACGTGCGACATCTGGTCTTGCGGCAGGGTGAAGAGTTGGGCTTGTGCAGAGCTGTTCGCAGAAAAGGAAGTCATTTGGCCTGCTCCTCTGCGATCGTTCGAGCTGCAGCCCGTGAGCGTCAATGCGAAAGCCAGAGCCATCGCACTTTCGAGCCCGCGGTGCGTAATTGGTCTCATGGTCATGGCAAGCTCCTGGTTCCTACAGCTTCGCGAAGCTGTTCGAGCGCCAGCAGGTACGAAGCGAGCGCCTGGCGGTAGGCAAGTTGTGTGGCCCGATAGCTGCGCTCCGAGTCGAGAAAATCAAGCAGGCTGGCTGCACCGTGCCGGTAGGCGTACTCGCTGATGTCGCGGGACTGTTGCGCCTCGTTGATGTAACCTGCGCGATAAAGGCCGACGATCTGGTCGTTAGTACGCAAATTCTCAAACGCATCTCTCACGTCCGTTAGTACCTGTCCGTTGGCAAACCGCTCCTGCTCCTGAGCTTGCGTGATGGCGAAGCCGGCGCGCGCAATTTCTCCCTGGTTGCGATCGAAAATCGGCATCTGCATTTGCCCGAACAGGGACACGTCGTTTAGATAACCAATGTGGGTGTAATTGATTTCGCCGGTGATATCTCTTTTGCCGATTGCCTGTTGCAATGCGTGTTGGCTGTTCGCGGCAGTGACTCCTTGCTGCGCCGCCCGCAGGTCTGGCCTGTTCTGCAGGGCTTTTGCCTGAAAGTCGTCCAGGTTGCCCTTGACCGGCTGGTAATCGAATGCCCCAGCCACGTCATAGTCCGGTGCTATCGACTCGTATCCCAGCAGTTGCCGCAAATCTGAGAGCCCTTGAACCCTGGCCAGCTGCGCGGCGGATACATCGGTCTCGAACTGAAGCATCTGCAGTTTGATCTTCAGCACATCGCCCTCGCCGATATCTCCTGCTTTGTAACGCGCTTCGCTGATATCCACCGTGTTCTGGAAGCTTTTGAGATCCTGCTTGGCCAGCGCAAGAGTGGATTCGGCGAGTTCTACATCGATGAATTGGCTGGCAACACTGAAGGCAAGACCGCGCTCGTTGTCGGCGACCAGCGACCGTGTTTGGGCGGTCAGGTCCTTAGCGGCGCGCAGGCGGTGCTGCCGCTTCTTGCCTCGCTCAAACAAGTAGCTGACGCCCAGGTCAAACTGCGCTATGTTGTCGAGGTAGTCGGCGCTGAATTGACTTGGCTGAAAAATCGGCAAGAACTGCCAATCGCTCAAAATCACTGGATTCGGGCGCAGATTGGCCGTGGTTTCTTCCGCTTCGCTTTGCTGGATCGTGGTGCGCGCAGCCAGGATGTTGTGGTTGTGCTGGAGTGCCATCTGAATGGCGTCGTCGAGTGAAATGGTTACGGCGCTCCGATTCTGGGCGAGCGCCTGCGCTGGGGGCGACGGCGATTGGACCGGTGGGGATTGCGCCCCGGCAGCACCGGAAACAAATACTGCGACCAGCAGAAATGGAAAACGCAAACGTAATACACGCATGAGAGGTCAGCCTCTTAAGGAGGACGGTACACAGATTGGCGGGCCGCGAACGGCAGGTACAGAAGAGGCGGGCTAAGCGGGAGGTCCACGCGGGGAAATGCGCCGGACTGCGGGATTTGGGGCGAAGGGATCAAGTTGAGGTTCCGGCCCAGGCCAGGTAGGAACCGGAATGCATACACGTATGCCCGAAGGCGTCGATTCGATGACTTGATGAGTGAGATGGCAGATGGGACAGGTGTCCGCGGGAGCGTTGGCATGATGATGCCAGATTCCCCCAAGCGTCGTCCCCATCACGAGCGCGAGGAGCGCTATCGGCAAGACGAGGCGACAAATTTGCTTTTTATCGGACACGTTTAAGTTGCATTGCAAAAGCCCAGCACGGGGTGCGATAAGTTTAGACCCAAACTTACAATCTTAGATATCTTGCTCTTCTTCAGGTACTCCAGGGTTGATAACTATCTGGTTATCGGCTTGGTGGCCGGGCAGCTTTAGCCATCTGGTCTTGAGGGTAAGCGGCCCAGTTGCTCTAGCGCACGTTGGGCAGCGTTACGCAGGGAAGTCTCGGGGCTCTCCGGGGTCGAAGACAAGAACGCGGCTTCCGCTGCCCGGCCGTCCTCTCCTTTGCTTTCCTGCGAATAGCCGTCGACCGGGTATCATGCTGGAATCATGCTTAGGCGAATTTTGCCCGGTAAGTTATTGCTTGCCTTTGTCTTTGTGGTGTTCGGCTCCCTCGGTGCGCGAGCTGCGGCCGCCCCATCGCCGGCTCCTTTGAACATTGAGGGGCTGGGCAAAGGCACCGTCGCTCTGGACGGTGATTGGCAATTTCGTTTGGGCGATAACCCCCACTGGGCCTCGCCCACGCTGGATGACTCCGGCTGGGAGCGGATCGGCGTAGACAAACCCTGGGGCGACCAGACGCACTTCGGCTACACCGGCTTCGCCTGGTACCGCCGCCATGTGAATTTTCTCCCTGTAGCCGGGGCCGAATCGGACTTGGCGCTCCTGCTGCCCCCCATCGATGATGCCTACGAGGTCTACTGGAATGGCAACCTGATCGGGCACCAGGGAAAGTTGCCGCCGCACCCTTTCTATTACGCGAACCTCCCGGCTCAGATAGTCGGGCTGGGACGGCCAGGAGCCGGCGTGCTTGCCTTCCGAGTGTGGAAGGCGCCTTATCTCTCTTCTGATAACGGCGAGGCCGGAGGCCTGAACGCACCGCCCCTCGTCGGGCCGGCCGATGCCATCGCCACCTACAAAGGCAATCTTAACTATCAATTCCTTCGAGGCCGGCTGTTCGGCTCCGCAGTCCAGGTCATCTACGCCCTGATCGCCATCCTTGGCTTCCTCTCCTGGTTCCGCAATCGCAAGCGGCCAGTGCTGCTCTGGATGTCAGTATGGGCTTCCGCTCTTTTGATCTCAGCCGTAATGGGCAGCTTCCGCTTGCCCATTACGGCTGGTCTCGCAAACGGCATCACCCAGCCGCTTCTCTCCTTTGCAGACATCGCGATCTGGTATCTGTTGCTGTATCTGCTGGAGCTGGATCACCATCCTTTTCTGCCCCGATGGACCCGCATTCTGGCGGGCATCTCCATCTTCTGCGGAGCCGGCGACGGAATACTGAGCATGCTGGATTGGAGCGGACCTCACGTGAAGCTTCTCCAAATAGCCGACGCCGCGCTCACGTTACCGACCATGCTGATCGAAGCCTATCCGCTGGTACTGCTTGGCTTTGCCATTGGTAAGCGGCTGGATCGCTCTCGCTGGCTGATGGCCATTCTTGCGGCGCTCACTCAGTTAACGCTGGCCTTCCGGAACTTCACAGGCCAGGGCGTGCGCTTCACCCACTGGACTATCTCGGAAAAGGCGGGATCGCCGTTGTTTACCCTGGGTGGTAATCCGTTCAACTTGCCTGCTTTGGAATTTGTCTTTCTGTTGATCTCCATCGTGTACGCGGTTTACCGCTATTCGATCGAGCAGAGTGAGCGCCAGGGTGTGCTTGAGCAGGAATTCAAGAGCGCGCAAGAGCTGCAGCAAGTGCTCATCCCGGAGACACTTCCTTCTCTCGATGGCTATGCAGTAACCAGTGCATATCGGCCGGCTCAACAGGTCGGTGGGGATTTCTTTCAACTCATCGCCCAGCCGGATGGTTCCGCTTTGCTTGTGTTAGGCGATGTGAGTGGCAAGGGGTTGAAAGCCGCCATGACCGTTTCATTGATCGTAGGAACCATTCGCACCGTGGCGGATACCGTGGACGACCCTTCGGAGGTTCTTTCTATACTCAACCGCCGCTTATATGGCCGTCTGAAAGATGGATTCGTGACCTGCCTCGCATTGCGACTGGACCCGGACGGAGAATGCATTCTGGCGAACGCCGGGCATCCTCCTGCCTTCCTCAACAAGGCCGAACTCAGCTCGCCGGGCGCGCTGCCCCTGGGTCTCGACCCGGCCACTAAGTACGAGAGGACGAAGCTTCATCTGGCTATCGGAGACCGGCTCACCCTCTATACCGATGGCCTGCTCGAGGCGCGCAATTCCGTAGGCGATATCTTCAGCTTCGAACGGCTGCGAGCGCTGATTGCAACCCAACCCGACGCCAAGCAAGCTACCGACGCGGCCGTCGCCTTCGGACAAGACGACGACATTACAGTGATTACCCTCACGCGATTGGCGCCAGGGGTCGAAGCCACGACCTCGTTGATGACGCCGGCGCTGGTGTCCTCCAGTGCCTAGTCCCTGCGGTAAAGGCGGCGATGCAATCTGGGCCGGATAATCAGCAGGTGAACTTGACCCCGCCAATTCCGGTGGTGATTATCTATCTGACCGTGGTAGTTGAGGAGAACGGCGAAATTTATTTCTTTAACGACATCTGCGGCCACGACAAGACGCTCAATGCAGTGCTAGCCAAGGGGCCGCCTTACCCTTAAGAAGGGAAGTGCTACCAGCGACGAACGCGGCCGACGTCTACGTGAACAAAATTGGACTGCGCGTAATAGCCCACTCCGCCACGGCCCATGGACAATGCCGCATCGCGGACTTCCGCGCTGGAAACTCCGGGGATGCGAATATCGATGGCCTTCGCTTCCATATGCTGGCTATGCTCGGCAACCCCGTGCCCATGTTGCCGCAGGTAGTTGTTGCTCCAAGGGGTGCGGTAACCACAGACAATATCGATTTCGCCGTCGGGGTGTCCCAGCTTGACCAGCAGATCGTGCAGCAGATCGAATTCTTTCAGGTCATAATCCTTCACGTCGCCGGTGCGGTGGTCGCGAAGAAAATGGTCTAACTGCGCGACACCATCGGGCAGGTACTGGTTGCCGATCCGATAAACCACGTCGATTTTTTCGCCGGTGTGCAGGTGATAGAGACGCAGGCGGTAAGAAGGAGGGGCCGCTTGGCTGCTCACGTTAGCAGCGCCGGATGGGAGGACGCCCAGTAATGTAAAGAAAAAAAACAGCTTAGCGATAGCGGAGCCCTTAAATATCATGCGTCTTTCACCCTTGGAAGGTACTCCTCCATTATAAAGGGTTACCGAAGGCCGGCGCGGCACGATAGATTTGCAGCTCAAAGGAGCTAGTTTGCGCAATCGATTGAACTTACCCGCCGGAGGGCCGCGTCGCCGGCGTCGATTTGGATTACTGACCCAGTTGATCATCCTTCTCGTCTGCGGGGGCGCCTTTATGCTCCTGGTGACGGCGGTGTTCTCCCCGTGGGGCTTTTATTTGGGAGGACACTTTCACCCGCTTCCTTACTGGCAAGGCTGGGGAAAGATGAACGTTGCTTCCGCGGGGGGTGAATATCTCTTGTTTGCCCGCGTGGAGCCGACATCGCGCGGCAGCAAGATGTATCTGTCGACCAACCTTTCCGGCATCGCTTACCTGTGTACACCAAACGGAGAACGCTATCGTCTTTCCCTAGGCGGCAGCATGCCACGGCACCTTCCCCTGGATACGTTGGGTCAACCGATTCACCTTTACATGTCAAATGCGCCAGGATGGAAGACCCAGTTCCTTACCGATCGCAGGCCGTATCTTAATTTCTATGGAAAGTGGGGTGACCGTCAGCTGGTGCTGGACGATCACAAGGGCCTTTCCACTGCATTTCTCCCTGACGGCACCCTTTATAAGGCACACGACCCGAACCATCCCGCGGGCAGAGAGATTGCGCACGTGACGCTCCAAGAAGGCAGCTACGATGAGTTTGAGGCGGCCTGTCCGCCGCAAGCAAAATGAAGCACGGTTGCAATGGACTTCGAATCGGCTGTAACTTCCGTAGCGTAAGTTCGTCTGATTACCGGATGGAGATTTCTATGTTCAGTTCCTTTGCAATGCGTAACAGCATGGTCGCTCTTTTGATCGCATTTGCTGCCACTACCGGCTGCAGCGCAGCAGCCAGGGCGCCCATACCTCCTCCAGCAGGCGATGCGGCGCTTGCCCAGACTCCGGGGAAGCAGACCGCGGTCTTTGCCGGCGGCTGTTTCTGGGGTACTCAGTCGGTGTTTGAGCGCGTCAAAGGCGTACTTTCCACAACCGCGGGATACTCAGGCGGCACCGCATTCACCGCCACCTACGACCAGGTGTCCCAGGAGAATACCGGGCACGCGGAGTCGGTGAAGGTCGTCTTCGATCCTTCGCAGATCACCTATGGCCAGCTCCTGCGGATCTTCTTTTCCGTCGCCCACGACCCCACCCAGCTCAACCGGCAGGGGCCGGACGTGGGCTCGTCTTACCGTTCGGTGATCTTCTATACCAGCGACGAGCAGCAGAAGATCAGCAAGGCGTACATCGCACAACTGGACGCGGCTCAGGTCTTTCCCAAACCGATCGTGACCCAGGTTGTTCCCCTGAAGGCCTTTTATGATGCTGAGTCCTACCATCAGGACTACGCACTGCACAATCCGAACAACCCTTACATCATGGTGTGTGACCGCCCGAAGATCGAAGCCCTCAAGCAGCAGTTTCCAGAGCTCTTCAAGGATTACAAGGGTAAGTGATTGCTCAAGTGCTTCTGCGCTGAGCGAAATTGAAGCCCGGCTGGTTTTCCAGCCGTAGCTGGCCGCATCCTACTCAGACTCCCAAGGGGTCCGCCTCCAGTTCCTAGACAAGGGACGGTGCACCCGTCCAGGAGTTAGGGTCTTGCGTCGTTCCCATCAAGGCCAACAAGTTTCACAGGATTCGATAGAGGACTGTATAACCGAAGCTCTATTGGCCCTTGCCAAGACGGCGGAAATATTCGGCCACCGCTTCCTCGTACCCGGCCGGCACCGGCGGCTCTTTCGTTGTACGCACCTGACCCGGCTGATCGTCTGAATCGTGGCGAAGTTGCAACTCCAGTTTGTCGACTCCGCTGAGCACCTCGGTATGAAGTTGTTCCACCATTGCTGGATTGCCCGGGAAGCGCTTCGGGTCAAGGCGCTGCATCTCACGCACCAGGTCCTGAATCTCCTTGAGCGCGGTGGGGTCATTCTGTGCCAGGTGGTGCAGCTGGCTCAGCTCCTCCATCCCCTGCCGGTAAGCAGCTTCCGGGTCGCCAGGTACGGGCGAATTATCAGGAGCGGCTCTGCCTGATCTGTCGAAATGGTTGTTCCCCGTATTGATGTTGTTCCAAGCTGTGCCCACCGCCCCGCCGCCAGAGCGCCAATTGCCAACGTCGCCGCTTAAGTTATCTTGAGCGACCTGGTTTCCGCCACGTTGGTTCCCGCCGCCGTTCTGAGCAATCTGAGCGCCTGGACTACCGCGGCTGCTTGAACTCCCCTGCCGTTGACCAAACTGCCCATTCTGAGCTGACTGCTGCCCTTGCTGTGCGCCTGACCCTTGTTGTTGACCCGGCTGTCCGCCCTGCACTTGTTGCTGGCCAGGTTGCCCCTGTTGCTGTCCACCCTGTCCCTGCTGCCCAGGCTGAGGCTGGCGGCCCAATGGATTCTGCCCGCGGCCCGTCAGAGACTCAATCTGGCTCCGAAAGCGTTCGACGTGATCGAGCGCAGCGGTTTGCTCACCCTGGCCTGGCGATGGTCTGCCCGGGCCCAGACCTTGTTGTGCCTGGTGTACCTCCTGGCTCAACTGGTCGAGACCTTTGCTGATGCCCTCTTCCGTTCCATTCGAGTTGGGATTGATGCCGCGGCGAAGCCAATCGGCAGTCCGTTGTACGCGGTTCGTCAGATCGGTCTGGTCCATGCCGCCCAACGCATCGCGCAACTTCGAAGCCGCTTGCGGCTGCGCCGGCGCCAGCTCACGAGCCGTGTTGCGCATATTCTTCTCCAACTGAGAAAGATCGTCGGAGAGTTGCTGCCGATCCTCCGCCAGTTTATTGCGCTGCTGCAGCCTGGCTGTATAGTCCGTCTGGCTGGATGCCTCCGGACGACCCGCCAAGCCGCGAACCCGATCCGCCTGGGCGTGCTCTTCCTTGCTAAGACGGTCGGCTTCCCGGGAGAGCGAATCGAGTCTGCCCGTGGCCTGTTGTTGCTGCGTACCGCTCATGAGGCTTGCAGCCTGGCGGAGTTGGTCGGCCGCCTGCTTCGCTGCCTCTGCGCTCTGCTGTTGGCCCGCGCTACGCTTCATCTCTTGATCCGCTTCGCGCAGCCGGTTCAATGCCTGGGTCACACGAGGGTCGACAGCCCCTCCCTCCGCACTCGATTGAGCTCTCGACCCTCCGGCCCGAGATTGGGCGGACTGCCCACCTGAAGACGATCCACTCGATGAGCCGCCTGAGCTCTGCTGTCCTTGTTGCCCCTGTTCATTTGTCTGGCCCTGTTGTCCTTGTTGTCCCTGCTGCTGACCACTCTGCTGACCTTGCTGATCATTCTTTGGTTGGCTGTTCTGGGCCAGCTGCTCCATCTGCTTCTGCAACTGCTCGGCCTCACGGCGCAGCATCTCTTGCTGCCAGCGTTCCTGCATGGTTTGCGGGCTGTTGCGCTGCTGCTGGGCCAACTCTTCCTGGCGATGAGCGAGGGCATCGAGCTTCTGAAGCGCATCGTCGACTGCTTTGGCGCGCTGTTCTGCGGCAGAGCCGGTCTGCGCCGTCTCGTATTGATTTTTCTCCGTGTCCAGTTCAAGGTCGAAGAGGCTGGCAAGATCACGACCTGCGCCTCCGCCTCCTCCGCCACCACCGCCGCGCTGCTGGCCGAACGCTACCTCTATCTTGCGGAAGGTCGCCTCGGCACGCAGCAGGTATTGCAGCGCTTTCTGTTCCGCCGGGATCGCGTCGTGCCATTGCATCTGCTTCAGCTTTTCGGACGATGGCGTCATGGCCGTTGCGGCCGCCTGCATGTCATGCCCAAAGCTGTTGAATTCCTCATTCGCCGACGACAAATCCCTGCTATCCATGCGCGCGGCCAATGACAACGCCTGCTCCTGCAGTTTGGTCTGTACCTCAGAGAGGAATTTTCCCGCCTCCGCCGAGTCCTTAGGCGTGGCTGCCTTTTCATTCTGTCGCTTCCAGGTCGCGGCGATCAGCTCCTTCTCGCGTTTGGAAATGTCCGTCTGACTTCCAGCCCCTCCTCCACCGCCGCCACCTCCACCCATCTGCTGCGACTGCGAAAATTCCCGCTCAAACGGATCGGCCTGGATAAACGACATATCGGTGCGCGCTTCCGCGTGTCCATCTTTCGCCGTGGCGTACAGGCTGACCACATCTCCGGGAATCAACTTGAAATCTTCAAGGCTCAAAGTCGCAGTACCGTCAGCATTCTTGGCGCCCGGCTTCTGCAACAGGTCGACGGTTTTCTCCGGCCCGCCGTTCACTGAATAGTGAAGGCTCATTTTGTTCAGGCCAAAATCATCCGAGGCCTTCACGCCGACCGTGACTTCTTCAATAGGACTGGCGCGGTAGTCGCTCATTGGCCGATCGATAGCGATCTGCGGCGGGTTCGCTTTGTCGGTAGCGATGAAGTAGTCCTCCGACAGGCGGACCGGCTGACCCTGATCGAGCGCGGCAACGTGGTAAGCTCCATCCTTTTGCATGAGGATGGAGCCCTTGTACACATTGCCCTCGCCGCCGCTAAGCGTAACCTGCTTCCCATCGTCGAGCGTGAGTTGCCCGTTGCGCAAAGGGTGGTCCATCTGCACGGTCAGCTCGGCGTTCGTTCCCTCGATGGCACGCAAGTCGCCACCGTGCTCTTCCGTAACCTCAGGCATGCCCGTCCACTTCGGGTAGTGGTAGGTCACTTTCATTTGCTTGACCGCGGGCAAATCAACCACCCGGACCTTGAAATGTCGCGAGGTCAGGTGATCCGCCTGGACGTAGTATTCGACGTTTTCAGGGAGTCCGGCGAAGAGGAACTGGAAGTTCGAGCTTCCAGGAGGCGCGGAGGCATCGCTTTGCGGCTGCATTGCGACCGGCTCCCAGGCTTTATTGCGAGCGCTCTGGTAGTGCGCAAACAGTTGCACCTTGTCCGGTTTAAGTCCGATGACCTGTGCCGTCACCAGTTGATCGCTGTTGCGCCGCACGGCAACGTCGCCCGGGCTAACTCGTATGTCGTAAAGAGGCCCAGCCTTTGGCCCGGTCCAGAGCAGCGACGCCCCATAGCCGAGGTAGCCGGGGCCCGCGGCGACAAGCCACCCAAGCACGGCCAGGCACGCGAAGCCCGCACCTGCCAGAAAATAGAGGTGGTTGTTCGGCGCCAGGTTCGCTGGGGGTAAGTCTTTGGCTACGGCAAGCGTGTCGGCCGCAAGCAATTCAAGGAAAGGATCGTTTCCCCGCTTTTCCCGGTCATCGAAGGTGAGCAGCCGCTGCTGAAATTCAGGGTAGGCGGACTCAGCGACCGCCGTGGCCCGTCCACGCGTAAGACGGCGCATGGGAAGCGCAAGGCCGAATGCCGCAGCCAAGGCAAGCGCAAGCAACAGCAGCGAACGAGCGCCAGTGAGGCCGCGCACCGGAAAGGCGAACGCGTTCAAAATGAGAACAAGAAATATCGTTGTGATCAGTGCCGTGGCCATGAGAATGGCCACACCACGCAGCGATACACCCAGACGCAACCGCTGGTGCAATTGGTGGATATAGAGGTTGAGCTTTTCTCGATTAGAGTTGGGATTGCTCATGCCTCCTCCCTCTGTGTGCCGAGGTAGCGGCTGGCAACGATGGACTCGGCAACCGCCGCCACCAATACAAGCAGCATAACGTACCACCAGACGCTATGGGCGGTATATTTTTCCTGTACGTAACCCACAGTGGCGGGCTCAGGCGACGCCGAAGCTTTACCCCAGAGTTGCAGCAGATCGTTCGCGATGGGCTGTAGGTCTGATTCTCGGGCGTCTGGATTCACGCCAATCAACGCGGTGTGGCCATTCGCGAAGCGGATCTGGTAGAAGCCCGCGCGCGTTAACTGGAAAGACTGTGCTGAGGCCGCTTCCGCCAGAGACAAAGCGCGATGACCATCAGGGTCGATGACCTCGACCCCTGCGGCGGGGTTGGCGGTTCGAGCCGCTGCAGTGCGCAGCGGAACAAATGAATCCACCAGCCTGCTGCCGCTGATGCTGTCACTTCCCGCAAGATAGCGCGCGGTGCGATCAACAAACGCCACGAACGCGGGACGGACCGGCAGGTCGTTGGTCAGGTTGTCCAGTCCGGAGGCGAGCAGCAGCACGTGGCCTTCTCCAATCTGCTTCTCCATCAGCAGTGGTGTTTGATCCGTGAGCCGCACGATCACGCGCGCACCATCAGCATCTACGCCTGCGACGTAATAGATCTTCAGATCGGTCCATCCTGCCGCGTCATTCATCGCTGGATGCGTAAGGTCGGTCTGCCCGACCACAGCATATCCATTGCGCGAATAAGCGCGCGCGTCCGAGGTGGTTCCACCGTAGATAGGGATGCGCGCGTGGTGCGCGGCCGAAGTTCCGGCCGCAATCAGGACGCTTCCGCCGCCGCGCACGTACCGCATCAGGGCATTCTCAAAGATGGAAGGCAGCGAGATTGCATCGGAGAGCACTACAAATGCGTACTTTGCGGGATCAACGTCGGCCGACTTCTCGCTATCAATGGATTGCAAAGTGAAGGATGCCTGACTCGCCGCAGCGAGAGCCGCGCCAAAGTAAAGAGGAGAGCGGGCATCGCTGGCCTGGTGCACGAACAACACCCGCTCCGGATCGGCGCGTTTGACCGAGAACACGCTTAGATCGTCCGCGGGAAAGCCGTCTGCGGAATCGATCTTGACCGCACAATGGTTCAAGCCGTAGGGCACATCGAGCGCTGGAAACTCAACCGTTGCCCGGCCATCCGCCGCAATATCCACTTTGCGGGTAGCGACGGTCTTGCCGTTGACGACGAGCGAAACCGTTCTTGATGCGGCGGGGGTTCCATAGCCGGCAATCACCGCCTGCACGCGCGATTTTTTCGGATCTTTCGCGTCGGCCAGTTGAGCCGGCGCGTTGACACCTTCGACCGTCCAGTTAGGCGTGGCGGCAGCTCCCACCGGATGCGGAACGACAGTTACATTTGCGGGCAACTCGATGTCAGCGAAGTTCGCCGGCATGCCAGTCTTCTGCATGTCGCTGAAGAGGTGTAGCTCCACTGGCGTGCGCACGGTCTCGACCAGGACGTGGATTCCGTGCGCAAGCTCACCTAAATTCGCACGCGAATCTCCCGGCTGAATACTCTCGACTGCCGAACGCAGGGCCCCTGCGTCCTGGATCGGCTGGGTCAAAATCGCCAGTCGCCCGCCCAGGGCCATGACCTCGGCACGCTGCGATCGGGGCCTCGATGCCAGCAACTGCAATGCCGCTTTTTTGGCATCAGCAAACCTTGACCCGGCCCTCATGCTGAAAGAGTTGTCGACCACTACCAGCAGCAGCTTGTCGCTTGTGCTACTGCTGGCCCGCCGGATAAAGGGATTGGCAAACGCAAGTATCAACAGCAGCAGCAATGCGGTGCGCAAGGAAAACAGAAGCAAATAGCGCAGCCGCCGGTGGCGTGTGGAGCTTTGTGTGCCGCGCTCAAAAAACATCAAGGAACTGAAGGGTTGCGGAGGAACGATGTGGCGGCGCAACAAGTGAATGTAGATAGGCAAGCCAATCGCCGCCAGGGCAAACAAAAACCATGGATTGAGAAATCCCATCATCGCTCTCCCTGGCGAATCGCGAGGTACTCACGCAGCGTAGTGTCGAGCGGCTGGTCGGTCACCAGCAGGTGGTAGTCCATTCCGGCTCCACGCGTGCGATTGCGCAGTTGCTCGATATGATCGTCGATTTTCCTGCTGTACTCCTTGCTCGTGTACTCCGGAATCACTTCCATGCGTTGCTCCGTCTCCAGATCTACCAGGATGGCCGGCCCCCGCAGGTCCGGCCGTATCTCTTTGGGATCGAGCACATGAAACAGCACCACCTCATTACCGTGGTAGCGCAGCGGCTCAATCGTGCGCACGATAGTAGCCGGATCTTCATAGAAATCGGAGAACATAATCACAATGCCGCGCCGGTGCAGAAGATTCTGGAAGTGAAGCAGCGGTTTGTTAAAGTCCGTGCGGGCCCGCGGCTCCGCTTGCTCCAGCCCGGCTAACAGCCGGTGCAGCTGCCCTTGCCGGGTGGAGGGCCGGACGTAGTTGCGCACCTCATCGTCAAAAACGATGAGGCCGGCCGCATCCCGCTGATTGTGGATGGCGAGATAGAACAGCGAGGCCGCGGCGAAGCGCGCATAATCCATCTTGCTCGGCCTGGCTTGGCTCGACGTGTAGTCCATCGAATTGCTGGCGTCGAGCAGGATGGTGAGCTGGCTGTTCGTGTCTCCGCGATAGCGCTTCAGGTAGCAGCGTTCGGTGCGAGCAAATAAGTTCCAGTCGACATGGCGCAGATCGTCTCCGGGCGTATAGGCGCGGTACTCAGCGAACTCCGAACTGAAGCCAAAGTCCGGAGAGCGATGGAGGCCGGCGACAAAGCCATCCACCACTGTCTTGGCGAGCAGGTCAAGGCTGCTGATACTGGCCAGCACACCGGGATCGAGAAAGCGCTGCAGCATCAGGCCTCCTTCGGCGGCGGCATATGTTCGATCAGGCGGCGGAGAATCTCATCGGCATCCACGCGCTCCGACTCAGCATGAAAATTGAGCAGGATGCGATGACGGAGCACTGGGATGGCAAGCGAGGTGACGTCGTCGTAAGTGACGTGGTAGCGGCGTCGGGAGAGGGCGCGCGCTTTTGCCGCCAACACAATAAATTGCGCGGCACGAATACTGCCGCCATAGTTGACATACTTCTTCACGAAATCGGGCGCGTTCTCGTTCTTGTATCTTGTTGCGCGTACCAGGTTGACGACATACTTCGCCACCGGTTCGCCGATCGGCACCATGCGGACCAGTTGCTGGAAGTCGAGCAACTCCTCGGCCGTAGTAACCGGTTCCACCGTAGCCACCTTGGTCGTCGTTGTAAGGTCCACTACCTTCAGTTCGTCGCTGGCGCTGAGGTAGTCGAGGATGGTGTTGAAGAGGAACCGGTCGAGCTGCGCCTCGGGCAGAGGGTAGGTGCCTTCGAGCTCGATCGGGTTCTGCGTGGCCAGTACGAAGAAGGGAGCTGGCAGCGGATAGACGTGCCCGCGCACTGTGCAGGAGCGTTCTTGCATGGCTTCGAGCAATGCCGCTTGGGTCTTGGGCGGAGTGCGGTTAATTTCGTCGGCCAGCACGATGTTGCCGAAGATCGGGCCCTGCACGAAGGTCCATTTGCGATGTCCGGTCGTGACGTCTTCTTCGATAATGTCAGTGCCGGTAATGTCTGAGGGCATCAGGTCCGGTGTGAATTGGATGCGCCGGAATGACAGGCCCAGCGTCTCCGCAATGGTGCGAACCATCAGCGTCTTGGCGGTGCCGGGCAGCCCGGTGATCAAGCAATGTCCACCGACAAAGAGCGCGGTAAGGATCTGGTCCAGGACCTCCTCTTGGCCAACGATTACCTGGCGCACTTGGGCGAGGATGCCATCACGGACCGCATAAAACCTTTCGATGCGCTGTTGCAGTTGGGCTGCGTCCTGGCTTAGTTCAGGGATCGTGACCATCGTCTATTTTTCCTCTCGACTACAAGGTTTTAAAAGGTGGACTAGGCATCGGCTGAAACCGAAGCTGAAACCGCAGGTCCCTCCACTACGCTACGCTCCGGTCGGGATGACAGTTTTGTTACAGAACGGGAGCTGTCTTTGGAATCCACTCTTAGCATTGTCATCCCGACCGGAGCGTACCCGGATTTCCTGCCACGCGGGACTCGCCAGCGACCACGTGTGCGGCTTTCCGTAAAGAAAGCCGCATGAAGTTCGCCAACGCCACCAATCTCGACAGGAAATTCGGGGTAGCGTAGTGGAGGGACCTGCGGTTTCAGCAATTGGTCCCACAAATCTCGATCTCCAATCCTCTTGCACATCTCTCCGCTCCCGTCAGTTCGTTTTGGGCGAGTCCTTCTGTTCCGGGTGTTCAATCTCCAACAGCAACTTCTGCGCCGGACGATACCCCGGCGCGGCTTCCAGCGCGGCGAGCACGCTTTCCTCCGCTTTATCGCGTTGTCCCGACGCGTAATAGGCCTGGGCGAGGCTGAAGTGCGCGCCCGCCTTGTCGAGTGGATTCAACGCCACCAAGGCGGTATATTCGCGGATCGCTCCGGGGTAGTTCGCTTGCGCAAACCACAAGTCACCCAGATGGCGATGCAGATCTTCATCGTGGACTGGGTAGATATAGTTGATGCGGTCCAGGGTTTCAGCAGCTTCTTTAGGCTGCCCCAACTCTTCCTCGAGGCCGGCAAGTTTTTTCAGAGTCGCGGGGTCGTCGCCGCCGACCTTCTCATAAACGGTAAGCGCGGTTTCCGCGGCTTTCTTATCGCCCCTGCGCCAAGTATGCTGCAGCAATGAATTCATAGGGGTTGGCGTCCCCGACGTACTCGGGATACATGCGGCGGACAGCTTCGCCCTCCTGGATCACTGAGTCATACTGATTCTGTTTGGCCGCCGCTACCAGTTGTTCCAGCGCCTTGCGGGACTGTTCAAAGTTGGCAGCTTGCGCCCCATATTTCTTGTCTATCCACTGCAAGTATTGTTTATCGAATTCTTCCGGAGAAACGCCAAGGTCGTCTTGAATGACCTGGGGAGTGGTCTTGCGTTGAGCATACGAATGGACCATGTCAAGCAATTTGCCCTCGCCCCACTGGCTGTGGACGTAGTCGCAGATGCTTCCCGCTTCAAAATAAGAGACAACGACCTGCGCCGGATAATCCGGGAAGATGAAACCGCGGTCCAGCTTCGACACCGGTAGCAATTTCTTATCACGGATGGCGACCAGGATCTCCGGCGACACGCGATCACCCCACTCCGGTGATACTTGTGTCTCCTCATGCACGGCAAGCCCTTCCGTAAACCAGCGTGGCACCCGGCGGTTGGTGGCCGAGAGAATGTAGACATGGCTCATCTCGTGCCACAAAGTGCTGCCCCAGTTGAAGTCACCCGGCTTACGCGCGGACGGGCTATCCATCGCCACTACTTGGCCAAAGGTGACGCCGAGCGCGCCCAGGCCGGGCATTCCCATGGTGCGCACAGCAAAGTCCTCGTGATCGGGATAGACCTCAACCTGAACCGGGCCGGAGAGCTTCATCTTATATTTCTTGTCGTAGGTGGCGATGATTCGTTGCAACTCCGCTTCAAAGTAAGGGTGCAACAGCTCCGCTTCACTCTTACCCAACCGCAGGATGGTTCCGTTTTCTTTGTAGGTGACGAAATTCTTGTAGCTGTCCAACAGGCGCAAGCTGTTTACCGTTTGCGCGTCACGGTAGCCGTTGTTGTAGCACATCTCCAGTTGCTGGAAGGGCTCATCCTCCTGACCAAGCCGCATCAGCCCGACACCTAGTTGAGAACGAGCGGGCCAGTACTTGGGATCGGCCTCAATCGCCTTGCGATCGTAGACGATGGCGTCTTCAAAGCGGTAGTTGAGCTCGAGATAATGAGCCACGTGGGCATAGCCCTCTGCGTAGCCGGGGTTCACTTTCTTTATCTTGTCCAACCACATGTCAGGGGAGCGGTCCGCCAGCAACTCAACCGCTGCATGGATAGCCATCGCGTTCAGCGCGTCGGGAGACAATCGAAGCGCCTCATCCGCCTCAGCGAGAGCGTGTTCTGTGTCCGCGTCTTCCAGTGCCAGATTGGCGGCGAATTCATGCGCTTCCACCAGCTTGGGATCAAGCACCAGGGCTCGGCTGGCATAGTCCGTGGCCTTACCGTCGAAGCCGTCGGCGCTAACGATCGCGAGTCCTAAATACGCTTGCGCACTCTTGGGATCTTTTTGTAGCGCCTCCTGGAAGAGGTTGACGGCATCGGTGTTATTAAACCGTTGGTGCAGCAGCATCCCCCAGCGAATCTTGTAGAGAGGATCGCTGTCGGCCGGGGCGGTTGCGATGCGAAACTGTTCGTTTGCCTGGTCGTACTGTTCCAGTCCCCAGTAGCCTTCCGCGCGGTAGTAGGCAGTGTTGCTGTGCACCAGCGACTCAAAACAGGCTTGCGCCTCGGCCTTCTGTCCATGTTTGCGCAGAGTTTGGCAGCTGTCTGGCGTCGCGGCTATGCAATGGCCCACACACGCGATCGCCATCACCAACAACGCAGCGTATTTTCTTGCCCAGTTCATTTGTCCAGTTCCTGTTGCACTTGCGCCAATGCCACCAGCGCCGCCGTCAGCTGCTGTTTATAGTCAGCTGGATCCATGGCAGCCTTCTGATACTTGAGCGCGTCAATTTTTTGCTCCAGATCTTCTTTCTTCGCCAGCAGCGCCTGCTTCGCCGGATCGTTCGCTTGCTTCTGAGCCGCGCCAATGCGCAGCACCGGGAAACTCGTCAGCAGCATCCCTTCGCTCTTTGACGGCTCGCGGACAGGTTCGTTCCTGCCCGTGTCCTCAAAAATAGGATGCTCCGTCGCTAGCCGCTTTTGCGATTCATAGAACGCCGCCGTCTTGCGCTGCGCATAGGCGAATGCTTCCATCGCGCTGATGGAGTCGCTCTTATCCAGATCGGCGGTGGGATCCTGCAACGCCTCAACCCAATAGCGCGCAAAGACCGTAGCGTTTTTCTCGGTGCCGTTTTTAGTAGCGGCAATCACCCCGCGCCCTGGTTTTTCGAGCGCCGCCACCGATCCGCCGCTCGAACTGGTGGTGTTGACAATCAGTTGCCGTCTGGCAGTAATGCGATCGCAGAGGCCGGCGAGGTCTTGCGCAGTAATGTCCGGGCCGACCAGGTTGAACTTGTAGTCGCTGCCATCGTACGATCCATGCCCGATCAGGATAAGCACGAAATCGTCCTCGGGCCGCGCATCGCGGGCAACCGAGGTGAGCGTCTGCGTAAGCTGAGCTCGCGTAGCTTGGCTCCCGGTCAGTGTGTACACATGCGCGCCATTGCCGGAGTCTTTGAACAATTTATCCAGATCCTTGGCGTTAGCCGTAAATCGCTGCTCGTAGTCCGGTTCGCCACCCAGTCCGGCGACCGTGACGTAATAAACGCTCGCATGCGCGCTGATTGCGGTCATTAGCAGGCACCACACGGCTAGCCTCATACCACACCCCACTTGCGCCGCAACAGCCATTCCGCCGCCATAAGGAGCAGCAGCCACAGGAACACCACCGGCATGTTCCATAGCTCTTTGATATCTCGCGTTGAGATGCCGGCATCCGAGTACGAGATTTCGTTGGGCAGCCGGCCCAACTCGTCCGGCCTCCAATAGCGTCCGCCGGTTTCGGTGGCCAGCTTTTCCAGCAGTTCGCGGTTCTGCAGCGTGTGGAAGTTCTCCGCGACTCCATCGATTCGTTCAAAGGGATAGGTATCGCTGCCCAACGCCTCCGATCCTTTTTGCGCGGTGACCTCAGCCAAATAAGACCCTGGCTTGGCAGCAGTCCATGCAGCATGAAAAACTCCGGGATTGTCTGCCGCCGGGGTCATGTCCAACATCACGGACATGCCGTTCGGTCCTATGAGATGCGCGGTCACCTTGGCATCGGGAGCGGGCATGTATTCCTTATCGCGCACGTTGGCCGAGAGCTCAATGTGGCCGTCATCCATCAGCGTGTGGTTAGCCGCGTTCACCACCACTTGTCCCGGCGAATCCAGCACCAGCCAGCGCAGCAATTGCTGCCAGAAAAGATCGTGCGCCGGATCCCCTAGCGGCTGGCTCATCTGCCAGCGCCACGTGCCCGAGGTGGCCATCACCGCGGTGCGGCCGCGCCCGTAGTTCTGCGTCACCAGCAGCGGCAGTTTGCGTGCGCCGGTCATCTGGATTAACACGGTGGCCCCCGGCTTGGCCGTGCCGGCGTCCTGATAGTCCATCAGGTAGGTCAGCTTCTTCCAGCGGTCGACGTTCTTTACCGGATCATCCATGAGACGCGTGATCGGACTATCCGACCCGGCAGCCGTAAGTTCGACCGTTGCCGGGTCGCGGTGGAACGTACTCCTGCTGCTGGGAAGATACGTCGGTAGCAAATCCACCAGGCTTGAGCCGCCCCATCCTCCATCCCCAAGTGCGAACCGGCCCCCGAGGAAGAGCAACCCACCACCCCGGCGGTCAACGAACTCGCGCAGCAATTCCTGCTGCAACGGGGTAAAGTAGCCCGCCTCTACCGAGCCGATGATGATCCCCTGGTAGCCGAAGAGATCTTCCGGGCGCACAGGAAAGCCGTTCTCCAACTCCTTGGGGTCGCTGATACCTTGACGGTAGATCTTGTTCTCGGTCGTGCGTAGCATGGAGGCCACCTGCACGATCTTGTCGTCGTCCTCGGCCCGGCGGATGAACTTGTACTCCCATCGCGGCTCGCCTTCGACATAGAGAATGCGCCGCTTGTCATCGGTCACGCCCACCAGGCGGGTGACGGTATTGTTGGCCAGGTTCTCTTCGTTGGCCAGCGGGCCCAGCGAGAAACGCAAACTTTTAACCCCGGCATCTCCAGGGCTGAAGAAGACCGTTTCCACCTGGGTCGCACCGTCCGCGCCGAGCGTGATCTCACGGGAATCAAGCGTCTTGTCTCCATCCCGAATCGCCAGAATCGCCTTGCTTCCCGCGTAGCCTCGTTGATGGAAGGTGACGGTGGCGGGGATACGCGAACCGGCCATCGCGCGGGAGGTCACTCTCACGTCATTTAACTCCACATCGTGCGCCGCCTGCTCTTTGCCGAAGCCGACGGTATGGACCGGTAAGCGGCGATTGCGCAGCGCGTGGATGGTTTCGAGGTCCAGGTCTCCCGAGCCATCTAAGGAGTTTTCTGAGCCATCGCTGAGCAGCACGACTGCGCCAACCGGCAAATCGGAGGTCTCGGTTACCAGTTGTCTCAGGCCATCGTTGATGTGGGTGGCGGGGGCGGTGGGCTGTATTTCCGCGGGCGTCGCAGCCCGCGTTACCCGGCTGTCAAGCCGGTAGAGCCGGACCTGAAACTTCTTTTGCAATCCTGCCAGCACACCGTCCTCGAGGGCTTTTTCCGCGGCAGCCTCCCGCGTAACCTTGCCGTCGCTATCGGCAATCGCCATGCTGCGTGAATCATCGAGCACAACGGCGATTACGTTCTGTTGCGGCGCCAACTCGGCCACGGTAATCGCGGGCTGCCAAAGCAGTACCAGCACCGTGGCGATGAGCAAAGACTGCAGCAGCCAGACCGCGCCGGCGCGCCACCTGCTGATGTTCGGCGCGGCCTGCGGCAGCCGCGACCAGATGAGCAGCGCCAGCCCGGCCGTGGACGCGACCATAAGCAGCAGTAACACCCAGCCCGGCCATGCGCCCAGCAGGACAAACTGGCCTTTGGAAAACACCGGGATCGGGTACTTGAAGAAAAATTGGAACATGGTCCGAAGTTTCCCGCGGTCGGTCGATCAATCATTTTTCAGAACTGCTGCTCGTGCTGTGCGACACGCGGCGAAAGCTTCAATGCGTCATGCCGTAAACGATGTAATTCAACGCCACCCGGAAAGCCATGGAAGCGAAGGGTTCGGGGTAATCCGGATCGTCCGCCCATTCCCAGGCGTCGCCCAGGTGCATGTTGTGACAGATGGCGACCATGATACGGCCCTTGTCATCGCGAATGGCGCGCCACTTCGGCACGTAGCCATCCTTTTCGTACGTCCTGCCGGTCTGGATATATTGCTCCCCGGGGATCTGCATGCGCTCATCCAGATCGTAAAGCACGTGGAAGATCTCGTCCTTGCCTTCCAGGTCTTCGACCGGCCGATCGGGAAAGACCTCACGCATGCCATTCATAAAATCTTCCCAATCTGTAGTACCGTGAAAATCGTCCACCATCAGGAAGCCGCCTTTCAGCAGGTATTCCCGCAGACGCTTGGCTTCCTCATCGGTAAACGACCATGTTTGTACTTGGACGGCATAGATCCAGGGATAGTTAAAAATCTCGTCGGAATCGAGGTTGACCACCTGCTCCGTGGAACGGCCCTGGATACGTGTCAGGCGTTTCATCGCCAGCAGAACCTGGCGGTCTGCCTTGGGATAATCACGAGACCAGGAGTGGCGCCAGCCGTAGCCGCCGAAACCACCATAACCTCCGTAACCACCCGTGAAGCTGCTGCCGACGGCTGCGTTGTAGCTCAGGCGGGACCAGTAGAACTCCGCCTTTACGTTGGTCTCCGCATCATCCCCGAAGCCGAAGTCCGCCGTCCGCTGATAAGCGTAGAGCGCGGAGCACAGCGCCATCCCGACGAGCGCAGCCGAACTGGCTTGCAGGAGCTTCATGAGCGGAAATCCTAAATGGCATTTCGCTATATCGTGGATCGGGGAGAGATCTGCGAGGTGCGCCCGATCCCTTGACGGACGGTCGCGTAGAGATCAACTCGCTGGTCAAGCCCGATAGCGAAATCCCATCAGCGCGTACGTTGAGATTACCAGAATGTCTGGAGCTCTCGTCTGATAGACGCAGCCGGAGAGCCAGTGGTTTGTGGTCCCATGCAAATGTTCAGCGGACCACTCTGCTTGCAAGCCATCTTGGCCCGTGAGACGATTTGCTCAGGTCAGGCCGAGGGGGCAGTTTTTTGAAGCGGCGCGACTTCATGAAGATTGGCGGCGCGGCCATAGCCCAAGCGGGAACCGGCAGGCTGCGCGCCCAAGTCACTCAAATGCAGATGGGCCCCTCTGCGCCCACCAATGAAAGCAGCAAAGCGGATTACACTCTCCGCATAGCTCCCGTGACCGTCGAGCTCGCCCCCGACCACATTCTCAGCACCACGGGATACAACGACACCTCTCCGGGACCGGTGCTGCGCATGCGCGAAGGCAAAACCGTAAGCGTGGATGTAATTAACGATACGGATGTACCAGAGTTGGTGCATTGGCACGGCATGTTGATCCCTTCTGATGTCGATGGAGTGGAGGAGCAGGGCACGCCTCCGGTGCCTGCCCGTGGACGGCGCCGTTACCAGTTGACGCCGCGTCCGGCCGGATCGCGCTGGTACCACTCTCACGCCATGGCTGAAGCCGACTTGCATCGCGGCAGCTATACGGGTCAGTTTGGCTTTGTTTACGTCGATGGGGCGAACGATCCCGGGCAGTATGATCAAGAGCTTTTTCTCTCGCTGCGCGACTGGGAGCCGTTCTTCACCAGCAGTATGGAAGATGACGATGATGACGGCCATGGCGGACCCCAGCCCGAGAAGCCGGCCGTTCTGAACACCGATCCCAACGGTCTTGAAGTCAACTCGATGACCTACTCGATCAATGACAAGTCGCTGGGTGCGGGGGAGCCGATCCGGGTGAAGCAGGGCCAGCGGGTGTTGATGCACTTGCTCAACGCCAGCGCGATTGAGAACCGCCGCATTGCGTTGGCGGGTCATCAATTTCAGGTGATTGCGTTGGATGGCAACCCCGTGCCGTCTCCGCAGAAGGTCGATGGAATCCTGATCGGCGCCGGGGAACGAGTGGATGCAATCGTCGAAATGAACCAGCCGGGAGTGTGGATCCTGGGCGCGACCGAGGAGAGAATTCGCAACACCGGCCTGGGCATTATCGTGGAATACGAGAATCAGCATCGCCAGCCGCAATGGGCAGCCCCGCGCACCCCATGGGACTACACCATTTTCGGCAAGATCAACGCTAATCCCATTCCGCCAGACCAGACCATCGACATGATTTTCGAAAAGATCCCCGGAGGCTCAGGCAAATTCAACACCTGGCTGGTGAACGGAAAGCCATACCCGCACGACAAGGAGTTTGTCCTAAAGCAAGGAACTCGCTACCGCCTGGTATTTCGCAATCGTACCGATGACGCCCACCCTCTCCATCTGCATCGCCATCAGTTCGAGCTGGTAGAAATGAACGGAACCAAGACCGGCGGCATCATAAAAGACACGGTAGTGGTTCCATATTATGGCCGCGCCGTGGTGGACTTTGTTGCCGACCAGCCTGGCTTGTCCCTATTCCATTGCCACATACAGCAACACATGGATTACGGCTTCAAGGCGCTGTTTCGCTACGCCTAGCGGGCTGCGAGGACCAGGAAAAGAAACTGCAGTTTCTTCTCTGCCGATTCGACCCGACAGCTCCCAATAAAATCCACCGCCCTCCCCTTTTGTCATCCCTAGGAGCCGAGGGATCTGCGGTTCTCCTTCCGCACCCAACACGCTGCCTGGAATTGATTTTCGACATCTCTCACTTGAGCCGCTCCGCCAACAAGTGGTCCGCGACGCGAATGGCGTTGGCAATGATCGTCAGCGAGGGATTAACCGCACTTGCCGAGACGAAGCACGACGCATCCACAACATAAAGATTGTCGAGATCATGCGCCTTGCAATGCACGTCCAACACGCTCGTCGTAGGATCATTCCCCATGCGACACGTGCCGTTCTGATGGCCGACACCCTCCAGCGGGATACGCTTCTTGAAATAAGCGTGCAGCGGAACGGACGTCGTCGCATGCCCGGCCTGCTTAAGGATGTCGACCCAACGGTCCTTGAGGCGATTAAACGACTCAACATTGTTCGGCGTGTACGAAAGCTGAATCCGCATGGGCGCGGAATCCGTAACCGGCTCGGACTCGTTGGTGTGGCCAGTATCCCCGGAGGGATGGGACCCGCCCACACCTGGCTGCCAATTCGCGACTGTTAGCGGCGTCGCGTTGCGCAGCGTGACCCGATTCTCCGGGTCAGGAAGATCTTCCGTCGTAAGCCACCAGGGCACGGCGTGCTGCTTCATCTTTTCCAGCACAAAGCCCGGAGTCAGCGGCGGCGCATCCCCTTTCATCATTTCGTGATGGAAGCTGCCCACCGGCTGCACCTGCCCCAGGGGAAATGGATAAGCAGGATCTGAATCCTTGAAATAAAAATCGTTGGTGCCCCAAGTCTTGGTGTAGCTGTCCTCGTTGCCCTTCGGTCCAATCGCAAGCAAGGCATCCGCCTGGTGGTACATGAAGTTCCGTCCAACCTGGTCGGAGCGGTTGGCGAGCCCAGTAGGATACTTGTCGTTCGCAGACGCGAGCAGAATCACCGCGGAGTTGATCGCGCCCGCGCACACGGCGAAGATACCGGCGCTGTAGGTGGCCGCGTTACCGTCTTTGGAAGCAGCATCCGATCCGGCGTGGATGACCTCTACCGCGGTTACCGCCGTACCGCTGCTATTGGTGAGCAACCGGGTTACGCGGGAGTTCGTCATCAGGGTGACGTTAGGCCAATGCATGATCTGCCGAACGCAATTGATGTCCGCATCGGACTTGGCATGGATCAGGCAGGGGTATCCGTCGCAGGTGTCGCAGCGAACGCACTTCGACGCCAGCGGGTTCGCTTCATTTCGCTTGAGCCCCAGCGGAATGGGGAAGGTATGGATGCCGAGCTTGCGCACGTCGTCCTCGATGGTCTGCATGCGAGGCTCGTTGCTGAATGCGGGATAAGGGTACTTGATGGAATGAAATGGCTCCGTGGGGTCAAAAGATGACCCGTAACCCCCGGGGACGGTTGGCGCTGTGCCCAGATCGCCGTGAACGTGAAAAAGATCTTCCGCGCGGCAATAAAAAGGCTCCATATCGGTATAAGTGATGGGCCACGCAGGAGATATGCCCCCCTGGTGGTGGATGACGCCAAAGTCTTCGGCGCGCATGCGGAACATCGCCGCGCCATACACTTTGGTCTGGCCTCCCACGAAATAAGCCTGCTGCGGATGGAGCGGCTTGCCGTCTTTGTCCTGCCAGGTTTCCTTGGTGTGGTAGCGGTTGTCCAGGAAGACAGCGGATGTATCCCAGTTGAGCTTCTCCTGCGGCATGAACGGGCCGCGCTCCAGGATAAGGATCTTCTTGCCGGCTTGGGCCAGGTGGAGGGCCAGCGTTCCGCCGCCCGCCCCGGAGCCAATCACAATCGCGTCAAATTCGTTTTGCTCGCTCATCTAGAGCACGGTATCAGGTTTACCTGCTCGAAAATACGAATTCATTGCCGTCCGGGTCCTTGAACTTTGCCATCGTTCCCCATACCTCCTTCTTAGGTTCGGCAGCCAATTCCACTCCCTTGGATTTGAAAATCTTTGCCGTGGCAAAGACGTCGTCGCACCAGAAGGTCACCGGTTGGAAACCGCCAATCCTGTTTTCCTGGCCCGGGGGCGTAAACAGCGCGAGCGCCGTATCCGAGCCCGGGATGCGAAGTTCAATCCAGCGTTGGCCGGGCCCAAAGGGCTGATCGGTTGCCACCTTAAAACCAATCTTTTCGGTATAGAACTTCAACGCAACATCCTGGTTGCGCACCGGAATACTGACAATCTTGACGCCGCGAATCATCTTGCACCTCCAGGCTTCTGGCAACATAACTTGCGCCTCTCACAGATGCAATCAGGTACTCAATGCTATATTGATGGTCGGTATAGCGATGCTCATGCTGGACGAGTATGTGGTTGACGTTTTAATGCGCGATCTCGTCGGGCACGATCGCAGGCCGGTTAGCTTTCTGGTCTACCTATGGCTTGCCGCGGAGCAGCAGCGTCTGGGTAGCGCCGTTACCGTCAGCTATCAACAACTCGCAGAGTCGGTGGGGATCTCGAAGAGCTCGGCGCAAGCAGCAGCGGGGTGGCTTGCCCGGCGAAGGCTCCTAACGATCAGCAAAGCCGGCTCCACGGCCACTCCCAGCTACTCGGTGCAAAGGCCCTGGTTACCCAGATAACAAGTTGAGGAGAAAAGAAGCACTTGTCCTTCGCCAATTGGTTCTTCTCCGATCTCGAACGCCCCGAAAGTGCTCACGCTCACGGCGAACCGAGCAAACACCCTTGGTGGCGCGTGATGTGCCTCACTGGGGTCGATTACTTTTCCACCCTCGGTTATCAGTCAGGTATCGCCTTCCTCGCTGCAGGTCTCCTGTCGCCGGTCGCAACGTTTGTCCTCGTCCTGGTAACCCTCTTCGCCGCGTTGCCGGTTTACAATCGCGTCGCTGCCGCCAGCCCTTACGGCCAGGGCAGCATTTCGATGCTCGAAAAGCTGTTCCCGGGCTGGACCGGCAAGGTCTTCGTGCTCGTCCTTCTCGGTTTCGCTACCACCGACTTCATCATCACCATGACGCTCTCCGCCGCCGACGCGGCGGCCCACTTTGTGCACAATCCCTACACTCCCCCCTACCTGCAGAACCAGATGCACGTCACTCTCTTCCTGCTTGCGATCCTGGGTGCTATTTTCCTCAAAGGCTTCAAGGAAGCGATCGACATTGCCGTCGTTCTGGTGGGTATCTATCTCGCGCTCAACTTTATCGTCACGGTCGTGGCTTTCGATCATGTTCTCCTCCGGCCCCACCTGGTGATCGACTGGAAAATCGCCATCTTCTCCCAGCATGGGAGCCTGCTCTCGATCATCGGCATCTCGGCGCTGCTCTTTCCTCGCCTGGCCCTCGGCCTTTCGGGCTTTGAGACCGGCGTTGCCGTTATGCCGCTGATCAAGTGTCAAAACCTCGACGCCCGCATAAGCAACACCAGGCGCCTGCTTAAGACCGCCGCCATGATCATGAGCGTCTTTCTCATGGCCACGAGTATTGTTACCACCCTGCTCATCCCTGCGGCCGACTTCAAGGAGGGCGGGCCGGCCAACGGCAGAGCCATGGCCTTCCTGGCCCACCAATATCTCGGCAACGGCTTTGGCACTCTCTACGACGCAAGCACCATCCTTATTCTCGCCTTCGCCGGCGCTTCCGCAATGGCCGGCCTTCTCAACCTCATCCCGCGTTATCTTCCCGGCTTTGGTATGGCGCCCGAGTGGGCCCGAGCCTCGCGTCCGCTCGTTCTCGTCTTCCTATCGGTCGCCTTCGCGGTTACGCGTCTCTTTCACGCCAACGTGGATGCGCAAGGTGGGGCCTACGCTACCGGCGTGCTCGTTCTGATCACCTCCGCCTCCTTCGCGGTCACCATTGCGGCGCGAACTATACTCGCGCGCGTCGCTCTTGGCGTCGTCTCCCTCATCTTCATCTACACCACCCTGGTGAATATCTACGAGCGCCCCGAAGGACTCAAGATCTCCTGCATCTTCATCTTCACCATGGTCTTCTTGTCGCTGGTTTCCCGGGCCTTTCGCTCCACCGAGCTGCGCATCACGGTTCAGCTCGATCCCCAGGCCGAGGCCCTTGTTGCAGAAAGCGCAAACGAGACCATCCGGCTCATCGCCTGGAATCCCCGTCACACCGCCGTCAAAGACCGCGAGCAGGCCAAGAAGGAGCTGCGCGAACTTCACGGGCTCGTGCACGACGAATACATCTACTTTGTCGAAGTGGATCGCGGAGACACCTCCGAGTTCGCCGAAACGGTTGCCATCGAGGGATCCTGCGAAGGCTCTAATCGCGTCCTCCATGCCAAGAGCCCTGCCGTCGCCAACGCCATCGCCGCTCTGCTCATCCAACTGAAACGGGCGACTGGATGCATTCCCCACGTCTACTTTCATTGGACCGATGTAAACCCCATCATCAACCTGATGCGGTTTATCTTCCTGGGCGAAGGGGATACTGCCCCGCTGACCCACGAGATCCTGCGCCGCGCCATCAAAGACCCAGCCCAGCGCCCCGTAGTCCATGTAAGCTGACGCTGGCCGTAGCAGCCGCTGGTGTATAACCCAGTACAGTAGCTCTGCGTATGCACTGGAAAAGCAGCGAATTTGTCCGTCTGCGAAAACTAATTCCGGTAAAACCGCATCGACTGTAGTGAGATTTCATTTTGAGTACTGTAAAAAATGACGTTGTGGAAGGCCGGTCCACACAGAACCCGCAAAAGCACAAGGTTTGGCGATGGGTGATCTGGATCGCGGTCATCGCTGCCGTGGTGCTTTTGGTGGTGGGCGAAGTGATGCTGAAAAGAGCGGAGCCCATCCTGAAGGGCCGGGTGATCGAAACCCTGAGCACCCGCTTCAATAGCCGCGTGGAGTTGGACGACCTGCAGGTATCCCTGATCAAGGGCTTGGCCGTCTCCGGGAAGGGGCTGCGGATTTTCCCTCCTGATGACGTGGTGGCCGCGGGGGCCAAGGATCCCCTGATTGCCGTGCGGCAATTCGATTTTCATGCCGGGCTGATCGGTTTGTTTCTGAAGCCGACGCACGTAGGGGCGGTGCACGTGGAAGGGCTGGTAATCAACATCCCGCCCAAATCCATGCGGCAACAGAATGCGGGGAAGTCACGGTATCGAGGCAAGATCAAGATTATCGTGGATGAGATCGTATGCGACGACTCCCGGCTGGTGATTGGCACCGACAAGCCGAATAAGGATCCCAAGGTATTCGAGCTCAGCCATATTGTCATGCATGACGTGGGCCCGAATGCTCCGTGGCCCTACGACGCGAGCTTGACCAATGCTGTGCCGAAGGGGGACATTCACGCGGTTGGCACCTTTGGACCTTGGGATAACGAGACTCCGGGCGAATCAACCGTGACCGGCAAGTACACGTTTGAGCATGCTGACTTGAACACCATCAAGGGCATCGGGGGTATGCTGCATTCGGTCGGTGACTTCACCGGGCGGCTCGACCGGATCGAGGTACATGGAACCGCGGACGTGCCAAATTTTTCGCTGGATACCGCAAACCATCCCGTCCCGCTGCATACGCAATTCTCGGCGATCGTCGACGGGACGACGGGCGACACGTATCTGCAACCCGTTGAGGCGAAGCTGGGTGAGTCGGAGTTCTCTTGCAGCGGCGAAGTAGTCAATGTGAAAGGAAAGGGGCACATCATCGACCTTGACGTCGATGTCCCCGCCGGCCGCATACAAGACTTCCTGCAATTGGCCGTCAAGACGCAGCCGGTGGTGATGACGGGTGTCCTCGCTATGAAGACCAAGCTGCACATCCGTCCGGGCAAGGAAAGCGTGACCCAAAAGCTGGGGCTAAACGGAGGCTTCACGCTGAAGCAAATGCACTTTACAAACCCGGAGCTGCAGGACAAGGTCGACATGCTGAGCCTCAGGGCACAGGGAGACCCGAAGGACGCCAAGCCTGGAGCAGAAGATGTGAACTCGCACATGACAGGGAAATTCCAGATGAGCGACGGAAAGCTGACTTTGCAGGACCTGATCTACACGATGCCTGGAGCTACGGTGCGGCTGGCGGGTGTCTACACGCTGGATGGTAAGAAATTCGATTTCAACGGCAAGGTGAGGACTGATGCGAAGCTATCGCAAATGGTGTCCTCGCGCTGGAAGAGCTGGGCCTTGAAAGTAGTCGATCCCTTCTTTCACAAACACGGCGCCGGGGCAGAAATTCCGGTCAAAGTGACCGGCACAAACACCGCTCCCAAATTCGGCCTGGACATCGGCCACAAAGACAAAGACCCCCAATAAAGGTGGGTTCAGTCATTGTAAATTAGGCCATGAAGGGCGACCAGCAGCAGACTCGAGGCCGGTAGGGCCCCCACCAAGATGGGCCTGTACCGGAAGAGCCATCCTGTCAGCACAGCGGAGAGAAAATAGACGGACAAGACTCCAGCTTGCATCAGCAGCCGTTCCTCCCATTGCAGATCTTGCCCGGGGGCCTGACGCCCCTTCTGGCTTAGGAAACGCACCAAGCCGCTCAACATTGTCGTCCATGTACCGGTGATGTACGTGGTGACGATGCCGGGGATTTTCAACTGAACCATGGCGCTGCTTTGCATGCCGATCGCGAGCGCTACCGTGCCCAGCAACAGGTCGAGGCTGGGCGCGTGGCTGATATTGAGATGAATCCCTATCCAACCAGCCTCCGCGGCCAGCAGCAGGAGTGCTTCCAGCATCAGGGTCCGGGAGATCGCCTTCGGCCAGACCGCGCCTGGCTGTACCTTCTCTGTCAAACGCGAACCGATCATCGTGCCCGCCGCATAGCTGCCGAGAGAAATGACAGGATGGAGCCAATCGCCATGAAGCTGAAACACCGCAAGACCTAGCAGTACCGTGTTGCCGGTCATGTTTGCCACAAAGGCATGACCGAATCCGAAATAGCTCCACGCATCCGCCGATCCCGCCGAGGCGGCCAGGATAAGCAGACGCACGTCTCGTTCGACCGAGGCCATTCGTCCTTAACCTCTCCACATGGGAAGCGGGTTCTCGGAAGGCACGCGCAGAAGTTTCAGCAACTCGTGATCCGGGCTGTATTGACAAACCGGATCGATGGCCTCGGCATCCCCGGTCAGCAGGAACGCCTGGCAGCGGCAGCCTCCGAAGTCACGCTCCTTGCGCGGACAGGCGAGGCAGGTATCCGACATCCAGGTATCCCCTCTGAAACGGTTAAACGCCGGGGAAGACTGCCAGATCCACGAGAGATCATGGTCGCGCACGTTGTCGAAGTGCAGATCGGGAATGACGGCCGCTGCGTGGCACGGCATCGCCTGGCCGGCCGGATCGATGAGCATCATTTGCCGTCCCCACCCCCCCACACAAGCCTTGGGAAAGCTGCCAAAGTAGTCCGGAAAGACGGCTTCCAGGTGGATTCTGCCTTTCAACCGTTCTTTGGCTGCCTCAATGATCGGTAGCGATCGATCCACCTGTTCCTGCGTCGGCATCAGGAGGGAGCGGTTCTTCAGCGCCCAGCCATAGTACTGGACGTGTGCAATTTCCAGCCGGTCGGGAGCGAATTCCTCCGCCAGCGCGATAAACGCTTCCAGGCGGTCGAGATTCATGCGGTGGACGACCAGATTCACGGTGAATGCCAGCGGAAATTTCTTGAGGATGGGAATCAGCGCGAGCTTGAGAGCATGAGCTCGAGTTCCCGCGATGTGGTTGGCGCTGGTCTCGTCCAGGTCTTGAAAGCTTAGTTGCAAGTGTTCCAGGCCGGCCTCGACCAGCGCAGCGAGACGTTCTTCGCTGAGTCCCACGCCGGACGTGATCATGTTCACGTACAGTCCAGCATCGCGTGCCGTTCTGATCAGCTCGGGTAAGTCTTTGCGGGCCAGTGGTTCGCCCCCGGTGAGATGCAAGTGCAGAATGCCTAATTGAGCCGCCTGCTGAAAGACGCGCTTCCAGTCGTCTGTAGAAAGCTCCTCTTCTGCCCGCTGCAGTTCCAGCGGATTAGAGCAGTAGAGGCAATGCAACGGACAGCGATGCGTAATCTCGGCGATGAGCGAGAATGGCTTGGCAGGCGGCAATGACTGGTTGTTAGCTGGCATCCCGTTAGACCCGCACTACTCCGCGCTGCTCCATCCTATCCAGCAGACTGAGGACATCCTGCTGGATATCGTCGCGATCTACGCCTTCGTATTGCTTAAGTAGTTCGTCCACAATGGCCGCGACGCTCTGCTTCCCATCCAGGTGCGCGAGGATCTCGCGCGCCGGGCCTTGCAGCTTCAGGGTTCCCTCGGGGATCAGCATGACCGCTTCCGTCGGGTGCAATCGGCATCCAGGCGCGAGTCGTGGGGTGGCATTCAAGTCCATCTCAGCCTCTTTCCGCCTTAGGAACGAAGCATCCAGGCGGTATGTTGCCGGGAACCACGTAAGCGTAGTCGATGGCGTCGAGCTGCGCCCACAGGATCGCGCATTTCCGTTCCAGTGCCCCGATTACCTGCTCCTGCTCTGCCCGTGTTGCGGCATGGGTGCAGACATAATCCAGGGCGAACGCGGCGTCTTCCGGCGCCTGCGTCAGGCGGCCCTCAAAATAGCTCAAGCCATGAACGAGATAAGGATAGTGCAACCGAAGCTGATCCATCCGCAGAGAGATAAGGCTGCGCGAGAAGAGCTCGGTCAGTGAAGAAGCGACAGCAATCAGCAAAGGGCTGTCGCGCACTAACGCAAGATAGGCATCCACGGCAAAGATCACACCCGGCAAAACACCGGTGCATGGAATCACCTGGTCACGCGAGAGTCCGGTGGCTTCAGCAAGCTGGATCCATTTCTCCACCCCACCATAACCACTCTGGTCCCCATCGTGATCGATGATCCGTTTTCTCCATGCCCTGCGAAAGGCGGGGTCATCGCTCTTAGCAAGCAGCAAGGAGTCTTTGATTGGGATGCGGCTTTGGTAGTAGTAGCGATTGAGCGCCCATGCCTGCAACTGGCCGCGCGTCAGCTCGCCTGCGTGCATACGCAGGTGAAAAGGATGGAGATGATGGTACCGGCTTTCTCCGACCGCTTGGAGACGGGCGCGCAGCTCCTCCGGGGAAAGAAGGTGGCCAGCGCTGGTTGTCAGTTGAGTTGCCATCCGTCGTAACCTATTTTCCAACCCGCATCGCTTACATACTTGTACTCGGGACCTCGGGTATCAAGTACCGGGTTCGTGTTATTGATATGGACGAAGATGCGTTCACGCGTGCTTGTGCCGGCCAATAAGGCGATTGTGCCATCCTCGCCGCTCATCGGTACATGACCGATAGAGCGAGCCAAGGGCGTTCCAGAATGAGTGCGGCTGAGTTCCGCATCGCTCCAAAACGTGCCATCTACCAGGATTACGTCGCAGGAGTCATACATCTCCCGGATGGCCTTCGTGACTTCGGGAAGAGCGGGCGTGTAGGCCAGCCGGCGGCCATCGGCTTCGAGCAAAAGACCGAGCGACGCCTGACCCGGCTCCTTTGCGTCAAGCTCATCGACGCCGAATGCACGCGCATAATACGGAAGAGATCCAGGAAGGGATATGGGAGTACAGGTCACTCGATCGCCCAAAGTAAACGCCTTTCCAGGATGTATTTCCACCCAGGTTAGCTGGTTTGGTACTCGTTCCAGCATGCGAAAAAAGCTGTTGGCTTCGAGCGTGCGCCGGACTATCTCGGTGGAGTAAATCGTAAGTGGTTGAAATTCCCGCAGTAAAAGCAATCCAAGCACCTGATCCAGATCGGCACTGGTGAGGATGATTCCTTGGATGGGGGTATTACGCTTGCCGTGCAGAGCTTTGGGCTGGAGTTCCGGGTTTGACTCGATCTGGAACCTGAGATCCGGCGATGCGTTGATCAGGAACCAGTTTTCAGCGTTCGTGGAGAACGCTGCTTGCAGTTGCAACCGGGGCCGCACGACATCAGGGAAATTTCGGCAAAGATCACACAGAGTGCAGGCACAGTTCCACTGGGGAAAACCGCCGCCTGCGGCGGTCCCCAGCAGCTTGAAGTTCATTCAGGGTTATTCTGCGGGTGCGTAGCAGTTGATCTCGCAGCCAAGGCTTACTTCTTCGAAATCAGGGCGTGTCCAGACTTTCGTTTTCATTCAATCTCCTTTGACAGAAAGCTGAACGGCCTTCTGCTCATCTTGCTGTTTATTATATCCGATACCCCGTCAAGGGCTACTTCACCGGTAACCTGGCACAGTGGTTACCGTCCGAAGGAATAGGTCACCTTGAACACCCCGGAGTCGATCCCCGGGTTTGCCGCGACGTTGCCGGCGTTGGCCAGATGATGGTAGCGATACTCGAAGCGGCAGGAGCGCGTATGCGTCTGGAACCACTCCACGCCGCCCCCGAATTCGAAGGTGTAGTTGAAGGATGAGCTGTTGAAGACTGGTATGTCTCGCGGAGATACGGCAAAGCCCGCCAGACCGGTCACGAAGGGATGCATGCGCTTTCGTGGGAAGAAACCGAGCTTGTAGCCGAGCGGGCTAAAGGCGCTCACATAGGTGGATCGCGTTCCACCCATGTAGGTTGCGGTGCCGGCGTAGACCTGGTTCTGGGTTATCAGAAGCACGTTCAATGGTGTTTTGCTCACCGGCTGATCCACCGGAACGGGTGACATGAAACTGACAACCCCCGAATAGGAAGGCTGTTGCGGAAACTCCAGCTTGAAGCCCGTCATCGTCGGATCGGTTACGGACATCAGCGGGCGAACCTCGGCGACCCACGCACCCGACAAGTTGTTGGCTAGAAAACTCCGCCTTTCCAGGCCAACTCCGATTGCGCTGATCTTGCGTCCTTCGGCATATCCCAGCAGCATGTGACTCGAATCGTTGGAGTACTCCACAAATCCACTAAAGGCCCGGCGATTAGAGTAATACCCGCCCACATCCTGTGCCCGGGTTACCGCGCAAGCGGCCGACGCCATCAGCAGGCAGCAGGCTGTCTTACGTAACCATCGTTGGGCATACTTGATTTGCAACATCCGATTCTTTCCCCCGAGTCATGAAACGCGCTTGTGCGTAAATATCCGTAGTTCACGAAATCGCGCGGTGGGGGGAACCGGGCATTCTCCTGTTTTTTGACCCGTACAGAAGAGGACGGTATGGCGATCAGTTTCTGCATTTCTCGATCAACCCTCCGGGGGGGAAGGGAACCCATATCGAGAAAATGTCTAAAGCACAGTGGCAGATCTAATATCGGTTGTGTCCAGCTTTTCTTCTAGAGATATGCGCCGATTTCATCTGTCTGTGCTCACGATGCAAGGCAATCGTAGCATCGAGGGCATACCCTTCCGATCCCCCAACGGCTGCACCAGCGCGAAATAGTCACCTTGTTTTTTAAACTTTGGTGTGGTTGCTGGATCCGAGCTTTTCACTTTTGTTGTAGACGCAGCATCGCGCTGCCGCTAACGGGTGGTTCGGGCTACACAGCTTGCGGGACAAGGCAGTTTAGTGTGCGACTCTGTCCATCCAACTCCACCCATGCCAAGGTGAGCCGCCGCCCTCAAATTTGTCATCCCGCCTGCCCCGGCGCGCCGTGGAACCGGAGCCTAGCGCGTGGAGGACCCGCTGTTTCTTCTCTGTGTATCCGATCCGACGACTCCTAATAAAAGTCGCTGCCCTCCCCTTGTCATCAAGCGAAGCCGAGGGACCTGCTGTGCGCCTTTCCCCCTCGCAACTGTGAAGGGTCCGCATCTACCCGATATCGCTTTGTTCCGATCCCAGGACAGGCATCGCCTGGTAGAGAGCGCACACCTCCTCCCGATTGGGGAAGGCCCAAGCCTCATAGTCCTCTTCGCTCATCGTGAACTCCTCCCGCCAAAGCTTGATCAGCCAGGGAATCCCAGCGAGCGTCGACTCCAATTCCGGGTGGATATACACCAGGTACACCTCGCGCGGTTGTTCTTTGAGCGAGGCTTGCAGGTTCTGGAAGACCCGCTCCATGACCGGCCGGGTGAACGCATTCCACATGTAGACGATCAACGGTCCAGGTGGCCAGGAGAACTCGGTCGCATCCCCCGCCATGGAGATCACTGGCGGTCGAGCAAACAGACCACCCTTCGCCAGCGCGTAACGCGCGATGTTATCCCTGGCAACGCGGTCCAGTTTAGGAGAAAGCTCGATGCCAATGATCTCGCGAAATGGATAATCGGAAGCCAGCAGCAGCGCGCGCCCTTTGCCCGATCCCAGGTCGATGAAGCTGAAGCGCTGAAAATCCAAATGCAGCTGCTCCAGCATCGCGCGCATGATCGCGTGAAACACCGAAGGTGCGACGGCAAAATAACCATTGTTATAGAGATCATGCTGATGGCCGGAGGGCAGCTCGTAGATCAGCCCGCTGGTCTCCACGCCGAAGCGCTCATCGAAGGGATGCACCGCGCGAAAACTGCGGTACTGGCCCTGCTCCATGCGCGGCCACGGGTCCTTCTTCCTCCGGCCCAGTTCCCGCCACAATCGACCAATCTTATCTCTCATCTGGTGTGGCTTCTAATCCAGCCCAAGCTTCTTCCAGATTTCATCTACGCGCGCCTTGGTAGCGCCATCCATGGCGATCATTGGCGGCCACGGCCGGGTAAAGCCTTCCGCCTTCCATTTGCGTGTGGCGTCAATGCCCATCTTGCTGCCGTAGTTGGGCAGGCGCGAGGCATGATCGAGCGAGTCGACCGGGCCGAGCGTGAATTGGATGTCCCGTTCCGGATCGATATTGTTAGTTACGCGCAGCGTCACTTCGCCCAGATCCTGTACATTGCAGTCTTCGTCTACCACGATGACGCACTTGGTAAACATCGCCTGGCCCAGCGACCAGATGCCGTGCATCACTTTGCGCGCCTGACCGGCATAGCTTTTGCGGATGGCGACGATCATCAGGTTGTGAAACACGCCTTCCACCGGTAGGTTCACATCCACAATTTCCGGTATGGTCAGCTTCATCAGCGGCAGAAAAATCCGTTCCACCGCTTTGCCCATCCACGCATCTTCCATCGGCGGCTTGCCCACGATGGTCGCGGCATAGACCGGCTCCTTGCGATGCGTAATGCAGGTGATGTGAAAAACCGGGTACTCCTCCTCCATGGTGTAGAAGCCGGTGTGATCGCCAAACGGGCCTTCCATGCGCAGTTCGTCCAACTCCACGTAGCCTTCAAGGACGATCTCCGCATGCGCCGGCACCTGGAGGTCGACGGTTTCGCAATTGACCAGCTCAACTGCCTGCTGGCGTAGAAATCCTGCAATGACGAACTCTTCCACCTCTGGCGGCGCGGGCACAATGGCGGAGAAGGTGATTGCCGGATCGGTGCCGATAGCCACCGCAACTTCGAGCCGCCGGTCGTTCTTCTCGGCCAGGGCGATAGCCGGCAAGCCACCGAGTGCGTCTGCCGGGCGGGTGGTTCCTCCCGCCGTCTCTGCCATCACCCGTACGCGCGCCGCGCTTGCATCGCCGGAAGCATCGGCGACAGCCGTCGCCCGCAGCCGCTCGCGCAGGTGCTCCGCGGCCACCTTCTGCCGCTGCCAGTGCATGCCTGTGGTTTGTCCGTCGTAGACCTGCATGCGGTACATGCCCACGTTCCGTTTACCGCTTTTGGGGTCGCGGGTAATGACGCAGGGCAGGGTAATAAAGCGCCCGCCGTCCAGTGGCCAGCATTGGAGGACGGGAAAGTCCAGTACGCTGAAATTCTCCCGCAGGATGACCTGCTTGCAGGGAGCGTCTTTGGCGGCAACGGTGCGGGGGAAAAACCGGCCCACTTCTGCAAGCATGGGAAGCATCTTCAACTTCCCCAAAAGGCCTTCGGGCGATTTGAGCTGGAGCAGGCCCTCGATGCGTTCTGCAACATCATCCAGGCTATCCACATTGAGCGCCATCTTCATGCGCCGCTCGCTGCCGAACTGGTTCATCAGCACCCGGCTGCCCGGATACCCTTTTACGTTCTCAAACAGCAGCGCCGGGCCGCCTGGGGCTCCTTTCGTTCCCTGAATCACGCTACCCCGCCTTCCCGACTTGGACACCCGGTCGGTAATCTCGGCCATTTCCAGAATGGGGTCCACGGGCTCGTGGATGTGCTTTAACTCGCCTGCTTTATCCAGCGCCTTGATCCAACCCCTGAGGTCGTCGTATGCCAATGCGGTCTCCGCGCCCCCCGATTCTGCGGGCGCCTCATCACCATACTATCTGCCCACCGGCCTTGAGAGGCTCCATGGGAAGCCGATCAAGAAGCGATTCCGGAAGGGACCCTGAGAACAAGCCAGGACCAAGTCCTGGGAAGGGTTGACAAAACAAATCAGTCCTAAGGGGACGGCTGAAAGTGGCCCAGGACATCAGAATCTGTGTGTGAGAACCCACTCGGGCAGCACAGAACCCTGCCCCCTGGACGGGTGCCCCATGTTCGCCCCAGCGTACATGGGCCGGATACGATCTTTTTCGAATGCTTTTACTCCATCCGCGGCGGTGTAGTCGGTGGGATGAGAACTTTGGAGGGGGCTTCGCCCATCTTGTTCAGCCCATGTACGCGGGGGCGAACATGGGGCACCCGTCCAGGGGATTAAGGTCTTGTGTGGCTTGAGTGAGTTCTCACACAGACTCGCCAGTCCTGGGCTTCAGCTCAGCTACTCGCCGCGCATCCACCGGTCCATGAGCGTCTGGGCGCAGCGCGCGCCACATAAGTGACGAACCTTGGCGGCATGAGAGAGCAGGACATTCCATGGCGTCAGTTTCAGCATTGGCTGCTCAGGAGCCTTGGGAATGAGGGCTGCCGGCTCGGTCAACGCCAGCCACCAGTCCTCCGCCTCTCCCCTGGGATTACCGCAAACATCGCAGTGGTAAGTCTCTGTAAACGCCATACAAACATCTCCCGACCTTGTCCGGTTCGCATCGGAGGCTTGGGCTCCTGGGCGATACCTCGAAGCAAAGGCAAACTACCACGAGCGTCTCCCAGGGGCCAATCCCCGGAAGTGGTGATCTTATTTTCCTTCATGCTCGGCCTGATCCGAGCTGGCTTGGCGGTGGCTTTTCTTGCCTCCGCATCCCCATTTCAGGGATTCCATCTGCGGTTCTCGGGCAACGTGCGTCCTGGCCGAATTGTCATCGATCCTTTGCGCAAATTGCCTGCCCTGGCAGGAGTTCTCTTCGCAGGCGTATCGACTTCGTTACATCGACCGAGTGAAGGCGGCGCCAGAGGAGGGAAACCGGAGTGTTTTCAGACGGAGAAATCAGGCAATACTTGCCGGCTGATCCTCGTACTGCTCCAAAGGATAGCCAAGCTTTTTCCACTGATCGAAACCCCCGAGCAATGGACGGACACGATAGATTCCGTTCTGCCGGAGCTTCATCGCCATCTTGGCGGCCGTGGCTTCGCTGGGGCAGGTGCAGTAGAGGATTACGTCGCGGTCACGCGGGATCTCCCCGCTGCGCTGCATGAGCGTCTCGGGCGAGAGCCGTACCGCGCCCGGTAGCACCCGGGGGTCGGGGAGGTAGTCGAGCGGGTGACGCAGGTCAACGATATACGGGCTCTGGCCGCCGTCCAACATCCGCTTTAGCTCTACCGGATCCAGGCGTGAAGTGCGAACCTGCTGCAAAAACGCCTGCTGCTTCCACACCCGGTAGCCCAGCAATCCGATGACGGCGAGCAGGAACAATGCGCCCGCGAAGTGTTCCATCCAGGAAAGCGCCTCAGGATGCACGCGCAGAACATCGCCAAAGAAACGCCCGACCATGGTGATCGTCGCGGCCCAGAACAGGGCGCCCGCCAGATCGTAAGCCAGGAATACGCGATACTTCATCCCGGTCTGGCCCGCGATCGGCGCTGCCACCGTGCCCAGCCCGGGCACAAACTTGGCCACTAGCAACGCTTGTTCACCGTACTTGGTGAAATAGTCTTCGGTCTTACGAACGCACGTTGACCTCTCAAAAGAGAGCCGGCACACCAGTTTCACCATGGTGCCGCCAAAACGCTTGCCCAACATGTACCAGAGGGTGTCGCTGATAAAGCAGCCCGCCACCACCGCAAACAGCACCAGCGGTAACGACAGCTTGTGGGTCGCCGTCAAAGTACCTGCAGCCAGCAGCAGGGGTAAGCTTGGCACAGGTACGCCAAGCTGCTCCCCCATCACCCAAAGAAAAAGGATGACGTAAGCGTAATGCAGGAAAAAATCGTACGCTAACGGCATAACGCGTCTGCCTCTGAAAGTCTTCCCTATAGATGTTGGCAAGCAGGGAAACGGTGCGATGCTAAAGCAAGCGTTCTCAATTTAAGCGCGGGCACGCGCAGACGCGAAGCTACCGGTCCGCAGGAGGCTGGGCTTTCGGTAAGTGTAACTGAACCGGAATGGGTCGTTGCACAGTGGATTAGTCCCGAGACCGTGTCTCTGGTAAGGGTTCAAACCGGCGGGTGCGCTGACAGATGCATTCCACCTCAGTAACGCGATGCAAATCAGCGACTTGTGCCGCCAGACCACGGCTGAACACCAACCTGCCGGCCGTACCAGCCAGAGACGTACCTGGCCGGCCGAGCCGAGTCCCAAGAGGCAACTAGTAAAATTCCCGAGATACCAAAAGACGGGTCGTCTAGTGAATGGTTCTTCCGGATCGCCGCGTTTGTCGAAACGCCTTCTCACTCGCCGTCGCGCTCCTGATGAGCGTGTCGATCGCGGCGTCACTTGCGCAACAAGGCTCTTCGCAACAACCGGACCGCGCTGCCACCCAATGCGCAATCAAGGGTTCTGTCCTCGACTCAGCCGGCAAGCCGGTAGCGGACGCCTCGGTAAAGCTGGAACGCAACGGGGTCGCAGGTTCAGTGGAGGCCAGGACAAGCGCAACCGGTGGCTTCGCGTTTTTGGCCCTTGCGGTTGGGAGTTACACCCTCAGTGCGGAGAAGTCCGGTCTGCGCAGCCGCTCTACCGTCGTCGCTGCCTCCCCGGACGGGGATCAAACACGGGTCAACCTGGTCCTCGGTGCAACTTCCGCTGGCGCAGCGCCGTCTTCTACCCCGGCCATGGAATTCGCCGATAAGCCGAATTTCACTGTCGCGGGGGTGACCGATTGGACTGCCGTGGGCGGCCATGGATCGGATGCCACCCTGCGCACCAGCGAAGCTCTGGCCCGGGAAACGCTCACCCTCAAACCCCAGGGCTCGGGATCCAGCGGCGTCGGGGCGAATGAATCGGAGAGCAATTTGCGTGCAGCTCTTGCCGGCGCTCCCGGGAGTTTTGAGGCCAACCACCAGCTGGGCGAATTCTATCTCCAGGCCGGGCGTTATCGGGAGTCGGTTCCGCTCTTGCAAGCCGCCTACCAGGTCGATCCGGCGAACCGTGGCAACGAGTACGATCTGGCCCGCGCTGACGAAGAAATCGGGGATTTCTCACAATCCCGTGAGCCACGTCGAGAAATTGCTGGCGCATCAGGACGATGCCGGCCTGCATCGCCTGTTGGGCGAGCTGGACGAGAAAATGGGCGATCCTTTGGCTGCTGTCCACGAAGATGAGCAGGCGGTCCGTCTTGATCCTAGCGAGCAGAACTATTTCGCCTGGGGCTCGGAGCTATTACTTCACCGGGCAGTGTGGCAAGCGGCGGAGGTTTTCAAGAATGGAACCAAAGCGTATCCCAAGTCGGCCCGCATGTTGGCTGCGCTGGGCACAGCCCTCTTTGCCGGCGCCCTCTACGACCAGGCGGCCGATAGTCTCTGCCAGGCTTCCGACTTGAATCCTGCCGATACTGAGCCCTACCTCTTCATGGGCAAGATCGAGATGGCCGCACCCAAGCCTTTGCCATGCATTGAGCCCAGACTGGCGCGATTTGTTCAGCAGCAGCCCGGAAACCCGCTCGCCAACTACTTTTACGCGATGGCCATCTGGAAACAGCAGCAACAGCCGATGAACCGCGAGTCTGTGCAGCAGGTGGAAACCCTGCTTACCAAAGCTGTGGCCATCGATCCTAAATGCGGGGACGCTTACCTGCAGCTTGGGATACTCTCGTCTTCCCAACATAATGTTGAAAAGGCGATTGGCTATTACACCAAGGCAATCGAGGTGGACCCACAGCTCGGCGAGGCGCATTATCGGCTAGGCGTGGCCTATGATCGGATGGGATCGCGGGAAAAGGCCAAACAGGAATTTCAGCTGCATGACGAGATCGAAAAGCTGCAGGCAGCTGCTGTCGAACGCCAGCGGCGTGAGGTTAAGCAATTCCTGGTAGTTCTTGAAGGGCAGCCGGCGACTCCGCCGGCCCAGTAAATAGAGAGGAGAAGGTCTTCGAATGTTCAAGCTATTGGCCATGATGCTGCTTCCGGTGGTGACCATGTCTGCCAGCGACCTGCCCAGCCGGAAATACCTGAACCTGGCCGCCATCAAGACGATGGTTGCCGCCGCGGAAGCGAAAGCCCAAGAGCTGAACGTGCAAGTGACCATTTGTATCGTGGATGAAAGCGGCAACCTGCTCTTTCTGGAAAAGGAAGACGGCGCCTCGCTTAACACCTTGCAGTTTGCCCAGAAGAAAGCCCGGCATGCCGCTGCCTATGGCGCCCCTTCAAAAGAAGGCGCCGAGGCCGTCAAGAACGGCCATGTGGAAGACCTCGCATTTCCCAATTTTTTCCCCAACCAGGGAGGCCTGCCCGTTCGCGTGGACGGTCAGCTTCTCGGCGGGATTGCTGCCAGCGGCGCGAAGTCTGAGATTGACGAACAAATTGCGCAAGCAGGCATCGATGCGCTGTTAAAGAAATAATGGTCCATCCCTATGTAGTATTCTGTATGATCCGGTCGACGCACACTCTGAAACACGCGGTGTATCATAAACACGAAAAAGTAGATCGCGATTTTAAGCGGCAGCTTTCATGTCAACGGCAGCAGGCGGGTTGGGCCGACCCGTTCGTTCACCCTACGTGAAGCGCAGCGCATGAACATCAGGGAAGTTGCAAAGAGAGCCGGAGTTTCCACAGCCACGGTGTCACGCGTGGTGAACGGCACGGCGCCCGTAGACGCGCGTACAGAAAAGCGTGTCCGGGCAGCGATCCAACGCAGTGGCTATTACCCCAACACCCATGCACGCACTCTAGGCACAGGCAAGAGCCATATCTATGGCCTCATCATCTCCGACATTGAGAATCCTTTTTTCCCTGAACTGGTGAAATGCTTTGAGCGCATGGCGGTAGAGCACGGCCACGAGGTGCTCATTGCCAATACCGACTACCAGGCAGACCGCATGGAGGTTTGTGTGCGCCGGATGCTCGAGCGCAAGGTGGATGGGGTTGCCATCATGACATCGGAAATGGACCCCGCGCTGATCCAGATGCTGAACGGCCGGGGCATCCCCATCGTTTTTCTGGACACCGGAGCAGTCGCCGACGGAATCAGCAACATCTCGCTTGACTACGACAGCGGTGTCGATCAGGCGATCGATCACTTAACCTCATTGGGCCACCGTAGGATCGCCTTTGTCAGCGGGCCGGACAATCTCGCTTCCGCCAGAACGCGCCATGAGGCTTTTCTAGCATCGCTGCGCCGGAAGAATCTCGACTGCAGGGACGACTACATTCGTGCCGGCAACCATCGCTTTGATGGAGGCTACGCGGCGATGTTAGAGATATTGAAGCTGCGGGTGCGGCCGACAGCCGTTCTGGCTTCGAATGACCTTACCGCCATCGGAATCATGGGCGCTGTGTATGCGGCAGGGCTAAAAGTTCCGGAGGACATTTCGGTCGTAGGCTTCGACGACATTGCGCTGAGCAGCTTCATGCCGCCGCCCCTGACGACGATCCGCCTGTCGCGGGTGGAGATTGCGGAGTTTGCCTTCACCTCGCTCTACGCTGCAAGCCAGCGCGGACAAACTCAGGGCGTTACGCACATCGTTCGCGCGGAACTGGTAATTCGCCAATCCACCGCGGCCATCCGACCGGAGAACTAGACTCCTCGGACCACGTCCCGGGTGTTTTGCTTTCGTCCGGGAAATTCCTAAGAACTTGCGCCTCAGCCATGACCAGCCCTGGAGTTGCCGCAGTCTCGGGGGTGGTTGGGAGAAGCCGGGCGCAATGATTACGTCCCAAGTTTTGTCCTGGCGGGGCGGAGAGCCGGCAAAAGCCGGGCTGACCAGCCGCCAATCCATGAGGAGTTGGGTGGCACAGTAATGAGAAAGATCTGTCTGTCCGCCCCTTGGGGCGTGCCAGGGGCGGCGGCCCTGGGTTGAGGTTGGGTTTCAGGAATGCGATGTTTGCGTCCTGGCGGCGGCTAAGTCCTTTGTTTCACGAAGGTGCTCAAATTTTATTTTTCCCGCCCCCATAATTCATTTAGGGGAGTGCTGCGCGGTGGAAGGTCCTGATGCGGAGACCGTCCCGTCGCGCGACCGCCCCGAGTGGATAAGCGAGATGAGCGAGTGTTGTTTCACGTTTAAGCGCACATCTCCGTTCCGCGTGTCGCGGGTCATTTGGGTGAAGGAAGAATCTCGAGTTAATGGGGCTCTTAATCAGGACGCTATTACATGTTGGTCGTCCCGTCCAGGGCAGTTATAAAAAAGATGTGGATGTAGGGTAGGTAAACTACTGGTTACGGGGGACAGAGGCGGCACAATGTTCATCCGCGGGTGCGGCGCCTCGGGCGCGCAAACGATAGTGAACGATCCGCAGCTAGTGGGGGGCAGACCGGGAAACGATCCCACCCCCCTCGCGAATGGTGATGATCTGATTCGCTTTGACCTGCGTAAACTTTTCGATCTTCTGCGTAGTCGGCCATTTCACTTCGATTAAATCCACCGTCTCAACCTTACCCAGTCCAAAGTGAAGCCGCAGATCCGATTGCGACATGACGCTGGTGCCGCTGTGGACCTCATCCATCTGGATATGCTTTCCCGTAATGACCCGCACCCGCGCTCCAATGGCCGTGCGATTGCACTTGGTTCCCACCAGCTTGATCTTGATCCAGTTCTGTTTGTTCCCTCCCTCGTTGCGAAGCAATGAGGGCAGATCGTTCATATTCAGAATCAGCACATCCATGTCGCCGTCGTTGTTGTAGTCTCCGAATGCTGCGCCCCGGCTGGAGAAATGCTCGCTGATGCCGGGCCCCATCTCCGGGGACACGTCCTTGAACCGGCCGTTGCCGAGATTCCTGTAAACCAGTCGCGGATTCTTGAAAGTCTGGTCGAAATTGTATTTATCGATCTCCGGGTACACGTGCCCGTTGACCTGGATAATGTCGTGCCCAGCCGTCATTGTCGTAATCGACAAATGCGCAGCCCCACGCCACATATCGGTTGTTGACTCCGACGCCGGACTCAAAGGTGACATCGGTGAAGGTCCCATCGCCGTTGTTGTGGTAAAGGTTGCAGGTGTCATCGGCGAAATTGGTCTTGAATATGTCGAACCATCCGTCGCAGTCATAGTCGGCTACGCCGACACCCATGCCCGCCTGCTCGTGCCCATTGTCGCTGTAGGCGCATCCGGCCATGACGGCGATATCGGTGAATGTGCCATCGTGGTTGTTTTTGAACAGAATGCTGGGTGCGGAGTCCACGGCCACATAAATGTCCGGCCAGCCGTCGTTATCAAAATCGTAAGAGACAGCGGTGATGGAGTATCGTGGGCCCGGTTTCAGAATCCCCGATTTCTCAGAAACATCGGTAAAAGTGCCATCTCCGTTGTTGTGGTAAAGAATGTTCGTGTCGCCGGGAAGGCCGCGCGGGCCGCACATGATGGGAACGCCCTTCCACTGGCAATTGTTCGGGCCGTCGGGCGGAGGAATGGTTGCCGGGTCCAGTTTGAGGTAGTTGCAAACGAAGAGATCGAGATGGCTGTCGCGGTCATAGTCGAAAAACGTACAACCGGCGCCCCAACGAACTTGCGCCTGGCTAAGCCCGGCCTTCTGCGTGACATCGGTAAACGTGCCGTCTCCGTTGTTGTGAAAAAGAATGTTGTGTCCCCAGAAGCAGCAAAACAGGTCATCCCACCCATCATTGTCGTAGTCGCCTACGCAGACTCCCGTCTGCCAACCGGTGCGGCCCAGGCCTGACTTCTCCGTGACATCGGTAAACGTGCCATCGCGATTGTTCTTGTACAGATGAGAGATCGGCGCCTTGCCCGGCGGCCAATGGGAATCGAGCCGGTCTCCATTCGTCAGGTAGATGTCCAGCCATCCGTCATTGTCATAGTCGAAAAAAGCCAGTCCGCTGCCCTTGGCCTCAATGATGGACCGTTTGTGATCGATGCCTCCCCACACGTTAGGAACGGTCAGCCCGGCTTGCTGAGCTACATCGACATATTGGACGGGTGACGTCGTGCGGACTCGATACCGCGGCTTCCACCAGGGCCGGGTCTCTCCACTTCCAAAGAGGAGTCGTAAGAGCGTCTGTCAGCGTGCTGCCGAGCATGAAGAGAGAGGAGCCTAGGAAGCGCCGTCGCGGAAAAATCATAGATTGCGATGATTATAGAGACAGCGGTTGGCCTTCATCGGCTCGGCACTTTGGGAACGGATGGGGAACAATGCCCGAGCCTTCTTTGACCGCGATGATCTGATCGATGGGCACATTGGCCAGTTTGTCTACCTGCCCGCTGGGCCACGTGATCACGAGCGATTCGATCTTTGCCTCGCTTGCCCAGGCCAAAATGAATCCGCGGATCGCTGGCCGACATGTAGCTCGTTCCGCCCTCAGCCTGCCGCACCTGCACAAAGCCTTCCGAGGTGAGTTTCAGCGCGGCGCCGGTGCCGTCCCGGTTGGATTTTGTTCCGATCAGTTGCACCTCCAGCCAATGATTGGCATTGCCGCCGTCATTGCGCAAGAGTTCCGGATACTCACCGCGGTTGTTGACGGCAATATCGAGGTCACCGTCGTTGTCGAAATCCGCGGTAGCCAGACCACGCCCTGCAACCGGGCGAAGGAAGTCAGGACCGAGAGCAGCGGACGTCATTTCGAAACGGCCCTGGCCCAGGTTGCGAAACATCAGCAGCGGTTCTTTGTAGGAGACCTCGCTGTGGTAAAGGCTCACGTTGTCCAACATGGCGCCATTCAGTTGCAGGATGTCAATCCAGCCATCGTTGTCGTAGTCGAGGAACTTGGCTGCCACCCCGCTCAGCAGCCTTGCCTTGGCGCCGATTCCGGAGCTATACGTGTCATCGGTAAAGGTGGTGTCGCCGTTGTTGAGGTACAGCCGGTTTAATTCGAAATCAAGATGGGTGATGTACACGTCCAGCAAGCCGTCGCCGTTGACATCCGCGGCGTCGATGCCCATTCCTGCTTCGTATTTCCCATCCTCGCTTACCGCCAGCCCGGAAATCAGGGAGACATCCTTGAACGTGCCGTCGTGATTATTCAAAAACAGGAAATTCGGCCAGGTGTCGTTGGCAATCGCAATATCCGGCCAGCCATCGTTGTCGAAGTCAGCCAGCACCACTCCCATCCCTTTCGATTCGGGCAGGCCCACGCCCGACTTGTCGCTTACGTCAGTAAAAGTGCCATCGTGGTTGTTATGGTAGAGCTTGGTCTTCTGTCCCTTGTAGTTGCCTGGATTGCAGTAGGAGCGATAACCAGGAGCGCGTTCTCCGCACCAGAGATTGTTCTTCGGAGTCCACTCAATGTAATTGGTGACCACCAGGTCGAGCCAGCCGTCTTTGTCGTAGTCAAACCATCCCGCACTGGTTGACCATTCACCTTCATCGGCAAGTCCGGTCTTGGCAGTGACGTCGGTGAAGGTTCCGTTGTGATTATTGTGGTAAAGAATGGCGCGCCCATAACCGGTCACGTAGAGATCGGGCAAGCCGTCATTATCGAAGTCTCCCACAGCCACGCCCTGCCCATAATGTCCTTCGCCGCCCACGCCGGCCTTTTCGGTGACGTCGGTAAACGTTCCGTCGCCGTTGTTGTGATAAAGCGCGGAACGCAAGGGCGCCGGAGGTTTGTAAATGTCGGTGGCGGCAGACTGAACGAAGTAGAGGTCCATGAGCCCATCCTGGTCGTAATCGATCCATCCGACGCCGGTGCCCATGGTTTCGAGATAGTACTTCTGGTCAGTTTGCGTGGAGTCCTGCAGAAAGGTGATGCCGGCTGCCTTGCGAATGTCCGTATAGCGAACGGTGATAGGCGTGTCTGGCGCTTTTGCCGCCTGTTGAGCTTGGGCCACGCAGGTTGCGGCAGCGATGGCAATCAGTACGAGAGAAGTCTGCGCCACGTCTCAGAGCGTCCTGTCCGCAAGCGACAGCGCGAGCCCTAGCAGTTGCTGCCGGTTGGCCATGGTCATGGGCTCATTGGCAGCCGGGGAGGTCGCCGGCGCCGCTGCCAGGACCTGTTCAATCCGGTTGATGTCCAGGGCGCCGTGTTCGCTGCTGTTCTTGAAACGGTTCAGGACTTCTTTGGCTTTATCGATCTGTCCGGTTTCAAAATAGAAAACACCCAGGGTCGAATAGCTGCCAGGCCATTCCGGAAGCAAATCCACTACCCGCTCGAAATGCCGGCCGGCTTCTGCGGTGTTTCCTTCCAAGGCCGAAGCAAGACCCAAGCCCCAGAGAATCTTTCCCGAGCCAGGAATGCGGGCCTGTCCTTGCAGCAGTGTCTGCTTTGCGCCGGCGATGTTATGCTCCCGCAACTGCAGCAGCGCCAGCGCGAGATAGTCCTGATCGTTGTCTGGATTACGGGTGATGGCATCGCGGTAAATCTCTTCAGCGCGGGCGGCGTCACCCAGGTGCGCGTAGATATCTCCCAGCAGAGCCAGATAGGGATCGTCTTTGCGGCCCTGCTCTGAAACCTGCCCGGCGGCATCGAGTGCTTCGGCATACTGACCTTTTCGGAAGTAAGCGTCGGCGATGTTGAATATTACTTCGTCCGAGCCTGGGTTCGCCTGCAACGCAACGCGGAAGTGCTGGATGGCATCGTCATACAGGTGATAACGGGCGAGCAGCACGCCCACTCCATTTTGTGTGCGGTAGTCGCCTGCGCTTAACTTGTCGAGCTGAGCGATGGTGTCTTTCGCTTCCGCCGTCTTTCCGGATTTGAGATAAGCCTCGGCCAGCAAGTACAGATCCTCCGGCTGATCCGGATGCTTGCTGATCTCGTCGTGGAGTTGCGTAATATCGAATTGATTCTGCGCCTGGGGAGCGAGCTTCGAGCGATTATCCAGATAGTCGAAAAGGTGCTCATACGGATATGGACCGGTTGGAGCGTCTTTGGAGAGTGTTTGAAATACCTTTAGATCGCGATCGGCGGCCTCGGTCTGGTGCAGACTTCGCTCCACCATCGCAAGCTTGTAATATCCGGTCGCCGGGGTACGGCTAACCTCTACGTATTTCCTGAGCAGGTCGGCGGCTTCTGCATATTTCTTGCTCCCGATGCGCAGGTTGGCTAGCTCCAGCAGTGCTGCGGCAGAGTCCGGATTGGAGTGGAGCGCCTGCTGAAACATCGCTTCGGCTTGCGCGTTGTCTCCCTGCCGCTCTGCGATAAGACCGAGATTAAATAGGCATGCGCTGTTGTGAGGATCGAGCTTGAGCCCGTCCTGAAAATATTGTTTTGCCTCGTCGAATCGCCCCAGATGCCGGTAAGAAATGCCAAGGTACGACGTACGAGCGTGCTGATGGATCGAGTTTGATCAGTTTCTGGAATTCTTCGATGGCCTTGTCCACCTTGCCTGCCATGAAATAGCTTTCGCCCAGCGCGGCCAGCAGATCGGCGCGCTGGGGGGCGATCGCAAGGCCAGATTCCAGAAGCGGTATCGCATCTTCGAAATAATTCTGAGTCATGCTGACTCGGGCCATCAGGAAGATAACGTCCGTATTCTCCGGCGCAATTTTGTGAGCGCGCACCAGCAGATCGAGTGCGTCCAGTGGGCGCGACTCATTCGAATAGACCTGCGCAAGCAGGTGGAGCGTCTCAGGCGAGTCGGGTTTCAACTTGAGTGCGCGGTTTAGTGCGAATTCCGCTTTGGAGTTTGCGCCGTCGCGAAGGTAGGCTTGTCCCAGGTTGTAGAGGATCTCGAAGGTTCCCGGCCGCAATGCATCGGCCTTTTCCAGTTCTAACTCCGCCGGCTTGTATTGTTTTTCCGACGGCCAGCATGATTCCAAGTGAGAAATGAAGCTGGATATTATCCTTGTTCTGGGCCGAAAGTTCGGTTGCCAGCCGCAAGCCCTCCGCGGTGCGGTTGCTTGCCAGATAGGCATGAATCAAATTGAACTGTGTTGCGACATTCGCGGGACGCACGCGTTCAAAGTGCGGAATAGCTTCGCCGGGCGATCCCTTGCTCATCAGCAAAAGGCCAAGGTTGTAGTTCGCATCGCGGTTGCCGGGATCACTCCGCAAAACGGTTCGAAATTCATTCTCGGCCAAATCAGGCTTCTGCTCAGACATATAGACATTTCCCAGGTTGTTGCGAGTCTTTGCTGAGCCAGGAGCGAGTTTCAAGGCATGCTGGAATGCTTCGACAGCGTTGCTCGAAGTCCTTTTCGTCGATGTAGATAAAGCCCAGCATGTTGTAGGCTTCAACGCTGGCAGGATTATGCTGCAGTTCCTCTTGCACCTTACCCCTCGCCTGATCGAATAGGCCCTGCCGGCGTAGCTCTTCAGCCTGCTGGAGATTTGGGGAGGGTTTAGAAGATGGTTCTACTTCCCGGGAGGTAGTGGAATGATGAGGCTGCTGGGCAGCGAGCGTCAGGCTGCTAAGAAGAAGCAGAAAGAGACTTCCCACTCCGGCATAAACTCGACGCGGTGGACCATGCGATCGCGATTCTGGTTGCTTGCTGCATGAATACGCGGCTCACCATCCACACATACCGTTGCCGAGTGCCCATCAAGGCTGCGATTTTAGCATTTCGAGGGCCCGCTGCGCCCCCGGATGTTGAGGCTGCACCCGCAGCAGTTCCTGCAGCACTTCTCTTGCCTTCTCCTTATCGTTCTGCATCACGTAGAGACGGGCAAGATTCAGATACGGCTGATCGAAGTTGGGAGCGACTCGGATGCACGTCTTGAATTGGGCTTCCGCACCTGCATAATTCTTGGCTCGAACAAACAGAACGCCGAGGTTGCTCAGGGCCTCGGGATAACCTGGACGCAGATCGATTGCTTTCTGCAGATAGTCCGCCGCCGATTGCATTTGGTCTTGCTGAGCGTAAAACATCCCGAGGCTGTAGTTCGTCTCAGGATCATCGGGTTGAATTTCGAGCGCGCGAACCAAAAGAGTTTGTGCCTTATCAAACGCGCCCTGCCGGCGATAAAGATTTCCCAGGTTGAGCAAGGCGATCGCGTAGTTCGGTCTCTGACTGAGTGACTGCTGGAAGTCCCGCACTGCTTCATCCGGTTGCCCTTGTTGGGCCGCGATCATACCAAGATTGTTCCATGCCTCTGGATAATTCGGGCGCAGCTTCAATGTTTGTTCAATATATTGACGCGCCTGCTGAAGATCGTTTCGTCTCAGGTGGAGCGTGCCAAGGTTGTAATAGGCTTCCGGGTTGTCCGGTTTCTGAGCGATGACCTGCTCGAAGGAGGCGGCCGCCGCGTCGAGGTAGCCATGCTGGAAGAGCGCCACTCCGTAGGTGAAGTCATTGCGCTGGAACGCATCGTGATAGCGCACCCCGCCAAACGGAAGCGCTTTTCGCTATGCGATCGGCTGCGGTGGTCGGGATAGCCTTGACATCCTCCAACAATCGCTGAGGATCGATCGGCCCTTGATACACCTTGACGATCATGCCCTCTCTGTCGAGCAGGAAGGAGGTGGGAATGGCGAGGTCCCTGCGCCGGTCGAACAGGTAACGGTAGATGATGTTATAAACGCCCGCCACATCTTCCGTCGCAAAAAGGACAGGAAAGGAGAACCTCTCTCGCGCCGCAAACGACCGTGCCGTTCCTATATCGCCCGCTTCGTCAACGTTGACAGCTAAAATCTCCAGCTGGCTTTTGGCCAGCGCCGGCTGGTTCTGATGGAGAAGCCTCAGCTGGCCGGCGCAGAGCGGCGCCGTAGTCGCCCAGAAATTGAGCAGCACGTAGCCACCCCGCGAACTTTCCAGTTCTCGCATGTTGCCCGCGAGGTCGGGCAGGGAAAACCCCGGTGCTTTCAAGGGTTCAATCAGCCACGTGTCTATCTGCGAGGGCAGCGGTTCTAGCTTTAGCGGTGGTCCAGCTTGCGCATAGGCCGGAGGTGGTGCGGCGAATGGCTTGGCCACAAATTCGGCGGAACCCTCCTCAATTGCGATCCGATGGTTGACCGGGATGCTTTCGAATTCCTGAGAAAGCCCACTTGGCCAGCGGACCGTGGCTCGAATCGTGCCTTCCGGCTTTCCAACGCCAAAGAATATCTCTTTAGAGTGTTGGGCAATAAACCCCGATCCTGCCTGCAAATACTTCGTCTGGCGCAGGGTGCCCACTTCGATTGTGATCGCGGTTCCGATCGCATCGCGGTTGCTCTTTTTTCCTTGCAGGCGGAACGCGATCGATTGACCAAGTTCCTTCATCACGTTGTGCAAGATCCGCAATTGCGGGGCATTCCGGTTTTTGAGGATGACCTCTAATCGTCCATCATGGTCGATATCGGCGAGAACAAAGGAGCGGCTGTCCTCAGGAAAGTCCAAGCCCACTGCGCCTGAAACCTCGGTGAACGTGCCATCGCGGTTGTTCGCGAACATGACATTTCGTTCATAGCCGCTCCAGGAGCGGTCTGACCGGATCAATTCATTAATTGCATTCCATCCATGCTCGTAAGCCAATGTGGGGGTGGCATCCTCAGGCGATTTCGCTACCACCTGCCGCCAGAAAAAACTTGCCAGGTCGTTCCGTTCCGGCGCGGAGATGTATCCATTGGCGACGTAGAGATCAGGGAAGCCATCGTGATCGAAATCCCAGAAATCCGATGACCAGGACCAACGGCCCATCTCGACTCCGGCTTGCTGGCTGATGTTTTGAAACCTTCCATCCCCCAGGTTTCGATAGAGCGCATTGCCTCGCGCGTGCCGCCGGTAGAGTGCGCGGATTTCTTCCGGCGCTTTTTCGTGAAAGCGCTTTTGCTCGGAAACCCTCTGGCCCGCGGACGACCACATGTCGGCAACGTAGACATCCTGTTTGCCGTCGTTATCGAAATCAGACCAGCACGCGCTCATTCCAGCACCCGGATCCTCGATGCGGGCTTCGCCTGAGACAGCGGTGAACGTCCCATCACCGTTGTTGCGGTACAGGTTGCTGCGCCCGAAATCGTTGGCCACATAAAGATCGGGCAATCCGTTGGCAGCGTAGTCGCCCCAGGCGCAAGCGAAACTATAGCGGTCGTTCTCGGCATTCAATCCTGCCGCCTCGGTCCTGTCTACAAAGGTTGCGTTTCCTTCGTTGTGCAGCAGAAAATTGGGTGGACCATTGCGGGCATCGAAATAGGGCACTGGATAGTGATACTGGTCCAGCCCCAGGTAGTAGCTGTAGAGGCAGAAGTAAACATCGAGACGTCCGTCACGATCGTAGTCGGCTACCGCCGCATGGGTAAACGTTCCCTGCGGAGGACGCTCAAACTTGAAGGCGTCGCGCTTGATCGAGAAGGTCCCATCCCCCTGGTTCAGAAAGAGCAGGGGACCGCTGCCGCAAACCACAAGAAGATCCTGGCGTCCCTTGTTTTCAAAATCGGCGAACAGGGCGCACGCAGTATTGTCGAGCACTCCGACCCCGGATTTTTCTGTTACGTCTTCCAGCGTCCCGTCGCCCCGGTTGCGGTAAAGCCGGTTTGGCAGGCCCGACGGCTGGCAAACATAGAGATCATCGAAACCGTCATTGTCGAAGTCACCCGCCGCCACACCATTGTTGCCGTAAACGTCTATGCCGCATGCACCATCCAGAACAGTACGCCAATAGTCGGAGCCACGGAGCATCTGCTTTGTGTACGATTCCGCTCGGCCGAGAGTTTGCGAGGTTATGTCAATAAACATCGGCCCGTGCGTAACGCTGAGTGTTTCTTCGCTGGCCTCCCACCTCCGGGCTTTCCATCCCTCTGATGCATCGCGTGACCACTCGGTGCGCCATGATCCAACCCGCTCTTCACGCCGCTCATCGTTCCGCTTGGCGACAATGTCATAGCGGATATCCAGACGAACGCGGGCGAACCGTCAGCGGGGCGCTGGCGATTTCTTCGATACCGGTAATTTCGAATTCCGCCGTCTCCACCCCTGACACCTGCCCCAGCCACGCCCGGATCTCCTGGAGAAACCGCTCCCGCCCGGGAACAACCTTGCCGTCAAACAATCTTCTCGTGATGTGATCCCGTTCCCCGCCCGCAGCGTGATTTCCTTGGCCGGAACGAGCGGGGAGGCTTCGATCGATGGGTCCAGTGACTTTGCCAGGACTGAAAGGTCGCGGGCCGATGCCTTGAGGGCTTGGCCCCACTGTTTGAGAAGTGACTCAATTTCCCAGGCATATTTTTCAGTAACGTAATCGTCGGAACCCGGAGCGACAAGACGGAGGACATCTTCCAAAGGGGAGGCTGCTGGATAGTGCGGCGTCAGACGAACATCGGAGAAAGGCAAACCGGCGTTCCGATTCGGGAGGCTCTTCCGGGGGCCGAACAAAAACGAGTATCCATGGAAGGGAGCCGGACGGAGGAGTAGGGGCGCCAACCCCATGCTCTTAAGGACTGCCCGCCGGGAAGGGAACTGGATCTCGTTTTTGTGACGCGACATCCTTAAGGTCCCGCCTGGAGCATTCTTACGCTTGGTGTAAACGAAAAGACTGGATTGAACACGGCCATTCCGTCGAAACCCGGGGTTCCCGGCACGCGATCGTTTGCGTGGTCGCCGATCCCATCCCATCACAGTAACAGTAAAGGTGCTCTTGTCAGCAAGGTGTCTGCGTGGCGCCAGTGTGAGGCCACATCCAGCCTGAATCACCTCAGCCCAACGCTGGGACTCACCACTTGGTGAGACCTCATCGCCCCAAAAAGAGACGATCTCGACCTTCACCCGCACGATTTCCACCTTTCGGCTGAAACGATCTCAACCTTTTGGTTGACAAATGTTATTGGTCTGGACTAGCTTTCTTTCGGCAACCATGTAACCGGTTACTGAGGCCACTGCGGAAAACGGTTACTGGGCCTTTGTTGAAAACGAGTACGCAATCGAGTCAGCGCCCAACAGCGCAAAAATGACCGTGGTTTCAATGACTTGGAGGTTTTTCGGATGGGCTATGATCGCAATTTCTCCCGCCGGTTTAAATTCTTTGGCTGCATAACCCTTACAGTCCTTCTGCTTGCTTCTGCAGCTTTCGCCGTGTGCATTCGGCCAGGTCGATGAAGGATCAGTTACTGGATTGGTTCAGGATGCCACTGGCGCGGTGATTCCCAACGCAAAAGTGACACTCTTGAACACGGACCAAGGTTTGTCCGTGGTGACGACTACGGACAGCTCCGGCGTATACACCTTCTCGCCCGTCAGAATCGGGAACTACTCCGTGTCCGCCACTGCTCCTGGCTTCTCTGTGACCACCCAGCAGAATGTGAAGGTGGCCGTGAGTCAGAATGTGCGTGTCAATATTGAGCTTAAGACCGGCGCCGCGACGGAAACCGTTGAGGTCACCACCGCACCGCCCGAGTTGCAGACCGAGGATGCGTCGGTCGGGCAAGTGGTCGACGAGCGGAGCGTGAATAACCTGCCTCTGAATGGACGCAACTTTACTTTCCTGGCCCAACTGGCAGCCGGCGTGAACACTCCGCAGGCGGACACTCGCGGCAATGCGGCGAACGGAGCCTTCTCCGCCAACGGTCTGCGCCCTTCGCAGAACAACTACCTGCTGGACGGCATTGACAACAATTCCGACAACGTGGACTTCCTGAACGGAACAAACTTTGTTGTTCTTCCTCCGCCCGACGCGATCGCGGAATTTAAGGTCCAGACTTCGGACTTCAGTGCCGAGCTGGGCCGTGCCGCGGGCGCCGTCCTCAACGCTACGGTCAAGTCCGGCACCAACCAAATTCATGGCGCGGCCTGGGAATTTTTCCGCAACGATGTGCTCGACGCAGCGGACTGGTTTGAAGATAACAACGGAATTAAAAAGGGAGAGTTGCGCTGGAACCAGTTCGGAGGTTCCATCGGCGGCCCCGTCATAAAGAACAAGATCTTCTATTTTGGTGATTATCAGGGTTTCCGGCACGTACAGGGCAACACCCAATCTGGAATCGCAGTGCCGACCGTGTTGCAGCGCAACAGCGGCTACTCCAATCTCTCCGAGTTGGTCTCCGCCAATGCCTCGAGCGCGGCGCGAGCCGATGCCCTGGGACGTTTGATACCCGTCGGCACCGTCCTGGACCCTGCGACCACCCGGGCGGTCACGGCGGGCACGGTCGATCCCGTTACCGGCATCGCGGCAGCGTCTACTGGTTATGTTCGCGATCCGTTCGGCCTCGGCACCTGTGTAGGGGGGACGATTTCGCTCGCCGCCTGCTCGGGTTTGAATCAAATTCCTGCCGGCCGCATCGATCCCAACGCCGTCAAGCTGTTGAATCTTTTCCCACTACCAACCGCCGGTGGAGTCAGTTCAAATTTTGCAGCCAGTCCCAACCTCTACCAGCACAACAACCAGTTTGACGTCCGGGGCGACTTCGATGTATCCGACAAAAACCAGGTATTTGCGCGCGCCAGTTATTGGGACAACCCTCAATTTATTCCGGGGCCCTTTGGGGGCGTAGCGGACGGCGGCGGCTTCCAGCAGGGCGTCCAGACGGCAAAGTCTTTTCAGGGTGTGGCGGCCTATACCCATCTGTTCTCGCCGACTACGGTCAATGTAGCGAGGGTTGGATGGGACCACCTGCACACCTCACGATTCGGGCCAGAAGGCTCTACATACGGCATTCCGGCGCAATACGGAATCCCGGGTATCCCACAGGTGGATAACAACGGCGGTCTGCCCGCCTTCGGATTTGGTGGGCTGCAGACTTTGGGCGCCAACAACTTCCTGCCTTCGGACGAAACCACCCAGACGACTCAGGTCGTCGACGACTTTTCCAAGGTTTACGGCGCTCACGGCTTCAAGATGGGCATTGAATACCAGCACGTAGTGTTCAATACCCTCCAGCCCGCCTGGGCGCACGGCCAATTCGACTATAACGGTAGCTTCACAGATATTCCGGGCAATAACGGCAGCACCACGGGTATCGCGCAATTTATTCTGCCCCCGACAGCCGCGACAGTTCCCGAATGGAGTGAATTACTCCGGAGGCTCTGACGATGTCCGCTCCTCCAACATCAACAAAACCTACGACGAACGAGCCTATTTCGCGACTTACTTCCAGGACGACTGGAAGGTCACTCCTAAGCTGACTCTCAATCTCGGCTTGCGTTGGGAATACTTTGGGCCCATTAACGAGACAAATGGCGGCCAAGCCAACTTCGTTCCCAATTACAATGGGACTCCGACGTTCATCATCCCGGCTTCGGGCAAGGACAACAGGGCAATTGTCTTCGACGGCCAATAATCCGTCCCTGGCCGGCAACGGCTTTATCGATGTGCTGGCCAAGGATGGAATTGCGATTTTGTCGACCGACAAGTACGGCCAGGGATTGCTCAAGCCACAATACAATAATTTTGCGCCGCGCTTCGGCTTTGCCTATCAAGTAGACCCGAAGCTAGTGGTGCGCGGCGGGGTGGGTCTCTTTTGGAACGCCTTCGAGAATCAGGGTTACGGACCGAATATTGGTGAGAATTATCCCTTCGTATACAACTTCGAGTACAACCCCAAAGTTCCTAACGGCTCTCCTGCCGGCTTATCTAACGTCGCACCTGTTAGTTACAACACGCCATACGCTACCTGCGCGACCGCAGGTCCGGGTCAAACCGCGACCTTTGAGTCCGGCTTCTCCTGCCATTCATTTACCCCTCTTGACGTGAACGCATCTGGCTTGGGGCTGCAGGGGCTTCAGTTCAATTTCGTAGATCCCAAAACCTTGGCCGCTAACCTATCTTTCCAGTATGCGATCACTCACTCGATGTCGGCGCAGGTCGGTTATGTACTCACAAAGGCCGACAATCTTCAGATGAATCTTGGCGCGAATAACGTAACCGCACTCCTGCCGTACAACGCCAGTACTACGGGCCCGGTCGGTGGAGGAGCCCTGGGTCAAGAGCCGTTTCCAGATCTCGGAGGTGGTTCTACTGGGCGAATGATTGGATCCAGTGTTTACAACGGATTACAAACCAAGCTCGAACAGCAGTTCTCGAGCGGACTGAATTTCCTCCTCACGTACACATTTTCAAGAACCTTTACTGACGCCGGCGACTTGCTGAATGGCGGTAGTCTGAATGGCGCTCGCGCACCAGACGTGCCGGGCTTTGGTGTTCGTGGAGATTGGTCACTGGCCTCTTTTAACGTCACCAACGTATTCCATTTCAGCGGCGGGTACGAACTACCGTTCGGCAAAGACAAGCATTATCTGGCCAACACTGGCAAGCTCGGGAATGCGTTCGTCGGAGGGTGGAGCATAAATTGGATCACTACCCTTCAGGGCGGCCAGCCTCTCTCCCTCAGTTGCCCGACTGCAACGACAAAGGGCACCAACTGCAACGATGTGACCGTACCCGGGCAGAGCCCGGACCTCGGAATAAAGGTCAAGAAAAATTCAAGCGGCAAATCGACTCCGTATTGGTTGGGAAACCCGAAAGCCTTCCAACAGCCTTGCCTGTTGGGCGGAGATGCAACATCGAATCCAGCCGGATGCGTACCTACGACTGGTTTCGGTTATCTGGGCAACCGTCCGGGGACGACTACCGGGCCAAGCTACCATCGGTTCGACTTCTCCACATTCAAAAACATTCCCATCAATGAGCGCTTCAGCATGGAGTTCCGGGCTGAGTTCTTCAACATCGTCAACCATCCGAATTTCAATGCTCCGGGATTCGGCGGCAACGGCGTTGTCTCGATTTCGAACTCAACCAACTTCAACAACACTAACTTCGGCGCCATCGGATCTACCCGCGATGCTCCCAACGCTCCGAGGCAAATACAATTTTCTTTGAAGTTGTATTACTAGGCTAAGATGAAAACACCCCGTAAAGGCCGCTTTCCGCGGCCTTTCGGGGTGTTTCTGCGTAGCTTCGCTCACGCGGTAACAACAAAGGTGGGCTGTGAGCAAAATGTACTGGTCGTGGGGGATGGTTCTCAATTCTCTTGTGTTTTGTGCGGCGCTTGCCGCAGGCCAGGACCATCAAAACCAGACCCAGGCGCACCGACCAAGCACCCAATCAGGCATTAGACCGTCAGTTTCAATCGGCAGTCGCTCAGTATGACGCAGGACGGTTTGCCGAGGCTGCGGCGCAGCTGGAAGCCCTCTTGCCCTATGCGCCAAAGACCTTTGAGGTTCATGAGCTTTTGGGGCTGGTTTATGCGGCACAGTCTCAGGATGCCAAGGCCGTGGAACAGCTCCAAATCGCGGTTCGATTGAAACCGGATTCGGCAGCCGCCCGAACGAATCTGGCAGCCAGTCTCTTCCATTCAGGCAAATCGGAGTTGGCAGGGGAGCAGTTTCGTAAGGCTCTTGCCCTGGAACCTCGCGACTACGATGCTAACCACAATCTGGGTGAGCTCTACATTCAGTCCAAAAGAATTGCGGACGCGGTGCCATTGCTCGAAAAGGCGCAGGCGATTCGTCCTTCTTACGACAACGGGTATGATCTCGCGCTGGCGTATTTTCTAACGGGAAAGCTTGGTCAGGCCAGGCAACTCGTTCAAAATCTTGAGCAGATCAAGAACACCGGAGAATTGCATAACCTGCTGGCTCAAATCGACGAAAAGAGCGGAGAGTTTGTGCCGGCGGTGAACGAATATGAAATCGCCGCACACATGGATCCGAGCGAGGGCAACCTGTTTGACTGGGGGAGCGAGCTGCTTATCCACCGCACGTATGAGCCCGCGATCGAGGTTTTTGAGCAGGCTGCGCTGCGCTATCCCAATTCACCTCGGGTGCTGATCGGGCTGGGGATGGCGCTGTATTCGCGGGGTAAATATGACGAGGCGGTCAAGGCCCTGCTGGCTGCGGCTGACTTAGATCCGGCCGATCCTCGCTGTTACCTGTTCCTCTCCAAGGCTTATTACAGCTCCCCGAATCAGGCGGACGACGTGATCCAGCGCTTTCGTCGTTTTGCTGAGCTGCAGCCCCATAATGCGCTGGCAATTTACTACTACGCGATGAGTTTGTGGAAGGGCAAGCGGGCCGAAGATCCCGGCTTCGATTTGCGGCAAATTGAAGCTCTGCTGCAAAAGGTCGATAACGCTCGACCCGGCACTTCCCGATGCGCATGTGCAGCTGGGCAATCTGTATGCCGACCAGCATGAGTATGTGAAGTCGATTCCGGAATACCAGCGAGCGCTGGAGTTGAATACGAATCTTCCTGACGCCCACTACCGCCTCGGCCAGGACTATGTGCACACCGGGCAAAAGGATCGCGCCCAGGAAGAATTCGCAGTCTATCAGCGGCTGCGAGCGCAGTACATGGCTGAGGTGGATAAGGAAAGTGCAGAGGTTCGGCAGTTTGTCTATGCAGCCAAGGACGCCCCTTCCACCAAGCAGTAAAACGGTATGAGGTGTATGTGAGTTGACGGCCCAATCTTCCTTCGGCAGAAATATCGCGGAACATCTCGGCCGCAGCCGGCGTGATTTCCTGCGCAGCGCTGCCGGCGTGGCGTTGGGGTCTACTTTGCTCAGCGCCAGCCCGTTTGTGCGTGGAGCCGCTGCGGCAAAGAAGCGCAAGGTTATCGTCATCACCTTTGGCGGAGGCGCCCGCGATCAGGAGACCTTCGCGCCCGCGGGACAGGAAAATATTCCCCACCTGATCCACGAATTGGCGCCGCAAGCGAGCTTCTTCACCCAGGTGATGAATCAAGGCATCCTGGGCCACTATGTGGCCACCGCAAGTCTGGCCACCGGCGTCTACGAAACGCTCAATAACTTCTCCGCCATTCCCCCGGAGCACCCCACAGTCTTCGAGTACTTTCGCAAGGATTTGAATCGGCCGCCCTCCGATGCGTGGGTGGTCGCGCCCAGCAACGGCTTCAACCGGATTGGCGAAAGCGATTACCGCTCCTTTGGCCAGGGCCTGGGAGCGAGGGTCGTTCTGCCCAAGCATTTGCTGGCTGCGGCCATGTCCGGCAGCGCCACCGATTACGCGCATTTGCTGCGTGATAACTACGAGACTCCGCTGTACACTCCACAACTTGCAGGCGGCGAATTCGAGTTGCAACAGCTGGAAATGATCCTCAGGCTTTCCGTCGATGACTTCAAGGCGCATGCCCTCACGTTGTCCAGCCCGGACGAGCTCTCGATGTATATCGCGCGGCGCTTGATGCAGCAGGAGTCTCCCAGCTTGCTTTGGATCACCATGCACGATATCGATATTGCGCACGCCGGGGCCTATTCTCTCTATATCGATGGCATCCGGCGCACGGATCGGCTTTGTGCGGAGCTTTGGAAGGCTGTGCAAAGCGAGCCCGAATACGCCGGCAACACAACTCTCTTCATCCTTCCGGATTTTGGGCGGGATGCCGACGAGGATTCCGGCGGCAACGGTTTTCAGCACCATCGCACGGGTGACGCAGCCTCCCGGACCACCTGGATGATGGCCCTGGGCGCCGGTGTCCGGCAAGGCGTGGTCTACGATCAGCCGATGCAGTCGATTGACCTCGTACCCACTCTGGGAGCGATGATGGGATTCTCTGCTTCGCTCTCTCGCGGGCGGCCGATCAAAGAGTTGGTCTAGTGTCATGCTTCCACGTGATCTAAAAGTCGAACAGTTCGCGTCGTATCCTCCCCGGGCGAGAGCTCTCGTCGTAGCCCACCTGGACGCGCTCCGGCAGCTTCCGCTCAGCTTTTTGCCCAGCTTGTTGCGCGAGGTGATCGACTACGATTACAAGTTCCCAGCCGAACGAGTGGCCATCGATAGGGAACTCGCTAACCTTAGCTCTCTTTCTCCGGCGCAGATGACAGACTGGTTTCACGCCTTCGCGCAATTTTCTCTGTCGCCAAAGTTGGAAAACTTCGATTGGATTAATCAGCCGGCCCAGTTTGTCGAGCAGCTATCGGCCTACTTGTGGACGACTCACCAGTTGGATGGCTTTCGCCAGGCCGCGATCGTCTACGGCGAACGTTTGCAGGCCACCAAACCATCGGAAGCGATTCCTGTGCGCAGGCTCGGCATTGCGGTCATCGGTCAGGGTGTCACGGCCTACGATGCGCCGCTCTTCCGTAACCTGCGCCCGCACGGCGCCTATTTTGCCCACGTCAAGCCCGATAACGGATTGCAACTGTTACTGAACGCGGTCGCCGCGCGGGCCAAAGCGCATCCTGTTCCTTATGGTCACTGGTACATCGACGGTGGACAGGAAGCTGATCACAGCCCATTGCTAACCTGCGTTTCGTACCACGCGTTGGAACCCACGCGCGCCGCCTTGCTCCACAAAATCCAGGCCGACATTCAGCGCCCCGGCATGGGGCCGGAGGAACTGCGCACGCATCTGGCTCGGCTGGCGCCTGCGGATCTAGGCATGGACGAGGCGGGGGATGCGGTGTTGGATCGTTTTCAAGTCAAGCTGCTCACCGAGGCCTCCGGGACCCAGATATTCAGCACCACGTTTGCCCAGTGGACGGCCCGCGAGGCCCTGCGAAGGGCCCAGTCGCTGACCTTGTTGGTGCGCTTCGCCCCACGGCAACGACAGAAGCCAATGAACGAATTGTTGTCGACTAGTCAGGGCAATGTCGAGCTGGATCTGACCGGTTCCCTGGTCGACGCCGACATGGGAGCCTACTACAACTGGCTCAACCAGCAGCGCCTCTCTGGAGCTGATAAATCCGCATTCCTGGTCTGGTTCGAAGGCCACAGCCAAGCCCTTGTGATTGGACCCTCCATCCCGCGCGGAACCGAATCAACCACAGCGGCCGACCTGGGAGAGCTGGTTGCGCTGGCCACCACGTGAGGTGCGGCCCAATCCACGGCGACGAAAACCGCAGATAACCTGGAGATCTCTCCATCCCTCGTAACGGCTGTTGAGGTGACGCTGCCCTTCCCTTTGTCATCCCGCCTGCCCCGGCTTGCCACAGGAGCGTAGCCGTAGGGACCTTCGGTTCTGTCTTGGACAGAACCGCCACTACAGCAACCACCTCGATTTCGCTTGCCCGCGTTCTCTTTAATGCATTCAACAATTTGCGCCGTCCAGAAGGCCGTTGTTCCGCTAATTTGGACAGCTCCGGCTGAGAATATCCCAGGACACGGTCCCATAAGCGCTAACTTGAGGCTGGTTTTTGCCTCTCCAACTCGCCACAAAATCGTCATCCTGAGCGGAGCGCCTCACAGATTTATCGCGTAACATCTCGCTGGCGGCGCGGAGTCGAAGGACCCCGGCGGTGCTTATCTTACCCATGCTGCTCGGAGCTTTTCAACCACCGAGGCCGCACCGTGCGAACCCGCCACGTTCTTTCCCTGGGCCCGAGAACCAACAACTTGCTAGCATCTTGCTATGCCCGGCGGCTCCGCCTACATTCTCGGCAGCCACACAGGCACGCTTTACATTGGCGTCACCAGCAATCTGTATCTGCGCGTCATGCAACATAAGGAGGGCGCGCTGGAAGGTTTCACTGCGGCCTATGGCTGCAAGCGCCTGCTCTATTTTGAAGACTACGAAGACATTCGCACAGCCATCGCGCGGGAAAAACAGCTCAAAGGCTGGCGGCGCGAAAAGAAGCTCAACCTCATTCGCACGATCAATCCCGAGTTCAAAGACCTGGCACAGCCTGGGGATGGAAGATGATTACAGTGCATGAAAAGATGTACCCGTGACCATCAAGTGCATACCGCAGGAGAACCTGTTTTCCGGCTTCGGTGATCGAAAAGCTCCAAGCAGCATGGGTAAGATCAGCACCGCCGGGGTCCTTCGACTCCGCGCCGCCAGCGTGAAGTCACGCGATAAATCTCTGAGGCGCTCCGCTCGGCGGTTGTGACTTTTTTAATTTCTTTCAGGTTTGGTGTCCGGAAAGCTCTGAAGAGCATCTGCCAACAGCATCGCCGGGGTTCCTTCGGCTACGCTCAGGACAGGCTCTTCGACTGCGCGCATAAAACCCTCTGTTATGCGATAGATCTGCGAGGCGCTTCGCTCAGGATGACGCCTTTCTGGAGGGGATCGAAAAACATCTGGTCGGGTGCAAAAAACACGAAAAGATCAAAAAGTCACAACCTCTCAGGATGACGGTTTTGTGGCGAGCTGGAGACGCAAAAACCAGCGTCAAGTTAGCGCTTATGGGGCATGGTCCTGGGTCATTTGTGGACTTCTGAGAGAACCGCTTTCCCACCCTCTGAGGTGAAGCCCCCTAATCCTTCACCCGAACCGTAGGCTCAACCGACAAACCCGGCCTCAACAACCGGTCCTTGTCCTCGTTTCGATCCGTCAAGTCAATCCGGACCGGGATCCGTTGCACCACCTTGACGTAATTCCCAGTCGCATTTTCCGGCGGAAACAGGCTCAGCATCGACCCCGTAGCGCCGCCGATCTGCGTCACCTTTCCGTCGTAGTCACGCCCATAAGCGTCCACGTGGATTTTGACCGTCTGCCCGGGGCGCATCGACCGCAGCTGCGTCTCCTTGAAGTTAGCCGTGATCCAGATGTCATCCAGCGAAACCAGGGTCATCAAGTTCTGCCCCACGCTGACGTTCTGCATCACTTCCAGGCTCTTCTTGGTGATGATGCCGTTCGCCGGCGCAACAATCCTGGTGTAGCTAAGGTTCAATTTAGCCTGCGCCAGCTCGGCGCGTGCCTGCTCCACCTGTGCCGCCGCCTGGTCAGCCTTGGCCTTTTGAATCTTTACCTGGTCCGGCGCGGTTTGCGCAGTCTTCAACTCCGCCTGAGACTGCACCACACGGTCGCGGGCAATGCGCACCGCGTCCTCGGCAGCAATCTCGCTGGCCTTCGCGCCCAGCAATGCGGCCTTGGCAGCGTCAGCTGTGGCCACTGTGGCGTCGAACTGCTGTTTGGAGATGACGTCTTTTTCCACCAGCGGCGTGTAACGCTTCAGATCCAGTTGCGCTTTTATGTTGTTCGCATCCGCCTGCTGCACCTGGGCCTGCGCAGCTTCCAACTGACGCTGTGACTGCTGCACCGTCGCGTCCGAGGTTCGCACACCGGAAGAGGCCGACTGCAGTGTGGAACTGGTGTTAATTCCAATGACGGGTACGTTTACCCGCACCGCTTCATAATTCGCCTCGGCACTTTCCAGGCTGGCCTCGTCCTGCTGCACCGCAACCTCAAAGTCCTTGGGATCGATCTCGGCAATCAAGGTACCGGCCTGGACGTATTGATTCTGATCCACATTGACCTTGATGACCTGTCCGGCAACGCGGGCGCTGATCTGTATCAGGTGACCATCCACCTGTGCGTCGTCGGTGTCTTCGTAATACGTGGAGTGCCACCAGAAGAGCAGGGCGCCCACGATAAGAACCGCCACCACGCCGATGACGATGAATCGGCGCTGTCCCTTTTTCCGTGGAGGACTGTCCAGATCCTGCTGGTCGTTATTGCCAGCCTCGGGACCCTCTTCGACGGTACTTGCACGGCCTGATTCCGCATTTTGTTCCGCCACTGCTACTTTCCTCCCACGTAATCCTTGTAATTTGTTTGCGCAATGCCCAACGCCCGGGCGAGAGATAGCTTCGCCACATTGTGCTGGTAGAGGCTGGAGACGTACTGGTCATCCGCCTGCGCCATCGACGCCTGCGCCTGCGACACCGCAAGATTGTCGGCCACGCCTGCCGCATAGCGCTGCTGCGCCTCGCTCAAGGCCTCGGTCGCCAATTCTACGTTGCTGCGCGAAACCGCAACCTGCTTGGCGGCTGCCTGGATATCGAGAATGCTGTCACGCACGTCGGCGCTGATCTGGCCACGCATGTCGCTCAACTGTGCCTGCTTCTGTTCCAGTTGAGCTTGCGCGCTCTGTGCATCGCCTCGTAACTTGTACTCTTCAAAAAGCGGAACGCTCGCCGTGCCCAGGACGTCGAAGGTTCCATTGGAATGACCCAGGGTCGGCCCGATCAGCCCGTAGTCGCCGGAAAAATTTACAGTCGGGTAGCGTTCGGCGGTAGCCGCGGATCGGGACGCCTTCGCGCTCTCCACCTGCTGCTGCAAAGCCTGCAAATCACGACGATGAGCAAGCCCTTGCTGGACCGCGGTATTTGGGTCCACATCGTCCAGCGCCTTGAATGGCGCCAGGTCGGTTAATTCGTAGCGTTGTTCCAGTGGCAACCCGATGGCGCGCGCCAACGCAATCTTGTCTTTCTCAAATTGATTTTGCGCCGTGATCAAGGTTTGCTGTTGGGTTTGATAATCCACTCGCGCTCGCAGCTCATCGAGCAGCGGAGCCGTCCCCGCCTGGTGGTTGGCCACCGCCTGGTCGAGCGAGACCTTCGAGGTGTTTACCTGGGCTTGTGCCGATTGCACTCGCGACGCGTCGGCGATGCACAGCAAATACGAATTGCCGACCGTCAGCACCACCATGTCCTTGGCATCCTCGATCGAAAGTTTGGACCCCTCGAAGTTATGTTTAGCGGCCATATAGTTCCGCAGCGACGACACGTTCAAGAGGGACCATTGCACCGATCCCCGAATGTCTGTATATCCATACGGCCCGATTACCGCTGGAAAGCCGGGGATGTTGAGCCCTTCTGCCCGCAAGTTCGTCTGTTGCACCGATTCTTTAGCAGTAGCATCCACGGTCGGCAGTAATGCTTGCAATTGCTGCAGCCGCTGTGCGCTGGCCGAACCTGCGTTGACACCCGAGAGCACCAGGCCCAGGTTGTATTTCAGCCCCATGCTAATCGCTTGATCGAGCGAAAGGGGAAGAACCCCTGGGACCGGCGCTTGCTTTACGATGCTGCCCTGGTAAGTGTTGCTATTCACCTGCGCCGGCGCCGCCTGAACGGAGGGCGCACTCGAGCTGCTCCCGGACGACCCGCTACCCCCAGGCGCCGCAGATTGCCCCAGCGAGGCGGCCGGGCTCAAGCTGAGGAGGATCAAGAGCGATCGCCACTCCATGCCCCTCAATGCACCCCGGTAACGTCTCATTCTTAAGTCAACCTCGGCACGCAACCTGTGGGCCCAGAAATCCAACAGCATCCACTTCGATGCAAAACAGCCTGTTAATTATTCAAAAAGAAGGCCCAACGGCGACAAGCGAAACCCGGATTTCGCTTGCGGCTTTCAGTAAGGAAAGCCGCATGAACTTCGCCAACGCGAAAAAGCTCCGCAGGAAAACCGGGGGAACGCACCGTTTTTGGCAGAGAAGCTGGCTACGCAAGACGCGGTCATCATAGAGCCGCACCAAATCTGGGCTTGTGGCTTGGATGGCTCAGGCCGGCATGAGCGCGGTACGCGAACTGATCAGGCAGGTGGCCAGCGAGCACAGGGCCTGGCGATACGCGGTTCCCACCTGGTCTCGCCGCCATGCCTGGGCTCCCCTCGCTCCGCTCTGCCGAAGGCTCTCCGCGGTCTGCTCACCGTCTTGTCCGGCGACAGCGCGTAGCACAAAAACGGCTCGCAAGGCGGGTGCAAGACGGTCCAGCCATTCCCGCATTCCCGCCCGCCCGGCGCCCGAAAACAGCGCCCCAAACTGCTCACCGGTCAAACCCGCCGCTCCAAGATCATCGGTTTCAATGCAGGAGGCGGCGTCGGCAGGCTCCGGAACGGGCACAGCAAACGCTTCCGGGTACAACCCGGCCATCCGCTGCATGGCAGTGTGCACCAGTAAAGAACGGGCCTCGGCGTAGGCCACGGTGGCCTCAGCACAAGGGTCCGTTTCCACCTTGGCCACTGTTTCTTCCACCAGGGAAACTGCTTCTTGCTCGTCACCCAGCATCAGGGCCGCGATCTGAAAAAGCTGGACAGCCGTATCTTCGGCCATGAGCAGGCTGGCCCCTGGCGCCTGGCTACAATCCTGATCGATCATGCGCTTCTCCTTGAGAACCGTCGGTAGTTCGATAGTTTGTCACCTTCCATCCTCCCGCAACCCCGATCCGGGCGTCAAATCGAGTGCACGCCGGCTGAACATTTCCTGGGTAAAATGGCACGTCATCGCCGATTCATTTTGCTTCACCCCTCTAGTAAGGTAGACAGAGACAATGGGTGTCCGAACCCTCACCATGGACATTGTGAGCAAAGATCCGCAGAGTCTCTTTATCGGCCGTGACGAGTCGTGGCTGAGCTTTAATCGCCGTGTCCTCGAAGAAGCCCAGGATTCCAGCAATCCCTTGTTGGAAAGGGTTAAATTCCTGGCCATTACCGCCAGTAATCTGGATGAGTTTGTCGAAATTCGCGTGGCCGGCATCATGCAGCGCATTGAGGACGGGTACACCGAACCGGGCTTCGATGGCCTAACCCCCCGGCAGACCCTGGATAACGTAGTCCGGGATATGCACACTTTCGTCCGCGATCAGTACCGCTGCTGGACGGAAGACCTGCGGCCGTCTCTTTTTGAGAATGGCGTCCGCGTGCTGGAGTGGGGTGAGGTCGATGCAGCAGCCCGGGTACACGCCCTTGACTACTATCAGCGCGAAGTCGATCCACTCTTGACGCCCATCACCATCGACCCGGCCCATCCTTTTCCCCGGGTCTTGAATAAAGCGCTTTGCCTGGCCCTACTGCTGCGCCGTAAGCGCAAGGGCGCCAGCGGGGCTTTGCTCGGCGTGCTCACCGTGCCTCGTGCGCTGCCCCGGCTGGTGCCCGTACCCTCCAGTTCGGGAACCCACGACTTCGTCTTTCTCCACGACCTGATTGAACACAACGCCGCCGGCATGTACAGAGGATACGAAATCCTTTCCACTGCCGCCTTTCGCGTCACTCGCAACAGCAACCTGTATTTTCAGGAGGAAGAATCACGAAGCCTTTTGGACAGCGTGCGTTCCGAGCTGCACAATCGCCGCAAAGGCGACGCGGTGCGCCTGGAAATTGAAGAAGGTGCGGACAACGAGATTGTCGACCGCCTGCGCATGAATTTCGAGCTTGATGATTCTCAGGTCTTTCCCACCAACGGGCCGGTCAATCTGTCGCGCCTGATGAACCTTTACAGCGACACTCCGCGTCCGGACCTCAAATTCAAGGACTTCCTTCCCCGCGAACTACGCCTGAACCGGCGCTCGGAAGATCTTTTTGACGAACTCCGTCATCATGACCTGCTCCTGCACCACCCCTTCGATTCTTATGACGCTGTGGTCAACTTCGTCCAGTTGGGCTCGCGGGATCCGCGCGTAGTTTCCATGAAGCAGACGCTTTATCGCACCAGTTCCGACTCACCTATGTTTCATGCCCTTACCGAGGCGGCACAGACCAAAGAAGTCACCGTCGTAGTGGAGCTGATGGCGCGTTTCGATGAGGCCTCGAACATCCGCTGGGCACGCAATCTTGAAGACGCGGGGGTGCAGGTCTTCCATGGCATCGTCGGGCTCAAGACACACTGCAAACTGGCCATGCTCATTCGCCGCGATCCGGACGGCATAACCCGCCGATACGTGCACCTCGGCACTGGTAACTACAACCCCAATACAGCGCGCTTCTACACCGACATCAGCCTGCTGACGGCCGACCCGGAGATTACGGCCAGCGTGCACAGTGTCTTCAATTACCTCACTGCCCATTCTGAATCGGACGATTACGCCCCTTTGCTGGTAGCGCCGCTGACCTTGGCGGAGAGCACCATTAGCATGATCCATCGCGAGGCGGAACACGCTTTGGCCGGCCGGCCGGCGCACATCATCGCCAAAATGAATTCGCTGCTCGAGCAGGCCGTGATTGAAGCGCTCTACGAAGCGTCCAAGGCCGGGGTGCGGATCGACCTGATCGTGCGCGGAATCAGTTCCATTCGCCCGGGGATTCCAGGGATTAGCGACAACATTCGTGTCCGCTCGGTGGTCGGCCGTTTCCTCGAGCACAGCCGCATCTTTTACTTTGCCAACGGGGGCGAGGACGAAATCTATTGTGGCAGCGCCGACTGGATGCCGCGCAACCTTTTTGAACGGTGTGAGGTCGTCTTCCCCATACGGGATGCCCAGATTCGCCATCGCATCCGCCATGAGATCCTGGCCGCTTATTTGGCCGACACCGGTAAGTCGCGTATGGAGATGGCCAGTGGCGACTACCTGCGTCTCCGCGCTCCGGAGGGTAAGCGTTTTAGCGCCCAGGACTTCTTCATCCGCCTGGCCGAGGGCCGGGACAGCGTTGACGGCATTCCCGAACCAGCATGGGACCCGGAACCCGTCGTTGTCCCACTTCCAGCGCCCGCAACCTCGGACAAGCCCCATCGTCGCAAAGCAGTCCGGAAGCAGCCCGAGCCCGCCGCCTGATCCGCAACAAAGTTGGGTGCCCCATTCAAGCCCCGTTTTTGGGCTTGAGGGGGATACGCAGCACTCAACGCCCCAGCCTCCGATTTGATATGAGAGCGCAGCCTGGATCTGCAGTTCTCTCTCAACCCTCACAACCCCCTCTCCGGAAGTGATTGTCGGCCGGAACGCAGCGCGTCCCAAGCACCTTCTCCCCCGAAGTAAACTAAACCTTGGTTCCCCGTCTCTCCAATCTCGCAAAATGGTGGCATCTGCTTAGTCTCGATGCGCCCACCGTCGCCGCTCTCTGGTCATGGTTCTTTGCCCGTGCCATGCATCTTCACTTGCCCTTTTTCCAGGCGCCGCTGCTTCTCGCCCTTGCGACTTGGTTGCTCTATGTCGCCGACCGCATTCTCGACGGACTCCGCCCGCGGCAAGGCGACCTGCGGGAGCGCCATCACTTCCACGCCCGTCATCGCACCGCCTTTCTGTGGGCAGCTTCGCTCCTGCTCGTGGTCCTTGCCTGGTTTGTCGTTACCCGTATGCGTCCCGAAGCGCTCCGTGACGACTCCTGGATCGGGGTTTTTGCGTTTCTTTATCTCTTCGCCATTCACCGCAGGACCAACCACGGCATTGCGCCCTGGCTGCCTAAGGAACTCGCCGTCGCCATTCTCTTTGCCGCTGCCACCGCCGTACCCGCCTGGTCGCGCCTCGGGGCAAGGGATGGGATCGGATTAGGAAAAGAGCAGCTGGCCCCCGCCGTCGCCTTTTTCGCCGTGCTGTGCTGGATCAATTGTGTGAGCATCGAGAAATGGGAGGCCGGCGTTCCTCACTCCACCACCCGCTGGGCCAGCCTGCACCTGCGTCAGATCGTAACCATGATTGCGCTGTTTTCTCTGGCTGCGGCTCTGCTTGCGCCCTCGCGCGGGCTGATGGCGGTATATCTCGCGGCCCTGCTCAGCAGTGGATTGCTGTTTGCCCTCGACGTCCGCAGTTCACACTTTTCCGCGCTGCACCTGCGCATCGCCGCCGACGCAGCCCTCCTGACTCCGTTGGCCTTCTTCCCCTTTGCTCGCTAAACACAAAGCCGTACCTCGCCGCACGAGAGTAGAAGATGTCCTTAACATGCCGGCCGTTAATTTTGATCCCGTTGCCCGCCCCTACCGATGGCTCGAATACCTGAGCTTTGGGCCCTGGCTCGTACGCTGCCGTACCGCCCAACTTGAACATTTGACCGGGGCCCAGCGTGCACTCTTCTTGGGCGATGGCGATGGCCGCTTCCTGGCCCGTCTGTTGGCAGCCAATACCACCCTCACCGCGGATGTTATCGACTCCAGCCACTCTATGCTGCGCATTCTTGATCGCCGCATTCGCCGCTCTGGCCCCCAGGCCCGCCAACGTATTTGTCTGCATCACGCCGACGCTCTCCAGTGGAATCCCAGCGGAAGCTACGATCTGATCGTTTCCCACTTCTTTCTCGACTGCTTCTATCCTCATCAACTGGAGCAACTCGTCGATGGTGTGCTTCCCCATCTTCGCCCCGGCACGCAGTGGGTGATATCGGAGTTCGCTATTCCTCGGAATCGGTTCGCGGCTTATTTCGCCCGCGGCATCATCGGGCTCCTCTATCGTGCCTTCGGTCTCATCACCGGCCTTCCTGTGCGTGCCCTGCCGGATTATGCCGCTACGCTGCTCCGCCGCGGCTTTGTGCCCAGTCACGACCGCCGTTATCTGGCTGGGCTCCTATGCTCCCAGCTCTGGTCGCTCCCCAGTCATTCCGCTGCAAAAATGATCTAGAATGCCGCATGCCCTCCCTGCACTTGCGCGCGCTGTCGCTATTTCCCGCAGCCCTCGGATCTTTGCTCATTGCACTGCCCGCGTTGGCACAGTCACAGGTCTCCGCGATCAATTCGCCTGACGGCAAGCCCCTGTCGCAGCGCGTCGTGGCCTACTGGATCGACGCCCAACTCGACACCAGCGCCAAGACCCTGGACGCGACGGAGATCCTCGAATATCGCAATCCCTCCGATCAGCCTGTTTCTACCATCCCCTTTCACCTCTACCTCAACGCGTTTCGTCCTCAATCCACCTTCGCCAGGGAATCGCATCAGGAGGGCGTCAACCTCGACCGCAACAAGGAGGAGCAGGGCGCCATCGACATCAAGAGCATCGCAGCCGAGGGCTATGGGGATCTCACCCAGAGCATGCGCTTTACTGCCCCCGACGATGGCAATCAAGACGACCATACGGTGATGGAGCTCACCCTCCCCAAACCGTTGGCGCCGGCAGACGTGGTTCGCCTCCACATCGCCTTTCACGACAAGTTCCCACTCTCCGCTGCCAGAACCGGATATAAGCGAGATTTCATCATGGGGGCCCAGTGGTTCCCCAAGGTGGGCGTCCTTTGGCACGGCGCCTGGAACTGTCATCAGTATCACGATGACACCGAGTTCTTTTCCGACTTCGGCACTTACAACGTGAACCTTAGGCTTCCTGAGCGTTATATCGTGGGCGCCAGCGGCATTCAGACGGGCGAGGAGCACAACTCCGATGACACCAAGACGCTCAGCTTTCGCGGCGAAGATATTCACGATTTTGCCTGGGCCGCCTCACCCCACTTTCAGGTCGCCGACGATACATTCGTCAACAGTCTTGGCTCGGTGAAACTTCACGCCCTGATCCTTGCTTCCCATGCTGATGAGACCGATCGATATATGTCCGTCCTCAAACAAAGCATGCAGAAGTTTGATGAGTGGTATGGGCCCTATCCCTACAAGCAAATCACCTTGATCGATCCCGAGCCGGGCTCGAATGTGGGAGGCATGGAATATCCGACGCTGATTACGGGCGACGCCCGCTGGTTTGATCCACCATGGTTCTACTACGGCCTCGAGGTCACGGTCGCCCACGAGTTTGGCCACCAGTATTGGTACGGCATGGTCGCTACCAATGAATTCGAGGAGCCATGGCTCGACGAAGGCATCAACAGTTACAGCGAAGACAAAGTCATGGGATCGATCTTCGGCCGCAATACCTCGGTGCTGAATGCGCGCACCGCGTATGCCGGCGACTCCGAAAGCCACCGGCTTTTTTATCTCTCCCGCCCCGACGAAGACCCGATCGTGCGCCAAGCCTGGAAATTCGCCAATGAGGCGAGTTATGGATCAATTGTCTACGGCAAAACCGCCACCGCGCTCAACACACTGGAGGCGGTATTGGGGGAGGACACTCTTCGTCAGGCCTTGCGCATCTACTTTCGCCGCTACCGCTTTACCCATCCCACCGGGAACGATTTTGTTGAGACTCTGATCGAGGTATCCGGCCGTAACGACCTGGAGCCTTACTTGGCCCAGGCTATCTACGGCACCGAAGTGCTCGACTACTCAGTGGACTCGCTTACTTCCGGCCCCACCGATTGGTGGCAAGGCAACAGTGCAGGGGGTTCATACCATACGAGCGTCGTGGTGCGACGCAAGGGCACCTTCCTCTTTCCGGTGAAACTTGAAGTAGGATTCGAAGACGGTTCGAAGGAGCAAGCTACCTGGGACGGCAAGGACCGATGGACCCGCTTCTCCTGGGACAAACCCTCGCGGGCGTTGTATGCCCAGGTGGATCCGGACGGGAATATCCTGCTGGACGCCAATTCGTTCAATAATAGTTACACGTTGCGACCCGACCACACGGCGCGTTTTAAGTTGACCAACTACTGGGTCTTCACCCAGCAGTTGTTGGCGCAATGGTTATCGTTCCTGGTATGACCGCAACCTCGAAGGGCATGGCTGAGTGAACACAGCGATCGAATTACAGTCCTCAGGGGAGCAACCAGCGCGGATGAACCGCCCCCTCCCTAACATCCTCGTTCAGGGATTTAAACTCGCCCTGCGCAACTGGCCTCTTGTCGTTTGGGCCTACGCGGTCAATCTTGTTTTTGGCCTGCTTGCCGGCATACCGTTCACCACCGGGTTGGCCTCTTATTTGGATCACAGTCTGGCCGCACAGAGGATTGCCGGCACCATCGACATCAGTTATATCGGCGAGCTGATGGCGCATCTCCACGAGTCCAGCTTTCGCTCTACTGCAATCCACACTGCCGTCTGGCTCAACCTGCTCCAGCTCCTTGTGCTCTTCGTTCTTTTTGCGGGCACCACGTTTGTCTACGTCTCCGCCGAGCCCCCGCAGCTTTCGGTGCTGCTGCGCGGCGGAGTCGCGTATTTCTGGCGCTTTCTGAGGGCCGCCATTCTGGCCGGTTGCGTTGCCGCCGTTATCCTTGGAATTCTGCTCTCCGCGCGGGCACTGCTGCTGACTCGGGCCGACAAAGTGTATGTCGAGCGCACGATGTTTCTGTACTCCGCGATAAGCGCCGCCGTAGTTCTGCTCGTCGCCGCGCTGGTGCGTCTTTGGTGGGATCTGGTTGAGGTCTACATCGTCCGCAATGTCATGGACGGTGAGCGCAGCGTACGCCGCGCCCTGCTGCCGGCCTTGCTCTTGCTTTGGAAGTATTTCTTCCGCACCGTGGGCAGTTTCTTGCTCAGTGGCATGCTGGGCGTCGGCGCACTCGCGCTCTGCCTCCTTCTCTGGAAGCAGTTTGTTCCTGCACATCAGGTCTGGCTCGCTTGTCTCCTGGCCCAACTTGGGCTCTTTCTCCTGCTGGCTAGCCGGTTCTGGCAGCGGGGAATCGAGGCCGCCCTGGTCATGTCTGCCGATCCACCCATGGTGGTCGTGGAGGAGCTTGCCGCGAGTGTGGAAGAAGAAGAGGATTTGCCCGTTTCGGCCAGGTCGGATGCTTCGGTCGGGCTAGCCGAACCCACGCTCCGCGAGTTGGTGCAGAAACTGAGCACCGAGCCCTTGGCTGGCCCAGAGGCTGGACCCGCTGTGCCACTACGCCCATCACTCGACTCCACACTACCCCCTGCTCCGCCGAAGGTGGATGAGCCCCAGACCTCGGTATTCGAGCGGCACGCAACAAAGTTTCCTTTGGGTGGGGTCAGCCCAGAAAACAAAGCGGAGAAACCCATCGACAAGGCCGATGCGCCTGACGATCCTGAAAAGCCTCCTCGGACCGGGAAGTCATTACCATAAGCGGGTCGAGGCAACTGGTTGCGGTCTGTCGCACTCACAACCGTAATGGACTTAAGCGGTGTTCGACTCAATAAAGGGTACGGGCTTCCTCGCCGCAGCGAGCATCAGCCCGTACGTAAGTGGTTGAAAACAGGTTCGGCCGTGCCTTTCCACGCTGCCGCGCCGGATCCCGATGTTTTCCCCCGACCGGGTCCCGATCCTAGCCCCGATCCCGAGCCCAACCCCGTGCCCCTTCCGCCGCCCGATCCCGACCCTGGTTCCCCTCTCGGTCCACTCCCGACCCCGGCACCGGTCTATTGAAAATAGCGAAGCCTTCTCTTACCCCGGGGGAATTGTTACAATTGGATGAATAAGCTGATCTCCCGCACGCTTTCGCTACCATTGGGCTTGATTCGCAGCTAAGACCGGGTCCAGCTGCGGCCCCATGAGAAAGAAATCCCAACCCGATGAACCTTTACATTCTTAGACATGCGAGCGCGGGAGTCCGTCGCGTAGACCCTGCCGTTGACGCCAAGCGTCCTCTCGATAAAGAAGGTAAGGAGCAGTGCCTGCTGGTTGCCCGGTACCTGAACGCTCTGAGCATCCAGTTCGACTTGATCCTCTCCAGCCCGCTCAAGCGTGCGTTGCAAACTGCTTCGCTGGTGGGAACGGAGGTCGCCTACGACAGCAAAATTCAGATCACCGACGCCATGTCGCCTTCAGGCACCGTCGCCAGTTTCCAGGCGTTGATCGCTCCGCTCTCTGCCTACGAGAACGTTTTGGTGGTGGGTCACAACCCCAACCTGCCCGAGTTCCTCGGCTCGCTCATCTGCTCACCCAGGCCCGCCGCCCTACGGATGCGTAAGGGCGCGATTGCGCGTGTCGACTGCACCCGCCGGCCGGGACAATTGATCTCCCTGTTGGACCCGCGCCTGCTGCGCCAGGTCTATGCCAGCGCAGCAAAGAGCTCACGACGAAATACTTCACGGAAATAGTCCGCTTCCTTGCGCAGCGACCACAGTTCCAGCTCCGCGCCCGTGCGTCCCGGGCTCAGCTCCATCAACACCCGCTTGGGATAGACGTGCAAAGTTACTTTGAGCACGTCGCTGGCCCGGTCCTGGTTCAACGCAACCGCCAGGCGCAACAACACCACAGCCCTCTGTACGCGCGAGAAATCCTCCGGGGGAATATACCGCATGGTACGGTCCGCCACGTCCGGACGAGACTTACCCAGGTAGCGCGCAATCGCCGACATGATCGCCCTTTGCGGCGGGGTGAATCCAAATAGCTCGGAGTTGGCAATGATGTATTGCGCGTGGCGATGGTGTCCCTGGTAGTTCATGAACTTGCCCACGTCGCGCATCAGGGCGGCTGCTTCCAGCCACGATCTGTATTCCGGCGGTAATTCGTGCACCACCTGCAGATCGCGGAAGAGTTGCAGCGCATGCTGGCGTACGGCATCCGCTTGCCTGGGATCCACGCCATAGCGTTTGCAGGTGGCCAGCACGCCCTGCCAACGTTCCCGTTCAAACACCTGGTGGGCCGTGGTTTTGGCATCCTGTTCCGCCAGCATCTGGTCCAGGATGCCGTCTCGTAAGCCAAGCTCTGAATAGATGAACCCGGGCAGACCGAAACGCTCCAGCAGCTCGGAATAAACGTGGGCGCCGGCGACCACGATCTCCGTCCGCTTCGGCCCAATCCCCGGGATACTGCTGCGCTGGGCGCTGTTCATCCCGGTCAGCTTGGTGGTCAGGCGGCGTACATTCCGCGTCTCCGCCAGCAACTTTCGCCCTGCTCGACCGTTCCTCCCTGAGGTCTTGCGCATCGCCTGGCTGGCCTGCGTCAAGGCGGCAGCAGTCCCCGAGGTGGCAATCACCAGCGAAACCCGCAAAGCGCCAAAACGCCTCTCCGCCTTACGCAGCTCGCGCACAATAAATTGCTTCATCCGTGCCAGTTCCTCCTCCGTCGGGGGATCGCCGGGGAGGAAATCCTTGGTTAAGCGCACCGCGCCCAGAGGCAGACTCACTGTTTCCTGGATGCGCTTCCGCTCCGAGAGCGTAATCTCACAACTACCGCCCCCCACGTCAACCAGAAGGCACTTGCCTTGCGTGCCCGGCACGCCCATCACGCCACGATGGATCAGGCGCGCCTCCTCCAGGCCGGAGATAATCTCTACTTCCCAACCGGTCTCGGATTTCACCCACGCCAGAAAGGCCTGTGCATTGCGTGCGTCGCGCAGCGCCGAAGTGGCTACGGCGCGCACCCGGTCGGCGCTATGCATCTTGACCGTGCGATAGAAACGCTTCAGCGCCACCAGCGTGCTCGCCATGGCTTCAGGAGAAACCACTCCGCTTTCAAAAACGCTCGCTCCGAGCCGCGTTACCTCGCGGTCCTCGTGCAGCACTTTCAGCTGGTGTTGTTGGACTCGCGCGATCTTCAATCGGCAGGAGTTGGAACCAATGTCAATCGCTGCGTACGTCTGCATCTTGGGGGGAGTCTTACCTGGCACAAGGGATAATGCTATCTGCAATGCAAGATACACCACTTCGTCTTACAGTATCTTTACGCCGTTCGTTGGCTGGAAACGATCCGGTGGTCGCCCAGCGCCACTCGGCTGGGTGGCCGTTTGCCCGGTGATTCGGCCGCCATCCACTCTCCCAACAACCGGCCGCGCATGCTTTGCGTGGTCTTCAATGCCGCCGCAAGATGGCGTTCGATCTCGCCTTGGAAAGCGGCCGTCAACTCCGGCGCATCCTGGCCCAGAGCTTCCTGAAGCTCTTCTCCAAGGCAGAGCCAGTCGTGCCACTCGCCGATTGCATCCTGTATCCGCTTTAGCGCCTTGGCCACACTGCTGCTGTCGCCTTCTGCACCCGCTTCGGCCAGGTAGCGCGCCTTCTTGGTCGACTTGCGAAAGTCGTGTAGATTCTCCCCATCCAGCGATGGCATAGCGTCGGTTGCGCGCACGAATTCCTCCAATGCCACGGCATCGGCCGCACGCAGAGCCCTGGGTCTGCCCAGAGTTACGCGGGTGATTGCACTAAAGAGCGTGCCCTGACCCTCCGCCAGCGTTTGCTGCCGCTTCTTGAGCTGCTTCTGCATCCCACGCGCCAGGTGTTTGCGCTCGCCTTTGAGCCACGCATCGAGCATTTCTGCCTGCTTTATTTTTGCCGGCGGGCTTGCTTCGCTGCCGGGCGTCGTTTCCTGCTCAGGCGTCTGTTTGCCGATCCAGCCTTCCAGTAACTTGCGCTGCACGTCCAGATCGCGCACGGCCCCGGCCGCCCGGCGAACCTGCTTCAGTTCGCGCAGCCACGTGCGGGTAGGCCGCTCCAATACACTGCTGGCCGGACCCCCTTCGCGCAGCGTGGCCTCCAACAGTGCCTGCAGACGACGCGAGCCGGTTCTCATGCGATGCACCGCCTCCGGGTCGGCGTCCTCGATGCCTCGCGCGACTGCGGCATTGAAAGCGTCAGCCAAGCCCAGAATTCCCGTGGGGTTCGATGGGTCCAGCGCACTCCTTGCGGCTTTCCGTGAAGAAAGCCGCACACGCCGCCCTTGACGGGGCTGCGGGCGGGGATTCTGGGCAACCGGTAGCACGTGAGCCAGCGGGCCCTGGGCCGGCCGGCTGCTATCCTGCTGCTTGCGCATCCCGCGTTTAGCAACCATGTCGAATCACTTCGCTCTTTCCCTCGAGGCGCCTCCCGAGAATACCTTTAGCCTCACTCCAGTGCGAGCCTGGACGCTGCTCCTGCTGGTCTTTGCCGCGGTCCACGTGGCCGCGCTCTTCGCGCCTCCTCTGTTGGATGACGCCGACGCCACTCACGCCGTCGCCGCCCAGCATATGGCGCGCAGCGGCGACTGGGTCACGTTGAAAGTGGACGGCATCCGTTACCTGGAAAAACCGCCGCTGCCCTATTGGTTGGCTGCCGCCGACTACCACCTCTTCGGATACAACGTCTTTGCCACCCATCTCCCCTTGACCCTGGCGGTGCTTGGCCTGGCCATTTTAGCTTGGGTATGGGGCCGTCGCGCCTATGGCGATCGCGCCGCCTTCTATGCCGCCCTCAGCATTCTGACCAGCGTGGGGGTTTTCCTCTTCACCCGTATCTTCATTCCCGAAGTTCTGCTTACGCTCCTGCTGGCCTTTGCTCTTTACCATTTTCTCATTGCCCTCGAAGATGACAAACCTCTCCGCCTTTATCTGACCTGGGCTGCCCTGGCGCTGGCCATGCTTGCCAAAGGGCTCGTTGCCCCGGTCTTCTTTATTGCCGCCGCCGTGCCCTACATGTTGCTGACTGGCGATTGGCGCCGCTGGCGTGAACTCCGCCTGTTCTCAGGTATTCTGCTCTTCCTTGCCATCGCCGCGCCATGGCACATCCTCGCCGGACTGCGCAATCCCGGCGCGGGTCACCCCGTGGGCAACATCCCTACCCCAGGCAACGTTCACGGCTTCTTCTATTTCTACTTCATCAACGAGCAGGTGCTGCGCTTTCTTGGCCGGCGATATCCCGTCGACTACAACAAACTCCCCTTTGTTCTCTACTGGAGTCTGCACCTGGTCTGGCTTTTTCCCTGGAGCATCTATCTGCCGGCGGTCGTACGGCAGGCGTGGGCCGCCCGCAAACGCTGGTTGCGCGGCATGCGGCCGGCTCTCTATTCCATTGCTGAGCGCCCGGCTCGCTTCCGCAGCAGGACCAATTGGCTGCTCGCGATCTACGCTGCCGTTATCCTGATCTTCTTCTCCCTTTCCACCAACCAGGAGTACTACACCTATCCCGTTTATTTCCCCTTGCTGTTGCTCACCGCAGGGGCTCTGGCGAGCCTGGAAAGCGAACCAGCTGGAGTAAGTAAGTGGCTTACCGGAGCCCATGCGGCGCTTGCCCTCATTGGCATCGTTGCCGCCGTCGCGCTTGGCTGCGGCCTATGGTCCTCACGCGCCATTCCCTCCAGCAGCGACATTGGCGCCCTGCTGGCCCATCGCGACGTGGCTGGCTACACGCTCTCCATGTCTCACATATTTGATCTAACCGGGCCGTCCTTTGCCGCGCTCCGCTTGCCCGCGTTGCTGGCGGCTGCCGGTCTTCTGTTGGGCCCTGTGGGCGCCTGGGTGCTCCGCCGGCAACGGCATCATTTCGAGGCTACGGTCAGCGTCGCCTTCACCTCCGCCGTCTTTCTCATCGCCGCCCATATCGCCTTGGTGCGCTTTGAGCCCATGCTCTCCTCGCACGCCATGGCTGACACCATCAACCACATCGCCAAGAAGGGCAGCGATGCCACCCTCATCCTCTACGGCGATGTGGCCGACGGGTCTTCGCTTCTTTTCTACACGGAACGGCAGGCCCTGTTGGTCAACGGCCGGGTTAGCTCCGTGCTCTGGGGCTCGAACTATGCTGACGCCCCGCACGTGCTGATCAGTGACGCCGACCTGCTTGCCCTGTGGGGCAACGGTCCTCGCAGATTTCTCTTTGTGCCGGGAGAGTCCCGATCCCACGTGGCCGGCCTGTTAGGAACGCGAGCCTATCTGCTGCAAGAGCTTTCCGACAAAGCCCTCTACACCGACCGCCCGCTCTAAACAGAACGAAAATTTCTTAGGAGTCTACCGCTTGTTCCGAGCCAATTCGTGCCCGTCCCGGACTTCAGTCCGGGCGAGCGGTTTCAAACTCGCGTGAACGCTTGTCTCGCGATGACCGGGCGTAGCCATGGTGGACCACCTCAAGCTGCCCCACCAACCCGTTCATGTCATTCGCAAATCACCGTCAGGGCGACGCAGAGGATTATTAGCTAATCGCGATCAGTCCTGCAGGAGTCTGTGTCGTAGCGGAGAGTATAGGAGCGGGACGGGTGCCCCACGTTCGCTAAAGCGTACGTGGGCCGAAAAAGCGGGCGAAGCCCACCACAGTTTTCACTCTATCGAGCGGCAAATCCAGGGCGGGGCTAGGAAAAGCAATCGAAACATATCATTTTCGGCCCAGGTACGCTGGGGCGAACCTAGGGCACCCGTCCAGTTCCTAGTGGGTCCTGGCTATGACACAGACTCCGAAGGGACGGCTGAGAATACCTCAGGACGTCAGTCCGGGGCGTACCTGGACCGCACGTGAATGCTGATTGGCAATCATCGAAAGCCAACCCGGTTCTCTTGCAGACGAAGGGTAGATAGCCCAGAAGAATTACGCCGTAAGAATGGCTTCTGGCTCGCGCTCGGCGGGTCGGGAATCATTCCTCATGAACCCATCCTGGAGCAGGTTATAGACCTCTCCCCGCCACTTCACCTGATTGCTGACATAGCTCGCGACCCAATAGCAGAAGCCCAGTAGATCGCGCACAGGATACAGCAGCGCACTCCGCAAGAGCTTGGGTTCAGCGACCACCAGGCGGCCCACCAAGGCGCCCAGAGCTACCCTCGTGGCCCAACTCCACAAGAACAGCATGGCGCCCAAGAGCGGACGATGGAAGGCCAACGCAACCCCTGCGGCCAGCAATCCGTAAGGCATGCTGAAGGTCAACGCGGTCCCAAAATGTCCCTTAGGGCGGGAAAAGCGCGTGCTCTTCATCCACCGGATCTGGTGCAGCACAGAGGGGAGAAAGGACGAATTCAGTACGTGATGCTCGATCGTGTGGGTGGACAAGACGACCCGTTGTCCCGTCGCCGAGATCCGGTTCCCCAGCATAAAGTCGTCTGCGTGATACGGCCCTATCGCGCGAAAACCCCCGGCCTCGTCCAGGGAATCGCGTCGTACCACCATCGTTGGCCCCAGGGCAAACTTCATGCCTTCCAGCATCTCTGCCACCAATACCCCGGCGGACATCTCGACCGACATTCCCACCGCTTCCAGCTGAGACCAAAAACTGCTGCCGGCCACACCCCGGTAAAGGCAGGTCACCATGCCCACGCGCTCATCGGCGAACGGAGACATCACTGCCCGCAAATAATCGGGAGTTACCGAAACATCGCTATCGCTGATCACGAAAAACCGGTGCGCCGCTACGCTCTGCATGCGCTCCAGTGACCAGACTTTGGCATTGGCATAGGGGGCACTCCCGCTGCACAGGAACTTGGATCGAATCGCCGGGTAGCGCGCCGCCACCCGCCGCGCGACCTCCAGGCCTGGGTCTTGCTCGCTGCGGGCGCAAAAAATGATCTCGAACTTGGGATACTCCTGCTCAAAGAAGCTTTGCAGATGAGATTCGAGGTCCGGTTCGGACCCGTGCAAAGGCTTGAGCAGGCTTACGGCTGGGGTAAACGCGGCTGGCGGCAGCTTACGCCGGCGGGCAGCCAGCCGCACGGCGCCGACGGCCACTAAAAGGGCGTACACCGTGGAGGTAAGGATGCCGATGATACTGATTACGAGCAGAAGACTCATCATGCTTTGCAGCCGACTCTGAACCTAACCCTCTTCACAGTATACTTTGGCCCATAAAGCGTGTTCGTTGCCCGCTAAAGGAACACTTCTGCCGTAGATCAGGCAAACCCTTAGAAGCAAAAGTCCCTCTAGCGTTTACGCGCAACCGCGGCGGGGACCACCATCGGACGCCGTAGAGCCACAATTGCTCCCTCGCTGGCCGGCATGCCCTGTTGCATCTTCGTGAGCATCTCTGTGCGCACGTAATCGACGAAATCCTGCATCTGGCGATTCATCTCCTCCATGCGCTCCCGCATCTGCAGAATAATGGCGATCCCCGCAATGTTCACACCCAGCTCGCGCGCCAGGTTGAGAATGAACTCCAGCCTCTCCAGGTCTTCGTCTGTGTACAAACGCGTGTTGCCTACGGTGCGCGAGGGCTGTAACAGCCCTTCGCGCTCATAAAGCCGCAGCGTCTGCGGGTGGATCTCATACATCTCGGCAACCGCCGAGATCATGTACGCGCCTTTTGATTTACGCTTGGTGGGCATTTTGTTTCTCGTGCCTCTGCTTCAGCTGAGTCATACTCCTGCGAAGGTCGCTTCTCTGGGATCTTCCGGATTCAGTTTGGCAAACTCCCGCAAAATTTCCTTCGATCGTTCGTCCCGGAGTGGCGGCATCACCATCTCCACGGTAACGATCTGGTCGCCGCGCACTCCCTCGTGGGTCGCCGACGGAACCCCCTTACCGCGCATGCGCAGCTTCTGCCCGCTCTGGGTTCCCGGTGGAATCTTCAACTGGGCGCGCCCGTCGATGGTCGGTACCTCAATCTTGGCTCCAAGGGCAGCTTCCGGCACAGTGACCGGGATCACGATCTGAATATCATCGCCCGCCCGTGTAAATACAGGATGGCTATCGATCTTGATAATCAGGTAAAGATCGCCCGCGGGTCCGCCGTTGATTCCAGCATTCCCCTTGCCCGCCAGCCGTATCCGCTGGCCGTCGCGAGTGCCCGCTTTGATGCGCACCTCGACTGTCTCAGTCCGGGTGACCGTTCCCTCTCCTTGGCAGGTGGCGCACTCGTTATCCAGCTTGCCAGTGCCGCCGCAGCGCGGGCAGGCAATCTTGAATTTCATCCGGCCGCCCATCTGGGTCACTTGTCCCGCGCCTTGGCATTCCGGGCACGTACCGCCGCCAGTGGATGGCTTCCCTTTACAGGTGGGGCAGACTTCCTGCCGCACCACCTGGAGCTTCGCTATACCGCCGCGGATCGCAGTCCAGAAGTCGACCGTGATCTGATATTCCAGATCCGTGCCCGCCTGCGGGCCTTGTTGTTTCTGTCCCTGGGAAAACACACCGGAGAAGATGTCCCGGAAGCTGCCCCAGCTGGAACCAGCGTTCCCCCCTCCAACTCCAGGATCGCCAGCATGTCCGGCCGCGTAGTCGGAGAAGTCGAAGCCTCCAAAGTCGGGAACGCCACGCCCCCCGCCTGTTTGCCGTGTTGAGCCGCCGCCCGGTCCTCCTCCGGCAAAGCCATAGCCACCGCGTGCTGCCGCTTCCGCCGCAGCAGGATCGATCTGATCGGAGTAGTAACCTAACGCGTCGTAAACTTTGCGCTTTTTCTCGTCGCTCAATACATCGTTGGCTTCCGAAATTTCCTTGAACTTCTCTTCCGCCCTCTTGTCCCCCGGATTCACGTCAGGATGATGCTTTCGGGCGAGCTTGCGGAATGCCTTGCGGATATCATCCGTGGTCGCGGTTTTCTTGATTCCAAGAACCGCATAATAATCTTTGGTCGGTGTAGTCGCCATGTCTTAGTTGGTTTGCTTCAATCCAAGCTTCAAAAATAGTGCCGGGTCGCCGTACGGCGACCCGGGTTTCAGGTTAGTTCCACCACAACCGGGCTTCCACCGGCTCGATTCGCCAAAAGAGATCGGGTTCCACCCGGTTCATCTGGGCCGCGAAGCTCTCAGCTTCCTCGCGAGTATTGAACATGACCTGGTTGTAGATCTGTCCTGCTCGCAGTTGTTCATATTTCCACATCGTCTCAGTCATATCGCCCTGCCTTCCGCTGCTTTGGTACTGAAAAGCATGGGGCGCTCTCAGCGGTTGAGCGCCCCACGCCATGTAATGACTGAGAGCGGCAACGGACCCCTCCGTTGCGTTTCCTTGGTCGTTACTTCTTGTCTGCCACGTCCACGTACTCGGCGTCGATCACGCCTTCTTCTTTCTTTTCTCCAGCGTCCCCTGCGGCGCCGGCTGCAGCGTCACCCGAAGCCGAAGCACCCGAAGCGTTCGCTTTGTACATGGCCTCGGCCAGCTTGTGCGAAGCCGCGGTCAATTTCTCCCGCGCGGTATTTAGTTCCGCCGCGCTGGAGGTGCCCTGTAGCGCTGTACGAGCCTGGGTCAGCGCTGCCTCAACGTCGCTCTTCTCGCTGCCGGAAACCTTGTCGCCGTTGTCCTTCAGCATCTTCTCGACGTTGTACGTCATGTTGTCCAGCGAGTTGCGCGCCTCTACCTCTTCGCGCTTCGCCTGGTCCTCGGTGGCATGCGCATCGGCTTCTTTCGCCATGCGATCCACCTCTTCTTTGCTTAGACCCGAAGAAGAAGTGATAGTGATCTTCTGATCCTTGCCCGTGGCGTTGTCTTTCGCCGTCACGTTCAGGATGCCGTTGGCATCGATGTCGAAGGTCACCTCAACCTGGGGCACTCCACGCGGAGCCGGAGGAATCCCGCTCAGCTTGAACTTGCCCAGCGTCCGGTTCTGCGCTGCCATCGGACGCTCGCCCTGCAACACATGCACTTCCACTTCCGTCTGGTTGTCCGCCGCCGTCGAAAACGTCTCCGTCTTCTTGGTCGGGATGGTCGTGTTGCGCCCAATCATCTTGGTCGCCACGCCGCCCAGCGTTTCAATGGCCAGGGTCAACGGCGTCACATCCAGCAGCAACAGGTCGGTCACTTCACCGGCCAGTACGCCCGCCTGGACCGCGGCGCCAATGGCCACCACTTCGTCCGGGTTCACACCCTTGTGCGGTTCCTTGCCGAAGAGGTCCTTCACGATCTGCTGGATTCGCGGCATGCGTGTCTGTCCGCCCACCAGCACCACTTCGTCAATCTTGCTCGAGTCGATCTGGGCATCGGCCAAGGCCTTCTTGCACGGCTCGATCGAGCGCTGCAACAGGTCCTCTACCAACTGCTCCAGCTTGGCCCGGGTCAGCTTCTTGACCAGGTGCTTCGGTCCCGTCGCATCTGCCGTAATGAAGGGCAGATTGATCTCCGTCTCAACGGTTGTTGAGAGCTCGATCTTCGCCTTCTCGGCCGCATCCTTCAGGCGTTGCAGGGCCATCTCGTTGCCCTTTGCCCGCAGATCCAGCTGCTCGTCTTTCTTGAACTCGTCGATCAACCAGTCCACGATGCGCTGGTCGAGGTTGTCGCCGCCCAGGTGGGTATCCCCATTGGTCGACTTCACCTCAATCACGCCTTCGCCTACCTCAAGCACGGAAACGTCAAAGGTTCCGCCGCCGAAGTCATAGACGATGATCGTCTCGTCCTTCTTCTTATCCAGCCCATAAGCCAACGCCGCCGCAGTGGGCTCGTTGACGATGCGCTTTACATCCAGGCCGGCAATCTTGCCTGCGTCCTTGGTCGCTTGGCGCTGCGCATCATTGAAGTACGCAGGCACCGTAATGACCGCCTCGGTAACCGTCGTGCCGAGGTAATCCTCTGCTGCCTTCTTCAGCTTCTGCAAAATCATTGCAGAGACTTCGGGCGGGGTATATTCCTTCCCCTGCGCCACGACCACCACGTGGTCGCCTTGTGCCTTAACCTTGTAGGGCACCATCTTCATCTCATCGGTCACCTCGTTGGCGCGGCGCCCCATGAAACGCTTGATCGAATAAATCGTGTTCTCCGGGTTGGTGATCGCCTGGCGCTTCGCCACTTGGCCTACCAGCCGTTCCCCGCTCTTCGTAAAACCGACGACGGACGGGGTTGTCCGGCCACCCTCTTCGTTGGGTATAACCTTGGGCTCCCCGCCCTCCATCACTGCCACCACTGAGTTCGTAGTGCCTAAATCAATACCGATAATCTTTGCCATCGCTTAGCTGCTCCTGCATGCACCCGCGTGCGAGTTTGTGGACTTAGACTCGCACTTGAGTCTATTGTTGTCAAGCTATCTGATGCTTGGCCTCACCAAATAGATTCACTCTGTAGCATTTTGTAGCGAACGAAGGCAAGTTTTCGCACATCTACCTCATTTCCAAACAGATAGGGGTCATCAACCCTCTGTGGTTGTTGGCGACATCCCTTTGGCTGGCCCCGGGCCGGTGCATACCACGCAGTCCCAGCGGGAGCTAGGAGCCAGACTTGTGCGAAGTCTTCGATGCACTCGCTGAAAACGAATCGGCAATCTGGGTGTATCGTGACAGTCCCGAAGGGACGGCTGAGAGTCAGAGCTATCCAAATTAGCGCGCAAATGGGCTTCTGGACGGCGAACTGGCTGAATGCGTGGAAGAGCACGTGGACAAGCGAAATCGGTTGGTGCTGTGGCAGGCGCGATATGAGCAAGGTGGGCCAGCGCTGTGGAGCAGTGTAGGAGTTGTTAGAGGGAAGGGCGCACAGCAGGTCCCTCGGCTCCGCTCGGGATGACAAAGTCGGGGGCCATGGTCAACCTGGGCATGGGTGGAAATGGATGGACAGAATCGAAAAAAAGCTAATTTGGACAAGGCTGGCCGAGAGTAGCCCAGGACGTCGTCCTGGGCTTGGCACATCGGTGGACCTAAACCCCAAACGCCCTTAGAGCCGTGCAAGCCCTATCCAACTCCGCCGCCCGCTTGGCAAAGCAGTACCGCAGGAGGTTTTCCCCCCGGCCGCCCTCGTAGAACGCCGATCCCGCGACCGCCCCCACCCCGGTGGCGCGAAGCAGGTTGCGAGCCTTGACGCTGGCCAGCTCTCCTTCGATCCGGCTGGCATCGGCCAGCACGTAGTAAGCTCCGGCGGGCACCGCAGGAGTCATACCCGCGGCCGCCAGCGCATCGCAGATCTGATCTCGCTTCTCCTGGTATTCCGTCGCCAGCCCCTGGTAGAAGCTATCCGGCAGGGCGCGCAGCCCGGCGGCTGCGGCGTACTGGAAAGGCGAGGGCGTGCACACGTATTGCAGATCGTGGAAGTACCCGATGGCAGGCATCCACTTGCTGCTGGCGGCCAGGTACCCCACCCGCCAGCCGGTCATGCTGAAGGTCTTGGAAAACCCGTTAATGGTGATCGTACGTTCCGCCATCCCCGGAATCGTTGCCGGGCTGATGTGCGATTGACCCTCGTAGATGAAGTACTCGTAGATCTCATCGGTCAGCACGAAAAGATCGTGTTCGATGGCCAATGCAGCAATTCCTTCAAGTTCGGCGCGATTGAACACCTTGCCGCACGGATTGCCCGGGCTATTGATCGCCAGGCCACGGGTCCGGGGCGTAATTGCCGCGCGCAGACGATCAAAATCGATTTCCCAGGTCGTCGGGACGAGCGGCACCACGACCGGCACCGCCCGAATGGATTGCAGAGTGCTGTAGTGGTATCCGTAAAACGGTTCGAAGAGGATCACCTCGTCGCCAGGATCGAACAGCGCCAGGCATGCGGAAGACATGCCCCCGGTCGCTCCCGAGGTAACCAGGACCTCCTTATCCGGATCGACAACCAACCCGTTATGGCGTTCGAATTTCTCCGCGATGGCCTGCCGCAGCACGGCAATTCCGTCCATACGGGTGTAGATGTTGTACCCGTCCCGGATGGCTTGTATAGCGGCTTCTTCCACCACTTCGGGAAGAGGGGTATCGCACACCCCCTGGGCCAGGTTCACGCCTCCGACGGCATCGCACTCCACCGTCATGGAGCGAATTTCCGATTGAATGATGCGGGGAGCGATCTCACTCAGGTGCAGGTGGTTTTCTGTTGTGGCAGGCATGGAAGCATGTCTACCACGAATGCCCGGGACAGTTAAAGAGGGAAGCGCGCAAATCGTCAACCCCGCAGGCTCGCCTCCTCCATGTGCTCCGTGACCACCTGCTTCCCCACACGTAATGTTTGGCATATTGGGCAATCCCCCGCCACAGCAGGGTCAACACTTCGCTCGAGCGATGCTGGCGGTCGATCGAAGCCCGTCCCAGCTCTAAAACCTGGTCGCGGATGCACTCGTAGGGAGAGAACTCAAACTCCTGGGCGCTGTAGTAGCCAAGGCCCGCGGCGGCGATGAGCCCGGATTGCATCCGGTACGTGCCCACCACCCGGCCGTCCTCCTGGTTTTCAACGATCAAATGATCGCAAACCGGGTCAAAGCGGTCGCGATCGAGGCCAGTTGAGTAGGAGGAAGACAAACCTTCCCCCATCTCCACGTTGAAGACGTTGAAACGAAGGCGGCAGGCAGCGACGCGATCGTTTCCGTCCTTGGCCAGCCGCACCCGGTAGCGCCCGAAGCTCCCCGTGACGATTGGTTCCGTATCGCGCCACAGCTGAGAAACCGCGGCGGCCGGCGGAGGCACCAGGATGGAAGCCTGTGCCCCCACCCCACCAAAAGCTTCGGTGGCCAAGCCGGAACCCCCAACAGGACGATGGTTGGTCATTGCTGCCGCAATCATGCAGCAGTCTTGGGAAGTGAAGTTTTATGCCCCAAGAATTGTGCAAGAACGAAAGATGAATATCCGCGTTTGTCTACCTTGCTGTAACCTTCCCCCGTGTTCTGGCGTAGTGGCAGCAGTAACTTTTGCCGCACGCCGGGGTTGACACCTGTGACGGACTGCGCGATACGCCGTCTATGCATTAAAGCCCTGGCCGGCGGATCGGGCGCCCAGCTCGGGCAAGGGGGTTAAGGAAATGAATTTAATGAGAACAAATCGTTTGCCATGGCTGCTTTCCGGAGCGCTCGGTGCAAGTCTGTCGCTGGCTCCTGCCTTGGTGGCACAGCAGCAGGGTGGCGCGACCGCCCAACAGACTCCGACCCCTGGCCAGCAGGGTGACTGGGGTCAGGCAGGGCCGCCGCCCGATGCGCAGAATGGACAGATCCCCGCCGCCGGACAGTGCGGCGCAGGATCCGAACCAGAGTGCGGACCAGGGCCCGAGCCAATATCCCGGCCAAGCTCCGAGTCAGGACCAGGCGCCGACCCAATATCCCAACCAGGCGCCACCGCCCCCTGCCCCTGCGGGCGCACCGGGAGTGGGCTATGGGCAGCCTCCGCGGCCTGCCTATCAGCCTGGGCAAAACCAATCCAACGGCTACCAGGCACCTCCTCAAGGAGTAGCGCAGGCAGCGCCACCCTCCGGCCCCGTCACCTTGAGCAGCGGTATGCTGTTGGCGATCCGCACCAGTGAACCCCTGGATTCGAAGAAAGTGAAGCCGGGAGAATATTTCCAGGGTACGGTCGCCCAGAGCGTGTATGTCGGCAACGTGCTGGCGATTCCCCGTGGCGCCCAAGTGACCGGGCGGGTCGTGGACGTCAAGAAGCCGGGCGAGTTGAAGGGCGGCGCGAGTATCGCGCTCCAACTGACGACCCTCAACCTGGGTGGCAATTCCTATTCCCTGGCCACCGATGTTTTTGACACCAGCAGTCCAGGTAAGGGCGGCTACACGGCCGGCAATACGGTTGGCGCCACCGCGTTGGGCGCAGCCATCGGAGCCATAGCCGGGGGCGGCCCAGGAGCAGCCATCGGAGCCGTCGCCGGTGCTGGCATTGGGTTAGGTGCTTCGGCAGCTACCCCGGGCCCGCGCAGCGTGGTTCCTCCGGAATCGGTGCTTACCTTCCATCTGACCACTCCGGCAACCGTGCAGCCGGTCTCCTATCAGGAGGCTAGCCAGCTCGAGGCAAGTTCCGCCCCGCCGGCTCGCCGCTATCCTCCGGGACCCGGACCTATGGCTACGGACCGCCGGCAGGGTACGCGCCGCCGCCCCCGGGCTACGCGCCTTATCCTTACGGCTACCCCGTTGCCTACCCGTATGTCTACGCTTACCCGCGACCCTACGTGTACGGCTATCCCTACTACCGCCGCTGGAGATAAGTTCCGGCCCGCGCCCACACCGACCCCATTTCTGGAGCACAACATGCCCCAGAAATGGGGTCGGTTCGTTTTGAAGGCCGTCGCAGATACTTTGAAATGAACACGGCTTTAGCCGTTGAGGATAGCTTCCCCTGCACTGATCTATACTTACAGAGTTCCTGCAACTCGCTTGAGAAAGCCCCCGCTACCCCATGATTCGTTTCCTGCAAAAAGACAATCGCGTCGTCAAGATCATCTTCATCGTCATCATTTCCGTTGCTGTAGTCACCATGGTCATCACCCTGGTGCCGGGCATCTTTGCCGACGAAGCGACCTCTTCCGATAGCTACGCCACCGTTCACAGCGGAGGCTTCTTCGGCCGCTACTTCGGTACCACCACGACCATCACCACCCCCGAAGTGCAGCAGGTCGCGGAAAGAATTCTGCAGCAAAAACACTACCCGGACATGGTTCTGCCCTACATCATGCCGCAAGCGGCGCAGGCCTTGATCCAGCGCGAAGTTCTGCTCCAGGAAGCAAATCGCCTCGGCCTGCAGGTGGGCGATGCGGATCTGCGCCGGGCTATGCAAACCGGGCCCTTCGCCCAGGCGATCTTCCCCGGCGGTCAGTTCATTGGCGAGGATCGCTATGCCGACTTCGTCTCGAACTACTTCCACACCTCCATCCAGGACTTCGAATCTCAGGTTAAGAAGGAAATTGAGATCAATCGCCTGGAGGCCATGGTCACCGGCGGCATCACCGTCTCCGACCAGGAAGTGCGCGACGCCTATCGCCAGCAGGGAACCAAAATCAAGTTCGACTACGCGGTGCTGAATGCCGAGGACCTGCGCAAGCAGATCAATCCCACGGATGCCGAGCTGCAGGCGTTCTTCAAGCAGAATGCCGCCCGCTACAAGGATGCCGTGCCCGAGACGCGCAAGCTGGCCTACATCGCCCTCAATCAGACGGACGTACCGAATGGCGCGCCTCCGGTGACCAACGAGCAGGTGCAGCAGTATTACCAGGCGCATCAAAAGGACTTCCAGGTGCCCGAGGAAGTGAAGGTACGGCACATCCTGATCAAGGTGGACCCCAAGGCGGACGCCAAGACCGATGCGGCGGCCAAGCAAAAAGCCGAAGACCTGCTGAAGCAGATCAAGGGCGGCGCCGACTTTGCCGCGCTGGCCAAGGCCAACTCCGATGACCCCGGCAGCAAGGATGCGGGCGGCGAGTTGGGCATGATTCAACGCGGGGTCACGGTGCCGGCGTTTGAATCAGCAGCCTTTTCCCTGCAGCCTGGGCAAATCTCCGATGTGATCAAGACCCAGTTCGGTTATCACATCCTGAAGGTGGAAGAGAAGCAGACGGCGCACCTGAAACCTCTGGACGAGGTGAAGGCCCAAATCCTCGCGACCTTGACCCGTCAGCAGGAGGCAGACCAACAAGCCCGCTACGCCCAGCAACTGGCCACGGAAGCTGCCAAGTCAGGCTTGGCCAAGACCGCGGAAGCGCATCATCTGCAATTGGTGACCACCGACTACATCCAGCAGAGTGCAGTGCTCAACGGCCTTCCGGACGCAGCCAAAATGCTCGGCCTGGCCTTCAGCGCCAAGCCGGGAGCTGCTCCGCAGGTGAGTGGCACCGGCGAAGGCTTTGCTGTATTTCAAGTGGAAGACGTAAAGCCTGCGCATGCGCCGGTCTTCGAGGAATACAAGTCGCACCTGGTGGACGACTTCCGGGAGCAGCAATTGCCTCAGCTGCTGGCGCGCAAGACCAACGAGCTGGCTGACAAAGCGCATGCGGAAAACAGTCTCGCTCAGGCGGCCAAGGAACTTGGCGCAACCATCAAGACCAGCGATCTGGTAGCCCGCACCGCGCAGGTGCCGGATATCGGGGAGCTGGCCACTGCGGCGGCGGACTTGTTCGACTTGAAGGTTGGGCAGTTCAGCAAGGCGATCAACACTGGGCACAGCGGCATCGTGGCCAAGATTGATGAAAAGCAGGAGCCGAGTGCGGATGAGATCGCGAAGAACCTTGACGCCACTCGTGATCAGCTCCTCAGCGAGAAGCGGGAGCAGATGTTTGCCGTCTTCGTAACCTCGCTCACCGACCGCTATGAAAAGCAGGGAGGCATCCGCATGAACAAGCGAGCGCAAACCGGCTTACCCCTGGGACAAAGCTAAACCGCCCTGAAGCGGAAAGTCCCGAAGCGTCTCTTGTCTAGCAAAGTCAAAGGGAACAGGACGGGTGCCCAGGTTCCTTGGATTTCCTGTTGAGTTTGGCGGCGTTGACGAGCTGCATGCGGCTTTCCTCGATAAAAGCCGCACACGCGGTCCTGTCTGATGCGGTGTACAGGAAATCCAGGTTCGCATTCGCGTACCTGGGCCGAAATTGGTTCTTTCGAATGCTTTTCGCTAGTTGTACAACCGCACTTTTTCTTCGAAGAGGGGCTGTTGTGCCAGTTGCAGAAAGCAATCGTAGGGGCTACGCCCATCGTTTTCAGCCCAGGTCCGCCAGGGCGAACCTGGGGCACCCGTCCAGTTCAATCGGCTTCGGGGAGCCAGCTAGACACACGCGGCTGAAAATGTGCCCCAGTCCTGGGCACCGATCTATTGACTAGAAATAGTCCCAAACCCAACGCAGCCGCTTTCTAAACCTGCGCACCACTGCGTCTCGGGTTACTCTCGGCAAATGGCGGGACAGTTTTAGCTCACGGCTCTTCCGCAGTTGATAACCTCGCAAGCAACCGGAGCCGCCGCTTCGGAATCTTTCTCAAACGAAGGCCATGGTTTTTCTCGCCCTCCCACACAGGTACTAAATGGCCCTCGAACGATCTTCCGGACTCCTTCTACACATCACCTCTTTACCCTCTTACGGGGGCATCGGAGATTTCGGGCCCGCTGCCTATGCCTTTGCCGATTTTCTCGCCGCCGCCAAGCAGCGCTTGTGGCAGGTACTGCCGCTCAGCCCAACCGGCTATGGCAATTCACCCTACGCCGCTCTTTCCGCCTTTGCCGGCAACCCCCTGCTGATCAGTCTGGAGAAGTTGGTGGAAGCAGGATGGATATCAGGCGACCGCATCGCCGGGCTGCCCGGCCATTCTGGAAACGTCCGCTTTGACGAGGTCGAGCAGCGTAAATGGCCGCTCCTGGTCGAGGCCGCGCGCAACTTTCTCTCCCACCACGATGACCAGCAATGGGTCCGCTTCCAGCGCTTCCGCGAGGAAAATGCCTTCTGGCTGCCGGATTACGTCCGCTACAGCGTGTTGCGCCACAAGTTCCATTCCAACTCCTGGTCGTCCTGGCCCAAGGATTTCGCGCACCGCGAGGCCAAGGCGCTGCAGCAATTGCAGCAGGAGAGCCGGGACGATCTGGAAATCCGGCAGGCCATTCAATTCGCCTTCGACGAGCAGTGGAAGGCCCTGCGCGCCTACTGCGCTGAGCGCGACATACGCTTCATGGGAGACGTGGCCATCTTCGTCAATTACGACAGCGCCGACGTGTGGACCCACCCCGAGATCTTCGAATTCAACGAGGACCTTACTCCCGTCCGCGTTGCTGGTGTCCCGCCGGACTATTTCAGCGTGACTGGCCAGCGCTGGGGCAATCCGATCTACAACTGGGAGGCGCTGGAAAAACGGGGCTTCGATTGGTGGGTGGACCGCATGCGCCGGGCGCATACGCTCTACGACATTATCCGTCTCGATCACTTTCGCGGCTTTGAAGCCTTCTGGGCCATCCCCGCCGAGGATGAGACTGCCATTCACGGCGAGTGGGTCAAGGCGCCGGGCGCCGCTCTCTTCACCGCCCTGCGCGACCAGTTGGGCCCGCTGCCCTTGATCGCCGAGGATCTCGGCCTCATCACCCGCGAAGTCGATGCGTTGCGCGAGCAGTTCGATCTGCCCGGGCATGCGCGTGCTGCAATTCGCCTTCAGCGGCCGCGGTGCGCATAACTACCTGCCCCATCGTTATGTAACCAACACGGTCGTCTATACCGGCACCCACGACAACGACACCACCCTGGGCTGGTGGCAACACGGCACCACCGAGGAGGAGAAGAACGCGGTCTATGCCTATCTCAACCCGGCGCCCAACGACGTGGTGTGGACCTTGATTCGCGCCGCCTCCACCTCGGTGGCCGATGTTTGCCTCTTTCCCGTGCAGGACATCTTGGTGCTCGGCTCGGAAGCCCGCATGAACACCCCCGCCACTCCGGAAAATAACTGGACCTGGCGCATGGCTCCCGATGCCCTGACCGCTGAACAAGCGAAAGGCCTGGCGCACCTCGCTGAGCTGACCGATCGCGACGGCTGGGTAGAGCCGCCCAAGCCCTGAGCAACAACTCTGGCTGAACATGCGGAATTAGTCCATGGCCGCTATAAGCCCAGAGGGCCGTTTGCCAGACGTCTGCCCAGCCCGGGAGGGCTGGAAAGGCGGTTCAGAAAATGCTTCCGAGCGCTGTAGGTGCGGCACCCAGTCCAGTTCTTACGCAGACTCCTCAGCCCCGCAATCTAAGCTTCCTTGCGCGGTGGAGGCGAATTCAACCTCGTCCAGTAAAGGCTCAGGTGCGCGGTTGCGGCAATGAATTTGTCATAGTCGATGGGCTTGATCACGTAACTGTTAGCGAAGTGATCATAGGCGCTCATCCGGTCTTTGTCCTCGTTGGAAGTAGTAAGAATCACGACCGGAAGATGCTTGGTGCGTTCATCTGCGCGAATCGCCTTGAGGACTTCCAGGCCGCTGATCTTCGGAATATTCAGATCCAGCAGCGTAACCGCCGGCTGGTCGCCGCACATCCCGCCCCGCATATTTGCCCCGTCCAAAAAGATAGTCAAGCGCATCCAGGCCGTCGCGGGCGCGGACCAGTTTATTGTTAACCTTGCCATGCTGAAATGCCCGCCGGGCCAATTCAGCATCATCGTCGTTGTCTTCGACCAGAAAGATGGTCATTTGCTCGACCGCCATCGGGATCTCCTGAAACAAATGCCCCTAGCCTTCGACTACGATGTTTCAAGGGCGACATCACTTCAAGAGATCGGCAAGAAAACCCGATTACTTGAGTACGGCTTGTCTCTCGCCTGGAGCATCGCCTTTCCCACTGAATCTTCCTGGTTCATCGTTGTGTCCCAACGGCCGTTACCTCGGGTAACATCCCTGTCCCCTCGTTCCCTGACAAGGTGAAATAGAAAGTAGCCCCATGATCCGGCTCGGCTTCGGCCCAGACCCTTCCCCCGTGCTTTTGAATGATGCGTTGCACCGTCGCCAGGCCCACACCGGTGCCTTCAAATTCCGCTTCCGTGTGCATGCGCTGAAACACGCCGAAGAGCTTCTCCGCATACTGCATGTTGAAGCCGGCGCCGTTGTCACGGACGAACACAACCGCCGGTTGGCCCGCTTGCTGGATGCTGCCTACCTCAATCACAGCTTTTGTCCGCCCCCGCGAGTACTTAACGGCATTGCCCAGGAGATTCTGAAACACCTGCCCCATCAAGACTCCGTCGCACTCCAGCGCGGGCAGCTGGGCAATGTGCCACTCTATCTTGCGCCCTTCGCACTCCGGCTGCAGCACGGAGATTGCCTCAGCGACGATGACATTTAAGTCCGTGGGGCGTACCTTCAAAGACTGCCGCCCAAGCTTCGCCAGGCTGAGCAACCCGTCCACCAGCATCCCCATGCGGATAACGGCGTCGTGGATACGTTGCAAGAGATCTTTCGCCTCAGGCTCCATCCCGGAACCAAAATCATTCATAAGAATTCTCGCGAAACCACCGATGTGCCGCAGTGGTGCGCGCAGGTCATGGGAAACGGAGTACGAAAAAGCCTCCAGTTCATGGTTGGCGGTTTCCAGCTGCGCCGTGCGTTCGGCGATTCTAGCCTCCAGATCTTCGTTGAGTTTGCGAATCTCGAGTTCATTCGCTCTCCGCTGCGTAATATCGCGGAACGCGACCACACCCCCCACCACCACGCCATCCTTATCCCGCAAAGGGCGCGCCATTGGACTCAATCCAAACCCCCTGGCCAAGGCCAGGATTGCGAATAAATATTTGGGCGCTGCTAAACTCTCCGCCAATGGCTCGCCGCAGAGGGTTTTCCTCCTCGGGGAACGTCGTCACCATGTCGGGTAGATAGGTCCCGTAGTGGGTGCCCCATTCCCCGGGTGACAGATCAGCAGCACCGAGGCCAATGATTTTTTGTGCAGCCGGGTTCCAGAGAATAAACTTTCCCTGCGCGTCGGCGGCTACCAGGCCCTCTACCATGCTGTTCAGCACTGACTGGAGCATGAGCTTCTGGGCTTCCAGCGCCTGCCGCGAAAGCGCCAGTTCTGATGCTTGCTGAGTCAGTTCAGCCTCGCTTCGCTTCCGTTCGGTAATGTCGTGCAGCACCGCGACTCCTCCGCGCAGAGTCCCCCGGGCGTCCTTCAGTGGCCGTGCCGTTACTTCGATAAACTTCTCCGCTCCCGGCTCCGGTGGCCGGATCATTAATTCCTCGTGCACCGACTCCCCGCCCAGAGCCCGCACCAGGGGAAGCCGGTCGACCGGGGAGGCCGTGATCGCGTCGGACAGGAAGACCTTGTAGTGCGTGGTCCATTCTTCGGGGGGCACGTCGGCGGCCTCACGGCCCATGAGCTTGTTCGCGGCATCGTTCCAGAGCAGAAAATGGCCTTCCGTGTCGGCCGCGATCAGCCCCTCGCCCATGCTCTCCAGGACTAGCTGGAGCATGGAGCTCTGCTGCTCCAGATCCTCGCGTGAGTGCATCAGGTCTTCAGCTTGTTGACCCAGCTCCACCGCCAGGCGCGCTAAGTCTTCTTCTGCCTTCTTGCGCTCGCTGATATCTGTATTGGTGCCCAACCAGCGGACCACACGCCCTTCTGCATTTCTCACCGGCATGACGCGGGTGAGGAACATGCGAAAACTTCCGTCCGCTCCGCGCAGTGGGAATTCCATATCGAAAGGCGTGCCGTTGGCAATCGCCGCTCTCCATCCATCCAGCACCTCGGGCAGCACCGCGGGGTCGTGGATCTTCTCCCAGGTCCATCCCTCCGCCTGCCCCAGCGTTGTGCCCGTGTAGTCATACCAGCGCTGGTTGTACCAAAAGATCGATCCGTCCGCCTCCGCCATCCAGGCAAGTTGCTGGATGCCGTTGGCCATGATCTGGAATCGCTCTTTGCTCTCCCGCAAAGCCTCCTGTGCCTGGCGCCGATCTGTGATATCGGAAACCACGCCGCGCACGTGGGTGGTTTCGTTGCCGGTATTTTTGTAAGCCTGTCCTCTGGCTGCGACCCAGCGTTCCGTTCCGTCCGGCCAGATCGTGCGGTATTCCACGTCGTATTCCGCCAGCCCCTCGAGGCACCGCCGCATCGCTTTATCGACCAGGATGCGATCCTCGGGATGAACCGTAGACCGAAACCGCGCGAAATCCAATTGTGTGTTCGCCGGCAAGCCGGAGAGCGCGAACGACAATGGAGAGCCCTCTAGTTCGTCCGACTCAATTTTCCACTGCCATGTGCCCAGCCGCCCTCCCTCCAGGGCAAGACGCAGACTTTCCTCGCTGTCCCGCAGTGCATCCTCCGCCCGCTTACGATGGGTGATGTCGCGGGCAATCTTCGAAGCGCCGACAACGGTGCCATCGCCTTCTCGAATCGGCGAGATGGTCACCGAAACGTCAATTCTTGTACCGTCCTTGCACACGCGCACGGTTTCGAAATGTTCTACGCTCTGCCCCTGCCCGATGCGGGCCAGGATGTCCGCTTCCTCGTTGACCCGTTCCTGCGGCAAGATCATCAGCATTCCTTGGCCGATAGCCTCCTCGGCCGTGTAACCGAATATCTTCTCCGCACCACGATTCCAGGCGGTAATGATTCCCTCCAGCGTCTTGGTCATGATGGCGTCATCAGAGGAGTCGACCACGCGGGCCAGTTGTTCCAGTATCCGTTCGGCCTCCTTGCGCTCGGTGATGTCGCGATTGATTTCCAGAATCGCGGTGGGTGTCCCGCTTTCGTCCCGCTGTAGCTGCCAGCGGCTGGTGACCATCACTTCGTTGCCCTGGCGTGTTGTGTGCCGCAACTCGCCTTCCCATTCGCCTTTGCTTACCAGCACCGCCTCGATAGCGGCCATAGGATGGGGAAATCTGGTCTGCAGAAGCTCGTGGCTTACCCGGCCGGTTGCCTCCGCTGCCGACCATCCGTACATGTTCTCCGCTCCGCGGTTCCAGAAGCCGACTCGGCTCTCCATATCGCGCACAAAGATGGCGTCGAGCGCCAACTCGAACAAGGCCACTTGTTTCTCCTCGCTGGTGCGCAGTTTCGTCTCTGTCACCTGGCGCGCAGCAGCTTCAGCCTCCAGCGCTGCCGTGCGCTGCTCCACGCGCTGCTCCAGATTGGCGTTGAGGGCTTTGACTTGAGCCCGCGCTCTTGCGCTCACCCCGATCTCCCGGCTGACAGTGATCCCGGCGATGCACAGGAAGACCACACCCAGGAGTGAGCCCAACGTGATGACCACACTAGCGGAATGCTGTGCGGAGCGAGCGCGCTGGAAACGTTGCTGCAGCAGCACTCGTTCCCCAACTTTCATTCGTTCGACCGTTTCCCGCACCGCATCCATGTCGTGTTTCCCTTGCGCGAACACCAGCAACGTGGGGACCTTCCCTGTCTTCTGTCGTTCGGCTACGATCTCTTCTACGTCCTTGACTTCGGTGTTCGCTTGCTCTCCCAACACATGCAAGCGCTGCTGTTGATCCGAAGCCACCAGCAGATGGCGCAACGCTTGCAGATCCTGCAATACCGCCCGTTTTCCTGTCTCATAAGGTTCCAAAAATGGCGGGCTCCCGGTTTCGGCAAAACCACGGCCACTAGTTTCCACGTCGACCGAGTGTCTGAGTGCACTCTCCAGCACAGTCATCACTTCATGGGTGTGGGCGACCCAATCGGCGTCCTCCGCCGCTTTTTGCCCGCCGCGCCAGGAAAGGAAGCTCAGAAGCACCGTCAGGAGCACGGCCACGGCAATGGCTGCCTCAGCCCACCGCCGTAAACGGGCTTCTGTTCCGGGTTCCTCAACCTGCTCGAGGAGCCGATCTATTTGCACTCGGCCTAGTTGCAGCACCTCCTCCAGTTTTTTTCGTTGGCCATCGCTGCGATCCACGACGATGGCAGTCCAGACGATGAAGCTGACGAGCAGGGCGCCGGTTAAGATCGCCAGCGCACTCACCTCAACCCAGGTAAAGTGATCCGCGGTAAGCAGGGGTTTCGAGATCAGCCAGCCGATAATTCCGAGCACCAGCATTCCAGCCGGAAGTGCTCGTCGCAACAAGGTTGTTCCGGGACTTTGACGGGTCAAAAGTCCGCCGATTGCCCAGCTCCCGCGGGAACACAGCAGCCCGGCCAGCAACGCCAAAAACGTGACCCCCGTCGACAAGGTCACCGTAATGGCAGATACCCTGGGTCCCCAAAGCAAGCTCAACAGCGCGAATGCGGGGGCGATGAAGGCTGGCAGACAAAAGAACTGCGCGACCCAATCCTGATGTTTGGTCCGCCAGTCGATTCCCTGCAAAGCGAGACCAAGCAGAAGAAAGGCTCCGGCGGTGACTGGCGACATGAGAATGCGGAAGGAGGCAATCTGCAGACCGGGAGGTCGCAGGAGGAATAATCGATCGATTCCGAAATCGCGCCTGAACAGGTGCTCCATCAGGGTGAGCAACCCGGCTAGGCTGACGATGGCCGCTGCCGCCCTGGCGGCCAGATTCCCACTCGACTTGGACGGCCGCTTTTCTTTTTCCCGTAACAGCCACAGAGAAAAGCCTGCCAGCACGAAGCAGGCGGCGGCGTTTGGAGACATCGGCCTGGCCGCTCCCCAAGTGAGAAGAGCGGCGATGTTGAGCCTCCATCCCACCAGGACAGACAAGCCAACCATCATCGAAAAGATGGCAGCCGCCGCGGCGAATAGGCGCAACCGCTTGACGATGTCAGGGTCGGAACGGTGGATCATTGCGCGCGCTCCTGACCATTGGGCCGTCAGCGGAGGAATTCGCTCAACCGGTTTTCCACTTTGTGTATCGGCAATACCGCGCTGAGCTTGAATCTGTTGCAACAACTCTCGGCCCATCGCCAGCTGGTAGCCCCCCGTGCGTTGTTACTGCAAGCGACCGCGGATGACAAGTGGTCTCAAGGAGCCGAGGCATTGTTTTGCCTACGCGCTATCCGCTTTTCCCCCGAAACCTGGTGCTCGGCTACTGGCCTGGAAACCATGTCTTCACGCCGGAAATGCGAGAGAACGCCTATCGCTTCCTCGAACGGCATCTCAATCAGCCGCAGGGATGAGGCAAAATTGCTGCTTCGGTTGAAAGGACATTGGTTTCGTATCGGGGCACGGCTTTAGCCGGGCCGTACAGAGGCGGCCCCCAATACTTTAATCTTCGCTGACAAAGAGCCCCACCGGATAAGTAGCAAAGACAGTGCTCAATGCCAATCCGTCTTCTGCCACAGTCACGGTTTCATCTGTAAACACATTGCGATACCGCGTCCCCGGCGCAGCCGGCAGCAGAAGCTGATCTTTTCCCCAAGCCTCGCCCAGCGGTAATTGCACCTTGCCCCGCATGAGCGTGCAGGCGAAGCGCGGCAGCACCGCCATAACGCTTCGGCCGGTCCCCTGGTCGCGGCGTAGAAACGCAATCACATGCTCCCGGCGCTCCCCTGATACCTCCAGCGCAACGTACTCACCTCTGCGGAAGAGCGCGTGTTCCTCCCGCCGCAAACCAAGCGCGCGATGCATAGTCCACAGCTTCACCCTTCCGTCCGCGAGCTCGTCGAGGACCTCGCGGCAAACCGCGCCCGGGCCTTCTTTCTCCGCTAGGTCAAGCAGCGCCTGGAGATACCCCCCGCGCACGTCGTAATCCACCGGCCGCCGGTTATCCGGGTCGACCAGGGTTAGCTCCCACAGCTCGCTGCCCTGGTAAAAGTCAGGGACCCCGGGAGAAGCAATCTTGAGCACCACCTGCGCCAACGAGTTCACCGCGCCAAACAAGCGCAGCTGCGGCAACAGAGTGTCCAGCGAGGCAACAAATGGGTTTTCCTTACCCTTTGCAGAGGGCATAAGAATGGAATCCAGGAACGCGTGCACCGCGGCTATGTAGTCGGGGTCAGGATTGATCCAGCTAAGGTTGACTTTGGCTTCGCTCAAGGCCTTCGACGCGTACTGCTTTAGCCGTTCTACGTAGTGTTCGCGATCCTGCCGGCTCTCCATCTGCCACGGCCAGGCGCCCAAAATCGTTTGATAGAGGAGGTATTCCTCGTTGTGATCCGGGGCCGTGCGTCCATCCTCCAGGGTGCGCTTGAATTTGGCATTCATGCGTTGCCAGCGGCGCACCGCCGCCGACCAGGGCTGGGGAATTTCAGAGAGCACATTCAGCCGATTGCGCACATCTTCGCTGCGCTTGGTGTCGTGGGTTGACGTCGTCAGCATGGAATCCGGCGAGTGCTTCAGGCGTCCCTGGTTGCTCTGGTGCAGTGCCTCGAGCGAGATGCCAAAAGACTTCGCCGATCCCCCTACCTCATTCGAGGAAAGAAACCGGGTGTAGACATAGAACGCCGTGTCTTCCACCCCCTTGGCCATCACCGGTCCCGTGAGTTGCTGGAACTTAAGCGCGAAATAAAGCATCTCCGGGTCCGGTTTTTGCTGCCTGGCGATCGCCTGGGAGCCGCTCTTAAGCAGCAGCGTCTCGCGCAGAAAATCAAAAGCCGAGGTGTTGATATCCGGGTTCAGACGCTTGGCGCGGGCGATCCCACTACGCAGGAAGGTCACATCGCGCTCACTGTACTCACCGCGATCGTCGATGTAGGTGCGGTAGACGGGAAAGCTGGCGATCGTCTCGCGAATGACCGTCTCCAGAATGTTGTCGGTGAAGTCGCGCGCTCGCCGATTCGAAGCCGCGATGCGGCTGAGCAGGTTGGTAAGCACGTAGACTTCGCTGGCCAGCGCCGTCTGCATCACCTGCAGCTTCGATCGATAAATAATCTCGTCCGCGTCGACCGGGTGCCCCAGAACCTGCGCGTAGATCGCGTTGAACCGCTTTTCGTTGGCGCTTTGGATAAAGATGCCGTTGGCCAGGTACACGAAATCGTAGCCCGAGGTGCCGCGCACCGGCCACTCCGGCGGCAGGTATTCGCGCGGTTCGAGAATCTTCTCCACTACCGTGTACAGCGGACCCTGGCTCTGCGACCAGTCGTATCCGCGCACTGGATCGAGAATGCTGCGCTCGATGCCGTTGGCTGCGGTCTCCTGCTTCGGCGCCGCCCCGCCGCATTGGCTGGCGAGGTACAAAAGCTGCAGCCGTATCAGGTACTGGCGCGGGTTGAACATGCCATCGCAGTGGTCGATACGCAGCCCGGTCACCTGGTGCGAGGCGATCAGCGAACGGATCAGGCAGTGGGTCTCGGCGAAGACCGCGGGGTTTTCCATGCGCAGTCCCACCAGGTCGTTCACGTCGAAGAAGCGGCGGTAGTTGATCTCCTCCGCGGAAGTACGCCAGGACGCCAGCCGATAGGGCTGCGCATCCAGCAGCAAGTGCAGGCGGTCGAAGCTGTGCGGATCCCCCTCGATGCCATTGATGGCGGCCAGCGCCAGTTCGATGACGGGCTTCATTTCCGGGGAGCGCAGCGCATCCCGCAACCGCGGCAATATCTCCGCCAACTGCGCCCGGCGCTTTTCCCGCAGACTCTCGTCGCTGGTTTCATGCGGTGGAATGTCGCGCAGTTGTGTCAGCAGTTCGCGCACCAGATCCGGCAGGGGCTCGGCAGGGTCTAGCTGGTCGAAAACGATGGGCAGCGTACGCGGCGCCACAGGCATGGTGTGGTCGTAATAGTGAATCAGAGGGCGCCCGTCCTCAATCGATACCTGAATATGCTTGGCCTCCAACTCGGCGCCATATTGGTCGCCGAGGATGGGCAGGAGAAGCTTGTTGCGCATCGCCGCCTTGAGCGGCTTCCAATCAATGTCGAAATACTCGGAGTACTGCGAGGCGTGGCCATTCTCCAGCACGTCCTGCCACCAGATGGAGTCGTTGCCCACCCCCATATGGTTGGGGACGATATCCAGCAGAAGACCCAGACCCTGCCGCTCCAGCTCCGCCGAGAAACTGGCAAAGCCTTCTGCTCCGCCCAGCTCGGGATTGAGACGATCGTGGCGCGTCACGTCATAGCCGTGCATGCTGTTCGGGCGGGCTTCAAAGATGGGCGAGGAGTAGAAGTCCCCGATGCCCAACTGCTTGAGGTATCCGGCAATGGCCTGGGCGTGGGCAAACGTGAAGTCTTTGTGCATTTGCACCCGATAGGTCGAAACCGGAACCCGGGCGTCGGTGTGCAGCACCCGGTCGACGCATTCCTTCATGTCGTTGGACGGCTTCCTGGCGCGGGTTGGCCTTGACCGGGGTCGGCTCAGGCACGGTTACGCTCGCTAACGGAGGTATGGCAATTGGCGGCGGACATGATTGCATTGGATGCGCCCTCCGGCTGTCTTGGATTGGTCATCGGCCCAGCCAATTCCAGCCGGCCGCTTTACGAATTCGCGCCCAGCACGGAAAATGGAGTAGAGACTCCATTGTAACGAGGAAGAAACATGCCCCTTTCCGGCGAAGCCATCCGAATGATGAACTACATCGACGACATAGCGACCACGCTGCGCCGCATTCTGGCCCTAACCCCCACGCTTTCAGCCGAAGAGCGCAAGCGGGTGGGCGAGTACCTGAAGGCCAGCTCACCCAGCGCCGACGAGGCCATGACCGCCCTGAACCTCAAATAACCCTTTTTCTTCGTCAAGCACAGACCTCTAGCATAAGCAGGGACCATACTGTCCGGACCACGGATCGAGGGTGCCCCACATCCCTGAATTTCCTGTTCAGCCTGGATGGTTCCACGAACTTCATGCGCCTTTCTTCAAAGAAAGGCGCGAAGTTCATCTCCGGTACCGTGCGTTATTGTTCTAGCCTTTCATTTAGGAGGGAGTTAACCTTGCTGAGGAGTGCCCCGCGATGACTATTAAGGTTGAACTCAACCCGGAGATGGAAGCGCGACTGGCAGCCGAAGCGCGGGCGTTTGGTATTGCGGTGGAGGAGTACGCCCAGCGACTACTCCAGCAGGCGATCGGCTCCCCGCTGCAGCCGCGTTCGCGGGCAAGTCAGGACGAATTTCGATGCTTCCTGGATGCGCTGGCTAGTAAAGCTCCAGATATCACGCAGCTTCGCGCAGACACATTCTCTCGCCAGATGATCTACGGGGAGCATGACTGAGTTAGGCGCTTCTTATCTTCTGGATACCAATATCCTGTTGCGGCTCGTTCAAGCGGATAGCCCTATTCGAAATTGCACCGATTTTTTGTGGGCGCGGGGTGCAAACCTTTTCTATACCTCTCAGAATCTGGCGGAGTTCTGGAATGTATGCACGCGACCTACAGACCGGAATGGATTCGGATTTTCCATCTCTGAAGCAGATGATCGTGCGCGTCTGATTGAGGCTAAGCTCAATTTTGCCGCCGACAGCGAAGCAACCCATCGGGAGTGGCGCAGGATTGTGGTCGCCGAACGGGTATCTGGCGTTCAGGTACATGACGCACGCCTCGTAGCGGCGATGCACGTCCATCGGATCGGCAATCTCCTGACGCTTAACGTACAGGACTTTCGCCGATACGGGGACATCGTTGTCGTCTCGCCTCAGGATCTGCTTCCCACCGAGGTTAGCGGGTAGGGAATTTAACGGGTCGATGCCGCTGAGTTGCAGCCTGAAACGACATTGGCTTTGCTTCATGGCACGGCGTTGGCCGGGCCGTAGTATGCAGCAGCGATGAGGGTTTTAGCTACGCCTTTCGGGACACCTAATCCGTATCCGGCCGCTTATAAGGCTGTTGCAGATACTTCCGCGCTTCGTTGACCGCTCCCTGGGTGTTGTCGTTCGTCTGCACCGCCTGCCGGTATTCGTTCACCGCCCGATCCCGCTGCCCGGTGACATCAAATATCTTCCCCAGCGCGATATGGCTCCAAACCTCGGTCCACTTGGGCTCGTCGTCTCCCGCGGAGCGCATCCCGATACGCATTGGCCGCCGCCTGGTAGTTCTTCTGGTTGAACAAAACTTCGCCGATGCGGTAACTGGCCAGGGAGCTGTTGGGATTAGCCGTGAGAGCCTTCTGATACTCCGCCAGCGCACCCGGAGTGTCGCCCTCCGCCACCAGTTGCTGGCCGCGCAGAATCGCAACCCGCACCTGCATATCCGGAGTATTTTTGAGTACCCAATTATCCGGGTCGATCGAAATGTGACGCGGCCGGCCGAAGGTGTCCACGACATACTGCGAGTTGGTGCCCACCACATCCACTCGTTTGACTTCCGTCTTGCCTTCCGTCTCGACCCGCAACTCGACCGGCATATTGAAGAGGTCGAGGTCCTGGCCAATCTCCCCGATGGTGCGAAAGCCCTTGTTGTTGCCCAGCCGGTACACGGTGTACTTATCCACGAACGCCGGGGCGCCCGGTTCCATCCAGCCATTGCGCAAAGAAGGCCGTGAGCTGCTGTTGCGATTGCTCCTCGGCAACCTTCTCTACGTCTCTCGTGCGCGTAGGCTTGTCGCCGTATTGCGTGATCAGGGCGCGCAGGGTCTTGGAGAAGTTATCGTCGCCGATCTCCCAGCGAAGCATGTGGAAGACCATGGCGCCCTTCTCCAGCGTCATGGACTGGAATTGCGTCGAAAAGGGATCCAGGCGTCCTGCCGAGGTCAGCGGGATGGTGTCGTAGGCCAGCGCGCCCGCGGAAATATCGATGACCGCCGCCTGCAACGCCGTCTGCCCCGCCACATGCTCCACGTACATCAGCTCCCCATAGCGGGACATGCCATTGGTGATCCAGGCGTCATTGAGCGTGGCTGGGCTGACCATGCAGCCCCACCATTGGTGCGCCATGGTGTTGGCCAGCAGGCGATAGTTGTTGCGGTCCGCGATCCGGGCGCCGGCGATCGCCGCGATCTCCGGAGCCCAGTACGCGGGCACGGTGTCGTCCGGCAGTTCGACTACGTTCAGCAGACGGGTAGAAGATTCCCCAAACGTCTCGCTAAAGAATTGAAATTCCTTCTCGACGGTCTGCGCGTACTCCGGGCCGCTCTGCTTGTGCGCGTCGGTCAGGTACACGCGCAAATTAGGGGAACCGGCGACCACCATGGGCTCAATGAACTTGCCCGCGATGATGGTGCCGGGAAAGCTCGGCCTGGTCCAGTTGAAAGTGTATTCCGTGCCGCCGGCAACCTGTTTGGGACTACCCGTGTTGCCGCTGCCCACCACCCGGTAACCGGTCGGGCATCTGTACGTGGATCTCCGCCGTAAACCGGTCCGTCAGATAGCCGACCATGGGGAACCACCGGCCGGCATACAGCAGGTAAGTGATGGGATCGCCGATCGACGCCACCTTGAGTCCTTCCACCGGACTCTCTTCGCTGCCGCTGAGCGTCCCCTCGTAGACAAACGTGAAGGTGGCGCTCGCTCCCTTCCTCATGGGACTCGGCAGGGCGATGCTGATGGTTGCGTTCGGGCCCCGCTCTCCGTTGAGCGGATGGTTCTGCCCGTCCGTCACGCTATCCACCTTGAGCGCGTTGTGCAATTCGAAGACCGCGGCGCTAATGGTGTCGGTAGCGGTAAAGGTCACCCGCGCGGTAGCTTTCAGGGTGTGGTCGGAAGGATCGAGCTGGGCATTGATCACGTAGCCCGTGATGTTGATCGTGGGCCGCTCAGCCGCGAAGAGATGCGGACGTCACCACCAGCAGCGAAAGGATCAGGACTTTGGTGCGGAAACAAAGCTTCATCGGAGTCATTCAACGGGCCATGGTGAAAGCAAAGCAGATTGCAGCCGCGGCTGCTGCGCTGCGGGCATCAGTTGCAACGCAATCCGGGCGGCACGCTCAATCGCAGTCTGTTTTGTCCCCCCGTCGTTGCTCACTTGTCGCTGCTTAATCTAAGTGCCGCCCCAACCGTGCGCAAGTCTGACTGCATTGTTGCACGAGCCTCCTCGTTTTCGAGCAGGGGGCGCAGCTGCTCCACCACTTTGGATGCGGTGAAATCATGTTGGATCAGCTCTGGCACAATACGGCGTCCGGCGATCAGGTTGACCATGGCCACATGGGCTACGCGGATGACCCTCTGCGCCACGGCATAGGTGATGCGAGACACCCGGTAGACCACGACGAAGGGATTGCCGATCAGAGCCGCCTCCACGGTGGCCGTGCCGCTGGCTACGATGCTGGCGCGCGCGTGCAGCAACACTGCACGCGCATCGTGAACCACGCGTACGGTCGCGCCTTTGGCCTGGCCGGCCAAAGCCTGCACTTGCGCGTCCTTAAGCGTGGGAGCCACGGGCAGGAGGTATTCGTATTGCGGGCCCAGCAATCGAGCGGCTTCGAGCATTGGCGGTAAGTTGGCGAGCAACTCCCTGGTGCGGCTTCCAGGCAGCAAGCCAACCCAGAATTTTGACGCATCCAGGCCATTTTCGCTAGCAAACGCCTCCCGGGTCACTGTGGGCCGGTCAAGATCCGCCAGCGGATGGCCAACAAAATCCGCCGCGATGCCATGGCTGCGGTAGAAGGCCTCTTCGAAAGGAAAGATCACCAGCATCCGGGTGACGTTGCGCTTTACTCCTCGGATTCTCCACTTCTTCCAGGCCCATATCTGCGGGCTCACGAAATAGACCACCGGGATATGCAAACGGCGAAGCTCCGCCGCCAGGCTCAGGTTTACGTCAGGGAAGTCGATCAGGATAGCGATATCCGGCCGTTCCGCCCGCAGGCTGGCCTTCAACTTCCGGTATTCGCCATAGATACGGGGCATGTGCAGGATCACTTCTGTAATGCCCATCACCGCCACATCTTCGGCGCGCACCACCCGGCGCAGCCCCAGGCTTGCCATCCGCGTGCCGCCCAGTCCAAAAAACTCCGCCTCCGGCGCCAGCCGGCGGATCTCCGTCATCAGCAGCGCGCCATACTGTTCGCCACTGGCCTCGCCGGCAGACAGAAAAATCTTCGGGCTATGCCATCCGCATTAAGTCCTTTTCACTGTCCTCGCATCTGAATCGGTGGGCTGACGGCCCTGCGGTCTCCTTCAGCCACTAGCCGACTTCCTCATGCGAGGCAGAACACGTACCTGCCCCGGGATGCTCGTGCGAGCGACTCCGGATCTCGCTACTACACAGTTCTCATCACCGACCGACGTTTGCGGCTATCTCGAAGGACAGCCGCTTGAGGTTCACCGAAGCCCTCCTAATCTGTCCCAGCGACGAATCGCGGAGGCATAGCCGAGCGGACCTTGCGGTATTTCTTCACCAGCAAATCCTGACCTCTGAAGCCCCGAACGTGACAACTGCCCCTAATCCGTGCCCACAGCCAATTTCGCGTCCAGCAACCCATCCGCTGCCCGCGCACTCTGCACTTCCTGATCCTTGTACTGCAGCTGATAGAGCTTCCAATAAATCCCACGCTGCCCCAGCAGCTCCTGGTGCGTCCCCAACTCGCGCAACTGGCCCTTGTGCATCACCAGGATCCTGTCCGCCTGCTGCACCGTGGAAAGGCGATGGGCAACGATGACCGAAGTGCGCCCCTGGACCATGCGCTCCAGCGCCGACCGCACCCGCATCTCCGTATCGGTATCCACGCTCGAGGTAGCTTCATCGAGCACCAGGATGCGCGGATCGTGCGCCAGCGCGCGGGCGAAATTGATCAGCTGCTTCTGCCCCGTGGAAAGACTATTCCCGCGCTCGCGCAGAGGCTCATCGAAGCCCTGTGGCAGTGCGCGGATAAAATCCCCCACGTTCACCTCATCCGCCGCCGCCTTCATCCGCTCGTCTGTGATCCACTCCGAACCCAGGCGAATGTTCTCCGCGATGGTTCCGGTGAACAGGAACGGATCCTGCAGCACCACCCCGAAATGGCGCCGCAGCTCGGTCACATCCTGTTCGCGCACGTCCACGCCATTGATCAACACACTGCCGCTCTGGATCTCGTAGAAGCGCATCATCAGGCCGATGATGGTGGTCTTCCCGGCGCCCGTGTGGCCCACGATCGCCGCCGTCTGATCGGGTTCGATCACGAACGATACGTCTTTAAGAATCCACTCCACGTCCTGGGAGACCGCGGCGATCTGCTCCGCCCCCTCGGCTTGCTGAATGCGGGCCAGCTGCTGCGCATCCAGCTTTTGATACGTGAACCACACATGGCGGAACTCGATCCGGCCGGAACCGTCGCAGGCCCGCGGCGTAGCCGGGCTTTGCAACTCCGCCGGCGTGTCCAGCAGCTTGAAAACGCGTTCGCTGGCGGCCATCGCCGCTTGCAGGATGTTGTATTTCTCGCTCAAGTCCTGAATGGGGCGGAAGAAGCGCTGCGAGTACTGGATAAACGCCACCAGCACGCCGATCGAGACCGCATTCCGCAGCACCCCGAACCCGCCCAGCCAGATCACCAGCGCAATCGCCACCGAGCTCAGCAACTCCACCGCCGGGTAATACAGGGCATAGGCCAGGATGGCGTCTTTGAAGGCCACCATGTGCTGCCGGTTCACCTCTTCGAACTCCTCGTAGGAGCGCTGCTCGCGGTTGAACAGCTGCACCACGCTCATCCCGCTTACATGCTCCTGGGTGGAGGCGTTGATGCGCGCAATCGCAGAACGGATACGCCGGTACGAGTCGCGCACATGTTTGCGAAAGACCTCGCGTCACAACCAGGATCAGCGGCAGCACGGCAAAGGCGATCAGCGCCAGCCACCAGTTCATCCGCAGCATGATGGCGACAATCAGAACCAGAACGAAAACGTCCTCGAAGATGGCAAAGACCCCCGAGGTAAACATCTCGTTCAGCGCGTCCACATCGCTGGTCAGCCGGGTGACCAGGCGCCCCACCGGATTGCGGTCAAAAAAGCTGACGTGCATCCTCTGGATGTGGCGGAAGATCTGGCTGCGCATGTCGAACATGACCTTCTGCCCGGTCCACTGCATCAGGTAGGTCTGCACGAACTCCAGCAGGTAGCTGAACACCAGCGTGGCCAGGTAGATGCTCGCAATCTGGGTGATGCCCACCGCGGCATTGGAGCTCAGCCACCGGGTCAGCCCGACGGATGAAGCGCCGGCCGCGCGGTCATGTAGCGATCCACCGCGACTTTGGTCAGATAGGGGCCGAGCACATCCGAGCCGGCCTTGAGCAGGATCGCCACCAGCGAAATAATCGCCTGCAGCTTGTAGGGCCGAAGGTAGGTCAGCAATCTCCCCATCAGCCGGCTGTCATAGGCCTTGCCCACAACGTCGTCGTCGTGCTGCTGGGGTTTCCGATCTTTCTCCGTGTTTTGCTCGGCCATGGGCTACCGCTTTCATTTTACGTGGATACGCAGAATGCGGTCGTCAAAGGAGGATGTCAGAATAGAGAGCAGGACGGTGCTGGCGGCGGATGAATTCTCTCGGTATTTACATCTCGGTCCCTTTTTGCCGCGCCAAATGCACCTACTGCAACTTTGCCTCCGGCGTTTCTTCGGTCAGCGCTCATGAGCAGTATGTCGCCCGCGTTTGCAGCGAAATCCGCAGCGTGCGCCAGCGCCTTGGCGAAGCCCTCATTCCCCAGCAGGTTGACAGCATCTACCTGGGAGGAGGCACCCCCAGCGTGCTCTCCCCGGCCCTGCTAGGGGAGCTTGCCCATACCCTGCGCCAGGAGTTCGCCGTCGCACCCGGAGCCGAGATCACCCTCGAATGCGCTCCCGGCCAGCTGGATGATCCCACGCTCGCCGCCATGCTCGCCCTGGGCGTGAACCGCCTCAGCTTCGGCGTGCAATCGCTAGTGGATCGTGAGGCGGCTGCCACCGGACGCTTTCATACTCGAGCGGTGGTGCTCAAAGACCTCGAACGGGTCCGCTCCGCCGGGCTGCGCAATTTGAGTATCGATCTGATCGCCGGCATGCCCCACCAGACCGCGGCCAGTTGGCAGGAGTCGCTCGAGGTTCTGGCCGCCACCGGCGTAGAGCACGCCAGTATTTACATGCTGGAGATTGATGAGGATTCCCGCCTTGGCCGCGAACTGCTGGCCGGCGGCTCCCGCTATCACGCGGGCACTGTGCCCAGCGAAGAGCTGACCGCGGATCTCTACCAGGGCGCCGTGACTTTTCTTGAACAGAATGGGCTGCAGCCATATGAGATCTCAAACTTTGCCCGTGCCGGCTGCCAGTCGCGCCACAACTTGAAGTACTGGCGGCGCCATCCGTATCTCGGTTTCGGACTGGACGCCCACTCCATGCTCCGCACCCCGCAGGGTCGGCGCTCTGCGCTTCAGCAACACCGCGGTCCTGCCCGAATACCTCCGCGGTCCCGAAGCCGCGGAGGAAGTTCACCGCCTCAGCCCGTCGGAGGAACTGGAAGAGGCCTGGTTCCTCGGCCTGCGCTTGCATGAAGGGGTCGCCTGGCAGGCTCTGGCTGCGGAGTTTGGCCGTGACCAGGTGGAGATCTTCCTCCCCGTGGTGCGCGAGCTGGGTGATCTCGAACTGCTCACCGATGAAGCAGGCGTGGTGCGTCTTACCTCACGCGGGGTGCTCTTTTCCAACGAAGTCTTCGCCCGTTTCCTCGGAGTAAAAGAAGAATTCCAAATCCAATGACCCCAAATCCAATGACGATCGACCTGCGCAGCGACACTGTCACTCGCCCCACCCCTTCCATGCGCGCCGCCATGGCTGCCGCCGAAGTGGGGGACGACGTCTACGGAGAAGACCCCACCGTCAATCGCCTGGAAGCACGTGCCGCGGAGATCTTTGGCCGTGAGGCGGCGTTGTTTGTTCCTACCGGCACCATGGGCAACCAGATTGCCGTCCGCATGCACACCGAGCACGGCCAGGAGGTCATCTGCGAATCCCGCGGCCACTTGGTGGACTGGGAAATGTCCATGGTCTCCGCCTTCTCCGGGTGCCAGTTGCGCACCGTCTATGCCGATCGCAGGACTCCTTACCTGGCCGCTCATCCGGAAAGTGATCTCGGCCGGCCTTCATTTCCGTTCGCGGACTGGCCTGATATCGCTTGAGAACACCCACAACCTGGCCGGCGGAACGGTGATGCCGCTCGAAGTAGCGCAGGAAATCTGGGCCGGGGCCGCCGACGCCGGCTTGCCCGTGCATCTCGATGGTGCACGCATCTTCAATGCCGCCACAGCGCTGGATACGCCGGTCGATCGTCTGACCAGCGGTTGTGCCTCGGTGATGTTTTGCCTCTCCAAGGGACTGTGCGCCCCGGTCGGCTCCATGCTGGTGAGCAGCCGCGCCCACATCGAGCGGGCGCGTAATTTTCGTAAGGCGCTTGGCGGAGGAATGCGCCAGGCGGGTGTTCTCGCCGCCGCGGGATTGATCGCCCTCAACGAGATGACCGGGCGGCTGCAAGAGGACCATCACAACGCCAGGCTGCTGGCCGATGCATTGGCAGAACTCCCTCAGGTGGTGCTCGATCCATTGCTGGTCCAGACCAACATCCTGATCTTCTCGCTGCGCGGTGACGGGGACGCCAAGGCGTTAGTGAGTGCTCTTGCCCGGCGCGGCGTTCTCGCCTCAACCCTGGGTCCCAATTCGGTACGCCTGGTGACCCACCACGACGTGGATCGTGCCGCCTGCGAGCGAGCTGCCACGATCATTGCCGAGGAGATACACAAGAGCAGTTAGCAGTTTCGCAATTGGTGTAGACCGAAGAGGCAGGCTTTTTCGTGGTTTTCTCCCAAAGAAAACCACACCTCGTGATCTTTACCAGGCCACAGTAATTGCGAAATCGCTTTAGAAAGACAAAAATCCCGTCCAAAGATCGCTTTTTGCGGATTTATACTATTCGAATGCCGAAGTATTCGATAGTCGTGCCCTTCCATAACGAGGAAGAGAACGTTACGGCTCTGTACGATCGCCTGAAGGCGGTGATGGAGCAAATTGGCGACAGTTTTGAACTCGTGCTGGTAGACGACGGATCGAGTGACCGCACCTACAAGCTCCTGGAAGAGATTGCAGCCGTCGACAGCCGCGTTCTGGTAGTCAAGCTGCGGCGCAACTTTGGCCAGACCTCCGCGCTGGCCGCGGGCTTCGACCATTCCCAGGGCGACTTCATCCTCGCCATGGACGGCGACTTGCAGCACGACCCCTCCGAGATCCCCGAGTTTGTTGCCAAGCTGGAAGAGGGTTACGACGTGGTCAGCGGATGGCGCAAGGAGCGCATCGACAACTTCGTCATGCGCCGGATCCCATCCCGTTGCGCCAACTGGCTCATGGCCAAGCTTTCCGGCGTCGACATTCACGACTTTGGCACCACCTTCAAGGCCTATCGCCGTGAGGTGATCCACAACATCCCGTTGTATGGCGAAATGCATCGTTTCATCCCCGCGCTCGCCTCCTGGTATGGCGCCAGCATTTGCGAGATTCCCATCCGGAATGTGAACCGCGAGCGGGGTAAGTCCCATTACGGAATTTCGCGCACCGTCCGTGTCTTCTTCGACCTGCTGACCATTCGCTTCCTGTTGAAGTACATGACGCGTCCGCTGCATTTCTTCGGCACCTTTGGCGCGCTCGGGATTTTCTTTGGCTCCGGCATTTCGTTGTTTTTAGCCGGCCTAAAAATCTTTACCCGCCAGGACGTGATGGACACCCACGGACCGCTTTTCGTCGTTGCGGGCGTCTTGATTCTGGCTGGCATTCAGATGCTTGCCATCGGCCTGTTGGGCGAATTGCAGGTCCGGCATTACCACACTGCGTCACATCGGGCGCCCTACGCCATCGATCGCCTGGTTCGCCTCCGCGCCCCCGAAGAACCGAGCATGCTGCAGGAAGGCTAATCACCGGTCTGCGAGTCGCTGACACGTGTCCTGGCCTGTCAGAGCCATACTATGAAGCTCTGTCCCGAAGGGACGGGTGCCCTGCCTGCCTCCGAATTGCCGTGGGACCGTCTGTCGCAGGGGCACGGTTGAGAGTCAGACTGTCCAAATTAGCTCAGTTTCGAAAGGATGCTGAGAATCAATCCCAAATCGAGCCGAGGGCCGTAGGTGCGGCACAACCTAAGTCCGCTCGAACTTTGCCATCCCGAGCGGTAGCCGCGGGACCTGCTGTTCATCCCTTCACCATCTGAATCAACATCCCTACATGTTGCCGTCCCACCGCTCGCGATACTCCGCGATCCATGTCCAAGCTGGGCTGGCGTTGACGGACGGCGTCCGGCCTTAGCGACCAAGCCGCGATCTCGCTTCGGTGAAACCGGGGATACGCACCCACGCCGATCCAAGGTCACCCCTGAAGGAAGCACTGATCGGGGATCGAAAAGCAATTTCCAAGATAAGTTATTGATTATAAATAAGTTGAAGCTTTGGTCTATTTTAACCGGCCGACCTTATGGCGCTTATGGCGCTTTTAGCGCTCATTTATTTGGCAAACCCGAATCCAGGAAAAACCGGCCTACCGTCCCCCGGAAGGATCCGGAGATGACGACACGTTCAAGTCCAAAAAGGTCTGCGGACTGTGCGGCGTGCCGGGCGCGTAACAGTTGTTATCGGCGGCATAGGTTGCCGCACAGCGGTCGGCAAATGGCCTGCGGGGCGATTGCGCGAACTGCCAGACCAGTGCATCCTTAACTCCGCTTGAAGCAGTCGCCAGGGGCTTCTTGGGGAGCACGCAACCCGGAGCCGGGGGGCACGCGTCGTTAGCCACCCACAGGGCCAATGGCCGGTTGCCCTCATGGCTCAAAATATCGCGCGCAGTGCTGATCGTGCTCGCTCCGTCCGGAACCAGAATGCCGGAGCAATAGACACCCGGCTTATACTGCGACCCGCGTATCGCTTCTACCCACGCGAACAAGTAAGCGCCCTGCTCCGGCAGCAGGCGACCGCCCTCTTCTTGATCGAGAAATAGGATTGCCCCCGGGGCAAAGCCCTCCCTCTTAGCGGCGGAGATGGCGGCCGCGGCATCGGAGCGGCCGAGCGCCGCCGCATCCTTGCCGGTAAGCTGGGCATCCAGCCGCCCGTTGAACAGGATCATGAAGCCGAAACCGTTCGCCTTGAGGATGGCGCGTTTGCCAATCCAGCCATTGCTCTTGGCGCCGGGCGGGGTGTTCAGCCAATAGCCGGCATAGGAAAAGTTCCGATGCAGCGCCGGCAACAGGTTGTCGCCGGGATACTCATTCCTGTCGAAGCCAAAGTAGGTTTTGTCGGAGGTCTGCCCCCAAGCCGGCATCCAGCACAGCATCGCCAGGCACAGAAGGGCCGCTTCGCGAAAAGGCTGTCTTAGTCTGCTCCGCCGCCGGTGGCGGTGGGCGGGGGTGCGGACGTCGACGCAGCTGCAGGCGTGGGTATGGATGGGGTACTCGCTAGTTGCCGCTGGGCGGCATGCAGATACTTGGACGGATTTACAGGGGTATCGTGAATCCGGACCTCGTAGTGCAAGTGAGGGCCGGTGCTGTGTCCCGAAGAACCGACGTAGCCAAGGATATCCCCGCGGCTGACCTCTTGTCCTTCAGTGACCGCAAATCCGGAGAGGTGAGCATAAATGGTTTGGAGGCCGTGGCCGTGGTCGATCACCACTTCGCGCCCATACCCGTTGCCCATCCCAGCCTTCAGGACCGTGCCGTCCGCCGGCGCACGAACCGCCTCGCCTTTGCTGGTGGCGATATCAATTCCGGTGTGGAATGCGCCTTCGCCATTAAAGGGATCCAGCCGCGAGCCGAAGGAGCTGGTTACGATCCCTTGCACCGGCCATTGCGATGGAGCGTCCGCCAGATTCACGACGCTGCTGAAAGCCGACGGAAAACGGTGCGAGAAGTCGAGCCCGTGCGTAATCTCGCCCGACATAGCCGAGGAACGCAGTTCCAGAAGCTGATCCAGTGATTGACCGTATTGCTGCTCACTGATGCCGTCGCCTGCGGGACCAGTCGTCGCCGACAGCGCGCCGCATAGAGGACTTGATCAACTTGTTTTGCCGCAGCCCGTAAAGCGCACTCACTTCGCTGGCCAGGGAGCCCAGCGAAGCCGCCTGAACATCCTTCTCGTGGGCTACCTGCTCCATTTGCAGGTAGTCATGCCGTATCGTCTCCCGCTCCGTCCGAACCTGGTTAAAACGCGCCGTCTTCAGCAGCATGCGGCTGTAAGAACCGGCCATCCCAGTGATGGTGAAGAGGCCGATAACAGCAGCCGCGACAAAGATATAGGCGTAGTGGAGAGGGATTGGGATCTTGCGCAAATCACCATTTTCTTGGCGGGCTACAAAAATAATGTAGTAGCGTTTGCGCAAAATACTCACTCTAAAGGAGGATTTGGCCTAGCACCGCACTATCCCTGCCGCAGGTTCCAGCGGGGCGTAGCATTTTTATACAGGGCCGAACCTTGACCCTAACAGAGTGAATCTACAGGGTCAAACGCCGAAGTGGTATTACTAACTCGCCATAAGGCCCTTGTCAGCACCCGAGCAGGGTATGCTGGCGCCATGATTGCCGAGCCCAAGATTACTAGATCGCCAACTAGATCAAAGACGGCTGGCGAGCGTGAACTGATTGCCACCATTCGCAAGCGCGCCGGACAGCTGCAGGTCGGGCGGAATTCTGCATCTTGGCATCGGCGACGATTGTGCCGTCATTAAGCCGCGACGCGGGGAAGAGCTGGTTGTCACCACGGACCTCTCGCTCGAAAATGTCCATTTCCGCCGCGATTGGCACCCGCCGCAGAGCGTTGGCCATCGCTGTCTGGCGCGCGGCTTGAGCGACCTGGCAGCCATGGGAGCTCGCCCGGAGGCGGCCTTTCTTTCGCTTGCTCTACCAGTGGAACTGACCGCATACCACGGCTCCTCTCAATCTTGGATGCAGGCCTTTTTCGACGGGTTGATGGCTTTGGCTGAGCGCTACCGGGTTCCTTTGGCAGGCGGGGATCTGGCCAAGTCGCCGCCGGGATTCCGGCAGGCCGGCGGCTTGGTAGTTGCCGACATCGTTTTACTGGGCAGCGTGCCCAAAGGGAGATCGCTGCTGCGCTCCCGTGCTCGCCCAGGAGACCTGATTTATGTCACCGGAGCTCTGGGGGGATCCGCCGCTGAGCTGCTCGCTCTTGAGCGCCGGCCAGCCGCTTTTCGCGGAAAGGACAGAGGAAGCCAAGGGCATCCGCACCTCTATCCGGAACCTCGCTTGGCCGCCGGTCGCAGGCTTATGCGCGACCGCCTGGCCACCGCCGCCATAGACCTCAGCGATGGACTCTCGACCGACCTTGCTCACCTATGTGAGGAGAGCGGGCTGGCCGCGGAGATCGACGCCGAATCCCTGCCCGTCGATGCTCGTGCCACCTTGGAGCAGGCACTCCACGGCGGAGAGGATTACGAGCTCCTATTCACCGCCGCCCCAAAGACAGTCGTGCCCAGCTCATTGGGAGGAGTGCTGGTGCATGCCATCGGCCGCGTGAAGAAACGCGGACGAGGGCCTCTGGTGCAGATAAGTCAGGGCGGAAAGAAGCCAACAGCGCTGGTGGCCGGCGGCTGGGAACACTTTCGTTGATAGCATCAGAAGTAGACTTATGCCGAACCCAAACCCAAGGGTGCGCTTTGCGCCCTCCCCCACCGGAATGTTGCACGTGGGCAACGCCCGCACCGCTCTCTATAACTGGCTTTTTGCCCGCCACACCGGTGGAGACTTCGTGCTGCGCATCGAAGACACCGATGTGGAGCGGAGCGAGGTCCGCTACGAAACCCAGCTGATCGAAGATCTGCGCTGGTTGGGGTTGGACTGGAGCGAAGGGCCGCTGGTCGGCGGTCCCTACGCGCCCTACCGGCAAAGCGCGCGCATGGAGATCTATCAGCAACACACAGATCGGCTCCTGCAGGAAGGCAAAGCCTACCGCTGTTTCTGCACAGCAGAGGAGCTCGAGCAAGAGCGCCAGCTGGCGCTGCAGGAGCGCCGCATCCCGATGTATTCGGGCAAATGCCGTGCCCTCGTGGCGAGCGAAGCCGAAAACCGGGCCGCGGCGGGGGAAAGCTTTGCCGTGCGCCTGGCGGTGCCCGACGCCCCCCTCCGCTTCCACGACATCGTGCGCGGCGATGTGGAGTTTTCGAGCGATACGGTGAGCGACTTCATCCTCGTCCGCTCTACCGGCGTGCCGGTCTACAACTACGTCGTCACCATCGACGATGCGCTCATGCAGATCACGCATGTCATTCGCGGCGACGACCACATCTCAAACACGCCCCGGCAAGTTGCCATCTACCAGGCCTTCGGTTGGCAACTGCCGCAGTTTGCCCACCTTTCGACCATCCTGGGTAGCGATCGTGAGCGGCTGTCCAAGCGCCATGGTGCGACCTCGGTGGCCAGCTTCAGAGAGATGGGGATTCTGCCCCAGGCGCTGGCCAACTATCTCGCCCTGCTCGGCTGGGGCGCCGAAGGAGGAACGCGCGAGACCTTCACCCGCGAAGAGCTGATAGCGGAGTTCAAGCTGGAGCGGGTAACACCCTCACCCGCGGTCTTCGACTGGGACAAGCTGCACTGGCTCAACCGGCATGTCATCAAGCAAACACCGCTGCCGGATCTGAGGCAGCTCTCCTGGCCCTATTTCGTAGCCCTGCATCGGCTGCCGCCGCTTCCTGCTGCGGGTATCGAAGATTGGTTCGACCGGGTGTTGGAGCTGTTTCTCCCTGCCGTGGATCAGTTACAGCAGCTGCCGGAAAAGGCAGCTGCGCTTTGGAATCCTGCCCCGGTGAACCAGGAAGATGCAGCCCTGTTGGCCTCGGAAACAGGAGAGCGCGTAGTGCGCTCCTTTACCGCAAAGATCCTCGCCGAGCCAGACGCTTTGACGCCCCAGCGCTTCAAAGAGCTGATGAACGAGGTGAAGGTCGACACTAGCGTCAAGGGCAAAGACCTCTTCCACCCGGTACGCATCCTCCTGACCGGAGCCCACTCCGGCCCGGAGTTCGACAAACTGATCCCTTTGCTCGAAGACGGCAGCCGGCTTGATTTGCCGACCCACGTGGCGAGCGTGCGGGAGCGGGTCGAAGCCTTTATCGCATCCAGCGTCGGTCGATGATCGATTCCACCTTTGCTCACGCGTGGCAGGCGGAGGTACTCGCCTCCCGGCCGTTGATCCTGCCCAGCCGGCAATTCGTCTACCCGGCGCAAGTAGAAGAAGTGGAGCGAGGAGCCCTCGAAGTCATGATCCGCCCGCCCAATAACGCGGGGCAGTTCCTTGCCACCTGCGCCCTGGGTTTCGCCGGCTCCGGCGTGCCCACCGGCGTATGGGCCTGTCCTGACCCGGCCTGGATTTGCATTGCAGTGGGTGGCTACGCGTACCTCATTGACACCCGTAATCCGGCGCGCTGGGAACAGGTCGAGTACCGGCCGGTCACCGAAATCCGCGCTCTCGCAGAGCAAGACCTCCTGCTGTTTTCGAGCTTTCATTCGCTGCTCGCCTGGGGCCGGGAAGGGAAGGCCTGGCAAACCGGCAGGCTCAGTTGGGACGGAGTTCGCATTACCGCTGTCCGTGGCGCGACGCTCGTCGGGCTGGGTTGGGAGATGAGAACGGATAGGGAACTGGAGTTCGAGGTCGATCTCAAGACCGGCGAGCACAAGGGCGGGGGCTATCTGCCATAGAAGCTCAAGCCCGCGTCGCCCTGCTCGAGCACGCGGTAACGCTGGAGCGGCCCATAGCTCTCCGCCAGTGGCGATTGCATCTTGCGCCCGTGTTCCGCGATCACGATGCCGTTGGGCGTCAGTAGGGAATCCGCGTGCTGACCAATGCTGGTGAGGGTGCGGCTATAGTCGTCCGCGGCCACGTACGGCGGATCCAGAAACACAATCGTGCAGCGCTCTTCCAGCCCCGGCTCAGAAAATTTGCGCAGCGCGGCAGAGACGCTGCGAGACTCAATCTTGAAGCCGGAGCGAATCTCGAGCGCCGCCAGGTTTTCGTGGATTGCGGCTACTGCCGGCGCGGCGTTGTCCACGAAGTAGACCAGGCGTGCACCGCGGCTCAGGGCTTCTATGCCGACTGCTCCCGAGCCGGCGTAAAGGTCGGCAAAGACAGCGCCCTCGATGCGTGTGGCCAGGATATTGAAAAGCGTCTCGCGCAGGCGATCGCTGGTTGGCCGGGTGGCTAGCCCGCGGGGCGCGATCAGCCGCCGCGAACGGTATGTACCGCCAATAACCCGCATCGGGTTTGATGGTAAATGAATCACGTGCCATGGAAATGAATCCGCAGCCTCGCCCGCGGGGAAGGCTCTACAATGCAGGTAGTAACAAACAGGCAGCGCTAAAGCATTTTTGCTAATGGTGTAGGTGAGGAAAACTGAACCGGACGCGGCCATTCCGCCAAAGGATGGCCGCACATAACCGATCCCACTGGATCACAGAATTAGCAGAAATTCGTTAAGGACGGATGCAATGCGTGGATGGTCGTTCCCTTTAGGACGATGGATGGGTGTCGAGTTGCGCATTCACACCTTCTTCATCCTGCTGCTCGGCATCTGCATGGCTTACACCGAAAGCGCACACCTCTCCGATGTTCCGCGGCATTGGCCTATGGCTAGTCCTGCTGGGCGCGGTGGCCGTGCGCGAAGTGGCGCGCATGATCGTAGCTGCCTACCACGGATTGCAATTGAGAAATATCCTGCTTCTGCCCATTGGCGGCCTGGTGGCCTACGCCAATGCGGAGAGCGCGGAGAACGCCGGCGCCCCCACTGTGCAATGGCGCATGGCGCTCACCGGGCCGCTCGCAAACCTTAGTTTTGCTCTTGTAGTCGCCATGCTGGTGCTCGGCATGTCGCCCACGCTCAATTTATTAGAACGGCCCTGGATCACGCCCGCGCACCTCATCCGCAGCATCGTGTGGCTCAATGTGTTTCTCGGCGTGCTGAATCTGCTGCCCGCCTATCCCTTGGATGGCGGCAGGGTAGTGCGTGGAGGGGTAGCCCGGGCGCAGGGCAGGGCGCAAGGTTCGCGCGTGGCGACTGGACTGGGTCAGATTCTTGCTATGACTGCTATCATCGCCGGCCTGGTGCTGATGAACCCGTGGTTGCTGATGGCGGGCTTTTTTATTCTCATCGGCGCTCAGCTGGAAGATCAGGGCGTTCTCTTCCAGAGCGTGGTCGATACCGTCAACATGCAGGACATCATGCTGACGGAGTTCTCCATGCTGGCTCCATCGGACACACTGGAAGATGCGCTGCACAAATCGATTCACAGTTTGCAGGACGACTTTCCGGTGGTACGCGGCGACAGCCTGGTGGGCATTATCTCCCGCCAGAGCATTCTTTCCGCGCTGCGCAGTGAGGGCAACGGCTATGTGCAGGCGGTGATGTCGCGCAGCTTCCACGTGGCCCAACCTGAGGACTCGCTGGGGACCACGATCAGTCGCTTTGCCGGGCGCGGGCTGTCGCTGGTGCCGGTGACTGAAGGGGAGCGCATCGTCGGCATTGTGACCCTGCAAAACCTTATGCACTCCATGAGCCTGCTGGCGGAGAGCCGGAAGCTTCGTCGCCAGAGCCAGGAATAATCGTTGTCCCTCGAGCCCGGCCTTTACCTGGTCGCCACACCGATTGGCAATCTGGAAGACATCACCCTCCGCGCGCTACGGGTGTTGAAGGAAGTCGACCGCATTGCGTGCGAGGACACACGCCAGACGCAAAAGCTGCTGAACCACTTTGACATCTCCACCTCGACCATCAGTTACCACGAGCACAACGAGCAATCGCGAACGCTCGAGCTGATAGCCCTCTTGCAGCAGGGTGGCCGGGTCGCAGTGGTCAGCGATGCGGGTACGCCGGCCTTCTCTGATCCGGGGCTCGACTTGGTGCGCGCAGCGGTTGCAGCAGGCGTGCCCGTCATTCCTATTCCCGGAGCCAATGCCGCACTTGCTGCGCTGATCGCCTCGGGCCTGGATACGGACCGTTTCCTCTACGTGGGATTTCTAGCGGCGAAGCCGGGTACGCGGCGAACGGAGCTGGAAGCGTTGGCCGCTCGCATGCAGGGCCTTACCGTGGTCGTCTATGAGGCTCCGCATCGCATTCTGGAGACGTTGGCCGATGTGGAAGCGGTGTGGGGAGAGTCCGTGCGCGTGGTGGTAGCCCGCGAGCTGACAAAACTGCACGAGGAGTTTCTGCGTGGCACCGCGCGGGAAGTCCGGGTAGCGCTGGCGGACCGCGAGCGTATACGGGGTGAGATCGTGCTCCTGATCGACGCTGCTCCACTGGCCCAGCCAGCCAACACCGGCGGCAGCGTCGTGCAGCAGCTGTCGAAACTGATGGAGGCCGAGGGTTTGGACGAGAAAGACGCCCTCAAGCGGGTCGCGCGTGAGCGAGGTGTCTCCAAGAGCGAGGTCTACCGCGAACTACAGCGAGAGCGCTCCAAAAAGTAGCGCCTCCGCTTTAAACCGCAGGTCCCGTCCATGAGGGTTGTGAGTGGGGACCTGCGGTTCACCTGAGCCTCAGTACGGTCCAAACGGAGAAACTAGCTCACCTTCGGGGGCAACTCCCAAGCCGGCGTTGGGCGCTCGGCAAGGGGCAAATCGCGGCCTTTGACGCGGTCGTACAGATAACTGTCGCTGGTTGTGCCCAGGGATTCGTTGTACAGGCTAGGCTCGCCGACGACCTGTCGCAATTCCTCGGCAAAGCGGTGCACCGCCTGTAGAGATTCCGCGGTTGCCGGAACCTCAAGGCGGGTAGACTTCCAGAATTTCTGATGTCCGCGATCAAGCAGTGTGGCCACTTCTCCAGCCACCAGGTAGCCCGGTCGCTCCCCCATCTCACGCCAATCTGCGGAAGCTTCTTATCCCCGCCCGTGGGCTCCCCTGCGGGGGCCAGGATCGCCCCGGCACCATATTTACGCACCAGAAACTGGTTTGCGACCCCAGGCACCAGTTGAACATCAAAACCTAATGTGCGCAGGGTGGTCAGGACTTCGTCGAAACTCAGGAAGTGGACTTTGGTTCGCATGGCTTGCGATTGACTACGGATTGCCTCAATTTTCCAGTGGACGCTACACTAAGTGTGCTCCCCTGTAACTTTCGCACACTCGCGCTCCTGGCCGCAACGAGCAGAGCCGGGTGAATGCAAGGACTTTGAACGGGAAAAATGCCAATTGAAGCACAAACCGACGTGAGGTCGACGCACGCGCGCCTTGGGCAGTAGCATCCTGGAACGGATTGGGAATACTCCGCTCTTGCGTCTCGAGCGCTTGACGGAGCATCTGCCTGGGGTGCTCTTGCTGGGCAAGGCCGAGTGGGCGAACCCAGGCGGCTCGGTCAAGGATCGAGCGGCCTCCTCGATTGTGGCGGCGGCCCAAGCCAAGGGACTGCTGGCGGGTAGGCACTTGCTGGATGCGACCAGCGGAAACACCGGCATCGCGTATGCCATGCTGGGCGCGGCCGGTGGTTTTGGGGTTACGTTGTGCATGCCGTCGAATGTCTCCCCCGAGCGCAAGCGGATTCTCGCCGCGTACGGGGCGAACATAGTTTGGACCGATCCGGCGGATGGGTCGGATGGCGCAATTTTGAAAGCGCGCGAGCTGGCGCAGGATAAAAGCCGGTACTATTACGCTGACCAATATGGCAACGAAGCCAACTGGAAGGCGCATTATCACGGTACGGCAAACGAGATTTGGCAGCAGACTGAGGGCCGGATCACGCACTTCGTGGCCGGACTGGGTACCAGCGGAACGTTCATGGGGGTCACCCGCCGCCTGAAGGAGTTGAATCCGGCGATCGAATGCATTGCCATGCAGCCCGACTCACCGTTTCATGGGCTGGAAGGCTTGAAGTATATGGCCACTGCGATCGTGCCTCCTATCTATGATGCCCGCCTGGCGGACCGCCACGTGGAGCAGTCAACCGAAGGGGCCTACGAGATGGCCAAACATCTGGGCCGGACGGAGGGTTTGCTGTTGGGCATCTCCGCGGCCGCGGCGGTGGCGGCAAGTCTCAGAATCGGGGAAGAAGTATCGCGCGACGGCAAAAACGCTATCATTGTCACCATCCTGTGCGATTCGGCCGACAAATACCTGAGTGAGCGCTTTTGGGAGCAATGATGGGCAGTACGACTGAGAGTGTCGAGCAGAAGAAGCTGATGCTCCGTATCAGCGATACGATCTACGGCCAGCTGCGCCAACATGGCGAAGAGACCTATCCCCATGAGTGTTGCGGGGTGCTGCTGGGTCAGGCGCTCGAAGGAATCAATCAAGTGGAGGCGGCCATACGCGCGGGCAATACGCGCACCGATTCCGCCCATAACCGCTATCACATCGCGCCCCAGGAACTGATCAGCATTCAACGCCAGGCGCGCGAGCGTAGCCTCGACATCGTGGGTTTTTACCACTCGCATCCCGACCATCCCGCGCGCTGGTCTTCGACTGATTTCAACGAAGCCCACTGGTTGGGCTGCTCCTACGTCATCACCAGCGTCGAAAAGGGTATAGCGGCACAGACCAACTCCTTCTTCCTTGCCGGAACGGGCGAGGACGACAAGCGGTTTGAAGACGAAGCGATCCAGATCTGCCCCCAGGTCTGCCCTGAACGCTGTTGACCGCCGGCCCCGTAGAACTCCGCCGCCACCCAGTAAAAGAAAGAGAGTGCGACGAATGAAGATTCATATTCCTACACCCCTGCGTCAGTTCGCCGCTAAGCAGGCCACGGTGACGGTGTCGGCGGCGACGGTGGGCGAGGCGCTGGACGAACTGACGGTCACCCATCCGGAGTTGAAGAAGCATCTGTATTCCGAGGAAGGCAAGCTGCGGGCCTTCGTGAACGTTTATCTCAACGACGAAGACATTCGCTACCTGAGCGACAAGGAAAACACGGCGGTCAAAGAGAGCGACAGCCTGTCGATAATCCCTTCGATCGCGGCGGATGCGGCGTGACATATAAGAAAATCCTGAAAGAGGATCAAGAATGGCGACAATTACCGAAACACCTACGACGGCGATGCCGTCGCTCAGCAACGAGGAAATCGCGCGCTACTCCCGCCACCTGCTCTTGCCCGAGGTCGGCATGGAGGGACAGCAGAAACTCAAAGCGGCCAAAGTGCTCTGTGTAGGCACGGGCGGCTTGGGTTCGCCCTTGGCCTTCTACCTGGCCGCGGCGGGCATTGGGACGCTGGGGCTGGTCGACTTCGACGTGGTGGACTCGAGCAATCTGCAGCGGCAGATCATTCACAGCACCAAAGACGTGGGCCGCTCGAAGCTGGACTCGGCCGAAGAGAAGCTGAAGGCCCTGAACCCGTTCATGAAGATCGTGAAGTTCAACACCATGCTGTTGAGCGAAAACGCCATGGAGATCTTCAAGGATTTTGACATCGTGGCCGACGGCACCGATAACTTTCCCACCCGCTATTTGGTGAACGACGCCTGCGTGTTGAGCGGAAAGCCCAACGTCTACGGCTCGATCTTCCGCTTCGAAGGCCAGGCCAGCGTCTTTGCCACCGAGCAGGGGCCCTGCTACCGGTGCCTCTATCCCGAGCCTCCGCCGCCCGGGTTGGTCCCTTCCTGCGCGGAAGGCGGGGTGCTCGGGATCCTGCCCGGGTTGGTAGGTGTGATTCAGGCGACCGAGGTCATCAAGCTGATCCTGGGCCAAGGCGAGCCGCTGATCGGGCGTCTGCTGCTGGTGGATTCGCTAAACATGCGCTTCCGCGAGCTTAAGCTGCGCAAGAATCCCGATTGCCCGGTGTGCGGCACGAATCCGACCGTAACCAAGTTGATCGACTACGAGCAATTCTGCGGTATCCAGCCGGCGGCAGCGCCTGACGCACCGCTAGTCAACGGCATCGAGCAGATTTCGGTGACCACCTTCAAGCAGCAGCGCGATGCGGGCAAGGATTACTTTCTCCTCGATGTGCGCGAACCGCACGAATACAAAATCGCGGAGATCGGCGGGTATCTCATTCCGCTGGGCGACTTGCCCAAGCGCGTAGGTGAACTGGAACGCAGCCGCGAGATCGTGGCCCACTGCAAGATGGGGGGCCGCAGCCAGAAAGCGGCGGAATTCCTGCAGCAGGCCGGGTTCAAGGTCAAGAACCTGGCCGGCGGAATTCAAGCCTGGAGCGAGCAAATCGATCCCCGGGTACCCAAGTACTAGTAGGAATTCTTACCCGGAACGATTGATCCCGAAGCCGTTCTACGCGGCTTCGGGATTTCTTTTTGCCCGAAGACCTGCGCCGTCGGTATACTCCGGGGGTTTGCATTTTGCACTTTTTTCTGTCGTGCTGTGCCGCCTCTTGGCATCAGGCAGGGAGCCCGCATGGACCTGGTTATTATCCGAGTACTATTCATCCTCGTTCTGACCGCGGCCTGTTTTTTTCTCCGCCCCTTCGCGCTTCAGCCCTGGGCTGCGGCTGTTCTGGGCGCCGTCTCCGCCGCCGCGGTAATCGTCTTTGAGCTGCGGGTTCGAGCATTGAGCATAAAGCGGCTCCTGGGTGCGGTATTGGGCAGCGTGCTGGGCATCGCAGGCGCTGCGCTCTTCGGTATGGTGCTGAGCGGAAGCTTGCCGCCGGGGGGAACCCGGGCCCTGCTGCAACTGTTTGTGCTCATGCTGATGTCTTACATCGGGTTGATGGTGGGCGCCAGCAAGGGAGACCTGCTGAACTTTACCGGGGGCTTGGCTGAGCTCTTTGCCGGTGAACGGGCTGCGGCCGGCAAGCGCAACCTCAAGATCCTCGACACCAGCGCCATTATCGACGGCCGCATCGCCGACGTGGTGGAGACCGGCTTCCTGGAAGGAACGCTGGTGGTTCCAGAGTTCGTGTTGCGGGAACTGCAGATCGTAGCCGACTCTTCTGACAGCTCCCGGCGGCAGCGCGGCCGGCGCGGGCTGGATATTCTGCAAAAGATGCAGGCCCATCCATTGCTCGTCGTACAAATTGTCGAAGATGACTTTCCCCAGATACGCGAGGTCGACTTGAAGCTGATTGAGCTGGCCAAGAAGATGGGTGCTCCCATCCTGACCAACGATTTCAATCTCAGCAAAGTGGCCCAACTGCACCGCGTACGGGTTCTCAATCTCAACGATCTCGCCAACTCATTGAAGCCACTGGTGTTGCCTGGCGAAAAGATGAACATCGTAGTGCTGAAAGAGGGCAAGGAATACAACCAGGGAGTCGGTTACCTGGATGACGGCACCATGGTGGTGGTGGACCACGCCCGGCGCATGATTGGCCGCGCCGTCGAAATCACGGTCACCAGCGTTTTGCAGACCGCATCGGGCAAGATGATTTTCGGCAAGCTGGAGGATGTTGCCCTCAAACCGGAGCAGGTACGCACCATCAGCGAGCTCTCCAGCTAAGACTGTCAACCTGGGCCGAGGTCAACGGCATCTCTTAAGAGAGCCGTCAGGCTTTGCCCCGGTCCTCGGGAGGCTTAATTTTGATTAAATTCCGAGAACCGGCACGGAAAGCGCAGAAACAGATTTGACAGGCTGAATCCGGCGGGTACAATCTTGCCCAGAAGAATAGGTTACACACTCAAATCTCCCAGATGGACACCACCTGCAAACACCCAAAAGTCCGCGTGGTAGCGCGTGAAGAGGACGTTGAATACGTCGAATGTCTGGATTGCGGTCAGGTATTCGACTCCAACGAGTTCCGAGACATGGAAATCGAGGAAGAAGTACTGCAGGAGCCGGACGAAGATTAAGTAGTGGCCACGGAGCGATCCTGCGATACTGGTCACTCTTCTACGGGGTGACGGTCCCGCGCCGTCTCTTGCGCCGAGAAGGCTCTCTTACCTCCGCTAAGCTCCAAAAATATTGGTGTCTACGAAGCGATTGCGGAATTTGCCCTGCGGGTCGTAGTGTGCCAAAAGCCCCTGGTAGCTCGACAATTGTGGGTAGAGAGGCCTTATCCGCGAGGGCGACATGGTAAACAGCTTGCCCCAGTGGGGGCGGGCATGGAAGGGCGCCAATTTCTCTTCGATCATCGGCAGCACATTCTTGACCGCCGGCCACTCCGGTTTCCAGGTGAAGTGAATAGCCATCGTAGGCCGTTGATAAGCCGTGCTCATCCAAAGATCGTCCTGCTCGACGGTCCGCAATTCCGAGATAAACAGATGGGGGGTTATATGCTCTCGAAGCTGTTCGACTGCCAGAATGGCTTCGTATCCCCGCTCCCGGGGGATCAGATACTCGGACTGCAATTCAGCTCCGCTGCTGGGAGTGAAGTTTATGCGGAAGTGAGGCAGCCGTTCGTACCACGGACCGGGAACGCCTAGTTGTTCGGTACAGCTTTCCGCCGAATGTCCGGGTATCGGGTGGAGCTTCCTGGTTGCCAGCGTTGCCCCCAATAATTCCGGTGCGAACTGAACTGGGTTTCCCGCGGTCAAGCGCCGCTTAACCCAAACTTGGCCGATCTTGTGATTCTGCCAGTCAGTGAACAGGCTAACGCTATAGCCGCTGGCGAAAACTTCCTCCAGGTGGCGCTCCAATTGGTCCATGGACAGGTTCTCGTAAACCACCTGGCTGACCTGAAAGGCCGGTTGCACCGCCAGTGTGACCTTGGTGACAATGCCAATCGCGCCCAGGTTCACCGCTGCCCCGTGGAATCGCTCGCCATCCCGCTCCCGGGAAAGAACCATCACCTCGCCATCCGCCGTGACCACTTCCAGCCCAGTTACGGCCGTGGCCAAGTTGCCGTTCTTGTTGCCCGATCCGTGGGTGGCCGTGGCGATAGCGCCGGCAACCGAAATCTGGGGTAGCGAGGCGAGGTTGTGTAGCGCGTAACCCTGACCGTCAAGATACGGAGCCAACTGGCTATAGGTGACGCCTGCGCCTACGGTAACGGTGCTGGCCTCGCGATTCAGGACCATCTGGTCGAGATGGGCCAGTGAGATCTGATTTTCCGTGCTGTCGGCGATCCCGTTAAAGGAGTGGCGAGCCCCCAGAGCCCTGAGCTTGCTGCAGCTCTTTACCACCTGCTGCACTTGCTCGATGGTTTGCGGCTGGTGCAGCCGGTCCGTGCTGTAGGTGTAATTTCCTGACCAATTGGTGCGCCCGGCGGTGTGCTCGCCCGAGGCCAAGGGTGACAGCATTGTGCCGGCAAGGAAGGCGCCGGAGGTTTTCAAAAACTCTCTCTTATCCATATCTACGTCCCAGTTGAACCGTCCCGCGGAGGCAAACACGCCCGGGAAGAGCCGCACTTGACCACCTGGCAAGGATACAGCAGCGAAAAAATGCTTCGCGCTTCTCTGTAATCCGTGCCTGTTTATACCCGGGGCTTGAACCAGCATAGGAGCCTAATTACTGCGACGGTGTTATCTCGAGTCTGGAGCACGAAGAGAAAATAAGCGGTTTCGATGGATCCCGAAAAGCGGGCTTTTCCCGTTGAAACAGCCTTGGGGAGGTAGCTACGGAGGGTGGCGCAATCCTAATTTCTACTGTCGCGCTAAGTAAGCCGTGAGGTACTTAGGCGAACCAACTTAGTAACTCGGCGCTATATGTCATCTCTCTCGAGCTGCGCCAATCCGCGAACCAGACCCCTAACTCCCCCGTACGAGTAATAACAATGTGACATCGCGAACGATATCCTCCAGCAGTTGATGGAATCTGATACATCCATTACCGCAGGTGTGCCAGTAAAGCAATCGCGGTGAATTACTGCCTTGTTGCCGGGCGCTTGTTTCTCCAGGGCACGCTTGCGCACTAGACCGTACGAATTGGAGTTTTGAACCCATGAGCCAGTCCACCATAGTTGCGCTTAGGCGACGTGTGCCTTCCACGAAGGTTTTCCGTGGCCGATGGATGCCAGTTCTGTTGAGCGCTTTAGCCTTGGCGGCTGGTGGACCCGCCGCATGGGCATCCGCGGCAACTACAACATCCTTATTTACGACCCCCGATAGCCCGTCGAGCGGCGCAGTGATCACCATGATAGCCCAGGTTTCGGCCACGGAGTTTACTGTGGCCGGCGGTACTGTGACGTTCACTGATACTTACAACAGCGTCACCGAAGTGCTGGGTACGGTGCAGGTTCAATCAACCAACGGCAACCCGGGCACAGCGATACTGGAGGTTGAGGTCGGCGGAGTCGGGGCTCATCAATTCGTCGCTAACTATGGCGGCACCTCAGTCTTCGCTACCAGTTCGTCTTCTCCGCAAGCAGTGACCTTTGCGGGGCCTTATTTGACCTCAACCGCGCTGGCCAGCTCTGGTACCGCGGGGAATTACACGCTTACCGGGACCGTGTCCGCGTTCGGCCCGGTAACACCCACGGGTAGCGTCACTTTTACGGATACAACCTCAAGTTTGACTCTAGGCACTGCCACACTGAACACCTCGACATTGCAAACTGGTTTCACTCCCTACACCCTCTATCCCATTGCCAATATGAACAACGGCCAAACCGGAAGCACGATCGGACCAGCGATTGGCGACTTCAATGGTGATGGGCGGCCCGACTATGCAGTTCCTACCAACACCGGCCCCATCGTCATTCTGCTGGGCGCTGGCAATGGCACCTTTACCAACGGCACCACCATTACCACCACCTCTCCTTTCGAGCCAACTTCCGTCGTCGTGGGAGATTTCAACGGCGATGGTAAGCAGGATCTCGCCGTGCTCAGCGCCGCAGGCACCGGTTCCGTCAATATCTACCTCGGCAATGGAAACGGAACTTTCCAGGCAGCCAAGAACTACCCGGTAGCAGCCTCGACTTCAGCATCGAGGCTGCTGGCCATCGGCGACTTCAACCGCGACGGTATTCAGGATCTGGTAGCCGTTAATTCTGGGCTCAACCAGGTCGGCGTTATTCTCGGCAATGGCGATGGCTCATTTCAAGCGCCGTCGTATTACGCAGTCGGCAATAATCCCTGGAATGTCGTTGTGGGTGATCTGAACCAGGATGGCTTTCTGGACCTGGTAGTGGCTTCGGACGGTAGCAGCTCGGCCAGCGTCCTTCAGGGCAACGGCGACGGTACGTTCAAGGCGTTTACCACGGCCAACACGGGAGCCAGCCAGGTAGGTTCGGTAGCCATCGGCGATTTCAACGGGGATGGATTCCCGGACATTGCCACCACCAGTGCTCCTGACAATTCTATCTATATTCTGCTTAACAAAGCGACGACGGCGACCCCCAGCTTCCAGGCGCCGGTGCAGTACGTGCAGACCGACGGCACGCCGGCCCCCGGCCCCTACTACCTGACGATTGGAGATTTCAATCGTGATGGCAAGCTCGACATCATCTCGGCCAATAACGGCAACGCCACGGTAGGCATTCTGTTGGGCACGGGCACCGGTACTTTTGGCGCGGCGACTTATTATCCAGTGGGCAGTGGCGACATCTTCGCCAACGTGGGAGATATCAACGGCGACGATCGAGTGGATATAACGGCTGTAACCGGCACCGGCCTCGCCGTGCTGCTGTCGGGCCAATCGGAGTCGGCTTCCATTTCCAACGTCGCCTTCTTTGGATGCAGTACGCAATCCGTCACCGTCACCTACGGCGGCGATGGGAACTATGCGACCAGCACTTCATCGCCTTCGACCTTCACCGCGGCGAAAAAGACAACCGCTCTGGCTCTGACTGCCAACCCGGCGAATGGTGCTGTTGGCCAACAGGTCATGCTGGTGGCCACGCTCGCTCCCTATAACTATGGTACGACGACAACAAATGGAGAGACAGTTACCTTTACGAATAATGGGACGATCATCGGCACGGCACCGCTGGCTAGCGGTGTGGCAACGCTGGTGTACACACCGCCCGGCGGCACTGACAGCTACCAGGCGGCTTATGCCGGCGACTGCGGGTTCATTGCCAGCACCAGCAACACTGTGGGCGGCTCGACCTTAAAAGCATCCAATCTCCAGTGGGCGACGCCCGCACCAATTACCTACGGCACTCCGCTGAGCGGCACACAGCTAAATGCGACGGATAATAAGAACGGAACCTTCGTCTACACACCGGCTGCCGGTACTGTTCTTAACGCCGGCACAAATACACTGTCTGTAACCTTTACTCCGAACAACTCGAGCTACGCAGTGGAGACGGCGACGGTGCAGCTCACCGTGACCCAGGATCCGACGGTCATCACCTGGCCAACACCTACGCCCATCACCTATGGAACTGCGCTGAGCGGTTTCCAGCTCAATGCCACATCGTCCTCCGGCACCGTCTCAGTTCCGCTCTCCAGCTACTACAATGTCTCCGGTATCTACTCGCCTGGCTCGCATTACGGCACGCGGCGGCTTCGATAACGATGGGTACTCCTACTCCACCACTAAGATCGGCTCAACGATCGTTTGGAACGGTCTGACCTTCAACATAGGTCCGGCCAATGCGCAAGACGCCGTCGCCAACCAGACGATTACCCTGCCTGCGGGGCAATATACAAACCTTTATATGCTGGGGGCGATGGTCAATAACATCGCAGCAAGTCAGACCTTCACCGTGACTTACACCGATAACACGACTACCCAGGTGACCCAGAATATGAGCGATTGGGTCTACGCGGCCGGGTGGCCAGGCGAGTCCGTCGTCAATTGCAATTTTGATCGTAACTTCGACGACGGCACCACCCAGGCAGATTCAGTATGTGTCTATGGATATCAAATACCCCTTAACTCTTCCAAAACGGTGAAGAGCGTCACCCTGCCGAATACCCGGAACATCGTGATGCTGTCCATGGATCTCACCACGCCTGCGATTCCGGGAACATTTGTTTACAACCCTCCGGCCGGAACGATCGAACCGGTCGGTACAGATACACTGTCGGTCACTTTCACTCCAACCGACTCTACGGACTACACGACGTCCACAGCTACTGTGCAATTGGTGGTCGATACTCCTAACAACCCGATCGAAACACCCACGATCCAATGGCCGACGCCAGCAGCCTATCACCTACGGCACGCCTTTGAGCTCCATCCAACTGGATGCGGTAGCTACGGCACTGTCTCGACCCACTCCGGTAGTTCCCCAGAGTCAATTGCAGGTGCTTTCGACTTCTACCGACGGTACCGGGTATTTGTTGTCGGGTTTCGACGGCGCCGGCAATACCTATTCTTATAATCAGTTGGGCAATGGGTCGGTCGTTTATCAGGGAACGACGTTTACCCTTGGGCAGCCGACTGTTCCCAATGCCATTACCAACGGAGCGGTCTACACGCTCCCGGCGCCGGGCAACTATTCCAACGTCTATTTGATTGGGGCGGCGACCACGACCGGGCAGACAAACGAGCCCTTCGTCCTCACCTATAACGATGCCAATGGTACCGTGAGCGAGACCGTGAACATGAGCTCGTGGAGCGCGTCGGCCGGCTATGCGGGTGAAACGATCGTTGCTTCCACCACCCGCGCGAACACCCAGGGTGGCGGCAATAACTCGGGAACCTATGATCTCTACGGATATCAAATTCCTGCAGATCCCACCAGAACGCTGTTGAGCGTCACTCTGCCGAGTACGCGGAATGTAGTGATCATGGCGCTCGGCTTTGGCACCAATACTCAGGCGGTCGTGCCCGGCACTTATGTCTACACTCCCGCTGCCGGCACCGTTTTGCCGGTTGGAACCGACCCGCTGTCGGTGACATTCACTCCAAGCAACACAGCGGCGTATACAACCGTGTCCGCGACCAACTCGATTGTTGTGACGAAGGCGACGCCAGTCATTAACTGGCCAACCCCGGCAGCGATCGCGCAAGGTACAGCGCTGACCGGCACGCAACTCGATGCCACGGCCACGTTCCAGGGCGCGAGCCTCCCAGGGACCTACAACTACACTGTTTTACCCGCCAACACCCCGGCGTCGGGTGCAGTACTCGCTGCCGGCACGTGGACCTTGCAGGTGGTCTTTACTCCCACCGATACCACTGACTTCACCACCGCTATGGCAACGGTACAAATAGTGGTTGGGACTACAGGCTCCACTGGTGTTAGCGGATCGCCCTTGTTCCCCAGCGGCGACTGCTGCTTCTTTAGTCAACCAACTCCTTATGCCATAACGGTGGCAGGATCCACCGCCGCTCCGACCGGGACCGTGAACGTGGTCTTCAATGGTCAGACGCTCGCGACTGGCACGCTTACACCCGGATCGGGTGCGACTTCGAGCGCGACCCTGAACCTGATCAGCAGCTACTTTACGCCGGGTAACAACACCGTGACGCTGAACTACCTTGGGGACAACAACTACGTCCCTAACAGTAGCTCGGCAGTGATTCCATTGCGCAATCCGGCGATCGGGGCAAACCCTGCAACCGTGAACGGCGGCAGCAGCACGATTCAGGTGCCCTATCGCCTTCCCAGTGGCAGGAGCCATCACCTTCAACTTCAACCCTTCAGGCGGAGGAATCGCTGACTTCAGCAACACGGGTGCGACCACCTGCGCGTCTGGAGCGCAGGAAACCGCCGGCGCGGTTTGCATCTTCAGCATTGCTTTCAAGCCAGGCTTGCCCGGCATCCGCAAGGGAGTGGTGCAGATCAACTTCACCTCCTCCGGCGGGCAGGCCGAACCTATCCTCTACCTGTTCCTGTCGGGCTTGGGCTCCGCGGCGCAGATTTCGCTGAGCAGCGCCACGCAGCAGATACTGAACTCCAGCCTCAACCAGCCGCAGAGCCTAACGTTTAACCCCACGGACCTCACGAGCTCTACCTTGTACGTGGCCAACAGCTCCGCGGCGCAGATCGATACGTTACCCTCGTCGGGTGGCGCGTTGACGAAGTGGAACCCCGCCAACACGAAGAACCTGGTTTATCCCAGCGACCTGGTCTTTGACGCTTTCGGTGACCTCGTGGTGCCGGACGCCAACGCCGCGATGGTGGTCAGTTTCAACCCTGCGTTAGCCGAATCGACGGTGGGTACGGGGACATACACACTCGGACTTCCTACCGCAGCCAGGATTGATTTTGGTGGCAACCTCTATATCGCCGATGCAGGCAGCTCCCCGCGCATCATCGAGGTTCCCGGGGAAACCTACGCGCTGTATACCCCCAGCCTGGTGAGCCTAGGCAGCCAGAGCGTAAGCTTCCCGCAAGCGCTCGCTGTCGATAATGCCGGCGCCAATCTCTATGTCGGCGACGGAAATCTTAACCAGATCCTGCAGGTCGGTCTCAACGGCTCGGGCGCTTCGCCGGTAGCCATTGCGCCCTGCGCCGCCACCGTTACCACCTGCGCGTTAAACTCGCCTGCAGGCATTGCCTTTGATCCTCACGGGGATATGTTCATCACCGATAGCGGTCAACGGGTCCTTATGGTGCCGGCCGCGCATTCGGCCAGCGCCCCCACCACCCAGGTACCGCTGACGGGGCTCAACAACCCCACCGGCATCACTCTGGATGGTTCCGGCAACATCTTTGTGAGCGACCTCAACACCAACGTAACCGAGTTGCTGGTTAATAGTGGAGCGCTCAAGTTGACCACTCTTGGCTCGTCGGCTACCACCACGATCACCAACACTGGCAACTTGAATTTGACCATCCCTTCGCTGACGTTCGCCAATGGGTCGAGCAGCGCCTTCTCACAAACCAACACCTGCTCCGGATCCATCGCGCCCGGCGGTAGCTGCACTATAACGGTTACATACTCGCAAGCCGGGGCCAGCAACCGACACACTCACCATAAACAGCAACGCGTTCTCTCAACCGGGGTCACGATTAAGCTGACTCACAACTAACCGCACCACGCACCGGCTTCGCTAGCCTAACGAGCCGTGCTCGATCGAGCACGGCTCGCTTTCTTTTTACAGATGCTCATCCTCCTGATCTTCTGTAAGGCGAGTGAAAAGCACATCGCCGGTTGAACCTGAAGGGACGGTTCGATGGGCTGCTTACCGGCTCCGGAACGGAGCACGGTTCACTGTTGCGCTGAAAATTGATTGCCCTCCGGCTCGCCGCACATTTGTCTGTGCGCATGCCACCCTGGGGAAGGATGGCATGCCTGTCCCGGCGCTTTGCTCCGGATAGGTGTTTACTAAGTCGATTACTGCGGCCCGGTTACCCACCGCTAAGTAGACGCCCACAAAAGTTAAGCGCCACTAGAGCTTAATAAGCTGGTCAATAAACTCTTCTTTCGTACGGATTCTGAGCCCATCTTTGAATCCCCCATAAGGGTAATAACAATGTGTCAAAACGGGGGTTATTCTCCAGGCGCTGATGGAAATTGATGCGATCCATTACCCTAGTGCGTCGCCAGTACGACTGCGATGAATTGCTGCCTTGAAAGTCAAGCGTTTGCTTCCGAGAGATCACGCTTGCGAACCCAAATTGCTATTAATCGGAGCTTTGAAAACCCATGAGCCAGTCCCCCGTCACTCCATTTAGACGCCGTATCACTTCCAGACAGGTATCTCGTGGTCGATGGATGCCAGTGCTGTTGAGCGCTCTCGCGTTGGTGGCTGGTGGGCCCGCCGCATGGGCACAGGGGGTCGGCGCCGGAACCACGACTTCGCTGTTCACCACCCCCGAGAACCCATCGAGCGGGGCGGTGATCACCATGACAGCCCAGGTCTCGGCTACGGAATTTACCGTTGCCGGCGGTACTGTGACCTTCACTGATACTTACAATAGCGTCACCGAGGTGCTGGGTACAGTCCAGGTTCAATCGACCAATGGCAACCCCGGAACTGCTGTCCTGGAAGTTGAGGTGGGTGGGGTCGGAGTCCATCAATTCGTCGCCAATTATGGCGGCACAGCAGTGTTTACGACCAGCTCGTCGTCCTCGCAGTCGGTGACCTTTGCCGGGCCCTATTTGACCTCAACCGCACTGGCAAGCTCTGGTGCGGCGGGGAATTACACGCTTACCGGGACGGTCTCCGCATTCGGTCCGGTAACTCCGACCGGTAGTGTCACCTTTACGGATACAACCTCAAATTTCACCCTGGGCACCGCCCCGCTGAACGCCTCGACGTTGCAAACCGGATTCACCCCCTACACCCTGTATCCCATCGCCAATATGAACAACGGCCAAACCGGAAGCACGATTGGACCCGCGATTGGCGACTTCAATGGTGATGGGCGGCCCGACTATGCAGTTCCCACCAACACCGGCCCCATAGTTATTCTGCTGGGCGCTGGCAACGGCACGTTTACCAATGGCACCGCGATTACACCACGGCTCCTTTCGAGCCAACTTCCGTCGTCGTGGGAGATTTCAACGGCGATGGCAAGCAGGATCTTGCGGTCCTCAGCGCCGCGGGAACCGGTTCTGTCAATATCTACCTGGGCAACGGAAACGGAACGTTCCAGGCAGCCAGGAACTATCCGGTAGCGGCGTCTACTTCAGCATCGAGACTTCTCGCCGTCGGCGACTTCAACCGCGATGGCATTCAGGATCTGGTAGCCACCAATTCCGGCCTGAATAACGTCGCAGTTATTCTGGGCAATGGCGATGGCTCATTTCAAGCGCCGTCGTATTACGCAGTTGGCAATGCCCCGTGGAATGTGGTGGTGGGCGATCTCAACAAGGATGGCTTCCTGGACCTGGTGGTGGCCTCGGACGGCAGCAGCTCGGCCAGCATTCTTCAGGGCAACGGCGACGGCACCTTCAAGGCGTTTACCACCGCCAACACCGGAGCCAGCCAGGTAGGTTCGGTAGCCATCGGCGACTTCAACGGGGATGGATTCCCGGACATTGCCACCACCAGTGCGCCTGACAATTCTATCTATATTCTGCTCAACAAAGGGACGACGGCGACCCCCAGCTTCCAGGCGCCAGTGCCCTACGTGCAGACCGACGGCACCCCGGCCCCCGGGCCCTACTACCTGACGATTGGAGATTTCAATCGTGATGGCAAGCTTGACATCATTTCGGCCAATAACGGCAATGCCACAGTAGGCATTCTGCTGGGCACGGGCACCGGCACCTTTGGCGCCGCGACTTATTATCCAGTGGGCAGTGGCGACATCTTCGCCAACGTGGGAGATATCAACGGCGACGATCGAGTGGATATAACGGCTGTAACCGGCACCGGCCTCGCCGTGCTGTTATCGGGCCAGGCGGAGTCGGCTTCCATTTCCAATGTCGCGTTCTTTGGATGCGGTACGCAATCCGTCACCGCCACCTACGGCAGCGATGGGAACTATGGACCAAGCACCTCATCGGCTTTGACCTTTACCGCCGCGAAGAAGACAACTGCTCTGGCGTTGACCGCCAACCCGACGAATGGAGCCGTTGGCCAACAGGTCACCCTGGTGGCCACGCTCGCTCCCTACAACTACGGTACGACCACAACGAATGGAGAGGTAGTCACCTTTACGAATAAAGGGGTGATCATCGGCACCGCGCCGCTGGCCAGCGGTATCGCAACGCTGGTGTATACGCCGCCCGGCGGCACTGACAGCTACCAGGCGGCTTATGCAGGCGATTGCGCCTTCACTGCCGGCGTCCAGCAACATCGTGACCGGTACAACCTTGTTAGCATCAGATCTCGAGTGGGCGACGCCTGCGCCAATTTCCTACGGTACTCCGCTGAGCGCGCACACAGTTAAATGCGACGGATAATAAGCGCGGAACCTTTGTCTATACTCCAGCCGCGGGCACGGTTCTTGCTGCGGGCGTACATACTCTTTCGGTAACCTTTACTCCGCGCAGCGCTCTATACGCAGTGGAGACGGCGACGGTGCAGCTCACCGTGACCCAGGATCAAACGGTCATTACCTGGCCGACACCTACACCGATCACCTACGGTACGCCGTTGAGCGGCTTCCAGTTGGATGCAACGGCTTCGACCGGCGTCGTGTCGGTTAACCTTTCCCCCTACTACAACGTATCGGGTATCTATACTCCAGGCTCGCATTACGGCAGCGGCGGGTTCGATAACGATGGCTACTCCTATTCCACCGCTACGCTCGGATCAACAGTACAGTGGAACGGCATGACCTTCGACATAGGTCCCGCCAATCTACAAGACGCCGTTTCGGGCGGCACGATTACCCTTCCGGCTGGTAAGTACACAGACCTGTTTATGCTCGGCGCGATGGTCAATAACATCCCGCCGGCTGAGACCTTTACCGTGACTTACACCGACGGCACGAAGACCGTACTGAACCAGAATATGAGCGACTGGTTCAACGCCGCAGGGTGGCCGGGCGAGTCGGTTGTTAACTGCAGTGAGAAGCGCAACTATCAGGACGGTACTTCACAACCGGACTCAGTGTGCGTCTATGGATACGATATTCCGCTCGACGATACCAAGACGGTGAAGAGCGTCACGCTGCCGAATACCCGGAACATTGTGATGCTGTCCATGGACCTCGCCACCCCGGAGGTGCCGGGAACATTCGTCTACAATCCTCCAGCCGGTACGATCGAGCCGGTCGGTACGGATACTCTATCTGTAACCTTCACTCCGACCGATACCACCGATTACACAACAGCTACGGGCACCGTGCAGCTGGTGGTGACAAACCCGGTCACGCCCATCGTCACGCCGACAATCTCATGGCCGACGCCGGCGCCTATCACCTACGGTACGCCGTTGAGCTCCGTCCAACTCAATGCCGTAGCTATGGGCGCGCCCAGGCCTACACCGGTTATCCCTACCGATCAGTTGCAGGTGATTGCCACCTCTACCGACGGTACTCAATACAACCAGCCGGGCTTCGACAATGCCGGCGGAACCTACTCGTACAATAAACTGAACAACGGTTCGGTCGTCTTCGCGGGCACGACCTTCACCCTCGGGCAGCCAACTGTCCCGAACGCTATTACCAATGGAGCGGTGTACACACTGCCGGTGCCGGGCAACTATTCCGCTCTTTACCTGATCGGCGCTGCGACCACCACCGGGCAGATAAACCAGCCCTTCGTTCTCAATTATTCCACCGGGAACCCTGTGACCCAGACGATCAACATGAGCTCATGGGCTCAGTCCGCGGGCTACGCGGGTGAGACGATCGTGGCCACCACCCCGTACAAAAACACCCAGGCCGGCGGAGAAGTAGCGGGAACCTTTGACGTCTACGGATATCAAATTCCTGTTGATCCCACCCGGACGCTGGTGAGCGTCAGCGTTCCCAATAACCGGAATGTAGTGACCCTGGCGCTCGGCTTTGGCACCAATACTGCGGTGGTTGTGCCGGGTACGTATGTCTACACTCCGCCTGCAGGCACGGTGCTGCCGGTGGGGACGGATCCTCTGTCGGTCGTATTCACCCCAACCAATCCACTGGGTTATACAAGCGCGTCTGCGAACAACTCGATTGTCGTCACCAAGACAATGCCGGTTATCACCTGGCCAACGCCGGCGGCCATTTCGGTTGGGACTGCGCTGACCAGCACCCAACTCGATGCCACAGCAACGTTCCAAGGCGGGCCTCTTGCCGGGACATATACCTACACCGTGTTACCTGCCAACACGCCCGCGCCGGGTGCGGTACTTGCTGCCGGCACGTGGACCTTGCAGGTGGTCTTCGCGCCTACCGATACCACTGACTTCACCAATGCAACAGCAACGGTGCAGATCGTGGTTGGCACCACAGGCTCCACTGGCGTCGGCGGAGGGCTCGTATTCCCCAGCGGCGACTGCTGCTTCTTTAGCCAGCCAACCCCGTACATCAGTTACGGTGTCAGGATCCACCGCACCTCCGACTGGCACCGTGAACGTGGTCTTCAATGGTCAGACGCTCGCCACCGGTACGCTCACACCCGGATCCGGAGCGAGCTCGAACGTGACCCTGTTCCTGATCAGCAGCTACTTTATCCCGGGTAACAACAACGTAACCATCAACTATCTGGGAGACACGAACTACGTTCCTACCAGCAACGCGGCTGTGATTCCCTTGCGTAATCCTGCGATAGGGGCAGAATCCTGCGTCGGTCGGCGCTGGCACCAGTACGATGCAAGTGCCCTACGCCTTCCCTGTGGCAGGGGCCATGACCTTCAACTTCAACCCTGGAGGCGGTGGCGCCTCTGACTTCAGCAACACCGGTGCGACCACCTGCGTCTCTGGAGCGCAGGAACCTGCCGGCACGGTTTGCATCTTGAGCATTGCGTTCAAACCGGGCTTGCCTGGAATTCGCAAGGGAGCGGTGCAGGTCAACTTCACCGCCTCCGGAGGGCAGGCCGAACCTATCCTCTACCTGTTCCTGTCGGGCTTGGGTTCCGCGGCGCAGATTTCGTTGAGCAGCGCCACGCAAGCAGATACTGAACTCGAGCCTCAACCAACCGCAGAGCCTGACCTTTAACCCGACGGATCTGACAAACTCCACGCTGTATGTTGCCAACAGCAACGCGGCGCAGATTGATACGCTCCCCTCATCGGGTGGTGCGTTAACTCAATGGAATGCGGCTAACACCAAGAACCTGGTTTATCCCAGCGACCTGGTCTTTGACGCCTTCGGCAACCTCGTCGTCTCCGACGCCAACGCAGCCATGGTAGTAAGCTTCAACCCTGCATTGGCCGAATCGACGGTGAACACGGGGACATTCACTCTCGGACTTCCCACCGCAGCCAGGATCGACTTTGGCGGCAACATCTACATCGCCGATGCAGGCAACACCCCGCGTATCATCGAGGTTCCCGGGGAGACGTTTGCATCGTATACGCCAAGTCTGGTGAGCCTTGGCAGCCAGAGCGTAAGCTTCCCGCAAGCGCTCGCTGTCGATAACAGCCGGCGCCAATCTTTACGTAGGCGACGGAAATAATAACCAGATCCTGCAGATCGCTCTCAACGGCACCGGCGCTACGCCGATACCTATTGCGCCCTGCGACGCCACCGTTACCACCTGCGTGCTCAACTCGCCTGCAGGCATCGCCTTTGACCCCTACGGTGATATGTTCATCACCGATAGCGGTCAACGTGTCCTCATGGTGCCGGCCGGGCATTCGGCCAGCGCCCCGACCACCCAGGTACCGCTGACAGGGCTGACCAACCCGACGGGTATCACTCTGGACGGTTCCGGCAACATCTATGTAAGCGACCTGAACACCAACGTCACCAAGTTGCTGGTCAACAGTGGAGCACTCAAGTTGACCACTCTTAACTCGTCGCAAACCACCAAGATCACCAACACGGGCAACTTGAATCTGACGATCTCCGGGATGACGTTCGCCAATGGATCGAGCAGCGCCTTCTCGCAAACCAACACCTGCTCCGGATCCATTGCGCCGGGCGGTAGTTGCACCATCACTGTCACATATTTCCAAGCGGGACCTGCGACTGACACGCTTACGATTACGAGTAACGCGTTCTCTGCCAGCGGCGTCACGATTGCACTTACCCACAACTAGCCAAGTGTCACAACCTAAGGTGCCCATCCTTGCCGTGCTCGTACGGCAAGGATGGGATACCACAAACCTTGAGTCACACCTCGGCCTCAAAAGAAAGCGCAGATCTTTCCACTAAGCTGTTGGGTCAGGGTAGCTGAAACTTATTCTCAGCTATGCCGGTCACGTTGGTTTCCAGGGCGAAGAGGCAACCTCCAAATCGCTCCCAGCGTCCGGCTTCGGGAGAAGCCGAGGTAATGTAAAGCACATTGCCTCGTGGACCACCGAACGTGCAGTTCGTCGGTCTGCTCACTGGCAGCTCAATCACGCGATCGATCTTTCCGTCTGGTGCGACGCGGACGATACAACTCCCACCGTAACGGCAATTCCAAACATGGCCTTCTGCATCCATGGCGGAGCCATCAGGGTCGCCGCGCTCGAAACCCTGGAAGAAGGGTTGCTCCCCACGAATCGATCGGCCTGCCAGGTCATATTCATAAGACCAGATGCAATTCTTCAGAGTATCTCCGAAGTAGAATCTGGACTTGTCCGGACTCCATAGCAGGGTATTTGAAATACCCAGGTCGCGTCGCCATTCCGTCGACTTGCCGGTTCCGTCGACGCGGTAGAGCACTCCGTCTGTCCCACCCGCCGGCTCGGCGTCGCCATTCGCTTTCACATTGTTGCGCATCGAGCCCACCCAGAGTGTCCCACCTGGGTCTACGGCCGCATCATTGCAGCGGACAAAAGGCCAGCCGGGAAGAGCGAATAACGGAATGGGCGCCGCAACGCGGCCCGGTTGCCACAGTGCGATTCCGGAGCCGAGGGATAAGACCAGCGTGTCCTTGCGGTTGGTTTCCATCACGCAGGTTACGGGCTCGGAAAAAAACCAGGTTTTAAGCGCGCTGTCCTTCAACGCGTAACGATGGACGAGAAACCGATTGATGTCCGTCCAGTAAACGCTCTGGGTGTCTCGCTCCCACAACACTCCTTCGCCACACACGTCTCCGGTGGCAGCGATACATATCGGCTCTTCGATCTTCAGTGGCATAGTCACCGTTGTTGCGCGCCCATAATAACAGCGTCGCTATGCCTGGACCGCCTGCAATGGCCCTGTAGCCAAGGAGACGGCTGCTCGCGCACCGTTGGCGATGAATCGCGACGATTCATCCCATCTGCTCAGGAAGAGGCCGGTTCCGCCGCGAAACGGGCATAGGGACCTTGCCGCAAGGGCTGTTTCATAAGTGGACACGCTACAACTACCGGGGCCTACCCCGGGCCAAGCGTAACCTGCCAGAATGGGCCATGGTAACCAACCCGGCAGCTTCCCAGACGCAGGAGCATACGGCACTGCAACGCTCGCTTGGCCGGGGTAGGTTTTTGTCTCTTCTCGTCCTATTCGGGGTGCTGATACTGTGTATCGCGTTTTCCTGGACGACGCGCGACGCCATGGCCCACCTGCCCTTGCTGAAAGGCCAAAAAGCACGGCGGGGTCCGGGATCCTCCAGCCAGACCACCATCGTTGACTTGCATCCGTGGCAAATTTCGCAGGCATTAGCTCCCCTTGCCGTCAGCAAGGAAGAGGAGGAGTTTGCACACGAGGCTGAGCGACTGGCCGATCACGACGTCAACCAGGCCTTTGCCGCATCGTTGCGCCAGGCTAACCAACAGCACCTCACGCCTACCGGCGAAGCCCTCGAGCTTTCACAAAAGGTCGCGCAGCTGCAGGAGACGGCCAAAGAGGATCAGGCCCAGGTGCGGAGTTTGAGCCCCGGCACCAGGGAGCGGCGCAAATGCTGGTAGCCAAGACGACCTGAAAATTGCCCAGGCACAGCTGGACCTCGATCAGGATGAGCTGAAGGATGCCCAGCAAGACCTGGCCCGAGCATCGGGCGATCAGCGCACACAGATCCAACAGGAGCTTGCCGCGCACGAGGCAGCCGTTAGCAAGACCAATGCCCAGTCTGGGAGCGGCAGCCAGTTGGCGGTTCTCTCTACCCGGCAATACGGCACCCTTGCCGGCCGTATCGGGGCGTGGAGCAGCCAGCGCAGCCGGCATGAATTGATCGAAGAGGCGCGGCAGCAGGCACAAGCCGACGCAGCCACTCTGACCCAGCAGCACAATGCCCTCGAAGCGAAGGCCAATGCCAGCTCGGCGGCTGCGGCCGTGAATCCGTCGAAGGCGGCAGCAGGGAGTGCTTCGCCCGACGCAGCCAAGCTGGCCAGCTTGCAGCGGAGGAGGGAACAGCGGCAACTGCTCAGCATCTACGATGACCGCATCCAGACGCAGCAGCAGCTCGCGGGGGTTTACAGCAAGTGGGCGGCCCAGGTGCTGCTGCAGCATCGCATCGTGACCCATATGACCCTTCGGTCGCTGGCCACGGTGGCTTCCATTCTGATTTGCGCCATTCTTTTTGAGGCAATAGGAACAAAACTGCTGGAGAGTCGCAAGCTCGATCGGCGACGCATGCAAACGCTGCGCACGATTCTGCGTCTTAGCGTGCAGCTGGTGGGCGTCCTGTGTGTCTTGCTGGTCACGTTCGGTGTACCCAGCCAGATCTCGACCATCCTCGGTCTGGCTACCGCCGGGCTCACGGTAGCTCTGCAAGGTTTCATCCTCGCCTTCTTCGGCTGGTTCATTCTTATGGGCAAGAACGGCATCCGGGTCGGGGACTGGGTAGAGATCAATGGCGTGGCAGGCGAGGTGGTTGAGATCAACCTTTTCCGCACCACCATCCTTGAAAACAGTGACTGGGCTGACAAAGGACATCCAACCGGACGCCGCGCGACCTTTATCAACAACTTCGCTGTCACCGGCCAGTTCTTCAACTTTTCAACGTTAGGGCAATGGATGTGGGATGAGATGTCAATCAGCATTCCTGCGTCGGCAGAGACCTATGCCAAGGTGGCGCTCATTAACCAGGCGGTGGTGGAAGAGACGCAACAGGGTGCCAAGCTTGCGGAGGAGGAGTGGAAGCGCGTTCCCCGAAAGAATGGCCTGACCATCTCAGCGCAAACGCATCCGTCAATCTGCGCCCTGCGGCTTCGGGCGTTGACGTCCTGGTACGTTATGTCACGCGGGCGTCAGAACGCCTTGAGGTGCGCAATCGGTTGTATGAGCGCGTAATCGATGCACTCCACAAGCCCCATGTCCTGATCTCCACTTCCCAGCCGTCGAAGCTGACGGCCGCGGTATTGGCGGCAAACGACACTTCGGACCACGATCCAAGAGACAAGCGCGCCAGCATGTATACCTAGGACCGGACGATGCTTCCGGTTGCGGAGCGGGCTCATCTAGCGATGGAGAACTGAAGCTCGCACTGCAACCAAATGCGTTGGTGCTGGTGACGCTGGATCGCTGATTATTTTGTTGTCCAACCGCCATCGATGATAAGGTCGCTGCCGGTCATGAAGCCCGCGAAGTCGGAGCAGAGATAACACGCCAGGGCGCCGATCTCTTCCACCTTGCCCCAACGTCCCACCGGCATGTTGGCCAGGAAAATCGCATTTGTCTCTGGATTGTTAAAGAGAACCGCGTTCATGTCCGTGGCAAACGGGCCCGGGCTGATGGTGTTGACGGTAATCGCCTTCCGCAGCCAGTTCCAGCGCAAGGGATCGCGTAAGCCCGAGCAGCGCTGCTTTGCCGGAGGAATAGGGTGTGCGTCCCGGGCAGCGAGACGTGACCCATGATGGACGCCATGTTCAAGACGCGGCCGTATCCCGTGCCCTTCATTCCCGGAACGAAGGCGCGGCACATGAGAAAAGTGGAAATCAAACTCGAGTCCACGACGCCGCGAAACTCCTCCAGCGAAAAATCGACCAGGTCTTTGCGGAGATTTGTTCCCGCGTTGTTGATCAGGATTTGCGGATGCCCAAAGCGCTCCTGTACGGCCTTCGCCACACGCTGCAACATCCTCTTCCCGCGTCACGTCGCCGGTAAAGAAGGCTGCTGTTCCACCCCGCTCTGCGATCGCATCGCGGACTGCCTCCAGCCGCTTCACATCACGCGCCACCAGGGCGACTTGGGCTCCCGCCTCCGATAGCGCCTTGGCCATCGCCTCGCCTAGTCCACGGCTTGCTCCGGTGACCACCGCCGTCCTGCCAGAAAGATCGATTTTCATAGCCACATCCAAGATCATACCTCTCGCACTGCATGGCTTCTTGCTGGTACCCTGACCGGGCGGATTCCGCCGCGAACCGGGGGCCTGGAGATGAAAGCGAGCCGAACACGGTACAGCATTGTTGCGCTGGCAATCGGGCTGGCCATCCTCTCCTACGTGCAGCGGGTTGCTATTTCGCAAGCTGCCGGGCCCATCTCCCACGATCTCCACCTCAATAAGGCACAAATGGGCCTGGTCTTCGGCGCCTTTGGCCTCTCGTACGCGTTGTTCGAGATTCCCGATTGGCCTGCTGGGCGATAAGATCGGCGTGCGGCGGGTCTTGCTGCAGATCGTCCTGGGCTGGTCGTTTTTTACCGCTGTGACCGGAGCAGCCTGGAGCTTCATCTCGCTCTGGGTTATTCGTTTCCTCTTCGGAGCCGGTGAGGCGGGATGTTTCCCTATCCTTACCCGCATGCTCAGCATGTGGCTGCCGGCGCGCGAACGCGTCACTGCCCAGGGGATGCTGTGGGCTTTTGCTCGCTGGGGCGGAGCCTTCACCCCGCCACTGGTGCTGGCCGCGATCGGGCTGATCGGCTGGAGATATTCGTTCGTTGCCTTCGCCTGTTTGGGCTTAGTGTGGTGCGCGATCTTCTGGTTCTGGTTCAAGGACAATCCCAGGCAGCACACATCGGTGAATGATGCCGAAAGGGAACTGCTCGAAACCTCGCGCATCCTGATGACTCACCATACCGGGCAGAAGAAATGGTTATCTTTGCTGCTTACGCCCGAGGTGATGATTCTTTGCCTGCAGTACTTTTGTGTTTCCTTTACCTGGTACTTCTACATCACCTGGCTACCGACGTATCTGCGTGAGGGTCGAGGCCAGACAGCGGGGCATGCGGCCGCTTTGTCGGTGCTGCCGCTGCTCTTCGGCGGTTTCGGAGCAATGCTCACCGGCATCGCCCCGGTGCGCTTGCCGCGGCGCCGAATCGCGTTCTTCGGCCTTCTTTGCACTGCGCTGCTGCTGTTCGTCTTTCTCCACACGCAGACAGTGTTGATCGCCATGCTGTGTATGGGCGGCGCCAGCCTGTGCAGCGACCTCACCATGCCCATTTCGTGGGACGCTTGCGTTGAGATCGGGGGCTCCTACACGGCGACGGTTGCGGCAACGATGAATATGTTGGGCAACCTGGCCGGCTTTGTCATGCCGGTGGTTGGCGGATTTATCTTGCAGAAAACCGCCGGCAATTGGACGGCTTTGATTCATCTGATGATCGGCTCCGACGTGATTGCGGCCTTATGCTGGCTTTATCTCAACCCTGAGCGGGCAGGCCGCCAGCGGGAACAGGAGCGGGGAATAGAGAGGCTGAATGCCCAGCTCAACACCGAAGGGGCATCGCTTTGAACCAGAAACCCAACCTGGCTATCGCATGCAGCTTCCTTGGTCTTCTGTTGTTGTTGCCGCTTCTTGCCTTCGCCCTCGCCGACTCCGCAGCCGCGGGGAACTGGCCCATGCCCGGCCGCGACCCTGGGGGCACGCGCTACTCCACTCTGACGGAAATTACTCCAGCCAATGTGAGCCAGCTGAAGGTGGCGTGGGTCTACCACATGAAGCCGCCTGGGGCAGGCGGTACCAGCTTTCACCCGTCGGAGGACCAACCGCTGGTGATTGGTCCCACCATGTACGTGGTCACTCCCTACAGCCGGGTGGTTGCGCTGGACTCTTCCACCGGCCGCGAACAATGGATGTTTCAAATTCCCGATGGCGATCAGGCTTCCGCTCGTGGCGCCGCGTACTGGCCGGGCGGAGAGGGCGCGGAGCCGGCCATCATCTTCGGTACCCGCCGCGGCCGCATGTATTCCATCAGCGCCGCGACCGGCCAGCTGAACCAGGAGTTTGGCGACCACGGCATGGTCGACCTCAAGACGCCGGAAGTGATGACGACCGGCAAAAGATAAGAGCTATATCCTGCCTACCCCGCCGACCATCTACAAGAATCTGGTGATCACCGGCTCCGGTCCGGGTGAGGGGCCGGGCGGCTTGAACGGCGGTGTTGGACCCGCCGGCGATACCCGCGCCTGGGATGCGCGCACCGGCAAGCTGGTGTGGACCTTTCACTCCGTGCCTCGCCCGGGCGAAGTGGGCCACGAGACCTGGGCCGGCGACAGCTGGAAAGACCGTTCGGGAGTGAACGTATGGGGCTACATGACTGTCGACGTTGCCCGGGGCATTCTCTATATGCCTTTTGGAGCTCCCAACAACGACCGCGTCGGCGTCGACCGTCCGGGCAATAACCTGTTCGCTAATTCTCTGGTCGCGGTCAACGCAGACACCGGCAAACTGTTGTGGTACTTCCAGGTAGTTCACCACGACATCTGGGATCTTGACCTGGAAACGCCACCAATACTGTTCGACGTAAAACATGATGGCAAGACCATTCCGGCGGTGGCCACGGTGAACAAGAATGCGCTTATGTTCATTCTCAATCGCGTCACTGGAAAGCCGATCTACGGCGTTGAGGAGCGGCCTGTTCCCCAGAGCAATGTTCCTGGAGAGAAGACCTCACCCACACAGCCCTTCCCGATCGTGACTGAGCCACTTTCGCAAAACACGCTCAGCCGGGACAACCTCTACCAGGACACGCCTGAGCACAAGGCCTGGTGCGAGCAGTACGTCGACAGCAACAACATGCTGCTCGGGTGAAGGCCCGTATACGCCCACTGCGCTCGACCGCTATACGGTTTCGTTGCCGGGCACGCAGGGCGGTGTTAATTACTACGGCGGCGCCTTCGATCCCAAGTTGGGATTGTTTGTCGCGAACGTAAACAACCTTGGCCAGCCCATGCGCATAGTTCGTAACCCAGACGGTAGCTATTCCAACTCCGGGCCGCTGGCCGGTATTGTGCGCTTCTGGAATCCCAATGACCATCTGCCCTGCACACCGACTCCGTGGGGTCAGTTAGTCGCCGTCAATGTGAATACCGGCAAGGTCGCCTGGCGATCGACGCTGGGCGTGACCGATAGTCTGCCTGTGGGCAAGCAGAATACAGGCCGGCCCGGTCTTGGTGGGGCGATCGTCACCGCCAGCGGCTTGACGTTTGTCGGCGCCACCGACGATGCTCGCTTCCGCGCCTTCGACACCAAGACCGGTAAAGAGCTTTGGACGGTGAAACTTCCGGCCTCGGCCGAGTCCACTCCTATCACTTACGCGAACGCGAAGGGTCAGCAGTTTATCGCCGTAGTGGCTACCGGCGGTTTGGGCATCGGTGCGGCGCTGGCCGGCGACTCTCTCGTGGTCTTCAGCTTATCGGGGGAGAGCACCAGCACGTTGACCGAGTGGCTGCCGAAGCCACAGAGCACTGCGCCTGCAGTGAATGCCGGCGCCTCTGTACCTTCCAAGCAAACCACTTTGCCGCCAGGGCCGGGGCATGATCTTACCGTGAGAGTTTGTTCCGGTTGCCACTCGCCGGACTTAGCCGCCAGCCAACACCTGAGCGCGCAGGAATGGAATAGCCTGGTGCAATCGATGTCGGCACGCGGAGCCGAGGCTACCGACGACGAATTCGATGAGATCACGGACTACTTAGCCAAGTCGTTTCCGCGCAGCGCGGCACCTCCCCAATAAGCAAGTCACTCCAGAAATGCCACCGCCCGCTGAGTTTTCGGGGGCGCTTTGTGCTGCGTTCCACATGACCTTGGTTTTGGGAAGACTTTTCTTGAGAAGGTCACTTGATGGTCAACAAATATTAAAAATACCCAATAAAAACAGTATGTTTAAAAAATACATTGACAGTCGTCTTGTGGCGAAGATAGATTGGTGACGGGCACCATTAACTCAGGAGATCATTTATATGCGTAAACTAATAGTGGCCATACTCTCCCTGTCCTCTTTTATGCTTCACGCTCAGGCAAACACGCCTGCCCAAACCCAGGTCGCCTCCAATGGATCTGCGCCGCAAGTCAAGCGTATTTCGACCGGAGTAATCGCTCCCAAGTTGATCTATAAAGTTGATGTCCAGGCCGATTCCACCGGAACGGCTCGTCTGATCAATGATGACACCAAGGTTGTTGTGGGAATGATTGTCGACAAGAATGGCAAGCCATCTGACCTGAAGATCCTCAAGTCGGCTGGTGCGGGAGTGGACGCGAGCGTCCTTGCTGCCGTGAGCCAATATCGCTTTACGCCTGGCATGGTAAGCAACGAGCCCATTGCCACCCCTCTCAATCTGGAAGTAGTGATACAGACCTCGTACCGGTAAACCACTCCGCGAGGCCAACGGCAAACGAAACGGGCGGATCAAAAAATCTCCGCCCGTTTGCTTTTTGTTCCACCCGCAAAATTTCTTCCGACCTTAGCCCGGCGCCACTTGGTCTGCCCCTCGCTCGCCCCGGCGCAACCAGGATGCTATCATCCGGTTGCTCGGGCCAAATTTCCTATGGGTGTGCACGACCGTCTTCTGCGGTATACATCTATAAGAAATCCCGTCTGACTGCGGGCGCGTCGCGAATGAACCGATCTCTTAGAAAATCGGCCACCATGCTCATGGCGTTGCTGGGAGGAATGGCCTACGCCCAGCGAGCGCCGATTTCTCCGCAGCAACCCTGGCAAGGCACGACGAGTCTGCAGTCGCCCCCGCCGCGATCTGCGCCTGCCTTCGTTCCTGATCCGGCCAAGATTTATACTCTGCCCGAATTGGTAAACCTGGCCGAGCAGAACAATCCCGAGACCCGCGTGGCGTGGGAAAATGCCAAGGCGCGCGCCGCCGAGCTGGGAATCAGCAAATCAACTCTGTATCCGACCGTGGCTGCGGCTGTGCTTGCCCAGACCGACCGCTACAATCTTCTGTTCGCACCCAACTACATCCGGCAAACGTTATTTACGTTTTCTCCCACGCTGGAGTTGGATTACACCATCTTCGATTTCGGCAGGCGGTTGGATGAGATTGCCATCAGCCGGAACAATCTCCTGGCCGCCAACTTCCTCTTCAATGACACGCATCGCAAGGTTATCTTCCAGGTGATGTCGGCGTACTACCACGTGCTTGACACCAAAGGGCAGGAGGATGCGGCGGAAGCCAACCTCAAGAATGCGCAGACCGTGCAGCAGGCGGCGGAAGCACGTCTCGATCTCGGCCTGGCAACGCTGCCCGACGTGCTTGAGGCCCGCAGTGCTGCCGCGCAGGCGGACTACGATTTGCAGGCGGCTCTTGGGGCCTCTGAGATTGCCCACGGCGATCTCGCCACGGCTCTTGGCGTTTCACCTGTCAACCCATTGCAGGTGGAGAGTATTCAGTCGTTGAACATCCCCCAGGAGATCACGGACACAGTTGAGGCCTCAATCGACAAGGCCCTTGCGCAGCGGCCCGACCTGATGCAGCGTGTGGCGGAACTGCGCGCCGCGGGTTCCGCAGTGAAGTCAGCCAAGACAGCTTATTTGCCGACCTTTCGTATCGAAGGGACAGGCGGCATCGCGAAGAGCTATGGCTTGCAGGATCAGTTGCCAGGGGTTTACTCCCCCAACCAGGAGCTCTGGAATGCGCACTTGAGCCTGACCTGGGATTTGTTTGACGGGTTCGCACGCGAACAGCGGTTGGCGCGCGCGAAAGCTGAGCAAAAGCAAGCCGCCGCTGAAGTGGATGCGACACGCGATCAGGTGGAAAACCAAGTGTGGTCGGCGTACTCCACTGCGCGCACTGCGCTCCGCCAGCAGAAGGCCGCCGCTGCATTACTGGAAGCGGCCTCTTCGTCCTACAATGCGGCGCTGCAGTCCTACACCTACGGAGTGCGCAGCCAGATCGATGTGGTCTCGGCCCAGCGTACGCTTGCTGCCGCGCGCACGGCGGATGTGACTGCGCGCACGCAATTGTTGACGGGTGTAGCTGCGTTAGCGTTTCAGACGGGCGATTTGTTGCATACGAAAGGGCCATAAACCAATGTCCCCAAAACTCACCGCGAGCGGGATGGAAAAATTGACGGGAAATTCGCGAACGCCGCTTGGCCGAGGCACGAAGCGGATCGCTGCTGTCGGAGCATCATTCGCGGCCCCATTGTTGGCTGCCGGATGTTCGCGCGCCCCCTCGTTCAATATCCTGGGATCGTTTTTCCCCGCCTGGATCGGCTGTGGGATCGCCGGCATCCTGCTTGCCGCAGCCGTCCGTTTGTTTTTTCTGCACATCAAGCTCGAGGAGAAGCTGCTGCTGCCGCTCGTCCTGGTGTATCCGTGCTTGACCTTGTTTTTTACCTTTACCCTTTGGCTTTTGTTCTTCAGTTAATCCGGAAGGAGATGCGATGCCCGAAAACGACACAGATGTGCAGAGCCAGCGTCTCGGCAGGATTGTCAGCATTGCCATCATTGCAGCCGCCGTGATTACGGGTGCAATGGTGATCATCCGCACCGACAACCACCCGCGTACCGATGATGCGGAGGTATTTGCCAACTTCATCGGCATCGCTCCGCAGGTAGACGGTCCCATCACCGAGCTTGCGGTTGAAGACAACCAATTCCGCAAACAGGGGGAGTTGCTCTTCCAGATCGATCCACGGCCCTACGAATACGCGCTGGAAAAGGCGAGGTCTGATCAGAGCACGCTGGAGGGCCAGATTGTCGACCAGCGAAGGACGATCGCCTCCCAGGTGAGCGCAGTAGGTGCTGCCCGGGCGAATACGGATAGCGCCGCCGCGAACGTCGATCGCGCCGCAGCTGCGGTCAACGAAGCCAAAGCAAATGTTGCGGCTGCGCAAGCGGCCCTCGACAGCGCCAATGCCGAACTTGCTTACCAGACCAACAATTTTCATCGCATTGAGCCGCTGCTGGCCAAGCAATTCGTCACCGTCGACCAGGTGGACCAGGTGAGAACCGCGGTGACCGCAAGGCAACAGGCGGTGCAACAACTCCGTTCGCAATTGCTTTTGGCCGAGGCGCAAGTGGTATCCGCGCAGGCCGAATACAAGCAGACAAAGGCCGCGATGGAGCAAAGCCACGCGCAATTCGACCAATCGCAACACAGCGTGCTGACGCTCGATCCGCTGACCGCCCAACGTGAGGGCCGAGCCTCAGCCATTCGCACCGCAGAGTACAACCTGAACAACTGCAGGGTGTATGCGCCCTTTGATGCGCGCGTGACCAACATGACCATCTCCCGCGGCGCCTACGCCCATACCGGGCAGCAGGTTTTTACCCTCATCGACACCCGCGTCTGGTGGGCGGTGGCAAACTTCCGCGAGACGCAATTGCACCACATCCATCCGGGGATGCATGCCGACGTTTACGTGCTCTCCCGGCCTTCGGTGCGATATGACGGCATAGTCGACAGTGTCGGCTTCGGTGTGCGGCCGGACTCCACGTTGGTGGGGACGTTTACGCAGACCGGGTTGCCGGATGTGCAGCGTTCGTTGAATTGGGTGCATCTGGCGACGCGGTATCCGGTGCGGGTTCGCATCGTTGCCCCGGAGACCGAGCCCTTCCGCCTGAGCGAGTCTGCAGTGGTCGTGATTCGTGGAGAGAAATAGCCATGGCGGCCCAGGGCAAAGCGTTGCGCCAATGCTATCGATGACGCATGGAATTGGTTTTGGGATTTCCTGAAGAGCGAGCTCACGCCTTATCCGGGAAGGGCTTGGGTCGTAGCCCGGGTCACCATCGCCGCGACACTCGTGATGTGGATCGTCATGACGTTTCAGATTCCCAACGGTTTTCTGGGCGCAATTTTCGTTTTATTCCTAAGCCGGGAAAATCCCACAGCGACGCTGGTTGCCGGGTTGAAGGGAATCGCGGCTTTCGTGTTGGCCACGGTCTACACCTTGATTGGCGCCGCGATGCTGGTCGACGATCCGCTGACCCACTTCCTGGGGGTTGGCATCAGCCTCTTCGTGTCCTTTTTCCTGATCAGTATCATGAACGATTACGGAACGGCGGTAGCCTTTGGCTTCACCATCGCCGGCGCCATTCCGCTTTGGGATCGAACCACTCTTCACGTAGAGGACCGGGTCGAGAACACACTATGGCTGGGCGGAGTGGTCGCGATCGGGATCGTAGTGGCGATCGTCGTTGAGTATGTTTTCCGCAGCGTTCATCCCACCACTGACCTCACCGAGGGAATCGAGACCCGGCTCCAGACCGTGGAGAATGTCTTGCGCAGCGCAGCGGCGGAGCAGCCTCTTGATAGTGTGTCGGAGAAGAGACTTTCGCTTTTTGGAACGGTCGGCACTTCGAGGCTGCGAAGGCTCATCATTCGATCGCAATACAGCGCCCATTTCAAGGCGCAGTTGGGCACGGCGGTTGCCCTGGTGGGGCAATTGGTAGACGTCGCTGCGAGTTTTCGGCTCGCGGTTACCGAACACGCGCAACCGGCGCAAGGGGACGCGCGGTACATCGACGCGGCCGACAAGGCCCGTTGCCTGCGCCTGGCAGACGAAATTGAAATGCTTTCCCAAGATCTGGTGCAGAGGCGGACTCCGGCAAAGATCCAGCGTCCGCAGGAGGAGCCGTCGAAGCTGCCCTTTTTGTCGTCGATGGAAAGAACTGTCGCGCTCATTCCGGAAGCATTTTCGGGGTCTGCCGTTGTCGGAGAGTTCGTTGTAGCGCCCCTGGACGAAGAGCAACCCACGCATTTTTTTGCCCGCGACGCCTTTTCCAACCCCGCCCACGTGCAATTTGCCTTGCGTGGCACGCTCGCGTCCATGGCGAGTTACATCATCTACACGGCGGTTGACTGGCCAGGGCTCAGCACTTCGATGGCGACTTGTATCATCACCGCGCTTTCTACCATCGGCTCATCCAGGCAAAAACAATTTCTGCGCTTTGTGGGAGCATTTATTGGCGGCATTATCTTTGGCTTCGGGGCCCAGATCTTTGTGTTGCCATACCTTGACTCGATTACCGGCTTTACTCTCCTCTTCATGGCCGTGACCGCCATCTCCTCCTGGATCGCGACCTCTTCGGCAAGGCTTTCCTATCTGGGCGTGCAGCTTGCCCTGGCCTTTTACCTGATTAATCTACAGGAGTTCACCATCCAGATTTCGCTCTCGATTGCGCGCGACCGTGTCTTCGGTGTACTGCTGGGTTTGATGTGCATGTGGCTCATCTACGATCGCCTTTGGGTGAAGGATGCGCTTGAGGAAATGCAAACCGTCTTTGCCCGCAATATGGAGATGTTTGCCGAGTTGGCCGAGCAGCTGCTGGAGAAGGATCAGGTGAAGGCAATCCAGCGAATTCGCCAGTTACGTGATCAGCTCAATGCCGGTTTCCAGGCGGTAAGTGCGCAAGCCGACGCGGTCTTGTTCGAGTTTGGCTCTTCGCGTCAGCGAAAGCTGCAGATCCGCGAAGACCTCCGGCGCTGGCAACCTTCGATACGCGCATTGCTGCAGGTACAAATCACTTCTGCGCAGTATCTCTCGCAGAAGCCGCTCAGTAGTTTGCCTGAGCCCATCGCCCAGGCTGGCGTCCAGTATGAAAAAGACATTGCCATGGTAATGCGTGCGATGGCGAGTGAGGTCGTCGGGAAACCTATTGAGGGTGTCCCGGATATCCGGCAATCTGCGGCCCGCATGCGGCAGGAAACCGAGCAGTACTACGGCGGCCTCCGCGTTCCGGTTCCTGACACAGCTTCCGACGTGGTGGGGCTGGCCGATCGCCTGGCAACGATCCTTGCTCCCTTGTATGAAGATATTCGCGCGACCTTCGCTGGTAAGCCCGATGGGCTGGGAGGCCATGCTCAGCTTCAGCCCGGCGAGGCTTGATGCTAAGTCTTGGGTGTAAAGGGATTGAAGACCTCTACTGCCAGGCCCCTGAAGTCACGAACGTTGCGTGTGGCTACGATGAACCCGCGGATCCGTGCTGTGGCTGCAATCATCGCGTCCTCAACCAGATGGTCAGATCTTCCCTCCATGAGGCGAGCCCACTCGCGAAACATGCTTCCGTCCATAGAGATTACTTCGTAGGCTTTGGAAAGCTGGTCGATCCAGGCTTCGATCGCTTCCGCCTTTTCCTGGTCTTGCCTTCGAGTGCGCTCCGCACCTGCTTGTAGTTCTCCCAACGTCAAGGCCGAAACGAAAAGTTGATCGTCGGGAATGGCTCGGATCCAAGCGATCACCGCGCCGTGTGGTTTGGGCTTACGGAGCTCTGATACGACATTCGTGTCTAACAAATACATCTATGCAGACTCACGAGGCTGTCGGCGGCGCAGCCCGCCGCGCTTAGGAACCGGAATATCGAACCGGGCACCAGGGGCGAGCAGGATCTGTTTGAGGGTAGGACGGGCTGCCTGCTTTAAGCGGAGCCACTCCTCGATCGGCACCAGCACAGCAGCTTCGACGCCGCGTCGGGTAACGACCTGTGGCCCATCCCGGAGGCTTGCATCAAGAAACTCACTGAATCGCGCTTTCGCGTCCTGCACCTGCCAGGCCATGGAGAGAAACCTCTGACTAGTCATATCACTAGTCAGGACAATTTTCCAGTCCAGGGATCCCACATGCCCCTAGGGTCACCTTGACGATGCCGCTGTGGGCAGCTCTGTGCGATTCAGCATGTCGTAGAGCGGTTGTGCCTGGCTTAGCTGTGGGCTTTCTTCTGCCACCGAGACGGCGAGAATTCGGATTTTTTCGTTGTCAGGCAAAGTAAGCATTCTTGCACCTTGCGGCATCGGGATCGAGTACGCGAAGAGGTATGAGTATTGGTACGGCTGGTTGAGGCCCTCGGCTGTGTGACGATGGGATGCGTACCAAGCCACACCAGCGGGCTTAACGTAGCCGGGCTCGAGACCCACGTAATCCTCGCGGATAGCGAGGTGATGGGACTCGTTGCTCCCGCTGTTGCTCATCGGTGGGAGGCCACGGTGCGTGATGAGCTGAGATGTCCCAATTGCGGTCGTCCTGGTTCTTAAAGATGCGGGTATCCCACTGGCCGATGAAGCCACCCCAATCTTCAATCGTAAGATTCGCTGTCTTGGCGCCTACCCGGAATGCCGCCGTCTGGTCTCCATCCGCGGAAGCAGCCAGAATGTAAACCTGGTTGTAGTGCCCGGACAGGCAGAGGAATCGCTTGACCTTTGGCAACCACCGCATCAGGCGTTCCGGTTTTGGCGGGCGCCAACTTGAACTCGACATCGTGATAAGCGATGGCAGCAGGCAGCATCTCGGCCGCGATCGCGTGGCCTTTGCCATCGAAGCCACCGCCTGGAGTCCTGGTGTCGTCATTGGTGGCTGCGGCAAGGTCGTACTTGAGCGCAACAGGTTGCGAACGGATAGCGGTCAGCTTTGCAGCCGGTGGACCGAGGCGCAAGGCATAGGTGCGCGGTTGATACGCCGTGAAGGACGTAACCAGCGCCCCGCTGCTAAGGTTCGCCGGTTCTTGTTGTTCCTGTAGTTCTTGAGCATTGACTTCGCGCGCGGCTACGATAGGCCCGGCGAACGAGACGCGCACATCTTGCGCGGGATGACCGTCGAGCTCGACCATGCGGAGAATGATTTCGTCGTCTGCCTCCGCTTTCTTGAGGGCGAGCACTCGGATTCTGGAGTTGTTGAGCTGAAGCAGGGAAAAGCTCTTGCCCAGAGATCCGGGGTGGTCTGTCGCTTGAAAGGCGATGAGCGGATCGCTGAGACGATAGGCCTGCCAATCCGTTTGCGCTTGTTGCCAACTGCCGGCGTGTCCCGCCAGGCCGAATAAGAATTCGTGATGACCCCAGTCCTGGTTTGCCTGGTCGGTGTAGCCTTGCGGACGTCCATTGGTGGGCGGTTGCATTCCGGGCGACCGTAGAAGCGTCAACCGGATGGTATGGTCATTCGGCTTGTCGGAGCCGTTCTTGTATTCCGTCAGGATAGTCGCCCCGAAACTGCCGCTCTTGTCCGTAAGATCGATCCAGCGATGGGAGGCGACCTCGAACTGGCGCTCTTGCGCGTTGGGCCGCTCAATGGTGCCCACGTCCCAGTTGTAAGTGGCATCTTCATTCGCCGGGCTGAGTGGAAAAGCTACTTTGAGGTTTGCGGCCAGGGTTCGCCAATCGATGGCGTTGGCGAATTCTACCCGGTTGCCCGCATCGCCGGCTGAAAGACGAATCGTCTGCACGATATTTGGAGTTTTCTGTCTGGCGCGTTACTTCCAGCGCCACTCGAACGGGACCACGCTCAACCACCCGGATCTGCGCCGGGCCGCTTACGTAGGCGCGGGGCGCTGCTTGCTCCTGATCGAAATCCATATTCCAGGCCGGATATTGTTTTGGCACATCCGTGGAGATGGCCAGCCGGATGGGCGCCGAGAGCAACTCCTTGCCCAGGCTTTTGTCGTAGATGCTGGAAACATCTCCATCCTGGTTGAGCTGCACGCGATAGCGCGCATTTTCGAGCGTCGATTCCGTCACTTTCACGGTTTCATTAACCGTGGCATTCTGGGCCGGCAACACGCGATACACGGTATATCCCACAGATGGCGCATTGGCCAGGAAAAGTACTTTTCCGTCTTCCAGCTGGGCCGGCGTCTCCGTACCGTCGGAAGCATAGACGCGGACAGCTTTTGGAACCCCGCCAGGAAACTCGATGTTGGCCTCGACCACGTCTTCGCGAGCGATGTTGAGCGGGTTGAACACCACGATGGGCGTTCCCTTGCCCTCTGTGTCCATCCCGGAGGCGATCGATTCGGTGGCGCTGGTCAGCACACCGGCGAATTGGTTGGCGGCGATATTGTCGTCGTTCCAGGAGTACTGGTAGGCGCGCGGGGTCGCGGTGCCGGCGGCCAGGTCGTGAAAATGTCCAGCCAGTTCCAGCGTCCAGGCATCGTTCAACCACTGCTGAGGATAGGGGCGTCCGTCCATCCATGCGGCTGCCACCGATGCTTTTTCGGCAGCGTCGGCTAGCAGCTCATTCTTGAGGATCATGCGCTTGTGGTAAGCCTCTGATGTCAGCGATCCGGCGGAGTGATTGATCAACTCCAGATCGCCTTTGTATTGAGGCATGCGCGTGGTCATGTCGGGCTTGATGTCGTTGAACATCTGATCGGCTGTTGACTCGATCACATGGACCGGACCCTCGCCGACTCGCACCTCCGGCCCCTGTGGTGCAGCACCCGGTTGATCCTGTTGACCGAATCCGCCAGGCGGGGGCGGTAATACCGTCTCGCTTTTATCAACGATAGCTTCCAACAGTTTGACCGTTGATTCCCGGGCGGCGCCGCCAACGTCCCCGGTGCCGACATAGTGGTAGTCGGCGAAGACGCCGGTGACTTTGCCATCCAGATCGATACGCTTCACCCAATCTTGTTCCCACTCTCGCGGCCGTTCCAGGGAACGCAGCTGCGCCGGCGTGAGCTTCGCCTTTTCCTCACTGGTCAATTGCGGGCCGTGGCGGCGGTGGCCCGGGCTCCTGGCTCAGATCGGTATACACGCTGCTGCCATATCCTCCGGGGTTCAAGGCCGCGATGACACTCTTTCCGTCAGGGCCAATCCATAGGCCAACATTGAACGGGATCCCTTCGGGCGTGTGTTCGGGCGAATCAGGGCCGCCGATTTTCGGCGCCGGCTGCCAGGCTGCACTGAGCTTCTGGGTGGAAAATCCCTTCAGACCGGCGTGCGCGAGAATGCTGGGCAGCGAGGCGGGAAATCCAAAGCAGTCCGGCAGCATGAACTCCGTGCTGGCTTTGCCAAAATCCTTGCGGTAGTAATCGTTGCCGTAGAGGATCTGGCGAAAAATTCCTTCGGCGCTGGGGAGATTTACATCGCCTTCCTCCACCGATGAACCTGCGGGAAACCAGCGGCCCGCGGCAACATATTGCGTCAGCCTGGAGTAATCAGTCGGGGAAGTACTCCTTCATGAGGCGGTAACGGTTCGAGCCAGTCCAGTTGAAAACGTAGTGGGGATACTTATCGATGTAGTCGAAGTTCACCCGCATTGTCTTCAGCAAATATTCGCTGATGGTCTGCGGCATTTCCCAGCGCCATTGCGTATCCAGGTGAGCGTATGGCACGACAAACAGGGTGGGGTCTTTGGTGATATCCGGGGCCTTCATCGTTTGGCCCTCGAGCGAGGGCAGCAACGAGTAGGCGGCGAGAACGGGCAAAAGGCATCCAGTCATGGTTCGCAGCCGAACGGAGCCCATCATGGTTACGAGTAAATTACGATAACGCGTAGCTAAGATGCGCTTGCCCAATTCAGTGATGGTTTGTAACATTTGGCGCCCCCGGGTTTTGGCCAACATGATTTCACCAGCCCGGAAGTGAGACCTACTGAGGCTGGACGATTCTACAAAGTCATTGCGTGGGACGTTCTCTAGCCTCCCTGAGTTTCACTGGCAGGCGCTAGTACCGCTTGCGCAAAAGTAAAAGGGAACTCCCGTACAGCGGGAGTCCCCTTAGATTCGCTACGCAGCTAGAAGCGATAACGCAAGCCGACTTGCAGTGTCCGCGGATTGGTGGTGGTCTTCTGGGTCACTTCCCCGAACTGGGCTGAAGTGGGAGTGTAGTTCGGCGAAGACCAGTTGGGATGATTCGGGAAGTTGTACGCCTCCGCGCGGAACTCGAAGCCATTCTCCCTGAAAATAGGGAAGGCCTTGATCATCGCGATATTCCAGTTCACCAGGCCAGGCGCAAAAATATTGTCGCGAATGCCTTTCTGCAGATTAAATGTCCCGGCGGGGGGCGCAGTCCAGAGAGGAGTTCCGTCTTGCGCTGTCGTTGCAAACCACTTCGGGCTGCTGGCGCTACCAGTAGAACCGGCAAATTTGCCTATATGCCTCACACCGCCGTGCTGCACCCAGAACTGGCCCACAGACCCTGTTGGAATGTTGGGCGGTTGGCAGTTGAAGCTGCCTGACTCTCCAACTCCAGCATAGTCGTTGGCAACCCCAACGGAACATGGGAGGCCGGTTTGGAATTGCGTGCTGCCGCTGATCTGCCAGCCACCCGCCACCTTGCCTAACAGGGTGTGCTGTCCCTTAAAGAAAGGCAGCACATAGAGGTAGTTCGCGATGAAAACCTTGCCTATATCGTACTCCGAAGGCCCCCAAAGATTGGATGTGTCGTAGGTATCGGGAACGATCGTATGGTAATTGGAACCGTTATCCATGTCCTTGGACCAGGTGTAGGCAACTCCAAACATAGAACCGTCGCCGAATTGCCAATTCCATGCGGCTTGTAACGAATGGTAAGTCTCGCTCACGCCGCTTTGCGCTTGCTGAATGGCGGCGAAACCCCTATAAGGCCGTAGGTAGTTCGGGTTGATGCCCGGGTTCCTCGTCAGCGAACCAACCGTGGGTTGGTTGATGTCAAACACATCCCAATTATGCAGCCCGCGGGCGCCCACATAGGCGATCGACAGTGATGAGTGGCGCCCTGGAAGCTGCTGCTGGACGGTCACGTTCCAATTCCACCTTGTCGGGGGCACCAGGTTGGCGTTCATGGTAGTGAGCTGGATGGGAGGTTCTACTGTGGGAGTTAACCCCGCACCCGGGTCGTCGACCGAAATGTTATTGACCGAAACCGTCGGCTGGAACGGAGAATTGCCACCGGGGAAAATGTTGTCGATGATCCCCTTATTCTCTACAAATCTCCCGCCCCCCATGCGGACCACGGTAGTTGGAAATAGCTGATAAGCGATGCCGAGGCGTGGCAGAACCGCGGTCTTGGTGTGCACGTACCCTTTTGGCAGGTTGGGTGCAAACAGGCCGTTGCAGGGTTGGCCGGCACAGGCGTTATTTGCCGGATTCGCGGCAGGGACTCGACCGCCTGCAAGTGCAGAGCTGGGGAATTTACTAAGCCCGGGAATCACAACGCCGTTATAAGGATTGCCCGTACCCAGGGTGATAAGGCCCGTGGTTGGACTTTGCACTGGAACACTCGCCGGATTGTATGCGGCAGGATCGAAGTAGTCCGCATTGCCATCCTGCGCATTCGGAGCAATGATGGTCGTGATGCGAAGACCATAATCCAGATTGAGTTTGTGCGTGACCTGCCAGTTGTCCTGGATAAACTCCTCAAACATCTTTCCGCGCCACGTAGTGAATGCCTTGGTGCCAATCTCGGTATAGACGTCTGCCAAGCCAAGTGCCAGATTGGCCAAGCCTACGCCAGAGGTACCGCCCAGGCCGGTCCGTGTGTCGGTGAAAAGGAACGTGCCGTTCTGGTTGCTGGCCCCCCCGGGAACCGTCGAGACATTGATCTGATCGTTGTCGTTTTCTCCCATACGGTCGAAGAAAAAGCCCCCCTTGATGGTGTGGTTCGCCCATACCTTGGTCAAGCTGTCGGATGCCGTATAAATGATCCCGGACGAGTGTGACGGATAGGGCCCACCGGCAATGCTGGAGAAAGTGGGCATGGTGGCGGTGGGAATTTTCTGCTCTGACGCTTTCGAGCCAGGCACGATATAGGCAAAATCGATTCCGAATGCTCCCCGATCATAGCCGGCTCCTCCAGGCGCGGCCTGGATATAGACGTCGTCGACGCTGACGCTGGTGTGGGCCTCGTTAATCATAGTGGGGCTGATCGTCCAGACCCAACCCACAGAGATTGTTTGGTTAGGGCGCTCGAAAACGATCGGAACCTGGGGGTTGCTCTGGTTGTAAGGAGAAAGCTGGTAGAACGAGTTGTCTGAGCGCCGGAACAAGAGGTGGTTGTTCGGCGTAACGAGAAAGTCGCCGTTGATTTGGCCTTTACGCTGATTTTCCGGGTTGGGGAGCGAGCCGGCATAGTTTTGCGATCCCTGTTGGAATCCGGGAGTGGGCAGAGGATAAGAGTTCATGATCCCGACGCCGTTTGGACTCAATTGCGCCGCCGGAATGATGTTGCCAGGGTAAGCCACACAGGTTGCTGCACCGTACACTGGGCATGTGCCCGGCACGTAGAGCTGTTTGCCACCCGCATAATACGGATTACTCGGATTCAGCAGTTCACTAAAGTTGCCTTCGCGCATCAATGCCGTAGGCACCGTCATGTTTTGCGTGGCTGCAAAGCGGTAGCGAACCCAATCCTCGTTGACGAAGAAAAAGGCCTTGTCCCGCAATTTATCTAAGAAGGGGACCTTGGGGGCCCAGATAGGGCCGCCCACCAGAAATCCGAAATTGTTGTAAACAAAGGGGGAAGGAAAACGGGTTAAGTGGTTCAGGTTCCGCGACCAGGTGTTGGCGTTCATCGCCGAATTGCGCAGGTATTCGTACGCACCACCGTGAAAATTGGTGGTTCCACTCTTGCTCACGATGCGCACCTGGGCGCCGGATGCACCGCCATACTCCGCCGAGTAAGCGGCGGTGATCACTTGCATCTCCTGCACCGCGTCGACATTCACGCCGGCGATGATCTCTCCGTCGTCTCGCGTGCGAACCGCGGGAGCGCCATCGATGGTGTACAACGTATCCTGCGTGCGCGCCCCATTGATGTTGAAACTGTCCCCGCTGTTGAAGGCGAAGTTAAAGTCGCCGAGGGTTGCCGTACTGGAGACGCCAGGCAGAAATTGGGTCATGTAGATGGGATTGCGGCCGTTCAACTCCATCTTTTGGATCTGCTCTCCGTTGATCTCGCTCTGTACCGCTGCAGACTGAGTCTGCAAGAGCGCCGCAGTGGCCGTCACTTCGACCGTCTGGGTAGCTGCTCCGAGCGTAAGCACCGCGTCGATCGAGATGGTGCTATTGGACGCCAGGACATTGTGTGTGCTCTCGAACCTCTGAAAGCCAGTGGCCTCAGCCGTCATGGTGTATACCGTGGGCGGCAGGTTCGGGACCGCGTAATGGCCTGACCCATCCGTGGAAACCGTACGGCTTTCGCCGGTTCCCTCGTTCTTGATGGTTACTTTTGCGTTTGGCACGACCGCCCCGGAAGAGTCGGTCACGAATCCGACGATGGAGCCCACGTCATTTTGCGCCAACGCGGTTGCAGAACAGAATATCCAGAAGACAATCGTTAGTGCGGCAAGAGAATAGGAGATGCTAGCGCCGATGCCACCCCAAGATCTCGCCGCGGACGACCTGCCGCACATCAAACTTGTTGTGGATACCTGAGTCAAACCTGGTGTGGATACCGTATCTGTTACCGGATGAATGAACTGTGACACGGCGGAAGAGCGCGCCCCTTCAGCGGGAAGGATTCCATTTGTTGACATGACAAGCCTCTCAAAAAAACTTCAGTGGGTAATGTTGGCGCTTCTGCAATGCGATTTGGAAGGGGTCTACCCTGTGTTTACACCGAGTGTTTGACGGTGGGCATGCATGTGGTTTCTACTTCTTCCGGAATGTGTAGCGCAGTTGGAAAATTCCGTAGACTTTCAATAAATTTTGCCAGGACAACAACTTAGCAAGTTTTACCGTTTCTTCTCTTGGATCTGTTACCCTTCCGTGCGTGGACGCTATGAACCAGAGCGACGTCTCACTACCAGATTTCGAGTCAGCTTCAAAAGATGCCGCCGTCAACGGTGATTTGCCGGCCGCCCCGGCATGGAAACCTATTTCTAATCTGGCCACCGAACCGCGCTGGCAGTTGGCTCAGCGCATCGTCGCCAGCCGCAGCTTTGCCAAGTCGGCTCTACTGTCGCGCTTTCTTCTCTATGTGTGTGAACGCGAGATTACTGGTAAGACCGCCGAGATCAGCGAACATCAGATCGGTGTTCACGTCTTCGGGCGGCGTCCGGGTTACCATCCCGGCGAAGACAATATCGTAAGAAACTACGCGCGGCAGCTGCGCAATCGTCTGGACCAATATTTTCTGGAAGAGGGCCGGCAGGAGGAGCTTCGCCTCAGCATTCCCCGGGGAAAATACCTTCCGGTCTATTCCCGTAATCACTTTCAGGAGCGCCCTTTGCTGGTGGTAACAGAGCGCGAAACAGATACTGGCAGCGTTTTGGAAACCGTGGCTCCTGCCACACCTGCCATGGTGCCTGTACAGCCCGGGCGTCGTCGCCGCTGGCTTATCCCTGGCTTGTTGGCCTTGGTATTGTTCGCCTGTCTGGCCATCGCCTGGGCGGTCGCGCATCGCGTGTCCACAGATTCTGCGGATCCGTCGCACCCCTTGTGGGCAAGCCTCTTCGACAAGAGCCGCCCGACGCTGATTGTTCCGTCCGACGATGGAATCGTCATGATCCAGAACCTGACGGGACATCTGGTTCCGTTGTCGGAATACATCGATCGCGACTATCTGTCTCTCAAGAGCCCCTACAACATCGATGAGCAGAACATGAGAGACCTGGACGCGCAGCGTTACACCAATGTTACAGATCTGAACGCGGTGATGAGATTCTCGCGTTTGCCGGAGGCAAGTCACGATCGGCTCACGGTGCGCTACTCACGCGATCTTCACATGGACGACCTGAAGGATGCAAACGTCATTCTTCTGGGGTCCAGTTTTTCCAATCCTTGGGCAGAGCTGTTCGAGAAAACGCTTAACTTCCAATTCGAATATCAGCCCCATCCGAACGCCTCACATATCGTGAACAGGCACCCTCAGGCCGGAGAGCTCCCGGTCTACGAGAATGATGCGAACGGGCCCTCGCATCGTACCTACGCGGTCATTGGATTCGTTCCTAATCTCGACAACACGGGATGGGTCCTTCTGGCGGAAGGGCTGACGATGGCCGGCACCGAGGCGGCGATAGACACGCTCTTCGACCAGGTTGTGATGCGGCCGCTCCTGGGACAGTTCAGCAATGCAGACGGCTCTCTTAACCCCTTCGAAATATTGATTGAGACCAGGAGCTTCGGTTCGGATTCGCCCCAAGCCAACGTGGTTGCGACCCGGGTCTACAGAAAGCATTCCTGAAGCTGCCTAGCCCACGACCCGCCAACGCGATTCATCCGTGTAAGATTCTTGCCAGTCGCAGTAACTAGCAAGCGATGTGCCGTGACCATGCGACTTGGAGCCCCAACCACTATGCAGCGTCGTGAATTTATCAGGTCTGTGATTGCGCTGGGAGGCGGGCTTGCTGCCGGACAAGGCCGGTCCTTCTCTATGCAGGCGCCGGCGCCAGATGGGGAGGTCAAGCGTGTCCTGGTCATGTTTAAGTGTCACTTCGACGCCGGCTTCATTGACACGCAGGCGGCGGTAGTTCAGCGGTACTTCACGGAGTTCTTTCCCCAGGCGATCCGGGTGGCTGAGCAAATGCGGCAATCTGGTTCATGCCGCTACGTCTGGACGACCGGTTCATGGCTGCTCTACGAGTATCTGGAGCAGGCTACCCCTGACGATCGGCGTCGCATGGAGCATGCCATCTCCAACGGCGACATTGCCTGGCACGCTCTTCCCTTTAGTTGGCAAACCGAGCTGATGGATGAGTCGATGATCTCCGGAGCCATCGCTTTATCAAAGTCCCTGGACCGTCGATTTGGCCGAACCACGACCGGAGCCAAGATGACCGATGTGCCTGGCCACACGCGGGGGCTCATCCGTCCGTTGGCCGCTCAAGGCGTGAAGTTTCTTGATATCGGCGTGAATGGAGCGAGCACGCCCGCCGAGGTGCCTCCGCTTTTTGTGTGGACCGATCTGCGAGGAGCGTCGCTGGTGGTTATGTACCATCACGAGTACGGCGCTGTCGCGCGTGTGCCAGGTTCGGATCTGGCGGTCGCGATTGTCGTGCGAGATGATAACAGCGGCCCGCACAAACCTGAAGAGATCGTGCAGATCTGCGCCGATTTGAAACGTCAATTCCCCAATGCGCAGGTGATCCCCACCAACCTCACTGAGATTGCGAACGCCGTCGAAGCGTATCGGGGTAACTTGCCTGTGGTGAAGCAGGAGATTGGAGATACCTGGATCCACGGTATTGCCAGTGATCCTCTTAAGGTCGCAAGGTATCGTGAGGTCGCTCGGCTTCGTCAGACCTGGCTCGGGCAACAGAGCTTCCACATCGGCGACGCGACGGATCTGGCTCTGCTTCGCCACGTTCTTCTTGAGCCCGAGCACACCTGGGGCACCGACACCAAAACCTGGCTCGATTTCGACCACTACACCCCGCACGATCTGGCCGAGATGCTGCACACCAAGAACTATGAAGTCGTGCAGCACAGCTGGGTGGAAAAGCGCCAGGATCTTTTTGATGGAATAGCCACGTTGCCTGCGCCCCTACGTGATCAGGCTCTGGCCTCATTGCGCCAGCTCGAAGCCAAGCCGCCGCAGCTGTCGCATCCCTCCAGTCACCCGGGCGGCAAGGAAGTGGAGACGGCGCACTTCATACTCGCGCTGGATCCGGGTACGGGAGCGATCAGTCGTCTGCGCAGCAAAAAATCGGGGCGAGAATGGGCCTCTGCCGATCATCCCCTGGCCCTCTTTTCCTACCAAACGCTTTCCCAGCAGGATTACGCGCGATTCTTTTCCAAATATGTGATCAGCACAGAGGATTGGGCGAAGAAGGATTTTGGAAAACCCAACATTGAGCGTTTTGGGGCGGAAAGCCGCAACTGGTTGCCAACTTTGGCGGATCTCCAGGTGGAGGAAGATGCAGAAGCTCATCATGTGCTTGCGCGTCTGCAGATCCGGGATTCTGAAGCACTGAAATCAGGACGAGCTGCCTTCCCCGAGACGATGTATTTGGAACTGTTGTTCCCCAAAGCAGAGCCAGTCATCCACCTGAATTTCTACTGGTTTCAGAAACCCGCCACGCGCATGCCCGAAGCACTCTGGCTGAGCTTTCATCCGATCGTCTCCGGCCAACAGGGCTGGATGATGGATAAATCAGGCGAGCGGGTGTCGCCCTTTGACGTGGTGTCTTCCGGCAATCGGCATATGCACGCCGTTTCCACGGGATTCGGCTACAAGGATGAGCAGCAGTCCTTCTTTGTGGAGACGCTGGATTCGCCGCTCATTGCATTCGGGGAAAAATCGCCTCTGAATTTTTCCCGCGCACAAGCCGATCTTTCCGGGGGCGTTTATTGCAATCTCTTCAACAACGCCTGGGGAACAAACTACATCATGTGGTTCGGCGAAGATATGCGGTTCCGCTTCGTTCTGCGCGCTTGACGGTGGCCCACCTTGGCAGGGGCTGAGATGGATGGACAGAACCACCGCTACAGCAACCAACCCGATTTCGTTTGAGCGCGTTCTCGTCAATGCCTTTGCAAGTTGCGGCGTCCAAAAGACTGTCGCCCCGGTAATGTGGATAGCTCTGAACTGTGGTGAGTCCGAGCTGTGAATGTGCCCTTTCACCGTCGTATCGCGTTATGGCGTAGCCGGTGCGTATTGGGCTTCTCCATTGCCGAAGGACCAGTTTTCTTTTGTTACTTCCACCAGGCTGATGAAGATATCTTCCCGGCGCAGCTGCAGGCTTTCGTGCAGACCGTCGGCCACGGCTTTATAAAAACGTTGCTTCATCTCCAAGGTTCGACCGCTATTCAACGTGATCTGTACAAAGATGCATTCGTCGGATCGGTGAACACCAAGAAATTCCCGGTCAAACTGCAAGCCGAATTGGGGATGTTCCGTGATGATCTGGAAGAGATCGTCCTTGGGGGCGTTCATCACATCGGTCAACGCGCGGTAGATGATCTGGCCCACCTGTTTGCCGTACTCCAGTGATCTGCCTTCAGCAAGATCAATTCGAACGAGAGGCATGCTGTCTCCTTTGGTAACTATGTAAGTTTTAATAGCAGATCTAATCGCCTTTTCGCTCTATTCAGCATCGCTAACGCAGCGAAACCCGAGTGTCCCGGAGCGATCATAGCTGGGCGCCATCAGCAACAGCTTGCCGTGCTGATCGTTACGGTAGGCCTGGGGGAAATACCAGATCGAGCCCTGCGGCTGGTAGTAGCTGCCGCCTCTTAGAATGCCGGCCCGCGTATGGTCGTCGACAAATTCGTCTGTCCATTGCCATACGTTACCCACCATGATCCATGACTCCGAAAGCACTCGCGCCAGCAGCGTGCGCATCGACGTTATCCGGCTGCGTCAGCGCGCGGCCCTTCACCGGAACTGGCACAGCATTCGTCTCCCAGGCATCGCCCCAGGGGTAGATGCGTGCAGGATTGCCGCCTTGGGCCGCATACTGCCATTCCCATTCATGCGGCAGCCGTTTCCCGGCCCACTTGGCATAAGCGCGCGCATCTTCGAGCGAGACCCAGGTCACCGGCTTGTTAGCCCATCCCTGGGGATACGCGCCATTCTTCCAGTCGCGTAGAAAGTTCAGAGCGTCTGCCGGCTGGTAATGGGTCGCGTCTATAAATTTTTTGAACTCCGCATTTGTTACTGGATACTTGTCCATGTAGAACCGCGGAATCGTCATGCGGTGCTCGTGAAAGCGGCGCGGCATATCCTCCCACGGATATTGCACATCGACGCCAATGTCGTTGAAGCCTTCAATTTCGATTCCCTGCACTTTAAAAATGTAGTCGCCGCCTGGAATCGCAACCATGCCCTCCGGCGCTGCCCCCACCGCCTTGGCCGGCGCAATCGCAACCATTTGTTGCCCAAGGGTCTTCCACTGGTCCGCATACGACGACAGCGGCGCCGCCGTCATCGTCTTCATGTGCGCCATCAGATCCTGCATCTTTGCATCTGGAGCAGCGCGGGTGGCGAGCACCGCCGCGAAGCCATGTGCTTCGATGGCGAAGGCCAGGACCGCCTCGCTCCCCTCCTTTTCCGGCGTGAGCTCAACGCCGTGGTATAGGTCGAAGTAGCGAACGCCGTCCTCTGCCGGTACCGAGATCTCGCGCCCGACCACGTCATACTCGTTGCGGTTCACCATGGTCCACACGGTCTGACCGCTCAACGGCCAGCGGCTGGCAAAGACGCCGTAGCGGTGGGTTGGGTAATAGGGTTCCCAGCCAGGGCTGGTAAGAAAGGGGGCTACGCCACGCTCCAGCGTCGCCACACGGCGCGTCGCTTCCCCGTCCCGCTCCGTGATGCCGTTCCAGATGCCCCAGACGTTCTCCCAGCTTTCCCAGCCCACTCCGTTGAAGAAGGCGAACTGGAGGTCGTCGGTTTTGTTCCGCGCCCAGCGATGGGAGATGTTCACCATGTGGCGGGTTTCCAGCCATTTATATTTATCGACCTCGGGCACAAAGGGGAATTGATACTGTCCCCACGTCATCACGTTCCAGGCCAGGGCCTCGTCGGCGGGTCCCCCCTCGGGCTCGAAGGCCAGGGTATGGCCCACATGGTCCGAGGCCAGCGAGAACGCCAGCGGCACGCCATCTTGCGTATCGCCGTTGACGCCATCAGCATCGATCGCTTTCATGGTTTCCGCAATGGCCTGCGGCCAAGGCTCACCAGGATCACGGGTGCCTTGATCCCACATCATCATAGGGAATAGGACGCGCACGCCGCGGCGATGAAAGTCACCCACCATCCTGCGCACGCCTTCCAGACCACCGGGCATGGAGCGGATCATGTCGTGCTGGTTGCGGTCATCGATGCCCATGTTGGGATAGGTCGGCCAGATGAGGACGGCATCGATGCCTCCATAGCGCTTCTCAAGGTCGTCGAGGTAGCGATCGACCGTGTATTTGCCCGCCACAGGATCGTAGAAATAGCGGTCCTGCACCATCATCTGCGGTTGCATAAAACTCGATTGCGTCCACAGCAGTTGCGGCATCCGGTAGCGCGCATCGTCATAGCCGATACGGATACGGCGCTCCGCACGCCAGTGGGTCACATCATTCAACCATTCCTGGTGCGTGGTCTCAGTACACGGCGTGTATCCACCCACCCATGCGCCCCGCATCGTAAGACACTCCGGAGACGGGATCTGTTGGCCTTTGGGTGCGTACTTCGTGTCTTGTGCCCCCGCTGACAGCAACGCGATGGCGAATGCCGCGGCCAGACCGACATCTCTCGTCTTCACTGGTTTCTCCTTTAAGGGATCGGTTGAGCAGGAATTCAGGCTCTCCTGGCGAAGTTAATCACAAGCGTGACGGAGCAGCAAACCGAATGCACGCCCTCGCGCAATTTTGCCAGCCACGCAAGGGGTTCATCGTTTCCACTGCTCGCCGCCAGGCGTAAGGCACTTTGCGTGAGATCGAACACGATGTCGGAACTCTCAAAGGCCGGTGTTGATAATACTGTCTCGGTGACCTCGACATCGACGAAACCCGTCTCTGCCAAGAGTTTGCTCAGATCGCGGCCGATGCGGGGATTGCGGATATCCTGACTCCAAAGTTGAGCGACTTGCCGGGCGACGGGGTGCTGGCCGGTGCCCAGCGAGGAGGCCTCGATGGCAAACGTCCCCCAGTCTGGGTCGGCACAGACCATCCTGCCGTCCGGCCTCATCGTGCGGAAGATCTCGCTGAGGACTGCTCGCGGCCGCTCCACGTGCTGTAGTGTGCGGTCTACCTTGAAGGACTGGAGAGAGCTGCTCGCAAAAGGCAGCTTCTGAATATCCGCTTGAATGAATTCGACGGCCGGAAAGCCCTCGCTCGCGGCCCGTGCGGATTCAAGCAGTGTCAGGCTCGCGTCTACACCGATTGCCCGTCCGTCCGGCCCTACCAACTTAGACAGACGCTGAACATCAAAGCCCAGTCCGCAACCAAGGTCAGCGACATGGGAGCCCGGCTGCGGCTTCATCATCTCCAGAATTGTTGTCTTGTATTGCTGAAATTCGGGTAGCGCATCCATGTACGCCAGGCAGCGCGCCATCTTGCCCACGGCGGCCGCGTCCACGTGGCGGAAACCTCGCGCCAGGTAATCTTCGGCTTGTTCATTGGCATGCTTCATGCGCGGGAGCCCTTATCCGTCTTTCATTTCCTTGGCACGCACAAGCAACTGCTCCATCGTGTTTGGAGGGTCACCCGCCTCCAGCATGGCACGGAATAGGCGATAAGGGTTAGTCCTGGAACCAGACTTACGCAAAGTGCGTTCGTCATTCACCCATGCGTAGATGATGACCTTCTCCTTACTGGAGAAGCGATAAAAAAGTCTGTACCGCTCGTGGAATTTTGCCCGGAACCAGTGCCGGTTGTCCGAGCCGAGGGTATTTCCCTGGCGAAACTCAGCTGCACCGGGATTTCTTGGGATCATTTCTCGGACGAGGCGATGGATCGTTGCCAACAACTTTGCGGCGGGGGATTCCTTATAGCCCGCGGGGTCCTTCGCCGCTAGGACTTCCACCTGTTCCACTAGTTGCCGAAACTGCTGCTCGAACAAAGGGTGGACGTAGAGCCTCCAGCCATTTACGACCATCTACATGGACACTCCGTCGCCAAGATCTTCGTCGGGCGACACAGAAATGCCTTTTGTTAATTTCTCCGCGCGTTTGGCGAGCTTTGTATCCAGCGGCCGGATGTCCTGAGGGGTCCGCGTGATGTCTTGTGCGAGAAACGCGAGAAATGACGTCATCACAGGATCTGTTGTCTCACGCGCCTCAGTCTCTGCCAAAACCAACATTCGCCCAGGGGCAATGACGTGAGCTCTCACTTCGCCGTTGAACTCCGGATGACTTTTGAAAAGAGCACCTTCGAAACGGAATCCAGACGAATTGCCCGTCTTGGTTTGTTTCCCTCGATATTCCGTTCCGGCAATCTTCTCGGCGACGGGCGGCTTCCTCTTCTTCGGTGTCGGCATCTATTCCTAGACATGGATGTTAGCACAATTGTAAGCACGCCGGGCGATCTCAGCGGAATGCAGAGGGAAGCGCGGCCGCAATCCGGTTCATCAACAAATCCGGCAAACAGCCCAGGATCACCACCAGCGCAGCAGTCGCCCACAAAGCGATCCGAGCGGTCACCGGCACGCGGATGATCTCGGCCCCCGCCATCGGTTCAGCGACATAGGCCTGTTTGAGAACCCTAAGATAGTAGTAAAACGAAACCACGCTCATAGCGAGCGCCAGCAGCACCAGCCACAACAGAGCAAAGTGGTCCGCGATGTTCAGAGCTGAAATGAAGACATAGAACTTGCCAAAGAAACCTGCCAGCGGAGGAATGCCGGCCAGAGAGAGCAAGAAGATCAGCAGGCAAAACGCTACGTCCGGAGCACGCTTACCCAGGCCGGCGAAGTCCGCGATGCTGTCGACCTTTTCAGTCTCCAACGCAGCGAGCACGGCAAACGCGCCCACGGTCGCCAAGGCGTACGTGATGACGTAATACACCATGGCCACCAGGCTTTGACGGCTGTGTACCACCAGCGCGATCAACATGTACCCCGCATGCCCGATCGCGGAATAGGCCAGCAGCCGCCTGACACTGGTTTGCGCAATCGCCGCCAGGTTGCCCCAGAGCATCGATGCGACGGCGAGGACCGCGATCACAGGCGCCCATCCCGCGGCGTAACCTCCCCACGCGGCGTTTCCTGCAGTCCCCATCAACCCCAGATGGAAGAACACAAACAAGGCGATGAAACTGGCAACCTTTGAACTCGATGCGACCAGTGCGGCGCTGCAGGTCGGCGCCCCCTGGTAGACCTCCGGAGCCCACATGTGGAATGGCGCGGCGGCAATCTTGAAGCCCAATCCCGCTACCACCATGACGATGGCAATCGTAAAGAGCGGATCGCCCGGGGAAGCGTTGACTGCGGCGTCGATACCCTCCAGCGCGAGCGACCCCGAGAGGCCGTAGAGCAGGCTGAAGCCGAAGAGCAGTATTCCCGCCGACATGCCGCCAAAAAGAAAATACTTGAGCCCGGCCTCCGCGGATGGCCGGCTCTCCTTATCAAATGCGGTAAGAACGTAAAGCGAAAGACTCAGGAACTCAATGGTGATGAAGATGATCAACAGGTTCTGCGTGCTCACGAGCAACATCATCGCTGTGGTGGCAAACAAGATCAGCGCACAATACTCGCCCACATGGGTGGTGAAGCGCGCAGAGGCGACCAGGAGAAGAACAAGAATTGCCAGTACGAGGAGGGCTATCTGCACCAGCTGCGTCAGCGGATTGACCACCAGCATTCCCGCCGGCAAGCTGCCTTGGGTAGGGAATTTCGCCAGCACCCCCAGCGCGATCGCGCATCCGATGCCGGAAGCGATAGCCGCGAAACGGAACCGGATCGCAAGCGCGGCCCGGCGCAGGAAGCCGAGATCCAATATCAGGACCAGGAGCCCCGCCAGCGCGACCACGATCTCGGGTGCTGTCAAGCGCAGAAGTTCTGTCATCTCCACGCACCCTGGCGAAGCTGCTCGAACAACGGCCCATTGAGGCTGGGCAGAATCAGGTCCATCAGCAGTCTGGGATAGAGACCCAGCGCAATCGTGCTGGCTAGCAGCAGGCATGCTCCAAGACGTTCGGGCATCGTAATGGGAGGCAGCGTTTGCTCCGTCGTCTCATCGCTGCCGCCAAAGAAAGTAGCCTGCAGCGCGCGCCACGAAAAGGCAATGCCGATCAGGATGCCCAACCCTGCGACGCAGCACATCCACGGAAACGCTCGCCAGCTGCCGATCAGCACTTGCAACTCAGCAATAAAGCCGCTGAATCCCGGGAGGCCGACGGAGGCCATGAAGGCAAGAACAAATGTCACTGCCGCAAAGGGAATCAAGCGAGCAAGCGGAATACGCGAGAGCTCCGCCAGGTCACGCGTGTGGGTGCGGTCATAGACCATGCGCCCCACCACCGCAAACAGGAGTCCGGCGATGATGCCGTGAGAGAACATCTGGAAAACGGCGCCCGAAAGGCCAATCTGGTTCAGCGTCATCAGGCCCAGCAGGACAAACCCCATGTGGCTAACACTGGAGTAGCCGACGACAAACTTGAGATCCTTCTGTACCAGGGCGATGGTTGCGCCGTAGACGATGCCGATCAGCGCGAGCACTGCGAAGACCTGCTGCCAAGACCCGAAGCCGAGCACATGAAAACCCCACGGATCAAGGCCGCGTGGAAAGAGCATCATCGCTACCCGCAGGCATCCATAGGCGCCGAGCTTCATCACCACGCCGGCCAACAACATCGAAGCGGCGGTCGGGGCGGCTGCGTGACCCGTCGGCGCCCAGGTATGGAAGGGCCACATGCCGGCAAGCACGGCGAAGCCTGCGAAGACCAAGGGGAAGGCCCACATCTGGAAATGTAGCGGGAACGCGAAGTGTGCCAGCACCTCCAGGTTCAGCGTGCGCTGGCCAGAGACCACGTAGGCAGCAGCCATTCCGCCCAGCACCAGGGCGCTGCCAGCAAAGGAGTAGAGCACCAGCTTCATGGCGGCATATTCCCTGCGCGTCGATCCCCAGATGGCGATGAGAAAGTACTTGGGAATAATCGCGATCTCATAAAAGACAAAGAGCTGAAAAAGATCGAAGCTGAGAAAGACTCCATACACGGCGCCAATCAGCACCAGGTAGAGCGCAAAAAAGTCCTTTACACGGCGTTCGATATTCCAGGAAAAAAGTATGCCCGCGACCGCCGCAATTCCGGTCAGCAGAACCAGAGTCAGGCTGATGCCATCGGCGGCCAGGTGATATTCAATGCCTAGCTGCGGTATCCATGGCGCCTTCACTATGGTGATCAGTTGGCCGGATCGATCCTGCATCGCAGCTACGATCGCAATCACCAACCCTGCCAGTCCCGTGAGCAGGGCGGTGAGGCGGGCGACGATCGGGCTTTTCGCCGGCGTCAGTGTAACTGCAACTGCGCCAAGAAAGGAGAGATAGATCGTCCAGGCAAGCATGCTCAGTACCTCACCTGGGCGACAAACTGCATCACCGTGCCTTGCAGCATGCCGCTGATCAGTTGTGGGTAGAGCCCAACCACGAACATCAGCACAATGGCAGGAGCGAGCATGCACCGTTCGCCCAGTGTCAGATCCGGCATACCGGCCCAGCGCTCACCAAGTGGGCCCGAGAAAACACGCTGCAGAAGGGTGAGGAGGAAAACGGCCGTCATCAGTAGGCCGAGCAATGCCAGCGCTGCCGCCCACCAGGTCAGCGGGAAGACTCCTTTAAAGATGAGGAATTCTCCCGGGAAGCCAATCAGCCCGGGCAAGCCCAATGATGCGAAGAGAGTGATCCCCATCAGCCCGCTGAATACCGGCATGGCTCGGCGCAGCCCACCGAAATCGTTCAGGCCAAGCAGGCCGCCACTGCGCCTTTCGAGCAGCGCCAGGAACCAGAAGAGGGACGCTGCCAGGAGGCCGTGGCTGAACAGTTGCAGCATCACCCCGGTGAGCGCTGCAGCCTTCGCGCTCACCAGGCGCGCATCCGCGCCGGTCGAGCCGGCGACGGCCACGATGCCAAGAATGCAGTATCCCAGGTGGTTGATCGAGGAGTGGGCAAACATCTTCCTCAAGTCCGTTTGCGCCCATGCGGTGAACGCGGGCAATACGACGGTCGCGATCGCCAACCACAGGAGAATGGTGCGAGCGCGCCACATCTGTTCGGGGAAGATGGGGAGCAGGATCCGCAGGAAGCCGTATACGCCCATCTTCGACAGCGCGCCGGTCAGCACCATGGTCGTCTCTGGCGGCGCTTCCGCATAGGCCGAAGGCAGCCAACCGTGAAAGGGAACGATCGGCGTCTTGACCGCGAAGCCCAGGAAGGCGCCGCAAAACAGGAACATGGTGACGTGGCCGCTGTCCCAGTGGTACCAGTGCAGGTTTTGCGCTATGTCGGCCGCGAGCTGGCCGGTCTGCGCCATCTGGGTCAGCTCGATAAAGTCGAAGCTGCCACTGGCGAGAAATATGGCCAGGAAGGCCAGCAGCAAAGTGATGCTGCCTACCATGGTGTACACGAAGAACTGGGTCGCAGCGCGCGCGCGTCCTGAGCCGCCCCAGAGACGGATCAGGAAGAACGCTGGAATCAGGCTCAGCTCCCAGTACAGGAACCAGTGAAGAAAATTAAGCGCAGTGTAAGTGCCGAATAGACCCGTCTCCAGGAAGAGCAGCAGAGAAAAGTAAAGCGGCCCTTGTTTAGGATTCCTCCACGAGGCCGCGATCGACATGAGCACGACGATCGAGGAGACAGCCAGCATCACCAGGCTAAGAGCCGTCGAGGCCGACGTGGTATTGAAGTCCAATCGATGGCTCCCACGCATGCCATTCCTGAAGCTGAATCCCTTGCACTGCGGGCTGGAAGAGGTGCCACAGCACACAGGTATATGCAACCGCGGCAGTGGCGAAGGTCGCTGCTACCAAGCGCGCCGCCGAGCGGCTGGCTCGCCCCAGCAAAAGCACGGCGAACGCTCCTGCCAAGGGAAGCAGGGTCATCAGGCTGATAAAAGGAAAGCGGATGGGGTCGAAGCTATTCATCCCCTGTGTCCCAGCAGCAGAAAGAGGGCCAGTGCTGCCACTGCGGCGCCTAACAAGCGCAGATAGCTTTGGATGCGTCCATCCTGCAAGCGCGCCAACAGTCGGCCGCCATCGGCCACACCATTGCATCCCTCGTCAAATCCCTTGTTCACGATCCATCGGTCGAGGGAGAAATCGATCCAGCCGAGTCCCTTGGTCAAGCCCGCCACAGCGATCGGGATGCCGCTCCAAACCCACCGATCGAGCCAGGCTGCGACGTTCGCGATCCACCACGCCAGCCGTTGAAACGTCAGCGCGTAGAGCTGGTCGATGTACAGGGCTTGGCGCAGCGCGTGAAAGAGCGCCGGCTGCAGCCGCTCCAAAGCATCCGCATCGGCAGCTCGCTTGATCGGCCTGTGCCCATACATCCACCAGCCCAGCCCTAAGCCGGCGAAGACAAGCAAGGACGAGGCCAACATCAGCTGCGGCAATCCGTTCTCCATGAGTTGCCGGAAGTCCAAGGTCGGCAGGCCTCAGCTCCAGAAAGGCTTGCAACCACGGCCATGCTGGAGTTCCGACGAAACCCAGCAGGACCGCGAAGATCGCCAGCAACGCCAGCGGTACGGTCATGGCCGCCGGACTTTCGTGAGCGGCATCATGCGGATCCGACACCGCCGACTCCGATGGTTCGATGTGATCCGGTGTCGGATCCTTGCGCCGCTTGCCGAAAAAGACGTAGCAGACCTGGCGGGTCATGTAGAACGCCGTGAGCAGGGCGCCAATCGAGCCCAGATAAAAGGGCACCTGTGAGCTGTTCCACTCGTAAGCGGCGTGCAGGATCGCGTCTTTGCTCCAAAACCCGGAGAAGAATAAAGGAAAGCCGCACAATGCCAGGGTGCCCACCGCGTAGGTGGCAAAGGTCACCGGCATCCACTTGCGCAGGCCGCCCATTTCGCGAATGTCCTGCTCTCCCATGCAGCCGTGAATCACCGATCCGGCGCCAAGAAAGAGGAGCGCTTTGAAAAATGCATGGGCGATCAGGTGGAAGACGCCGACCGCGACCCCACCGACGCCGAGCCCGATCATCATGTAGCCAAGCTGCGAGACGGTCGAGTAGGCCAGAATGCGTTTGATATCGTCCTGGGCTACGGCCACCACTGCGGCAAAGATCGCGGTCAGGGCGCCCACCCAGGCGACCACCTGCAGTGCCGCGCTTCCCGGCGCGCTCATCAAGGGATACACCCGCGCCACCAGGTAAACGCCCGCCGCGACCATGGTGGCCGCGTGAATCAGGGCGCTCACCGGCGTCGGGCCTTCCATCGCGTCCGGTAGCCAAACATGCAGCGGCAGCTGGCCCGATTTGCCCACCGCTCCGCAGAAGATCAGAAGCGCAATGCCGGTTGCCTGCGTTGCCAGCAACGACAGCGCGGGGTGCTCCATGCATCCTGCGCCGTGGTCGTAAAAGAGCAGCGTCCCTGTTTGGCCGTAGAGCCACACCATGCCCAGCAGCAGGCCCAGGTCCCCGATCCGGGTGGTGATGAAGGCCTTCTTGGCTGCTGCAGCCGCTGCGGGCCTCTCATACCAGAAACCGATCAGCAGGTACGATGTGAGCCCCACAACCTCCCAACACATAAACAGCAGCAGCAGGCTATTGGCGATCAGCAAGCCCAGCATGGCCCCGGCAAAGAGAGAGAGGAAGCAGAAGAACCGGGTGAAGTTTTCGTCGTGGTGCATATACGCCACGCTGTAAATGAAAATCAGCAGGCCGACGAAGGTCACCATCACCAGCATGACCGCTGCCAGCGGGTCCAACATCCATCCCAGCTTCACCCATTCCGATCCGAATTGCATCCAGGGAAAATTGATGAATAGCCGCTCCGGCTGCCCCAGCAGATGGACAAAGGCAACCATCGCAAGCACAAACGAAAGACTCATGGAGGTGATCGCGATGCCGGCCGCGAATCTGCGCTGCTCCCGTTTGAGCAGCGCACCGATGCCGGCGGCCAGCAGGGGTAGCACTGGAATCAACCACAGATAGCGAACGATCCAGACGGAGGAGGCCATAGGCAGACTTACCGCACCCTCCACTCTGGACTCTTCCACTCAAACCAAAGCCAAAGGAGATGGACGGGTGCCCCAGGTTCGCCAAACCTGCCCCGGCCTGCCGTGGGGCGTACCTGGGCCGTAAACGACTGGGCGACCCGGATTTCCTGTACGCTGCACTGGACAGGTCCGCGTGTGCGGCTTTCTTTAAGGAAAGCCGCATGAAGTGCGCCGAAGTTACAAGCTGCACAGGAAATCCGGGGAAGCCCCCAATTGCTTTACAGTTTTTCCCGCAAGCGCCGCCGCGTGACCGGCTAATCGAAAAAAACATCTTCGGCCCAGGTACGCTGATGCGAACCTGGGGCACCCGTCCCAGCTGGGCGACTGCATCGTCACCGGCCGCTCCCGGTGAGCTGGCTTAGATCCGTAGTTTTCGCATGCCGGTAGACGGCGAGAATGAGTGCCAGGCCAACCGCCGCTTCCGCTGCAGCGACGCCGATCGAGAACAGCACGAAGATCATGCCCGTCATCGCTCCAGCGTGAGGCCCGAAGCGCCAAAACGCAACAAAGTTGATGTTGGCCGCGTTCAACATCAGCTCAATGCCAACCAGCACCAGGATGGTGTTCCTGCGCGTCAATGCCCCTGCAAGACCCACCGCGAACAACATGGAGGAAACCAGCAAACACGCAGCCAGACCCGTCATCGCTGGTTCTCCTTCATGGCAACAATCACTGCTCCTATAAGCGCGGCCGTAAGCATCAAGCCGATAACCTCCAGCGGCAGCACATAGCTTTCCATAAGAGCCGTTCCCAACTGCCGAATAGTGGCTTGGGGTGCGGGCGCCCCGGCCGAATGGATTGAAAAGCTATGTAAGACTGCCCAGGCCAGGATGGCAAACACGGCCATCGCGACCAGCATGCCGGTAATCGGCCACCGCGCTGCGGACAATGGCGGCGAGTCGCTATCACCGCCACGGGTGAGCAGGATGACAAAGACGATCAGCACCGCGATCGCCCCTACGTAGACCAGCAACTGGGCGAGACCCAGGAATTGGGCTCCCAAGCTAAGGTAGAGAGCGCCGATTCCGGCAAATGCCACCGCCAGCGCCAGCGCGCAATGCACCAGGCCGCGGAATAGCATCGCGGCGGACGCCCCCACCAAGGTCACTGCGGCAAGAATAAGGAACGCTACGGTCATTTCCCTCATTCGGCAAAACGATAGGTCCGTTTCGCGATCTTGTTTCTAGTCTCGACGCCACGGGCCAACAATATATAAGCAACTGCGATAAACACCACGCTCACCAGCCAACGAATCACGCCCTGGGGAAGAAAACGCCACGCCCCGGCCGAAACCACAACCACCAGCGCCATGGGCAACATAAACTTCCAGGCAAAGTTCATCAATTGATCCATGCGCAGGCGGGGCAAGGTGCCGCGCACCCAGATGAACCCGATGATGAGGCCCAGCAGCTTGGCGAAGAACCATATCCAGGAAGGCACCCAGGTCAGAAAGGGCAGGGGCGCAGACCATCCGCCCAGAAACAGGGTGATGCCCAGACCGCTGATGGCAAACATGCCCAGGTATTCCCCCAGGAAGAACAGGGCGAATTTGAAGCCGGAGTACTCAAGGTAATATCCGGCAATGATCTCAGACTCTCCCTCGGGCAGGTCGAACGGGAGAGCGATTGGTCTCCGCCGTAGCCGCGATCATAAAGAGGATGAAGCCGACGAAACCCCACGGCGTGAGCACATACCAGTGGGGAAAAATCCCTGAAAAGCCCGCTTGCTTTTCCACGATCTCCACCGTCGACAACGAGCCGGCCGCCATGATGACGGCAATGGAGGAAAGCAGCAGCGGCACCTCGTAGCTGATCATCTGGGCGACAGCGCGCATGGCGCCGAGCAAGGAATACTTGTTGCGGCTTGACCACCCGGCCATAAAGACGGACAGCTCGGAAATGGCCCCAATGGCGAAGAAGAACAACACTCCCGAGTCCAGGTTGGCGGCGATCATGTTGCGGCCAATGGGCAGAACTGCGTAGGGCAGAAAGGCGACCGCTAGCAAGACCAGGGGAGCCAGAAAATGAACCGTGTGGTCAGCCGAAGTGGGAACAATGTCTTCCTTGGTCAGCGACTTCAGGGCATCCGCCATGGGCTGCAGGATGCCGTAAAATCCGACTCGGTTCGGGCCGTAGCGGTTCTGAATTCTGCCCAGCCCTTTTCGCTCCAGAACCGTAGTCAACGCAAACAGGACAGGAAAGACGAGCAGGATGGGAATAATGGTCAGCAGAATCGATACTCCCGGCCGAATCGCCGCCGGTGAGTAGCCCAGGAGCCATTGCTTGAGCAGGACAAAGATCTGGTCCAGCATTATTTGGCCACCGCGGGTTGCTGCTTCTTGGCCTCGGCCTGCGCCTTCTCTTCCGCTCTCCTGGCCTCGACCTCCGCCGCTTCTGTCGGGTGGATAGCCAGGTAGTGCTCATTGGGCCGCGCCAGTTTTTCCTTGGTCCATAAGAGGCCGCCAAAGCGGTCGTCGGTGCTTAGCTCGAATTCGTTGTCCATGCGGATGGCGTCGAAGGGGCATACCTCTACGCAGATCTGGCAGCTCATGCAAACCGATACGTCGATATCGAAGACCGCGGGATAAAACTGCTGCTTACCGACAAAGTCAGGCTTTTTATCTTTGCTCTTTTCGATGGTGATGCATCTTGGCGGGCACTCTTTCTCGCAAATCTGGCATGCCACGCAGCGCAGCCCTTCTTCCGCGTCCGTGCCATCGTAAATGAGAAAAGGGAAGTTGCGCGCTGCCTCCGCTACCGGCAGCCGCTCTTCAGGAAACTGCACCGTTACCAGCCGGTCCTTATCGACAAAGCTGCCGAGAAAGTTCCGTGCGGTTTCCGCTAACCCTTTGACAATCCCTACGCCCAACATAATTTTGTGCCCTCGCTCTGCATACTTAAGGCGCGTTTACAACTGAGGAAACCCTTTGAACGAAGGGCACGGCTTTAGCCGTGCCAAACTGAGCCTCTGCCCCTGAGGGCTTTAGCCCTTGAGGTACGTTTTCTCCGCACTCCGCCTGCACGGGAACTAACAATGAAAAGCGTACCTCAGCGGCTAAAGCCGTTCGCTGCAACTGAGATCGACGGCACGACTGAAGCCGTGCCCTTCGTCTCCCCAGCATCTGAAGTTTGCTCAACGGTCGACTTCTCCCATAACGATGTCAATGCTCCCCAGGATCACCACCACATCCGCGATGTTGTGACCGAGGCACATATCCTCGAGCACCGTAAGGTTGATCAGGCTCGGCGGCCGCACCCGGTAACGATACGGATTGGGCGTGCCGTCGCTGATTAAATAGAAACCGAGCTCTCCCTTAGGCGATTCAATCCGCGCATAGGCTTCGCCCACCTTGGGCCGTAGGCCACGCACCTTGCTCTTAGGATCCATAATCGGCCCTGCCGGGATGTCACGGAGAGCCTGCTCGAGAATCTTGAGCGACTCCCGAATTTCCAGCACCCGCATCATGTAGCGGTCGAAGACGTCTCCATGCTCGCCCAGCGGCACGCGAAACTCGAAGCGGTCGTAGATGCCGTAGCGGTCCACTTTGCGAATGTCGTAATTCACACCGCTGGCGCGCAGGCCCGGGCCGGTAACGCCGGCATTGATTGCCAGATCGCGGGGCAGCACACCCACTCCCTGGGTGCGCGCCATGAGGATTTCGTTTCCCGTCAGCAGCTGCTTCGAACTCATCCAGGAAGCCGTTGAACCCGGCCACCAGCTTCGCCGCCTGGCTAAGCCACTCGGCGGAGCAATCCACGCGCACTCCGCCGAAGCGCATGTAGTTGCACATCATGCGCGCGCCGCTTAAGGACTCGAACAGATCCAACACTTTTTCCCGTTCACGAAAGGCATACATCAGCGGCGTGCCGCTGGCTCCCATATCCTGCAGCAGAAAACCCGCCATGCCGGCGTGATTCTGCAGCCGGGTCAGCTCGGAGACAATCACCCGGATATACTCGGCGCGCTCCGGCACCGTGATGCCCGCCAGATTCTCCACCGCCAGGGCATATCCCCAGTTGTTGGTCATGGAGCAGAGATAGTCCAGCCGATCGGTGTAGGGAATGGCGGCCAGGTAGCTGGCTGCCTCGGCGATCTTTTCGTGGTTCCGGTGCAGGTAGCCGAAGACCGGCTTCAGGCGCACCACGCGCTCGCCATCCAGGCGAACATCCATGCGGAAGACGCCGTGGGTCGATGGGTGCTGCGGCCCCATCGAAATTTCCATTAGCTCGCTCTGCTCGGCCTCGGAGGGCACTACCTGGGTCATCGCTCCCTCAGTATTTCCAAATCATCGTCATCGGGCGGAGGAACATAGTCTTTGCGCATGGGGTGGTCCGTAAAGCCCTCCCACATGAGGATGCGCCGCAGATCCGGATGCCCGTCAAAGACAATGCCGTATAGATCGAAAGCCTCTCGCTCCTGGAATTCCGCGCTCCTCCAAACCGGGGTTAACGATGGAAGTGTCACGTCGTCCGTCCGGTTTGCCGTGCGCATCCGCATCACCACCGGCCCTTCTTTCCTGGCCATGGAAAAGAGGTGGTAGACCACTTCCAGGTAGCCCGGAATGGTGGTCTTTCTCGTCTCCTCTATCTCCTTTTCGACGCCATCGACCACTTGCTTAGTCTTGACCTTTTCCGTCTTCTCGCGATCCGGCCAGTCCACCGCAGTTACGTTGGAGCAAAAATCGAGTTGAAGATCGTTGCGCAGCAGCATGGCCGCTTCCAGTCCGTGTTGGCGATCGATGAGCAGCGAGTTCTGGGCGGAGGGGCTGCCATTGATGACAATCTCCGCCTGGCAACCCGGAATGGCCGCCTGCAACCGGCTGCTGATTGCTTCCAATGTCATCCCTGCAGCACCTTGAGTGGATTACGGAAGACTCGTCGTTCTGCGGTGGCTCAAGTCCGTGCTCGCCAAACTCCGGCACCGGAAACTCGCTGGGCAGGTCTTGCTGCAGATGCCTTGGTCTCGACTCCCCCGTAAGGTGTTGGCCGCTGATCTTCTCTTGCAAGGTCATGAAAGCGTGAATCAGGGCCTCAGGCCGCGGAGGACAACCGGGAATGTGCACATCGACCGGGATGTAGCGGTCGATCCCCTTGAGCACGTTGTAGCCATCGCGAAAGGGCCCGCCGGAAATGGCGCATGCCCCCATGGCGATCACGTATTTCGGCTCCGGCATCTGGTTGTAGAGACGAACCACCTGGGGAGCCATCTTCTTGGTCACCGTTCCGGAGACGATCATCAGGTCCGCCTGCCGCGGCGACGGCCGGAAGACCTCAGCGCCGAAGCGAGCCAGATCGTAGCGCGCCATGGTGGTCGCGATCATCTCGATGGCGCAGCAGGCCAGGCCGAAGGTGAGCGGCCAGACGGAGTTCTTGCGGCCCCAGTTATACAGCTCTTCAAACGAGGTGGCGAAGATCCCGTGCTTGCTTAATTCGGTCTTTAGATCCTGGTCCATAGAAACCTCACTCAGCTCCACGTCAACACGCCCTTTTTGGCAGGCCCAGACCAGACCCTCCACCAGCAAGAGCAGGAAAACCAGCATAGCCAGACAAGCTGCCAGCGAAAGGCCGGAGAAGGCCGCGGCAAACGGCAGCAGAAAGACGGCCTCCACATCGAAGATCAGAAAAACAATGGCGTACAGATAATAGGAGACGTCCAACCGGATCCACGCGTCGCCCTTGGCTTCGAGTCCGCATTCATAGGTTGCATTTTTCTGTAAACCCGGCTTGGCCGGGGAGACGAATTTCGCCCACAACCAGGCCAGCGACAGCGGGATTGCTCCAAAAACAACCGCTGCGGCCAGGAGCACGACGATAGTGGCCCAGGGGTGCTCGACCGGAGCTATCGGAAGACTGTTACCCATTCCTCACCATGGTTATTGGTTGAAATCTGCAGTAAGCCAAATCCCCTCCGTGGTTTACCGCTAACATTTCGACGTTTCCCAGGAACAATTATTCTCGCAAATTTTCCCCGGTCTGGCGCCTGGGTGATTTGAGATATCGCCTTGCATGGCGATATTTACTGAACATTCCAGACTACGCCTTCTTTGCCGGGCTGCATGATCCGATCCGAATGGGGCGAACCGCGGACGAACCATCTTCTCCACCACGTCGGGGTGCAGATCCTGCTTGGAATCATGAGATTGCGAGCTACCTACCGCTTTTGGGTGATGCCCGTCCCGGAAGACTGCATCGAGGAAAAACAAGGCAGATGCCAGACCACAGGAGCTAGGTGTATTCTTATCCGCATTCGAAAGATGGCGCCATCAAAAGCGTCCTGATTTTGTTTGATGAAATGAGATCCGGAGGCCCCCCGAAGAATGTCCAGCGCAGACGGAAGCGCACAAAGTTTTATGGCGGGCGCCTCCCGTAGCCTGGAGATGAATCTATGAGGCAGTCCTTCGCTATCGGCATCGGCGGCGCCGCCGGTCAGGGCGTTGCTACCCCCGGTGATATTTTCGCGAAAATTTTCAGCCGGCGTGGGCTGCACCTGAACGTCTACAACGCCTACCAATCCATTATTCGCGGCGGCCATACTTTCCTCACCATCCGCACCGGTCCGGACAAGATCACCAACATGGGCGATCGCATGGATCTGCTGATCCCCCTGAACCAGGACACAATGAACCGGCACCTCAGCCTGCTGACCAGCGGAGGCGCCTGTATCTACAACTCCGACACCATCAAGCCGGGCCAGGCAGCCGACGGAGTGCAGTTGTGCCCGCTGCCGGTCTCCAAGCTGGCTGACATCAGCCGCAACAAGATCGCCCAGAATACCCTGGCGATCGGCGCCGCCCTCAGCATGACCGGCGTCGGCTTTCAGGCGCTGGAGAGCGTGCTCGCCGAGCAATTCCGCAAGAAGGAACAGGCCGTCATCGACGAGAACGTGAGCCTGGCGCGCGCGGGTTATGACTACGCCACGCAAAACTTCAAAGCCTTCGCCAATCCGCTGCCCATGACGGACACCCGCTACGCCGTGCTGGGCGGCAACGCCGCCATGGCCATGGGCGGAGCGGCGGCCGGCGTCAAGTTCTACTGCGCCTATCCCATGAGCCCATCGACCGGCGTGCTGCACTGGATGGCCGAGCACGCCCGCAAAGCCAACATCATGGTCCGCCAGGTGGAAGACGAGATCGGCGTCATCAATATGGCGATCGGCGCGGCGCATGCCGGCGTTCGCGCCATGTGCGCCACCTCCGGAGGCGGCTTTGCTCTGATGAGCGAAGCGCTGGGGCTCTCTGCCCAGGCCGAGATTCCGGTCGTCGTGATTGACTGCCAGCGCGCGGGTCCGTCCACCGGCGTTCCCACCAAGACGGAGCAGGGCGATCTGTGGCAGATGTTGGGCGCGGCCTTTGGGGATTATCCCCGCGTAATTGCCGCTCCGTTGGATATTGGCGACTGCTTCACCCTCATCCCCGAAATCTTCAACATCGCGGAGCGTTTCCAGTGTCCCGGCATCGTGCTTTGCGACCTGCTGTTGGCCGAGGGCCGGCTTAGCGTCGACCCCAAGATTCTCGACTTCAACCCGAAGGTCGATCGCGGGGAGATGATTACCTCCGCCAACGGCAACGGCCATGGATCCTACAAGCGCTACCTGATTACTGAGAGCGGAGTTTCGCCCCGCGCCATTCCCGGCGTTCCCGGCCACACCCACGTGGTCTCCAGCGACGAGCACGATGAAGACGGCGTGCTCATCAGCGACGAATACACCAACACGGTGAAGCGCCGCGCCATGATGGAAAAGCGCATGCGCAAGGTCGCGGGGATTGAAGCCTCAGTTCCGCCGCCCACCATCCAAGGGCCGGCGGATGCCGACGTAACCCTGATTGGCTGGGGATCGACCCAGGGCGTGATCGAGGAAGCGCGCGAGCTGCTTGCCGAGCAGGGGATTACCGCCAATCAGCTGCAGATCCGCTGGCTGGTTCCGCTGCACGGCGACGCCATTGTCGACATACTGAAGCACTCAAGCCACACCATCATCATCGAAAACAACTTCAGTGGCCAGTTCGCCCGCTACCTGCGCAGCGAAACCAGCTTTGTGGCCAATGGCCACATCCGCAAATACGATGGCGAACCCTTTATGCCGCACCACATTGTGGAAGCGGTCAAAGAACAGCTGAACGGAAGCACCACCCTTTCCGTCCCAACCCACGAGATCATGGTCTAAATCGGGTTCACAATGACCATGTGCCTACCAACGATCGCGCGGTGTGTTCCCGGTTAACTAAGGACCACGTAAAGTTCATTGGCTTCGATCTACAACGATTGTGAAACCGGTAAGGAGACTCAACGATGGCAACAGATACAGTAGCTCCAAAACTGACCACCATGGCAGACCTGAAGGGCAAGGTCGATCCAGACTGGTGCCCCGGGTGTGGTGATTTTGGCGTGCTCGCCGCCGTGCAGAAGGCGTTGGTTGAGCTGCAGATCCCGAATCATGAGGTCGCCACCATCAGCGGTATCGGCTGCTCCTCGAACTTTCCCGGGTTCATCAACACCTATGGAATGCACACCCTGCATGGGCGCTCCCTGGCCGTTGCCACCGGCTTCAAGATGGCGAACCATGGCATGACGGTGCTGGTCACCGGCGGCGATGGGGACGGCTTCGGCATCGGCGGCAATCACTTCATGCACACCATGCGGCGCAACGTCGATCTGCTCTACATCGTCATGGACAACCAGATCTACGGCCTCACCACTGGGCAAACCTCACCCACCAGCCGCAAAGGCATGAAGACCAAGAGCATGCCCTTTGGCAACGTCGAAGGGCCGATCAATCCCATTTCTCTGGCGCTGTCTGCGGGAGCTACCTTCATCGCCCGTGGTTTCAGCGCGGATCAGAAGCACCTGACCGACCTGATCAAGCAGGGAATTCAGCACAAGGGTTTCTCTTTCATCGATGTCTTCAGCCCCTGCGTGACCTATAACCACGACAACACCTTCCAGTGGTTCCGGCCGCGGGTGAAGAAGCTCGAAGATAACCCTGAGTATGACTCGACCAACTGGATGGCCGCGATGGAGAAGTCGCTGCTATGGGGCGATGAAATTCCCATAGGCAAATTCTTCGAGCGTACGGACGTGCCTACCCTGGACGAGTCGGAACCTGTACTGGCCACGGAACCGCTGGTTAAGCAGAGTTCGCGCATTCCCCCCGATGTGGCGCGAGCCTTTATAGAAGAGTTGATGTAGCCCGGTCCGGCTGCGTAAAAAATTGTCAGCACGAAGGGCACGGCTGAAGCCGTGCCCTTCGTGCATAGTTGTAGCCAGATCTGGCTCAGGCGTTCTTGCCATCCGGAAGCAAAGATTTCACCGCTTAGAGCATTTTAGCTAATGGCGTAGACGAGGAAACTGAACTCGACGCGGCCATTCCGCCAAAGAATGGCCGCACATAACCGATCTCGCCGGACCACAGTATTAGCTAAAATGCGTTAGAAGGTGCTTTTTGCGGGACCGGAGAGATCCTGCAGATGACGAGTCTCCACGGCTGAATCGTGACGGCCGGTCACCGTCTTTTCAATCTCAGAGTTCATTTCGCCGCCAATCAGGATGGCTCCGTTGGTGACATAGAGCCACAGCAGGAGCATGACCACGCCGCTCAGTTGACCATAACTGCGGGCGTAGTTCACGTGATCGAAATAGACCCGCACCCCGAACGTGGAGCCTATCCAGAGAACCAGCGCACAGAATGCGCCCGGCGTGCTCCAGCGCCATGCACAATCGCCGAGGTTGGGCCCAAAGCGATAGAGCACCGCAAACGAGAACGGAAAGCGACGCAGAAGTACCAACCATTCCAGGCACCGTAGGGCGATCGCACCACCATGAAAGTAGGTGTGAAAGTACCCACTGCAGAAAATCAGCAATACGGCGATGGAACCGGTGACGGCTAGAGACAGCGTCAAGCCAACAATGGTGGTCGCCAATTCCAACCAGGAACGCTGCTCTTCCACTTCGTAGGCCTTATTAAGCCCGTAAATCATCGCCCAGGTGCCATTCAGAGCAGCCCATAGCCCTCCGGCACAAACGGAAACAAGTTCCGCGCCCGAACGAGCTCGCTGGTTGACCTCGTCCATCACGTTCTGCAAAAGCTGCGAGACTTGCTCGGGCAACACCCGGCTAGACAGCTCCTGGAGTGCATTCCTCATGTGATCGCCAAGATGAGGAACGCGCCCACTAACGAGAAAGAAAATAAGCAGAGACGGAAAGATGGCCAGGAAGTGATAGAACGCCATTCGACCACCCTGGCCAAAGACTTCATCCTGCCAGGATTCGCGAGCCGTTCGACGAAGCAGGTCGGGTAGCGATAGGCCCCCGAGCGTCCAAAGATTGACCATGCGGTTGCGCATTGATATCGTTGCCCAACGAACTGGTCTTCAATAGTAAATGCAACCGGCCCACGCCTGATCCGATCAGGCACGCCATGCCGCTGTTGCCCCGAATGGGCGGCCTTCCTGGCACCTTAATGCGGCGATACTAGCGTCTTTACGTTCGTTTCTTTCTCGTACAGCAGGCCTTGATAGCCCTTTCCGACTAAATCGTCTAAAGGGATGCGGGCGGTAATGAGCTCCTCGCCTTTGAATCTCGGGTCGGTCATCAGACGAATCGTTTCGTCATAGAGTCCATAACCGCTCATGCTTCCAGTCACGGTCTTCTCGCGAAAGACCAGGTCGGTGAAATCAAGGGGTGCGGGTTTTTCAAACACCCCCATGACGACCAACCGTCCGCGTGTCCGGGTGAGCTTCCCGGCAAGTTGCGCAGTCATCGGCTGCCCGGCACACTCGAGCACAACATCGAAGCCTTGGCCGCCGGTGATCTCCAGTGCGCGTTTCTCGGCATCTTCCTTCGCCGGATCAATGATGTCTGTTGCGCCCAATCTTTTTGCAGTCTCCTTACGCCGCTGGGCAACTTCCACGGCGACCACTTGCTTTGCTCCTTTTAGAGTCGCGGCGAGCAACGCCATCAGCCCGATCGGCCCTGCGCCTACAATCGCCACATTGTCTTCGGGCCCAATGTGGCCCGCTGCGACTGCGCGCACGGTTGCTGAAAACGGCTCAACCAGGGCCCCCACCTCGTCATTGATGGAATCGGGCAAGTGATAGCACTGGTAGGCATACAAGTTCAAACGTTCTGACAGCGCTCCTCCCCACCAACTCGATCCCAAAAACGCAACCTTATCGCATTGCGCCATGGAGCCGGATCGGCACCAACGGCATTGTTGACAACCGATGATGGGGCAGGCGACCACCCGATCGCTCACAGCAAAGTTCTGCACGCCGTCGCCCACGGCGATCACCCGTCCCGACATCTCGTGTCCGATAAGGACCGGCGCGCGAACCGATGTGAGGGGATGGGGAGCGTCGTGCGGGATATAAACAGGACCGCCGATGTACTCGTGAAGATCGGTGCCGCAGATGCCGCACCATGCGACCTCAACCTGAAGCTGTCCAGGCGGTGGTTCTGGCGGATTGGCCACATCCTCAACCCGAACATCCTGCCTGCCGTACCAGACCGCAGCTTTCATGAGCTACTCCACTCTGCGCTATGAATCCTACCCCTTGTGGCGCGCCACGTCTGTGAAAACGCAGGTGATTCTTTCTCAAGAAACTACGGTCATCCTGCCAAAGCACGTCAGGGGTACCAGGTGATTTGTGTACCTGCACTGACGTCGCTCTGTTTGTTTGGTTCGAAAACCGGAGCTTTCCAGCCTTCATACTGAATCGCTCCCTGCACTTCAAAGTTATTGTGGATACGCTTGGTGGCGGAAATCTGGAAGTCATTCTGGGTGGTGCCGCCGGGAATGAAGTCTTTGGCCGCCTTTGCGTTTCTGTAGGACAACTGTATCCGTTCTCTGGGGGAGAGATGATACGTCAGCCACGCCTGGCCACCTTTCGATTCCCGGCCAATCCAATCTCCCATGATGAAGCCTTTATTGGTGTAACCCTGTTTCTGAATCTGTTCCCAATAAAGAAACTGGCCGCCATTACTCCGGCCTGTTGGAGGGTCTGTGCTTACCGCCTCCACCCGGAGATCAAGCTGATGAAGCTTAGGAAACTGCGACAGGTACAGGCCAGGACGAATTCCGGCACGACGCGGAGCACTGATCGGACTGGTATCGTCGTGTACCAGGGAGTCTGTATACAGCGTTAGCCACTGGCGCAGGTAAGGCAAACGATAAGAAAAATCGAAGGTGCCAAAGCGGGCCCCGGGATCGCCCCGCGAAAGCTTCTCCGCTGCAGAGACATTCTGGACACTGAAGAAGCTTTTCAGAAAGCTACCGATTGTAATCGGAACATGACCCTTTCCACCCCAGATAACGGTGCGCTCGAAGCCAAATTCGAGGTTCTCGGTTGGCTTGAAACTTACCTTCTCCGCATGTACCCAGGGGGCGTTTGGATCGGTATGGCCCTGCAGGCTCCCGACAAAGAACTGATAGCGGAATGGCCCGGTAAGCCGTGACAGGAGAGGAATGCGCAAAGGCTCAACCCGGTCGATTTGAAAGGCATAAATATTGTCTGCGTTGTTGCTCCAGGCGAAGCTGCCTCCCTGGCCTGGCCCAAGCCAGTGGTCATTTTTCCCGAAGGAGATTTCGTTGTTGAGGACTAGATAAGACACATTCGCCTCGACAACCCGCACCTGATTTGCCGCCGAAATGGGACCCAAGGGAATCGTGTCCTGGTTTGGATTCGTCGCGAAGGGGATGAGGTCAATATCTGAAAGCGACTCAGCGAGGGTGGGCGAATAGCCCGCGGCAGCCGGAGCGTGCTGGTACTCGCCGCGCAGATAGAAGGCGAAACGGCCCGCCTCCATGCGGGTACTGAAGCCATTGATGGTGTCGAACCCCTGCTGATAAGGGCGGCCATAATCGTTGACGATGCTCTGGCCGAGATGGTAGCTGTCGCGTAACGGAGTGCCCGAGATACCGCCCAGACGGGTGTAGATGCTCGCTATCTTCGCCTCCGGCCGCGCTGGATCTTTCAGGCTGTCGATATCGGGTTGCAGCTCTTGCTGAAGGGAGTGATAGATACCACAGGCCTCGCTATCGTCGGCGGTGTTACTCATTTTTAACTCCCCAGCTTCGAGCATGTGAACGATGCTCAATCTTGTCCAGGGCCGCATCCCAACATAGGCGATATCTACCTGTCCCAGCGCATGCAGACGATCCATGGCTGGGTAAATCCAGCTATCCATGGGAACGTAGGTTGAGCCTCTGGCTTGGTCGTATTGGCCACCTCCGGAGAGCAGATTTCCGCAAGCCGTAAATGGCTCAGCGAGTGCAGCAGGCAACAACAGGCCGAATAGGGCGAGGCAAAAGGCCCTCTTAATCATTCCAGATCACCTTAGAGTTCTGTCTGCCGGTTCTGCAGGTTCATGACGGAAAGAGGCTGCAGAGGAGCGCACACATCGCACCCACTGGCGAGCGAACGGGCTCCCGTAGGCTCGTCGACCGTGCTCATCCGCTCTACCAGCAAGCTGATCAGGACAATCGACCATAGGGGGAGCAACAGATCAAAGGGTTCCGCCTCGGCCACGCCGCGCACAACCACAAACAACAGGAGGCTGAGCAACACGATCCTGAGAGGACCTCGCGGAAGTTTGCGCATCTGCCGATAGAGGCTGCCGTATATGCCGATCAGCAGGCAGACGCCTACGGCGCCGTATGCGTAAAACTGCGTGAGCAGTTCATTTTCTGCATGCCGCGCCTCGAACTTCTCTGGGCCAAAAGGAGGAACGACCTTCCACATGGAATCAAAGCCGTGTCCGATCAACGGTTGTTCCACCGCCGCGTCAAGAGAGTAGGCCCAGATGGCTGTACGGCCGGTCAGCGTTTCTGCCTGGTTGCCGGCATTGGTGTAGATGTCGTAGTACGCCTCGAAGAGCCCCCAAAAGACCAGGATGACCAGCACGACAGCGACCGTAAGCAGTATCTTCGTCTTCCGGCTTATCGACCTGTCCGCAATCAGCAGGAAGGTCTCACTGATCAAGAAGGCAACGATAGTGGTTTTGCTCAAACTGCGCAAAAGCGTAAGCGCCAGCAAAACAATAGCAAAACCCCACCGTCCCGCTTTACGCCGGCTGAGATATTGCGCCAGGAAAATTGCGGTGGCACAAAGGTTGCCGATCTGGTTGGTATTGAAAAACTCTTCATCTCCAAGCCGGAGATCCGCCTGGGCAGGCATGATCCACGCGATCACCGCCAGGCAGCAGGTGCTCACCACAAAGCCTTTTATCAGGGAATGAGATATCTCCGTCACTGATCCGGAGCGAAGCAGTACGACCACGCTGGCTACATCGACAGCCAGCCCAGACCAGTAAGCAACCGACGTTGGCAGCGAGACCGTGGCGCTCCATGCCAGGCTGCAAAATGAAAATGCGAGGAAGGCCAAAACCCAGCGGATACTTGACAACCGCACCATAGAACCGAAGGTGCGTTGAGCATACCCGAGCGTGCGAAAGCAAACCACAAGCAGCATGAGCAGGTCTACGAGAAGACTCAACTCAGCGCCTGCGCGCGGAGCGGTACCCAGCACCCGCACAGAAAAAAGAATAATGATGAGACGGAAGGAAAAGAAAAAACCAAGGGCAAACGCGAGCCCGGTTGGTTGCGCCTCTCCGCCACTCATTTCAATTGCGTTCATAATCTCTCGCTGATCAACTCAATGGGTATACATGTCCGGAACACCCTGGCTCTCAGCCGGAGGAAGATGGCGCAGGAAGACCACGATCGACCAGAGTTCGTCGTCATTCAGAACTCCCTTTGAGCCGGGCATTCCAGAGGGCCGAATCCCATAATCGAGGATCCATTTCAGCTGACCATCCGTATACCGCTGCACGTCAGGAGATTTGAGCGAAGGAATCGGAGGCGAGACGTGCTCTATAAAAGGAACACCGGTGTTCTGGCCATCGTTGCCGTGACAAGCAACGCAATAGTGCGAGAAAGCCTCCTTGCCGTCGGCCTGGGTTTGCGGCGTGTCCGGCAAAGGATTCTTCTGGTCTTTGTTGCCAATGAAAATATTGTGCTCAGCAGAGGTTATGATCTTTGTCTCCAGCTTTCCCGGGGGATCGGCCTTACAACCTGCCAATCCCAGGGCCATGGATAAGGTTACGATCACGTAGCGCATCTCTACTCCACGACATGCAGCGTGATTTTCATCGAACCGTGGCCGGAACCACAGAACACGGAGCACTGGCCGATGAAATCACCGGTCTTGTCCGGAGTGAACTGTGCTTGAGCCGTGCCGTGCGCAGGAATCTTCAGGTCGACGTTCAGTTCCTTAATGCGCAGCCCGTGCGGCACATCCTGGCTCTTTACCACCAGCAACACCGGCTCGCCTTTCTTCAAAGTGATTTCATCGGGATCATAGGTAAAGCGATGGGCGGTAAGGTTGATGGTCTTGGGCGCGGCCTGCCCCCCGACCGTAGACGCGGAGAAGGTTTCCATCAGCAACCCACCTAGCAGCAATACCAGCATGAACTTCTTCTTCATCGACTTCTCTCCCTCAAAGCGCTTTAGCGCAAGTCTTTCAATCTCACCTTAACGAGTTGGATGAGATGAGTTGTCGTGCGTTGGTTAGTCAATTGTCATCACCTTGTCGCGCAGACCCCGACTAGATCAGCGTGCCGAGGTAAGCAGATTTCCGCAAACGGTGGTTTCATAGCATCCGCAGTGTGGAAGGCGCCACTAACAAGCGTTTACCTGGATTTAGGAAGCACAAGGAGGAAGGACGTCCCCGCATGGAGATGACAATTCGCTGACATTTTGGCGACCCATCTCTGACAACCGGCGCTCCGCTCGCTGATAGCCTCGCCCTATGTCGATTCGATCCGCGCTGCCTCTAGTCGATATAGCGGACGCAAAACCGTCCTTCAGCTTTAGCGAGATTTTCCGGCTGGCCTTTCGCCTCACGCAAAAGCGGCAGCGCTTTCTGTTTGCATGGCTGGTGGTCGAGAGAGTCGCTGTGGGGGTCTGCGATCTGATGGTCGCCGGCGCGATGTATCTCTTATTCCTTCTTTTGCAAGGTGGTTCTCCCTTGCATCATTTCTGGTGGACACCAAAGACTACTCTCGCGGCCGCTATGGTCACGGTGGGGATGGTTCTTGTTCGGTCGGCGATGGAACTGTTGGCCACCCGGCGCCTGGTTGGATATATCCAAAATCTGTATAAGGATTTTCTGCTTCGGCTGACCCACGGCTACAGTGAAATGCGCTGGGGCTGCTTCGTCGAATGCAACCGCAGCGAACTCGTGAACCATACCGTCAATACGGCGCGCGAAGCTGCTATTTTCTATCAGCATTCGATCGAGATGACCGCGGCCGTGGCTGTGGTCATGATCATGACCGTGGCTATCGTGTATCAGAGCGTGGCGGCAGCATGCGGGCTGGGCACTGCGGTCATCCTGTTCTATGGAGTGCACCGGTACTTAATCCGCGGGAGGCTACAACGCGCTGCATCAGAGCGCGAGCAGTCGCTGCGCATGCTGCAAAGAAGGCTGGCCGATGTGTTTGCCTCCGGGAAGGAGACTCGCACTTATCAAAACCAGGATTTCTTTCATGGCCGGATTGGCGAGCAAGCTGGACTCCTGGCCATAAGCAATCGGCAAGTCGAGCTCCTCCCACTTGTAGCGCGAATCGTGGCCGATCAAGGTGCGGTGCTGCTCTTTCTCGGCGTTGTCGTCGCGGTGCAACTACGCCATGGAGACGTGCGGCAGATGTTGTCGCTGCTGGTATTTTATTTTGTTCTCTCTCGACGTCTGCTTCCAATGATCACCCAGATATCGTTCACGGCTGGGAAAATGGAGAGCGCTTGGGAGAACGTTCGGATTGTCGATTCCGAACTGACCAGGTGTCGTCTGCAGCGTACTCCTGTGCGGGCCATCCAACTCCCGCCGAGGGGTTTCCTCCTGGAACTTGACGGTGTACGTTTTTCGTTCGATGAGGACGTACCGGTCCTGCGCAACATTCATCTGCGTCTGCGTGCCGGGGAGTGCGTTGTGCTTCGCGGTGTCTCTGGTAGCGGCAAAAGCTCCCTCCTGAATCTGATGGCCGGCGTCTCTCAACCGGACGCCGGGGTGGTGCGTGTGGATCGAACCAGCGTCGCGTACGTGCCCCAGGAGGTCATCCTGCTCGACGATTCGATACGGAATAACCTGCTCTTCGGGTTGTCGGAGAAAAGTGACGCTGAGCTGATGGATGCCCTGGCAACTGCCAGGCTAAGTGAATTTGTAGCAGCGTTGCCCCTTGGGCTCGAGACCGGCGTCGGCGATAACGGAGTCTTGTTCTCTGGAGGACAGCGGCAGAGGCTGGCTCTGGCTCGAGCCATCCTTCGCGGCGTCAAACTGCTCCTGTTGGACGAAGCAACATCCGCGTTGGACGACGAAAACGAAGGGCACGTGCTTGAGAACCTCGGCGCAGCCGGGATAGCTGTCGTGCTCGCGACCCATCGCATTCACAAGCACTTCTATGCCGAACGTGTATTTCGCCTTCAGCAAGGTCGGTTGATCGAAGAAACCAAAGCTCCCTGGATTTCTTCTCCAAATAAGCTGAGCGCGCAAAATATCTAGATCCATGGAGACGGATGATGTTATCGATTGAAGACCTCGAATCCGCGTGCAATGCCGCTCAGCGGGTAGAGACTGCCAGGCACCTCGTGGAACCACCAGAACTCCCTTTCTACGCGACGTTTTATCCGCTTGGCTTCCCGGCCGTGATAAGGACCAACTCGGAGGGCGTACTCAAGCAGTACGAGGAGATGTGGGAAAAGTTCACCAAGCAGCACGACATCGAGCCACTCCGGGTGGAAGTGCAAGTGGTGGAGAGCAATACGACTGCGTGTCCTCCGGAGCCGACGCACCGCTATATGCAGCCGCTCATGATGTGTGTTGCCGATGCGGACAACTACAGCGTGGTCGATCTGGAATGTTGCCAGACGAAGATTGTCATTTCCCGCGCCGCGCTGCGGCATCGGCTCTACGCGCAGTATTCCCTTCTGGGAACGCCCGTTTGCTGCATTGCGACCCGGTATACAACACCGGTGCATGCCGGGTGTGTTGCCCTGGATGGACGAGGCGTGCTGTTGTGCGGCGACTCGGGAGCGGGTAAATCGACGCTAGCGTATGCCTGCGCCCGCACTGGATGGACCTATCTGAACGATGACGGAAGCTTTCTGCTGAATGGAGGAACCAAGCGGCTAGTGACGGGAGACTGCCATAAGGTGCGCTTTCGGCCCTCTGCGGCGGAGCTGTTTCCAGAGATTGCAGGGCTCGAGAACACACCGCGTGCTGGCGGGCAAACCATCGATCGAACTTCCGACGGCACACATGACACATATCTCTAGCGCGCAGACAACACGGGTGGACTTCATCGTCTTCCTGAACCGGCGTACCAGTTCGGCACCCCAGCTCGTGCCTTATCGCAGAGATGTGGCTCGTCACTTCATGCGCCAACTGCTTTACGGGCCGGCAGAGTTGCTTGCCGTGCAGTACAGGGCGATCGAGCGGCTCTTGACCGCGGAGGTTTTCGAACTGCGATACACAGACCTGGATTGGGCCGTCGATCGGCTGCGGACACTGGTGAGGGAGGGGCGCTGATGGAATTGCTGCTCGATCCGGTGCCGGACGCGGCAGCAGTCTCCTTCTGGAAGCATCCTGGCGCGTGGTTGCAGGAGAAGAATCTCGGCCGTAGTTATTGGGTGTTTTTCGCCGCTGCTTTTTTATTCGACGCCGGATTCTCGATCTACTTTTTTCTATTCAACCTGTACTTGCTGGATTGCCGGTTCAATGAGCGGGCCATGGGATGGATAGGCGGCGCGATGACGCTGGGCTCGGTGGTGGGAACCTTACCGGCCGGCGCGCTCGCGCAAAGGATCGGTCTGCGGCCGCTGTTAATCATACTGTTCGTGACCGCTCCCCTGGTGAACGCGATGCGCGCGGTTTGGATTTGGGAGCCTGCCCAGATCGGGCTGGCGTTCCTGGCAGGTTTAGCGATGAGCAGTTGGGGGATCTGCTTTCTTCCCGGGGTGGCCCGGCTTACAACGGAGAAGAATCGCGCCGCCGGGTTCAGCCTGATCTTCTCGGCCAGCGTGGGCACCAGCATGCTGGGTGGCATTGTGTGCGGCTATCTGCGTCAGTGGCTCGGAATGGCCGGGTTCGCAATGCAGCCCGTCGAGGTCAAGCGTTTCATCCTCCTTGTCTCCTGCGCTATCGTCTTCTTAGGGCTGATTCCTGTGCTGCGTCTCCGCATACCATCGCAGGCCAAGGAAGAAACCACACCCGATCTGCGGTCGAATCGCTGGAGTTGGTTGCGCGCCTGGAAGCTCAGTCCATTTCTATGGCGATTTCTGCCGCTGATGGCTCTGTGGTCCGCGGTACTGGCGGCGTTCAACCCCTTCGCCAACGTTTACCTGTCACGGGAATTACATGTTCAGATGACGCGGATCGGACTGATCTTTTCCGCTGTGCAGGTGCTGCAGCTCGTCACGGGACTTGTGACCCCATTTGTTCTCCGCGCACTTGGGTTGGTAAGAGGCATCGTTGCTACGCAGATCCTTGCTGCCGTTGCGCTCGGATTGATGGCGGGAGCAAAAACTGGACAATTGGCAGTGGCCGTTTTATCTAACCTTTTCCGCAGCCCAATGGATGAGTTCTCCAGGAATCTACAACCTGCTGATGAATGAGACCCCGGACGCAGAGCGCAGCTCAGCCGCGGCCATGATGCTGTTCTGCAATGCGCTGGTCGCGGCCATTGCCACAGCGGGCGCCGGCGTCCTCTTGACCAGGTTCGGATATCCTCCCGTGATATTTGCGCTTGCGGCCGTGGCTCTGGTTATCGCGCTGCTCTTCCGGTTTCTGCTCTCGGCGCCCCAACAAATTCGAGGGGAAGCAAGATGAGGGCCACGATGGTCGTGCTGCTGGCATTATTCGCCGCACGATTTGCGCCTGCGGGAGTGTTGCTGCCGGGAGGCGTGCAGTTGCTTTGCCATCGGACGGCGAACGAGGACGTGCCCGAAAACACATTGGAGTCGCTCGATCAGGCTGCGCTGCTTGGGTGCAACGTGGTGGAGATCGATCTTCGCCGCACGCTGGACGGAAAAATCGTGCTCAACCATGACGGCATCATGGAGCGGCTGACCGACGGCGTGGGAGAGGCCGAGACCAGCTACTACGGCGATCTGCAATTGCGCGACGCAGGCTCCTGGATGGGCCAGCGATTCGAGAATATGCATATGACCCTCTTCCAGGACGCACTGCGGTTGGCGCGCGAGCGGGACATTCGCCTGGTCCTGGATATGAAGGACAAGGGCCTGGGGGCGGATGTGCTGCAGATCCTCGAACGCGAAGGCATGCTGCAGCGTGTGCAGTTCAATGGTGAATGGGAAGATGTGAAGAAGCTATATCCGGCAGCGACCGATGTCGGCGACGGAACCGTATGGGTGCAGCCGGGAGTGACCGAGGATCAGGTACAGGCAGTATCACCGCCAGGGCAAAGCCGTGGTGGCAAACTTTTCCGCCAACGATCATGAGATGGATCTGGCCGGGATGAAAGCCGCGGTTGCTGCGGGAGTGGATGGCATCAACGTGGACTATCCGCGGCTGGGCGCGGACGCCGTGGGCAGGCCGGTGGAGCGCAGGCTGCACGAGCTGATGCTCAAGGCCGATTCTGGCGATAGCGACGCCCGCGTCGCGGCCATCCTGGAGTTGTCCCGGTATAGCGGATTTCCGCTGCAGGGAAATTTTGCGCATTGGTTACTGGATGCGGACGACCATGTTTCGCGGGCCGCTGCACTGGCGCTGGTGACAGCACGTCCACGAACGCCCGTATCCGCCTTCACCGAAGCGCTGCACTCCGGCAATGCAGATGCGCGCGCCAATGCGGCGTGGGCTCTGGGCATGCTGCGCGCTCCAGCAAGTAGCTTGCTGCCGTTGCTGCGAGACCAGGACCCCCAGGTGCTGCAATCGGCTCTGCTGGCGCTGGCACGCGCACCGGGCGACGTGAGCGCCGCCACGTTGCTGCCGCTGCTGTCATGTGACGATGCCGCCGTGCGCGGTGCGGCTGCCGTGGCGCTTGCGCGGCACCAACCGGAGATTGCCATCAAGGTTATTCCAGCGCAATTGCAAAGAGAGGTGGCTTTCGAGCAGGCGATCCACAACGATCATGAAAGTCGAGGCAGGCCAAAATACACCCAGCCGGAGATCGATGCCATCATGAAGTCCTTCAAGTGCCAGATGGAAATGATGCGGGCCCTCGATATGCTGCAGGGGAATGATGCCACGCGGGAACTGGCGGCGCTGGCCTTCCGGCCGGACAAAGGTCTGTCGTCCTACGATGGCATCGTGGCCGGCTTCCAATTGTGGGACCGCATCGGAGCCGATGCCGCGCCCGCGGTACAGGCGCTGGGATCAAGTGATCGACAAGTGGCGGATCGGGCGGAGTGGATGCTGGTGAAGGCCAGTCCGGCGGTTCTGCCGGAGGTGCGCAAGGCGCTCGATAGCGAGAACCAAGGCGTCCGCCAGCGCGCAATGCGCATCGTGGCCTGGCAGGGAGACACGGAATCGCTCGCCGCGCTGCAAGCGATACAGAAAACAGACGCGGCGGATGCCGCCCTCGCCGCCTGGGCCATCGAAAAGATCCAAACCCTTCATCCAAACGCGCAGATAGTGCCGCCGAACAGAACCCAATAAAAACTGGACGGGTGCCCCATGTTCGCCGCAGCGTACATGGGCCGAAAAAGCCGGGCGCAGCCCGACGAAAGCTTTTACCTCATAGATTAAGAATTCGCGGCTAGGAATCGGTAAGCGAGTCGAAACATGTCATTTTCGCTCACGTACGCTGAGGCGAACGTGGGGCACCGTCCTATTCCTAACAAGTGATACAGAAGGCACTGCGCTCCGATCGAGATGACAAATTCTTTAGCAAGAAGAATTGTCATCCCAACCGGAGCAATCATGGGCCTTCCGCCCACTCGAGCGGAAGAAAACGGCTTCTACTAGTTCTCTTGTCGATTAACAAAATTGTCATCCCGACCGTAGCGGAGGGACCTGCTGTTATCTCGACTGGCGTCCGACGCGGACGGTCCAAACTAAAACCCTTCTAGCCGAAAGTTCTCCCAGTATTTCGTTGCACATTACGGGTTGAAGAAGTGGAGCAGCTCTTCCTCGTCATGCTTGCTGAGCGAAGCGCGCACCCGCATGTGGCGCACAATGGTGCCGGAGATGCGAGGCGAGAAGCCTTCCGGCGCATTGTGGCAGCGAGAGCAGTTCTGCTCGAAGATGCGTTCGCCGTCATCTTCATGCTGCGGAGATGCCTGGGCGACAGTCGGCTTCTTGCTTGCGTGCGTAGCAGGCGGCTGATCCTGCGCCATAACCGGCGGCAGCAAAGGCGCCGCAGTCAGGGCAATCAAGGCCAGCAGTTGCTTTATCTTCTTCTGCACGCTGTTGCGACGCAAGGGCGACGGCAGCCGGCTTTGTGTCTGTCTGCGCAGCCTGGGGAAACCGCGGGCGTCGCGGCCAGGATGGTAAGGGCAACGAGAAGATGCTTTGCACTCATGGTCATTTGCCTTTCCAGGCCGGGAAGAGGAACCGGTAGACGATTCCTGTCTCCCAAACGTTGTGGTTGCCGGTGGAGGAGAACTGGCGCGCGTAGCTGGTAAGAATTCTGGTGTTGTGCGGCAGGTTGTAGTCGAGACCGAAGTCCGCGCGTTGCGTATTCACCAGCGGCACGCCATCGCTGATAGTGGAGTTGTCGAGGCGGAAGGTCTGCTGCATGCGGAAGAGCGGTTCAAACCGTCCAATAAAGCTGTTGAGGCCTCCGAAGGCCTGCGTACGGTAATCGAACTCGACCCAATAGCCCTGCGCGTGCTGGCCTCGGTTGAACTCCGAGCGCAGGCGGAAGGCAGTATTCTTCGGCTCCCACCAGAGCGTAAGTGCCGAAAAAGTTCTCGTGCGTTCCCTGCAGCAGGCGATTGTAAGAGAAGCCCACCTCCAGGCGCTTCTCGGGAGGTAGAGGCTAGTGCGGCCTCCGGAGGAGCGCTCGGAGGTGAACTGTGAATTCGTCGAGAGGGCGGAGAAGTAGGCCGCGTAGGCGATGGAGTACTTACGCCGCGAGATAGCGGAGCCGCGAACCTGGCCTCCGACGCCGAGGCCGCTGGACATGAGACCGATATTGGAGCTGATCGGGCCGTCCTGGAAGTTGCCGATCCAGATGGGCGATAACCGCTCGTTATAGGTTTGCCAGGGAAGCAGAAAGCTGCCGCCCACAACGGTGAAGTGCGGCGAAGCGATGTAGTCTCCCTGGAGGTACGTGAGGCCGATGAAGTGGGTGTGGTCGTAGCCGGGTTGCGCGCTGTTGCCACTGGGAGCCCAGGTCTCGAGCAGGGCCGCCCGCGACTCGACGAGAATATGCTGGCCAATGGGCGCCGCCAGCAAAGGCTCGATGATCGGGATGTAAGTCGTGTTACCGGCGTTGGTGTTGGTGAAGAAGCCTACACCGCCGGACAGAAGCGGCGTGTTCTGTGCGGCTCCGGAAAGCGCAGAGCAGAGCAAGGCCAGGGCAAAGGCGATGGGCCTTGCTGACCGTGCCATTTTCGAGCGAGGATAATTCGGGATCGGACGCGGCATAACAGCCACAGTAGCGATAGCTGCTCCGCCATGTGTCTCGCGATGGTCTGCATTTTGTCAATTGATTGTCACTTGCGGATCAACGTCCAGAAGCCGCTAAAGATCGCCCCGCGACAAGGCAATGACAATCGCCTTACGGTGACATGACAATCCTCAATCGACAAGCCAGCTAAAGTCAGGACAGTTGTTCTCCTCCAGGGCATTTGCTATCCGCTTGCAGAGTTGGCGATCCCGAGGCGCAACCCAGGTCGGTTTCTATGTCCACACTGCATACGAGCACGTCGCCCAAACCCCTGGCTAAGCAATTGCAAGCGCGCGAGGCCGTGCTGCTGATCTTCTGCGACCCTTTGCCCGAGCAGTACGCGCGGCTGTGGCACCTGTCGGACCACGAATGGCAACAACTATTGCACTGGCTGGATACCAGTGGTCTGGCGTTGTATTTCCTCGATCGAGTGCTTGAGTTGAAACTAAACGACCTGTTGCCCCGAGCGGTGATGGCCCGCCTGCAACAGAATCTGATCGACAATACTGAGCGGCTGCGCGGCATGGTCGACGAATCGATCGAGATCCAGCGTGAGTTTCAGAGCGCCAATCTTTCCTATGCCATTCTGAAAGGATTTTCGTCTGGCCGCATTCGGTACCAAAGCTGCAGTTGCGATCGCAGCTAGACCTCGATTTTCTGGTGGCGGAGAGCAGCGCTTTCCCAGGCGCGGCAGATGCTTGAGCGCAGAGGCTATCGCCTGCACCTGGTCAGCGGCAGAAGCTGGGAGTTCAAAACGGACCACATCCCTCAAGCTTCCCTGAACGATTTGTACAAGAATGTGCCTAACCGCTGCGTCGAGTTGCACGTGGAGACCAATACCAACGACGGTTCTTCCTTGCTGGCTCGCACTGTGAAGCGTCGTTTCCATGGCATCTGTATGCCGGCGCTTTCACCGGCCGACCTTCTTCTGGGACAGGGACTGCACCTGTTTAAGCATGTGTGCAGCGACTTCTCACGCGCCGCGCACTTGCTCGAGTTTCGCCGCCATGTACTCGCTCACCTCGAAGATGATGCTTTTTGGCGCGAACTTCAGTGCCTTGCGCGAAAACAATCCGAGGGCGAGCCTGGCGCTTGGTGTGGTAACGCTGTTGATCACTCACGTGATGGGAGATTTTGCTCCAGCGTCGCTTACCCGTTGGACCGTCGACCGTCTTCCCGATTCCGCGCGGCTTTGGATAGAACTGTATGGCTCCCGCTCGCGTTTTCGTCGAGCTTTCCCGGCAGCAAGCTATACCTGCTGCTGCAAAGGGAGCTTGTACCCGTAGGCATTCCCGCGAAGCGTACGCTGCGGCGGGCGCTCTTGCCTCTGCGCTTGCCGCCGCCTATCTCTCCCGCAAGTGCGAACGATACCTTCCCCGTGCGCCTCCGCCGATACCGGGCACAGTTGCGTTACGTTTGTTTCCGGCTGCGCTTTCACCTCGTGGAAGGAACTCGCTATATGTGGGAGTTATTTCGTTGGCGGCAGCACAGGAACTCGCGTGGCCGGAGCATCGCACCGCTCGGCACTTCCCGCTCTTCAATCAACCATTCCTGATTGCCCAGCTTTTCGGCGAACAACAAAGGAATGACAATTCACTGACGAACCCATGACATGCCTGCGGGCCAGGTTCCTTAGGGTCAAGTTGTAGAAAGAAATAGCCATGCCGCAATTTTCCACTGTCGTCGATGCAGTCAACGAAACCCCAAGCAGCCGTTCGCGGCTGGGCGCCCACGGAGCCCGCGTATCACAAATTGCGGTCTTCGTTTCCGCATCGGTCTTGACGTTCTTATTCGCCGGCGGGAGCAGCCGCAAACGGGCAAACGCCGCTTTCGCCTTTTCCGGCGCAGAACACTACGCAACCCACAGCAGGCGCCGACAGCAGCGTAGCGGCCACGCCGACTGCCGGCAGCGACAAATATGCCGACTCTAACAGCTCTTCCAGCGCCGGCAACTTGACGCTCGTCGTTCAGTCTCTCCTCCAGCCAGATCATCGACATTCTGCAGCAGAACCCTGACCTGGTGTTGGAGCTTAAATCCCAAGTGGCCGATCGCATGCAGGAGCAGGGCATGCAGATCGATGCCAACGAGATCTCTGACGAGATGCTTTACGACCAGATTGCCGGCAACGCCGGCCTGCGTGCAAACATCACCAGCTTTCTCCGCGCGCGTGGATACGTCTCCGACGACGATATCCAGACCGCTTCATCCGGCGTCAGTGGTGCGAGCGACGAAACTGGCGCAGCGCAACGCGCTCTCCAGCAGACTGGCGCCATAAATACATCAAGGCTCCCCGCGGAATCGGGCCTGAATCAGGGCCTTGAGTCAAGGGCAATCGCGTCTGGAGTCGAGCGGTCTGCCGGGAACAACGACACGGTCGATGAGCTCCGCCGGCCAGCGCCAGAACCTTGCAGAGAAAAGAGATCACGAAGAGGTAAACTCATCGACCGACCTGCCGAAGGTTCTCCGCCTGCCCACACCCTACAACCTGCGATCGATGCGTGATCTCTATACGCAAATCCCTGACCAGACTGCGCGCCTCAAGCGCTTTGGCTCCGAAGTATTCTTGAGCCGCGATCTGGTTACCGCGCGCGGCGTATCGCCGCGCGACACTCCGCTGGACGTACCTCTCGGGCCGGACTACGTGGTCGGTCCAGGGGACACCCTCACCATCGACATGTGGGGCAGCGTGACCGTGGGCGTCACCCGCCTGGTCGACCGCAACGGCCGTATCCTGCTGCCCGAAGCGGGTTCTGTACAGGTTGCGGGTCTTACTCTGGAGCGGGCACAGAGCCTGATTCTAAGCGCGCTCAAACAGCAGTATCGCAATGCGCAAGCCGTGGTTACGGTCTCGCACCTGCGATCCGTGCGTGTCTACGTAGTCGGCGACGTGCAGCGTCCCGGCGGCTACGACATCAGTTCGCTGGCAACTCCGCTCAGCGCGCTATACGCCGCCGGTGGTCCCACAGCCGCAGGTTCGCTGCGCACATTGCGTCACTTTCGCGGGCAGCAGCTGATGGAGGAGGTCGATCTTTACGACTTCCTGCTGCACGGGGTTCGCAACGGAAGTTCCCGTTTTGAAAGCGGCGACACGCTGCTGGTCCCACCTGCCGGTCCTGAGGTCGCGGTGTACGGTGCGGTCAAGCGTCCGGCGATCTACGAGGTGAAAGCCGGCGAGACCTCGTTGGCTGCACTGCTCAATGACGCTGGCGGCTATACGGTTGCAGCTTCGCTCGGCCACATCACCGTCGAGCGCATCGATTCCAACCGTCAGCGTGAGACGGTCACGCTGAATCTTGCCGGCAGATCAAGGCCCGCAGGCTGATCGCCAGGCCATCGATGCATTTCAGGTACAGGATGGGGATCGCGTTCGCGTCGAACCAATCCTGCCCTATAGCGAGCGGATCGTCTATCTGGAGGGCCATGTCGCGCGTCCGGGCCGGCTTGCCCTACTCGGATGGCATGCGCCTCAGCGATGTGCTGCACAGCTATCGGGACATACTGCCCGAGCCCGCTGCGCATGGAGAAATTGTCCGTCTGGTGCCCCCGGATCTTCACGCCGAGACCATCGACTTTGACGTACCCGACGTGTTGATCGGGAATGGGAACCTCGCGCTTCAGCCTTTCGATACCATTCGCATTTTCGGGCGCTACGAAGTGGATGCGCCCAAAGTCACGGTTCTCGGCGAGGTATTGCGTCCCGGCGCATATCCCCTGTCAAAAGGCATGACGGCCGCGCAGCTGGTGCGCATGGCGGGAGGATTCAAACGCGATGCACTGCTCGAAAAAGCCGACCTGACGAGCTATGACGTGACCAACGGCAATCGGATCGTTGAGAGTGTTGCCATGGTGCCGATCGGCGAGGCGGTCGCCGGAAGGGATCCGAATGCGGACCTTCTGCTCAAACCGGGCGACATCCTGACCATTCATCAGATCACGGGATGGAACGATATAGGCGAGTCGATAAACATCGATGGCCAAGTCAAATTTCCCGGGAACTACGGCTTTCATGATGGCGAACGCCTCAGCTCGGTTTTGCGCAGGGCTGGAGGTTTTCTTGCGGCGGCTTATCCCATGGGCGCGGTGCTGGTTCGGGAACAAGTGCGTGAGCTCGAGCAGAAGAGCCGGGAAGAACTCATTCGCCAGATCGAGACTAACTCGGCGGCTGCGCGCCTTTCGCCCAACCTGGCGAGCGGTGACGGTGCTGCAACGTTGCAGCTGATCAAGGCCCAGCAGCAGGAGGTGTTGCAAGACCTGAAGAATCATCCGCCAACCGGCCGCATGGTGATCCACATAACCGCCGATATCGACAGCTGGGCCAACACACCAGCGGATATCGAGCTGCGCCGGGGCGACGTGCTCACGATTCCCAAGCAGCCTGGATTTGTCCTCGTGACCGGGCAGGTCTACAACGCGACCGCCCTCACCTTTGCACCAGGCCAGAGCGCGGGCTGGTATCTGAGTCACGCGGGAGGAACCAACTCAACGGCGAATCGGAAAGAGATCTTCATCATTCGCGCCAATGGCTCGGTGATCGGCCGTCGGTCCGGAGAGTGGTTCGACGCCAACGTGCTTTCCACCAAACTCAATCCGGGCGATGTGGTCGTGGTCCCTCAGAAAATCATTGGCGCCTCGCTGCTCTGGAGAAATCTGTTAACCACAGCGCAGCTTGCCTCGTCCATCGCCATCACTGCCTCGGTGGCGGCCCTGTAGGCAACATGTCGAATCCACACAATTTCACCACCATGATTCCGGCGTCCATCGTCACTGCCCTCGAGCACGATGAGCAAACACCGGAGCACTGGGCTGTCCGTGCCACGCTGCTTTGGAAGCATCGCCGCCTGCTCGCGCGTGTAACCACGATCGCGTTCCTGGTGAGCCTCAGCCTCGCGTTCCTGATTCCAAAACGCTACAAGTCCAGCGGGAGCATTATGCCGCCCGATCAACAGAGTTCGGGAGCGATGATGCTCGCCGCGCTGGCCCATTCTTCATCGCTGGGTGGGTTGGGCAGCCTTGCCAGCGGTTTGCTGGGCACACACACCTCGACCGCACTCTTCATCAACCTGCTGAAGAGTGGGACCGTAAGCGGCCATCTCATCGACCGCTTCCAACTGCAACACCTGTATCGCAACCGCTATCGCGTCGATACGGCCAAGCACCTTGCCCGCCTTACGACGATCACGGAGGACAAGAAGAGCGGCGTCATTACGGTTGAGGTGGAAGATGAAGACCCGGTGCGGGCTCGCGATATGGCCCAGGCATACCTCGACGAACTGAACAAGCTGGTTACGCAGACCAGCACCTCCTCCGCTCACCGGGAGCGCGTCTTCATCGAGGGGCGGCTGCATTCAGTCGCGGCGGACCTCGAACGCGCACAACTTGACCTAAGCGAATTCTCCAGCAAGAACAGCACCATCGACATCAAGGAGCAGACCCATGCCATGGTCGATGCGGGCGCACGCTTGCAGGCAGAGATGCTGGTCGCACAGTCCGGGCTTGAATCCTTGCGCCAAATATATGGTGACGGAAATGTCCGCGTCCACGAGACAGAAGCGCGCATTGCGAGCCTGCAGCACGACCTGGAAAAAATGACCGGTTCGTCTGCGGCCCTGGTTCCCGGCGCCGTTGGCGGCAGCGAAGCGAAATCAGATGCCGAGGATAAAGGCGAGCTCTATCCGCCATTGCGGCAGCTTCCACGGCTGGCGGTTCCGTATGCCGATCTTTATCGCCGGGTGCGTGTCCAGGAGACGGTCTATGAGCTGCTCACGCAGCAGTATGAGATGGCCCGGGTCGAGGAGGCCAAGGATATCCCGGTGGTCAGTGTGATCGACTCTCCCGGAATACCTGAGAAGAAGTCATTTCCTCCTCGATTGTTAATTACTCTGGCGTTGACGTTCCTCGTCTTTGCCGTTACAGCGGCCCTGATCCTCATACGGGATTACTGGTCGAAGATCGATCACGACAATCCTGGAAAAATATTTGCGGCCGAAGTCCTCCTGGCAGTGCGCAGGCGAACGCGCTCGATCGTTGTGCGCCGGGGTGTCGCATGAGAAGGCACCTCACGAACCCCTCTGCGGCTAGGTTCTTGGTGCATCCACCCAAGCGCTCTGTCTACGCCGTTGCCACCCTTTACCAGATTCAGGAGGTATCGAAATTATGAAGATTCTCATTGCGGCCGCTTCTTTCGCCTCGCAAATCTCCGGGTTGCAGCGCCATGCCTTTAATGTCGTGCGATGCCTCTTGCAGTTGCAGGAGCTTTCCGAAGTACATCTTGTGGTAGCGCCATGGCAGCTCTCGATGGTCGAGGACGCGGACTTTGATCCCGATCCACGGTTAACTGTTCACATCGCCGAGATGGAACCAAGCTCGTTCAGCCGGAACCTATGGTACTACCGGGAGCTGCCTGCACTGGCTGCTCGCCTGCGCGCTGACGTTGTCCATCTAACCTTCCCCATGCCCGTCGATGGCGCGTCGTTTGAATGTCCAACGGTTGTGACTCTGCATGACTTATACCCCTATGAGATCCCGCAAAACTTTGGCTGGCCAAAATGTATCTTCAATCGGTTCGTTCTGCAGCAATGCCTTCGCAATGTCGATGCGATTGCCTGCGTCTCGGAAGTTACAGAAGTTCTGTTGGGGCGGTATGCGCCGGCCGCGACTTCGCGAAAAACCTCCCGCATCTACAACTGCGTCGAGGCGGAGCCGCTCTGTGCTATCGAGTCGCCGATCCCTGGTTGGCAGGGCGAGCCATTCCTGCTTTGTGTTGCGCAGCACCGCCGCAACAAGAACATTCCTCTGCTACTGCGGACTTTCGATCGCTTGTTGCAGCGCAGAGAGATCGATAGCAAGACGAAACTCCTGGTCATCGGCATTGGCGGGCCGGAGAGCCGCCGTATCCATCGCCTGGTGTCGAATCTCCGCCTTGATGGGAGGGTTCACTTTCTTGAAGGCCTCTCGGAGCCTGAGTTGCAATGGTGCTATGGGCGATGCGAAGCGCTGGTCACTCCCTCTATAACGGAGGGCTTTGGTCTGCCGGTCGCTGAGGCGCTACTCGCCGGCTGCCGGGTTGTCTGCTCGGACATACCGGCCTTTCGCGAAGTGGGTGGCGATCACTGCCGCTTCGTAACCTTGCGTGGAGACGCAGAGGAGGCGCTCGCAGAAGCGATTGTCACCACGCTTCAGCAACCGGCGAAGCCGCCGATCTCTCTGCCGCAGTTTTCGTCTTCGCTTCTGGCCAACCAGTACCTGGGCCTCTATCGCGGGCTCATCGCGTCCGCTGTACCTCACAACGCCAGGTTCTCCGCTTCTCTCCACGCGGCCACAACAGAAAGACAATCACTATGAGAGCCGCCGCACAGGGCCTCCGCGCAGAGGGGTGAACATGGCTGCACCCGGCTCTTTTGCATCGGGCGTCTACACAGAGATTCTCGCCGCCTCTCGCGGGGAAAGGCAGATGATCTCCAGAGCTCTGTTCCAGAAAGTGATGACTGTCTCCGAGGTGTTGGCAGATTTTCTCACCTGCGCTGGTGGAGTAATTGCGGTCGGTTTCCTTTACCCATCGCTGCACCTGGGCCGGCAGGCGCAATATTCCGTCAGCATCGTGGCTGGTCTGATGATCGTGCTTCTGCTTGAAAGAGATGGCGCCTATCGCGGAGGCGGCAGCCTGCTCCAGATTCGAATAACGGAACGCGCACTTCGGATTCCCACTCAGGCACTGCTGCTCCTGCTGCTATGCAGCTTCCTTTTACCGCTGAACGTTCCCCACGCGGCATTCCTTATCGCGTTTATCCTGCTTCCGCTGCTGCTGATCTTTGAGAAGCAGATTATCTTCGCGGTCATGCGGATACTGTACGCCAGAGAGTTCGGAGTCGACCGCGTAGTCGTTTATGGAGTAGGTGACGCTGCAAAACATATGGTGTCGACCCTCGTTAATTCGCCCCGGTTGGGACTACGTCCCGTGGCTGTGATCGATGATGATCCCACGCGGAGCGGAGAGTGCCTCTTCGAGATGGGCTATCGCCGCTCTCTTTCGGTTACGGTGCAAAGTGGGCCGCTGACCGCGGCGCTGCTGAAGTCCTGCCGGTGCAAGCTGCTGGTTGTGGCCGTCTCCAACCTTTCCTCGGAAAAGTTGACCGCTGCGGCCCAGACTGCGAAGCAGGCTGGATCGGAGATCGCGCTTCTTATCGATCCCGCGCTCGAACAACGGCCGCAGACGGAATCGATCGGCAGGGGCCGCCTGCGGCTTGCTTCCGCGGTCGACCCGATCGCACCCTTGCACTACGCAGTGGCTAAGCGAACTTCAGACTTGATCGTGTCGTCTCTTCTTCTCCTGCTGTTGGCTCCTCTATGTTTTCTCATTGCGGTACTGATATGGCTGGACTCGCCCGGACCCATATTTTTCGTTCAGAAGAGGGTAGGCCGCAATGGAGAGCTCTTCGACATGTACAAATTCCGCTCCATGCATACGACTGCGCCGAGATATGATTTTTCTCCGACCCAATCGTGCGATACCCGAATTACCTCGATGGGAAGGTTCCTCAGGCGGACCAGTCTGGACGAACTGCCACAGCTGCTGAACGTCTTCCGGGGGGATATGTCGCTGGTTGGCCCACGTCCTGAGATGCCCTTCATTGTGCACCGCTATAACTTGCGGCAACGGCAACGGCTTCAGGTGATTCCGGGGATCACCGGCCTATGGCAATTGAGCGCCGACCGGGCCTTTCCGATCCACGAGAACATCCAGCACGACCTGAACTATATCCAGAACCGCACCTTCTTTATGGATATGGCCATTCTGGTCCACACCCCCCTCAGAGCCCTGCGCGGGGGTATCTAGCGGCGCCCTGGAAACGTGATCTGTGTGTCGTAGACTTGTGTTCTAGCGATGGGGACTCAAAGGGATGAATGAGACTTTCCCTAACTCAGCCGTCTCCGAACTTCTCGCGTCCTGCACTCCTGAAGTGCGCGACCTCGCTGTCGCTAAGTAGCGCTTCGGTCGCCTCAGGTAGTCCATTTCCACTTCTAACTCTGAGACACCATCCGAAAGCCGCCGTCGAGCTTGGCGCGCTGTAGGTCCCCCATGCGCTTTTCGAGACGAGTCAGTAGCTTTTGCTGACTGCCGTTAACGTCAAGAACCCTCCTCGGCACCGTTCCGGCTGAGTACCCCTAAAGTACGCCGGTTTCGAGTGGGGTGGGGAGGGCGGCTTGGACAAAAGACACATTGAGGTTGACTTGATTGATCGCTATAAAGGCATCAGTCCGGTGGAAGCTACAGCCGGCTTGGAGCGTCCCATTGAAGTCTTCTAATGACGGCCTCGATTCAACCGCGCCAGCGAACACTGATAGGGAGCAGCTTCTTCGGGAGCTTGCCAATGAATTTGGTTACGAGCTGATGTCGAAGGTGGCGAACTACAGCTTCATCAACCGACTCGGAACTTTCGATCACGATGGGAAACTCATTCCCGACTCCGACGTCTGATCCAAGCGAAATCGAAATAAAACTGGCTCCCGGTCAGCGATGACTGCGAGCCTCTTTTTGTTTCTACTTGACGAACTGACTCGAAAGTGGCTGGTGGGCCCACCAGGACTTGAACCTGGAACCAACGGATTATGAGTCCGCTGCTCTAACCAATTGAGCTATAGGCCCTTCAACTACGCCGTCTGTGTCCACACGGCAGAACAGGTCGACCCCAGGTGCGCGACGGACGCTGCAGTCTGCAAGATGGATACCCTGCCTGAGTCTACAGTTTCACCGATCTTTCCTCCAAATCTTGTCACTTGGGACTGACCGCAGAAAGCGCCTGGCTGTCGCTCACTCGCATCGGAGAGCTACAGTCGGTTCGACGCGCAGAGCCCGCTGTGAAGGGACGAGGGCGGCCAGGAGGGAGACTGCTACGAATAGGAGCGAAACTCCCCCGAACGAGATCCCGTCGATGGTGTGGATCCCGTACAGAACGTGGCGGAGCAAGTACGCTACACCGGCGGCGAGCACAACCCCAGCGGACAAACCAGCAAATACCGGACGGGTGCTTTCACTCAGGATGAGAGTCAGAATGTCGCGCTTCTTTGCACCCAGGGCCACGCGGATGCCGACTTCGCGCGTGCGCAGGACAACAATGTAGCTGACCGTACCGTAAATACCAATCGCGGCCAGCAACAGCCCGAGGCCGCCGGTGGTGGTAGCGATGGCCGCCGCCAACGTCGAGGCGAGAAAAGGTTCCGTTCCGCGCAGCATCTGCTCCAGCGTGGAGAACCGCGCGGCGAGGTTGGGATCCACAGAGGCCATCACCGGACCAAGAGCGCTCATCAACTGCGCCGGGTCGGAACGGGTGCGCACCAGGATCGGATAATTCTGTAGATAGCGATCGGAGAGAGGAAGATAAATCTGCGCCGAGTCGCTGCCATCCAGCAGGACGCCTCGCGTATCGCGAGCGACGCCGATGACGCGCCAGGCCGGGCCATCCGGCAGGGGTTCGCCGGTGCCATGAAAGAGGCCGCTGGTGCCAAGCCGAAGAGTGTGGCCAACGGGATTTTCTCCGGGCCATAACTTATTGGCCGCCGACTCACTTACGACGATGGACGGTTCCGCCTGGCCGGCCTGCGCCGTGAAGCCGTGGCCGAGAAGCAGCGGAATCCCGAGAGCGTGGAAATAGTTCGGCTGGATCCATGTGTAGTAGAGATACGCCTTGGTGTTCCGGGACGAGGGCGCCTCGCCGTTGAGCGAGACCGCGGCAGAACGAAACCCGTTGTCGTCGGGCGCGCGCGCCGTAGTTACATCCATCACGCCCGGCAACGCGGCAAGGCGGGTGCGGAGATCGCGGATGAGAGCATCCTTGTGGTCCGGCGTATACTCGGCGCTTTCGGGAAATTGGAGGCCAAGATCCATGACATGTGCATCGTCATAGCCGGTGTCCATCCATAGCGCACGAATGGCGCTGTGGATGAGCGTGCTGCCCGCGATCACCAGCACAGCCGAAACCGCGACCTGGGTGGCGATGAGGAAGTTACGGAGATGGCGGCTGCGGATAGGCGATGTGGCGGCATTCGCCTTAAGCGCAGAGGAAACGGCCCAGCGAGAACTTTCCACATGCAGGCGCGAGCCCGAAAAGAACACCGGCGAAGACGGAAATGAGAAATACGAACGAAAATATCCTGAGGTCAGGAGTGACGTGAAAAATAACCGTGCCGTACTGATCGGGGAAGGCATCCGCGATCAGTACGACCGCTACCTGGAGGAACGCCCAGCTGAATAGGAACGCGAAGACACCTGCGATCAGGCCGAGCAGGGCGCTCTCCGTGAGCAGTTGGCGAACGAGGCGCGTCCGGCTGGCGCCAAGCGAGAGGCGCATGGAAAGTTCATTCTGGCGCGAAGCAGCGCGGGCCAGTTGCAGGCTGGCAACATTGGCGCAGGCGACGACCAGCACCATTCCAACGGCGGCCATGACGAACAAAATGCTTATCCTCACTCCATGGTTCTGCTCAATGGGAATGGTGAAGGGCGAGCCCGGCCAGACCATTGCGCTTAACGGTTGAGCGAGGTCGGAACCAGGCTGGTGAAGAGAGCGGAGGTGATTGGCGACCAGGGACATTTCTGCCTGCGCTTCACGCATCGCCGGCGCCGGGAGCGAGACGAGCGAACAGATGGCAGCAGCCCTCTTCGCGCGCCCACAACCAGTTATCGCCAGGATGAACCAGAGGCTCAAGGCTGAGCGGAAGCCAGAAGTCGGGCGCGGCTATGAAAGTTCCCACAAAGTTATGAGGCGTCACGCCGATAATCGTGAACGCCGCGCCATTGAGCCGGACTGTTTTACCCAGAATGGCGGGATCGCCCTCAAATCGCTTTTGCCAGTAGTTCTCGCTGATGAGGACCGAGGGCGAGGCAGCGAGTTCCGCCTTGTCTGCTGGAGCCGAACGTTCGCCCGCGTAAAGCCTCCACTCCCAGGACCGAGAAGTAGTTTTCGGAGACCACCATGGTCATTGCGGTCTCGCTGTTGCCGATCTGAGGGAGCTGTAGAAGAAACTTTCCGATCAGCGAGCCGCCTCCATCATTGCGCTGCTGAGCAACGCCGCCGGGCACTGAGACAGTAAGGTACTGGGGCTGGCTCGCGGCAATAACCCCGCTGAACGAATGAACATGGTCCCGGTAAGTCTCATAATCGGGGTAGCTGAACGATAGATGTCGGTCGCGCCCGTATGTTCGATGAGCGCTAAATTGACCATCGACGCGGGATCGTGGGCATCGAGCTTTCGCTCGAAGAAAGCCTGGTACGCGGTGAAAGCCGCGGTGTTGAGGCCAATACCAACGGCGAGCGCAAAGACTGCGATGGCCGTGAATCCGGCATTGCGGACCAGCATCCGGCAGGCGAAGCGCAGATCCTGCATCACAGTTTGCGGAAAGGTCATCAAGTCGATCTCGCGCATTTGCTCCAGCCATACTGCCGGATTGCCAAACCGGAGCCGCGCGGAGCGTCGCGCTTCACCATGCGGCATGCCCTGTTCAACATTCCGCCGTTCGCGCATCGAAAGGTGAAACCGCAGCTCTTCCTCGAAATCACGATCTAGTTCTTCTTTCCGAAAGAGCGCACGCAAGCGGCGGATCCATGCCATAGCAAACCCTCTAGACCGTTGCCTTGCCGAACTCCAGCACCAGGGCAATCGCGTTCGTAATCTTCCGCCAGTGTTCGCGCTCGGCGCCTAACCGCTTCCGCCCTGAGCTTGTGAGGCGGTAGAAACGGGCGCGGCGGTTGTTTTCGCTGCGGCCCCATTCAGCTGCGATCCAGCGCTCCTGCTCCATGCGATGAAGGGCTGGATAGAGCGAGCCCTCTTCGACACGTAGAACTTCATCGGAAACACGCTCTATGTGCAGAGTGATTCCCCAGCCGTGCATGGGGCCTTCCTCAAGCGCTTTCAGCACCAGCAGATCCAGGGCGCCCTGGAGAGTGTCGTTCTTTGTTCTGACCATCCGGAATCTCCTATAGCTGTCTATGGAAGACTGCGCCTTCTCGTGTGCTTTGTCAATTCAGATGGCATCACGTCCCTCTATTTCTAAAGTGCAGACCTAGCGGGAGTTACCCAAAATCTTTGGCAATGGCCTCAGGTCTAGGCTCAAGTCTCACTTGCCATTACGAGAATTTTCCACGTCCGTCCACACTTACTTGGCGTAATATGGCGAATGGCACACATCGGCGAGTGGCACGATTTCAATCCCGCAGATCGAAGCACATATCCGAAGGTGAATTCGCCTATACAGGTTAGGGACGCTCTTGGCGTACGATCCGAAGGAGATTTTCTCAAATTGATCTCTGACCGCCGTCAGATGCTAAAGCCTAAAATCACCGGCTGGCGGTACATCAAAGACAAGGCCATCAGCTAGCACCTCAGCGGAACGCTTCAGTTTGGCAAAAGCATGACCTGAAGAGTGACGTGCTTCTGCGAGCCTTTGCGCTCACGATCCAGAATTCTGCATCCTATACACACATCGAAAGCACTGCAGTAGAAGGCAGGTGCATGGAAGCAGGCACAATGATGAAGAGATTCTTGTTTTGGGGAACGTTGATTGCTGGAGCTACGGCTGCATATCTAATGTATCGTCGCGGAGAATCGCTGGGTACGATTGCGGCGCAAGCCGTGACCAATCCAGTAGGATCGTTGGTGACGGAACTGAAGACAGCTTCCAGCTAGCTCAACGCCTTCCGCCCCACAACCCCACAGGCTCTAGAGACGCGGCACGGCGGCCCGAGTTCAAGAGATCTGCAGCCCACCAAACGAGTTAGAACTCCAGGCGCAGCCCAAATTGGATCTGGCGAGGAGTACCGGTCCCCACCGGGCTTGTGTTCACCGTGGTGATGATTTGCCCGAAACTGGATGACGAAGAGTCAGCTTGCGGCAGGCCGTATTGTGCCCGATTAAAGAGATTGAAGAACTCGCTCCTGAACTCAAGCTCGGCGCTCTCGGTAAGGCGAATGCGCTTGGCGAGACCAAGATCTGTCTGCCACAGGTTTGGACCGCGTGCGATATTGCGTGGCGCATCGCCGTAGCCTGATCCGGCGACGGGCACGAATGCGGCCGGGTTGATCCACTTGGCGATCGCCTTTCCGCCCGGCGGGGCCAGCGACACTCCAGGAACCAGGTTCGGGCGTTGACTCGTCGTGTAGCCGGTGGCAACGGAGTTGCTGGACCGGTCTTCCGTTACGTTGATCGGCATGCCTGAACGTGCCGCGACGATGTTCGTGATGCTCCACCCGCCTAAGAGTGCGCTCGCGAGACCGGGTTGCGACACCCAGGCTCTCCCTGGGCCAAATGGCAGTTCGTAAACAGTGTTGGCCGTCAGCACGTGGCGGACATCAAAGTCTCCCGAGGCGCGCTCGCAGGGTAGGCAGGCGGGATTTTGGGGATAGTCCGAGTCTCCTCCGCCGGCGGAATCCTGGTCGATCTCGTGCGAGTACGTGTAGTTCGCCGAGAACAAAAGCCCATGCGAAAAGCTCCGCTGCAGGCTGGTCACAAAGGCCTCATACGAGCTGTTGTTGATGTTTCCTCTCCATTGCACCTGGCCAAAGGCCGGATAAGGACGCAGGCCCGTGGCCGGATCGATGAGGTTGACGTAGGACGTGGTCAGCAGGTATGTGCCCTTACTTCCGACATAAGAGAGAGTCCCGACAAAGTCGTGCGGCAGCGCTCTCTGTACCGAGGCTCCCCATTGCGTGACATACATGTCTTTGCGCCGGCGGTCGTCGTCTCTTGCTGAAACCGTGCCCGGGCCATTCAGAAAAGGTGTAACCGGATAAGAAAGCCCAGGTATTGACTTCGAGCTGAGCGAGTATTGGCCAACCTCGTTGTTAATGGGCAAATTCTGGTCGTCGAGTTGACCATCCCCGTGATAAATGCCGAAGCCACTGCGCAGGATAGTCTTACCCTTCAACGCGGCCGGCGCCCAGGTGATCGATAGCCGTGGGTCAAAATCCAGCGTGTTCGGGGTGCCGAAACTGGCTCCTGCGCCGCAGAAGCCAGCCGGCCCGCAGGTCGCGAAATCGAACGGTATGGCTTTCCCGTTTACCTCATGAAAGAGGTTGAAGAAGATATAGCGCACGCCCAGATTGAGTGTGAAATTGGGGCGATACTTCCACTCATCTTCCGCAAAGGAGTACACCGCGGTTTTGCGCAAGCCATTCACAGGAAGCGCCTCGGCATAAGTGGCGGCACTCATCGAGTTCGCCAGGAAGCTGCTAAGTGAAGAATAGGTAATTGTTCCCGATGGTGTGTTGCCCTGGTTCAGCTGAATGCGGCGTACCTCCACGCCGAACTTGAGCGTCTGAGCTCCGCGGACCATGGTGAGATTGTCGATGTACGAGAACGAATTGCCCACGCCCGGTTTGAACTGGTTGTTCTCGAGGGTGGTGAAACCGGAGACCGCGACCGTATAGGGAATATTGCTCAGCCCCTGGTTGGTGGTGTACACATTCCCGCGGTTGAATCCGAACTTTAGCTCGTTCATTAGCGTCGGCGAGAAGATGTGCATCTCCTCGAGCTCGCCGTTCACCGGCCTCGATGTGACTAGCTGCCGGTCCAACAGATAGTCTCCGCCTTCAGCCACTGGGGCGTCGCTATAGGCGGCGTCGAAGTTAAAGCGAAGGTAGGCTGAGTCGGCAGCGAAGAAATGGTGATCCAGCCGCAGCATCGCGGAATCCTCGTGGTCCAGTTGCCGTCCAGAGCCGGAAAACTCGTCTTCATCCGGATTCCCGGCAATCGGCGAAAGGCCAGTCGTCGGATAGGCATTGAGGATCGGCGTAAGCACAGGATTTGCCGCTGCCACCTGCGCGCGGAAAGCCGGGCTTGGTGCATAACCCAACAGGGGCTGGCCGTAAGTCTGGCGCACTCCCTCATAGTTGAAGTAATAGAAAGTGCGGTTGCGAACAAGCGGGCCGCCCAGGTCGCCGCCAAACTGGTTGAGGCGGAAAGGTAGCCTGGTTGCGAGAATGGGCTCGCGTGCGTCGAGCACGTCGTTGCGTAGGAACTCGAAGAGACTTCCATGCAGGGTATTCGACCCCGACTTCGAAGCCACGGCGATCTGCGCCCCGGGTGTGCTTCCGTTGTCAGCGGTAAAGAGCATGGTCTCGATATGGAATTCTTCAATAGCGTCCGTTGGGATAGCAATGCGGACAAAGGGTTGCTGTGCCTGGTTGACGATGTTCGTCGCATCGATGCCGTCAAGAACAAAGTTGTTGTCGTCGAGGCCGCGGCCCGCGAAACGTATGCTGCGCTGGTTGCTGCCGCCGGTGTCAACAGCCCCCGGTACAAGCGCAGTCAGCGTAGACCAGTTTCTTCCATTCAGCGGGAGATCCTGGATCTGTTTGGATTCCGCCCGGCCGCCGAGCGCATTCGTCGTCTCGTCCAGTTGCGTAGTCTGGCTGGAGACATTGATTTGCTGACTCGTGCCGGCTAACTGTAGCCTCGCATCCAGCGTCCGGGTACGGCCCTCCGTCTGGATCACCTGGTTGATGGTGAGCTTCGCAAAGCCGTTCGCCGCAAAGATGACCGAGTAGGTGCCTACAGGAAGGCCGGGAACCTCATAGGTTCCGGTACGTGAGGTGACAGTCTCCCGGCTCGTGCCGTTGTCAGGCATCAAGACCGTCACAAGAACATCTGGCATCGCTTTCCCCGCAGGATCGACAACCGTCCCGCTGAGGTCTGCGCGATCGACCTGAGCGGCCACTTCGATGGCGAGCAACACAAGCGTAAGCACAGCGAGACTGTTAAGGCGGCGATAAATCATCATGGCGGATTGGCGCTGCTGGTTGTTTTTACCAGAGGTGGGAGCCTGCCTCAAAGCAAACCGTCCAGAAAAGAAATGTTGGTGCTTGACGTGAACGGCGTTTCGCGACTGGTGACCTTTTTACGCCGCCGGTAATGCTTCTCCCATGTCACTTCTTCGCGCGAGCCGGCACTCCCTGGTGAATTTCCCGCCCCACGAGCTCGTACTGGTCCGATGCGAGGTAATCGACGTGAGCGGCGATCGCCGCGCGCCAGCGCACACGGGCCGCAGCCAGTGATCCGAAGTTGTAATCGTGGAACCAGCCGTTGCAACTCAGTTGTGCTTTGGTTGCGCCGTCGAGGGTATAGAAACGAATCCAAAGACCATTCGCGTGGGCTCGCTCTACCAGCGCGCGCAACCGGTTCATCTTTGCCGGTGTCCACTCTCCAGCGTTTGGTTGACCGCCGGCCTCAACCACTTTCCACGGATTGTTCCACCAGCGCCGGTAGTTTGTGGCTTTCATCGGGTCCATTACCTCGGGCGCAGCTGAAGCCTCCTTTCCTTCGGTATGAATGGCGCCGAAGAGCAGCACACGATCGCCGGTCTGCAGCTGATCGTAGAAGACGGTTTGCTGCGCATCGGCTTCTCCCGTCAATACCAGAATCGGTTTCACATCCAACGGCTGCACATCCTCCTCCTGCGCAGCTTTCACCGACGTAGTCAGCCAGGACTGATATTTTCGTAGCAGCGCCAGAACGGCGGCCAGATGCTCCGGCTTGTCGTCTTTGAAATCCAGGTTGAGTGTAATGATCGGCCAATCGCCATGGTTACCGTCCCGCAGCGCCTTCTCCACAATGGGGCGAACCCGCTTGAAGAAATACTCATCCATGGTTGGCTCTTCGCCGGTGGTCGGCTCCCCATGGGTCACAACGGACCAGCTGCGCCCGGTCTTGGGATCGGTATGCCAGGCCAGATCCTGCTCAATGGCCAGTGGGGTGCCTGCGGAAAGCGCGCGGTCGATGCGATCGCCCCACCATTCAAAGTAGGGATAGCAGTTATGCGCATCCATCACTGTGCGCGATCCAGGAGCCGGCTGCTGTGCGCCTAAAGAAGAAGAGCAAATCGCAAACACCAGCAGCGCAGTCGTCATCCGCGAAAGGCCAAAAGTTTGCATCGTGGATCCTTTTATTCCTGGGGAAAATTAATGTAGAGCGGGCTGCTAATCAACTCGTTGGCGCCACTCGAGTCACGCACCTCCAGGCGCAGCCAATGCCGTCCGGCGGTCGCAGGGAATGTGGCGGTGAGCGTGGGGTTGGCACCATCTACGGGCAAGGGTGGCGTGGATTCCTCGCCGTCCAGTAACAGGTGAACCATAGATCCCTTGGCCGCAATCGTCTGAATGTGCACGGAAATGGTCTCTCCAGCCGCGGCGCGGAGCGTGCCGCCCATCTTTGCGGAAGCGCCGCCCGCGTCGGCCGCGAAGTCCAGCATCTTGTCCCGCGAACCAGTCAAATCGATAAACGTGCGGCCGGCGCGAATGCCATCGAGGATCGCCGCCACTGACAGCTCATCGGCTTCGACGGCAGTCGTCGGCCAACCGATGGCCCCCACATCTCCGGGGCGAATGGTCGCATTGTGATTGTCGCTGCCGCCGACTGCCGCCAGGCGGTGTCCCGCGCGCAATTGGGAGTCCCAATACTTCGCACTGGAAAACATGATCTCACCGTTGTTGATCACTTCCACAGCGGTGAAGAGGCTCATGTCCGTGTCGGACGCCGGCGTCCAGCGGCAGCCCATGCATTCCTCTCCTCCAGGCGCCTCCGCGTGGTTGATCGAAGCAATGCCGCCCTTGGAGCGTGCGTCGCGCAGGACAGTGTTCAGATCGAGGCTACCTCTACCTATGCGCCAACTCATGAATTGCGTGACGCCGAAAACATTGAAGTGCCCATGAAACGTGGTCATCTCGCGTCCAGGAATCAGCAGCAGATGATCGAAGAACGGCTGCAACTCACGCATTTGATCATACTGCGAGTCGGTGTTGTGGTCGGTGATGGCGATAAAGTCCAAACTGCGCGAAGCCGCTGCCTGCACGGTGAGAAAGAGGGGGCACGGCACTTGACGGCCGCTCTGGCTCTTGCAGCTGCCATCACTATGTGCCGTGTGCATATGAAGATCGCCGCGATACCAGCGTCTTCCAACGGCGAGCGGCTGCGCTGTGAAGCTCGAATCTTCTGCGCGTGGGTTGAAGCGTATCTCCGCCTTGTAGTGTGAGACAACGTTCGCACGCATGTTGGGCACGGAGACTAACAGCCGCCACTGCCCGGCAGGGATCGCTCCAGGAAGATAGGACGGTGTGGCGTCTGTCTCGCTGATGGTGAAGTGGCTCTTGTTGCCGCCGCTTGCACCACGAAATCGCTCCGGGTCGGCGATGCCGAGGTCAAGAGCGGCCCGCTGATCTTTACCGGTGTATTGAAAGTCGACGCTGATCCGGTGGACGCCGGCAGGCACCGTAAAGGGCACTTCGAAATAGGTCTGGTTCTGCTCGCCCTTCACATCGCCGGTGAGCACCAGGTCTGCAGGCGTGCCTTCGCTTACCTGCTGAGCAACCGCCCAGGGTGCAACCGCAAGAGCCAGAAAAAGGAAGAACGCACTCCATCGCTGCATGAAGTTCAAAACAACTCCATCTCCAGGCAAAATTGTAACTGGCGAGATGTGGAATTGGCTTTTGCCACCCCGGCAACAAATACCTGGGGACTAGCCCACTCAGCGAACCTGTATTGACCTGGGCATGCAGTGCAGCGACAGAGAACAGTAGAAAGAGGATGGCGCACCCAACGGCAACGCTGACGCTTTTGCGGGCAGCACTCACGAATACCTGACGAGGTCTTCCTTTTTTTTAAGCATGATGGCGCTCCAGGGAATAATTTGTGGCGATTTTGTTTTTCTGGCGTGTGTCGCGGGCGCGATGGCCAATCGCTTTTCTGAGTGACGGTAACCGACACGTTCCGCTATCTGGTGAATAGCGATTGAAAGTACGGTTAAAAAGATCTGCATGCGACAAAGAGCTTAGGGTCATTGCCTCTCTTTGCCCCCATCCCCGAGATCAGGTATCATCGCGCGAACTGACCGGATCTTGTGCAACATGCTCACGGCCGGGCGGATGAGAAGGGAAAGAGCAACATGGCAGAAGCAAATTGCGATATCGGATTGATCGGACTGGCGGTGATGGGCCAAAACCTGGTGTTGAACATGAACGACCATGGATATAAGGTCGCCGTCTTCAACCGTACCGTCTCCAAGGTGAACGATTTTATCGAGAACGAGGCCAACGGGACGCAGGTGGTGGGGGCACACTCAATCGAGGAGATGTGTGGGCTGCTGAAGAAGCCTCGGCGCGTGATGATCATGGTGAAAGCCGGCGAAGTGGTCGATCAGACCATCGAGCAAGTGCTTCCTTACCTCGAAAAGGGTGACATCCTCATCGACGGCGGCAACTCGTTGTACACCGACTCCACCCGGCGCACCAAAGACCTGGCGGCCAAAGGAATTCTGTTTATCGGGACCGGCGTTTCGGGCGGCGAAGAGGGTGCGCGTTTCGGTCCGTCGATTATGCCGGGAGGCAATAAAGAAGCGTGGCCCCACGTGAAGGGAATTTTCCAGGCCATCGCAGCCAAGGTCGAAGACGGAACTCCGTGTTGCGACTGGGTTGGAGAAGACGGCGCGGGTCATTACGTCAAGATGGTGCACAACGGCATCGAGTACGGCGACATGCAATTGATTGGCGAGGCCTACCAGTTGTTGAAGGATGGGCTGGGGCTCACCGCTGATGAGCTCGCCGAAGTCTTTGCCGATTGGAATAAAGGCGAGCTGGACAGCTTCCTGATCGATATCTCAGCCACCATCTTCGCCAAGAAGGACGACGACGGACAGCCGATGGTGGACAAGATTCTCGATGCCGCGGGACAGAAGGGCACCGGCAAATGGACCGCGATCTCAGCTCTCGACCTGGGACAGCCGGTGACCTTGATTGGAGAGAGTGTCTTTGCCCGCTGCCTGTCCGCCTTGAAGAGTGAGCGGGTCGCAGCAGCCAAGGTGCTGAAGGGACCGCGCAAGCGCAAGGTAGTGACTGGCAAGAAGGAATTTATCGAGGAAGTTAGGCTGGCTCTCTACTGCTCCAAGATTGTGAGCTATGCCCAGGGTTACATGTTGCTGCGCGCAGCAGAGAAGGACCAAGGCTGGACCCTGAACATGGGCGGCGTGGCGTTGATGTGGCGCGGCGGATGCATCATCCGCAGCATTTTCCTGGGAGACATCAAGGCGGCTTTCGATCGCGACCCGAAGCTGCAGAATTTGCTGCTGGATAAATTTTTCTCGACAGCGATGAACAAGTACCATCCGTCGTGGCGGAGGGCGATCATCTACGGCACCAGGATCGGCGTGCCTATGCCGGCATTCTCAACGGCGTTGGCGTTCTACGACGGCTATCGGACCGCGCGGCTGCCCGCAAATCTATTACAGGCGCAACGGGATTTCTTTGGGGCGCACACTTACGAGCGCGTCGATAAGCCTCGCGGGGAATTTTTCCATACCAACTGGACCGGCCGTGGAGGGCGTGTGTCCTCTTCAACCTACAACGCGTAAGTCTAGTGCGGCGCGGTCGCGGCAGGCGGCGCCTGCTGCGGCTGTTGACCGTTGGCCGGCTGGCCGTTCGGCGGGGGCTGTCCAGTATTGTTGGTTACGTCCTGCCCCTGGAATATCAGCTTGACGGTCGAACGGAATTGCTTGTAGTCGGTGTAGCGCACAATCTGCCGAATGCGGACATCCTGGCTCATGTACCCACTTCCGCCCGAGAAATGGAGCTCGGCATCAGCCTTGGTGTACACCGGGAACCAATACTTGCCATCTACCTGCTCGCGGTAAGTGGTAAAGGGAGGAGAAAGATCCTCGTGTCCCTTGCGCATGTCATCGGGAACATTCTTCGCGCTGGTGATCACAATCTGCAGATCCTTCTGGTCCACCCAGATGCGTCCCTTTAAGTAGCGCTTGCCCTTTTCCATCACCTTCGGCGCAACATCAAAAACGTAACAGTTTACCTCGTCTACCTTCTGCCGCCCTACGTAGGTCAGGTTGTATTGCCCGACATCCTCAGTGGTTAAAACGAAGGGCAGGCGCTGCTCAATATCCGACACATCGGCCGGGCTCATCTGAATGCGTTCCAGCGTATTTTGTGGCGCGAAGGTCACGTGCTCCGACTTCCGCCCCTGGCTGTCGAAGGTGATCTGCACCACTTGCCGGTACTCGCCATCCACCTTGCCGTCATCGTTGATGGTCTGTATGCGCACATCGCGCTGGTAGGTGTAGTTGTCCAGGGCGTGGCGGAACTCGCTTTCCTTGGCCGCAAACTGCTTCACAATCTGGTCGGGCGGCGTGGAGGGAGCACTGGTGTCAATGGGGCCAAAGCCCGAGTCGGGCTGATCTTTGGACTGGGCCAGCAGCGCAGAAATGGGCACAAGTGCCAACAAAATCAGCAACTTCACCATACCTTTACCCATGCCCACGCCTCCCGTCCCATCGACCGGACATTCACTGTATTATGCGCCTCGCCGGCGCCCGATTTCCCGTGCACTTTGTGACTTCGACTGACTTTAATGCGGCTTTCCTTAACGAAAGCCGCACACGCGGCCATTTCCGGTGCAACATACGGGAAATCCGGGTTCCCCGGATTTCCCGCGCACTTTGTGACTTCGACTGACTTTAATGCGGCTTTCCTTAACGAAAGCCGCCCACGCGGCCATTTCCGGTGCAACATACGGGAAATCCGGGTTCGCGCTCTCTCTAATAGACGCAAGCCGGCCCTCTGGCGGCTATTCGGGGCCGTCGCCCAGCGCCATACGGAGCCGTCCATGCGCTTTATCCAGCCGTTCCTCGGCCTGTTTGCGTTTGATTCCCAACTGCTGCATGACGATCGCCACCCGCACCGAGCCTGCCTCATCCAGTAAGGTCTCGGCCTGACTCTCGTCGACTTCGGTCGCCGCCGCGATGATTCGAATGGCCCGGTTCCTCAGCTTTTCGTTGGTCGGCTGCACGTTCACCATCAAGTTGCCGTAGACCATGCCGGTGCGGATCATCGCGCCGGTGCTCAACATATTCAGCACAAGCTTGGTGGCCGTGCCGGCGCGCATGCGGGTGGAACCGGTAATCACCTCAGGCCCTACTGCTGGAGTGATGGCGATCTTCGCCCGGCACTCCACTTCGGATCCCGGAACGCAACTCAACCCTATGGTGAGTGCGCCCAGTTGGTTGGCATAAAGCATGCCTCCCAGCACGTAGGGTGTGCGTCCGCTGGCGGCGATCCCGACCAGCGCATCCCCGGCTCGCAAGTCATGGGCCTTCAGGTCTTCCGCGCCCTGCCGCGCATCGTCTTCCGCGCCCTCGATCGAATTGCGCAGGGCATGGTCGCCACCGGCAATCAGGCCCACCACCAGCCCGGGATCTACATTGAAGGTCGGTGGGCATTCTGAGGCATCCAGCACGCCGAGCCGGCCGGAAGTGCCGGCTCCCGTATAGAAAAGGCGCCCGCCCTTCTCCAGCCGCTCCGCGATACCATCGACCGCCTGCGCAATCCGGGGCAGCTCTGCGTGGACCGCGTCGGCGACGGAACGATCCGCGGCGTTGATTACCTCCAGCATCTCGAGCGTCGGAAGCTGGTCAATGCGAGCCGTATCCGGATGGCGCGCCTCTGTTAACAAGTGCTCAAACTTCATGACTAGGGATACCTTCCGAGACTGAGTCTAACTGAGGATGCTACGCTGTGCCCTGAGCCAGGGAGGATCGGAGGCGCTTTGGATTCTGACTCGACAGCCACGCCGGAATTGCCTCGCCACCCGCGGCTGAGCCAGATTCTGGAAAAGAACTGGCAGGCCGAGATGGTTGGCTATTACACCTATCGAGCCCTCGCCGAGCGGGAGCCAGAGGCAGGTCGTAAGCAGACCCTCGAACATATGGCCGTGGCGGAGAAGGAGCATGCCGCACTGTGGGCGGGCCGCTTGCGGGAACTAGGGGAACCCGAACCGGTCTACCAGGGAAGCCCGGGCGGCGATGCCGATAGCTTGAAGACGCGCGTTGGCGGCGACGATCTGGCCTTGCGCCGCCTGGAAATCGATGAGAGCCGCGATATTGCCAAGTACAGCCAGCAGCTCAAGGCGCTCGGCGATGCGCCCAGCCTGGCCATCCTGAAACGGGTCATTGAAGACGAGCAGGACCACTATCGCGAGCTCAGCGGTCTGATCCGCAAGCAGAAGCCCCTCGGCGGAGTCCGCGCACCGTCCAATCCACAAGCGCTTCTGGACCAGATGCTGGCCAAGCGGAACAAGGGCCGCCAGCATGCGGCTGGCTGGATCGGCGATGCCATTTACGGGGTCAACGATGGACTGGGCTCCATCTTTGGCATCGTCTCCGGGGTCTCTGGGGCGACGCTGGGTAACAGCAAGTGGGTTCTGCTCTCCGGCCTCGCCGGCATGATCGCAAGCGCGCTCTCCATGGGCTCGGGCGCTTACCTTGCGTCCAAGAGCGAACGCGAGATCTACCAGGCAGAGCTCGCTCGCGAGCGCGAGGCCATTGCCATGAACGGCGCCGAGGCCCGCGAACTCCTCTCGCTCTACTACCAGGTCAAGGGCCTTCCCCAACCGGACGCCGATCACATGGTCGAGCACATCGCCAGTAATCCCGACCAGATGCTGCGCGCACTTGCTGCCGAACGGCTCAATTCGACTGAAGAAGCGCTCAGCAACCCATTCACCTCGGCGGTTTCGGGCGCGCTTTCCACGGCGGCCGGAGCGTTCATCCCCATCGTTCCGTTTTTCTTCCTCAGCGGTTATAGCGCCGTCATCGTCTCCGCAGTGGTGTCACTCGTAGCCCATTTCGCCGTCGGCGCCGCGAAATCACTGGTCACCGTGCGTTCCTGGTGGAGCAGCGGCTTCGAGATGACGTTTGTCGGTGCGGTGGAAGGCGTCGTGACGTATGTGATCGGCCTGGGCCTCGGCCGGCTTGGCGCATAAGCATGGGCTCAAACCCGGAAGGTATCCGCGCGCCAGGATTGGATAGTTGCTTTTATCTGCTTGTTGGTCAGGCCTTCGTTCAGCGCGCGCACGGCAAGCGCCGGTAGCTCCGCATCCGGCGCAAAACGCAGCGCGATCAGTTGCGGCTCTGTCAATTCTGCGATGCGTGGTCTGGCCGCTTCGGGCAGCAGCATCGAAAGGCGCAGCCGCTCCTCCAGCCGAATCACCCGGTCCTGGGCTTTCAGCGCGTAACTCCGGGCTTTTCCAGCGGTCAAAAACAATCCGATGGCCAGCAGGAGCCACAGTACGGAGTCGAGTCCAGGATGCCGCACCAAAGAAACGATGCTCAAAATGACCGCAATGATCAATAACGGCGCAAGAAAAAAGTGGAAAGGCGGGTCCAGCCTGGCGTGATTTGCATACGACTGCGGCTTGGCGTTTGCCATCGAAAAGCCTCCTTTGAGGACAATCCATCATCCATTTTCCGGGGCATTGGCGCCAGACCAAATCGCGGGTGCCCCAAGCCACTGGCTACGGGCAAGGCAAGTGGCCTATAGTAGATCGTCGTATCGGAGAGACTATGCTCAACGCGTTCCGCGCCCTGCTAATTGCCACCTTCCTGATACCCTCTACGCTGCTCGCGCAATCCAGTACGTTGGCCGCCACCCCGCCGATGGGCTGGAATAGTTGGAACCTTTTCGCAGGCAAGGTTACGGATAAGGACGTCCGCGCCGCGGCAGACGCCATGGTTTCCTCCGGCATGAAGGATGCCGGGTATATCTATGTCAATATTGACGACACCTGGCAGGGTGATCGGGATGCCCAGGGAAACATCCGGGCTAACAGTAAATTCCCCGACATGAAGGGGCTTGCCGATTACGTTCACTCCAAGGGACTGAAGATCGGCATCTACTCTTCACCCGGTCCCACCACCTGCGCCAAGTACGAGGGCAGCTATCAGCACGAGGCGCAGGATGCGAAGACCTACGCGGCCTGGGGCATCGACTACCTCAAGTACGATCTTTGCGGTTACCGCAAGATCATGACCCAGGAGGCTCCAAACGATCCCGCGAAAGCCACCCAAATGATGAAGGACGCCTACGAAAAAATGCACAAGGCATTGCTGGCAACAGGACGTCCCATCGTCTACAGCTTCTGCCAGTACGGATGGGACGCGGTGTGGGAATGGGGACCTGGGCTCGGAGCCAACCTTTGGCGGACCACCGGAGATATCAACCCCACCTGGGATCGCATGACGTTGATTGGCTTCTCTCAGGCTGGCCTGGCTAAGTATGCCGGTCCCGGCCACTGGAATGATCCCGACATGTTGGAGGTGGGCAACGGCAAGCTTACGCTGGATGAAAACCGCACCCACATGAGCCTTTGGGTCCTGCTCGCCGCGCCGTTGCTGGCCGGCAACGATCTCTCCAAAATGCCGCCTCAGACGGCCGCGATCCTAACCAACAAGGAAGTGATCGCCATCGACCAGGATCCACTTGGCAAACAGGGTGATCGTATCTCCGCTGTGGGACCGGTGGAGATTTGGGCTAAGCCGCTCAAGGGTGGAGATAAGGCTATCGGGCTGTTCAACCGCGACGACACTCCCCTGCCCGTGACCTTGAAGTTGAGCGACGTAGGTTTTTCCAGTGCAAACGCGCGCGACATTTGGGCAGCAAAAGATCTGGGAAAAATCCAAGGCAGCTACACCGTAAGCGTACCCCGCCACGGAGTAGTTCTGCTGCGCCTAAGCAAGTAAAGGCGTAGTTCCGGGAACACGCTCAGTCCGGTGCTTACAAACCCTCCCGAAGATGCTCAAAGTCGGGGGGGGGCCAAGTCCTTGGAGGGGGAGGTTCGCAGGTACGGCTGAAAGGGGCTCTCGTTGATTGACTCTGTCCATCCAATTCCACCATGCCGGGGGTGGCGGCCCACCTCGCCATGGGTGGAGCGGATGGACAGAAACTACAGCAACCCAACCCGATTTCGCTTGCCCGCGCTCTCTTTAACGCTGAAGCCGTGTCTTCCGTTTAGCGCCGGATTCATTGCATGGTTGAAAGAACAGCTTCAGCCTGATTATGCGGCAGCCGCCAGGTAAACCGTGAACCACTGCTTGTCGTCGCTCCATTGCTGTCGCAACTTGAACCCCGCACGGGTCAGCAAGGCCAATACACGCTGATCCGTAAATTTGTAGCTGTTCTCGGTGTGGATTGTCTCACCCCGGTTAAAGCGCACCTCCAGATCTAGCGCGCGCACCGCGACCTTCTGTGCCAGCACGCTCTCCAGGTGCATCTCGATCCGTGAATGTTGCTCATTCCAACGCGCCTGGTGACGAAATAAGTAAGGATTGAAGTTTGCGCCCAGCTCGTTGTTTATGCGAACTATCACATTCTTGTTGAACTTGGCGGTAACGCCGGCGGCATCGTCGTAGGCGGCGAGCAGTATCTCAGTATCCTTCACCATATCAACGCCCAGCAGCAGGCTGTCCCCGGGCGACAACTGGGCACGTACACCACGCAGCACTTCGAGGGCATCCGCAGGAGAGAAATTTCCAATGCTCGAGCCGATGTACAAGACCAACCGCCTTCCAGCGCGGGCTATTCCAGCTGCGTTGTTCTGCCGCATGCCTTCGGTGTAATCAGCGACGATGGGTTCGACCGTTACCTCCGGCATCTCCAGTTCCAGCCGCGTCCGCGCTTCCTCGAGAGCCGTCGCCGACACGTCGATGGGGTAGTAGATGACGGTTCCCTGATGAGCAACGGCCGCATCGAGCAGCAAACCTGTCTTGGTAGCGGTCCCCGCGCCCAGCTCGATGATCGATAGATCTCGTCCGCCGGCAGCTGCCGCGACGATTTCAGCCGCGTGCTGTGCCAGGATTTGCCTCTCCGTCCGGGTAACGTAATACTCCGGTAGCTCGGTGATTGCTTCAAACAGACGAGATCCGGCCTGGTCATAGAACAACCACGGTGACAGTGTTTTTGGGGACTCCGTGAGCCCATTCGAAACTTCCATGGCAATTGGACTGGACGCAATCGCCGGCAACCTGGGTAACGAAATAGCAGACATGTGATCTCCGCGCGCTTCTGGTTAGATGTTCGCCAAACGAATGCCGGAAAACTGCCAGCGCGTCGCAGGAGAAAAGAAATTACGATAAGTGGCACGGATATGGGAGGCTGGCGTGACAGCTGATCCACCGCGAAGCACCATCTGATTGGACATAAATTTCCCGTTGTACTCGCCGAGCGCGCCCGGTACAGCGCGAAACCCGGGATACCCGATGTACGGACTCGCGGTCCACTCCCACACATCCCCAAACATTTGCGCCGGACCCTTCGCGGGGCCCTCGCCTAGCGCTATCGGGTGCAGCATTCCGTCTTCCAGCAAGTTCCCCGTGATCGGCAATGCTTGCGCCGCGACCTCCCACTCGCCTTCCGTGGGGAGCCGCTTGCCCAGCCAGTTGGCAAATGCATCGGCTTCGAAGTAGCTCACGTGGCACACCGGGGTTTGCATTAATTCCGTGAGCGGCAGTTCGCCGTACAGGGTGTACACCTGCCAGGCGCTGTCTTGCTGGCGCCAATAGAGAGGGGCTTTCCAGCCCTCGGCTTTGACAGCGTCCCAACCCGCCGAGAGCCAAAGCTCAGATCTCTGGTAGCCCCCATCCTCGATGAAATCCAGATACTCCCTGCAGGAAACCAACCTCGAGGCCAGCTCGAAAGGGCGCAGGTATTCAGGATGTTGGGGTAACTCATTATCAAAAGCGAAGCCATCGCCGGCGAATCCGATATCCAATACGCCACCCCGGTAAGGAATCCATTCCGGTTTGCTAAGCGGAGGCGCGCTGAAGGCGGCTGGTTCATTGCTGTAAGGCGGCCGAAGAGGGTTAGTCCACAAAGCGTGCTTGATGTCGTAAGCCAGTAGTTCCTGATGCTGCTGCTCGTGGTGCAGCCCGAGCACCACCCTCCGCGTCACTTCCTCGGGGGGATTGGAGGCTAACAGGCGCTGAATTCCATCCTGCACATGCCGGCGGTAGTCGAAGATCGTCTCCACCGGTGGTCGTGAGAAGGAGGCGCGCAGCTTTTTCTCAGGCTGGTCGGAAACCGAGTTGTAGTAGCTGTTGAAAAGCCAGTGGAAGTCTGGATTGAACTCCCGATAGCCCGGGAGGAACTCGCGCAGCAGAAATGTCTCGAAAAACCAGGTGGTGTGCGCCAGGTGCCACTTGACTGGGCTGGCCTCGGCGCACGACTGCACCATCATGTCCTCTGGCGAAAGGGGAATACAAAGCTGCTCGCTTTGGCGCCGAACTCTTGAAAACTCCTCGAAGAGACGGGGTGTCTTCTCCGTCGTTGCACTGGATGGCGTCATAGATAACCGTTTCTCCCTCTACTTAGAGACCGAAAGCGGCTTGATGTTGCCTAAATTTTTTGCCTTCGGTGTAAACAGCCCGTTTATCTTTTGTTGGAGCTTCAATGGGGGCTCAACAGCCGGGCCAAAAGATACGCCGCCCCAGCCGCCAATCCGCCGATCAGCACCGTCTGCACCGCGCTGCGTACGGTGCCCGCCCCGGTAAGCCTCCCTTTGACACCGCCAAAAACCAGCAGCGCCACCAGGGTGATGGCCACCGAGGCGCTGAGCGCCGTCGGCAAGCTATACCCCAGCATATAGGGGGCCAGCGGCACCATCCCCCCGACAACATAAGAGAGAGCGATGGTGATCGCGCTTCGGCTGGCCCGGTTCCGCTGCGGCTCTTCCAGCCCCAGTTCAAAGCGCATCATAAAGTCCACCCATGCCTGTGGCCTGCGCTTCAACGCTTCCAGAACCGGCATGCTCTCGCTTCGCTCCACGCCATACTGCTCGAAGATCTCGTAGATTTCTTCTTCTTCGTCGCGAGTCCGCTCGACAATCTCGCGCTCCTCGCGCAGCCGCTCGCTGGCATAGTGCTCGGCATCGCCTTGGGCAGCAAGAAATCCGCCCAGGCCCATGGCAATCGACCCGGCGGCAATCTCGGCCAATCCGGCCAGCACCACCACGTGGGAGGAGCTCACCGCCCCGGAGAGCCCCGCCGCCAAGGCAAACGGAACCGTCAACCCGTCCGACATCCCGATCACTAGATCGCGCACCAGCGCAGTCGACCCAAAATGTCCTTCTACGTGCGCCGGCGGAGCGTGCGGAGTGGGGGTAGGGATGGACTCGGTCGGCATCACGGCAGTGTACCTCAGTGCGGCCGGACGACAACGGATGGGCGACTGTTTGCGTCCTTAGATATACCGCTGCCGTCAAATGGAGCGATGGCTACCCGGATTTCCTGTACGCTGCGCTGGACACGACCGCTTGTGCGGCTTTCCGTAAAGAAAGCCGCATGAATTTCGTCAACGCCACGAACCTCGACAGGAAATCCGGGCCAGGGCAGGTTTTGGGCCAACAAATGAAACGTACGGTAAGACTCGTGGTTTTGGCTTTAGGGGCAGCGACGGCGGCATCATTCGTTGGCTATGCCCAGGAAGACAGCGGAATGGGTCCGCCCGACGGTGGCGACGGCATGGGCCAGGTATTCGGCAGGGGAAACGGAGTTCGCGGCACGGTTACGGCTGCCGCATCCGGCAGCTTCACCATCCGCACCGACGAGGGGGACTCCTACAAGGTTTTCTACAGCGTCAATACCCGCCTGATGAAGGATCGGCAGCCGATTGAGGCCGCCGACATCCATGTGGGGGATATGTTGATGGCGGGCGGTTTGGTGGACGCCAAGGCCAAGACCGTGGGCGCGGTTTTGCTCTACGACATCGATGCCGAGCAAGTACGCAAAGCCCGCGCAGGTTTCGGCAAGACGTGGGTGATGGGAAAGGTGACCGCGGTCCATGAGCTCAAGATCACCATCGAGCGGGCCGGCGACAAGCAGGCCCAGATAGTGGCGGTGGACGAAAACACATCGTTTCGCAAGCGCAGGGAAGACGTGACCCTGGCGGATGTAAAGGTGGGAGACGTCATCAGCGCCGACGGAGCGATACATGCGGACACCTTTCTGGCGACCAACCTGCGGATCATGAGTCCAGAGCCGGGGCGTCCGCATGGGGCCGGCCGGGAGCCTGGTTCCGCGGTGCCGGTCCAATGATGCCGTTTCCGGGGATGGACCTGGCCTGTCGACGGCCCACGGGCCGGTATCGGTGATCGGCTGTCGGCGTTTGCGTGCGGTCCCAGATCGGACAGGCGAAATCGGGTTGGTTGCTGTAGTGGTGGTTTTGTCCATCCATCTCCACATTATGCCAAGGTGGCCGCAGTCCTTAAATTTGTCATCCCGACCGGAGCGGAGCGGAGGGACCTGCGGTTCGCGTAGATGGAAAAACGGAATCCGGAGGCGATTCGCCCATGGCGCATTCGTTTGTGACGAAAGCGGAACCGCAGGTCCCTCCGCTCCGCTACCCCGGATTTCCTGTCGAGGTTGGTGGCGTTGGCAAACTTCATGCGGCTTTCCTCACTGAAAGCCGCATACGTGGACGTTGGTGAGGGCCGCGTAACAGGAAATCCGGGTTCGCTCCGGTCGGGATGACAAATTTGGGGCGGTGGCCCACCTTTGCCGGGGTGGAGGTGGACGGACAGAGTCAAGCAACGACGGTCCCCGGAGAGCGCAGGCCAAACCAGCCGATCGAAAAGCTAGTTTGGGTAGACGGTCACGGACTACGTCCCGACACGAGGAAGGTCTAAGCTGTGTGGATAAGAACGGGAAATTAGCCTGATGCGGCGCGCCTACCTCGTTTTCTGCCTATTGAGTGGCTCCCTCATCCCGCCTGCGGGGGCGCAATCTTCCCCTGCAGCGAGTCCGCCTGCCACCACTGCTCCCCGCACATCTGCAACGTCGGCACCTGCATCGGCAACAATCGCGGGTGGGCAGGTGCACGGAACGGTAAAGGCCGGCAACATCCCCCTGCCCGGGGTGAGCATCGTTGCTACCAATACCCTCACCGGCCAGCGCTACGCCACCATCACCGACATCAACGGCAACTACTCGATGACCATTCCGACGAGTGGCCGCTATGTTCTCCGGACCGAACTCGCGGCCTTCGCCCCGGAGACCAAGGCCGTCCTTCTTAAACCCACAGGAACAACCCCGCTTACCCAGCAGGCCGATTTCGCTCTGACCCTGGCTTCGCGAGTCCCACCGGAGAGCCCGCAGGAGAACGAGGCGCGGATCCCCGGCCAAGGGCGTACTGGTGGCCAAACAGGCGGTCAGGGTGGCGGCAGCCGGCAAGCGGGCACGGTTCGGCGCAATAATGCGGCCGGCGCACAAAGTCTGGCTTTGCTTGCCCAACTTGCGGGCACCGAGGATGCAGGAGTGAACAGCGGCGCCACGGGGGCAGCTCTGCCTTCGATAGCAAACAACACGGATTTCTCCTCCGAATCAGTCGCGGTCACGGGACAAGCGGGAACCACCAATCCCTTCGCCGGGGTGGATATGGAACAACTTCGCCAGAACGCGGAAATGGATCCATCTCTTGGCGGCCAAGGTGGCTTCGGCGCGCAGGGTGGCCCGGGCGGCGGAGGTCCTGGCGGTGGCGGACCCGGCGGCGGAGGTCCCGGAGGTGGAGGGCCTGGAGGCGGCTTTGGCGGTGGTGGTGGCTTTGGCGGAGGCGGCCGTGGCGGCGGAGGTCGTGGCGGTGGTGGAGGCCGCGGTGGTGGTTTCGGGGGAGGCGGCTTCGGCAATTTCCGCAATTTCAAGCCCAATCAACCGCACGGCGCTTTCTTCTGGACAGGCGGAAACAGCGCGTTGAACGCAACCCCTTTTCCCGTCAGGGGTGAACAGGAGTTGCAGCCCAGTTACGCGCAGAATCAGTTTGGGCTCACGTTTATGGGGCCGCCCTATATTCCGCACCTGATCGAGCACGACACGAAAGACGTGATTTTCTTCAATGCTTCGGGGACACGCTCTTCCTCGCCATTCAGCCAGTACGGCAGCGTGCCTAGCGCTGCCGAACGTGAGGGAAATTTGTCTGGGCTCACCACCCAGGAGGGTGCCCCGATCACCATCTACGATCCGGTCACGCACCTGCCATTTCCCAACAACACCATCCCGGTGGACCGCATTTCCACCCAGGCAACGGCGCTGCTTGCCTACATTCCTCTGCCCAGTCCCAAGCTGCCGGGCCAGTTCCAGAATTACCAGCGGCTTACTTCTTCTCAATCCAACACCACTCGCATCGGCGTGCGTTTTCTGCATAGCTTCGGCCCTAGTTCGGGTGGCTCCCCGATCGGAGGGCTGATTAGGCAATATATGGGCCAGGGTGGCGCCGGCCTGCGTCAGAGCATGAATGTGAATTTCAACTACAGTCACGCGGCGGCCGATGAACTTGATATTTTCCCCGATCTTGGAGGTAAGCAGCAGTCACACCAATATTCACTGGCGCTGGGCTATTCGATCGGCAAAGGCAGGCTCACCAATAATCTTGGTCTCAACTGGAACCGTAGTGATACGCAGCTCAAGAACGAGTTCACCGGCATAACGGATATCGCCAGCCAGATCGGCATCCAAGGACTGCCGGAGAACCCGTTGCTCTTCGGCCTGCCTAACCTCGTCCTGAACCAGTTCACCAGCTTTACCGAACAGCAGCCGAACTTTCAGATCAACCAGACCATCGGCACCTCGGATTCCACTTCCTGGATTCACAAGAAACACAACATCCGCTTTGGGGGAGATTTTCGCCGCGTTCATAACGACCTCTTCGGCAATACGGGCAATATCACCGGGACCTTTACCTTCACCGGTGTCTTCACCGAGGCGCCCGGCACCAGCACCAATACACCCGGTGGCACCGCTACCTCGGGTTCTTCGCTGGCCGACCTATTACTCGGATTGCCGCAGCAGAGTTCGCTGCAGGCGCCCTACCAGAAGTCTTATTTGCGCCAGAATGCCTGGGACGCCTATGCACAGGACAGCTGGCGAGCCATGGCCAATCTGACCCTGCTCTTCGGCCTGCGCTACGAATATTTTTCGCCTTATTCAGAGAAGTACGATCGCCTTTCCACTCTGGATACGGGCAATAATTTCGCTTCTGTGCAAACAGTTGTCTCCGGCGGAGTGGGAATGTATACAGGGAAATATCCGCGCGATCTGGTCTACCCGGAGCGCAACAACTTTTCTCCCCGGCTGGGCATTGCCGTGCGTGCCGCAAAGGACACGGTAGTGCGAGCAGGCTATGGCATCAACTACGCTGTCGGCCAGTACGGGAAATTTATCCAGGACTTCGCCTTTCAGCCGCCCTACGCCGATGTTCAGACCAATGAGACATCCGCAAATGTGCCCATCACGCTCACCAATGGTTTCCCCGCGCCGCAGAACGAGGGCAACTACGCGGTCAACAAATACTACCGGCTGCCCTACGTGCAGGTGTGGAACATCAACGTGCAGCGCACCATCCCCCTGGGCATAGTGCTCAACATCGGTTACAACGGCTCCAAAGGCACCCGGCTCGACATTGTCGATGCGCCCGGCCGCTCGGCCACCACATCGCTGAGTGGAGTTTTCTATGACTATGAGGATTCGGTTGCATTCTCCAATTACAACGCGCTGACGGTCAGCGCGCGTAAGCGATTGCAGCGGGGGATCGCCATGGGGGCGACCTACACCTACAGCCATTCCATCGACAATGCCAGCTCCATCGGAGGCAGCGGTGGGACGGGGACGGTGGTGGCGCAAAACTGGCAAAATCTGCTTGCCGAAGAATCGAATTCGAGCTTCGACGTACGCCACAACCTGACAGGCAACTTCCTCTACGAGTTGCCCTTTGGACCGGACGCCCACTGGCTGAGTACCGGCTGGGTTGGGCACACTCTCAACGGCATCTCGATTTCCGGGACCTTTACTTTGGCTACCGGTGAAGCCCTCACGCCCCATTACGAAGCGGCGATCGCCGACGTAGCGCGGGGGAGCACGGGATCGCTTCGCCCCGACCTCGTTCCTGGGGTTTCGCTCACCGCCGACGGAGGCTCACTCAAAAACTGGTTCAACAAGAGCGCCTTTGCCGCACCGGCGAACACCTACGGTACGGCTTCACGGTACTCAATTCCCGGACCGGGTACGGTGACCATCAATGCATCGCTCTCCAAGACGGTCCGCTTCTCGGAGACCCGTACGTTCGAGATGCGCGCCACCACCAGCAACCCCTTCAACACCGTTCAATACTCAGGGGTGGATTCGACCCTGGGATCGGGAACGTATGGGCAGGTAACTGCGGCCGCCGGCATGCGTCAATTCACTTTCAACGCCCGCTACCGGTTTTAGAGAGAGGATCGAAGTCAAGATGAATGTCACCGGCCACTTGCGCAGCTTGATCGTCCTGCTGGGCCTGGTAATTTTGCCCGCGATGCCGGGACCCGCGCAGGACCAGAGTCCGTCGCAGGGTGGCTCACAGCCGGATACGCAGACCGCCTACACGCTCAAGGTGAACAGCGACCTGGTCCTCACCAACGTAGTGGTGCGTGATAAGAAGACGGGAGAGGTTGTGCGCGGTCTCACCGCCAACGATTTTCAAGTTCAGGAGAACGGCAAGCCGCAAAAGATCATCAGCTTCGATTTCCAGAGTGTCGACCAAGCTACGCCTCTCAATGAGGCCACGATAAACGGCAAAGCTCCCAACACCATCATGGGCAGCATGAACCGCGCTGCCACTTCCACCCAATTGCGCAACCATCGCCTGATCGTGATGTTCTTTGACATCACTTCCATGCAGCCGGAAGACCTGGAGCGCGCGCAGGACGCCGCCCGCAACTACATCAATAAACAAATGCATCCAGCCGACCTGGTTTCCGTCGTTTCTCTTGATCAGTCGTTGTCCCTCGATCAGGACTTCACCGCCAATAAGCAACAGCTGTTGAACGCTGTCAACGCCTTCTCCGGAACGCAGGGCTCGGGATTTCAATCGGGTGCTACCAGCACAACCAACCAGGTCGAAGACACGACCGCCTTCACTCCCGACGAGGCAGAGTACAACGACGTAAATACTGACCGCGAGCTCTTCGCCTTCGAAGACATTGCCCACTCGCTGGCCTACATCAACGAGAAAAAGTCTCTGCTTTATTTCTCCGGAGGCATTCAGCGCGACGGGATTGAGAACCAGGCTTCGCTCCACGCGGCCGTCAATGCTTCGGTGCGCGCGAATATGTCCATCTATTCCGTTGACACGCGTGGACTGGAGGCGATCTCGCCGTTGGGCGATGCCTCCACCGGCAGCCTGCGCGGCACCAGCGGTTACAACGGCGCGGCACTACAAAACAACCTCGATTCCAACTTCAATACCCAGGAAGTGATGGCCACGCTCTCCTCCGATACCGGGGGCAAAGCCTTCTTCGATTCCAACGACTTCTCTCCTGCCTTTCAACGCATCCAGCAGGACACCTCCGCGTACTACGTGATCGGTTTCCGTTCTACGGAGACGGTGAAAGACGGCCGCTATCGCCGGCTCACCATCAAGATCAACCGCCCCAACGTAAAGCTTGAGTACCGGCCCGGCTACTACGCTCCGGCCGACTATCGTCATGCGAACAAGGACGAGCGCGAGCGCCAATTGCAGGAACAGCTAAACAGCGATCTGCCCGCCACCGATGTTGAGGTCTATCTGCAGGCTTATTACTTCCGCAGCGATACCGGCACCGCGGCGCCTCGCTTTGACGTGCCCGTATCTTTGATTGTGCCCGGCTCGCAGATTCCCTTTGTCAAGGGAGGGGATCGCAGCAAGGCGACGCTCGATATCATTGGCGAACTGAAGAACACGGCCGGGCAGGATATGGCGGAAATTCGCCAGACGGTCAAGTTGGCCATCGATGATTCGCAGCAGGTTTCACGCAAGAACATCCAGTACACGACCAATTTCAGCCTACCCTTGGGCAAGTATCATCTCAAGTTTGTGGTCCGCGAAAATCAAACCGGCCGCATGGGTTCGTTCGAGACCGATATCAATCTGCCTGACCTGAAGAAGTTTCCCCTCAAGCTCAGCTCCGTCGTGCTTTCCAGCCAGCGTGTTGCCGCTTCCAAGAAGGACGACAACAATCCGCTCTCCAACGGCGGCTTTACCTGGGTCCCGAATGTGGTCCATGTCTTCCGCACCGATCAGCACCTCTACATGCTCTATGAGGTCTACGACCCTGCGTCGGCGCAGGCCGCCGCGGGTTCCGCCAAACCTGCGCCAGGCAAGCCCGGTATGCAGGTGCTGACCAGTATCGAATTCTTACAGGGCACCACCAAGGTCTTCGAGACGCCGTTGGTGGAAGCCAACACGCTGAATGTGCCCGGGCGTGGTGCCGTGGCGTTTGCCTTCGATATTCCTTTGGACAAGCTGACCGCCGGACTATACATCTGCCAGGTCAATGTCATCGACGATACCGGCGGCAGCTTCAGCTTCCCGCGCCAGGCGCTGCTGGTCCGCGCCGCGGCCGCACCACCCGCGCTTCCAACTCCGTCTACAACTCCGTCCACTCCTCCAGTCCCCGCTCCCTCGTCCGATGGCGCTCGCGCGCCGTCGAAGTAAATTCAAAATCGTTTCCATCAGTGGCGCATCATATCCGCGGAGGTGGGCAATGAAGGCAGTACTGCTGCAGGGCTATGGGGGCGTAGACCAACTGGTCTACGAGGAAGTGCCGATCCCAATTGCAGGCGCCGGCGAAGTGCTGGTGAAACTCTCTTCTGCCAGCATCAATCCCATCGATTACAAGATCCGCCGCGGAGACATGAAAGAATTCATTCCCCTTCAGCTCCCTGCCATTCTCGGCTACGACTTGGCAGGCCAGGTAGTAGCTCTGGGTGAAGGTGTTACCGGGGTAGAAGTGAATGCCTTTGTGATGGCGGTGGCCGACCATACCTACGCGGAGTATGTCACCTGCAAGGCAAAAGACCTGGCGCATATACCCAATGGGCTCAACCCCGCCGATGTCGGTGTTTTGCCTCTGGTGCTGGAGACTGGCACGCAATTGATTGAGTTGGGAGTACGTCCGCGCTCCGGCCAGAGGGTGCTGATTACCGGCGCGCTAGGCGGTGTGGGGCGCACTGCGGTCCACATTGCCAAAAAGCATGGAGCCTACGTAATTGCCGGGGTTCGCGCTAGCCAGCGGGCCGAAGCGGAAAAGCTGGGTGCAAACGAGGTCGTCGCCGTGGACGAGGCTCTCGGTGGCCTGAAGGACTTGGACGCGGTTGCAGACACCGTCGGGCGCGACGTGATCGATCGGCTGATCCCCCACATCAGGAAAAACGGAGTGTTGGCCACGGTCGTCGGCAAACCGAAGTCGGCTGCTGGCCGCGACGTTCAGGTCCAAGAGGTGTGGGCAACCACCGATGCGCCACGCCTGGAACAACTTGCCAAGGAGATAGCAAACGGTGAATTTGCCATTCCGATCGCCAAGCGGTTTACGCTTGCCGACATTCGTAAGGCCCATGAGTTGGCGGAAAAAGGAGCGGGAGGGAAGGTATTGCTGACGCCCTGATGCGGGCCTAATCGGCGGTCGAGCCTTCGTCGGATGAGCTCCGGTATGGGCAATGGCGGCATCCCGAGTTGCAGCAGGTTCCTCGCTTCAAGTGATACTGCGCAGTAAATACGAGATAGGGACCCTCGTAGTAGTAATCACCTGGCTGCAATTCTTGGGGCGCCGGATCGAGGCGCGGTTTGGATGGTGAGGGTTCATCCTGCATAGCTTATTCTCGCAGCCTTTGCCTCCGTGGAGACATAGACAAGCGGCCTCGTTCTGTCCATCCATCCCCACCCATGCCAAGGTGGGCCAACGCCGTCAAATCTGTCATCCCGACCGGAATGGTCATGGGTCTCCGGCCTACCTAAGGGGATGAAAATCGTGGATCACCTGCGGCTCTGTCCATCCCCGGTGGGGCTGCTGAGGTAAGCGCCACTCTCCCCCTTTGTCATCCCGAGCGAAGCCGAGGGACCTGCGGTTTGCGTTGATGGAAAAACGGAACCTGGAGGCGATTCGCCCATTGCACATTCGCTTGTACCCGAAAGTGGAACCGCAGGTCCCTCCGCTACGGTCGGGATGACAAATTCGAGGGCAGTGGCTCACCTTGGCATAGGTGGAGGTGGATGTACAGAGTCAAGCCACGAGAGTATCACACTCACCAAGCCCGCCCACTTACGTTTAGCGGCCCGTCTGCGCCCGCTTGATCGCGCCGACTAGTTCGGCCAGGCGAGCTGGATCCACATCGCTGACCGCGACTCCTTCGAGCTCATTCGTACTGAACTCCATCACATGAAAACCCACGTGTTCGGCCAGCTCATCATCTCCCACCGGGCCGGCTTTCTCCAGGAGAAAAACAGAAACTCGATGCTTGCCTATGCTGTAGAGCAGCTGTGCAACGGGCTGGCTGTGAAGGTAGGTCAGGTTCGCGCCATCGAGCGCAGTATCTCGCGGCAGGCTTTCCGGAAGATTGAAACTGAACGGCAGCTTGCCCTGAAACCAAGGCTTGACCGTATGTCTATCCGTCGAAATCACCTGCGGCGGCAAGCTGCCGGCTAGCGTGGCGACGTGCTGATCGAAGACCTCAGTCACCAGCGCAGCGTGCTCGGCGGAGGAGATCTCCGCCTTGCGTGCGGTACGTTGAACCATCATTGTGCTCGCGGAGACAAGCAAAAGTACCGCCGCAGCGACCCAGCCCCACGCGAATCGCCACTGCTGCGGGTACCTATGGCCGGTGCCTGTCCCTGGAGCCTCTAATCGCGATGAAGCCAGCCGAGTCAAGCGCTCTTGCAATTGCGGCGGTGGCGTATATCGTTGCCCAGCCTTTGCTGTAGCGGATTTAAGCAAGCTTTGGTAAAGAGCACTCGAGGTGCACGCGGGGCAACCGGCGAGATGTTCGTTGGCTACGGCGAGCTGGTCCGCGGAGAGCTCGCCGTCGGCAAGCCCATTGAGCACGGAGGGAGACAGATGGTCAGTCATGCGCGGTACTCCCTCGGTGTCACTTTCACCTGCAGCTCTCCGCGCAGCGCGGTACGGGCACGTGCGATGCGTGACATGACCGTGCCGATCGGGATCTCGAGGATGGTGGCGATCTCCCGATACTTCATCTCTTCTACATCACACAAGAGGATCACTTCCAGCAGTGGCGGCGGCAGCTTTTCCATGGCAGCGTGGAGCGCAGCGCGGTCGCTCAAACGGATCAGGTTCCTCTCCGGAGTTTCCCGGTCGATCGCCCCCTCAGGATAAAGAGCTGTTCCCGATTCATCGCGGTGGTCGTCTAATTCGTCTTCGAGGGCGACCGTGCGCGTGGCGGCGAGGCCGGTGCGGGAGGTCAGAAAGGTGTTCCTGAGAATGCGGAAGATCCATGCGCGGAAGTTGCTGCCCGGCTCGAAGGTGGTAAACCCGCGAAGGGCCTTTAGAAATGTCTCCTGCACCAGATCCTCTGCGTCCGTAGGGTTGCGGGAGAGCCAGAAGGCAACATTGTAGAGCGAGGGAAGCAGAGGGAGCGCGAGCTCCTCAAACGCGGTGGTTTGGGGGCCGCTTTCGCGAGCAGCTCGCTTCCATGGCAACAGCGTCATCTGGTGCCCACTCTTCTTTCTTCTCTCCAAATATGAGAACTGGTGGCCGGCAAATTTATTCCCGGAATAATCTGCGTCTCGGATTGCCTCGCCCCAGCATCTTATCTCCCGACACGAGAATATCCTCATGGGAATCTTTCCAACGGACGGCCAGGGGTTCAAGCAGTTCCTTGAGCTGGGTACTGCATTCCTGCTATCTGCCGCGATAGGACTAGAACGTGAAGTTCGGCACAAGAGCGCTGGGCTTCGCACCTATACCTTAGTTGGAACCACAGCCGCTCTCTTTCTCCTCGTTTCCAAGTATGGCTTTATGGATGTCCTGGCGAAAGAACTGGTCGTGCTCGACCCCTCGCGTGTCGCGGCTCAGATCGTCACCGGCATCGGTTTTATTGGCGCGGGGCTGATCTTTGTCCAGGGGGATCGGGTCAAGGGACTTACCACTGCTGCGACCGTCTGGCTGGTTACCGCCGTAGGAATGGCCTGCGGCGCCGGCCTTCTTCTCCTCGCACTTGCTGTGACCGTAGCCTACTTCGTGGTAGCTTTTGTCTTTCCCGTAGTGCTGCGTCTTCTTCCAGCCAGCCAGGCGACCGGCGTGGAACATGACTAACGCAGGCTACCGAGGTAAACATGTGGCCCGTGCCGCTGAGATTGTATGAGCAGTAAGCGCTGTGCAATCGTTGCCCATGGAGAGAAATCCAAGCTCGATTATTTTGCCGTGGAACTGCCTTCTCCCTGCGGATCAAGCTGCGAATCCATCCAGGCGATTCGCGCCGTCAGCCAGCTCTTGAGGTAAGCCACTTCGCCCTGATAGGATCCTGCGACCTCGGCGTTCGGGGGGACATACTGTCCCAGAATCGGCCAGCGCTGGTAGTTGTTTAGCTGCGACAGATTGAGGGCCGCGGCGTTCTCGTCTATATAAGCGGACAAGGTGTCGAATTGTGTCGCCTTCAACTGCTTCCAGCGTTCCGCCACGGCTGCTGCGAAGGCTGGATCGTCAAAGAGCCGCTTCGTCCACTGTGTGTACGTCAAGTCATTGGATCGAAGCCACCACCCCGTTGGACTATCATTCCCGTTGTAGTTGACGTTGCCTGCGCCGATATCAAAATCCCAAACAGGACCCATAAAGATCTTGCCGCTGCGGTCCTTGTAGAGCCAGCAGCTTGACCAGAAAACCGCATCGTTGTTCTTGAAAAGCTCGTTGACCAGGTACCAGTTGATGTAGCTGTCGGTGTCGAGATATTGGGTATAGCCGGTCGCTGGGTCGGCGAAGTCAGCAGAGTACAGCACATCCTCAGTCTTCTGGATGTAGTTCTCAATATAGGTAAGCTGTTGCGGCGTGGCGGGATCGGGGTCGTGAAGGTCGAAGATCACTCCCCGCGACGTCTTGAAGAGGATATCGTCCGGGTCGCCCCTGGTGTCGACTTCAAGCAAATAGCCGCCGGTTAGCGACTTGCCTGAGTTGTCGGTATCGTCCATCTCAGGAATGTTCACGCGGTTCTTGTCGATCTTGATTTCTTCCGTCAACTGGTAATTGCCTTCGTATTGACCGTTGAGGAAAAGTTCTACAAATCTGGAATTGGGCGTCCACGCCATGCCCACCCGCCGCCCAGCCTCAAAGGCGACTTGATCACGGAGAAGGGACTTGTCATCGTAGTTTGCCAGCAGCACCCAAGTCTTGCCCGCCGGCATACCCAATAGGCCGGCTTTTGAGTCGAGCTTCAATTTATAGGGCTTCTTCGGCAGGATCCAAGTGGTATTTCCATGGCCCCGGATCTGCATCGTGCCTGAGTACGCAACGTCCGTGCTAGACGGGGCCGGAGTGATGGTTACGCTGCCGCTCACGTACGTGATAGGGGACGCGATAGGAGCGGCATTATCGGTGGTAATTTCGAGCACTGGCAGGTCCATCTTAGCGGGGACAAAATTCGGGTTCGGCGAAGCGAGCGTCAGTTGAACACTCGCAGTCGACTGTTGCGCTCCGGCCGTAGCCAGCACGGTAATCGGGAAACTGAGCTGGGTTGCACCCCGCGCAAACGACGCGGAGCCGGCAGTTGTGGCTGCCGTCAAAACGAACGCCGCCTGGCCGTTGCTAATCATCGACAAGGTGGGGGAGGATGCCGTGACGCCGTCTGGAAGTCCCTGGAGACTAATCGAAATCGGCCGATAAGGGTCCGCGGGGAGAGCCGCCGATACAACGATAGCCTGCTTCGAAATATTGTCTGGATAGAGAAGGATCGACTTCGTGGGCGTGGTCAGCTTGAGTACAGAAGACCCTCCGCATCCTGACAGGAGGCTGAGAAATGCGGAGGCAAAGATGAGCAATCGAGCGGCTCGCTTCAATAGGTGCCCTCACTTTCCACCGTCGAGGTGGATGGATCTGTTACGCCAAATGGAAAAGAAATCAGACGTAGGGCGATCTGAAAAGGACTCAGCCCAATTTCGCGATGTTCTTCCGTTGCCAACAAGCAATCGTGACCCCGAGAGCCTTTAGTAGTCCTCGCCGATTGGCATGCCAGGAGGCGCCTCGACCGGCGGTGCGGGCAAAAACTTTGCTGGATCGCGCTCGAATTCCGCAATCCGCGCCAGCGCTGCCGCACGATGCGCCTGCCGTTCGCGGGGAAGAGTACTGGCGGCGGTGAGTTGCGTTTTTAATGTGGCCACCTGCAAGCGTGCGATCGCACGGGCCTCGGGTGATGCCTGATTCGACGCCGCCAAGCCTAGCAGGCTTTCCAACGTTGCCGATTCCACCGCCGACTGGGTTTCCGCCGCCAAGCCGCTGGCACGCGGCGCCTGCCAGGTGGCTTTCAGCACACCGCTCAGCACTTCATCCAGGCCGGGATTGGCGGAGTCGCGCGCGTGATACTCCACCAGGCGCGAAGCGCGTTGAGGATTGAACAATAGAGCAAGCGTAAGATCGGCTGCCGATTGAGCAGCAGCTACCGGATCGAAGGCCAGCCCGGTGAAGGCGGCAAAGCTCTCTCGCGTGCGTGGATACCCGGGAGCCACCGGAGGCAGCAACCGCAGCAGTGGCTCCGGCAGCGTAAGCGTCTCAGGCGAGAGCGTACGCAGCACTGCGGTAAGCGCCTTGCGCTGATCAGCCGGTGAAACAATGGCTGTTACTTCCTGCCCGTCGCCGCGTAGCGCATAGCGATAATCCAGCCCACCTATTTCCTTGGCTGCCGCCTCCGTCTGGTAGCGATGCATCAGGTAGAGCGGTACCAGCACGTCCGCGAGTTGCGACATCGGCGTTCCTACGGGAATCGCGTTTGGGCCGAAGTGCTGCAACGCAGTAGCCCGCACTGCGAGCACGCGTTCCAGTTCCGCCGCGGGATCAGGTCCGTTGTCCCAAAGGTGAGCGTGGGGATGCACGCTTCCCAGGGGCCGCGCATCGTCATCGGTGATGAAGTATAGGCCCTGCTTCTGAGCTTGCCGCAGCACGTCCGCCAAGTCAGCCGCTTCTTTGTCGGCGGGAAACTCAGCATATCCATAAGTGATCGCCACCTTGTCCCAAGCTCCGATGCCCACAGCGTAGGCGTGGGAAAGGTCGGGCTTGCCGTTGTTGTCCAAGGTGATGAGCGGATCGGGATAGTCCATCACCGAAGTGCCTTGGCCAAGCGAACTGGCGGCAAAGTTATGCGCCAGCCCTAGCGTGTGCCCTACCTCGTGGGCTGCTAGCTGCCGCACCCGGGCGAGGACCATGGCCTGCAACGCATTGTCTGCGGGCAGTGGCGCTCCATCGAGATACGGGTCGACCAGCGATTGCGCAATCATAAAGTCCTGGCGCGCGCGAAGCGATCCCAGCGTCACCTGGCCTTTGATGATCTCCCCCGTCCGCGGATCGATCACGCCTTCGCCATAGGACCATCCCCTTGTGTAGCGATGCACCCACTGGATCATGTTGTAGCGAATGTCCATCGGGTCCGCGCCCTCGGGCAGCACCTCGACGCGGAATGCGTTGCGATAGCCCGCGGCCTCGAAGGCCTGGTTCCACCAGCGAGCACCTTCGACCAGCGCGGTGCGAATTGGTTCCGGAGCGCCGCGATCGACATAGTAGGTGATTGGCTCTACCGGATCACTCATAGCCGCGGTCGGATCCTTCTTCTGCAACCGGTGCCGGGTAATGAAGAGCTGGTCCAGCGGAGCCCCGAGCGGCGCGGAGTAATCCCGGTACACGGTTGGGAAGTAGCCTGCATTCGGGTTGTAAGCCCGCGGAGTATAGCCCGGACCGGGCAATTCGATGAACGAATAGTGTTCGCGCACTGTGAGAGCGTGGGGATCAGGGGTCACATCGGCAACGTAGGAGATGGCTTCCGGAGCATCGTTGGTAAAGGTGAGGATGGCTTCGACTTCAGTGTTGCGCGGAAAATTCTTGGTGCTCTCGGGCAAAATCGCAGAGCGCGTGGGGTCTAGCGTGTATTTGCCCTGCTTGGCGTGGGCTAGGTGCTCCGCGACTCCGTGGGCATCCAGAAGAAAGAAGTCCGTCGCATCTACCAGGATGTGGCCACCCTGGGCCTCGGCCTGCTCCGCCTCCACCTTGAACCCGAAGAGCACTGACTCGGCGAAGGATTGTTTTACTGCGGCGCGTTCGGAGTCGTCGGATGACGAGGACCGGAAGGCAAGGTTGGGCTCCACCAGCAGCACCTTGTTGCCGCTGCGCATGAAATGCACAACACGTCCGTTGCCCAGTTGCCCGCGGTCGAGGAAGAGATCATTCGATCCGATCCCGTGGGGTAATTGATCGAGGTAGAGAAAATCCTTGTCGAATGAAGGGATTTCGAGCAGCAGCTTCCCTGTCTTGGCCTCCCAATATAGGGGGAAGAAGCCGTCCATCTTCTTGAGCCCGGCGACCCGTGTTTCCAGGGTCGTCTGGGCCTTGGCTGGCGCCGATTGAAGAAGCAACGATGCGGTGAAAAAAAGCATACCCGGGAGCGAGCGGAGAAACGAGCGCATAACGAAGATTCTCACAGCCGGGCGGTTCTTACGCGGGCTTTTATGTCCCGGTGTCGAGGTGAAAGGTCTTGTCGTAGGGCACTACAGGGTACCCCTTTGCCTTCCATGCGGCGAGGCCGCCTTTGAGGAACTTGACCTTCGTTACATCTATGTTCGGCGCCAGAGTCTGGGCCTTTGCGGCGATGGCGCGACTCGTCTTATCGCTGGGGCAGGTGCAGTAGACAACCAGTTCTTTATCGGCCGGGATCAGGGACGGATTCGCTTCCGCATCCTGGGGAGAAATCCTCTGCGCTCCTACGATGATCTCCGAGTCGGTCAACAAGTCCAGCGGCTGGCGAACGTCCAGAATCAAGACATCATGGTTCGCAACGATGAGGTCGTGGAGCGCTTCGGGCGTGATGCTCAGCCGCTCGAACGCACGCCGCGCCTTGATTCTTCGGATCCATATCACAGCCAACAGACCCCAGATGGCGATTGCAATGATGGTGAGGATCAGGTTCATCTACCGGCCCCCTTTTGCATAAAGGTTAGTGCTGGTTAGATTAGCAAGCCTGGACAAATGATTCGAGACTGTTATCAGATTCAAAAGGCCGTTGCGGCCAGACCGGGTTCTTCCACCCTTACCGCGCCGCCAAGGAAAGTGACTGTTTTACCGGGAACAGCGGCCGGCCGTTCCCCCGGAACCACAATCCCTGCCAGGTTGAGCGGATCGGTGGCCGCCACGGTGACGGCCTCCTCCGCGTTCCCCTTAAGGCGGGATTCGCGCAGGGATGCCACCGCCTCCGGCACGGCGAATTGCTCGCCGCCAAAGCCATTGACGAATCGCCCGCCGCGCACGCTGCCCCGGGCCTCCAGCCGGCGGAACATGCCCACCAGCTCGCGCCAGCGGGGTATGGTGGTCTCGCGCTCCAGCAAGTCGCGGAAGACCACTCCGTAACGCCGCAGAAGCATCCAGCAGGCGGATTCGATCTCGGCCTCACGCCGCTCCGCCTGGGCGCCGGCAGTCTCAACCGCACCGGCCGCCGGGTTGAGCAGACTCCATCGGCCCACCGTGTTGCGCGTCCGCCGCACACTCTGGATCGCCTTGCGCCGGGGGTCGATCAGCACCCGCAGGCTATCGAAGCCGTCGGCGGTCACCAGGCCGGCCGCTACCAGCTCCCACAGGGCGCGGTTCACCTGCTCGGCCGGGGCGCCGAGCCCGCGCACCAGGTCGCCGGCAAAGACTGCTCCGTATTGCGACAGATGGGCCCGCGTCTGCCAGGCCAGTTCGCTCAGGCAGGCCTGAAGAGCGGGCTCGGGAATCGCGCGCTCCGCCAGGCAGCGATCCATCCACAGCGCCTCCTCGCGCAGGAAGAAGGTGACCGGCGCCATGCTGGTGGGCACCACCCGCTTGGGGGCGGCGAAGTCGCCAAGAGTCGAGAACGCCGGGTGGGGGGAGATCCTTCCCCACCCCACCACGCCCTCCAGGCACAAAGTATCGAGCCATCGTGGGTCGTAGCCGGCAACGCGCTGCGGCAGGAGCGTCCGCTCCCATTCGATGGCGGGCGCCTCGAAGCCCTCCAGCAGGCGAAGCGCTTCCAGGACTCCCGCCTCTCCGCTCAGTTGTGCCCGCGGCACCACCTTCTGCCAGCGCATCAACCATTGCAGATAGACCGCCGGCGTGACCGGCTCGATCTGCTTGCGCAGCCCGGCCAGCGTCCTCTTATGGATCCGCTGCAGCAGCCTGCGCTCGCACCATTCCACCTCCTCGTCCTGGGCGGCCTGACTGCTTCCCTCAAAGACACCGCGCAGGATGGTGCCCTGCATCTCCATCACCAGCATGGCCGCCCAAATGGCCGCCGGTTCCATCCCCAGCCGCACACCCAGAGTCCGCGAAGTGACGGGACCCAGCAGCGCCATCCATCCCTGCACGGTTTTGCGAACCACATCGCCGAAAACCAATCCTTTGGCTTCCGGGGGGCAGGGAAGTGACTGCTCGAAGATGACTCCTGGCCACAAAAGCTGCAAGTGTTGCGCTCTTTCCGCTGCCACCAGGTATTGCTGTCCGGCGTGCTCAGCCACCGTAGCCCTGCCCTGGACCGCAAGCCGCTCAAAGAACACAGGCCAGTGGAGCGCGCCTGCGCAGGATTGAATCTCCGCCGGCACCACGATCAGGGAACACAGCAGGTCATGCAGCTCGTGCTCATCGCGCACATCGGGCCAGCACTCTTCGCGCAGCTCGGCAATCGCCGCCGGGTCGAGCCGGCCGGCCTCGCCCAACAACTTATCCGGAACCATCCCACGCATGCTTACGGCGCGGGCACGGCGCTCTTCCAGTGGCGCATCGTCGAGGAAGGCGTAGGGATTGGCGTTGAGCAGTTCATGGGCAAAGGCGGAGGGGGTTGCGCTGTCCACCGCGAGACAGCGAATCGCGCCGGTTCGTATACCTGCCAGCAGCCCGATCAACCCTTGCAGATCCATCGCTTCGGTCAGCACGTCTTTCATCACTTCCTGGATGAGCGGGTGCTCCGGAATTTGGATATCGCCTTCGATGTTCTCCTGGCAGGCGGCCACCTGGGGAAAGACGCTGGCCAGCAGGTCATCGGAGCGGGTCCGCTGCACCTGGGGTGCGATGCGTTTGCCGTTATAGAACCGTAACAGTTGCAGACTGCGGCCGGCGTCCCAGCGCCAGCGCGCGCGGAAGATGGGTGAGTCAAGCGAGGCTTGCTCCAGCAGGCCGGTCACCGTCTGCTCGGTAAGAAAATCGAAGACGTCGCTCAGCGGGAAGCTGTGCTGCTCGGCCAGCGAGATGTTGAGCCCGTTATCGGTGGCCGCTGCCTGCAACTCAAAGTTGAATCCCCGGCAAAAGCGCTTCCTCAGCGCCAATCCCCACGCCTTATTGATGCGGCCGCCGAAGGGTGCATGCAGAATCAATTGCATCCCGCCGCCCTCATCGAAGAAGCGCTCGGCAATGATGGTGTCGAGTGCGGGCACGGCTCCCAGCACCGCGCGGCCGGCGACCATATAGCCGATCATCTGTTCCGCGCCCGCATCGTCCACGCTGCATTCCTGCTTGAGCCAGGCAACCGTCTCCGCTACCTGGGGGTTCGATTGGCTGATGTATCCAGGCAGCACATCGCCGGTTCGCGCGCTGATCTCCTGGCGCAAAGTGGAGACGAAGCGCGAGAGCTCTAGCGTCCGCTGCGGAGCTTCGCCACGCCAGAAAGGCACATTGGGCGGCTGGCCGTGCGCATCCTCCACCAGCACCCGCCCGGCACTCTCCACGCGCTGGATGCGCCAGCTGGTATTGCCTAACAGAATCACGTCTCCAGCGGATGAATCGATGGCGAAGTCCTCGTCCAGGGTGGCGATCTGTACTCCTTCCGGCTGCACGATGACGGAGTAGAGCGCGGTGTCGGGAATGGTGCCGCCATTGGAAACCGCGATGGTGCGCGCGCCCCGCCGGGACTGCATGCGCCCATTCACCCGGTCGCGCAGCAGGTACGATCCGTAACGCCCGCGGCTGGCCTCGATCCCTTCCGCCAGCAGGCAAAGGATCTCGTCATATTCCTTGCGCGTGAGCTGGTTGTAGGGATGCGCGCGGCGCATGACCTCAAAGAGCGCGTCCTCCTCCCATGGCTCAGCCGCACAGGCCGCGACAATCTGCTGCATCAGCACATCGATGGGGCAATGCGGAATCTCCAGGCGGTCCAGCACTCCTGCGCGCATGGCGCGGATCAGTGCCGCGGACTCCACCAGGTCGTCGCGTGTGGTCACGAAGAAGCGTCCCTTGGGAATGGCTCCGCGCCAATGCCCGGCGCGGCCCACGCGCTGCATCGCGGCGGCGATGGCTCGTGGGGAGCTTACCTGGCAAACCAGGTCGATGCTGCCGATATCGATGCCCAGCTCTAAGGAAGCAGTAGCGACCAGCAACCGAATCTCACCGTTTTTGAGTTTGCGCTCCGCTTCCAAGCGGAGTTTCCTCGACAGACTGCCGTGGTGCGCCGCTACGTTTTCCGGACCTAACCGTTCACCCAGGCAAAACGCCAGCCGCTCCGCCATGGCCCGCGTGTTGACAAAGACCAGTGTCGACCGATGTTGCAAGGCCAACTCCGCCATGCGCTCGTAGATGTCGTCCCAGATCGCATTGGTCGCGACCGATCCCAGTTCGTCTCCTGGAACCTCAATGCCCAGGTCGAGTGTGCGGTGTTGGCCGACCTGCACGATCTCCACTTCCGGCCCGCGCCGTCCCCCTAAGAAGCGGGCCACCAACTCGATCGGGTTCTGGGTTGCCGAGAGCCCAATGCGTTGCGGAGGCTGCGATCGTCCGCTGATCAGGGCTCCCGGGCTCAGCCGGTTTTCTCCGCAGACCAGCGCATCCAGCCGCTCCAGGGTAAGCGTTAGATGGGCGCCGCGCTTGTCATCGGCAACGGCATGGATCTCGTCGACGATCACGGTCTCGACCGCGCAAAGATTGTTGCGGCTCTTCTCCGCGGTCAGCAGGATGTACAGCGACTCTGGGGTGGTAACGAGAATATGCGGCGGCCGCTTCAGCATGGCCCGGCGCTCCGCGGGCAAGGTATCGCCGGTGCGCACAGCGGTGCGAATGGGCGCGCACAAGTACCCACGTTCCAGGGCGAGTTGTTGAATCTCCCCCAGCGGCTGCTCCAGGTTCTTCTGCACGTCGTTGCTGAGCGCTTTAAGAGGGGAAACGTAGACCACAGCGGTGGACGGCGCGAGCGAGCCGTCGATCGCCTGGCGGATCAGTTTGTCGATGCAGATGAGGAAGGCGGCCAGTGTCTTGCCCGAGCCGGTTGGAGCGGAGATCAGCGTCGGTCTGCCGGCGAGGATCGGTGGCCAGCCCAGCTCCTGGGGAGAGGTGGGGGTACCAAACTTGACCGTGAACCACTCCCGCACCACGGGATGCGCCCAGGACAATGCATGAGCATTATCGACGTCAAGGAGCGTGGCTTGGAGGGGAGGCATGCATCCATTTTAGGCCCAGTATTTGTGTCGGCTTGCACACAGAGGACCAGGAGATGCCACTGACGAAACTCAGTCGCGAAGGAGCTTTGTGTTGTATCTGGATCCAATAGGAACAGGACGGGTGCCCCAGGTTCGCAAAAGCGTACCTGGGCCGAAAAATGATATTTTTCGATTGCTTTTCCTAAGCCCCACCCTGGATTTGCGGTCGATGGAGTGAAAACCTTGGTTGGGCTGCGCCCGGCCTTTTCGGCCCACGTTCGCTCGGGCGCACGTGGGCACCCGTCCCGTTCCTATTCGGTTGTGCTATTACAGAGATTCCGAAGGGGTGGCTGAGAACTGCCCGTGAGGTAGTCCTGGGGCCAGATTTCAGAAGAAAGGGATCAGTCCTGGACCGCAGTGCTGGGTAGTTACTATCTAGATGCGCTAGCCCATCGCGAGCCGGCGCTGCAATTCACAGGAAGCCGTGCTTCTTGTTGGCATGCCAGTTCGACTCTTCCTTCTTGAGCGGAGGAGGAGTCGTTTTTCCCCAAAAGGTATGGTTCCAAGTCACGGCCTGCAGTCCATCGTGGCTCGACTGAAGGACCATCGGCGGATCGGTGGGTTTGCCTTCTACCTCGTCAAATTTGATGGTGACCTGGCCTCCCGTATCGGCCCAATGTCCAAAGGTAGTGACAGCGCCTTTGCCCAGATCCTGTGTAACCGTAGCCGATCCATCCGGACCGAGGCTTATGCTGAACGCGGGCCCGGCAGGCTCGTTCGGCTGGCCGGAGTCAGGCGCTTCCGAACTGTAGATGCCGGCATATTTTGAGGAGGCAAATGCGGGAGCTGCAACCAGCGCCAGTACAATCGCGGCGCCGGCTAACACACAATACCAGTTGGAAAATCTGGTGCTTCTCATAACGTTCTCATCATTGCGCTAGGTTGAGGTGAAGGCAAGATGCAGTGAGAAAACGAAAGTTGTATGAATATGGCTATGGATTTCACTGCTGCTGAACGCGCCCGCCGTGTCCGCGTGATTCTTTTCGACGTGGACGGCGTTCTCACCGATGGCAAGATATGGACGTTGCCCCTTGCTTCCACGGAAAAGACCTTCGAACCCAAAGGGTTCCATGCTCATGACGGGATAGGCATTTCGCTTGCCCGCATCGGTGGCATCCACTGCGGCGTGATCACCAAGCGCACCTCGGATGCGGTTGCCCACCGCGCTCGCGCCTTGCGCTTGGAATACGTCTATATGGGACAGGACTATAAGATTCAAGCCGTACGCGAGATCATGCAGAAAGGATCGTTTACGCTCGACCAGATCGCTTACGTGGGTGATGACGTGATCGACCTGCCCGTAATGCGCGTGTGCGGACTGGCCATTGCGGTGGCCAACGCCCGCGACCAGGTCAAGGCCGCGGCTCATTACGTCACCCCGAATGCCGGTGGTCAGGGAGCCGGACGGGACGCGATCGATTTCGTTCTTCAGGCGCACGGGATACTCGACCAGTGCATCGAGGAATATCTCGATGAGCGCAACGCGCCCCCTGGCCAGAAGGGAGCATGACGGCCGGCTGGCGTATGCTATCTCTTTGGGTCGAAAGCTGATGTCGAAGCCTTTTTATTTCCTCTCAGGCGCAGGAGCGTGGGCAAACTGATGGTCATTCGCAGGTCCCTTTCTTTGTTGTTTCTTCTTCTTATTGCAGGGCTCGGCAGCCGGGCGATGGCCCAGTCGATAAAGAACATGGAGGGCGCGGTCGCTGTCTTCGGACAATTCACCGGGACAACCAGTGGCGACGGTGTCAAGGACAGCCCGACCGATTCGTCGGGCGCGTTGGCAACCTTCCGCCAGTCTTTTCATCCCTGGTTAGGCTACGAGGTCAATTACAGCTATACCCGCTTCACCGAGAGGTACTCCACGATTCCGTTCGGGGTGCAGAACAACGTGAACGAGGTTTCCGGCGCGTATCTGGTCCAAGGTCCATCGTTTCTCGGTCTTCAGCCGTTCGGCGCAATTGGCTTCGGCGCCCTCATCTTTCTCCCCACGACCGTAGGCGGCCAAAAATACGGCCAACAGACCCGCATACCGCTGCTGTATGAGTTCGGTGTCAACTACCCGATCCTTACCTCTCACCTCGGGCTACGCCTCCAATACCGAGGTCTGAGCTACAAGACGCCGGATTTCAATGCGGAGCTACTGACAACGGGCACCCGGCGGACAACCTCTGAACCGAGTGTGGGCGCCTACCTTCGGTTCTGAACTCGAGCAGGAGAAGGAATGATGATGAGTCGAACCACACTGCCGGCCAGGGCGTTGTTCGTGGCGTTGACCACCGCCTTGTGCGTGCAGCCGTTATTGGCGAAATCGAACCACCAACAGTGGGTGGGCACCTGGGCATCTGCTCCTCTGCTGGACGCTCATGCAAAGCCCGCAGACCAGCTCGTAACTCCCGGCACAACGGGAGTCACCTTGCGCGAGGTGGTCCACGTGAGTATTGGCGGCGAGACGGTGCGGGTGCGCTTTTCCAATCTGTACGGCACCGATCCGCTGGTAATCGGCGCGGCGCAGGTCGCGCAGACCCTTAAGGGCGCGGCGGTCGCTCCGGGCTCTGGCAAGCCGCTCACCTTCCACGGGCAGCCTTCGGTTTCGATACCCCCCGGCGCCCTGGTTGTCAGCGATGGCATCCCGTTCAAATTTCCGGCCCTTGCCGACTTGACCGTCAGCTTCTATCTGCCCAGCCCGTCGGGTCCGATTACCGAGCATCAACTTGGCAATGCCACCAGCTATCGCGCGCCCGGCAATGTAGTCGCCAACGACACACTGGAGGCACCTTCCACGCTGACCAGCTGGGAATACCTCAACGGAATCGACACCCTTGCGTCGGGTGATGCGGGAGCCGTGATTACGATCGGCGATTCGATCACGGATGGCGCCAAATCGACCATCGATACCAACCAGCGGTGGCCCGATGAGTTGGCGCGACGCCTGCAGGCCGACCCCAAGTATCGACACCTTGCGGTATTGAATGAAGGCATCAGCGGAAACAAAATACTGCTGGATGGAGCCGGCCCCAATGCTCTGGCGCGTTTCGATCGGGATGTCATTGCCCAGAGCGGAGCGAAATACCTGCTCATCCTTGAAGGCATCAATGACATAGGGCGGCTGCACACCGTGCCCGACGGCGCTACGGCCGCCGATCTTATCTTCGCTCTCGATCAGATGATCCTGCGTGCACATACCCATGGCATCGCAGTGATCGGCTGCACGTTGACGCCGTATCACGGCGCCGGCTACTACACCGAGAATGGCGAAGCAATCCGTAAGGCCGTCAATGACTGGATTCGCACCAGCGGCGCTTTCGATGGCGTCGTAGACTTCGAGGCCGCGGTCCGGGATCCGGGCCATCCCGACACATTTCTGCCTGCCGATGATCCTGGCGATCACCTTCATCCCAACGACGCAGGCTACAAGGTGATGGGCGACGCCATCGACTTGAAGCTATTCACCGTCAAGCCAAAGCAGCCGTAGCGCGCGGAAGCTGTCGTGACTTCCCCTACCGATCCGATAGCAGCATTCATCGAAGTGGCTTGCGTGCCCCGTAACTCTGATCACGGGTCGGGCAGACTCGAGCATGCCGAGCGCATCCTTGCGCGCTTCCCGCAGGTAGCCACAGCCAATGTCTTTACCGCCGCCATCCTGGCGGACGAGGCTGCCGTGGGTGGCTTCCTTGCCCGCGACCCGAAGGCTGCGACCGCAACTGGAGGTCCGCACGGTTGGGATGCACTGACTCATCTCTGTTTTTCACGCTATCTGCGGCTGGACCATCAGCGGTCTGAGGCCTTCGTGCGCACCGCCCGCGCTCTGCTGGACGCTGGAGCGAGCGCCAGAACGGGCTGGTACGAGATGATTGACCACCCCAACCCTCGTCCCACGTTCGAGAGCGCAATCTATGGGGCAGCCGGCATCGCACGGCATCTGGAGCTGACACGCCTGCTACTCGAATATGGAGCCGACCCGAATGATGAGGAGACTCCGTACCATGTCCCGGAGGGATACGACAACGCAGTGATGAAGGCTCTTTTGGAAAGCGGGAAGCTAAACGATGAGAGTCTCACCACCATGCTGTTGCGCAAGACCGATTGGCATGATGCCAGCGGCCTCCAGCTCGTGCTTGAGCACGGCGCCAATCCCAACGCTATGACCAGGTGGGGTGACAATGCACTACACCACGCTCTCCGTCGTGACAATCACATCCGCATCATCGAATTGCTGCTCGATCGCGGCGCCGATCCGGCGCTCAAGAATACACGCGACGGCAGATCGGCCACGGTCATGGCGGCACATCGTGGACGCGGCGACGCGCTTGCCTTATTCGAAAAGCGGGGACCGGCGCTCGACCTTCATGGAGTCGACCGCCTGATTGCAGCATGTGCCAGGGATGACCGCGAAGCCATTTCTGCCCTCCCCGCCGCCGAACCGACCCTTGTGAACGACCTTATCGCGCAGGGCGGAACGCTGCTGGCCGAGTTCGCCGGAGTGGGCAACGTTGCCGGGCTCCGCAATCTGCTCGGCATCGGCGTAGATGTGGCCTCGCTCTATACGGAGGGTGATCCTTATTTCGATATCGCAACGAACAGTACCGCCCTGCATGTGGCCTGCTGGCGCGCTTGGCCGGCTGCCGTAGAGGAATTAATTGCGCGCGGAGCGCCGGTGGATGCTTTAGACGCAAAGGGACGCACCCCACTGGCCCTCGCGGTCAAGGCATGTGTCGACTCCTACTGGAAGGAGCGTCGTTCGCCCGATTCGGTCAAAGCTTTGCTTCGGGCGGGTGCATCTCCGCGAAATATCAACGTGCCCACAGGGTACGACGCCATAGACGCATTGCTCACTGATCTTCCAAACCGTTAGCAGGGTTCCGCCCTTATTTTCGCCTCTTGAATCTTCGCAGTTCCTGAGTTCATCCAAAGAACAAATAGCAACAGTGGAGAGTAGAAGACATGGCCGCTTTTTGCGCATGCTGTGGAGCCGAGATCAAATTGAAAGCCGAAGCGTGTCCTGTTTGCGGAACCCCTCGTCACGGCATGTTGCCGCCTGATTTGCGGCCCGCTCTCGATAAGGGCGCCAACACACCTCAAGAAGACGTTGCAGTCGACCGCAAGCTGCGCGGGCCGCGCCTCTAAAGAACTCTGGAAAGCCCCGCCTCGTTCCTGCGCCCAAAGCGGTCTGACAGGGAACCTGAGAGCATGAGAAGGGTGGCAACCACAAGCGTATACGCGTCGAGGATCCATTGCAGTCCTGAGAGCGTCGCGTGGAGATCCTGTTGAATCGCGGGCAAGGCCACGTTCACGATGGTGACGTCCATGCCCACGATCAACAGGCTCATGCAGCATATGCCCAGGATCAGATTGGGGTGAGACGATCCAGGTGCTCGGCCTACTGCTGTTATCGCGTTGCTCCCGACAGATGTGCTTGCTGGTGCCTTCGCTTCGGGCAATGTGCCTCCAACGAACAGATGCGCTCATTGCGCCAAAAACTTCAAAAAAGCTCTTGGTCCCGGCCCGTCCTCACGCAACTCCGAGCACCTTCACGATCACTCGTTTGGGCCGCTGCCCATCAAACTCCGCATAGAACACCCTCTGCCAGGTTCCGAGGTCGAGCTTGCCTTTGGTTACGGGCAGCGTGCTTTCATGGTGTAACAGCAGTGCCTTCAAGTGGGCGTCGCCATTATCCTCCCCGGTACGGTGATGCTTGTAGTCGGGCCGCACTGGGGCAAGTTCCTCCAACCACTTGCTGATGTCCTCGATCAGCCCGTCCTCCAGATCGTTCACATAGATGGCGGCAGTGATGTGCATCGGCGAGACAAAGCACAGTCCATCTTTCACCCCGCTCTTCCGCACCACCTGTTCCACCTGATCGGTAATGTGCACCATCTCTTTGCGCTTTTTGGTTTCGAAAACAAGGTATTCCGTATAGCTCTTCATATCAGGGGCTTCTCCTCAGCTTTTGGATGCTGGACCTTTTGAGATCCTGCCGCACACGCAGGCAAAAACCGGACGGCAGCCCGGACACTGAGCGCGAGGGCCCAAGGCTCGGTTTTGAGACCTGAGACGCTAGCCGTCGTTAAGGATAGCTAAACACAATACCCCTTCCGAGTCAGATCGACGACCTATATTGGGACAATCGGCGTCAATGCCACAATTTTGAGTACCCGGGCGTTGAGTCTCACGCGAAAAGGTAACGTCGACACGCAACACGTCACATTGACTGTGCTATTTGGGGTCAACGATAATCACCATATTCGGCCACATTTAAGCCGCTTTGGGGGTTCCCTCTTGAAATCTGCCTATGTGAACGGTATTCGTAAATTGTCTGACTTGAAGCGAGGCCAGATCGTCCGCCTGGCCGGCTCTGGCGCTGCCGTGGTTGAAGAGATTTGGACGCTGGGAGCCAGCTACTATGCTCGCTTCCGATGTCAGGACGGCTTGGTCGTTCAGCTCACCGAAGCTGAAGAAGGCATGATTGGGACACTGACGAAGGTGAGTGCAGCTCAAGCGCTCTAGGAAATACCGACAGTTCAGCTCCGAGTTTCCAACCAACCGCCGGCGACCGCTCAAAGAGGCGGTGATTGCGGGTCCTCGCCTAAAAAACATCCTGTCCATCCGCTGCAGCTTCGATGAGATGGCTTAGAGATTACTGGATTCGGGTGGCCCCGGCGGGTCTGGGGTATAAAGGAGCAGGCCGAATTACATCTCATGATCATTTCCCGAAGGCAATTCACGCTATTCTCCCTCGCCCTAATGGCGGTATCGTCTGGAGATGCGCACGCCCGTCCCAGGCCGGTGCGGGCTCTCATCGTGGATGGCGTCAACAACCATGACTGGGCAACGGCGACGCGCGCCATCGCCGAGATCTTGACCGCGACCACACTATTTTCAGTCGAGGTATCCACCAGCCCGCCGCGCGGGGCTTCTCCGGATGCCTGGAATTCCTGGAGGCCCGATTTCTCCGGTTACGACGTGGTCATCAACAACTTCAATGGGGGTCATCTGGCAGATGGAATTGAGTGGCCTCCCAGCGTCCAGGAATCCCTGGAGAAGTTTGTCTCAGGCGGGGGCGGTCTGGTGGTTTACCACGCAGCCAACAATGCCTTTCTGAATTGGAAGGCCTACAACGAGATGATTGGGCTGGGTTGGCGGTCGCCATCGTTTGGGCCCGGACTGGCCGTAGCCGACGATGACGAAATCATCGTCATTCCAAAAGGGACCGGGTTGGAGCCCGGTCATCCTCCACGGTTGGACTTTCAAATTCACGTGCGCGATACCCACCATCCAATCACTGCGGGGATGCCAAAGGTATGGATGCATCCTTCCGAACAGCTCACCCACGGCCAGCATGGGCCCGCGGAAGGCTTGACGATTCTTACCTATGCGCATTCGCCGGTGTCGAATCAGAACGAGCCGATGGATTGGGTCCGTAGCTACGGAAAAGGCCGTGTCTACACTACAATGCTTGGCCATACCTGGGCCGGTGAGCCGAATCCAGATCTTGACTGCGTGGGCTTTCAAACGCTGCTGGCACGCGGTGTCCAATGGGCTGCAACAGGGACTGTGACGATTCCCATACCTTCGAACTTTCCCGGCCCGGAGAAGGTCTCACTCCGCAAGCTGACCTGAGAAAAGCATCGGCCCGTTTTTGGTTTTTTGCACAGCCATCCAGAATGTTTTCAAACTCCCCACAAGCCGTCATCCTGAGCGAAGCGCCTCGCAGATCTATCGCCAACAGAGGGTTTCTGGCGCGGAGTCGAAGGACCCCGAGGATGCTTGTTGCCCGATGCTCTTCAGAGCTTTCCGGACACCAAGCCTGAAAGACATCAAAAAAAGTCACAACCTCCGAGCGTAACCGACCTGCCCCGGCGTGCCGTGGAGGGACCTGCTGTGCGCCCTTCCCTCGAACAACTCCCTACAGCTCTGTCCATCCATCTCTACCAATGCCAAGCTGGGCCGCCGTCCTCCCCTTTGTCATCCCGAGCGAAGCCGAGGGATCTGCAGTTCAGCGGACCTCTCGTGGAAATGTTTTTCGACAGATCGTACCGGAGTGGAGCGACCTGCAGTTACCCTCGGACCTCACCCAAATCTAGAGAAGCGATCCACTACCAACCCGATCCTCTTTGAGATGCACCCGAATCCGATGCGAAACCCTCTTCCGGGCAAAATCATATTGACGACGGTAGTCGGTATCCGATATAGTCGGATTCCGATATGAGATCCGAGACTACCAAAAACCCTCCACTTTCATCCGCAACCCTGCAGATTCTTTTAGCGCTGGCTGGAGGCAATTTGCACGGCTACGGAATCATTAAGGAAGTCGCACGCAATTCGGATGGTCATTACAAGTTGGGGCCAGGTACGCTCTACGACAATCTCAAGAAGTTGATGGACGCTGGTCTGGTCTCCGATGCCCCGCCATCTCCCCCATCGAAACGCAGGTCTGTCCCGACGAAAGAGGAGGACCGGCGTTTCTATACGCTCACCAAGGAAGGAAAGGACGCCCTGGCCGCTGAGGTGGATCGGTTACAAACCGTCGTTAGCCAGGCCAGATTGCGTCTTCGGGAAGCGAGGGTAGGAAAAGCATGAACAGAATGGTTTCTCGTTTTGCCTATAGTTTTCTGCTGCGCCTTCATCCAGCCTCGTTTCGAGACGAGTTTGGCACTGAAATGTTATGGATCTTCGACGAGGACCGCCAAGAGGGCGGGGGCGGCCACTTGTTACTTGATGGAGCAATCTCTCTCTTACGGCAGCGTTGCAGGGTACAGCACGATCCCGGGCAGGTATCCATCACTTCTGGAACGATTATCACCGGCCCGGGAATCGGCCCGGTTCGCCTCCTTCAAGCAGGGATGACGTTTTCGCTGATTTTCTTCACTCTGATTCAACTCTTAAGTCACCCCAACCTGCTCACCGTCTCGGTGCAATGGTCCGACCGGGTGCCCTGCTATACCCTCACGCTTCAAGCGCCATCACACGCTGAGGTTGTTCTCAAGCCCACGCCGTAAGGACTCTGAAGCCTGAGGCTATCCATGTTTGAGGTTCGCAATCTCTATAAACGTTACCTCGGCATTCCGGCTCTGGACCATGTAAGCTTCATTGCTCGCCCCGGAGAGGTAACGGGCTACCTTGGTGCAAATGGTTCCGGGAAATCAACCACCATGAAGCTGGCCACCGGATTGATTGAACCGACCTCGGGAGAAATCCTTTTTGCCGGACGGCCTATCCAGGAAAATCCCATGGCCTATCGACAACGGATTGGCTATGTTCCGGAAGAGCCTCACCTCTACACGCACTTGAGCGGCCTGGAGTACCTGGTAATGGTCGCCCAGTTACGGGACATGGAGCGGAATTCCGCGAACCACCGCATTCATGAGCTTCTGCGCCTCTTCGGCATGCACGGTGATCGCGACGTGGCGATCTCGTCGTATTCAAAAGGCATGCGGCAAAAGATTCTTCTCAGTGCGGCCCTGATGCACAATCCCGACCTGATACTGCTGGATGAACCGTTTTCCGGCCTCGATGTCGGTTCATCGCTCATCTTGCGCAGCCTGATTAAAGAGTTGGCAGCTCGCGGCAAGATCGTGCTCTTCAGTTCGCACGAACTGGAAACCGTGGAGCGCGTGTGTTCTCACGTCGTCATTTTGCATCGCGGCAAAGTGGTCGCAGACGACTCGATCGAGCGGTTGAGAGTCTTAATGGCTGTACCCACCCTTGAAGAAATATTTTCCCAGCTCGCCGTTGAAACCGATTCGGATGCGATCTCACGGGAGATCGCGGACTTGATCCATGCATAGCGAATGGGCCCAGAGAAAACTTCAGTTTCGTACTCTCTATCGTGTTTTTCTTCTCCGTGTCGTCGACCTTGATCTCCTGTCATCCGACGCCGACCCAGCCAAACTGATTGGGCAGTTTGCTGTCATCTTCTGCACCTTCAGTTTCCTGCTCACGATTCCGATTCTGCTCATGAATGGGGACGCCCTACCATTAACAACCGCATGGATGTTTGAACACTTTTTCATTGAAACGTCGATGACCGTGGCCGGGCTGATCGCCATACTCAACTGGGATGCGGCCTTTCCCGATCGACGGGATCTCCTGGTGCTTTCACCACTACCCGTCAGGAAGAGCACGTTGTTTCTGGCGAAGCTTGCCGCTCTCTTCGCCGCGCCCGCCCTCGCGGTAGTTGCGCTGAACATCTTCACCGGCCTGATATGGCCTTTGCTCTTTAGAGCCAGCAACAGCGGGTTTCTCGGCATGCTAAGAGCGTTGCCTGCCTATTGGATTACTATCTCCGCGGCAGGCGCCTTCTTTGTATTCACCATTCTCGCCCTGCAAGGCCTGGCTGCGAATCTGCTTCCACGTCAGCTTTTCCTTGCCCTGTCCGCAATCTTGCCGGCAGCGGCCATGTGTACCTTGCTAAGCGTTTATCTCCTTGAGCCATCGCTGGAATCGCCGGCGGCGCTCGCTGCTCCGCAGAATCAACGCCTGCTTGAGTGGCTTCCTTCCTACTGGTTCCTGGCGCTCTTCAACCAGCTCAACGGATCGATGCATCCCGCGCTTGCTCCCCTGGCATTACGCGCATGGATCGGCTTAGGCGTCTCCGCGCTCGGAACGTGCGCTGCATTGCTTTTGTGCTATTTCCGTTTGATGCCGAAGATAATCGAGCAACCCGACATCCTCCCTCAGTCGCGATGGTTCCCCTGGCCACCGCACTTTGCCAGCCCGCTCACCGAGGCTCTCACCCTCTTCAGCATGCGAACGCTGCTCAGAAGCCGTCAGCATCGCATGATTTTCAGTTTCTATTTAGGGCTTGGTATCACCATCGTCATCGGTTATGTGAATATCACCCGCGCAGGAATCCTATCCGTAGGAGCAACCGTCAGCAGCTCGTTCCTGTTTGCCAGCAGTTTGATGATGATCCTCGTGGTACTGGCATTACGCGTGGTAGCTTCGATTCCCATTTCGCTGCAGGCGAACTGGATCATTCGCATCACGCAAGTCCGTTCCGTTGGGGATTACCAGAAAGGTGTTCGCTTTTCGTGGCTGGCATTGGCCGTTGCTCCTGTCTTGCTTGTGATTGCCAGTTGCCTTCTCTTCTATCCCTGGCGCCCCGCTGTGGGGCATTTCGCTGTGATGTTAGGGCTGGGAATCCTTCTGGTCGAACTGTGCCTGTACACGTTTCCCAAAATACCCTTCACCTGTTCTTATCTCCCCGGTAAAGCACAAATTCATCTTGTTTTCTGGGGCGGCCTGATGTTCTTCCTACGCTTATTAAGTAAAGCAGCCGGGCTTGAGGGCCGTCTGCTGAATCGCCCGCTTGGTCGCCTGATGATGATTCTGGCCCTTGCTTTCGCGGCGCTCGGTATGCATTACCTCACCGAATTTCGTGCGGCGTCGGTTGAAAATCTGCTGTTTGAAGAGGAGTACCCCGCCGGCATCACCACATTAAGGCTGAGTTGAAAGCAGGATGTGACTCACCGCCGTTCGCCGGCTGGGAAAGCCCGAGTTGCTCAAAGATTCTATGAATGTCATGCTCAAGAGATGAAGCGAGAAAGAATCTTGGGTGTGATTTTAGGATTGGTGCTGGCCTGCTGTGTGTCAGCTTCAGCGCAGGAATTAGGACCTTGGCGCGCAGCGAACTCGCCGGCCGAGTCCATCACCGGCGACGTGGCGTTTTCTGAGGCCAAGATAGCGATCAACTTTTCCAGCTTTTCCATCGCTCGCATACGTGATCTCGAGCCGGGCGAGGTGAGCGCAGTCTTTGATGTAGACAGCAGTGCCGGTGGGCGCGGCAGTCTTTACCGGCTGAGCATACCAGCCTCAAAAAAGTTTTTGCACCGGAATTCCATTTGTGGGTCCGAGGATACTCAGTGGGTCGCGGCTTTCGTCTCGGGGCGCAATTTGCACCTTGCTTTCTTCTCCGGACAAAAAATGCCGGTGTTTAAGCCCGAGGTGCTCGCCAACTCAACGGATCTGTGCGGCACATTTCTCTATGGCCGATGAGTCGGCACGCCTATTCTGAATCTCATTGCAACGGACGTTGCATGATCGACAGCTGCAGCCATTCGCCAAATTTGACGCCTGCTACGGGCAGCAAGCCGACCTGCTGAAATCCAAGCGACGCGTGCAGAGCGGCGGAGAAGACATTCACTCCACAAATGCATGCAACCATCGAGTGACAGCCTTTCCCCATCGCGATCAGTCCCGAAGGGACGGCTGAGAGTCAGACTTGTCCAAATTAGCTTTTTTTCGACTCTGTCCATCCACTCCACCAATGCAAGGCTGGGTCGCCGTCCTCAAATTTGTCATCCCGACCGGAGCGTAGCGCAGTGGAGGGACCTGCTGTGCGCCCTTCCCTCTAACAACTCCCTACAGCTCCGTCCATAGGGAGTCGCCTGCACACCAAGCCCGATTCGTTCGCTAATCTGGACAGCTCTGAACCCGGACCGCACGCGAATGTTGATTGGCTATCATTCCAAAGCCAACCCGATTCTCTTTGACACCATGCGGTTGCATACATTCAACGGATTGCCGGCCCACCAAGCCCCATTTATTCGCTAATCTGGACAGCTCTGACTCTCAGCCGTCCCTACGGGACTTAAATGATCGGTTAGATCCGGGGGTAGGGGCACCCGTCCTTCGTGAGGGAAACGAGAGGGTTCTTGCCAAACGGTTATTTCTTGATTTCGACCGTAACCGCTTCAAAAGGCTCGTCGCTCAGGTTCTGTTCCGTATGCTCAATGGGCGTCCCCCAAGCGACGTCACCGGCTTTATGTTCTACCGTCGCTACCTTGCCTGCAGAGTCTTTGGTGCGAAAGTTCTGGTCGGTGAGAAAGACGGTTACGCGATCGGTCACATGCGCGTGCATGGGAGCAACTCCGTGTGGCGGGATCTTGACCCTCAGAACGCGCACTTGGGGGTTCTCAAATTCCAGCTTGTAGTCGCCAGGATCTACTTTGAGCGGATCGAGGTCGCTGCGGATCGCCTTGTCTGTCCCAGTCGTCTTCAATTCGATCTCGATGATGTCGAAATCATGATCCAGGACTTGCGGCGAGTGCATTCCGCTTGGCGGGCTCCACACCACCTGACCGGCCTTCCAATCGAACACCGCTGGTTTTCTCCCGTCCTGATATGCAAATCGTTGCCGGCCCGACTGGAGGTAGATCATCACCCGGTTCATCTCGTGCTGGTGGAACTTGCCCACCACTTGATTTTTCTCAAGCGCACGAGCAACCTTCACTTCATTGTTCTCGAGCAGTACCGCTGAAGGAGCCGTTGGGATCGACGCCAAGGCAGCACCCAGTAAAAGCAACGCGGGATGCAATGTCATTTGCATGAGCCGGAGCATAGCTCATCGTTTGTTGAAGAGCAAATTGGCAGATTTGTCGCTCTTCGCGTTCGATTCTATTGATCCGGATTTCCTGTCGGACTTCGTGGTTTCGGTAAAGCACATGCGGCTTCCCTTAAGAAAGCCGCATACGTGGCCGTTGATGGGTGCAGCGTAACAGGAAATCCGGAGTTCGCTCGTGATGACAAGAGGGAGTGCTTCCATGAGGAATTTGTTAGCGGCTGAAAGGATCGTAGGTGTGTAGGCCGCTCCCACCGCACGCAGTTCCGGTCGGGATGACAACTTTGAGGGCACTGGCTCACCTTTGCTTGAGTGGAACTGAATGGATTGATGGCGGAGTTGTTTTCAGTGCTGCCCAAGTCGGTCGAAGAACACTAATTTGGACAACACTGCCCCTGGTGTAACAATCGATTCGCTGGGCCTTCTCATTCTGCATGAGGTAAACGCGATGGAGAAACTGCTGCAGGATATTCGCTACGGAACCCGATCGCTGGTCAACGCTCCACGCTTTACGATTGCGGCCGTGCTCACATTGGCATTGGGGATGGGCGCGAACACCGCCATGTTCAGCGTCATTCAATCCGTCCTGCTGAAACCCTGGCCGTTCCAGCATTCCGGGCACCTCCTGTATGTGTCGCAACGCCAGGCAGACGGAAACGGCAATCTTTTTTCCACGCAAGATTTTCTGGACTGGAAACAGCAGGGCGGCCTGCTGGCCAGGATGGGCGCCGATGTCCCCTGGCAGTTCAACCTGAGCAGTATCGGAGCTCAACCGGAGCGCGTCTCCGGCGGCGAAGTCTCTTACGACTTGCTGCCTGTCCTGGGCATTCAGCCGATGTTGGGCCGGGTTTTTTCTGCCCAGGAAGACGTAGCAGGATCCGGCAACTTTGTCATGCTCAGTTCCGTGTTATGGAAAGGCCGTTACAGCGCGGATCCGAACATTGTCGGTAAATCCATTCAGCTCGACGGAGCTCCGTACACCGTGGTCGGCATCATGCCGGCTGGCTTTCACGGCTTCGACGGCAAGGAACTGCTATGGACGCCGCTACAACTTCGCCGCGACAGCGGAGTCGGTGCGTCCCCGAACATCCATTGGCTTGGCGGCTTTATCCGCCTGCCGGATGGAGTAAGCCTGAAGCAAGCGCGCAGCGAACTGAATGCGGTTGCAACTCGTCTACACCGGGAAGATCCGGGCAGCGACGTTGGATTTGGTGTTGATCTCCAAACCCTCAACGACGCGTTCACCAGCGGTGTACGGCCCGCGCTGCTCATGCTGATGGGTTGCGTCGGCCTTGTCTTGCTGATTGCCTGCGCCAACGTGGCTAATTTGTTGCTTGCTCGCGGAGCGGCACGGGCTCGGGAAATGGCCGTCCGCACCGCACTTGGCGCTACACCCTTGCGCGTAATTCGCCAATTGCTTACCGAGAGCATGCATCCTTGCCACCGCCGGCGGAGTATCCGGCGCCGCAATCTCTTTTCTTCTTTTGCGCGCAATGCTCGCCATCCATCCGCCACAGGTTCCTCGCATCGAGCAAACCGGCATCGATGGAACGGTCCTCGCGTATTCTCTTCTGGCCTCCGTCGCGGTGGGTATTCTCTTCGGGCTTGCCCCTGCGATCGAGGCAGCACGCCTCGACATCAATAACGGTCTGCGCGAGCATGGTGGCTTCTCCAGCCGCGGATTTGGCCGTCATCGTTCCATGCTCGTGATCGGCGAAACCGCACTGGCGTGCATGCTTCTAATCTGCACTGGGCTGGCGCTAAGGAGCCTATGGTCTCTGAGAAACGTGGAACTCGGATTTGTTCCGAAGAACGTGCTCACCTTCCGCATCGCCGCGCCCTCGCAACTCACAGGGCCGCGGATTTCAGAGTTCTACCACCAGATCGTCGACCGTGTTCGCGCGGTGCCAGGAGTGCAATCGGCAGCAGTCGCTCGTAATTTTCCTCTCTCCGGCACCGACCCTTCGATGCCCATTCTCACTGAAGGCAAAACACCGGCTCCGGTCCAGGGAGAGATCGTCACCCGATTCCGAGCAGTGGGCGACGATTATTTCCGCACCCTCGAAATCCCACTGCTTCAGGGCCGCGCCTTGGAAGATCGCGATACGGCCAGCTCCCCCGCGGTGGCCGTCGTAAGTGAGAGCCTTGCCCGCAAATACTGGCCCGGAGAGAGCCCGATCGGCAAAAGGCTCAAGCCTGGTTTCGCCGGCAGCTCCTGGTGCGTCGTGGTCGGAGTGGTTGCCGATGTCCGTCACTGGGGCACTGATGTAGCCATCGAGCCGACCGCCTACTATCCCTATACCCAGATTCCAGACAGCATGCGGCCGCTGATCGAGGCGAACATGGGAATTGCGCTCCGCAGTACCCTGGCGCAAAGCGATCTACTCCGTTCCATCAACGCCGCCGCGGCAGCCGTCAATCAGAGTGTCCCCGTATACGACGTCAAGACCATGGACTCGATGCTGGCTGATGCCGGCTCGTTGCGCAATTTCGATCTCTCGCTCCTGGGAGCATTTTCTTTATTGGCTCTGTCACTGGCCGCCGTAGGAGTCTACGCAGTCATGGCTTATTCCGTCTCTCAGCGCACCAGAGAAATCGGCATTCGCATCGCGCTGGGAGCGCATTCCCGCGATGTTCTGCGACTCATCCTCCGGCAAGGGGCTGGCCTTGCAATTGCCGGATCGCTCATTGGCGTTGCCGGCGCATTCCTGCTGCGGAAGATCATGGCGAGTCTCTTATACGGGCTAAGCGCTAACGACCCCCTCATTCTGTCGATCGTTCCATGTGTGATGGTTCTTGTCCTGCTGCTGGCCTGCTGGCTCCCGGCTCGTCGCGCCGCGAAGATCGATCCCATCGTCGCTCTGCGTAGCGAATAAATGGTTGATGCTGCAGCAATCATGCGGACCTAACCGCCAGGTCACCAGCCAACCCAAAGTAACCCCCGAAACGATAACCGTCGATTCAAGAAAAGAGTCGCGGCGGCTGGATCCGATTCCGCAACGCGCCATATCCTCCAAGTAGACGATATCGGCACAACGGGCGGCTCTCGCCACCTCCCGCTGGTCGGCAGTTGCCGGAAGCTTCGGCCTAAGCGCGAGCGAAGGACAGTTTTACCGCTGTCCGGTGACACACCCGATCCCTGTCAAAAATTAAGCAACCCAAGACTCTCGTACCTTAGAAAGACGCAGGTCGCCTGAACGGGTCCCACAGGTTCGCCAACCTGCCCCGGCGTGCCGTGGAAGCGTACCTGGGCCGAAAATGATCGGGCGTTAGCCCCCACAATCGCATTTACTGAACCCGCAAATCCGGTTCTTACAGCAGAATCTTTTAGGAACTGGACGGGTGCCCCATGTTTGCACCGGCGAAGCCGGGGCACTACATGGGTTGAACAAGACGGGGCGAAGCCCCCACGATTGCACCTGTTGCTGAACCCGCAGAAACGGTTCACAGCAAGGCATTCAGCCAGCTATGAGCTCCTGCTATGACACAGACTCCGCAGAGCCTGCCCTGAGCTTGTCGAAGGGGACGGCTGACAGTCTTGTCCAAATTAGCTTTTTTCGACTCTGTCCATCCATCTCCACCCAAGCCAAGGTGAGCCACCGACCTCTAATTTTGTCATCCCGCCTGCCCCGGCGTGCCGTGGGACCGGAGCGTACCCGGATTTCCTGCTACGCGGCCCTCACCAACGTCCACGTGTGCGGCTTTCCGTTAAGAAAGCCGCATGAAGTTCGCCAACGCCACCAAGTTCGACAGGAAATCCGGGGTAGCGCAGCGGAGGGATCTGCAGTTTCACTCTCGGTACAAGCCAATGTGCGTGGGCGAATCGCCTCCGGGTTCCGTTTTTCCATCAACGCAAACTGTCCCTAACTTCTCTCAAACCAAAGGAGCCACTAATGCCTATAAATGAAGTAAGCGATCCCATCACCGATCAGGAAATAGCCTTTGCCCACCTGGTCCTCTCTGGCGCCATGACCGACCGTCAAGCCGCCGAAGCCGTCGGCATCAAACCCGACTCCGCCGACTACACTAAAGCCAAACCCCATGTCCGCGCCTACATGCTCGAGCACCGCGCTGCCGTGCAGCAACGGCTCGTCCAGCAAGACGCCAACCTGTCCCGCCTGCCCCGGCGAGCCGTGGGGTGTGCCGTGGAAGAACAGCGCCGCCCGAACCTCGACCGCCAACAGGTCCTGGACCGCCTCTGGGAAATCGCCAACCTCAGCCCCGAAATGACCCGAGGCAGCGTTACCGGCCAGGTCAAGGCCCTCACCATCATCGTGGCCATGGAAAACTTCATCCCCAACCGTCTCGCCGCCTCCGCGGAAAAGAAATCCGCCGCGCCCACTCCGCAAATCTATGCCTCCGAGGCCGCTGGCCCCAGCCAGCCCACCTCTACCCCCTCGAAAGCCCCCATACCGTATGTCCCCCTGTTCAATTCTGTTCCAGACATGGGAGTGGATTTCTCGACAAAAAAGATCCCCCTAAACCCCTTTGTCCGCCCCCGCTGAGCTGCTAATCCGCAAAAAGGACCCAAAAATATCGAATTTTATAAATAACTGAACAGGGCTGCTGGACAGACCCACTGGACAAACGGCACGGCTTAACAGCTTCTCCGCATGACCGGAGCAATACTATTCGTATCGGATAGCCGTCATTGGTTCAATCCGCGCCGCTCGCAATGCCGGCAGAAGAGTCGCTGCAGCAGCAATTGCGGCCAGTGCGCCTAACGACGTGACGAGCACCCACGGCTCGCTCGGCGACGTGTTGTAGAGAAAGCTTGCCAGCGTTCGTGATGCAAGAAGGGCCACGATCAGTCCTGCCACAGAGCCGATGGCTGCGATCACTGCGTTCTCACGGAACACCATCAGCATCACGCCTGCGCGCCGTGCTCCTAGAGCCATGCGGATGCCGATTTCGCTTGTTCGCCGCGCTGTGGAATAGGCCAAAGTCCCATAGAGTCCAATGCCGGTCACGAGCAGCGCACACCCGGCAAAGAAAACAGACAGGATCGCCATCATCCCCTCAGCGGCGACCGATCCATTGAGCACATCGTTCATCGTCGTTACTACCGGCGCAGGGATGGTCGGAGCCAGCCGTGATGCCAATTCGCGCGCAGCCCCCGCAAGCGGCGCTTGCCCGCCGCCCATCCTAACCACGGCACTCAACGATGGCTTCTCCTGTGGGTCTTGCATGATTGGCACATAGGCGTTTGGCGGCGCGGATTCACGCAGATCCTGATACTTCGTATCGCCCACGATAGCCACCACCTGATACGAGGTTTTGTCCCAAGCGTTCATTACCTGCTGTCCCAACGCTTCGCGGCCAGGAAAGAATAGCTTCGCGGCGGACTGGTTCAAGATCATCTTCAGTCCCGAAGCCTTGGTATCGTTCCAGTCGAATTCACGGCCCTGGTAAAGCGGAATGCGCATCGTCCCGAAGTACTTTGGCGCCACGCTATTCATGTTGAGCCTGCCGGGACTTCCACCCGGCGCAGAGTATAGCCCGGTCCAATGACGGTGAGAAAGCGGCACGATAGATTGAAAGCTGACACTCTCGACACCCGGTTGGTGGCTCAGGTCCTCACCTAATTGCTGATAAACCCGCATCAGCGCATCCCCGGTCAGTTGCTGCTTATCCATACTGAACCTGATATTGAAAAGTCCCTTGGGATCGAAACCTATTCCTGACTTGAAGAGTCGCACCAGGCTCGTCGCCAGCAGCCCCGCGCCGACCACCAGCGTCATCGCCACTGCAACCTCCGATGCCAGCAGCGCCGGAGTCAGAATTTTATGAAACTCCTGCCTTGCGTGCCGGCCATTCTTGATGTGGTCGCTCAGGTTGCCCGACGTGGCTTGCAGAGCAGGCATCAGTCCGATCAGCAGCGTCGAAACAATAGCAATGATCGCAGCGAAACCAAATACCCGGAGATCGATCGAGGTGTCGATCCGGCCATTTTGTATAAAGCTATCGCTGCGCATCATAAACGCACTCAGGGAGCGGCCTACCAGCGAGGCTGCCATCATTCCGCCGGCCGTTCCCAGGAATGCAATCAAGAGACTATCCGTCAGCAGTTGCTGAATCAGTCGCCGCCGCGTGGCGCCCATCGCCAGGCGCGTTGCCAACTCCCGTTGCCGAGCTGCGCTGCGTGCCATCAGCAGGCTGGCCAGATTCAGGCATCCCAGCAACAGGATTCCTCCGCACATGGCGAACATGGCCATGAGCGGCTTACGGAACACGGAACGGACATATGCATATCCACGCGATCCGGGCTCGGCCACAAAATGCAAATGGGCCTTTTCTGCATCCGCAATGTAACTCGCATCGTCAGCAGTCTCGCGCACGATAGGCCCGGATACCGTAAGCAAAGCCGCATTTGTTTGGTCGAGGGTTACGCCAGGTTGCAACCGTGCAACGACAGTAATCCACCACGCGTGAATACCTGCGGAGATGTGATCTCTCGGCGCATCCATGATCGAGTCGGCCGACAGCGGTGCAAATATCATGGGCCTTTGCGTCGGGTCGGCTCCAATAAACCGCTTAGGCATTACCCCAACGACCGTGAATGGCGTGTTGGCGATAACCATCTTGCGCCCGACAACGTCTGCTGCGCGGTTGAACCAGTTGTTCCAGAAATCTTCGCTGATCACAACCGCGAGGCCTGCAGGACTGCCTCCCGGCCGGTCGTCCTGCGGAGTCAGGTAGCGCCCCAGCAATGGCGGTGTTTCCAGCGCCTGGAAGAATTGCCCGCTCACCAGCATTCCCTGAATGTTTTCGTTGACATTTTCGTTGCCGGAGCGACCCTGTACCTGAAACGTGTCACCGTTGTAGGCAAAGACATTCGCGAACAGGTCGTGCCTTTCCTCCAGGCCGCGGAAAAACGGCGTGCAAAACGCGTAGTTGGGCTCGGGGCCGTTCTCATCTATGCGGAGGACAACCAACTTTTCAGCGTGAGGGACGGGAAGCGGCCTGAGCAACAACCCGTTGATCAACGAGAAGACCGCCGTGTTCGCTCCCACACCAACAGCCAGCGTCAGAATCGCGACTGCAGTAAACCCCGGCGACTTCGCCAGCAACCGCGCTGAAAATCCAAGGTCGCGAAGAAAGTTTTCTAGACTCTTAAACTGCCATAGTTCGCTGAGCCTTTCCTGCCAGCGGCTTGCGTTGCCAAAGGTCCGTCGTGTCGCCAAATCGACTTCGCGTTGTGGAACCCCCTGCCGCAACAGCTTCTCACGCAACAGCCCCTGGTGAAATTCCAACTCCTCGGCCATCTCGCGATCCATGCGCCGTTTATGAAAGAGTGCCCACAACCGTTTCACAAACTCGTGAAGACTGGGAACCATAAGATTCTCCTCAGGAGGCTTGCATCACGAAAGCAACTGCCGTCGACAGACGCGCCCAGCGCCGTGATTCGGTATTCAGCCGCTTCTTGCCCTCAGCGGTCAGTCGATAAAACTTCGCACGCCGATTGTTATCGGAAAGGCCCCACTCTGCCTTGAGCACGCCCCGCAGTTCCAGACGGTGCAATGCCGGGTAAAGTGCCCCTTCCTCCACCTTCAACACCTGCTGTGAGGTTTGATGAATCCACTCCGCGACCCCATACCCGTGCATAGGCCCACGTATCAATGCCTTCAAAACCAGCATCTCCAGTGTGCCCTGGATCAGTTCTCCGTTTTCGGTTTTATCTTCCATAAGCGCCTTAGGGTAAAAAGCTACTTAATCTGCCGGCGGATTGTCAAGGCTACCCCGCGGTCTTCACGGACCGGCGCGCAAGGGGATAGACAATTGCCTGCTAAATATCGATTGCCATGGGCAAAAGCTGTACCGGCTAAAGACCGTCGAACATTGGGGTGCTTCGATGCTTGAAGACCTTCGAGGATGGCTGGATCAAAACGGTGTCAAGTCGAAACGGAACGTCGCCGAGGTAGTTGTCGTGAAGCGTCGAGACAAGGCAGGTGTCCGGGCTGGAAAGCGATCTTGACGCCGAGCGCAAAATCGTTCCGCGCCTAGGGAAGCGTTAGATTGAGGGCGTGAAAGTCCCCGATGCCGGCGTCTTGTATCACCAAAGGTGAATCATCAGGAGCAAGGCCAAACCAGTAGCCGATTAGAAATGGCGCAGCGTGAAAGTTCTTCAGGTCCACCACTTCTTCGGCCTTGTGACTGGTGACCGGGACGCGAAAGATCTGGTCTCCTCCCGGCAAGTGGTTTAAGAAGAAAATGGAGTCTCCCTTATGCGACCAGGTTGGGTAACCAATGGAGGCCTTCGCTAGCTTGGTCCACGCGCGGGTGCTGAAGTTGTAGACAAACAGTTCGGTTCCGTCGTTGGACATGGCCGCAAGACGATCTCCGGCCGGCGACCACCGTGGTGACCACAGACCCTCTGACCCAGGGATTACGTTGACTTTGCGAGTGCGCAGATCGAGCAATCGAATGGCATTTACGCTGGCTGCGTCTTTTTCCGATACAGCCTGGCCTCCAAACGCCAGCGAGTTTCCGTCCGGCGACCAGGAGGGATCGGCCTGGTCGCGTTGGTCCGGTATCAGTTGCTGTGCGGAGCCGCCTTGCGCGCTCACCATATAGAGTTGCCACGGTTTGCCCGGCAACTGGCCCATAAACGCTATCTGGCTTCCGTCGGGCGACCAGCGTGGCATGTAGGCGAGGAGCGGAGGATAGGTCAGTTGCGATCGTTCGCTGCCATCGGGCCGGCTCCGCCACAAACTCCCATCGGGGTAGCTCATGTAAGCGATCCATTTTCCGTCCCGGGAAAAGTCCACGCCCGTTCCTTGAATCCCAGGTGGCGCACCAGGAAAGAGCGGGCGAAATTCGCCCGACCTCGCGTCGAAGCGCACCAACTGCCCGCGAGGTTGGATCGTCCGGACAAAAATCTGATTTCCATCTGTGCTCGGCAGCGGAGCAAACGTGCTCGTGGGCCCAGACGTCAACTGGACCGGCGAGTGGTTTACTCGCTGGATCAGGCTGCCTGCTTCGCGCATGGCCCAGATATCAGCTACTCCGCCACGCGACGACTGGAAGACAAAATATCTTCCATCCGGCGTCCAGCTGCCACAACACTCCGCCGGCGGAGTATTCCAACCCGTCAGCAGTGGATGAAGGCCGCTTCCATCCGGTGCGATTTCCCAAATGGCGGAGCCGTTGGCGCCGTTTACGCTGAAGCGCAACCGCGTTCCATCGGGAGACCAGCGCGGCCACGAGGCCGTTCCGGTCGAGGTGGCCAGCCGGCGAGGCTCAGATCCGTCGCCTTTGGCGATGTAGAGATCGTCACCCGACGTATACGCCAACCTCTCTCCGTCTGAAGACCACGATGCATCGGTTGCCACCACATTGCCCAATCGGCGCGCGGCGCCCCCGAGAACAGGCAGAGTCCAGGCGGCGTTTCCCTCCGGGACGAAGCTCTTATTCAACACCAGCAGCCGGGAACGATCGCGCGAGATGTCGACGGGGAATATATCGTCCACGGATTGGTGTATGGGGACGATCTCCCCTCCAGCTGTAGAAACCTGAAAGAGTTGTCCGCCCTCAGAGAAGTAGAGCCTGGCGCCATCCGTGGCCGCTCCCGATTTTTCCTGTCCGTCCGTGGTGACCTGTAGCGAGCTGACTACTCTGGGCGGAGGCAGCACCGGCCTCATCACAAAGGCAAGCGCAGTCAAGCCCGCGAGGGTACAGACGCCAAAGCCAAGCCATCGCCAGCGCTGGGCAGGTGGGATGCTTCGCCCGCTTGCCACCGTGGAGCGCGCTGCCGTCTGTCGCATGGCGCCGGTTGGCGCGGCAGTTGCGCTGGCAAAGGCCGCGGTCGCAGCGCTCAAACGTTCCGAGTGCAGGTCACGCTTCAGTCGCTTCAGATCGCTTCTCAACTCAGCCGCGCTCTGGGCCCGCAGATCGCGATCCTTCTCCAATGCCTTGTTGATCATTCCTTCCAACGCGATTGGCGCGGACGGATTCAGACTGGTGATGGGGTCGGGGTTGTCGTGTAGGAGAGCGGCAAAAATCTGGGCCGGCGAGTTGCCATCGAAAGGCACTCGGCCGGTCGTCATTTCGTAGAGCACGACGCCGAGGCTGAATAGATCGCTTCGCGCATCGATACGTCTTCCACAAGCCTGCTCCGGCGACATGTACTCTGCCGTACCCAAAGCAATGCCGGGGCTGGTCAGCCGGTGGATATCGATCGGCAGGGTGGGCTTGTCCGGAAGGTGGCTGGCGGCCTCTCCGGCAGCTGCGGCAGGCTGTGTTTCCTGCGTCGCCCCGATCGACTTCGCCAAGCCAAAATCCAGAACTTTCGCCTGTCCCCGCGACGTGATGAAGATGTTCGCCGGTTTAATATCCCGGTGGATGATGCCCCTCTGATGCGCCGCATCTAGAGCATCGGCTATATGGATAGCCAGTTCGAGGAGATCGTCAGTTTCCAAGGGGCCGGCCAAGAGGCGTTGTCGAAGAGTCTCTCCTTCCAGATACTCCATGGCAATAAACGGCTGCTGGCCGGCCTCTCCCACCTCATGAATGGTGCAGATGTTGGGATGGTTGAGCGCTGAGGCGGCTCGGGCTTCGCGCCGGAAACGCTCGAAAGCCTGAGGATCTTCAGCCAGTTCCTGAGGTAAGAACTTGAGCGCGACCATACGGCCGAGGCTGAGGTCCTCGGCCTTGTACACTACCCCCATTCCTCCACTGCCCAGCTTGTCCAGAATGCGATAGTGCGAAACCGTGGTCCCGATCATGCCGCTAGTAACTTATGTGCCATGGATGCTGGATGATAGGCGTCCGCGCAGGTACGAGTCAAGAAAGCACCGGCACTGAAGTAAATCTTCGTTTGCGTCTCCTCATCCAAGATTTCGATGAGCGAGGTGCATCATTTCGTTTACCAGCCAGCGAGGCCCCTTCGTCGCCACGTGCGCGAGATTCTGCGGGTGCGCTCGGAGCGTCCGAGGACGCAGGTTCTGCTGCCTGAGACCGCGCTCACGTTGGTGTTGCGCCAGGCAGGCTCGGCATCGTTGATTAAGCAAAAGCTTCCTGCCGCAATTGTTTCCGGATTGCAGCAGCGAAGCCGAACGGTTGAGCACACGGCGCACTCCTCGCTCGTAGTGGTTCGGCTACATGTTGACATTCTGCCTATACAGGAGCCACTCTATATGTAGAAAGGCAACAGGGGCTCTCCCTTCCTGTCAGGAGGTCGACTATGGAGCCGATACGCGTTTTGCTCAACAGGTGCGCCGCTCTCTTTCGCAGGCGCAGGCTGGATGAAGACCTGGACGCTGAGTTGAGTTCACATATCGAATTTGCCGTCGAAGAGAACATGCAACGCGGCATGTCTGTGCAGGAAGCGCGGACCAGGGCGCTGCGCGAGTTCGGCGGCATCACCCAGACAAGGGAAGCGTACCGTGTGCAGCGGGGACTTCCTTTTCTAGAAGCGGTCTGTGTGGATGTGCGTTACGGAGTGCGGCAGTTGCTTAAGGCGCCGGCCTTTGCCGCTACTGCGATATTGACCTTAGCACTGGGCATCGGCGGCATGACGGCGGTCTTTTCAGTCGTGCAAGCCGTGCTTTTGCGGCCTCTGCCGTTTAAGGATTCCGGACAACTCCTCAGTTTGCATGAATTTGTTCGTGAAGACCCTCATGAGTTCAATGTGACTGCTCCCGATGTGCTCATCTTCCAACGCGAAAGCGAGGCTTTTTCTGGTGAGGGTGGATATATCAGTGCCGGCTATGATGTCACGGGCGCGGGCGCGCCCTTTCACGCGGCGGCAGAACGAGTCACCGCATCGCTGTTTCCAGTCCTTGGCATCGACCCATTGCTGGGCCGCACATTCACCCGCGAAGAGGACGAGAACTCGGCGCCCGTGACCGTTGTCAGCTATTCGCTTTGGCGCGAACGATTCCAGAGTGATCCGGGCGTCTTGGGCAAGACGATCGATCTGGACCGCCGCCCGTACACGATCATCGGAGTAATGCCGCCAGATTTCGAGTTCCCGCTGGACGCCGGACGATTGAGCCATCGCGATCTTTGGGTTCCCATGAGCTTTACTCCGGTTGAACAGAATTCCGAAGGGGAGAATTACGACTACGGTCTCGTGGCCCGTCTGAGGCCGGGTTTAAGCACTGCGCAGGCACAAACCGATGTGGACCGGGTGATCGCGGGCATTGAACCGGGATACGCAGCGAAAGCCGGTCTGCACGTCCAAGGGTATTTCAGGACGCTGAAAGAGGAAACGGTGCATAAGGCACGCCCGCTCCTGAACGTCCTGCTGGGAGCAGTCAGTCTGATTATGCTGATCGCCTGCGTGAATATCGCAAACCTGCTGCTGGTACGCGCGGCGTCACGACGACGCGAATTCGGAGTGCGTCTCGCATTAGGTGCTGCACGCCGCATCGTGTTAAGGCAACTTCTGACAGAGAGTCTTTTGCTGAGCGCTATCGGCGGCGTACTCGGGGTTGCGCTTGCGGTGGTGTTGGTGCATGCGGCCGCGGTTTGCCTGCCCGACTCGCTGCCGCGCTTGGGCGAAATTGCGGTTCGATGGCCGCTGTTCGCTGCTGCTTCCGGACTTGCCGGCATGACTGGCCTGCTCTGCGGAATTGCTCCGGCGCTGGCCTGTACGCGCACAGATGTTCTTGATTCATTGCGCGATGGAAGTCAGGCATCAGGACACGGACGCTCCCAGTTCAATCTGCAGAAGATGCTGGTAATACTTGAGATAGCGTTGGCGCTGCTGCTGCTGGTTGCGTCCGGTCTGCTGCTACGCAGCTTTGCCAAGATGCTCGAGACCGATCCTGGATTCCAACCACAACACGTTTTGACCGCCTCTCTGTCGCTACCGAGGCACGATTACCCGACACAGCAGAAGGTGGATGAATTCTACGCAGAGTTGCAGCGGAGAATAGAAGCTCTGCCTGGAGTGAGGACCGTAGGCTTCTCATCCAACATTCCGATCGTTGGACAGAATGGTGGACGCCTGATTACGCCGGAAGGCCATGTGCGGTCTGCCGGGGAGGGCTTCCTGATTGCATCAACTTATCTCGTGCAAGGGAAGTATTTCCAGACGCTGCACATCCCGCTGATCCGCGGCCGTTATCTTGAAGATCAGGATCAGCAGGCGGGCGCTCCGCTGGTGGCCATGATCAGCCAGTCTTTTGCCGAAACTTACTTCCATGGCAAAGATCCAATCGGTTTGCGCATGAAAATAGGCGATCGATTTGACAGCCCGATGCCTGCCATCACGATCGTGGGCGTGGTCGGGGATGTGAAACAAGGCGCACTCGATCAGCCGACAGTGGAGCAGATGTATGAGCCGATCGCGCAAGCTGCGGCCGCATTGGGGCCGATGGCAGAGATGTTGGGAGTGGCGGGCAATATGAATGTGGTCATACGGACGGTAGACGATCCAACGCAGTTGGCGGCGAGCCTGGCGAAGATCGTCCATCAATTTGACCCACTGCTCGTATTATCGCAGGCGCATACGATGGATGAGATCGTGGCGGCGACAGAGTCCTCGCGCCGATTCAATACAACGATTCTGGCGGCATTTGCGGCAATCGCACTCTTACTGTCTCTGCTCGGAATTTATGGGGTGCTGGCCTATACTGTCGCGCAACGCACACGCGAGATCGCCATCCGCATGGCATTAGGAGCATCGCCGAAAATTGTGCTGCTGCGAACATTGCGATATGCCCTGACGGTTGCCGCCACGGGGGTGGCCTGTGGGCTGATCGCCTCCATTGGGCTTATGCACTTCCTTAAGAGTCTGCTGTATGGCGTCAAGCCGCTGGACGGTGCGACGATGGCCGCCGCAGTACTCGTTCTATTGTGCTGTTCCGCACTGGCGGCCACGGTCCCGGCGCAACGTGCGGCATCCATCGATCCCATGCGAACACTGCGCGCGGAATAGAGTGTCCATGAGAAAGGATTTCGGTTCGATCTATCGCGTCGTGACCCCACATAAAGGGAAAAAAAGACCCTGCTAATCTACCAGAGCACATCCTAAGAGGGCGATCAATGGTTCGCGAGAAGACGCACGCCGAGAAACCGCACCCCAGCAGGCTGCTTTTGACACTCGACCTGATGGGTACCTTTGTCTTTGCACTTGAGGGCGCATTAGCGGCGGTCGAGGGCGATCTCGATTTGCTCGGCCTGATGGTGTTATCGTTTGCTACCGCGCTCGGTGGTGGAATTATCCGCGATGTCCTCATCGGCGCTATTCCTCCAGGCTCGATTCGCGACTGGCGTTTGGGGTCGGTCGCATTCCTCGGGGGCGCCATCGTCTTCCTCTTCCATCATTTCGTCCGGCAAATTCCCAACCCGCTGATTCTCAGCCTGGATGCTGCAGGTCTTGCTCTCTTTGCCGTTTCCGGGGCCGGCAAGGCACTGGCCTATGACATTCACCCTTTTATCGCGGTCCTGATGGGCGGCATTACGGGTGTAGGAGGCGGTACGGTAAGAGATGTGCTGCTGGCACAGGTTCCTACTGTTCTTCACTCGGACGTATACGCATCCGCGGCTTTGGCGGGTGCGGCTGTGATGGTGGTTGCGATTCGAATGAAGTTGCCAAAACCTCTCGCTGCGGTGTCGGGAGCGATTGTCTGTTTCACGCTGCGGATGATGAGTGTGCGGCACCATTGGAATCTGCCTCATGTGCACGTCTAGAGCATTTTTGCTAATGGTGTAGACCAGGAAACTGAACCCGACGCGGCCATTCCGCCAAACCCGGGGTCCCCGGGCACGCGGTCTTTGCGTGCCTGGGGTGGAAACCCGGGGTCCCCGGGCACGCGGTCTTTGCGTGCCTGGGGTGGAAACCCGGGGTCCCCGGGCACGCGGTCTTTGCGTGCCTGGGGTGGAAAGAATGGCCGCACAAAACCGATCCCACCGGACCACAGTATTAGCAAAAATGCGTTAATAGAGCTCGCACTTCCAAGGGAGTCTATTCGTATTTCAACGCGATCATGGGGTCGGTGCGCGAGGCGCGGCGGGCGGGAAGATAGCACGCCAAGACGGAGACGCCAACCAACACCAGCGAGACAGTCATGAAGGTCAACGGATCGCTCGTTCGCACCCCGTAAAGCAACCGCGCAAAGCTCGACAACAGCCGGGTAAGCAGGAGTGCGGCCGCCGCCCCAATCAGGAGGCCGGCAAAGGCCAGCCGGAGACCCTGTCCGATGACCATCCTCAACACATCCTGCCGTGCTGCACCGAGCGCCATGCGAATCCCAATCTCCTGCACACGCAAAGTCACCGAATATGAAATCACGCCATAGATTCCAACTGACGACAGCAGTAGCGCCAATACGGCAAACGCCGCCAGCAGAATCATGGGAAGCCGCTGCGACGCCATGGAGCCCGAAGCAATCTGTTTCAGGGTTTGAACGTCATAGACCGGCTGGTCCTTAGCGGTTCCGTATATAACCTTCGTGATCGCCGGCATCATGGTTGCAGCATCGAGCTGCGTGCGAACAGCTACTGATAAAGACCTGGCAAAGGTCGGCACCCATTGATCGGAAAGTTGATAAAAGGAAATGTAGATCTGGCTTGGGTTGTAGGTCCCGGGATCGTCCAGCCCCCAGTGCCTCACGTGGCCCACTACCCCAACAATTCGTGCGGTGCGCCAATGCGCAACAGTGATGGTCTGACCTACCGGATCTTTGTCTGGGAAATAGGTGTGCGCAAGAACACTGTCGATGACGACAACCGGCTCTGATTCGACGGTGTCTGCCGCGGTGAAAAAGCGCCCGCGAAGGAGTGGAATTTCCATCGTCTGAAGGTATTCCGGACCCGTTTCAAAATAGAGTGCATGTGGAGCATCCTGCATGGAGGTGGACTGCTGCGCACCAATCCAGAAGGGGCCGCCGTTGTCCTGTTCGCTCAGCGGTACGACATTGGTAAAATCCGCCGCCTGCACCCCGGGAATCTCTCGAATCCGCTCGAGTAGCTGGCGATAGGCGATGCGCGTGCTCGATGCCGTCCCCGTCAGCGAAGGCGAAAGTCCTACCTTGAAGGTAATGACATGCTGTGAATTAAAGCCCGGATCGACGCTCCACAAATGGCGGATCGTGCGCACCAGCAGGCCGGCGCCTACCAACAGCACTAGGGTGAGGGCCATCTGAGCGATCACCAGGGCGCTTTGACCGCGACCATGGGCTCTCGTAGAACCACGATCGCCTGTCTTGAGCGCACCTTGTAAGTCGATGCGCGAGCTCTTGAGTGCGGGTGCGAGACCGAAAATAATTCCAACCGCCAGCGAAATGCTGAACGCGAACAACAGGACGGGAAGATTTACCCCGATGCTGCCGGCACGCGGCAGGCTCTCCGGCATAATCGCGAGAGCCAGGCTGATTCCCACTTTTGCCAGGCCCAAGCCAAGCACTCCGCCGGCGAGCGCCAACAGCACGCTTTCCGTCAGTAACTGCCGCACCATGCGCGCACGGCTCGCCCCCAGCGCCGCGCGAACGGCAAACTCGCGTGTCCTCGCGGCCGAGCGAGCAAGCAGGAGGTTTGCGACGTTCGTACAGGCAATCAGCAGAACAATCCCCACCGCTCCCAATAGCAGAAGAAGCGTCCCGCCTGTATCCCCCACAATCACCTGCTTGAGCGGTACGATATCGATCCCGAGGTTTCGGTCCGCGGCGGGATAGAGAAGGTCCAGATTTTCCTGGACGGCGCTCATCTCGCCTTCGGCCTGACCGATGCTCACGCCGGGGCGCAAGCGGGCAATTCCGGTAATTCCATGGATTGTGCGGTCGTTATAGAGCAGAGGCTCTCCCTGCCCTAGCGACGTATATACGTCTGAGTCGGTCCAGAAACGAAATCCCGGAGGGAGAACACCGATGACCGTGAAATCGGCCCCGTCCAGGATCACGGACTTGCCGAGCGCCTGTGGACTCGATGCAAATCGGTCTTTCCACAATCGATCGCTGATGATGACGGCGGGCGCTCCGTGTGGCCGGTCTTCCGATGGAGAGAAATCACGTCCCAGGATCGGCTTTACGCCCAGTGTGGCGAAAAAGCCGGAGGAGACTTCCGAGCCATTCAGGTGCTCCGATGTTCCGGGACTGGTCAAATCATAATCACGCCAGTTGAACGCGGCCATCTGTTCGAACGAGCGAGCACTGCGCTGCCAATCCTGAAAGTCAGGGTACGTGATCGACAACTGTTTAACATTCGGACGGCTCTCGCTGACCATTACCAGGCGATCGGGGTTCGGGTAAGGCAGCGGAGCCAGAACGACACTTTCTACCACACTGAAGATCGCTGTGTTGGCGCCGATGCCGAGGGCCAGGGTTGCTACCGCGACCATCGCAAAGCCAGGATTCTTCGCCAGCGTCCGGGCGCCAAAGCGCACGTCCTGCAGTAATTGCTCAAGCCAGGTTAAAGTCCGCATCTTCCAGTCCTCCCCATCGCGGCTTCTCGAGCCCTTCAGTGTACTGCAATGAGCTGCACGGATTTGATGATGTCCACTAAGTGTGAATCGATAAAGCTGAGCTGAGCCGGCGTAAGCGCTTGAATGTTGTCCACTACCCCAGGCGAAACCACTGCGACATCCGTCTCGAACAGATAGCAAGTGGGCCCGCCGTAGATTGCGTAAATTTTCCCGGAACTGGACTGCGACATGCCCGCACTCCCCGTTTCGTATACAGAGAAGGAGCGGTCTCCGAATTTGACCGGCAGCCCCTCAGGCGAGCCCGACACGGATGCAGCCTTGGCATTGCATTCGGCCATGCCGGCCGCCGGAACAGCTGAGTAGACGATGCTAACGCCCTCCAGATTCGTTTCCCCGTAGGGACCTACCAATCGCTTCCTGGGGAAGCCTCCTTCACTGTATCCAAATGCGGCAATCGGCTTGGCCACATCTGATTGGGTCAATGCCGGTGGATGATAGGCAAACTGCGACGTGGCCTGCCAGGCCGCAGGGTAGCGGAACGATACGCCGTGCTGCGGGTCGTTGTATGTCCGATTAAGCGTCCAAGCCTGTGCCAAGGTGAGAGGCTTCGCAGGCTCGGTAGGAATTTCGAGCCCTTGGGCAGACGGCTGTGCGGCGGGTAATAAAGCCATCGCGGCAGCAAGCAGAGCTTGGAGCATGAAGGATTCTCCTCCGTGGGCCAGCGTACACCATAGTCAGCGGATATCCACCAGGCCGAGAGCGTCCACCGCCGTGTTTCAACGCCACCGGTTGCAAGGACTTGGTGATTGTAGGGAACCAGTGGCCCGGTGCTCTCGTACTGCAAGTAGGCCTGACGCCACAGGAGGGACGAATGCTGACGGATTTGCGCGATGCGCTTCGACAACTGCGGAAGGCGCCGGGGTTTACCGCTACGGCGGTGATCACGCTGGCACTGGGTATCGGAGCGACTACGGCGATCTTTACTCTCATTCATCAGGTAATGCTCAAATCTCTGCCGGTGGCCAAGCCGGAGGAGCTATGGAGGATCGGAGACAAAATCCGCTGCTGCAACTGGGGCGGGTACGTTCAGGGCGATGACGGGAATTTTTCCCTGTTCTCGTGGGAGACATACAAGTACTTTCGAGCCCGTACACCGGAGTTCACCGACCTGGCGGCGCTGCAGGCCGGCAATGCGCCGCTTGGCGTCCGTAGAGCGGGGTCACAGGCGGCCGCGGATACCCGCAATGGAGAGTATGTCTCCGGAAATTTCTTCAGGACCCTTGGCGTGCAGCCCTGGATCGGCCGGCTCATGACCGACGCCGACGATCAGGAAGGCGCGCCGCCGGTGGCGGTCATGAGCTACCGCATCTGGAAAGGGAAGTACGGCTCCGACCCCTCGGTTGTCGGAGCCAGCTACCAGATCAATGGGCATCCGTTTACCGTGATCGGCGTTGCTGCGCCGGGATTCTATGGAGCGAAGCTGGCGGGAGGAGGGATGCCGGATTTTTGGCTTCCACTGACCACGGAGCTGATGATCGATGGAGCCACCGCACGGCTGAAGAGGCCGAATGGCAGCTTCCTGGACATCATCGGGAGGGTGCGTCCGGGCGTGAATCCAAAGTCGCTCGAAGCGGAGCTGAGGGTAGAACTCCACAGCTGGCTGGCCAGCCACGTGCCGGATATGGACCCAGGCGAGAAGCAACTCTGGCAGCAGCAAACCCTGCATCTGACTCCGGGTGGCGCCGGGGTAGCGGCCATGCGAGATCAATATCAGGATGGCCTAACGTTGCTGCTGGTGGCGGCAGGATGTGTGCTGCTCGTGGCCTGCGGGAATCTGGCGAACCTGATGCTGGCGCGTGGGCTGAAAGACCGCGCGCAGACCTCCGTTCGCATGGCGCTGGGTGCTTCGCGGCAGCGACTGGTGCGTAAGGCGCTCGTGGAATCAGTACTGTTGTCCGTCATTGGAGGGGCCGTGGGTATCGCGGTGGCCTATGCCGGAACAAGGCTGATTCTGTATCTGGCTTTTCAGGCCGGCGGTCCCAATAATTACGTTCCCATCGACGCGACGCCATCCTTGCCTGTACTGCTCTTTACCCTGGGAATGTCGCTGATGACCGGGATAGTTTTTGGCATCGCGCCGGCTTGGGTAACTTCACACGCCGATCCGGTCGAGGCCTTGCGTGGGGCGGGTCGTTCTGTCAGCGGAGGGCGCTCATGGGCGCAGAAGTCTCTGGTTATCGGGCAGGCGGCGATGTCTCTGGTCCTGTTGTCGGCAGCGGCGCTGCTCGGCCAGAGCCTGCGCAATCTGGAACACCAGAATTTCGGGTTCGATACCGAGGGCCGGTATATCGCGTGGATTAACCCAATGCTGGGCAACTACAAGCCGGAAACCCTGGAGCCGATGTTCCGCCAAATAGACGTGCGCCTGCTCCAGATTCCCGGCGTGCGAATGGTGGCGCCAGCGCTTTATGCGCCCATGACGGGCGACAGCTGGAACGACGGCATTCGCGTCGAGGGCAGGCCAGAGCCAGGGGCAAAGGAAGACACAAGTGCGTCGTGGGCACGCGTGATGCCCGGTTTCTTCGAAACCTTAGGTGCAAAGATGGTGCTCGGCCGCCCGATCGTGGACGAAGACACCCCGGCGACACGAAAAGTAGCGGTGATTAACGAAGCGTTTGCAAGAAGGTTCTTTAAAGGCCAAAACCCGATCGGGCAGCATTTCGGCATCGACAAGATTAAGTATTCAGGCACATTCGAAATTGTCGGTGTTACAAAAGACATGCGGTATCTGACCTACGACTATAAGGATCCGGTGCGGCCCATGTTTTGGCTGCCGGAGGCGCAGACCGTGCAGTATGACGATACGGCCTTTGTGAGTGGCGAGATCTGGTCTCACTACCTATACAACATCGTGATCTGGGCGCCGGGTAACCCGCCGGGCATGGAAGACCGGGTGCGCAAGGCGTTGGCCAGTGTCGATCCCAACCTGGTGCTTTACGGGGTTGACCCGTACACCAAGGTGCTGAGTGCAGATTTTCAGCAGGAGAACATGATCGCCACACTGACGACGCTATTCGGCGTGCTCGGCCTGTTGCTGGCGGCGGTCGGATTATACGGTGTGATGGCCTATACGGTGGAACAGCGGACGAGCGAGATTGGCGTGCGCATGGCGCTGGGTGCGGATCGCGGGAGCGTGGTAAAGATGGTGCTGCGTGGTGCTTTCTCTCAGGTAGGGACAGGGCTGGCGCTTGGTATTCCGGCGGCGGTTGGGGCCGGAATGCTCATGAGCAGGCAACTTTTTCAGGTTAAGCCATGGGACCCGGTAATGCTGTCCGTAGCCACATCGCTGCTGGCCGTGGCAGCGCTGCTGGCATCGGTCATTCCGGCGAGGCGTGCGGCCGGGGTGGAGCCGATGGTGGCACTGCGGAACGAGTAATCGACTCGCGAGCCACCGCTGGCTAAGCCCAAACCGGAGTTACTCGGCCCTCAGGGCGTGTATTGGATCCGCGGACGCAGCGCGACGAGCGGGAACGAAGCAGGCCAGCAAAGCTGCAATCAGCAGGAGAAACGCTGCCGCGCTGAAAACAGAGAAGTCCATCGCGCCAACACCATACAACATGCTCTGCATAGCGCGGCCTGTCAGGTATGCGCCGATCAGGCCGAGGGCTGATCCGAGCATGCACAGAATCAGTCCTTCTTTGATGATCTGCGTAATCACGCGACAACGTGTAGCACCCAGCGCCACACGGATGGCCATTTCCCGCGAACGTTGAGCGACGGAGAATGCCATCACGCCATAGATTCCAACCGACGCCAGCAGAAGAGCGACCATGGCGAAGCAAATGAAGAGGAGCATCGTAAACCGATCGTTGGCGAACATCTGGTCTCGCACATCATCCATGGTGCGCACTTCCGTCAGCGCCATCTGCGGGTCCACGGCATGCACCGCCGCCGCGATGCTCTTCGTCATCAATGCGGGATCTTCCGCAGTGCGGACGCCGATGCTCGCACTGTCCCATGGGATCTGCCAGAAGGGGATATCGATCTCCGCATCATCCCGACGCGGTCCAAAGCTGCGCACGGTGTGGTAGACGCCGACAATCTGCCACTCGACGGCGGGGCCAAGCTTAGTGACACCGGGGATAAACTGCTGCATCACCAGCCGTTGCCGCAACGGATCGGCGCCTCTCAGAAAGTGGCGAACGAAGTCCTCATTCACCATTGCCACCTTTATGCTTGTGGCGTTGTCCTGTTCAGTGAATGCGCGCCCTTTCGCCAGCCGTACTCCAAATGTCCGGAAATAATCCGGCGTAATCTGTTGCACAACCGCGCCCGGCCGCTGTGCAGGGTCTGAAGGTTGGCCTGCGATCGCGAACGGCATGCTGAAGCCCGGAACATCCAATGGCATTCCTGACATGACGGTGGCGTGAGAAACCCCCGGGACAGATCGGATGCTTTCGAGAATCCGGTGGTAATAACTAACGATCCGTTCCGGTTCCTTCGAGCGCGTCTCCGGTGCGACCATTACGAAAGTCAGAATGTGATCGGTCTGGACTCCGAGATCAACCTGAACCAGATTCCAAAAGCTGTGGATCACCAGGCCTGCTCCAGCTAGCAACGTCAGCGCAAGAGCGAACTCGCAGAGGACCAGGAGCCGGCGTATTCGATGGCGATCCATCCCGGTGCCGGTTCGTCCTCCTTCTTTCATCGCTTCGGAGGGATCGACCCGCGAGGCAAACCATGCCGGAGCGCAGCCGGATAGAATTCCGGCAGTCGTAGCGATGGCCAAGGTAAAGACGAGGACAGGCAGGTTCAACCGCAAATCCACCTGAGGCGGAAGAGTGTGCACGGGCATCACGGCGATCAGGCTTTTCAGCATGACGTAGGCGGTCGCGACTCCGAGCAAGGCTCCTACAAACGCCAGCAGCAGGCTTTCCGTCAGAAACTGAGCAAAGATCGCTGCCCGCGAACCACCCAGTGCGCTGCGGACTGCAACCTCCTTGCGCCTGGTGGTTCCATTCGCCAGCAGCAGGTTGGCCACATTCACGCAAGCAATCAGAAGCACAAGGGCAACCGCGCCCAGCAGCAGCCAGAGCGTCGACCTGCGGTCCTCGGGAACGGAAGCGCTTTTGAGTGGTTCCACCGTCACGCTCCATCCCTGGCTGGATTTGGGATGGGCCTGTGCAATACGCTTTGCGATTACATTTGTCTCCGTCTGTGCCTGGGTAATGTTGATTCCGGGTTTGAGGCGCCCCATGACGTTGATCCAGTGGTAGTCATGGTTGAGTTGGTCGGAGGTGAAGACAAGCGGCACGGAGATGAGCGCGCCTTGATCACTCGCATCTTGATCGCGCGGAGCCGGCGAGAGTACGCCCACCACTGTATAAGGCTCTCCATCGAGATCGATCGCAGTGTTGAGTATCTTCGGGTCGGCGCCCAGCCGCTTCCACATCTTGTAAGTCAGGATCGCAACGTGGTCTTTGCCCGCCAAGCCTTCTTCAGGAAGGAAATTGCGGCCGAGGTAAAAGCGGTCTCCCATCATGCGATAGAAACCAGTAGTAACGTGGTTGGCGGCGACGTTTTCAGGCTCCTCCTGAGTAGCGATGTTGAAGCCGCCCCCTGTCCATGCATTCATGTCCTGGAAGACCGTGCTTTGCTCTTTCCAGTCAAGAAAGTCTCCGGCCGTTACCCAGTCACGGTGGCCTTGAAATGTCGACTGAATGGTCACCAACTGTTCCGGGTGGGGATATGGCAGGGGAGCCAAAAAGACAGCGTAGTCGATGGTGAACATGGCTGTATTCGCGCCGATGCCCAGTGCCAGCGTCAGCAGTACCGTGAGGCTCAGGGCGGGATTCTTGAGCAGCATGCGCAGCCCGAAACGCAAACTCTGGCCGGCGTGTTGCAGCCACAGAATCGATCGCTCACACCACCTCGAGTTTGAACGTACTGTGATCGTCATTTACCCGCGCCTACTCGTACCGCAGCGCTTCTGTTGGTTTGGCGGAAGCCGTGCGTCGCGCAGCCAGCACACAGGCTACCAGAGCACAAACCGCCAACAATACACTTGCTTCAGGAAGGTAAGGGGCCCCAGACCCGTGGCTGTCCATCCAGGTTCTCATCAGGTGGCCAGCCAGGATGTCTGCAACACTCCCAACCGTTAGGCCCACTACAACACTAAGAATTGCGGCCCTTGCGGCAATCCAGAGAATGTGACTGCGGGGCGCTCCCAATGCCAATCGGACGCCGAATTCCATTGTTCTCTGCGCCACGCTGTATGAGACGACACTGAATAATCCGGCCAGGGCCAGCATTAACGCCATCGTGGAAAAGACGCCGAACAGAACAGAAAATAACCGTTGCTTGCTCCATTGTGCGTCGCGGTCGATGGCCTCCTGGAGGTCGTAGGCGTCATTGGCAACCTGCTGGTCCGACGAAACCGACGCAACGGCGGCGCGGATAGTATGCATAAGCGACAGGGGCTCACCTTGGGTGCGAATGTCAAACTGGGCGTAGGGCGCCATCAAAGTCGTATAGGGCACGTAGATCGCGGGCAGCACGGGCATATCCACGCCGTTGTTGCGCGCATCGCTGACCACGCCGATAATTTCGCGCCAGCCGGTGCTATCGGAAGACGTAGCGACGAGCGACCCCACTGGCTTCAGCCCGGGAACACGAATCTGGTGGCCAATGGCGTTTCCGTGTGGCCAATAGAGTCGCGCGAAACTCTCATTGATGACGGCTACCGAGTCGCCGCTCATATTTTCCGCCTGATCCCAAATTCTGCCGCTGAGCAGCCCAATCCGTAGCGTAGAAAAGTATTGCTGGCCTATGCCATAAATCCGAGCTTGTTGCTGTTGCCCCGCTGGTTCTCCCAGGACTCCAAAGGTCTCATCGCGGCCGAAATTGGGCGGAGTTGCATCGGTGGCCACAGCCACAGAGAGGACGCCGGGAACGTAGGCGATCCTCTGCCGGATCTGCTCGATGAAGGCTGCACGGTCTGCCCGGGATCGAATGCGGTTCCAATCTGCAGGGTTGTCCCAATGCATGACGATGCCCACCTGCATTACGTTCTTGGGATCGTAGCCCAGCGGCGCTCTCATGAGATGGAGAAATGCGCCCATCGCTGTTCCGGCCGTGGCCATCAGGAGCAGCGTTAACGCGATTTGTCCCGCGATGAGAAGATGAATTCTCCGATTGTTGCCACGGCTCGCGATCCGCTGCGGGCTCGATTGCATGGGATGAGCCAGGTCACGACGAGACAAGCGCAGCGCAGGAGTCAGGCCGGAGACTATCCCGGAAACCAGGGCCAGGCCCACGGAAAATCCGAGGATCGGGAAATTGATGCGAATGAAAGATTCGGAAGGGAAAGATCCGGGAGATAGCTCCAACGGCAATTTCGCGAGCCACCAGGAGGCGGCAACACCGAGCACGGCTCCGGTGAAAGAAACCACGAGCGATTCGATCAGGAGTTGACGGATGATCCTTGAACGGCTGGCGCCGAGGGCGCTGCGCACGGCTAGCTCATGCCGGCGCGCTGCCCCGCGGGCGAGCAGCAGGATGGAGCAATTAACGCAGCCGATGATGAGTAGAAGGGAGACGCCCGCCAGCAGCAACGCCAGCGTGCGGCCTGTGTTTTGTTCGAACGGGACGATGATCGGCTGCAACTGCAAGTGAAACTGTTTTGGGTAACGCTCAGGAAATTCCTTCGCGAACTGGTGAACCATAGCGCCGAGTTCAGCATCCGCTGAGGCGGTGCTGACGCCTGCTTTCAGTTTGATCCATGGGGTGTAGGGCCATTGAATGGGAGGATTCGCGCTGTCGTGCAGCAGGCTTCGCGGAAGATAAATATCGCCGACTCCGAACGTATCATTGAACGCGAAACTGCGCGGCATGACGCCAACGATGGTGTAGTTCGCGTGATCGAGTTGAAGAGTGCGGCCAATCACTTCGGGATCGCCATGAAAATGACGCTGCCAGAAGCGAAAATTCAGCACGACAATCGGCTGGCCGCCGCCCTGCGCGTCGGCGGGCTGAATCCCGCGCCCGAGAAGTGCAGCAACACCAAAGAAACTGTCTGCGTTCTCCGTAAGGTAAATGGCGGCGACATCCTCCGGAAGCTCGTTCCCGGTGATTTCCAGGTTGACATTCCGGAAGCCAAGCAAGGTCTCGATCGATTTCGCCTGACGGAGTGTCTGGAACTGCGGCTTGGTCATGGCGAACCATCGCAGCTGCCGCGGGTTCAGCTCATTGATAACGACGGGATCCATGATTCGATCGGAATCCGCATACGGAAAGGGATGGAGGAGCACCGCATAGATCAAGCTGAACATGGCTGTCGTTGCGCCAATGCCGAGCGCGAGCGACAGGATGGCGACAGCCGAGAACGCCGGTTGTTTCCAGATAGAGCGCAGGCCAAAGCGCAGATCGCCGCCGATTTCGTCGAATAGGCGAAGCCCGATGGCCTCCCGGTACCTCTCGTTTTGCGTTTCTATCTTGCCAAGTTCCAGGCGTGCTGTGCGTTGTGCGTCTTCTCTCGTTACTCCACTCCGGATTAGATCTTCGGTATACGCGTCCAGGTGGAATTGGAGTTCTGTCTCCACCTGTTCGTGAACGTGGGTCCTGTGGGTAATGGCGTACCACCAGCTCCGGATTAGCGCCAGAAGGTTCATGATTCCCCCGGAGACAGCTTGAGAATGCTTGCCACAACGCCGGTCATCTCGACCCATCGTTCGCTCTCCGCCTTCAACTGGCGCTTTCCCGTTTGGCTAAGGCGATAGAACTTTGGATTAGAACGTGGAGCGCCCGACGATGGCCCAGTGGCTGGAGCGGGTGGGTAGGGCATGACTGATTCTGGGGAAGCAGAGCTCGGCGGAAACGGCTCCGGCAGCACTGGATGCCGGATGTCGCGCCCGACGCTTCGGTGGTTGTCCCCGAGCTGTTAACGAATGGGCCGGTGGCCTAGTTCTATATCGGTGTGATCTTTGAGGCACGCCGCGAGTCCTTCATCGTTCCGCATCTGCTGGGACGTGGAGGTCGTGAGCGCGCTGCGGGGGATGGCAGCGGGGCAGCGAATCGAGTCGCATCGAAGCGCTGGGGAGTTTATGGAAGGGCTGGCGGCGCTGCCGGCGGAGCGTTTCTCGCATACTCCCCGCTGCTGGAGCGGGTCTGGGAGTTGCGGCATAACTTCACGGCGTACGACGCAGTTTATAGTTGCGCTGGCGAAGAAGGCTACGGGTTCGGTGCTGTATACGTGCGACGGGAAATTGCGCGGTGGACATCGGGCTCGGGTTGTCGTGTTCATGGGGCATTGGGGGATTCGGCGGCCGAGCCGCGCCTGGGTTAGTCGGCCTGACAGCCTGTCCGACGCAACTTTCGCAGCGTGTCCAGTGAAGCGTCTTTGCGACGCCGAGGATATCGGCTGAGCCAGAATAAGCGGGCTCCGCCAGCTGAGCCGAATACCATTTTCGGCTGCGCAGGCTACCGGCCGCAGTTTGGCTCAGGTATTTCTCCATGACTTTCAGGAGTTCAAACATTCTACGGCAACGTGTCAGACGATGCGCGCGCCATGGTTTTTCAATCGGGTTCGGGGGGATGAGGCGCTGGTACTGCTCCAGCGCCCAGATGGCGTCTTCGACAACCTGCGGCTTTCGCGCAACAGCTTGAGTTCGGTCGGGGGTGGTGCGGACCTGAGGAGTCTGGGGTTCTCATCCAACTCCGGGGTTCAAAAAGTGCAGGGGGAGGGCCGAATCCGGCGGTATTGCCCATTTATCACTGACTTACGGTAAAAGTCCTTTGGGGATGGGATTAATTCGTCTCAGCCAGCGATGAAGGCCTGGACTTTCTCCAGGAGCGAGAAGCCGGTAGAGCGTCGTACGGCTAACGCCGAGGATTTCAGCGGCTCGTTTCTTGTCCCACCGACGGCGTCGAGGACGCGCGGGGCGTGGATGCGTTCGATGACTGAGAGCGGCAGCAAGTCGAGGACTCGTCCGGGTTGCTTTCGGGAGCGGCGGAGAAGGCGGCGGGCAGGTCGCAGGATCGATGAAGGCGGAGTCCGTCATCATGCAGGCATAGCCGATGACGTTTTCGAGCTCGCGGACGTTGCCGGACCAGGTGTGGCGCAGGAGGGCGGCTTCGGCGCGGCCGGTGACTTCGATGGGTTTAGCGAGTGGCTGGCGAATCGGGCGACGAAGTGGCGTGCGAGAAGGGGGATGTCGTCAGGCCGTTCCGCGAGCGGGGGAGGTTGATTTCATCATCGAGATTCTGAAAGAAGAGATCTTCGCGGAAGGCCTTCTTTCGACTTCGTGCTGCAGATTCCGGTTGGTGGCGAAGATGATGCGTACGTCGACCTTGCGCGAGGCGGTGGCGCGACGCGCTGAATTTCGCGGGTTTCGACGGCGCCAGCAGTTTGGCCTGGCTGGCGAGGGGATTTTGCCGATTTCGTCGAGAAGAGCGTCCCGCCGCGGGCGACTTCGAACATTCCCGGTTTGTCGCCGGTGGCGCTGGTAAACGCGCGCGGGCGTGGCCGAATAATTCGCTTTCGAAGAGACCGTCGGGTTCGCGGCGCAGTTACAGACTGATGAAAGGGCCGGAGGCCACGGGGCTGAGGTTATGGATGGCGCGGGCGGCGAGTTCTTTGCCGTTCCGGTGGGGCCGCCGATCATGACAGTGCGGAAATACGGGGCGGCGCGCAAATTCTTGCAAAGGCCTCGTTGACGACCGGATCGCGGCCGACGGTCCGTAGAAACTGCAGGCGTCGGGCATGCCGGCTTCGAGCTTTTGAGCGCGACAGCGGCGACGGATTCCGGACATGATGGGCGCGAGGCGGTTGCGGAGCTGTACACGCGTGAAGGGTTGGTTGAGGTACTCGCAGCGCCTTTGCGAACGGCTTCGACGGCCGATTCGGCGCTGTAATCGCGGCCACGAGGATGACATCTATGGCGGGGTCGATGCGGACGACGCGGTCGGATGGACGTCCATGCCGGAGACGGTGGGCACCACCAGATCGAGGAGGACGATGGGCGGCCGGGCGGCGGCGGACATGTTGAGCCCTTCGACGGGATCGAGGACTGTGACGAGTTCTGATCCGGCTCGGCGGCGAGGGCGCGGGATACGAGTTCGAGGAGTTCGCGGTCGTCGTCGATCGCTATTACCCGCAGGGTTATGCCGGGCTGTGCGGGATCGAGAGCACTTTCAGGGCAGTGAAACGTGCGGGGCCGCAACCGCCGGGTACACTTCATTTCGAACGCCGCAGGCGATAAGATGCTTCATAACTCGTCGCCGAGACACCTGAAACGTCTCCCGCTCCTCGCTTCCGTTCCGCGCCTCCGCGGCGCTCCGCGTCAAAATCACCGACATAAAGCTCCCACCCCGCTGGAAGGTCTCAAAGGACCTCGGCTCCTATCCCACTCGGCCGCGGCAATCCCTGTCCCTCGATCAGACTGGGTGGCGCCTGACACTCCAAATAACGACAGGACCAGGGCGTCACCGTGATCGGCCCCGGCAACATGGATCCCGTGCCCCGCCGTGGAAAGCCCTGCTGGTGGCTGATCCCTTCGATGTCGACCTTCACGCGCAGCGCCTCTATGACGTCGCGGCCGCCGGCAACCGGGGAACGGCGGGCGTCGAAATCGCGCTCTGGGATTTGGACCGCAAGGTCACAGGACAACCGCTCTACAAGCTCTGGGGCGGCGGCCGCGCGCCTTTTCCCGCCATGCGAGCCAACTCCGGCTTTCGACCGTCGAAGAGCGCGCCGAACAGGCCGAGAAGACGCCCGCCCAGGCTGGCAGGCCTTCAACTTCCGCAGTTCTGACCCCACCATGAAGGCTTTTATCTGGCTGGCCCAGGCCACCCGCAAAGTCGTCGGCGACGGCTGACCCCCATGTGCGACGCCAACAAAGCCACCCTCGATTACGTCTCGCAAAAGGCGTCTCCGGGGACTTCACCCGCGCCGTCGAAACGGCGAAGGAATACCAGCGCATGAAAGCTCTACTGGCTCAAAGAGCCGCTGCCACGCCACCATTTCTACGGCCTCGCCGAACTCAATCGTCTGATCGACGAGAGCGCGGGAGGCGCGTGAAACCGCTGAATACATGAATTCGCAAACGCCGCCCGAACGCGGCTGCTTCGACATCGTGCAGCCCTGAGGAAGCGGCGCTACGCTCAGGTCTGCTGCATCTGCGCTAGATTGCTTTGCTGGCCGACTGGATATGAACAAGCTCTGCATCCCGCACTTTGGCGACAGCCGCCTCGGCACCATCTGCTGGATCTCCACCTGTAGCTCTCAATGGCCGAACGCGCCGTTCTCTGGAGATCTTCAACGACGTGCCCATCGGCAACTACGAATATCCCTTCGCGATGTTTGAAAAACCCGCCTGTGCCGCAGAAATACGGTTACTTCAAAGTGCCGGACGGCCCCTGGCCTGGGATCTAGGATTTAAAGCAAATTCCTGGAGACTTTAGCGGGCTCCAGGTTCGCCTTCTTATTCGAGCATTGGTGTAGTCTGCTTTTCTGTCTGTTCGACGATCGGAATACCAGGATCGGCGTCCCTCCAGATATTAAGGATGTCGCCGTAAGCGGATTTTGCTTTTGCTTCTTCCCTCCCGCCGGCGCGAGTGACCATGCACGGGCCATCGCGCCCGCGCCAGAAGCGTCAACCGGGCTGCCTGCTGACAGGCCGGGATGCGCCAGTATTCTTGTTGCACCTCCCGCCCAGCCCCCTCCTCCCTATGCATCGCCATGTATGCCAAGCCGCGCACGTAAATAAAAACATGTCGCCGTAAAAATGATTGAATGCAAGCGGAGGAATGCCGAATTCATAGCGGCGGTTCGTCTCCAGCAGATCGATCGCCTTCAGCGGATCGTTTCGCCCCAGAGCGGCCATGCGCGCAACGTCGGCACGTAGGAGAATTGAACTCTTGTATCTCTGCATGGTTTTTGTCTAGCTTCTCCCGCCAGTGCCTCGGCTCGAGGTCTCCTTCACCCGCCAGACCAGAGCGCTTATCCGGCGGCGTATTCCACCTCGCGCCCGTCGAACGCTTTCCTGCGCGGCCTC
>CAVVBS010000013.1:0-999012 GCA_963746595.1 uncultured Acidobacteriaceae bacterium
TTATATGTAACTTCCTCGGGCCTCTGGGGGAGGAAACTTACTGGAACTGGAACCGCGCGGACGAAAAGTCGGGCACAGTCGCCAACTCGGATGTGGCAGACGCTTCAACCCGCGCGGGCCTGACTTGAGACTCAGCCTGGATCAGCGTCCTTCACCGGTGTCTGGAACGGTCGGGTCAGAAACCCGGCAGACAATAACCATAAGACGATCCAAGTGTTTCGGGCGCGGCCTGCTACGGCCTGCCCGAAGGTCCAGCAGCGCACGTCGGGACAGCCCACTCTCACGGATCAAGCATGAAAGGGATAGCTTTTTCAACGCTGGCAGGATCTTCATTTGCGATTCATCGCGTCTCTGGTCGATGTATTCCGTGTAAATGTTCTCTTCGCAATGAACCAGCCCCGCATCGACATCTTCAAGATGATTCGACTCCTTTCCAATGAATCGGACGTGATCAATGCAAATATGACGACGCTGAAGCAAACCGACGGTCTGCTTTTCGCACGCATCGCCTGTCGTATCGGCAGATTTCGATTCGGGATGATACTCATACTCACGAAGAACATCCCCGTATGTCTTCACGCGTGCCGTGTGATTGGCACCGATCAGGCCATCTGTCGTGATGCGATAGGTGTTTCCCGTGTACTGGTCAATCCATTCGATTTTGAGCCATCGAGTCGGATTGTTGTTATCAATGAGATGAAAATGTTTCGGGTCGGTGCCCTCTGGGTGTCCGAAAGGCTTGACGTGACAGGTTGATAAAAAGTTGAAGGGCTTAATCTGTTCTGCGTAGGCTTTCCCCTCGTTTAGTTTGGCCAAGGGTCGGCTAACTGCAGGTCTGCTCACGGTCACACGGCCAACAGCGGGACGATCCTCGAATTCCAGAGGCTTCGTAGACTTGCCTATTTCCCTCCGCACGATTCGAAGCCACGCCTGTGCTATCCATTCATGGTCCTCACTCTCCGGATCGGTAGGATTTAACAAATGGCCAAGACCATGCTCAGACCATCGGTCTGCTTCGTTGTTTACACCCAGGCGAAGCAGTTGGGGCCCCCCTGCCGGACTTTCAGGAGAAGAGCGTATCGTTTGGCTGAAATTGCCAAGCAATGGAGCTGCCGTTGTTTTTCTGTTTTCGGGTCAAAGTTGCCTCCTTCGATTTTTAGGATGGATCCAGGGACGGCGCTGCGGTCATAAGGATTGAGGGCCGCAAACCGGGCCGAGATGTCCTCGACCTGTTTCCACGGAAGGGCTTTGACTGCGGATCTATTATCCCTCAATAGGGTTCCACCTGGGCAGGAAATCAACCCTCCCTCCTCTGTAGCCACGATTGCCATCGAGTCAGTATCCGCCATGGCGTAGGTTCCCCCAGTTCCGCAACGGATTTCTCCAGGCGCGCGAGCATGAGCCGAGCGGCCCCTGTAATCAGCGCCGCGAAAGGCGAAAAGCAATACTCGCCGGGGATGTCTGGATGGCTGACACTACAGTTAAACGGCTTCGGATCAATGCCGTGGCAGATGACATCTACTTTCTCATCTGTTTCTATCGGATTCATCTCGGCGTAGATACCGTAACTCGTGGCATTTGCAGTAACTTTGAGGGCTTTGTCAGTCCGACTCTTTTCTGAAGGTAATAGATCAACGCGGGTCGCCAATCGTTTGCGCTCCTCTATAACGACCCTAAAAAAGTCTTCTCGCCGCGCGGAGACCTTTCGGCGTGGTCGACTATCCACGGTGTTGTGCTCAACAGCAGCGGGACTACAGCTCTCAACGCAAGAAGTGATACCGGGTGAAAGTGCGCTCGACTGAGCCTTTGCGGGAAAAACCGAGGAGAGAAGCGCATTAGTACAAGCGGCCACTCTTACCCGAGTTTACTTCTTCTCGGGAAACAAGATCGCGTCCTTCGGCTCCTGCATGACGGAAAGAATATTCCCGGCTACTTTCTCAAGCAACTTTGTCCCCCAGAAGGGGTCGTCCTTGTCGTAGTAGATGACGCGCACATGACGAAGGTCGAATGGAACGTCCCCCTCATTCGATTTGGAGCATACGAGGATTACAGGCTTGTGGAGCGCGTGAGCGAGACCAAGTTCATAAAGCACGTTGGCGTTGCGGTTTGTGAGCTCTGCTAATAGAACCCGGGCTGAAGTGATGCCCTTCCATATTTGATCAATAATTTTTCCGGTGCCGTAAAGGTCCGCGTCGGCCCGGTCTGCTTTTAGTTTGGCTTTCTCAATCGCGGGTTTATAGATGCTGTCGTAGTAGCTACCGATGGGATTGGCAAACGGCATCATGACGAAACACATATCATCAGCGGCCACCGTCAACCCCTTGGACAGTTTCTTGATCTGCTCCTCACCAACCTGTGTGCTGGTATCTGCTGGCGACGAAACATCCAGAACACGGAACTTGCCGTTGCTCAGTGCCTCCAGAAGATCCGCTTCCTTTAGCGTTGCGGTGAATACCTTGATGAACTCATCGACCTGGTCGCGGGGAACATTGAATGAATCCACCAACGTGTTGACGAGAAACTCGGAGTCAGGAAGATTCTCGCTGCGATATTTCGTGTAGACCTCGGAAATGACAGGAGCGTTCATTACAGCTTGGCGCAACGCGTTGAGCTTGTCCTTTGGGTCTTGCGGACGAACAATTTTGCGCGTTAGATCCGTCGGTTTGATTTGCCCAGGATAAGGACGCTCTAGCAATCCATACTTGAGGGCGGAACTGATCTCAACGGCAAGTTCGCCGGTCCAACCAATTTTGGCATAACTCGCACCCTCACGGTCGGTGCATGCTTCACCAGCGTTCTGTTCGATGATCGCTTGCGGGATTCTGAGGCAATCGAAGATCGAGTCTTTCGGATACTTTAACTTCGCGCCCCGAGCACCACCTCCAGTGGCGGCTTTCTTCGCTGCAGTCTTTTTCCTTCTACAGAGGCCTTTTTCCTGGTTGTTTTCTTAGCCGGGGGTTTGTTTCCGAGCTCTGATTCGAGTTCGGTCGTGTCGGACACTTGTTGCCCGTTATCGCTTTTGGCCACGAAAAGGCTCCTGTGCTGCAATGGATCTGTTTTCGATTAGGATTCGTAGCCATTTTACTCTTCTCGTTTCTCCCACCACCCCACACCCACTCCCACACCCACAACCCATTCTTCCCCTCGCCCAGGTGAAGCACTTTTTTTCAGCTCCCTGTTCGCGTCCATTTCCTGTAGCAATAAAATCACCCAAATTTGGGCTGAGGAATTTTGCCCCGTTTTTGCAGCATGGTTTTCTGCATGCGCGGACCCGAAAGCGGGGCGACAGTTTGAAAGTGCTCTGTCTCCTATCCCCTCTGTTCATTTGACCTCTCCATGTTGCGGACATACACTTGTCAACAACTCAGGGGAAAAGCAACATCTGTAATTCAAGTGGAACGTTGCCGGTCCATTGGGACTAAGTTCGCATCGGGTGCTACAACTCATCGGGTTGAATCTGGAGAAGGTGGAGACAAGAGTCCGTCATGACTGGAAAATCACACGTTGCCATAGCGACTCGCTTGTTCGCTATGGTTCTGCTGGCTCACATGGTTGGTGCACGCGCCACAGCGCAAACGCAAACCTGGTATCTCGACCCTAACCATTCGGCGGCGCAGTTTGCAGTGCGCCACATGGGAATCTCAACTGTCAGAGGAGCCTTTACCAAAATCAGCGGCGCGGTCGTTGATTCCCCGGACCTGGGCAAAGCTTCTGTAAATGTGACCATCGACGCCAGTTCCGTGGATACTCGCGTGGAAATGCGCGACAAGGACCTGCGCAGCGACCACTTCTTCGATGTTGCGAAGTATCCGACGATCACCTTTCAATCGAAAAAGGTGGAGTCAGCCGGCGCAGGGAAGTTGAAGGTCACCGGCGATCTGACCATGCATGGCGTCACCAAGGAAGCCGTTCTGGATGTCGATGGCCCCACGCCTCCAATCAAAGATCCAAGAGGAGGTGCGCGTCGTGGCGTTTCTGCGACGACCACGATTAGCCGGGCGGACTATGGAATGACTTACGATGCACCCATGGTCGGGGATCAGATCGCGATCCAATTGGATGTGGAGCTGGTAGACAAAGCGCCGGGTCCGCCGCGATCGGGTCCAGGAGCCCCGCCACCGCCGCCGCCCGCAAACTAACTAGCTGGTCTCGAGTTGTTCGGGCTTGAGGTATTTGATCAGCACAACCTCGCTGCCTGTTTCGCTGTAAATCAACTCGTCGATAATTTGCTTGGTCAGCAGAATGCCAAAACCCCCTGGTCTAAGCCCCTGTTGCTCGCGGACCAGCGTGTGACGAATCGGATCGGACGGTGGGTTCGTGATGGCCGCATGACGAACCTCCTGCAAGGAAAAGCCCTCCCCGGGGTCCTTCACCCGGCATAAGACCATGTGCTTGGCTCGAATATAAGAAATCGACACATGCTGGGTGGCATCGAATTGGGCTCCGTGCTCGATGGCGTTCATGAGCATCTCGCGGAAGGCCAGGCCGACGGCGTCTCTCTCTTTCATCGGGAGATCCGCCACCTCGTGAATGAACTGAACCAGCCGGTCGGCCGTCTTGCGGTCACAGCGTGCAATCAGTTCCATCAGTTCAGGGGTGGCGGAGAGGATCTCTATTCCTTCATCCCAAACGGGACCAGTCGTAGCCAGATGAAGCATTTGTTCGAAGGTGGCCATCGAATACGGCTCGGAGAAATAGCTGAAAGCGCGCTCGCGCATGGCGGCAATTACATCGGCGGGTGTGCTTTTCCTGGTTATGATGATGAGCCGCACGTGGGGCCGGACAATTCGGATCCTTTGCAAGAGCTCCACATCTTGCCTGCCCGAACTCTCCTCGCCCGTCAGAACGAGGTCATAAGCCCGAAGCTTGAGCATCTCCAACGCGGAGTTGTTATTGACTGCGCGTTCGATCTTCCAGCCAGGCAGCACCTTGCGCACCGCCGGGGCGACTTTGGAGTTGGCACCGACCACCAGCGCTGTTTTTTGCGGCTTGGCCGGCGCCTTTGAAGTGGTTGCTTTAGTGATGGATCACCGCCTGCGCTCCATGATAAGGCCAAGTCTTCCAGCGGGTTGGCAATTCCACTGCGGCACAGGGTATTTTCCAATGGGACGGCAGCAAGCATTTGCCGGGGATAGTTTCAGTTCGCGGGCATTTCGATTCCCGAAAAGCGTCTGCAGGCGTCGAGCAGTGCGTCCTGTCGCCCCGCATCGTGGGCCGCGGGGTTCGGCGTGCGCTGCCGCATGTGAAAGAAGTACTTGCCCGTGACCGTCGCGGCCCGATCTTGGCTGACCGCAAGCCACACCTGGGTCCGGTGTGCAGCGTCCATGTCGTCGGGTGCCTCAGGGCCCCCCATCTTGGTCGCCACCCAACCGGGTTCCAGTGCGTTGGAGAGAACACCTGGCCAGTGGCACGCGATGGCGAAGGCCAACAACACATCGTGTAGCTTGGTATCGGAGTAAGCCTGCTGTCCTCGCCAGGGGCGGTCTTCCCAGGCCAGATCCTTCAGGCTTGCATCCCCGCTCTGGTGCAGTCCGGAGCTTAGATAGACGAGACGCTTCGGTTTCTCGATCAGAGCCGTGAGGATGTAAGGCGCGAGCGTGTTGACGGCGAATACATGAGGAAGGCCGTCTTCAGTCGCAATGCGTCGCGGCTCCCGATATCCGACACCGGCGTTGTGAATGACCGCGTCGAACGAACCCAGGCGGTTGACCTGCTCGGCTACATGGCGGGTTTGCGCAATGCTGGTGAGATCGCCGATGACGACGCTCTCCGCTCCAGGCGCGGCGGCCAGGGCTTCGTTGCCCCGTTGCTCGCTGCGCGCGTGCAGGACCACGCTATGCCCTTGTTCGATCAGCAGTTGGGCGGCCATTTGGCCGAGGCCGTCGGAAGAACCCGTAATGAACACGCGTGCCATAATCGTTTACCCTCCGTATTGCTACAGATGCATGCCAGACCGGTCAAGCCACGAAACTTGCATGTGAACAACCCGTGAAGGAGAGCCGAAGGGAATCCATGAAAAAGACGACCCTATTCAAACAGTACTTGCTGGCAAAGGAAATCCTAATGATCCCTGTTGCCCATGATCCGCTCTGCGCAACCATCATCCAGCGAGCAGGATTTAAGGTATTCGGTTGCGGCGGCTACGCCAACTCTGCGGCGCTGCTTGGCGCGCCAGACATTGAATTGCTGACGCTCACGGAGATGACAGACGCCGTGTGGCGGTTTGCCGATGCAGTGGATCTGCCATTGTTTGCCGACGGCGACAATGGTCATGGAAATACCACCAACGTCCAGCGGACCATCAAGCAGTTTGAAAAGGCCGGTGCAGCGTCCGTGATGCTGGAGGACCAGGTCTCGCCCAAACGCTGCGGTCACATGTCGAGCAAGCATGTGGTGCCGTTGGATGAGTTTGTGGCCAAGATCAGGGCTGCCGTCGACGCGCGCACAGATCAGGACCTCACCATCCTGGCGCGCACCGATGCCATCGCAGTCAAGGGCTTGCCGGAAGCGGTTGATCGCGCACACCGCTGCCTGGAGGCCGGCGCGGATTGGGTATTTTTTGAAGCGCCCGAAACCGTCGAGCAGATGAGGCAGATCCCTCACCTGGTATCCGCGCCCACGCTGGCTAACATGATTCCTGGCGGCAAGACGCCCATCTTGCCCGCCTCCGAACTGGAAGCGATGGGTTTCTCCGCGGTGATCTTTCCTAACGTGTTCACCTATGCCTACGCCAGGCTAGCCACGGACATCGCGGGGGAACTGCTCCGTACGGGCAACCCGGCAGTCTTCCATGACCAGATGATCGAATTCGAAGAATTTAATAACCTGGTTGGCTTGCCCAAGATCAGGGAAGCGGAAAAGCGCTACTATTCGCATCTGGAAGACGCGCACTTACGGGGTTCGTAATCGTGCTCACCAAGATCGAACGTCCGAAGCTCGGAATTGCGTCCTGGACTCTACCGTGGGCAATCGGTGTCCAGGGCTATCCCTCGCCGCAGCGGCCACTCGGCTGCATGGGGTTGTTGGAGAAGGCCGTCGAAGCCAAAGTCTCCGTGGTGCAGATCGCCGATAATCTCCCCCTTCACGAACTGACGGATCAGGAACTGGATCAATTGCGCGAGGCAGCCACCGTTCGTGGGCTGGTGCTGGAAGCCGGCACGCGAAGCCTCGATGTGGAGCACCTCGTGCGGTACATCGCGATCACCCATAGGATTGGAGCGCGGATTCTGCGCACGGTCTTGTCCGGAAGCTTGTTCGGGCCGAAACAGTTGGCCGCGGCCGAAGCCGCAATCCTGAAGGTGCTGCCGGCACTCGAGCGCCAAGGCGTGACGCTGGCTCTGGAGAACAACGAAGCATTCAGCGCGCCGGAATTTGCCGGGATCATCACAAGAATTGCGAGTCCTCATGTGGGGATCTGCCTGGACACCGCCAACTCTCTTGGACGGCCCGAAACATTGCAGACCGTGGTTGAAAACCTGGCCGAGCACGCGGTCGTGCTTCATGCCAAGGATTACGATATTCGGCGCATCGATACGCGCATGGGGTTCTCAGTCGTGGGAACGCCGGTGGGAGACGGCCGGGTCGATTTCAATTGGGTGCTCGCCGAACTTCGCAGGCGGGGCCGCAGTGGAATCAGCGTCATCGTGGAGCACTGGCCGCCGTTTGCCGGCACCATCGAGGAATCCGTTCGGATCGAGGAAGAGTGGCTCTCGAGAAGTCTGCGCTTCCTACGATCGAAGCTGTCAGCCGTTGTTTAAAGGCTCCCAAGCAGGAGTCGAAACGTCAAAGATGGCGTCCAAAAGGTAGACTGAGGTCGATCATGTCCACCGCAGGAGCATTCACGACGGCGCAGCTGGGGGGAAAGCGATTTGCGGCGCGCGACCTGGTCGAGTTTGGGGTGGCCTACGGCCTGATTCTGGCGGCGATTTGGACCTTGAATCCCTGGCAGAGGTTTTTCTACTGGGCCGCCATCGCGTGGATTGTCTTCACTACGTGGCAGCGGCGTACCACATGGAAAGCGCTGGGGCTCGGGGTGACCGGCCTGGTGCGGTCGCTCTGGATCGTAGGGGCTGCAGCGATACTTGGGGGCCTGGCGGTCTATCTGGCCGACCGGGAACATACGCTGCACCGTCTCCATGGTCCCACTCCACTGTTGTCGCATGTTTGGGGATACCTGATCTGGGCGGTGATGCAGCAGTTCCTGCTGCAGATCTATTTCCTGCTCCGGTTGCAGCGCATGCTGCCTGGTAAGGTGGCTCCGGTAGTGGCTGCGGCCGGCCTATTCGCGCTTGCGCATCTGCCCAATCCGGTGCTGACGCCAATCACTCTGGTGTGGGGCATCGCCGCCTGCGTTTTGTTTTTGCGCTACCGGAATATCTATGCCCTGGGAATCGCCCACGGCATCCTGGGGCTTTGTGTCGCAGTGATTGTGCCAGAACCGCTGCAGCACCATATGCGGGTGGGGATCGGCTACTACCGATACCATGTGCGTGAACACCGTCCCCCCGCGGTCGTGGATCATCGCAGCCAGACGGACCAGATCGTATCCACTGACGCGTGGGTGATGGCCGAAGCGCCTACGCGGCGATCCTGAAGCCACGCGCGGCCATAGAAAATACCCGCGAGCAGCGCCAACAGTACATAGCGCCAATTGAAGTGGACGGCGCGTTTGTTGAAGTGGGAAAGCCCAAACAAGGTTGCGGTGATGAGCAGTGCGCCTACCGGCCCGACGCGGCGCTCAAGAAGATTTTGCATCCAGCCACGAAAGAAAAGCTCTTCTGGAACGGCGACAAAGAGGAAGGTGAATATCCAACCCAGGAGAACGTGCCAGACCGAAGGCATGTGGGGGTGGAAGTGCAGGAAGCCGAGTAACAGTCCCAGGGCAACGGCAATGGGAGCATACGCGGCCAGCCAGAGCAAGCCAACGCGGAAGTCGCGCAGACGAAGGCGGAGGTCGAAGCCGACCTGGCGCAGCTGCCGTATCGCCGAGGAAACCATAGATGCCTGCATCGAGCAGCAGGACTTTATTGAAGATGGCTAGGCCGGGTCCCCATGCAGACTCGAACCAACGCAAGTCCACGGCCAGGCCGAGGACGCCAAGGATGATGAAGTCGCGCCACTCTCCTCGCTGCTCCGGGTCCGCGAGGCTTGCGCCGTTGAGCAGCAGGCTGATGAGCACGGGCAGCAGCGTGTAGAGGGCAAGCCATGCCCAGCGGAAGAGGCCGGTGGAAGCCGAGACGAGGGTGTAGGGGAGGCCTAGTAGGGCAGGCGCCAGGATGCGCAAACGCAAGGGGAGTCGTTGCGCCAGTTGGAGAGTCCGTGGGCAGAATGCTGCTGTGAGGAAAGGAAAAAGCGTGAGCAGGGCGGCGAAGCCAATCGATGGATGAAGCAGCAGTCTCGGCATCAGCTTTGAGCTTAACGCCTGCGAGGTCTGCGATGGCTCCGGGCTATGGATTTCCCAGGTTATATATGACAGGTTCCTCCTTCAATGTTTGCTCGCCGAGGGCTCTCCGGATAACAGCCAGGAGCATCACGTTATCGACCGGCTTTTGCAGAAAGGCCTTGGCGCCCGATTGAACAACTTTCCTTTGGTTTTCCCGAATGTCGCGACCCGAGACAACAATGACCGGTACTGATGCGAGCGACGGGACTTTCTTAAACCTCTCCATCAGAACGAATCCGTCTCCCGCAGGCAGACCGAGGTCAAGAATGATTAAATCAGGCTCGCTCTTCCGCGCCTCAGCCATACAGGAGATTGCATCCTCCGCGGAGGACGTTTCGTAGTGGTGGGCGCGGAGACGTACGTGCATGCTCTGGAGCACATCCGGGTCGTCCTCAACGATGAGAATCTTCTTCTTGCCCATTGCTCACAATCCTCTCTGGCTCTATCGGCTTCGAAGAGGCATATCGTGAGCGCGGGCACCCGGATTCCCTTTGCGGCTTGGTGGCTCCGGCGCACTTCATGCGGCTTTGCTCCAGGAAGAGCCGCACTTCGCTACACTCCTCTGTCCCAAATGACCTAAGGGTTGACTTCCGCAAAGAAGTGCCGATAAACCAGCCAAAGCAGCCGTCGTGGGCCGTAACGCACAGCGCCATCGTTCACGCAAGAAGCGCCACTCGAAGCAGTGTGGCGCTTCTCTTTGCTCATCGGCCAAACTGTCGCAGGTGGTGATCTGCGTGCAAATATCCCCAGCGCATCCAATCGTCCACTGTCATTTTTCCGAAGACAGGATGGGGCAGGCATGGGATTGGCAAGCGATCGCAAAACCGGCTCAGAGTCGAAAGCAACGAATCAAGATCCTGACGGAAATCAGCCGGAGCCGTACCGCCTTTACCTTGTTCAATCTCCGGCCGAGTGGGAAATCCAGGGCGCCACTGTATCGGCGCCTTCAACGCGCCCCACTTCAGCACCGTTCGTTGTATGAACCCTGTGGCCGGGCTTGCAGTCTTTTCCCCCAACGGAACCTTGTAGGAGTCATCCAAATGGCAAATCATCTGGTCGACAGACATGGAGCCCCAACGCGCCTTATCCTCCGGCGATAGCTCCGCCAATCGAAGCGCTATGGTTTGCCGGTCGGTGAGATTTTTCAATGTCTTCATAAGCGTTACTCGCGAAAGAAATCGCAGGTCCCTCGACTGCGCTACCCCGGATTTCCTGGATAGGATCATTACGTTTTCCGCAGCCGCTTAAACACCGGTGGCCACTACGAAGTATTGCGCATTTTCCGTTCCCGGGTTGTGCACGCCGTGCAATTCGTTGGAATGAACGAATGCCGCACCCCCAGGACCGATCACCGCGGTCTTTCCTGCAATGGTTACTGCCAGCGTGCCCTTCATCATCAGGAACATTTCTTCGTGCTCATGCCTGTGCGGGGGATGCGGCTCACCCCCCGGGCCCAGTGTCGTCTCGTGTACTTCCAGGTGATAGCCGGAATGTGTCAGGCCGTCCAGGATTGGCCTGGACTCGTTCTGCCCATTTTGCTTAACAGGTAACGCGTCGAAAGGCTTGATGAAAGAGCTGAGCGTGGGACTATCCGATGCAGCAAATGCAGAGGAGGCGGCCAACATGGGAATAGCCTGCAGAACAGAGCGACGGGTGGCAGTCATGAAAATCTCCTGTTATCACAGCGTGGTTATTGAACCCCTGTAGCGACCACAAAGTACTGTGCCTTTTCCGTTCCCGGATTGCGCGCGCCATGCAACTCGTTGGAGTGAAAAAACGCTGCGCCTCCGGGTCCGATCACCGCCGTCTTTCCTTCAATGGTGACCGCGAGGGTGCCGCTCATCATCAGTAGAAGCTCTTCATGCTCGTGCCGATGGGGTGGATGCGGCGAGCCTCCTGGAGCAAGTGTCGTCTCATGAACCTCAAGGTGATCGCCGGAATGCGTCACGCCGTTCAGGATCGGCCTGGATTCGTTCTGCCCATTTTGCTTTGCCGGCAACTCGCTATAGGGCTTGATGAAGGAACTGAGTGTTGGGCTATCCGATGCCATCGCCGGTGAGGCGGCGAGCATGGAGATCGCCTGCAGGAGAGAACGGGTTGCGACCATAGAGTCCCTCTACAGCATTGTCACTTCTGGCCTGTACAGGGCAAGCCCCAAGCGCAAGCCTGCCAGCGCTGTTATAGGCCTTCCGGAGACATCAAATCAAATACCCGAAAGGTATTCGGTGCGCCCGCCCCGTGCCGCACAGTGCATTTGGCTGATAAGATCATCGGGAACAAATTACGGGGAGCACCATGTCCTTTAAGCCGAATCGCCGCAGCTTTCTTATCGCAAGCGGATTGACTGCCCTTGCTTCAACTAAAGTCCTGGGTGCCAACGACACCCTTCGCGTCGGAGTCATCGGAGCCGGCGGCCGCATGAGAACCATCCTCGATTGCGCCGACAAATCCGGTGTTCCCTACGAGATCGTCGCTGTGAGCGATGTGTATGGGCCGCGCCGCGATGAAGTGAAGGCACGCACGGCCTCCACCGCTGCCACTACGACCCATCTCGATTATCACGAATTGCTGGCCAACAAGGATATCGATGCGGTGCTCATCGCCTCTCCCAACCACTGGCACGTGCGCATGGCATGCGATGCCTTGGCGGCGGGCAAAGATGTTTACCTGGAAAAGCCCGTCACCCACACGATTGAAGAAGGCGCCACTCTCTCCCATGCGGTGCATAACAGCAAGCAGGTGCTGCAGTGTGGCATGCAGCAGCGCAGCTGGACTCATTTTCGTAATGCCGTCGATCTGATTCAAGGAGGCAGCCTGGGCCGAGTCACCCAGGTAAGAACCTACTGGTGGCAGAACTATAACCAGGCGGGTTGGAAGCCGAAGCCGGTCGATACCCAGGCCCTTGATTGGAAGCTTTGGCTAGGTGGCGCTCCCGAGCAGCCATTCAGCGAAGAAAAGTTTTACCGCTGGCGTTGGTATTGGAACTTTGGTGGCGGGGCCATGACCGATCTGTTCGCCCACTGGATCGATGTGGCCCACTGGGCGATGAAGTCAGACACGCCCCGCGAGGCCCAGATGCTCGCAGACAAATATATTTTTGAGGAATGGGACTGCCCCGACACCGTTCAGGCAGCGCTGCGTTATCCCGGGTGGGATGTGGTGTACGAGGGCATGATGAGCTCCTCCATTGACGACGGCGGCCTCGAGTTTCGCGGCACCGAAGCCACCTTGAAAATCGATCGCAACAGCTTCGGTATTTACCGCGAGGGCCTGCACGCTGGGCAAAATCCCATCCTCAGTGAAGAGAGCTTCCGCGACGGAACGATCGACCACGTGGCGAATTTCTTTGCCTGCGTCAAGTCGCGCAAGGAACCAAACGCGCCGGTCGAAACCGGAATCTCCTGCGCACGGGCCGGGCATATCGCCAATCTGGCCTACAAGCACACCGGCCAGATTTCATGGCCGCCCAAGAACTCTTCCTAGCAAAACACAACTCTCATCGGGCATCGGGCAGCAGGCCCTTCTCCACCAGCACGGGAGGCCTGCGGTGCCTGGTGGCTTGCTCATAGGCGTACGCCCAACCAAGTAAGTCGCCGTCCTTCCACGGTCTCGCTGAAATTTCCAGGCCGAAGGGCAGGCCGTCCGGGTAAAAGCCGCCCGGAACCACCACCGCCGGAACCCCAATCATGTTCACCCAGCTGGTATCGCTGTGCGGGCCGGTACTGATCTGCCCATCCTGTGGCATGGTCTCATCGGGCGGCGGCATTTGTGTTGCGGGATAGACGAAGCCGTCGAGATGCAAGCGATCCAGGGCTTCGCTATACGCCGCGAGCGCCTTGCGCCGCGGAGCCACGTAGTTGGCCTCCGCTTGGGGATCAGTCTCAATCCTTGCCTGCGTCACCACGGGGCGATCTTTGGGTGCGTCGGCATCGGTGCCGCCGATGATCGTAGACGGCAACGGAGATCCTGTGGCTTTTTGGTACTCCTCGGGCGAGTGGTACTGCGCCGGGCCAAACTCGGCCAGGAATTTTTCCGTTCCTTCCCGGATGTAGGGTACTGTGCATACCCTCGACGCTGTTTCTGCAAAGCTATCGGGAAGAATGGAATCGTCGAAGACGACCGTCGCACCCGCTGCCCGTAGCCCTTCCAGCGCCTTCATAAAGGCCTCCCGCGTCGCGGGCTGTAGCGGGAGGCGAGCGGCCGTCCGATCGGCTGCCGCCGCAGTTGCGGATTCCGCCGCTGGTATTCCCCCGAAGGGCACGCCGGCGCCCTCAAGAATGAAAGCCGGCACGCCGAGGCGTTTCCCTTTGAGTGCGTCTTTTTTCAGGTAGGCAGTGTAGGGGCCATGCTCAGCCATGGCAACGGAGTCGGCAGTGCGGGGATCCATGGGATCTGCCCCCGCCATCACGTCCAGTGCAATGGCCGCATCGGTCACGTTGCGGGCGATAGGCCCAGTGTTATCGAGCAGCCAATCCAGCGGCGCAATGCCGGCAATACTCACCAGGCCGCGCGTTGGAAAGACGCCAACCACCGAGCTGGTGGCCGCCGGCATCCGGATCGAATTGCCGGTGTCCGTTCCATTGCCCAGGACCGCCATGTTTGCCGTGACCGCGGTAACCGTGCCTCCGGAAGAGCCGCCGGGGCTGAAGCGCACATCGTATGCATTTCCCGTGCGGCCGTAGGCCGTACTGCGATTGGTATCGCTGGCGGCAAAGTCGGGCATGTTCGTTTGCCCGATGATGACAGCGCCCGCGGCCCGCAGCTTGGCAACGATGGTCGCATCTTTGGGCGCGATTAGTTCATGCCCGGGGATCATGTACCCTTTCCACCCATCGGTGGTGACATGGTCCTTGATCGATGTATTCGCTTTGGTGACGATGGGAACACCCCACATCGGGCCGCGCTGGTAGTGGCTGCCACCGGCCGCGGCTTCCGCATCCTCCCTGGCCGCCGCGGCCAGGGCTCCCTCTCGATCTACCGTCTGCACCGCACGATAGATCCCGTTGTATTTCGCGATGCGTGCTAAGTACCACTGCACAACCTCAGTGACGGTGTACTTGTGGTTGCCGTACATCTGCTCAAGTTCGGGGATGGTCACTTCGAGCAGGTCGCGGCTCATCGTGTCTTGAGCAGAGTCATTGCTGGCGGACGCAGGCGCGGCTTGCGCAACCATCCAGCCTCTTCCCAACAGCGGGAGCAAAAGCAGCAGATACCACGAATGGGGTCGCATTTTCATAACATATCCTGAGTGCAGGCCCGGGCAAGCCATCGTCTTAAGGATCCATAGCGGTTACGATTTATGCCCACGGGTGAGCTACACGGTGGCGATCTGCGCGGTGAGATTTACGCGCGCCTGGTCACGCTCTTCGGCCGCTGCCAGTCTCCGGATCGACAACACGGTGATGTCGTCCTCCTGCCCAAAGGCGCAGGCGGCAGCGACGATCTGCTCTGCAGACTGCTTTTCCTGGGCCAATATCCGCACTCGTTCAAAGCCGTACAACTCGCCGCTCGCACTCCGTGCCTCCACGATTCCATCGGTATAGAGGGTCAGTGTCTCTCCCTCGTGCAGCCGAAACACGAGCTCCTCAGAGACCGTGTCCGCAGCGACTCCGAGCGGCAGCGATCCGCGCAGCGGCAGTTCCTCACCATCGCGGAAGGGCGCAAGGTGACCAGCATTGGCAATGGTTGCGTCGCCATTCGGTTTCAACCGCAACACGACACACGTGGCGAAACCATCTTGCAATCGGCCGAATAATCTACGGTTCATTCCATGCAGTATTTCCGCCGGCTCTTGCGTGTAATCGACCAGCGTCCGCAGCGTTCCCACGATCAAGGAAACGGTCATGGCCGCCTTGAGCCCTTTGCCGCTCACATCGCCGATCACGATCAAGGTGCTCGCATCGGGAAGCGATATTACCTGAAAGAAATCCCCACCTAGTTCAGCGGCCGGCTTATACACGCTGTCGATGGCGAAGCCTGGAACAGTAGGCACGGTCTCGGGTACCAGCACCTGCTGCACCTCGCGCGCCGAGCGAACCTCCATCTCCATGCGTGCTTGTCGCTTCCGTTCGAGATACTGTTCACGCGCCACGGTGAATACCATGGCCACAAATACCAGTGTCTCCAGGATCGGACGCATGTCGAAGCGGTAGTCTCCCAGCGAGAACCCGACTCTATTGATCCACTCTCGTACGCCGCCCCACTGGATAATCTGTGGTCCCTGGCCAGTTATGTTGCGCGCGAAGACCCACATGCCCGCGATAAAAACAATGAAAGCGAGGGGCCATAGATCGAGCTGTCTGCGCCGCCGCAAGCCGGCGATCAGGATGACGACAATGTACAGCGGCAATATGGTATAGACAGCAGTGGTGATGGCATCCACCCACACCAGCCCCTTACCGGCGTACTCCCAAAAGAAGATTGCGGTCATGTCCACGACCTGCGAGGCAAGGTAGAGCCCGGCGAGAATAAGGGTTACCCGCCGCCACCGTTTTTCCCGGTCCAGGCCAAAGAGCGATAGCAGCACGGCCCAAAGCGAAAGGTCGGCTGCGCAAGAAAAACTCTGGACTAGAAGCTGATATTGGAAAAAGTCGCTGGCAGTCCGCAGAATGTTATCAACTCCTTGCACGCCGATCGCGATGAGGTATATGGCGAGCCACAGATATACCCATTTCTTCCGTTCCCGCAAAAAGGCCAGCAACGCCAGCAAACCCGTCACCGCCATGAGGGAAGAGGTGATGAGCGTTGGAAGCGCCTGTCGTTGTGCCGCCATGTGAATGGCCTTCGACTGCAGTCTCAGGTAATCCGCGTCGCCTATGCGCGGCGCGAACTCGAAACCTCCGAGGGTAGTGGGATCGACCGAAGACAGGGTCGACTTCCACACCCGCACCGCCAGCACCCCAGAAGTGCTTGGCAACGAGAAGGCTATTCCGTGGGGAACGGCGTCCCAGTGGGCATTCGGCGGCATCTGGCCGTCACCGCCGATCTTTTTTCCATTCCAGTAAAGCTCGTATACGTCATCGACTGGCCGCACCAGCAGCGCTACCTGCGCGTTAGCAGGAGTTACCTCAATCCGCTTGCGATACCAGGCGAAGCCCACATAAGACGGATGGGTCTGTGCTCCCCAGGTTTTGTCTCCGCGTAGCAACTCCCATCCCGAATCGTCATAGCCTGGTTGTGCCCACTGTAAGTCGTCGCCGGTGTGGAAGCGCCAATCCCCGCTGACTTCGACGAAGCCTTTCCCTGGATCCTGCGTCTTGAAATTGCTCGCATCCTGCCCCCAGGCCTCGGCAAAGGCAAGACAGACCAAGCTGCACAACAGCAGTGTTTTGGGCAGAGAACGAACGTCGCGGATCGCGCGCACCATCAGAAAACCTCGTTCCATGAATCCGATTGTCGTGCTTCTGAGAATACGGTGTCTTTCCTCCCGCCGGCCAAACAAAACTGGTAAGGCGGTTATGCGAATGCGCTGTTAGACTGCTGGCACTAGGTTGAGCCTTCAAAATTTGTTCTACCGCCGGGAACGATGACCATCGCCGAGGGAACACAGTTTGGTCCCTACCGCCTTCTCGAGAGAATCGGGGCAGGCGGTATGGGAGAGGTGTATCGCGCGCTGGATACGCGGTTGGAGCGTGAAGTGGCACTGAAACTGGTCTCGGCAAGCTACCTGGTCACAGACCTGGGTAGCGGTTCCCCTTCGCCTGCCGGTACACCACGCCCGCACGACACACCCGGACAGGCTACGCCCCACTCGGGCGCCCACCTGTCCCATGAACGTTTTCTACGCGAGGCGCGTTCGGCCGCCACACTCAACCATCCCAACGTATGCGCGATCCATGACACCGGGGAACAGGATGGACGGCCCTACCTGGTGATGGAGCTGCTGCGCGGCGTGACTCTGAAGCAATATATGGCGCGTGCCGGTGGCAAGGGCCTGGCTCCCGGCGAGGTGATTTCGTTCAGTCAGCAGGCCGCAGCAGCTCTGGCGGCGGCGCACGCCAAGGGCATCATTCATCGCGACATCAAGCCGGCAAATATCTTTGTGCTAGAGGCTGATCGGGGTAAGCGTCAGATCAAGATCCTCGACTTTGGCCTGGCCAAAAAACAGGCTGGCCTGGCAGCGGACTCGCGGGCCTACGGCGTGCCGGGAAGTAACGGAGGTGCCGACCTGACTGCAGCCGGGCCGGGGACTGCGACCATGGAGCTCACCAGCCCGGGCTCTGCGGTGGGCACGGTAGCGTATATGTCTCCGGAGCAGGCGAAAGGCATCCCCCTGGATGCACGCACGGATCTCTTCAGCCTGGGAACGGTCATCTACGAGATGGCTACGGGTAAGACGCCGTTCGGTGGAGAATCGACGGCGGAAGTCTTTGCCGCGTTGCTGAAGGAAAATCCGCCGCCGGTGAGTTCAGTCAATCCGGCTATGCCCAAGAAGCTGGACGCCATCGTGGAGAAGCTGCTGCGCAAGGACCCGGCGCAACGCTATTCGACCGCAGAGCAGTTGCGGGAGGACTTGGAGAACCTCGACGCCTCGGGCACCCGTCCAGCGGAGAAGCAATCGGTATCGAAGTTGCCGTGGGTTGCGGCTGCGGTCTTGCTGTTGCTGATGGGGGCAGGGCTGGCGTGGTGGAAGCTAAAGCCCGGCGCGACGACCGCGAGCGGCGGTGCTGCCATGGTGACGAGCGTAGGCACAGCCGCAAGCGTGCCGAAGGAGCTGAAGGACTCGATTATCCTGGCGAATTTTGTGAACCAGACGGGCGACCCGGTGTTTGACACGACGCTAAACCAGGCGCTGCGGATCGATTTGGAGCAGTCGCCGGTGATCAACATTGTGAGCCAGGAGCATCTGCGGCAGAGCGTGAAATTTCTGGGCAAGCCGGAGGACACCGTGGTTACCCCGGCGATCGCGCGCGAGATCGGCGAGCGCGAGGGCATGAAAGCGATCCTGACGGGAACGATCGGCAGCCTGGGCAAACAGTATGTGATTACGCTCACCGCGCAGAACACGGCGACGGGCGATGAGATCGCGAGTGAGCAGGCGACAGCTTCCGACAAGGAGAATGTGCTGGGTGCCTTGGGAACGGCGGCCGCGGTGATGCGGGCGAAGCTGGGCGAGGACCTGGCGAGCATCAAGAAGCTGAACACACCCTTTGGACAGGCCACGACCCCTTCGCTGGAGGCGTTCCGTGCCTTTGCGCTGGGCGATGAGGCGCATGAGAAGGCGTTGGACATTCCCGAGGCTGAGGGCCACTACAAACGGGCCATCGAACTCGACCCGAATTTTGCCATGGCGTATGCGCGGCTGGGAGTGGTGTATGAGAATTCGGGCCAGGTGGCAAAGGCGAAGCCGCATTACTCGAAGGCCTACGAGCTCTCCGCCCACGTCAGCGAGAGCGAGCGCCTCTACATCTCATCCCACTACGACATGACTGTGACCGGCAACCTGCCGCGGGTGATCGAAACGTTGCAGGAGGCGATCCAGACCTATCCCGGGCAGTTGTCAAGCTACATCAACATCAACTCCGTCTACCAGACGCTCGGTCAATACGATAAGGCGCTGCCCTATGCGGAAAAGGCTGTGGAGCTGCAGCCTGAGGATGCGATCGCCGCAGAGAATCTGCTCGTCGACCTGATTACGCTGGACCGGATGGATGGGGTGCAGCTTGAGCTGGCGCGGGAGCATAAGCTGGGGATGGACAGCAGCACGGATGTTGCGTCGCAGCATCTGATCGCTTACTTCCTGCTGGGAGACCAGCAGCAGGTGCAGCGGGTGTTGGCAGAGATGGCGGGGCATCCGGATGAATTTGTCACCACGCAAAATCTGGCGCTCACACAGCAGTTTGCGGGGCAGTATCGGAAAGCGTCGGTAACTTTCCAGCGTGCAATAGAACAGGCGGGACATGCCAAGGCACCGGACGCACAGGCAGCAAACTTGCTAAGCGATGGTCTTGGCCGTGGCATGGTCGGTTTGTGCGATGGCAACGAGGCAGTGGTCAAACAGGCGCTTGGGCTGGATAAGAGCAAGCAGACCCAAATGGCGGCGGGGCTAACGGCGGCGGTGTGCGGCAACGGCAAGCTGGTATTGCCGATGTTGGAGGAGCTGAGCAGGAAATATCCCGAAGACACGCTGATCCAGGATGTCTACCTTCCCCTGTCCAAGGGTTATGTGGCGCTCGCGGCTGGCCAGCCGCAGCAGGCGGTGGCGGAAGGCGAGCCGGCGAAGCCCTATTCCGCGACGTATCCGGCACTGTGTTTGCAGGGGCTGGCTTATCTCCAGCTGCATGATGCCGGCAACGCGGTCAACGTGTTCAAGGCGGCGACGCAGTACCGGGCAGCTATGTTGCTGTCGGGGATAGGAGCCTGCTATCCCGTGGCGCAACTGGGGCTGGCGCGAGCGTACGTGATGGCGGGAAACAAGGCGGACGCGAAGAAGGCGTATGAAGCGCTGTTTGAAACCTGGAAAGACGCAGACGCTGACCTGCCCATGCTGGTAGCCGCAAAGAAGGAATACGCTGCGCTTTAACACCTTGCGGTGTTCTTAGAGGTACAACTTTCCGAACTCTACCGCAGCCCTCTCCCACTGATAGACTGCTGGCACGCTCAGGCAAAGATGATTGCAGAAGGAACACAGTTCGGTCCATACCGTTTGATCGAGAAGATCGGCGCCGGCGGGATGGGCGAAGTGTATCGCGCGCTGGATACACGACTGGAGCGTGAGGTTGCGTTGAAGCTGGTTTCCGCCAGCTACCTGTCGTCGGATGTGGGCAGCGGGTCGCCCTCGCCGGCCACGCCGCATTCAAGCCACGCATCCCATGAACGCTTCCTGCGCGAGGCGCGTTCGGCCGCTACGCTAAATCATCCCAACGTCTGCTCCATTCACGACACCGGCGAGCAGGATGGCCGGCCATACCTGGTGATGGAGCTGCTACGCGGCGTTACGTTGAAGAAGTATCTCGCCGACGCCGGCGGACATGGCCTGCCCGCGGACGAGGTGATTTCCTTCAGCCAGCAGGCCGCGGCAGCCCTGGCAGCGGCTCACGCCAAGGGCATCATCCACCGCGATATTAAGCCGGCAAACCTGTTTGTGATCGATGCATTGCGCGGCAAGCGGCAGATCAAGATTCTCGACTTTGGCTTGGCCAAAAAGCAGGAAGGGGTGGCGGCTGCTGACTCGCGCACCTACGGGGTACCGTCGAATGGCGCCGGCGATGAGACTGCTGTGGGATCGGGCACGGCAACCCTCGGGCTGACCAGCCCCGGTTCCGCCGTGGGCACGGTAGCGTACATGTCGCCGGAACAGGCGCGGGGCACACCGCTCGATGCGCGTACCGACTTGTTTAGCCTGGGCTCGGTGATCTACGAAATGGCCACCGGGAAGCCGCCTTTCGGTGGTGGTTCGACGGCGGACGTCTTCGCGGCCCTGCTGCGCGAAGATCCGCCACCGGTCAGCAAAGGGAATTCTGCCATGCCCAAGCGGCTGGATCCGATTGTCGCCAAACTGCTGGCCAAGGACCCCGCGCAACGCTATGCCAGCGCGGAGCAGTTACAGGAGGATTTGGATGCGCTGGCGGTTCACACCGGACAAGCAGTGGGGCCCGCGCGGAGCAAAGGAAAGTACTGGCTTTGGCCGTCGCTTGCTGCGCTGCTGCTGCTGATTGCCGGCGGCCTCACATGGTGGAAGTTGAAGCCTGGCGCGCCACCACCCACCCCAACCGGCACCGAACCGAGCGCAGCAGCGGTCGCGCCCAAGGGCACGAAAGATTCTCTTATCCTGGCGGATTTTGTTAACCGTACCGGCGATCCGGTCTTTGACACCACGCTGAACCAGGCTCTGCAGATCGATCTGGAGCAGTCGCCGGTGATCAACATCGTGAGCCAGCAGCACCTGATGCAAAGCGTGAAGTACCTGGGCAAGCCTGCGGACACGCCCTTGACTCCAGCAATTGCCCGCGAGATTGGTGAGCGCGAGGGGATGAAGGCGATTCTTACCGGAACCATCGCCAACCTGGGCAAGGAATATGTGATCACGCTGACCGCGCAAAACACAGCTACCGGCGATGAAATTGTCAGCGAGCAAGCCCAGGCTCCGGACAAGGAACATGTGCTCGATGCGCTGGGCAAAGCGGCTGCCGCCATGAGAGCAAGGTTGGGCGAGGACCTGGCCAGCATCAAGAAATTGGATACCCCTTTCGGGCAGGCGACGACAGGTTCGTTGGAGGCTTTTCGCGCCTACGCTCTGGGTGACAAAGCGCACGAGAAGGCGCTGAACATACCAGAGGCAGAGGGTCACTACCTTCGTGCAGTGGAGCTGGATCCCAACTTTGCCATGGCCTACGCGCGCTTAGGCGTGGTGTATGTCAACTCCGGCCAGTGGTCGAAGGCCAACAAGTATTTCGCCAAGGCCTACTCACTTTCGAAGAATGTAAGCGAGCGCGAACGGCTCTATATTGCGGGCCACTACTACCAGAACGTGACCGGCGACATACCCAAAGTGATTGAAACGCTTCAGGAGTCGATTCAGACCTACCCGGGACAGCTGGACAGCTATATCAACATCAACGTGGCTTACCAGACCCTTGGCCAACTCGAGAAGGCGCTTCCCTACGCGCTCAAGGCTGTGGAGATATCGCCGGAGGATGCAATCGCTTCAGAAAACCTTTTGGCTGATTACACCGGCTTGATGAGGCTGAGCGATGCAAAGGCGGAGATGGTACGGGCGCGCAAACTTGGTCTGGATGGCAGCACGGACTATGCGGGGATCAGTTTTATTGCCAATTTTTTCCTGGGAGAGCCGAGCGAATTACAAAGACTGCTGGCCCAAGTGGCTGGGCGGCCGGACGAGTTTCTCGTTACCCAGAACCTGATTGGCACGCAGCAGTTTGCCGGCCGCTACAAGCTATCGGCGACAACGGTGCAGCAGGCTTTGGAGCAGGCTGGGCATGCCAAGGCGGCAGATGTGCAGGCAGCAATACTTTTGACGGATGCCGAGGCCCGAGGCCTGGCGAATTCGTGCGCGGGCGGCGAAAACGTGGTGCAGCAGGCGCTGGCATTGGACAGAAGCAAGCAGACGCAGGAGTTAGCCGTCTTGGCCGGTGCGGTCTGCGGAGGCGGCAAGCAAGGTTTGCCTCTGGCCCAGGAGTTGAGCACAAAATACCCGGAAGACACACTTGTTCAGGATGTCTTTCTCCCCTTGGCCAAGGCCTACGCCGCCCTGTCTGAGGGCCGGCCAGGCGAAGCAGTCGATGATGCCCGCCCCGCAAAGCCATATGACCTGCTCTACCCCGGATCTTATGTGCAAGGACTTGCATATCTCGAACTGCATGACGCAATGCACGCGAGAAGCGCCTTCTTCTCCGCGATGCAGTCGCAGGGAAATCTGGGCGCCGGATCCCCACCTTTCTATGCGCCGGCGCAGCTCGGGCTGGCACGCGCCTACGCCATGGCCGGCGATAAGGCAAATGCGAAAAAAGCTTACGAAGCGTTTTTTGTCACCTGGAAGGATGCAGACGCAGACCTGAGCATGCTGGTGGCAGCGAAGAAGGAATACGCCGCGCTTTAATGTGCTGCGATGACTGACGAGGGTTACAGGCTTCGGAAAACACGCTTAACGTATGGCACGGGTTTAGCCGTGCCATACAGAGCCGTAGTGTGAGAGGGCTTTAGCTCCAGAGGTACGCCTTTCTGCGCCTACCAGGCGAGGTCGCTCTTTCGCAGCCTGCAACGTGCTGGAGTACAGTGGTCACAAGAAATTCGTCACGAATCGTTGGAAAACCGTACCTCAGGGACCTCAGGGGCTAAAGCCCTCTCCAATCGCATACAATGTGCGGCACGGCTAAACCCGTGCCCTTCGTTCAAGGAGGTTTCGCAAGCCAGGCTAGTCAAACCGTACATACAAAAGCCACGAGCCACGAGCCATCGTGGGTGTGACGTTTTCAAACACGACCGCGATACTCTGGCACTGTTAGACTGCTCCCACCCAGGGGTTACAATTTTCCGGCGCGGCCAGGTGCAATGACGATCGCAGAGGGAACACAGTTTGGCCCGTACCGCCTGATCGAGAGAATCGGTTCGGGCGGGATGGGCGAAGTGTATCGCGCCCTGGATACGCGGTTGGAACGCGAGGTTGCGCTCAAGCTGGTTTCCGATACCTATCTCGGGACGGCGGTTGGCAGTGGCTCGCCCTCCCCGGTTACGCCCCACGCGACACCCGGTTCCAGCCATGTCTCGCATGAGCGCTTCCTGCGCGAGGCGCGTTCGTCCGCCACCCTGAACCATCCCAACGTCTGCTCCATCCATGACACCGGGGAACACGATGGCCGGCCATACCTGGTAATGGAGTTGCTGCGTGGCGAGACGTTGAAGCATTACCTGGCGAAGGCGGGCGGGAAGGGATTGGCTCCAGACGAGGTGATTTCGTTTAGCCAGCAGGCGGCGTCCGCTCTGGCTGCCGCGCACGCCAAGGGCATAATCCACCGCGACATCAAGCCGGCTAACCTGTTTGTTGTTGATGCCGGCCGGGGCAAGCGCCTGATCAAGATCCTTGACTTCGGGCTGGCGAAGAAGCAGCCCGGGGTGGCTGTGGCGGAGTCGCGCACCTACGGTCTTCCCGGCAGCGGCGCGGACGAGACGGTCGGCGGTGGTACCGCGACCATGGAGCTGACCAGTCCTGGTTCGGCGGTGGGGACGGTGGCATACATGTCCCCGGAGCAAGCCAAAGGTGAGCCGCTGGATGCGCGCACCGACTTGTTCAGCCTGGGAACCGTTGTCTACGAAATGGCGACCGGTAAGACGCCCTTTGCGGGTGGTTCCACTGCGGAAGTCTTTGCCGCGTTGCTGCGCGAAAATCCGCCCCCGGTCAGCACGGTGAATCCGGCGATGCCGAAGAAGCTGGATCCCATCGTCGCCAAACTGCTGGCCAAGGATGCCGCGCAACGCTATGCCACCGCCGAGCAGCTGCAGGAAGCGCTCGACGGATTGGATCCGCAATCTGGTAAGGCGATGGTGGCCAGCGCTACGGCCCGAAAGACCCCTTGGGCGATTGCCGTCGTCTTGCTGCTGGCGCTAATCGCAGGTGGGCTGGCGTGGTGGAAATTTCACCCCGCAACAACGCCGCCACCGGGCGGAAGCACTGCCGCAACGACAGCCGGCGCAACCAAGGATTCGATCATCCTGGCCGACTTCATCAACCACACTGGCGATCCGGTCTTTGACACCACGCTCAACCAGGCGCTGCAGATCGACTTGGAACAATCGCCGGTGATCAATATCGTGAGTTCCCAACACCTGGCGCAAAGCGTGAAGTATCTGGGCAAGCCCGACGGCACGGCTGTGACGCCGGAGATAGCGCGGGAGATCGGCGTGCGTGAAGGAGTCAAAGCGATCCTCACCGGCACCATCGCCAACCTGGGCAAGGAGTATGTGATTACGCTGACCGCCCAGAACACCGCCACGGGGGACGAGATCGTCAGCGAGCAGGCGCAAGCGCCTGACAAGGAGCATGTACTGGACGCGCTGGGCAAAGCGGCCGCGGCCATCCGCGGTAAGCTGGGCGAGGATCTGGAGAGCATCAAGAAACTGGACACTCCCTTCGGCCAGGCGACGACGACGTCGCTGGAGGCATTTCGCGCCTATGCGCTGGGAGATAAGGCGCACGTGAGCGCGCACGATATACCCGAGGCCGAGGGTCATTACCTGCGCGCGATAGAGCTGGATCCCAATTTTGCCATGGCTTATGCGCGGCTTGGCGTGGTGTACATCAACACCAGCCAGGTAGCAAAAGCCGACAAGTACTTTGCCAAGGCCTACGCCCTTTCGAAAAATGTGAGCGAGCGGGAGCGGCTCTACATTACCGGCCACTACTACCAGAACGTGACCGGCGACATGCCCAAGGTAGTGGAAGCCCTGCAGGAGTCCATCCAGACCTACCCTAGCCAGATCGATAACTACATCAACATTACCGCGGCGTATACCGCCTTGGGCGACTTTGTGAAGGCTCTCCCTTTCGCGGTGAAATCGGTACAGATGCAGCCGGAAGATTCCATCGCAGCCGAAAACCTGTTGAGTCTCTATATCGGCTTGAAGCGGATGAGCGACGCTCGCGCAGAAATGGAGCGGGCTGACAAACTGGGCCTGGACACCAGCACGCTCGATCGTACGATTCGGTTGCAGACGTACTTTTTGTTGGGCGAGCCAAATGAAGTGCAGAGGATGATGACGCTGTCGGCCGGGCAGCCGGATGAATTTCTGGCCACCCAGGCCTTGGCGGCCACGCAGCTCTTCTCCGGAGAGTACCGCAAGGCGGCAACGACCACGGAGCATGCCTTCGAGCAAGCGGGTCTGGCCAAGGCTCCGGATGTACAGGCGAACGCAATTTTAATCAACGCGGGCAGCCGGGGTTTCGCGGGCTTGTGTGAGGGTAATGAACAATCAGTGCAAAGGGCTTTGGCTCTGGATAGGAGCAGGCAGACACAATCCCTCGCCGTGTTCACGGCGGGTATCTGCGGCGACAGCAAACTGGTTGGCTCCATGGCTCAGGACTTGAGCAAGAAGTTCCCCGACGACACCCTGATCCAGCGCGTATTTATACCTCTGGCAAAAGGCTTTGTGGCCCTTGCAGCAGGGCAGCCGCGAGAAGCGATTGACGATGCGGAGCCGGCCAAGTCGTTCAATTTGATTTATCCCGTAGCCTATCTGCAGGGTCTGGCCTATCTGCAGTTGCATGATGCAAGCCAGGCAGCGAATGCTTTTCGCGGCGCGATCCAATCTCCAGGTGGCAATCTGCAAACGAGTGCCCCGTTCTATGCCCAGGCGCAGCTGGGTTTGGCTCGGGCCTACGCCATGGGTGGCGACAAGGTCAACGCAAAGAAGGCATACGAGGCGTTTTTCACCACCTGGAAAGATGCGGATAACGACCTGCCTATGCTGCTGGCGGCGAAGAGGGAATACGCTGCGCTTTAACGCATTTTTGCTAATACTGTGGTCCAGAGGGATCAGCTATGTGCGGCCATTCTTCGGCGGAATGGCCGCGTCGAGTTCAGTTCCTGGTCTATACCATTAGCAAAAAAGGCTTTGGCGGCAACAACGAATGGCAAGTCATTGACAGGGCAGCACTGATAGACTGCTGGCACCGATGGCGATCGCAGAAGGAACACAGTTTGGCCCGTACCGTCTGCTGGAGAAGATTGGCGCCGGCGGCATGGGTGAGGTGTATCGCGTCCTGGACACGCGGCTGGAGCGCGAGGTCGCGCTGAAGCTGGTTTCCGATAGCTATCTGGTTGCGGAGGCGGGGAGTGGATCGCCATCGCCCCTGCAGCCCCACGACACACCCGCGCAAGCCACGCCTCACTCCGGCAGCCATGTGTCGCATGAGCGCTTTCTGCGCGAGGCGCGTTCGGCAGCCACGCTGAACCATCCTAACGTGTGCGCGATCTATGACACCGGGGAGCAAGATGGCCGCCCCTACCTGGTGATGGAGTTGCTGCGCGGGGAAACGCTGAAGCGCTATCTCGTGAAAGCAGGGGGAAAGGGGTTATCGTCCGAAGAGGTGGTGGCCTTTGCCCAACAAGCAGCGGCGGCCCTGGCGGCGGCGCACGCCAAAGGCATTATCCACCGGGATATTAAGCCGGCGAACCTGTTTGTCGTCGACGCCCTGCGGGGCAAGCACCAAATCAAGATCCTCGACTTTGGCCTGGCGAAGAGGCAGGCTGGCGCAGCAGTTATTGACTCGCGAACCTACGGTCTGCCCGGGAGTGCCAGCTCAGAGGAGACAGCAGTGGGGCTGGGAGAGGCGACGCTGGAGCTGACTAGTCCCGGCTCGGCGGTGGGAACGGTTTCGTATATGTCTCCTGAACAGGCACGGGGTGCGCCCTTGGACGCGCGTACAGACCTGTTCAGTCTGGGCACAGTGATCTACGAAATGGCAACGGGGAAGACGCCGTTCGGCGGTGGGTCGACCGCGGACGTATTCGTGGCCCTGTTGCGCGAGGATCCGCCGCCGGTGAGCACAGTGAATCCTGCCATGCCGAAGCGGCTAGATGCGATCGTGGCCAAATTGTTGGCTAAGGAGGCAGGCCAGCGGTATGCGAGCGCCGAAGAGCTGCAGGAAGATCTCGAAGGCCTGAGTGCTCAAGCCACGCCTGCGGCGAAGCCAGTAGCTGCCAAGGGGCCAAAGTGGCCGTGGATGGCTGCCGCGGCTCTGTTGCTGCTGATTGCGGGTGGGCTCGCTTGGTGGAAGTACCGGCCTGGGGCCACCCAGTCGCCGGGCGCGGCGGAAACCGGGGCCGCGGGAAATGGACCGCAGACGAAGAAGGACTCGCTCATTCTGGCGGATTTCGTCAACCACACGGGCGATCCGGTCTTTGATACCACGCTGAACCAGGCGCTGCAGATCGATCTGGAGCAGTCGCCGGTGATCAATATTGTGAGCCCGCAGCACCTGTTGCAGAGCGTGAAGTATTTGGGTAAGCCGGAGGGTACGCCGGTTACGCCGGCGATTGCGCGGGAGATCGGCGAGCGGGAAGGGATCAAGGCGATCATCACGGGAACGATCGCCAACCTGGGCAAGGAATATGTGATTACGCTTTCGGCACAGAACACGGCCACCGGAGATGAAATCGTCAGTGAACAGGCCCAGGCGCCGGATAAGGAGCATGTGCTCGATGCGCTGGGAAGAGCGGCTGCGGCGATGCGAGGCAAGCTGGGCGAGGACCTGGAAAGCATAAAGAAGCTGGACACGCCTTTTGGGCAGGCGACGACGTCGTCACTCGAGGCCTTCCGCGCCTATGCGCTGGGTGACAAGGCGCACGCCAAGGCGCACGACATTCCTGAGGCGGAAGGACACTACCTTCGCGCAATCGAGCTCGATCCCAACTTTGCCATGGCCTATGCGCGGCTGGGAGTGGTGTACATCAATTCGGGCCAGGTGACCAAGGCCAATCAGTATTTTTCCAAGGCCTATGAGTTGTCGAAAAATGTGAGTGAGCGGGAGCGGCTCTACATTGCCGGCCACTATTATGAGGTCGTCGCCGGCAATATACCGAAGGTAATTGAAACCCTACAGGAAGCCATCCAGGCCTATCCGGGGCAAATAGATAACTACATCAACATCAACGTCGCATATCAGTATTTGGGTCAATATGAGCAGGGACTCGTCTATGCGCAGAAGGCAGTCGATCTGGATCCGCAGGATTCGATCGCTGCCGAGAATCTATTGTCGGACTATGTAGCACTGGGCCGGATGGCTGAAGCGAAGAAGGAGTTAGAGCGGACGCAAGGGCTGGGTTTGAACAGCAGCACGGATGACCTGGTGAGTTACATGGTGACCTATTTTCTGTTGGGAGAGCCGCAGGAAGTGCAAAGGATTATGTCGCAGGTCGCCGGACGGCAGGACGAGTTTGTCGCGACCCAGGCGCTCGCGGCCACCCAGCAATATTCCGGCCAGTACCGCATGGCGGAGGCGACCATTCGGCGGGCTGTGGAGCAGGCGGGGCGCGCCAAGGCTTCCGATGCGCAGGCGGGCTTTCTTTTGGAATCCGCCACCGCGCTGGGGTTGGCCGGGCTGTGCGAGTCGAACGAGGCGGTGGTACAACAAGCACTGTCGTTTGACAAAAGCAGGCAGACCCAGGCGGCCGCTGCCCTGGCGTCGGCGGTATGCGGCAATGGCAAGGTCGCGTTGCCGTTAGCGCTTGAGCTGAGCAAGAAGTTTCCGCAGGATACGCTCATCCAGGATGCCTACGCGCCGCTGTCGAAAGCGTTTGTGGCCCTTGCGGCAGGCCGCGCGCAGGAGACAGTGGATGCCGCCGAACCAGCCAAGCCCTATGATGCGAATCAACCAGCTTCGTACGTGCAGGGCCTGGCGTACCTTCAACTGCACGATGCAGGCCACGCGCTCACCGCATTTCAGTCTGCAGTCCGAGCCAACTCCGGGACGGTGCAAATCGCCTATCCGCCTTTTCGCGCTCAAGTGCAGTTGGGGTTGGCGCGCGCCTATGCCATGGGCGGCGACAAGCCGAATGCGAAGAAGGCATACGAAGCATTTTTCCTGACCTGGAAAGACGCGGACGCAGACATACCCATGCTGGTGGCGGCCAAGAAGGAATACGCTGCGCTCTAAGACTGAAAAAGGGAGAATTTTTGCGTCGAGCTATCTTCATACCTCTCATCGTTCTTTTCGTGCTGTTGGCCGGCTGCAAATCGACTTACTACAAGACGATGCGCACCCTGGGCAAAGAGAAGCGCGACATCCTGGTGCAGCGCATCAAGGATGCCAAGAAGGATCAGGACCAAACCAAGCAGCAACTGCAAACCACGATGGAGTCTTTCCAGGCCTTGACCGGCTTTAAAGGCGGTTCACTGGAAAAATCTTACAAGCGCCTCAACTCCGATTACGAAAGCGCCGCATCGCAGGCGGGCAAGCTCCACGACAAAATTCAGTCCATCGATCAAGTGAGCGGCGACCTGTTTAAGGAGTGGCAGGGTGAAATCAATGCCATGGATAATGGCAAGCTGAAATCGCAGGATACAGTCATGCTGCGCAATGCGAAGACACGCCAGGCTACTTACATGCGAGCCATGCGCCGAACGGAAGACCAGATCGCTCCGGTATTGAAAGCCTTCCACGACCAGGTACTCTTTTTGAAACACAACCTTAATTCACGAGCGATCGGCTCACTCAAAGGCACCTCTGCCAGTTTGCAGGGTGATGTCGCGGATCTCGTCCAAAGCATAGACGCCTCCAGCCAGGAGGCGGACAAACTCATCTCGTCTCTCGCCGCTTCAGATAGCAAGAACTGATCCTGTTACAAAATAATATAATCGTGATTCTAGATTGTGAGGAAAGTATGAGCACGCCTGTGACCACTCCGGTAACTCCTGAACGTATCATGCAATTCGCCTGGGGATATGTTCCACCGCTTATATTGGAAGCGGCAATCCGCCACCGCATCTTTGATCTCCTGGATGGTGGTCCGAAAACTGTCTCCGGGATCCAAAAAGAGACAGGCGCCTCGGAACGCGGGTTGAGCGCGGTGATGAATGCGTTGGTGGGCCTTAACTTCCTGGCAAAAGATAAGCAAGGGTATTTCTCACTTACACCGGAGAGTTCCACCTTTCTGGTGAGCACCAAGCCGAGCTTCCAGGGCGGAATGCTTCGTCACGGCAGCGAGCAATTGATTCCCAAATGGCTTCACCTGAACGAGATTGTCATGACCGGTGAACCCGCCGCGGCGGTGAACAAGGAGGAGTCGGGCGGTGACTTCTTCCAGCAATTCGTCAACGATATCTTCCCCTTGAGCTATCCCGCCGCACAGGTGCTTAGCCGTCATTACAACGCCAACGGGGCAGCGCCGGCGATTCGTGTACTCGACCTTGCCGCGGGCTCAGGCGTTTGGGGCATTGCGATGGCCCAGGGATCTGAAAAGGTCAGCGTGACCGCGGTGGACTGGCCGGAAGTGATCCCCGTCACCCGTAAGACCGTAGCGCGCTTTGGCCTCACCAACCGCTTTTCTTTCGTTGAAGGCGATCTGCTCCAAGCTGACTTCGGTAGCGGCCACAACCTGGCGACGCTCGGACATATTCTTCACAGTGAGGGCAGCGAACGCAGCCAGACGCTGCTCAAAAAAACATTCCAGGCACTTGCTCCCGGCGGCACGATTGCGATTGCCGAATTCCTGGTGAATCCGGATAGAACCGGTCCGCTGAATGCGCTCTTCTTTGCTGTCAACATGCTGGTGAACACCGAGAGTGGAGACACCTATTCGTTTGAAGAAATCAGCAGCTGGTTAAAAGCCGCCGGCTTCACCGACCCGCGCACGCTAGACGCGCCAGGCCCATCGCCGCTGATTCTCGCAACCAAGCCATGAGGTAAGGAGTCTGTGCCCTATCCGATCCCATAGGAACTGGACGGGTGCCACACGATAGGAAAAAGGCGTTGTCAAGGACGGAGGAGACTCCAGTGGCTCGGACGCATCGCATCATTCAAATTGGATGGCCTGAATTCGGCCAGGCTGCTTACCCTCCCCAGACCTCGAGTGCAGAGCTGGAACAAAGAGTCAATCAGCTCCGCACCAGGATGGAAGAACGTAAGCTTACCCATCTGGTCGTCTATGGCGATCGCGAGCATTTCGCCAATCTGGCTTATCTCACTGGCTTCGATCCTCGATTTGAGGAGGCCGTGCTCATTGTCAGCCCCAACAGCCAACCGTTGTTGGTAGTCGGCAACGAATGTGAATCGTATGTCGCCGTGAGTCCCTTATTCAACGACGGCAAATTAAGAAGGGAACGTTTTCAGTCCTTTTCCTTGCTGAGTCAGCCGCGAGACCAGAGCCGGAAAATAAAGGAGATATTTGCTGGAGAGGGAATCGACGCGGCTTCGATGGTCGGATGCGCCGGATGGAAGTATTTCTCCGATGATGAGCACCCGGATGCTCAGCATGCGATCGACCTCCCTTCGTATCTGGTCGATACCCTGCGCGAGCTTGCCGGAAGGAATCATGTGGTGAACTCCACGGATCTGTTAATGCATCCGGGATACGGGCTGCGCAGCGTTTGCACTCCCTCGGACATCGCCTATTTTGAATACACGAGCATCCACGCCGCTGAGGGTATCAAACGGATGATCTTTGGCATGCGGGAAGGCATGACCGACCATGAAGTCGTCGCGATGGGCGGCACCTGCGGAGAGCCGCTTGCGTGCCACACCACGTTTGGGACTGGACGTACTGCGGCGTTTGGTCTTTCCGGCCCTCGGGGAGAGAAGATTAAGCGCGGAAATTCTCTCTCCATGAATATCTCTTACTGGGGAAGTAACAGCTGCCGCTCAGGATGGATCGCCTCTTCCTCTCGTGACCTGCCGGGGGCGGCTGCTGATTACGTGCAAAGCTTTGCCGGTCTCTATTTCGAGGTTATGAACGAGTGGTTCGCCCTGCTCAAGCCCGGTACCTCCGGGGGACAATTATGGCGTCTGATTCAGGATCGATTACCCTTTGAGCGCTTCGGCATTTTCCTCAATCCAGGTCATTTGATTCACCTTGACGAATGGGTCAGCTCTCCCATCTATCCCAACTCGGATGTGCCGCTTCACTCCGGTATGGCGATCCAAGTAGATGTGATCCCAAGTTCGCCGGTATTTGCCTCGACGCGCATGGAGGATGGGGTGGTTCTGGCCGATGCAGAGTTGCGGAAGCAGCTGAAGGATGCTTTTCCTGATTGCTACGCTCGTTGCCAGAAGAGGCGAAAATTTATGATCGATGTGCTGGGCATCGAAGTGCCTGAAGATGTCCTGCCGCTGTCCAATATACCAGCCATCGTGCCGCCCTTCTTTCTGGCGCCCAACGAGATCTTCGCCCTCGAGTCGTGAAGCGTAGTGGAGGGACCCGTTTGACTTTGCTCAGGGCAGGCTCTGCGGTTTTTTCCCGTCTCACACGAGGCAAGCGCATCACTACTGCGCTGACGTCATCGTAAGGACGAACGTCTGCGTATGCGTGGGAGCTGAGGCCCCAGATGCAGTCACAGTCACGTTGTACGTGCTCGACTGCCCCTGCAGCGAGCTTTTAAATGAAGTTCCGCAGCCCGTCAGCGCAATCACGCAAGCGAAAAGGAACATCGATAGCGCCCTGCGTGATCTGCTCCCCGAAAAGTCCAGGAGGAACAACGGAATCGGCAAGACCAGCGCCAGAATGAGCCCCGATGGAGAGGCCATCAACCGGCCGCTATTGGTAGCGCTGATGGTCAACTTTGTGCTCTCAGGAGCGCTCCCGGAGAGCGTAGGGGGCGCAAAGCTACATCCCCACCCGCTGGGTAGGCCGGAACAGTCGAACGATAACGATGCACTGAATCCGTTTTCCGGGGCTACCGCGACCGTCAAGGACCCGGGCGTGCCTTGCGTCATGGTCAAGGTGCCGCTCGAAAGAGTAAGTCCGTAATCGGCAGCGGGTGTCGGAGGAGGCGCCTGAGCTGCAGTGATGGTTACCGAAACCGTCTTGGAAGTAGATGGCGAGTCGGCTGTGTCTCCGCTGTAGACGGCATTCAGCGAATGGCTTCCAACACTCAACGTGCTGACGGCAAGTGTTCCCGCGCCGGCAGCCAGGGTCGAAGACCCAATCGCGCTGCTGCCATCCTGAAACGTAACTGTCCCGGTAGGCTTGGACGTTCCAGAAGCTGGTGCGACGTTTGCGCTGAGAGTAATTGTTTGCCCCGAGGCGGCTGTTGCCGGGGTAGCCGTAAGCGTAACCGCGGTTGCCTGAAGTGGCGTTGTGCCTGCATTGACCTGCACCGACACGGCACTTGAGGTGGAAGCATCATCCGCAGTGTCCCCGGCATAAGCCGCGGTGATGCTATGGATCCCGGCCGCGAGTGATGCAATCGTGGACGTAGCTGCTCCGCTTGCCAGGGCAGAAGTCCCGAGCGACGCGGAGCCATCCAGCAAGGTGACATTTCCCGTGGGCGCAGAGCCCGCTGCGGCGGTAACCGTGACACTGAAGGTGACACTCTGTCCGACGGTGATTTGTGTGGCTGATGCGGACAGGGCAGTTGTGGTGGAAGCCGCCGCGGTAGCGCCGGGTTGAACCACAAACAAGACCGCCGAGTAGCTGGGAAAAGCGTAGCTGATGGAGCCGCTGGTGATCGCCGTATCAGAAGAGTGAACAATCGAAGTAAGATTCGCCTGCGAGTAGGTGTAGACCTGGGCGGTTGCCGGAAGATTCAGGTTAGCAATGGCGATTGCGCTGCTAAGCGCGCCCGTCGTCTTGTTAATGGCCAGAATGGTCACTGCGTTGTCGCTGGACCTCTGGGCCGCGTAGATGGAGAGTTCCCCTTGATTGGTGCTGACGGCGCTGATAGAGGTGTCGCCGAACTGGCCCCCATTACCGTCATAGTTTCTGAACATGCGAAAGGCGTAGGCGATAGGATCCGTTGGGGCCGGTGCGCTCCACATATTCGCGAAGTCGATCGGCTGCTGGCCAAAAATTCCCAGCACATCCATTTCAGCTATCGCATCGACGATGGACTTTTGTCCGCTGTCGATGCTGTATTCAGAGAGCGACAACAAGGTTCCCGGATAGTACGTGCTGATCCAGCTACGGAAGCGTGGAATCAACTGCATGGGTCCCTTGAAATCATATTGCTCTACCCAGGTGCCTCCGTTATATGTGGGATCCCAAAGCGTCCGTGTGGAGGCAAGCTGTGCCGCGGGGGAGGAGGTGTCGAAGTAATAGTGTTCATCGAAGTAGTCCAGGATGCGTTGCCCGTGTGCTTTGTCGTACGCGGCCATCTGTTGCAGGTAGTATTGGCCGGCAAAGAGGCCGCCCTGCTGGCTGGTATTACCGATCCAGCCGCCCAGTGTAAAATCCGAGGGTCCGAGGACCATGGCTGTGCTGTCAGCCTGCTTGACCGTGGCCGCATACTGCTCGCCCAGTTGCGTGATGGTTGGATAAGTGGCGCCGTTCGGCATCACATCGCGGTGGGTGTTCGACCATCCATAGGGCTCATTGTCCAGTTGGTAGAACTTCACTCCTCCGTTGGCAGCGGTGCCAAACGTGCTGACCAGATGCTGTACCCACTGCTCCTGTAGCCCGGTGGTGTTGTCAATGTGGTTGGCATAGATGTTGTTGTCGATCAACTGCGTTCCGTTGGTAGCGATACTGTTGCCGCAGTTGTCTCCATTCGGATGCACGTAGGGATTGGTAGACTGTTGCGCTCCGTAGACGGAGACGGGGAAGCTGCAGTTCCACGCCGACATTCTGTTGACGTACGGGATGATTGGGATGGTGATCAGAGCGTTTGCCGGTTTGTAGGTGTTGACCATGAGGTCGGGACCGGCGCCAGGTACTGGCGTGGTTTCCCCGTTACCGCCCATGAAGTACCAATCGAAACCCGAGTTGCTCGAATCGACGAGCCAGTTATAGCGAGTTGTGCCGTCGCCACCCCAGCGAATATTGGGTACCTGGATTTCCTTCGCGAAGGTTGCATCGAGGCTGTAGTTGGCTATCCCATAGATGTTCGGGCTTATGGGATGGTGGGATGCGGCCGCATCCACGGTAAGTGTGGGTCCTCCCCCGGATTGGGGCAGTGCCGCGGGACCACCGCAAGCGGCCGCCGACATCACCAGGAGCAAAGCCTTTGCGTGTCCGCGATCGAGTCGCATGCCGGCCTCGAAGTCTAAGTCTGACTGGGGCAGGGTACCGTTAATGGAGTTACGTGATCCAGTTACTGATGGGGGATGCGGCTGGGACAGTCGAGCCCGCCAAGATGACAAAAGAGAGGGCAGCGCTCCCCAACAGTCGCTACGAGGATGGACGGAGCCGCAGTTATTCGCGCCCTTCTCAGTTGCGGAGCAGCGACGCTGTGTTATTTGCCGGCAGCACCGTAAGCAGGTGACTCAACTTGTTTGAATCCTGCCGGCACAACGAACGCAGTGGATGGAACTGTTGCTTGCGAGAAGTTTGATTTCTGCGTCGTCGTCTCCATCAGGACGGCGCTGTTGGTGGTCTGCGCTCCATCCGCCGTTGCGGCGGTGGTCGTAGGTGCCGGAGCTGCAGCAGGTGGCGGCGTGGCCGCCTTCTTCTTGTGGAAGGCCCCCAGCGCCGAGCTACCCAAGGCACTTCCGAAGACTCCCATTCTGCCCGCTTCTCCGGCTGCCGTCTGGGCTGCCGTCTCGGTCGCTACCTGGCCTGCAACGGAACCCGACCCACTCGGAGGTGGTGAGGCCGGAGCCGCCGGCGCCGTATTCTGCGCTGCGCCCGGCCCAGTTCCGCTTCCGCCCATGCGCGTCACTTCCATGACGCGTGTGCCTTTCAGCTTTGCCAACTCCTTCCCCATCTGCGCCATGGCTTCCGCAGATCCTGGCTGGCCGCCGAAGAGCTGCGCCATGCCCGCATTCTGGCCCATCTGCGCTTTCCATGCTGACATATCCACGCCGGCCATCAGCTTTTGCCCCATCCGCAAATCGAAGTCCTGAATCTCCTTTACCTCCGGTGGGTCAGGCGCAATCCATGCGTCGGTGGTGATCACATAAGTCACGCTGTTTACGGCGTCCGTGGGTGGCGCTTTGGGGTCGGTAATATGCATTTGCATCGTGACCACTTGCTCTTGTGCCATAAGCCCGTTGACTTCTTTGGTGACGCCAGTGTTCTTCGCGGAGACGTCAAAGCTGGTTTTCAAGTCAGTCTTTGGCTGCTGCGCCGTTTGTTGTGCCTGAGCCTCCTTCGCCTGCGCCTGGGCTTGCTCCATCTGCTTCGGCATATTCTCGAACGCCTGCCGCATTTGGGCGAAGGTCACTACGCTATAGGTCTTGTGAACCGTGTCTACGTGGGTAATGGTCTCGCGATCGAGATCGGTGATCTCCATATAGTCTTTACCCACCACCGCCTTCTGGTTGCCGTGCACCATGGTAGTGGTGGTCATGGGCGCAAACGCGTTGCTCATGGATTTGCTGAGAAAGCTAACCGATTTGAGCCCGTCCACCATGGATCCGCCGGTGATCTGGGTCGTTTCCTGATAGCTTGCATCGGCATACATAAGCCGGTTCCCCAACAGGATGATTCCGAGGGCTGCTATCTTGCGAATCTTCATCTTGTGCCTCCCTAATGCATTCGTTGCTCGAGAAGATGTCTGCTGATACTGTGTTGCAGGGCGGTCGACCGTTACAGCTGCCAACCTATTGCCGTTGAGATATGGCTCAAGTGGCGGACGGCCCGAGTGCTGGGTTTTTGCGGGATATCTGATTCGATAGATCGGCGGGGCAGCCAAAGTGGCTCATGGTCGGGAATCTTACTGGCCCGGGGGCTGCCGAAAAGCAATGAGTTGAATTCGCAAGTAGCTTACCAAGAAAAAGCGCTTTGCGTGCTTCTGAATGGAGAGTGTCGCTTCATTCTTGAGCAGTATGGCTGTTGGTAACCGGGCGAGCAAACCGAAGTAACTCGCGTAACCTCTGTGAAGCGGCTCCATGACCCCATCGCGGGTCAAACATAGTTGCTGATCTCAATCAGGTTGAAGTCGGGGTCGCGCAGATAGATTGACTGAATTGTCCCCACGGCGCCGGTGCGTTGCACCGGTCCTTCTTCGATGTCATGCCCGGTTGCTCTCAGGTGAAGAACTACCTCCTCAACGGGGGCTTTGGTGATAAAGCAAAGGTCCCCTGATCCAGGAGTAGGATGCGCCGCCTTGGGCTCGAACTCCTTGCCCGCCTGGTGGAGATTGATCTTCTGCTCTCCAAATCGGAGTGCCCTGCGATTCCCAAACGTGACCAGTTCCATGCCGAGAGCGGAGGTGTAGAAAGCGACCGTTGCGTCGATGTTCGCTACGGTGAGCACGAGGTGATCGAGACGGTCGATAACGAATTCCATGCTCTTATGGATGCACTCAGTAGCTCTCCTGTCACCAGCCCTGTCGACAACAAGGGGCCGGCTTGTTATGAGAAGCTGCCGGTTCGTGCACGCCACAGCGCGCCTTCGATGGGATCGACTACTTGATCGGGAGCTTGAGCGCTGGGAAATTCGCGCTGCACCGCTGCGATCAGAGCATCACGTACCTGGCTGACATTTTCCAGTATGCTGCCGGTAAACGCGATGGGCGGTGTCCACGCGTGCTCGTTCGAGGCCAGCCGCAGCCGGCGAATTACCAGGCGTACCAGGTACGCAAGTTCTTCCCCTTGCTGCCGCAGAACCCCTAAAGCTGTTTCGTCTCCCTGTTCGGCACAACGTACGACAACTTCGGTCAGCTTGGAAAAATCGGGTGACGGACGGCTATTCGCATATTCCACCAGCAGGTCCAGCGAGGACAGTTGCCAGAAGTCCATTACCGCGGGCAAGAGTAGCGTTTGTTTTTCCTCATCCTTCGCCAGGAAGATGGCGCGCAAGCTTTCCAGGCCGATCCTGTGCCCGGAACCTTGGTCGGCCAGTGCCGGCCCCCATCCTCCCGCGGTGAGCAGCAATCCTCCGTTCGTCCGGCCGACAACATTCGATCCCGTTCCGGCTAGAGCGAGTACACCGGCGCGGCCGGGAAAAGCTGCTTCGAGTGCGATCTCCACGTCGCCCAGGATGAGCAGTTCGCCGCCGACGCTCGCGCGAAACGACGATTGCAACCAATCTCTCACCAGCGGAACGCTCACCCCTGCGGTCCCGATGCAGGTGCGGGTGATCGCCGCCATGGAAACGCCCGTCTGCGCGGAGAGTTGGGCCAGAGCGGACTCGAGATTCTGGCTGGCGGTCGCCGCATCCACCCGCATGCGCTTGATCGTTCCCGTGCGCACTCTGGCCAGTTCGCGCGTCTCGTCCGCAAGCAGGTAGTCGGTTTTTGTTCCCCCGGCATCCAGAGCGAGAAAGAAACTCATTGGCTCGTGCACTCCGGATCAAAAAATCTACGCAGCTTCAAAGTGGGCCTCAATCTCTTCCAGAGTCTTACCCTTCGTCTCCGGCAGAAAGAACGTCACAGTCAACAGGTAGATCACGGTGAAACCGCAAAACAAGAAGAACATCATGGAATATCCATACTTGCCAACCACGGGCAGGAAAATTGCGGCCAGGGTGGTCGAGACCATCTGGTTGATGACCAGGGCGATACTCATGCCATTGGAACGGATGCGCGTGGGCATCAGTTCCGACAGCGCAAGCCATACGCAGACTCCCGGACCCAGGGCATAGAATGCGACAAAACCGTACAGGCCAATCGCCACCAGCCAGCCATGCACCGCGTCGGGCACGGGACCGATGTAGGCATGCTCAATGGTGAGCGGGGCCGTGCGTGCCGCATTGAGGTCGACAAACGGGTTACGGAAAAATGCTTCCACCTTGCTCGAAGGAAGACTGCTCTGCCGATCGATGGCAACCGGCGCTTCGCCGGCATCGCCGGAACGCATGGCCCGGGTGGCCGAGGTAAATCCGCCGTAGGAGTAGATCACCGTCATGTACAGCCGGTCGAGTTGGAAGCCACCGGCGAGAGCACTTGCAGGCAAAAGACGCTGCGCGTCGGCTTGATCAAAATGCAGCGAGAGATTCTGATCCGGGCCCACCGTGGACTGGATAGCGCTGCCGACGTCCACCCTGTTCTTTTCCGTGCGCAGAAACAGCATGCCCACAAAGATCAGGCACACGATGATGCCAGACGTCCCAAGAATAAACAGAAACTTGCGCCCCTTCCGATCGACCAGCGTCATGCCTACGATGGTCATCAGGAAGTTCATAAACGTGAACAGCACATATCCCCAGTGCGCGTACAAGTCCGACAAGCCGCTCTGCAACAATATGTCGGTGTTGTATCCGATAATGGAGTTGATTCCCGTCGCCGTGTTGCAGAAAAGAATGACGCAGGCAAGCAGGAACGGGAGGACGTATTTTCGCCGCAGCAGCGAATCCTTGATCCCGCTTTTAGCGAAGGATTTGTTTTCTGCGGAGAGAGACGTCTGCTCCATCTCTTCGAGTTCTAGAGCGGCCTGCTCTGTACTTCGTGATCGAAGCAGCGCGTTCAGGGCAAGCTGCTTGCGGCCGCGCCTGAAGAGCCACCGCGGCGACTCCGCAACAAACAAACCGCCTGCCACAAACAGAATGCCCGGCGGCATCGACATCCAGAAGATGCGCCGCCATGCCTGGTCTTTGACGCCAAGCAGCGCCGCCGGCGAAATGGAGCCGGTAATCCCCGCCACGCGATAGCTGTAATAGATGCCAATGACTGCCGCAGAGAAAACGCCCAGGGTCAACAGCCATTGGAACGCTCCGGTGCCTTTGCCTCGATCTTGCGCTGACAGGCACTCCGCCAGGTATAGGGGAACGACAATGCCCACCAGTCCTCCGCTGACGCCTTGCAGAAGGCGGCCAAAGAAGAGCGGGCCGAACCCGTGCGAGAGTGCGATGACAGGAATGCTTAGAACAAAGATCGCTCCGCTGATCACCATCAGCGGCTTGCGTCCCAGCCAGTCGGCGAGCAGGCCGGCGAAGAGCGTAGAGATAACGCTGCCCAACAACACCGCGGCGACGATGATCGAGAGCTGGCTGGCGTTCAGTCCCGAGGTTGCCTCAAGGTAAGGCAGTGCGCCGCCGATGATGCCGACATCCACCCCGTACAGCAAGCCGCCCAGCCCGGCAACCAAGAAGAAGCAGGCGGTTATAGGTGTTCGTGTGACTCAGATCGGCAGAGCTTGGCATCGGGGCGACCGCGTGGGATGGATTGAACTCCAAACATGTAGAGTAACCCGCCGAACCGTTCGCGATCGCTAGAAAAGAAAGCCTATGGAAGTCTGCGCTTGCTTTCCATGAGGGCTTGTTTTGCGGCCATGTCGCTGGCGATGCCGAAGATCATCAATTCGAGCGGTCCGCTGCCGGTGTTGGCAAAAGATTGCTTCTCGTTCAGGCGCACCGGGATGGCATCTCCGCTGTGGATCTGGGCCGTCTCGGTGCCGATGGTCACGCTGCCGTCGCCCGCCATTACGTAGTAGATCTCTGTCATGTTCGGCTTGGCCACAGGACCAATCGTGGTTCCCGCGGGCATAAGCAGGTGGTCGACATACGACCAGGTGGTGTAAAAGACGGTCGGATCGAGAGCCCGGCGGTATTGCACTGTACCGGTACCGCCATCCATGTGATCGACCGGTTTAAGCAGCGACCGATCCAGATGCATGGTGATGAAGGTGGGGATCGGGTCAAGCGGGGCGCCGACGCGTCCATCGCCTAGATTGAAGGCATCGTAGACGCCTTTCATCGTGCCCACGTTGAAATTGATCCACTCTACCGGCTTATCAGTAGCGTTGTAGATGGCGTGCGAGTGGCCCAGGCGTGCCGGCGCGCCCGCCGGCCCCTTGAGTAGAGACGTGCGCTCATCGATCGTAAACTGGGCTTCGCCGTCGAGGATAATGAACATCTCTTCGCACTGGTTGTGGAAGTGGGCGCCGATGCCGCTCTTGGGCTCAATCACCCCGCGATGCATGAAAAACAGATTGCTCTCCAGCGTTTCCGCATCGAAGAGCGGCCGGTAGTCCAGCGCACCCGGGCCATCGTGCACCGCCTTCATGTTGCGATACTTCGATGGGTCGGCGCGGGCGATTCGTTGCTCCAGTGGCAGGGACCGGCGTGGTTTGGGCAAGCAATAAACCAGGCGCGATGGACGCCAACAGAGCGAGAACTGCGAGAGCTTTGATCATGCACGTTTTCCTGTTTCCAACTCCACCACCGGTGGCCGCATTCCCAGGCGAGCGAGCAAGAGGTAGATCAGGAAGCCGCTGGCAAATGCAAAGAGCCACGCTGGATTGTCCGCTTTAACCAACGATGCCGGGATTCCGGGAATACGGTCCGGAATGCCAACCAGAAAACCGACTATCCACGCAATACAGCCGGCCCAGTTGATGCCCAGCCTCGGTCCCGACCACCGCCTCCCGGCCAGCAGGTAATCCGCCATCATGGCGCCGCAGATAGGGCCGAAGGATGCGGCAATAATGCTGAAGAATCCCACCAGGTTGTCGGCCACACCGGTAAGCGCCAGGATGGCGCTGAGCGTGACCCCGGCCATGGTGGATACGGGGCGGGGAATTTTAGGCAGCATGGTGCTGAAGCTGTTGGCAGCGATGAAGGCGGAAAAGCACGTAGGCACCAGGCAGGCGGCAGCGAAGAGGAAGAACATGACCGGCGCCAACGCTCCCACGCTGCCGATGGCAGCGGTGTAATCGTAGTTGCGCGGTCCGCTGCTGCGGCCCAGGTAGCCTGCGACCGAAAGAACCGAGATGCCGCCGGCAATCAAAGCGCCGGCAGCAACCCCAGTCAGCCCTCCCAGAACAACGTCCTTCCTGCTCCGCGTTATTCATTCCGAAATCCGTACCGGCTGCGCCGGCGGTCGCGAAGAAGCCAATGGTAATCAGCAGTGCATTCAGAAATCCGGTCAGCGAATCAGGCTGCGGAGGCTGGTAATGGGGGATGCCGCTGCGGTTGGTCCACAGTACGATCAGCATCATGACGAATGGAACCCAGTTCATGAACTTGGCGAACTCGCTGACGTAACTGAGTCCTTTGATAGCTACCCACCCGAGGCTGTAAAGCCAGACGATCACGATGACGCTATAGAGGGTTCTTGATGTCTGGTTGAGTCCTTGCATGATGAAGTGGGACGCCAGCGTTCCGTCCACCGCTACCCAACCCACCTGCAACAGGCCCATCAGTATTCCCGGGATCAGAAAGCCACCCGTGGTGCCAAAGGTCGAAGTGCCCACCACGTAGAGATTGCGGCCGGTCTGCATGCCCAGCATCGCGGGCACATAGTAGTAGAGCCCGAAGCAAAGCAGCCCCGCCACCAGCAGACCCCACAGGGAGACGCTGACACTCGCATATCCGATCGTCGGTGCGGAGAGCTTGAGGTAGTAGCCAACAAAAAGGAAAATGCCGAAGTAGCTGGGGAAGGTGCTTTTATACCAGGGAACCCTGGCGGTGAGCGGTACGGGAACCGACGCGCTTACATATTCAGGAACGTTGCGTTCCATAGGGCTCCTTAAACCGCGGTGTAGTCGTTAACGGAATAATCCGCAAAATGGTTTTCCATTTGCGGCCACACTTCCTGATGAAGATCAAGAGCCACCCACTTCTTCTGCAAAGCATGTGACTCGAAAGCGATACGTAGCCGCCATTCGCCGCCTTCCTGGTTGGGCCGCAGCAGTTCTACTCCGCGAAATCCTTCCTGGCGGGAAATGGCAGGACGAAAGATCTCGGTGTAGGTCTTCTCCAGGGCCTGCTGCGAACCTGGCTTGACGCGCATATCAACGAACAGGACGAACATCGTCACCTCACCATTTCAGCTTGAATACATCGATAGCCGTGCCACCCAAAACTTTGTCGTAGACGTCGGGTGCGAGTTCGAGCGCCTTGTATTTTGCGAACTCCACCGGAACGTTGCTGGGCAAATCTGCTCCCAACATCACCCGATCCGGCCCAATGGTATCGATCATCCAGCGGATGTCTTCGCCGATACACCAGGAGGTTTCGAGATAAAGGTTGTCGCATACAGTAGCGGCGACTTGTGCCTCCGCCGTGAAGACAGCGAAACCGGCATGAGCCAGAATGATCTTCAAATCAGGATATTTGCGGGCTGCAGGAATACAGAGCGCGGGCAATGCGAAGGGAACTCCAGGGCCGGTGTGGACCATCGCTGGAACGCCCAGCCTGTGGGCGGTGGCGAACACAAAGTCCCCGTCTTCCGACAAGGGATTGACGCCATGGCCGATGGTATGCAGCTTGATCCCGACAAACTTCAGATCCTTGATGCAGCGTTCCATTTCGCGTTCATACGCATCATGATCCCGGTGCGGAGTCACGCTGGCGATGCCGAAAAAACGGCCCGGATGCTTCGCGCACATATCGGCAATGCGGTCGTGCGTCTTGGAAGCGATCGTCGCGCCTGGATACGGCTGTACGATGGTGGCGTCCACTCCACATTCATCCATGCGCCGGAGGATATCTTCCTCCGTAGCCAGCAGGCCGAAAACGCAACATTCGCCCAGGTGGGCATGGGTATCAATCCTCTTGGTCATGAATCCTCTCGTGGAATCGGATGTTTGCCGGCAAAGCGGCCATTATAGACGTTCCAATGTTCTCTTGCCGGGTATGACCATCAATGGGCGTGGGGCATCGCGCCCAACTCGGTATCGAGATTGTTCTTCTGCGCCGAGATCCCGACGATCATCAGCTCCAGGTCGGCTGATCCGTTGTTTACGAAGGAGTGCGCTTCGTTGAAGCGAATGGGCACGCCATCCCCCTTATGGATGGCTGCGCTCTCACCATTCACCTGCACCTCGCCATCGCCGTTGAGCACGTAATAAATCTCTTCCACGCCCTTGTGGTAATGCTGCCCTTCGGATGCTCCGGGAGGAATCAGCAGATGATCCACGTACGCCCAGTTGGTTAGAAACACATCCGCATCCAGCGCGCGCCGGTATTGCACTGTGCCCTGGCCGCCGCGGTAGTTCGCGACGGGCTTCAGCAGCTTCTTATCCAGGTGCATGGTCATGAAGGTGGGGATGGGATCTTTGGGGGCGCCGACGCGGGCGTCGTCAAGATTGAAGGCATCGTAGTGGCCTTTGATCTGGGCCACGTTGATGTTCATGAATTCCACCGGCTTATCCGAGGGGTTGTAGATGGCGTGTGAGTGGCCCATCCGGCAGGGCGCCCCCACGGTTCCCTGCAGCACTGAGGTTCGACCGTCGATGGTGAACTCCGCCTGGCCATCGAAAACGATGAACATCTCTTCGGTCGTGTTGTGGAAGTGATGTCCCACGCCGCCACCGGGCATAATTTCGCAGCGGTGCATGAAATTGAGGTTCACGTCCATCGCGGAAGGGGGAACCAGGAGTTCACAGGCCATATCGCCGGCACTGTTGTGGGAACGGCTGCGCGTGTACTTGCTGGGGTCGGTGTGGCCGATTCTGGCCGCCAACGGGGTTTGCGCCCATGACCAGGACACGGTAAGAAGGGCAAAGGCACAAAGCATCAGGAGCGGGTACACGCGTCGCATCATAATCGTTTCCTCGCATGGATGGCAGGGCACATCCTAAGCCGCCCAAGAATATATTCCGAGGAAAAGAGCGTCAAGGCAAAATGCGGAATAGAAATCCGATTTATGGACTCTCGGTTTCATAAAGCGGTTATTGGGATTACCGCCGCCTGGGACCTGCGGGTTTGCGCCTCAGGCCTTCCGTAAATCCAGAGCAAGTTGTTCCGCGGTTGCACGTACCGCGGCAATGATGGACTCTTCATGGGCCGTGTCGCGGAGCCTCATCTTGGGCATCGACGAACTGATCGCCGCGGAAACCTGCCCGTTCGGCCCAAAAACAGGCACGGAAAAGCAAATGCCGTCATAAGCGCACTCCTCACGGTCGATGGCATATTTCTGCAGCCGTATTCCCTCGTACTCCTGGCTTAACTCCTTGCGATCGGTGATGGTGTGCTTGGTGAATCGGTAGGTTCCAAAGCTCCGCAGCAGCCTTTCGCGTTGCTCCTGCGGTTGAAACGCGGTGATCGCCTTACCCAGAGAGCTGGCGTTGGGGGGCAGGATATGCCCGACAACATTGCTCATACGGATCACGTGCGGGCTCTCGACCACGGCGATCACCTCGACCCGATTTTCGAATAATGCGGCCAGGGTAGACGTCTCGGCGAGTTCGCGGCTCAGCGCCTCCAGGTAAGGAACACCGACCCGATGCAGCTTGCCCAACCACTGTGTAGGCGTAACCGCGTGGATTCCGGGGGCCAGCATGTATTGGCCGCGCCCATCGACAGTTACGCAGCCCAGCGTTTCAAGGGTACGCAGAATCCGGAATGCCGATGTTTTCGAGAGTTGAATCCGCTGGGCAATCTCGTTCATGGACAAGGGCTTCAGCTCGGCCTGAAGGAATTCCAGAACCTCCAGCGCCTTGCCCACAGCGCGGGAGAAGTACTGATCTCCGCCGCGCGCCTCTTTTGCCGTTTCGGCCTTTATCAGGTTGGAGGTCCCAGCCTTTGCCGGGCGAGCGGTCTTGGTCTTCAACATAGAGGCTCTAGTGACTTCATGATAACGGAACCGGGCCGCGGCCATGCAAGCTTGGGGACGCCGGGCAGCGACGCGATGGGCAGATAATAGCGGAACCAGTACCGACTTGTCAGCACTTCATAAGTATTTCGAAACCCAATTCCAAAAAATGTTGCGCATCGTTCATGCACGGTGATATAGGTTTCAGCGCAAGAATTTAGGAGGCTGGAGCTGTGGTCAAAGAACAGAGAACGCAAAATTTGGTTTTGTGGGCAAAAACGCTTTGTTTTGTGGCGGCAATCTTGTTGGCGTGCTCGCGGTGCCCAGCGCAGGTTGCTTCCGCGGAATTGAGCGGGAACGTGATCGATGCTTCCGGCGCGGTGGTCCCCAATGCGACCGTGACAGCCACCAACATCGAGACCTCCATCGCTCACACCGTGCCCAGCGGCAAGAGCGGCGACTATGTAATCCCCTCGCTCCCCCCGGGCAATTACACCCTCACCGCGGAAGCGCCCGGCTTCAGCAAGCTTGAGCAGACCGGCATCGTTCTCCAGATCAATCAGCAGGCTCGTGTGGACCTGACGCTTAAGGTCGGTCAGACGGCCGAAACGGTAAACGTCACAGGCCATCCGCCCCTTCTGGAATCCGAGTCTTCTTCGGTAGGAACCGTGATTAACCGCCAGTTGGTGAATGAGCTGCCGCTGAATGGCCGCAACTTCGTGCAACTGGCGACGCTCAGCCCCGGAGTGAACGGCGTGGGGGAATCCGCTTCGGGAACCATCATGGGCGGCACGCGTCCGGACGACCGCCGCGCCGGCAACGAGATCTTTTCCAACGGTAACCGCGAAGGCGACAACAACTTTCTTTATGACGGTGTTGATAACAATGAGCGCCTCACGCTTTCCCTCACCCTTCGACCAGCGATCGATGCAGTGCGCGAGTTCAAGATCCAGACCAACCTCTACAGCGCCGACGTCGGCCGTAACTCAGGCGCGGTGATTGACGTCATCTCCAAATCGGGGACGAATCAGTTCCACGGCAGCCTCTTCGAGTTCATCCGTAACTCGGATGTGGATGCGCGCACCTACTTCAATGCGGCGGGCACTCCTTTCCCCACCTTCCGTTTAAATCAGTTTGGCGGCTCTCTGGGTGGCCCCGTGGTTATCCCAAAGCTCTACAACGGCAAAGACAAGACGTTCTTCTTCGTCGACTACGAGGGTTTCCGCAACAGTACGCAGATATTCGAGCGGGGCAACATTCCCACCATGCGCATGCGGCAGGGTGACTTCGGTGAACTCCTGCCGAATACGCTTATCTATGATCCATTGACGACCGTGCCGAATCCCGCTAAAGCCGGCACCTACCTTCGGACGCCCTTTCCCAACAACATCATTCCTGCTGACCGCTTTGATCCCATCGCGTACAAGATGATCAATGCTTACCCCACGCCGACCAGTAGTGCCCGGCTCAACAACTATGCATTACCTCGGATTCAGCCCCAGAACTACGACCAGGGAGATGTCCGGGTCGACGAACAGATCACGACCAAGGATTCTATCTTCGCGCGCTGGTCGATTCAGAACACAATCACGATTTCACCCAGTACCTATGCACAATCCACTATCCCCGGCATCTCTACGCCGGTGAGTCTCAGTGATGAAGCCTCCTTCGCCGGCACCTCCTTGCAGCCCACCCAGCATGTGGCCACAAGTTATGTGCGCGTCTTCACTCCGACGCTCATCAATGATTTCCGTTTCGGATTCAACCGCTATCGCCTCGATTACGTGCCCATCAATTATGCCCCCGGTGGCGGCTTGGGCAACGAATTAGGAGTTCCGAATTCGAATGTCACCCCGCGCGAACAGAACCTTCCGATCTTTTCGCCGTCCAGCTATCTGGGGGTGGGCCAAACTCGTTCCTTGCCACTGTATCGCCGGGAGAACACGTTCCAGGAACTCGACAACCTGACCTGGACCAAGGGCACACATACGTTCAAGATTGGCGCTGACTTCCGCCGCCGGCAGTTGACGATTTATCAAACGAACCAAGGCAACGGACGCTTCAATTTTTCACCCGCGTTTACGGATTCGCGGGAGCCGGCCGGTAAGGGTGGCGATGCCGCGGCCAGCTTTTTGCTTGGCTATCCGACCTTGGACGCACATGACTACACCTATCAATTTCCTGGCATTCGATTGAACGAGTTCGGCATGTACTTTGCCGACGACTGGCGAGCCACCAAGAACTTGACTTTGAACTATGGCATGCGGTGGGATTACTTCAGCCCGCCCGATGAGGCATTCAACCGTTGGTCCAATTTCTCCCCGGTTACGGGCCAATACCTTGTCGCAGGCGTGGGCGGGGTGAATCAGAACGCCGGCGTATTGAAGTATTGGCCGAATTTCGGGCCGCGCTTCGGATTTGCCTACCAGGCGCTCCCGCATACGGTAATTCGCGGCGGAGTTGGCCTATTCTACAATGCCTCAGGCAGCGAGGCGGGCAACATGCGCCTTGCTCGTAATCTGCCTTTCGGCTTGACCTTGCAAATCACGCCTGGAGACATCAATGTGGGTCCGACGGTCAGCGAAGGCTTTCCTCCTTTGCAGCCAATCATCATTCCTCCTGTTCCGAATGGAACCGCCACCGCGGTAGCCCCGAACTTCCGTCCCTCTTACGCCGAACAGTTCAACGGTGGCGTGGAACAGGAAATTGTCCCATTGCAAATGGTATTGAAGTTCGTCGGCGTGGGTAACCTGGGCCGTCACTTACAAGACGTCTGGAACGCCAACCAGGCAGTCCCCGGGTCGACCTCGACGGTGTCACGGCGCCCCCTCTACGCTATAGATCCAGCGCAGAGCGATGTGAACTACTACATATCGGATGGCTTTGCGGAGTATTTTGCCTTTCAGTTCACCGCCGACAAACGCTTCAGCCAGGGCGTCAGTGCGCTGCTTGGCTACGCCTACTCTCATGCCATCGACGATGTGCCGCTGGAATTCGGTGGCGGCGATGCCGGGCCAAATCCCCAGGATCCCCGCTTCCCGCATGAGGTCAGCAACTCAATCATCGACCAGCGCCAGCGTTTGACGCTGAGCTATCTATGGGCGTTCCCCTTCGGCAAGGGCCAAAAGTGGATGAACCATGGCGGTGTGACGGATTTAATTTTCGGCGGCTGGCAGAATAATGGGATTTTGTTCACGCAGAGCGGTCTTTGGTTTTCGCCGGTCTTGCAAACATCGACGACCAACACCGGTACTTCGAGCCGTCCTAATGTCAACGGTCCTGTCACCTATCCAAAAACTCTCTTGCACTGGTTCAGCCCATCGGCGTATAGCACTCCGGCGCCGTACACGTACGGCGATGCAAGTCGTAACTCACTGGTCGGTCCGGGCCGCACAAATCTTGACGAGTCGATCTTCAAGAATTTCACTATTCACGAACAGATGGGGCTCCAGTTCCGTTTCGAAGCGTTCAACGTCTTCAACCATCCGCAGTTTGGATATCCAAATCAGACCATCGGGAATGCGCAGGTGGGTCAGATTACGTCGATTGTTGGTAACGCTCGCAACTTGCAGGCGTCGCTGCGGTTCCAGTTCTAACGCATTTTTTGCTAATACTGTGTTCCGGTGGGATCGGTTATGTGCGGCCATTCTTTGGCGGAATGGCCGCGTCGGGTTCAGTTCCTGGTCTAGACCATTAGCAAAAAAGTTCTAGCCCGCGAGGACCGCTAAAATCGGTGCCCATCCTTGCCCCAAAAAAGTGGCAAGGATGGGGACGCCAGCACCCGCGCAAAACAACGCAATCTAGGCAGCAAGGAAGCATAATGACTTATCTGCTACGAAGGAATAAAGGAACCGTTGTCTTGCTCGCTTTAGCCGGGCTTCTAGCAAGCCTGCCCGCGTGGGCGGCCAAGCGAGATCTTCAGGTTTACTTCATCGATGTCGAGGGCGGCCAATCCACACTTTTTGTAACCCCGACGGGGCAGTCTCTGCTTATCGACACGGGTTGGCCGGACAACGACGGTCGTGATGCCGACCGGATTCTTGCTGCAACCAAGAGCGCGGGTATCAGCAAGATCGACTACGTGTTGTTGACCCACTATCACGATGACCATAGCGGCGGCATCCCCCAGCTGGTCGCTAAGGTCCCTGTAGGAACCTTCATCGATCACGGAGCTAACATCGACACCAAGCCCGGGAACAAAACGCTGGGAATTTACGCTGCCTACCAGGAGGTGCTGGCCACGGGAAAGTACAAGCACATGGTCGCGCATCCTGGTGAGGTTCTGCCCATTACTGGTATGAAGGTTACCGTAATTAGCAGCGACGGCAATGTGATCGACCGTCCTCTGACCGGAGGCGGGGAGACGAATCCATATTGCAGCGTGGCCGAAACCAAGCCCAACGACCGCAGCGAAAATTCTCATTCACTGGGCGTGCTTATCAACTTCGGCAAACTCAAAATCCTCGATCTTGGCGATCTCACCTGGGACAAGGAGAAGATGTTTATGTGCCCGGTGAATCGGCTGGGAAGCGTCGACATCCTGGTCGTTTCCCATCATGGCCTGAATGCGAGCTCCAGTCATGCGTTGGTCTATGGGATCCACCCCAGGGTGGCCATTATGAACAACGCAGCAACCAAGGGAGGAGCACCAGAAGTAATCTCTGAGATCCTGAAGTCTCCCGGCCTGGAAACCCTATGGCAGCTTCACTACTCAGAGAAAGGAGCAGCGGAGCATAACACGGCCGCGGAATACATCGCCAATCCCCAGGGTTCTGAGCAAGGGAACTACTTTGTGCTGACCGCGAGTCCCAAGGGCAGCTTCACCGTCTATAACTCAGGCACCAAAAAGACCAAGGACTATGCGGCCAAATAGGCTTCTTCCGGGATCGGCTCCATGCGGCCAAGCAGAGAAAGGCGCCAGGGGTGAGACGGTTGTCTGACGCACTCATTGCGGTAAGTGGCATCGCATCTGACAAAATAGTTTCATCCGGTCAGAAAAGAAATGCCGCCAGGAGCATAAGCCTTGATTGCAGTGGATTGGGGTACCAGCAATTTCCGTGCGTTTCGGCTCGATGCAGAGGGAGCTGTTTTGTCCAGGCGTTCCTCACCGCAGGGCATTCTTCGTGTCGGCAATGGAAATTTTGAAGAATTCTTACGCGCCGAAATTGGCCCGTGGCTGGCAGAAGGTGAGAAGAAGGTCCTGCTATGCGGGATGATCGGCAGTCGCCAGGGCTGGGTCGAAGCGGAATATCTGCCTTGTCCGGTCGGCATATCGGATCTTGCCAACGCCGTCGTTCAGATACCATTCTCCGGGGCTGAAGTGTGGCTGGTTCCGGGCGTCATAGGACCAGACGCGGCAGGTGTGCCCGAGCTGATGCGTGGTGAAGAGACTGCGGCGATGGGCATGCTGGACGCTTACGGAGGGGCCGGCCTGGTTTGTTTTCCTGGAACCCACTCCAAGTGGATTCAACTGAGCGAACGCAAGATCAAATCTTTTACCACCTGCATGACCGGCGAAATCTATAGTGCCGTGCGTAAATGCACAATCCTGGGGCGCATGATGACCAGCAACGCCGCCGTCGACAAGACTGCCTTTCATGATGGCGTGGCTCGCTCCGCGGATCCGGGTGGATTGCTTCACCATCTTTTCGGAGTGCGCACCCTCGCTTTGATGGGCCAGCTCAAGGAAGAAGCGTCGGCTTCTTATCTGTCGGGTCTGTTGATCGGGCATGAGGTGCGCGCGGCGATGGTGGGCGACGAGGTGGTTCATCTCGTCGGCACAGCAATGCTCTGTGGCCTTTATGCACAGGCCATCGAGGCCTGCGGAGGTGGGGCGAAGGTGGAGGACGAGGATGCAGCGGCACTCGGGCTGGCAGCCATCGGTAGGAGGCTCAATTGGACGTAAGGGCATGGCTCGAACGCTGCCCACTGGTCGCCATCTTGCGGGGCGTTCAGCCGGCTGAGGTAGAGTCGATCTGCTCGGCATTGGAAAGCGCGGGCATCTGCATCGTTGAGGTTCCTCTCAATTCACCCAGCCCGTTCGAGAGCATCTCCCTTTTGTCGCGAAATTTCGGCAGCCGGATGCTGATCGGGGCCGGCACCCTGACCGAGTCATCGCAGGTTGGGCAGGTGGCGGCGGCTGGTGGCCGGCTGATTGTTACTCCGCACGCGGACACCTCGATTGTGCGTGCCGCCAAGCATGCTGGTCTCTTCGCTGTCCCTGGTTTTTTCAATCCGACCGAGGCCTTCGCATTGCTGCAGGCCGGCGCCGATGCGCTCAAGCTTTTTCCCGCGGAGGTTTTGGGTCCGCCCATGCTCAAGGCGCTGCGAGCGGTGCTTCCCAACTCGGCGATCGTCATACCCGTGGGCGGAGTAGATGAGCATCAGGTCGCACCATGGATGGCCGCAGGCGCCCTTGGTCTCGGCGTCGGCTCTTCCATCTACAAGCCGGGAGACGATGCCCGGACTGTCGAAGGCAAGGCGCAAGCCCTGGTGGCAGCGGTGCATGCCTGGCAGGGTAGGTAATGCAGCGAGAAAACGTTGAGTCTAGCGAAGTCTATGCACCCGTCCAAGGGTTAAGGTCTTGTGTGGCTTGATAGGGTTCTGACGCACCCTAAAGCCCCTGAGGTATTGCTTTCCTGCTCGGCGCGGACGCCGCTTTAACCCGGGACCGCCACCAAGCAGTTTCTTAGCCTATAAACGGTTTTGAACGTTTGAAGGAGATGTCATGCAAAGAAGAGCTTTCCTCCGTTCCCTGGCGGCCACCGCAATTGCCGGCGGCGTGCGCGCACTGCCCGCCTATGCCGTTCCTCTTCCCAAGATGAAGATCACGCGGGTGCGAGCCTATTTGCCCCCGCATCCCAATCCACTATTCAACCAGAGCGACGTCGTGGTCACCATCGAGACCGACGCGGGAATCACCGGCATCGGCGAGGGTGGCGTCGAAAGACACGTTGTCGCAGTCTGCCGGGAGACTGATTGGACGGGACCCGCAATACATCGAGCGTCTCTGGCAGGACATGAATCGCGCCTTCTTCTATCCCGCGGGGCGGGAGAGGACTGACGCCATCGGCGCCCTCGACCTGGCTTTATGGGACATCAAGGGCAAGGTGCAGGGACTGCCTGTCCATCAGTTGTTGGAGGGCATGGTTCGTAACTATGTCGAGTGCTATAACACGGCCGGCGTCATTCCGGGTGTTACGCATGAAACCAGTCTCAAGGATCGCGCCCGGCTGACCATAGAAGCCGGCTATCGCGCTTTTCGATTCGGCGCATCGGAGGCGCCGGCAAACGGGACCTACAACACCCGGGAGCGCATCAACCACATGCGCGAGGAATGCGCCCAGGTGCGAGAAGGTGTCGGCAAAGATGGTGACTGGTGCATCGATTTCCACCAGCGCTTCGATCTGCCCGACGCGATCCGCGGCTGCAACTCGATCGAAGACCTGGCTCCCTTCTTCGTGGAAGATCCGGTGCGGACTGAGGCGTTTCAGCAGGACCTTCCCATCCTGCGTAGCAAGGTGAACGTTCCTTTGGCCGCCGGCGAAGAATGGGGAAATCGCTGGGACTTCAATCGCCTGGTCGAAGAACATTCCATCGATTTTGTGCGCGCCACTCTACCCAACGTGGGGGGCATTACAGAAATGATGAAGATTGCCGCTATCTGCGAAACCCACTTCGTTGGCATCGTTCCCCATTTCACCGGACCCATCGCCACGGCTGCTCTGGTCAACTGCCTGGGCACCTTCTCCGGTCCGCTTCTCATGGAATACAACTTCCAGGGCCGCACTCTGCCCCACCTGCCCGTCTGCCTGGATTTCAAAGACGGCAAGCTGTATCCCAATGACCGCCCAGGCTTGGGGGTGGAGTTGGACTACAAGCAGCTTACCCAGATCGCCGAAATTACCGAACCAGTTACTGCGCGGGCGCAAACCTACTTCCGGCCGGATGGTTCCATCACCAACTGGTAGCGGAACGAGGAGTTATGAAAATTAGAAAAGCGATCCATCCGTGTTTGCTTCTCTTACCCTTGGCCGGCTATGCGCAAATGACTGCTCCTCGTCCGCCGCTTGCGCAAAGGATCGGGCACACGGACCTGAGCAAAGTCGAGCCCGCTCATTCCCACGGGAGCCTCGGCTTGCGCAAGTGCCAGACGCTGGTGGCCGGTGGCGTGATGGATGTGAACCTGAACTTTCTCTTTCGCTGCCAGATGCAGCCTGGCGGTGGCGTGGCGGAACACTTTCACAATACGGTCGAAGAAATGTTCACCATCCTCGATGGGGAGGCGGAGTTCACCGTTGACAGTCACACCTCGCTGGTGAAGGGGCCTGCGGGAGCACCCCAGCGCAAGGGTCACTCGCACGCAATTTACAACCCCACGAACGAGCTGGTCGATTACCTGAATATCAATGTGTCCATGGTCAAGGGTCATTATGATGCGTTCAACTTGGGTGACTCTCGCGATAAGGTGACGACGAAAGACGAAATCCCGCAGTTCATGCTGATGAGGCTGGACAAAACGTTGCTGCAGCCGATGGCGAATTATCGCGGTGGACAAGGTACTGTGAAATATCGGCGCGCGCTCGATTCGGACACATTCGAGACCAACTGGGCGTACGTGGATCATCTTCTGATTCCGCCGGGAGCATCCGAGGGACTGCATTATCACACGGGCGTCGAAGAGATCTATTACGTGATGGATGGCGGGGGCCAGGTTCGAGTGAATGACGAGACCGAGGCAATCAAGAAAGGGGATGCCGTGCCGATCTTCTTCCGCGAGCCGCACTCGTTCACCAATAACGGATCGTCCGATTTGGAGCTTATGATTGTCGGTATTTCCGCTGTGAAAGACGCGCTCGACACGGAGTTGGGTGCGCCGCATCAAGCGGGGAGATGATGAGGAGTGAAAAGGTGTTGCACTAATGAAACGCAGAAGCTGTTTGAAGGCGATGCTGGCGGCGGCCGGTGGCGCAGTCCTTCCTGCCCTCGCGCTCGCGGATCCTCAGACGAGTGGCGACCGGCCCATCCAACTGCACGCAGATCTGGCCGTGGATCCGGCTAAGGAGCAGGAGATGCTCGTTTTTTTTGAGCAGAAATTCCGTCCCGCAGCCGCCCAACAGCCTGGATACATCGATCTCAGAATGCTGAAACTGAAGTCGGCGATGCGCGGCGCCGCTCCGCCCGGAACCAATTACCAGTTTGTCCTGACCTTTTCGAGCGAGGCGTTGCGGCAGAAATGGGTTACGACGGAGCTTCACAAGCAGCTTTGGCCGATCATCGAAGGCAGCTTAACCGACAAAAACTATAGCCGCCTGCTTTACGAGGTTTACTAAGGGTTATGACAAGTGCGAGCGTCGTCGTGCCCGCGCGACGTAGCGCCCGCTGGCTGGTGGTGGTGCTCCTTACCCTAGGCGTCATCATCGCCTACACAGACCGCATCAATCTGTCTGCCGCGCTCCCTGCCATTCGCATGAACTTCCCGCTTTCGGCGGCGGCGTCGGGAGTTCTGCTCTCGGCCTTTTTCTGGGCCTACACTGTGCTGCAAACACCGGCCGGATGGGTGGTCGACCGCTTCGGGTTGAAGTGGCCTTATGCCGCTGCGCTTTTCGTATGGAGCGCAGTTTCCGCAGCAACCGCACTCGTGAGCTCTCTACACGGATTGATTGCCATTCGGATCATATTGGGCGCGGGCGAGGCCATCGTCGCGCCGGCTAGCATCCGTTACATCCGCGAGAACTTTGCCGAGCACGAGCGCGGCCTGCCTATCGGCGTTTATTTTTCCGGAACCAAGTATGGTCCGGCGATTGGCGCGCCGATCGCTACATATCTCGTCCTCGGGTACGGGTGGAGATGGATGTTCGTTCTGAATGGAGCCATCGGCTTTCTCTGGCTGATTCCGTGGCTTTTGCTTGCCCGGGATGACCGTAGGAACTCTCCGGTGCAGGGAAAGGGCGCCTCAGTCTCCTGGAGTGCTCTTCTCAGCGCCCCGTTTATGTGGGGCACCTGCATCGCCACATTCTGCTACATGTACTTTGTCTATTTCTGCATGACGTGGATGCCCACTTATTTCAAAGAGCGTTACGGCTTCTCGTTGGCCGCCTCGGGCTGGTTCACTTTCATGTCCTTCGCGGGAATGGGTACGATCGCGATCCTGGCAGGCTGGGCTGCCGATCGGCTCATTGCTCGCGGACGTAACGCCCGTGACCGTAAGAAAAGCATTCATCATCGTCGGCTTCGTGCTGGCCTTCACCGAGGTCTTCGGAGCTTTTTCACATTCCACTGCGACCACTCTTTTCCTGGCCGTTTTTTCGCTCAGCGGGCTCGGCCTGGCCACGGCCAACTATTGGGCGCTCACCCAGACGTTGACGCCGGCCTCCGCCTCCGCTCGTGTTGCGGGCATACAAAACACCGCGGCCAACGTGGCAGGGATCGCCGCCCCCTGGATCACCGGGATCCTGATACAAAGGACAGGAAGTTTTAACGCGCCGCTGATCGCGGTTGGTTTTTGGCTCCTGGTAGGGATCGCCTGCTATCTATTTTTAGTTATGGAGAAGCATGCATTGCGATAGAGCGATTCTTGGCATGTGTCTCCTCGCGGCGCTTCCTCTATCCGCCCAGACCGGAGCACCCGGCGGAGAGTGGCGCACCTATGGCGGCGATCTCGGCAACACGCGCTATTCGGCTCTCGATCAGATCAACGCTTCTAACTTCAACAAGCTGCAAATTGTCTGGAGCCTGAAAACCGGCAACTTCGGACCGGAGCCGGAATATAAATTCGAGTCGACACCGCTGATGGCCAACGGTGTTCTATACACCACAGCTGGATCGCGGCGCGCGGTGGTTGCCCTGGATGCTGCGACCGGCGAACTGCTGTGGATGCACGCCGAGCACGAAGGCGCTCGCGGCGCGGCGGCTCCGCGACGGCTTTCCGGCCATGGTGTCGCCTACTGGACTGACGGCAAGGATGAGCGAATTCTCTACGTCACGCCCGGCTACCGGCTGATTGCGCTGGATGCGAAGACGGGTATCCCGGTACCCACCTTCGGCAAGGACGGTGTGGTCGATCTTCGCCTGGATGACGACCAGGAGATGGACCTGGTCACTGCGGACATCGGGCTGCATTCCACGCCGATCGTCGCCGGCAACACGATCATCGTCGGCGCCGCTCATCGCTCCGGCGAACAGCCGAGGAGCAAGATCAACGTAAAAGGCTATGTGCGCGGTTTTGACGTGAAGACCGGCAAACGCCTCTGGATATTCCACACCGTACCCCGGCAGGGGGAATTCGGTTACGACACCTGGGAGAAGGGCTCTGCCGAGTACACGGGAAACACCGGGGTCTGGGCACAGATCAGCGTGGATGAAGAGCTTGGCATGGCATATCTTCCGGTGGAGTCGCCGACCCAGGATTCTTATGGAGGTGATCGCCCGGGAAGTGCTCTGTTTGCCGAGAGCCTGGTCGCCGTCGATCTCAAGACGGGCCAACGCAAGTGGCATTACCAGCTCGTTCATCATGGCATATGGGACTTTGATATCCCATGCGCTCCGGTTCTGGTGAACATCACGGTCAATGGCAAGCCGGTCAAAGCGTTGGCGCAAGCAACAAAACAATCCATTCTCTACGTGCTCAATCGCGTGACCGGCGAACCGGTCTGGCCTTTCGTGGAGCGGCCGGTTCCGCAGGGCGACGTGCCCGGCGAATGGTATTCGCCCACGCAACCGATTCCCACCAAGCCGCCGTTTTATGACTGGAACGGGTCCACCATCGACGATCTGATTGACTTCACTCCCGAGTTAAGAGCGCAGGCGATCAAATTGGTTTCGCGGTATAAGCTGGGGCCTGTCTTCACGCCCCCCGTCGTAAGCAAACGTCAATGGGCCGCTGGGTACTTTGATCGTCGGCTACCCCAACGGTGGAACCAACTGGCCAGGTGGTTCGTTCGACCCGCAGACTCACATCTATTACGTTTTTTCTCAGCGGGTCGCCGGCAGTTTGGGGTTGGTTCCACCGGAATCCGATGATTCAGACGTGAAGTACTTCGTCGGTACAATTCATGAGAGCGGGCACGCCTTCCATCGTCTGACGGTACAAGGGCTGCCACTCGTGAAGCCACCCTATGGGAGGATTAGCGCGATCAATCTCGACACCGGAGAGATCGTTTGGCAAGTCCCCCACGGCGAAACGCCGGATGAGATTCGTAACAGTCCCGGTACTCAAGGGCCTGAATATCCCTCGCACCGGGCGACCGGGAATCATAGGTGTTTTGACCACCAAGACGCTCGTGATTGCGGGGGAAGGTGGCATTTTCACCAACGCAGCAGGGCAGCAGGGAGCACTGTTACGTGCTTACGACAAGGCCACGGGCAAGGACGCAGGCGCCGTGTACATGCCATCTGGACAAACCGGTTCGCCCATGACCTACATGCTCAACGGTAAGCAATACATAGTGCTAGCCATCGGAGGCCAGGGCTATCCCGGCGAGTTATTAGCCTTCAGCCTGGGTGACTAGGACGTCCCTGGACGACCATGAGCCTGAGCCTCTCCCACTCGCTGTATGGCTGCCCCCATTCAAGCCACCTGTCAGGTTGCCGTGTGCACCTTTCATTCGGAAATGTGCACCGAGCGTTGGCTCAGGCTTGCAGAAATCGGGCAATCACTCGGTCCGTCAGATGAGGCGAAGACTCTGCTCAATCAAATGCTTGGTGTCGACAAATGGGTCGACATCCGAGTCGGACTCCATCGAATAATAACCTCGATAACCCGAAGCTTTAGCGATGCCAAAAAGCTCCGCCAGCGACGCTGTCTTCCGCTGGCCGTGAACGGACACGGCGTCTTTGACATGGGCGATATTCCAGGCGTGAGCAAACATCTCTTTCACGTTCTGCGCATTGAAGCGTTCGTCGCCCCCACTGAGCCCATTGCCAAAGTCAGGAAGTGCCCTCAAATAGGGAGTATCCGCCAGCTCGATGGCCGCGACGCTTCGCGCAGCAGAAGCGAAAACCGGATTGTCATTCTCAAGATTGACAACGATATTGCGTGTGGCTGCGTAATCAACCGTCGGCTTGAGGGCCCGCACAGCCCGGGGAAGATCAGAAAAGTCGGAGCACTTCGGGATCCAGACGCGAATGCTGGGGGATCCAAGCAGCACGGCGACATCAATCCAATGCCGATAACGCGCATTACCTGCATTGCGCTTGGCCTCATCGTCGCTGCATAGCTCAACTTTTTCATCAACTGGGATGTTCACCGTATACACGCCCGCGGCGTCGAAAGCCGCACGCAGCTTGCGTACCTCGCCGTCTTCAGTCGAAGGAAAGTGGGAGTCCAGCGGCTCGATGCCGTGCACTCCAAATTCCGTCCGCAAAAAACGTGCGAATGTGGCCAGGTCCATCCCGGGTTTCTTGGGGTCCCGATCTTGATTTCCAGGCGCGATGATCGATTCCCGGAAAGGATAAGTCGCCACCGCCAATACGCGCGCGGCGGGTCGACCGGAAAGGTCGCCCGCGGAGGCTCTGTCGCGAAGGCAGCGCTCGCGGACCAAACGAGTGCTCCCTTGATCACACTACGGCGTGTATATGATTTCATCGCCTGCCAGTTCGATTGCCATTCATTTGGATGTCAGAAAACCCGACTCCGAGGCCGTAACCTCAGTGACGAAACGAAAGTCGCCGGGAGTGATACCCCGCCACAGCGCGAGCCGGTAAGCCGCCGCTTGCAGGGGAACGATTTCAAAGAGCGGCGCAAGCACGTCCGCAATTTCCGGCCACGGAACCAGCGACGGTGCGTGGTTGCGGCTATCGCCTGCTTCGGCCGCAGGTCCGATCCAACGGGCCTGCGCGCCCACCGAGAAGAGATCGTCAGCCAGCGATCGGTCGAGCGATCGCGTGATCGGCGGCGTACCGAAGACCACGGCGCGGAAATCGCGCCGAGAGAATTTCAGCCGGCCCGTGCCGGAACTGCCCTGAGGACATGCCCACCGCCGCCGTCTTAGCCGTTTCGTGCAGCAGCAGCGCACCTTCGTTGACGGAAGCGAGGGCCGGTCCCCGGCCCAGCAAATAAAGCGGTCCACCCATGAGCCAGTCCTGCCAACCTTCGCTTTCCCGCAGGCATTCGTCGATGTGCGCCGAGAGCGCCGGCAACGCCGCGCCGCACTCGTCGCCTAACTTCGCGCTTTCCCCGGCTATCACCTCCTCTGCCAGTAGCAGCATCGCGAGCACGGTACCGGTATACGTCTGCACCGCAATGAGCTTGTCCGACTGGGAGCCTATCGGCAGAGTGATGTCCGCGATCCGTTCGAGCTCGGAGCCGGGTACATTGGTGACCCCCACGACGGTCATGCCGGCCTGGCGCATTTTTTCCGCGAGAAGCACCGGCTCGATCGATCCTCCCGAGCGCGAAACCACGACGCCCACGTCTCCCGCGCGCAAAGTAGCGCTGCCGTAGTGCAGTAGCTCGGCGCTCTCCATCACCTGCACTGGATGGCCTTGCTGCGCTAGACGGCTCACCGCGGGCAAGGTGGCAAATAACGAGCCTCCCATGGCGCTGAAGATAATCTGCCCTTGCGCTTCGCGGATTTTTTCCGCGCATGCGCGCAGTCTTGCGTTGCCCTGGTGAAGCGTCAGCACGCCGCGATGCGATGCGGGCTGCGCCAGGATGTTATCCAGCATGGGAATCCGACTCAAGCCTTCCTCCTGTTCAGCCACTCATCGACTGGCCTCTCCGCCGTCGTCTGGTAGGGCAAGCTGACTTTTCGTCCCAACCCGGCGGATGCGTAGGCGGCGAAGATCGCCTCCAGCACAACCTTGCCGTCCTCCCCAGTCGCTTGCGGGGCCTCCAATCCGCGGATAGCGCGGGCGAAGTGACGCATCTCCTGCGGGAAGCCATAATTCCACAGCTCCTCGAAGACAGGATAGGTCCAACCAGTGGTCGTTGGCGCCTTTTCGACGGCATAGGCGAAGCCATGCTCACTGTACGTCTGCAGCGCGTTGCCCATATGCAGGTTGGCAATGGTCAGCCCGCCCTCACCGTAGATCTCGATGCGATCATCCATGCCGCCGCGGCGGGCCCAGCTGTTCTCGATGATGCTGAAGGCGTTGCCTTCAAACTCGATGATCGTTACGGCTTCGTCATCGAGTTGTGTCTTGTCGCCATGGACGTAAGTGCCCAGGTGCGCGTAGGCGCTCAGTATCTTCGGGCGCCCCAGGAACCACCATGCGAACCCAATCCCGTGGGAGCCGAGATCGAGCAGCGCCCCGCCCCCGGCTCGCTTCACATCCCAGAACCACTCCGCATGCGGACCGAAATGCTTTTCGCTTTGTTTAATCAAGTGCACTTTGCCAAAGGCGCCCGAGTCTGCCATCTCTTTCGCCTTGCGGTACTTGGGGGTGAAGAAAAGCTCCTCGGCGTAGAGCAGCAGCACACCGTTGACGCGGCAGGCCTCGATCATCGCGTCGGCCTCGGCCGGTGTAACACAGAGCGGCTTCTCGCAGATAACATGCTTGCCTGCCCGCGCCATGGCAACGGTCATTTCGCAATGCAATGCGTTGGGAGCGGTGATGGTGACGGCCTCAACAGCAGGGTCTCTCGCCAGCTCTTTGTAATCGGAATAAACCTGCGGAATCTTGTAGCGATCGGCAAGACCCCGCGCGTGCGCAGCCGTGGGAGAAGCCACCGCCACAACGGTCATATCGTCCTCAATCATGCTGATCGCGGCTGCGTGGCAATCCGCCTGGAATTGCGAGCCGATGATGCCTACACGCACTGGACCATCCTTCATGTTGACCTCTTTTGCCTCTGCATATTTTTAGACGCTTACAGTGCATTTAGCATACAAGGCAATGTTTGCGAGTGCAGTCCACCTCCTCGACACATCTGGTGCAAGTGCTTGCATGGCGACCGGTCCTTTTGCCTGCTCAGCGGCGATCAGGCAAAATTGCAAGGTACGCCGCTCATGCGCTGCTTTCGTGTTAGCTTGACGCCGCAGACGGCCGTCCCCGGGGAGATCATTTTCGACTCTCTCCCGGGTCTGCGCCAAGTGAACTTTAGAGCGTTCTCACCCACGGCTCTGATGCTCGATGCCAATGGGCAACGAGACACGAAACGTGGTTCCACTTTTTCCCGGCTCATGAGAGCTGCGGAAGCGGATGGTTCCCTGGTGTTTCTCAAGGATTCGTTTGGAAAGCCAAAGGCCGACCCCGGTTCCCGAACTCTTGTTGGTGACGTACGGCTCGAACAGGGCTTTCCGGATGGAGGGATGGATTCCATGTCCATTGTCAGAGATCGTGATATAGGCTCGTTCCTTGTCGGCGCGCATGCGCAGGCAAAGCACCGCATCCTTTGCCGGCAGCGCATCCAGTGCATTCAAGATGAAATTTGAAAAGACCTGCAGGAGCTCACCTCCCAGCGCCTTCACCATGAGCTGGTCTGGCAACTCTTTACGCAGCTCGATAGAGGACAGCCGGTGAGCGTGAATACGCAAGGCGGATTCGGCGATCTCTACCAGGTCAAATTGCTTCGCTTCGCTCTGTTCGCGATAAAAGGAGAGAGTCTTCCGGGTGATCTCGGCCAGTCGATTCAGTTGCGTCTCCGCCACCAGCATATTTTTCCGTACGTGGTCTGGACGGTGCGCTTCCTGCTTGGTCAGGTAGACCAGGTTGGCCAAAGCCTCCAGCGGATTGTTCACTTCATGGACAATAGCGCCTGCAAACCGGCCGGCGATCGCAAGCCGTTCACTCCTGCGCAGGGACTCTTCGGCCATCCGGAGGCGCTCGCGCAACTGCTCGGGGGTGGGGTCGTCTTCTGGCAAAGAGAAACTCACATCTACAGGGATCAAGAGCAGACAACGACGACAAGTCTGCCAATCGACAACTCGTTGCCTGTTTTACTCAGAAGGGCAGAGTGGCCATGCGGTTGGCTGGATCGGGAAGATAGCCTTCACAAGGTTTCACTAGGGCTGGCCATGCGCGCCGGGTCATTCTGGCCGGGTAACCAGATTTTAATAAAGGAGATCCACACCGGAGGCTAATATGGCGCAAGGTTTGGCCGAAAGGAGAGCGCATGCCCACGACACCAGAGGCTGTTTTCCATTACGAAATCCAGAAGTCAGAGGATGAGACCACGGGTCCAATCACCACGATCTTGTGCCATGGCAAGGTGGTGAGCGAAACCTCCGGCCAGGTTAAGGAAGTGGTCAAGCCACTCATTCCGTTGGGTGGCCACATCGTGCTCGACCTCACCGATGTAAGCTATGTGGATAGCTCCGGCCTGGGGACGCTGGTGGGGCTCAAGGTTTCAGCCCTCAAAGAAGGCTATTGCAAGTTGGAACTGGTCAACTTGTCCCCTCGGGTAAAAGAACTCCTTCGCCTCAGCAACCTGACCCAGTTGTTTGCTTCCTAGCCCCCTTCGTTTCGTTGACCGGTGTCCAAAGATACCTCTCTATTGAGACACTGGGCTGCGCCTGCTCGGATGCTGGGTGCCCATCAAGCCTCCTTGGCTTGAGTGGGATGAGGGCCCTCGATGTGCCACTTCCCCAACCAAGTCCCACACCAGAGGGCCGCTTTGATCCTGACTCTTCCGGGACTCCTTCCAAACCTCTCAGCCTGGTAACTCGCGGCGATAACTTGTAAGCCAATGATGCATCCGGAGAGAACTGGCAGATAGTGAGTTACCAAGCTTCGCAGATCCATTGGTAGCAGTGGAGATAGCTCCTTTCGCGGCCAAAACAGCGGCTACCGTCACTTTGAGCCCGAAAGCAAGCAGTTCGAACCAGCTGCGCTCCGCTAGGCGCGCTGCCGCCAAAGTACCTCGAAAGTACCGTTCCCCTGAAGGCCCGCCTTGGGTACTTTCAAGGCTGTCACTACGGCAAGCATCGCGCTTTCCGGCGGTTAATCTTCCCAGCTTAGTTCGGTCAAGTGCGGAGCACGTATGTGGACAGCCAACTTATCAACAAAGTGGCAGAGCAGCACAGCTGCGCTCTGCCTGGCAGCCGTCAGCGTCGTCACTGCTGGTTGTGGTTTCAGCCTAAACGAAGCCCAGATCGAAAAGCTATCCGCCATCTCCGCGGGCGGCAATAATCTTCGCGTCACCCAAACGATGCAGTTGAAAACCGAGGCGCCGGTTAGCTGGTCGGTAAACGGCGTTCTCGGCGGCAACAGCGACATCGGAACCGTCTCCAGCACAGGCCTCTACACCGCGCCAGCCATCGTCCCCCTCCCCAACAACCAGGTGACGATTGAAAGCTCTTCGGAAATCTACCCATCCAAGGGCAGTTACAACGTTGCCGTACTCAATCCAATTCCGATCGTGACTACGATTACGCCGGGCTCCTTTTCAGAGGGCGTGGCCCAAATTGCGGTCAACGGCTCGGCTTTTGTTTACGGCGCGCAAATTCTGTGGAACGGCGTCCCGGTTCCAACCACTTATTTATCCGGCACACAGCTCCTGGCCAAGGTCACGGAATACACGCCGGGCACTTACCCGGTGACGGTGGTCAATCCTGATCCCGGTTCGGCGTCATCGCAAAAGGTGAACGCCCTGGTTCAGCCAGGCCAGGTAATGATTCAGTTACAGCCGTCGGAGACCAGCGTCCGGGTCAACAACTCCATCACCATTGTGCCCACCGTGACAGGTTCGCAAGACACAGCACTCAGCTGGACCGTGAACGGTGTAGCCGGCGGCAATGCGCAGATCGGCACCATCAGCCCGCAGGGTGTGTATACGGCGCCCGCAGTCGTGCCCACCCCCAGCAACCTGGTGGTCGTGCAAGCGACCAGCGTCGACAATCCCAACTCCACCATGATCGTAAACGTGCAGGTGCTGAACCCGGTACCGATACTTCTCAGCGCCTCACCCACCTCCCTGAACATCGGCTCCAGCACCGTAGTCCTTAGCGGAGCAAGCTTCATCAACGGAGCCACAGCGCTGGCCAACGGCATTCCGATACCGACGCAATTCAACTCTTCCGGCCAGCTCACGGCAACGGTCGATCCCACCGTCGCCGGCCCATTTGATCTGCAGGTTCTCAACCCTAATCCTGGCGGCGCCGTTTCCACCGACGTGATTGAGCAAGTGGCGGGAACACCGCCCACGCCACTGGTCGATCCGGCGGATGCATCCCGCTTCCTGATGCAGGCAACGTTTGGCGGTTCCGAGGCGGACATCAACCACCTCTCGACCATCGGCTACAACGCCTGGTTCGCCGAGCAATTCGCCGTACCGAATACCCTGCACGAGCCCTACGCTGAACGCGCGCTCATCCTCAACAACAACCCCCCTTGCGCCGCCACGGACGCCACCTGCAACCAGACGCTGTTCCTGGGGACGGGCGGAGATCAATATTTCGAGCAGCCTTTCTGGGCCACCGCGCTCACCGGCAAAGACGAGTTGCGGAAGCGCGTTCAGTTCGCGCTCAGCGAATTGTTCGTGATCTCCAGCCAGGACTTCGTCGTTGGGCAAATGCCCCGCGGCGTCGCCAATTACTACGACATGCTGGGCAACGATGCCTTTGGCAACTTTCGCCAGTTGCTGAACGACGTTACGTTGAGCCCCATGATGGGCATCTATCTATCGACTCTGGCCAATGACAAGGGTACCGCCACGGCAGATCCGGATGAGAACTACGCTCGTGAAGTGATGCAGCTATTTACCATCGGTCTATGGCAGCTCAACCCGGATGGCACGCAAAAACTCGATGGCAGTGGCAATCCCATTCCCACCTACTCCATCAACGACGTGGTGGGCATCGCCAAAGTCTTTACCGGGTTCAGCTGGAACATGAACGGCAACACCAGTGACCAGGCCTGGTCCGGCTATGGCGCAGTCTATGTAGGGCCCGGATTTGGGCAGGAACTTCTGCCCATGGCGGCCTATCCTAATCACCACTCCACCGCTGAAAAAGACTTTATCGGAACAACCATACCCGCTGGTTCGTCGGACCCCAACGCCGATCTGAAGGTCGCGCTCGATGCGCTGTTCAATCACCCCAACCTGCCGCCGTTCGTCTCCAAGCAGCTGATCCAGCGGCTGGTCACCAGCAATCCCAGTCCAGCCTACGTACAGCGTGTAGCGGCTGTGTTTCAGGATGACGGCCAGGGCGTGCGTGGTGATATGCAAGCGGTGATCACCGCCATTCTGATGGATGAAGAGGCGCGCAACCTGACTACGAACAACGGCCCCAACTACGGCAGGGTGCAGGAGCCGATGCTTCGCTTTACCCACATGGCGCGCGCCTTTACCGCGGAATCGCTCAGTGGCGCCTTCGATGTCGGCAGCACCGAAGACCCGGCTTACGGCTTAGGGGAGATGGCTTCACGCTCTCCCACCGTCTTCAACTGGTTTGCTCCTGGCTTTGTCCCCTCCGGCACCACTATAGCGACGGCCGGGCTGACCGCGCCGGAGATGGAAATCACAGATGTGACCACGGTGATTGGCTACCTGAACAGCATGCAGGCCGCGATCTCGTCCGGTTACGGCAAGAACAATGACCTTTACATGACGCTCAATACGGAGGCGGCTCTGGCCTACAACCCGGATGCACTGCTTGATCGCGTGAACCTGCTGCTGCTCGGCGGACAAATGTCCTCCACGTTGCGCAGCCAGATTGAGGGCGCCGTAAACGCCATCACAGTGCCCACCGGTGGCGACCAAACGGCGATCAATGGCGCGCTCCAGGCGCGTGCCCAGACCGCTATTTTTTTAACCGTCGCTTCGCCTGAATACACTGCCCAGCACTGAAGACGCAGCACCACCAGGAGCTATCGACCATGTGCAAGACCGACCATTCACGGCGCCAGTTCATGAAGACGGCCTCCTATGCGGCGATGGCAGGCGTCACGGCCAGCCCGACGATGCACAGCATGCGCGCGCTGGCGGCGATGACCTCACATGCAGCCTCCGCGCCCACCGACTACCGCGCCCTGGTCTGCGTTTACCTGCAGGGCGGCAACGACGGCCACGGCACGTTAATCGCCACCGACCCTGATTCCTTCACCGCGTTTACCCAGGCTCGCAGCGGGGCGCAGGGGCTCGCCTACCCCATGAATTCGCTGCTGCCCATTACGCCCATCACTCCGCAATCTGGACGCACGTTTGCCCTGAATCCTTATCTGACCGGGGTGCAGAACCTATTCAATGCCGGTCGCTGCGCGCTGGTTGCGAACACCGGAACCCTGATTGAACCCATCACCAAGGATCAGTGGAACCAGGGCACCGCCCAACTGCCCAGGCAGCTGTTCTCGCATTTCGATCAAACCAACGCCTGGGAAGCGATTGCCGCCGATGGAGCCAACGTGGGCTGGGGCGGCCGCATGGCCGACTTGTTCGAGAGCATGAACAGCAACGCATCGTTTACCTGCATCAGCACCAGCGGCACCACGCTCTTTCTTTCCGGGGAGACGGCCTTTCAACTCCGCGTGACCAATGCGGGAGCAATGGCTGCATACGGGCTCACCAGCCCGCTCTTCGGCTCCGCGGCAGGCACTGCCGCGTTGCAGGCAATCATCGGCGCCGACAATACCAACCTCTTCGAAAAGGAGTACGCCGTCGTCGTTCGCCGCTCGCTGGCAGCGCAGGCGGCATTGGCCACTGCCATGGCGCCCGCGGGTCCAACCGGCGTGCCCAACCCCACGCAATTTCTCGATCCCGCCACGGGAAAACTCACCGATAACCAACTCGCCCTCTCGTTGCAGACGGTTGCCCGCGTCATGGCCGGGCGCACAGCTCTGGGAGTAAGCCGCCAGGTCTTCTTTGTGGAGTTGGGCGGCTTCGATACCCACGACACCCAGGCTAAACGCCTGTCCACCTTGTTGAGCCAGCTAAGCGCTGCCTTTGAGTACTTCGATCAGCTCATGGTCACCTCCGGACTCAGCAGCCAGGTGACGCTCTTCACTGTCTCTGACTTTGGTCGAACGCTCACTGCCAACAGCGATGGCACGGACCACGGCTGGGGCAGCCACCACATCGTGGCTGGGGGAGCGGTAGCGGGTCAGAACATCTACGGCGAATACCCGGTCATTGGAGCCAACCAAACCAATGATGTGGGCGCAGGCCGCCTGATTCCAACCACCGCCGTCGAGCAGTACGGCGGAACGCTAGGGCGTTGGATGGGGCTCTCTGACAGCCAGGTACGCGAGGTCTTTCCGAACTTCGCCAACTTTGGCAGCAATCCCTACTTGGGCCTGATGGGCTAAATTCGGTTTAGGATTTTCTACGCTCACAGAGGACCGGAGGGTGGGAGACCACAAAGTCACAAACTGCTACTCGCTCCACTAACAAATTTCCAGGTTTGAACCAAGCCTAGATTTGTCATCCCGCCTGCCCCGGCGTGCCGTGGGAGCGAAGCCGAGGGACCTGCTGTGCGCCTTTCCGGCACGCAAATGCAGGTTTCTCCAAACTCCCGGATTTCCTGTGAACTCGGTTTTCGCGGGATGTGGGAGACCACAAAGTCACAAACTGCTACTTGCTCCACTAACAAATTTCCAGGCATGGTTCAAACCTGGAAATTTGTTAATGGAGTGAAGAGCCAAGCTCTAGCTCCCCTTAGCCGCCGGCATGACATTTTTCGTGATTCTGCGATCGGCTTCCTTCCGTACCTCCGCTGCGCTGACTGCATCGGCCGGTGGCGCAACGATCTCGAAGTTGCCATACTCATCGCGGCCGCGCACCAGTTGAACAATCTGGCGCTCAGCCCCCTTCTGCACCACTTCAGGAGCGATATAGCGGATCGCGATCCCAATCCGTGGCTGATCTGAGGTGTTTGCCTTGGAACCATGCGCGATCCCGATGTGATGCAATGACATCTCCCCGGCGTCCAGCGTCAAGGCGACGGCCTTCGATTCGTCCACTTCCAGCGCAATCTCCTGCCCGCGGGACAAGGCATTATCCAACGCGTACGTTTCTCGTTGGGGAAGCTGCATCTTCTGCGTCCCCGGCATTACCTGCATGCACCCGTTCTCCAGCGTGCTGGGAGAAAGCGCTATCCAGGCGGTGGCCACTTTGGGCGGATTCAACCCCCAATACGCTCCGTCCTGGTGCCACGAGATAAACGCGGGGTCGTGCGCAAACTTCACGAACCAATCCGACCCCCAAACGAGGATGTTGGGGCCTATCGCACCTTCCACCGCATCCAGAACCCTGGGATGGGACGCCATCTGGTAGACCCAGGGCAGCATAAGATGCGTGAGCCCGTAGACTGCCCGCCGCTCGCGCGGAATCATCTTGCCGAGCAGATCTTTATTTTGATCGGTGTAATCGTCAAACTGCCGCCGGAACTCCGCAGTCTCCGTGTCGCTGAAAACCCGGATCGGATACAGGTATCCATTCTCGGCATAAAATTCCTGTTTTTCCCCGCTGAGCTTGCTTGTGATCGTATCCATGGCCGCCATCCTAACAGCTAGGCAGGAAGGGATGCAGCAGCCGCGCCAGCTCATCCGGTTCCGCCAAAAAAGCGTCGTGGCCGTGGGAGGAGATAAGCTCCCGATGTTCGCAGCGGACACCGGCCTTCTCCATGCGTAAGCCGAGGGCGGCGATTTCATCCGGTGGAAAAAGCCAGTCCGAAGAAATCCCCACCAGCATCACCTCCGCCTGAATGCGTTGAAACGCGGCTTCGGCAGACGCGTAACCGCGCGCGGGATCCCACGTATCCATCGTCCGCGTGATCGCCAGATAGGCGTTGGCATCGAAGCGCTCGACAAATCGCTCTCCCTGGTAATCGAGGTATCCGGCCACGTCGAATCGCTGGCCGCTCAGACCCTGGCCGCGCTCATGCTCTGAGGCCCATGGATCTTCGCCGCTGCGATCTGGCTTGCGCGCAAAGCGATGTTCAAACAGCTCCGCCGACTTGTAGGTGCAGACCGCCAGCGCCCGGGCCAGCGCCAGGCCCTCCCGCGGCGGCTCATCCGGCGGGTAATAACCGCCCTTCCACGCCGGGTCGAGCTGGATCATCCGCCTCTGCAGGTGGTTTAATCCCAAGCCCATCGCCTGCAGGGGCGCGGCCCCAATCGAAATCACTCGCTCCACGCGTTCTGGAAATTGGATCGCCATCTCCAGCGCCTGCATTCCGCCGACCGAAGCCCCCATCACCAGTTTGAGGCGATGGATCTTGAGCTTGTCCAACAGGCGCGCCTGGAGCGTCACGACGTCGCGGATGCTTACCAGCGGGAAGTTCGGCCCGTAGGAGCGGCCGGTCAACGGATCGATCGAAGCCGGCCCGGTTGAGCCGTAGCAGGAGCCCAGCATATTAATGCCGATCACGCAGTGATCGCCGGCCTGGAGCAGGCCTCCATCGGAGAACAGCCGCGGCCACCAATCCGCCACCCGCGCCGAGCCGGAGAGCGCGTGCGCAACAAAAATGACGTTGTCGGCCGCGGCATTGGGCTCGCCGTAAATCGCATAGCGCAGCGTCGGCGATGGCAGCACCCCGCCGGCTTCGAGGGAGAAAGGCTCTCCTGGAGAGAAGTCTCCCTCGAAACTGGGTGCGACCAGCGCGGCGCTGGGGCTGGCGCTCATCGTGTGCTGAGCGCTTCCACCGGCTTGGCCGCCTGCCCGTTGGCCACCTCGATCGCATCGTTGAGGTCGGCGAGAATGTCGCGCACGTCTTCGATACCGACCGACAGCCGCACCAGCTCGGGGGTGACCCCGGTGTCGCGCTGCTCCTCGACCGTAAGCTGCGAATGGGTGGTGGAAGCGGGGTGGATAACCAGCGATTTTGCGTCGCCAATGTTAGCCAGCAACGAGAACAGCTTCAGCGAATTAATCAGCTTCTTGCCCGCCTCGTAGCCGCCCTTGATGCCGAAGGTGACCAGGGAGCTTTGCCCGTCCGGCATATACTTCTTCGCCCGCGCAGCGTATTTGCTGGAAGACAGCCCGGGATAATTCACCCACTCGATTCCCGGGTGATTGGCCAAATGCGTCGCCACGGCCAGCGCGTTCTGCGAATGCCTTTCCATGCGCAGGTGGAGCGTCTCCAGCCCCTGCAAAAATAGAAAAGCATTGAAAGGCGACATGGAGCCGCCAGTGTCGCGCAAACCCTGCACCCGCGCTTTGAGAATAAAGGCCAGGGGGCCGAACGCGTCCACATACGACAGGCCGTGATAGGAAGGGTCAGGCTCGACAAAGTCGCGAAAGCGTTCAGAGGCCTTCCAGTCGAACTTGCCCCCATCGACGATGACGCCGCCGATCGAGGTCCCGTGGCCACCGATATATTTCGTGGCGGACTCGACCACGATGTCGGCGCCCCACTCGATGGGCCGGCAAAGAATCGGCGTTGCGGCGGTATTGTCGATCATCAGCGGCACGCCATGCTGGTGGGCGATACTGGCCAGTTTCTCGATGTCGGCGATGTCGAGTTTGGGATTGCCCAGGGTCTCGGTGTAGACAGCTCTCGTTTTCTCGTTAATGGCCGCCCGCAGGCCGTCAAAGTCGTCGGCATCGACGAAACGCACATTGATGCCCAGGCGCGGCAGGGTGTAGTGGAAGAGGTTGTAGGTGCCGCCATAGAGGGAAGTGGTGGAGACAATCTCGTCTCCGGCGCCGGCCAGCGTTGTAATGGCCAGCGTTTCAGCGGCTTGGCCGGATGCGGTGGCAAGCGCGGCCGCTCCCCCTTCGAGCGCCGCCACGCGCTTCTCGAAGACGTCGGTCGTCGGGTTCATGATGCGCGTATAGATGTTGCCGAATTCCTGCAGACCAAAGAGCCGGGCGGCGTGATCGGCGTCTTTGAAAACGTAAGACGTGGTCTGGTAGATGGGGACAGCGCGGGAGCCGGTCGTGGGGTCGGGCTCTTGCCCCCCATGCACGGAAAGTGTTCCGAGATGTTGCTTCTTGCTTTCTGACATCTGCCTACTCCTGTGAACCTCGAGAATGAGGGCGGTCTTTCCTGACTACGCCCGTGGCAAAGCGAAAGGCCTGCAGTCTCAAGTTGACTGCAGGCCTTTGGAAACATGGTCTTGTAAGCTTTCAGCCCCTTGGCCATTCTCCCAAAACGCCCGCATCGATGCGCATACACCAACAGCGTGCTTGGCCGGGCAGTCTGACCTGGCGAAAACCCATAGACCCCAGTATTAGGCCAACCCTCATCCGCTGGCAAGGGCAGCACCCACAAACCTTATGAGTCCCCTGGAGGACGCCAAATTCCAAGAGGGCCGGCCTTAATGTCTCCTTTTAGGGCATGCCAGGAACCCGTCTTAACGCTCCAGCTATTTCAGGCGATCAACAAAGAGATAGCTTCATGGGTTCTCACGCGAAAGTGTCATCTGTGCTCCTAAATTTTGGGGAGTAGTATGGGTTCCGCGTCCATCTGACCCTGTCGTCAGGAAAGGAGGCAATATGAGTGACCTTCATCGTCGCAGGTCCTCCGGCCTCGCTCTGTTGTTCGTACTTCCCATCGCGCTGTGTGTTCACACCAGCTTCGCCGCAACTCCCAACTCATCTACTTCCGCCTCAGAAGTAACCATCTCCCAATCCGGCCACCCCCCTACCCCCACAGATTCAAGGCGACCTGCTCATGGTTCATCGAAGCTATGCAGCAGCGCTTGAGGCCTATCAGCGTGATCCCGAGAAGTCCGCTGTGCTGTGGAACAAAATCGGTGTCGCCTACCATCACATGTTCGCGCTGGACCAGGCCCGCAAGTACTATCAGATGGCGCTGGCGATGAATCCGAAGTATGCCGACGCGCTCAACAATCTGGCCGCGGTCTACCACGGTCAACATCAATACAAGCAGGCCGAACGCACCTACAAGCTGGCGCTGAAGTACGCACCGTCGTCGGCCATCACGTACTGCAACTTGGGGACTGCCTACTTCGCGCAGGAGAAGTACAAGCCGGGGATGCAGGCGTATCACAAAGCCCTGGAGTTGAACCCTCGCATCTTCGACTCCAGCCAGACCCAGATCGTTGAAGAAACCAGCACTCGCCGCCAGCTCGTCGCCGTCAACTACTACCTGGCCAAGACTTACGCTACGGAAGGGAAGATGGAGGAGGCGCTCAGCTACCTGCGCAAGGCGCTCGAAGCCGGCTTCCGTGACCGTAAGCAGTTGATGAAGGACAAGGAGTTCGCCTCGCTGCGCGCCACTCCGGAGTTTCACCAGCTGATGGTCGAACAGAACGGGGGCGAATAACCGGCCCCTGCTTTAGGCAGCAAAGAACGACGCGGTGATTTTCTTGCGTCCCGGCTTCATCGAATCCCTCCCCCGAAGAAATCGATGAAATCGCTGGCAGAAAATCACCGCGTCGTTATGTAGCATATTGTTTAAGGATGGCTGTCTGGGCGCTTCGGGGGTGGTAACCGCGAAGTGGTATCTAAATAGTTACCTCGGCCCCAGCGCTCTGAGGTGTGCATGCCGCTGCCGGTGACCGATCCATACACGCAAGAGACGGAAATGGCCGCGGTGCTGCGGGAGCACCGGACGGAGACTGGCCGAACCCTGCTGGAACTCGTGGACGAATCGCCGTTGCTGCTGATTTTTCTTCGTCATTTTGGGTGTTCGTTTTGCCGCCAGACTTTGGACGACGTCTCCCGGATTCGGGGGCAGATCGAGGGACGAGGGGTTCGGCCTGTTTTTGTGCACCTCGGGTCGCCCGAGCGGGCGAAACCCTACTTTGACTACTACCATCTCTCCGATGTGGAGCGGGTCAGCGATCCCGACGCCACCCTGTATGCGCGGCCGGTCTTCGCTTTGCCGCGAAAGAACGTCTTTACCCAGTTCTTCATTCCCGCGGTCTGGAAGGCCTGGCTGCTAGGAGCAGTGCGAAAACACGGCATTGGCATGATTAAGGAAGATGCGAACCAGATGCCCGGCATTTTCTATCTGCAAAATCGGGCGATCGTGCGCGCTTACCGCTACCGGACCATCGCTGACCAGCCCGACTACCTGAAGCTGATCGCCTGACCCTACATATAGATACGTCACTGTGTCCTATTGAACGCCGCCGTTGCTCATGCCCGTTTGACGGACGCCCGCAGGGAAGGAAACTAACCAGCCTTGCACCGGAATCAGGGCAGTTACCAAAGTACATCGAAATGGGTATTTTCGTTTGGCCGCAAATAGTAGTTGGGCTAAGCTGTTTCTAGCTGACACTAACTGCCATTCTAAGCGAATGGCAAGCGATTCTTTTGCTCCGGAGCCTCATCCGCTGTCGATAACAGAATAGTTAGTCCAGTGCCCTTAACTGGGAGTGCGAACCAGGTCCGGTATCTCTCTCTCTGAGAGCGTCTTCATTTTGCGAGGCGCGACAACCCACAAGATAGCAAGGTGAGTGTGTGAGGTGAATCGTCACTTCATACATCCGATTATCACGCGAGCAGCCTTGTTACTCAAGAAGGTCACGGTGCGAATCTAGAATGCAGATAGCGAAACGTAGGGTTTTGCTGATTGATCTGGGACCGCAGTTCGGTGGAATCGGGACTTATCTGGTGAGCTTGGCCGATCTTCTGGGCAGCGATGTAGAGCTGTATGCTTTGTGCGTGCTTCCCGAACTCAGTTCACGTTTGGTGAGCAGTGGGGCCAAAGTGATTCGCCTGCCGGTCTTGTGCGGTACGTTCAAGCCGCTGCGGTTTCTGGCGACTCTGACTGTTGTTCCGTTGCTACTGCTGCGGTACGGCATCCATACGGTTCAACTTAACGGCTTTCTTGATAGCTTCCTGATTCTTCCTGCTCGGCTGCTGGGGCGTTCCGCCGTGTACACGCGTCACGGCGGATTTGAAATCGAGCTGTACAGCTGGTGGCAGCCGCACAAGCTGCTGGCCCGCAAGATCGCCCGCTGGAGCGTTCGCTTCACCACCCATGTCGTGTGCGTCTCGCACGCTGTCGCGGAGAGTGTCCGCCCTGTCTTGCCGGTCACGCGCTATTCGGTGATTGCAAATTGGATTTCGTGGCAGAAGCCGTTACGCCCTCGGCTCATCGACTTGTCGTCGCGGGCGCGTGTGCTCTGTGCCTCCCGCCTCGAGCATTACAAGGGCATTCATTTGCTGATCGAGGCCGCGCGGCGCCTGCCTCACGTGGAGGTGACGATCGCCGGCGACGGAAGCGCCCGAGCGTCCCTGGAAAGGATCGCGCTCGACGTCCCCAATGTGCACTTCGTGGGCTTTCAGCGGGATCTCGATCCATTCTACGAACGCGCAGATATCTTCGTCATGCCTTCGCTGGGTCCCGAAGGACTTCCGATGGCCAGCCTGGAGGCAATGGCTCACGGCCTTCCCTGCATCTTCAGCGATCTGCCCGTGCACTACGAGATTACGGACGATGGCAAGGGGGCGTGTCTCTTCCGATGCGGTGAAGTGGAGAGTCTGGTAGCAGCTTTGAGCGAGTTGCTTGGGTCGCCGGAAAAACGTAGCAGGTATGCTGCTGAAGCACATCGAATCGTCGCCGCGCGCTACAAGGAAGGGAATGTTCGGGAGGCGTACCTTCGCGTGCTTGCCGGTGACGAGGTGGGAGCACTTCCGTGAGCGATGAATATTGGAGCGCACCTTGATTGCTTATACGTAACTATAACAAAGTACCTATTTGTAGGATGGCCCCGGCGCTGGGCATTCTTGAAGCCGATAGAAAGGATACTGTAACGGTGGCTGTTGAAAAAGTGGATACACGTTACGAAAGAATACATAGTGTGGGTATTTTAGTTTGATCAGTGATCAGTTTAAGGGGTATGCTTTGCCTAGCTAATGCCGTCATTCCAATGCGGAATGGTGCAGTGTTCGCTCCAGAAGCAGCAAGTTTAAAACTGCGGTCTGTTCGATTGGGTTTCGCCTCCACAATCCACGCTTGTCGCTAGTGAGTCTCCTGGCAGCGCTTGCCACCCGTGGCCGGTTGCTACGGGGCTGCGATTAACCCGTTAGGCTAAAACGAATCAGTAAGCCTGGCCCCCAGCTAAGAGTGGATTAGATACCATCTTTTTTGATGCAGAAGTGCCCTTCGCGGGTTCGGCTCTGATTGGGTGGTCGCCACCAAAGCGAACGGTAACAACGAAAACAGGCAAGAGAAGAGATACGTAACTGTATACGATCACTTGCCCTTAGGGAGCCAACGCATGTACCGAACCACCCAGGATTCAAGAACACTCAAGCCAGGTCTGAGCGATAGCGGGATCAATGTCGCCATCGCGGACGACTATCCCGTGACTCCTGGCCGGGATGCGGCAATCCCTCGAGCGCCCTGTGAAGATATCGTTGTGGTGGCCGAGTGCACCCGCATCGGGGATCTGCTAGCCCAGATAGCTATGAAGAAGCCCGAGGTCATCCTCCTGGGGTGCGAGAGCAATCTCGGAAACCTCTCTCAGCAATTGCATAACATTGTCGAACGTTGCTCGGACGCGAAAATAATTGTCTTTACAGGAAATGTAAATGTTAATTTTCACGAGGCCGCCCTGCGCAACGGCGCGAAAGGTATCTTATTAAAGCACTGCGCGCCCGAGTGGATAGCGAAGACAGTAAGGAAAGTTTCCCAGGGGGACCTTTGTTTTGATCCCGCTTTGACCCATCGCGTGCTTAGCACTTTGGTGCAACGCAAACCCGCCGAGCTTCCGTCGGCGAAAGGCTGGGATTGCGTCTCTTACCGAGCGGGAGAATCAGATCATTACTCTGATATGCCAGGGCCTCCGCAACAAGGAAATTGCCGGCAAGACTATACATTAGCGATGCCACGGTTGCCCACCACCTAACATCGATCTATCGCAAGCTGGGTCTCGCAGATCGCACAGAACTGCTGTTGTACGCGCACCATAATGGTATCTCGACCCTGAAAGCCGCATCGTAACCATTGTTCGGCCTGAGCGAAATAGCCTATTACGGCGGTCGATTAGCAAAACATCGCAATTTGGCCCACGCATATCTTCTCGGTGTTATTGCCATCGCATCCTTCGCGGCGATTAATCACCGAGCGAGCCTTTGAGTTAGGTTGGCCCTGGAGTGGTGGTGACACGGCTGCTTGTCCGCCGCAGCTGGATTGATCCGCTAAGCAGCATAGGAAAAAGCATATGCCGGGAATGTCAATGACGGGGGATGAGGCCGCAGTCTCACCCAAAGTGCTGGTTTTTACAGAGAGACTCCTCCCCATGACCTGTACCTTCATTCCTCTCCAGGTGAATGAACTGCGGCGCTACACAGCACAATACGTGGGACTCATCCCAGCAGACCGTAATCTCCCTTTGCCGAAAGATCCCATCTTGCTCTCGAAACACCGAACTCGATTCGGTCGCTGCCGGCGGGAGCTTTATCGCTGGGTGGGAGTAGCTCCGCAATTTCATGCCCAGGCGCGGAGAGTAGGATCGAAGCTGGTTCACGCTCACTTTGCTGAGGGCGCTGCGCCCGCCGTCTTCCTGAGCAATCGCCTGAATATTCCGTTGATCATGCATCTTCGTGGCGGGGCAGAATTGATGGCGGATAGCGAGCTGCGCGGCCACCTGTTCGAATTGCCGTATCTCGCGTATCGACGTCAGCTATGGCAGCGCGCCTCTCTCTTCCTTTGCGTCTCCGAATACATACGCGAAAGGGCTTTGCGGGCTGGCTTTCCCGAGGGAAAGCTGCGCATTCAGTACACGGGAATGAATTCTAACGAATTCACCCCCACCCGCCCTGCTTCGGAGAAAGATCCGAACCTGGTGCTTTATGCTGGCCGACTGGTTGAATACAAGGGTTGCGACTACCTATTGCGGGCCATGAAGCTGGTTCAGCAGCAGCGGCCACAGGCTCGTCTGGTCGTGATCGGCGAGGGTCCTTTTCGACCCTTGCTGGAGCAGTTAAACGGGGAACTCGGCGTCGGGGCGACATTCCTTGGTGAACATCCGCAGCAAACAATCAGGACTTGGCTTGAGCGGTCCCGGGTTTTTTGTGTTCCCAGTCTCAGGGTTAAGGGCGGTATGAGCGAGGCCTTCGGGAACGTCTTCTGTGAATCTCAGTCGATGGGGGTTCCGGTGGTCAGCTTCCGTCAGGGGGGGGTTCCCGAAACCATGGTCGACGGGATCACCGGGCTGCTTGCCCCCGAGCGCGACGTTGAGTCGCTGGCCGCGCACTTAGGGCGCTATCTCGAAGACGATTCTTTCTGGGCGCAATCCAGGGAAGAAGGCATGCGCTGGGTTCGGCAGCAGTTTGATGTCTGCGCACAAACGGCGAAGCTGGAATTAATTTACGACAGCGTCATCCAGCATTTTCGGCCGGGCGAACGTTCACAGCTCGCACCGGCGGGGTGAAATGCACAAAGTCCTCATCTTTAAGGAAACATTACTGGCGCCGTCCGAGACCTTCATCCTTGCCCAGATGAAAGCACTGAGCGGGTATTTACCCGTTCTCGCAAGCCTCGAGCGTACGCACCCGAGCCTTCCTCTGCCTGACAGGCCGGTTCTTTTGGCGAATTGCGGACCGCTCTTATCCGACCTCCGGGCAAAACTCTATAGGAGAACTGGAATTGCGCCGCTCTTTCACCACAAAGCAGGGGGCTCGCGCCCTGACCTGGTGCATGCTCATTTTGCAAGCGGAGGCCGTACCGCCCTTCCATTGGCGCGGGCACTGCGTGTGCCGCTAGTGGTTACGCTGCACGGCGCCGATGTCACAGTAAAAGGATCGCAGCCGGATAGATATAAACGCCTTGGCGAGGAAGCTTCACTGTTTCTGTGCGTCTCCAGGTTTATTCGCGATCGTGCGCTTGAAGCTGGCTTTCCATCCCAGAAGCTTCTGGTTCATCGCATCGGGATCGACCGTGGCCTTTTCTCGCCTTCGGCGGAGCCTGAAGCATCGCAGGGTGTTCTCTTCGTAGGAAGACTTGTGGAGAAGAAGGGATGCGAATACCTGCTTCGCGCGATGCAGGTCGTACAGGAAGCGCATCCGCAATGCGAGCTAACAATCATTGGAGATGGGCCCCTGCGTCCGTCTCTGGAAGCACTTGCAATCGACCTAAGCTTACTCTGCCAATTTCGCGGTACCCAGCCTGCGACCAGCGTTCGTGAGGCTTTGCGAAGAGCACGAATCGCATGCGTGCCGAGCGTGACAGCAGCCGACGGAAACAGTGAAGGGTTGCCCACTGTCGTTGGCGAAGCGCTCGCCATGGGCGTGCCCGTAGTCGGTACGAAGCATGCCGGTATCCCTGAAATTGTAATTCCCGGAATAACCGGGCTACTTGTGCCGGAGCGGGATGCCGCAGCGCTCGCGGATGCCTTATGCCTTCTTCTCGCCAATAGGGAGTTATGGCAGAGCCTTCATCACAAGTCTCCGCGGTATATCGAGCAGTATTTCGATTTGCAGCGGCAGACAGCGCTGCTGGAGGATATCTATAGAGGTTTGACTGCAGGGAGATAACGCACAAGTTTCTGCCGAGAGGCCGCAAGCATTGGATACTGGGTAAGGGAGAGTATATCCATTCTGATCGAGCCGTTCGTAACGCGTGCGCGCAAGAGTGTTCTGGTGCGGAACGCCGGGTGGCTCTTCGCCGGCCAAGGCCTCTCGTTCGTCGTGCAGGGCTTCTACTTCATCGTGCTCGCTCGCCTGCTCGGCACCACGCAGTACGGTCTGCTTGCCGGAGCCGTAGCCTTGGTCGCCGTAGTGAGCCAATACAGTACGTTTGGATCGGGTCTGCTCTTCTTGCGCTACGTAAGCCCCGACCACAGCCGTTTCCGCTCGTACTGGGGCATCATTCTGATGTCGACCCTGGTGCTGGGAACGCTGCTGGTCGTCGCTGTCAGGCTTTCGGGCCGGTGGCTCGTGGGTGCGGCGAGCGTGCCACTTTTGTTCCCAATCGCCATTGGTGATTGTCTGTTTGCGCAGTTGGGCAACGCCGCTGGGCAGGTCTTTCAAACCTTCGAGAAAATGAAGTTCAGCGCCGCGATCACCCTGCTTGGCAGCGTCTCACGCTGCCTGATCGCGGTCGCCATGCTCGTCTTATTAGGCCGGGCGTCCGCCTTTCAGTGGGCCATCGCCTCGCTGACGGTCACTGCTATCAGCACCTGCGTCGCGGTCGGTATTGTGACTCGCTTCTTCGGGCTTCCGTCGTTTTCGCCCTCTCTTTTGAAAAAGCGTTTGGGCGAAGGCTTCGTTTTCGCCTTATCTGGATCGACCACCGCGGTCTACAACGATATAGACAAGGTTGTGCTTTCTCGCTTTGGTATGGAACAAGCCAACGGTATCTATTCCATGGCTTATCGGATGGTCAATATCGGCGCCATGCCGGTTCTGTCGATCGTCGGTGCCGCGTTCCCCCGTTTTTTTCGCGAAGGCGTCAAAGGGATTGCGGCGACGCTTCCGATGGCTCGCCAATTGCTCAGACGCACCGTCTGGCTAAGCCTCGGGATCTCGGTGGTCATGTTCGCCAGCGCTCCGATCATTCCGCACCTGGTCGGCAAGTCTTATGCTGAGTCAGTCAGCGCGCTGCGATGGCTATGCCTCATCCCCTTTTTCCGTTCCTTTCACTTGAGCGCGGGCGATGCCATCGCAGGCGCGGGGCATCAAAAGTTTCGCTTGGTCTCGCAATCGATCGCTGCCGTTGGCAACCTTCTCCTCAACTTGTATTTGGTACCGCGGTACTCGTGGCATGGCGCCGCGTGGGCCTCGCTGGGAACCGACGGAGCCCTTGGCGTGATGAATTGGCTGGCGCTGATTCTGCTAAGCAAACACCCAGCGCCCGTGTTGCAGACAGCAGATTGACGCGTGGAGCACGTCAGTGAGTCTGCTCTGCGTAGATGTCTTCCAATACAGCCGTTTGCTTATGGAGATCAAATCGGCGGCTGATATGTTTTTGCGTGGCCAGATGATATCGCTGCCACAGGTTCCGGTCTTCGAGCAAATGCAGAATCGCGGCGGCCAGCCTTTCGCTGTCTCGTTCCGGCACGAGACAGCCCGTAACGCCATCAACCACAGCTTCTGGTATTCCTGAGTGAAACGTGCTTACTACGGGCACTCCCATGGCCTGCGCCTCAAGTAGCACAGTCGGTAATCCTTCGACCTGCCCGTCTGATGTGGTCACGCTTGGCAGGCACAGGAGGCGAGATCTTCGTAGCGTCTGACGGATGGTGGCTGAAGACTGCACGCCCAGGAATCTGCACCGGACGGGAAGCTCCGCCGCAAGCCTCTCCAACTCGGGCCGCAAGGGCCCGTCGCCAATAATGGTCAGTTCGCTCGCCGGTCTACTCGCCTGGACCGCGTGCATCGCACGTAACAGATACTCGCCGCCCTTCATTTCAACCAGCCTGCCAACGAACAGGATTGAATCCGCGCTGACAGCATCGGGCGGCGGGAAAAAGAGCGTTCTGTCGATGCCGATGTAATGAACGAGCAATTTTTCGGGGGGAAACCCTGCTTCGATCGCTTGTTTGCGGATAAAGTCAGAAACGCAGAGGAAGAGATCCGCTTTCTCGGCCAGCTCCCGGTAAATGCCTATATTCGGCTTTCGAATGGGAACGTCTGAACCGCCGTGAAGGGTCACGATAAGCCGCAGCCGAAGCAACTTATGTAAGGGCAGCAAGGTCTTGCCGCCGCTGGCAAAATGGGCGTGGATCAGGTCGGCCCGCAGATGTCTTATCCTCTGGTGGAACAATGGAGCAAATGCGGTCCTTCGGTAAACTTTGGCTCGAAGATCTGCGGCTATCGACACGCGCTGCGAAAGCAACAGCGGCGGATCGTGCAGCGGAAGACCCTTGGACGCAGGCTCGAGCCCTACCAGACATGGGGAGAATCTTGTGAGTGCTCCCATTTGTGCAAGGATGAAGGTCTCCGACGGAGGCAGCAATGTCTCTTTGAAAATCAGGACCCTTGGCATTTCAAGCACCCTGGATGGACTGCTCAAAGTTGTCGGCACGAAAGGTCGTGATTACCCGGCGATAAATTTCTTCTAACTTCGCGATCTGAACACTGTTATCAAAGTTGCTACGCACCCATCGCATTCCTTCCTCGCGGGATTGGCACCAGAACTCGTCATCGCCTAAATACCTCACCACTTGGTCCGCCAATCCTTTTACGTCCTTCTCTTCTGCGAGCAGCCCGGTCACCCCTTCACGCATCGTCTCTGGAATCCCACCGTGGCGAAAGCTGACGACCGGCACGCCCATCGCCTGCGCTTCCAGAAAGACAACGCCGAATGCTTCGCTCTGCCCGTCCGGCGTGGTGACGCTCGCTGCACAGAACACCCGGGATTTCTCCAGCCAGGAACGCACCTCTGCGGGCTTCAACTCTCCCAGAAAAGTGCAATCGATCTCGAGAGACTTGGCAAGTTCCTGCAACTCCCGTCGCGAGCTCCCATCGCCGATGATGACTAAACGAGACCCGGGACGGTCGCGCTGTACTATCTGCATGGCGCGCATCAAGTAATCGCAGCCTTTATAAGCGATCAGGCGGCCGACATAAAGGACCAGGTTCGGATCCTTTTCTGTCACCGGCATTGTGGACGTAAAGGTCTTGCAGTCCAATCCATTGAAGTGGACATGCGTTTTACCAGCGGGAAAACCTGCTCGCAGAGCGTGTCCTCGCACATACTCGGAAACACATAGAAATGCCGAGGCGCGTTTCCATACGCGGCGTCGGTGAGCCAGAAATGGCCACTCAAACAACTTACCGCGGAGATTCGCATCCGTCATCAGCTCTGCTCCGCCGTGCAAGTGAAGAATCAGTGGGATGTTCAGCTTCTTGCTAAGAAAGACAGCGGGCGGCCCTCCTTCAGCAAAGTGCGCATGGATCAGTCTTGCTTCCACTCTTTGCAAAGGTGCGTGAAATCTGGTCCCCGTCCCGGTCCAGCGATAAAGCTCGCGCGCCATCTTAGAGGATGCGGAACGATCGCTTCTCAGCAAAATGGGCACTCGGTCCAGTTCAAGATTTTTTTGCGCCGGGACGAGGCCGGCATAAGTTGGGGCAAAATTAAGCAGTTGGTTGACCTGCGCAGGAATATAGTGGCAGGTCGACGGCAGTATGCTCTCTGTAAAGACAATTACCTTATCCATCTACTGTCGCTCCACCCAGTACAGCGAGGCATGCGTGAAGCCTTGCGCGAGCTTTCTGGGAGCTACTCTCATGGTTTTTATTGGGTACGAATTAGGAGCAGCGAACCTTCGCATTTTGTGAAGAGTACAGCCGTCAGGCCCTACGCAGTAACTCACCAATGAGTAAGCTTTTCTGCCGGGCAGATCATAGACTGTTCAGTTGAGGTGTAAGCGAGGGAAGAAGAACAAAACGTCTCGTTCTCTTACGAAAGACGGGTGACCTATGTCTCGCGAGAAAGGGCTGGCTGTGTGGAACTCCGCCTTTTTTGGGGAGCGGGGTGTTGAACCAGCGGCTCTCACGCAGACTCTGTTAAACCGTTCTAGACATGCGCCATCTCGCGCCAAAAATCATCCACCAGTTTCGAGACAACGGCGGGATGGAAGTCCTGGGCGCGGAGCAGTCCGAGGCTCGCCATATTTTGTCGCCGGGAAGGGTCATTCATTACGGAGTCGATAGCCGATCCGATCTCGGCCGGCTTGTGGGGGTCAAAGTAAAACGGTGCCGGGCCGCCTACTTCGGGTAGCGATGTCACGTTCGAGGTCAATGCCGGGCTTCCAGTCGCCATAGCTTCGAGCAGAGGGATACCAAAGCCTTCGGCAAATGAAGGAATAAGAACAGCACGGGCCTGGCGGTAGAGGCCGCGCAACTCGATCTCCGCTAGGAAGGGCATAAAGGAAACGAGATCCGTAATGCCCAGCTCGTCGAGCAGCGGCCGGTACGATTCGACCTTCTCCGAGAGACCCACTACTTTCATCGGCGTTGGCGAGCTTCCCGCCAGACGTACATACTCGGCGTAACCGGCGATCGCACCTGCGGCATTCTTATGCGGGGCCGGAGAGGTCACCATAAGGAGAAAATTTTCGCGGCCCTCGGTCGGCGCCGGATCGAACCAGCTCTCCGGAATTGTGCATGGGATTACGCGCACGTGCGCGTCAGGAAAAACACGGAGAATCTCGGAGCGCGAATACTCTGAGACCGTGAGTATCACTTCTGCACGCGACACCGAGGACGGGATCTGCCTGCGCAGATAAGTATCCGTCAGCCTTGGCTTGAGATCGCGCTGCTGGAAGCCCTGCAGCGGAATCATGTCGTGCAGTACCAGGATCAGCCGCACCGACGATGGCAGCCAAAACGGTGCGGTGTTTTCCGGGGCGAGAAACAAATCGATCTTGTGCCGGCGTAGGCTTTTCGGTAGCGATACCTGTTGCCAGATACGGTGCCTCTGAGCCCCTTCTTGTATGAGGCTCATGCCGGAATAGTTGGGCGCCGTAGATGCGAAGCCGGCGAAGTTGTCGATGTGACGGCCGAGCAGATTTCGTAACTGCAATCCCTTGCCCAAGCCGCCATTGGAGCATAGAAACGTCTGGGCATCGTAGCCTACTCTCAACATGTCTACCTTCCTTATTAGTAGCTTCGCGTAGCACTCGGAGCCGAGTCGATGTGGGCTCTCTCAGCCTGTTCGCCGGCTAGCGAGGCCGGTGCTTCACCGAGAGCGAATTCGGCTCCCAACCGAGTCAAATGGTGCGGATCCTCAAAAAGCGGCCGTCCATTCAGGGCATACCGGCAGGTCGATTCAGTGCATAGGGTTCCATACAAGTCAATCACTTCGGCGTGATGGCTAGCTGCCACTCGCCTGAGCAGGACCTCTAAGCGCTCGTTACTGGATTCGTCCGCATACGGGGTCAGGCCGGAAGAATCACCACTCCAAAGAAGCTTTTTCAACGCTCGCCGCGGAGCAATCGCGTCGCTCAGCGTGAGTAGTAAAGGGTTGAAGCCAAGACTTGGCGAATCAATGACGACAAAGACCCTTTTCCCACCCCTCTGTAAGCGCGCGACAACGTCGTCAAGGCCCGCTCCCAGATTGCTCCAGCTCTCCTCTACACTGACGGCGGACGCCTCTTGTCCTTCTGCCACATACCTGCCGTGCTCCGTGAACGGCGGAAAATTAGTCAGCCAGTACCCTGCCAGCACAACAGTCTTTACGTCGGGGTCTTTTATGACCTCTGCGAGAGAATTCTCATTGAACGCAACGCAATTTTCCCGTTCGGGAGAGTTGGGCGCGACGAGCCCGAGCGGAGGGCAAGAGGTTTTTGTGAACTGAGCGACTGACCATCCCCGTGACTCCAGAGCGGATTGGAGGTATCGGTTCAGTGATGCAGCGTGACTGTCGCCCATAATTGCGATCGTTGGGTGGCCTTTTATGAATGAACAGCTCCGGCTATTCACGGGGGAAGACTGACCGTCCTGGGCTGTACAGGCTCAAGTGAAGGTGAGTGCGCTTCATGTTCGATCCCGGCTGCAACAGGATACCGTGACGGCCACCCTCTTCCGGCTAGGAGAACAAACGCGGGAATCGAGCAGAGCGCAGAAGCTACAGCGAATCTCCTAAGGGTCCGGGAAGTTCGCTGCATACGCCGGAACGGCTGCTCCACAAAGAAGTAGCTAAAGGTCGCAGCCACGAATGCCAAAACTACCAGGCAAGCGGTCGGTATGGGTGCCAATGCATCGCCGGCGCAATACTGTGACAGGCTCAAGATAGGCCAGTGCCACAGGTACAAAGAATACGAAATGAGGCCGACGCCAACTAGTAATTTCAAGGATAAGATCTTACGGTTCACCCAGCTTCCTCTGGATGAAAGCAACATCAGTGATGCCACCACGGGTAGAAGAGCAGCCGCCCCCGGGAATAAGGTCGTCGAGGTGTAAAGGAGCGCCCCGGCAAGTACCCCTACGATTCCTACTATTCCGAGAATTTCTCTCCTCCAGACGGCTAGTCTTCCACGCGCTTCCTCAGTACGGCTTACCTCATGAATCCCGACGATGGTGCCCAAGCCAAGCTCCCACCATCGTGAAGTTAATAAAAAGAATGAGGCTGATGGGTAGAAAGAGACTTGAAAGATCGATACCGCAAAGGAAACCGCTGAAAGTACCACTAAGCTGAGAAGGACCTTCCGCCGCCCCAGGCTCCATATCCATCCAAGCAGAAGGGGGAATAAAAGAAGAATTGCTCTTCCACCCCGAGGGACCAGGTCATGAGCATTGGCTTAAGTTCGGCGTGAGGAGCAAAGTAATTCGTTCTCAACCAGAAGAATATATTTGAGGTGGAGGTCAACGCAGCGATACTCTGGGCACTGAGGACTTCGAGTTCCCGCGGCGCTAATAATAAGGTGCCCAGTAAAGTAAAGGCGCTGACCACAGTGAGCAATGCGGGCAAAATGCGCTTTGCGCGCCTCTCATAAAAGGACCGGAGGCTGAACGTGCCTTGGGTTAGATCGCGGTAGATGAGCGCACTAATCAGATATCCGGATATGACAAAGAAGACATCCACGCCCACGTAGCCGCCGCGAAGAAAGGGAACGCCGGCGTGGTAAAGGACAACCGCAAGGACGGCAATGCCGCGCAAGCCATCAATATCCCGGCGATATCCGTTTGTTTTCATGCTATTCATTGGATAAGCGTGTTCTCTGGTTTGCACGGCCACCGTTCTTTGCATTACTGTCCGCGTTCCGCACAGGCGAGGACCGAGGCGGCTGCCGCGGAGTCGTCCTTAGATTTAGGCCGGAGGGCATTTAGTACGGGTCGCTCGATGAAGCGGTAAGATAGGTAAGCCGCAGCAAATGTCGCTACCAGTCTCACAGACAGAAAATACAGCGGCCCCTTGAGTACCAGAAATGGCTGCTGCCAAAGGTAAAGCGAGTAGCTAATCAGTCCCGACCAGACGAGTGGACCGGAATTAAGAAACATGTCCCGGCGCTCGATCGCTGCAGCGATGATGAGCGCGATCATGCCCGGCACTATGCCCCAGAGTTCCCAAAGACTATATCTGAAGACGACTTCTGAAGCCGCCAGGCTCGCTAAGCACAATAGAGCGAAGCCATAACTTGAGACGAGGTAGCGCAACGCGAACGCTCGTACCTGGTCGTAATAGAGAGCGAGTAGGCACCCCGCTCCGATAGAATCGGCAATCGCGGGCGCAAGATGTTCGATTTCCGGGTAGCCGCGACGCATGAGGAACAGGCGAAGCAACGGACAAAGGACCATTACCGCCCAGCCGCAGCGTTTCGCGCTACGCATGCCGAGCATAAAGATCAAGGGCCAAAGAAGATAAAACTGCTCTTCTACTGAGAGCGACCACAACTGCTGAAGTGGCGTGTAGGCTTGTTTGAAGAAGTACGAGGTGGTGAAGGTCAGCGCATAGGCGCTCTGCGACCATGTGGCGCTTCCCACGGCGAGTACTACTCCTATATAGGCAAGACTTGCCGGAAGGATTCGCACCGCGCGCCTGCGATAGAACTGGCGCAAGTCGATTCGCGAGGAGCGGTCGTATTCCTTTATGAGCAGGGAAGTAATTAAGAACCCCGAGATAACGAAAAAGACCGTCACGCCGAAATAGGCGAGAACCCAGATGGCGCTGTGAACCACGTGCACATGCAGCACAGCGACTTGAAAGTGGTTTGAGGCATGGGCCAGAAGGACGGCCCAGATCGAGATCCCTCGCAAACCGTCCAATGATGGAATCCTATGTGGCGTCTGCTTCGCCTGATTCATGCAGTATGTATCACCCGTTTCCCCTCGTTCATCCCAATGCAGGCGGTCAGGATCAGAACCCAATCTAGAGTGTTGAGGGTCATAAACCAGCCGGCATCAATGTTCGTAAGCAGAGCAAGAAAAAGAATCGTCAGGAACCAGCCGATTTGGGGCGAGTAGTGGGGCGAACGCAGGAGGCGGATCCCCTGGCCGGCCGCCTTGCCGACCATCATGACGACCAGGCCGACCCCAAGAAATCCTGTCTGCAACGCCAAATCGAGAAATCCATTTTCGGCGTATCCGATGTTAGGCCACCGAACTGCCAAGCCGATACGCTGAGACTCGAAGTTGCCGGCGTACCAAAAAGCTCCGAACCCATATCCCAATACCGGGCGCTTCAGAATGGATCGCCAGACTTCGGGGTATATTCCCGCCCGGCCGGTCATCGTAGGGTCTTTGCCCACAGACGTCGCCAACATAGGCCAGAAATGCAAACCGAGCACAACAGCAGCCACGCCGATAATGCGGTCGTCAGCACGATGGGCGCGAGTTCCCGAGCCCGAATTCGGCGTGCCAGAGTTAGCCACGCGACGAAGAGGATCATCCCGGCGGTATCGAACCACGCACTGCGAGATTGACTCTTGTAAATAAGAAAGAGGAGTAGCGCGCTGTATAGCAGTTTTCGCCCCCGGCCATAGGCACTCGTGAAGAACACTGGGGTAAGCAGAAAAGCCATACTGATACCGAGCGTATTTTTGTGGTCACAGATGCCTTGCCATGCCCCCCCCTTATAGCCTTGGAATACGCCATAGGCTGGAAGCGCAAGCGCAAAAAAGATGCTAAGCAGGGCAGAGGCAACCCCCATAAAGATCAGCAGCTGCATCAGATGCTCAGTCGTAAACCGGGTGCTGAGGTAACAGGCGAAAAAGGCACAAATGCCCACTTGGATAGACATCTGGATCGTGATCTGTGGGGACGCCGACCACAATGCTGAGCACACCGCCAGGCCCAACATCGCGGGAATGACCGGATTTCGCTTGAGGGTGTCAATGTCTGCCGGTAACCTGCAAGCGCGAACCCAAGCAGAAATAGAAGATTCACAACCAAGAGCACATGCGAGCCTGTCGTGCCCCCCATGGCGGCGCCATTCTGGTACGCGCCGGCGGTTCGTGCAGGTCCGGCGAAATAGACAGCCTGCCTTGCGATCAGCGACAGGAGCGGCCAAAAAAGCAACCAGGTGAGAACCTGCTGGGAAACCGGCGTCTCCGCGACGGTGTCCATTTTCTGAGCCGAAAGACACTCGGCGCAGAAACCCTGGGCATTTCAGCCGTGGCGAATTGCCATTGTGAAGTAGGAACCGTCATTTCTTTTCAGTCCTCACCATGCTGTGTTGCGCTCGGGCAGAAGTCGGCGGGACGAATTTTATGCTCTGGGCAAGGTCATGAGCGCGTTTACAGCAGCCGAATAGGCTGGGGTCGGTTGGTATGCGGCATCGAGGAGATCGGTCGATGGGAAAGACCATCGGTCTTTTGCCAGGGTTAGGGTTGGCTCTCAGCTCTTCAAAGGTAATTACCTTAACGAACGGGCCCACGAGCTCGATAAACTCGGCATACTTCCTGGCCACAGTCTCATCGATAAGCTGTGCCGGCACGTCAACATCATCCACGTCAAGTTCGGTAACCATGGTTTCCAGTCCGAGGTCTTGTATCTGCCTGAGAAATTTGGTCATGCCCGGCTTGTCCAGCGGCGTATTGCCCCGGAGGTGCCCCTGTAGTCCGATACCGGTAATCGGAACCCCGGACTTCTTTAAGCGTGTCGCCAATGCGAGCAAGGAGGCTCTGCGTGCAATCTCGCCCGGCGTGTCATGTTCGATGTAGCACTCGTTCAATATGAGATGCGCCTTTGGATCCCGGCATGAGCAGTTTGGAATGCAATGTCGATATACTCGGGCCCCATAAAATCAAGCCATGGTTTGCGCCGTAACCCATCAGGACGGTTATCGTGATAAATGCACTCATTGACCACGTCCCACGAGAAGACTCGGCCAGCATAATGTTTCACCACGGTTGAGATGTGGCTTGTCATGACTTCCTTTGCGTTAGCCGCAGTTACATATGAGCTAAACCAGTTCGGCAGCGCGTTCCACCAAACCAGGCAATGGCCGCGAAAGAGCATGCCGTGCTGCTCCGCCCAGGAGACAGCACGATCACCGGATGAAAAATCGTAGGTGTCGGGGGTGGGGCGCAGGCCATGAGCGAACTTCAAGTCATTGCCGTCGGCGATCATGGAGAAGGTGTTGGCAATAATGGCGGAAGCCTCGGGCTCGAACAGCAATTCGTACTGCACCGTGAACATGCCCAGCGTCTTTCCGCTCTGCCGCGCGGCGCGCTTCAGCGCGGACGTATCTGGAACTCGTGCGGGCGTCGGTTGTGAGGTCGCGATATCGCTCGCGCCTATCAACAACGCCGCCGAACCATACAAGAAGGAACGCCTGTTCATAGCTTTGTATGAAGCACTTCTGTTAATCATAGGTTGATTCCGGGAGCACGAACCCGCGACACAGACCCGCAGTATGGGCGAGGCAAAAGCCGGCATCGACAAACTGTCCGCGCGCTAAGACGAGCAGCGCACGAGCAAGATCGTACAGCACTAGCCCACCCCATAACAAAAACAACGAATGCCGGCGTACCACCGCGCCCATTCCGGCGCCATACCTCTCAGCTCGCTCGCGCGAAACTGTGCCGCTCAGCATATCTCGCCTTGGGTGATGGATATAGAGTTTCCGGTCGAAGCGGCCCCGGAGTCCCGTTGCGAGCAGACGCAAAACGAAATCTGTTTCTTCTCCAGCCAAGAGCCTAGGATCGAAGCGCACCGTCCGGCTGTGCTGAGCTGCGGAAATGAAAAGGCTTGAGCAGAACGTGGTTCTAAGAGCGTTAAGTGGGCTGATGTCGCACGCATCCTGAAGCCACCGGTTTCCGCTCGATACGCCGTCGTTGTCGACGGCCCCTACAGCTAGAACAGCATACTGGCTGTTCGCCTTGAACCAGTTGTCTATTTGATTCAAGAGGTCAGCGGGATACCAGCAATCATCGTCCGGGAACGCGATGATCTCGCCGGAAGCCGCATCCAGACCACTGTTGCGCGCAATTGGGGGACTCTTCCTCTGCTGTTTTAAATGTATTACTGCAATACTGCCAGGCAGAGCCCTCAACAGCGGAACGATGCGGTCGTCGTCGTTCTGATCGACCACGATGAGCTCTACATCATTTCGATTCTGGGCGACGATGGACGCCAGGAATTCGGCAACCTCTATCGTGCGCCCAGCGGTCGGGACTATAAGGCTAAATCGTGGCACGGGGAAACCTCATAAGGGGATGAATTGACTCTATGGGGTAACGCGGTGTAAAAGTCGCAGATGAGGCGCTGTTCAACTCCCCAAAAGCTTGCTGACAAAGCTGACCGCCGTTTCGGCAGGCGCTTACAAACCAAAGGCCCACACATAAGACCTAAGTGCGGAGTGAGAGTTATATACCTGTTCTACTCTGTGGTACCCGGCTGTTGAATAGGCCGAACGGAGCGAGGCATTCGCGATAAGTTCATGCAACTTGGCTCTGAGATCCTCCACGTTTCCATTGCGGAAGAGCACGGCGGCCGTTCCTTCGCCGGTGATTTCCCGGTGCACCGCGAGATCACTGATCACGCAGGGTAAACCGTGTGCCATCGCTTCCATCGTTACGATTCCGAATCCTTCGGGTCCCAGGGACGGCATCACAAAAATGTCCGCCTCCGCGTAGTAGGCAGCTGGATGTCGTTGGAACCCCTCGAAGCGAACGTCGATCCCTTCAGCGAGCTTTTCCAGTTCATTGCGATAGCTACCGTCTCCTACTACGGTGAGTCGCACATCCGGGATTCCTCGAAGCGCGTCTAACAGCAGATAAAGACCCTTGTATCGTTCCAGGCGGCCTACAAAGAGCACATGCGTAGGGCCTCTCAATTCCTCTTTGGCGGGTCTGTACGGTGGCATGGATGGCATCCAATACGGAATGACACTGGTGCGTTCTGCGGGAACTACCTTAAGCACACTTTTGCTTACATCGTTGGAGACACAGATTACGTGTGTTGCAAGCCGCACGCAAAGACGAGATAGGAGCCGGGGAAAATAGCGGGCAGGATTTCTGTACCACTTATATAGGTCATCTTCAAAGGGGCCGTGCCGCGCGTACACGGCGTCCCGTCCCAGCAGGCGCGCCGGTATCAGGAATACCGATTCCAGGAAACCGTTGACTAGGACAATCTGGACTTTTTCGCGCAGGATGATGCTGGGAAGCAAGCCAAACGCAAACAGGAATCGGAGAGGTCTGAAGCGCGGGAAGGCGGGGATCATAAAAACTTTTACGCCCAGAGTCCGCAACTGCCGGGCCAACTCCGGGAGCACGCAGAGCGTAACCAGCGTAGCGCGGTCCTGCAGCATGCCGGAAAGAGTTTCAATGTAATACTCCACCCCTCCCATCACGCCGCCGAGGTCAAGTATAAGAATTGTCTTCTTCATTTTGGCCATCCTTCCGCTCTGTCCTGATCAGCGGCGCGAAACTGGAAACAACTCTCAGTGGCTCGGGTGGGTGATTACGCCGCCGGGCTTCGCCGGGTTGAACTCAACTTGGATATCGGTAGTAACATCCAAAGGCCCTCCGTCGCGGGCGTACGGCTTATATCGCCAGAGCCGGACCGTGTTCATCGCCTCATCTTGTAACTCCTGCGGTCCGGAAATGGCTCGAAGAGGAGTGACACTTCCGGATTTCCAGATGACAACGCGCACGATCACGATGGCTGCCGTCGGAGAGTCACCCACCGTCGATGGATACGTCGGACTCACCATCGTGAGACAATGGCCCGCCATCACTGCCGCGGGCACATTGAGCTTCCCCAAAGGCGCTCCGGCGGCGCTCTCCTGTAGATAAGGGTCGCCGGGCCAGCGAATAGATGACGAGCTCAGCGCACTCGTTGAGCCGGGCAGCAGGGGGAAAAGCACGCTTGCGAGAAGTAGGCTGCGAATATATCTAATCTGTTTCACGGGTTATTCCACTCGACGGATTGCCATTGCACTGTTGTCTCTCGTGTCCACCCGTCCTTCGTGAGGGAGCGAGGCAGACCCTAAGGGACTAAGCTCTATGCGGAGTTCTCAAGCAAGACTCTGTTGACTCATCAGGGTATTGCGTACACCGCAGCCCCGGCTGTGGCGGCTCCAATGGACGAGCTGCTCATCGCGATATTCTTCATCCAGCTGAAGGGAACGTAGAGAATGTCGTTTGGCTGCAACGCAATATCCGCCTGCTTGCCCTTTTGAATTGCATCGAGGTGGACAGGCAACTCAACCGGGCCATGCGCCGTGGTCCGGATCAGGCGAACATGCGACTGCACCGCGGTCTTAGTGGCAGATCCTGCCAGCGCAATCACCTGCAGCACACTCAAGTGTGCGTCGTTGGTGGTGATTGCGTATGCGCCTGGCCGATTTACATCGCCCATCACATAGATCATGGGCGCTCTCGCCACCAGAACCGTATCGCCAGGATAGACCTTCACTTCGTCGGATAAGGCCTGCTCGGCGTTGTTGGAGACGTAGTATTTGAGCTGCTCGCCTGATCTATTCCGCTTTATCACCACGTTGCGATCGGCGGAGTCGGTCAAGCCGCCCGCCAGAGATAGAATTTTCAGGATCGTCTGCGGTGTGGTGATCGAGTAAGTGCCGGGCGTGTGCACCTGGCCCAATACCGACACGTCCTGCGTGGCTAATTCCATCATCCGGACGGCCACTTGCGGATGCCGCATGACTTTCTTCTCGATCAACGCCTTCTGAATCGCCGCCGCTGCCGCCGCAGGCGTCTCGCCGGCTACATGCATGCTTCCTATGTAGGCGAGCGGCACTGTGCCTTCATCAGTGACCCGCACCTGCTGCTCCATTTCCGGGGTGTCCATCACGTTCACCTGGATGAGGTCCCCCGGCCCGATCAACAGGCTCTCCTGTTGCTGCGCCAGGCACGGCATCATTACGGCGCCCAAAACGAAAAATGCGGCAACGCGCTTATGTCTACGCATAGAGGTCGCTCCCGGAGTTAGAAATCTGTTGGTAGCCGTAGTATCTGTACTGGGCTCCTCCAGAGGCCTTCACGCCATTCAGCACCATGCCAATCTGACGAACCCCCTGCGAGCGCAGGATCTGGCAGGTCCGTTCCAGCGACCTTCGGTCGGTCACATTATGGCGGGCCACCACCAGAGTGAAGTCCGCGTACCGGCTTAGGAGAGCGGAATCGGTCACCGGCAGGATCGGCGCACCGTCAATGATGATGTAGTCATAGTGTCGTCGGCAGATGCGGATCAGTTCAGCCATGCCATCGGAGGCAAGCAATTCGGCAGGGTACCCGGGCACAGGGCCAGCCGGCAAAACACCGAGACCAGGAATACCAGGGAAGGGAATTTGCGTCGCCGACCCGACGCGTTCAATATTGCCCTCGAAAAGCAGTGAGCTTAGACCATAATCGGATTCCAAATTCAACCTTTGGTGCAACACTGGTGTCCGCAGGTCGCCGTCTATCAGCAGCACGCTCTTGCCTCGTTGTGCGTGAACGATTGCAAGGTTGGTGCTAAGCATGCTCTTGCCTTCTCCAGAGACCGAGCTGGTAACCAGGAAGACTTGGCCACAAGGTCCACCATTGTTGCCTTGCATCAGCGAGGTGCAGAGCACTCGCAGCGCCTCTGTATAAGCGGCCCGCGGTTCAATGGCCGCAACCGCTGCGTTGGAAGCCATCAGCGCGGATGCGGCGGAATGAACGGAGCCCGAGGATGCCCACAACGGCGTTTTGGGATCGGCGATGCGCTTACGTTCCGATTTCGTGTCATGGTAGGGAAGCAAGACGATCGAATCTTCCGCAAAAAGCGTCTCCATCTCACCCAGTTCCTGAATGCGAGTGTCCGTTGCGTCACGGAAGAGTGCTCCGCATATACCAAAAAGGAGTCCTCCAGCAATAGAAGCGGCCGCGTACTTGATGACGCTTGGTTTTGCCGGTCGAGCAGGTGCGCGAGCAGGATCCACCAGAGTGATGTTGCTGGACCGCATGCCCGCCACCACGTCGGCTTCCTTCATGCGGCTCACCAGATTCTCATAGAGAGTCCGGCTTTGGGTCGCCTCCTGCCGCGCAATCTGGTATTGCAGAGCTTTGTTGTTCTGGGCTACCGCTTGGGATTTTTCATCAAGGAAGATTGCGCGATCTTTATTTTCAATCTGCTGCGCCACCGTGTAATCGTTCTGGGCACGTGCGGCGATGCGGGCGATTTCCGCACGGATGGATTTCTGCGTGCTATCCAAATTGGATTGCAGCTCGGCTACCTTCGGATAACCGGGACCAAATTTGGCCGAGAGCTCATTCAACTTAGCCTGTGTCTGCGCCTCCTCGCTGCGCAGGCTCTGCAGCAGCGTGAGCGAACTGGTCACGCTCGCCGACGCGCCGCTGAGCATACCGTTCCCTGCAAGCCCCGAGATGAGCTCCGGGTCGCCGTCTTTCACCACTTGGTATAGCGCGCCCTTCATGATGCGAGCCGCCTGTGCCTGCTCCAGCTGCGAGGTTGACTGCTGCAGCTGGTCCAACGCGGGAGTGAACACTTGCTCGTGTCCCTGGCTGTCAGTTTGGCCAAACGCAAATACTCCAGAGTCGCGCTGCAGCGCGACGACTTTCGCCTGTAGGTCCTCACTCTGCTTGCGTAACTCGCTTAGCTGGTTTCCCAGCCATACGCTCGCCTCGCGGGTCGCGTTGTGGCGGGTCTCAAAGTTGTAATCGGTCAGATCCTCCACCAGTTTGTTCACCACCGCGGCCGCCGTCTGTGGACTTGTGCTGAGATACTCAATACTGATCAGACGAGTGCCGGCAACCGGGCTTACCTTAAGATGACCTTCGAAGGCTTTTATCAACCCTGCGCGGCGTGCCGGCGCTTCGTCCAGCGGTACATTGCGCGGGTCCGGTATGCCGGCGGGCGCAAACAATCCGATCACCCACCCGATGGGGCTGAAGTGGGAGTGAAAATCCGGGCTCCCCTCCAGGTTCAGCTCCTTGATCACTTGCAGCGCGAGCGAATCGGACTGTAGGATCTGGGCCTGTGTCTGCAGGTTGACATTTGACTCGACCGAGTCCGACGGAGGCTCGGCCCCCATCATGGTGTCCATGCTCAAAGCATCAGCCGATTCCTTTCGCACCTGGATCTCCGCCGAGGCTCTGTAGAGACGAGTGGACGTAGCGAACAGGATCCCGGCAACAACGATGGTGAGCAACAGAACACCAAGAACGATGCCCCGTCGCCGGGATAGGACTCCCCATAGATCCTGGACGGTCATTTCCTTGCGCGCAGGCATTACCGGCGCGGGTGTACCGGAGATCACTGCGGGGGTCATGACTAACTCATTCTTTGTTGGCATCGGTTCACCTCGGAACTAGAGCTCCTACCCAAATACAGTTGGAAATGGAGAGCCTTGGAACCATTCATCGGCTGGGAGTCGTAAGGCCCTTGACGTCGTGAGTGGCGATTGTGATCGGGCTGTCGTGTGGCAACAGGGTCAGCTCGCTGAGCTCCGCGGCAAAGCGGTCCTCGTTGACATAGTGCACAAAGGTGTCGAGAAAAGCCCGGCGAACGCGCTGGCGAAGAACGATGGCCGCGAACTCCAAGTTCCCGATCAGGTAACGCCGCCACATCCGTCGGGGCTCACGGCTAAAACGATAGAGCCACTCGCAGCCGATATTCTGTGTCCATTGCGGGGCGCGCGGAACGACGCCGCCTACGATCTCGAAGGAACCCCCCACGCCGATGCACACCGGCACCGAGAGTCGCAGGCCATGCTCATAAATCCAATACTCTTGTTTCGGCGCGCCAAACGCGACAAAGAGCATGTCGGGCTGTGCCGCCACGATCGCTTCTGCCGTTTGCCGCAGGCCACTCGCGCTGCGCTCGAAACCAAGCGGGGGACAGTATGTGCTGCACTTCAAACCTGGGTACTCACCCCTTAACACGTTCGCAGCCAGGTCTGCCGAGCCAGGTCGTCCGCCCAGCAGGAACACACGCAGACTATTTCTTGCTGCGAGCCCGCACAGTATCTTGAAGATATCGACCCCTGCCACGCGTTGCTGCAGCGAGCGGCCGTAAAGGCGCGCGGCGATAAGCAGAGAGATTCCATCGGGGATCACCAGGTCGGCGTTATCGTAAATCTCCTGCAGGCCTCGTTCCTTTTCCAGTTGAACAATGTGTTGGGCGTTGGAAGTAATAACATACGCCGGCTTACCCCGGTTTTGCGCGTGGGCAATGATCGACGTGCAGACCTCCTGCGAAGAGCAGTTGTCGATCAAAGCGTGGCCTATGCCGATCCTAACGACATTAGGCCCGCGGAGCGAGGTATGCGATGTACGCTGCAAGGGAGTTGCCGCAAACCACTGCGTATTGACATTCATGTTTCTGCTCTCAATAATCCGAGTGCGGTTCCAGTGCCTCTGCGGCGAAGTTGTCGCGCAGAGAAGAAGGAAGGTTTGGATAAGCCGCCCTTAGTCGGTGCATGAACTTGCCGCTAAGATGCGTGGCGCGGGCCGCTCTTCTATCGTTGCGGACGCCTGAAATATCGCTGAGTTGTACATTCCCTACCTGGAGGCCACTGCGAGACGTCCTGCCTCCGCGAGGGTTCTCAGGGTGAACTTGAGTGTGAAAAAGCAGAAATGGTGACTCAGTACGGTAAGCGCGAGACGAGTCAACGCGACTGGATTCTGCGGAACAAAGTCTTCGGCAAAAAGGGAACGATAGAAGTCGAGGTACCGGGCGCTTTGCCCGCTTCGACAAGCTTCTGGTTCAAATATATTTCGAGCTGACCGATAAACTCACGCGACTTAGGAGCACGTGTGCCATACCATGCGTTTTCCCCGTGAACCCGGTAGTTGCCCAACATGTCAGGGATGCTGATGACTTCTCCGATCAGGCCGGCGGCTCTCACGATAAAGTCATCAGCGCACGAACGCACATGCTGCGTTGGCAAGGGCATGAGACGAAGAGCTAGCTCACGGTGAATGACCAGGCCACTCGTCGGTGATCCGATATACGGCACGAAGCGGTATTGCCGGGCGAAGCGATAAAAATTCGCGGGTTTGACGTAAGGGGCGAACACTCCGGGGCCCGGCTCCAAACGCAACGGGTGATACACCATTGCGCCGGGGTGGCAGTAAGCAAGCACGCTCTCCACTTTGTGCGCGTCGAAAGAATCATCTGAATCAAGAAGGCAGATGATCTGGCCATGGCTGGCAGCGAACCCCGCATTGAGTGCCGAAGCCTGTCCACCGTTCTCTTTGAGAACAGAGATGATGCGGTTGCCATACCTGGCGATGATTTCACGCGAGTCGTCTGTCGAGCCGTCATCGACGACGATGACCTCCAGGTTACGATAGGTCTGGTTGAGCGCAGAATCGATCGCATCCCCTAGGAACCGGCCATAGTTGTAGTTATTAATCAGGATCGTGACGAGTAAGTCGCTCTGGACCATACTGAGTCGCCCCTTTCTCCTAATCTTTGAGGTAAGCCAATGTATCGGTACGGGACGCGGTTACCCGATAACCCTGGTCTACGAGCAAGCTAATAGACTTCTCGAGGTCTTCGACCGAGAGGTGGATGTGTTCAAACTGAACGATTGCGGGCCTTCGCAGCGGGATATCGAAGAGGCGTAGGATTTCTGCATCAAAGCCCTCGGCGTCGATCTGCAGAAGGTCGACCTTCCCAACGCCCACTTCCTTAAATAGGCTGTCGAATGTCACACACCGTACTTCCTCACTCTCAACCACTGATTCCAAATTCAAATTGGACAACTTGCGAGAATGCCACATCAGTACATCCCGGTTAAAGCTGGCGATTTGACCAAGCCACTCTGGCCCCGCGCCCGGCTTGGTCCGGAACAACGTTGAGCTTCCATCGTGGTCGGCGATAGCGACATTCACCAACCGGAAGTTCGGAAACTGGGCGTAATTAGCTTTTAGACGCTCAAATACATCCTTCTGGGGCTCAATCAGGACGCCTTGTAGGCCGTGCCTTTCGATCAACGGGTAGATTGGGTCGCCCGAGACTCCGTCAAACGCGCCTACTTGCAGGTACCGCACCTCAGGATGAGTTATGCGGTAATGTGATAGAACCATGTCGAGATCGAGGCGGAGTTGGGAGGACCGGCGCTTCGTGATAGCGGGCGGGGTCCTGCTGATCTGGGTTTCGAGCCAGTCCCGGCCGCGCGCGCGCAATCTTGACGGAATAATTTGCACCGTTTTCTGAGCAGCATTCATCCTGATAGGTCCTTTCGATTTGGCCTTGATCAGCTACATATTGCCGAACAACCGCTGGAGCGGTTCGCAATGGGTGTAGACCGAACACGGATTTTCTGTGAAGCTTGCTGGGAATCACCGGCGAGCTTGTGGCTTCCGGGAATCTCCCGAACTACGCCCGGAGACGAGCGAGGTTTGGCGAAATCATTCTGCTCGCCTCGTGAAAGAACCGAAAGCGTGTGCAGAGCCCGTGCGTTACAACGACGACGGAAGCCGTTACAAGTCCTCTCACAGCGAGCGTGATAAGGGTATTTCCAAGCGACTCAGGCAGAAGAGTTGTTACGAGGTAACCTGCAGCAAACGCAGGACCCACTGGCCAGATCTGAGCGAAAATATCCCCAAATCCGATAGACAATTCGCGCCGCAAGAAAGGCATCAAAACGATGGCCGCACACCCGTAGGCGGCAAGGACGGCGGCGGCGACCATTTCTATCCTGCCCGTTCGCAGGGCGAGCAGCAGCAGTGCCACCTCGACCACTCCGATCAGCAGATTAGCTCGCCACATAACTTTGGTCTCCCCGCGCGCGATCAAACACGGTCCAAGCACTTCGGTCACAACCCGTAAGATCCCGTAAATACAGAGAATCTGCAAAGTCCTTGCCGCCGGCATCCACTTGAGAGTGCCTTTACCCAGGAAGGTCAGCAGGAAATAGTGCACGTTTACGAAAATTGAGGCGTTGACAGCTGCCGCAATGAGCGCTGCCAGGTCAATCGTTTTGAGATACCACCTGCGCATGGCGACAGGGTCGTCTTGTATCACGGCAAGACTTGGCATCAGCACGTTGTTAACTGTGTCATTGAGAAACCCGCAAATGAAACTGCCCCACGTAAAGGCCAGCGCGTAATAGCCTAATTTGGTGGCTCCCATGGATGCGCCAACCAGAAAATTATCTAGGTTGAAAATCAGAAAAATCAAAACGCCGGTCCCAAACAGAGGTATACCGAATCGCAGGTATTCTTGTGCGTCTCTCCAGTCGAAACGGAGGTGCACGTGAGTTCTCCTCGTGAGGTGGGTCGCGATGCCCGTGGCGAGGGCCGCGCCGACGCTGGCGATGACAACTGCCCAATAGCTCCAACCACACAGTACCAGGGTGACTGCTAAAATGCACTGAACGGCAGCGCCCGTAATGCCCGGAATCACCAGCGCCCGATAATTCATCTCACGCATTAATAGGGTCTGCGGAACGAACCCGACCGTACTCACCAGGAAGGTCAATGCCAGGACCCGAATCACATTGCCGATCGCCGGATGATCGAAAAGATGTCGCGCAAACGGCGCGACCAAGAAAGCCACGACGAAAGCGCCGCAGCTGAGGATCAGCTTCAAGGTGAAGGCCGTATCAAGATTGTCTGCTTGCAGCACCGGCCGCCGAACGACAGCACTGCCGACGCTCAGGTCGCTGAAGCGGCTTAGGAAACCGATAATGATACCTGCAAACCCGACCACTCCATAGTCGGCCGATGTTAGATTCCTGGCGAAAACCATGCTTGTCAGCGCAAGGCAAACAACAGTCAGACCCTTGCTAAAACCGGTGTAGATGATATTCCGAAATGTCTTCGCCTTGGAAACGGTCATTATTGCCTTGGGGATCTGACGCGGTAGGAGACTTCTCGGGGGAGCCGCAGGGCCTGTAATTCCTGGCCTTGGACTATCTGGTCACACGAAGCATGGTGCGTCGGTTATCGCGGCGTCCTCGCCAGCGCGTAGGCACTCCGTCGAGCTGCCTTGTAGGCGATCCTGGCCACAATCTCCATTCTTTCGCCGAAAGACATATCGGTCAAAAATTCCTGCGAGTCCTTGTAGATGCTGCCGATGGTTGCTCCGGCCCCCCACTTCCTCGCGACAGGCCGTCTGCGTACCAGCGGTTGCAGACCGACCGCATACTAGGGACTTTGCGCGCAAACCCGAGGCGATTAACATATCAACGTTTGCTCGCATCGTCCGTCCTACCGCCCGGTATAAGTTGTTTTCGCCGTGTATTCTCTGTAGTGCATACTGCTCGGCAATAAAGTAGCCGGGCTCCAGCGCCAAGGAAGAGAGCTTGAGGTAGTTGTCGCTGGTAATGGTAATGGCTTCGGGAATCGGCATCAGCTGATCAAGGAGATTCTCGCGAATGTCAATCCCGAGGTTGCGGGGGCGGCGAACGTGCATTTCCCTTTGAGTTGCTCAGCGCGAAAGTCATATTTTCCGGTGTTATAGGGAATCGGTGGCGTAAAAATCAGGAGTTAAGGTTCGGTATCGGTCCATTGAATATGGTGAAAGCACCATCCCGTGGGGGCAAATAGCCAAACCCTCAACCGCCTTCTGTACCTTGTTCGGGAGAAAAACATCGTCCGAATCCAGGAAGCAGATCACGTCACCACTACTCTCGGCAAATCCTGCGTTAAAGGCAGACGATTGCCCGCCGTTGCTCTTAAAGACTGTCTTGATGCGGCTACCAAAGCGAGAGATAACTTCCCGGGAGTTGTCCTGGGAGCCATCGTCCACAACAATTACTTCGCAGTTGCTGTAGGTCTGCCCAAGCGCGCTGTCGATTGCGTCGCCAACAAACCGCCCGTAATTATAGTTGTTGATGATGATGCTTACCAGGGACCTCAACTCGAACCTCCACATTGCTTATGCTTCTCGCGCGGCGCACGACGCATCGTGTTCGTTTGACCTCAGAGGATCATCAGTGGACGATCGGCTCCAGCGTGGATGCATCGACTTCCACAGCTACCTGGTGGTGGATGAGCTGCACAGTAAGAATGAAGCGCCATCCGCTGCTCTTTCTCACCAGCCAACCTTCCACGCCCTGCATCGGGCCGCTCTTGATGCGAACCCGCTGACCTTCGATCAGATCCGCGTAAGGCTCCGCCTTCTTCTCCAGAAGCTGCTGCGAAGAAACTCAATTTCGCGGTCTGCCACACTGAGCGGCTCGCGGCTGTTGCCGACCAGCTGTCGAACTCCGGGAGTGCGCAGAACCCTGGTACGCTCTTCCCGATCGATACGTACAAAAAGATAAGTGGGAAACAGTGGCAATTCCACTTTGACCTTTTGCCGGTTTTTCCAAACCCGGGAAGATTCATACGTCGGCAGAAAGGTCTCGATGCCGCCGAAGTCCAGGTGCCGAAAGGCGGCTTTTTCGTGCTGCGGTGTGGTGATCACGGCGAACCACCTGCGAGGATCCTGCTCCTCGTGAGGCAATTGCGCACCAGTTACATTAGTCATGGTAGCCATAGTCTTATCCAATTGACGCCCCACAGCGTGTTCGGGCATTCGGGCAAGGCTTCGCCTATCTGACTTAGCAACCCGCTGTCAGAGTATTGGGTCGTAGCCCACGGTCCGAAGCGTCTGGATTCGCCGAAATGCCTCCAACTACCCAGACTTTGACCAGTTCAAGCTTATCGGCTCCGGAATAGCACTTGAATATTGGAGAGGTTTGCCAATCTAAATAGCAAAACCTTCGAATGCAGAATTCGAAGGTTATTGTATTGACCAGGGCTGGCGATTGTCGTACGGTAGATGACCGTATCGCTCGGTAAGAAACCAACGGCGATTCTCTGTTGTTCCCCTTCATCGAGTCCCTCCCCCGAAAGAATCGATGAAAGCGTTCTTAGAGAATCGCCGCTTGAAATGAGCATACTTCTTCTACCGGAAATCGCCATGGTTCTTGAGTAATAGAAGGCCGAATTGTAGTAACTGCATGCAGTAATGACACCTGCTGCTGCCCGCATCTCCTTTCAAATGAAAGCGCCATGGTTTCATATGCAGTAGTCATGCGACCAACCGGCTATTACCAGCGGGCTCGCGGCCGGCCGGCACCACGCGGGCGCACAGCCCTCCGTGCCGAAAGGCGGATGCCTCACAGCAAGTTTTGCTCTAATGGCAGCAGGAGAGGCTGCTGCATGCACGTAGTAGATCTGATTCGCAAGAAGCGCGACGGCGGAGTATTGACCGATGCGGAGATAGCAGCGCTGGTCGCCGGCGCAGCGACAAATTCCATTCCCGAGTATCAGCTTGCGGCCTGGCTCATGGCCGTCTGCTGGCGGGGGCTCAACGCCGAGGAACTGCATAGCCTCACCACCCACATGCGCGATTCAGGCAAGGTCCTGAGCTTCCGCAGCCTGCCCGGGGCCAAGGTGGACAAGCACTCCACCGGCGGAGTGGGCGACAAAACCTCGTTCCTGGTGGCCCCCATCGCTGCCGCAGCCGGGCTCTGCGTGCCCATGATCTCCGGCCGCGCCCTGGGCCACACCGGCGGCACCCTCGACAAGCTGGAGAGCATCCCCGGCTACCGAACCCACCTGCAAGAGGATGAGATCTGCGCCGTGCTGAGCGCTTGCGGTCTCTCGATCGTAGGCCAGACCGAGTGGCTGGTGCCGGCAGACCGCACGCTCTACTCGCTGCGCGACCGTACGGCAACCGTCGAGAGCCCCTTTCTCATTTGCGCATCCATCATGAGCAAGAAGCTCGCCGCCGGTCTTGACGCGTTGGTGCTGGATGTAAAAACCGGCTCGGGAGCTTTCCTCAAGCAGGAGGCGGAGGCCATCCACCTGGCCGAGCTGATGGTCGCCACGGGAAACCGCGCCGGAACGCGAACCGCCGCCCTCATCACCAACATGAGTCAACCGCTCGGGCGCATGGCAGGCAATGCGGTGGAGATTGTTGAAGCGGTGGAACTGCTGCGCAACCATCGCCACCCGCTCACCGAGGATCTGCGGCAGCTCTCCCTGCAACTCGCAGGATGGATGCTGTACCTGGGAGGGAAAGTGCCGTCCCCGGATGACGGCGTGCAGCTGGCGGAGGAGCTGTTGCAAAGCGGTCTCCCGCTCGCGAAATTTGGCTGCATGATCGCTGCTCAGGGCGGCGACCTGGCATGGTTTGAGAGTCCCCAATGGCTGCATCAGCCGGCCTATCAATACCAGGTAAAGTCCCCGTCGGCAGGCTTTCTCTCGGCTGTCGATTGCGACCAGGTGGGCTGGGCTGTACAACGCTCTGGAGCAGGCAGGACCGTGCCAGGGGAAGCCGTGTCTGCACATGCCGGCGTAGAGACGCACAAGAAGGTTGGCGACCCGGTCGCTGCCGGCGAAACCTTATTTACTGTCTATGTCGAGCAGGAAGCGCGTCTGGAGTCCGTCGCGGCAACCCTGAACCGATGCTTTACGCTGAGCGCCGAGCCGCCTGCTCCCGCAGCCTCTCATCTATAAAGTGATTGCCTGAGGTGATCGGTCGTCTGGCGTTATCGCCCGTTTTCCAGCCCGTTGTCGGGCCTTGGCCCGTGTATCGCATGGTAGGGCTCGACGGCAAGAATGTTGCCTAGAATACTGCGCTCCTGCGGTGAGAATTGAGCCTGGAACCTGGGCGAGTTCATCATCGCCGTGCGCTGTTCGGGCGGGTACTCCCGCAGATCGCGAAAAGCCTTCCTCACCATCCGCTGCCGGTCCGGCGGGAGGCTGCGAAAATCCTGGAACGAGGCACGCACCTGTTGCCGCATTTGCGGCGTAAGGTGCTCCATTGCCTCAATATGATCCACCGTACGCTGACGCTGTGCCGGAGGCATTTTGTTCAGCTGCCGCAGGCGGTTAAGCAGCCTTTGCTGCAGTTTCCGGGGGCAGCCGGTTAAACCCTGGTTCGCTCTGCAGGGCCTGTTCCTGCTGCTCAGGAGACAGGTTCTGATGCCGTTGCAACCACGTGCCCAGATGCGGCTGCTGGTTATTTTCAAAGTGGGGATGCCCGCCGGCTGCTGCCCAGGGCGAGCGAAGCAGGGAACGCGCCAGCCAGTACCAGTAACAAGCGCGGCAAGGACACCACGAGCGAGCTTCCCGCGGAGGGATGTCGTCTCGATCTCGTTTTGCCTTGCCATGGTGATGCCCTCTGAAGCGGCTACGGTCGTTCTCGGGCGCCTCGCTTTCCTTTTTTTCGAAACCTGATTATCCCAACTAAAGCAGTTTCGCAATTGCTGTAAATCGAAGCGAGAGGCCTTTCATTGGTTTCCCAAAGAAAACCACACCTCGCGATCTTAATCAGGCAGCAGTAATTGCGAACTGCTCTAGTTTGAGGCGCCGGGCCCGCTATCCTCATCCCCATCCAGGGCATTCAACTGCTGAAACATCTGGGCGTTTCCGTCAAACGACTGCAAATCACGCACCGTGGCCGAGGTCTGCGCCACAGGCGTTGCGTGCTGGTAATCGAGCAGGGCAAAGGTTCCACCGCCAATCACCAGTACTGTGGCCAGAGGCACCCGCCGCCAGCGGGCGCATCTGCAGATTGCTACTGTAAAGCAGCCACGCCTTGGCGCGTTCAAAAAAACTGGCCGGGGCGGTTGTCTGTTCCACCCGCAACCGCGCATACAGCTTGGCGTCAAAGAAGGCGCTGGGCTCCGGAGCCTGCCATTCGTCAAGCAGCTTCCAGGTAGATTCCATGCCGGCCAGTTCGGCTGCGCAGCCAGCACACTCCGCTATATGCTTGCGGGCCTCGTCCGGCAGCGGCCGGGACTCGAAGACCGATTCCGCCAAATGTTTATTCATCTCAGGGCAAGTCATAATCTTCCTCAATTTCTGCTAAGCAAAATCCTTCAGGTTTTCGCGTAATGTCTGGTAAGCCCGGAACAGGAGCGATTTGGTGGCCGATTCGCTCAGCTTGAGAACCTCACCAATCTCCTTGTAATCCATCTCCTGGTACTTATGCATCAACACCGCACTACGCTGCCGTTCGGGCAGCGCCATCACGTGCTTGCGAATCGCGTTCATCCGCTCGTCGCGAACCAATTGCTGTTCCACGCTGAGGGTACTATCCGCAACATCGGGAGTGGTGCCCGTCTCCGCATCCGGCTGGTCAAGATAAACGTTCTGGGCTGTCCGCTCGTACTTGGTATCGCGCGCGTGGTTCACTCCCAGGTTGGTCGCGATCCGATAGAGCCAGGTGCTGAATTTCGCTTCCGCCCGATAGGTCTGCCGCGATCGGTACACGCGGAGAAAAACCTCCTGGGCCAACTCTTCGGCGACTGCCTGGTTGCGAGACATCCGAAACATAAAGTGGACAATCTGCTTTCGGTATTTCTCGATCAGGACGCTGAAACCCGAGTCGTCACCTTCACGAACGCGCAACATGATCTCGGCGTCGGAGAGCTGGGTCCAATCGACTCCAGTCGCATGCAGCGGAACGCCCTGCTGCGTGCCCTGGAACCCGTTCTGCGCAATGGCTACGGTACCCATACCCTTTGTAACCCCACTCTCCTGACTAGGTTGCGCGGAATCGGGAGAGTTTTGCTGGGCCTCTTCCTCTCCGGTTGAACCTGGTGAAAGGGGGTCCCCAGGGGTGGGAGAACCGTGCTGCTCTGGGGGAGTAACAGCCATAGGGTGAATGGATTGTAACTGTTGCCGCGAGCCGTGGTCTTGCCCAGTTTGGTGGGATGCCGGGCTTCCAGTTGGCGGCTCGAGTGCTTTGGGTCGATGGGAAAGGTTCGTGTAAACTACGCTATGCCCCCCCGGATTTCCTGTGAAGCTTGGTGGCGTTGATGGACTACATGCGGCTTTCCTTAATGAAAGCCGCACACGTGGCTGCCTCTTAGGTCCACGTACAGGAAATCCGGGCCCGGAGGGCGCTTAACTCAGCGGTAGAGTGCCACCTTCACACGGTGGAAGTCGCAGGTTCGAATCCTGCAGCGCCCACCATAAGCCACTAATAACAAAGTACTTGCGGCCTGCCCTCCAAGCTGCTAAGCACCTTTGCGCCTAACGGAGCACTCATCCGGAGAGGGCGGGCCGCCACCGTTGTGCTAATGACAAGCAATTCTAGGATCTGCGAATTGATATTCCTGTGGCTACTAGAGAACGAGAGTTCTCTCCGAGTGCGTTGCGCGACTTCCTGGTGCGTAAAGGTGCGGCGATCATACAACCCGACGCACTGCGGATCGGAGGCCTCACTCCCTACATGAAAGTGGTTCATCTGGCTGATGTGTTCGATCGACCGGTGGCGCCGCATTTCTACAAAGAGATTGATATCCACGTGCTTGCAGCGATTCGCAACGGCCTGTTTCTCGAGTACTTCCCCTGGCTGGGCCCCCTTCTCGTGCATCCTCTGGAAGTATCAGATGGAATGGCCAAAGTGCCGCGACGTCCTGGGTTTGGCACTGAGTTCAAAGCCGAAGCTGTCAGCGAATACAAGGTTTGACTTGCGGAAATCCCCGCGCATCTCCGGGTTTGGCCTTATCCTGACGTTCGGACGGTTCACTTAAGGACTTCCATGAAATCTTTCTTGATAGGTCTGCTCATCCTTACTTCCGCATCCGCTTGTGCACAGGCGCCAACCAACGATTTTCTTGATGGACTCGGCTTGGCGCGGCTGAAGAATTACTCCAGCTACCGTGTCTCAAGTGGCAACCGTTTTGTTCTGAGCAATGACGACAGCAAGCGAATTATGCCCGGCCAGACGTTCGTGATGGCCGACATCAGCGGTGCGGGCATGATCACTCACCTCTGGGTGACGATCGCGCAGAACGAGTTCGCGTGGCCTCGTCGATTGCGCCTGCGGGTTTATTATGACGGGCAAAAAACACCGAGCGTGGATGCGCCGCTGGGAGACTTTTTTGCGGTTGGGCATGGCGCGGAGCGGGACGTGAACTCCATGATGGTGCGGGACAGCTCTTTTGGGCGGGCGCGGAATAGCTATTGGCCGATGCCTTTTCAAAAGTCATGCCGCATTACGCTGACCAACGAGGGCCATCGGGTGGTGCCGATGTTTTATTACCATGTCGACTACCGCAAGTATTCGTCTCTGCCCGCCAACCTGGGATATCTGCACGCGTATTACCGGCAGGAGAGGCCTGCCCACAGGGGGCATAACTACGCCTTTCTGGATGCGAAGGGGAGCGGCCATTACGTGGGGACGGTCCTGAGCGTTACGCAGACGGAGATTTCGTGGTTTGGCGAAGGCGACGATTTGTTTTACATCGACGGGGCGCATCAGCCGCAGATATACGGGACCGGCACGGAAGATTATTTCAACGACGCATGGGGTCTGAGAGATGTGACTGGACCGTGGACCGGAACTCCTATCGCGGAGGGCGAACTGCCGGGATCGAGGCTTTCCGCTTATCGATGGCATGTACCGGATCCGATCGTCTTTACGAAGTCGATCTGGGCGGGGATTGAACACGCGGGCTGGACGGCAAATCCGGATGGCTCGGTTCGCTCAGGGTTTGAAGAGCGGGCGGACAACTTCTCGAGCGTAGCCTTTTGGTATCAAAAAGGGGTAAATGAGGGGCTTTCTGAGCCGCCCTACGGAGATGAGCGGCTTCCGTTTGGCAACGCTACGCAGATTCCGATTGAAGATTCGATCAAAGACGTAACGACGCAGAATGGAGAGGCGTCTGTTCTGCGCGATGTCGATTGGTCCAAAGATCTTCTTTTCTTCAAGGCGAACGCTGTAGGTTCCAGGCTCAACGTCCCCATCGACGTGACCGCGGAGGGGCTCTACGAGATCGTGGCGGAGATTGCCGAAGGGTCCGGATTACGGGGACTACTCCATCCTGGTGGATGGACAACCCACGAATGTGGATACGCGCAAACCGGCTACCTCTGAAATTCCTCTTCCCGGGCCGGAGGTGTTTCATAATTACCTGAATGAACTGTACGTGGCCAGGGATCGAACGCTGGGGATGTTCCAACTCAGTCCGGGCCGCCATATTCTTAGCTTCATCGTTAACGGCAAGGACCCGCACTCGGTCGGCTACAACCTGGGGATTAACGACGTTGTGCTGGAAAAGGTAGAGAAGGCGGCGGATACTCCGGATGTTCGGGAACAGATGACAGGCACCGCGGTAGGGATGGTGTACCGGGGGTTTCCGCTGAGTTCGTACGTGGCAAGACTGCACGGCGCGCCGCCGGAAGACCAGGCCAATCCTGATCCGTGCCATCGGCAGTTTCGGTTTCGATGCTGCTTCCGCATCGCCGGAACTAATCGCCGCTCTTTCGGATCCTTGGGCAAAGATTCGCGCAGCAGCTGCGGCAGCGTTGGCGCAAGTAGGCGCGCATAGCTCGCCTGAGGCGATACCAGTATTGGCCAAGGCACTCTCCGATCCTGATCCGGAGGTGCGCGATCTGGCTGCGACTGCCTTAGGCTCCATGGGCGGCAAGGCGGCTCTGGCAATTCCCGAGCTGATAAGTGCATTGGGTGATCCAGTAGATTATGTGCGGGCGCCCGCGGCCGATGCGTTGGGGGCCATTGGTCCCAAAGCCGCGGCCGCCGTCATACCTCTTGCACAGCGACTGTCGACAAAAGATGAGGGTTTCGTTCTGGATAGCGTTGCTTATGCCCTAGGCGACATCGGACCCGCGGCGAAGGACGCAGTACCCGCACTTCAACAGGTGTTGAAGGAACGACGACTTGGCAGTGTCGCCCAGGAGGCGATCCTAAAGATACAAGGAATGCCAGTCCCGGTGTATCACCATTGATCGCGTTTGGGACGGCAAGGATGGTATGGACACCTTTCGATACGGCTGACCGCCTGGACGCTCTGGGGGGCGCCGGTAGAGATTCGGATAACGCTACCGTGGACATCCCAATAAATACTTGCAGAGTAAGCCTGCAGCGCCCACCATAAACCACTAAAAATAAGGTGCTTGCGGCGTGCCCTCCAAGCGGCTGAGCACCTTTGCGTTTCCGCCGGACGATTCCCCCCTGCCACTCCCTTAAATCCCTCAAGTTTATGCCCATGTGGGCCGAAGAGTTGCTTGTAGGTGCCCGCCAGGATGCTCCTGGTAGTGCAAAGCGCCAGAAAATATGGCGCTGACGCTCGTCGTTTCCACACCGATCGTTGTTCGGCCTTTTGAGGGCAAATGCCTAACCGTGCGTTAGAACCCGGCGTACCGAAGGTTATCGAGACAGCGGCCGTGCACGGGGGCGACGAGGCCGGCCACAAAGGCCCGCCGAATCGCGAGCCGGAGACCCCTTTAGCCGCCTTGGTGCCTTGGAACCCTCTCCAGACGCTCGAGAGACTTGGGGGAGACGAAGAGCTTTTGCAAGAGGTGATGGAGATTTTTCGCGAAGAAGCCCCGAAGCATCTGGCGGGACTACGGGAGGCGATCACCCAGCAGGATGCGGAAACCATTGAGCGGATCGCCCATAGTCTCCAGGGAGAATTAGGCTACCTAGGCATTGCCGAGCTTTCGCATGGAGCGCGTCAGCTTGAAGAGAAGGGGCGGACTTCCGACTTTCAGGGCGCCCTAAGTCTGTTCCCGCCCTTTGAAGCGGCGATGGCTCGATTGCTCACTGCGATGGGCGTGACTCACAAACGCGGCTCGGAAGAGCAGCTTGCTCCTGGACCTCCCGGCGTGAGCCCATGATCGATGGCGCGGGACCGCAATCCCTGGGACTAGAGCAGCCGGGGCCTGCATGCAATCGGGTTCTTATCGCCGAAGACGATGCAATGTTCCGCAAGATACTACGCAGTTGGCTGGAAAGTTGGGGCTACGAGGTTACCGTCGCGGAGGATGGTGCAAAAGCATGGCAAATCCTGCAGGAGATACGTGCGCCCCATCTCCTGATCCTGGACTGGGTCATGCCCAACTTGAATGGCATTGACCTGTGTCGCCTGGTTCGGGAACGGGCAAGCTCCCCCTACCAATACATTTTGCTGGTAACTGCCAAAGATGACAAACAGGATCTGGTCCGGGGATTGGAGGCCGGCGCGGACGACTATCTCTCCAAGCCCTTCAATAGGGACGAATTGCGCGCCCGGCTGCGGACGGGAAGGCGAATCCTGACGCTCCAGGATGAACAACTGAAAATCAGGGAAGAACTCCGCGTGCAGGCAACCCGTGATGGCCTCACTGGAACCTGGAATAGAAGTGCGATTCTGGACTTACTGCATCGCGAGTATGAGCTTGCAGCCCGCTCCGCAAGCACCATCGGTGTCATCATGCTCGACCTGGATCATTTCAAGCAGGTAAACGACACCTATGGGCATCTGGCCGGAGACAATGTCCTCATTGAGGCGGCGCGACGCATGCAACAGGCGGTCCGATCCTATGATCTGGTTGGTCGCTACGGCGGAGAGGAATTCCTGGTTGTGTCGCCCGACTGCGATCGAGAACAGATTCAAGTATGTGCGGAAAGAATTCGATCGGCGATGAAAGAGCAGCCGGTTCTTACCCATGGTTCAAAAATTGCCATCACCGTGAGTGCCGGTACGGCCATCCTGGCCCCCCGGCTGAATACAGAGAAAGATGCACTTGTCGCCGCAGACACCGCGTTGTATCGCGCAAAAAGCGCGGGGCGCAATCAGGTCGTCTCCTCTGACCCTGAAATTCAGTTCCAGGTCACCGGTCAATAGGATCCACAATAAGCGGGCGACGGCGCGGGCTCTTTGCCTCTAAGAGCGCAATTTCCTCAACAGGCAAATAGGATGAATGATATGTCTGCTCTGAAAAACTGCGCCTTGCGAGGCCTCCTACATCTTCCTGTTCTCTTGGCATGTTCCGGACTGCACGCCCAGACGCCGACTCTCACCACTGAGTGGGTAGCCGCTCGCGGAAGCGAGGTAGATGAGGTGCCTTCGTTTGTCTGGCTTGAAAACGGTATGGCAATCCTGGATGACGTACGGCTGCCAGCTTCGCAGCAGACTTTCGAGAGCCTCGATCCAGTCACAGGAAAGCGGCTTCCCTTGCTGAACATGAGGCGGGCGGTCGAGTCGCTCAAAGCAATCGAGCCCGGCGCTGACATTCACGGCGCGCTCCCCTGGCCAATCACATTCGATAGCGCGGGCAAGCAGGCACTTTATGTCTTCGACGGAGACATCTTCCAGTTGGACCTCAATTCCTCTGCCTTCTCCCGGCTGACCCGGACGGCGGCCGGAGAGAAGGACCCACAGTTCTCGCCCGATGGGCGATTCGTCTCGTTTGTGCGCGACAACAATATCTACGTCTGGGATATCGCAGCCAGGAAAGAGCGACAGCTCACCCACGATGGTTCCCAGACAACATTGAATGGCACCCTCTCCTGGGTCTATTGGGAAGAGGTCTTTGGACGGCATGACACCGCGTATTGGTGGTCACCCGATTCGCAGTCGATCGCCTTTCTTCAAACCGACGAGGCCGGCGTGCCCGTGAGCACGTTCGTGGATTTCTCTCCGGTAGACCCGCGCTTGATCCATCAGGTTTATCCCAAGCCCGGGGAGCATAACCCGGTCGTGCGCGTGGGTGTGATCGCTGTGGATGATGCTTCCACCCATTGGATTCCGATTACCGACAAGCCCTATGAGTGGCTGCTGCGGGTGAACTGGCTCCCCGACGGAAAACACCTTAGTCTAAAGACTCTGGATCATAGCCAAAGAGAACTGCGACTGTACCTTTCTGATCGCGAGGGAGCGGACGTGAAGCGCTTGCTCACGGAGACCGATCCCGCATGGGTCAATGTGAACGACGACCTGTATTTCCTGCGCGACGGTCACTTCCTCTGGGCTTCGGAGCGCGATGGCTTCATGCATCTCTATCGCTACGCCGCGGACGGCAAGCTGGTGAACCAGGTCACCAAGGGTGATTGGGCGATTGTCTCCTCGCATGGCGGCGCTTTCTGGGTACACCAGGGAGTCGTCGGGATCGACGAAGAGAAGGACTGGATCTACTTTACCGCCCTCAAGGATGGCTCAGTCGAGCGCCAGCTATACCGCATCCACAGCGATGGCAGCGGCCTGAACAGGATATCCGCCGAACCGGGCACACATGCCATCGGCATGTCGATCAATTCCAAATACTACTTCGACGAGTACTCGAATATTCGTACCCTCCCGGCATTGCGGCTCCATGCAGCGGACGGAGAGCTGAAAGCAACCATTGCATCTCCCCGGCCAGAGCTCCTGCCCGCCGGCATGCAGTATCCGCAGCTTATGACGATCCCGGCGGCGGACGGCTTTCCCATGCCCGCGCAGATCCTCAAGCCCAAGGACTTCGATCCTGCGCGCCGCTATCCAATGATCCTGCATGTTTACGGTGGCCCATCTGCGCCGACGGTCAGCGACTCATGGCAAAAAGAAACTCTCTTTGATAACGTCCTGGCTAGCAAGGGCTACATCGCAGTGGCGATCGATAACCGCGCCGCCACCGCGATCAGCAAGACACTCGAGAATACCCTGGTGGCGGCCCCGGGCGCCGGAGAGACCGCCGACCTGGTTGCTGGCATTCGCTGGCTGAAATCGCAGCCATGGATTGACGGCAGCAGGCTCGGAGTCTGGGGTTGGAGCGGAGGCGGTACCCTTACCCTCAATCTGATGACCAGGTCGCACGAGTTCAAAGCCGGCATCGCCGGAGCGCCTGTGACCGACTGGCGCTTCTACGATTCGAAGTGGGGCGAATCTTTCCTGAAGCTGCCGCAGGACAATCCGGCAGCCTATGACCGTGCCTCTCTCATCCCGCGGGCTCGCGACCTGCATGGATACCTCATGCTGATGTACGGTACCTATGACGATAACGTTCATCCTCAGAACGAGGAGGCGTTTATGAACGCATTGATCGCCGCCGGCAAGCCCTACCAGGTTGAGCTCTTCCCCATGCGCAAGCACGGATTTGTTGATATACCCGCCCTGCTTCAGCGCTACAACGCCATGCTCGCCTTTTGGGAAAAGAACCTTTAAAGAGAACAACCTATGTTTCTTTAGAGGCGTAAAGCATCGCTCAGTACTTTTAGGAGTTATCAGGCCGACCCCGCGTGTACCGTTTCGTTCGCGGAGCGTGACCAGAAAGTTGTACCCGTTTCGCTGGTGATTGCTATTCTGCACTCGCACCTGGTCAACAAGTGCGAGGAGATCACAGTGAAAACAGCAGCAATGACGGTCATTCTTGTATTGCTTTCTACTGCCTGCGTTTGCAGAGAGCCCGAGACAGCTCGGCGCGGATAACCATGTTGTGATGTTGCAATCTACGTCGACCGCGCAAGACCACATTGCTTTCCACGATCGCTTTAGAGGCGAGTGTGGCGATTGAGAAGAGCGCGTTCTCGTTTACCGCTGTGGTTCCCACCACCCGGGTTGCTTAGCATTGAGGGCAGGCCGGGCCTACCGGCCTTTTGATCATCCCGCTGCCCCGGGAGCAACTTGCCCATAAGCGCCGGATGTGCGTTTCTTACCGCCGCAATCGCCTTTGCGGCGTATCGCACTAACCTCTTGCCCATCAATCTCCCACGACAACTTGAGCGTGGATCCAGCAGGGGCGATATGCATCGTACCGCGCCCCATTTCGAACATACAACTGAAGTGGACTATCACATGACAAAGGTAATCCACTACAAGCAATAGAAGACGTGTCATCCCCCATGCAACCAGGAACGATCTCGTATCGCGCAAGACGCCGGTTGACCGGATCCTCACGCTGGCTCGGCCATGGTGAGTTGCAGGCTGTAGCTTTTCCTCCCCACTTTCTGCTAGCGGGCGATTCGGAGCGGATCTGGGGATTATGACAACCCGCTCTTGTTGCCGGCTATCTCTCCTAAGGGCCGCCGTGGCGCTCCTGTTTTCGGTCGTGGTGTGCAGCGCCTCGGCCCAGGTGATTCCCGCATTCCGTGGGAAGCCGGATCTTTCGATATATGGAACCCTTCCCGTCAATGTCACGCCAGATTTCGGCTACTTTGCCCCCGTAGTCTTTGGATACCAATTGGGAGGCTTCCTGCAAACACAGCACTTGTTTGGCCTAGAGCTCAGGGGCACTATCCAGAGGCGGGCTAATACCCAGCATCAGGAGTCTGCCCTTGGCGGCCCTCGATTCGCGTTGCATTACGGGCCCTTTGCTCCCTACGTATCCGTTCTTGGAGGCGGCGGGAATGGGTGGCGATACTTGAATCCGCCAAAGGTAGGAATAAAAAATCCGCAACCAATCGAAGGTACCGGCCCTCAATGGACGGTCGCGGGTGGCGTCGACTTTCACGTGAGCCGCCATTTGCGTATCCGCCTCGGAGACCTCTCCTACTCGAAGAATTACCTCAAGAATTGGAATCTTACGTCGATCAACTTCACCGCCGGCTTGGTCTATCGGATCAACTAGGCAGCCCGTCAACGATGAGACGCGGCCATGAGGCTCGCCGGCTCCGAACCCATTGTGTCCTGTGATAGATACGACACCGAAGTTGTATCTCCATAATGAAACGGTACTGTTACTTTGGGTCTTGCCGGAGAGATGGCCGGGTTGCTCCCACTGCACATGGAAGTACACTGCTGCTCTTCCACGGAAGCCGGCGGAGGCGGCTGCGTAGGAGGCATCTCGCAGTAGCGAAAGGGCCTCTGAAATGGTTTTTGAAGAGGGAAAGGCGTTGTCCGGGCCACGCAACACGCACTTCACCGTTGGGAGTGGGAACCAATTGAGTACATTAGCCGAAAAAGATCCGACGCTACGCGATCTCCTGAGGATCTTCCACCGTAGAAAACGCGCGATATTCGTAACCGCGTCGGTGGTCTTCCTGCTGTCCGTCTGCGCCTGCGTGTTTATGACGCGTAGATACACGGCGAGCAGCGTGATTCAACTGGAGAAGTCTTCCTCCGACAGCCTTGGGCTCGACAGCCTGATGGGGGCGGCATCGGGTGGGGCATCCGATGCTCTTTCTGTGAATATCGACTTGCAGACGCAGGCAAGTATCCTGCGAATCCGAAGCCCTTGCGCTCAAGGTGATAAAGGATCTCAACCTGGAACAGAACGAGGATTTTAGGCCGCACTTCAGTCCTATCGGTTGGGCGATGGGGCTGGTGAGCCCTCGAGGTCCAGCCGATCCGGTCCACGCAAGCCTGGAGGATTCGCCCGCTCGGCGCGCGAGGGTTGCCAAAGCCTTCGCTAGAAACCTGAAGGTAAAGGTTACTGCCGGCACGCGTTTGCTGGAAGTGGATTTCACCAACCGCGATCCGAAAGTCGCGGCTGCCGTGGTCAATCATCTGGTGCAGGCGCTTATCGACTACACTTTCCAGACCAAGTTCACAGCAACCAACCAGGTCTCTCAATGGCTCGAAGGGCAACTGGGTGATCTGCGCAAGCAGAGCGAAGAGCTTCAGTCCAGAGTCGTCGCTTTGCAGCAGGGCAGTGGGATCTTTGGCGTCGGCGGAACCGACCCGCAGGGCAAGCCAGTCATCTACAGTCCGATTCTCGATCGCTTGCAGCAGTCCACGGCCCAGCTCTCTCAGGCGCAGATGAACCGCGTGCTCAAAGCATCGGTGGCCGAGGTCGTAAAGACCGGAAACGCGGAGTTGATCTCGCAGCTGAGCGGCACTTCGATCGCGAACGGCAGCGGCCAAGGGGTGATGAACTCTCTGGCCTTAATCCAGAACCTGCGGCTCCAGGAAGCAACCCTCCAGGCCCAGATCGACCAGGATGCGTCTCAGTTCGGAGCTGCGTACCCGAAGCTGATTCAGGAGCGGGCCTCCCTGAAGGGAGTGCAGCAATCCCTGCAGGAAGAGATCAAACGTACTGCGGATCGCTCCGAGAACGACTTTAAGATCGCGTTGAAAACAGAGGAGGGCGCCCGGGCCGCCTACGAGAACGACCGTGTTGCGGCCGAGAAGCTGAACGATAAAAGCATTGAGTATGCCATTCTTTCGAAGGAAGCCGACCAAAGCCAGGAGTTATATCAGGATCTGCTCAAGCGGCTGAAGGAAGCCGGCATCCTCGAGGGCCTCCACTCGTCAAACGTAACTGTAGTGGATCAAGCGAGTGCGCCTGCCAGGCCGAGCAAGCCCCAGGTTCCTCTGTACCTGGCCCTGGGAGTGGGGCTTGGAATATTTCTTGGTTGTTGTGTGGCCCTGCTTGTCGAAGCGGTCGACAACAAGATACAGGGTACTGAAGACGTCGAGGCGTTGCAGATTCCACTACTGGGCATCTCGCCCCAGATCGAAGCCAGCCAAAGCGGCCCGCGTGCGATCATGCTGGACTCGCGACATACCGACATGGCCTTTGGGGAATCGGTGCGCCGTCTCCGCTCGGGCCTCCTGATCGCGCGCAGTGGTACTCCTCCACAGGTTCTCCTGATGTCGAGCCCCAGCCCGGGAGAAGGAAAATCAACGCTCTCTCTGAATCTGGCGATCTCACTCTCTCAGTACGAAAAAAAAGTACTACTGGTAGAAGCGGATATGCGCCGTCCCGTGCTGCGCCGTCGACTGGGGCCTGGAGGGAACGGATGGTTTGAGCGTATTGTTGTCGGACCGGGAAGCAGCGGCTGGCATCGTTCCCGCGCCCAACAATCCCAATCTCTACTTTTTGCCTGCGGGACCAGCACCCCCCTACCCGGCCGACCTGCTGGGCTCGCCCCGGATGCATTCCCTCATGGAGGAATGGCGATCGGAATTTGATTTCATCGTGGTCGACTCTCCGCCGGTCCTGCCTGTGACAGATGCGCAGTTACTGGAGGAGATGGCAGACGCTACTGTTTTGCTGGCTCGCGTCGGGGTCACGACCAGGGCCGCGCTGGGGCGCGCGTATAACCTCCTGCTTACGCATCGCAAGGATGCGGCAAGGCCGGCGATTGGAGTTCTGCTCAATTTTGTGACTCGCCGCTCCTCCGCTTACTACGGTTACTACGGCTACTACGGCGGCAAGAAATATGAGTACCAGCAGGGATGAAGGCATGATAAAAGGGGTCAGATCGTTGTTGTTCTTGTTCTGTTGCGCCGCCTGCTGCTGGGCGCAAACCGAAAGCCTGACCATCGGGCCCGGCGACCTGCTGCACGTAAAGGTTCTGGAAGCATCGGAGTTAGAGCAAAGCGCCCGAGTGACTGACGCAGGTACCTTCACTCTGATTCTTGGCGGAACTGTGCACGTCGCCGGGCTCACTCCCCCCGAGGCAGCGCTCGCCATCGAGCGGGTTCTGGTAGAGGGCCATTATTTGCTGACACCCCATGTCAGCGTGATGACGGAGCAGACAGCTACACAGAACGTAACCATCATGGGTCAAGTGCATTCGCCGGGAAGTTACTCCATTGGCACTCCGCGACCCATTCTTGATGTGCTCGCCTTGGCCGGCGGGTTAACCGATCTCGCCGATCGAAAAGTAACTATCCAGCGGCACGCCAGCAAGGACCGGATCACATTCGTTGTCTCAAACTCCGCCGACGCCGCCCTGGATGGTAGTGTCAACGTCTTTCCTGGAGATACGGTACTTGTTTCTAAGGCAGCCGTCGTGTACATCCTGGGCGATGTGAACCGGCCGGGCGGCTTCGCGATGGTTACCAACGATCAAAAGCTATCTGCGGTTCAGGCGATTTCTCTTGCCGGTGGAACACCGCCTAATGCCGTTCCCTCCCACGCCCGGCTGATTCGCAAGCAAGCGGATGGAAGCCACGTCGAGATTCCACTGCAGCTGAGTGCTATGGAGAAGGGAAAGCAACCGGATATCCAGTTGCAAGCGGATGACATCGTCTACGTTCCCTTCAGCTACGCGCGGAACGTGGCAGTGGGCGCCGGTAGCTTGGTGGGCGCGACATCCTCCGCCGCAATCTATCACTTTTAGTCAGTCCTGGTCACTCAAGTTAGTGATCCGATCAGAACCATCGAACAACAGGGAGCCGGGATGAATGGCGAGTTACTAAATCCATCGCGACGTCCCGACGCTGGTTACAGCGCCGCAGCGACCTCATTTCATCATATTCATACCCAAATTCCTGGTGATCTTTGCGGCCCTCACCCTGGTAGTCAATGGAGCCCTGCCCCAGTTAGAGATGGTGGCTACCGGTGGTGACATATTATTCAAACCGCGGCAGCTTACCATCTTCGCTCTTAGTTTTGGAACCATCCTGCTGCTTAAAGGAAGATTGCGGTCCAGCCCCTTGCTCCCGATCACCCTGTTCCTTGCCGGCTATCTTCCGCTGGAAGCACTCTTTTTGCACTTTTATCAAGGCCTCAGCTTCGCAGCGATACGAAGTTCTTTGGATTGCTTTGCTTTTCTGGTCGTGGCGGGCACAGCTTCTCTCGTGCCCATCGAATTAAGGTCGCGGCAAATCCTGGCATTCCTTTCCGTGCTAACAATTGCATGCCTCATCATCTCGGCTGCGCAATTCTTCACCAATTCACCGGTGGTTCGCACGGACAGCAGCGATCTTACATTCCATGTTCAGTCGTACCAATTCATCGATGAGACCCGCGCCTTCAGCCTGTTCGCGAATGGGCTTGATGCGGGGGTCTTTTATTCCTTCATGGGTGGAATCGCTACCAGCTTCTGTTTGCGGCGAAAGAGCAGGAAGTTCGGGCTCGTTCTTTTTCTCCTGTGCGCCTTCGGCTGCTACGCAACCTACACCCGCCTGGCTATGGTCGGCTTCGTCGTCAGCTCATTTTCTGTAGTTGTCATATCTAAAAAGGGGCTGATGAGGTTCAGCTTACTGCTCCCCCTATTGTCGTTGGGCTGTGCCGTCTTGATTGTCGCGCAAGGCCTGCGAATGGCGGGCGGCGCCGGCCGAAAAGACCTGGCCAACGCCTCGTCACTGGATCAACGGGTCGTCGCTTGGGGGATGTACGGAGGGAAGTTCCTATCCGGTAGCCCAACCGATATCCTATTCGGTATAGGACAGGGACCCTATACTCCCTTTAGTGCGCCTGATCGCCTGGAAAATGCGGCTCCCATCCCTGTAGATAATGCATATCTGCTGATGTTACTCGGCAGCGGCGTTCTTGGCCTGGGCATCGCAGGCGTCTCGTACTGGTGCTTCTGGACGTTCCTTCGAAAGCGTGCACTTTCGAGCGAAGACCACCTGCTCCAGGGGATAGCGGGTATCTTCGCCACCATCCCTTTCTTCAGTCTCGTCAACGATCTGCCAATTCAGACCATATTGCTTCTGTTGCTGGCCCTTTCATTGCGTCACGGAGATGATCCGGTACCCGCGGCCTCTAGCCCGGCTTTACAGGAACAACACCTCAAGCTTGCGTGAATTAATGGCCACCTTATCGACCAATGCGCGCCCGCTCAAGCCTCGTACCTTCGCCCGTACGGTGGCGGGTAATTCGGCAGCCAACCTCACACGTCTCGCTGTGACGTCACTCGTATCTATCTTCTTGCCCGCTTACCTGACCCATCATCTCCCCGTAAAAACATACGGCGCATGGGTGCTGATCCTGCAGTTGAGCGCCTACGTAGGCTACCTCGACTTCGGTGTTCAGACCGCGGTTTCCAAGTACATAGCGGAACACGAAGCCAAACAGGATTATGCCGAATGCGGACGGTATGCCAGCGTCGGCCTGGCGATGATGCTGGCGGCGAGCGTCCTGGGAGTGTTGTTGACCTTCATCCTGGCATGGCGCGTGCCGTTTATTTTTCACACCATGCCGCAATCCCTCTATCACGATGTTCGTCTGAGTGTGCTCTTTGTCGGCATCTCCCTTTCAGCCAGTTTGGCCACCACTGTTTTCGTGGCGATATTCCTCGGCCTCCAACGCTACCAGGTTCCAATGGTACTTACCATCGTCAGCCGTCTTCTCTTTGGAATCGCCATCTGTATTGCCGTAGCATCCCATAGCAGTCTTGCCGGATGGGAGCGACGGTGGCATGCGTGAACGTCTTCTCGGCCCTGCTTCAGTTTGCCGCCTGGCGGCGGCTGGGCGCGCACATTCGCATTTCACTTCGCTTGGTTGATGCAGTCGTCCTGAAGAAAATGCTGAGCTATTGCGCCGTCCTCACGATTTGGTCTGTCTGCATGCTCTTTGTAAATGGCCTTGACCTTACGATCGTCGGCCATTACTCGTTCGCCGAAACTGCCTACTATGCCATCGCTGCATCGCCTACCAGCTTTATTTTAATGATTATCGGAGCATTGATGGGCCCGTTGTTGCCAGCTACCTCTGCCCTTAGTGCGCAGCGCAGTTCAACGCAGATGGGGAGTATTTTGCTCCGCTCCACGCGATACGGCACCATCCTTCTCCTTCTGACAGGGTTGCCCCTCGTGGTTGCCGGCCATCCAATTTTATCTGTTTGGGTCGGACCGGCATACGCCGCACACAGCCTCGTCTTCCTGCGCATTCTCGTCATGGCTAACATCTGCGGAACGTCTGCGCGCCATACGCCACGATGGTTGTGGCAACCTGCAGGCAGGCAGTTGCGACGGCCGCTGCGGTGACAGAAGGGCTGCGTCAACCTCGTCGCGAGTATTCTGCTTGCGCGGCACATGGGCGCCTTAGGCGTAGCTCTGGGTACTTTGCTCGGAGCCGTCGCCGGTGTGGCGATGCATTTTGGGGTAAGCATGCGCTATACCCAGATCGAATTTGGCCGTCGCGCGGTTGGATCTATTTGCCAATGGAATACTCCGGTCGTCAGCTATAGCGGTCCCCTCAGTGCTGCTGCTTTGGCGTTGGTGGCCGGTCGAGGGATCCTCCATGAATCCATATTTATATTGCGCGTGGCTTATGTCGACCCTGCTTCTTGCGTGGTTCGTGAGCATGGGCCGCGACGATCGGCTTTTCCTTGCCGGGATTGTCAGCCGGAAAATGAGCTCGTTGTAGAAGGTCGAATGACGAACAACAACGGCGGTGGCACAATGAACGACTCCCAAGGGCGCGCGGCGGCACAGAGGGCGGCAGATGAAGTGATCTGTCGCCAGGATGTGTCAGCCGTAGCCTACAAGGACCCGGGCTTTGTGGACCAGCTGTGCCGTTATTTTCACCGCAAATGGCTGCCTCGGTACGAGAGATATCGCGCGCTTCCCAGGAACTTTCTTTATTCGCGCTTGCTTCAGGTGGATGAGCCTAAGTCTTGGGTCAGGGTGCAGAATCAGAGGACTTAGCCGCCTTCATATAGGCCGGGCTTTTAAGTCGTTGAATAATCTATGGCTCGAAGCAGTGGAACGTGATCGCGCCGGGAACCTCTATGACCCTTCGCTGACAATCGGCAACGACGTGGTCTTTGGTTACGGAGTACATGTAGCTGCAACCAACCGCATTCACATTGGGAATGACGTGCTTGTGGGAAGCCACGTGATCATTACCGACCATAATCATGGAATTTATAAGGGGGCTGAGCAGAGTAGCCCGTTTGAACGACCGGCCAATCGGCCCCTCACCTCTGACGCAGAAACCGTCGTTGAAGATAATGTGTGGGTTGGCGATGGTGTCGTGATCCTACCTGGCGCACATATTGGCATGGGCAGCATCATCGGCGCCAATTCCATCGTTAATGGCACAATCCCCCGGCACTGCATGGCTGCTGGGATTCCTGCGCGGCCGATTAAGGGTCTGACGACTGGGAGTCCAAAACCTGGCGTGCCGTGGGTATCGCATGAATATCTCAGTCGCAATGTGTACCTACAACGGAAGCCGATTTCTGGCTGACGCAGCTGGAGAGTATTGGGCGGCAGACAAAGCGTCCGTTCGAGTTGATCATTTGCGACGATGGGTCGACCGATTCCACTCCGGAAATCGTGAGTAGTTTCAGTGATCGGAGCGCCCTTCCCGGTGCGCTTCATCCGCAATGAGGTCAAGCTTGGCTCCACAAAAAACTTTGAAAAGGCAATACTCCGCTGCAGTGGTGACGCGATAGCTCTCTGCGATCAGGATGACGTCTGGCAAAAGGACAAGCTGGAGCTGCGTGGCGCGGGTACTGGAGTCTGAGCCGGATGTGGGTGGAGTCTTTTCTGATGCCCTGTTGATCGACGGGAATTCGCAGCTGATGCCGGGGACGCTATGGCAACGTCTTCAAATCACACCGCGCGTGCGCGCCGACCTGAACAGCAGGAGTGGTGCGTTCCTGCTACTGGAGCGGAGTGCCGTCACCGGGGCGACTTTTGTTTTCCGTTCACACTTCGTTCCTCTGGTGACGCCGATCCCTTCCGAATGGGTGCATGATGCCTGGATGGCGTTGCTGATCGCCACCCAGGCGCGATTGTGCCCGCTGCCTGAGCCATTGATGAGCTATCGCCTGCATTCCGGCCCAACAGGTTGGTCTCAAGCCGAGGCGCTGGTATTCCGGACTACAGGTTCGGCGCGAGAAATCCATGGAGGCTCATAAGCTGCTGGTGAAGCGTTGGTCTTCGATGACTGCGAAACTCAGCAGCTTGCCGGCAGATCCCATGCTTACGCGGCTCGCCCAGGAGAGACTGACGTTTCTGCAAACCCGGTTCGGCGTTGAGGGAGCGGGGCGTAGTAGACCGTGTTATCCGTGCGACCCTCGCGTTGCCCGAATACTTCAGATTTTCAAACGGGTTGACTGAGTTATGGCCGGGATTTAACCGGCTCTTGATCTCGAATGAGGTTGGTTGTGAGTAACGGGCCCAAAAACAGCGTTTGCGCGGTGATCGTAAGCTTCCGTCCGCGGCGTGAAGACCTTGGTAACTTGGCCAGAGTGCGCCCCCAGGTGGAGCATCTTGTCGTCGTGGACAACGGTTCTCCGGAAGAGCAACTTCACTTACTGCGTGCCGCGAGTCATGAGTTGGACTTTGCGTTGATCGAGAACGGGCAGAATCTGGGTATCGCCGCCGCGTTGAATGTTGGTGTGAAGTGGGCCCAGGCGAATGGTTCCGGCTTGGGTGGCCCTCTTCGATCAGGACAGTGCAGTGACCGATGGCTTCATCGCGCAGATGCTTGCGGATTTTGAGCACTTCGCCCAGCAGCGCAATATCCTGCTGCTCGTTCCCAGATATAAGGATCCAGAGTCCGGCGTAGAGCGAATCGTTCCCATGGATGAGGATGGAGGGCCCTTTGTAACCATCACATCCGGGAGCCTGCTCCCCATCAGCGCCTTCGAGAAATGCGGCTACTTTAAGGAAGAGCTCTTCATCTATACGGTCGACGACGAATTCAGTCTGCGTCTTCGTTCGCAGGGCTATTCCATTGCTCTAAGTCCTCACGCTGTCTTGCTGCATAACTCCGGTATTCCTTCTTACTACCGGATGTTTGGCAGACAACTATTTCGAGACCACCAACTATCGGCCGGGTGTTCGCTATTACATCAGTCGAAACCGGGTCTGGATGGCGCTGATGTATGGAGCCCGCTACCCTCGCTGGGTTCGTGGCGCGTTTCGATCTTCATTTATCGATCTATGCAAGCTCGCCATTGCCGAAGACTTTCGATGGGCCAAAGTCAAGATGGTCTTCCTCGGATTTCGCGACGGCATGCTCGGACGGATGGGAAGAACAGTCACACTCTAGGTGAACTCATGAACAAAGAAACTCCATTAGTCAGCGCCGTGATACCAACGCGCAATCGACCCGAGTTAGTATGCCGGGCCGTGCGCAGCGTTTTGACGCAAACCATCCGGGAGATCGAATGCATCGTCGTCATCGATGGGCCCGATGCCGCAACCCGTCATGCATTAGAAGAAATCGATGACCCACGTCTCAGGGTGATAGCGCTGGCGGATAGCGTAGGCGGTTGTGAGGCGCGCAACCTCGGCGCTCAGGCAGCGCGCGGAGAATGGGTGGCCCTGCTGGACGATGATGACGAGTGGCTGCCTTTCAGGCTCGAAAGGCAACTCGCGGCGGCGGCCAACTCTCCCGGAGCCGGTCACCATGGTAGTGAGCCGGTTCCTGGACCGCGGGGAAGGCGACGCAGATTTGTTGCGTCCCCATATCTTTCCCCGCGAAGGTCAACCCATCAGCGACTTCTTGTGGTGCGAAGTTTCTTGCCTGGGAGGGATCGCCGGCTTCCCACAGACGTCTACATGGCTCCTCCGGCGCGATTTCCTGCTCGATGTTCCGTTCACCAAGGGGTTGAAGGTCTTACAGGATCTGGACTGGTTGTTGCGCGGATACGGCCATCCGCGCATGCGCGTGGTGTTCATCGCCGAGCCCCTGACGATCTTCCATAATGACCAGGCCCGGCATCGGGTGACCAAGCGCATTGACTGGGAGTACTGCCGCCAGTGGGCGATGGCCAATCGCCATCTCTTTACCACCAAGGCGTTCGGCTTCTTCCTCGTTATTTACTGCCTCAATCCAGCCGCGCAACAAGGGGCCGCCTGGCCGGAGTTGAGGCGTTTGCTTCAGGACACCTGGGCTTTCGGAAAGATTACTCCGAAGCTCATGACGCTCTGCCTTCTATACGTGTGTGTCTACCCCTGGGTTAGCAAGGCGCTCTTCCCGCGCAAGCGGGCGAGCATGCTTTACCAGGTAAGAAGTCTCGTCAGGCGCGCCGGCTAGGCAAGCCGGTTAGACCGCGCATAGGGCGTTCTTTGGAGAGATGCTTTGACATACGATGACACAACCTCGATTCAAAACGGGGGCTCCCCGCCGCGATTGAATTTCTGGCAGGCTCCTTACTTTCCCGCATTGGATGGACTGAGAGCGCTGTCCCTGTCTGCTGGTGATTGCGGGACATGTACGAACCGGGTTAACCATCAAGCAATACTTTAGTGGTGGCCTCGGGGTTGGCATCTTCTTTGTGTCTGAGTGGATTCTTAATCACCATCCTCTTACTCCGCGAAGAGCTTGCGGTGGGCAGTGTCTCCCTTGGCGCGTTTTACATCCGCCGCGCCTTCCGCATTCTCCCCCCATATTTCCTGACCGTTGGCGTATATCTACTCGTGGGGTTATTTCCGTCGCAGCATGAATTGCGAGTGAAGTTCCTTAATGGCCTTCCCTACTTCCTGACCCTGCGCAACGAATATGTGCCTAAGGGGCTCGCGGTAGCCTTTACCCACTCCTGGTCACTCTCCGTAGAAGAGAAATTCTATTTTGTTTGGCCCATACTCTTCTTCATTATGCTTCGCAAGCTTAAGGGGCGCTGGGCAATCGTACCCATCACGGTCGTTCCGCTTTTCGTTTCTCCCACCGGCTCGATTCCGGTGGCCTATTTTTCTCTTCTCTTGGGCTGCTGCGTCGCCATCGCATTGCATGCTCTGAGGGGCAAGCAGGAAAAAGTTCTTTCTTTCATCAATCGGACCCCAACGATCGTGGCCGTCATCGTGTGGGGCCTGTCGTACTTTCGCATCTTTGGGAGGAACATTTCGTGTGAGCTTTATCCTCAGCCACCGCGGCTCTCCTCCCGATCTTACTTTTGAAAGAATCCCTGTTGTCTCGACATCCTTGGATCGAGGATTTGTAGCTATGTGGGGAAGCGTACATACTCTATGTACCTCTTCCATGCATTTTGCCTGACGATTTTCGAAGGTAGGTGATTCGTCCCACTACCGTCGCGAGATACCTCGGGGTAGTGGTCCTCACCTACTTGTTGAGCCTTGGTGTAGCTTCTGTCGTTTATGTCGTTCTCGAGAGGCCCGCAGTGTCGTGGGGAAGGAATCTCGCCAAAGCATACGCAGGACGCCTGCGGCAGAGTGCGCAAAGAAAGAGCGACGCAGCAGCACGCACAGCCCAGACCTCGCCAATGCCGCTATAAGTGTTCCTGGCGTGGGCCGATCAAAGCCCAAATGCCTCCACATACTGCTGTGCTGCAATCCTACGGCTGTAACGCTGCTCAACTAATTGCCGAGCCGCGAGACCGTAACTCTGGCGCCGTTGTTCGCTATCGAGTAGCCGCTTGAGTTGCTGGGCGAGACTTTCGCTGTCTCCCAGCTCGAAGAGTGCGGCCGCTTTGCCGCCGGCGGTGATTTCGCGATGCACTGCGAGATCGCTGAAGATGCAGGGCAGGCCATGGGCCATCGCCTCAAGCGAAACCAGCGGCAGACCTTCGGGGCCCAGCGATGGGTTGATAAATATGGTCGAATCCTTATAGAAGCGGGATGGGTCTGCCTGAAAGCCGGCGAAGTGAACATCCAGTCGATCTGCCAAACCCTCCAACTGGCGCCGATATGAGCCGTCGCCAACCACCAGCAGAGACACATTCGGGATTTCCCGCATGGCATGCAAAATAAACTGCACTCCCTTGTATTCCTCCAGCCGGCCAACGAAGAGAAGCTGCGGACGCTTGTGGGCAGATAGTGTGCAGCTCACGGCTGGAGGCGCCTCGACCCAATTCGCGATAACTTTCACTTTTTCCTGCGGCAGAACACTACGCGCGAGCTCGCCGATCGTTTCCGATACGCAGACCACTTGCGAGGCGAAACGTAGCGAGTGTTTGGAGAGGAGCCTGGGAAAGAAGCGCTCTGGGTTCCGAAACCACGAATATAGGTCCGTTTCAAACGGGATATGCATCGTGAAAATCGTCCTGTATCCGAACAGGCGAAGGGGTCCCAGGAGCAGCGATTCGAAGAATCCGTTGACTTGCACCGTGCGGATCCTGAATCGGAGGAGCATGTAGGGCACAACAAAGCAGGCAAGCAGGAGACGCAGCCCTTTTAACCATTTTGAGCCCAGTATCGGCAGGCAAATTACCGTCATTCCCTGGGCGCGTAGTTGGAACGCGAGTTCAGGCAGTGAAAGAACAGCGTAGCCCTGGGCATAGGGACTTAGCATGGCCCCAAGACCCTTTAAATAGGTCTCGACACCACCATAATGCGAACCAATATCGACGAATAGAATGCGTTCTTGTTTCATGCGAGATGAAGTGTGGTGCTGTTAAGACGCACTTATCTCACGCTAAAAGCACAGGCCGCATGGAGCAATCACACGAAAGTAATAAAGTGGATTAAGCAGCTGCGAAAGTGTTTACTCAACGCGTTACAAGCCCTTCAAATCGAATAGATCGAGGCCGCGCTTCATGATAAAAGTGTGAACATGGTCGAGACGGTAAGCTCATGGATACTTCCCGAGACTTCGGGATATCACCGCGAGCCCGCCCGTCCCGTTGAGCTTCGCCAGGCCAACTTCGATGCCCAGTTTGAATGGCACACGGTCATTTATGACTGCTTTCGCGTGGCAAAAACACGGGTGATGCTTGTCGGGCCCCCCCTGGAAAGGTTTGACGGCATTCTTGGTTCACTCAAGATCCACGCTTTGCCCGCGGGAACCGAATGCCGATACGAGGTGCATCACAAGTTCACGACTGCCTTCGCCCATCGACGCACGGACAACCTTTGTCGGATACTGGTCGAAGTGCCTGAGGCGGATACCAGCTTACAGCTGCAAACCGCTGCGGGCGACAAGACCCTGGATATCAGGCCAAGTGCCCGTGAAATCTTCCGCGGCCGACGGGTGCTTTTCACTCTGAGCAAAAATAATCACCCCACGTGGGTCTGTGACTGGATGCGTTTTCATCGCGACCTTCATGGTGCCGACGCCGTTCTTCTCTACGACAACGATTCCACCGCCTATACCGCGGAGATGCTGCTCGAGTCGATGAACCAGGTCTCCGGTTTCTCCGCCATATACGTTGTCAGTTGGCCCTACAAGTACGGACCGCAGGGAGTAAGCCGCGACACGTGGGACTCCTCCTTCAGCCAGTATGGCGCGTTGGAAGATGCCCGCTGGCGCTACCTTGCCGATGCCTACGCGGTGCTCAACTGCGATATAGACGAGTTAGCGCTTTCTGTCGAAGGCAGCGTGTTTGACAAGGCCACCGCATCCGCCGATGGTTACGTGAAGTTTTCCGGCAGATGGGTCACGTCAAAGAATGGCGACGGACCAGAAATGATCCCGCGTCACCAGGAAAGCACTCAACAGCAACTGCCGCAGTGGCGCTGGGAGGGCTTTCGTCCAAGGGATATCAAGTTATGTCCCGCAAAGTGGGTGGTGGCCCCGCATCGCTGTCCAGCGGACGCACACTGGAGCATCCACGAGATCGTCGGCATGCGTACCCGCAAAATGAAGCTTGACGAAGCCTCCTACCGCCATTTCAGCCGGATCAGCACCAACTGGAAAAATAACCGGAAGGCGATACAGCACTGCGATCCCCACCGGCAGAAGGAAGATACAACGCTCCGGCAGGCCTTTGCCAAGGTCAAATGGGACGAGTAATCACGCCGCGCACTCTCTTATACGTCTCGCTGCCAGCGGTTTCCCGGATCTGATTCATCGGTCGACGATACGCGGCCGAGGCTTGCATAATCCACGCCCGCGCCGGCCCCTCTATGTACCGGCTAACAAGAAATGACACCATAATCAGAATTGGCAGGAAGACCATAAACTGCCATGCTGCCACTTGGCTGGATATTGAGCTATGTCCCGCAAGCTTGTTTGTGACTGCAATGAAAAAGTGCCAAATCGGCGACTGGATTATATAAATCACGTAACTGATAGCACCAAGATCGTAGATGGGCGATGAGCCGATCATATGCACAACGCGAGATGATTCATGCGAGCAGCAAATAATCAGCAATGCCAGCAGAGGCAGCAAGCCTGTCGTGACCACAAAGCCTCGGTAGCCGGGGGGAGTCAGAATACACGCCAGGATGATCGTAGCCAGCGTTAACAGGGTCATCGCGCTCGCAAACGCTCCTGACACGTTTTGCCAAGCAGCCGCAAATCGCGTGATTCCAATACCAACCACGAAACACGGCGCCCAGAAAAGAGGATTGTACTGAATGTAGCTGTGATAGTACTCCGTGCTTACGCGGCCGGTAACATGTGCATAGACAACGACTAAAGAGGCCGCCCACAGGCCGGCGCCTATCGCCGTCATGGCCGCGGCGCGCTGCCTCATGAGTCGAAACGCAATGTAAGGGAACAGAAAATAAAAAAATGCTTCGACCGAGAGCGACCAGCTAGGGCCGTTCCATGCTTGCGAGACGCTGGTCCAGGATTGAAGCAGCAGGGGAGAAAGAATCGCTCCCGCCCAGAAAGTCCTGTGCGCCGAAGCCGTCGTTTCTGCCGCCGGATGCAGGATGTATTTCTGCACTGCCATTGGGAGGAACAGGAGATACGAGAGAAGATACGCCGGATACAGGCGAGCGAAGCGCCCCAGCCAAAACGTCCCCGCTTTCGAGGATGTAACATCCCGCTCCCGATAACTAATCGATAGCACAAAGCCGGAGAGAGCAAAGAAAAAGCACAAAGCCAGCGGGCCGCAATCCATCAGGGCTCTGGCAGGTTGCGGAAGCCTCTCGATGCCTTTGATCTCGCTCGCATAGTGGAAAACAACAACCGCGATGGCGGCGAAAAAGCGCAAACTCGTCAAGGCGCGATAGTTCGTCTTCATTTTTCGCTCCGGACGGATAATCGTGTCTACGCAGGCACTCGATTCGGCATCCCGGCGAGCTTAGGTTCAAAGCTTTGGGCAGCCGCGGCTGCAGGAAAGGGCTGCGAAGCGTCCTGGTCAACCGGTGCGCCCACTCGGGCCAGGAACTGCCGGAAGCGCCCCTGGAAGACCTCGGCACTGAAGCCTTCGGCGTGGCTGCGTAGCACCTTCGCTGACCACTCCTGGCGTTCAAAGCGCACGATCGCTTCGGCAAAGGTCGCTCACCTCCTGGCGGTCGAAGAAGATGCCGGTGACGCCGTCGAGTATCGTCTCTGCTGCTCCTCCGGCGCGGTAGGCAATGGTGGGCCGGCCGGCGGCAGCGAGTTCGAGCGGCGCCATCCCAAAGTCCTCCTCTCCAGGAAACAGCAGCGCGCGGCAGCGGGCCGCGTAGTGCTCCACCTCAGCGTCGGAAAGGCGGCTCAGGAACTGAACCGTTGGTCCGGCCTTGGCCATCAAGCGGTCACGGTCTGGCCCATCCCCGATAATCAGCAGGCGCCGTCCGAGTCGTCGAACAGGCTTCGATGGCAAGATCGATGCGCTTGTAGGAGATCAATCGGGCCAGCACCAGGTAGTAGTCCTCCTGCTCCTGGGAAGGACGGAACCGGTTGACATCAATAGGCGGGTGGATCACTTCGGCCGTCCGGCCATAGGCGCGCTGGATACGCGCCGCTACTGTCTTCGAATTGGCAACAAAGTGATCAGGGTAGTGCGAGGCACGCTCGTCCCATTTGCGCAGGGCGCGCATCATCGGCGGCAGAAGCACGCGTCGCGCAATGCCCGCGCTCTCCTGTGCGGAGTAGCTGGCAAAGCTCCAGGCCCAGCGCATGGGAGTGTGGCAGTAGCAAACGTGAATGGCGTCTCGGTTCGTGCGCACACCCTTGGCGTAACCGGAGGAGCTCGAAACTACCAGGTCGTAGCGCGACAAGTCGAGAGAACGCACGGCGAATGGGTACAGGAGGAAGTAAAGGCGATAGTACCGCTTCATACTCGGCAGATGCTGCATCCACGAGGTTTCAATCCGCCTGCTCGATAGTCCGGGGGGCATAAGATCCGGCATCGCGACCGTGGTGTAGAGGGGTGCGCTCGGCAGCATGCGCGCCAGTTCCTCGGCGACTCTCTCCGCGCCGCCCATCTGCGTAAAGTAATCATGGACTACGGCAATCTGCATTGATCCCTCAGAGTGTTACGAAACAGCACCGGGCCGCTTGAGCATCGCGGGGACGGTTCGGGCAAGAATCTTCAAATCCAATACCAGTGACCATTCGTCTATGTAAGAGACGTCGAGTGCTACCCGCTGTTCGAAGCTGAGCGACGAATCTTCGGCTACCTGCCAGTTCCCAGTCATTCCCGGGCGAACGCTGAAGCGCCGCATAAGCTGTGCTTCTCCGAACCGCGAAACATCGAGCGCGCTCATCGGCCGCGGACCCACCAGAGACATATCACCTAACAGCACGTTCCAAAGGACAGGTAGCTCGTCGAGCAACGTGCGGCGTAGAAATCGACCCAGTGGAGTTATGCGCGCCTCGTCGTGCGGCTCAGGATCAGCATTCCGGTCAGAGGCATTGCGCGCCATGCTACGAAACTTGAACAAGCGGAACCGGCGCCGCCCATAACCATGCCGCTCCTGCACAAAGAAGATCGATCCCCGGCTGGTGACCTTGATAGCCAGTCCGATCGCCAGGAACACTGGCGCCAGCAATACAATTCCTGTCGCCGCGCCCAGCACATCGAGAATGCGTTTTGCGGTCTCGGCTGTTGCCCGCCTGCGGTCTTTAGGCACGAGCTCAACGAAGAGTGCTGCGCGCCGCCGCAGATCTTTTTCTTGAGCGAGCATAAATACGTCGCTTAAACAAACGACACGCACTCCCGCAGCCTCGGCAATCGATACAGCGCGCTGAGCCACGTCATAGCAGGAGCGCATGGGAACAGCCACGATGAGTTCGTCAACGATATTTTGCAGGAGGTAACCGGACAGATCGTCCACATTGCCAATCAGGCGGCTGGCAATGTCCGGTGGCATCGAATCAGGATGGCGATCGTCCACGAATCCCAGAAGGCTTTTCGTGCGGTGATTCTGAAGCCGCAACTCACGCCAGGCCTTGCTTGCGCGCCGGCCGCTCCCCAGGATGATTACCCGTTCGGGCTCGACCACGTGCCAACTCCGATGTTGGCTGCACACCAGCACCCGGCACGTCTCATAGAGGAACGCAAAGAGCAGAAAGCTTAGCAGAATGTCCGGAACTGGCCCACGCGCATGGCGGCCTTGCAGGTACAGGTCCAGAAGCGCGGTCATGATCGCGCAGGCAGTCACCGTTCGCAGCACCAGGCTGCGCAGTCCATCGAGGTCGCGGCGGTAAAGGCCCAGAACCGTCAAACATTGCTTCCAGAGGATTACGAACACGATGGAGAAAGACGCATTCAGCAGAGTGATGCGAATCATCAGGAACTCTGCAAAGCCGCCATGCGGTATGTACCGCGAGTTCACCCACACGACCGCACCCACAGCGAGCCCGAGCGCGATTAAGCTATCGAGGGCTGCTAACAGTGCAGGCGAGTTGCGGAGTCTGGGCATTATCGTCCACTTGCACCGAAGTCGCAGTGATGCGCGGATAGTGACGCAGGATAAGCTAGGCGACGAAAGATCGATCCTTGCTAGGCTTCGCGTGGAGTTTGGCGATGGCGGCACTCCCGTTACCAAGATCACCCTGGATTATTCCCAAGGTAAGGGGGGCATAACGATTCTTCAATCACACTAAAGTTTCGCAGGCACAGCTAAAGGTAGATGGCATGGTCCGGATGGGGGTGAAACTTTCTTCAGTCTCCCTGCAATAACTCGGCGGGTTAAGTTGCCATCCCTCCCGCCCGGCGCCTCGTCCTCGCCGGTACAGAACGATAACCCCCACCGGGTACCTTCTCCCCGGATTCAGATCTCATACGTAACCGCCTTTGCCCTCTTTACCCGGGAGTTCTTCACCGTCGTTCGGGTAGGATAGGAACACTATAGTTACAAAATAGCCGGAATGGGTGGAGGGCGCCCTGCGCAACCGTCTGCTTGTCGCCACACTGGGTGTTCTCTGTACATTGTCGCCTCTCAATGCACAGCAGCGGGCCAGGCGATCCAATCCTGCTTCCATGGAAAGCTTTCAAATTCCCAGTCACGGAGCGCTGCTCAACGCGTTCGTCTACGTAGCCGCGGGCGCTGGTCCGCATCCAGTGGTGGTGCTCCTTCACGGGTTTCCCGGCAACGAGCGCAATCTCGATCTGGCACAGGATATTCGCCGTGCGGGGTGGGACGTCCTCTACTTCGATTACAGGGGTTCCTGGGGCTCGACTGGAGACTTCTCCTACTCTCATGGCATCGAGGATACGGCTGCCGCAGTCAGCTATCTACGCTCACCCACCATGGCGAAGATAATGCGGCTTGATCCCACGCGCATTGTTCTCATAGGTCATAGCATGGGCGGATTCATGGCAGTGCAAGACGCGGCCGCTGATGGTAGCATCCTGGGAATAGGCCTTATTTCTGCTGCCGATCTTGGAGGGCGCATTCCGCAGCCCTTGCCAAAGGACCGCGAACACGCAACGATCAAGGCACTGAGCGCCGCATACGATCGTGAAGGAATGGATCCAATCAACGGCTGCACCCCCGAAGAGCTTGCCCATGACACGCTCGCCAATGCGGTGCAGTGGAGCTTCATGGCTAAGGTCGCCTCACTCAAAAGCCGGCCGGCCTTGATCGTCACCTCGGACGACGCCTATGCAAGGGAGGAAGAAGCGTTCGCGGCCGCGTTGCGCCGTGCGGGAAATACTCGGGTGGCCACACTCCACTTGCCCACCGATCATGTCTATTCCGATCAGCGTGGCGCTCTTTCAGCCGCAGTTCTCAGGTGGCTTGCAACGGTGGATTCGCCAGCAACAGCGCACTGAGCCAGGTTCGCAATCGGTGTATCACCGAAGCGATAGACCTTGTCGTGATCTTTATCGCACCACAGTAACTGCGAACCCGGCTTAACCCTGCTTACCGGCGGGCGTGGTGGTGATGATAATGATGGTGATGATGATGATGCGTTTGCGCAAATGCGGAAGACGAAACCATCAGGACCATGGCAAAAAGCAAAGCCTTTTTCATGTCCAAATCATAACAACAAAGCGGCAGCCCGCATGGCGCCTCGCGTAACTTTTGGGTTACACCTCACCCCCAAAAATGTTAGGCCGTGGTCAGGAGAAATCTTGTAGTGCTGTTACCACAGGGTTGCGCTTGTGCCGGGTACGGAAAAAGAAGACCAGGGCGACGAGTAAGTAGACAAAGTAGAAATAAGGTAGCCAGGAATACGGCGGAGCGGGAACCGGATAAAGGGTACCTGCCAGGGCCATGATCATCGAAACGCCCCCCAGGATAGCGACGACCAGAAGGCTCATCGACAGTGCGCCCTGCCTTTTTAGCTTGAGTGGCAGGGCAATGCAGGTAAGCCCATAGATAGTGATAAAGCCGTAAACCGCGAAAGACCCAAGCCAGCCGTAGATGTCCGTGCCTGAGTAGCCGAGAGTAATAAGAATCAGCACTGGGATGCCCACCACCAAGGACGTTATCACTACGGCCACATGTGGAGTCTCGTTCCGGTGATGGGTCCTGCACAACCGCATCGGAACCAGTCCGTTATGAGCCATCAGCAGCAGGATCCGAGCGGCGGCTGTGATGCAGGCCAGGAGGCAGCCAAACATGCTGATCATCGCACCGGCATCGATGACGAGGCCAAGTGCCGGCAACGCCGCTTGATTTGCCAGGACGTGCATCGGGGCATCGGTTTTGTCGAGGGAGAGGCCCGCATTGCGAAAACCAAGCACTTCAGCATACGCAGCCAGGATGAAGAAAGCCCCCGCGCCCAACGCGCACTGCAAAACTGCGCGCGGTATCGTGCGTAGCGGTTCTTTGGCCTCGTGACCGAGCGCGGTTGCACTCTCAAAACCAACAAAGCTGAAAATCGCCAGGACCAGCCCCAGACGGACACCCGCAATCGAGCTGCCCTGCAGCCGTAATTGTGGCCAGTCCAGGTGCAAGCCGTTCTTCCACAAGACCAAGACCAGCACCGCCAAGATACAAGCCGTGGATGCGCCTTGGAGCCACAGCATGGCTCGTGCGGAGAGCTTCACATCGCGGTACGCCATGGTAGCGCCACCGGCGACAGATAGCAGCACCAGCAGATTGGGCGAGATCGTATGACTGGTGGAGGATTTCAGCACGATATTGAAGTACTGAACGAAGCCCCCGACAATCGACGAACCCGTGGCTACATATCCGAGGACAAGGGCCCATGCGGCGACGGCGGCAACCATGGGCGGAAGTGAATCGGTGGCATAGCTGTAAAGAGAGCCGGGCGAGGCTGACCGTCGTCCGAGCGCGCCGATGAGCAGGGCAATCAGCGTGATCTGTACGGTTCCGAGAGCGTATGCAGCCCAGGTTCCGTTGCCGGCCAAGGCAAAGACCAGGGGAATGGTTAGGACCGGCGAGGTGACCGGCGCAATAGCGGCGACCGATTGAGCCAAAGTTTCCCAGGGCGTAAGGATGTTATGGCGCAGGCCATATTCAATCTCAGAGCTGGATGCAAGGACAGCTGTGGTCTCGGGCGGCAGTTGTGCGTCTCCAGAAAACTGGTTCAAAAAGGCTGAGTTTACGAGCGACGATTGAAGGGAAGGCCTGAAATAAGTGTGCTGGCAAGTCGACGGGGAAGTCAAAGGATTTTATTGACGGTGTAGAGTGAGTTTATGGCAACGCAGCTCGCCCCCGGATTTCCTGTACGTTGCTCTAGAAAGATCTGCGTATGCATCTTTCTTCACGCATGAGGCTCGCTGAACCCAACGAGCTTCACAGGAAATCCGGGTTCGAGCAGGCGCTGAGCCTCTACGATCTCCCCCGCGACGTGACAGTCCACCTGATCAGCCGTTCCGAAAATGAGACTTACAAGGTCGAAGCCGCCTCCGGCGGGCAGTGGGCTTTGCGCGTCCAACGCCCGGGATATCAGTCGAAAAATACGCTTGCGTCAGAGATTGCCTGGCTGGTCGCGTTGCGCCAGGCCGGGGTGGTGGCGACGCCGATTCCCATAGCTGGACTCAATGGGGAATGGGTTCAAGTTGTGCGAGTACAGGGCGCCCCCGAACCCCGCAACATAGTTCTCTTTGCCTGGGAAGATGGCCGGCAACCCGCTATAGAAATGGATTTGCGCCAATGCTTTAGAAGCCTGGGAGCCATCACGGCGAAGATGCATGCGCACAGCAGCGCATGGCAGCGGCCCGAAGGTTTTGAACGGTTCACCTGGGACTTTGAAGCCGCACTGGGCGAGTCTCCGCGCTGGGGCCGTTGGCGCGATGGGCTGGGCATGAACGCAAATAAGTTGGATCTGTTTGGCCGTGCGGCGGACCTGATCCAGGATCGCCTGGCGCTTTACGGCAGAGGTCCGGATCGCTTCGGTCTGGCCCACTGCGATCTGCGGCTGGCCAATCTGTTGGTGCACGAGACGCAAGTCAAAGTGATCGACTTCGATGACTGCGGCTTTAGCTGGTACATGTACGACGCTGCTACACTCCTGTCGTTTTACGAGCACCTGCCTGGCGCGGCCGGCCTGATTGAGTTCTGGCTGGAAGGCTATCGAACGGTGAAAACCCTAGCCAAGGCCGAAGAAGAAGAGATCCCAACCTTCATCATGTTGCGCCGCCTGCTGCTCGTGGCCTGGGTCGGCTCCCATGCGGAAACCGATCTTGCCCGTTCCCTGGGCGTCACCTACACGGATCAGACAGTAGGTCTTTGCTCCGCGTATCTCAAGCGTTTCGGGTGAGCAGTTTCGCAATTGGTGCAGGCCGAGGCAATAGGTCTTTTCGTGGTTTTCCGCCAGGGAAAACCATACCTCGCGATCTCGATCAGAACCAAAGTAATTGCGAAACTGCTCTCAGGCCGCTCAAGCGAGACGAACCATGATCTTGGAAAAGCTGCTTGGATGATCGCTCCAGGTTTTAATGATTGCCGGCGCCTCTTCCAGCGGGACAATGGCGCTCACGGCCTCGTCTACCGGAAAGCGATGCTCTTCTAGCATGCGTATCACTTCACGAAAGTCCTCAGGCAGGGCATTGCGTGAGCCCAGAATGTCGATCTCTTTCTGGACGAACCACTTGGTTTCGTAAGCCACCGGCTCCTTGGCGTAGCCGATGTAGACCACGCGGCCGGTAAATGCCACCTCGTCCACGGCGCTGCGAAAGGTCTGCGGCAGCCCAATCGCTTCAATAATCACGTCCGGCCCTCGTCCACCGGTAAGTTCAAGCAGACGTTCGTGCAGAGGCTCCTTCGATGTGTTGATGGCGTGGGTGGCGCCGGCGTGCAGAGCCAGGGCCAGTTTTGCATCATCGAGATCGACGGCGATCGTCTTAGCTCCGCGGAAGCCTGAGGCGGCGACAGCTCCGAGCCCTACTCCGCCACAGCCGAAGATCGCGACCGTATCCTGTGCCGTGACGCGTCCCCGGCCCACTGCGTGCAGGCCAACGGTCAAAGGCTCGACCAGGCAGAGTTCCTTGATGGTAAGGCGGGCAGGATAGAGCTTCTCCGCCGGCACGGCGATATATTCCGTCATGGCCCCGTTGCGTTGTACGCCCAGCGTTTCGTTGAACTGGCAGGCGTTAGGACGGTTTCTGAGGCAAGCGGGGCATCGGCCACAACCAAAATACGGCGAAAGAGTGACGTCCATTCCCGCGGCAAGTTCCGGATGCGCCTTGCTCGGTTCGGCAATCGTGGCCGCCACTTCGTGGCCCGGGATACGGGGAAAACTCACCATCGGATTCTTGCCCCGGTAAGAATTAAGGTCGGTCCCGCAAAGGCCAATCATGCGAACCTTGAGCAGCACATCGTCATTGGTCGCGACTGCATCCGCGACTGTTTCAATTGCAACCTCGCCCGGTTCTTTCATTACGAATGCTTTCATATTTTCTACCCTACCTGTCTAGACCCATTAACCAAATACAACCAAGCCGTCATCTAGCCTATGCCACACTCGCAACCGATCTTCATGCGGCTTTCTTTAACGGAAAGCCGCACACGTGGACGTGGGTGAGGGCCGCGTAGCAGGAAAGTTGGGTTCGCTCCGGTCGGGATGACAAATTTATAGCAGGGTCCAGTATTTCCCGCTGAAGCTCTTGCGGACACAATAGATTTGTCATCCCGACCGGAGCGAAGCGTAGTGGAGGGACCTGCGGTTTCTTCTCCCTGTACTCACAACCCTCAACCTTGATTTTCAGCGCGCCCCGAAGCCCATACATAGTTGAACACCGGCGCCAAAATGGCTTCGACCTGACCTAGAAGCTCGGGATCGCTGCAAGAGCGCAGCAACTCCAGGCTCGCTTCCACCTGGCGGGTGTTTGCCATACCGACCAGTGTGCTCGAGACGTAGGGGTGGCTCAGGCTGAAGCGCATAGCCACGTCAGCAATATCCGCTCCACGGCTACGGCAAAATTCGGCGGCCTTTCTCCCTGCGTCGCGCACTGCCTGGGGTGCCGGGTGCCACTCCGCGGGGCCATTTTCGGTCAGAATACCCATGTGCAAAGCAGCCGCATTGATGAGCCCGATACCATGCTCCCGGGCGAAGGCGGTCAGAACCTCATCCATATCCGTATTCATAAGGTTGTAGTGGCAATAGGTAAGGATGCTGTCGACTGGCGCCGCCTCGGCAATGCGCCTCAGGAGTTTTGGTGGATATCCGGTGATGCCGATGTAGCGCGCCTTGCCTTGCTGCTGCAATTGCCGCAAGGCGGGAATGGTTTCCTCGATAATTTGTTGAGCATCGCCAAACTCGAGATCATGCACCTGAAGCAAATCGACATAGTCTGTCTGCAACCGTTGCAGTGACTCATCCATGCTGGCGGTCACACGCTTTGCGGAAAAATCGAACTCCTCCATCCCGTAGCGTCCGCACTTGGTGGCCAGAATGACGCGATCGCGCCTGCCCACCAGGGCCGCGCCGAGTCTTGTTTCCGCCAGCGTAATCCCGTAGTACGGTGAAGTATCAAAGAAGTTGATGCCGCTATCCACCGCCAGGTGTACAGCCCTCATTCCTTCGCCGGGGTCGACGTTGCCGAACACGCCCCCCAACGCGGCGCCTCCAAAGCCAACCAACGAGAGGTTGAGGTCCGTCTTCCCAAGTTTTCTGTAGTCCATCGTATGGGCTCTGGTATGCAACTTGACCGCAATTCCGCGCTACTGGTTGACTCCGCTCGCCAGAAAACCACCGTCGACCACCAGGATCTCGCCGGATACAAACGATGCGGCATCCGAAGCCAGGTACACGGCCGCCCCCACCAGTTCTTCCGTCTTGCCGAAGCGGCCAATCGGAGTACGCATCTTGAATTCCCGTCCACGCTCCGTACTGTCCAATAGATTTGCGTTTAGATCGGTGCGGAACACGCCGGGTGCAATGGCGTTCACCAGCACTCCATGGCGGGACCATTCCACGGCCAGTGCTTTGGTAAGCGCCCCAACCGCGGCCTTACTGGCGCAGTAGGCGGCCACTTCGAAAAGCCCCACGTACGTAGAGAGCGATGCAATATTGATAATGCGGCCATAGCCGCGGCTGATCATGTGTTTTCCAAAGGCCTGGCAACCTCGCAGCGTACCCGTGAGATTGGTGTCAATGATCCGGTCCCAATCCTCTTCAGGAAAGTCGAGCGTGGGCGCCCGCTTGGTGATGCCGGCGCAATTGATCAGAATGTCCACTTGGCCAAATTTATTCAGGACGTCGTCGCGCAAAGCCTCGAGCGTAGCTCGATCGTGCACATCTGAGGTTCGGCGCAATGTCTTTCGCCCCTTGGCCTCGATCTCAGCAGCCACTTGCTCTACCTGTTCCGCTCGCCTTGATGAGGCGACGACATCAGCGCCGGCATCCGCCAGCCCTAGAGAAAGAGCATGCCCGATGCCCGTGGTGCCGCCGACAACCACGGCGGTCTTGCCCTGCAAATCAAAAAGGGAAGAACTCATGAAGGGACTGTTTCTCTCCGACGATAGAGGTTCTTGCTGGTTTGACCGTCGATACAGTAAGCGCTACATTGAGTCTATATCAGAGCGCCTTAACCTGGAGACCGCGGAGTAAGCGACATCCACGCCAGAGTGCCCGCGAGACAAAATGGCTGCCGAAAAAATACTCCGGATCGACCCCAAAGACAACGTCCTCGTAGCCCTAACGCAACTCCCCGCCGGGGAAGCCATCACCTTCGCTGGGGAGCAATATGTCCCGCTATCCGAGATACCGGCCAAGCAAAAATTTGCCATGCGCGATCTTGCCCCAGGCGATGAGGTCATCATGTATGGCGGAGTCGTCGGACTCGTACGCCAGGCGATCCCCCGTGGAGGATCTGCTTAGCACGCGTAACGTGCAGCATGACGCCTCCGGCTTCGGGCCCAAGGTAGGCGATTATGTCTGGTCTGCGCCTCGCGTCTCGCATTGGTCCGAGCGCACATTCGCCGGTTACCATCGTGCGGACGGCCAGGTCGGCACGCGCAATTACTGGCTGGTCATTCCCCTGGTCTTTTGCGAAAACCGCAATGTCGAAGCCCTCCGCGATGCCTTCGAGGAAGAGCTTGGTTACGGGCGGCCGAAACTTTATCGCCAGCAGGTACGGCAATTGATCGAGCAACATAACCAGGCGTTGCGTTCGACGCAGCGTGACGATCTCACTCTGGGTCGACAGGAGCAGGTCTTTCCCAATGTCGACGGAGTAAGGTTCCTGGTGCATGAGGGCGGCTGTGGCGGAACCCGCCAGGATTCCAAAGCGCTCTGCGGCTTGCTCGCCGGTTACATCCATCATCCCAACGTTGCCGGCGCGACGGTGCTCAGTCTTGGTTGCCAGAACGCCCAGCCGTCCATTTTGATGGACGCGCTGCGCGAGCGGGATCCGGAGTTGCGCAAACCGGTTCTCATGTTTGAACAGCAGAAGTCCGGTCTTGAATCGGCCATGCTTTCCGATGCCATTCGTGCCACCTTCGAAGGCCTCATGGAAGCCAATCGTCTTACCCGAAAACCCGCTCCTCTCAGCAAGCTCACCGTAGGCTTAAAGTGCGGGGGCTCCGATGGATTTTCCGGCATCTCGGCCAATCCCGCGATCGGGCATGTCTCTGACTTGTTGGCTGCACTGGGCGGAAAATCGATCTTGTCGGAGTTTCCCGAGCTCTGTGGGGTGGAGCAGAGTCTGATCAACCGCTGCGTGGATGCTAGCCGCGGCGATCGTTTCATTCAACTGATGCGCGACTATGCTGCGCGGGCCAAGGCAGTCCACTCCGGCTTCGAAATGAATCCTTCCCCTGGGAACATCAAGGACGGGCTGATCACCGACGCGATGAAGTCCGCCGGCGCAGCCAGGAAGGGCGGCACTTCTCCCGTCTGCGAAGTCCTCGACTATCCGGAATATGACAACACGCCGGGCCTGGCGCTGCTTTGCACTCCAGGCAATGACGTCGAGTGTGTAACCGCGCAAGTCGGCGCGGGCGCTAATATCGTTCTCTTCACTACCGGCCTGGGCACGCCCACCGGCAATCCCATCGCGCCGGTGATTAAGATTTCCACCAACTCGAGCCTCGCCGAACGCATGGCAGACATCATCGATATCGACACCGGCGCCGTGATTCGCGGCGAGACTACCATCGAGCGAGTCGGCGAATCGATTCTGGATCTGATCATTGACGTTGCCGGCGGAAAAGTACGAACCAAGGCCGAGCAACTCGATCAGAACGATTTCATTCCCTGGAAGCGCGGCGTGTCTCTCTAGCCGATATCGTTGGGAAATCTCAGCTGACAGAGAGAAGGTGTTGCGTGCTTAAAACAGGCATTCTCAATCCCGCCATAAACTCCCTTCTCAGCCGTATCCGGCACACCAATACCCTCGTCATCGCCGATCGGGGATTTCCATTCTGGCCACAAATCGAAACCGTCGACATTTCATTAACCGACGATATCCCGCGGGTCCTCGACGTGCTGAAGGCTATCAGGAAAAATTTTGTCGTGGGGCAAGCTTTCATGGCCGAAGAGTTTCTCACCGCAAACCAGCCTGAGACGCGGAATGCATTTGCAGCGGCGCTGAAAGGTGTGCCTACTCTCTACGAGCCGCACGTGGTCTTCAAGAAGCGCGTGCCGCATGCCATCGGACTCATCCGCACAAGTGACACCGTAATCTACGCAAACCTCATTCTCGAGTCGGCCTGACGGCTCTGTCCGTCCCCCATCAACGGCTGCTGAGGTGAGCGCCACCCTCCCCTTTGTCATCCCGCCTGCCCCGGCGTGCCGTGGGACCGGAGCGACCTGTCCCGGCGTGCCGTGGAAGCGTAGTGGATTGACCTGCGGTTTCTCATCCCGCTACGCAGGCTTGCGGCTCAACGCGCGTCGCAAAACAAGTTCGAGCGCCTGCTTCTGCTGTTCGTATTCCGAGTCGGTTAATTTGCCCTGAAGATGATCCGTCTCCAGCGTAAAGAGCTCTTCCTTGAGCGCACCCAAAAGTCCGCCCGGCGGCTGAACCCCGGAGACCGGAGCGCCGGCAGCAGCGACTTCAGTGTCGCAGCGGCATCCCCAGGGCGGCGCAGCAGAAACACCGGCACCCACTGCAAATACCAAAGTGATCGCTCCCAGGATCCACCACTTGTACTTGTTGAGGGGATCAGGCGTATCGATGGGCACACCAAGGCCACCGCCGGGCCGGGTGTCATTTGCTGCCGCACTGCCGCCCGCCTCAGCAGCCCCTCCGCCGTCATTGGCCTGGTTCTCCGCCTGCGTATCACGTGGCATGGCGCCCGACCCGGACACCGTGAAGGCGAATGGCCGTGAAGGAGAACCGCCGCGGGCCAGCATGGTGAGTGCGCCAGGAGTCTCGTTCAGCGACTCGAAGGATACGCCCGTCCCAGGTTTAAAGCTCATGCTCTTGGGCATCATCACCACGAAGCTATCCGTAGGCGTGGCGAAACGTTGGTCGAAGGCGAGGCTGCCCGAGTAGGGCAGGTGATAGCTCAATTGAAACTGAGTGACGCCCGGGCGCAGTGGAAAGGGAAAGGCATAGTGGCCTTTGTCGCCCAGAGGAACAGGCGAGGACTGCACTGGCATTCCACCTGGGGCCATCGCGGCCGAACCTTCGATCTGCGCATCGGGCGGCAGATAAAAATCGTAGGAGCGATTGCTGAACTGCGTGCGCGGAGGATTGGAGTCGTTCTTGATAAAAAAGCTCTGCGTTACACGAAGCCCCTGCTGGTCGGTCTCGACGCGCATTACGTTGGCGACCGTGCTTACGCCGGCGACTACGGCCGCGACATCGTAAACCTGCACATTCACATTGGGCGTATTGGGCGGGGCGGGCTGAAAATATGCGGCGCCTTGATGATCGACGCGGATGAGATGCATCCCCGGATCCGGCGCATCGATCGAATAATGGCCTTGGGCATCCGTTTTGGTATGCGCGATCTCCTGCATGCGCTGATCGAGCGCGATCAGCACCACCGCATCTCCGGCTGCCGGCGTGTGCGTCGTACCGTTGGTGACGGTACCCGTAATGGTGGCCGCGGAAGCGGAAGCTCCGGCGGCGAATACAAGCAGTGCGCAGAGCGCGAGCATTCTGCGCGGCATAGGGTTCGGTCTCATACTCATCTTTCTGTAGCAGCGCAGAGAAGCACTTCAGGAATGTAGCGCGACCTTCAGCTCCAACTGGTCGATTTCCGCAAGCACCGCGGCGGTTTCGTTCTCCAAAGCAGCGCGCTGCGCTGCGTAATCTTCAGCCGTATATTTTCCCGCGCTGTACTCGAAGTTCAGGTCGCGAAGATTCTCGTATAGTACGTCCTTCTGTTCGCGCAGAAAGTCGAGACGCGTTTTTGGAATCTGCCGCGCGGTATGCCGCTGGGGATAAAAGACGAAGGCAAAGATCGCGAGCAGGAGGACGCCACAGGCAATAGTGCTCATATCTGCGTCTCCCGGCGTATGCGGTCACGGGTCGCGGCAAAGCCGGGCGTATCCGGCTCTGGAGGAGTGGCCACGGTGTGCAGCTTCCAGTTGCGTACGATCAGCAAAACGACGGCGATGCCTAGAAAGAGCACCAGCGGCGGCATGATCCAGGCGAGATGGTTAAACCGCGTGAACCTGGGCGAGGCGATGATCACCGGCCCGTATTCAGCCTGGAACTGATGCAAGATGGCGTCATCGCTATCACCCTTGGCGATAGCCGCCGACAATTCTGCGAGCATGGGGCCGGCGAAGATGGACAGCCCACATGGTTGCATTCGCCCAGCAGCTGATTGCAGCCGCAGCCGCACATCAATTCATGGCTATCTTTGTAGTACCGGGCAGAAGAATCGGTTGCGCCGGCTGTAACCGCAATCAGGATGCAGAGCAAGGCGAGCTGCGAGGCCCGGGCGAGAACACTACGGGATTTCAATCGTGACCTCTGCCGGCAATCGCGACTTCAGGCTCATCCACCAGTCGCGGAGTGGGCGGCTTCACTCGCTCGCTAACACCACCCCGGGTGCGGCCGGCAGCCAGCGCCGCGCTCAGGTTGGGCGCAAGCGCCAGCAGCGTGCCAATCGCTACCACCACAACCCCGATCCAGATCCAGGCCATGAGCGGGTTAAGAAAAACCTTGATGATCGGCAAGCCGCTGTCGGGGTTCTTCCCCGCATAGATGACATATAGATCCCAGGCCAACGTGGAGTGGTTGGCAACCCTGGTTTCAGGTTGCTGCGAAGCGGCGTAGAAGCGCTTCTCCGGCGCCAACTGGGTGATCTTCTTGTCGCCGCGATAGACGTCCAGCAGGGCGAACTCGGTGTCGTAATTCAGGTTCGAATCGTCGGTGAAGCTCTCGCACACGATGCGATAGGGCCCAATGGTCATGCTTTGGCCATCGTTCATCTCCTGCTCGTGGCTTTGTTTGAAGGCGCCTCCGGCAATGCCAATGAAGATGACGACCACGCCAAAGTGCACCAGGTATCCGCCATAGCGACGAGTATTGCGGCGCGTCAGCTGCACCATCGAGGCGAATATGTTTTGCCCAGTGTGCTTGCGGATCACGTTCGCGCCCCGTAAAAACTCTGAAGAAATAGCAGTCACAACGCCGGCGCCTAAAGAAAAGGCAACCAGGGAATAGAAGGTGGCCTGATCGTTCCAGGGCCGCACTCCAGCGGCCATCAAGACAATCGCGGTGACCGCAATCGTCGCACCGGGCAAAATAAAATTTCGCCGGATGCTCTTGAAGGATGCGCTGCGCCACGCCAGCAGCGGGCCTATGCCGGTCAGGAAGAGAAGGAAGAGGCCGATGGGGAGAGCCACCCGGTTAAAGAAAGGTGCGCCGACCGTAACCTTGTTGCCCTGCACGTACTCCGAGATGATGGGGAACAGCGTGCCCCACAGGATGGTGAAGCAGGCCGCGAGCAGAACCAGGTTATTGAAGAGGAAGCTCGACTCCCGCGACACCAGCGATTCCAGCTTGTGCTCCGACTTGAGGTGATCCCGCTGCCGCAGGAAAGTGAACAGGCAGACGGAGAGCACAATGACGAGAAAGGCCGTGAACCAGCTGCCGATGGATGACTGGGCAAAGGCGTGAACAGAGCTGACCAGCCCGGAACGCGTCAGGTCGGTCCCCAGGATGCACAGCATGAAAGTGCTGAAAATCAGCCAGACATTCCAGTTCTTCATCATGCCGCGCTTTTCCTGCATCATGACCGAGTGCAGGAAGGCGGTCCCGGTGAGCCAGGGCATTAGCGAGGCATTCTCCACCGGATCCCAGCCCCAGTAGCCGCCCCACCCCAGCACGGAGTAGGCCCAGTGCGCGCCCAGGAAGATGCCGCAGGTAAGAAAAAGCCAGGTCACCATGGTCCAGCGGCGCGTGATGTGAATCCACTTCTCTCCCGGGTAGCGCATCATCAGTGCGCCCAGGGCAAACGCGAACGGCACGCTGAAGCCCACGTAACCCAGGTAAAGCATCGGCGGATGGATCACCATCTCGGGATACTGCAGCAGGGGATTCAGTCCGAACCCGTCGGCCGGCGTCTGGCCTTGTACCAGGGCAAATGGAGGCGCGGCAAAATTCAGCAACAGCAGGAAAAAGATCTGGATGCCGGCCAGGATGGTGGAGGCGTAAGCGGTAAGGGTGACGTCGACCTTATGCCGGAGCCGGAGTACGAAGCCGTAGCCGGTCAGCAGCCAGGCCCAAAGCAGCAGCGATCCCTCCTGGCCCGACCAGAGCGCGGCAAACTTGTAGGGACCGGGCAGAGCGCGATTCGAATGATGGAGGATGTAGGAGACAGAGAAGTCGTTGGCAAAGGCGGTGTAGACCAAGGCGAAGGCCGCGCAGGTGACGGCAAAGAAGCTGCCGATGCCGGCCCGCCGGGCGGTTTCCGCCAGCCTGTCAGGCGCCATCCGGCCGCGGGATCCAGTGGCCAGTTGCCGCAGCGCGACTCCGCCGGCTAACAATGTGTAGCCGCTCAGAACAAGAGCAAGCAGGAGAGAAAAACTTCCAAATTCCGGCATGAGAAGGTCACGAGCCCTTCCAGATTGTCGCAGAGGCAGACAGGGAACGGCAATGCCGGGCAAGGGAATCGCCCGAAACTAAGTTCGCAATCGGCCGAACGTCATCCATTTGTTGGGCCACGACGAGGGATTACTGTCAACCGCTAAGGGTTTATGCGGACCGGCGCATAGATTCTCGGAGCAGATCCTGAACCAACCGAATAAGGCTTTCTGGATCGCACGGTTTGAGCCGGAAGACCACGTTCAGCCCTCCGTATGCCGATTCAGCATCCGGCAGGCCGCTCAGTACGACGACCGGCAGGGTGAAACCGCGCCGGCGAACCTCAGCCACAAACTGCGGTCCACTCATGACCGGCATCAGATGGTCGGTAACGATTAAACCGATGGAGTTTTCCGGATTGTTGAGTAGTTCCAGCGCCTGCTCGCCCTTCGAGCGCGATGCAGACTTCTCGGCCAGACACCTCCAGGATTGCCCTGCGGGTGGCCGATTGTATGTGATTGTCATCCACCAGCAGTATGCGTGAAGTCATTCCCAAGGAGCCCAATCAACCTCTCGATCATGGATGAATGCCTGATGAAAACGGTTGCCTGGATTGCACTTTTTTCGGACAGTCTTTTTCTAAACCGGACCAAAGTGAAAGTGAAGCTCCTGGACGCTGGCGATCGGGGTACCGTCCTTGGTCGCCGGGCGAAAGGTCCAGGTCTTGAGGGTACCGATCACACTGGATTCAATGCCGTAACCAAGGGTACGCAGAACTGCAAGATTGGCAACTTTGCCGCTGGGGTCGATCGTCACATCGATCACCACATCGCCCTGTACTCCACGGGGGAGTACTGAGAGATCGGGCGCCGGGCTGGGGGAATAGGTGGTGAGAGCTATCTGGATCGAGCCGTCACCCCAGGAGTCGGAGCCGGTTGTCGAGTCCGGTGTTGCGGACGCGGACGCTGTCGTAGTTGGGGAGGGTGCCGCCTCGGTGACGGTAAGGTGCGGGACCGGTGGCGGATGGATCGTAGCGGCCTGCGGCGTAGAGGCCGGAAGTGCTGGAGAGGGCGTGAGTTCCGGTGCGGCTTGTGGCCGCGGTTTGATCCGTGGATGCGGATGAAGCGCCGGGGCGGGCGCCCGGCCAGGCAAGTAGGCGATCTCCACATGGGTGCCCAGCGCGGTCCCGGGCAGAGTGAAAACATGTACCGGATGGAGCCGCATGGAGAACACAAACACGCCTATGGCCACAGCGTGCGCAGCCACCGACAACCAGGTTGATCTCAGGAGACTGCGCCGGCTTGGGAGCGGAGAAAACATGCGCGTTCCTTATTTTAATTGTGACAGCCAACCATGGGGAAACCATGAATCTGAATAACTAACCGTCTTGTCTCTCGGGCCTACGGTCTGCGCGAGAACTAGACGGTCCAGAAGTTAGCGCTGAAGAGACGGCTGAGAACCAGAGTTGTCCAAATCAGTGGATAAATGGGGCTGGGTTTGATCATCAACGGATTACTTGCGCACCGACCCCAATCTGCCGCTTATTTGGGCGGCTCTGAGAGTCAGCCGTCCGCGCGCGGGACCGGTCTGATACGCCCTTTTTAGCTGATTTGTCTTCAGTGAGTGCTGTCCAAATTAGCTTTTTCCAGCATGCTTCCGTAGGTCAAGACGACGTGCGCGGTGGGGCTTAGCCGGCAGGTATTTATAAAATTCGATATTTTTGGGTCATTTTTGCGGATTTGCAGTTCAGCGGCGGTACTTAAAAGGGTTCACCTTAATCGTGAAAGGAACTTTGGGGACATAAGGCGACACGCCGTCCGCGAGGGGAACGCGATGGGCAAAGGTCGGCTGACTGGGGACGGGGGCCGGAGGCGCCTCTGCCACCGGGGCGGGAGCGGGTTCGGGCTCGGGGACCTCGGGCTCTTCTTCCTGGGTTGTGGCAGGGGTTGGCTGCGGGTCATTCGTTGTGGCATTCGTGTGGCATGGGTTGTGGCCTGCTGCTTGCGAAGCCACTCGGATTGATAGATTTGCGCATCGACAGGCGCAGGGGCGGATTTCTTCTCCGCGGAGAGGGTGCGACGGTCGGGGATGAAGTTTTCCATGGCCGCGATCATGGCGAGGCACTTGACCTGACCGGTAATGCTGCCGCGGGTCATTTCGGGGCTGAGGTTGGCGAGTTCCCAGAGGCGGTTTAGTACTTGTTCGCGGTCCAGGTTCAGCCGGCGCTGCCCGTCACGGCATCTTGCTGGACAAGTTGTTGCTGGACGGCGGCGCGGTGCTCGAGCATGTAGTCGCGGACACGGGGTTTGGCTTTGGTGTAGGCGGCGGAGTCGGGGCTGAGACCGACGGCTTCGGCGGCTTGACGGTCGGTCATGCCGCCAGAGAGGACCAGGCGGGCAAAGGCTATTTCCTGATCGGTGATGGGGTCGCTGACTTTATTTTTGGGCATAGGTGGCTCCTGAAATTTGAAGGGCGAAGTTTCATAGAAGTTAGGGACAGAGGTTTGCCACTGCGCTGGGAGGCGCGGTGGAGTGCAAGAAAAAATCCCGCCGCGGCGGGATGCTTGAATTGGCTTAATTTGAGACAGGGATCGGGTGTGACACCGGACAGCGGTAAAACTGTCCTTCGCTCGCCTTAGGCCGAAACTACCGGCAACTGCCGACCAGCGGGAGGGTGACGAGAGGCCGCCCGTTGTGCCGAAATCGTCTGCTAACAGAATATGGTGCGTTGCGGAATCGGACTAGGCCGCCGAGACTGTCTTCTTGTATCGGCAGTTATCGTTTCGGAGGTTACTTTGGTTTCAGTGGAGACCTTGCGATGTCCGACCTGCTTTAGCCCCTGAGTGGTCTTCTTATCATCAGGCCGCTTCAACGGGGCCTGCCTCGTCAATCGTGGGGAGGCAGCGGGTCCGGCATGCTTACGATCCCCACCTGGCCCTGGGCGTCGCGCTCCAGGACCGGAGCGTAGACGCCTAGCAGTCGCCGGGTCCACCAGTCGCCGGTCGCGCGCTTTTGCGGGATCGAGGTAAACCAGTATTGCCATAGGACAGCACGTACCTGGAGGGGAGGCCCATTGGCGAAGGGATTGCCGGCAAAGAGCGCCAGTACGTCCGGGTCGTTGGTGAGCAGGCGCTCTTCGGTTCGCGGAACCAGGGGGTTTTGCTGCCACGAACCGAGCGAGGCAAACCACAGATTCCACTCAAAGCGCGGCTGATAGGGTGCGTAGATACCGGGCGCTCGGTCCAGCGCCTGCGGTTTGAAGCGGAAGGGATAGGCGACCCAGGTCTGCCCGTCGTGAGAGCCCTGAAACTCGATCTCATAGCGGCCCCGCGTCATCACGGCGAAGAGTCCATATTGGTTGGCGATGCGAAAAGGCTCCAGCATCGTTACCGGCTGCATCGGCAGAGGGCAATCGCCCGAAGACCATGGAGATGAGTTCCACCGTCGTTACGTAGCCAACCAGGCGAGAGCAGCACAGTACTGACGGCGAGGCCGAAATCGCTCAGCAGGCGGCTGGCCGCTTGCTTCCCCTTCGTGGCCGCTTCCAAATCGTCCTGCGGCTCCACTTTTCTCTTTACCCACCTGTGAAAGAAGCGGTCATCCAACAACAGGAAACCAAGGGTCAGAACGAGGTAATTAAGGAAGGTGTAATTAGCGGTGAAAATCACCCCGATTTCCCACGGGGTGACGATCAGAAAGCAGACAATGCGCCAGCGGCGGGGAAGAAAGAGCATCCAGACGATGGCCAGCTCCATCGCCAGCGTAGAGAACGCGGTAGCCACATGGAACCAGTGCGGCAGGTGCTGGATGTACCAGCCGATCCAGGTCGGCAGGGGACCGTTCTGGTAGTACTCGTCCATCGCCGTCAGATGGCGCCATTCCGGGTCGCCGCTGAGCAGCTTCACCAGGCCCGATTCGAAGTAAATGCGGAACCACTCCCACTGCAGCAGGAACAGGCTGGCCCGTGAAGGCGGATGGTTATAGCCCAACCCCGGCCGCCAGCCGGGCGGGGCAAAGAAGAGCGCCAGAAACCCTGCTTCCAGAAGCATGCCGTCGGATTGGTAGCCGGAGAAATCCTGGGCCGCCCCCACGAAGGAAAGAAAACAGGCAAAGCAGATCAGCAGCATGGCCCGAGGCCAAACGTTGACGGTCAGCAACAGCGAGGCGGCCAGACCCACCCAGCACATCGCCATGAGTGCGTGCGAGCCGCTCGCCAGCCCACAGGAGGGTGGGCGCGAACCACAAGCGGGTCCAGGGTCCAAACGACTGCGCGACTGCTGCCAGGTATCTGTCCGCGGGGAGAATGCCGGCCGGCCCCATGAGGCCGCGGATTTGAAAGAGCAGAGAAACAAACGCGGAGCAGTAAATCAGGCCCAGAGCGCGCAGCACAATCCATCGCGGGATCAACCGGTCCGCTGCGCCCTGCCGCCCACTGAACAGCCAGAGGAATGTGTCCTTCACGGCGATGCTGGCATTTTATGCCGAAAATAAGAAGGCGCATCGCAGATGGATGCGCCTTCGCCGAATTTCCTGTCGAGTTCCAGGGCGTTGTCGAATTCTCTGCGGCTTTCCGTCAAGAAAGCCGCACACGCGGCCCTTTCTTATGTAGTGAAACAGGGAATTCGGTCCGTTTTAGGTGCACTTTCCAGCACCTTTCCCCAATGGGGAGAACGTCGATTCTCGTTAGTTGCTCTTGGTTAGCTGCCCTGATGTACCACCACAACCTTCTTGTGCCTGGCTTAGCCTTGGGCTTGGGAGGCGGGGGTGGCGCGCCGCGGCGGCCGGCGTGGTGCTTGCCACGAGCCACGTTTGCGCAGCCTGTACGACCGGGTCGCTGCCCTCCGGCGGCATGACCGTGGTGGAAGGGAAGACCTGGTCGGGCGTGAAGCCATCGGGAAACTGCTTGCCGGTGCGGTCGGCGTCGATGGCGGTGGTGAGGTAGAGTTCGGCGCCGTCATCCAGCTTGAAGGGCTGTACAGCGGTGGATTTTCCAGCCGTGCGCGTGCCGAAGAAACGGGTGTCCGGCCGCCCGTGGAAAGCGATGGTGATGGCTTCCGCTGAGCTTGCCGTGCTGCTGTCGACCAGAACGGCGACGGGAGCGGACGGAGTCATGAGAACAGGCGCGTCCTCCAGGGTCAAGCGAGACCGTCTCCAGGCCTGCTGGATTGCGAGTTCCCGTCTTACCATCCTTGTAGAACCAGGGAATGTTTCCGTCGGCGGCGACGAATGAGCCTACGACGCCATCGCCCAGGATCGGCCCAATGCCGGTCAACATGGGCCACATGTTGCCGCCGGTGTTGCCCCGCAAGTCAACAATCCAGCCCTTGGGGTTTTGCGCCGAAAGGTCGGTCAGAATGCGGCGCACGTCAGCGGCATAAAGAAGCAGGCCGTCGTTATCCTTGGCCGAGCAACGGGGAAGCACGACGTAGCCGAAATTCTTGCCCTGCGAGGTCACGATATGACCTTCAGGCAGACGGCGGCTGGCGAAGGCGGTAGGGACGGCTGTTTCTGTCCGGGCGCTTGCCGGTGCGGTGTTCGCAGCCTCTTTCTCCGCCTGTTGCAGCAGGGCGATTTGATCGGGATACAGGCCGGGAGGCAGGCGAAGATGGCTTCCAGGATCGCCCAGCTGTACCAGGGACCAGTAGATCGCCGGATAGGTGTCGATGGGATTGAAGGCGCCGCCCGCGCGTTTGAAGGCTTCCGTCCGGAGCGCTTCCCAGTCAACGCCCTGGCCATGCAAGGCGTGTTGCCGCATGATATCGATGGCGTTGTCCAGGAAAGCCGCCGCGTCCGGCGTGATCGCAGTGGGACTGTTCTGCGGGCGGGGGGCAGGCTTCTTGCCAGCCAGGCCAATGGCCGGGCTGAGGAGGAGCAACGAGCATGCGAGAATGCGAATTTGGTACTTCATGGCAGAGCAAGGCTAGCATGGCATTCGGCTACATTTGATCGCACAAAGGTTGCAGATTGAGCATCTTGCGGGCCGTGCAGCAAGCTTACAAAAGTTGTAGAAAGACACAGAGTCAGTTGCATAAGCGGCAGCCACAGAACAGCGATAGATACATATACAGAATGGAATCAGCGGCTGACGGGCAGAGCGAAGTCCACCCCGGCTTTGCGGTTGGCTTCCACCGTGGCCGGAACATCGAGCAGGGAGAGTGGTATTTCCTGGCGTGAATCGCCGTCGAGAGCGTATAGCGTGCTGGCGGTCAGCGCGTAGTTATGTACCTGCACCGGCGTGCGCCCATCCTTGAAGATCAAGGTGGTGGTGGGCTGAAGATGCACGGGGGCGACCTCGATTTGCCCCTGGTAGGTGGGCCGGAAGGGTGATGGAGTATTCGCCGCTACTTCCGGGGGCTCCGGGCCATAATCGGCCGTGGGCTGGTTACTATAGTCAGCTGGTTGCGGGGCTACTTGGGCGCCGCCACCCTCGTCCTGGTCATCCCCGATAGGGAGGGGCGTACGGAAGACCGTAGCCGAAGGGAGCCAGCCACGGGTAGCCCACATAGAAATTGGGCCCACGATATCCCACGCCATGCCGGCCGTTATCTGGGTGTCGACCCGCGTCCCAGGACGGCCAGTGTCCCGATCGCCCGACTGGAGAGGATGGATGGTGTGCGGATGCCCCCTGAAATAGCGGTCCCGCAGGTGGAACAAAGCGTGCGGGAGCTCCTGCGAAGGATGGTGAGGAGTGGACCGCGCCCCCCATATGGGCCGACGACATCGGGGCGGCTAATCCGCCATGCTGGGCGAGCAAGCCTGCTGGGAGAACCAGACTCGTTGTCAGGAGACCGAGCGCGACTTGAAGAAAACAGGAAGTCCGACGCCGCATGCCCTAATTCTAGTCCTACGCAGGCCTCTGGTGTTTTGTATCAGGACGACTTCAGTCGGGCCGAGACGATTGAAGAACGCCAGGCAGGCTCTTCGGCCCCTGCGCCAGCTCCATCTAATCCAACACGGAAAATGGACCCAGCTCAACTGCACGGGAACGGGCTGGAGCCGCCGTCGCCCACACCGGCATGGCAAGCTCCGGCATTGGTTTCGAGATGAAGAACTTGCGAGTGTGCCGCGAAAGCCAGCGTGCTCCGGAGTTTGCTTTCTTGCGCCGCGCGCTGTCGGTGCTGATGCCGGTGCCGGCATACATCTTGCGGTAAAGCTTGGAGAGGAAAACAAAGGCCACCCGGGAGCGCAGTGTCGGCGTGCAATCAGAACGTTTCCAGATATGAGGAAAAGCTGTAGAAGCGATCCCATACCCCCTGGGTCCGGTCGCTGATCTCCTGCGAGCTCATGAGCGCGTGGGGCATGAACATCTTGGGCCGGATCGCGGCCGGAATCAGCCAAAACCGGGTGAGCGGGATGCCTTCGACATACACCGGCGCCTTCTCCTGCTCCTTCTCCCAGCGCAGAAAGTCGACTGTACCGGGAAAGGGGGTCAGCATGACGAACTGGGCGAAGGCAAGTCCTGCCCTGGCGGCAAGATCGGCGGTGGCTTTGAAGGTGTCCGGCTTATCCGAAGGCAGGCCGAAGATGAACGAGCCCAGCATGTGCAGCCCATGCTCGCGGAAAGTCTGCAGTTGCTTTACCAGGCCTTCCCCGGAGAAATTGAACTCCTTGAAGACCGACTTCAAGCCTTCGGGGGTCACGGCCTCGACGCCCACCAGCGCTCCCTTGATATTCGCGTTGCGCATGGCATCGAGATATTCCGGGTCCTCAGCCGATTCCATGGTGATCTGGGTGAAAAAGACCATGTTCTTCGGCAGCTTCGCCATCTCGGCCATGAGCGCGAATTTGTCGCTGCGGATCTGCTCCAGCTCCGCCAGCTTGGCGTAGTTTTTCTGCTCCCTGGCCAGCCGCAGATCGGTCAAAGTGACGGGATAGAAGTTGTCGTCCGCCAGCGCGATATAGCGGAAACCCTTGCGCCGCAACTGGACAATCTCTTCAATGACGTTCTCAAAACTCCGCTGCCTCGGTTTTTGCCCGTCGGTGCGCCAGACAGAGCAAAAAGAGCAGTGCTTAGGGCAGCCACGAACCGTCTGCACCGAGGCCCACATATATTTGTCGGGCGGCAACAAATCCCAGCGGGCGGCAACAAACTGGTCCGCGTCGATCCTGCCCCCCTCGTAGATCTGTTTTGGCTCGCCTTGCACGCACGCGTCCAGCACTTTGGACCAGATGACGTCGCCATCGCCCTTGACCACGCAGTGCGCGTGGCCACGCTCCAGGGCTTCCTCGGGGTAAAGCGTGGCGTGAATGCCGCCATAGATCACCCAGGCGCCGCGCTCTCGCGCCAGGCGGCCGACTTCATAGCCACGCAAGGCGTTTCCGGTATGAATCCCGATGCCGACAAAATCTCCGGCCTGAATGCCTGAGGGAACCAGCGCTTCGAGCGTCTCGTCCACAATGACCGGGTCACCAAACGAACCGGGGGTCGCCGCAGCCAGCACATAAAGCCAGCGGGGTGTGATCACGGCGGTACCAAAAGAGTGGTCGCTGGGATTAATCAGGAAAACAGCCATACGTGCACGTCCTTTCCAAGACGGAGAACTCTGCAACTAACCCTCGCGCGTCCCGGCGGACCAAGGACATCTCATACAAAACGCGAGAGCTACGATGACAAGGGGTCGCTAGAGCTTCTAGAAAGGAGCAGAAGAGATCACGTTTGGCAACGTCCTAAGACTATTCCTAATTACAGGCCTTGTGTATGAAATATGGCGCAATATGGCGCACGCAATCCCAACTCGACACGCACTGCAATCACCGTCGTGGATGATCAACCGCCGGAGCGGCAGGAGCAAGAGCGGGTCTGTAGGGAAAAATTCGCATGTGAATCCGGTTGTGAATTCGGCCGTGAAAAACCAACACCAGGACGGCAAGAGCAGCGGCGACGAGCAGCAGAAGAGTGTCGCGCAGTCGCCGGTCTTTGCGCGCTTGCTTTCCGCGCAAGGCAAGTGCCTGGATCTTTTGCTGCTGGGTGCTGTGCCGCGCCTTGAGTCGTTCCATCAATGCGGATTTAGGGGCAATAGTCGTCAACGGCCGCGGATCTTTGGTTCCTCCTGCGGAGGGATCGTCTTGCAGTATGGCCAGGGTGATGTCGTCCCCACTGCCCTGCTGCGTAGCTTCGGTCAGAATGGTCGGCAGCTCTTCCGCTAGCGAGGCGATACCCTGCTGGCGGATGATCTCCAGATAGTCCTGACCGATCTTGAGAAAGTCCTCGTCGGACCGGAACGAGTTGGCGTAACCATCCGTCGAGAGCAAAACCAGCGACGGCAGCGCTGGCTTCGTCACCCATGAGGAGCGAAAGTCCTTCCACGCCTCCGGCTGGCATAAGGAGGTTGTCTCGTTGGCAATCAACCGGTCATCCGGTGGCAGGGGCCGGGTAGTTGTTCCGGTCGCGCTGACGCTCAGGATCTCGCCATCGCCCAGTTGCAGATAGAGCAGTACTTTGTCGGTGGCTCCGGCTGCCAGGAGCGTGGCGCCGTAGGCAAGCTCCGGGGAACTTTCCACTGCCGCTCGGCCTTCCATTCCATCTTCTTGTTCCAGCGTTGCCAGCTCCGCTTGGGTAAACGGGTTACGTTCCAGGTCGGCGTGGACAGCGGCCAGCCATCCGCTCACAATTTTGCGTTCCAACTCATGTACCTGCTCGGGAACGAAGGGCACCTTACCATTGCCGGCCACCGACTCGCGCAGGAAGCCTTGCAGCGTGCCGGCTACCGTGCTCACGGCCAGCGAAGAACCTATCTGGCTGCGGAAGTGACGAGGGCTGCCGTGCCCGTCGGAGACGACTGCTACCGCCACTGTTCCTTGTGTGCCTGGAGCGACCGTGCACTGTGCTGCATCCTGGTTCGGAAGTCCCGAGCGCTGATGGGAACTGCCCCGTACGCAGGCATGTACTGCTTTCCAGCTCATCGTTTCACCTCAGCTACGACGACCCCTCTTTGTCTTCACGGCTGGTCCTCCCTTGGCAAGATTCGAAAACCATATCGCGTCGTCGGGCGAAAATGGCGCACCAGTTGCTGCGCATCCTCGAGGCGAAGCTCCTGAAGTAGGTCTTCTCTAACATACTTCGTGACTAACGTACCTAATGGTTGAAGCTGCGGAAAACTGTATCAGTGAAGGGTACTGGTTTTTTAGGCGGGGCGTAGAGGTTGCTGTTTGAGGCTAACTGCAGATCTCCGGCCTGCGCTCCAAACTGCAGAAAAAACTGCTCAAAGAAGGGCATGGTTTTTAGAGGCCGCGGAAAATCTGCGCTGTGAAAAGAGCAACACCTCAGGGGCTAAAGTGTCTGCGTGAGAACGAAAGACACGCCAGATCCCTCCTATCGTCAAGGCCCAGAGGGCCGACCGCTAAACGTCAGCCCAGCCCGTAAGGGCTGGGATACCAACCACGCGATGACGAGCACCGTAGGTGCGGCACCCGTCTCGTCCGATCACATTCAGTATCGTTGGGCACGCATGGTGCCGCGCCTACGGCGCTCGGGATTCTCCTCTGGATCGAAACCCAGCCCTTACGGGCTGGGCTCACGTTTAGCGGACGGCCCTCTGGGCCTTGGCGATAGGAGGGATCTGGCGTGTCTTCTAATTCTCACGCGGACTGTTTAGCCTGGTCTCCCTTGGCCAAGTCCCACGGTGTGAGCCCCCGGCTTTAGCAGGGGGAGCGTTGCTTCAGCGTCGCGGAAAGGATGGCAACTTCCTCGATCGGGCTTGCCCGTCATATTCGCTGATACGGCCCGACTAAAGTCGTGCCCTGACACAAAGCAGGAGTTTTTCGGCAGCCTGTTTAGCCGCGCCATAGTGAGCCGCGTAGAAGGGACGAGCGGTCTGCGTAAGGACTCGACCCGGCAGTAGTCAGTTTCCTAAGAGAACCCTTTAGGAACTGGGCCGGTTGTCTCAGCATAGGTGGGCTGAAAACGATATGTTTCGATTGTTTTTCTTGACCTCAGCGAGGACTTGTTGGTCGATAACGTAAAAGCGTTCGAGGGGCTTCGCCCGTCTTTCTCGGCCCACGTACGCTGAGGCGAACGTGGGGCACCCGTCCAGGCACAGCATTTCTCTTCTCCTAGTCGCCTTTGCCGACCTTACAAGGGGCTGCAGTGCGAACCGATTTCTCGGCGGCAACTGCGATCTCAACCGCCCGCAAGCCATCTTCTCCGGTGACGCGAGGGGCGCGGTCGCTCAGAATGGTGTCGACGAAGTCGATGACCTCAGCCACGTAGGCCTCGCGAAAACGGGACAGGAAATGATCTTCTAACTCGTAGCTGCCATCGTTCGGTTTGAAGAAGGTCGCGGAGCTTTGCCGTACGCTCCCGATCAGGATGGACCCTTTGGAACCGACGACTTCTGTGCGGATATCGTAACCGTACAAGCACTGCACATAAGACTCGATATTTCCAATAGCCCCACGGGCGAAGCGAAGGTTCACCGAGCCAGCCACCACATCACCGAACTCCGCAATCTCCGGCCGGATCGCGACCGTGGCAAAAGTGTGCACTTCGGCAACCTCGTCATGGGTGAGCCAGCGCGCCAGATCGAAGTCGTGAATCGTACTGTTGTAGAAGAGCATGCCATTGATCCCCGACTGGTAAGCCCGCAGCGGGGGCATGTCTTTATCGCGTCCAAGGGATTTAAAGACCACGGTTTCGCCGATCTCTCCCGCTTCAATCCGCTTGCTGGCGGCTACGTAAGCCGGGTCATAGCGGCGCATGAAGCCTACTTGCAGCCGGACCCCGGCATCTGCGACGGCCCGCAACGCCTCCTCGGCGCTCTTGCGGGTAAGGCCGAGCGGCTTCTCGCAGAGAATGTCTTTGCCTGCGCGCGCTGCCGCCTGAACCGCATCGGCATGAAACTTGTCGGGCGCCGCGATCACGACCGCTTGAATATCTTTGCGCTCGAGCATCGCGTCCAGGCTGGTATAGGAGTGCTCAATTTCAAGCTCGTCCGCCACCTTTTTGGCGCGGGCGCCATCCACGTCGGCCACGGCGACCAGCTTCGCTTGGGGAACCAGGCGACGCAGATTCTCCGCGTGCCGTTTGCCCATGTCCCCAACGCCCAGCACCCCCATACCCAACTTACGCATCCTTTTGTGCCCCCACGCGAAAATTTGTACGGTCCTCGGGCTTGACGACGGGAATCGCCCCCTGCATCATAGGCAATATAAGCGCTTAGTTAAAGGCATTCAAGTGCTTGCAAAGGGTTTACCCATGACTGCATCGCCATCGCGCTTCAAGTTTGCCTCCGCCCCTAATAGCTGGGGCGTTTTGGATTATCCAAGTCCGTCATGGGAGCAGAGCTACCAGACAATGTTGGACGAGATGGTCGTCGCGGGCTACACCGGTACCGAGCTGGGACCTTACGGCTTCTTCCCCACCGATGCGAAGGTGCTCGAACCGGAACTTGCCCAGCGGAAGTTGAAGATGTTGGGTTCGTTTGTCCCGGTGGATCTGACTGACCCGGCTTCTACTACCGTCGTGGTCGAGCAGATCCGGAAGGTAGGCGATCTGCTCGCAGCCCTCGGTGCACCCTTCCTGGTTCTTGCCGACCAGCAGTCGCCGCAGCGGGACAGCATTGCCGGCCGCGTTCCTGCCGATGGCAGCAAGGGCTTGAATGCCCAGCAATGGAAGCAAGTCGCAAGAGTAGTCGCCGAGGCTGCCCAGGTGGCGGATGAGTTTGGCCTGGACCTGGTCTTCCATCCCCATACCTCAACCTACGTTGAGACGCCGCAGGAAACCGAGCAGTTCTTCGACGCTACTTCGGCTTCGAACATTGGGCTCTGCCTGGACACGGGACATTGTGCCTACGCGGGCGGAGATCCAGTGGCCGAAGCAGAAAAGTTTCGCAAGATTCTCAGGTTCATTCACATCAAGGACGTCGACGACAAGGTGATGGCGAAGGTTCGCAGCAGCGACATGAACTTTGAGCAGGCTATCGCTGCCAATGCCTTCACCATCATTGGCCAGGGATCGGTTGATTTTCCCGCGTTCTTTCGCGTGCTGGAAAAGAACGGTTATTCGGGATGGATGGTCGTCGAACAGGATGTTACGTTTGGCGCCACTGTCGTGCCTCCGGTGGAGAGCGTCGCGGCCAGTCTCAAATATCTGTTGCAAGCCTCCGCCGGGTAAAAAGGGGAGCCCTCTACTGCGCGAAATTCCGGGCATAGGTATCCCCCGGCATCCCATCACGGAGCGCTTTCGCACGCATGTCAAACGACTGCTGACGATCCATGGTGCCGCCGAGGATGACCAGATAAGTGTCACTATGGCCGGCTGGGCTGAAAACTGAGGCGCTCAGGTCGGGATATTTCCCACTGATCTGGCTCGCCTTCTCCTCAGCCAGTTTCTGACTCCTGTAGGTGTAGACGACGACACGCCAGATGGTGCGTTCCTTTGGCGGAGCGGCGGAGGCCGTCTGCCGCTCCCCCGGTGCGGGCTTTGCCGGGGCCAGCTTCTTCGCTGGAACGGGTTTGGCCGGGGGAGTAGCGGGCGCTGGGGCAGCTGCCGGCGGTGGCGTGGCCGGCTGGGCGGCGGTTTGCGGATTGGTCACGTTCGTAGGAGCCTGAGCGGACTTGGGCCAGAATAGCCAGGCGATGATCGCCAGCACTATCACGGCCAATGCTCCATACAGCGCAAGAGGCTTTCGCCGGGCAGCCAATGGCTCATCTTCTTCAGCGGCCAACGGGAGCGGACGCCCTACTCCAGGAGGCGGAGTAGCGGGACGGTATGACGGCGCGGCCGGATCCACCACTTTCACCACGATAGGGTCATGCTCAGGCGTGGCCGGAGGCTGAGGCGGAGGCGGAGCCGGCGGGCGAACCGGAGCGGCTGCGGGGGGACGAACCGGAGCGGCTGCCGGAGGGCGAACCGGCGCCGGTGGAACCGCCTGGGCGATCGGCTGGCCAGGCTTCAGGGCGTTGGCAATTTGGCCTAACGTCCAGCGCCGGGCAAAGGAGTTGCGGATAATCTCCGCAAACGGCGCTGGGATGCGATTGATTTGCGCATCGGTGGCGGTCGGCGCTTTTCGCTGCGTGAAGGCATGGAACAGGGTCGTGCCGATGCCGGCCACATCCTCGGCCTGCCCCGCTGCGCTGGTTTGCAGGCAATCGCTGCGCAGCTTGACTGTCTCCTCGGTCGCCAGCACGCTGGCAGCTTCCACGTGACCATGGGACATGCCCTTCTGGTGAATCGCGGTGAGCGCTCCGACCAGGGCTTCGGCCACTTCGCGGCCTTCGTCCGCAGTCAGGGTTTGAGTCTGGAGCACGTCGGAGAGACTCTGCTCAATGTGCTCCATGACGGCATAGACAATCAGGGTGTTGTCGACTTTGACCTGGCCGACTTTGGTGATGCTCACCAGGTTCGGATGCTTCAGGTTTTGCGCCGCTTTGAGGCGCGCGGTCACCTCGTCCGCATCCGTCAGCGCCTCGGTCAGGCTGATGGTGGCGGGGATGCTTAGCTCCTCACCGGTGGCGGTCTCGAACCAGGCGCTACGCCCTTCGGATCGCACCAGGCGGCGCAAGGGATAAAGCCGATCGATGGTTTGTCCTTCCAATTCATTCCAGAACTGCATAGTGTCCTTGTTTCCCCGAAAAGTAAGGGTAATAAAGCAAAGCCCGCGGGTTGGCCCGGAGGGATCCTAGAGCACCAATCGCTTCCGGACCGACTGCAACTCACCATTCTGCTACTCACCCACCTTAATGCAAGGGGTGTGATGTCTGCTTCTACCCTGTACAGCCGGGTTAAGCGAGGTGCGGCTTTTCTTCCACCCCAGCAAGCTTGCTTGCCGGGGACCCCGAATCTTGAGGAAAAGCCGCGTCGGGAGCCGTTCCCCTGTATACATCAGAAGTGAAAAATGCTGTACCCCTCGAATTGTGGATATATTTTCCTACTGCGCATGAATAATTGCAGCCCGAGTACCCCGGATTCCTGCCTTGCAGGAGTCCGGGGCCAACCCGGGCTGCTTGTTTCACGCTACCGCCGATGGCCAAAGCACCGCCGGTTCCCCCCACGGCCAAACCCGTATTTCCGGTACGCAGGCCTAATTTACGGCCAAGTGTGCGGCTTTCATTGATGAAAGCCGCCTGAAGTTCATCCATGCCAATAAACTTCACAGGAAATCCGGAAAAGGGATCAGAGAGGCGACCGGGACTTTATCTAACCAGCTTACGCGATTCGTTCAATATTGGTCTTGGTGGTGTTGCTGGTGCGCGCCAGCATGGCCATGCCCTCGCGGGCCATTTCCCGTGCCATTTTACGCAATTCTTCAGGGCGTTCGTTGTGGATGGCGGTGAGCTGCTCGAGGGCGGCAGCCGCGCGCAGTTTGGCCACTCCCTGGAAAGCAGCCTCGCCGGAATTTCCGCAGGTATGCGAGATACTGTCGCAGGTTATTTTGAAAACGTCTTCGCCCTGGATAACGAAGGCCACAAAATATTTCTCGGGCGCGGGGACTGGGTTGTGGGATGCCATTAGCACTTCCTTTGGGTTGATTCTTTGAATTCAAGTGCAGGACGGTCTCATTGAAGGGCCAGACAATACACTACATTTTGCATACTAGAAGCACGACTAAGGATGCAAGCGTATTGATCACACGGAACCGTAGAGGTTACCGAGTTAGGCTACCCATCACACCCGAAGCGGCCGATACTGCAACACGGCGGGGAGGCTATTTCTTTCGCATAATGGCGGAGAACAGCGGAGCACCCCACGTTCCGATCGCCAACAGGCTCCCGAAAAGCATCACGGCATCGATACTCTCCCGTCCCTCGGGTGACCAATAGACATTGGCGAGGTTCAGCCACAGCGCGAACTCATCGAGCGTCAATGCAGCGCCGACGCCGTAGAGGATAGCCATGAGACGGCTGGCGAAGATTGAGGTGGGTGTGCCGAGTGAGCCGAGCTCGTTGAGGTAGCCTAACCCCACCCCAAGGAGGATCAGGATGCCCCACACCAGGTGATGGATATGGCGGCCGCCCATGGTGACATATTGGAACGGCCCGATGTGATGCTGGATGGAAGCAACCAGCAAGCGGACCGCCAGAAAAGTGATAAAGAAGCTGACCGATGCCAGGAACATTCTCCGGTGTGGCCGGTCCGGGAGATTCTCGTGCAGGATCAGGCCCAGCTGAGTGAGATGCAGCAGCAACAGCATGGTCGCCGTGACCAGAATAAGAAGATCAGCAGTATCCACTCACCGGACAAGTGCATGGCGTATTACAGCATAAACCGCCGCTATCGGAGTGTCTCGGAAGGAGCCCCGAAGGGACGGCTGAGAGTCGGAGATGTCCTGTCCAAATTGGCGAATCAATCGGGCTTGGTTTGCAGGTGACTCCCTTGCGCAGTTGCGTTCGGGAAGGGCGCACAGCAGGTCCCTCGGCTCCGCTCCCACGGCACGCCGGGGCAGGCGGGATGACAAGGTTGAGAACGGCGGCCGAGCTTGGCATGTGTGGAGATGGATGGACGGAGCTGTAGCCTCAGGAAAAGAGGAACTCCTTGGTCCGTAGGTCCTTGATGGTGTCGCGCAGCTTGGCCGCCTTTTCAAACTCGAATTTCTTGGCCGCTTCGCGCATGTCCGACTCCAGCTTGCCGATGTACGTATCCAACTCCTGCTGGGTTTCGAACTCCGGCAACGAATCATCCTGGCTGGTGAGGTCAGCGTACTCCGCCTTGAGAATGTGCACCAGCGACATGTCCAGGGAGCGGCTGATGGAAGTAGGCGTAATGCCGTGTTCTTCGTTGTGAGCCTGCTGCACCGTGCGCCGGCGTTCGGTTTCATCCAGGGCACGGCGGATGGAATCGGTCATGACATCGGCGTAGAGAATGGCGCGGCCACTCAGGTGGCGGGCGGCGCGTCCAATGGTCTGGATGAGCGAGCCTGACGAGCGCAGGAACCCCTCCTTGTCGGCATCCAGGATCGCCACCAGAGAAACCTCCGGCAAATCAAGCCCTTCGCGCAACAGGTTGATGCCGATCAGCACGTCATACTCTCCCCGGCGCAGATCGCGCAGCAACCGCACCCGCTCCAGGGTTTCGATCTCAGAGTGCATGTACCGGCATTTCACTCCGACCTCTGCGTAGTATCCAGACAGGTCCTCCGCCATGCGCTTGGTCAACACGGTCACTAGGACACGCTCGTTCTTCTCTACACGAGCGCGGATCTCCGCCAGCAAATCGTCGATCTGACCGCGAATGGGCCGGATCTCCACCTGCGGGTCCACCAGCCCCGTAGGCCGGATGATCTGCTCCACCACCACACCGGCCGACTTGGTCAGCTCATAGGGACCGGGCGTTGCGGAAACATAAATCGTCTGGTGGGTCCGGGTCTCGAACTCCTCGAACCTGAGCGGACGATTGTCCATGGCAGAAGGCAGGCGGAATCCATAATCGACCAGGTTCTGCTTGCGCGAGCGATCCCCATGCCACATGCCATGGAGTTGGGGGACGGTCACGTGCGACTCGTCGATAAAGACCAGGTAATCACGCGGGAAATAGTCCAGCAGCGTAGGCGGCGGTTCGCCCGGTAGCCGGCCGGAGAAGTGACGCGAGTAGTTCTCAATGCCATGGCAATAGCCCATGGACTTGATCATTTCCAGATCGAAGCGAGTGCGCTGGTGGATACGCTGCGATTCGACCAGCCGACCCTCGGACTCCAGCTGCTTCTCCCACACGCCAAGTTCTTCCAGGATGGAAGCGACGGCCGTCTTCTTGCGCTCCGGCTGAACGACGTAATGCGATTTTGGATAGATCGGCAGGCGGGCGTATTTCTGGCGCACGGTACCGAAAAGCGGGTCGATTTGCGAGAGTTCTTCGATCTCGTTGCCGAAGAGCTCGATGCGATAGGCCATTTCATCGTAGGTGGGATAGACCTCGATCACGTCGCCCCGCACGCGAAAGGTTCCACGCCGGAAATCGCTGTCGTTGCGCTCGTAGAGAATCTCCACCAGGCGCCGGGTAATGTCTTCGCGGCGGATTTTCTGCCCTTTTTCCAGCAGCAGCAGCATGCCGTAATACGCCTCAGGCGAACCCAGGCCATAGATGCAGCTGACCGAGGAGACAATAATGGCGTCGCGCCGCTCGAACAGGGAACGGGTGGCTGAGAGGCGGAGCTTGTCCAGCTCTTCGTTGATGGTGGCTTCCTTCTCGATATAAAGGTCGCCGGAAGGAATGTAGGCCTCGGGCTGGTAGTAGTCGTAATAGGAGACGAAGTACTCGACCGCGTTGCCCGGGAAAAACTGCTTGAACTCGTGAAAGAGCTGGGCCGCCAAAGTCTTGTTGTGGGCCAGAATCAGAGCCGGGCGGTTGGATTGCTCGATGATCTTGGCCATGGTGAAGGTCTTGCCCGAGCCGGTGACGCCGAGCAGGGTCTGATGTTGCTCGCCGGCGGCTAATCCGGAGACAAGCTCCTGGATGGCGCGGCCTTGGTCGCCACGAGGACGGTAATCGCTAACCAACTGGAAATCCATGAGTACCTGTATTGAGAGCACGATCAGAATAGGTGCACCCTCGCGCTGTGGCCGCTGGGTACAGTTTTTCAGATACTGCTCTGCGGGTGCGGCGCGGGGACCAGCCGTGAGCACCACAGGGTCCCAGGAAGCGCAGGATATCTCCTGATTATAAACGCCGGCAGCTTCGGTTCTAAAGGCGGGGCAGGGGAGGGAAGGCCACCGGGCCGCGCACCATACGGCGGGCAATCACAATCAGGCCGCCGATGATGACGCAAATGCCAAGAATAATGGGTAGAAAAATGATCGGGGGAAATAAAGTGCGGGTGTTGCTGACGGCGGCGGGATCCTGATGCAGATGTCCGCCGAAGACAACGACGCGGCCGTCGACCTTGGCGGCGCTGGTGAGTGTAACGTTGCCACCGAACACCAGAACGTTGCCGGCCACCGAACCATTGAGAAACACATTCCCTGCGAAAACGCGCACGCTGCCGGCGGCCCGGCCCTCCACGTCGGCGGAGCACAGAATGCAGGTGGCATTCCGGAACTCTTTGTCAGGCGCGAGCAGAATGTTCCGGCCGACGTGGAGTAGGTTCGGTAAAGACTGCGCAAAACCCGCCAACGACGGCGCCAGGAGCAGAGCGCAAACGACAAAGCACCGTGGAAGCATGCGTGCGGTTTCCTCGGGGGAACTGATGCTATTCGATCATTAAAGGTTCGTGTATGAGAAGTGACAAGACAGCTTCCGTCGCTCAATGTGACAACCCTAGCGAAGGTGAAGGGCGGTGGGATGCTTCGCCTGGTACAAACCCACTTCGCCGCCTCCAGGTAGCCCGATCTTGGTGATCGAACCCCACCTGGCTTCATGAACGGCCGAACACCTCACGTGCTTCTTCGCCAAGGCCATCATCTCCGCTTCGAGATCTTCACACATGAAGTACAGTTCGCTGCGTTCGTTGTCCTCGACCGGATGGAATGCAGCCTCTGCCGGAGGCAAAGCAAAGATCAACCATCCGTGGCCGGCATCGACGGACGCAAATCCAACCACATCGCGAAAGAAGACGCGGTCCCCTTCCGCATCCTTGCTGTAGACAACGACGTGTGCTCCAGAAATCACGATGCACTCCAGTCTAGCGCGGCCGCTCAGTCGATCGATGCGGTAATGTGAAATACGATGCCCTCTGTCGCCCTCTTCGCAAGGCGTTTTGCTGCCAGCCTTGCGCTGGCCGCGTGTCTTTTTTGCGCCGATCGCTCCGGCGCCGCTGCCCCGACCTTGAAATATAGGGTCGTGGCGGAGTATCCACACTCGACCGACAGCTACACCGAGGGGTTCCTGTATCTTGACGGCCTGTTTTACGAGGGGACAGGGATTGCGGGGCGTTCAGCTCTACTTGCCATCCAGCCGGAAACCGGGAAACCGCTGCAGAAGCTTGCGCTGGCGCCGCAGTATTTTGGAGAGGGAATCGTCGATTGGGGGCCGAACATCTACCAGTGGACGTGGAAGTCGCAAATCTGCTTTGTTTATGACCGTTTCAGCCTGCGGATGGTTAAGCAGCTCAATTACAGCGGTGACGGCTGGGGGATGACGCGCACCGCCAAAGAGCTGATCACCAGCGACGGCACGGCAACGCTTCGTTTCCGCGACCCGAATAGCTTCAAAGAAACCCACCACATCCTGGTAAAGGATGGGAACAGCGTCATCGACGAGCTGAACGAGCTGGAATTTATCAAGGGTGAGATTTACGCCAACGTCTGGCACACGGACCGGATCGCGCGCATCAATCCGCGTGACGGACACGTGATTGCCTGGATCGATCTCACCGGCTTGCTGCCGGACGATCAGAAGATCAACGGGGAATCCGTGCTAAACGGCATCGCGTACGACGCCAAACGCGACCGTCTCTTCGTCACCGGGAAGCAGTGGCCCAAAGTCTTCGAAATCAAAGTAGTCTCCCACACTGCAGTGAAACCGGGTCGCACCAACTAGTGCTGTGCTGTGAGACAGCTTTCAATCGCTTGCTGCCAATGGGGACCGTTCTCGCGGTCACTCCTTCCCATCGTTTGCACCTCGTCATTTGCTGCCGCGTCCAGAGCTGTGCGCACGTAGGTCACTTCCACGCCAGTGCTGGACGTATCGAGTGCAGTCAGTTGAACGTCCACCGTGGATACGACGGTGCCGGGGACGAAGGACACATACTGCATACGGCCTTCTTCCGGATCGAAGAGCGTGTTAACCCACACGCTCCTCTGCGGACCGTGCTGAACGGTGAAGACTGCTCCTTGAACATCCTTTCCCGGTTGGGGATACAGAAATTCGGGGTTCCAGTGCTGCCCGGCCCAGCATCGTTCCCCTTCTGGGCCAAAGAGAGGAGCAGCGCGATCGAAAGTCGCGCGAATAACAAAGTGGAAGCTATTGCAGACGTGGGCTGGGGGCGGGTTTACGCTGCCATTCATTTGCGCTCCTTCAATCGATGGCTATCCGAGGCATGGAGAGTCAGGCCGTAGATGCTTCTGAATTGCTCGATCTCCTTCAGCGTCTGCGTAGAGAACGCCGACTTGCCTTCAAAGGCATGGAGCACAATCCCTTCGAGCAGATCTCCCAGCGTCATGTCCTTCAGTTCAGCGACCGCCTTCAACACTTTGAGCAGCCGCTTTTCCATTCGGACGCCCGTCTGGATCCGTTCCACCTCCACCGTTCCCTTGGTCTCTGCCATGTGTACCAATGTACCACGGTACGGAAAATATGGCTTTTGTTTCAGGGCACGCCTTTTGCCGTGCTGCACAACCAGAGTTGCGCCTCGGCGGAGTCTGAGTCCGGGAAGAACCCAGTAGGAACTGGACGGGTGCCCCACGTTCGCCTAAGCGTACGTGGGCCGAAAAAGAGGGCGAAGCCCCCCAAAGCTGTTGCGATCTCGACCAGCGGAAACTTTAGCCCTGAGGGCACTGATTTGGCAGGGTGGCGTAGGGGCCCGTGGCCCCCTCCACCAAAACCCGATCGGATTTCCTTGTGAAATACTTTGCGAGTGCTCTGCGATGCCATCTAGCCCACGTGAGCATCTGAACTTGAAGAAGGAGATCCATTGCGGACCAGTTATGTACCTAATGCAAAGCGGTATGACGGAGCGCAATTTCGCCGTTGCGGACGATCAGGGATCGTGCTGCCGCCCGTCTCGCTTGGTTTATGGCAGAACTTCGGCGGCGCCGATGTTTTCGAGACCGGCCGTGCAGTCGTTCGCCGAGCCTTCGATCGAGGGGTGACCCACTTTGACCTGGCCAACAACTATGGACCACCCTATGGCTCAGCCGAGGAAAACTTCGGCGAAATTCTGCGCAAGGATTTCGGCGGTCTTCGCAACGAGCTCCTGATCTCCTCCAAGGCCGGGTGGGATATGTGGCCCGGTCCGTACGGCCTGGGCGGCTCGCGCAAGTATATGCTGGCCTCTCTCGACGAAAGCCTGCAGCGCATGGGCCTGGAATATGTCGACATTTTCTACTCTCACCGCCCCACCATGGACGTACCCCTGGAAGAGACCATGGGGGCGCTGGTGCATGCAGTACGCCAGGGCAAGGCGTTGTATGTAGGCATCTCGTCCTACAGTCCGGAGCGCACGCGCCAGGCGGCAAAGATCTTGCAGAGCGAAGGAGTGCCGCTACTGATTCATCAGCCTTCGTACTCGATGCTGAACCGCTGGGTGGAGAAGGAGTTGCTCAGCACGCTGGAGGAGCTGGGCGTGGGGTGCATTGGCTTCTCGCCGCTGGCCCAGGGACTGCTGACCAGCAAATATCTAAAGGGCGTGCCGGAGAACTCGCGCGCCAAGGCCGAGGGGTCGCTGCAGAAGGAACAGCTGAGCGAAGAAAACCTCAAACGTGTTCGGGCGTTGAACGAAATTGCGCATGGACGCGGGCAGACGCTGGCGCAGATGGCCATCGCCTGGGTGCTCCGTGACCAGCGGGTTACCTCGGCACTGATCGGAGCGCGTAATGTGGAGCAGCTCGACGACTCCCTCGACGCCGTCAAGAAGCTTCACTTCACCGCTGCTGAGTTGAAGGAAATTGACGGCTACGCGCAAGAAGGAGAGATTGACATCTGGAAAGATGCCCGCGAAGGGGTGGCTTAGCGGGCTTGCTCACTTGTGTCTGCTCACTTGTGTCTGGAGCCAGTCACCGCGGTCGCCATCCCGAGGCCTAGATAGACCGTCCCGGAGACGTAGCGCTCGTTGCGAATAAAGGTCTGGTTGCGTCGCAGCCATCCCGCGGCCGACCCCGCGGTGAGCGCCCACGCGCTGTCGGTCGTAAATCCCATAAGCGTAAATAGCATCCCGAGCGAAAAGAACTGCAAGCTCACGTGTCCGCGCGCCGGGTTGACGAACTGCGGCAGGAAGGCAAAAAAGAAAATTGCTACCTTTGGATTGAGAGCCTCGACCAGAACACCTTGCGCATAGACCCGGCGCAGCGGGAGCGGCGGCACGTGCCTTTCGATATCCATGGCGGGGCGTTCACGCAGCTTTTTGATTCCTAAATAAATCAGGTAAGCTGCGCCCGCATACTTCACCACAGAGTAGGCCACTGCCGAAGACAGCAGCAAGGCCGAGAGCCCGAGCGTTGCAGCCAGGACGTGCACCAGCGAGCCGGTAGCGATCCCGGAACACGAGGCCAGTCCTGCTTTACGCCCTTGATCAACGCTGCGCGTTAAGACGTACAGCACCGCCGGTCCTGGAATGAGCAACAAGATCACTGCCGCTGAGACGAAAAGAAGTAGATCGTTCGAGGAAGGTAGAAAACTCACTAAGGTCTCCGTGCAAGGGGATGGCGCAAAAAAGCGCAATGATAGCAATGATTCTACCCAATCCCCGGGCCGCACTTGGCGACTCAGTTCTTTGCTGTATATAATCCCCTGCCATCGGCGGGAAGGGGCTCCAACTGATCCTCTGCCGTGGAGGGAAGATGGCAGCTCCCGATGTCGTCTGGAAAGACGGCAGGTTCGGCCAGACGTCTCGGCGGGATCCCTGGTGGCTTTCGCCCACCGCGATTTTTCTGGGTTTGAGCGCGTTCCTGGTTTACTCCACGTGGGCGGCATGGCAGAACAGCCACTACACCTTTGGCCCTTACATTTCACCTTTCTATTCTCCGGAACTCTTCGGCTCCTCGCCCCACGCCCTCTTCGGCCCCAAGCCGTCGTGGTATCCGAGTTTTGTGCACTTCTCTCCGGCGCTTCTTATCTTGTGGATACCGGGCCTCTTTCGCCTGACCTGTTACTACTACCGCGGCGCCTACTACAAGTCGTTCTGGGCCGATCCTCCGGCGTGCGCGGTAAGCGAGCCGCGCAAGACCTATCTCGGCGAACGAAGCTTTCCCCTGATCATGCAGAATTTCCATCGCTACTTTCTGCGTCTCTCCTACCTGGTGTGGGCATTTCTGGTCTATGACGCAATCGTTTCCTTTCATTTCTCTGACGGCTTCGGGATCGGTGTCGGAAGCCTCGTCCTGGTGGTGAATGTTGTGCTTCTCGGCGGATATATATTCGGCTGCCATGCCTTCCGGCATCTGGTCGGAGGGACGTTCGACCGCATCTCGGAATACCCGGTACGGCACAAGCTCTACGATTGCGTGAGCTGTCTAAACCGTGGACATCAGAAGTGGGCGTGGGCCAGTCTCTTCTGGGTGGGATTCTCCGATATCTACGTCCGCCTCTGCTCGATGGGCATCTGGCACGACTGGAGAATCCTGTAGATGCCGGAGTTCCAGCGGTTCTCCTACGATGTCCTGGTCATCGGTGCAGGCGGGGCAGGACTGCGCGCCGCCATCGAAGCCGCGGCCAGCGGCGCCAAAGTGGGCGTGGTCTGCAAATCGCTGCTCGGCAAAGCCCACACCGTCATGGCCGAGGGCGGCATTGCCGCTGCGCTGGCCAACGTCGACGATCGCGACAACTGGCGCGTTCATTTCGCCGATACCATGCGCGGCGGACAGTACCTCAACAACTGGCGTATGGCGGAGTTGCACGCCAAGGAAGCGCCGGAGTGCGTGCGCGAACTGGAGGCCTGGGGCGCGCTCTTCGACCGCACCAAGGACGGGCGGATTCTGCAGCGGAACTTCGGCGGCCATCAGTATCCGCGCCTGGCCCACGTCGGCGATCGCACCGGCCTGGAGATGATCCGCACCCTCCAGGATCACGGCATTCATTGCGGCATGCAGGTCCACATGGAGTGCACCGTGCTGAGCCTCCTGATGGACTCGGGCCGCGTCGCCGGCGCCTGCGGATACGACCGCGAGAAGGGCCTCTTCCAACTGTGGCAGGCGAAGGCGGTGGTGCTGGCCACCGGCGGAATCGGGCGCGCCTTCAAGGTCACCAGCAACAGTTGGGAATACACCGGCGATGGCCTTGCGCTGGCGTATAACGTCGGCGCCGAACTGCAGGAAATGGAGTTCGTTCAGTTCCATCCCACGGGCATGGTCTGGCCCATCAGCGTGCGCGGCATCCTGGTGACCGAAGGCGTGCGCGGGGAAGGCGGCGTTCTGCGCAACAGCGAAGGCCGCAGGTTCATGTTCGACGAAATCCCCGATCTCTACAAGGACCAGACCGCCGACACAGAAGAGGAAGGATGGCGCTACACCCAGGGCGACAGAAATGCCCGCCGGCCGCCCGAACTGCTCACCCGCGACCACGTGGCCCGCTGCATCAATCGCGAAGTCAAAGCCGGGCGGGGCACGCCGCACGGTGGCGTCTTTCTCGATATTGCCTGGATCAAGCAGCACCTTCCCAAAGCGGAGGAGCACATCAAGCGCAAGCTGCCCAGCATGTATCACCAGTTCAAGCAGCTGGCAGATCTGGATATCACCAAAGAGCCGATGGAAGTCGGGCCCACCACGCACTACATGATGGGCGGCATCCGCGTGGATGGCGATTCGCAGATGTCCAGCGTGCCCGGGTTGTTTGCCGCGGGAGAAGCGGCGGCCGGACTGCACGGCGCCAATCGGTTGGGCGGCAATTCGCTTTCGGATCTGGTGGTGTTCGGACGCCGCGCCGGCCATTATGCGGCGGAATTCGCCAAAAGCAACGGAGCTGGGCACGATTGATGACGAGCAGCTTCAGGCAACGGCAACCGCAAGCCCTCAAGCCCTTCGAACGCGGCGCTTCCGGCGAGAATCCCTATCAGATTCAATACGACCTGCAGGAATCGATGCAGGACCTGGTCGGCATCGTGCGCACGGAGAATGAAATGCAACAGGCACTGGAGAAAATCGCGCAACTTCGAGTGCGGGCAGACCGTGTGGGTATCGCGGGCCATCGCCAGTACAACAACGGATGGCACACCGCTCTCGATCTTTCCAGCCTGCTGGTTGTGTCGGAGGCGATCACCCGCGCTGCGCTGCTCCGAAAAGAGAGCCGGGGCGCGCAGTTTCGCGAAGACTTTCCCAACAAAGACGCCGAGTGGGGTAAGCACAACATCATCGTCAAGCGCGGGGCGGATGGCGAAATGGTGGTGGAGAAGCGCGCTCTCCCGCCCATGCCCGATGAGTTGAAAGCCGTGATTCAGGAGATGAAATAGGGAGAGGAAGTAGACAAATGAAATAGGGAGACAAAATCAATGGCCAAGCAGGCAATGTTTCGCATCTGGCGCGGGGATTCGGCAGGCGGCCAGTTCCAGGATTACCTCACGCCGGTGGAGGAGGGCATGGTGGTTTTGGACGCCGTGCACCGCATCCAGGCTCATCAGGCGCCCGATCTTGCGCTGCGATGGAATTGCAAGGCCGGCAAGTGCGGCTCCTGTTCCGCTGAGATTAACGGGATGCCGAAGCTCATGTGCATGACCCGGCTTAGCAATCTCAACCTGGAATTGCCGGTGATCCTCGAGCCGATGCACACCTTTCCCGTGATTCGCGACCTGGTCACCGACGTCTCCTGGAACTTCCGCGCCAAGATGACGGTCAAGCCATTCCGGCCCCGTTCCCCCGACCTGCCGGATGGAACATGGCGCATGCAGCAGGCTGACGTCGAACGGGTGCAGGAGTTTCGCAAGTGCATCGAGTGTTTTCTCTGCCAGGATGTATGTCACGTCCTGCGCGAACACCATAAAGAGGACGAGTTCATCGGTCCCCGCTTGTTTGTCTACGCCGCGGCGCTCGAAATGCATCCACTCGATAGCGAAGATCGCGTCGAGCGACTTGAAGAAAAAAGCACAGTATTGGTTACTGCAATATCACCACCTGCTGCCGGAAGGTGTGTCCGGAGTCGATCACGATTACCGAAAACGCAATTATTCCGCTCAAGGAGCGGGTAGTGGATCGTTTTTTCGATCCGTTAAAGCAGTTGTTCCACATCCTCTAAGCGAAGGGGGTAACATGTTCACACTCAAACCTATTTCTCGTGACAGCGTGGGCGGCGCACTGGCCAAGGCCGAACGTTACCGCTTGCTGAACGAACCCAACGAAGCGGTAAGCATTTGCCGCGACATCCTCGAAGTTGACCCGGCGAACCGGGAGGCGCGCATCAGCATGATTCTGGCCTTGACCGATGAGATGGCTCACGATCAAGGGGCGTTTTCGAGCGCGATGGAGGCGATAGCCGGCCTCGAAGCGGCGTACGATCGCGCTTACTATTCCGGGATCGCGTGGGAGCGGCGTGCGAAGGCATATCACGACGCGGGCAAGCCGGGCTCCAGTGGCTATGTTTACGATTGGCTCGTCAAGGCGCTGGAGCTATTCGAGGAAGCGGAGCACTTGCGGCCCGCCGGCAACGATGACGCAATATCTGCGCTGGAACGCCTGCGTCCGTTTTCTAGATCGCCACAAAAAGCTGGGGCCGAAGACGGACGATGTTCGGGAACCAATTCTTTCCGAGTGAATCCGTCGGGTCGGATCATCGCGGCATCCAGAGCACAAGCCTATGGGACGGAGCCCCATAAGCGCTAACTTGTTTAGATGCTTTTTCGCTTAAAGCTCCCACAAAACCGACGGATTTGTGGCGCGTTGGAGATGATGCAAAAGCCAGCGTCTTCTCGGATTTCTATTGTATGTAAAACAAGTTAGCGCTAATGGGGCGCTTCTCTACGATCGCTTTGCCTAGTACATCCAACTGCAGTCGCGAGTGAAATCAGTCGTCGCGGATCGCTGCCATGTACCGGCTATCTTCTCCACCGCGAAAATTCCGCCGCTCCCGCAAAGGTGGCCGCAGCTCTTGATCACCGACACCAGTGCGCGGGTGTGTGCGTGATCAAATCCCGGCACTCCCAGCAACCGTACATATCTGAGTTGCTTGTAGCTCTCGCAGGATGCAGCCTCTCGCCCATGTGTCGCTGCGCACGTCTGCGCCTGGGCAAGCTCGCTGTGAGTCAACAGCCGGTAGCCCTGCGGGATGGAGAACTTGTGTTCCCAGCGATGGCTCTGCTGGTTGGCCGCAACGAAGGCGTCGTTCATCTCATGCTCCTGCAGTCGTTGTAGGCCTCAGGCAGCTACCATTCACCTGCGGAATATCGGTCAACGAATCCTCAGAGAAGACCAGCGGCTCCTGCATCGGAGCCTGGTAAAGCGCGGAATAGACCGCGTACGCCTCCGTTGGAACAACGCCGCCGCCCGGCCTGGTTCAGCGGCATAGTTGCTCCCAGATCAGTGATCGGCGTGGCAACAGGCGTCTTTGGCCTGCCGCAGCTAAACGGATACCCACCCACAGCAGCGCTCGCTGCAACCACCAGCAAAAGGAACCACAACCCGGTCGACCTGGCCATAGCGATTCCGCCACCTCATTTTGTTTTGATGCACAGCCAACAATACGAAGATTCACGGAACAACCTTGACCTGAGCCTGCCAGAAGGCAGCCTTCTGTCCCGGTCGGATCCAGCACGGATATCTGGCAGTCATACTCGCCTGGTGGAAGCTGACTAAGGGGAATGCTGAAGCTGAAAGGCATCGTTTGCAGCCGATTATTCAACCCGCTCGTCATCTCCATCGGTTGGGTTTCGAACGCTTTCGTTTGCTCGTGATAGAAACTCACAAACGCGACCAACGGCTGAACCGCGGGAACTCCCTGCTCATACGCCTGCAAATAGACATACATGTTCTGGTTCTGGCGAAAGACGCGAGTTACGCTGGGAATCAGTTTCTGGCCATTCTGAACCAGCGGGTTTACATCCTCCTCTTTCACCCGGTCCTTGTTCTTCTCCGCGTTGAACAGGGCATCTTTAAGGTCCACTCGCTGGCTGCTAAGCACGACGGAGCTGATCGGGACATGCGCGACCTCCTTGTTCAAATTCGGGATGACGAAGTTGGTTTGATAAGTGCCGATTCTGCCCGTTTCATCGTCGCGCGCCAGGAACTTGATCATGTACTTGCCGGGCAGGAGAGTGAAGCCGGTGTCGTACTCGATGGGCCGCCGGGCCAGCTCGGCGGCGGTTGCGTCGGTGAGCTTGATATTGACGTTGTCGCGGACATTGCGTGACGGTGGTGCCGCCGACCAGGTCTTTGATTTCGCCGACGAAGTCGATCAGCGTGTGCTCGGCGCCTCCGCGCTTGGCCAGCGCGAGCTCGCGGCCCGGGAATCTTGATAATGATGGGCACGAAATATTCTGCCCGGTTGAGCTGGAAGTGATCGATCTCCATGGCGATCGAAAGCTCGGTGATCGGGTCCTCCAGCATGAGCGCGTCTTCCAGCTGGCGCTCTTTGTCGACCGTGGTAAAGTGGCTGAACTCCTTGTCAGCGTAGTAGCCCTGGCGGTAATCGAGCTTGGCGGTCTCGTTCTGGTTGAGGGTGATTTTTACCCGGCGGAAGTGGCCGTTCCTGGCCGTATTGCTGGTGTAGTAGCCAATCACGTAGTAGTCGGAGATGGATTCCTGAGCCTGCACGATGCCGCGCGTCAAGTCGTTGTTATCGAAAAGGGCTTTGCCTCCGGTGTCGCCGGCGAGGGCATAGAGGGTGTCCTGCGACTGTTGGAAGTTGGTGGTGTTGGCAATGGCCGCGGTGCCGGAGTACATGCCGGAATTGCCCGGCGAGCCCTGGGTAGCATCTCCAAGCGGGGCCTCGGCGACCAGGCCGCGCGCGTCCACTGGCCAGAAGGAGACGCCGGCGCGGATGGCGGCGTCGACAGTGGCATGGAGCTGGGCCTGGTTATCAATGCCGTTGAGGCGGAGTCCGCTGGCGAAGTAGATCAGAGATTTCTTCTCGTTCAACTGGCTGAGCATCTTGGCCGCGGTCTGCAGCGCGGAGAGCTGGCGATCGGTGTTGAAGACGTTGAACTCGCTGTCGTCCTGGCCGAACGCGGCGCCGGTGTCGGCGCTGCTTGCGTCGTCGATGGTCTCGGCGGAGCCCTGGCCTTCGCCGACAATCATGGTCTCGAGAATGCTGAGCAGCTTGTTGCGATCGGCGGTGAAGTCCTGCAGGATGTCGACCGAGCCGCCCTGGTAGCGGAGGATGGCGACCAGGTCGACGGTGGTCATTTGCGTGCGCAGGAACTTCTCCGCGGCCGAAAGCGCGCGCAGCTGGTCGGCCGGGCGCATGGCAGTCATATCAAAGTAGAGCGCGAGCAGGCGGCGATTCTTATAACGGCTGTTTTCGGATGCTTCAGGAGCGATCTGCGTTCGCGTGAGTTGCTTGTACAGTTTTATATGTTCCGTGCCGGGGGCTGCGGGGGCTACGGGCGCCTCTTCTGGGGCGAGATCCTGGTGCTCGCAGAAGCGGATCGTCTGTGGAGCGCCGTCCTCAGTGACGGTAAAGTCTTTGGCGCTGAGTCCGGGAATAAATTTCCCCTGCTTATCTTTGACCACAACGGTCTCGACGACCAGTTGCGCTTTAGCGGTGAGGGTGTAGGTTCCCGAGGGAGTGGAGGACGTGTTCTGGCCAATCTGCTGCGCCGTCGCGTGCGCCGCGGTGATTAGGAGAAGGAGAGCGATCAGCATTTGCCACGATTTGTCAGAAGCTATTTTCAGGAGCAGTTGCGTGTGGGAAAGGCGCACAGCAGGTCCCTCCACGGCACGCCGGGACAGGTCGGCTGCGCTCCCACGGCACGCCGGGGCAGGCGGGATGACAAAGAGGAGGGCGGCGCTTACCTCGGCAGCCGTTACGGAGGGATAGACGGAGCCGCAGAACTCCTGCGATTTGCATCCCCTTGGGGCCGGGGTGGTGAGTGGAAGATGAAATGAACATCGTTTCATCTCAGAACCTCAGGCGCAGCTGAGTTTCCAGGCTGCGCATCGCGTTGGGGCTAAGGGGGAGACCGAATTGCGTGCTGTTCACGGTCGTGTTCCAGCCAGTAAACACCGGGTGATTCAACATGTTGGTTGCCGACACCTTCAAATCTAAGAAAAACCGTCGCGCTGGGGCGGAAAGTTCGGGCGACTGAGCTGTCGAGGCTGAATTGGCTGGGACCGGTGATCGAGTTTCTGCCCGCGGTTCCCCATTGGCCGGTCAGAGGCGCACTGTAAGCCGCGGGGTTGAGATGCAGGCCGGCTGGGGCGGCGTAGATGGGCGCGCCGGTAGGGTCGGGGCGGATGGTGCCGGTGACGCCGGTGCCGGGGACGGCAGCCAAGTAAACCGGCGTATCTGGCAGGCCGGTGCCGACCACGGCCGTGCCAACGATCGTCCACTCCTTGAGCAGCCTGCCGGGCCAGCCGCCCATCAGGGTTCCACCGCCGAGGCCTTCACCGGTGGTGTATTGGGCCTGCAGGTTGAGCAGGTGGCGTTGATCGAAACTGGAAAGGGAACGCTCGGCATGCAGGTTGAGCCAGTTCTGCGCGATGGTCCGGTGTCGTCGATGCGCTTTGCGTGGTGGTGGTCGTGCTTCCCGACGAGCCTTGTCCGAGCCGCCACCCGATCCTTGTCCCGAGCCTTGCCCTCCCGCGGGCGCCGCACTCTGGTTGCCGGCGAGCACATGACCCTGGCCGCCCAGGAACGCGTCATCGTCAATGGACTTCGAAAACGTATAGAGCAGCGACGCGGTAAAGCCACTGCGCAGCCTGCGGCGCAGCTGGAGCTGGCCCGCTTGCCGCGTAGAATCACCGCCCGAAGCTTGATACGATAAAACCCGATGGGCAGCTGGTACAAGGGTTGGCTGCTCCGATCGGGTAGGTGTTGGGCAGGAACTGCTGCACCCCTCGCGTGCCCTTGACGCCGAGGTAAGTCGCCGTGAGCTGCAACGCCCCAGGCAGGTCGCGTTGGATCGACAATTGCCAGGTTTGTGCATAGCCGACTCTGAAGTTGGGATCGACGGCGAAGGTGTTGGTGGTGATCGAGGGGCATGGGCTGAAAGCCATTCGCCAGCGTAAGCCGGCAGTCGGGGCTGTTCTGCAACGCTCAGACTGGTCGAGAGCGGCGACTGCTGCGCGAGTTGCAGTACCGAGGTCAGGTACACCGACGTGTCGTCATAGATGCCATAGCCGGCGCGCACCACGACGGTCGAAGCAGGGATCGGCCGCCAGGAGATTCCGACGCGCGGCTCGAAACCGAGCTTGTCCGGGCGGATGAGCGAGCTGGGATAGTGGATCGCCGGTGAGCGGGCCGACCGGATCGCTGCCGAGCACGGGCTGAACTGCGGTATAGCCGGGAAGCACATCAAGATTCACCAGCCGCCCGTGAAGTCTCTGTGATCGGCGAGCCGTAATCCCAGCGCAGGCCGGCGTTGATGGTGAGGTTGGGCAGAATGCGCCAATCGTCTGTGCCGTATAGGTCGTAGACGGGCTGGCGAAAATACTTATCCGCGTTGCCGAAGGCAACCTGAGCTGGTATCGGGCACGCCAATGAGGAAGTCGGCCAGGTCAGAGCCGCCAGTCGTGACGCCGTTGGATATGCCTTGGGTGGCGGCGCCGGTAAAGGTGAAGATGCCTCGCGGGTTCTGCTGGTAGAAATCGTTGTATTGCTGCTTGCGCAGATCGCCGCCGAGGGTAATGTTGTGGCGGCCGCGATAGATCGCCTACCGATCCGGAAAAGCTATCGGTACGGTTACGATTGAACGCGCTGTCCTGGTCTGAGAGCTGCGTAATGCCGCTGGAAAAGGTGAGCGCGGGAGGCCCCCAGTTGGCTGGGTCCTGGTTGTTGCCGGAAATGCCGGCCTCCCCGGAAATGTTCTGCCGGTTTTCAAAATAAGGCACGATGGTGGTTCTGAGCCGGCTGAAGCGATAGCCGGCAAAAAGGAAGAGCCGCTGGTTGAAGCGATGCGACCAGTTGATGTTGGTGTTGATGCCCAGAGTGTCAGTCTTATCGACAAAGCCGAAGAGGTTGGTGACGCTGCCCCTGGTGCTTTGAAAGTTGAAGGTGCCGTAGAGCTCGTCTCTGCGGCCAAGTGTCTTGTCCAGGCGCGACAGGAGCGCGTCCTGATGGGTGCTGTTGAGAACCGGCACCTGGTAGTTATAGAGCGGGTTGCCGTAAATGTTCGGCAAGGGATAGAGCTGCAACAGCGCCTGCGCCTGGGGGCTGACCGGGACGACATTGCCGGGAAACGGCAGGCCAGTTGCGGGATCGTAGACGATGACCGGTTGGCCGAGCGGGTTGACCAGGTTGGAAAGATCGCCTGTCCGCTCCGCCTCGGTCGGGACAAGTCCGGGCTCGGTCTCGGCAGTATGGTTGCGCGTCCATTCGTAGGCCACGAAGAAGGTCGGCCCACGCGGCAACAGATGTGGAATCTTCAGCGGTCCGCCGAGGGTGAAGATGCCGGTGATGCGATTGTAGTGGGTTTGGGCGTGTTGAGTCCGCTGAGCGAGTAGGGGCGCGCATCCGAGGCGGAGTTATCGTAGATGGCGGCGAGTCCGCCGTTGTAGAGGCTCCTGCTGTTGTACCTACGGTTGCCAAAGGCCTGGTCGAGCGAGAACCGCGAGGTCGCCGCGTTGTTGACGCTGCCGTTGACCAGGAAGCCGTCATTGGATTGCTGGCTTGCTTCGTCCGCCGGCTTTGGTAATTCGGCGGCGCTCTCAGCCGGGGCGCCGGGCGCGGCGGGGGTTTTGGGCTTGAGGCTGATCGAAGGGACCGGCGCCGGCGGAAGCTTGGTCAGCTTCGTGATCTGGTCGAGTGGCAGCAGAGTCAGCTCCCACTTACCCGGCGGCTGTCGTCGTCGAAATTGTAATATCGGCGTGAACGGTCGAGAAGCACTGCATCTCGATCTCGATCTTTGCCGGGTCCGTCCGCCAGGTCGGGAAGGTGTAAAGGCCGCCCTGGTCGGTGACGGCGCTGAGCTTGGTTGTTCCTTGTGTAACTGTGACGGTAGCCCCGGGCAGGGGCAAGCCGCCGAAGGTGACCTGGCCGTGATACTCCGAGGCCGCGGCGATGCGGGGAAATACAAGCGCCGCCAGCAGGCAAACCAGGTAGAAGAGTTTTTGCGCTCGCCGCCAGATCATTTGGGTTCCCCGATGTTCGTCCGGCGTCAGTTCTCTGAAGGCTTCTCGACATGGTCGATGACCATCACGTCCGTGGGCGCCTTGGTGGCGTCAAGTTTGAGCCCGATCTGCTCCTGGATAGCGGTGTAGAGCGCCGGTGGTGGGTTGGCGTTGTCAGTAGGGGGAGGCATCTTAGCTGCCATGCCGCCGAACTGTGAGTCGTCTGGTGTCCAGTTCAGGGTGAAGTCGTATCTTCCTGCGAGTTCCGTTTGGTTGACGACCGGGCGGTCGAGGACGGTTTCCTGCATCATGGCAGCAAAATCGCTCATAGTGGCGCTATGCACCGTCAACGCCCCCAGGCCGCCCAAACCAAAACCCGGAAGGCTATCTTGATTTTCGCTCTTGTGGAGCTTTGCTCCGGTTTTGGCGACGGAGAGCGCATAAACCGATAACTCCTTGGTGTCGTGATGAAAGGTAAGTTTGAAGCGATCGGCTATTAGCTTCTGCACCATTCCCTGCAATTGCTTTTTGTTCGGAGTACCGGCTGTGTCGGGTTTGGCGTCGATGTCGTATTTGTCTGTGTCCGCCCAGGGAGGCAGGCCGATCAGCTGTTTTTGCTGCACCCCATACGAGAAGGCGAGCAGCTTGCTCAGCGAGATATTCGTGGTTTTGAAGCGGGTTCCATTGAAGATCAGCATGAAACGCTGCTCGTCCGGTTTGGTCGGCTTGATGGTCGCAACTTCAATGCCGGGCGATGCATTGGCGTCCATTGGCGGCAGCTTGGGGGTGGGCGGGGGAATGGTCCATTCCGTCTCCGGTGTAGCACGCGTCAGATCTAAGGGAAGCGGACTGGGTCCTTGGGTCCAGGTGCCGGTAATGGTCTTGCCATCTGAGCTAAGCTTGCCCTCATAGCTTCCGCCAATCATCGTAAGGGTCATTTTTACCGTAGTGCCATCCAACGTGATCTTGTTCACCGGAATGCCGTCGCCACCTTGGTCGATGCTGTAGGTGACCGCCTTGTAGCCTCCGTCATCGGCCTTTGAGATCTTGAAGACTATGCGCAGGTCTCTACCGGCGTGCAGCGTGCCCTGCCAGGTGTCGGCGATACTCTGGGTCGCGTTTTCAGCTTTGGCTTCAGCACGAACCTTGGCGATGTGTACCGGACCGAAGATGGCGGTCGCGGCTACGGTCAACAACACTGCCATGATCAGCAGAAGTCTTCTGGTGAAATCTGCTTTGCGAGCAACACGGTCACTCATGGTTCGGGGAATCCTTTCTTCAGACCGCACCGGTGTCTCGGGCACTGACCAGCAACGATGAAGTAGAAAGCCGGATATAAGACGTGCGGCCCCCCCTAATTTGCTCGGCGGCGCGAACTATATCTGTTAGTACGCTGCTCTGTCGTACCGGTTCCCGTTCGCCTGGCATTAATTCTCCGACGGCTTCTCGGCATGATCGATGACGATCACATCATCGGGCACCTTTGCCGGTCCCATCTTCAGCCCGAGCTGCTCCTGAATCGCGGTATACAGGCTTGGCGGAGCATTGGGGTCATCGGTCGGCGGCGGTATCTTCGCGCCGGTCCCTCTGAATTGCGCGAATTGGGAATCGTCCGGGGTCCATTTCAACTGAAAATCGTATCTGTCAGTTAGCCCGGTTTGATCCACCACTGGCTTGTCCATGACACCCGATTGCATCCAGGTGGCAAAATCCGCCATGTTCAGGTTTCTCACCATCAGATCCCCAAGTCCCCTGAAACTGAAGCCCGAAGGGTCATTCGGCGCGGCTGTGCTCTTGGTCATTTTCGGTCCGCCGCTGGCAACGCTGATTACATAAACGGAAAGCTCCCTCTTGTCGTGATGAAAGGTCAGCTTGAAGCGGTCCGTGAGCAGCTTCTGCACCATGATCCCCATCTGCTTGATATTGGGCCGCCCTTCCGTGTCGGGCTTGCCCTCGATGTCGTAGAGATCGGTGCCGAACCAGGGTGGTGCATCGATGATCTGCTTGGCGTGGAGCCCGTACGCGAACGCGATGAGATCATTCACATTGGTATTCATGGTTACAAAATGACCGCCCCTGAAGCCAAATCCCTTGCCGGGTTTGTTGGGAGCACTCGGCTTGATGGTGGCGACCTCGAAGCTGGGATTCGCGTTCGCGTCCATCGGCGGCAACTTGGGTTCGGGCGGGGGGATAGTCCATTCCGTCTCGGGTGTCGCACGGGTCAGGTTTAGGGGGAGGGGATTTGGTCCTTGGCTCCAGGTGCCGGTGATCGTCTTGCCATCTGCACTCAGCTTGCCCTCATAGGTCCCACCGATCATCGTGAGCGACATCTTTACCGTACTGCCGTCCAGCGTAATCTTGGTCACTGGAAGGCCGTCGCCACCTTGGTCGATGCTGTAGAAGACCGCCTTGTAACCGCCGTCATCCGCCTTCGAAATTTTGACTACGGTGCGCAGGTCTCGGCCGGCGTGTAGCGTGCCTTGCCACGTGTCGGCGATGTTTTGCGCCGGATTTTCTGCCTTGGTTTGCGCTCGGACGTGGGTGATGTGCATTGCGGCCATGAAGCCGATGCACAGCAGGAGCTGTTCGAAGGAAATCCAGTTTGCGTGCAGCACGGTCGCTCATGGTTCGGGAACCCTTTTCTTGAGATCGGACCCGGTATTTCGGACACAAGCCAGCAACAGTGGAGTGGAAAGCCTTATATAAGACGTTCGGAAGCGGCAAATTTGTGCGACCGCACGAATTTTATTTCTCGGCCCCCGGTCGGTTTGGGTACCCTCTGTATAATACTACTTAGCCTGGCATTCATCGGCCGGGCTACGGGAGGCGGCGCGGCCTTAATTTTCCGACGGCGCCTCGACGTGATCGATGACCAGCATCTCTACTGGGACTTTCCTGGACTCCAGCTTTAGCCCAAGTTGCTCCTGCATCGCGGTGAAGATCGAAGGTCCGGAAGCATCAGGCGGCGGTGCATCGTCAGACCTTGAGCCACCACCTTGGGTCGCCGCAGACATCGGACCAGTACGTTCATCCGGCGTCCATTGTAAAGTGAAGTCATATTTGCCCGTGAGCCCAGTCTCATCCAGAATCGTGCGGCCCAGTTGCTGCGACAATACCCGCACCAGGTTCTCGATGTTAATCCCTTGACCTGTTAGCGGCCCCCCCATTCCTCCCATGATCATCAGGCCCTGTCCGGGTTGGCCGTCGGGACCTTTGATTCCGTTGGGGTAGGTATCGCCAGGCTTTGCATCGTGCAGCTTGGGACCGTTCTTCGCGATAACCAGCGCATACCCCGGAAGGTCTTTCATTTCGCGGTGGACCGCTAGCTTAAAGCGGTTCGCCAAAAGCGCCTGAAGCATACGCTTCGACTCAAGCACGCGCTGATCTGGGCCAAGCGTCTGAAACTTTTCAACTTGAGCCCCGTCCATTTTGGCCTCGATATCGTATCTGTCAGAGCTAACCCATTTGGGGGCTCCTACGATCTGGAAGTCCTGGATCCCGTATGCGTTTTGAATGAGCATTTGCAGGGTGGCGCCCATTGCTGATAGCCCGTCGGGTCTGACCATCATCCTGACCATATTGGTGCCGGATTTGTTTGGTTTGATCGAAGCAACATCGTACCCATGCGTATCGACGGCCGTGTTCTTGGCCTCCGGCGCGACCGGGCCCGGCGTCGTGTTTTGCAGGCCAAACAGGATCGGCGCGGCGACGGTCAGCAATCCAGCAGCAACGAACAACAGTTTCTTACCGAAATTCAGTTCGCGTGCCACACGCTCGGTCATGATGCGAACGATCCGGCTCTTGAGATCGGCGCCGGTAACTCCGGATACGGAAGCCGGCAATGATCCCACGCAGAATTCGCAGGTCTTCAGAATGCTCTCAGCGTAGACCTGCGGTGGATTGCCCAGCCGCAAGACTTCCTCATCGCAGGCTCGTTCTCGTTCCTCTACCAGCCGTGTTCCCAACCACCAAACCAGGGGGTGAAACCAGAAGATGGCTTCCACTACCATGTGCATCGCCGCAGCTAGATTGTCGTGACGCCGCACATGCCATACCTCATGAGCGACAATCGCCTCGAGGTGCGCATCCGTAAGCTGCGCGGAGATTCCGGCCGGCCATATCAGCGCAGGCCGAACGATGCCCAGGATGCCTGGTTCCAGTGAGGCCTGTGAGAACACAAACGCGATCGGCCTTCGCACTCCCGCGATCTGCTCCAGGCGCCGCAGCGCATCTACTTCGCGCCCTTGCGTTATGGTCACCGCGCCGCGCATCGCTCGAGAAAAGCCCCGCCAGCGCCACCACCATCGAGCGAGCACGACGACAAAGCCGCACAGCCAAACGGCCACGAGGGCACCTTGCAGCAGGGGGCGCAAGTCAGCGCTCGCCGCTCGTGCAATCGGCACAACGCTGGGACCAGTGATGCCAGTAAAGGGCTGACCGATCTCTTGCGCCACTGAGTACAAATCGCTCTGCACGCTTACCGGATTGCGCGGTCTGGCCAGGTGGCCACCAAGGCTGATCAGCAGCGAAAAAGGAATAAGAAACTTTACCGAAGCCGCCAGCCACAGGCGATAACGAATCCGTGCCTGGTTCTTTCGCAATGCGACCGTGATCATTGCGGCCACGGCCGCGAACAGCGTCGACTGCCAAAGGTGGTTGCCCACCGCGGGTGCGATTGCCGCCCATACTCCAGACAAGTACTCCATGACTTGCCCTTTCTCTGTAACGAACAGCGCTTAATAGAGCCTGAAGTTCACCTCGATGTTCACTTCCACGGCAACAGGTTCGCCGTGGAGCATCGCCGGCTTGAATCTGTACTGCTTCACCGCCTCGACCGCTTTCTGGTCCAAACCCTTTCCCAGGTGACGCACCACCTGGACGCGCTGGGGATTACCTTGTGCGTCCACAATCAACGACACAACGCAGATACCTTGATACTTCGCCCGCTTGGCTTCTGCAGAGTATTCCGGGTCTGGAGCGAAGATGAGCTCGGGCGCAGAAACATCCCCTCCTACGTGGTAGATTCGCGGCGTGGCTGCGCTGTCGGACGATCTTTGGATTGCGGGGTCCTCGGCTCGTGCTGCGAAAGTTCGCCCTCGCTTGCGTGTCGCTCGCCTGCGGCGATTGCGCACGGACCTGCGGGGTGTTCCATAGACCGAAGAGGACAGGTCCAACAACAACCGCAACTCCCGCTGAAGCCAACAGGAGCCTTCTGCCTGGACTAAGCTTCTCCGCCAGGGCCGGAGTCATGATGCGCACAATGCGTTTCTTCAGCTCGGCGCCCGTAACCCCGGAGACGCAAGCCAGATCCGCTCCCACGCAGAATTCGCAGGTCCTCAAAATGCTCTCCGCGTAGATCGAGGGTGGATTGCCCAACTGCAACACCTCTTCGTCGCAAGCCAGTTCGCGCTCCTCCACCAGGCGCGCTCCCAGCCACCACACCATGGGGTGAAACCAGAAGATGGCTTCCACCGTCATGTGCAAGGCGGCCGCCAGGTTGTCGCGACGCTGCGCATGCGATACCTCGTGTGCAAGGATCGCCTTGAGGTGCGAGTCCTGAAGGTGTTCGGAGATCTTTGCCGGCCATAGCAAGACCGGCCGAAAGATGCCGAAGATCCCGGGTTCCACAACGGACTCCCGCGATAACAAGAACGCCATCGGCCTGCGCACTCCTCCAATCTTTTCCAGCTGCCGTAGCGCATCCACTTCGCGTCCTTGCACCATAGGCGTCGAGCGCTGTACCACCGCGGCAACACGACGCCAGCGCACCGACCAAAGGATAACGACGGTGACAAAACCGCACACCCACACTGCCGCGATCAACCCCGGCAACACGGCAAGCAGGGAAGCAGCCTTGGTCGCATGGTTAGCCGGCGCGACAACGACGAAGGTGAAGGGTTGGCTAAAGCCTTCCACTGCCGAAAACAGTCCGCTCCGCCCGCTCAGTGAAAACCGCGGACTGGCCAGACGGCTGCCGAAGCCGATCAATAGTGAGAGAGGGACGAGAAACTTCAGCGAAGCGGCCAACCACAGATGATGGCGAATCCGTGCCTGGTTTCTCTTAAACGCCAACGTCAGGATCGCGGCCAGCGCTGCGAAGAGCGTCGACTGCCAGAGGTGGTTAGCCATCGCTGGCGCAATCGCCGCCGGCATTTCAGAGGAAGTATTTCGGAATCATGACTTATCCTTCCTCTCCAGCTGGCGGAGCGCCTTCTCTGCCTCCTTTACGTCCTCGAGCGTGAGCTTGCCGGATTCAATCAGGTGCGCCATCACCGGCTGGGTGCGGCCGCCAAACAATGCCAGCAGGTCGTCGATCAACCTCCGTTGTGCGGCGCTGCGTGAAACCGCGGCCGCGAAGATGTGGAAATTTCCAACCTTCTTCACCCGGCGAACGATATTCTTCGCTTCCATGCGATAAACGGTGGTCTGGATGGTCGTATACGCGGGCCTGCGCTTAGCAGGAAATGTCTCTTGAATCTCGCGGATGGAGGCCTCGCCTTGCGTCCAGAGCGCCTCCATGATCTGAAATTCGAGCTTGGATAATTTGGGTTCAGCCACGTTTGCTCCTACAGGTGTAATATGGTTTACTACACCTGTTTGTTATCGTCAAGAGAAAGCGCGGCGCTCTTGATGGTTGGCACACGCCGTGGAGTATAGTTCTCAAGAAAAAGGGCCGAAAACCGGTGAGTGTGCTGCGAACCAGGATGGGGCATGGAAGCCGAAGGTCACTCTTTGCCCATTGGCGAAGGGCAGCCCCGAATCGAAAATCGGTCTTCGTGCCGCTTTCTGCTGGCGTTGATATGCGGTCGAAGTCTTGCGCAAGAGAATGGGAAGCCGCTTTCTCCCTCGGAAGCTTATAAGGAGGCGTTTGCCCCATTCCAGGCGTCGCGGACGCAGCCCGACGATCTAACCGATGCCGACCGGTTAGCCCTGCAAATTGGCATTGCCCGCGCCTCCCGTGACTGCCGGGCACTCTCATCGGATAAGTCGTCACTGGATGCTGATGAAAAAGAACTGATCGCTCTTGGCAACTTGTGCCTATTCGGTCAGGAGTTCGGGCCTGCCCGCGCCGCACTCACCAAGTACCTTGCCCTCCCTCAGCCGCCTGAGAGAAAGCGGGCAATGGTCTTGCTGGTACAAGCTCTACTCGGCCTGAACGACCCGGGCTCTGCGGAGTTGGTCGTGCGTTCACTGCTAAAGGATTTTCCCTACGATGCGGAAATCCACTTTGCCATCGATCAGGTCATCGATGCATCCGAGGGACTAAGCGATGGGCTCAATAAAATGGCTTTTAACCTCTGCGCGACGCAGAATGCCGCCACTCTGCCGCTGCTTACCAGTGGGAAGGCACTTGAGGGAAAAGAAGCAAACGCATCTGCAAGCGTTTTGTTCAACGATGCCGTGCGCTGCGTTTCCCTGGCAAAAGGCCGGGATGAACCCTCCGGGCAGGAAGCGATGCATCAATTGGCCGCCATCGCACAGATGCAGAGCTGGCAGGGTACAGCAGATGATTCACCCATGCAGGCGTCGTTGCAAAGGCAGCAAATGGTAGGGACGCAAGTCCCTCTGAGCTTCGTTGCACGGGTTTACGCTCACGAATGGCAAACTGGCGCCGCGCCTGATCTCGCTGAAGCGCGGCACAGTGATTTTGTTTCCCTTTGTTCTCTGGTCACCAAACGCCTCAGATGAGGCAAGCCGTCTAGCCAGGCTCGCGCCGCAACAGACGATTTACGCAATCACCAGCTGGAGTGCCAACACCGGCCGCGACGATGTCCCGTCCAGTCAAATTTCGATGGCTTTGCGGGAGTGGCAGCGGAATTTGCCGGCCAACGTTCATATGGTTATTGTGCCCAACGCAGAGCTGAGCGTCTTCCATGTAGATTCGTTTCCCGCCGGCATTGTGATCCGCGAAGGAACCTTGCTCTGGAATGGTGTTTTGTCGAGCCAGGGGGCAGAGCGCATGCTTTTTAGCACTGTCTCCAACCGGGCCTTCGTCCATCAGGGCTCCGCTCATCACAAATGAATCTCATGCCTACTCGCCGTAATGGCAATCCCTACCGTGCCGTCTTATGCATGGTGTTGATTTTGTCGTCGAGCTTGATGGCTGAGAGTCAGGCTCCCATCAAATCAAGACCGCTGCCCATTGGCACTCTCGTGGACGTGGGCGGCTATCGCGTGCATCTTTACTGCGTTGGCCAGGGAAGCCCAACGGTCATGATCGTCGGCGCGTTTTCTTTCGACTGGGCGCTGGTTCAACCCGAGGTGGCGAAATTCACCCGCGTTTGTACCTTCGATCCATCGGGAACCGCGTGGAGCGATCCATTCAAGGGCGCGACAGCACCCACTTGCAACCAACGAGTCAACGAGATCCATCAACTGATGATGAGAGCACCTGTCGATGGTCCTTATGTTTTCGTAGGATTCTCAGTGGGAGCTCAGTGGGCGCGGCTCTACGCGGCCAGATATCCCAACAACATAGTTGGCATGGTGATTGTCGACCATGCATTCATTCCCGCTCAGGTCGCCCCGCGGCAAGGCTACACGCTCGCATACTTTGCCGCAGGGCTATAGTCCGCCGGCGCTGATTTCTCAAGCGCCAATCGCTCTCGACTTCCAGGACGATGTGAATTTCAGCAAGTTGCCGAAGCTCGATCAGGAACTGCACACCTGGGCCCTCTCTGAAAATCCCATTCGTCCGGATTACGAAATGGCCGAGGACTGCTTCTCGGATCTTGCAACGGTTACGGGCAAATCTCCGTTTCCGCTTGGTGACATGCCGCTGGCATGTGATTAGCACTGCCAACGAGACACCCGGTTACTTGAAACTGCAAACAGACTTAATGGCGCTATCCCGCAGAAGTGAACACGTCATTGCCTGGCATAGCACTCACATGGTTCCCATCGACGAGCCCGAAGTGATAACAGAGTCCATCCTTAAGATGGCGACGGCGGTGCGGCAGCAGCCGATCCCCTAAGTGTCAAAGCCCTTAACAAGCTGGCGTTCTCACCATGACTGTGATCTGATGATCGCAGCTTCCGCAGGCCCTTTCTCAAACGTAGCCACCGGTTCATGGAGGTTTCATGAAGTCCACCATGATGTCGTCGCCGCTGCTGGTCAACAGCATGCTGGAACGGGCGGGCACACTCTTCCCCGATGTCGCAATCGTCTCCATGCAGCCTGACGGTTCTCGCCACAGCTACACCTATCGAGATCTGCGCAGGCGTTCCAGACAATTGGCGGCTGCTCTCGAAGGTGCGGGTATTGCCCAAGGAGATCGCGTCGCCACCCTCATGTGGAACGGGCACGCCCATCTGGAAGCCTATTTCGGCGTTCCCATCACCGGAGCCGTACTGCACACCCTTAACCTGCGGCTGCATCCGGACGAACTCGCTTACATCGTCAATCACGCCCAGGACCGCTTTCTGATTGTGGATGATGTGCTGCTCGACCTCTTCGAGCAGATCCGGCCTCGAGTCCACTTCGAACGCGTCTTTGTCGTCGATCACGGCAGCGGCAGGCTCCCCGAGGGAGGCGAACGATATGAGGATTTCCTGGCGGAAGCGAACGGAGAGCCGAACGAAATCGAGCTCGGCGGAAGACGATGCAGCGGCCTTGTGCTACACCTCGGGAACTACCGGCTGCCCCAAGGGCGTCCTCTATTCGCACCGGGCGATCGCCCTGCATTCCCTCGCCATCTCTCTTCCCGACCAGCTGAACTTCAGCCGCAACGACACCATTCTCCCCATCGTGCCCATGTTCCACGTGAACTCGTGGGGCTTTCCGTATGCCGCGGCCATGAACGGAAGCAAGCTGGTCTTGCCTGGATGCAACCTCAAGCCGGCGGCACTGCTCGACCTCTTGCAGAACGAAGAGGTGACGCTCGCCGGCGGAGTTCCTACCATTTGGATGGGCGTGCTGAATACACTCGAAAGCCATCCCGGCCGCTGGAAGTTGGCCCCTGGATTACGGCTCGCGGTAGGCGGTTCTGCAGCGCCCGAGTCTCTGTTCCGCCGCTTCGACAAGCTCGGCGTGCACCTGCTGCACGCATGGGGCATGACCGAAACTACTCCCGTTGGTACGGCCGCCACGCTCAAGCCTCACATGCACAGTTGGACAGAAGATCAATAGGTATGCCCAGCGCGCCAAGCAAGGATTGCCGCTGCCATTCATCGAGATCCGCACCGTCGGCGACCAGGGCGAAGCTGCCAGAGACGGCATAGCTACAGGCGAATTGCAGGTCCGCGGGCCGTGGATAGCGGGCAGCTATTACAACCTCGATCAGGCTGACAAGTGGACGGACGATGGCTGGTTCCGCACCGGAGACGTAGGCACGATTGACTCCGAAGGCTACTTGAAAATCACCGATCGCCTGAAGGACCTGATCAAGTCCGGCGGCGAGTGGATCAGCTCTGTCGACCTGGAAAACGCCCTGGTGGCGCACGAGGCGGTAAGGGAAGCCGCGGTCATCGCCGTGCCCCACAGCAAATGGCAAGAGCGTCCGCTGGCTCTTGTCATATTGAAAGATGGTTTCGTCGTGGATGCTTCCGAACTGCGCACCTTCCTGGAGCGACGCTTTCCACGCTGGCACGTACCTGACGGTTTTGTGTTCGTGAACGAGCTTGCCCACACCTCGACCGGGAAGCTATTGAAGAGCAAGCTGCGCCAGGACTTCGGGCATTACCTCGGGGAGCAATCCTAACTGGACTGCTTCACCTACGGATTGGGTGAGTGCGGATACTCCCGGCTGAACTCCTCCATCTGCTTTTGCATTTCCTTTTGCAGATCGTCCATCTGCTGCTTGAACTCCGGACTGTTTATCTTTGGCCCAACCTCCGCCATTTGTCTCCGCAGATCGTCCATCTGCTGCTTGAACTCCGGACTGTTTATCTTTGGCCCAACCTCTGCCATTTGTCTCCGCAGATCGTCCATCTGCTGCTCGAACTCCGGACTGTTTAACTTTGCCGCTGCCTCTGCCATTTGTCTCGCGCAGATCGTCCATCCGCTGCTCGAACTCCGGGCCGTCAAACTTCGCGGTTGCCTCCGCGATTTGCCGCTGCGCGTCTTCCATCCGCTGCTCGAACTCAGGACCGTTTACCTTTGCCTTTGCCTCTGCCATTTGCCTCGCGAGATCGTCCATCTGCTGCTGGACATCCTTGTCGATGAGCGGTTGCTCTGTCAGGGCAGATTCGCGGCCTTCCCCATCGCCTCCATTGCGATGGACGTAGGCGTGTTTTTTCGGAGCAGCGGGCGTTGTGTCGCTGTGTGTAGCTGCGGACGGAGACCCGGCCTTAGGCTCCGGCACAGGAGCCTGGGCCTCTGCTGTAGGATTCTGCGTTGCTTGCGGCGGAACGTTTGCCTGAGCCATCGTTGGCGTGACGTGAAACATCCCTGCTATCACACCCGTGGCGATCATCATCGCCGCGCCGCTTACCACACGGGCTGCCTTCGCCCGCACACTCATGGTGGTTGTGTCCAACAGTCGCATCACTCGCTCCTCCAGTGTGTGGTGGCCGAACAACCCCAGAAACTGTGTCTGCGGCGCCATGCCGCGCCCTCCAAGCATGCTGTGCGCCAGCGCCAGCAGGCACTTCGCGTATCCCAGATGGGACTTCATTTCCTGCGCCGCCATCGCATCGCAAACCATCTCGCGTGTCATGTGTATCCGCTGCTGTACCCAGTCCACGACCGGATGCCACGCAAGCGGTAGCGCTGCGACCTGGCAGGCCACATTCAACAAGTAGTCCTGCCGTTGGATGTGCGCCAATTCGTGGCACAGCGCAGCTCGAATTTCATTCTCCGTATGGCGGGCAAATCCCTCGGGCAACAGCAAGACCGGCGTCCGTGCGCCCACGATCATGGGGCTAGACACTTCTGTTGACTCGCGGAGCTGTGGCGGCTCGATCCCCAACCGATGGCTGTAGTCCTCTAAGACCGCCCTGTCTCGATCGCCCAGGCAGGTCTCTTGCGAATTTTGCACTAGCGCTCGCGCGCCGAGCCATGCCCGTGTAATGCGGAACAGCCCGATCACGATCGTCGCGACATACAGCCTCAACAACCAATGGGCAGTTCTCGTGGTCAACCGCAGGTTACCCGTCCGCACGGAGAAGAGGGGACCGAACGTAGACCGCTGGCTGCGTCTCCGCGGCAGCTCATTTTGCGCTAGCAGGGACAAGCACCACCTCGTGACTGGCCTCAATAACCGACCCAGTGGGCTGGGGCGCGGATACACCGCGAAAACCCATGCCATGCATCGGCAGCAGCACCGCCAGCCCCAGAACGGTTAGCCATAGGTGATGCTGTATCAGTGGCGACGGCCTGACCATCCGCAACAGCAGCCACGCGCCTCCCGCAAGCAGCGGAACCTGCCACAGGGCGTTGATCACGTATTCGATGAGTGCTCGCTCCATCATGGCTCCTCCTTGGGGGACGGAGCTTCGGCTGCGGCCAGCTTCTTCGCCACGCGCGCCAATTCCTCCGCGCTGATCTGCCGTGTATCCACCATCGCCATGAGCAATGCCTCGCTGGATCCGCCGAACATCCGCTTCACCAGGTCGCTCAAGGCGTTTCCACTCGCGCGTTCACGGCTCACTGCCGGCCGGTACCGGTAAGCGCGCCCCTCCTGCACCCGCTTCACCTTGTGCTTGCGCAACAGTACGCTGAGCATGGTCTGCACCGTCGTATAGGCAAGCTCCGCCTTGAGCTTGGGTTGCACCTCGGCGACCGTGCAGGGCCCAACTTCCCAAAGCACCTGCATGATTTCCAGCTCCAACGGCGTCAATGTCTGATTTATCTTGGCGGGCATGAAGAATTCACTCTCTTACTAAACTTTTAGTAGCTTAATACGCAGACACTGGGGTCTGTCAACTAATCTTTTAGTAGTGCGTGGCCGCTCAGCCCTGGCAGGCCAGTTTCTCGCCCTCACCGGCCAGCGCCAGAGGCCAGTCGGCGGGTGAGTCCACCAGGCAGTCCGGAGGCTCCGTGACCAGCGTATGCGGCGCCAGTCCGTACGAGCAGCCTATACTCCACACTCCGGCGTTGTGCGCGGTTCGGATGTCCACGTCGGAATCTCCGATCATCAGCGTCTCTTGCGGACGAACACCCGCCTCTTTGATCAGGGCAAGCAGCCCTTCCGGATCGGGCTTCTTGGTGGCGAAGCTGTTGCCGCCGTAGATGCGAAAAAAATAAGGGCTGAGGCCAAGAGCGTCACAGATGGCCTGCGACGGTCCGATCGGTTTGTTGGTCAGTACCGCCATGGACCTTGCTGCGCCCCCAGGTTCGAAGCCGCAGGCTGTCGAGCGATGCAAACACTCCTGGGTAAACGTAGGTCTGGTCCAGCTTGTGTTCGCGATAGTAATCGAGGAAGTAGGCGAGAGCAGAATCAAGAAAGGCTTGATCCGCTGGTTCGCCAAGGGAACGGCTCACCAGCCGCGCCGCGCCATCGCCGATGTAGGTGGAGATCACTGCGTCCGGGAGCGGCGGGCGGTCGAAGTGGTGAAGCATCGCATTGACCGAGGCACAAAGGTCGGCTCCGGAGTCGATCAGTGTGCCATCAAGGTCAAACACCAGCAGCCGGAGGGATCCGGCCGGAATGGGGCGAAAGGTCCTGAACATCTTTCTACTTTAGTCGATGCAGCCCGTCATGCCTCCCCCTGTCTACTCCGGAACACGCCAGCCGTTCATGGTCAGCACCAGCGTGGCCTGGGCCTGGGCGTCTCCCGAGGTAGCCTTGGCAAAGGCGGGAAAGGCCTTCCGTATCTCGTCGGAGTCGGCCCAGCCCGGAACGTCCATCATCTTGTAGTGGTAGTCCACCTTGGTCGTTTGCTGCCCGTTGACTGCTGCCGGCGGGGTAAAACCATCGATGCTGGTGACGACCCGATGCCCGTAGCAGAAGCGCGGCGGTACGCGCTTGCCATAGGTGGTGAGCTCGTAGCGCTTGACGTGGATGTCTCTGTCTTCGAGGGACTTGAGCAGCCCCGCATCGGCCAGCGCATCCAGGCCCTTTTTCCTGGGATCGACGTCAGCGCTGGTGGTGCTGGCTTCGTAAGGAAAACGAATCGCACTCGGGAAAAGGCAATCGTCGTTGTTACCATAGTAGGTGTTCAGCGTGCGGGTAAAGTTCTTCGCGGTGGCATCCTTGAACCCGTTGCATCCTGCCAGTAAAAGCCCCAGCGTAAGTGTGATCCCGGCCCGGTAGATCCATCGTTGTCTTGCCATGTGGTGCCCTCGCGGTGATAGGGAAAACTCGAAACCTGTTGGATGCTTAATGATAGGGTGAAGGGCGATATGGAAAAAGAAAATCCGCGGGTTGTTCTGGTCACGGGCGCCTCTTCCGGCATCGGGCTGGCTTGCGCCACCCATTTGGCTGGACGTGGCTTTCGTGTCTACGGTACTTCGCGGCGAGCGGCTCGCCGGAAGCCCAGCCCTGGGCAACCTAACCATGCTCACTGCCGACGTTACCGACGATCGTTCGGTGGAGCAGGCAGTCGCCACGGTGCTTAACCGCGAGGGGCGGCTGGATATCGTGGTGAATAACGCCGGGATGGGCATCGCCGGGCCGGTTGAAGACACTTCGACCGAGCAAGCCAAGGGGCAATTCGAAGTTAATTTCTTCGGAGCTCTCCGGGTCTGCCGTGCGGTATTGCCGGCGATGCGCAGGCAGCGCAGTGGCTACATCATCAACATCGGTTCCATCGGGGGCATCCTCGCCATCCCATATCAGTCGATGTACAGTGCGTCCAAGTTTGCCCTGGAAGGGCTAAGCGAAGCTCTGCGCATGGAGGTAAGGCCATTTGGCATTCGGGTGGTGATCATCGAGCCTGGCGACCACAAGACGGCCCTCACTGAAAATCGGCAGTTTACGGCACTGTCGGGCGCCGCAGAGGCCTATAGTCCGTCTCTTGAGGCAGCGCTGCTGAAGACGGCCCACGACGAGCAAAGCGGTCCCGGGCCGGAGCAGATTGCACGCCTGCTCTATCGCATTGTGAACCGCAGCCATCCGCGGCTGCGCTACACCATTGGGCCCGCCCCGCAGCGCGCCGCTGTGTGGCTCAAGCGCCTCATGCCCTACAGCGTTCTCGAGTACAGCATGCGCACTTACTATGGCCTGCAAGGCTAGATTTGCAGCCAGCCGCGTCGGGAGGTGAGGTCGAGGTCAGAGGGAAAGAGCAGTGGAATCACTCGGCAGTTGAGTGCCGGGGAAGGCGCACAGCAGGTTCCTCAGCTTCCTCCGGATTTCCTGTCGGACTTCGTGGTTTCGATAAAGCTCATGCGGCTTTCCTTGAAGAAAGCCGCATCCGTTGCCGTTGGTGAGCGCCGCGTAGTAGGAAATCCGGAGTTCGCTCCCACGGCACGCCGGGGCAGGCGGGATGACAAGGTTTAAGTGGTTGGCGAACCTTGGCATTGGTTATTCGGATGTTGGGTTCTGGCGTGCGTGGCGGACGGAAAATGGCACATCGAGAGCCGTTAGCCCACTCAAGCCAAAGGACGGCTTGAATGGGGCACCCAGCACGCCGGCACAGGTCGCTTCGCTCGGGATGACAATTCTATGCAGGGTTTTCTTGCTGAAACTCGTGTGGGCACAACAGAATTGTCATCCGGAGAGTCTGTGACTTTTTGATCTTTTCGTGTTTTTTGCACCCGACCAGATGTTTTTCGATCCCCTCCAGAAAGGCGTCATCCTGAGCGAAGCGCCTCGCAGATCTATCGCATAACAGAGGGTTTTATGCGCGCAGTCGAAGGACCCCGGCGATGCTTGTTGGCAGATGCTCTTCGGAGCTTTCCGGCCACAGACCACAAGGGAAATTAAAAAAGTCACAACCTCGGAGCGGAGCGTAGTGGAGGGACCTGCGGTTCCACTCGGTTTTGCCAACCAGGCTATTGAAGTAGTGCCCGAAGTTCTCCTGCCCTCCGCCACTACTGAATCCGAATATCCCCCGAACCCGTTTCCGCCTTAATCGTAGGCCCGCCACCATTGACGGTTCCGGTGACGTGATGCTTGTCCAGGGACCCGCGCATGGTGAGCGGAAGGTCGGTCTTAATCGAGCCCGAGCCGGTCTGCGCATCCAGCGTAAAACGAGCGTTGCTGCCAACCTGCAGTGCGATGTCGCCCGAACCGGTCTCGAGCTTCCATGGAGAGGTAGGCTGGCCGCTGATCTCGAGGGTGCCTGACCCGGTTTCCGCCTTCACTGCCCCGTGAACATCGTTCAGCGTGATGGAACCCGAACCGGTGCCTGCCACCACGTCGCCCGCCGATCCAAGCTGTGCCCGCACATCGCCTGAGCCGGTTTGTAGCGTAGTGGAACCCCCCAGGTTGGTCGCTTCGATGCTTCCCGAGCCAGTTTCGAGCTTGGAGCCGGAGCCCAGCTTGTCCGCGCGGATGGAGCCCGAGCCAGTGTGTGCCTGAACCGTTCCATTCAGATTGGAGAGTTGCAGGTCGCCGGAGCCGCTCTCGGCCGCAAGCATGGTATTTGCCGGGGTCGTGATCTCGTAATCGATGGCCACATGCCGCATGAAGTCGTCGCTGCCTTCGCCCACGCGAATGATATTGCCCGCCTGGTTAATGGGCGGATTGTTGGCGACTCGCGAAACCGCATCGTCGGACGAGCCTCCCCACCAGTTATTACTGCTTTTCACATGGCCAACGATGTGAACTTGATTATCCGACCCCGGCGAGACGTGAATGTATCCGGAACCCGTAGAGACGTGGAGCGTCACCGGACCGTTTACGGTAAGCGTACGGTCGAATGACCTTTCCGCGGCCAAGGCAACCACCGGGAGATACATCGACATGGCGACCAAAATGCCGGCTGTCGTTTTGCGGGATGGGTTCCATCTGGTTTGCATCGTTGCCCTCCTTGGGCCCTAGAGACGTCGCTCTAGGGTTGCCCCTTGCATTATTTGATACGCAGGCGAACCGGAGATGGTTCCCTCTGTCCAGCTGAACTGCCCAGACATTCAGGCTGCCCCACATCGGAGTCCGCCTTGCACGCCAAATCTAGGATCCCACAGTACTCAAATCAACACTTTTCGGCGACGTACCCGGGCCCCGGCCTCACCAGTATCATGGCGTAATGAGCTCCGCGTCCTCCCCTCCCATCAGCGGCCGGCTGCCTGGTTCCTGCGCGCAATGGTTCAACTGATGCTCTTTCGCATGGTTTCCGTCGCCTTGCTCATCCTGGCGAACGGCTTCTTCGTGGCCGCGGAGTTCGCCCTGGTGAGCGTGCGCGAGACGCGCATCGAGCGATTGATTGCCCTGGGGCGGCCCGGAGCGAGGGCAGTACGCCGCCTGCAGGAAAGCATGGAAGACTTCCTGCCTGCAGTGCAGTTGGGCGTGACCCTGTGCAGCCTTGCCCTGGGCTGGATCGGCGAGCCCGCGGTAGCGACCCTGTTCGAGCACTGGTTCAACGGCATGCCGCACGCCAGGGTCTACGCCCACCTGATGGCCGTGCCCATCGCTTTTGCGCTGATCACCTACCTCCACGTCTTGCTTGGAGAGTTGGTCCCAAAATCCCTGGCCTTGCGCAAGGCAGAGGTTCTGGCGGTTGCCGTGGCCGGTCCGATGGACGTCTTTATCCGCGTTACACGACCTGCCGTGCGGTTGATGAAGTTTTCCGCCCGGGTGGTCATGCGCCTCTTCGGCATGGAGATGATGCAAGGCGGGGAAGTGCATTCGCCGGAAGAGCTGAAGCTGATCGCCACCGCGGCGCGCCGAATGGGCATGCTTCCCGCTTTTCAGGAGTCGCTGATTCACCGCGCCGTCGAGCTCAACAGCGTGCCCACACGGGAGATCATGACTCCCCGGCAACGCATCTTTTCATTGCCTCAAGACATGCTTCTTGAGGACGCGAACGCGCGCGTCGTGGAAGAGCAGCACTCTCGCGTGCCGGTCTACGACCCGGCGCATGGCCCCGAGCATATTGTCGGCGTGGTCTACTCAAAAGACCTGTCGCGTTTGATGCACTTCCGCATGAGCGCTCAAACCCGCTTTGCCCGCGCCCCTTTCAGCGAATTGCGCCTGGGCCAGGTGATGCACGATGTGCTGGTGGTGCCGGAAACCAAGCCCGTGCTCGACCTGCTCAGCGAATTTCAGCAGCGCAGACGGCATATTGCGATCGTCGTCGATGAGTATGGATCGACGGTCGGTCTGGTAACCGTAGAAGACGCTATCGAGCAGATCATCGGCGAGGTAGAAGACGAATTTGATATCGGTCCCCGGGCTGCTCTGCAAACCACCTCCGGCGCCGTGGTGCTGGATGGCGGCGTGAACCTGCGCGATCTGGAGACGCAAATGGACTGGCATCTGCCCCGCAGTGGCGGAGTGGAAACACTGGCCGGGTTCCTGCTTACGCGGCTGGGAAAAATCCCCACTGGTGAAGAGACCGTGGATTTTGAAGGACGAAGGTTTACGGTATTGGAAATGAGCGATCATCGCATCAGCCGGGTCCGTGTAGAACGGTTGGAGAACCAGGCGGAAGATGCAGAACTGGGCAGCACAACCAAAGTGGACGCAGTGAAGACGGGCGTGGCGGCGCGAGTACAGAGTCACCGCGACGCCGGCAAGAAAGAAGGCTAGAGCATTTTCACTTCTACTCTTTTAGGCAGGTTGCATTGGTAGGGCTGCTCAAGCGATTGCTCTATATCCTGCCGGTCATCTGGCTGGTAGTGTCGATGGTCTTCTTGCTCATCCATCTGGTGCCGGGCGACCCGGTGCAGCAGATGCTGGGCGAGGGCGCGACCGCGTCCGATCTCTCGGCGCTGCGCCATCAATATGGACTTGACGCACCCCTGGGTCTGCAATATCGTCCACTATTGGCGCGGTGTCGTGCATGGCGACCTGGGCAGGTCCCTGCGCCTCAACGACTCCGTCTCCCACCTGATATTAACCCGCTACCCTTACACCTTGGAGCTGACCGTGGCTGCGCTACTGCTGGCTTTGGCGCTGGCCATTCCCGCCGGTGTGCTGGCCGCGCTGCGCCGTGCCCGCTGGCAAGACAGTGCCGTCGGGGTGGTGAGCCTCCTGGGGCTTTCTTTTCCCAGCTTCGCGCTGGGCCCGATCCTGATCTTGCTCTTCTCGATCAAGCTGGGATGGCTCCCAGTCTCCGGCGCAGGTTCGTTCGCCCACCTGGTGCTGCCCGCCATCACCATGGGCGGCAGCCTGGCCGCCATTCTTACCCGCATGGTGCGCACCGCCATGCTGGAGGAGCTAAACCAGGACTACATTCGCACGGCGCGCGCTAAAGGCGTGCCCGAGCACGTGGTGGTCTACCGCCACGCGCTGCGCAACGCCATCATCCCCGTGATGACGCTGGTGGGCCTGCAATTTGGCGCCCTGCTGGCAGGCGCAATCGTCACCGAGACCATTTTTTCCTGGCCTGGGATCGGCCGGCTCACCGTCTCGGCGATCTCCAATCGCGACTACGCCCTGGTGCAGGGCTGCATCCTGGCCGTCGGGCTGACCTACGTGCTGGTCAACCTGCTGACCGATCTGCTCTACACCGTGGCCAATCCCAGAATCCGCAGCTGATTAGGCCCCAGCAGGCTACGGGAAACCTTTTGTGGACCCGGGCACGACTTACAGGCTGCGGAAACACACTCATGTTTTGTGTCAGGGCACGGCTTTAGCCGGGCCGTACCGCACCTCAGCGTTGAGGGCTGAAGGCCCGATCGAGGAAGTTGCCATCCTTTCCGCAACGCTGAAGCATCGCTCCCCCTGCTAAAGCAGGGGGCTCCCACCGTGGGACTTGGCCAAGGGAGACCAGGCTAGACAGTCTGCGTGAGAATTAGAAGACACGCCAGATCCCTCCTATCGCCAAGGCCCAGAGGGCCGACCGCTAAACGTGAGCCCAGCCCGTAAGGGCTGGGTTTCGATCCAGAGGAGAATCCCGAGCGCCGTAGGCGCGGCACCATGCGTGCCCAACGATACTGAATGTGATCGGACGAGACGGGTGCCGCGCCTACGGTGCTCGTCATCGCGTGGTTGCTATCCCAGCCCTTACGGGCTGGGCTCACGTTTAGCGGTCGGCCCTCTGGGCCTTGACGATAGGAGGGATCTACCGTGTCTTTCGTTCTCACGCAGACACTTTAGCCCCTGACGTACTGCTTTCCTCAGATCTCCACTTTCTGCGCGAAAACGCCGGCGAACGCCCGTCGCACCCCAAAAAAGATGATGAACCATAGAACGACGGTGAGCAGTCCAGGGGGCAAACCGGCAGGCTGCAGGGAGATGTGGAAGAGGAGGATGTTGACGATGACCGGCCCGAGCAGGATCAACGCCAGCGGGATGAACTGGCCAGAAAGCAGCAGCACCCCTCCAACAATCTGCACCAGGCAGACGAATTTCATGTAAATGGTGGGGCCGAGCAGAGACCAGGTATTGGCCAGCAGGGCCAGGGGGTATGGGGGCGTGCAGAAAGTTGAGAAACCCGTTCAGTCCGAAGACCAGAAACACCAGGCCCAGTAGGATACGCGCAACGAGAACTGCGATTTTCATGACTTTTCTCCTTAAAAATGGGCAACGGCAAAGATGCTTTGGGCGGCGATGCTTCTTACGTGGTCCAGGTGTGGTTGGAGGAACTGGCCCGGTCGACGGTTCCAGACATCAGCTGCGATAGCCGCCGGCAGTAACGAATTTTACGTCCGTAATACCAACAAAACCGGATTCTCCTTAGCGACATACGTTGTCTATGCGTCGTCTGTCGTTGAGTATAAGACGACAAGCGTCGTTTTCGGATTCTTTTAAATACGGGTAAGCTCTAATAGGCGTGACCATGCCAATTTCCGACTGTCAAGTTCGCGATCCGCGGATCCGCCGCACCCGGAAGCTCCTGCAGGGAGCCTTAGGCACCCTTATGCACATCAAGAGCTTCGACGAGATCTCGGTGCAGGACATCACGGATGCAGCTACCGTGAACCGGGCCACCTTCTACGACCATTACACGGACAAGTACGCCCTGCTGGATGCGATGATCGCGGGTGGTTTTCATGAATTGCTCTATGAGCGTCAGCTGCGCTATGAGATTGGTTGTCCCGCCGCGCTCGGCGCCATCATTCGGGCCACTTGCGATTTCCAAACCCAGTCGCACGCCGGGGGAGCGTGCGAGCGCCAGACGGCCTTTGAACCGCTGATGGACGCCGCCATCGTGGCCGCCATCCGGCGCCTGCTGATGGAGGGCCTCGAACGAAAGCAACATCCGCCGGTCGTATCGCCGGAGCCGTCAGCACCTGATCCTGAAATGGTTGCGGCCGCGGCCAGTTGGGCTATCGCCGGCGGGGTGAAACAGTGGCTCTCCATGCCTGATCGTCCGCCGGTCGAGACCTTCGTGCCCCAGCTCCTGCAGCTCGTTCTTCCCATGCTCGATGCCGCAGCTAGAGAAGATTCACCAGTTGCGGCTGCAACGAATCTGCACCAATCGTCACCAGCGCCAGCGAAATAGGCAGTGAGAAACGGCGGGGTCCGGCGCTTCCGGGGTTGAGGTAGAGAACGCCTTTGCGCCACTCGATCAGCGGCCGGTGCGAGTGTCCGCTGATGACCGCAGAGAAGCCCGCGGCAACGGGATCAAGGTCGAGCGCGTGCCGGTCGTGCAGCATATAAAAGGTGTGGCCATGCAGGGTGACCACCTCCGTTGCGGGCAGGTAGGAGCAAGGCCCGTGCACATCGATATTGCCGCTGATGGCGGTGACCGGGGCAAGCTCGCGCAGCGCGTCCAGGATCAGCGGGTCGCCCACGTCTCCGGCGTGGAGGATGTGCTCGACCCCGCGCAGAGCCGCGATGGCCTCCGGGTCGGAGCAGGCCGTGCGTATCCGAAATAACCCCGATCAAACGCATTTTGCTAATACTGTGGTCCGGTTGGGATCAGCTATGTGCGGCCGTTCTTTCCACCCCAGGCACGCAAAGACCGCGTGCCCGGGGGCCCCGGTTTGGCGGAACGGCCGCGTCAAGTCCAGTTTCCTCGTCTACACCATTAGCAAAAATGCTATAGCCCGATCAACAGCCGGGTGCGCGGGTCGAGGTAATCGCGCAGCGCGTCGCCGATGAAGTTGAACGACAGCACGCACAGCATGACCGCGATCGCCGGGAAGACGACCATGTGCGGCGAATCGAACAGGTGCGAGCGCGCGTCGTTGAGCATGCCGCCCCAGCTGGCCGCGGGCGGCGGCAGCCCCAAACCAAGAAAGCTGAGCGTCGCTTCGGCCAGGACCGCTCCCGCCATGCCGATCGCCGCCTGCACGATGATGGGTTGAAGGATGTTGGGCAGGATGTGGCGGGTAAAGATGCGCAGATCGGAGGCGCCGAGCGCGCGGGCTGCCTCCACAAACTCCCGCTCTTTGACTGCCAGCACCTGGGCCCGCACCAGGCGCGCGTATCCCACCCAACCGCCAATGGCCAGGGCGAGGACCAGGTTAAGCAGGCCGGGGCCCAGAAAAGCCACGAAGGCGATGGCCAGAAGAATGCCGGGGAAGGAGAGAAAGGCATTCATCACAAAGACGTTGAGCAGCGTATCCACTCGGCCGCCGTAAAAGCCGGCCAGGCCGCCCAGGACCAGCCCCAGGGAAAGGGAGACACCGACGACGCTGACGGCAACCATCAGTGACAGGCGCGCACCAGAGAGAATGCGGGAGAAGATGTCGCGGCCCAGCTCGTCGGTGCCAAACCAGTGGGCATGCGAAGGCGGCGCGAGCCGGTGATAAAGGTCGATGGCGGCAGGATCGTAGGGAGAGATGACAGGCGCCAGTACCGCAATAGCGACGAAGAGCACCAGGAGGCAGATGCCGATAACTCCCAGCGGCTGGTGGCGGAGGGTGCGAGCGAAGGCCATCGTTGGTCATGATCGCATATCGGGCAGGTGACCATGGTGTAATCAGCCCGCATACTATCCGGCGTTTGATGGGTTGAATAGGATGGGGGGAGAACGCGATGCGCAAAAGACACTGGCTTTCGACGATGGTGCTGGCGGGAACAATGGCGGCGCTGCCGGTCCTGGCGCAGCAACCGGCCGAGCAGCAGGTAATGGACTTGGCCAATGCGGATCGGGCCCAACAAGGATTGCCTCCCCTGAAGTGGGATCCCGCGCTGGCCCAGGCCGCAACCCAACACGCGCAGCTCATGGCGCAGCAGCCCGCGGCGCTTTCCCACCAATATCCCGGCGAGCCGGACCTGGACGCGCGTGCGGGCGCCGCAGGCGCCCATTTTCGCGCGATCGCTGAGAACGTCGCCTTGGCGCCCAGCCCTCAGGCGCTGGATCAGGAGTGGATGCACTCGCCTCCCCATCGGGCCAACATCCTCGATCCGCGCATGGACACCATCGGCGTGGGCCTGGTGAAGCGGGGAGGGAACTACTACGCCGTGGAGGACTTTGCCTCCACGGTAGCGGAGCTTGGACCCCAGCAGATTGAGCAGAAGATCGGCCAATTGCTGCAGCAGCGGGGTCTGCAGCCGGCGGGGCTGACGCAGGAAGCTCGCCAGACCTGCGAGATGGAAAGCGGCTCGGCCGGCGGGACGAAGCCCTGGTTCATCATGCGCTGGGAAGGAACGGATCTAGGCCGCTTGCCGGACGTGCTGGAGCAGAAAATCTCCACCGGCAAGTACCACAAGGCCGCGGTCGGCGCCTGCGGCAACCCAGGGCAGGGCTTCACCACCTACAAGATCGCGGTGATGCTCTACCAGTGATCAAGGGCAACGAGAACAAGTGGTTGAATCCCCGGTTTGCCTGGAAGGATATCTGGCTCGATCAGGGATCGGCTTTACAGGCTGCGAGAAAACTCATGTTTTGTGTCAGAGCACGACTTTAGTCGGGCCGCTATCGACTCAAAATACTCTGGGCTTTAGCCCCTGAGGGCATCCTTTCCTTGTCGCCGGAGCGATCTGCAGCATCGCATGCGATCGCTCCCACCCACCAGCTGGCTTTCATTTCACCCCTGTCAACACCATTCCGCACCGGTGTGGATGCAAAAACCGAAAGCGTTTTAACCTCGCCAATGAGTGTATCTTTCGAGCGTGTAACCAAAGCTGAGCCCACTCCCTACGGAAACGAACCGTCGAAAGCAGGGAAGCGATGACCGAGGTAGCCATTATCGGAGCGGGCTTGGCGGGTCTCAGTTGTGCCTTGTCGCTAGAGGCCGCGGGTCTTTCCATAACCCTGCTGGAGGCGAGTGACGCGCCAGGTGGGCGGGTGCGTACTGACCTCGTGGACGGCTTTCGCCTCGATCGCGGATTCCAGGTAATGCTGACGGCCTATCCGGAAGCGAAGCGGTTGCTGGATTACCGTGCCCTGCAGTTGAAGCCGTTCCAACCCGGTGCGCTGGTGTGGCACGGCGGCAAGTTCCATCGCTTCGCCGATCCCTTCCGCAACCCCATGGGCGCGGCCAGATTTCTGCTTGACCCAATCGTGCCCCTGGCCGACAAACTGCAAGTGGCGAAGTTGCGCGCAGCGCGTGCGGCAAGGCACCTTGGAGGAGATCTTCGCCCGTACGGAGAAGACCACGCGCGACTATCTGCAGGCGGTTCCATTCAGCGCCAACATCATCGAGAAGTTTTTTGAGCCCTTCTTTGCCGGCGTCTTTCTGGAGCGTGAGCTGGTGACCTCAAGCCGCTTCTTCGAATTTCTCTTTCGCCTCTTCTCCCTCGGGGACGCTGTAGTTCCCGCGGCTGGTATGCAACAGATACCATTGCAATTGGCCGCGAAGCTGCGGGCGGGCACGCTGCAGACCGGTGCGCGCGTGAGCAAGGTAACGCGCAACACGCAATCGTTTCAAGTAGAGATTGCGGGCAAGGACCAGCAGGAGGCGCGTGCCGTGGTGCTCGCGGTTCCGGGCAACGACGGCAACCGGCTGCTCGGGGGAGTGGGCGGCTGGAGCATCCCTGAGGTGCGGGCCTGGAACAAAACCACGGCGTTTTACTATGCCGCGCAGCAGGTGGCGGTGACCGAGCCCGTGATCTTGCTGAATGGGGAGGGGCGAGCAGCGGGGCCAGTGAACAATGTTGCGGTGATGAGTGCAGTTTCGCCCCAGTATGCGCCCCCAGGCGTGCATCTGGTAGTCGCAAGCGTGGTCGGCGAAGCGCCGGCGGAGGACGCGGCACTGATGCGGCTGGACCGGGCCGTTCGCCTGCATCTGAGAAAGTGGTTCGGCCCCGACGCGGATTCATGGAAGATGCTCGGGGCCTACACTCTGGCTCGCGCACTGCCCCAGCAGCGGCACGCCGAGTGGGAGCAATCTGCGGTGCGGGTGGGCGGCACGGGCGGCGTCTACATGTGTGGGGACTACCGCGAAACGGCCTCCATCCAGGGCGCTCTGGCCTCGGGAAGGCGTGCCGCGGAGGCCGTGATCAAAGATTTGGATAGGATTTAGGGACGCGACCATCTCGCTTTGACGCAGGCGATGGAGTTTGCGGTAAAATCAACCACAGTTGCGAAGTTGCCCGCCTGGACACTCCTCAGTAGCTCAATGGCAGAGCATTCGGCTGTTAACCGAAGGGTTGTAGGTTCGAGTCCTACCTGAGGAGCCAAACTTCCAAAAGCAAAATCCCAATAAAACCAAATACCCCATTGTTCTATTTCGTGCGCGCACAGATCGCGACAGCGCGCGAGATTGGTTCAAAAACGCACTTCAGCCCCGGTTTAAATGTAACTAGGCTACAAATCGCTGAATGGCCGGTAGAGCAAGACCAGTTTAGAGGTGGGGACTTTACCCAAGGTCCAACCCGCCATCCAGTATGGCTCTCGCGGTTCTCGTAGCAACAATCATCCGCGTCGGACGTTCTGGAAGAGGGATAAATCCAAACTTGGGATAGAACTGCACGGCGGCGGGCTTGGCGTCCACAACAATAACCGGACACCCCGATATTTCCGCCTGCCTTACGGCCGAGGCAAAAGTGAACTGAACCAGGAAGGCTCCGAGCCCCTTCCCCTTATGAGCCGAATGTACAGCCATTCTGGCAAGGAGCATAGCGGTGACGGAGCCTTGATTGGTGATCTTTTTGAATGCCTCGGGGCAATCGGCGATAGGGATTGATTCGGTGACCAGCGTCAAAAAGCCGACCACGGGGCACTTGCCTTCAGGTGGTTTTGGGATCTCAAGCAGGACATGGGTTCCTGCAAGCAAACGGCTCTGTTTCTGGTTAGCCTGGGTCTTCAGGTAGGCGTCCAGAACAGGATCCCCACAGGTGAACTGCTCTCGTTCATGTAGGGACGCGTCCAGGGATTCGATCGTATATCCAGCGGGCGGGGTGGGCGTGTTCACTGTCTTCGTTTAAAGACTCGACGCAAATCCTCGCTTGGCTCTTTTGGGTTCAGCAATTCTTCCAACAGAAACTCCTGGTCACGCTTCGTCAGCAGAATGAGTGATGAGTCACGACTGCGGAGTGCGTTTGCATGAGTTCTCAATTGGCGATTTGAATCGCTAACCTTCTCCAACCGGGGCGCATACCAACGTCTCCAGGTTCCCGCGCGTGAGAACACATCGGTTTTGGCAATCAGCATCTGAAGCTTGCTACATGCATCTTCAAGCTGTCGCCCGATATCATGTAGCTGCTCTGGCGCTGCCGCTTCGAGGGCGGCGATCGAATCCGCGGTATGGATGAACGTGAGGAATTCGCTGATTGTTGCCGTGACGGTATTGAGGCTCCTGAGGACGCTATAGTGCTTTAACGCGGAAATGGGCTGCCTCAAAACCCTAGCAACAGCTTCTCCTGCGCTTGCAGTGATTTGGGCGCTCCTCCACTGCAATTCGTTTAACGCGATTTCCTGAGCTGACATTGTGCTGCCATCGCCTTCCGCCGAAAAGGCATGTATATCCGAAGGTCGCTCTGCCTCAATTCATCGGCAAGGGCATTCCAGCCTATTAACCGCCTTCGAAAGTTCTAACCTTCCGCCCACGAACATGATTCTACAGGGCTTGGTGAACGCTGAGCGTACTCCTTAGGGGGAAGCTCTGTATACCATGAAAGCCTCTAGACGCACCAGCGTACGCAACGAACTTACATGTATCGGATGCAAAACGAGTAATTTAGGGCTCAGGGGGCTTGGTTAAGTGTCAGCGCTCGAGAAAGGTGCTAAACACGGAAGCCCAACTGTCTAACTTGATCAAGTGTGACTTCTTGCTCCGCGTACCAATCGCAGCCAGGGATTCCCGTTGGTGCCCGGCGGCCCGCGGTAGTGGGGACATGAGAAACTTTCGCACGGAAAAAGCGACAGCCTGTCTTCCCCGGTGACACGATGGCTGGCTGAGTCGAAAGAAGCGGTTGTACATGAACCGCCAAATCACATCAAAAAAACCAGTGTAATTTTTGGCTATGTAGTTGATTACAAAAATTTTATTCCTGTTTAATAATTTGAGATTTTCCTTAGAATCAAGCTGCAGTCGGAAGTGCGGGAGTGATACTCCCGTAAAACCAAAACGCCGTCTGATTTCACCCTCTGAATTCGCAACGAGGAGGTCAGCGGTCCGGGTCCTGGGCGACTCTCCCCCCGACCCGAAGGGACTCCGCGCGGCGCGGGAACCACATACCGGGGGAAATACCGGGGACCCTGGCCAGTATTTCGCAGTAATCGGAAGTGGTGGCAGTGGGCGCGGAACCCGCCTAAACGCAGGGTCCAGAGCACTCTATGGTCAGCCACAGTAATTGGCAGAAATCGCCTTCTTCTCTTCTGTTAACCGAAGGGTTGTAGGTTCGAGTCCTACATGAGGAAGCCAAACTTCCAAAAGCAAAATCCCAATAAAACCAAATATCCCATGCAAATGGAAAGACTGGGCAAGGTAAAAGGGGGGGCTACGTGTAGTGCGCTACACATTGTAATGTGTGGTAGGCTACACGTAAAGAAGGTGCCCCCATGCCGACCAATCTAGCTATTGACGATCGCTTGATCGAGGAAGCTCGCCAGGTAGGCCATCACGGGACGAAGAAGGAGGCCGTGACTGCGGCTTTGGACGAGTACATCCGTCGCCGCAAGCAGATGCAGATCCTCGATCTCTTCGATACCATCGACTACCACGAAGATTACGACTACAAGGCCAATCGCCGCCGCGACCAGATCGAGAACGAACGGTGAAACTGCTCGTCGATACCTCCGTCTGGTCGCTCGCGCTTCGTCGCAAGAATACTGCCAGCCTCAGTCCCGATGAACAGAAGCTCAAGGCGGAACTGGTCCAGGCCATTCAGGATGGTCGAGTCGCGATGCTTGGGCTTCTTCGTCAGGAGCTTCTGTCAGGCATCAAGGAAAAAGCCCAATTCGACAAAGTAAAAGCCGCGCTCGAACCATATCTCGACGACCCGATCAACACCGCCGATCACGAATACGCGGCGCGCGTCTACAACGAATGCAGAAACCAGGGCATTGAGGCCAGCACGGTCGATATTCTGATCTGTGCCCTCGCCGTGCGGCGAGGTTGGGAAGTTCTCTCCGGCGATGGCGGCCTGATCCGCTACCTTGCCGTCACTAAGAAGTTTCACGAAAAGCAAAAGAGGACCTCAGCAACGGAAGAGGTCAAAACACGTCGCACTTCTCGTAAGTGACTTCCCGTCAAATTCTATGAGAAGCCATTACTGAGACGCTTGCGATTGTTTCGCGTCCTCTATGTCGTTCGCGGGGGCGATCATCGTATCCGGCTCCTACGCGGCCGATGAAACCTTGTACGATGCAGGGATGTTCTGCACACCGTCTAAGTCAAAGTAAAACGTTGCTCCTTGGCCCACTGAACTCTCAGCCCGGATACAGCCACCGTGTCGGTGGATAATTCGCTGCACCGATGCCAATCCAATACCGGTGCCCGGAAACTCCTCTTCCAGATGGAGACGTTGGAAGGCGCCGAAAAGCCTGTGGGCGTATCGCATATCGAACCCAACGCCGTTGTCGCGTACAAAATATTCAGTCGGTTTACCAGCAGGGTATGTGACCCCGACTTCTATGCGGGCGCGATCTACCAGGCTGGTGAACTTCCAGGCATTCCCGATTAGGTTTTCCATCACGATGCGTAGCATGGCGCCATCACCGGAAGCCAGGATGCCATCGGGGATAACGAATTCGACCTGCCGGCTGACATCCCCTTGTTGCAGTTCTTTGGCGATGATATGCGCGACTGAGCTGAGATCGGTTTGCTCGCACTGGAGTTCAGACTGTCCCAAGGATGCTAGCTTCAGTAGGGCTTGGATCAGACTTGTCATGTGCTCTGTGGATGTACGAATCTCTGTAATCAGCTCCTTTCCTTTGGAGGTCAGCTCTTCTCCGCACGCCCTTTCCAACGCGGTCACGAAGCCGTTAATCCGTCGCAGGGGTGCCCGCAGATCGTGGGAAACGGAATAGTTGAAGGTCTCCAGCTCCCGGTTCAGCGCCTCTACTTGGGCCGTGCGCAGATGCACCCGCCGTTCAAGGTCGGCGTTTAGCTGCTTTATCTGTGCTTCAGCCTGTTTGCGTTCGGTGATGTCGCGTATGTTGCATTGGATCACTTTCTTTGGTCCGACGTCATAAATGTTGCTTACGAACTCCACTTCAACGTTGCTTCCGGTTTTGGAATGAAGCGGAATATTGTCATACCGGATGTAGCCTTTCTGTTGTAGTTCCAGGAAGGCTAATTTTGATGCGTCACTATCTTGAAAGGCCGCGACCTCCCAGAGTTTCTTTCCCAAATACTCTTCCCGGGAAAAGCCCAGAAGGTCTAGCAGGAAGGGATTAACGTCCTGGATCTGCCCCGTCTCTGCATCCACGATCAATATCCCGTCCTGGGCCGATTCAAATAGCCGCCGATACTGAGCCTCCGAGGCGATCAGCGCTTGGTCTGCCGAAACCTTTTCGTTGCGAACCTCTCGGTCGAGCAATACCCGTTCGACCACAGGGACGAGCCTGGCCAACTCAGTTTTTTGCACGTAGTCCCGCGCGCCTGCTTGCATTAACGTCACCGCTAAATTGATATCAATTTCACCGGACACGATGATGAAAGGCACGTCAGGTCTTAGCTCGAGAGTCAAGGCCAGGGCGGCTGGGCCGCTGAATTGTGGCATCCCGTGATCCGACGTGATCAGGTCCCACTGGCGATGTTGCAATGCTGCCCGCATCGCGGCCTGAGTAGCCACCGTTTCATAGGTGACTTCAAAACCTCCCTCGCGCAGAGCGAGGAGCAAGAGGACGATGTCGCTCTTGGTATCTTCAACGATCAACACGCGCAGCGGCTGGTTCATTTTCTGTTCCGGTTCGACACTTTTTTGCATGCAGTTGTTCCTCGGCAACGCCATACGGCATCGGATGGCATATGGCGTATGGCGGATGGCGCCATGGAGAGTGCCCTTCCTGGAACGTTAAGAGACAAAAGCTTCCCAGTTAGTTCACTATTGCTCACGTAACAGATTGAGTAACCAGGGAACGCTCCAACCTGGAACATTAGGATTACTTTTGGCGCCCAGCCGTAGGCGATCTATGCTTCTGCATGCGCGGGATACACAACCCCTGAGGGGCCCTACGCTGCCGCAAACACCACCTGCCGAAGATAGTGTCCTGGCCGATAAGCACAGCAGTACCCTCTGTTTGGACTCTTAGCCACGTTGCTGAGAGTTCTTTTTTTGCTTGAAATACGCGCGCCTCAACGGCCTGGTCACGTCCACGTTGGTGGGTCATGAAAATATGACGGGAAAGAACGAACGAGCAGGTGCTGTTCGCCGTTGTGCCGCGCGAGTCTCAATCCTGGCCCTTTTGGCATCGTTGGCCCTCCCCGCTTGGCCCCAGCAGGAGCTGACGGATCTCACCGGCAAAAGTATTGAAGACTTGATGAACATTCGGGTGACATCCGTCTCCAAGACAGAGCAGATGCTTTCCCATGCGGCGTCGGCAGTGTTCGTAATCACGCCGGACGCCATTCGCCGCTCGGGCGCGACCAACATCCCCGACCTGCTCCGCATGGTCCCGGGACTGGATGTGGCCCGCATCAACGCCAATACCTGGGCGGTTAGCGCGCGCGGATTCAATGGACACTTCAGCAACGAGCTGTTGGTACTGCTGGACGGGCGGTCCGTATACTCACCAACCTTTGGAGGTGTTTTTTGGGAGGTTTTGGATCTCCCTTTGAACAACATCGCGAGAATCGAAGTCATCCGCGGTCCGGGCAGTTCGGTCTGGGGAGCGAACGCCGTAAACGGTGTCATCAACATCATCAGCAAAAAAACTTCTGAAACCCAGGGCCGGCTGCTGGTTGCAGGTTACGGCAACGTGGAACAGGGATTTGGAACTGCCCAATATGGCGGCAGAGCAGGCAAAACCACCGACTATCGCGTATACGCGAAATATCTCAACCAGGGTCAATTTCCCGGCCTTATAAGCGCGGACGGAAACGATGGCTGGCGCATGCTTCGCGGAGGCTTTCGTTCCGACAGTGTGCTTTCTTCAAAAGACACGCTGATGCTCCAGGGAGATGTATACAGCGCTCGCGAGGGCAACCCCTTTTTAGTGTTTGTGTTCACTCCGGACCCGGTAACTCAGAACGTCCATCTGCTGGTAAACCTGTCAGGTGGCTTTCTTCAGGGTGTGTGGAACCACACCTGGTCCGCCGGCTCCAATACCACCCTTCATCTCTCCTACGACACCTACCAACGCAATGATCAACTCCGCGAGGGCCGGAAGACATTCTCTCTCGACTTCCAGCACACCTTCAGCGAATGGGCGCGGCAAAACATCGTCTGGGGATTGACCTTTCGCGATTCGTCCTCTCACTCCGAGGGATCCCTGGGTATCTCACTCGTCCCTGCCGGCCGCACTGTACAGCTGTTCAGTTCGTTCATCCAGGACGAAATTGCCATCGTTCCTGACCGCCTCTTCCTGACCATCGGCGCCAAGCTCGAGCACAATTACTATTCCGGCTTTGCCATCATGCCTGGCGCTCGTATGGCTTGGATACCCACTCACGCTCAAACGCTGTGGGCAGCCATCTCCCAAACGGAGCGGACGCCAAGTGAGCTTGACGTCGCCCTCCGTGCGGATGCCGGAGTTCTCTCCGGCCCCGGGGGAATTCCCCTTTTGCTAACCATTTTCGGTAATCCGAATATCAAGAATGAAGGATCGATTGCCTACGAAATGGGCTATCGAAGCGTAGTCTCGCAACAATTGTCGATCGACATCACCGGCTACTACAACAATTACAACCGTCAGGAAACAAGCGAGCCATCGACGCCGATTTTTGTAGACGCCACCCCGCCGTATCTTGTCCTGCCGCTTATTTACGCGAACCTGATGTACGGAGAAACACACGGCGCCGAGATCGCTGTGAACTGGAAAGTGAATCGCCGCTGGAACCTGAGCCCCGGATATGCCTTCGAGCAGATCCACATGCATCTGGCGCCCATCAGCCAGGACACGACTTCGGTGAGCGAGGCACAGGGCAGCAGCCCGGTCAACGCGGCGCAGCTGCGCTCGCATCTTGCCCTGGTTCGTGGCTTGGCCTGGGATGCTTCTGCTTACTTCGTGGGCCGGCTCACGGATCCAATGGAACCTTCCTATACCAGGCTTGACTCTGGGCTGTCCTGGGAACTCGGTGAAAGGATAGCTCTGAGCCTGGTTGGCCAGAACCTCCTAAGGGACCGGCACCAGGAATTTGTCGACACCACCGGAAGTGCGGACACTACGCTCATCAAGCGTAGCGCCTATGCCAAGGTGGAATGGCGATTCTGAATAACACCGCGAAATACCGTCAGGACCCAATTAAAATCAACTAGTTACTCATGCCCCGCCTGCGAAGTTATCTTTTTTGTCCCATTTCGCGGCACTCCAGGGTTGTTTGTTCTGACTACAGGCATTTCTCGATTCCCGGTCCCGGTCAGTGATTTTGCCTTAGAATAGGGTCAAGACTGTTTTCGGCAATCGGAGAAACGCGCGAGGATCGTTGTGGATACCATCCACCGCCCTCGCGGCGCGTTTGGATCACAAGCACACGATTCGGATCACAGGGCACGTCTACTGCGACTCGAACGTCTCTCGTCGCTTGTGTCGAAATGTAGGCTTTTTCGTGCTTTGTCTCGTCTGTTTCTAAGGTTGAGACTCGACTCCAGATAGGCCGGCAGCTACGAGTTGCATGTTCGTTAGAGGCGACAGCCCATGTTGGCCGGTTTGGGCGATTGGTCTACGCGCAGGATTGAGGTAGCCGATTGGCTTCAAATCGATGGTTTCCGGCTGTATTCGTAGCCTTGGTCTTAATCATTGCCGGCCCCGTGGCAAGGTCACAAAGCGACGCCGCCGAGCTGAGTTTACCGGACGCTCCATTGGCGGGCACAGAGCAGACCTCTTCCTCCAGCAATTCCCCAGTGCCCGAGCAGCCAGGCTCTCAGACCCCCGCCGCTCAAAGCGCGGTAGCCCAATCTCCGGAGGAAGCACAACGCCAGAAGGCGCAAGAGCAGCTTAAGGCGCAGGAGAAGCAACGGGTCTTCGGGGTCATGGCGACATTCAACACCACCACGAACAAGGACGCGATTCCTCTCACTCCCGGTCAGAAGTATCAGCTCTTCTTCAAGAGCGCGACTGATCCGTGGCCCTTTCTGCTTGCGGGTTTTGGCGCCGGCATCGATCAGGCGGACGACAGCTTTCCCGAATACGGACAAGGTATGCAAGGGTACGCCAAGCGATTCGGCGCCGCTTATACCGACTACTTCACCGGTAATCTGCTGGGAAACGCCGTGCTGGCAAGCCTGATGAAGGAAGATCCGCGTTATTTCCAGAAAGGCACAGGCAGCTACACCAGGCGTTTTCTCTGGGCCGCCACCAGCACCGTGTGGTGCAAGCGCGATAACGCCACCTGGGGACCGAATTATGCCAACGTCCTGGGCAATCTCATGGGCGCTGCCGTTTCCAACCTCTACTACCCGGAATCAGATCGAACGGTCGGCGGCACTCTCGGACGTGGATTCACCGTGACGGCCCAGGCAATTGTCGGCTCAGAAGTCATCGAATTCTGGCCCGACATCGTGCGTCATCACAGGCGAAAACAAGCCGAGAAGCTGGCTAAGCAGGGAGGGGCGCCGGGCACTTCTCAGCCTGCTCCTCAACCCGCAGTCCCTGTACCGCCCTCATCCCAACCCTAGGTTGAGCCCCTATCGCGGCGTTACCTTCACCACGTTAGCCCGGCACGACCGCACCCCCTGGCAGGCCTCGGGACGCAGGTCCTTACTTAGGCAGATCTCCACCGCCGTCAGCCGATTGTTGCCGCAGCTCAGCGCGAAACTGCCCGCCGGGTATCCGGGATTCGCCGTCGCAAAGCGTGCCAACAAGTCGTCTGGAGTGACGCCATCGGCATCCGTACCCAAGCCAATATTCGCTGGAATCTTCACTCCTGCGTAGGCCTTATGCATGGCTGCAAAATAGTTGTCGACCCCCAGTCCTGAGCAGGTGCCGTGCGTCTGCCACTCGTGCTCTACCAGGCTCGCCGTCGGCATGATATCCGTGTCGGCCTGCGGATTGGATGGGCCGGGCGCATCACTGCAATGCTGTGGATAGTCGCCGTTCGTATCCTGCGGCCACAAACCGTGCACCACAAACCCCAGGTTACGCCCGCACTCCGGACTGTCTCCGTGCGTCGCGCAGAACTCCGGCGACCAGGAAAGGTTCAGCAGATAGAAGTCGAATTGGCCTGGCGCTACCTGCTCTTCCGGACGTCCGCGGCGCGGCCGGCGCCTATGCTCATCGTTCCCGGAATAAGTTGAGTTGTCTCGTGGCTGATACTCCGGGGCGCTTGGACGCGCCTCCGTATCGGTATGCGGAGCGACAGGCGGCTGCACGGTGTTGTTGCAACCCACCATCGAAAGCATGACTAGTAACGTCGTGCTACCGAATAAGCCGGCCTTCTTGCGCGCGAAAAATGATTTCATATAAGAGAGCCTGGGCAAACAAAATCAGGATTGCTTTTGTTGATCCGCCGTTGTCGAGCTTTTGAATTGTGCCGTTGAACGAAGGGCATGGCTTTACAGCCTGCGGAAAACTCTGCACCGCGCGGGAAAGCAATACCTCAGTGGCTAAAGCCCGTCGTATTCTCAATTGTTTACGGCCCGACTTTACAGCTTGCGGAAAAACTCATTTTTCTGAAGGGTACGGCCTTCAGGTCGTACGTAAGTGATTAAAAACAGAAACGGCTTTAGCCGCTGAGGGGACGATCCTTGTCCTCAAACCGACTTTTTCCGCAAGCTGTGAAGTCGTGCCCTGACACAAAGCATGAGTTTTTCCGCAGCCTGTTTAGCCGTGCCATACTGAGCCGCAGCGTACGAGGGCTTTGGTCCCTGCGGTACACCTTTTCACGCTGTTTGTACGGAAACTACTCTATGACAGCCCGGCGCGGCTCTTACGCCGCGCCGGAGTGTTGCTCGCTTGGCTAAGCGTTAGCTCGTGCTCACCGGTTGGTGCCCGTGGTGTTTCACGTATTGGGTGAGCGACTCGAACTTGGTTTCCTTGAGTAGCTCACCGAGAGTGCGCTCGCCGTCCCAATCAGGGGCAAAGTGATGGCCGTAATGCTCGCGCAGGTGCTTGATCTTCGTGGTGGGATGCTTGTGATCGATCTGCCCGCTCTTTTCGCGAGCACGGCCGTCCAGGCCAGGATTCTTCGGGGCGTTGCTCATACCAACTCCTTCCGGACGCATGCATGGCCCGGAGTGTGGGCGGCCTCCAACAACCAAGGCCCGTCCGTCTTGGGGATCCGGGCGCGTCGAGGACCCGCGTCCGGCGGAACTGCAATGCGGGCCATTCTACTCTTCATTATTTACAACCGTTCGGCAGTCGTGTAGCATCGGCACTTTTAAGGCCGATCCACCGTTCCACGCAAAAGCGTTTTCACTTTTGGTGTATATAGAAGAACGAATGCCGGCGCGCACTTTCCCTAATGGAAAGACGCACTTCGCCACATTTGCCTGTGCAGAGTAGAAGTGAAAATGCTCTAAGACTTGCCCTCTATGCGGATCCCGATGGGTTGGCGAATTTGCTTGTTAATCATTGTCGCTGGCGTCTCCGCCTGGACGCTGGTGGAGGTCGTGCTCCCTTCGCGGGCGACCCGCGCGTCGGGCCCATTGCAATACGTGACCACGGGTGTTTTCACCCCCGCGCATCCTGACGCATCCGCGGCCGTAAGAGACTTTCTCGACATCCATCCCGAACATCCCGTGCAGCCCATCGCTTACACTCATACCGTGCACCTCGCCAAGGGGCTGCCATGCACTTTCTGTCACGTGGGTGTCGATCAAGGGCCAGAAGCACGCATTCCCGGCGTGAATGTCTGCATGACCTGTCACTCGTCGATCGCCACCGACCGGCCCGAGATCAAGAAGATCGCCGCCTACAAGGCGCGTGGCGAAGAGATTCCCTGGGTGCGCGTCTACAATTACAGCGAATCCGCGCACGTGCGCTTTAATCACGCGCCCCACATCCGCGCTGGGGTCGATTGCGCCTCCTGCCACGGCGACCTGACCAAGCAAACCACCGCTGAGCGCAAAGTTGATTTGAACATGGGCTTTTGTCTCAACTGCCACACCCGGAAAAAAGTATCGATCGATTGCGAGACCTGTCACTACTGACTCTTATGGAACGACGAGACTTCATCAAGATATCGGCTCTTTCCGGCGTGATGGCAACGCTCGAAGCCTGTCGTGCGCCCGAGAAACAGATGATCCGTTTCGTCCCCGAGGAAGAGCTGATCCCTGGTATTGCCACCTGGAAACCCAGCGTATGCACTCTCTGTTCCGCAGGTTGCGGCCTGCTGGTCCGCGTGATGCAGGGCGAGGCAGAAGTCGTGCGTCATGGCCAACAAGGGCTGATGAAGATGGGTCTGGCGAAAAAGCTCGAAGGTAATCCCCAGCACCCCATCAATCAAGGAAAGCTCTGCGCCCGCGGCCAGGCAGGCTTGCAGGTCCTCTACCATCCCGACCGCATCACTCACCCCATCAAGCGCACCGGTCCGCGCGGCTCCGGTGAATTTCAGGAAATAACCTGGGACGATGCGCTGAAGGAATTGTCCGGGCATCTGTCCTCGTTGCAATCATCGAAGTCCACCGACGCTCTTGCCTTTTTGGCGCGGCCTTTGAGCGGACAGCGCCACGAACTCATCGAGCGTTTTCTGAAAGCCTACGGCGCGCCACCGGCGATCTGGTATCAACCCTTCGATGAAGCCGTATTGCGCCAGGCGAATCTGCTCAGCTTCGGTCATGCTGCGTTGCCGACGTTCGACCTTGCTCGCGCGGATTATGTGATCTCCTTCGGTGCTGATTTCCTCGGCGCCTGGAACTCATCTGTAGCGCAATCGATCGGTTACGGCGTGATGCGCCAGGGCCGCCCCGGCCGCCGCGCAAAATTCGTGCAGGTGGAATCGCGTATGTCGCAGACCGGCGCCAACACCGATGAGTGGATTGCTTGCCGGCCGGGAATGGAAGGCGCGCTGGCGCTGGGCATCGCGCATGTCATCCTGAGTGAGAAGCTCGCGCCGCAGGGCGCCGGATCACGCGCCGGCTCGCTCATCTCCGGCTGGTCCGCGGGCCTGCCCGACTACTCACCCGAAGCGGTAGAGAAGCAGACCGGCGTGCCCGCTGCCGTAATCAAGCGGCTCGCGCATGAGATCACGCAAAGCGGATCAGCGGCAGCCATCGTCGGCGGTTCGCCGCTCGCTCACACGAATGGCTTGTTCAACGCCCTGGCTGTCAATGCCCTCGAATCCTTGGTGGACCGCGCGCCGCTGTTGGGCTTTACGCCCGATCTCACGCCACCCGCGCCGCAGATGCAGGCAAGCCTGGCCAACCTAAACGCGTTTGCGCGATCCGCTCTCTCGGGCCAGCCGCACACGCCGCAGATGCTGCTGCTCTACGAGGCCAATCCAATTTTCTCTGCGCCGCCCGCTCTACGCATACGCGAGGCCCTCGCCAAGATTCCTTACATCGTCAGCTTCGGGAACTTCATCGACGAGACTAGCGCCCAGGCAGACCTGATCCTGCCCGACCACGCGCCGCTCGAGTCCTGGATCGACAGCATGCCCGAGTCCGGCTCGTTGCAGGCCGTGGCCAGCCTCGCGCCGCCCGCCGTTCTGCCTCTGCACGACACTCGCTCTATGCCCGATGTGCTACTTGGCTTGGCGCATCAACTTGGCGGCGATGTCGCCAAGGCTCTTCCCTTTGCGACTTACGACGCCATGCTGCGCGCCGCCTTTGTTCCTCTGCGCACCCGTGGCGGCTCCATCGACGCCAAGACCGATGATGATTTTTGGGACGCTGCGCAGACCCAGGGCGGCTGGTGGAGCTCGCCATCGGCGGCACACACCGCCGCGCCATCGCCGGTGCCTAAGCACGCACCCACGGCGATGACCGCGCCGGAATTCGCCGGTGCCGCGGGCGACTTCCCGTTCTATTTTCTGCCCTATGCTTCGCAGGCGTTGGGCGATGGTTCGCTCGCCCATCTGCCCTGGCTGCAGGAACTGCCCGATGTGCTCACCTCGGCCATGTGGTCCAGTTGGGTCGAGATCCATCCCAAGACCGCCGAGCACTTGGGCATCAAGGAAGGCGATCTGGTAGAGATCGCATCGCCCCAAGGAAGCGTGCGCGCCGCCGCAATTCTTTCTCCCGGCATCGCACCTGACTTGGTTGCCATGCCGGTCGGCCAGGGCCATGAGAATTTCACCCGCTTCGCCAGCGGCCGCGGCACGAACCCGCTCACTATTCTCGCGCCCCTCGCGGAACGCGAAACCGGATCCCTCGCCTGGGCCGCGACTCGCGTGAAGCTTACCCGCGCAGGCGGACCCGAGCAGGCCAAGTTGATATTGTTCGCAGGTGGAATGAGCGGCTTCCCGCACGAAGAGGAGCGCCGCTGATGTTAGCAGGCCAAATGATTTGGCTTCAGCCGTGTACTTAATAGAGTCCCGTAGGGACGACTGAAAGTAGCCCAGGACGCAGTCCTGGGTGGGAGAAGAGAATCACGTCCAGTCCCGAAGGGACGGCTGAGAATTTCCCAGGACATGGTCCTGGGCTTTGGCGGTTCCAACGGACTAGAACTAGCTAAGAAGGGCAGGCAAAACCGAATGTCGCACAAGTGGGGACTGGTAGTCGACCTTGACCGCTGTACCGGATGCGAAGCCTGCGTCGTCGCCTGTCACGCGGAAAACAACATCCCGACCGCGGGAGCAGACCAGGCTGCGCGCGGCCGCGCCAAGCACTGGATTCGCGTGGAGCGTTATTGGGAAGGCGATTTCCCCAATCCCAAGATCCGCTTTCAACCCGTCCTCTGCCAGCAATGCGATGAAGCTCCCTGCGAGCCCGTGTGCCCCACTTACGCCAGCTATCACACGCCTGAAGGGCTCAACGCCCAGGTCTACAACCGCTGCATCGGCACCCGCTTTTGCGCCAATGCCTGCCCATACAACGTGCGCTTCTTCAATTTCTATAATCCCGCGTGGGATATGCCACTGCAGCTGCAACTTAATCCTGACGTCTCTGTACGCAGCGTTGGCATCATGGAGAAGTGCACGTTCTGCGTGCAGCGCATCAAGGCAGCCGAGATTCAGGCGGAAGCGGAAAAGCGTGAACTGAAGGACGGCGAATTCACCACCGCCTGCGCGCAGTCGTGCGCTTCCAAGGCCCTGGTCTTCGGCGACCTGAACGATCCCAACAGCGAAGTCGCGCGCCTGTCCAGCTCCAATCGCGGCACCAAGCTGCTGGGCGAGCTGGGCACCAAGCCCAACGTGACCTATCTCGAACGAGGCACCTGGCAAAATGCAAAAAACGGCTGAACAAATCGAGCGCGATCTGCTGCGGCCGCTCTTTCACAGTAGCGGCAGGTACTGGGTCGCCGTGGCGTTCGCCAGCAGCCTGCTGCTCGCCGGTGTCGCCGCATTTGGTTATCAGCTCTATGCCGGCATCGGCGTGTGGGGTCTCAACTCTCCGGTCTTCTGGGGCTTCGACATCACCAATTTCGTCTTCTGGATCGGCATCAGCCACGCGGGCACGCTGATCTCGGCAATTCTACGTCTCACCAATGCCACTTGGCGTCGCCCTGTCACGCGTTGCGCAGAGGCCATCACCGTCTTCTCGGTCTTGATCGGCGCCATCATTCCGCTCTGCCACATCGGCCGCCCGTGGCTCGCTTTCTGGATGATCCCTTACCCCAACCAACGCCATATCTGGCCCAATTTCCGCTCGCCGCTGGCCTGGGACTTCTTCGCCATCTCCACCTATCTCACCGGCAGCACTACCTTCCTTTATCTGCCCACGATTCCGGACTTCGCTGCCGTCCGCGACGCCTCCACCGGCTTGCGCAAGAAGATCTACCGCGTCTTAGCGCTGGGCTGGCAGGGCACGCAGCGTCAATGGCAGCGCCTGGAAATCGCCATGCACATCATGGCCATCGTCATCATCCCGGTCGCCGTTTCAGTGCACACGATCGTCTCCTGGGACTTCGCCATGACGCCGGTTCCTATGTGGCATTCCTCGATCTTCGGCCCCTACTTTGTCGCGGGCGCGATCTTCAGCGGGATCGCCGCCTTGATCCTGGCCATGGCATTGCTGCGCAAGCTCCTGCACTTGGAGGATTATCTGGAGCCGATCCACTTCGAAAACCTCGGCAAGCTATTGCTGACCATGAGCCTGCTCTGGTTCTATTTCACTTTCGCCGAGCGGCTCACCGCCTGGTACGGCAACTCCCCACCGGAGATGGCAGTCTTCTGGGAGAGTATTCGCAAGCAGTACGCGCCGCTCTTCTGGATCATGGTCTTTTGCAACTTCATCATCCCCGTGCCCATCCTGGCCATCAAGCGCCTGCGCACCATCACTGGGACTGCGATCGCCTCCTGCACCGTCGTCGTGGGCATGTGGCTCGAGCGCTTCCTCATCGTGGTGCCCTCGCTCGAGCGCAAGTTCCTGCCTTACTCCTGGGGTACGTACCGGCCCACCTGGGTGGAAGATGTCTTGATGGCCTCGAGCTTTGGCTTCATGCTGCTGCTCTACCTTCTATTCTCAAAATTCGTGCCCATGATCTCCATCTGGGAGTTGAAGGTTGGGCTGCAACCACACTTCAGGGTTCGAACATCGGCCAAGGCCGAAACCAAGCGCCATGGTAACCGTGACGGTTTGGCAATGCCCGGGCCACTGCCTACGGACGTGGCCGAATGAAGGCCCTCTATGCGCTCTACTCTGACCCCGATGCCGCCCAGCGCGCAGTGGATTCCTTGCGCGCCGCCGGCTCTCAACTCAAATTAGACCCGCGCCAAATCGTCGTGATCTCGGGCGAGCCCTACGAGGGCTACGAATTTACCGACGAGCACGCCACCGGCATCCCCTATCGATGGGCAGTGCTGGGTGCGGTGGTCGGCGGCACCTGTGGCTACTTGCTCACCACGATCTCGCAGAAGTCCTATCCGATATTCACTGGCGGCATGTCTCTTTCGCCCGCGTGGACCAACGGCATCATCGTCTACGAGATGATCATGCTTGGAGCCATCCTCACCACGCTGGTGGTTCTGCTTATTGGCGCAGGACTCCCCAATTTCAAAGGCGTGATTACAGATCCTGAGATTTGGAACGGGAAGATACTGGTAGGGGTGGTGGACGCGCCGGAAAATTCCCAGCCTGAGCTGGAGAAGCGTCTACGCGAGGCAGGCGCTTCGCAAGTGAAGCAATCTGGCTAAAAAAAAATCGCCAAAGCCTGTCCGAAACGCTGGGGAATTGAATCTATATAAGCAAAGGCAATGGAACGATTGTTCGTGAAAGGCAGGGAAGGGCCAAGATGATCAATTAATTGATTTGATCATCTTGATCATCTTGGTGAAACAAAGGACTTAGCTCACCGGTTTGAGCACCTTGGGCGAGGCAAAGGGTCGGTGCGCCACCCGGCCGGGCAGGGTGGCAGCGTCGTGGGAGTGAAAACGCTCTAGGAACCGGCCTTGATGTTGGTCACGTGGATCGTCTTGGTCGCCGGATTTAGCGTCCCGGTCACCGACACCTTCGCCCCGGCGAATGCGGCACTCTTTTTCTGATCGTCGAGTTGATAGGAGGTCTTGGTTGCGGGATCGAATAGGGTGTACTTGCCCCCCATGCTTACGCACCGATTGGTACAATCCTTCGCGCTCTCGCCCTTCTTCTCCATAATCTGGTGGCCGCCCAAAGCGGCGCACTGGCTATCGATGATTTCGCCTTTATAAGTCTGTGGGCCTTGGGCAAAAATGCTAAGCGATGCCAACAAACAACCTGCACTGATCGCTAGTTTCTTCATGGAAGCAGTCTCCTTATGCCCGATATTCGGGGTCCCTCAATCACGCCACTACGGGTCGTCCGGGATACTTTCATAATGCTTCGAGCATTGTCAATATTGGACTTTGAGCCGTTCGGGCACCCGTTTTTCGCTTCGCCGCCGGCGCAGCGACTAGCAGCGACTATAAGATGAGCTATCTCGATCGCTCGAAGGATACGGAGCCCACGGATAAGGAACATGGATAAGCACTCGGGTCATCACAGCCACCCTCACCACCATCCCCACTCGCACAACCATGTCGTCAGCGAACCCACCTCACGCCGCGACTTCCTTCGTGTCCTGCTGGGGGGCGCCCTGGCTGGGGCCTCGATTCTGGAACTCGCTTGGTATCGAGCTGCCTGGGCCCGCGCGGCGGCTCCCAGCTCCGAGCCAAACCTCTTCGACATTCAGAAGGTTGCCGCCGGCGTTTACTTTGCGCGGGCCCGTCCTCAGGCCATGTTGAATTGCAACGCCGCCATATTCGTTCGATCAAAGGACGTGGTCGTGGTCGACGCGCACTCCAAGCCATCGGCTGCCGCGTCGCTGATAAGCCAGATGAAGCGGGAAGTGACGACCAAGCCTGTGCGCTACGTGATCAACACTCACTTCCATTGGGACCACACGCAAGGCGATCATGCCTATCGTCTGACCGGCGAGAAAGTCGACTTTATCGCCAGCGCCGCCACCAAGCAGCTCATGGCGAGTCAGTCGGTCGCCCGGATGAAGGCTTCAGTGGGCGAAGTGCCGCGCCAAATCGACGCCCTGCGCGATCAGGCTGCGCACACGACTTCCGCTGGGGAAAAAGCCTTCTGCGCCGACCAGATCCGGCAGCTCCAGGCCTATCAGGCTGAGCTCAAGGATTACACGCTCGAGTTGCCCACAATCACCTTCGACAAGTCGTACTTGCTGCAAGATCCGGCTTACGACCTGCGCATCGAATTTCACGGGCATGCCCACACCGCAGGAGACGTAGTAGCGTATTGCCCGCAGGAGCGCGTAGTTGCCACTGGGGACGTGATCCACGGCTTTCTGCCCAATATCGCGGACGGCTTTCCTCGCTTGTGGCCGGGGACGATTGACTCGATAGGCTCGGCCGACTTCAACACCATCCTGCCTGGTCACGCCGCGCTTCAAACCGGCCGCACGGAGATGATCAACCTGCGCAACTACATCGAGGAGTTGACCGGGAAGGTTGAGGACGGCAAGAAGGCCGGCTTGACCCTGGCCCAGATGCAGCAGCGCTTCACCGTGGCCTCACTTAAGTCTCTGCAATCCAACGGGTACAAGGATTACCTGGCGCGCATGAGCGCGCTCAGCAACTCCCCATTCAGCAAGCTACCGCCGTTGCAAAGCGACGTAAACGAGAATATAGCCGATGTCTATCGCAACCTCGACCGGACCTAGTCGCGTCCGCGAAGTTTGGTAAGCAGCCTCAGGATCTCGAGGTACAGCCAGACCAGTGTGACCATAAGGCCAAAGGCGCCGTACCACTCCATGTACTTTGGAGCGCCCATCCGTACCCCGCTCTCGATGAGGTCGAAATCGAGCACCAGGTTGAGCGCAGCGATACCGACGACAATCAGGCTGAACCCGATCCCGATGGGCCCCGAGCCGTTGATCGAAGTAAAGTGAACTCCGAAGAAACCCAGCACAAATTGCAACAGGTAAAACAGCATGATCGCGCCCGTCGCGGCGACGATGCCTAAGCGGAAGTTCTGTGTCACGGGGATCAGTCCGGAGCGATACGCGAGCAGGAGAACCAGTAGGGTTCCGAACGTCAAGCTAACCGACTGGATAGCAATCCCGGGAAAGCGGAGCTCGAGAACGGCCGAGATGCCCCCGAGTGCCAGCCCTTCCAGGAGCGCATAGGCAGGCGCGGTGACCGGGGACCATTCCTTTTTGAAGACCGTGATGATGGCGCAGACCAATCCGCCGATGGTCCCGATCCACAGCCAGGGAAGCACAGCGGCAGGCGAATGCTCCAGGTTAAAGAGATGCCATGTCCAGGCTGCACTGGCGATCGCGAGAAGCAGTAGCAGGCCGGTCTTGTTGACCGTACCCTCGAGCGTCATCCCGCCACCCAGCTCGGCGACTCCCTCAAAACGCTTCCCGTTCAAAACTGGATTCGACGTCCTCATCAACTGCGCCACGTTGCACTCTCCTCACACAAACCGCTATATACCATTTTACGGCAACCACGCGAAAAAGAACGTCTACACCAGTTGCGGCCGCTTTGCCTGGTTGCTTACACTGGAGTTGTCGATGGAATGAGGTGGCTAGGGTTCCGGTCTTATTTCCTGGATCGGTCCAAGCGCCACAAAGGACCGGACGGTCCGCACCCAAGGGCAAAAATCCCAGAGGGAAAAGTCGAAAGCGACTTTGTGTCTCTGGGAGCGGATCTTGTCACTTACAGCATTTCTTCTCGTTACATTTGCAGCTATCGCCCACGCCACATGGAATTTCCTGGCCAAGCGGGCGGCCCAAAGCAAGCACCTGATCTGGTTTTCTTCGACCACCGAAGCGTTGTTGTTTGCGCCGGTAGCGGTCTGGGTCTTGACCAGGTCATGGTTAAGTCTGGGTCTGCCGGCCGCCGGCTTTCTGCTGGCAACCGGGGTTCTTCACCTGCTGTATACGGAGAGCTTGCTTCGCGGCTACAGAGCCGGCGATCTCACTGTGGTGTATCCGCTGGCACGGGGAACGGGTCCTCTGCTGTCGTTCTGCGGTGCGGTTCTGCTGCTGCATGAGCATCTGTCTTTGCTAGCCGGAGCAGGCGCAGTCCTGATCACCTTTGGAATTTTGCTTTCCTCCGGTGGCCTTGCCGCTCTTCGCCATACGCATAACCACAAGGGATTGTTCTGGGGCCTCGCGACCGGTTCGATGATCGCGTGCTACACCCTGGTCGATGGTTACTCGGTCAAGGCGCTTCTGATCTCGCCCTTCCTGGTGGATTACGCAGGCAACCTGTTTCGCACCGTTGTCCTTTCGGGCGGAGCGTACCGCCGTCGTACGTCGCTCTTGCCGGAATATGTCCAGTGCTGGAAAGAAGCGTCAGGGATCGCTGTGCTGACTCCGCTCGGATACATTTTGGTGCTCTTCGCGATGAGACTGGCTCCCATCAGCCATGTAGCTCCCGTGCGAGAAATGTCAATGCTGATCGGCATGTATTTTGGAGCCAGGTTCCTGAAGGAAGGCCAAATCATTCGTCGCATCATTGGCTCAGTTCTTATTGCCGCCGGAGTGGCCGCGTTAGCCATAAGCTGACGAGAGGCCGGAATTTACCGCCGCTTAACAACTGCTGGTTAGGCTGCAACTGAGGTTGCTGTTGCCGGTCCTGTCCGACATCGAGAACCTGCTATTCTCAAACCCGGCATGCCTCGAAACGCAGGAGCTTGATTCTCGATGTCGCATCCAACGGCGGATGTTGCGATCGTAGGCGCGGGAATCCTGGGGCTGGCCCACGCCTACCTGGCAGCGAAAGCTGGTAAATCCGTGGTCGTCCTCGAGAAGAGTCCGCGGGCTGCCGGTGCTTCGGTGCGTAATTTCGGCATGGTATGGCCCATCGGCCAGCCCGCTGGAACCATGCTCGCACTCTCCTTGCGCAGCCGCGAATTGTGGCTGGAAATCCTGGACCGCGCCAAACTGCCGCGCCGGCAAACGGGATCGCTTCATGTGGTCTACCGTCCCGATGAAGCGGCGGTGGCGCAGGAGTTTGCTGAACTCGGTCCAAAGTTGGGCTACCAATGCTCATGGCTGAAACCCTGCGAGGTGCTCGAGCGTTCGCATGCCGTCCAGCCCGATGGGCTCTCAGGTGGTCTGTGGAGTAGCACAGAGCTCACCATCGATCCCCGCCAGGTCATTCAGTCCTTGCCCAGCTTTCTCGCGGAACAATACAGTGTCCGCTTCGTCTTTGGAACCGCGGTGACCGCCATCGAACCGCCTGTCTTACACACGGGCAGCGGTCGATGGCAAGCGGAAACCGTGATTGTTTGCAGCGGTGACGACTTCGAAACGCTCTATCCGCAGCACTATGCGGCCAGTGGCCTGACCCGCTGCAAGCTGCAGATGATGCGCACCGCCCCGCAGCCCGAAGGATGGCAGCTCGGCCCGTCGCTCGCGGCCGGGCTTACGCTGCGCTTCTATCCCGCTTTTCAGGTTTGCATTGCGCTCCCGGCGCTCAGCCGCCGCATCGCCCAAGAGACTCCCGAGTACGATCGCTGGGGAATCCACGCGCTAGTCTCCCAGACGGCGGACGGAGCGCTCACCCTTGGCGACTCCCACGAGTACTCACTCGCCGTCGACATCTTCAACAAGGAAGAGATCGACGAGATCATCCTTCGCTACACACGGCAGTTTCTTCGCGCCCCGGATCTGACGGTTGCCGAGCGCTGGTTCGGCGTCTATGCCAAGCATCCTGACAAACCACTGGTCGTGATGCAGCCGGAAGACGGGGTAAGGATTGTGGCTTCCCCGGGAGGTTCCGGTATGACATTGTCCTTTGGGGTGGCGGAGCAGTCGATGCGCGACTTAGGATTTATCCATGCCTAGCCAAAAAATCCCCGCCATCTTTCTCGACTGGGCAGGCACCGCAGTCGATCACGGAAGCATCGCGCCTGTGCATGCTCTCAAAAACATCTTCGATCAATTTGGCATCGCAGTCCCTCGCCCGCTGGTTCGTCGATACATGGGGCTGGCTAAGAAAGACCACATTCGCAAGTTGCTCGAAGAACCAGAAGTGAGACAACAATGGCGGACGCTGCGTAATGCGGTGCCGCAAGAGCGCGACGTTGACGAAATCTATGCCAACTTCGAGCCGCAAATGATGGAAGTGCTATCCGGCTACGCAACCGTCATCACGGGCGTGGTGGACGCGGTGGAAGCGATGCGCGCACGGGGGATGAAGATCGCAGGTACTACCGGCTACACTCGCCCCATGCTTGACCGGTTGGAAGCCCTCGCCGCCAAGCAAGGCTATCGTACGGACCGTTCCCTGGCGCCTGAAGATGCCGGTGGAGGCCGGCCCTTTCCCTGGATGATTTACCGGCTGGCAATGGACCTTCGCATCTACCCACTCTCCGCCTGTGTGAAGATTGGCGATACGGAGTCAGATATCGAAGAGGGCCGGAGCGCTGGTATGTGGACCATCGGCGTCACCCGTAGCGGCAACACCGTCGGATTATCGGAAGCCGATTGGTTCCAGCTCGATCCCGGAGAACAGAAAAAGCTTCTTGCTAGTGCTGACGGGGAGCTGCGTTCGGCGGGAGCACACTATACCGCGGAGACCGTTGCCCACACGCTGCCGCTCCTGGACGAGATTGAGCACAGAATCGCCAGCGGAGAGCGCCCGAAATGAAGCCGGTGCACGTACCCTCCGCGCAGGCCCGCCTGCCCCGGCGTGCCGTGGGGCACCTCACACGATGGCATTTGCTCACCGTCTCTTTGCTATTCCTCGGCTATGGCGGTTATTACTTCTGCCGTTCCGATTATTCCGTCGCCTTGCCCCTCATCATTGCCGAAGAAGTACGCAAAGGCACACCCGCAAGCGTCGCCCAGATACGGCTTGGTTCTATCGCTTCGCTCGGGGTGCTCGTCTATGCCATCGGCAAGTTTCCCAGCGGCGGGCTGGCGGATCGCTTTGGAGGCCGGCGCAACTTCCTCGGCGGCATGTTCGGGTCAGTTCTGTTCACCGTGCTCTTTATGCTGGGCGGTGGATTTCCCGTCTTCACCCTTGCCTGGTTGGGCAATCGCCTGGTGCAGTCTCTGGGATGGGCTGGGTTGGTTAAGGTTACCTCACGTTGGTTTTCCTACACCGCTTACGGCAGCGTCATGGCAGTGCTCAGTCTCAGTTACCTTTTCGGAGATGCCATCTCCCGCGCCATTATGTCGTTCCTGCTGGCGCACGGTTTCGGTTGGAGAGGAGTCTTCGCCGCTGGCGCTGGTCTGCTTAGTGTGATTCTTTTTTGCAATTTGATTTTTCTGCGAGACTCTCCTCAGTCGTACCACCTGCCTTCTCCCGAGGAGAATCCGCTTAATCTCTTTTCCGATGCAAGCGCGGCCGCACGGCCAAGCATGCTTGCGATCTTTCGGATCTTGCTCAGCTCCTACGCTTTCTGGCTGGTCTGCGGCCTTTCTCTGGGGACCACGCTACTGCGCGAAACTTTCAATCTCTGGATCCCCACCTACTTCACGCAGATGGTCGGCATGACCGGCGCACAGGCTGCCGGCGGAAGTGCTCTCTTTCCCTTCTTCGGCGGCCTGTCTGTCCTGACCGCCGGCTTCCTCAGCGATTACCTTGGCCCCGAAGGCCGAAGCCGCATTCTCTTTGGCGGGCTCTGCTTTACTGTTGTGGCGCTACTGGGTCTAGCGGACGTAACCATGAAGGCGCCGCGGTTTGTGCCCCTCGCTCTGGTGGCCACCGTCGCCTTCTGCCTGCTCGGGCCCTACTCTTATCTTGCGGGTGCGATGGCCCTCGACTTTGGTGGAAAGGAAGGGAGTGCCACGGCCTCTGGAATGATCGACGGCTTCGGCTATCTCGCGGGCATTCTCTCCGGCAATGCCATGGCGCATTTGGCGGTCGCGTATGGGTGGCAGACGATGTTTCTCGTACTGGCTGGCGTCGCGGGGCTTACCAGCGTTGTTGGCGGTCTGGCTCTCTGGCAGCAGCACCGGCGCGCCCTGGCGATCGGTTTGTTGCGCCCGGCGGAGGGACAATGACTGCCAAAGTAGCAGATATCGATGTCGCCGAGGCAAAATGCACGCCGGCCGAGCTGACCATCAGCTGGCAGAATGCAAGTTACAGCGTCTACAGCTCGCTGTGGCTGCGAGACAACATCCCCGCCCATCGCGATCCCCAAACCGGTCAGCGCCGGATAGGCCTGGTCGATCTCCCGCTCGAACCACGGCTGCACTCCGCTGAGGTTTGGCCGCCAGAACACATCACCCTGAGTTGGGATGACGGCGAAACCGGCGTCTTTTCTCTCCACTGGCTGCGCGCGTATGACCGCTCTTTGCGCTTGAGTGCGCGACCCACGCGCCTGCCGTGGATGGGCCAGCCGGCCAAGCACTTCGCCTGCTCTGCCTACCCGGACTGGGTGTCGGATCCATCCATCCGCGAAGACTGGCTCTATTATGTGGGACGCGACGGATTGGCTTTCCTTAGCGACGTTCCCGTAGAAGACGCCGCCGTGCTGCAGGTTGCCGCGCAGATCGGCTTCGTTCGCGAGACCAACCATGGGCGGATCTTCGACGATCGCGATGTTGCTGCCTCGCCGGTCCACACAGACAGTTCATATCGCGATCCGGTTCCCGGCTTCCAGCTGCTGCATTGTCTCTCAGCCGCCGGTCGCGGTGGCGAAAGTATCTTTGTCGACGGAATGGCCGCTGCCGAGCGCCTTCGCGCGCATGATGCCAACGCTTTTTCCACGCTCTGTCAGACGCCGATCTTGTATCGCTTTCAAGATGCCGACGTGGAGCTTGCCGTCGAGCGAACCATGCTTGAGCTGGACACGCGCGACCAATTCCGCGCCATCCATTACGACGACCGCTCCATCGCGCCGCTGCCGCTCAAGGGTCCTTTGCTTAAAAAGTACTACGCAGCCTACCGTCAGCTCGCCGGGTTCCTCTGCGATCCAGCACGATCGGTAATCTACCGGCTGCAGCCAGGCGATCTGGTCCTCTTCGATAACACCCGCATCCTTCAGGGCCGAACTGAGGGAGAAGGCGGTCTTGGCCACTTGCAGGGCTGCTACCTGGATGCAGATGGGCTCTATAGCTCGCTCGCTGTACTCTCACGAACAAGGAGTGCGCATCATGACGACCGCAAAGATTGAGAGCCTGATCGATCTGCTTAATGCCAAGGGAGGGAGCGCATACTTCGGGGAGCCCGTCTCCATTCTTGAGCACAGCTTGCAGGCGGCCCACTCCGCCGAACTGGCCGCGGCGGGCCCGGCTGCTATTTCTGCCGCGCTGTTGCACGACATCGGCCACATGCTGCACGGGCTCGACGAAGAAATCGCCCATCGTGGCCTCGACGGCATGCACGAAGAGGTGGCGGCCAAATATCTCTCCCGCTGGTTTGGAGACGAGGTTACGGTGCCGATCCTTCTCCACGTCCCGGCGAAGCGATTCCTTTGTTGGCAAGACCACGCGTACCTGCAGCAGCTATCCCCTTCATCGCTGGAAAGCCTTGCTTTGCAAGGTGGGCCGATGAATGATGAGCAGGCTGCGCAATTTTTGCGCAATCCTTTCGCACAGGCCGCCATTGCATTGCGCCGTTGGGACGACGAAGCTAAAGTGCCTGGTCTGCGCGTTCCCGACGCGGCCTACTATCTTCCCATGCTCCAGGCTGCATCACGCCCCGACGCTTAGCTCCCGCCACTTCGCATCCGCCAGGACAACAGAGGTTTCAATCTGACGTTCCGGGATACTCCAATATTGTTTGAGGAGCCGGTCTTTTTCTGTGGTGGAAACCATCTGGAAGCCATGCTTTTGATAGAAGCGAATTGCCCAGACGGCATCGGCCCAGGTTCCTATCAACACCGGCCTCTCGGTCAGCAAGCGCAAGTGAGATAGCAAGTGCGCTCCGACCCCACGTTTTTGGCTGCTGGTGCGAACATAGGCATGGCGAATGAGAGTCACATCCCTGACTTGTTGAAGTCCCATCACGCCTAGTAAATTGCCTGCTTCCTCGTAGCCCCAGAACACGACGCCGTCATCGATCTCATGTTGAAGCTTTTCCCGGGACATGTATGGTTCGGTCCACCGATCCTCAGGGATTGTCCCACGATAAGCCTGCGCGCCATCATTGATGATGGCCCAAACAGATTCAAAGTCGTGGTCGTCGCAGCGCCGGATCATGCGTCCTCCAATCTTCTATTGTGAGGCTTTGCACGGTGGCACATACTGTTGTAGATGCTGCCAAATCGACCAACCCGCTAATCGACGGGACAACAACGACAACAGACGCTATGACCGATCCAGGAGCTGCTGCCGTGCCTGCTAACGGAGTACCAACCCAGCCTAACAGCCCGTCGCTGCTGCTGCGCGGCCTGCGCAAGTCCTTTGCCGATGTGGTGGCAGTGGATGGCCTTGACCTCGAGGTGACACGGGGAGAATGCTTCGGTCTCTTGGGACCCAATGGCGCAGGGAAGACGACGACCATTGAGATTTGCGAAGGGCTGACTCGTCCCGATGGTGGGACGGTTGAGCTGCTGGGGTTGAATTGGGCCAGCGCCGAAAACGAGCTGCGCCAGCGTATCGGCATTCAATTGCAGGAGACCCAGTTTCCCGAAAAGCTGACGGTGGACGAAGTGCTACGGCTCTTTCGCAGCTTCTTCCATCGAGGCCTTCCGGTGGAGGAGTCGGTCCGGACGGCGCAGCTGGAGGAGAAGCGCCACGCCCGTGTGGGCACGCTTTCCGGCGGCCAAAAGCAGCGGCTCGCGATGGCTTGCGCGCTGGTGGGTGATCCGGAGTTGTTGTTTCTGGATGAGCCGACGACCGGACTCGACCCCCAGGCGCGACGCCACTTGTGGGACCTGGTGGACGGGCTCAAGCAGGCTGGGCGCACCATCATCCTGACCACACACTACATGGATGAAGCGGAGCGGCTGTGCGATCGGGTAGCCATTATGGATCACGGGCGCATCATCGCCCTCGGCAGTCCGCAGCAGTTGATCGCCTCCGTCGGTGGGGAGCATATCGTGGAGTTCGCCATCATCGGCCATGAGACTGGAGACGGGCTGGTCGACCCAGCCCTGCTGACGGCGATCGCGGGAGTAGAGTCGCATCGCGTCGATGCCGGAGTGCACCAGCTCTCGGTGCGTGAGCTGCATACCGCAGTGCCCCGCATCTTTGCCACTTTGACCGGTCAGGGGCTGCATCTGAGCGAGTTCCGCACTCACTCCGCGACCCTCGAAGATGTTTTTGTCGGCCTGACGGGAAGGAATTTGCGCGATGAGTAGGCTCGAGCAAAGCAGCTTGTATCAATTGACGATGGTGCGCTTTCGCCTGTTCCTGCGCGAGCCGGAGGCGATTTTCTGGATCTTCGTTTTCCCGATCCTGCTGGCGGTGGGACTGGGAATTGCCTTCCGCAATCGCCCCGCGGACGTTTTCCAGGTGGGCGCCACGACCCCGCAACTTACCCAGGCACTGGCCGCTGACAAGGGTCTAAAGGCCGCCACCATGAACGACGCAGACGGCACGCGGGCGCTGGCAACAGGAAGCATTCTGTTGCTCGTTACCAAAACCCCGGATGGCGTGTCCTACAAATACGATGAGACGAATCCCGATGCACGAACCGCGCGCATGGTGGCCGATCGCGCTATCCAGACAGCTGCGGGGCGGCACGAAGCCGTGCATGTCGAGAACCAGTTGGTGCACGAGACGGGTGCGCGCTACATCGATTTTGTGGTGCCGGGGCTGTTGGGCATGAACCTGATGGGCTCCGCGATCTGGGGAATGGGCTTTTCGATTGTGGAGTCCCGACAAAAGAAACTGCTCAAACGCCTGGTAGCTTCACCCATGCCGCGCTGGCAGTACCTGTTGTCGTATCTGCTATCGCGGCTGTCGATGCTGGTGATCGAGGTGGTAGGCTTCCTGGGGTTTGCGCGGCTGGTCTTTGGCGTGCCGTTTCGTGGGTCGATGTGGCAGTTGGGATTGCTGTGCGTGCTTACCTCTCTCGCATTTTCCGCGCTGGGTCTACTCGTGGCCTCGCGGGCAACGACGATGGAGGCGGCCTCAGGGCTGATGAACCTGGTTATGCTTCCCATGTGGATTTTGTCCGGGGTCTTTTTTTCGGCGACACGTTTCCCGTCCCTGATCCAACCGGTCGTGCGGGCTCTTCCGCTGACGGCAGCCATCGATGCACTGCGCGGGAATATGTTGCAGGGAACAAACCTGGGCCAACTTACTCCTCAGATAGGTATACTTATCGCTTGGCTGATCGTGCCGTTCGTAATCTCGCTACGCATCTTTCGCTGGAGATAGCGCGGATAGGATGACATCGCGTTGAAGCGCCTTAAATCCACGGACGTAGTCGTCATTGGCAGCGGGTGGAGCGGCCTGGTCATGGCCAAAGAGATAGCCACCCGAACGGCTCTGCAAGTAACTGTCCTCGAGCGTGGCCCTGCACGCAACCTCTCTCAATATGCCAGCGGCATGGACGAAATCAACATGCGGCGTGTGGGCCTGGTGCAAAATCCTGCAGAGCAGACCATCACGCATAGACATTCTCTAAAAGATCCGGCTGCTCCGATACGCCAGTACGGTTCGTTTACACCTGGAACCGGAACCGGCGGCACCTCTGAACACTGGGGTGGTATTTCCGACCGCTATCTCCCGGACTTCTTTGTGTTGGCCACGCATCTCCGCGAAAAGTATGGCGCGGCACGTATGTTGCCGGATTGGGCCATTCAGGACTGGGGCATAACTTACGACGAATTTGAGAATTACTACTGGCGCGCGGAACAGTTGATGGGGATTAGCGGCAAAGCGGGTAACTTGCGCGGGCAGCTTATCGAAGGGGGCAATATCTTTGAGGGTCCTCGCCAGCACGAGTATCCTACACCGCCTTTGACAGCGACCTACACCATGGGCTTTTTCCATAAGGCGGCGATGGAGATGGGCTATCACCCGTATCCGCTGCCCGCGGCCAACCTGAGTCAGGGATATACCAATCCCGACAAAGTATCCCGGCCGGGCTGTGTCTTTTGCGGCTACTGCCCGAATTATGGCTGCATGATCGGAGCCAAGGCGCAACCGACGAACACCATCATGCCGGTTCTTACCAGCCGGAATAACTTCTCGCTACGCAACAACTGCTGGGTCCGCAAGATTCGTTCACCACAATGGACGTGCCGAAGGCGTTGTGTACATGGATGAAAACGGCGAGGAAACCTTGCAACCCGCCGAACTGGTCGTGCTCTCGGCATGGACCCCCAATAGCGTTCGCCTTCTGCTCTTATCGGAGATTGGCGAACCCTACGATCCGGTCACGGGCAAGGGAACGCTGGGCAAGAATCTAACCCATCAGGTCACCAGTGGAGCAGCAGGGATGCTGGTATTCAAAGAGCGTCTGAATCTCTTCATGGGATCGGGCGCAGTGGGATACGGTATTGCCGATTTTGATGGCGATCTCAAAGAGGAATCTCCGGAACAAGTTTTGCGCGGTGGCCTGTTCCTGCGGGGTGCTGCACCGAGCGAAGGGCCGATTGCTTCGTTTGGTCGAATTCCGCGAGACGAAGCTCCACGCAACTGGGGCTCGGAATGGAAAAAGGCCTCGATCAGCCATTGGGACAGGATCGGTCCAGGTGTCGAAATGAGAGGGGAGCATTTTGCCTACAAGCAAAATTTCATGGACTTAGATCCTACCTACACCGACAAGTGGGGCGATCCTCTGTTGCGGATGACTTTGGATTGGACGGACTACGAAATGCGCCAGATGGCTTTCGGAGAGCGAATCGGTTCCCGGCTTTTGGAGGTGATTGCACAGGTGTCCGGCGCCAGGTTAATCAAGACTGACACGGGTAGAAGAGCCGGAGCCTTGCGTCGCTACAACGCTTCCCAATACATCACTACGCACATACAGGGAGGAGCGATCATGGGAAGCTCTCCCGACCAAAGCGTTGTCAACCCCTGGCTGCAGCATTGGAAGATGCCCAATCTTTTTGTTGTGGGCTCGTCGTCCTTCCCGCAAAATTCCTCTGCCAACCCGACGCTTACGATTGTTGCAGTCAGTCATCGCGCGGCGGATGGTTTGATTGATCATTACCTGAAAAAACCAGGTCCGTTAGCGTAGAGGAGGGATCGTGAAACGGCGTGAATTTATATTGATCCCGGCAAAGGCCCTGGGTGGCCTGGTGCTCTACTCGCTGGTGGGAGAGCTGATCCCCGCTCCCGCGGAAGATGGCGTGAAGGTGCCCTTGCGCTTTTTTACTGCGGCCGAGGCCCAAGTCATTCAGGCGGCTTCCGAGCGTATCTTCCCCACGGATGACAGCGGTCCCGGAGCGACCGAAGCTGGAGTGGTCATCTACATTGATCGCCAACTCGCGAGCCCTTACGGCAGAGATGCGCGTCGCTACACCAAGGGACCATGGATTGAATCGATTCCGGAACATGGCTATCAGGGCAAAGAAACGCCGCAGCAGGTCTATCGCGCTGGTATCGGGTTGCTGGGGGCTGATTTTGCCGGAGTATCTCCCGAGCTGCAGGACCAGCGTCTGGAAAAGGTCGAAGGGACGCACTTTTTTCAGCTTTTGCGCGGGCACAGCGTGGAAGGTATGTTTTGCGACCCACTCCATGGCGGCAACATCGGGATGGTCGGCTGGAAGTTAATCGGCTTTCCTGGCCCGCGGATGAATTACCGGGATCAGGTCGACAAACACTTCGGACAAACCTACAGTCCCGCTCCCATGAGCCTGGAGCAAATTCTTCGCCACCCGGTTAAGGGTGTCGAAGACGACGTGGAGTAGTCGCTCTACACACGGTGAAGAAGGACCGCAGGTCCCTCCACTACGCTCACCCTGATTTCCTGTCGAACTTGGTGGCGTTGGCGAGCTTCATGCGGCTTTCTTAACGGAAAGCCGCACACGTGGACGTTGGTGATGGCCACGCAGCAGGAAATCCGGGTTCGCTCCGGTCGGGATGACAAATCTTACATTGGTTGAGGGCCTTGAGATTTGTCAGTAAAGTAGGACATATGGAGCGCGCTGCATTTCTCCCAATTAGCATCCAATCCGGATGGAAACTCAGCCCTTCACTTTGTCATCCCGACCGAAGCGAAGCGTAGCGGAGGGACCCGCGGTTTCCTTTCTGTCCATCCGATCCGACGGTTCGCAATAAAAGTCACCGCCTTGCACTTTGTCATCCCGAGCGGACTCCGGATTTCCTACTACTCTGCACTAATCAACGGCCACGTTATGCGGCTTTCTTTAAGGAAAGCCGCATGAGGTTTAGCGAAATCACGAAGCCTGACAGGAAATCCGGAGGAAGCCGAGGGATCTGATTCTGGCCATTTACCACTCGCGCATCCGCTCCTTGCGCCTGCGCTTCAAAGCAGTCCTCGATGAGCGCAGCCGCCTGGCGCGAGAGATGCACGACACCGTGATCCAGGGATGCACCAGCATCTCGGCGCTGCTGGAGGCGATCTCCAGTTTGCGCCGTGAAAATCCCGAGCTGCAGGAAAATCTTCTCGACCATGCCCGCATGCAGGTGTCCGGGCCGCCATCGCAGAACGCACCAGCAAGGAATTCGGCATCCCAGTCGGCTGCGTAGAAGAGGGCCGCCCTTTCGCGTGCGCGGCCCCCTTGCTCGTGAGCTCCTGATGGTGATACGAGAGGCGGTCTACAACGGGGCCTTGCACGGGCGTCCGCAACGCATTCAGGTCAAGCTGGTGTATACCCGCGATGAGCTCAGCAGCATCGTCAGCGTTCCCGCGCGGGGAACGACGGTCTCATTCAGCGTTCGGCGCTCACACCTGCAATCCCCGGCTGCCCAGGACAGCATGCAGCTATGAGTGATGAACAGAAGATCAAGGTTCTTATCTGCGACGATCACCCCATCATGCGCTTCGGCATTGCCGCCATCATTCGATCTCAGCCCAACATGATGGTAGCCGCCCAGGCGGGAACCGCCGCGGAAGCGATCCGTCTCTTCTGGGAACATCGGCCCGACATCACCCTGATGGATCTCCGGCTCCCTGATAGGAGTGGGGTCGAGGTCATTCGTGAAGTCCGGCGAACGGCGCCGCAGGCGCGTTTCATCGTGCTCACCACGTATGAGGGCGATGAGGATATCCACCAGGCGCTGGAGGCCGGCGCCATGGGATACCTCATCAAGGGCATGCCGCATGAGGCGCTGATGGAGGCGTTGCGCAAGGTGCATGCCGGGCGCAATTTCTTGCCTCCGCCGGTCACCCGCGCGCTGGCCTCCGGCATGCCGGACGGCGAGCTCAGCACGCGCGAGCGGGAGGTGCTCTCGCTGCTGGGTCGCGGTAAGAGCAACCGCGAAATCGCCGACGAACTGTCCATCAAGGAGGCTACGGTCAAGTCCCACGTGAGCGTGATACCCATGCGCCTGGATGTGGCCGATCGGACCCAGGCGGTGGTCGTGGCCTTGCAGCGCGGCCTGGCCCACCTGTAGCTTTCATTTATCGTTTACTGCTGGTCCAGTACAATCGGGGATGCTATTGAGAAAGCCTGCCTTTGCGGGCGCTTCAGTAAGCCATGCCCGGAAGGCTCATGCCAGGAACGACCACATCCCCGCAGTACAGCCCTAACGATTCCCTCTGGGGACCTTACCTCAGCGAACGTCAGTGGGGCACGGTGCGTGAGGACTATTCCAAGGACGGAGACGCATGGAACTACTTTTCCCATGACCACGCACGCAGCCGCGCGTATCGCTGGGGTGAGGACGGGCTGGCGGGGATCAGCGACGACGAGCAGCGGTTGTGTTTCGCGCTGGCACTGTGGAACGGACAAGATCCAATCTTGAAGGAGCGGCTCTTTGGCCTGACCAACGGCGAGGGCAATCACGGTGAGGACGTCAAGGAATACTACTACTATCTCGATGCCACGCCGAACCATTCCTATCTGAAGATGCTTTACAAATACCCGCAGGCTGCCTATCCATACAGCCGGCTGGTAGAGGAAAATTGCAATCGCGGCCTGGAGGACAACGAATTTGAACTGATTGATACAGGCGTTTTCGAGGAGAATCGCTACTGGGATGTTTTTGTCGAGTACTTCAAGGCTGCTCCTGACGATATCCTGACGCAGATAACGATTTACAATCGGGGACCCGAAGCCGCCGAATTGCACGTGCTTCCCCAATTGTGGTTCCGCAATACGTGGTCGTGGAACACCCCGACGGCGAAGCCCGAGATCAGCGCCCAAGGCTCGGTCATCACCGCGACCCATCCCCAACTGGGAACCTACCATCTCTACTCGGAAGACCACGCCGAGCTGTTGTTTTGTGAGAACGAAACCAATGTGGCGCGCCTGGATGGAGTCGCAGCCCAGGGTTATTACAAAGACGCTTTCCACGAGCACCTGGTTCATGGGAACCAGTCGGCGGTGAACCCGCGACTGCGCGGTTCGAAGGCCTGTGTGCACCTCAATACGCGAGTAGGCGCCGGCGCCTCTGCAACGTTCCGACTGCGCCTCTCTCACGCTGAGAATCCAGCACCCTTTGCTGACTTTGATCAGATCGCCAACGCTCGAAAAAGCGATTGCGATGATTTCTACTTCCGGATTCAAACCGGCCTGGAGCACGAAGATGCTCGCCTGGTCCAACGGCAGGCCTTTGCCGGAATGATATGGAGCAAACAATATTACGAATACGATGTGCGCCGTTGGCTGGCGGGTGATTCCGATTCTGCGCCTCCGCCCGCACAGCGCCTGTCTGGCCGCAATGTGGAATGGCAACACCTCAACAGCGGCGTCATCCTTTCCATGCCCGACAAGTGGGAGTACCCCTGGTTTGCGTCTTGGGACCTGGCGTTCCATGCGGTCACCTTTTCAATGATCGATCCGGAGTTTGCCAAGAACCAGCTGGTAGAGCTTTTGCATGTCTGGTCTCTGCATCCCAACGGACAACTACCTGCGTACGAGTGGAACTTTAGTGATGCCAATCCCCCGGTTCACGGATGGGCCTGCTGGCGCGTCTTTGAGATAGACCGGAAGCTTCGCCGCGAACAAAATCCGGACGACCATGGAGATCGCTCCTTCCTCGAGCGCGTCTTCCAGAAGCTGCTGCTCAACTTTACCTGGTGGGTCAACCAAAAGGACATGCATGGGCGCGACCTCTTTCAAGGCGGCTTCCTTGGCCTGGATAACATCGGGGTCTTCAATCGGGACCAGACGCTTCCCAATGGCGCCTACCTGAGCCAATCGGATGGAACCAGCTGGATGGCGATGTATACGCTAGCCTTGATGAGAATCGCTCTTGAATTGTCGCAGCACAACATCGACTACGACGACATGGCGACCAAGTTCTTCGAGCATTTCCTCTACATAGCCGGGGCCATGGCGGATATGGGCGGCCGCGGGGTAGGGCTGTGGAACGAGGAAGACAGTTTTTATTACGACGTTCTCAATTTGCCTAACGGCCAGACCGTGCCCATGCGCATCCGCTCGATGGTGGGCTTGATTCCTCTCTTCGCGGTCGAAACCTTGGATCCGGAACTGCTCGAGAAGGTTCCTGGGTTCAAGCGGCGCATGGAGTGGTTTCTCACCTATCGGCCGGATCTTGCCATGCTGGTGTCGCGCTGGTTCGTTCCCGGGAGAGGCGAGCGCAAGCTGCTCTCGTTGCTACGGGGACATCGCATGAAGGCAATCTTGCGCAGAATGCTCGACCCCAACGAGTTTCTTTCCGATTACGGTATCCGTTCTGTCTCGCGCTACCATCTTGAACACCCATATACATACTGTACGGACGATGGTCGCCCGCTGTCAGTCGACTATGAACCCTCCGAGTCTCGATCGCGGCTCTTTGGCGGCAATTCGAACTGGCGTGGTCCCATATGGTTCCCGATGAACTTCCTCATCATCGAATCGCTGCAGAAGTTCCAACACTATTACGGCGACGACTTCAAGATCGAGTGCCCCACGGGTTCAGGAACATTTCTCACCATCGATCAGGTGGCCGTGGAACTCACAAATCGCCTGACGAAAATCTTCCTCAAGAACAGTGAAGGAGTTCGCCAGGTAAATGCTCTCTACCCTCGCTTCCAGAAAGATGAGAATTTCCGTGATTATGTGCCCTTCTACGAATACTTTGATGGAGACACCGCGAGAGGGGCGGGCGCTTCCCACCAGACCGGATGGACTGGGATCATTGCCAAGCTGTTACAGCCTCGAGCTTATCCAGGCCACTAGAAAAAAAACACATTGGAGAGGAATCTAAATGTCACTCGCGAAGAAAGTTGCTATCGTCACTGGCGGTAATAGCGGTATCGGCAAAGCCATCGTGCTAGAGCTCGCCAGGCAGGGCGCATGCGTTGTTATCGACTACGTCTCTCATCCCGAGGCGGCTGACGCCCTGGAAGCGCAGATCGCTGCTTTAGGAGAATGCGTGATCGGTCTCCAGGCGGACGTCAGCAAGCTGGATGACCTGCAGCGCCTGGTCTCCGCCGCGGTCGATAAATGGGGGCATGTCGACGTCATGGTGAACAATGCCGGGGTAGAAACCCGCACGTCGATTCTCGACACCACCGAAGCGCAGTATGAGAAGGTACTGGAAATCAACCTCAAGAGCGCGTTTTTTGGCACCCAGCTCGCGGCCAAACAGATGATCAAGCAGGGCGGCGGCGGCCGTATTATCAACATCACGTCGATCCACGAAGACTGGCCAATGCCCGGCAACACAGCGTATTGTCTTTCCAAAGGCGGGATGCGCATGTTGACGCGCACGGCGGCTGTGGAACTCGCTCCCCATAACATCCTGGTCGTAGGCGTAGCGCCAGGGGCGGTCGCGACACCGATCAATCTTTCCACCATGAAGGATCCCGTGCTCATGCAGAAATTGAATGCCGCGATCCCGCTGGGCCGGATGGCGAAGCCTGAAGAAATCGCCAGCGTCGTGGCCTTCTTAGCTGGAGATGGGGCCAGCTATATCACGGCTACGACCATCATCACCGACGGCGGCATGATGCAGAGCAGCCCCGGCTTGTAGTGCAGGTGCTCTGACGGGCTGCTCGATTGTGACTCTGCAACCATGAAGCACACGCGTTGGGTCCGGGTGGTGTCGATTATGGTAATCGTGACAGTGGCGTTGACTGTCGCTTTCACGATGATGAGAGAGCACGTCGCTGCCGCACAGAACTCGGTTACCTGGTCCAGCCAGATTGCTCCGCTGGTCTATGGCAACTGCACCACCTGTCATCATCCCGGCGGCGCGGGCCCGTTCAGCCTGCTCACCTATCAGGACGCGCGACGATGGGGGCCACAAATGGCCAGCGTCACCTCGTCGCGGTATATGCCGCCGTGGCTGCCGGAGCCTGGTTATGGAGACTTTGCCGATGAGCGAAGACTTGGCAGCGAGCAGATCGCGCTGATCGCGAAGTGGGTCGCCGCCGGCATGCCGGAAGGCGATTCGTCCGCAGCGCCGCAGCCGCCCGCGTACAGCAAGACCTGGCAGTATGGCACACCTGATCTAATTCTTACGGTGGAACGACCATTTGCTTTGGCTGCTTCCGGAACCGATGTTTTTCGCAATTTTGTGCTGCCATATCCTCTCAAGCAAACGCATTACATTCGCGCCATGGAAATCCGCCCGGTCGCGTCGCAGATCGTTCACCACGCAAACATCCTCATTGATCGAACAGCATCGTTTCGCCATGCGCACCCAGAGGCATGGAAGGACGGAGTTCCCGGAATGGAGTTGGAGGTGGATACCGGGAACGACTTTGATCCGGATAGTAACTTTCTGTTCTGGAAGCCTGACACGCCTGTGCTGGTGGAACCGGCGGGTATGCCCTGGAGGCTCGACCCCGGCAATGACCTGATCCTCAATATGCATCTCAAGCCCTCGGGCAAGCCGGAAATCGCTTCGGCGGAGGTGGGGCTTTACTTTACCGATCAACCTCCATCGAAACAGCCAATGTTGCTCCAACTGGAGCATGACAGCGCGTTGGACATTCCGGCCGGCGACCGCAACTTCGTGGTCGAGGATGGGCTGCGGCTTCCGGTGGATGTCGAGGTTCTCGGCATCTATCCCCACGCGCATTATCTGGGCAAGCGCATGGAGGCGTGGGCGACACTGCCCGATCAACAGAAGAAATGGCTGATCCTCATTCCCAGTTGGGACATTGACCGGCAGTCGGTTTATCGCTACCGCAAGCCGGTGTTTCTGCCCAAGGGCTCAGTCGTACACATGCGCTATACCTACGACAACTCTTCCAGCAATGCGCACAATCCTCATAATCCCCCGGTGCGGGTGAAAGCAGGGAATCGCTCCGAAGACGAGATGGCGCACTTGTGGCTGCAGGTCCTACCGGTAAATACTCCCAGCAATGGCGCCGATCCGAGGCTCTTGCTGGAAGAGGCCTGGATGCGCAACTGGCTGAGCAAGGATCCGGATGACATCATCCCGCTCTATAACCTTGCATCCGCGCTGGCCGGTCAAGGCAAGTATCAGGAGGCGATTGCAGCCTATCGGCATGCGCTTACCCTGCATCCTGGCGACGAACGCACCCTGAATGAACTCGGAGCGGCGCTCGAGAATTCCGGGGATTGGCAGCAGGCTCAGAAGGCCTTTATGCAGGACATCGCTGCGCATCCTCAGACGTGCAATGCACGATTCAACCTCGCCCGTTTTGAGCTCAAGCATGATCAGGCGAGCGCGGCCGAGCTGCAGTTCCGTACCATGCTTGCGCAGTGCCCAGTCGATGCGGGCGTGCATAGCGGACTCGGGGTCGCATTGGAGACTGAGGGCCAGCCAGGCGCGGCGCAAGCTGAGCTGCGTGCCGCGCTCGAACTCGACCCGCACGATTTCACGGCACTTTACAACCTGGGAGATCTGGCACTGCAAGCCGGTCAACTTCAGCAGGCTGTGGCGTTTCTTGAGGCGGCTGCCAAACAACGCCCAAAGGACGCGGATACCCGAGAGCAATTAGCGGACGCTTATGCGTTATCCGGGCGCGTCGGCGACGCTGTGGCCCAACTGCGCGAAGCCATCGAGTTGTCGCCAGACAATCCTGATCTGCACTCGCTACTATCGCAGGCGCTGGCCAGCATTGGGCAATTACAGCAGGCGATTGCTGAGAGAAAAGCGGCACTCCATTTACGGGCAAGCGACCCCGACGACTGGAACAATCTGGGAGTTCTTGAAGCCAGGGCCGGCAGGATAGCCGAAGCGCGTGAGGATTTCCGTCACGCCTTACAACTCGCTCCTGATCATGCGCAGGCGCGAGCGAATCTGGACCGTCTTCCGCCCTCCTGAAGTGGTACAAACCAAATGAACCGTGGATCTTGGGACGAGAGTTCTGAACCGGCAGTGTTTTAATCCGGAAGAGCAAAGCTATACAGCACGTTTCCCGCGGCGACCGCGACGAATTGCTTTCCGCCTACTGCATAGCTCATGGCAGACGAGGCAATGGCAGCCCCCGTCTGAAAATGCCAAAGAGACTTTCCGGAGTCGCTATCCAAGGCAATCAGATTTCCTTCCGCAGTGCTCACAAAGACCAACCCGCCGGCGGTGGCCAGCACTCCTGCCGCGGCCGACATATTGGAAATGGGGAACTTCCACTTTACCGTCCCGGTCTTCGTGTCGATGGCCATCACACCATTCTGACCTTGCTCGCCGCCCATGAAAGGCGTTCCACCCATATATTGCCGTCCCGCTTCAAACTTCACCTCTCCGCTGCGGTAACCCATTCCGCCTTCGCGCGCTGCCACGTAGAGTACCGACCGAACGGGATCATAGGACGGGCTTTGCCAATTGGAACCACCGATCAATGTCGGGAAAACGATGTTGCCCTCCGGAGACGACTTCCATTTCGGCGCGAGCATAGGATGCCCATCCTTGTCGAAGCCGAGATTCCACGTTTGCTTGACGTATGGCTTGGCAAGAATGAACTTGCCGTCCGTTCGATCGAGAACGTAGAACATCCCGTTACGATCGGCCTGCATGAGGACATCGCGTTTCTTGCCGGCAATACTTTCATTCGCCAATACCAGATCTTCGTTGGCGTCCCAGTCATGCGTGTCACCGGGCGTGAACTGGTAGTGCCATTTTCGCGTGCCTGTGGCTGGATCGAGAGCGACCACGGAACAGGTAAACAAATTGTCGCCCTCGCGAGCGGCTCCATTCAAACTGGGACCGGGGTTGCCCACCGCCCAATAGATTGTGTCCAGATCGGGATCATAGCTGCCCGTCAGCCATGCGCCGCCGCTGCCGTGCTTCCAGCTGTCGCCCCTCCAGGTCTCGTTGCCAAACTCGCCCGGTCCGGGGATGGTGTTGAAGCGCCACAACCGCTTACCGGTTGCCGCGTCGTACGCATCGATGAAGCCGCGAATGCCAAATTCTCCTCCGGCGATCCCTACGATGATCTTGTCCTTAATCGCCAAAGGTGCGCCGGTAATCGAATAACCCTGGAGCGTGTCGGCTATCTGGGTTTCCCAAAGCATGCGTCCGGTGCGAGCATCCAGCGCGATCAGCGCAGCATCGAGCGTGCCGAAGAAGAGGCGGCTGCCCAATAAAGCAGGGCCACGATTGAACGGGTTGATCTGGTACGGACTTACTACTTTCTGCCGTCGCTCAAATTTCCATATCTGAAGTCCCGTACGGGCGTCGATGGCAAACATCTGTCCCGGCGGTCCGGAGGTATACATAATGCCGTCCACGACCAGCGGTGTCGCCTCCAGCACGGAACTCCCGGGCATCTGCACCGACCAGCGCGCCTGCAGTTGGCTGATATTTGCCGGGGTGATCTGATGCAAAGCGGTGAAGTGTTGTCCCTGGTAGTTGCCCCAATACGTCAACCAGTTCTGCGGCTCGGCTTGAGCATCGCGCAATCGCTCATAGGTCAAGCCCGCGGGCAGTTGCACCTGAATGGTCTTGCTCAAGTCCCGGGCCTTCAGGCTCTTCAAGTATGCAATCAGATTCTGAATTTCGGCTTGGGAAAGAAGCTGGCTGTAATTAGCAGGCATCAACGACTCGTGTTCGGTCTGTTCCTCTACCAGATCGTGCTTATCCAATCGATAGAGTTTTCCATCGGTGCCAGCCAGGATCAGGTTGTAACTGTCTTCGGCTCGGGTGATGCCGCGGATCTGCTGCCCGCTTTTGGTCTTGACGCTGACGACGCTCGGCCCAAAGAAGCGCCTTCTTCTGAGCTGTGGGTTGTTGGGGTTGAGGATCACGCTGCGTAAGTAGGACGCGGAGTTTGTGCCGGCAGCCGACAGGTCGGGCCCGACATCCGAACCGCGGCCGTTCACCTCGTGGCATGAGGCGCATCCGCCCTTGCCCCAGAAGGTCTGTTTGCCCGCGACTGCATCGCCTGCTACGACTTCATTGGCTGCGGCTCCGTTGGCATTGAGGCTACGGAGGTAGGTAATGATTCGCCAAACATTGTCCGTTGGGAGCGCCGAAAAGGCGGGCATTTGCGTGCCCGGAACCCCCGTCCGTATGGTCTGGAAGAGGTCGTTGTCTTCGCCCCCATGTTTAAAATTGCCCGTCGCCAGCGCAGGACCCCGATCTCCCCGCGCTTCGCCACCATGACAGGCTTGGCAGGTTTGCGCATACAGATCCCTGCCGGCGGCGATTGCGGCGGGATCACCGGCAAACGGATTCTTTACCGTATCGGGCGGATCCGCGCGCTGCGCGATCACTACCCCGGCACTCAGACCTACCGCCGCAACCCAAAGACAAACACGAGTTCGCCTGACCGGATGTGCCCTTCGTCCATAAATCATCTTCTGTGGAATCCCCTTCTGGTTTTGCTTCCCGGGTCCGGCCTGGTTTCCAAAAGGAAAGACCGCGCATGGTTAACTCTTCGACTGCTCCTAGTGTTTCAGCAGGCCCTGGGCATTCATCCACTCGAGAAAGAGCGAAGTCCAGCCGGAGACCGGCGCTGGGTTCGTCTTGCGGACGCCAAAGCCATGCCCAATGCCGGCGTATATGTGGAGTTCGGTTGGTACATGCAGACGGGCGAGAGCGAGATAGAGTTCCGCCAGGCCTTGCGAAATATCCGGCCGGTCGTTGCCCCCGCAGGCCAGGAAGGCTCGTGGTGTGTTGGCAGTGAGCCGGCGGTCATGGGGAATCGCCGGATACAGAAGCGCCTGAAAGTCTGGTCTGGAACCGGCGCGCTCCACTGGATCGTCGGAGGACGGCGATCCTTCGTCATAGCGGGTACTGGCAAGGGCGGCCAACTCGCCACCGGCAGAGAACCCCATCACCCCGATACGTGCCGGGTCGATTCCCCACTCCGTGCTGCGACTGCGCACCGTGCGGATAGCACGCTGCATATCACCCAGCTCGGTTTCTTCCACGGTGTAGGTGGAGTCCTTCTGTTTGGCCAGCCGGTATTTCAAGATAAAAGCCGCAACGCCATGGCTGCTGAGCCATTCCGCTACAGCATAGCCTTCGTGATCCATCCATAATTCGCTGTGGCCTCCCCCTGGTGCGACGATGACCGCGGCTCCCGTGGCATCCGTCTTGGAGGGAAGGTATGGAATGATCGATGGCTCCTGAATGTTCGAGAGAATGTGTTCACCGTCCGGATTAAGCCGAACGGTCTCAGGAGTGACATTCCCTTCCGCTCCCGGAGCGCCTTTGGGCCACAACTTAATAGGCTCCTGCTGCGCGCCGGCGAAGCCGAAGTAAGAACAAATGAGCAGAAATACGATCCAGCGTCTGGCCAGGGACACGTGAGCCCTCCTAAAACCTTGCAGTCCCGCTCGTCCAAGCATTTGGATTTGATACTACATGGCTGTGGTGGTAAGCCTGAACCCGATTGCTGACGGCGCAATGAGCCTACTCGCTCGTTGGGCCCGGCGAATCCGACTAAAGTAGGTATCGCAAGCGTGGCCTGCCCTATATGCTTCAGTACCGCATAGTGAAAGGCTTGTTCATGTCTTATAGTCCCACCCGCCGTGAGTTCCTGGGGGATGCAGCGAAGGCCGGCGCAGCCTCAGCATTGAAGCTTGACATCTCACCACTTCCCAAATCCGTTGCCGCTGCGCACCCGGAGCGAAAGGCAAATTTCGACAGTCAATGGCGATTCTTCAAAGGCGACACAGAGGGCGCGCAAGCGGCGAATCTCAAGGACGCTAGCTGGAGGATTCTGGACCTTCCCCACGACTGGAGTATCGAAGGTCCTTTTCGCGAAGACGCCCGGCCGCCGGGAACGGAGCTTATTTGCCCACCGGCATTGCCTGGTACAGAAAGCAGTTTACGCTCCCGGCCACAACGCGAGGCAAACGTGTCGCTTTGCAGTTCGACGGGGTCTACCAGCGAAGCGAGGTTTGGATCAATGGAACGTCCCTGGGAATGCGGCCGTATGGGTTCAGTACCTTTCCCTATGATCTGACGCCGCACCTTAACCCTCCGGAAGGCCCAACCAGGTAGGGTCCGCGTAGACAACTCTCTGCAGCCGAACTGCCGTTGGTACTCCGGATCCGGCATCTACCGGCACGTGTGGCTCATCACTACCGATCCAATTCACATTGCCCAATGGGGCACGTTCGTTACCACTCCATCGGTTGCTGCCCAAACTGCCGAGGTTGAAATTAAGACTCGCGCTCTGAATGAGAGCGATCGTGAAGCAGCCTGTGGGGAACACGTCAAGATGAACGGCGTCTGTATCCACGGCGATTGCGGATGCGCCGGTACGGCTGTACCGGAACGCATGTGGGAGCGGCGGTTGCAACTGCTGAAGGAGATGGGCTGAAACGCGATCCGGCTGAGCCACAATCCTCCCGCTCCGGAGCTTCTCGATCTACTGGACAGGATGGGCTTTCTGGTCATGGATGAGGCATTCGACGAATGGAAGCAGCCAAAGTTGCAAACACCGTTGTATGGCTACCACAAGTACTTTGATGAATGGGCGGCGCGCGATATGGCCGCCATGGTTGAGCGAGACCGGAATCATCCTTCGATCGTGTTATGGAGCGCGGGGAACGAAGTGCCTGACCAAAGCGATCCCCATGGACCGCAAACATTGCAGGGAATGCTGGTAGAGGTCAGCTAGGGCTGTTTGGCGGGATCGTCCGCTTTGCTGAAGGCAGCTAGCCAGCGGGAGGCGATGCTGGAGAGCCGCTTGCGAACAACGGCGGTAAATTCAGGCTCTTCCGTATTCTGGAGGGCATTGACGAGTTCGTAATGCTCTCTACCCATAGACCCAGTTAAGGGAGCGCCGCTGGCCAGGACGACGAAGATGAACAGGGGAGCCATCAGCCGGTCCAGGGTCTCGGCAAGGTAAGCGTTCCCGGAGAGCGCCCAGCATTGCCGGTGAAATGCGTAGTCGAGCTCCAGGAATCGGCGCCGATCGCCTTGCTCACCTGCTTCCACCACCTTCGCGATCTGGCGGCTAAGCTCCTTGAGGTCGTTCTCCGTAACTCGCGGTTTCGCCCACTGCAACGCCAACAGCTCCAGCTCTACCCGGAGGGTATAAAGCTGACGTACTTCGGCGGTCGTAAACTGGGTCACGAACGTGCCGGTATTTGTCACCCGGCGGACGAACCCCTGTCCCTGCAGGGAAATCAGCGCCTCGCGCACCACTGGAGTTCCAACCTTCATCTGCCGGGCGAGCTCCCGTTCTACGATGGCGTCTCCCGGCTTGAGCTCGCCGGCAAAGAAGGCGTCTTTCAGTGCGTTGATCACGCGGTCACTGAGAGAAAGCGGCTCAATTTCGGCAAAAGTGGGCATGATGGGCTTGCTGCTCGTTCATTTATCATCGCAGCACCGGCCGGTGCTCGCAACTGAATCTATCCGTGCACTGCCTAGCCACTGGCGACGGCTGTGTGTACACTTCTTTCGAGCTGAAGCAAGGGTGATAGATCAATTATCAAACTGTCGCTGCAGGCGCACCGGAAGGGGCCAAAATGCCGTCAGGTAACGATCTCGGGATGATTCCGGAGGCAGTGCCTGCGGCAAACGTTCCTCGCCGGCAAGGGGCGGGTCCAACCCACGTTCGTTACCTCGTGTTAGGCCTGACGATCGGCGCCTACATGATCACTTACATCGATCGGGTCGTTATCTCGTCCGCGGTTCCATCCATCCAGAAGGAGTTCGGTTTCTCCATCGTGACCATGGGATGGATTCTAAGCTCGTTCCAATGGGCCTACGCTCTTTTTCAGATCCCTGGCGGTTGGTTGGGCGATCGCATCGGTCCGCGGCGCGCGCTTACGCTCATCGTGAGTTGGTGGTCTCTTTTTACGTGCGCAACGGTGTTTGCCTGGAGCGCGGGATCGATGGCGTTGATTCGGTTTCTTTTCGGAATGGGCGAGGCGGGTGCATTTCCAATCGCTACCCGGTCGCTTTCCCGTTGGATGTTGCCCACGGAGCGGGGTTTTGCCCAGGGCGCCACGCACGCCGGCTCGCGGCTAGGGGGAGCAATTACGCCGGTGCTGGTGGTGCTCATCATCGTGCACTATGGATGGCGAACCGCTTTTCTCTGTTGCGGTGCTCTGGGATTGATCTGGGCTGCAGTCTGGTTTTGGTACTACCGCGACACTCCGGATGAGCATCAGTCCGTCAATGGCGAGGAACGGGAGCTGATACGCTCCTCTCTCGAGCTAGCTCGCGGGAGTAAGAGCACGCAGAGTGTCCCCTGGAAGCGCATCGTGGGTAGCCCGCAGATGTGGATTCTTTCTGCGATGTATTTCTGCTATGCGTATAACCTTTCTGTTTATCTGGTTTGGTTTCCCAAGTATCTGAATGATCATCGTGGATTCAATCTGCAGCGGATGGGCTTCTACTCGAGTTTGCTTTTGTTGGCTGGCACGGTGGGAGACATCTTTGGAGGTTGCATCTCAGATTTCTGGGCTAAGAGGTCTAACGATCTCAAGAAAGCTCGCCGCCTGGTGGGGGCGGCAGGTTTCCTGGTCTCTGCTGTGAGCATGGTGCCTGCTTGTCTCACGACGAACTCGATGACTTGCGTGTGGCTTTCCTGCGTGGCGATTTTTGCGCTGGAATCGACGGTGGGTGTCTCGTGGGCCATCACACTCGACATCGGCGGTGACTCGGCGGGCTCGGTTTCGTCGGTAATGAACACGTGCGGGAACCTTGGCGGCGCTATCGGATCCGCTTTGTCGGCGTATTTGGTGGTTTTGTATGGATGGAATGCGCCGTTTTTGCTGATGGCAGGGCTTTCGGTTGTGGGCACGGTGCTGTATTTGCGGATTAACGCTAACCAGCGGTTGTTGACGGTTTGAGGAACCGCAGGCCCCTCCGCCTCGCTCTGGTTGATGACAAGGTTTAAAGGGTTTGCCGACCTTGACGTTGGTTGTTCGGATGGAGCGCAAGGGACCTGCGGTTTTAGCGTGGAGCGGCGCCGGCGACGCGGTTTCCTGCGATATAGACGGCGTCGATGGTGCGGGTGTTCTTGATGTCGTCGAGCGGATTTTGGTTTAGCACTAGCAGGTCGGCCCACTTGCTGGCTTCGAGAGTGCCCAAGTCCTTGGCATGCAGAAACGCAGCGGCGCTTCCGGTGGCTGCCGTGATCACTTGCATTGGACTCAACCCCGACTGCACCATGAGCTCCATTTCCCAATGAGCGAAGTAGCCGGGAAAACGCCCTGGGGGGCCGCTATCGGTGCCGAGTCCATAGGGCACGCCCGCATCTGCAAGGGTCTTGAGGTTGTGTTCCGCGGTACGCAAAAATGCGGGGTACTGGCTGAAATCAGGATCGGATCGAATGGTCTGCTGATACGCAGGGCTCTTCAGCTTGGCGACCACGTCGGCCGAGACACTGCGGGTGAAGAAGGGATCGTTGGCAAAGGGAGGTGTTTGCCCATAGACAAACATGGAGCCTTCACGGGAGAGCGTGGCCGCCATCTGCCAGGTTCCATGCTGCTTCATATCGGCAATGAACGACGCGTCGACAGGCTTGTCACGGACGCTGTGCGCTAAACCGTCTACTCCGTAATCGACGAGCTGCCGGGCATCTTGCAGGTAGAAGATGTGCGCCACCACGCGCAGATGGTGGCGGTGCGCGCTCTCGATGATGGCCTGGGCCATGTCGTAAGGCATCTTCTTCTTGGTACCCAGGTGGTCGTCCATCCATAGCTTGATAAGGTCGACGTGCTTCGCGGCCTGAGCGGCGACGGCAGGCTCAACCTCCGCGACCGTGGCGATCCCCTGGTTCACGCCTTCTAGACCACCGTATCCACCTTTGAAGACGAACCCTTGTCCCGCGGTGTAAACGCGAGTTTCGCTCGGACGCCCGGCCCGCTGTGCATCACGAATTTTGAAGATGGAGTCTTTATCCGTGCCCATGCTGAGAACCGTGGTGACGCCGTAGGAAGCGTAGGTTCTCAGGTCTTTCTCAACATTTTCCGGGGTAAAGAATTTTGCGTTTTGCTCCAGGCCGATGGTGGCCCCGAGGTGGACATGCAGGTTGATGATGCCGGGCATCACGTACTTGCCCTGCAGATCGATGACCTGCGCCGAAGGGGGCGCCTTCAGCCGTGCAACCGGTCCCACCCATTGGATGCGCCCGTTGTCGAGAATCATGGCCGCATGGGCCACTGGAGCATGACCGGTACCGTCGATCAAAGTAAAGTTCTTGAGTACCTTGACTTCTGCAACCAGGGAAGTTGCAAACCACAGTACCAGGCAGATAAGTACGCTATTTCGAATTCGTCCGGGCATCTTCGAGAACCCTCTTGGCGCGCGCCGGATTGAAGATACCACAGGAGCAGAAACGTGAGAGATAGGTCGCTGCCTGTTCCGGAGTCCGGCGATTCTCCTTGACGAAGTCGATCATTTTCTTGGCCAGGGAGTGGCTGATCATTCCATGTCCGCACATGGTGGAGAGCATCGTGACCTGGGAGTTGGGAATCTTCTCCGTTTTTCCTTCAAAGCCCAGGGAGTAGCCGATACTGTGCCTATCGATACAGGCATAGTTGCAGCAACGCTCTGCGCCCTCGATGGAGGTCGATATGTTGACGCTCATGCCGAAGTTTTCTTCCTTGACGCGCTTGACGAACTGCTCAGCGGCGGTAGGGTTGTCGAAGACCGCGGCGCACGTGGTAGGAACGGTAAGGCCCTTGATGACGGCCTGAAAATCCGGCTTCATATCCCGGTTCCAGTGCGCCCAGGGACCAAGGTTCTTAGAGGAGCGCAGTGCGCCCCCGTGCCGGGCATCCCCCAGGTTTACCGGCTTGTACTCCAGAGCAATTTCCAGGAAGCGGTGGAGCTTGGGTAGCGCATTCGGATCTTTGTTGGTCTTGCTGGGAATGGCAAAGACAATGTAGTCGTCGTAGAAGCTCTCGGCATCGCCGAAGCGATGAAGTGTATTGGTCATACGCTTGCGGTCTCCCTGGCAGGCTCGCCTGCGGGCTGAACGATCTGCCCCAAACCTATATTCGTCTTCGCTCGTTGGAGCTTATATCCCAGCCGTTCAAGGATGGGGGCGACGACGACTTCTTCTCCGTGCTCCCCGCAACGGGTCGCGACACCGAGGGCAACTACCGTGTCCAGCCGTTTCTCGACCTCCCAGACGAGGCGAATGATCTCTTCCGTGCGCGCGACCGGGACCTTGATCTCAACAATCGCCGACATCACCTTCTCGTTCAGGATGTCCGGGCGCAGGGTGCCGGTGGGTACATCGGACATCAGGGAAGTAATCGGGTTCTTCTTCTCGAAGCTGACATTCGCTTTCGCCAGGGCCCAGCACATTTCCTGGATCTGGTGGAAGCGAACCCCCACCCCGGGTCTGCCGAATTCGATGGTGAAGCCTACATCGCCCACCTTCACTCTTCCGGTTACATCGTTGGTCTTCACTTCTTCGGTGCCGCGGCCTTCGACCCCGGTTGACTCGTGAGGGACGCTGGGGTCAGAGAACGCACGGCGCACGACTCGTGGCCAGGTCAGCTCGTCGGGCTCGAAAGCGGCGGTGGGACAAACATCGGGTTCGGGTTCAAAGCGGATTCGCAACGCCGCGAAAACGCGACGCACAGTGCGCACCAGAGTAGGGTTCAGGTGTTCCTGGCTCAGCCCGTTGTAGCAGGCGTAACATTCAACGCACTCGTCGCGATTGATGGTTGCCCGCTTCAGAACGGGGTCGATGTAGATGGCCCCCATGGGGCAGACGTAGGTGCAGTTCCCGCAAGCCACGCATTTTTCAGGATTGATCTTCATCTTGCCCCTCGCTTTATAAAGCAGGATCACACGATGATCTATCGTAGATATTAACATAGGCAGTGCGGGCCGATGCTTGGTTCCCGGGTTATCATGGACCGCCCTTCAAAGACGTAAACCCTTGAAAGGAAATGGCATGGATCGCAGACAGTTTCTAAGCTAGTTCCGCAGCGCTGATGGCATCTGCTGCCCTTCCGGCGGCCGCTCAAGCTCCGGCGTGTGCGGAGCAGGCTCCGCACCACGAGCCGCTCTACAAGCAGCAGCAACAATATCGCATCGGGTATACGACCAATACGCGGGGCGGCTGGGAGGGCGACCCTTTCAAGGGTATGAAGGAGGGCCGGGAGGTAGGCTTCCGTTACATGGAGATCTTCGGCGCATCCTTTTGCCGCCCCGACACTCTGTACTACCCGGATAACGCGGAGGGGCTGATGCGCCGCATCTTCGAAATCGGGGTCAACTTCGTGAGCATCACGGGCGGCTCAGCCACGGGTAACACCCGCTTTGAGGATCTTGACTCGCGTGAGGCCGTGGTCGAGAACCATTTCGCCATGGCCCGCTTCAGCCGGCGGTTTGGCTGCCAGGTGCAAAAGACGAACACCGGACGCCGGCGCCCCGGCGGCACGACGGATGACGACCTCAAGGTGATGGCGGGCACGATCAATGCGCTCGGCAAGCGCGTGAGCGAAGAACTGGACATGCAGCTTGGGGTTCACCCGCACCTGAACAGCCAGCTCCAGACCCAGCATGAGCTGGATTTCATTATGACCAACACCGATCCGAAGTACGTTGGCCTGGTTCTCGACACGGGACACTTCACCATGGCGGGGATGGATCCCATAGCCATGGGAAAGAAGTACGGCACGCGCGTTCTGGAATACCACCTTAAGGACACCAAGCCGGAAGATCGCGGCGGGACCAAGAACGTACCCGGCCCGCAAGTCGACCAGATGAAGAACCCGTACTTCTTCCCCATGGGCGAAGGCGGAGTGGATTTCCCTGGCCTCAAGGCCTATCTGGACAGCATTCAGTGGAGAGGCTTTTTGAATGTCGAGCTGGATACATCTCCCTGGCGCCCACCGCAGGAGAGCGCCCGGATCACGGCGAATTACATTCAGAACGTGCTGAAAATCCCGTTCTAAAGCGATCCCGGAATTATTGTGGCCCAATAAGAATCGCGAGGTGTGGTTTTCCTTGGGAGAAAACCACGAAAATGCATGTCGCTTCGGTCTACACGCATTGCGAGACCGCTTAGGGATTCTGTTATCCCTCGGTCAATTTTTGGTTCGACTTTGGCTTTCGACCGCAGATGCAATCAGGAAAAATGAAATTGTGCCCGGGCTCGAAGATGTTAAAAAAGTGGACACCTTCGCAGTGGATGGAGACTACTTGAAGATTCTGGATCGCATTCTTAGCTGTTTGCTGATACTTGGGGGCATCGGCCACACAATCGGGTCGCTCCATTTCTACAAGAGCGACCAGATGACTCTGCTCTGGTCGCTGTGTGCCAGCCTCTTCGTCTTTTTGTTTGCCGCCGTCAGTCTTATTCGCGCCGGGCGACCGCAAGATCGCGCTTTGGCATGGGTCTGCCTGGTGGCCGGCCTCTGCTGGATTGCTGCCTCTCTACGCTTCGGTTTGCTGATAGGCAATCTTCTGGACTTTCGTCCGTTGATCTTCGGCGTCCTCACCCTCGCCCTCTGTGCGTTTTGCGTACGGACCTTGATTGGTAAGCGGTGAGTTTCGCATTGTGCCTGGCTGTTAGCTTCGATTCTCGCTAAGTAAGCGCAACGACCTCGTAATCTTCAACCGAAGGGACTTCAAAGTTCACTGTTCCCTCTAGATTGCGAAAGGGCAGATTCTTACCACCGCGCAGAGCGCGCACGGAGCTGATCTTTCGATTACCCGGAACCTGAACGTGTGCTTGCAGCGGGCCCACCGGATACAGCTGGGACACGAACGGCTTAAAGGCGTTGGGATTGGAATAATTGAGGATGTGCAGCGCGAAGCCCGGCTCCGTCTCCCATGCGAAGGTTTCGAGCATGCCTTTACCTTGCACCGATGCTGGCGGGGCTTGTTGATTCAGAATCCAGTGCACTGCGTTGATGACCAGCCGGCTGAGATCCGGATTGCCGGAGCGCCAATAGGAACGGGCGATATCTCCGGGAAAATAGACAATGCGGGACCCACCCTGCTCGCGAAAGATCGCGGCGGGGTCTTCTGTTTGCCGGATGCGAGGATAAACCATCTCCGGCGGGAAGGGTGGATAGTGGGGCACGACGCTGAGATACAGCGCATCCGATGCCACATGGCTTACGGGCACGCGAAACTCCGGGCCGGGTAATATGCTGGTGCCGGTGAAACCTTCGAATACCGGGTGGCTCTTTTCCATGCGCATGTAGCTGTTGTTGAAGGGCCCGATCGGGTCGCCTGTGACACTGACCCCGAACAGCGCTTGCAGGCCAAAATCTTCTCGTGCCACGCCCCACTCGTTGTAGCGAGAGGTTTCAAAGGTAGCGAGCACGGAACCACCCGCCTTTACGTAGTCGCGGATCGCCTCACACTCCGTGTCTCGCAGAAACGCTGCATTTGGGATGACCAGTGCCCGATAGGGCTTCAGCGACTCCGCGGTCAAATTCTCCTGATGAACAAAGTCGAATAAGAAGCGGCCTTCGAGCAGGGCAGCATACATTCCCTCCAGGTATTCTGCCGAATCGATGGTGGCGCCATTGATCGTTCTCGTGTTTGTTCCGTTCGAGCCATAGAAGGCGATCGTACTCTGCGGGTAGAGCACCGCCAGGTCGGCGAGCGAGCGCCGGTTACGGAAATGCTGCTCGTTGGCAGCCAGCCAATCGAAAAAGACCTGTCCCGTTGCGCGCCATCGAGTGTCCTCCGGGTGGCCTCCGAGCCAATGAAACCAGGGCACCATGCCGCTGGCCGTAGCCTGCGCCATCCATAGTGTTGTCTCGGCCGGAGTCTTGCTGGAGTGTCTCCAGTTGATTTGTCCATTGCTGTAAGCGCCGATCACGTTGGTAACGGTGCGGCCGTGCATCACGGAGCGAGCCACGCGCCCCTGTTGCGCGCACATCCAGATCGGCGTGTTACCCGCCCTGCCCTGATTATCCGCGTTGAACCAGGCGGCAACACTGCTCAGCCGGTTCAAGTCCTTCACGGTCCGGATGCCTCCGCCGAGGTTACCAACATAAACCGATTCCGCACTCTTCTCTTTTACGGTGTCCTGCCACATCTTCCACACCAGCGCGATGCGATCCATATAGACTACGTAATATTTGCGATACACCTGACTCCGTACGTCGGTGGTCTGCGGCGGAACGCCTCCCGTCTGCTCGCGGTAGATCTTCTGGCAGTTGGCGCAGTGGCAAACCTCAAGCGCTTCCGTGCCTGGCCATCCATTCGTATAGAAGCCATCCGGTGCGTAGCGCTGGTTGATCTCGCGGTAAATGGCCGGCATCTGCTCGGTAAAGTAGGTTCCGAACATGCAAGTCTTGTAAAGCCAGTGACACTCCGGATGGCGGGTCGGAGACCCATCCGCGCCAAACTGAAACCACTCCGGATGCGCCTGAAAGGCCTCTTCGTAGGCGTAGTTACAATCCATGCGGGCAACGACACGCATGTTTCTTTTACGCCCGGCGGCCAGCATCTCTCCGAAGAGATCTCTCGAGCCCAAAAACTCACTACGGTGCTGATAGGGGACCTGGGTGGGATAGAAGGCCATGATTCCGCCTCCATTGAGCAACACGGCATTCACCTTCAGGGAGGCGAAGTAGTCCATCCACTCATCGGCTTTCATGGACACGGGATCCTGCTCGTTGAAATTGACTTGGCCGCAGCGCAGCATCGTCTCATACCAGGGCTTGTCCCCTTCAGGAGCGAGGGCTCTGAGGCTTCCGGCAGAAGCGACGACCAATGAGGCTCCTGAGACTTCAATAAATTCACGCCGGTTCATGGATAGCTCCTCGATTTACATCGTTGCGGAAAGGCATGCTTACACAGCATAATCGCTAGCTGCCACCGGCCACGCCGGCTAACGGGAACCATTTGTCATCATCGACAGCGAAAGACACCGAGGTAGAAATGAAATTTGGGGTGAACACTTTCATCTGGTCTGCAACGTTCGATTCATCGAATTTTGGCTTGCTCCCTCTGATCAAAGAGGCTGGTTTCGACGGAGTCGAGGTTCCGCTGTTGCGTCCGGCTGCGTTTGCCGCGTCCAGCATTCGCCAGGCCAACGAGGCTCACGGCCTGGAATGCAATGCCTGCACGGTGCTGGTGGACGGCCTCAGCCTGATCAGTGAGAGCGCGGACATAAGGCGCCGTACCCGCGTGCACCTGGAAGACGTAGCAAAGGTCGCCGCGGACGCCGGCATCGGGATCGTTGCCGGCCCTCTCTACAGCCCGGTCGGCTACCTGCCTGGCCGGCGCCGGACCAGCGATGAATGGAAGTGGGCGGTCGAAGGCTTTCAATCCGTGGGTGACACGCTGGCCGCCAATGGTGTGATCTTCGCCATTGAACCGCTGAACCGGTTCGAAACCTATTTTCTGAACACCGCCGCCGATGCTGCGTCGCTTGCCCAGGAGATCGGCCATCCGAATATCGGCATACTCTTCGATACCTTCCACGCCAACATCGAAGAGAAGAGTATTGCTGCGGGATATCGCACTGTCGGTCCTTACCTCAAGCACGTTCATACTTGCGAAAACGATCGTGGCATACCCGGCTCAGGACATGTGGAATGGAGGGAGGTCTTCCAGGCACTGCGGCAGCTGAACTATGACGGGTGGCTGACCATCGAGGGCTTTGGTTTTGCGCTTAAGGATTTGAGTGCTGCGGCGGCCATTTGGCGAGACATCGAGCGCACACCGGAATCGATCGCCTTCGAAGGGGTCAAGTTTTTGAAGAAGAGTGTAGCGGCCGGCTAGGGTGGACAGCTCGCGCGGCTTCAGACAGCTTGCATGGGCCAAAGGAAAAGGGGAAACCGTCAAAGAAAGAGGAGTGATATGAAAGCTCGTGCACTCTTGATCGCGTTTGGCGTCGGACTGGCGCTCCAACTTGTCATGGTCATTATTGGTCACTTCGTGCCGGTGGTGAAGAATAGCGGCTTCGCTGTAGGTGGCATGGCGATTTCACTGTTTGCGGGCTTTCTGTACGCAAAACTCACCGAAACCGGGTGGGGTGACAGCCTGGTTGGCGGCATTCTCTCCGGCGGCGTTTGTGCACTGCTCGGCATCGCAGTGTCCGTTTTTTTGAAGGATGTCCCGATGCAGGTATTAGGGTTCGGCACGGTGGCCTCCGCCATAACGGGCTTGGCTGGCTCGGCGATTGGGCGGCTGTTCCGTAAATGAGCAGTTCGCCTGGCGACCGGTGGTGGCAGGCACACGCCACCACCGGTCTACAGTCGCGGTGCAACGGCAATCTGTAGATCTCCTGTCTTGACGGCCGCTGTTTGCTATTGGCCGGAAGTAGGGGACGGATTGCATAGCTTTCGAGCGGCTAATCTATAGGTAACTGTGTCTGTTTCGTAATGCTGCGAGCAATAAAACGGATGTTGGTCGAGCTTTGGAGAGCTGATCGTGGTGGGATTCGGTCGCTGGTAACCACTTGCAGCGGCCCTCGCTCAGGCAACTCCAGGGCGGCTGAGGACGTCTAGACCTTAGGTGGTCCAGCTGCGGGAAGGTGCATACAGAACTCGTTTGGACTATATTTGCGAAGGGCACAATTTGTGTCTCGCAAAGCGCATTTTTATCGGAGATTCTGAATGCCCCAAGTGGTCCGCTCACCGAAGGTATATGACGTTTGCATCGTAGGCTCCGGCGCCGGGGGCGGCACTGCCGCCAAGGTGCTGACCGAAGGTGGATTGAATGTTGTGATGCTCGAGGCGGGCCCCCTGCTGAATCCCCGCAAAGATTACAAAGAGCATGTGTGGCCGTACGCGCTGCCCCACCGCGGCGCCGATATCGGCGGCCGGGCGCGGCACGAGCTGAACGGGGAATTTCTGGCTCCCAACGGATTCTGGGAGATCGATGGCGAGCCCTACACTACGGCTCCAGGCACGAGCTTTCGCTGGTTCCGCTCGCGCATCGAAGGCGGCCGCACCAATCATTACGGACGCATCTCACTACGCGTCTCTCCCGCGGATTTGAAGGCCCGCTCGCGCGATGGCCTCGGAGACGACTGGCCGATCTCTTATGAAGAGCTTGCGCCTTATTACGATAAGGTCGAATCGTTCATCGGCGTTTTTGGAACCAAAGAAAATCTTGTCTACGCGCCGGACGGAATTTTTCTGCCTCCACCCAAGCCTCGCTGCACCGAGACCCTGGTCAAAAAGGCCTGCGATCAACTGAATATCACGTGTATTCCCTCGCGCATGGCCATCATTACCAAGCCGGTGAATGGACGTGCGCCGTGCCACTACTGCGCGCAATGCGGACGAGGCTGCATCAGTGCTTCCAATTTCAGTTCCAGCCAGGTGATGATTCCGCCCGCCCAGGCGACCGGCCGCTTCACCCTGATTCCCAATGCCATGGCTCGGGAGGTCGTGGTCGGCAAAGACGGCAAAGCGCAAGCGGTTTCCTACATTGACAAGACCACTCGCCAGGAAATGCGCGTCCACGCGAAAGCCTTCGTGTTGGCGGCCAGTTCCTGCGAATCTGCCCGCTTGTTGCTTAATTCGAAATCCACGCTCTTTCCCGATGGCCTGGCGAATTCCTCCGGCGTGGTCGGCCGCTATCTTACCGATAGCGTAGGTAGCAGCGTAACCGGATATTTTCCCCAACTGGCCGGTGTGGCGCCGCACAATCACGACGGTGTCGGCGGTATGCACATGTACATGCCCTGGTGGAGAGCTGACCGCAAGAACGATTTTCCCCGTGGCTACCACATCGAGTTTGGCGGAGGACGCCACATGCCCAGTGTCGGCAGCTTCGATGGTGTTTGCCAGGAGCATGAGGGCTATGGAGCATCGTTGAAGCAAGGGGTCCGCAGCAAATATGGAAACTCCATAGGATTTTCGGGGCGCGGGGAGATGATCCCCAATCCCGATACCTACTGTGAGATCGATCCCAAGGTGGTGGACAAATGGGGTATCCCGGTTCTGCGCTTCCACTTTGCCTGGAGCGATTACGAGATCAAGATGGCGAAGGATATGCAGGAGACCTTTACGCGCCATCATTGAAGCCGGCGGAGGCACGGTCACCAGCCCGGCCAAGCGGGACCCAAGGGGCAATTACGGGATCTCGGAAGGTGGAGAGATTATCCACGAGCTTGGAACCGTGCGCATGGGTGACGATCCAAAGACTTCGGTCTTGAATAAGAATTGCCAGGCGCACGACGTCAAGAATCTGTTCGTGGCGGACGGCGCGCCCTTCGTTACGGGCCCTGACAAGAATCCGACGCTCACCATCACGGCACTGTCGTGGAGAACTTCAGAGTACCTGCTCGACCAGGCGAAAAAAGGGGAGATATAGCATGTCAGTATCCCGGCGCGATGTGTTGAAGTCGCTCAGCATGGGGGCGGCGGCCACTTCAGTGTTGCGAGTTATTCCGCTGCAGGCGGCGGAGTATGCCCACCACATGATCGACTCGGAAAAGGCCGCGAGCAAAACGGGCGTATACACGCCCAAATATTTCCCGCCGCAACAGTACAAGACTCTGCAAGCAGTGTGCGAGTCGATCTTTCCCGGCGGACTCGGACTGCGGGGGCGCCGCGGAGGCCGGTGCTCCGGAGTTTATTGACTTGCTCACCAGCGAGAATCCGCAGTATCAGCTGACCCTCGGCGGGGGGCTGATGTGGCTCGACTCCACATGCGTGGATCGATACGGCAAGCGCCTATCTCGATTGCACGCCACAGCAGAAGACAGAGATGCTCGATCTGATCGCGTATCGCAAGAACATCGCGCAGGATCGCGAGCCTGAGCCAGGGAGTGGCGTTCTTTTCGTTCCTGCGCAACCTGACCGCGGATGGATTTTTTACCAGCAAGATTGGCATCCAGTATTTGGGTTACATCGGAAATGGCTATCTGGCGGAATTTCCGGGCTGTCCACCGGTGCCCGGGGTTTAGCGCTATAACCAGTCAGGGCACGAAAGAGAACCGCAGGTCCCTCCACTCCGCTACCCCGGATTTCCTGTCCAATCTGATGGCGTTGGCGAACCTCATGCGGCTTTCTTTACGGAAAGCCGCATACGTGGCCTTGTGTGGTGCCGTGAAGTAGGAAATCCGGGTCCGCTCCGGTCGGGATGACAACTCCGTTTGGAGGTAGACGCTGGTGTTGTCAAATGGAGTTGTCATCCCGACCGGAGGAGTCACGAGCCTTCGGCCCAACAGATGAAAATGCGGATAACCTGCGGCCAATGACGGCTGCTGAGTGATCGCCACTCTCCCCTTTGTCATCCCGTCGAAGCCGAGGGACCTGCGGTTCTCTTTCGGTGTGGTCTACGGTTCGGGACGACGCTTGCGCAGCCAAGCTAAGCCTTCAGAAGTGCCGCCCCTTGGCCGGTATTCGCAGCCAATCCAGCCGTCGTAGCCAAGTTCATTGATCAGGTCGAACAGGTAGTCGTAGTTGAGCTCTCCGCGGTCGGGCTCATTACGTTCGGGCACGCTCGCGATCTGGATGTGCCCCACGTTTTTTCTCCCTGAGCCGGAGAGATACTTGCGCAGCTTCATGCTCACATCGCCTTCAACAATCTGGCAGTGATAAAGATCCATCTGCACCTTGAGCGCGGGGCTGCCGATCTCGTCGACAAGGGCATGCGCAACATCCTGGCGGTTGAGAAAGTATCCGGGCATATCGCGTGGATTGATCGGTTCAATCAGCAACTGAATGCCGGCAGGCGCGGCGAGCTCGGCGGCCCACGCCAGGTTGGCTTTAAAGGTGCGGCGCATCGCAGCGCGGTCCACCCCTGCGGGCTCGACCCCAGCCATGACATGCACGCGCGGGCAGCCCAACGTTTGCGCATATTCGAGAGCTGTCTCGATTCCGGCACGGAACTCGGCTTCTTTGCCGGGCAGGGAAGCGAGTCCTCGCTCGCCAGCCGGCCAATTTCCGGGTGGAGCGTTGAGCAGCACCTGGGTCAGGCCGTGCTCGCACAGCCACGTGGCCAGGTCCCTGGCCGGATACTCGTAGGGGAACAGATACTCTACCGCCGTAAAACCATCTTTGGCGGCGGCAGCGAAGCGATCAGGGAATGGATACTCCCCATACATCATGGTAAGGTTTGCGGCGAAGCGCGGCATCAGGTTGAGTCCTAAAAAGAGAAGCTACCACGAAGCGCCAAATTGCTGACGCAGTTGATCGATCTGCTCGGGTGTTAGCGGCTGCGCCTTTCGGCCGGCGAGCAACCAGAGCCGCGCGGTTTCCTCCAACTCTTCCAGCGCGGCCATCGCGGCCGCAGGCGTGCTGTGCCACACGTTGGGGCCGAGCCGATCCAGCATAACCGCGCGGATGGGCGTGCCCTGCGCCCGCATCTGCTCGATCGCCTGGGCCACCAGCTCACCCACTATCGCGTCTCCGGGACGGTAGTACTCGATCAGCGGCACGTGCCCTACCTTCATCACGTAATACGGGGTGATGGGTGGAAGGATATCCTCCTGCTTCCAAACCCCCGTCAACGTGAGCGCGACCAGGTGGGTGGAGTGCGTATGAATCACGCAGCCGGCGTCCGGGTCCGCGGCATAGATGCGCCGATGCAGCATCAGCGTCTTGCTGGCGCGTTCACCGCTCAGCTGCACACCATCCGCTCCGACCTTGGCGAGAACGTCCGGCCTGAGGAAACCCAGGCATGCCTCCGAAGGCGTGATGAGAAAGCCCTCGGCCAGCCGAACACTGATGTTTCCTGCCGTGGAATGAACGTAGCCGCGCTCAAAGAGAGAGCGGCCCACACGACAGATCTCTTGCCGCAGTTCCGTTTCGTTCATAGGTCACAAGACGAAAGCAAAGGCTTTATCGAAAAAATCAGGCGATCCAAAGTTACCCGATTTTAAAGCGATGAGGAGGCCTCCGTTCGCGGCGGTGGAAGATGCGGCGTAACACCAGGGCACTCCGGGATCGATCTGGGGGCCAATCTGCATTTGCCGGATCTGGAGGGCCTGCACGCAAATGCCCGCTGTTTCTCCGCCTGCGACCACCAGACTGCCTACACCGCGTTTGACGAACGCACTGGCCAGGGCTGACATGGCTTGTTCGACAATTGCGCCCGACCGGGCGACTCCCAGTTGGGCATGCGTCGCGGCAACCTCGGCGGGCTCGCGCAGTCGAGTAGACCAGCAACGGCAGCGCGGTTTCGCTGCGCCAGCACGCATCGGCCCACGCCAGCACGCGGGCGATTTCGCAACTCGATATCTGCCGCGAGCCGGAGCGGATCCAGGGCGTAGGCCTCGCCTCCGTCACGAATAAAGTGCTGCACCTGTCCATTGGTGGCAACCGAGCAACTACCTGCGAGGATAGCCTTTTGCCCGCGGGCCGGCGGCAGGCTCACGCGGGTTGACGGACTAAAACCCCAATTCCGCGGCAAGCTATCGCCGAGTCCGGAGCTGGCAGTAAGAAATAACGAGTCGCGCAGCGCCTCGCCAAGCCGGTCCAGGTCCTCCTTGGTCAAAGCATCGACGATGGCAATCGCTGTGCCCTCCGCTCCCAGCTTGTCTATGCGCGTGCGGATCGCCTCTGCCGATTGCGCTACTGTCCGGTAGTCCACCAGCCCCACTTTACGTCCTTTGGCGGGATTCAGTTGCGCCTGCAGCACGCGCACCAGGTTGGCATCGGTCATCGGGGTGAGGGGATGATGGCGCATGCCACTGTCGGAAAGCAGCGTGTTGCCAACAAACAGATGTCCATGGACGACCGTTCGCTCGTTCTCAGGAAATGCCGGCGTGGCAATGCTGAAGGCGCAATCCAGCTCATCCATCAGCGCCTCGATTACGGGACCAATGTTGCCCGCCGCCGTGGAGTCAAAGGTTGAGCAAATTTTGAAGTAGATCTGACCCGCACCCTGTTTGCGCAGCCAGCGGCACGCATGCAGAGATTGCTCAACTGCCGCGGAAGCGGCGACCGTTCGCGATTTCAGGGCGACCACCACAGCGTCCGCATCGACCCGCTCATCGTCTGGGGGGACATCTACGGTCAGGACGACACGCATACCAGCGCGCACCAGGTTGTTCGCCAGATCGGTAGCGCCGGTGAAGTCATCGGCGATGCAGCCGAGGATAGGGGTGCCCGGCGGCCTCTCTGACGCAGAACCGCTCACCACTAAAGTCCTTGCTCTTTCTGAAACTGGCGAATGATTGAGATGAAATCAGGATCGGCAGCGAGGCCCAGGCGGCGTGCCCGGGCGCTCTCGAAGGCGGAAGCCCATCCGCCCACCATGGTGGCGATGGTCTCATTTTCCTCGAAGCGCACTCTTTCGCGCGCCGCGCGGCCTGCCACGACTTCCAAAGCGATCCAGCATCTCGCTGACACGAACAGTCAGGCCTGGCAGGTTCACGGCTGTCCCGCCACCCCAGGCATCGGATGTAGCCTCGGCTGCCTTCACGCAGACCCTCGATCGCACGTTGCGGCGAAGCGACGGCTACGACTGTCTGCGGTGACACCGGGCACACCGCCTGCTGTCCATTCAAGGGCTCACGCACGATGGAGGATAGAAAGCCGGACGCGGCGGCATTCGGTCGCCCCGGGCGCACGGTTACTGTCATCAGGCGCACGCTGCGGCCGTCAATCAAGCCGCGACGGGTATAGTCCGCCACCAGTTGTTCGCAGATAAATTTCTGCACTCCATACGACGACTGGGGCACAGGCAAGGTGTCGTCGTGGATGACACGGGGCATGGGCAGGTCCACGTCGCCGCCGAAGACAGCCACTGAACTGGAGAAGACAAAACGCGGCTGCGCCCTCTGCGCGCAAGGCGTCGAGGAGAGCGCGGGTGGTATCCACGTTTGAGCGGAGACCGAGATCGAGGTTCGCCTCGCACTCCGCGGAAACCGCTGCGGCGAGATGGAAGACCAGGTCGAAGTTCTCCTGCCCCAGGGTCTTAGCCTGGTCTATCAATGCTCCCGTAGCGGCGCGGACACGCTCATCGCGCGCCAAGTCGGGCGGGGGTGGAACCAGATCGGCCAGCACCAGCTCGGCGATTGGGCGGCCTGAAAGGTGCCCACGTTGCAGGATCGTGCGCGCCAGCCTGCTTCCGAGAAAGCCCCCTCCGCCGGTGATGAGCACCTTTATCGTGTTCGGATTATCGATCGTCATTCGATCCTTTCTCTGTCTTCCGCTGCTACCTCGCCGTTGCGGATCCACTTGGCGCACTCCATCCTATCTCCTGAGTCGAGACCAGACTAGAGGCTAAACTGATGCTGAAGAGACGATAGAATCGAGAGGCCGGGCAAACAAGCTTCTAGAGGCAGTTCTGCTTCCGAACCTCTTCCCTGTACGAGTGGAGACCATGGCCAAACGTCTCAAGTCAAGTCTCTCCCTCGATACGGTCAACGAGGCAATTGTAGACGCCCTGATCGAAGGTAAAGGCATAGGACAGAAAATACGGCGCCTCCGGTTAAAGCGTTCCATGGGCCTGGCTGAGCTTGGACGAGAGGTTGGGCTCTCCGCGAGCTTTCTCTCCCAATTGGAGAACGGGCGGGTGGTCCCAACGCTAAGGAATTTATGCCGTCATCGCACTGGTGTTCAAGAAGGAACTCTCCTACTTCTTCAGAGACGAGAATGAAAAAATCTTTCGTGTTTCCCGGGGTAAAGACCGTATCCGTCTGGTGGTGGGGGAATTCCTGATGTCAGACAGCATGAGTGTGTTGGTTCCGGATCGCCATATCGTTCCCTGCATTGCAGATTTTTTGCCGGGCATCGAGGGCGCCGCTTTCCATCCTCAGATATTTGCAGGACTCGAATTGGTTTATGTGATTGACGGTCCGTTGACGCTGTCGACAGAAGATAAGACGGAGTTGCTGCATGCTGAGGATAGTGCCTGGATCGATGGCAGCACCAGCCGCCTGTACCGATGCCATGAAGATAGGCCTGCGAAAGCGCTCATCGTCACTTTTGCGCTGCAATCATGAAGAAGGACCTACAAAGCAAATCGAAGCAACTGACGCGGCGGTCATTTCTGCGCGAGGGCGCTGCTGCGGTCGGCGGTTTAACCGTAGTCACGGCAGCCGGCCAAACGGCCGGCGCGCAGACCAGGCCGTCCTCGTTTCTCGATCTGCTCCGTCGCGCCGGATGGAGTAACGGCATACGCCGCGTTTCGAAGGGACATCTGCCTGCAGGCAGAATCCCGCTGCAAGCCACGCGGTGGGCAGTGGCGCGGCGGCCAGGTTGTGGTCGAAAGCACGGTGCAACAGGATGCGCTGGTACTGACGCTCGCTGCGCCGTCGACCCAAATCGCTGCCGTGCATGTGCGGTGGCAAGCGCAAGTGGCGCCCGGACCTGCGTGCTCTGGGCGATGCGTGGGAGCGCAGCTATGGAGACCTGGGCTGGCGCAACCTGATTCCGGAACGCGTGATGCCATGGTACTTCGCCACTCACGATGGCGTGACTTGCCATGGCTACGGCGTAAAGACAGATGCGGCCGCGCTGTGCTTCTGGCAGCTTGATCCGGAAGGCGTTTCGCTGTGGCTGAACGTAACCAACGGCGGAGACGGGGTCGAACTGGGTCAACGAAAGTTGACCATGGCGACGGTGGTCACCCGTCGCGGGGTCGATGGCGAGAGTGCACAGGACGCAGTCGCGGGGCTTTGCCGGAGTATGTGCGCCCGCGCGTCGCGGCCGATCGTGCCTATCTATGGCGCGAACGATTGGGACTATAGCTATGGGCGAAGCACGGCGGAGACAATCCTGCGCGATACGGAGTTCATCGCCGAACTCTCGCCCAGCGGAGGCGCGCGGCCCTTCTCGGTGGTCGATGGCGGATGGACCAACGGCACGGCCGCGTGGCCGGACATGGGCAAGCTGGCACACGAAATCAAGCAGCGTACGGTGCGGCCGGGACTCTGGATCCGGCCGCTCGAGGCGCCGCACGATGCCGCGCGCGGGCTGCTTGTTGCCGGACGCGCGGTTTGGGGAGAGGGCAGGAGCCGGGCGCGCGAGCTGGCCTACGATCCGACGCACCCCGAGGCGCAAGAGAAAATCCGAGCCAAGATGCGCGAGGCGACAGGCTGGGGCTACGAGATGGTGAAGCATGACTTTAGTACTTACGACCTGCTGGGGCAGTGGGGCTTCGAGATGGGGCCTCAACCGACGCTGCCCGGATGGTCGCTCCACGACCGCAGCCGGACGAACGCCGAGGTGATCGCGGGGCTCTATGCTCTGCTGCGTGACACGGCCGGGCGAGCGGATACTGCTCGATGGCTGCAATACCGTCGGCCACCTGGGCCAGGGCATCTTCGACCTGCAGCGCACGGGCGACGACACCAGCGGCCGCCAGTGGGAGCGGACCCGGCGCATGGGGGTGAACACGCTCGCCTTTCGGCTGCCTCAGCACGGAACTTTCTACACTCTGGACGCGGATCTGGTGGGCATTACGGAGGCGGTCCCATGGGAGTTGAACCGGCAGTGGCTCGAAGTGCTGGCGCAGAGCGGAACGGCTACGATCGTCTCTGCGGGGCCGCCAGCGCGGGGAGCAGGAGCAACGCGCAGCGCTGCGAGAGGCCTTCGCGATCGTGGCCGCCGGCGGCGCTAACGCGAGGCCACTCGATTGGCTGGAGACCAGCGCCCCTGAGCGTTGGCAGGCAGGTGGGAAAGCAAGCGCACAGAAGCAGTGGCGTTATCGCTGGAGCGGGGCGGAAGGCGCATCCGCATTTTTGAGCCCGTAGTGCGGTGAGTACAGGTGCTCATTTTGCGAAGGGTCACGGCCTCCAGCATCTGCGTGAGAACTCAACCTGGCAGAAGTCAGTTTCCTAACAGAGCCCATTAGGAACTGGACGGGTGCCCACGTTCGCCTCAGCGTACGTGGGCTATGTTTCAATTGCTTTTCCTCTCCAAACCTGGAGCTGTTCTTAGATATCGTAAAGACTTTGGTGGGCTTCGCCCGTCTTCTTCGGCCCACGTACGCTGAGGTGAACGTGGGGCACCCGTCCCGTTTCTATGGGGTTCCTCAATTCGGCTGGGATAACCCGCCGGCCAGCCTCGCCGCTTTCATCTTCTCGTTCACTTGCCCCACTGCTCGCAGCGCGCTCAGCGCTGCTCCCTCTTGCCAGGCGACGATGTGGCTGACATGGTCACCCGCGAAGATGATCGGCCCATCGGGCTCGATGAGCGTCTCATAGCCCGGATTGATCTGCGTGCGCGACGCGGCCGGATGGCGTGCCTCACCCGTCTGCCGCGTTAGACCATAGGGTCGCCACCTCTCCTGCCCGGGCCCATACGCCCTGATCCACGAACCCTCGTTATACGGGATCTGGCCCCAGCTCACGTACATGGGCTTCTCCAGCTCCTTGCCGTGGCCGGGATGCAGCCGCTCGATGGACTTGCGGCTCTCCGCAAACTTCTGCTCCATGGTGAGTCCTCGCCAGCGAGGAGCGCGACTCATCGGTGTATCCGCTCACCAGCACGCCGCGTGGGGTAAACAACCCCGCGGAAGGAAACCAGATGGGGCTGCATCCAACGTTGACGAACTCCAGACCGCCGTAGATGTTGTAGTCCTGCTCCCAGAATCTACGGCTTTCCCACGCGATCTTGTAGGCGCTTGAATACGTACACTCGTCGATCACCTTCTTATACGGAGCGCTGAAGTCGTTAGGCGATCTTCTTCAAAATGGTGAGGGGCATCGCGCAGATGCAGTAGTCCGCCTCGATCACCCGCGCCGAGCCATGACTCGTATACCCGATCTTGACGCCCTTCGCGGTCTTGCGAATTTCGGTGACTGGCGCGCCGTACTTCACCACGTCACCCAGCGCCTTGGCGAACGCATAGGGAATGCGATCCATTCCACCCACCGGCTGGAACATGGTGGCCTGCATATCGAACTGCTCATCGAAGAGCATGCTCTGCCAGAAGTCCTCCTCCAGCAGCGTATGCATATCGATGGGCTTGCTCAACACGCCCGTCTGGTCACCTGCGCCTGCCATTTCGGCGTAACCTGCGCGATCGCTGCCACTGTACTTGCCCGCGTCGTCCAGCGGGCCGTAAGTTCTCAAAAAACTCAGCATCCGGTCCCGGTCTTCTTGGATAGATCCTGATCGAGCGCTCCCTGGTTGATGGTCTTTGCCAGCAGCTCGCTTACGTGTCCCCGGGTATCGTTTTCGACCTGGCGCAAGACCATCGGCTTGCCGTCGTTCGCGTTATCGTTTTGCAGGAAGGCGGAGCGTGACATATTCACCTCCACCTCGAGCGGCACCCCCAGCTTTTGACAGTAGCCCAGCATGGTGTGATGGACAGAGGGCAGCCGCGCCGGTCCAAAATTCTGATAGTGTCCCTCGTCCCATGAGCAGGTCTGCGTAGTTCCGTCCAGAAAGGTAATTTTGTCTCCGCGGCGAACCGTCCAGTTTCTTCCCCCGGGCCTCTGCCGGCTTTCGAGAAGGGTGCATTCGTATCCCAGTGCGCGGAGCTCGTAGGCTGCCACCAGCCCTGCGATCCCTCCGCCCAGGATCACTGCCTTCACTCCTTTGCCAGACCCTGGCGCCGCTGGCTCGGGCCGCGCAGCAGCCGCCGGCATCAGGCCCATGCCCTGCATCATCAGGAAGGCGGCGCTGTATCCGCCTGCCCGTCCTACACGATTCAAAAAATCCCGCCTGCTAACCGCCATCGTATTTGTTTCCCTTTCCGGAAAAGAATTCGGTGTACCGTTGCATGGGCCGCCGCGACCCGGATTTCCTGTACGTGGCTCCATCCCATGACTGCGTGTGCGGCTTTCAGTGAGGAAAGCCGCATGATGTTCGCCGACCCCACCAACCTCCACAGGAAATCCGGGGGCATCGATCCGTTCGATTAAGCATTTTCCCTAATACCGCGATCTGGTGAGGCCGGTTAGGTGCGTCCATTCTTTGAGGGAATGGCCGCGTAACGTGCAGTTTTCCCGTCTACACCATCAGGAAAAAAGGCTATAGGGTCCCGATGATACTGAGCGATCACGTTCCCCTGGCGGGGAGCAAACAAATGTATCTGACAGAGTGGAAAATTCAGTCTATCGCACTTTTTGGGCGTTCAGATCGATTCCGGTGCCGGTTCGCCGGGGTTGATAGAGTAGATATAACCAAGGCGAAGACGTGGAGGCGGCCTCTCTCATGCGATTTACGCGGCGCGACACAATTAAATTGCTGGGCTACTCGGCTGCTTGGGCCGGGACAAGAGGCGCGTTGGGCCAGACGCCCACACTCCCCATCACCGCAGGACCCTTCCAGGGGACGCGTGGTTCGCTCGACGCCTACCGGGTCCCGGAGTGGTTCCGCGATGCAAAATTCGGTATCTGGTCCCATTGGGGACCACAGTCCGGCGTCGAAGATGGCGACTGGTTCGCGCGCAATATGTATATCCAGGGCAGCCCGCAATACGAGTATCACCTCAAAACTTACGGACATCCTTCCAAGGTGGGCTACAAAGACCTGATCCCGTTGTTCAAGGGCGACAAGTGGGACCCCGAACATTTGATGGATTTGTATGCGAAGGCCGGCGCTAAGTACTTCGTCAGCATGGGGGTTCACCATGACAACTTCGATATGTGGAATTCGAAGTATCAACCACGCTGGAACGCGACCGCCACCGGGCCCATGCGAGACATCGTCGGTCTTTACAAGCAGGCGGCGCGCAAGCGTGGGCTGCGCTTTGGGGTAAGCGAACACCTCTCCAATAGTTTCGACTGGCTCGCCCCGGCGCACACCAGCGACACCACGGGACCCTTGGCCGGAAAATCCTACGAGGGCACCAATCCTTTATTTGCCGACTTGTATCACAGCTACACGCTGATGCCTCCGGACTTTGCAAAGACCGCGAAGGCCATGGGACGGGTTGCGCCCGACGAGTGGAAGCTTGAGTACTTCAACCGCATCAAAGATCTCATCGACCAGCACCAGCCCGATCTGCTTTATACCGATGGCGGCATTCCGTTTGACGAATACGGATTAGCCACCGTGGCTGAGGTTTACAACGTGAGCGCCAGCCTGCACAGCGGCAAGGTGGAAGCCGTCTACTGCAGCAAGGTGGCCAGCGACTGCACGATCGGGACCTGTATCGTGGACCATGAGCGCGGGGTTTCCGACGCTATCTCGCCCGACCCTTGGCAGACCGACACCTGCATTGGCGTTTGGCATTACAAGCGAGGACAGATATACAAAACCCCCAAGAAGGTAATTGATCTGCTGGTGGACATCGTCAGCAAGAACGGTAATCTGCTGTTGAATTTTCCCTTGCCGAACAGCGGTGAACTGGATCCGGAGGAGTTGAAGGTGCTGGAGGGCATAACCGCCTGGATGGCGGTCAACAGCGAAGGAATCTATGGTTCTCGTCCGTGGAAGATCTATGGCGACGGACCATCGACCGAAGCGGTGGTTTCCCAAAGCGGCTTCAACGAGAGCAAACAGCCCGGCCTGGCGGCACAGGATGTGCGCTTCACCACTAAGGGGAAAATCCTGTACGCCTACGTTATGGGTATACCGGCCGGCGAGTTCGTCATCAAGCCGCTGGGGGCCGACAGTCCGCAGCAGCCGGGGAAGATTCTCAACGTGCAATTGCTTGGATACCAGGACAAGCTGCATTGGAAGCAGGACAACCATGGTTTGAAGGTGCGCATGCCGGTAACCAAGCTGTCTGATATGGGCATTGCCTTGAAAGTTACGTTGGCCTGATAGGCTCAAAGACGAATGAAGCTGCTGATCAGTGCTCTTTTACTCTCTCTCTCCGGGCCGCTGTGGGCGCAAGGGGTAGACAATGCCACGCTACTCAATCCGCGGGCGTGACAGTTGGCCCATGTACCACGGCACGTACGACGGGCAGCGTCACAGCAAGCTGGAACAAATTACCCCGCGGAATGTCGGCACGTTGGCTCTGGCCTGGGCTTTTCAGACCCACCAGAAGGCGGAAATCAAATCCACTCCATTGATGGTCGACGGTGTGCTGTACTTTACCGTGCCTGACAACGTCTGGGCGGTCGATGCGCTCTCCGGTCACCAACTCTGGCGTTACACTTACCCGCCCAATCAAGGCTTGCATATTGGCAACCGCGGCCTCGCGATGTTCAAGGATTGGCTGTATTTCCTGACCCCGGACGGGCACCTGGTGTCGCTCAACGCGAAAGATGGCAGCGTGCGCTGGATCGTGCCGGTCGCTGATTCCACCAAGGGATATTGGACCAGCATGGCCCCGCTCGTTGTGCGCAATCATGTGTTGGTTGGCACCTCAGGTGATTTCGATAACCTGGTGGGATACGTCCAGTCAATCGATCCAGAGACAGGGAAGATGCAGTGGCAATGGGATGCCACGCCGCCGCTGGGCACACCAGGAGCAGCGACCGGCGGCAATTCATGGATGACGGGCACCTACGATCCTGAACTCAACCTGGTGTATTGGGGAACTGGAAACCCGACGCCGGTTCTCACCGCCTCAACCCGCCCTGGAGAGGATCTCTATACCTGCAGCATTGTGGCCCTCAACCCGGATACCGGAAAACTGGTCTGGTCCTTTCAGCCCTCCCCACACGATACGCATGACTGGGATGCGTCCGAAACGCCGGTGCTGGTGGACGGAATGTTTCATGGCAAGCAGCGCAAGATGCTGCTACAGAGTTCCCGCAACGGTTATTTTTTCGTGCTCGATCGAACCGACGGCAAGAGCTTGCTCACCGTTCCGTTTGGGCCGGTTGACTGGGCGCTTGGGGTTGACAAGCAGGGGCGTCCCATTCCCAACCCGGCTAAGGAACCAGCGCCCGATGGGCGTTTGGTAGCACCTGACGAGGGTGGGATGGCCAACTATCCGATCTCCCAGTTTTGACCCAAAGACCGGACTGTTCATCGTCTCCGCCCACCCCAGCTACTCCATCTATTTCGCCAAACCGGCCGATGGCACCTACGGTTGGGCCGGAGCCGATTACGGTCTGTGGGGTAAGGGCGTGGTCGAGGCGATCGATTACCAGACAGGCAAGATCCGGTGGACGCATGATTTGGGACGTGGATCTCCAGGTGCGGGGGTCCTGACCACAGCCGCCGGGCTCACCTTCACCGGCGATGTCAAAGGCAATTTTCTTGCTCTCGACACCCGCACGGGCGAAACGCTTTGGCATGCCGGCTCAGGCGCGACCATTGACACCTCACCTATCAGCTACCTGCTCAACGGGCGGCAATATGTACTAAACACCAGTGGAGGGGTGCTCTTCGCCTGGGCTTTACCGCCGGCGGCGAATGCGGGCCAGTAGACGGTAACTGTAACTGTCCTAGTTGGCGTCATTGTAAGAGTGCCCGGATCCCCGATCGATGGAGCAAAGCGATGACCCCGGCAACCGCCGCTTCTTCCGTTGCATCGGCGTTGTCCGGCGAATAGGAGAGGTACACCTCGTTGACCGTTTGCGCGCGGCAGAAATCGCGCAGGGTCTCACCGCTGTTGGGTGCGGTGAGGAGGGAAGCGGTCTTCCATACCCACAGCCCATGCACGAAAGGTTCCTGGGCAACAGCGGCGCCGCCTAGCGTGGCGACCATCGCCGCCCACACCAGACAGATCGATAGCCGCATAGGAGAATTCTCCCGCATAAGTTTCGCACTTGTTTAGTGATCCGGGCGTAGGTAGGCTGGTTGGCACCGGGAGGAAGGTGAAGATGCGGCGGATAGGGATGGTATGTGCAGTGGCAGGGTTTATGTTTTCGGGGGCGGCTTGGGGTCAGGGTAGCCCGCTGGCGAGTGAAGTCCAGGGGGCCTATGCGCGAGTCAAACCGAACATCCTCAAGGCTGCGGAGAAGATGCCGGCAGAGGATTACAGCTACAAGCCCACTCCGGACATTCGAACTTTTGCCCGAGTGGTGAACCATGTGATCGAGGCACAGAGCCACACTTGCGGTGCAGCGAACCATGTGGATCCCAGCGCGGCCCCGAAAGTGCCGGCGGACACCGCGGATAAGGCTGCAATCCTGGAGGCGCTCAATGCTTCCTTTGCCGAGTGTGACAAAGCCTATGCCGGTTTGACCGAAGCCAACATGACAGAAATGCTGCAAGCTGGCCCGGCGAAGCGGTCGCGCTTGGGCATCCTGTGGGGGAACGTCTCCCATGACAACGAGCAATACGCCACTCTGTCCTTATATCTGCGCTTGAAGGGGCTGGTGCCGCCCAGCAGCGAAAAATAGCGTCGAACTCGGAACGAAACCGCGGAATAGTCCGGGTCGGCGGGAGTCCGGCGGCGCGCCGGCGCTAGAGAATCTCCACGAAATGAACATCCCCAGGCTAGAACAGGTCGGCACGAAAGGTCTTCTGCATTCCTCTTGTTGTGGGCTGCCATTCCGGAGACGTTACCGGAGCGCAGCGAACCGGACAGCGATTCTTCCCTTCCGGCCATCCACGAGCTTCCAGCATGAAATCGAACGAATCGAAAATTCCCTTTCATCCGCAATTACCGGACGCCGCGGGAGATAGCCAGATTTGTGAAGTAAGTGCCTCCTCTCCCTGAGGGCGTTTACTCCTTAAGGCGTCTCAGTCACAGAAGCGCGCGGAAGGGTCGCAACCGATGAGATTCGTGTTGCGATCTGAGATCATCAGGAACGAGAGCGCGTTGAACGCGATCAGGGCAAAGCGCTCGGAACATGGCTGGAGCATGGGCTTCTCGGCACACAACTTGGACCGGATAAGATCGGAAAGAAGTGGTGATGATACCTGCAGGGATCGCGCACGTTGTCCTGCCCCTTATTGTCGGCATCTGCATCCTCCTGATGCTAACGCGACCGCGCGGCATTCCCGAGGTCTGGTGGATCTCCGGCGGAGTCCTGCTTTTGATTGCGCTCAAGTTGGTGCCGCTCAAGTTGGCCGGGCAAGCCGTCGCCAAGGGAAGCGATGTGTACCTGTTCCTGATCGGCATGATGCTTTTGAGCGAACTGGCACGGGAGCAAGGCGTCTTCGACTGGATATCCTCGGTTGCGGTACGCGGGGCAAAGGGCAGCTGCTCGCGTTTGTTCCTGTTGGCCTACAGCGTTGGCACTCTGGTGACCATCTTCATGTCGAATGACGCCACAGCGGTCGTGTTGACGCCGGCGATTCTGACAGCGGTGCGCAAGGCCAAGGTCTCGCCGGTTCCCTACCTGTTCGCCTGTGCCCTGATCGCGAACGCCGCGAGCTTTGTATTACCCATCTCGAACCCCGCAAATTTGGTTGTCTTCCATACAGGAATGCCGCCGCTCGGGAGATGGCTTGCCGACTTCGGCGTGCCATCCCTGCTTTCGATAGTGGTTACATTTGTTGTGATGCGGTTTCTGTTTCGGGATGAACTTTGCAAGAGCATCGAGTGTGAAGTTGACGATGCGAAACTGAACGGCAACGGCAAACTGGTACTCGCAGGTCTCGCGCTGATGATTGCGGTGCTTCTGACGGCTTCTGCCATGAAGAAGGATTTGGGCTTGCCGACATGCCTCGCGGCGCTGGTTATTACCGCCGCTGTTTCCATTAAGTCGAACGGCAATCCAATCACGCTTGGCCGCGAGATTAGCTGGGGAACGCTGCTACTGGTCGCGGGATTGTTTGTCATGGTCGATGCCGTTGAGAGCCAAGGGGCCCTGAACCTGACGCAGCAGTGGCTTGCCTGGGCATCGGAGCTGGGCCAGAGCGTGGGAGCGATGCTTGTTGGCTTCGCCGTCGGGATAGCGAACAACATCGTGAATAACCTCCCCTTGGGACTGATAGCGGGTGGCACGATCCAAGCCGCCCATACGACAGGGCTCATGGCCAATGCGATTTTGATCGGCGTCGACCTTGGACCCAATCTCTCTGTTACGGGCTCGCTAGCCACCATCCTCTGGCTGCTGGCTCTCCGCAAGGATTCTGGGGGGGACACAGACGCAGAAAAGCTCGATGTAAGTTTTTGGAGGTTCCTGAGGGTTGGGGCAATCGCAATGCCGGTAGCCCTGCTTGCGGCGCTGGGCGGGGCGATCTTGATGCAACTGCTGGTCGGACAACGCTAGATCCAAAGGTGAGCAAAATGAATGCCGGATGGATTATCTCCTTCATCATCCCTGGAGGAGCATTGCAGAGCTGCGCTGCGGCTATGAATGGTCAACTCAACAAGTATGTCGTGAATCCACGGCAGGCATGATGCCGCATGTTCCGGTCAAGCGCACAGTCAACAATCAGGCTGCCTCTAACTCACGATCGTGATTTTGCCCGCCGGCGTCCTGGTGAAAGCATGCAGTGTGTTGCCATTTTGATCCAGGTGCCGCAGGGTCATCAGGTGCGCTGTTACTGAGATATGGCTAAAGCCGTAAACCTTCTGTGCATAGGGTCCGCGCTGGGCAGGATCAACCTTGAGCGAGTACAAATCTGCGCCGCCACCGCCGGAGAGGAAATGGCTGGTCGGATGCCCCTCAAACTCCAGATGTTGCAAGTCGTGGTCGTGGCCCGCCATGTAAAGGCCCACACCATATTTGCGGAATAACGGGTCCCAATCGCGGATCAGGATGGGATGATCTCCGTGCGGCCCATCCGAGTAGACGGGATGATGGGCGATGACCCCCAGAAAGGGAGTCGTGCGGGGACGCTTTAGCTCGGCTTCAAACCACGCCAGCTGTTCTGCCTGTTGCTCCGGGGTCAGGGTGAAATCCCGTCCGAAACCTAGCTTGCCGTCCGCATGCGGCATGTTGCTATCGAGCGCCAAAAACGTGATCAACGGATTCTTCGCCGGAAACTCAAAGCGATACCAGCGCGAAGGCATTGTCCAGCGGGTCGCGGCGCCCCCATTGCGACCGCTGCGGGCGTACTCCAACTCCGCATCCACTTTGCTTTCAGGCCAGCGCTGATAATCGTGGTTTCCCAGTACGGCATACGCAGCGCAAGGGAAATCACTGGCAGGGTACATCTCTTCGAAGTTTGTTTGCCAGCGCTTGGAGTTGGCTCCTCCCGCCAACTCGCCATACCAGTTATCTCCCAACATCAACAGCGCCTGTGGGTGAACCGAATGCTGTTTGGCATACGCGCGCAAGCCCGCTGCCACTAGGGATTGCGCTGAGGGGTTCTCATATCCCCAATCGCCCAGCACCAACAGCTGCGCGGCCGCCGGGTCGGATGGCACGGAATCAGCCAGGCCTGAGAGCGATCCAAGGCTGGCCAAGGCACTGAAAGCAAAGCTTTGCCGCAGAAAGCGCCGGCGGCTCAGGGCATGAGGCGATGAAGGGAAGGCCATACAGGCGGGTTATACCACTTTTCTGAGAATGCCTGAAGAAAAGGGCGACAAAACAGTTACTGGGTTGGAGGGAAAGACCACCCCCATAGCATAGCTGGCATCGATGCTGATGGTTCCTTCCGGAGGAGCGGATTTCGCTACTTAAGCCCCGTGTTCTAATGGCACGGCAACATAATTCATGCGCTGAGGAGCTGCATGCGAATCGAAGTTTCTCTTGTCATTTTGGCGATGCTTGCCGTGCCGGCCTCCCATGGCTGGGCCCAGGAAGGCCAGCAAACGTATGAGGTCGAGGTTGAACGTGGGGTGGCCGCGGCCATGCGCGATGGGGTCAAATTGCGCGCGGACATTTACCGGCCCCGCAGTGAGGGCAAATTTCCAGTACTTTTAGAGCGCACGCCGTACGACAAGAACGGTGGTTTTTCCTTCGGGATGAGGGCAGCAGCGAAAGGCTACGTGGTCGTGATTCAGGATGTGCGCGGACGCTACACCTCCGAGGGTGAGTGGTACCCGTTCAAGCACGAGTCGGACGATGGGTATGACACGGTCGAGTGGGCAGCGCTACTGCCTCATGCCGACGGCAGAGTGGGCATGTTTGGCGGTTCCTATGTAGGCGCAACCCAGATGCTCACCGCCATCGTTCATCCACCTCACCTGGCCGGAATTTGTCCCGTGGTCACGGCGAGCAACTACCACAATGGGTGGACCTACCAGGGAGGGGCATTTGAACAGTGGTTCAATGAGTCCTGGACCTCCGGCCTGGCACAGGACACGATGACCCGCATCGTCAAGGCTGATACCAACGCCAGGGTTGGGGCGGAAGTGCTCCCTCTTACAAAGTACCCGCTTTTCAATCTCAATTTCTCGCCCAGCCAGGATGATCTAAAGCACGTGGCGGCGCCCTATTTTCTGGATTGGCTTGCTCATCCTGATTACGACGACTATTGGAAGCGTTGGTCGATCGAGGAGAATTACCCATCGATCCAGGTCCCAGCCCTCACGGTTGCGGCGTGGTACGACATATTCCAGGGCGGCTCGCTAAAGAATTACGAGGGCATGCTATCCAAGGCTGGGAACGCTTCCGCTAGAAAAGATCAGAAGCTGCTGGTGGTGATCGGAGGGCACGCTGGTTCAGGCAGAAAAATCGGCGATTTAGATTTTGGCCCAGCGGCTGCGGACTTCGATGAAGACGACGTCATTCTGCTTTGGTACGACTATCTTTTCCACGGGGTAAAAAACCGCCTCGCTACTGGCAAGCCAGTACGCATATTCGTGATGGGAGCCAATGTTTGGCGAGACGAAGATGCATGGCCTCTTGCGCGCGCCCGGGAGACGAAATATTTTCTGGAATCACGCGAGAAGGCCGCAGGGCCATCCTCAGCCGGAGCGTTATCGACTCGCATGGCACCGGGCGAGGTCTCGGAGAGCTATGTATACGATCCGATGAAGCCGGCGCCGACTGTGGGTGGCCCCCTATGCTGTGATCCCGAGCATCTTGCCGCAGGACCTCGGGATCAGCGCCCTGTCGAAGCTCGCGACGATGTATTGTCGTACTCGACTCCCCAGCTTGCGCAGGATACCGAGGTAACAGGCCCGGTTACGCTGGAGCTTTACGCCAGTTCTTCGGCCGTCGACACCGACTTCACTGCAAAGCTGGTCGACGTGTGGCCCAATGGCTATGCGCAAAATCTGACCGAAGGCATTGTCCGCGCAGTTTACCGGGACTCGGATGCGAAGCCGCAAGCCATGGAACCAGGTAAGGTCTATCCCTTCCATATCGATCTGTGGTCTACCAGCAATGTCTTCCTTAAGGGGCATAGGATTCGCTTGGAGGTCAGCAGCAGCAACTTTCCTCGCTTCGACCGAAATCTGAACACAGGCAAGAGCGCCGCTGACGATCAGACGTCAGTCAAGGCGACAAATACGGTCTATCACGATGCCAAGTACCCTTCGGCGCTCATTCTTCCGATTGTCTCCCCGTGAGCTTTCGAAGCGATGCACAGCTCATGCTTTTTGCGGCAACATGGGCTGTTCTGGCTGCCGCCGACGCCAGTGGTAGGCGGCAACCGAGTTCTGCCAGAAAAACTTCTCTTCGGCTTTGCGCCCCTTAGGCTTAACGAAGTCGCGCACAATCGAGATGGTCTCCGTGTACGTTGCGTGATGGTCGCTATTCGGCCAGTCGCTGGCATAGAGAACGTGATCTTCACCGAAGACGTCCCAAAGGGCGCCGAGCGTCTCCTGGGCAAAGGTAGGAGCGCCCGACTGTTCGATGCGCGCAGCGATTACTTCAGAAAGCTTGACGAAGACGTTTTTGTTTTGCGCCAGGTGCCGCAGCAGCGACCAATATTCATCGCGTGCGGCCGCCTCGGTGGGTACGCGTGCACTGGGTAGGTGGTCGATCACAATCCGCAACTCGGGGATATGGTCCGACACACCAGCGATTGCCCGGATGAGGCTAGGATCTGGATTTGCGCTATCGAGCACCAGGCCGCGCTCTGCCAACATCTTCAGCCCGGGAAGGAACTCAGGCTTCCCGGCATCGATGGCCAGGTCCCGGTCCCATAGATTGCCGTAGCGGATTCCCAGGAACAGAGGATTCGCATGCAACCGATCGAGGTCCTTTTGGTACTCAGGAGTCCCCGGAATCAGGTCCCCGACCATACCCACGATGATGGGATGGTTGGCCGCTACATTGAGCACCCAATCGTTATCGCTCAACAGGTTGCTGGCTTCGATCACGATTGCGCCAACCACTCCAAACGGGCCTGCAATACTCTGGTATCGCTCGGGCAAGGCAGCTTTGTAGAGCGCAGTGTCAGTTTTTGCAGGCCACGGAACGCCTCCTGGACGCCCCGGATCGAAGAGGTGAATGTGGGTGTCGATGATCGGGACTGCTGGGGGAAGAGCGTCGCCGACTCGGCCTGTCGCCCATGCGCCGGCGAGGGCTGCTCCAAACTTGAGAAGTTCACGCCTTTGCATGTACGTCTCCTTTCTCCACGCGTAATTCCAGCCACGCCACAGTAACAGGTGAAATGCTTTAAAATTCTCCTTTCATTGGAGGAGCTTTGCAAAGACGCCATTTCCTGACCTCGTCGCTGGCCGCAGCCGCTGTTGCCTTGGCACCGAACGATTCCCCGGCTCAGGCGCCGGCAGGCAAGGCCCGCGAGTATTATGAGCTCCGCAAGTACCAACTGCAGTCAGGACCGGAAAACAAATTGCTGCAGAGCTACCTGGCCGATGCCCTGATTCCTGCGCTCAACCGGATGGGTTTTTCGCCCATCGGCGCCTTCAACCTCGATCTTGGGCCCGAGACCCCTGCCCTCTACCTGCTTATCCCCTCCACCACGCTGGAATCACTGGCTACGGCCGAGTTGCAGCTGGCAAAAGATGAGGAATTTATGAAGGCCGCGGCACCCTTTTGGAGCGCGCCGGCGACCGCGCCCGGTTTCCTGCGGATTGAGAGCTCGCTCATGATCGCGTTTGAAGGCTGGCCGAAGCTGGTGCTTCCGCCCGCGACCGCGCAGCACGGCAAACGAGTCTTTCAGCTGCGCACCTACGAAAGTCCAACGCAGCAGGATCATGTGCGCAAAGTCGAAATGTTCCATAACGGCGAGTTTGAGATCTTTGCGCGCGCCGGCTTTTGGCAGGTGTTTTTCGGTGACACGCTGATCGGACCCCGCCTGCCCCAGTTGACCTATATGGTCAGTTATCCCGACATATCGGAAATCGATGTGAAGTGGGACGCGTTTCGCAATGATCCGCAATGGAAAAAGCTCTCGGCTCAGCCCAAATACAGCTCTGAAGCGATCGTAAGCAACATTTCTAGCCTGATACTCAGGCCGGCGTCTTTTTCTCAGATCTAGCGTTCAAGCACCAGCCTCGTCCTCGAGTCCGATCTCTTCGAGACCCTTGCCCCCGTGCTTCTCCAGGTCGGCCATCAGCCCTTCGTCCGATAGATCCATCGGATGAGCGTTCTTCCAGTCGCGCTTCACGATCTCGTGCAGGCGGTCCACGATATGCTTATCGTCCACTTCGATGGCCAGTTCGCGCCTGCTGTCGAAGCTGCCAGGCGCCAGGTTGATGGAGCCGATAATGGCGCGTTCTCCATCGGCAAGCAGCATTTTGGCATGAAGCTTTAGCGACTTCAGCTTGCGTATCTTCACGCCCACGTCGCGCAGAATGCGGAGCCCGCCTACACCCTCGATCAATTTGTCTTTCTTGAGCGTGTGTGCGGGCCGTGCCATCACGTGAATTTTTACGCCGCGTTCTTTGGCCCGCACCAGGCACTCGATCATCATCTGATCCTGGTAGCGCTCATTTTGTAACCACAACGAGTGCTTGGCCTGGTTGATGAATTGGGTAATCCGCTCCCGGCCATTGCCGCGGCACCAGATCAGGTGCTTCGATGCGAAATCCTTGCGGCTCCAATCCGCCTCGAAGCCGTCGATAATCTCTTCTACTTCGTGCGCGTGCCTGGTGATGATGGCATAGTCGCGAGTACCGGTCAGATTCTTGGTCTGCCAATTCAGCGACTTGACAAACGCAGTCTTATCGTCGACCACCATTGACTTTTCGTGGGTAAGATCAAAGGCCGGATTGCTGTCGCGCACCTCGATACCGGCCGCCTCCAGCTTGCTGCGGCTTTCATCATTCTCCGAAACGCCACTGCGGCGCTTGGGATTCAGCATGATGCGCACGGTGACCCCCCTGCGATGGGCGGCAATCACCGCATCCAGCAACGTTGGATCGGTAAAGATAAACATCTTGATGCGCAGTGATTTGGTCGCGCCATCGATCGCGTCCAGAATCGGCTGGACAGAATCATCCGGGAGAACGATCAAGCTACGGGACATATGCGGGTTTCTCTGCCTCTAGGGTGCGGCCTTGGCCGCTGTTGTGTCGAACTGTACACTATACAACTCGGCGTAGGTTCCGCCCATGCGCGAGCAGCTGATCGTGTGTCCCCTGCTCTGCGACCACGCCGCCTTTCAGCACAATGATTTTATCCGCATCGCGGATGGTGCTCAGCCGGTGGGCAATGGTGAGTACCGTTCGTCCTTTCATCAATCGTTCCAGGGCTTCGATGACCAGTCTTTCCGATTCGGTGTCCAGGGCTGCGGTGGGTTCATCGAGAATCAGGATCGGGTTATTGCGTATGATTGCGCGCGCGATGCCGATACGCTGGCGCTGGCCGCCGGAGAGGGTGTCGCCGCGGTCGCCGACGAACGATTGGTAGCCATTGGGCATGCGGGAGATGAACTCGTCCGCGTTGGCCAGCTTCGCGGCCTCGATAATCTCCTCGTCGGTGGCGCCGGCACGGCCGTAGGCGATGTTATCCCGCACGGTTCCGCGGAAGAGCACGGTCTCCTGCAACACATAGCCGATCTGGTCTCGCAAAGACCGCAATCGATAATCGCGCACATCAATGCCGTCGACCAGAACTTTGCCTGCGCTGGGATCGTAAAAGCGCGGAATCAGGCTCATGATCGTGGATTTGCCGCCACCCGTGGGCCCAACCACGCCGATCATCTGACCTGGCTCTACGGTGAAGCTCACATCGCGCAGCACGGGACAGCTTTCGTCATAGGCGAAGGCCACATGATCGAAGACGATTTCCCCCTGAATCGGTTGTTCGCGCGCTTCCGGCTTTTCCGGAAGTATCGCGTCCGCATCGAGAATCGTCCGAATGCGCTCCACGGCCACCGCAGTCTGGGCAATGGAGTTGTTCATGCTGGCAAGGTCCTTCACCGGCTTGAAAAATGAGCCCAGGTAGGAGAGGAAAACGGTTAATTCCCCCGCCGTCATCCATCCGGCAAGAATGAGCAGGGAACCGCGCCAGAGCACGAAGCCAACACAGCATGCCACGATGATGGAAACGAGGGGCGACAGCAGGGCTTTGACCTGGCGCGCTTTGAGCGCGGCAGCCACGGTTGCATGGCTGACGACCTGAAGTTCTTGCTGCTCCAGTTCCTGCCGTCCGAAGGCCGTGACCACGCGGATGGATTCGAGATCCTGCTGCACCACGGCCACGATATTGCTCTGCTGCTTGCGTACTTCGTGGGTGGACTTCTTGACCGCCTTCTTGAACCGGGAGGCAAGCAACAGCATCAACGGCGTCACTGCGACCGCGATCAAGGTAAAGTCCCAGTTCATGCAGAACATGATCACCAGCATGCCCGAGGATGGTGATCATGTCGACCACAATGCCCAGGGTGGCCGACGAGGCGAAGTTTTGGATGGTGAGCACGTCGGCGGTAATCGTGCTGAGCAGTACGCCGGACTGGTGGGTGTCGTAGTAGCGCAGGGAAAGATATTGCAGATGATGGTAGGTCCGCATGCGGAGGTCGTTGGCGACCCACTGGCCCACGCTCTCGGTGAAGTAATTGGCGAGGTACGATGCCAGGGCATTCAAAAGGGCGATGAGGACCACGGCAACTGCTGCCAAAGCCGCAAGATGTACGCGGTGGCCATGTTGCAGCATCGGACTAAGCCAGCGGTGCCATCCACGGATTAAGCTTGCGGCCGAGGATTACGTTATCGAGGATGATCTTGAGCGGCCACGGGGCGGCTAGCGTCATCGCGCTCTGGACGATCATGGCCGTAAGAATGATGGCCAGACTGCCCCGGTAAGGGCGAAGCAGTTCGCGGATGAGGCCCATCATCCCTGGGCCTTTCTCGTTGTCCTCTTGCTGTGTAGCTACGCCATCCATGGAGTTGACTCCACTTTAAACTTTATCCAGCCCTCCTGTCCGCACTTAGTCTTCAACCGCCCGTCACCGGGGGGTGCGGCGTACTTGGAATCCGTGTATCGCCCTCGCTTTTCGCGAGATGCGGGACCTACCGCCTTATACCCCAAGGTTTTCACTCAGCATTGGCGACCAGGTGGTAGATTTGGGCGCCATACTTTTCCACGGTACCCATGCCGATGCCGGGCACGGCAAGCAGGGCCGAGTCGTTCTTTGGCCAGGTGCTGGCGATATTGCGCAAGGTCCGGTCGCCAAAGATGCGAAAAGCCGGCATGTTTCTGCGTTTTGCCTCGGTCAAACGCCAAGCCCGCAATGCCTGCTCCAGACGAGCCTGTTTTTCCGGAGGCGGAGCCTCAGCCGAAGCGGGCTTGGTTAGCTTGCCTTGCTTCAGCGTCACAACCGACGCACCCTTCTTGCCGCGTTTGGGAGAAGCCACAGCGGCCACCGCGTCTCTCATAATGAAAGGCATCGTTTGGCTGTCATGGAAGTTCAGCCCGGCCGGCAAAATGCTGACTGTCCGGTAGGGAATCTGCTTGCCCTGCTTCTCAAAAACGGCATCGGCAAAGGCCAGCAGTTCTGCCCGGGCCATCGCCCCCAGAACCTCTTCGAAGTCATCCCGGCTCATTTCGTTTTCCGGGAACAGGTCGGCATGCAGTTTTCCTGTAGATCTCGCGGGCAAGGATCGCAGCTTCTTGAGAACCCGATCGCAAGCGATTCGCTCCGCGTGCGTAGCTCCTCGGAATCTTTGCGCAACGCAATCGGCAGGGGCGCAGAAGTCGCAGATTCCACAGCCAGACCCCCTATCGGACGTGTCCCCGAAGTGGCGAACCAGCGACGTCATCCGGCAATGATGGCTCTCCGCGAAGCGGATGATCTCCTCCACCTGGCCCTGCTTCTGTTCGGCCTGCATAGTGTACGAAGCTCGCCAACCTTCCATGCCGCGGCTTATATTTTCCGCATAGTCCAGCACGGCTCCTTTGTGAATCCAAAGTTTTTCCAGAGCCTTGTCGAAGATGTCCTCTTCCATCGCAGCCAGTTTGCGCACCGCCTCTTTGCTTTGCGTGTTGGGCGCCAAGCTTGGCAAAAATACGGTCCAGTAACTCGACCGGCGGGTAATCGCGGCCGAAAAAGAAATCGTGCGTATGGCGGTCCGCGTAGGAATACATGAGCACGGCGCGACTCGGCTTTCCATCGCGTCCCGCGCGGCCAATCTCCTGGTAGTAGCCTTCCAGGCTGCCGGGAAATGCAGTATGGATCACGGTCCGGACATCCGGCTTATCGATGCCCATGCCGAACGCCGTGGTGGCCACCATGACGTCCAGCTTGCCGCCCATGAATTCTTCCTGCACCCGCCGCCGCCGTTGGGCATCGAGGCCGGCATGGTAGCCGGCCACGCGAAACTCGCTTCTCCAGGATGCGGATAGAGCTTCGGCCTGCTTGCGTGTCGGCGTGTAGACAATCGCCGGGCGGTTGCCGGCTTCGAGCAGGATGGTCCGCGCCAGCGCGGGACGTTGGGAGGGCAGCGCCTCCACAATCTCGATGCCGATATTCTCCCGGCGAAACCCATGGATGAAGTGCTTTACCGTGCCCAGCCCCAGCTGCGCCGCAATGTCTTTCTGTACCAGCGGCGTCGCGGTTGCGGTGAGCGCCAGCGCCGGCGCCGGACGAAGAGTCGGCAGATACTGGCCCAGCATGCGATAGTCCGGACGAAAGTCGTGACCCCATTGCGAGATGCAGTGCGCTTCATCGATGGCGATGAGCGAGGGCTTTCGTTTGGCCAGCATCTCAGGAAAGCCGGGCACGCGCAGCCGCTCGGGAGCGATAAACAGAAACTGAAGGTTGCCCTTCATGTAGTCGACGCAAGCTTGCCGCGAGCTCTCACGATCGCGGCCGGAGTGGATGCACTCGGCGGATAAGCCAAGTTCCTTCAGCTTGCGCACCTGGTCATCCATCAAGGCGATGAGCGGACTGATCACCAGCGTGGTTCCACCGCGCGCCAATCCCGGCAATTGATAGCAGAGCGACTTGCCCGACCCGGTCGGCATGACCAGGAGAGCATCTTCTCCCGCGGTCACTGCCTGGCACACCGCCTCCTGGTTCGGGCGAAAGCTGGAAAAGCCGAAGACGCTTTGCAGCAGCTGGTTGAGGTTTGCATCGCTGGGGATGGTTTTTCTGGCAGGTGCTTCCTTGGCAACGGTTGTTTCGGCCTGAGGCGGAGGGGGCGGCGCCTCGTCGGGCTACTGGTGTAGTTTGGCTCACCCGCCCCACCACCGAGCGAACGTAATCGCTGATGCGTTCGAGAAAGGGATCGAGCTGCGCCTCACCATGCTGGATCCGGTTGAGAAAGGCCTCCCATTGGCCCGTCATCGCGGGACTCTTCACTTCAGGGTGCACTACTTCAATCAGGTGGATCCCTTTGTCTGTGGCCTCGAGGCTCTTGCCTGTCCTGGTGACGTAGCCGCGTTTCAAAAGCACTTCGATGATGGCTGCCCGCGTCGCCGGCGTCCCGAGCCCGGTTTCCTTCATGGCATCGGATAGTTCTTTCTCGTCCAGGGTTTTGCCCGCCGTTTGCATCGCCGTCAGGATCGTGGCATCGGTAAATCGTTGCGGTGGCCGGGTCTTCTTCTTCAAGGCTTCCACCTTGGTTACCGTCTGCGCTTGACCTTGCGCCAGGGTTGCCGGCAGCGCCTGATCGAGCTCTTTCTTCGGGTCCCGTCGTACTTCGCCGCCCACGTCGAGAATCTTCCAACCCGTTTGCCGAACCACTGTTCCCGTGGTGCGATACCTGTCCACGATTGATTCGCTGCGGATCGCCGTAATGACCGTGGTCACTTCCTGCAGGTGGTCATCATGCCACAGCATGAGCAGTCGCCGGCAAACCAGGTCGTAGAGTTTGCTCTCTTCATCGGAGAGCCTGCCCGGCTGCAGCGTAACCGTGGTGGGAATAATGGCGTGATGATCGCTGACCTTGCTGTCGTCGACATAGCGCTTACCCAGGGCGCGCTCTCCGGTTCCCGGAGCCAGTTGCTGCCGGTAGGGTCCGGAAATGGCGGCCACGATCTTGGGCACCGTTTCCGCAATATCGGTGGAGAGGTAGCGGCTGTCAGTCCGGGGATAGCTGATGAGTTTGTGTTGCTCGTAGAGTGCCTGGGCCAGATCGAGTGTCTTTTGCGCGCTGAAGCCGTAGAGCCGGTTGGCATGCCGCTGCAATTCCGTGAGGTCGTAGAGCAGGGGCGGCAGCATACGCACCGTTTCCGAGTTCAAGCTCTCGATGGCGGCTTGCCCGGTACGTGCCCGCGCTATGATCTGGTTGGCTTCCTGGCCATCGGCAGGCAATCTGTTGTTGGCTGATGCATCCTTCTCTTCGCTGGACTTGACGTGGGGACGGAACCAGGTACCGTCATAGCTGGGCCTGATTGGCCTCAAAGGTGGCTACCACCTGGAGATAATCCTCGGGCACGAAGCGTCGCAGGGTGAGCTCGCGATCGACGATCATGGCCAGTGTCGGGGTCTGAACGCGGCCCACGGAAAGCTCTTCGTTGTAGACGATCGAGTAGGCGCGCGAGAGATTCATGCCCACCAGCCAATCGGCCCGGCTTCGGCCGGAGGCGGCGTCGGCCAGCCGGTCATAATCGCTGCCGGGACGAAGGCTGGCGAATCCTTTGCGGATGGCGTCCGGCGTCAGCGAGGAGATCCATAATCTGCTGAATGGCTTTTCGCTTTTGGTCGCCTCGTAGATGTAGCGAAAAATCAGTTCTCCTTCCCGCCCCGCGTCCGTGGCGCATACAATGCGCGACACGCGTGGAGACAGGAGTATCTGTTGCACTACTTCGAACTGCTCTTTGCTTCGCTCGTAGACCACCAGGGGCCAATGATCGGGCAGGATGGGCAAGGCTTCTAAGCGCCACTGCCGCCACTGGGGATTGATTTGATGCGGCTCGGCCAGGGAAACCAGGTGCCCAATGGCCCAGGTGACCACATAGCCATTTCCCTGCAGGTAGCCTTTGCCCCGCTTCTCGGCTCCGAGGACCCGGGCAATGTCACGCGCAACCGAAGGCTTTTCCGCCAGAACGGCGACGGTACCGGATTCACTTGCCTTCATCGTGATTCTCAGTCTACCGCGATCCTGGTTTCGCTGCCCCACGGTGGCCCCGTGTGCGGCTTTCTATAAGGAAACCTCATGAAGTTTATTAACTCTGCTGAGCTCCGCCAGGAAATGCAGGGAACCCAGCCAAACCTTTTCTCCGTACCAAACAGGCGGAGGCATCTCCCGTTCCACTTTTATGCCTGTAGCAGAAATGCTTTAATCCATATGTGGACGTCTCCCTCGTTGAAATAAAGCAAGCAGAACAAAGAATCCGCGATTTCATCTATTTTTCCCCCTGCCAACTCTCGGCCGCTCTCTCCGAGGTGACCGGTCAACAGGTCTTTCTCAAGCTGGATAATCTGCAGCGGACCGGAGCCTTCAAAGAGCGTGGTGCGCTCAACCGGATTCTGCTGCTGAGCGAGGATGAGAAGCGGCGCGGCGTGATCGCCGCCAGCGCCGGCAATCATGCTCAGGCGGTGGCCTACCACGCCACCCAGCGTGGTGTGCTGGCGCGGATCGTCATGCCGCTCATGACCCCCCTGGTGAAGATCTCAGCCACCCGTGGATTTGGAGCCGAGGTGATCCTGCACGGCGCAAACTACGATGAGGCCTGTGACGAAGCGCTCCGCATTTGCCAGCTGGAAGGCATGACGTTTCTGCACCCTTTCGATGACAATGCCGTGATCAACGGCCAAGGGACCATCGGTCTGGAGTTGCTGGAGCAGGTTCAGGGTCTTGGAGGCGGTCGTCGTACCCATCGGTGGCGGGGGATTGATCAGCGGCGTGGCCTGCGCCTTGAAAGAGAGCAACCCGGCTATTCGCGTTGTCGGGGTGCAGACGGAGCGCCTTCCCTCCATGCTGCGCGCGATCGAGCATGGAGGGCCGGTCACCCTGCCGGCAGAGGCGACCATTGCGGACGGCATCGCGGTCCGGCGCGCCGGAGATCTCACCCTGCCCCAGGTGAAACGCTTTGTCGACGAGATCGTCACCGTGGATGAAGAGGAGATCGCCAACGCAATCATGGTCCTGCTCGAAAGGGAGAAAACGCTGGCCGAAGGGGCCGGAGCGGTGGCCCTGGCGGCGCTGCTGCAAAAGAAGACCTCGCTACAAGGGGAACGAACCGCAGTCCTGGTCTGCGGAGGCAACATCGATGTAAGCCTTCTGGCGAGGATTATTGAACGCGGCTTGGTCAAGGACGGCCGGCGGGTTCGCATTCGCGTCCACCTCGCCGATCGCCCCGGAGCCCTGCATCACCTGACGAAGATCCTCTCCGATCAGCGGGCAAACATTGTCGAGACGTTACACAACCGTGCTTATTACGGCGTCAATTTGGGCGACACGGTCATTGACATCACACTCGAAACACGGGGCGCCGCGCATATCACCGCCATTGCCAATGCCCTTGAGAGCGAAGGCTATCGCTATGAGCGCATTCAGTAAAACGATAGGAATAAGGCCAATGCAAGAGTTTTTAAGGTTGAAACGCCTGCCGCCGTATGTCTTCAACATCACCGGCGAGTTGAAGGCTGCTGCGCGGGCGCGCGGAGAAGACATTATCGATTTCGGCATGGGCAACCCTGACGGCGCCACGCCCAAGCACATCGTAGACAAGATGATTGAAGCGGCGGGCAAGACCGCCACCCATCGCTACTCCTTGTCCAAAGGAATCCCGCGGCTGCGCAAGGCGATTTGCAACTGGTATCTCAGACGCTATGACGTGGAGCTGGATCCACTGACCGAAGCGATCGTCACTATAGGCTCCAAGGAGGGCATTGCCCATCTTTGCCTGGCCACGCTTGACCGCGGAGATGTGGTGGCGGTGCCGAGTCCCAGCTATCCGATCCACATCTATGGGCCGGTGATTGCGGGGGCCAACGTTCGCGGCATCGCGGTGCACAGCACCGACGATTTTCTGGCGGAGCTGGAGCACAGCGTCCCGCTGATGTATCCGCGGCCCAAGATGTTGATCCTGAATTTCCCGGCGAATCCCACTACGCAGTGTGTGGATCTGGCATTTTTCGAGCGCGTTGTCGCTCTGTGCAAAGAATTCCAAATCTACTTGGTGCATGATCTGGCTTATGCCGATATTGTCTTCGATGGATATCGCGCGCCGTCGATCCTGCAGGTGCCGGGAGCGAAGGATATCGCCGTCGAGTTCTTTACCTTGTCCAAGAGCTACAACATGCCTGGCTGGCGAGTGGGCTTCATGGTGGGCAATCCTGAATTAGTGGCGGCATTGGGGCGGCTCAAGAGCTACTTCGATTACGGCACGTTCACGCCTATCCAGGTTGCTTCGATTCTCGCCTTGGAAGGCCCGCAGGAGTGTGTGCAGGAGATATGTGATAACTACCGCAAGCGGCGCGATGTGCTGGTCAAGGGACTGAATCAATTGAACTGGCAGGTGCCGCTGCCAAAGGCCACGATGTTTGTCTGGGCCTCCATTCCTGAGCGATACAAAGCAATGGGCTCGCTCGAATTTTCCAAGAAGATGCTGACCGAGGCCAAGGTCGCGGTCAGTCCGGGTGTTGGCTTCGGTGAACATGGGGATGAGCACGTGCGCTTTTCGTTGATTGAGAATGAAGAACGAACCCGGCAGGCCTTGCGGGGCATCAAGCAGATGTTCCAGCAATAAAGCCGCTAAATAGAATCTCTTCCTGCGGAAGGTGTCTGTGACGAGGACGGTTGCCCTAGGTTCCCTGGATTTCCTGTAGGTTTGGTAGCGTTGACGAACTGCATGCGGCTTTCCTCAATGAAAGCCGCACACGCTGACTTGCTGTCTTTCTGTCCATCCGATCTGACGGCTCATAATAAAGTTCACCTCCCTCCCCTTGTCATCCCGAGCGAAGCCCGACCTGTCCCGGCGTGCCGTGGAGGGACCTGCTGTGCGCCTTTCCCCCTCCCAACTGAGAAGGGTGCGGATTAACTGGCTCTGTCCAGCCCGGTAACGGCTGCTCCGGTAGTGCTTCCGTGGGCCGTCGTTACATGGAAAGGCGCACCGCAGATCCCTACGGCAGCCGGGACAGGTCGGGCTTCGCTCGGAGGCTGTGACTTTTTAATTTCCCTTGTGGTCTGTGGCCGGAAAGCCCCGAAGAGCATCTGCCAACAAGCATCGCCGGCTGCTGCTCCTTCGACTGCGCGCATAAAACCCTCTGTTATGCGATAGATCTGCGAGGCGCTTCGCTCAGGATGACGCCTTTCTGGAGGGGATTGAAAAACATCTGGTCGGGTGCAAAAAACACGAAAAGATCAAAAAGTCACAGACTCTCGGGATGACAAGGGGAGGGTGGTGACTTTTATTAAGAGCCGTCAGACCGGACGGACAGAAAGAAACAGCAAGTCGCTGCGCTACGCTCACGATGACGATTTTGTGGCGAGTTGTAGATGCAAAACCAGCGTCTTCTCGGATTTCTATTGATTCGGTTGAATTAGTGGAAATCATGTGAGTGTACCTCGAGGTTGGTGAAGGCCAACGGCTGTATGTGCCTGGCCTTTACATGGATCACCCCGTCCTGATTCTGCAACGCACCCTCGACCAGAACAAATTTGCTGCGTGTGACTACCAACCGCTCTCGCTCATATAGATCGGGAGTGATGATGACATTGGCGATGCCGGTCTCATCTTCCATGGAGAGAAAGATGAATCCCTTGGCTGTGCCTGGGCGCTGCCGCGCAATGACACAACCAGCCGCGCGTACATAGGCGCCGTCTTGATAGTTCCGCAATTCGCAAGCGGATAGTACCTTCCTCGCTTGCAACTCTTGCCGGCGGTAGTGCAGTGGATGCTGGCCAACCGTCAAGCCGGTGCCGGAGTAGTCCGCACTCAGCCTCTCTTCGATATTCATTTGCCGCAGGGGAGAAGAGCTGGAGGCATGATGTGCCGACTTCAGCAAAGGGCCGACAGGCCGGGCCGATTCTTCTACCTGCCAAACCGCATCGCGCCGATGATCGATGCCATCGAGCGAATTCAAAGCGCCAATGCGGGCCAACAGCGTGAGCTCTTTGCGATGCAGCAGTGGGAGACGCAGCGTGAGATCTTCTGCGGAACTAAATGGGCCGGATTGCCTGCGGGATTCGACCATCGCTTCTCCCACGTCCTGCCGTAATCCTTTGGCATACATCAGACCCATGCGCAGCGAGAGCTCGCCATTGTTTTCATGCTCGATCGTGCACTTCCACTCCGATACCTGCACATCGATCGGGCGTACGCGCAGGCCATGGCGTTGCGCATCCTTTACCAGCACGGCAGGCATGTAAAAACCCATGGGTTGATTGTTGAGAATCGCGCAGGTAAACGCAGCCAGGTAACGCACCTTGAAATAAGCGGATGCGTAGGCAATCAACGCGAAGCTGGCGGCGTGGGATTCAGGGAAGCCATAGAGCGCGAAGGAGGTAATGTTTTGAATGATGGTTGCCTGGGTGGCTTCATCCAGGCCGTTTTTCGTCATGCCACTGCGCAGCTTCACTTCCAGTTGCTCCATGCGCTGCCAGGAACGGCGCATGCCGACGGCACGGCGCAATTCTTCCGCTTCCGCACCGGAAAAATCAGCGACCGTCATGGCCATGCGCAAGAGCTGTTCCTGAAATAGAGGAACGCCTAATGTCCGCTTGAGCACTGGTATCAGCGATGGATGGGGATAAGTAACTGCTTCTTTTTTCTGCCGCCGCCGCATGTAGGGGTGCATCATCTTGCCCACGATGGGCCCGGGGCGGATGATGGCCACCTGCACTACCAGGTCATAGAACTTGTCTGGACGATTGCGCGGCAGCGAGGCCATTTGCGCCCGGCTTTCCACCTGGAACATGCCCACTGTATCGGCGCGCTGCAGGGTTTCGTAGACCAACGGATCCTGGGGCAACTGTGCCAGGTCGACGGGTTCGTCGTAATGCTCCGCGACCAGGGTAAGAGACTCCTGGATGACCGCCATCATGCCCAGACCCAGCAAATCCACTTTGATGAGACCCAGGTCGGCGCAGTCTTCCTTATCCCACTGGACCACGGTTCGGCCGGGCATGGAGGTTCGTTCCAGCGGCACCACATGATCCAATTGGCCCTGGCATATCACCATGCCTCCGGAATGCTGGCCGAGATGCCGCGGCAGGTCCTGAATGCGCATGCAAAGCTCGAGAAATTTGTGGATATGCGTGTGCTTGACATCGAAGCCCGCATGGAGAAAGGAGTTTTCCAGGGTGTCATTCTTTCCCTTCCACTCCCACTGCGACACCAGGCTGGAAAGGCGCCCCAGGGTCTCAGGATCGAAGCCCATCGCCTTTCCCACTTCCCGCGCCGCTGACTTGCCGCGATAGGTAATCACGTTGGCGGTCATCGCGGCGCCAAGCTCCCCATAGCGATGGTAGATGTACTGGATCGCCTGCTCACGCTTATCTCCGGAGGGCAGATCGAGATCGATGTCAGGCCATTCCCCGCGGCTCTCGCTCAGGAAGCGTTCAAAGAGCAAATCCATGCCCACTGGATCGACCGCGGTGATTTCAAGCGCATAGCAGACGGCGGAATTCGCCGCACTCCCGCGGCCCTGCACCAGGATGTCGTTTCGTTTGCAGAAATCAACCAGGTCCCACACGATCAGAAAATAGCCGGCAAATCCAAGTTTCTGAATCAAGGCCAGCTCATGCTCAACCTGCTTGTCTACTTTTTCCAGTAGCTCGCGATTGCGCTTGGCGCCGTAGCGCTTTAATACACCCTCAGCCACACGCTGTGCGCAGAAAGCTGTCCATGGTTTCGCCATCCGGAACCGGGTAGCGGGGAAATTCATAGCCCAGGTCATGGAGTTCGAATTCCAGCCGCTCAGACAACGCCACAGTATTCGCAATGGCCTGGGGAAGATCGCTGAATCGGCCCGTCATCTCCCGCGCATCGCGCAGGTGGCGTTGGTTATTGATAGTAAGCAGGCGGCCCGCCTGTTCCAGATCGGTATGGTGGCGTATCGCGGTAAACACATCGAGAATTTCTCTGTCATACGCCGTCGCATAACGAACACCGTTGGTGGCCAGCAAGGGCAAGCGCAGGCGTTGGGCAATGCGGATGGCGGCCTGGTTGCGCCATTCTTCCTCCCGCTCGTCATGACGCTGAACTTCGACATAGACATTCTGTTGCCCGAAGACACGAACCAGCTGTTCGGCAACTTTTACTGCTGCAGATTCCCCTCCATGCATCCAGTGCCGCCGCCACCGGGCCTTCATCGCCGCCGGTCAGGCAGACCAGCCCGGAAGAATACTCTTCCAGGTCCTCGAGCGTAGCTGCGCCTTCGCTCTTGGTCGTCTCGCGCATCTTGAACCGGGTAATCAGTTGACAGAGGTTCTGATATCCTGCGCGGGAAGTGCAGAGCAGGGGCAGGCGCGCGGCTTCGGGAACATGGCGATGCGGCAGCCATTGCCGGAGGCATGAGACGATTGCCCAGACTGGATACCGCAATCTCCGCCCCTACATGTGCCCGTACCCCATGCTTACGTGCAAGGGTATGAAATCGCGCCGCGCCGTACACCCCATTGCGATCCAGCAAGTGCCATGGCCGGCATATTGAGCTCGGCGGCGCGCTGGATCAGGTCTTCGGGCAGCGATGCGCCTTCAAGAAAGCTGAATGCGCTGGCAGCATGTAGTTCGACATAGCGCTCAGTCATAGAGCGCCTCTACCTGCCAACGATCCTGGGTGAAATCATGGGTCAGGCAGCAACAGAGCCACGTTGCATGATCGGCTGAATGGTGAGCCCTGGCTACCAGGTCCCATTGCTCCAGCGACCAGAGAGTAGGTCTCCACCAGTCTCCGCCGGAAGTCCAGGGCCCGTACGCACGTTCGACGGTGTATCGCATCTCGCGAAAAATGAAGGAGTCCGGTTGCCGATTACGCACGGTAACAGTCACGGTTTCCGCTGGCCGTAATTGCCGCATGGCTACGCGATGCGCTCCCGGTTTTGCTCCCAGCGCAGACGAAGAGGGCACAGCAAAAGCTTCGACGCGAAAAGCTTCCGGGCGATGCGTGTCTTTCAGCACCACATGACCCGCGCAACCTTCTCCGACGATGCTGCGAATGCGCGCCAGGGTGACATCCAGCCGCATGGGCTCTGGTACTTGCGGAGAAAAAAGTCCAAGCTGCACCTTACTGGTGCTGCCTGGCTGTGCGCTCAAGCTTAGCCCTAGGATGGCTGACTGCGGAGGATGCGCCTGCAGATCCAGGTGTATGAGCTTCAGCCATAGTTTTCGATCATTGTTGGGCAGTGCGGGGCGCACCGTGCGGGTATGCGTCGTGCCCCCTTCAAGACCCAGGTGGAGCGTGATTGAGGCCAGCGCCAGTATGCGTGATTGGGCGCGCACAATCAGCTGATCGAGCATTACACCCAGAATAAAAAGCAGCGAATCGAGCAGCTCCACTGGCGAGTCCAGTTCCATTCGCTCTTCAAGCGCCAGGCTGGCTTCAATCGCGCGAAATAAATGGGGCGATTCTCCCCGTGCCAACAGGCGCATTTCTTTGCCCTGTTGTCCGAGCCGGGTAATCAATTCAGTTTCCTTGAGATTCGCCAGTGCTCCGAGTGTCGTGATGCCCCACATGGCGAATGTCTCCGCGTGTTCCGGGGAAAGATCGAGAACAGTGAGTGGTAAAGGCGCGAGCGCAGCGCATTCCGTTCCTCGCGGCACCACCCGTATGTTTTTGCCGGAAGAGTGCCCTCGCGCCAGGCACCTGGCGGCATGAAAGTTGCTGCTGATAGCAATCGAGCCTCGGATGCGCAGTGCTTGTATCTTTTTGAGCAGGCTCTCGCCGAGAGTATCCGGGGAACCAAAGAGCGTCTCCGTGCCGGCGATGTCGATCATGCAGGTAAAGTAACTGTCACTGCTCTGATCTTCCACCCGTGGGGAGAAGCCGCCGGCACACTCCAGCAAGACTGCTCGAGCCGATGCCTCCTCGGCGCACGAGCGTAACAAGACCAGGGCGGTAGGAAACATCTCCATTTCCAACCCTGTCATGCCCAAGGCTATCCCTAATGTTCGGGCTGCAGCATTGAGAGAGCACACCTGCTCGAATGGCGGCTCGCCATCGAGTACGGCTACTGGTTTGCCCTGCAACTCCGGCCGCAGGCGCGAAAGTGCCTGCAGAGGAAATTCCTTTACGTCGACGCAGGCATATCGTTCCGTCAAGAGCGGCCTGCCCAGAGGGTTCTGCCCTGCCACTGCGCTGTTGGCACGCTTTGTGGCTGTTTCCTGTCCCGGCTTGCCATGGAGCGCAGGGGAAATACATTCCCAGGAGACTGAGGAAAGCGCTGACGGCCTAACTCCGCCCGATGTTCGAGACCGGTGAAGATAGTCGAGTCAGGAGCAAGCACGCTGCCCGGTTGCAGACGAAGCACCAGGCCGGCGCTGTTCCTGGAGCAGGCATGTTGGGTCAGCAGCAACACATTCGATTGCAGCCGCTCGGCTGCGGTGCGGAAACGAAACCATGTCGCCAGCGGCACGCGCAAGGCATACTCCGCGCTCAGGCTGCCCATATCCAGCACGATGCAGCTGAAGCCACCAGCCTGGAGCAGTAAATCAGTAACCCGTAGTGCCTGTTCCAACCGTGCCCAGGACTTGCTCCTAGGGGCTGTTTTGATAGCAGCAGTGGGAAGCTTTGAGGGCTGCGAATTCTGTTGCTTGCCTTGGGGGCGAGGTTTGTGGAGTGCCTCGGCGCAGCCAGGAGCGATGTCAACAGGGCTGAGCAAATGGCTGACTGCGGTAGAAAGGCCTTTGGCTTCCATCCGGGGATGGCCCCCACCTGCAGCCGGCAAACCCGGTTTTGCCTTGAGCAGTTTTTCCGCCTTGTGCAATCCCCGCACTGGGGCTTGTGGCAAGGGCGCAGTAACTGGAGACGAACCGCAGCGTACCCAAAGCAGCCGCGAGAGGTCCACTCCGATGGCTGCTGCCGATTCAGGATGCAAAGTGTCGGAGACGTCTACCCAGGCGCAAACCTTGCCTGCCTGAGTCATGCTGCAGACAAATGCGAGGGCAAGCGAGGTGCGTCCGGAGCATTCCGGTCCAACCACCTCGCTGAGGGCGCCGACAGGGAATCCGCCATGCAGCAGGAGGTCGATCTCAGGAATGCCTGTAGGCGTAACCGGGTAGGGAAGACGCGCCAACGGCGTGAGCGCCGAAGGAATCCTTTCCGCCAGGGTAGCTTCTATTTGTGCGCGCAGATGGCTGGCGGTTGGCATAGCCTTATCTTCGCCTTATTTTCGCCTATCGCAGGTCTCCAGTGTCAACCAGCGATTGTGGGAAACGTCCGGATCTTATCTGCAAGCAGTTGAAAGTAAGGCGCTTATATAATTGCAATATGTCTGGTGCTATGCTTTCCGGCGGCACAAAAAGAGGATGCAGATAGGGATCAGGTTGGTGGCTTTGTTGTTCTGCATGTGGGGATGAAACAGCACGGCTCCTGCGTCCGTCTCAAGTTTGGCAACATCTGCGCGTAGTCGGACACTACTGCATCGAAATGCTGCATCGCAGGCTTGGGAGATAATCAATTCATATAGGAATTTGAGGCTGAATGATCCTGAGCTTTTTTCATTTCGCGATATTGGGGATGGCTGCAATCCCTTTGATCTATTACTCGCTTGCGCTATTTAGCGCATGGCAGTTTTTTCGATCTTCGCGCAAAAACCGGGGTCCCCAGCAAGCTGGCTTGCTGGGGTGGAAACCCGCTTCTACCAGCTATACCCCTCCGGTAAGTAACCTCAAGCCCATTCGGGGACTGGACCCCGATGCCTATGAAAATCTCGCCAGCTTCTGCCGTCAGGACTATCCGGAATACGAAATTGTTTTTTGCGTAGGGGATGCATCCGATCCTGCATTGCCCACGATTCAGAGGCTCATCCGCGACTTTCCCGAATGCCAGATCCGTGTCCTGATCGGCTCCGGCCGGATAGCTACTAACGATAAAGTCGCCAAGCTGGCGCGAATGACGGCGGAAGCAAAATACGAAACCGTCGTGATGAGCGACAGCGACGTGCGCGTGGAACCGGATTATTTGCGCACGATTGTTGCTCCACTGGCGGATCCGAAGGTAGGAGCAGTTACGTGTTTTTATGTGCCCGTTGCCAGCGAAGAAAAGACCTTTGTACAGCGTGTTCAATCGGTGGGCATGCTCTCTGATTTTTATGCCGGGATTCTGGTTGCACGGCAGTTGGATGGAGTCAAGTTTGCCCTGGGTCCAACCATTGCCACCACGCGTAAGCATCTCGCCGGCTTTGGCGGCTATGCGGCGATCGAAAACCGTCCGGCGGACGATCTGCTGGTTGGTCGCCTGATCGCAGAGCAAGGCTATGAAGTAGAGCTTCTGAATTACTCGATTCGCACGGTGTCAGATTTCCAGTCGCTGCGCGACTTATTCCTGAAACGCCTGCGCTGGACGGTGGTGATGCGCATCATGCGTCCGTGGGGACATCTGGGCCTGATTTTTACTCTTGGATTGCCTTGGGCCCTCGCAGCGATCTTTGTACAGCCCACGCCTGAAGTAGCGTTTGCCTACTTGAGCGCATATTACGCTTTCCGTATCGCCATGATGGAAGTGATTGGAAGGTGGGGTTTGAAACAGCCAGGCATTTACAAGAAGCTTTGGCTGCTTCCGGTATGGGATCTGCTGGCCGCCAGTATATGGCTAACCAGCTTTACCCGTAACAGCATTCGCTGGAGAGACGGCTACTACTACATTCGCAATGGCGAGTTAGTTCCGGTCGACCCTACGTCGGCGATTCGAGCGGCGGAGAAAGCTCCCGAACGAGTGTAAAAAGAGAGACAGCAATCTTCTTACTTTACAGACATGTCGTCCCGCGCCCTCTCAAGTACCCCTGGACTTGAAGGTGATTGGGGAGACATCAAGCCAGTTCCGCGCCAACTGTTACTGTTATGACGTGATATGCGGACGTCGCTCGCCTGAGCGGTCCGGAACCAATCGATGACCTCGTCTTCAGTGTGGTAGTACGCGGTCGGTGCGACGAGTTGATCGAAGACATTCCAGAAATTCTCGGCAAAGGAATAATCCGAGATAGAGCAGAGATAATCGGAATAGGGTAACAGGCGCTTTAACCACCCCATCCGTTTGGCCGGTCGATAGAAAAGTTTAAGGCTGAGATATAAGGCCACTGCAGGCAAGAATGAAAGACCACGGGTGATCACTCTCGGCAGGCGCGACGTAATGTTCTTCCGGAGAGGGTCGATGATCATCTCGATCCAGCGATTGCCTTCTTTGCCGTATACCCAAACCGAAATCCGGCCACCGTGTTTCACGTGTTTTGTCAAAGCCAGGAAGCCGTTTTTCGGTATCGGAAGGTGATGAAGCACTCCAATGCTATAGATAAGATCGAAGGGCTGTGCAAAGGGAAGGTGCAGGATGTCGGCTTGTACGATATGCACATTCGGCAAATCGCGAGTATTGCGATAAGCCGCTTCCACAGCGTTCGACAGATCGATACCAATGACCGTGCGCGCGTTGAACCTGGCGGATAAAAAAGCGTGCCGGCCTTTCCCGCAGCCTGCGTCGAGTACCACGCGACCGTCGAAATCCGCCGGCGTTAACGGCGACATCCAATCGAGGAACTCGCGGCTATCAGCATCCGTAAGCTTCGAGTAATGCGTCCATTCATACCCGAATGCATCCGCGGTCGCCTTCTGATCGGCGCTCATCGTCTCTCCGAGAAAGCGCGGAATGCCTCCCGTGATCGGAAATGCAGAATTGCAGCGCAGGCATGTTAGCGTTCCCTCGATCACCTCCGCACCATCAGTGCTTTCAGCCTTGAGAGTGATGGGGCCGGTGCAGGCTGGGCAGGTTAAAAACGGCAAGAGCGCTTGTTTCAAATGAACCTCCCGAGCGACGATGGTCCATGCAAAGGACGAATTGTATACCGGCAGGTACGTTCGCTCATTTTAAGAAACACTCTGGATCGGCCGCCGGCGCTCAAGCATCAGCAGGATGAAATAACAGGCGACTGCTGCGGTGACGTGCTTGAGCGAGTGACCGCTAATAAGTGTTGATGAATAGATCTGGCTGTCGAAAAGTTCAAACAGCTTGGCAAGCACAAAAAGAAAAAAGGCGCCGACCAGGTAATTTGTATGACTATAGCGTGGAGGGAAAAGGGCTATGATGGCGGCGAGCAGGACAGGGGAATAAAACTGCACAAATAAGTAGAAGCGATAGTCGCCGTGACCGCGAGCCTCTGTTGCGTACCAATAGGCGACGCTTGCCATTCCAAGCACAAGCAAAGGCAAAAGAAGAGCTCGACCGACGGTGACGCTGACCCTCTCCATGAAGATGGCACTTATCATGGCGGTGAAACAGCAGGTCATCGGCAACAGGTCCCAAGGGAGGCGATCATCGCCGGGCTTGAGGTGGTACCATAGTGAGCCGAATCCGGTCAGAGTGACTCCGGAAAAGAAAATGAAATAGGGTAGCCGCTCGCCTTGGAAAGCAAAGGAGCTGTTACTCGATGGATGCAGCAGCCAAACCAGTCCCCAAACTCCTGCAATGACAAACGGTATATTTGAGAGGACGTTGAAGCAATTTGGTATCCCCAGGAGGGCGCGATTATCGGCAAAGCTGTGATAGCCGGCAGCCAGGGGAAGAGGGGGTAGGAAAAATAGAGCAATGATGGAGACAAGGGACAATAGGGTGATGATTCCCAACCGTGTCTGGCGCTCCAAAAGCCGCGCACCAAAATCCATTGATCAATACCCTCGCCGCGTAGTGGCGCGTCCTTCTCATAGCGAACAAAGCCTTAGTATCTCGCAGAACAACACGCGACAACCCTATCTTAACGAATATTCGAGGGCGTGTCCGCTATCGGACTATGTTGTCCTGCAATACTAATTCCGCCGGTGATGGACCGAGAAATCTATTCCGGCGCGACTGGTAGCCCGGCAAGATGAACTGCTTATTGAAAACATGGTCAAGTAGCATGAACGAGGAGCACTAGATTGCAGAGTGTGAAAGAGGGCCGGCCGAGATTCGTTTCTCTGTTCCTCGTGATTCTTGTTGCCGCAGCGATTTATCTTCCCTGCATTATTTCCCCACCCTCTCTCATGGACGATTCCGACGCCGTCGAGGCGCAAATCGGACGCACCATGTTAACCACACACGACTGGGTGACAGCTCGCCTCGATGGCGTGGTTTACCTGGAAAAGACGCCAATGTCGTGGTGGCTAATGGACATCTTCTACAAAGTCTTCGGCTTCAAGGATTGGGCAGCCCGCATTCCGTTTGCACTCACCGCCATTGGCCTTGCGTGGCTCACTGGCGCTTTCGCTCGCTGGGCATTTGGCGACCCATCGGGTTTCTGCGCAGGTTTGGTGATGGCAACCTGCGTCGGCCTGTGGCTCTTCACGCGCATCCTTATACCCGATGTGATGTTGACCTTTGTCATCGTCCTCGCCATGTGGTCTTTCCTGCGAGCCCTTGAGGAGGAAGAAAGCCATCCGAAAGCATGGGCTCTACTGTTTTTCGCTTGTCTCGGTTTTGGGCTCCTGCTCAAGAGTCTGATCGGGGTTGTATTTCCCGTCGGCGCAGCATTGCTATTCCTTCTATTTACCCGGCAGCTATTTTCAAGGCGCACTTGGAAGAGACTCCATCTGCTTTCGGGAACCCTCATTCTGCTGGCCATCGCCCTTCCGTGGCATGTCCTCGCAACCCTCCGTAATCCGCCCTACTTTGCCTGGACGCTCAAGAGCCAGCCGGGCCATTATCACGGCTTCCTCTGGTTCTTTTTCATCAATGAACAGCTTCTCCGCTTTCTCAACCTGCGATATCCGCGCGACTACGACACGGTGCCGCGCCTATATTTCTGGCTGTTCCATTTGATCTGGCTTTTCCCGTGGAGCGTTTATCTGCCCGCGGTCGCCAGGCTTTCCTTCCGGCCAAGCGATCGTGCAGGGCGATGCCGGCTGCTTGCCCTTTGTTGGATTGGTTTTGTGCTGGTGTTCTTTACCTTTTCGACGACACAAGAGTACTACTCGATGCCGTGCTACCCGGCATTTGCGATTCTCCTTGGTTCCGCGATGGCCGCGGAAGGAAATGCTGTTCGCTGGGGCACGCAGGCATTAAGCATCGTTACCTGTATTCTGGGTCTGTGTTGTTTGCTGATCCTGTTCGCGGTGCGACAGGTACCGACTCCGGGTGATATCACCGCCGCGCTTGTTCCGCACCCCAATGCCTACAAGCTATCACTCGGGCATATGGAAGACCTCACCCTAAACTCCTTTGCTTATTTACGGATGCCGCTTTTGATAGCGGGGGCCAGTTTCATTGTTGGAGCGATCGGCTTGTTCTTGTTCAGCAGGCGCAAAGTGTATTCGCGCGCCTACCTGACTGCCGCCGTGATGATGATCGTCTTTTTCCAGGGCGCGTATCTGGCCATGGCCAGGTTTGATCCGCTGCTCTCCTCAAGAGACATTGCGCAGGCGATCATGAAAGGACCAGACGGGCAGATTATCGTCGACCACAATTATTACTGGTTCTCGTCGATTCCCTTTTATACCGGCCGTCAGGAGTTGCTGCTGAACGGCCGCTGGAACAATCTCGAGTATGGTTCCAATGCTCCGGGTGTCCCGGATGTCTTCATTGGTGATGATAGGCTGAGATCTCTCTGGACAAGCTCGGAACGCTATTATCTGATCGCAAAGGCAGATCAGCTCCCGCGGTTTAACGCGCTGTTGGGTCCGGAGCATGTGGAATTGGTTCGTCGAAGCGGCGGCAAAGTTCTGCTGACGAATCAGCCGGGGCGTAGTGCAGATCGGTAGCCGCCGGGCTTCTCTCCAAATGATGCAGTGCTGCGACCTTGACGATACAGAGCAAATTCAGGCACATGCATCGAGCGACTCGTCACCAAGGCTCTTACAAGGTAAGAGGCGCGTACCCAGGCGCCCCATCCTTCGCAATGTTGCCGCGGCCTAAGGAGCCATCTAGGCTAAGACAGGCTTCTGCAAACGCCGATCATTCCGAGTCTGGCGCCAATTTACGCGGGGCAGGAAGAGTGCCGTGTCGATTCGATCGCGGTAGCGCACTGCTATCTCGATGAGCGAATCCAGCAACGAGTCGGAAAGAAAGTGCGGCGTAAGCCCGAGATCAATCAACTTGGAATGTTTCGCATTGTAGTAATGCTGTTCGGCTTCGACGCGAGGATCGGGTAAGTAGTCAATCTCAACGTTTAGTCCAGTTTGCTTGCCTGCGGTCTGCACCAGGTGGGCCAGGTCCATCACGGAAAACTGCTCCGTAAATTGATTGAAGACGCGGAATTCTCCCTTCGCCGCCGGATTCAAGCAAGCAAGCTCGACGCACCGCACGGTATCGCGAATGTCCAGAAACCCGCGGGTCTGGCCTCCCTTACCGTAGACCGTGAGCGGATGGCCAAGAGACGCCTGCGCGCAGAAGCGGTTGAGTACGGTCCCGAAGACCTCGTCATAGTCAAAGCGGTTGATCAGCGCTTCGTCCAGAGCCACTTCGTCAGTCATCGTGCCGTACACCACGCCCTGGTTAAGATCGGTGGCGCGTGTTCCCCAAATCTTGCAGGCGAACATCATGTTATGGCTGTCATGCACCTTCGAGAGGTGATAGAACGACCCCGGCTGCTTGGGATAAGGGAGCACATCTTTGCGGCCGTTGTGCTCAATGGTGATGTATCCCTCTTCAATATCTATATTCGGTGTGCCGTACTCGCCCATGGTGCCGAGCTTAACCAGGTGGCAATCAGGCTGAAACTCGCGCAGGGCAAAAAGCAAATTCAGCGTGCCCACCACATTGTTCACTTGCGTGCCCACCGCGTGGTTACGATCGATCATCGAATAGGGGGCGGAACGCTGCTCGGCGAAGTGAACCACAGCCTCCGGCTCAAATGCTTTGATGGTTGACGCCAGAAATTCGTAGTCTGTCACATCGCCAACCATGAGCTCGATCGTCTTGCCGGTAAGTTCGTGCCAGACTCTCAGGCGATCGGCAAGCGGACGAATGGGGGTGAGAGACTGCACGCCCAACTCGTGGTCCCAAAGACGGCGCACAAAGTTGTCGATAATTGCAACAGAATGGCCACGGTTTGACAGGTAAAGGGCCGTAGCCCAGCCACAGTAGCCATCCCCTCCAAGTACGGCAATTTTCATAAATCCTCCAGTGAAATACAGGTTCTCGGAATGGCCAACTTAAGGCCAAGTCTATCAGGTACTTTGGTCGCCCACGATGGGCCGGCCGGGTGCAGTAGTTTGCTCATCGCCGAACAAATACCGCGGTCACTAATTGCGCGTAGGCGCTCCCTGCACCGCATCGACAATATCCATCAGGGCGGGTGGGGAACAATGCAGCCCCTAAACGGCCGCAACCAGCAGGACTGCTAGATCGGTGTGCCAGCTGCTTCTCCTACTAGAGCCGGCAACTTACTTGTCAACGCGGGCGTCGACTGAATTCGCCATTGTTTCATCCACAGAAACAGGATCAACAAACCCCACAGGTGGTATCCCAGGTTGGCTCGCCTTTCCAGGTGAAGCCGTACATAGTTCTCGATGGTATCGGCGCGGAATAGGTCAGCATGCGCAGAAAGACCCTCTTTCAAAGTGTCAAGAAGGAGCGGACGGAGAGATCCGCGAAGCCACTCGTGCGCGGGAATATCGAAGCCCACTTTCTTTCGGTTGAGAATCGATTGCGGCAGTTTGTCGCGCATCAGCTCTTTCAACAGCAGCTTCTGGCGCGAGCCCCGCATCTTTAGCGTGTCAGGCAGAGTGGCGGCAAACTCCACGATTCGGTGGTCGAGAAATGGAGGACGCACCTCGACGGCATGCGCCATACTCATCCGATCCGACTTCACCAGGATGTCGTCAGCCAGATAGTACTGTTGGTCGAAGGCGAGATAGGGATAGAGGCCGTGGTCAGACGCCAGGGATCCTGCCAGTCGACCCAGTAGGCCGTCAAGCGCAGAGGGCAACTTTCGCCGCAACAAAGCTGCCTTGGCTGCCTCGGAGAAGGTTCCATTCCAATGGACATGGGCGCGTTCAGGAGATAGCAGGCAGCCCTCGAGAAAACGCTTTAGTTTGTACTCCAGGCCGATTTTCTCATCGGAGACGGGCAAGAATCGCGAGCCTTCGAGTGCCAGGCGAAGTGCGGCAGCAGGCATGGTCCGGGCAAGCCGGGCGAGTTGATTGGCGCGATAGGTAAGGTATCCGGCAAAGATCTCATCCGCACCTTCCCCGCTTAAAGCGACGGTCGCGTGGGTTTTGCACATGCGGGAGAGAAACCACACCGGTAAGGCGCCCGCATCGGCGCTGGGCTCATCCGAGTAGTACGCGAACTGCTCGATGGCGCCCTGCAGATCCTCTTGTGGGTTCAGGTCAAGCTGTTCATGATCGGTTCCATAGTGTGAGACCACCTGCTGTATGTAATCCGTCTCGTCAAAGCTGTGACCGTGGAAGGAAATGGAAAAGGTTTTCAGACGCGCATGGTTGGTCGCAGCAGCATAGTGAAGGATGGTCGAAGAATCGACGCCGCCGCTAAGCCACACGCCCAAGGGAACGTCTGAGAGTAGGTGTTCGCGGACAGATTGCTGCAGTAGAAAATCCAGCTCTTCCTTGGCGCTCTCCAGATCGCGAGTTCGCGGCGTGGCGTCGGGCAGCTTCCAATAGCATTCCGAGCGCACCTGGCCATCACGCCACTCATACCAACAGCCTGGCGGCAGCTTCTCCACTCCATCTACCAAAGTCCAGGGGCAGGGCACGTAATTCAGAGAGAGATAACAGTCCAGCCCTTCCATGCTCAATCGGCGCTCTACTTCAGGATGGACGAGGATGGCCTTGAGTTCAGAACCAAAGATCAGGTCCTCTCCATACCTGGCCAGGTAGAGAGGTTTGATGCCCATGCGATCTCGAGCCAGGACCAGGCGTTGGGTGGACTTGCTCCAAAGGGCGACCGCGAACATCCCGCGCATGCGGGCAAAACATGCGGTATCCCAGGCCAGGAACGCATAGAGCACCGTTTCGGTGTCACAACGGCTATGAAAGCGGTAGCCAAGAGCTTCCAGGTCAGGCCGCAGTTCAAGATGGTTGTAGATTTCCCCGTTGAATACGATGACAGTGTTGCCGTCACTCGATGTTATGGGCTGATCGCCTGCGGCTAAATCGAGGATCTTCAACCGGGTTGCGCCAAGGGAACATAAGTGCGATGAGAATACCCCCTGCTGGTCTGGCCCGCGATGGATCAGAGTTGCCGTGGCCTGGTGAATTCGATCAGGATCGGCTCTCCAGCCTTTCTGGGTAAAGCCCACAATGCCGCACAAAGTTGTAAACACCTCCCAAAATCCAACAGGCCCTGGTTAGGCAACTGGCGTCGTCATCCCAAATTATAGTTATATCGATGGTTTTTGCCGTGCGGCGGCATAAAAGAACGAACTTTAGCTGTCTTGTTGCGCGGCCGCAGGCCGGCAACCGCGCTTGTACAATCTAACTTGCCGGCCGAGAAATTCATGACGCCTCAGAAAACACTGCACCTTAAAACGTTTTTCCTGATCCTGGTGATGGTCATCGCGGGCCCTTTAGGGAACGTTTTGCTGAGCAAGGGCATGAAGCAGGCAGGCAGGCCTGCCGTATGGCCGCCCACAGAAGCGTTGCACACCGCCTTGCGCGTCTTTGACACCGGCTCCATTTGGCTTGGGGTCGCCTCTCTACTTACCTTTTTCCTGGCCAATGTGCTGGTGCTGTCCTGGGCGGATTACAGCTATGTCCAGCCGGCATCCTCGGTAGGCTATGGCGTCTCCGCGCTGCTCGGGTACTTCATGTTGGGGGAGCCGGTTTCGCCCCTGCGCTGGCTGGGTATCGCAATCATCTGCCTGGGTGTCCTGGTGGTAGGGCAGAGCAACCCGCGCAGCCTTGAGCACAGCCCGACAGGCATGGAGCGCAGCTAGTTTGCTTGAGGTAATCCTTTTCCTGCTCATCGTGGTGGCCGGTACCGGCGGGGAGTTGTGCGTCTCCCGCGCGATGAAGGCGGTCGGAGAGGTGAAGGATTTTCGGCCCGCTGCGATTGCTCGAGTCATTCTTCGCGCCCTGCAGGTGGGGTGGATGTGGGCAGGAGTGGGGTTGATGGCCCTGGCATTTTTCTCTTTGCTGGGCGCGCTCTCCATCCTGAATGTAAGCTTTGTGGTGCCGGTAACTGCCTTGAGCTACGTGGCCGGAGCGCTTGGAGCGGTGTTCTTTCTGCGTGAACGCGTCAGCCGGCGACGTTGGGTGGGTGTTTTTCTGGTCTCGCTCGGGGTCACCCTGGTGTTCCTGCGGTCGGTGAGCGGGTTGGACTAGTTTATGAGCGTTTCGTCGCCAGTTCGCAGTACCCAGAGCATTGCCTTCCGCGAGATCGTGTTGCTGGCCATCGACTCCTTTCGTCTCAACCAGATTCGCTTCGCCCTGACTGCCCTGGGTATGGTGATCGGGACCGCCTCCTTGATCCTGGTAGTGACCATCGGGCTTTCCGGCAGGCGATATGTTCTCACCTCCATTCAGAACATCGGCACCAATCTTATTTGGGCCGAGTACGCCGGGCTGTCGGATGCCAGTAGCGCTTCGGTACGCGATTACCTGACGGTGGACGATATGCGCGCCGTGGAGCAGCAGGTGCCCGGTATTCAGGAGGCGTCGCCGGTGGTCAACCTGCACCAGTCCTTCACCAGCGGTGGGGGCAAGGAGCGCGATGTCCTGATCCTGGGCGTGAACCCGGAGTATCCCGACATACGCCGGCTTTACCTGATCGCGGGGCGCTTTTTCGATGAGCAGGACTCGATCACCCACAGCCATGCGGCCTTGGTCACGGAGCGGTTTGCGTTGACCCAGTTCGGCAGCGCACAGGAAGCCATAGGCAAGACGCTAGCCATCTCCAGCGTGCCCTTCGTGATCATCGGCGTTTTTCGGGAACGGGTAGCGACCTTTGGGCAGTCGGAGATTGTCGATGAGACGGTGCTTATCCCGTACACCGTCGCGCGCTATTTCACCGGCTCCGATGCAGTCAACCAGATCTACTTCTCCATGACCGACTCGGGCAGTGTGCCCTGGGCCACGAAGGCTATCAGGGCGGCCATCAAGAGCCGGCATCGCTCCGAATCGGTGTACGACGTGGGCGATCTTTCCGAGGTGCTTTCCATGGCGGGGAAGACGGCCACTGCGTTCAGCATTGTCCTGCTGCTGTTTTCCCTGGTGACCCTGCTGGTCAGCGGGGTGGGCATCATGAATATCATGCTGGCCACGGTGCGTTCGAGGATCCGGGAGATCGGCATTCGCAAGGCATTGGGGGCGACCTTCCGGGAGATTCAACTGCAGTTTCTGGCCGAGGCAGTGCTGATTTCGCTCAGCGGGGGGGTGGTGGGCACGATTCTGGCCATGGCCTTGCCGCTTTCCATCGCTTTGTTTACCAATTACCGGCTTCAGGTCTCGTGGTTATCGGCGGTCATAGCCATCCTGGTCTCGTGTGCGGTGGGGATCGCCTTTGGCACGGGTCCGGCAGTGCGTGCGGCGCGGATGGATCCTGTAGAATCATTGAAGTACGAGTAGGGGAAGGCGAGCATTTTTTCGCCTTTTCGGGCAATTTTTTCATTGCGCTTATTGCATCTGCGGTATATCCTAAAAGAGCGTCGAATACGATTTTGGTTCTCAGCTCGTTCTGCTCTAGGAGTCCGCACTACCTGCAGATACCCCGATTGAATTCAGCGTCATCTCGTTACTAAGGAAGAAACACAATGGAACAAGGTACAGTGAAATGGTTCAACGATGCCAAGGGGTTCGGCTTTTTGAGCCGTGCAAATGGTGAGGATGTTTTCGTGCACCACACAGCGATTCAAGCAAACGGCTTCCGCACTCTTCAAGAAGGCCAGGCGGTTCAGTTCAACGTAACCAAAGGCCCTAAGGGTTGGCAGGCAGAGAACGTTCAGGTTCTGTAGTCTGTAGTCAGATTTGTGAAGGAAGAGGCGGCTCAAACGCCGTCTTTTCCTTCAGCTTCCCGGTGAATATTGGCCCTGCAACGACGTGGCCTGTTCTATCAGGATTTTCCTGCGTCCTACTTTCCCTTCCACATCCCAATAGCCTAAGATCGCTCTCAAGGAGCAATCATGTTTCGAGCGTCTCGTTCTCTTGCTGCTTGTGTCTTGCGGGATGGTTATGGGTTGCGATACCGGCAGCACCGCACAAAATGTCAGTACGACTGGCTGGAAAGGCCAAAAAGTCGGCAAGAGCTCGAACGTTGCCGGGCCGGTACCCAGCTCAACCACCGGCACCCCGGGAAATATTCAGGATCCCCAGCCCAAACCGCCGCAGGACGAACCCAAAGCGACGCAGAACCTCGACAGCGACTAGACTGGCTCGTGACGGCTGCTAGACTCAACTGGAACTCACATCTCTGAACTGGAGTCTTGCATGGCTGAAGGGGAAGTAACTATCACGGTTCGACCAAACGGACCGTTTCGCGTCGAGGGTCCGATCAAGCTGGTGAACACAGACGGTACGTTAATAGATCTTGCCGGTAAACCCGCCATCTCTCTCTGTCGCTGCGGAGCATCGACCAACAAGCCATTCTGCGACGGAACCCATTCCAAGATCGGTTTCCAAGCCGCGGCAGCAGTCGTTCCCGAGTCCGCCGAAAAAGTCTAACCACCCAACCCAGCCCTGAGATCCCACATCTGGTAGCGCACTCGACGCCAGATGTGGGTCTCTACGCTTCTGCACACTTCAAGCTGCTGAACAGAAGATCATCCTGTCCCGCGCGAGTCTAGCGAGTTACAATACTTGCAGAAGTTACGCGGGGGGTTGCCATGGGTTCAACTGTCATAAGCATGCGTCTTCCGGCAGCAAGCGGAAATCGCCTGAAACGGATGGCGAGCCGGTATGGATGGACGCCCAGTGACGCCAGCGCGCGCCTGGTAGAGGAAGGCTTGCGGCGCTCGGAGTTTGCGTTTATCGATTTCCGCGATTCATCTGTTGGCCGGCAAGCATGCATCCAGGGCAGCAGTCTTGCTGTGTGGGAGGTTATGCTCCTGGTCCAGAGCTATAACAATGACTTGGCGGCTACAGCCAAGCATCTGCAATGGCCGGAAGCCAAGGTACGGGCAGCGGTGAACTACGCCGAGGCATTTGCAGACGAGATTGCTCAGGCACTGGACGAGTATCGCGCAGTGGATTTTACGGCGTTGAAGCGGTTGTTGCCGCAAGCGGTCGAATTCTCCGCAGGAAAAGCGGCCAAACGCTGAGATGCTCAGGCTCCTCCTGGATGAGCACATCTCGCCTCAGGTGGCGGTGGGCATCCGCCTTCGCGACAAAAAGATCATCCGATCTAGCGGCGGACTGAGCTGGAATGCGGAAGAATGGAAGCTTCCTCGGCCAGGAAGATCTCGGCGCTGCCTGCGGGAAGCCGTGGTGCCAGAAACTGCGTGCTGACTCTCTGACTCTTACATACGACTGTAGAACGATTCCAACCCTGCTTAAGAATTGGGCTGAAGAAGGGCGTCAGCACGGGGGCGTCATTTTCGTTGATGAGAAGACGATTTCTCAAGCGGATATTGGAGGTCTGATCCAATCTCTCGACAAGTTGGTGAAGGAAGCACGCGATCTGGATTGGATCGACAGAATCTATTTTCTGCGGCGCTGAGGCTATCTCGGCCTTTGCTCCTATGCCGGATGCGCTGAGACACTACTCCTCGTTGGTAAGCGGCAGTCTCGGTCTTCTCCAGAGGCGCTGCAGCGGCGACAGATCCAGCATGCTGCGGGCAAAACCGCCCAGGGTGTCTCCCAGCAGCCCCAGACTCTCGCGCAATACGTAGAAGGCGGTAAAGACATCGCCGGCCACCAGCGCGATGGCCGCGCCGCGCAGGCCGAGCGAGGGAACGTGCATCAACAGCCAGGCGAGGAGCAAGGCCACGCAGGTGGCGGTCAGCATCGCCCGCGCCATCCTCTGGTGCTGGTTGGTGGCCATCGGCACTACCGAACTGGTGAACCAAAACGCGGAAACCACCATCTGCAGCAACATGATGTTGAGCAGCACGGGGTCGGTCGGCACCTTGCCGACAGTCCACACTCGCCAGATCCAATCACCCAGAAACGCTACCCCAAGGGTGATGCCCAGGCATAGCAGCAGCGAGATCTGGCAGGCACGCCGGTGGAGCATCCGCGCGACGTCCATGGCTCCTACGCCGAAGGCGGCCGACATCTCCGGCCAGATCGAATTATTGATCAGGTTCATTCCCTGGGTAGCGCTGCGGGAGATGGTTCGCGCCGTATTGAAAGTCACCACCGCGACGGGACCCATCACATAGCCGATCACCACCAGGATGCCCTGCAGGTTAAGAGCGTTGACCAGCGGGAAACTCATAAAGGAGAGCGCCGGGCCAGTGAGGCGGCGAATGACCGCCCATTGCGCGTGGCGAATGCCGAAACGAATCCAGGGCACTTCGCGCCGGAGCAAAATCCACAAGGCAAGCACGCCCACCGCATTGACGGCAACATACAGCACGGTGACGGGGACAGGAGACAGATGCAGCCCAACACCAATCATGGTGCTCAAAAAGGCTGCCAGCACCACCAGGCTCTTGGCCATGGTCCCGAGCGGATATTTGCCCACGCAGCGAAATGCCGCCTGGAACAGGGTCTCCTGCATGCCCAGGAGAACCGCCAGCCCAAGCAGCAAGACGATCAGCTTGGTATCGCCCGGGCTGATCGCGTGCATGTGCAGCCAGGCGCCTAAGGGCAGGAACCAGACGGCCGCGATCAGCAGCAGGGCGATCAGGCTGGTGATGACCGTGGTAAGCACCCAGACACTCTGAAAAACGACCAGCGCCTGCTCGAAGTTCTGGGCCGCCGCCAGCATGGTCATCTCGTTGCCGGCGACGCTGCCGAAGCCCACGTCGCTGAGCCCGAGATAGCTGGGAATGGTATTGAGCAGGATCCACTCGCCGTAGAGGTGCACTCCCCAATGGCTGAGGAAGACAGGAACGGAGAAGATCTGGGTCAGGGTGGTGGAGAGGCGGCTGAAGGTGTTGGCGCCGAATCCTGCGATCAGCCTGCGTTGAAGACTGCGTGTGCTCATGGGGGAAAGGCAAGAAGCGGCAGCTTCGAATATCGTACATGGTTGAGGATGCAAGCGCCCACGATGTACCCTTAAGACCACTATGAAAGCTCTGCTACTCTCCGAATACAACCAGCTGGACATCGCAGATCTTCCCGCGCCCGGTTCCCGGTGCGGACGAGATCCTGGTGCGCGTCGCCGCCTGTGGCATCTGCGGCAGTGACGTGCACGGCTACGACGGTACCTCCGGCAGGCGGATTCCGCCGATCGTTATGGGCCATGAAGCGGCCGGGGTGGTCGCGGCGGCGGGCAGCGGTGTGAGCAAGTTCAAGCCCGGCGATCGGGTTACGTTCGACTCCACCGTCTACTGCGGCCAGTGCGAGTTCTGTCTCCAGGGCGATATCAATCTATGCAATAACCGGCAGGTGATCGGGGTCTCCTGCGGGGACTATCGCCGCGCCGGCGCTTTTGCCGAGTATGTCGTGGTGCCCCAGCGCATCACCTATCACCTTCCCGAGGGGCTCGAGTTCCAGGAGGCGGCCATGCTCGAAGCCGTCTCGGTGGCCTTGCACGCGGTGCGCGTTTCCGAGATGAAGGGCGGCGAGACGGCCCTGGTGATCGGCGCGGGCATGATCGGTTTACTCACCCTGCAGGCGGCGAAGGCCGCAGGGGCTTCCCAGGTGCTGATCGCGGATATTGATCGCTCCCGCCTGGAACGGGCCGAGACAGCTCGGCGCCGACGCGACGCTACTGCTTTCGGGAACGCGAGTTGGTGCAGGAGATCCTGCGCCGCACAGGCGGCAGGGGGGTAGACCTGGTTCTCGAAGCCGTGGGGCGAGACGAAACCATCTCCGCCTCCATCGCTAGCGTGCGCAAAGGCGGAACTGTTACACTCATCGGCAACATTTCTCCCCAGGTTAAGATCCCGCTGCAGGTTGTGGTCTCCAGGCAGATTCGCCTGCAGGGATCGTGCGCCTCATCGGGCGAATATCCTGAGGCAATGGAGTTGCTGGCCAACGGGAAAATCAAGGTGAAGCCATTGATTACCGCGGTCGCTCCTCTGAGCGATGGGCCCGCGATGGTTCGCCCGGCTGCACGCCGGCGAGCCAAATCTGATGAAAGTCGTGCTCGATCCTGGCGCATAAGCTTCGGCTGGACCATGCGTGCATTGCCACCCCCCTAACCATGAAGGACCAGTCATGACCAGGTAAGGAAGAGTTTTCATCGACCGCCCGCAGGCGACTGCAGGCATGGTGCCTGTTGGCTGCGGTTTTAGCGTGGTCGATGCTCGCCGGGGCGCAAGCGGCCAAGAGCCATTCGCTCCAGGTTTACTTCATCGATGTGGACGGCGGTCAATCGACGCTCTTTGTGACTCCGGCAGGGAAGTCGCTGCTGATCGATACCGGATGGGCCGGGAACAACGGCCTGGATGCCGGACCGCATCGTCGCCGCGGCCAAAGATGCGGGCGTGAGCAAGATCGATTACCTGTTGCTGACCCACTATCATGCGGATCACCTTGGCGGAGTTCCCGAGCTGGTGGCGAAGATTCCCGTGGGCACGTTCATCGATCATGGACCCACACAGTCCCACCGATCCGGGCAACAACAAAGGCTATGCGGCCTATCAGCAGCTTCTCACCAGCGGCCATTACGGTCATATTGTGCCCAAACCAGGCGACGCCTTGCCGATTCCCGGGATCAAGGCGGTGGTGATCAGCTCCAACGGCGAGGTGCTCAGCCATCCGCTGCCCGGAGCGGGGCAACCGAATGCCTACTGTAAGGACTCGGAAACCAGGCCGGAAGACCAGACCGACAACGCGCGCTCCCTGGGCACGCTGTTCACCTTCGGTAAGACCAGAATTCTCGACCTGGGCGATCTCACCTGGGATAAGGAAATGAAGTTGATGTGCCCTGATAACCGGATTGGCAAGGTGGATATCCTGGTGGTATCGCACCACGGATTGTTCCAGAGCTCCAGCCCGGCATTGCTGTTTGCGATTGCGCCGCGCGTAGCGATCATGAACAACGGGGCTAAAAAGGGCGGCTCCACGCCAACGTTTGAAACCCTGGCGAAGACCCCCGGGCTCGAGTCGCTATGGCAATTGCACTTCTCCAACGAGGCAGGCATGCACAACATGGCGGAGGAGTACATCGCCAACCCCATGGGGCAGAAGGATGACGCCAACTACCTGAAGTTGACCGTCAATCCCAACGGTAGTTTCTCTGTCTTCAATTCGCGCACCAAGGCTACGAAGGATTACGCCGCGCGCTGAGGCTGGCTGGGAATCTTTTCGATACGGCCGAGCATGAAGATGTAGGCCGAGATCCCGATGCACAGGTAAATAGCGGAGACGCCAAAGGCCCATCCGAATGAGTGCCGGGCGGTGACCAGGTAGCCGGTCACGATGGGCGCCAAAATGCCCGAAACCTGGCTGGAAAAATTGATGATGCCGCCCAGGGTGCCCACACTACCCCGGGGGCCGATCAGCGAGGGTACAGACCAACCAACTGCTGCTGCCGCCGACAAGCCTCCCAGCGAGATGCTGATCCAGATCAGCGCGCTGGTGGCCGTCTGGGCGTAGGCTGCGCCAATGATGCCCAGCCCCATGGCGGTGCCGCCGATCAGTACCGCGCGCTGCACATTGCTGGCATTCCATCCGCGCTCCAGCAGCCGGTCTACCAGCCATCCTCCAACCACCAGTTCGCAGGCCGTGGCAAACAACCACGGCACGCCGGTGTAGAGAAACGAGTGCAGCAGGTCGATGTGCAGGGCCTGGAAGAGATAGCTGGGCAGCCAGGTCAGCATCAGGTAGAAAACATAGTTATAGGCGCCGAAGCCGAGGGTAATGCCGATCACTTTCGGCTGTCGTATCAGGTAGCCGAAGGATGCGGTCTCTGAGGGTAGAACCGGCGCCACGGCATCCTGCTCCAGGATGTAATTCCGTTCGCGTTCGGTGAGCTCTGGATCATCCACAGGATCGCGATAGACGCGGCAGAAGAGCAGGAAGTAGAGGAAGCTGATGCATGCCGGTGGCGGCAAAACTCCAGCGCCACCCGACCTTCAATAGCAGCATTCCAATGAGCGGCACCCCGATCGCCGATGCGAATTTGGCGGAGCCGTCGAAGATGGATGTCGCTGAACTCCGCTCCCTAGCGGGAAACCAGTAGCCGATCGCTTTGGCGTTGGAGGGAAAGGTGGGAGCTTCTCCGATGCCCAGCAGCAGCCGCGCGGCAAAGAAGCCGCCCAGGTTGGGTGCAATCGCCGCGGCGAACGAGGCGACACTCCACAAAAAACTGCTGATGCGTCCTACCCTCCGCACGCCGAATTTGTCCAGCACGACGCCCACCGGAAGCTGGCACAACATATAGGTCCAGTTAAAGGCGGCGGAGAGGTAGCCAAAGGTGATGTTGGAGATGGCGAAGGTGGTGATGAGCGCAGCGTGGGAGACCGAGAGGTTGACCCGGTCGAAGTAGTTGACCAGAACGCCGACGGCCAGCAGAAAAGCGATGCGCCACCGGCGCCTGGGGATTTTGGGCATAGGTTCAAAACGTACTGCCTAGACTAACCGATGCGGCATTATGGAAATCCAAGAAGACGCTGGTTCTTGTTCTCGAATCGCCGCAAAATCGTCATCCTGAGCGGAGCGCCTCACAGACTTATCGCGTGACACAGCGCTTGGAGGCGCGGAGTCGAAGGACCCCGAGGGGCGCTCATCTTGCCCATGCTGCTCGGAGCTTTCCAACCACCGAAGCCCGCATTGGGCGGACCCGCCCCGGTTCTCCCCATGGGGTACCCGTCCAGGCTTGCTGCTGGGCTCAGCTACCCGCAGCGGGCTTCCTGGGCTTACGCTTAGCGTTGCGTCCTGGAGCGGTGCCGTTCTTTCCACGCGGTGTAGATTCGATGACGCTGCGCATCCAGTAATCGCCCTCGGCATCCACTTCAATCCCGTGAACTTCTCGTTCAAAGCCGGGAAACTGCTTGCCGAACTTCTCCAATGCCAGCAGCAAGCGGATGGTAGGGCTGTCGACGTCGCCCAGGCGCTCTCCGGGCATGCGCACCGGGATGCCGGGAGGATAGGGAACTATCATCACGCCCGCCAGCCGGCGCGCCATCTCAGAGATGCGCACCTTCTCGGTGCCATTGCGGATCAGCTTCTGATACGTCTGAGCGGGTGTCAACACCGGTTCCGGGTCCACATCACAGGCCTGGTGAAGCAGACCGGTCAGATTCAATTCCCCCATGGCTGCGTGCATCTCGTCGCTTAGTTCCTTCAACGTCATGTCCTTGTAACGGTGCGGATGCTCGGCCACCAAATCCGGCAGTGCTTCGTACAAAGTGCCCTCGTTATCGTAGAGGCGCTTGAACTCGAAAAGAGTCTCCAATAGGCTGCCCCATTTTCCTTTGCTCGTTCCCACCGAGAAGAGGATCAACGCCGTGTAGTCGCCGGTGCGCGCAATCTCCACCAGCCGGGCATCGAGAAACTCAGTGAGGATCGCCCCCGGGATGCCCCATTCCGCCAGTTCTCCACGAGAATTGATGCCCGGCATGAGAATCGTGACCTTGGTTGGGTCGAGCATGCAATGGTCTTCAGCGATGTCTTCATCCCTGAAGCCATGCCAGTCTTCCTCGGGCTTGAGTGTCCAGCATTCTGACGACTGGATGAGCAGAGAGTCGGGGGTCTCCTCAAAAAGGGACGTCTGCCCCGTCATCGGATCAGTCACTGTATCCGGCTGGTAGACGCGAAAGAACCATTCCTCCCCATTGGCCGAGCGCAAACGATGAGCGATCGAAGACATAGCCTTCCGGAAGCTGATGGCATCTTGGATCGTCTCGTACATCAGCGTCGGACCGGCTGGTTCGTCCATCATAGAGGTGGCCACATCGAGCGACGCGATCATGGGATAGAACGGCGAAGTCGTGCCATGCATCATGAAGGCCTCGTTGAACAGATCGAAGTCCAGCGGCGCGCGGTCGCTCAGCTTGACGTGGATCATCGATGCCATGGAAAACGCGGCCAGCATCTTGTGCGTCGATTGCACGGCGAAGATGACGGGCCGGTCCGGCATATCGTCGGGCACATCCATGGCGAAGCGTCCGCGATAAATCGAATGAAATTTGGCGTAGGCGTACCACGCTTCGTCGAAGTGAAGGCGCGGCACGCTGCGCGCCAGCTCGGCGGTTACCCGCTGTACGTCATAACAAAAACCGTCGTAGGTGGAGTTGGTGACCACCGCATAGGTGGGTTCCTGCGAAGGCGCGTCGGCGCTGAACGGGCTCTCCTTGATTAATTCCTGGATGTGCTCCGGAGAAAAGCGCCGCATGGGCACCAGCCCGATCATTCCGTAGCCGTTTCGGGTGGGCTTGAAGTATACCGGCCGTGCACCCGTCACGGTCAGCGAGTGGCAAATCGACTTGTGGCAGTTGGCGTCTATCAGGACGACATCGTTGTTCCCGATGACACCGTGGCCCACGATCTGGTTCGATGTAGAGGAACCGCTGAGGACGTAAAAGGTCCAATCCGCTCCGAAGATGCGAGCGGCGTTGCGCTCCGATTCCGCCGGAGGTCCGATGTGGTCAAGCCAGGAACCGAGCGACGAAGTCGAGATACCGAGGTCGGCGCGTAAAAGATTTTCACCGAAGAAACGATGAAACTGCATGCCCACCGGATGCTTGAGGAAAGCCACGCCGCCCATATGGCCGGGAGCGTCCCACGAGTAAGCGCCCTGGTCGGTATATTTCTTGAGCTCGCGAAAGTAAGGGGGCAGCAACTGCTCGTTATAGCGAGCGACGGCAAAATCCACGCGGTTAGCGATGAAGGCCGGTGTGTCTCCAAAGAGGTGGATGTACTCGTGTACCTGCTTCACCACTTCCAGAGGCAGCTCGCTGACCAGCGTGCGGTCGGCGATCAGGAAGATGGGGACCTTTTTATTTCTGCGGCGGACGGCGCGGATGATCTTCAGCGCTGCGCGTTCGTCGAATTGATGTTCTTCTTCGAGATCCCAATCAAGCAGGATGGCGCTGTGCGATGGATCGGATTTCACCAGCGAAAGCCCATCCTCCGGCGTCGATGTCCTGATTACTTCGTAGCCCTCTTCTCCAATCGCATTGCACAGCCGCTCCATGGCGCGGTCAGAAACGGAGTTAGTCCCACCCAGTTCACTGGCAATCAACAGAACCCAACGGCCATCACTCATAGCTTGGAGTCTCAACGAACATTGTTACGTGCATGTTTCAATCCTTTGCTTGGAAGCGCCTACCGGGAAGCTAACGACGAGCCTGTCGTTGCCTGCACCAGCTTGATAACTGCAGGTGCAATCATGTTCAGCAGCACGGCCTGGGGCTTCTCCGCGGTTTGGAGAAAGGTAAGCTGACGAGCTCTCCAGTCAGCGGGCGCGCTCTTATGCTCGCGCAGGTAGCCAATCGCGTCCAGGCCGTCCTGCGCGACCTGGTGCAGGCTGGTGGAGACGGGCTCGAGCTCCTGAGTAAGCTCGGACTTCGCCAGCAGCGGCTGCAATTGTGTATCGTTGTCCCGCCACAGCACCAGCCATTCCTGCGCCTGTTCCCAATCTTCTTGAGTGGCTCTCCCCGTGACGATGCGGTTGACTATATCGAGAAACTGGCGCGCGGCGTCGCTCTCCGGAGGAATGGCATCGATCAACCGGTTTAGCGGACTGAAGGCGTCGTAATCGCGCAGCTGTTCACGCGCGTAATTACGGGGAGGCTGCACGACGTCGCCGAGGACGCGCAGCGGCAGCGGATCGGGCTCGCCGGTCATGCGGCTCAACATGGCCGGATAGCTGGAGTTATGTTCGAGCCCGTAATGGTTCAGCAGCTGAGAAATGATCGCCAGCCGGGCGTACATGGATGCCACGTCACGGGTATCGCGTGGCGACCAAAGGCGCTCCGCAATGGCGGCGGTCCGCGGCCAGATGCGGCTATCGATATTTTCCGGGCTTGTATATTCCGACCACATCGTTGCCTCACCACCCAGAATGCGCTTTCTCTCTTCGCTGCTCAGGGTCGATGGCCCCTCTCCCTCGGGGTCGGCTGCGTAGTGCTCAGCAGCGGACTGGTTCAGATCGATATAGTAGCCGGCCGACAACAGGGCACGATTGCCCCCGCGCACCGCCTCGCCAACAAACTGCGGGCCGCGCCAGGACTGGATGACCACATCCTTTGGAGTGCCGGGCTGCAGTACCTCGTCCCAGCCCATCATGATCTTCTTGTGCCGGGTGACGATCTTCTGCACCTGGGCGCTGAAGTACGCCTGCAGAGCGTTGTTGTCTTTGAGCCCGTGGGCCTTCATGAATTCCTGGATGCGCGGATTTGCGTCCCACGCCTTGCCGTTGCACTCATCTCCGCCCACGTGAAAGTACGCGTCGGGGAAGAGGCCGGTCATCTCGCCGATGAAGGTGTCGAGAAATTTGTAGGTGCTGTCACGCGTAGGATCCATTGCCGGGTCGAAAATGCCCCATTTGCGCTCAATCTGGTAAGGGCCCGGGCCGCTGGCTACGTCCGGATAACCCACAAACCAGGCGGTGGTGTGGCCGGGCATATCGAATTCCGGCACCACGCGGATGCCCCGGTCGCGGGCGTACTCGATCACGGCGCGAACCTCGTCCTGGGTATAGAAGAGGCCATCGGAGCCCTTCTCCTGCAGCAAGGGAAACTTCTTGCTCTCCACGCGGAAGCCCTGATCGTCTGAGAGATGCCAATGAAAGACGTTCAGCTTGACCGCCTCCATGCCATCCAGCGTGCGATACACCACATCCAGGGGCTGGAAATGACGGCTGACGTCGAGCATCAATCCCCGCCAGGGAAAGCGCGGCTGATCGTCGATGGTCATGGCCGGAACGATGAAGCCTCGCGGCGTGATACGGACGAGTTGCAGAAAGGTTTGCAGGCCGTGCAGCACGCCCAGCGGATTGGCGGCTTCGAGGTGTACCTCGTTGGCCGTAATCTGCAGATGATATGACTCGTCTTCTTCCACCTGTTGCACAGGTGCACTCGGACCCGTGGTCTTGATGAAGAACTGCGGCTTGTTAAGCACCGCCTCGCGCCAGAGGGGAATCCCGGTTTCCCGCGAGAGGATGTTCAGAAAGCGCTGTTTGGCACGTTCCAGGCGCGGCTCCTGATAGCCTTCGAGAGCGATCCCGAAGCCATTATTGATGAGGAACTCGCCCGTGCCCGGCTTCACTTGAGCCGGAAGCGGCATTAACGGCAGGGGTGGGGGCATGGAAACCGGAGGCAAGGTCTGGGCACCCGTGATCAGTGAGCTGAGAAGCAGGGTCATGGGGAGAATGATCCGAAACAAGGGCGACCTCAAGTGAGAACCGTAAACCGCGCTCAACGATTCTATCTGTATCGTTAAGGGTGGTATAGATAAGCCAAAGGATGGAGTTTCCATGATGCAAGCCGGCGACATTTTTGAGCACGCGATGCTGCGTGAGATCTATGAGCAGCCCCGGGCGCTCGCCGACACCATCGAACATTATGCCCCTAACGGCAAGCTGGCGACCGACGTCTTCCAGCCGGTAGCGGATGCGCTGCGCGGGCGCGAGCGTCTGGTGATCGCGGCCAGTGGCTCCAGCCGCCACGCGGGGCTGGCCGCGGAGATCATGCTGGAGGATCTGGCCGGCTTGATCGTCGATGTCGAATATGCCAGCGAGTATGTCTACCGCTCCACGCACACCATTCAGGACCCAGGGGTTCTGGTCATCTCCCAATCCGGGGAGACGGCCGACACACTGGCCGGATTGCGGGAAGCCAAGTCGCGTGGCCTGCCCACGCTGGCCATCACTAATAACCCTCGTTCCAGCATGGCGCAAGAGGCAGACGCTTCCTTGCCTACCTGCGCCGGACCAGAGAAGGCCATACCGGCGACCAAGAGCTTTACTACGCAACTCGCCGTCCTGTACTCGCTGACGCTCTACCTGGCGCGCATTCGGGGAAGAATGACGTCGCCCACCGTCGAAAGCCATGCCGCCGACTTGCGCCGGCTACCCGCGCTCCTGGAGCCCGCCCTGGGAAGATGGCAGCAACAGATCGCCGCCCTGGCGCCGTCGCTCAAGGGATCGCGCGCCTTTCTCTATCTGGGTCGCGGCGTCCACTATGCGATTGCCCGTGAAGGAGCGCTGAAGCTCAAGGAATCGGCCTATCTGCAAGCGGAGGGCTATCCTGCGGGCGAGTTGAAGCATGGCCCCAACGCATTGGTGAGCCCGGACGCCCCATTGGTGGTGCTCGCTACCAGTGACCCATCGGATCCGGATGCCATGCTGCGCTATCGCAAGGTTTTGCAGTTGATGAGGGACATGCGGACGCAAGGCGCGACCATCCTGGCTATCGCGACCGAGGGAGATGAGGAGGCCGCCAAGCTGGCCAACCACTGCATCGAGGTTCCCAAAACCGAAGATCTGTTAGCAACCATGCTGGAGGTGGTTCCGCTGCAGTTGCTTGCCTACCAGCTGGCGATCGAGAACGGGATCGATGTGGACCATCCGCGCAATCTGACAAAAGCTGTTCTGCAGGAGTAGTACAGAGAAACAGCAGGGACCTGCTGTTTTCCGCCCCTAAATTGCGCCCTGCCGCGGAAGTTATAATGAAGTCGTAGACATACGACTATGGTCACCAAAAATCTCCCCCTGGAAAGTCACCCCGCCAACTTATTGATCTCGCAACGCGATCAGGTCTTCGACGCATTTCGCCGTTGGGGTTATCTGCAGGCAAACCTCGACCCGCTAGGACAATACCTGCTGCCGGCGCCCGTTCCGGAATTGAACTTCGATGGAGACGCTGCCGACGAAGCCAAGAACTATTACTGCGGGAGCATCGGGGTCGAGTTCATGCATCTTCCCGACGCCGCCCGGCGGGAATGGATCCAGGAGCGCATGGAGCAGACGACGCCGGCGCCGGACCAGCGACAGATTCTCGAACGGTTGATCCAGGCCGACCTCTTCGAGCAGGTGATTCAGTCGCGCTATCTGGGCACCAAGCGTTTCTCGCTTGAAGGCGTCACCGTGTTAATCCCCTTCTTTGACGAGATTCTTAACCGCGCCGCGGAACATGGTGCGATCAAGTCTGTGGTGGGGATGAGCCACCGCGGGCGCTTGAATGTGATGGCGAACACCTTTGGCAAGTCCGCCGCCGATATTTTTTCAAAATTCGAAGATGCCAATCCGCGCAGCATCCTGGGCGGTGGTGACGTGAAGTATCACGTGGGCGCCACCGGGGAATTCCTCCCCAGGAGCGGGGGAAAAATCGGCCTCCACCTGGTATCCAACCCGAGTCATCTGGAAGCGGTGGATCCCGTGGCTATGGGCCGTGCCCGGGCCCAGCAGGTGCGGTTAGGTGAGAATGGCCAAGACCAGGTGCTGCCGGTGCTCATCCATGGAGATGCGGCCTTTGCCGGCCAAGGCATCTGGGCAGAAACGCTGAGTCTCGGGGCCATGCCCGGCTTTACCGTGGGCGGCGCCATCCAGATCATCGTCAACAATCTGATTGGCTTTACTGCGGACCCCGAGGAGTGCTACTCGTCGCGCTTCTCCTCCGATCTCGGGAGACGGTTGCCCATTCCGATCTTTCACGTAAATGGAGAGGATGCCGAGGCCGCGATTCGTGTGGCCGCTCTGGCCATCGAGTACCGCTACACATTCCACACCGACGTGATCATCGACCTGGTTGGCTACCGGCGCCACGGTCACAGTGAGGTAGACGACCCTACGATTACCCAACCACTGCGCTACGAAAAGATCAAGAATCATCCTCCTCTCTACGAGATCTATGCCAAACAAATCGGCGTGGACCCCTCGGCGCGCGTAAAGGAAATTCAGACGGAACTTGCCGAAGCGCAGAAGCAAGCTGCGAGGATGGCCAAACGTGTGATGCTGGCAAAGCTTCCCGACTATTGGTCGAATTACTCTGGCGGACCTTACAAGCCTGAGTACGAAGTCGACACCGGGTTGAGTGGCGCCCAGGATCGAGGAAATCAGCAACAGCCTCACTACGTATCCGCAACAGTTTCATATTCACCCCAAAATCAAGAAGCTGCTCGAGCAACGCCGGGAGATGGGGCGTGGCGAGCGGCTCTTCGATTACGGGATGGCGGAGGCTTTGGCCTTTGGCTCTCTATTGCTGCAAGGCACGCCGGTGCGTCTCAGCGGCCAGGATAGCCAGCGCGGCACCTTCAACCAGCGGCATAGCGTGCTGGTGGATATCGAGAACGAACAACTCTATTTTCCCCTGGCAAATCTGTCCCCGGATCAGGCCCGCTTCGAGATCTATAACTCGATGCTGTCGGAAGCAGGCGTCCTAGGCTTCGAGTACGGCTACAGCCGCGATTATCCGGAGACGCTGGCGTTGTGGGAGGCGCAGTTCGGTGACTTCGCCAACGGTGCGCAAATTATCATCGACCAATTCATTGCCTCGGGTGAAGACAAGTGGGGACTGCTGGGTGGAGTGGTTATGCTGCTGCCCCATGGCTATGAGGGTCAGGGACCGGAACATTCCAGTGCCCGGGTGGAACGCTACCTGCAATTGGCGGCGCACGACAATATCCAAATCTGCCAGCCTTCTACGGCCGCGCAGTACTTTCACCTGTTGCGCCGGCAGGCGATGCGGGCATGGCGTAAGCCGCTGATCGTATTCACACCCAAGAGCATGCTACGCAATCCCGACGCAAGCTCGCCGGTGGCCAGCTTCGAGTTGCCGCGCTTCCAGAATGTCCTGCCGGAAACCGAGGTACAGCAGGTGAAGCGTCTGCTGCTATGCACCGGCAAGATCGGTCACGAGCTGCGCATCGAACGGGCGAAGCAAAAGGACAGCACCACCGGCATCGTCTTTCTGGAGCAGCTGTATCCGTGGCCGGAGGCGGAACTGACGGCGGAAATCGCCCGCCATCCTGACGCGCGCGAAATAGTTTGGGTGCAGGAAGAGCCGGACAATATGGGGGCGCTCTCGTTTGTGGTGCCGCGCCTGCGCAGGCTCTTTCCTGAACGCAAGGTGCTCAGCATCAAGCGTTCGGCGGCAGCCAGCCCGGCGACGGGCTCGGCGAAGGCGCATGACCTCGAACAGAAGACGCTCATCAGCCTGGCTCTGCGCGACCAGGGTAAATGATGCTGATGCACCGATTGCAGGTCATATCCTAAGACCAAACAGCGAAGAAGTGACAATCTGCGGACATTGCCATGACATGTTGGCTCGTGCCCTGATTTACTTTGCACTTAGGTCACTGGTTTGAACCAGGGGCGAGCGAGTGTTCGGGTGCTCTGTTTCAGGTTGACGTTGCATTGCGGTAGCCACCGGCTGACTCACGGGTATATACCGTAGACTGGTCACAAAAGACCGGCTTAGCATTCCGAACCAGCGCGAACCGGTGCCCCAGACACGCGATCTCTCGACTCCCCCGAAGATCTCAGAATTCTGCGAATGTCGCTCCAACATCGTTGGAGCGGATGGAGACGGCAGATGTGCGTGCTTCAGTTGATCGAGCGTGGAGCGTCCGAGTTTCCAGACGCTGTAGCGGTAGGATGCAGAGGTCGGCAAGTCACCTACCGCGAATTGAATCTGACCGCAGATCGAATCGCGCAGAGGCTTAAAAATGCCGGAGTGAGAAACGGCACCCTTGTGGGAGTCTTTCTCGACCGCTCTCCAGAAATGGTTGCTGCCCTGCTCGGTATATGGAAGGCGGGCGGGGCCTACATACCGCTCGATCCAGCGGCTCCGCGCCAACGGATCGCTTTTATGCTGGAGGACTCCGCTCCGCCCTTTGTGCTCACGCTCGATAAACTTAGCAGTGGGCTGCCGAGTACCACCGCCCAGGTGATCCATCTCGATGATTTCCGTGCCACGGGAATTCCCGTAGGCCCGCAAGACCCTGTCGTGAGCGTGGCTTCCGGAGATAGCGTCGCTTACGTGATCTATACCTCTGGTTCGACGGGCAGGCCAAAGGGAGTAAGCATCACCCACGGAGCTCTTGCCAATACGATTCGCGGTGTTGGCGAGGACTTGCTTCTGCAGACGGATGACGTTGTGCTTGCCTGGTCCACGATCGCGTTCGATGTCGCTGGTCTGGAAATTTTCCTGCCTCTTGCCTTCGGCGCCAGTTTGTACCTGGTGGAGACCGGACCTGGTCAATGGCGGGGGTTCGCGGATTGAGCAGGTTCGTGATTCTGCCGCGACGATTATCTTCGCCACTCCCACCATGTTCCGGCTCCTGCTTGAAGAAGGGTGGCAGGGCAATGCGAGGATGCAGTTGATCGCCGGCGGCGAGGTTCTCCCTCTGAGCCTTGCCCAAACTCTAGCCAGGGTGTCCCGCGTGCTCTGGAACCAATATGGGCCAAGCGAAACGGCGATTTGTGCAACCCGGGCAAGAATCGAATTGGATGTCGCGAAGATCACCATCGGCTATCCGTTGCCCAATGTCAGCATTTACCTTCTCGATGCAGAGCTCCAGCCTGTGCGGCAGGGAGAGGAAGGTGAGATATACATCGGCGGTGCAGGCGTGGGTGTCGGTTACCTCAATCGGCCCGATCTTACCCGGGGATGCTTCCTCCCCAATCCTCTTGCTGACGGTGCGCACACGCGAATCTATAAGAGTGGAGATCGTGCAGTGCAGCTCCAGGACGGCAGCTTCGACTTTCTGGGACGGGTTGACGGCCAAGTCAAAATTCGAGGCTTTCGTATTGAGCTGGGCGAGATTGAAGCGGTGCTCAGGGAATGCGAGGGCGTACAGGCCGCGGTAGTGCGGGCCATTGAACTGGACGCCGGAGACCGGCGCCTGGTCGCATTTGTGGTTGGCGAGGAGGCGTCCCGAGTGAGCCAATGGAAAGAGTTGCTGAGCCGTCGACTGCCTGCTTACATGGTACCCGGTGAGTTTGTTCAGGTGCCTTATTTCCCCACCACTCCCGGCGGGAAAGTGGATGGTCAGGCTTTGGACAGGATGCGTGTCCACGTGGCGGCTTCGTCACCCGCACCAGCGACGTCCCCAGGCGATGGGGGCGAGGCGCGCCTCAAGGCAATCTGGCAAAAACTGCTTAAGGTCGGCACGATCGGTATCCATGACGATTTCTTTTCGCTGGGGGGGCACTCCCTGCTGGCCGCGCGTATGTTAGTCCAAATCGAGCGATGGTTCGGGTACAAGGTCCCCCACTCTGTGCTGGTGGAACATCCCACCATCCACGGGTTGGTTACTCATCTTCATCAGTGCTCTGGCGAGAGATGGCCGGCACTGGTAACGATCCAAGCCGGCGCAAATCTGCCACCGCTGTTTATTGCCCACGGCATCGGGGGTAGCCTGCTGAGTTTTGTCGAGCTGGCGGCCCAGCTGGGGCCGGAGCAGCCCGTGTACGGTCTCCAGCTGCCGGCAACCATCGATGAGCATCAAGCGAACGTGAGGGCCGTGGCGGCAAATTATGTGCGCCAGGTCCGCGCCCTTCAGCCATCCGGCCCCTACCACTTTGCCGGGCATTCTTCCGGCGGCCTGGTGGCCTTCGAGATCGCCTGCCAGCTTCGTGAACAGGGCGAAACCGTGGGTCTATTGGCGCTTCTCGATTGCGACCCCGATACGGGCAAGTCGGCGCATCAACCCTTTCGTGATTGGAATTCGTTGAAGGCTTCGTTCTCGTCGCGCGCGCGCAGCGTTCCAGCTGCGGGCATTTGGTATGCGCGAGATGATCAGGAGCAGAATCGATTATCAGAGGATCAAGATCAAGATCTGGCGCGCGGCCAGATCGCGCCGCGCGGGAAGGGCTCATGGGCGGGTTGAAGCCGAAGGGTACCTGGCACTCGCGCTGCGCGATTACGAATTGAGACCTTATCCTGGCAATATCACTCTGTTCATTGCCCAGGACGAGCCGGGCCTCAAACATGAGCCGGGAAGTGCATGGAAGGGAAAGATCCTGGGTAGCTGTGAAACCCGGCTGATTCCAGGAACCCATCGAACGATTTTGACTCGCCCCCAGGTGGTTTCACTTGCCCGCGAGATCAGAGAGAGAATGCTGAAGAATAAGGAGACGGGCGTGAGAGGCGTAGTGGCCTGCGTCAGTAATGAAAACTGAAGCAGGAGATCCTGGCTTCGCCGAGCGCGGTGGCGAGGGCTCCCATTGTGCCCGGCGCAGGCGACGCATCGTAAAGTTTCCATGGGTAGGAAAAGCGCATCCGCGTCCCTAGCAGCTCCGCCGGCGCGTCAGGCAACAAACCAACATCGAAACTATCGAGTGCACGATGAAGGCCCACTCCTTCGGCCTTGAGGATTGCTTCCTTACGCGTCCAGCAACGATAGAAGCCACCGAGCCAGGCATCGCCAGTCAACTGACTCAGGTGGGAAAGTTCGATGGCTGAGAAATGCGTAGCGGCTACTTCCGGTTCGATGGGCCTCACATCTTCCACATCCACGCCCAACGGTAATTCTTGGCCCACCGCCAGAACGGCAATGCTCTTGCTATGGCTCAGGCTGAAGTGAAGCGAAGAAGCCTTATCGGCCAGTTCAGGCTTGCCGAAGCGATTGGCACGGAAGCTGATTGCTTTTGCAGGCTGCTGGAGATAGCCGCCGAGAATTCTGCGCAGGTTGGCATGGGCCACGGCGTAGCGTTCGCGATCCGCAACAAAATGAAAGCGGCGCATCCGCTCAAGCTCCGCGGGCTCGAGGATCTCGATGTGGGCAGACAGATCCTCCGCAACCGTTTCGAGCGGCCACGCCCAGAGATGAACCTCGTCCGCGGAAATCGCCGTGAGGATTCCGGAGGCCGGCCAGGTAAGCGCGGAGGTCACGTCTGATTGACTCCTCTGATTGACTCCTCTGATTGACTCCCTGAAACTGTCATCCCGCCTACCCCAGCTTGCCGTGGGATCGGAGTGGTCATGGGCCTTTGGCCCACCCAAGGGATGAAAATCGCGAATCACCTGCGGCTCTGTCCGTCCCTCGGTAACTGCTGCTGAGGTGAAGCGCTACCCTCCCCCTTGTCATCCCGCTGACCCGGATTTGCCGTGGCAGCGAATCCGGATTTCCTACTCGCACTCTGATCAACGGCCACGTGTGCGGCCTTCAGTAAGGAAAGCCGCATGATGTCCGCCAACGCCAACAAGCTTCACGGGAAATCCGGGGGAGCGAAGCCGAGAGCCTGCCCTGAGCGAAGTCGAATGGGGACCTGCTGTGCGCCTTTCCCAAACGCAACTGCGCAACTGTGTCACCGCCCGCAACTGGGCCCATGGAAATGTTTTTCAACGAGCGTAGTGGACGGCACCCCTCGATTGCCGCCTGCTGCGGAGCGCTATGAGCTTTTGTCTGGGCTATCCCCTCTTGTGGCGCCTCCCGGGCTCTCGATCCACATCAATTCCAGTTGGCGAAGTTTGTTGATCAGGAAGGCTACGTCCCGTGCGCTGACATCCTCCGATTCCGCGCGCGCGATCTCGTGTTGTAAGAAGTTGAAGGCCGGGCGCATGTCCACGGGGAAGTCATCGCTGCGCAGTCCACGAAGAACTTCCCACGCCTGAAGAAGGACCGTCCGATCACCCGTGTTCGTCCCTTCATGCGCCAGCAATGATGCTGCGCGCCGAAGTCTTTCATGAGCATCCAGTTTGGTCATGGGTAATGAAAGTGTGACACGAAACAGTCGAACACATCTACCACCGAAACGTGCTTTGCGACCGACTCGTCCCGCGAAACAATATACTAAGGAGAGTGCTAATCCCGAAGCACCATTTTCGGGCCGATTTATCCAAGATTTGGCATCTCCGCCTGCCCCGACGTCCCGGGGGACCGAAGCAACCTGTCCCGCCTGTCCCGGCCTGCCGTGGAGTGAGCCGTGGAAGCGGGGTGGAAGACAACATAGGTCAAAGCGCATCTCCCGCAGGTTAAACCGCCGATGAACACAACGTTCGACGACGCAAAAGGCGGTACCGACGCAGCGCTACAACTTTCGTTCTTCGTTGGCCGAGTATGTGCGCAGCCAGGCATTGCCGGTGGATAAGCTGGGACATCAGCCGCGGCTCTATGCGTTGACTCGATTGGTCGGCCGGGGCCTCGCCTACGACGACGACGTAGTGTACGCTGCGTCGTGGCTGCATGATCTGGGCGTGTTTATCGGTCATCGGCCCGAAGACCCGGTCGAACTGTCCCGCTGGGATAATATCGGCTACGCGATGAAGCAAACCCCGGCGGCACTTCTCCAAGCCGGCTTTCCTACGACCAAAGTTGCACAGGTTGTGGAAGCCATCCGCACCCACCAGCCACATCTCAGTCCGTCCAGTATCGAGGGCATGATCCTGCGCGACGCGGATATTCTCGAGCAGCTGGGGGCAATCGGTATTTTGCGCGCGGCGGCAAAGATTGGCCGTGACACGCGGTATTCGACATTCACCGATGCCGCGACCACCCTGCGCAAGGCCTTGGCGGAGTTGCCGGGCAAACTTCACTTGGATACCGCGAAGACGCTGGCGGGGCCCAGGATCGCTCTCCTCGAGGCCTTCCTTCAGGAGTTGGACCAGGAAGCATACGGCGCTCTGTATTGAAGTGTTTCCGTTATGGTTACCTACGACGTTTCAAGCCCGGATCGTTGTGCGTGGTGTGAGAGACTAACCGTTGCCGCGGCATTGTGACAAGGGTCTTTGCGTAAGGCCGGCGGGCCGCGGATTGCATTGGGGGCCTGTACATGAAGGTGAAAAACGCCAAGGTAGTGGTGTGCGGCGCCGGCGGTTTCATCGGCGGTCATCTGGTCAAGAGTCTGTTGGACAATGGAGCAAACGTCATCCGCGCGGTGGATGTAAAGCCGTTGGACGAGTGGTACCAAAGATCTCCCGGTGTCCAATCTGACTTTGGACCTCAAAGACAAAGACAGTTGCATGAAGGCGGCGCAAGGCGCGCAGGTTATCTTTCAACTGGCCGCTGACATGGGCGGTATGGGCTTCATCGAGAACAACAAAGCTCTCTGCATGTTGAGCGTACTAACAAATACCCACATGCTTTTGGCCGCACGCGAACAAGGCGTCGAGCGTTTTTTTTACGCCTCCTCCGCCTGCGTGTATAACGGCGACAAGCAAACGAGTGCAGATGTGGTTGCTCTTAAGGAAGAGGACGCCTATCCGGCCCTGCCCGAGGACGGCTACGGCTGGGAGAAGCTGTTCAGCGAACGGATGTGCCGCCACTTTGAAGAGGACTTTGGTTTGCAATGCCGAGTGGCTCGTTACCACAATGTCTACGGCCCTTTGGGTACCTGGACCGGCGGACGCGAAAAGGCGCCCGCCGCGATCTGCCGCAAAGTCATCGCCGCCAAGTCATCGGGCAAACATCAAATAGAAATATGGGGTGACGGCAAACAGACCCGGAGCTTCATGTATATCGACGATTGCACCCGGGGCACCCAGGCGATCCTCGAAAGCGAAATCCATGAGCCCATCAACCTCGGCAGCAGCGAACTGGTGACCATTAATCAATTGGTAGATATGGCCGAAGCGATCGCCGGGGTGAAGCTGGAACGCAAGTACAAGTTGGATGCGCCCAAGGGCGTCAACGGGCGGAACAGCGATAACACCAAGATTAAAGCGTATCTGGGGTGGGAACCTTCGATCGGCCTTAAAGAAGGCCTGGCAAAGACCTATGCATGGATCGAAAGCGAAATGATGGCAGTATCTAAAGCGTAACCAAGGTTAATGCGAATTGGTGATACCCATTCAATAAGCAACTCTGATAGTGATCTAGACTGAGTTTAGAGAAACTGTGGGAGTGAAAGCATTGGCTACGGCAGGCGCTCAGTTCCGTCAGATTCTGGGTATTCGGTTCTTTATTGGGGATGCAGATGAGGCAATAGCCCGGATCAGCGGGGGCGGCCTGCTGGTGGTTCCCGCGGCCCCAGCCCTGAAGAATCTCGCCCACGATTCGGAATATCGTGAGGCTCTCCAGGGCGCCGACCTGGTAATCACTGACAGTGCCTTCATGGTTATGATCTGGAATCGTCTCAAGCGCGATTCCATTCGCCGCGTCTCCGGCCTGAAGTATCTCTCTTCGCTATTGAAGCAGCCCGACTTCTACCAGCCCGGCGGTAGCTTCTGGATCATGGCCGGCGAAGAAAGCGCGCGCAGAAATTGCGCGTGGCTGCGACGCCAGGGGATTGAGTTGGACGCAGCCGACCGGTACATCGCTCCTCTTTACGGCAAGACAATTCTTGATCCGGCTCTGCTGCGGCGGATCAACGAACGGCGTCCTCGCCATATTGTCGTGACCCTCGGTGGCGGCACGCAGGAGCGGCTCGGGCTTTATCTGAGGAGCGAGCTCAACTGCAAGCCTTCCATCCATTGCATTGGGGCGGCCATTGCCTTCTTGAGCGGCGATCAGGTGCAGATCCCGAGGTGGGCAGACCGCATGTATCTGGGATGGCTTTTTCGCTGTATCTCGGACCCGCCGCGTTACATGCCGCGCTACTGGGATGCGCGCAAGCTGCTATCACTGATGATCCGTTATGGCAGCAGCCTTCCGGACGCTCTCATGAGTTCGCCGGCTAGTGTAGATCTCACCGCCGTTCCCTCAAATAACGACTGCCTGCCATCAACGTCCAGCGCGTCACAGTCCTAATTCGCAGCGCTAGCTCCCTGCGAAGTCTGTCCCAGCACACGATCGCCCACCTGCCCCGGCTTGCCGTGGGAGCATACCTGGGCTGAAAAAGACAGGCGAAGCCCACAACAGTTTTTTGCAATATTCGTCAGCAAATCCAGGCCGTGTGGGATAACCCGATTGTTGCCCGTGTGGCTAAAGGTTCCGCTGCTACTACTGGTTTCCCCGCACGCTGGCACGTTGTGTTTCCGCGTGCTTGGCCGCACCCTCCAGGGCTTTTGCCTGGGGCAGGTAATCGAGCGCCTTGTTGATCATGGGATCCCAGTTGGCCCGCACTTTCAAACCTTCTTCCTGGCCAAACTGGGTGGTGAAGATCTCAGCCTTGATGTTGGCCTTGACCCAATCCATGACCGGGGTCAGATCCGCATCGGTGTAGGGAATCTGCTGGCTGGTCAGGAACTGCTTGAAGTTGTCCATCACCGCGTCGTCCACCTGGAAGTCTTTGCCAACGGTCCGGTTGGACATGTAGTGCTTGGCGAAATTAAAGAACGCATAGCGTTCCAGCAGCACTTCCTGAATGGGAACGGACTTCGGAGTGTCAATCTTGTCGTCGGGCGTGATCCCGCCTCCGCCAAAAACCGTTCTTCCGGAGTCGGTCGCCTTCACCTCACGGCTCTTCGTATCCTGCGGCTGGTCGTGGTTGTAGTAGTAGTCGTAAAGCGACACACCGTTGTAATTGCGCTGAATGAGCCGGCCACTGGGAGTGTAGTAGTGGTACGTCGTCAGGGCCAGTCCAGTGTTCTCAGACAAGGGGTAGACAGTCTGTACCAACCCTTTGCCGAAGGTGGTCTCGCCGGCGATGATGGCGCGATCGTGATCCTGCAGCGCGCCGGAAACAATTTCCGCAGCCGAGGCAGTGCCGTGATTCACCAGCACCACGATGGGATATTCGCGGCCTCCGTTGCCATGGGTCGCGCGATAGGTCTGCTCGGGGAACGCACGCCCGCGCTGGGAGACGATCACCTGGCCCTTTTCCAGGAACTTGTCGCAGACCGCCACCGCTTCACTCAATAAGCCGCCGGGATTTCCCCGCAGATCGAGAATCAGTCCATCGATATTGCCGAAGTGATCGAGCGCGTCGGAAAGCTCGTGGCCGGTTGTCTCCTGGAAGTTCGTAATGTGCACGTAGCCGACCGTGGGCCGGACCATGTAAGAAAGGTCGATGCTGTTGTGCGGGATCTCATCCCGGATCAGGTCGAACACCAGCGGCTTGGCAGCGCCCTCACGCGCGATCGTAATCTGCACGTGGGTACCTTTGGGTCCCTTGAGCACATTGGCAACATCTTCCGAATTCATGTTGTCGGTAGACTTGCCGTCCACCGCGACAATCACGTCTCCGGGCCGTATGCCGGCTTTGTAGGAAGGTGTGCCTTCAAAAGGACTGACCACGACAATCTTGTTGTTCTGGGGCTGAATCAGCATGCCTACGCCGTAGTACTTGCCATGCTGGTCTTCGCGCATCTTGGCGTAGGCTTTTGGATCGTAGAAGCTGGAGTGGGGGTCGAGCACGCGCAGCATGCCCGGAATAGCCCCGTCGTAGACGGCCTTTTCCGCTTTGTCGCCGGTCAGCGGCTCGGCGTAGTTTTGTTCCACCAGGTCGTAAACACTGGTGAAGGAGCGCAAATCGTCACGCAGTGCGGACTCGTCGGTGCTGGATTGCGCGCCCAGCCTCTGGCTGACCACCGTGCCAAGGAAGCCACAAACCACAAAGAAGAGGAGGATGGAGAACAAAAACCGTCGTGTGCGGGAGGCCATAATTGCGGGTTTCCTCTGGGTCCGGAGGGCGCGAGGTAGGCAGCCCTGCTGCGCGGCCCGGAGTGTTTCTTGACTCGAAGTATATCATTGGACGTAAGCTGATCTGATAGGTACTGGTGGACGCAAAACCTTAGGAAATCCGGTCTGTTTCAGTAGCTGCACAACGGTGCTGGTGCGAAACCAGGCAAACTACCACGTAAGAGCTACAGCATTTTCACTTCTGGTGCATACAGAGCAACGGCTCCAGACGTGGCTTTCCTCAAGGAAGCCGTACATCACTTAGCAGCTATACGAGATGTCCAGACCCATGACGTTCTTTCGATTCCAGCAATCCGCGGCGATTTTGATCCTGAGCGCGAGTTTAAGCGCTGTTCCCTCCCTGGCCCAAGCCACCAATACGCAAACTGCTAACGCGCAAACCCCGCAAAACCCAGCCGCCATGGCGCCGGTCAACGGCAAGGTGGTTGAGGACATTGTCGCCCGGGTGAATGACCAGATCATCACCCAGACAGACTATGATCGAGCCGCGGAGCAACTTGATGGCGAAGCCAAGCAGCAGGCTATTCCTGCTCGCGAGCTCCAGCAGAAGCAAGCCGATCTGCTGCGCGACCTGATCGATAAGCAGCTCCTGCTCTCCAAAGGCAAGGAATTGGGGATCACCGGTGAAACCGAGCTGATCAAGAGGCTGGACGGGATCAGAAAGCAGAATCATCTGGATTCGCTCGAAGACCTGGAGAAGGCTGCTCAGCAGCAGGGTGTCTCTTATGAAGACTTCAAGGCAAACATCCGCGACAGCATCATCACCGAACAGGTAGTGCGGGACGAGGTAGGTCGGCACATCACCATGTCGCCGACGGATGTACAGAAATACTTCAAGGACCACGAAACTGAGTTTGCCCAGCCGGAGTCAGTGACCCTGAACGAAATCTTGATCCCCACCCCTGCGCAGGCAGGAGCAGAGGGGGCGGATACGGCGCAGGTGGCGGCTGCGCAGGCGCAAGCCGAAGCGATGGAAGCCAAACTGGCTGCAGGCGCTAAGTTCGAAGATCTGGCCAAGCCGGCGCCGACTGACCCCGCCGCACCCAAGAGCGTTAATCTAGGCGAGTATCATCGCGGGCAGTTGGCGAAGGAAATTGAAGATAAGGCCTTCGTCCTCAATGCCGGCCAACATACGCAACCGATTCGCACCAAGCAGGGCTTTATCATTCTGCAGGTCACCCAGCATCAGCTAGGCGGAGATGCCAGTTTCAAGCAAGTGGAACCTCAAGTGGAAGAAGCGCTCTTCATGGAGCGTATGCAGCCCGCATTGAGGGTGTACCTGACCAAGCTGCGCGAAGAGGCCTTTATCGATCTCAAGCCGGGAGTCGTGGATACAGGGGCCAGCGGCAACGAAATGCGCCTTACCTACAGCGCCTACACCCCCCCCGCCGAAAAAAAGAAGAAAAAGTTTGCCCGCTCCCGCTTCCGCGGCAGGCAGAGATCAACCGCAGCGCCAGCTACAAAGCAGACGGCGGCCGCTCAGAGCCCCAGTGCAACCACTCCCAGTGCAACGACCCCCGGAGCTAGCACGGCAATCCCTGGGGCCGCCACGGCAGCCACTGCACCCGCCAGCAAGCCGGCCACGCAACAAGCAAGCAACGAGGAGAAAGTGCAGAAGCCCGGCAAGAAAGAGAAAATCCGCTTCGGGCAGGCCCCGCGCGAATCTCTTCCTGCTTCCGCGCAGGTCGCCACCGCAAACGCTCCCTCCGGTTCGGACAATCCGAGTGTCACCACTCCGGATACGCGCTACGTCAACCCGGATGGCACGGTTAGCAGCACCGCGCCTGCGGAGAATGAACGCAAAACTCGCCTGAGCAACCGGCCGCCGGTCAAGAAGGTAAAGAAAGACAAGTCCGACCCGAATGCGCCCCCGCCCCCGACTCCTGAAGACCTGGCGTCGCAAAAGGTACAGAACGCGCCGCTGGGGCTGGCTGACCAGGCGACCGACCAGAAAAAGCCTAAACCGAAGGGCGATAAGACCCGCTACGCCGACAGGCCTAAGCAGCCCGACGAAACGCCGGCGCCTTATCTGGGCAAACCGGCGCCGGCAAGCACGCAACCGCCTGCGTCTGGCGCACCAGCCAGCCGGCTGCTCGCCCCGCCAAGTGCAACGCCTCCGGCTGCGCAACAACCCTAGGCGAAATGAAAGAGATTTACGTTGCGGATCTAGGCAAATTCGAAAATCAGGCAGTCGTTTCTTTCTTCGCCGTCACCTCCAGGCAATTGCGCAGCCGGAAGGACGGCGGCCAGTACCTGGCGCTTGCCCTGGGCGACCGCACCGGCCAGATCGAATCCCGTATGTGGGACAATTTTGCCGACTCCGTTGCCGGGTTTGAGGAAGGAGATGTGGTCAAGGTTCGCGGCGAAGTCTGCCGCTACAACGGCCGCCTCCAGCTGAACCTGGAAAAACTCCGCATTGCGACGGCGGATGAGTTCGAACTGGCTGACTATGTTCCCCGTACGAGCAAAGACGTGGGGGAACTATGGTCGTCGCTGGTCCAATCGGTCGACAGTTTCTCCGATCTTTCGCTGCAGGCGCTGGTGCGCTCTTTTCTCGACGATCCGGTCTTTGCCGCGGCCTTCCGTGAGGCCCCGGCCGCCACCCGCCTCCACCATGCCTGGCTGGGCGGCCTGCTGGAGCATGTGGTCTCGCTGGTGGGCATCTGTGAGCTGGCTGCCCAGCATTACCCCGAGATCAACCGCGACTTGCTGCTGACCGGCGCCATTCTGCACGACATCGGCAAGCTGGAGGAGCTACGCTGGGGCACCAGCTTCGACTACACCCTGCAGGGGCAACTCGTAGGGCACATCACCATGGGCATCGCCATGATTGAGAAGAAGCTGGCAACGCTGCCGGACTTTCCTCCGGCGCTCCGCATGCTGGTCGAGCACATGGTTTTGAGCCATCATGGCAAACTGGAGTTCGGTTCGCCCAAGCTGCCCATGATTCCGGAAGCGGTACTGCTCCACTACCTCGACGATATCGACGCCAAGATGCACACTATGCGCAGCGAGTTTGAGCGCCACGAAGCGCAAGGGGGCGAGGCGGGCGAGATGACCGACTGGGTGCGCTCCATGGACAGGCCGCTGCTCAACACGGCAACCTTCCTCAAGCCCAAGTCCCCATCCGAGGAGTAGACCATGAACTATCTGCTGAAGACCGAACCCACCGCCTACTCCTTTGCCGACCTGGTGCGGGAAAAGGAAACCGACTGGACCGGCGTAACGAACCCCACAGCCGTGAAGAATCTCCGCGCCATGAAGAAGGGCGATAAGCTCGTCATCTATCACACCGGCGACGAAAAGGCGGCGGTGGGCGTGGCCCACGTCAAGTCTGTCGATTTAACTGATCCTAAGGTTCCGTTGGTTCGCATAGCGGCCGGCCCGGCGATCAAGCGGCCAAAGACCCTGGCGGAAATCAAGCAGCAGCAGCTTTTTGAAGCTTCGCCCCTGGTCCGTCAGTCACGGCTCTCCGTCGCGCCCCTGGACGAGGCGCAGTACGACTGGATCGTAGCGGAACTGAACTGTGGCCCAGGGAGATTCTCCCGGGCAAAATCGTCTACAATCGAACGTTAGGTCTCCTCGCCTCATAAGATGCTACGTTTTTCAACGGCTGGTGAATCACACGGCGAGTGCCTTATCGCCCTCATTTCCGGACTGCCTGCGGGCCTCGACGTCGATCTGGAATTTATCGACCGGGAGCTGTGGCGGCGCCAGCAGGGTTTCGGCCGCGGCGGCCGCATGCACATTGAGCAGGACCGCGCGCACATCCTCTCCGGGGTGCGCCATGGCAAGACCATTGGTTCGCCGGTTTCCATCCAAATTGAAAATCGCGACTGGAAGAACTGGACCGAGGTTCTGCCCGTAGCTGTGGGCGATCCGGCAAAGCACAAAGCCGTGGCTTCGCCGCGGCCCGGCCACGCTGACCTTGCCGGTTCGCTGAAGTACGATTTCCCCGATGCTCGCTACGTGCTCGAGCGGGCTTCCGCGCGCGAATCGACCGCCAGGGTAGCAGCGGGCGCCCTGGCCAAGTTGCTGCTGAAGTCCCTGGGCATCGAGGTTGGCAGCCATGTGGTGCGCGTTGGCCGCGTGGAACTGCCGCGCATTGCCTCCTGGGAAGAGATTAAGGCGCTGAATCAACGCGACGAGATCCTGTTGAGCTGCGTCGATCCGGCCACCGAAGAGCAGATGAAGGCGGAAGTGGATCATGTCCTGCGCACCGGCGATTCGATCGGCGGGGTCTTCGAAGTGGTGGTGCATGGCGTGCCGCCAGGCCTCGGCACGTATGCCAATTGGGACGAGCGGCTGGACGGATTACTCGCCTGGGCGGTTATGTCGCTGCAGGCGGTGAAGGCAGTGGAGATTGGCCAGGGGGTTACGGCTGCCGAGTCCTTTGGTTCCGCGGTGCACGACGCCATCGGCTATAGCCCGGAGGAGAATGGCGCGCCGACCAGGTTCACGCGCGAGCACAACAACGCCGGTGGCATCGAGGGCGGCGTCTCCAACGGTGAAGATATTGTTGTGCGCGGTTATTTGAAGCCGATCTCTACCTTGCGCAGGCCGCTGGGCTCGGTTTCCTACGCTACGCGAGAGGCGACCAAGGCGGCTTACGAGCGATCCGATGTCTGCGTTGTGCCCGCCGCCGGAGTGGCAGCGGAAGCGATGGTTGCGTTCATTATGGCGAAGCTGGCGCTGGAAAAGTTCGGCGGCGACTCGGCCGGAGAACTGACCAGAAATTACCAGGGATACCTGGAGCAGATTCGCAGATTTTAAGAAAGATATCCCGTCGCATGGTCTATCCCATTGTCAAGTTTCCCGACCCCATCCTGCAGCGGCCGGCCGAGCCGGTTACCGTGTTTGACGAGGATTTGAAAAAGCTGGTCGACGATATGTTCGAGTCCATGTACCTTGCCCATGGCATCGGCCTCGCCGCCCCGCAGATTGGGGTCCCCAAACGTCTCACAGTGATCGATCTCAGCTTCCAGAAAACCCCCGAAGACAAGATCGCCTTGATCAATCCCGAGGTGGTCACCAAAGAAGGAAAAATCTTCGAGGAGGAGGGCTGTCTCAGCCTGCCTGATATTCGCGAGAAAGTCGCGCGCGCCGCGAAGGTCAAAATACGCGCCCAGGATGTGGAGGGCAATTGGTTCGAACGGGAAGCCGACGAGTTGCTGGCGCGCGCCTTTCAGCATGAAATCGATCACCTGGACGGGATTCTCTTCATCTTCCGCATCAGTGCGCTCAAGCGCGATTTTGTGTTGCGCAAGATTCGCAAGTTGCAGCGAGCCGGGGAATGGTAGGTGAGGCTCGTCTTTTGTGGCACGCCGCAGTTCGCCATCCCTACTCTTGAGCAGCTGATTGGGGCCGGCCATGCCATCGAGCTGGTGGTCACCCAGCCCGATCGTGTGCGGGGCCGCGATCACGATCCCTCGCCACCTCCGGTCAAGGTGCTGGCAGGCGCAGCGGGCTTGGCCGTAGTGCAGCCGGAAAAGATCAAGAACAATCCGGAGTTGCGGGCTCGCCTGGAGGCGATCCAGCCCGATGCCATTATCGTGGTCGCCTACGGCCGCATCATTCCCGACTGGATGCTGCAGTTGCCGCGATGGGGCAACCTCAACCTTCACGCCTCGCTGCTGCCGAAATACCGCGGCGCTGCTCCCATCCAGTGGGCGGTGGCCAACGGCGAGACCGTGACCGGCGCCACCACCATGCGCATCGACCAGGGTCTGGATACAGGCGACATTCTGCTGCAGAGCACCCTGGCCATCGAACCCGACCAGACAGCCGAGCAGCTTTTCCCTTTGCTTGCCGAGAGCGGAGCAGGCCTCATGCTTGAGACTCTTCAGGGCCTGGAGGCGGGCACGATTCATCCTGTTCCGCAGGACCATGCCGGGGCTTCGCTGGCGCCGATCCTCGAGCGCGAGGATGCTCTGGTCGACTTCACCCGATCTGCGCAAGAGATCTACAACCGCTGGCGTGGCTTTCAGCCCTGGCCCGGAGCCTATACCTACTTCCGCGGAAAAAAGCTCACCCTGCATCGCATGGTGCCCGCTGGGACTACTGGCATCCCTGCCGGCGAACTGATGGTGGAGGGAGATCGCCTGTTCGTGGCGGCGGGGTCGGGCACGCGGCTTGAGCTGCTGGAGGTTCAAGTGGAAGGGAAGAAGCGAATGCCGGTAGCGGACTTCCTGCGCGGCACGGCTCCCCATCCTCATGAGAGCCTCGGCACGTCATGATCGCGCCCGCCCGGAAAGCCGCCTTCGAGCTGCTGCTGGAACTGAAGCGGAAGCCGGAGTCGCACAGTGACGTACTGCTCCGTTCGAAACGCATGGAAGCGTTGTCGCCTCTGGACAGAAATCTGGCGACCACCCTGGTGATGGGGGTGCTGCGCTGGCAACTGGTGCTGCAGCAGCGAATCCGGGAAGCGCTCACCAAGAGCAAAGGTCACCTGGCCGACGCGGTGCAGGTTTCGTTGGAGTTGGGAGCGTTGCAGCTACTGTTGCTTGATCGCATCCCGGCGCACGCCGCCATTTTTGAAAGTGTGGAGCTGGTCCGGCAATCGGGAAATCCCTATGCCGTGGGCCTGGCCAACGCGGTACTGCGTAAACTGACGCAGGCTGCCAAAGCTGCAGGAGGCGGATGCCTCCGCTGCGCATCCGTCGTGGATGGTGGAGCGGTGGGCTGCGGCGTATGGCGGCGAAGCGGCTGCCGCAATCTGCCGTTACGATCAGCTTCCTCCCCCAACCACGATTCGCCTTATCTCGCCGGAGGCAGAGGCAGCGCCGGATTTACAACTGGAGCCGGGAACCTTCGTAGCCCGCGCATGGCGGGTCGCCGGGAGACGTAACAGGCGCGCGGCGCGCAGGATGAGGGATCGCAACTGATCGCGGAGTTAGCCGGGCGCGGCACTGCCATCTTGGATTGCTGCGCTGCTCCGGGAGGAAAGACCGCCATCCTGGCCGAGCGCAATCCCACCGCCACGATCACCGCCTGCGACATCAGCCCGCGGCGGCTCAAAGCCATGCAGGCGCTCCTGGCGGGCCAGCCGGGAAAGATTCGCTTCCGCGCTCTCGATGCCACGGAGTTGCCTTTCCAGGAGGAGTTCGACCTGGTCCTCTGCGATGCCCCCTGCAGCGGAACCGGAACCCTGGCCCGCAATCCGGAAATAAGGCATCGGATCACGATGGATGATTTCGCCCGCCAGCATGAACGCCAGGTCCGTCTTCTCTGCTCTGCGATGCATTCCTTGCGCGAGGGTGGGAGGCTCGTCTACTCCACCTGCTCGCTTGAAGGCGAAGAAAACGAAGCTGTGGTGGCTGAGGCCCTGGAGCGGCAGAAGGGCTTCCGCCTGCTCCCCTGGCGTCCGCAAGTCCTGGCGCTGGAGGATGAAGGCGTGCTCCTCACGGGGACCGCAGACCGGCTATTTCCCGGCACCTTGCCGGATGACTTCATACGCTTGCTCCCCGGCGCGTACCAGGGAGACGGCTTCTTCGCCGCCTGCCTAACGCGCGATGATCGTGACGGGAATGACAGGGCCCCAACACGAAACGCGAGATGGGGACCCGTCACTGCCGCAGTCTGAGGGACTGCGTCTCGTGTACCGGCCGGGAGAAACTCTCTCTACTGCGCGACCCGCAGGGTAATGGTCATGCCGGGTTCGACGCGATGTCCTGCAAGGGGACTCTGGCTCAACACCGTGCCGGCGGGATCCACTGTGTCCGCTGGCGCCATCTCCCCTATGGCTTGGTCCGTGTCGGTCGGGGCGGGGGCGCTCGAGTAGCTATTCTCTACCGGCCCGACCTTCAACCCCGCGTGCACGACGAAAGCGGTCGCCGTCGCCAGCGGCAAGCCGACCAGTTGCGGCATCACCAGGGCGGGAGGCGGAGTTACCACAGGGCTGCTCACCAGCAGGCTAACGCTGGGGCGTTCCACACCGGCTGCCCCCTGCTGCGGATTCTGCGCAATCACCGTTCCTGGTTGAACGCCGCTGTAGGGCATCTGCGCTGTCTCTTCGAGGTCCAGCCCCAGGCGGCGCACTTCAATGGCCGCTACCCGTTCCTGCTGGCCCACAACCTTGGGGATCGCCACCCGCTGCGGGCCCAGGCTCTCGGTCACCCGCATGCGCCATTCGCGGCGAACGATGGCTCCAGGCATAGGAGATTGCGCCAGCACCCGGCCCGCCGGCACATCGACACTGTAGTACTTGTTGTCGATGCCCAGGTTTAATCCCATGTTGGCCGTGCGGTGCACGGCTTCAGCCACCGTGAGCCCCTGCAGGTCCGGAACCTTGACCTCCGCTCCATGGATGGCGAAATGCATCGTCGTCACTGCGGAAACCAACCCCGCCATGGCGAGCGCCATCCCGGCGAGGACCAGGCGGAAGAAATTGATCATGCGCCCTCGTAGGTGATTTCGTAGTCGATGGTCACCGCTTTTTCCAGCATCTTGGAAACCGAGCAGTACTTATTCTTGGACAGCGCAACCGCATCTTCGGCAGCCTTTGGCGAAACCTTTCCGCCCAGGTGATAGGTGAGATGGATGTGGGTGAAGACGCGGGGAGCTTCCGGCGCCTGTTCGGCAAGTGCCGAAACCGTCAGCGAGGTGAACGGCTCCCGCTTCTTGTGCAGAATTGAAACCACATCGACCGCGGTGCAACTGCACAGGGCCATCAATACCAGTTCCATGGGACTAGGGCCGCCGGCGTGTGCGGCGTCCGCGTCCAGGGCAACGTGATGGCCGCTATGAGACTCGGCATCGTACTGCTGGTGTTCGCTTCCAGGTGACGGTCGCGCGCATTTCCTAAGTTTATCCAGTTAGGCCGCCACCCGGGCATTGGACGATCGTGGGCGGACCTCACCTGGTTAACCCGCCGTGGAGTTAGGGAGATTGCGGCTTGACGGCGCGATAGAGGCCCGCGATGCCAAAACTGTAGGGGGTCCAGGAAACCTCCCTAAAGCCAACAGATTCCATGGTTTGCAGTAGTTGCGGAGGGGTGGGGAACTGGCTTACGGAGCGGGGAAGATAACGATAGGGTCCGGAGACTCCTGAGACCAGCGAGCCCACGGCAGGAAGAACCCGGCGGAAGTAAAAGGCATAAAGCTTGCCCATCACGCCGCCCGGCTCGCTGAAGTCAAGAATGCCCAGCTGCCCGCCGGGCTTCAACGTACGGTAGAACTCCTCCAGGCCGGCCCGGTAGTTGGCCAGGTTACGAAAACCGAAGGCGGTGGTGAGCAGATCGAGCGAGCCGGTGGGCAGAGGAAGATGGAGGGCGTCGGCCTCAAAGGCGATCCCTCCCTGGGGAACGAACTTCGCCGCGCCGCGCAGCAACATCTGGTGTGCGAAGTCGGCGGCCAGCACCGGCCGTCCATCTTTTGGCCTGCGCCGCAGCAGCGCCAGCGTCATATCCCCGGTTCCGCAGCATAGGTCCAGAATTTGTGCGTCCGGCCGGGCGAGCACCTGGCGAAAACTGCGCGCCGCCCGCCACCACCAAATGCGGTCGATGTTGCAGGAAAGGACATGGTTCAGCAGATCGTAGCGCGGGGCGATCTGATCGAACATGGAGCGGACGGCGGCAGCTGCGCTGGCTTCGTCCCCGGACCCCTCTGGTTGAGCGCCAGGCGCGGCCACCGCTATTTGCCGCCCGCGGAGAGGCGGCACATCGCATCGATAGCTGCCAGCACCTCGGCGTCGGTGACGTCCTCGGCCACCACCGCATTGCCCAGGCCCTGCAGCAGGACGAAGCGGCGCACTCCGGCCCGATTCTTCTTGTCGCCGGAGGCTGCCTGCAACAGGCGTTTGCCGCTGAGCGAAGGGCAGTGCCGGCGGTTCGAAGTAGCGGATCAGACCCTCGATGCGGCGCACGGCTTCTGCCGTTAGCAGGTTTCGCTGGTGGCTGATGTGCAAGCGCGGCAATCATGCCCCAGGCGACGGCTTCGCCGTGCAGCAGGGCACGATAGCCGCGTAGCGGCCTCAATAGCATGGCCGATGGTGTGGCCGAAATTGAGAATCATGCGCACACCAAACTCCCGCTCATCCAGATTGACCACCTCGGCCTTCATCCGTATGGAGGCCGCGATCATCTTCTCCAGCGACGCGGGATCGCCTTGGTCAAGGGCCTCGCGATGGCTCTCAATGAAGCGGAAGAGCGCCGCGTCGCGGATGAGCCCGGCCTTGATGCTTTCATAGATCCCGGCGCGCAGTTCCCGCTGGGGAAGGGTGTGGAGCAGTGCGATGTCTGCGACCACTTCCTGCGGCGGGTAGAAGCAGCCCACCAGATTCTTGCCGGTCTGCAGATTGACCCCGGTCTTGCCCCCCACCGAGGAATCAACCTGCGACAACAGGGTGGTCGGAACCTGGATGTAATCGATTCCGCGCATGTAGATCGCGCTGAGAAACCCGCCCACGTCGCCGATCACGCCGCCACCGAAGGCAACCAGCAGAGAGGAGCGGTCAGCCCCGGCTTTGGCCATCTCAGTGGCCAGCCGCTCCACCTGGGCCATGCGCTTGTGGCGCTCGCCTGGGGGTAGAAAGAGCACCACCGGTTCCTGGGGAAGCGAATCCTGCATGCGCTCGCCCCAAAGGGCCCAGATCTCCGGCGAGGTTAAGAGGAAGATGAGTTTGCGCTTCTTGCCGGTGAGCGCCGGCATGCGCTTGGCTAAGGACTCCAGAATGCCGCTTCCCACGGAAACGGTGTAGTGTCCTGACTTGGTCGTGACCGAAATTTTACGCACGCTTGGTCCATCGTATCGCAACCCTCAGGGCGTACTCGCGCTGTGCGTCTTGGTTGAGATCAGGGAAGCAACCGCGACTGTGAACACCACCAGGACAATGAAGCCGAGCGAGATGCCTACCGGTACATGGACCCATTTTGCCAACATCATCTTTGCGCCCACAAAGCCCAGAATCGTAGCCAGGCCGAGGTAAAGAAAGCGCAGGCGGTCAAGCAAGCCGGCCAGCAGGAAGTAGAGCGACCGTAAGCCGAGAATGGCAAAGATGTTTGAGGTGTAGACCACAAACGGGTGGTGGGAGATGGCGAGCACCGCGGGTACGGAATCAATCGCGAAGACCAGGTCGACCAGTTCGATGGCGATCACCGCAAGGAAGAAAGTAGATTTGGGGCTGTTGCCCCAGCGTTTTGTCCATTGCGTAATCCACTTGGCTGGAGCGGGCGTGGCCCCGGCCTTCTTTTCCCGCAACAGCCGTAGCGCGGCAAACAGCAGCAGGGCGCCGAAAAAGTACTGGATCCAGGCTGAAGCGCTGAAGCAGTTCGAGTCCGGCGAAGATGAATAATCCGCGCATCACGATGGCGCCGAGGACTCCCAGCAGGAGCGCCTTTCGCTGCGCCTCCGCGCTCAGGCCGAAGGCGCGAAAGAGGAGTAGGAAGACAAAGAGATTATCGATGCTGAGGGAGAGCTCGATCAGGTACCCGGAGGCGAACTCGAGCGCTGTCTGATGCTCCTCAACGTGCCCGATCCATATGCCGAAACACGCGGCGAGGGAAAAGACAAACAGGACAAAAATAATGCTATCGCGGGTCCGGGCGGAGGCCTTACCTAGACTGAGAACGGCCAGATCGATCACGATCAGGCCTAGCACCACAATGTGGAAACCTATCCAGTATGTGATCGGCGCGCCATCCAGCATGATGCAATCCTAGCCTACGGTGGTTGTTTCTTTTCTGCCCATCCGATATGACGGCTTCTCATAAAAGTCACCGTCCCCCCGTCATCCCGAGCGAAGCCGAGGTGCGGTGAGTTTTATTGGGAGCCGTCATATCGGACGGACAGAAAAGAACCTCACCGCTGATTCAACAGCTGGACCGACTCCAGGAAGACATTGCCCACGATGGTGAGGCTCTTGGCGCTTAGCTTATCCATGGTGTCCTCGGGTGTGTGCCAAAACGCGTTTTGGTATCCGTAATTGAAATCGATGATGTCGGCGCAGGGCACGCCGCGTTGCACAAACGGAGTGTGATCATCGCCCACCGTATTTTGTCGCTGGAAAAAATAAGACTGGTCACCGAACTTCGCCGCCGCCTGTCCTACCAGGTCAAGCAGCCACTGGGTCGAACTCAAGTCCCGATCCACATCGAGATCGCGGTCGCCGATCATATCGGCCAGGAGAAAGCCCTTGATGTGCTTGAGAGTTCCATCGGCCTGCCACTTGGCCGCGAGGTGCAGCACTGCCGTAGGTCGAGTCGGTCGTCTGTCCAGCCCTTGATCGCCTCTTCTCCATCAAAGAAAACCAGCCAGACGCTGTATCCATCCAACTTCTTTCCCCGGAAGCTGTTGGCCAACTGCAGCAGCAGGCCGGTGCTCGAGCCGCTATCATTCGCGCCCACGTAGCCGGTATCTTTCAGCGGGTAGTTGGTGTCGTAATGGCTGGCGAGTACTATGATGCCGTCTTTGCTGCCAGGAAATTTGACGATGTAGTTGGTCATGGCCAGCGGCCCGATGGGTGTTGATGCGGTAAAGGTGTCTTTTACCAGGTCGTCTTTTGCGAACTGCCGTTCGAGGAAGGCCTGGGCTTTCGCATGTCCCGGGCTGCCCACCCAACGTGGACCCGTAGCGACGAATTCCTTGGTGTACGTCAGAGCGCGCTCGCCGTCGAAGCGGGGAAGCGGTGCTGCCGCCTGTGCCCTGGCCAGTCCAGCTTAACAGGCAAAAGAGCAGCGCGACGCCGAGCGGCCGGGAAAGAAATGAGAAGCGTTTCATGATGCCTGTTTTTGCCGGTTCCTGCGGCTGGGATGAACCATGTAAGCGACGCCAATACTCACCAGATAAAGCGCCAGCATCGGAGCAGCAAAGACGCACATCGTCAACACATCGGGAGTTGGGGTGATGATGGCGGCAATGACGAAAATGACCAGGATGGCGTAGCGGATATTCTTCCACAGAAAACGCGCGTTCACGATGCCGAAGAGAGCCAGAAAGAAGACCAGGATCGGCAACTCGAAGGTGATCCCCAAGCCCAGGATCACGGTCATGAAGAGCTCAGTGTACTCGCCCACCGTGACCATCGGCCGGAACTGATCGCCGTAGCCGATGAGGAAGTTGAGAGCGCCAGGGTAAACGTAGTGATAGCCGAAAAAGGCGCCGGTAAGAAATAGTCCGACAGTGGCCGTCATGAAGGGCAGGATGTATCGCTTCTCCTGCCGGTAGAGTCCAGGAGCGATGAATAACCAGACCTGGAACAGAATGAAAGGCGAGGCCATAATGGCGCCCCCGACCAGGCTGATCTTGATGAAGAAATTAAAGGGATCTACCGGGTTGAGATAGACCAGGTGAGGGTCCAGATGGTGCGCCTTGAGCGCCGAAACAATGGGCCGCTCCATGAACGCAAAGAGCGTCTGGCGGAAGTAGTAAGCGACGAAGAAGGCGGCGACCAGGTACAGGCCGGAATGGATGAGGCGCTTGCGGAGTTCCTCCAGGTGTTCCAGGAGGCTCATGCCCGGCAATTCCGCTCTTTCCGTCACTGCTGTGCGGGCCCGATCTACGATGTCAGTCATGATGCGTGGTTGCCTGCTCCGGCTCGTGCTTGAGGCCGTTGGCGGCCAGTTCCGGATGGTCCCCCGCGACTGCTTCCAGTTCCGCGACTTCTTCGTGCACCGGGATTACCCTCGACGACGGGCTCTCCGTGCTCACAGTGGTTCCGTCACTTGGCGGCCGTATGGTCAGGGCCTCCGAGGTGGATTCCGGGGCCGGCGATGGGGTGATAGGCGGGGCGGCAATTTGCTTTTGGCGATCTGCCAGTTCCGCGGCGCGTAACTCTTCCTCAATCTGCATTTTGAACTCGTTGCTGGCGCGGCGGAATTCGAGCACCAGCTTGCCTAGCTGACGGCCGATCTCCGGCAGCTTCTTGGGCCCAAAAATTACCAGCGCCAGTCCGAAAATGAAGATGGTATCGGGCAAACTCATCGCTCTGTCATGATACCTGCCTCGCCAAGGGGCCACAAATCAAGGTGGTTTATCATGAGGTTTGGACGAAGGCCGTACTTATGAAGACATTCTCTCTGGATGAGGCGCAGTCGCTCTTGCCGATTCTCGAATCCCTTCTGCGGCGGGCGATCGAAGGCAAAGCGAGTGCCGGGCTGGTCGAAGCGGAGTTGCAGATGCTCAGCCAGAATATCTTCCTCTCGGGAGGGATGCTGGTGGATGTCGCAGCGGTGGCGCGTAAGCGCATGGCCCAGCGCGCCTCGGTCCAGCAAGCCCAGGATGCGATCCAGGAAATCGATTCCATTGGCGTCCAGGTAAAGGATCTCGATAAGGGATTGCTGGATTTTCCGTGCCAGATCGGCGACCAGATCGTTCTGCTCTGCTGGCAGTTGGGCGAAGCAAAAATCGACTACTGGCACACTGTCGAGGCTGGCTTTCAGGGAAGGCAGCCGCTCGATGAGCGTTTTCATCCGAAGAGCCGCCCGGAACGACCGAACTAACGCCCTCGAAAATGCAGTGGTGGTCACAAAGAACCAACGGCTAGTTGTTCCCCAACCTTTCCAGCCTTCGTCCCAGGGTTACTAAATTGACCCTGCCGCGACTCTCTTACTAACCTGCTCCAACCTTCCCCCCAACGCTGTTAGACTGCAACCGGCCTTCGATGCACGAAAAGCACACCACACACGCCAGCCTGACGCTCCTGCTCGGTACGCTGATCACGGACCGGCAGGGTCGCGTGCAAGGACGGCTGACAGACGTAGCGGTGGCAACCGGAACGGCCGCGGGCGATGTAGCCGGACTGCTGCTCAAGACACGGGAGGGAGCCAGGCTGGTTGCTGTAAAGGATGTTATGCAGACGCCGGCAGGAACCATCGAATTGCGCGAGGACGCCCTGCTTCAGCCCCTCCGCGGAGATGAAAACCTGCTGCTCCTTCACCAGGATGTGCTGGACCGGCAAATTATCGATGTGCACGGCAGGAAGGTGGTGCGGGTTAACGACGTCGACCTGCAGTGGTTTCCTGAGAACGGCCGTGAGGGGTTGCGTGTCGCTGAGGTGGCGGTTGGGCTGCGGGGGGCGGTGCGGAGGCTGCTCAAGGGTACGATGCCCAGGCATACACTGGCGAGCTTCGCCATGCACTTCCGCGCCAGCGTCATCCCCTGGGAGTTTGTTGACCTGATCGAAGTGGATCCTGCGCGGCGGGTCAAGCTGAAGATCGAACATGAGCGGCTTGCTCATATGCACCCTTCCGATCTTGCGGACATCCTGGAAGACCTGCCGCCGCCTGAGCGTGAGGCGGTCTTCGGCTCCCTCGACGAGGAGGTAGCAGCAGACGCGCTGGAGGAAGTCGATCCCCGGCTGCAGAAGTCGCTGCTGGAATCGCTCGATTCCGGGCGTGTAGCCGACATCGTCGAAGAGATGGATCCCGGCGCGGCCGCCGATCTGCTGGCCGAGCTTTCCGACGAGCGCTCGGAGGCGATCCTCGAGGAGATGGAACCCGAAGAGCGGCATGAAGTGGAGGAGCTGCTCGAATTCCGGGAAGATTCCGCCGCCGGACGAATGACCACCGATTGCGTGCAGGTGGGCTCCGGCGCCTCGGTGGCGGATGCGGTGCGCGCACTGCGCGAGTTTGATGGCGACCCCGAGGGAGTAACCGAGATTTATCTCACCGGCTATAACGATGTGCTCGAGGGAGTCGTGCCGCTGTCGCGCCTGATCCTGGCGCTGCCCGAGACGCGGGTGACGGTCCTTGCTGAACCGCGCATTATTTCTTGTCAGGCCGAGGCCCACCAGGATGAAGTCGCAGAACTCTTCGACAAGTACAATCTGCATGCGCTACCGGTGGTGGATGGAGCAAACCGGCTGGTAGGTGTAGTGCAGGCAGATCATGTGATCGCGTTTTTGCGTGGAAAGCAATGAGTGAAACCCCCGGATTTCCTGTGAAGTTCTGTAGTGTTGATGCATTTCATGCGGCTTTCCTTAACGAAAGCCGCAACGTGGCCCGTTACTTGGTACCGCGTACAGGAAATCCAGGACCGAAGTAGCCTGAAATTCAAATTGAAATCTTTACCCTAACCGCATGCTCAAGCGCTGGCGAATCCGCATACTGCTCTTCCTCGCCGTGCTGGGGCCGGGATTTATCACCGCCAACATCGATAACGATTCGGGCGGCATCCTCACCTACTCCAATGCCGGAGCGCAATTCGGGTACACCCTGCTGTGGACCATGATCCCCATCACCGTGGCTTTGGTGGTGGTACAGGAAATGTGCGCGCGCATGGGGGCGGTTACCGGCAAGGGCCTGAGCGACCTGATCCGCGAAGAGTTCGGGCTGCGCATGACGTTCATCTTGATGCTGCTGCTGGTCGTGGTCAATTTTGGCAACGTCATGACGGAGTTCGTCGGCATTGCCGGGAGTATGCAGCTCTTTCACGTCAGCAAATATATTTCCGTGCCCGGCAGCGCGCTCTTGATCTGGCTTCTGATCGTTAAGGGCGACTTCAAGAGCGTCGAAAAGGTCTTTCTGGCGGCTTCGGTTTTCTATATTGCCTATATTGTCACCGGAGTTCTTTCCCAGCCCAGCTGGCATGAAGCCATGGTGGCTACGGTCGAGTTGCCCAAAGGTTCCATATGGCACTCTAAGAGTTACATTTACATGATCGTGGCGGTGATCGGCACCACCATCTCGCCCTGGATGCAGTTCTATCTGCAGTCTTCGATCGTAGAGAAGGGGGTTACGGCGAAGAGCTATGGGGCTTCGCGTCTCGACGTCATCATCGGGTCCTTCTTCACCAACATCGTGGCCTGGTTCATCGTGGTCGCATGTGCCGCCACGCTGTTTGCCCATGGTATGGGAGCGATCAAGGAGGCGGCGGACGCGGCGCAGGCGATGAAGCCGCTGGCCGGGCGTTACGCTTTCCTGTTGTTCGCCGTGGGGCTGTTCAATGCGTCGCTCTTTGCTGCCTCGATTCTGCCCCTTTCCACTGCCTACACGGTATGCGAGGGGCTGGGTCTGCAGTCGGGCCTGGATGGCGGCTTCAAAGATGCGCCCGTCTTCTACTGGCTATATACCCTCCTGGTGGCTGGTGGGGCGCTCGCTGTCTTATTCGTCCCCAACGCCAAGCTGATCAGTATGGTCATCCTGTCGCAGGTATTGAACGGGGTGTTGCTGCCCCTGGTGATCGTCTTCATGCTCCTGCTCATTAATCGCAAGGACCTGATGGGCGATTTTGTAAACTCCCGCTGGTTCAACGCCGTGGCTTGGGTCACGGCGGCCGTGGTCATCGTCCTCTCGCTGGTGTTGATGTTTACCAGCGGTTCGGGGTAGAGCGTGTGCGTGGGAACCTGCTGCGCCGGAGATGAGTCCCGTAGGGAAGGCTGAGAATTGCCCAGGACTACGACCTTTTAGCGCGAACTTGTTTGGCAAACAATGGAAATCCGAGAAGACGGTGGCTTTTGCATCTTCAACTCACCACAAAGTCCCGTGATCATCAAGTGCGTACTGCAGCAAGATCCTGTTCTCGGGCTTCGGTGGTCGAAAAGGTCCGAACGGCATGGGCAGGATAAGCACCCTCGGGGTCCTTCGACTCCGCGCCACCTATCGCAGTGTCACGCGGTAAATCTGTGAGGCGCTCCGCTCAGAGGCTGTGACTTTTTAATTTCCCTTGTGGTCTGTGGCCGGAAAGCTCCGAAGAGCATCTGCCAACAAGCATCGCCGGGGTTCCTTCGGCTACGCTCAGGACAGGCTCTTCGACTGCGCGCATAAAACCCTCTGTTATGCGATAGATCTGCGAGGCGCTTCGCTCCCACGGCACGCCGGGGCAGGCAGGATGACGCCTTTCTGGAGGGGATCGAAAAACATCTGGTCGGGTGCAAAAAACACGAAAAGATCAAAAAGTCACAGACTCTCAGGATGACGATTTTGTGGGAGTTTGAAGAAAAATATCCCAAACAAGTTAGCCCTTATGGGACGTAGTTCTGGGTTTCAGCACGCATTACGAGAGTAAGGGATTGTGGGTTCTCACTCAACTCTTCGGTCCGTACGTTAGCGCTTATGAACAAGTACTGCCGCTGAGGGATGTTCTCCGCTCCGCCCGTCGCTACCCTCACTAGTACACAGCTGAAGTGAAAATGCTCCGACCGCTTGTAATACGATGAGAGTTCAAGGACTATCTTGGACGTCGAAGCAGCCCCCAACTCTCTCTCTGACGCCGCCAAGCAGGAGCCCCCAGCGAAGCGGAGGACCCCGTCGGCTCTTGGCTGGACAATTTTTCTCTTCGCGATATTCTGGGCGGCGTTTTACGGACTGTCCCGCGGTCTGCCCTACCTGAAGAATGGCTCCGACATCGTCTTCGGCGCCAAGCTGCAATGGGAGGAGAAGGGACAGGTCTTTCCCTCTGACCCTGCAGTCACCCGCGTCTTGATCTTCGGCAACAGTAAGATCCTGGCAGGTTTTGTTCCGGCCTGGTTTGACCAGATGAGTTTGGCGAATCATCGAAAGGTATCCTCCTTTAACTCTGGTTTTCCGGGTAGCGATTTGTTCTTGCCGCCGCTGGCGGCCATGTGTGCACGGGGCCAGGCTCCCAACGTGTTGCTGCTCACGCTGCCATGGAACCCTGATCCACCCCGGCGCGGCATCTTCCATTTCATTCCCGACGATCACGCCGTGATCGGTGCACTCTTCCCCTTTCGTAACTTCCTTAGAGACCTGACTGCCTTCCTGCTTGCAGCGCCCGAAGATGGTGGCGTGCGGAGTTACTACCGCGAGTCGGAAGCCAACGAGCATGCGGTGATTGCCGAGCGAGGCTACCATCTGATCACCGAGCAAAGCCATTTTCCCGGAGGCCGGCTGCCGGAAGATTTTCATCTTGCATCCGACCAGCCGGCGCGGGTGTTCGCGCGGGTTGCTCCATCGCAAAGCGCGCAGATTGGCCAACTGAACCAATTGGTGCGGCAGTATCACATGGATTGTTACTACGTGCCGTATTACCTCCGGGAGGGAGAAGCCGCGCCCGCGGCCGCGCGTGACGAGCGCTTTGCCGCGCTGCTCCAGCAGACAACTTCATGCAAGCTGCTCGGCCCAGACTACTTTCTTTATCCCAATCGGCTCTTTGCCGATCAGACGCACCTGAATGAAGCCGGCGCGCGAGTGTATACGCGAGGCGTTGTTTCAGCTGCTGAAGGAGAGCTCCCATGCTCTTCAATAGCTTTCAGTTCCTGTTATTTTTTATCCTCGTGTGGCTGCTCTTGCTGGTCACGCGCGGCACGGCCCGCAAGATCATTCTGCTTATCGCCAGCTACTACTTCTACATGTGCTGGAGCACGCGCTACATCTTTGTGATCTGGGCCATCACGGTGATCGACTACATCGCAGGCCTGCAGATCGAAAAAGCGGAGCAGCCCGCGCGGCGCCGTCTGTATCTGGGAGTAAGCCTGTTTTGCAACCTGGGGCTCCTGGTGGTCTTCAAATATTTCAATTTTCTGACTGGCTCTTTTCGCAGCGCGTCGCACCTCTTTGGGCTGCGGTTTGATCCGCCGCTGCTGGCCATCATCTTGCCCGTCGGCCTCTCGTTCCACACCTTTCAGGCCATGAGCTACACCATCGAGGTTTACCGCCGGAGGGTGCCGGCGGAAAAGAATCTGCTGGAGTACGCACTCTACGTCGCCTTCTTTCCGCAAATGGTGGCCGGGCCCATCGAGCGGCCGTACGAACTGCTGCCGCAGTTTCATCGCGAGCCGAGGGTTACCTTCGAAGGCGTGCGGGCTGGCCTGGTGCAGGCCCTTTGGGGTCTGTTCAAAAAGATGGTGCTGGCTGACAATGTGGCTGATTTTGTAAAGCTCATTTACGACACGCCACGGCATTACGATGGGGCGGCTCTGTTGCTGGCCACGCTGCTGTTTTCCATCCAGATTTACTGCGATTTTTCCGGCTACACGGATATTGCTTTGGGCCTGGCGCGGATGATGGGCTACGAGTTGCGTATCAATTTCATGCAGCCGTACTTCAGCCGCTCAGTGGGTGAGTTCTGGAGGCGATGGCACATCTCGTTGTCCACCTGGTTTCGCGATTACGTCTATATTCCGTTGGGCGGGAACCGCGTAAAGCTCTCCCGGCATTATGCCAACCTGCTGATCACCTTTGTCATCAGCGGGCTTTGGCATGGCGCCAACTGGACCTTTGTCGCCTGGGGCTTTTTGCACGGCATCTACCTGATCGTGTCCCAGGCCACGGCCCGTTTCACCGCGCGATTCGACCGGCTGGTCTTGGTCAAGACTGTTTTCACCTTCAGCCTAGTGACCTACGCCTGGATATTTTTTCGCGCCAACAACCTGGGAGACGCCTGGTTTATCGCCACCCATCTTTTTCCCCTGGGGCGCATCGATCCTCTCTTGCTGAAGGTTGGCGGCTTCAGTCGCGCCACAGCTCCCTATCTGGTCTTAGCGATTGTCGCGATGTTTGTCGTCGAGTGGTGGATCGCTCATCCGGCGCGCGTCCCCCGGCTCTGGGCGCGGCCGGCATTTCGCGCCCTGGCTTATAACGCCTGTGTGTACGCGATCGCGTTCTTCGGCTTCTTTGGCCATCGCGACTTCATTTATTTCCAGTTTTGAAAGCCTGCCCTGTCCAAGTCCTGTTGATTACGGCAGGCCAAGCGAGGAGGTAATCAGCTTTTCCAGCATTGCTTCATTAGCTGTTCAGCGATTTATAAAATTTGATATTTTTGGGTCCTTTTGAGGATTTGTCAGCTCAGCGGGGGCGGACAAAGGGGTTCTTTATGGGAAGAGGGACCCCGAGGTCTGGAACAGAATTGAATAGGGGAACATAAGGCAGCGGGGCCTGTGCCCGGGGAGAGCGGTTGGCGGAGGTGGACTGGCTGGGGACGGGGTCCGGAGGCGGCTCTGCCGCGGAGCCGGGAGCGGGCTTGCCAGGGGCAGGGCTCGGCAGCGGGTCGATGGCTGTGGCTTGCTGCCCGAGACACCATGCGGCGCCATTGGTTTGCGGGTGGGCGGGCGCAGGGGCGGATTTTTTCTCTGAAGAGGTGGCGCGACGGTCGGGGATGAAGTTTTGCATGGCGACGATCATGGAGAGGGCCTTGACCTGGCCGGTAATGCTGCCTCGGGTCATCTCTGGGCTGAGGTAAGCGATTTCCCAGAGGCGGTCCAGTACTTTTTCGCGGTCCAGGTTCAGCCGGCGCTGTCCGTCGGCATCTTGCTGGACGAGTTGTTGCTGCACGGCGGCGCGGTGCTGGAGCATGAAGTCGCGGACATGGGGTTTGGCTTTGGTATAGGCGGCGGAGTCGGGGTTGAGGCCGACGGCTTCGGCGGCTTGACGGTCGGTTATGGCGCCAGAGAGGACCAGGCGGGCAAAGGCTATTTCCTGATCGGTGATGGGGTCGCTGACTTTGTTTTTGGGCATAGGTGGCTCCTGAAATTTGAGAGAAGTTAGGGAACAGAGGTTCGCACTGCGCTTGTAGGCGCGGTGGGGTGCAAGAAAAAATCCCGCCGCGGCGGGATGCTTGAATTGGTTAATTTGGGACAGGGATCGGGTGTGACACCGGACAGCGGTAAAACTGTCCTTCGCTCGCCTTAGGCCGAAACTACCGGCAACTGCCGACCAGCGGGAGGGTGACGAGAGGCCGCCCGTTGTGCCGAAATCATCTGCCAAGAGCATACAGCGCGTTGCGGAATCGGATCTAGACGCCGAGACTCTCTTGTTGAATCGACGGTTATCGTTTCGAAGGTTACTTTGGGTTCGTCAGAGCAGCTTGCCCGCGGCCAGCTCACGAATGAGGATGCGATCGGCGGCGAGAAAGTCGTAGCGGGTCAACTCGCGCAGCGGGCACCAGCGCAGGTCGTGAAAAATTCGGTTGGTCATTTCCCCGGTAAATTGGTGGACAACAAAAAACTGCAGATCGATCGCGCTTCCGCTGCGGTAGGTATGGCGGGTGTGGGCCACGCGGTTGCCGATTTCGGCGGTGATACCTAACTCCTCATCGAGTTCCCGGCGCAGGGCTTGCTCCGCGCTCTCGCCGTCCTCCACCTTGCCTCCGGGAAACTCCCATTTCAGGGCCATAGGCTGGTCCGGGCGGCGCTGGCAGATCAGAACCTTTTGCTCGCGCAGGATAAGCGCGGCCACCACCAGCCGAACTACCTTCGCGTCCGTTCTCGCTCGACTGGAGTCTTTCTGCACAGTCATATGATTTTAGACGTTGCGCGCACAAGACCGTCTGGTTGCAGAGAACGAACGTTTTCCGGGACGCCAAAAATCTGCGGATGGATGGCCCGGGCCAGCGCGTGGAGTCCCTGCAGAAGGGTGGGAGCGGGAGTATTCAAAAGCTCGTCCGGAATGCAGAAGACGCGGCCGGTGCGCACCGCGCGCAGCGATTGCCATTGCCGCTTTTCCACCACGCGAGCGAGCGGAACGCGGTCTCCGGCGCCACACCAGGCAAAGACAAGCACGTCCGGATCAAGGGCGGCGACCGTCTCAGCATCGGTCACCGAGCCGGGTTTGCCCAGAAAGCGGCCTCCGGCCGCGGTAATCAGCTCTGCCACCCAGGATTGCGAGTGGATAAGCGGCTTTCCCCACTCTTCACAGTAGACCAGCGGTGATTCCGCGGTTTGGACAGCCCGCTCCGTGGCTGCAAGTGCGGAAAGCATTTCGTCGACTACGGCTTCGGCTCGATCCGGCACGTGGAGAATGGAGCCTAGAAGCCGGATGTCCTGATAGATGTCGGCCAACGAATGAGGGGCCAGGGTGAGGACCGGCACGCCGCATTTCAGGATCGCGGCCAGGGATTCGAGCCTGTAGGGAACTGAGGCCACGACCAGGTTGGGCGAAGCGGAGAGTATTTCTTCCGTAGTCGAAGACCACGAGTCCGCAATCACTTTCAGGTTGTGTCCGCGCAGGACGGGGACGGCGTCAAGACAATAACGGGTGCAGGCGACGAGCGAGTCGAGGCAGCCTAATCGATCCAGCGTAATGCTTACGCTGGGCTGCAGCGCAGCAACACGCAGGCCGCGATGTTGGGGCTTCATGCCGCAGGCAGAGTGCCATCCGGGTAAAAGACGGGCCAGCCATGCCGGGCCGCGATCTGCAGCAGCGCCTGTGTGGGGTTCACGGGAAAGGCTTGGCGCGCGATCTCGAGCATCGCCGCGTCGTGAACGGAGTTGCCGAATACCACATCGGGGGCGGCTACGCCGGCCTTTACCAGCGATTCGGCCTTACCCTCTCCGGTAGGTACGTCGAGGAGCTTGCTGGTAATGACGCCGCCGGCCACCTGGGCACGTGCGGAAATGACCCGGGAGGGCGGAATATTGAAGCCGCGAACGCCTTCTTCAATCACCCAGTTGTTGGTCGAACTGACAACCCAGATCTCGGTCCCGCGATCATTCAACGAGGAAACCAGGGCCTGCATTTCGGGAAAAATCTTATCCAGGAAGCGCGACTGGAAGAAAGCGGCAGCCGCCCGGCGGATTTCCACTTCGCTCACGCCGTCGTAGATCTGGACCATCTCCCCGCACATCGCGAGCTCCGAGACCTTGCCTGCCAGGTAGAGGCGGTAGCGAGAGTCGATCCAGTCACTCGCGTTGCGGGAGACAATGCCCTCTTCGATCGACCAGACCATGAAGTCGTAGCCGGAGTCTCCGCTCCACAGCGTTCCATCGCAGTCAAACACGGCAACGGCTGGCTCTCGGGAGAGAACCGCGTCGACAAATTCCTGGGGGGAAAGAGAAATATTGCTGCCGGACTTGCTACTGGTCAAAGCGGAAGGTCGCTCCTGGCGAGGCATATGCCCCCTTCTATTGTCCGCGATCTGAAGCAATTTTGCACTTCCGGCGTAAACGGCAGGTGAACGCAGGCAAGGCTGTCTCTCTTGGTTCCTGCGCCGGCTGGCCCGCGCCGGCCGGGTGCGCCGGAAGCAGATAATCGAGGTTGTGCTCGCCGGCAACCATTCCGGGATCCTGCGCCAGTATGTTGCCTATCTGCGGGTGGAGAAGGGGCTGCGGCCGCTGACCTGCGAAGCCTATCAGCGGGACCTGAGCCTCTTCGCGGAATACCTCGAAGGTACGCACGCGCTGCCCATGACCGCAGACCAACGCCAGGTGGCGGGGTTCCTAGAGCACCTGCAGAAGCATGGGGTGCAGTCGCGCTCCATCGCGCGCAAGCTCTCCTGCCTGCGCGGCTTCTACAAATGGCTGCTGCTGGATAAGCGGATCGGGCACGACCCGACGGTGAACCTCGAGTCCCCGTCATCGTGGAAGGTTCTGCCCAAGGCGCTGGCCCAGTCGGAGGTGGAACGCATGATGGAACAGGCCGGGACGGCGGCAGACCATCCGCAGGCAGACGCGGTGGCCCTGCGCGATCGCGCCATCGTGGAGATGCTATATGCGGGCGGAATCCGGGTCTCCGAGCTCACCGGGCTGGGAGTCGAAGATCTTTCCCTAGCGGAGGGCCGCATGCTGGTGCGCGGCAAAGGGGACAAGGAGCGCATAGTGCCGCTGGGGCGGGCGGCGGTCGAAGCTCTGGACGCGTATCTGACCCGCGGGCGGCCAGCGCTGGCGATTCGCCCTAGGGAGAGCCGGCTTTTTCTTTCTACTCGCGGAGCCGGACTTACCCGGCAATGGGTGTGGCATCTGGTGAAGCAGCTGGATGGCCGCGCCAGTCCGCACGTGATGCGCCACAGTTGCGCGACCCATATGGTGGAGAACGGAGCCGACTTGAGGACGGTGCAAACCCTGCTGGGGCATGCCGATATCTCGACCACACAGGTATATACGCACCTGGCGCTGGGCAGGCTGAAAGCGGTGCATCGGGCTCATCATCCCCGGGCCACGAGAAGGGCTGCAAAATGAAGCCGCAACCCAGGCAGTTGTCGGAGGAGTTTCTGGCCATGCTGGCGCATGAGCGGGCCGCTTCCCCGCATACCTTGCGGGCTTACCAGCGCGAAATCGACAATTTTGCCGCCTACCTGATCGAGCAGGGCGGGCAAGGCGTCGAAATGCATACCGTCGATCATCTGCAGATACGCGGCTACCTGGGCGAGCTTTACGGGCGAGGTTTGGCGAAGGCGTCGGTTGCCAGGTCGCTGGCCGCGGTGCGGTCCTGGTTTCAATGGATGGCCCGGGCAGGGCATGTCACCAGCAATCCCGCCGCTCTGGTGGCTACTCCCAAGCTGCCCAAGCATCTACCGCGTGTGCCTTCGATTGAGCAGATGAACCACTTGGTGGAAACGGCCTCGGCGGAGACGGTTGCGGCGTGGCCGGAGCGCGATCGCGTGATCTTCGAACTGCTTTATGGATGCGGCATCCGCAACGCCGAGCTGGTGGGGCTCAATGTGGACGATGTGCATTGGGCGCGGGAAGTGATCCTGGTCCGGGGCAAGGGACGGAAGCAGCGCTATGTTCCCTTGGGGGATGCAGCGGCAGACGCGATTCGCGCTTATCTTCCATCGCGCGCGGCCAAGCTGGGGCCTAAGGCGATCGACGCGTTGCTGTTGAACTTGCAGATGAAGGGAAGCGGGCGGTTGACGACCAGGAGCGTGGGGCGGATCGTCAAGCGCATCTCGCTGGCGAAGGGATTGCCGGCGGAGATTCACCCCCACACGCTACGCCACGCTTTCGGCACGCACATGCTGGAGGAGGGTGCTGACCTGCGGGCTATTCAGGAGCTGCTCGGACACGAGCGCTTGTCGACTACCCAGCGCTATACGCAGCTCACGGTAGGGCAGGTCACGCAGGTTTACGACCGGACACACCCGCGGGCTAAGTAGCCGCCGGGACAGGCGAGAAGACAATGGGGAGCGGGGGCCAAATGTGCGCAGTTGCGTCAGGGAAAGGCGCACAGCAGGTCCCTCGGCTTCGCTCGGGATGACAATTCTGTTTGGGAACGAGGGTGATAGTTCCCATTAACTGGTTTGCAATCGAGGGTGTCTATTCCCAAATAACTGGTTTGCAATCGAAGATGTCAACTCCCAAGCAAAACTGTCATCCCGAGAGGTTGTGACTTTTTTCATTTTTAGGCTTTTGGCAGAGCCACCCAGAATGTCTTTCAAGCTCCCCACAAGGCGTCATCCTGAGCGAAGCGCCTCGCAAATCTATCGCTAACAGTGGGTTTCTGGCGCGGAGTCGAAGGACCCCGAGGATGCTTATTGGCCGATGCTCTTCAGCGCTTTCCGGCACCAAACCTGAAAGAAATCAATAAAGTCACAGACTCCGACCGGAGCGGACCCGGATTTCCTACCTAGCGGTGCCATCCGCGGCCACGTATGCGGCTTTCCGTAAAAGAAAGCCGCATGGAGTTCGCCAACGCCACCAAACTCCACAGGAAATCCGGGGTAGCGTAGTGGAGGGACCTGCTGTTTCTTCTTACAACCATCCGATCTCCCGATTACGGCCCTAAACTCTACAGCGATGCGATGGCCGTTGCCTCATCCCGGTGCAGGGCGGCATATTTAGTAATACCCACCATGGTGAAGACTTTTTGGAAGTGCGGCGTAAGGCCAAACGCGGCGATCGTCTGATCAGCTTTGCTGGCTTCCATCAACATCTGGATGACAAGAGCAATTCCACTGGAATTGATGTATTCCACTTTGGAGAAATCGATCAGGACCGGGCGGCTCTTGACCACACCCTCGTAAGTTCCAAGCACAGTGTCCCGCGAACTGCTGGAGATGTCGCCGGTGAAGCGAAGAACAGTGACCGGCCGCCCGTTCGCGGCGAGAACCTCATCCACTTTTGCTTTTGTCTCCGTCTGCACTTTACTCATTCTCCTTAGCCAGCCTGATGACCAGCCTTACGTAGCTGCCTTTTCCCGGGCTTCCCTTGACCCACTCGGCTTCATCCACCAAGGACTGGATCAGGAACATACCCATGCCGCGGGGGTCCTCTTCACCATGCATCTTGCGGTCGATGTCCGGCTTGGAAGGTGCCTTCGCGATGCCGGAACCGGTATCCATCACCTTAACCTCCAGCGCTTCATCGCTGGCGGAAAGGATCACGCCCACGCAGAGGTTATCGTTCAGAAGATTTCCGTGTTCAATGGCGTTGATGCACGCCTCGGCCAGGGCGGTCTTCAGGTCTTCAATGCGATCGTCGGGAAAGCCCATGAGCTTGGCCACGCTGGCAGCCGTGCCCATCGCTACTTTTTCGAAGCCCAGCCGCGATGGGAGCTTGACTTCCACCGCCGTGCCCCTGGTTTCAACCATTTTGCTCTTCCCTCACTACGCCTGCATTCGCACCAATGCCAGCGCCGTCATGTCGTCTTGCTGCGGCTCTCCACGGGAAAATTCACTCAATTGTTGCCACAGGACCTTGAGGATAGCAGTACAATCCTGCGACTTGCACTCTCGAAATGTTGACAGCAAACGTTCTGGACCGTATTCGTCATCGCCATGGAAGACCTCCGTGAGCCCGTCGGTATAAAAAAGCAGCCGTGCTCCGGGTGGGAAGGCGAGGGTTTCCGAGGTGTATTCCATCATCGGGACCAACCCGATCGGGGTGCCGCTGGCCTCAATCTCATGCACCGCCTTGTCCCCGGAGATCAAAAAGCCAGGGTTGTGGCCGGCATTGACCACTTCGACGGTATGCGTCCGCGGATCCAGCTTTAGAAAGATCGCGGTTACGTAGCGGCGGCGGGCCTCCTGCCCTTCGCCGTAATGCTGCTGGTTCATGCGGGCGGCTAGTTCGGCCAGAGGCAGCCCAGCGAGCGCCATGGCGCGAAAGGCCGAGCGGAAGGAAGTGGCGACAATGGCGGAGGCCAAGCCTTTGCCGGCGACATCCGCCACTACCATGATCTCGCCCCCATCCGGGAGGCTGACGATGTCCACATAGTCGCCGCCTACCTCATAACAAGTGCTCGATCGCACGGCCACGGAATAGCCCGAAATCTCCGACATCTGTTGCGGCAGCAGGCTGCGCTGAATGGCGCGGGCGGCGTCAAGATCCTGTTGCACTCGAGCCCATTCGACAGCCCGATCGTGGTAATGCGCATTCTCGACTGCCACCCCTGCCTGTAGCACGAGCCCTTCCAGAAAGTCCTGCTCGTAGAGCGACAGCGTCTTGCCCGGTCCTGGGTTTACTACCAATTCGGTCAGCTGGGTTCCGTCTTTGCTCAGCAGGGCGTAGCGAGGGCAGCCATCCCAGGGCGCTGGAGGCATATCGCCTACGGTGAGCGCCGGTTCCGTTACGTGGGCCCCGGCCATTTCCAACTCGCGCACCACAATGCGCAAAACCGATTGCAGCACTTCTTCAGGCCGAACGGCCGCGTGCACCTGGCGGGAGACTTCGAGCAAGGCTTGCAGCCGGGCCACCTGCTGTTGCAGGTCAATCACTTCGACTTGGCTTTTAGAGAAAGAAGACGTAGACATGAGCAGGTTGGCATCAATCTAGCACAGCGTTCGAAACCTTGGGATCAAGTTCGCGGACCCTTGCTGACAAAGCACGGCAAGGATGGGGAACCCGGAGATCCGTTTGAGGACGATATACTGGGAAAGGCCAAAATTATGGATACTAAAGTCGCTCTTCCCGTCCAATCAAAGTTTTCCGAAGAGGTAGCGGAGTGGATTGAGGCCTTCGACGACGTGGTGGTCGGCGAGGGTCCGGAACAAGGCGCGGAGCTGATTGCGGCCTTACGCCATCGGGCGCGCGAGGCCGGGATCTCGACCCCTGGGGCCTTGACCACCCCCTACCTGAATACCATTCCCAAGCATGAGGAAGTGCCCTACCCAGGGAACCGTGAGCTCGAACTGCGGCTGGAAGCGCTGATCCGCTGGAATGCCATGGCCATGGTGCATGGCCAGAATAAGAAGGATGCCGGCATCGGCGGCCACCTCTCCACCTACTCCTCTTTGGCCACCCTGCTGGAAGTGGGCTACGAGCATTTCTTCCACGCCACCTATGGAGACCAGCCGGGCGACTTTATCTACTTTCAAGGCCACGCTTCTCCGGGGGTCTATGCGCGGGCTTACCTCGAAGGACGGTTTGATGACGACCGCCTGCTCCACTTCCGCCACGAATTGCGGGGCAAGCCTGGATTGTCATCCTATCCCCATCCCTGGCTGATGCCGGATTTTTGGCGCTTTCCCACGGTTTCCATGGGCATTGGGCCGCTCAACGCGATCTACCAGGCGCGCTTCATGCGGTACCTCGAGAACCGCAGCCTCATTCAGAAAACCGAGCGCAAGATCTGGGCGTTTGTCGGAGACGGGGAAACCGACGAGGTGGATACTCTGGGCGCTCTCGGCGTGGCCTCCCGGGAGAAGCTCGACAACCTGATCTTTGTCGTCAACTGCAACCTGCAGCGCCTGGATGGCCCAGTGCGCGGCAACAAGCGCATCATCGATGAGCTGGAAGGCATTTTCCGCGGCGCTGGCTGGCATGTCATCAAGGTCGTCTGGGGCGGCGATTGGGATGAACTGTTCGAGCGCGATTCTTCCGGCCTGCTGCTCAAGAGGATGGAAGAGTGTGTGGATGGCGACTACCAGTCGTTCAAGGCGAAAGGCGGGGCCTACCTGCGCAAGGAGTTTTTCGGCAAATATCCTGAACTGCTCGAGCTGGTGAGAGACAAGACCGATGAGCAACTGGAGAATTTGCATCGGGGTGGCCACGACCGGGTGAAGATTTACAACGCTTATCGCAAAGCGATCAATCATCATGGCTCGCCCACCGTCATCCTGGCCAAGACAGTCAAAGGTTATGGAATGGGCGCGAACCAGGCCCGCAATGCTTCGCACCAGGAAAAGAAACTGACCGACAGCGGGCTGGCCCAGTTCGTAAAACGCTTCAAGATCCCGGTGCCGGAGCAGCAGGCGAAGCTAGGTAAACCTTATCGGCCGGCGCCGAATAGCCCCGAAATTCTCTACATGCAGGAGCGGCGCCGCGCCCTGGGCGGTTACTTGCCCTGCCGCGATGTGCCCAAGCTGGACTTCAAGGCTCCCAAGCTGAAGGACTTCACTGAGTGGACTGGCGGTTCCAAGGGTCGGGAAGTTTCGACCACCATGGGATTTGTCAGCATCCTGCGTCACCTGCTGAAAGATCCGGTCATTGGCAAATTGATTGTGCCCATTGTGCCTGACGAAGCCCGGACCTTCGGCCTGGAGTCTGCGATTCGCCAGGTTGCCATCTACGCCAGCGAAGGGCAGAAGTACACGCCGCATGATAACGACATGCTGCTCTACTACCGCGAAGAGCAGGATGGCCAGATTCTGGAGGAGGGCATTACCGAAGCGGGCTCCATGGCTTCCTTTACCGCGGCCGGCACTGCCTACTCCAACTACCGCGTGCCTACGATTCCGTTCTACATGTATTACTCGATGTTTGGCTTTCAGCGGGTCGGCGACATGATCTGGGCCTTCGCGGATTCGCGCGGCAAGGGTTTCCTGATGGGAGGCACCGCGGGCCGTACGACCATGCTGGGAGAAGGGCTGCAGCACCAGGACGGGCATAGTCACGTCCTGGCCAGCACGGTTCCCACCTGTCTCAGCTACGACCCAGCCTACGTATACGAGCTGGCCGTGATCGTCCAAGATGGCATCCGCCGCATGTACCAGGAAGGCGAGGCCATCTTCTACTACATCACGATGTACAACGAGGATTACGCCATGCCGGCGATGCCCGAGGGGGCTCGCGAAGGCATCGTCCGCGGCATCTATCGCTTCCAGGCCGCTCCCGGAGGCAAGGCCACGGCGCAGCTCTTTGGCAGTGGGCCTATTCTGAATGAGGTGGTCAAGGCCCAGGGAATACTGGCCGAGAAATACGGCGTTCAGACCGACGTCTGGAGTGTCACTAGCTACAACGAACTACGGCGTGAAGCGTTGGGCGTGGAACGCTGGAATCGCCTGCACCCGACGCAGCCGGAAAAGGTTCCTTACATTCTTGAAACCCTGCAGGGAACCGAGGGCCCCATCATTGCGGCCAGCGATTACATGAAGGTCGTGCCGGATCAGCTTTCGCCTTGGCTTTCGACCCGGCTAGTGTCGCTGGGCACGGATGGTTTTGGCCGGAGCGACAATCGCGAATTTCTGCGTCGCCATTTCGAGGTGAATGCGGAGTCGGTCGTGGCGGCAACGCTCTCCCGCTTGGCGCGCGAGGGAAAATTCGACCAGGCGCGGGCCCAGGGGGCTTTCGCGGAATTGGGACTGGAGACGGAAACAGCCGATCCGGCCCACCTGTAATTACAGGACGGGCAAGGTTTCCGCGGGCTGCTTTCTACTCCAGGCCGGTCTCCATCCGCTGTCGCGGAAGGGGGACTCGACTCTGCGGCCCCACCAAAGCCACATGGCCAACGCCATGATGGCGAGCAGCACTAAAGCCAGCAGACTGCCTTCGGGGCCGGTTGTTCCGCCGCTCCACAAGAGCGGGCCCGTTGGGTGTTCACCGAATAGGTGGCCTTGTGCCTTCAGGCCACTGTCTGAGGTTCCGTAGAAATACGACTCTGCCCAGTCCCAACTGGCGTGGCAGCCGAGGGCCCACCAGAGCGATCCCGTATACCAAAGGCTGAGGCAGAAGACCAGGCCGACAGCTGCCGCCCCGAATAGCCCCACTGGTGTCTCGCCGGGGTTGGTGCCGTGGGAAAACCCAAACAGGAACGAAAGCAGCAGCGCACCCCACCAGAATCCGATGCCCCGGGTCAGCGTGAATTGCAGATAACCGCGCAGGGTGGATTCCTCGAAGACGGCGACTACCAGGAACAGGACACCCCAGCCCAGGGCGTACTTCCAGACTGTCGACGCCGTGCAACTGTACTCCGTCAAAGACAAGCAGCCCTGCCTTCCACAAAACAAGCACCAAAGCGGAAAGGGCAACGAATCCCCAAACCAAGCCGGAAATGAAGCGCACCGCTCTCGCTTGGCCTTGATATCCGTATGCCAGGAGAGGTCGGCGCTCGATCAGAGCCATGATCGCCGTCGCCAACAATAGGGGCACCAGTTGCGCGCCTTCCGAAATGAACGCCAATCTCAAGGGAAACACAGCAGAATGGTGACTGGGGGGAAGTAAATGCTTCAACACCTGGAGGGAGAGAAAGCTAAATCCGATAAAAAGCAGGACGAACAGCAGCACGCCCCATCCCGCCCGGAGACCCTCAGCGCCGACAAATACCCAGTGCATATCGCGCTGTCGGCGGCTGCGGAGTTGCGAGCGGAGAAGCTTCTGCTTGCACTAGATTATCGTCCAAAAGTGCCTCCTGAAACGTGCTCCATCATCTTACCCAGACTGAAGCGCGTAGGTTGGGGTGACGGAACGAAATCACGATGTTTGAGCGTAGAAACCAGGTCTACTGCGGTGCGGTCTGTCGAAAAGCATTTTCCATGAGAGGTCCGCTGAACTGCAGATCCCCTTCGCTCAGGCAGGCTCTCGGCTTCGCTCCCACGGCACGCCGGGGCAGGCGGGATGACAAAGGGGAGGGTAGCGCTCACCTCAGCAGCCGTTATAGGGGATGGACAGAGCCGCAAGTGATCCATGATTTTCATCTCCTTGGGGGGCCGAAGGCCATCCCAAGGAGCGCAGCGTAGTGGACCTGCTGTTTCCCTTTCGGGCACGGGAAACAGCTCAATAAGACCCGGAGCTGCCGGCCACCGCGTGTTGGCTCACCCACTGCTGCGCATGCTGCATCTCGGGCAATCCCGGGTCCGCCGTCTTCCAGGCGCTGAGGAACTGCTTGTAAGCCACCGCGGTTGCGCCGGCGTCTCGCGTCTTTTCCTTCACCTGGGCAATCCCATAGAGCGCGAAACCAGAGTTGGGACGCTCCACCAGCGCCTTCTGAAATGCAGCTTCAGCCTCCGGCCATTTACCGGCGGTCATCATCGCCGCCGCTTCACTTTCCGCCACTGGACGGATATAGAAGGGAGGCTCGCGGTAGCCGAGCTCCTTCTCTTCCCGGAGCGCGGCGGCGAAGAGCTTTTCCGCTTCGGGAACGTTGTTTTGCGTAGCCATCATGGAAGCACGCAGCTCCAGCGACATGATGGAGAGCATTTTGAGCAGAGGCTGGGGCAGGGGATCAGGCGACATGCTTTGGTTTCCCGTGGGCGCGGCGGCCTTCTTTTCCTTCGCTTCCTGGTCTTTTATCTGCTCCGACATGCGCCATAAGCTCGATCGAGCAACACCGAGTGGCGCTCAGCTACATCCGGTTCATGCGCTTCCACGGATTGCATTCCCAGGGCAAATTGGGAAAGGCCGCCGGCCAGAAATTCCATGTGCGGCATCTCCTGGGAGAGATTTGCGGCATTGACCAGTTCCACCACGCGCGCCCAGTCCGCAGTGCGCAAAGCAACCGGCAGCGCGGGATTGAGACGGGCAATGGCATCCCGGGGCGACCAGGGGTAGAGGGTGTCTTCCATATGGCCGCGTGCTTTCCCCAGCTTGACCGAAACCTGAGCCGCCTCCTGCAACTGCCCGGCCTCCAGCAGATTGGCGACGGAATACATCAGGTTGTGGATGTAGTTCCAGTCATTGTCCGGCGCGATGTGCTGTTGGCGCATGTAGCTTTCATCGGCCTGGGCAGAAGCGTCGAATGCAGTCTGGGCCCGGGCGTAATCTCCAGTGCGGTAAAAGATGTGTCCTGGCATGTGGACCATGTGCCCCGAGGCTGGTGCAAGCGAGCCCAGAATCTCCGCGCTGTGTAATGCCTGTTCCGGATGCGGGCTGGCTTCGACCGCATGGATCCAGAGATGGTTCGCGGCGGAATTCTCTGGCTCATCCTTGAGGACACCTTGCAGGAGCGCAAGCGCCTCCTTCTTGCCTTTGCGCGCTTCTCCATTGTCGTCATAGCCATCATCGACGGCTCCGGAGAGCGCGATGCGGGCATTGGTATCGCTGGGGTTCTCCTTCACCAGGGTGCGCAGAATTTCGATCTCGTGGTCGAATTTTGCTTTGTCTTCGGAGCCGGCTGCTTCGCGAACCGCTGCCTCGTGGGCTTCGGCAGCCTGAATGTAGAGCTTCTCGCGCGCTGTTACGTGGCCTTCCAGCGCAACCGCTTTTTCGAGCGACGCCTGCGCGTAGGTCTTTGTCAGGCTATGGTTGAAGCTCTCTGCCTGGTAAAGGCCCCAGGTAGCACATGGCGCAATTCGCATCGGCGCGGATGGATTGTTCAAATGCCCGATCGGCCTCGTAATCCCAAAAATCGTAAAGCAGGTTGTAGCCCTGTTCAAACCACATCTGGGCCTGGGCATTGGCGGAAATAGGAAAGCGCACATTGCCAACGCCCTCAATGCGTTGCGGCGCGGGCAGCTGCTCCGGAGGCACCGGATCCCCGGCATCGGGCATCGCCATCTTCATCTGGCCCAGGGACGCCCCGGCTTGCAGCAAAATCAACAAAATCAAGAAAAATCGTTTAGACATGGGGGTCTTCTTGTCTTCCGCCAGCAGGGTATTCTGCACCAAATACCCGGGGTGAACTAAACTAGAGTAGTGAACCGTGGCCCTGGGGGCAGTAAAGGAATTATCCATTGATCGCAAGCACTTTAACCAAGATTTTCGGAACCAGTAACGAACGCGTGATCAAGCGGATGATGCCCATGGTCGAACAGACCGGGTCTCTCGAGCCTGCCACGCAGGCTCTGTCGGACGACGGGCTGCGCGCCAAGACGCTGGAGTTCCGCGCCCGCATCGCCGCGCGGCTGGACGGCATCGACGACGCCGAAGAGCGCGTAGCCGAAGAAAAAGTAGTGCTGAACGAGATTCTGCCCGAAGCCTTCGCGGTGGTGCGCGAGGCTGGCCGGCGGGTACTGCAGATGCGTCACTTTGACGTGCAGTTGATCGGCGGCATGGTGCTGCACCAGGGCAAGATCGCCGAAATGAAGACCGGCGAAGGCAAGACCCTGGTAGCGACCCTGCCCTGCTACCTGAACGCGCTGGCGGGCCATGGCGTGCACGTGGTGACGGTCAATGACTACCTGGCCAAACGCGATGCCGAGTGGATGGGCAAGATTTACGAGTTCCTGGGGCTGACCGTCGGCGTGATTGTGCACGATCTCGATGACTCCCAGCGCCGCGCCGCGTATGGCTCCGACATCACCTACGGCACCAACAACGAATTCGGTTTTGACTACCTGCGCGACAATATGAAGTTTGACCACGCTGATTGCGTGCAGCGTGGGCACTACTTCGCGATCGTCGATGAGGTTGACTCGATCCTCATCGATGAAGCCCGCACCCCGTTGATCATCAGCGGCCCCACGGATCAGACCACGGACAAGTATGCCCGCGTGAACCGCATCCTGCCGTCGCTCGAACAAGGGGAAGAGATCGAGCGCGGCGAAGAAAAGATCCTGACCGGCGATTTCGTGGTCGATGAAAAGCACAAGACCATCAGCGTGACCGACGAGGGGTGGGAGAAGATCGAGCAGTTGCTGGGCATCGGCAACATCGCCGACCCGGAGAACTGGGATTTAAAGCATCACGTCGAGGTTGCGATCAAGGCGCACTCACTCTACCGGCGCGATGTGGCCTACGTGGTGAAGGATGGCGAAGTCATCATCGTCGACGAGTTTACCGGCCGCTTGATGCCTGGCCGCCGCTGGAGCGATGGACTGCACCAGGCGATCGAGGCCAAGGAGCAGGTGAACATTCGCCGCGAAGACCAGACGCTGGCCACCATCACCTTCCAGAATTATTTTCGCCTCTACAAGAAGCTTTCCGGCATGACCGGCACGGCGGAAACAGAAGCCACGGAATTCGAGAATATCTACAAGCTCGAGATCGTGGTCATTCCCACCAACAAGCCGATGCGCCGCCTGGAAAATCCGGACGTGGTCTTTCGCACCGCCAAGGAAAAGTATTTTGCCGTGGCCGACGAGATTTCGCGGCTCCATGAGGAGAAGCAGCCGGTGCTGGTGGGCACCACATCGATCGAGAAGTCGGAGCTGCTTTCATCGATACTGCAGCGCAAAGGCGTGAAGCATGTAGTGCTCAATGCCAAGTTTCACGAGCGCGAAGCGGAGATCGTGGCCCAGGCCGGGCGGCTGGGCATGGTGACCATTGCCACCAACATGGCCGGTCGTGGTACCGATATCGTGCTCGGTGGCAATGCGGAGTTCGCAGCCAAGCAGGAGCTGTTGAAGAAGGGTGTGGCGCAAGCGGTGAACGCGGCCCAGGGAGCCATCAATCCCATGGCTGGCCCGGGCATGATGCGCTTCTACTACCAGGGGCAGGAATTCGAGACCAGCCAGGAGATCTGGGATAAGGCTTATGCGCAATATGCGGCCGCCGCTGAGCGCGAGCACGACGAGGTAATTGCCGCCGGCGGACTGCACATCGTGGGCACGGAACGGCACGAGTCGCGGCGCATTGACAACCAGCTGCGCGGACGCGCCGGCCGCCAGGGAGATCCAGGCGCCTCGCGGTTCTATCTCTCGCTCGAAGATGACCTGATGCGCATCTTCGCCAAGGAGTGGGTATCGAACCTGCTGCAGCGGCTGGGCATGGAAGAAGGAGTGCCCATTGAGTCGCGCATGATCAGCAGCCGCATCGAGGCCGCGCAGAAGGCAGTGGAAGGGCAGAACTTCGAAGCCCGCAAACACCTGCTTGAATACGACGACGTGATGAACAAGCAGCGTACGGCGGTGTATGGAACGCGCCAGCAGCTGCTCGAAGGGCTCGATCAAAAGGAGCTGATCCTCGAGGACTATGTCGCCAATCTGCTGAGCGCGGCGATGGAACAGCACGCTCCGGAGGCGATGCATCCCGACCAGTGGGACATCAACGGGCTAAAGAGTCAGCTGGCTTCTCAGTTCGGCATCGATCTGGAGAAGGAAGGCATCGATCTAAACACCCTGAATCGCCACGAGTTGGGCGAGACACTGTTCGAGCGTTTGAAAGAAAAGTACGAGATGAAGGAAGCCATCCTGGGCAACACCACTATGCGCTATCACGAGCGCATGGTCATGCTCAGCGTGCTCGACGGCTTGTGGAAAGACCATCTGCTGAGCATGGACCACCTCAAGGAAGGCATCGGCCTGCGCGGGTACGGCCAGCAGGACCCGCTGGTTGCCTACAAGAAAGAGTCCTTCGACATGTTTGAAGCCATGATGGGACGCTTTCAGGAGGACACGGTCCGTTTCCTCTTCCTGATGCAGATCGTCGGACCCGATGGCCAGCCGATTACCCAACTACCTCCCAGGCGGGCGCCAGAGATCTCCAGCGAATTTGTTCCTCCGGTTTCTTCGCCGGTCGGCGTCTCCGGTCACGGTAGAAGGCAATGGTGCTCGAGCCATTCCTGCCGCAACGCCGGCGCGGCCGCCGTCCGCGCCTGTTCCGGTCCCGGTACGGGCGCCCTCGACGACGATCGATGCCCTGGAGCAGGAGTTTCAACGCAAGAAGAAGCGCGAACTCGAACAAGCCCGGATGGCCGGCGCCAATGGGAGTTCCGATGCGCCCGCGCAACAGCGCCGAGCCGGAGAGAAGGTGGGGCGGAACGATCTTTGTCCCTGCGGCTCAGGCAAGAAATACAAGAAGTGCCACGGCGTGGACGCTTAGGTCGGGCCACAAAACCGCAGGTCCCTCCACTACGCTTCGCTCCGGTCGGGATGACAATTCGGTGCTGGAAACCACTTTCTGTAACCCCACAGAATTGTCATCCCGACCGGAGCGAACCCGGATTTGCGTTACGCGGCACTCAGCGACGGCCACGTGTGCGGCTTTCAGTAAGGAAAGCCGCATGAAGGCCGCCAACGCCACCAACCTCAAAAGGAAAGCTGGGGTAGCGTAATGGAGGGATCTGCGGTTGGAACGTCTACCAGCGAAACTTCTCCGGGATCTCGTCAAACGTGAAGTTCTGCGCTTCGGATCCCGTCTCATCCCTCCAGCTTTCGAAAATGCGACCGTAACTGAGCGTAATGAACTCACTCTCGCCAATGCCGAGCTGTTGCGCCGTTGCATCGATCCAGTCACTCGGGCCTTCCAGCTCGGCATAGAGCCCTAAGGGCGTTTCGTCGAGAACGCAATGGCCTTGCTGATCGGCCCATTCCGTGCGCCATTTTTCATAGACGAATACCGGGACTGAAGCCAAGCGCCTCGAAGACCTTTCCCAGCACCGGGCCATCCTCGACCACGGTCTCGGTTTCTACGCGATTCTTGTGCGGGCCTTCTTCCGTTTGGCCGCTGGGGACGCTCTTGTGCGTGACCACCCATTTGCTGCCATATTGACGAATGCGCAGGATCTGCCGCGAGTTGCGCAGGCGGCGCTCGGGCGTGTCATAAAGGGTGTTGCGCTCCAGCGTGCGCGCGGTGACCCGCGTGAAACCAAGCGCCGGCAGTTTGCGCTCGAAGGCCTCGCGGTCCGGCACCCGTATCTTTACTTCCGTCTCCATGGCCTGCATAGGCCGGAGTCTATACCAGCTGGGTTGTTGCCGTGGGAAAATGGCACAGGTGATTGCGAAAAAAACACTGCGGCTGGCCGTAGATGCCAACGCTATCGACTCTCCGGCATCCATGGCGTCGTTATTGCAGGGCGCCGAGCTGCTGCGCAGCGGCGGCACGGTGGCATTCCCGACCGAGACCGTTTATGGATTGGGTGCGAATGCGCTCGACGAGACAGCGGTGCAGGCTATCTTCGAGGCTAAGCAGAGGCCGGCGTGGGATCCGTTAATTGTCCACGTAGTCAGCGAGGAGCAGCTAAGCATGGTGGCCGGCGAGATTCCGCGCAACGGCCGCTTGTTGATGGAAGCCTACTGGCCCGGTCCTCTCACCTTGTTGCTGCCGAAAGGCCCGCGCGTACCCGGCATCGTGACCGCGGGGCGGCCCCGGGTTGGAGTAAGGATGCCGCGTCACCCGGTGGCCCGCAGATTGATCGAGCTGGCTCAAGTGCCGGTGGCGGCGCCCAGCGCAAATTCCTTCGGTCGAACCAGCCCCACACGCGCGGAATTTGTGCTGCAAGATCTGGATGGGCGCATCGACGCGGTCATCGATTCAGGGGAGACGGCCCTGGGGCTTGAATCGACGGTAGTCGATGTCTGCGAAGATCCGCCCATTCTTTATCGTCCAGGCATGGTGACCTTCGCACAGGTGCAGGCCTTCTGCCCGTCGCTCATTGCCTATCGTGAGCTCCAGGATGCCGGTTCTACGGCACTGCCCTCCCCGGGCGTAGGCCTCAAGCACTACTCGCCCCGCGCGCGGCTCATTCTGTTGGAGTGGCCCACGGCCAAGCTATTGAGCGTCGCTGAACAGCTGCTGGCCGCAGGCGAAGTGGTCGGCATTATGTTGCCCAGCGATGTAAACATCGGGCACCCGTACCTGATCTATCGCTGGGGAGATCTGTCGGATCAGGAGCAGCTCGCCCGCCGCCTCTTTGCTGGACTGCGAGAATTGGATACAGCTGGGGCCACCGTCATCGTTTGCCCATTGCCGGAAGATGAGGGCCTGGGCGTTGCCATTCGCGACCGTCTGCTCAAAGCCGCCCGTTGATGCCTACAGCCGGCTATGGTCCTCGGCCTTGTACAAGTATTTGATGCCGGCTTTATAGATGAGCGTACGGACTCTGCCCCGCCGCACCTTGATCGCATTGCGGTCGTACCATTCGATCGTGCCCTCGATCTGCTCCCCATCTTCGAGCACAAACGTCATCAACGTCTGGCTCTGGATCTGCTTTTGAAAGTAGAACGCCTCGGCGTGAGAACTCTCCGCGACGGAGTCCCATCGATGGTGGGCTGGATGTATGGGAGCAATGCTGGAGAGTAGGGCGGGATAGCGGCTTGCCTGCGCATGCGCCGGGAGAGGTGGACGAATGAGCTTGCGCGGTCCCGCCGGGCTGACAGAAGCCAACGCGGATGGATCGGGTCCATCGACTTTGGTCTTCACCTTGGCGGGCGCGCATCGTATACGCGGCGAACCGGAATGGCAGAAGAATCTGGCATGGTGTCAATGTGAGTCTAGTGGGTAGGATGCATGATGTGGCCAATAGGGTTTAAATGTCAAAAATCGGCAGAAAATGGCGCATGGCAAAGATTATGGAGCAGATAGGCCGACGGCGAAGGCATCGAGTGACAAAGACCGCAGCAGATTTCTCCGCATGCCTTGTTCCACTTGATCCAGGCCGCGCACAGCCGCCTCAATCCAGGCCACAGTGATGGTTTGCGATACGCGTGTCAGTTCGGCCATCAGGTCGATGTTGCGAATCAAATGGCCGGCTCCCGAATGCAGCAGCAAGAGGTCTTCCAGCAGGCTGGCGAATGAGTGCAGCAGGGCGCTGGTCTTTTGCTGGCCCTCGGCGCCTGCGCGGTAGGTCTCGGTTACCCGAAAGAGAGCTCCATAGTCTGTATCACCTGCGCTATCGCCGGTGGCGTTGTACAGCATCACCAACGCGTCCTGGCGGCTCGCCAGATAGCCTTCCAGATCGAAGCCGAGAGCCTGACCGATGGCGCCTTCCGCCAGGCGCGCGACCAGTGCGCGTTGTTTCGGTTTCCAATCCTTGCGGTGCTCGGCAAGCACCGCTTCGATCTGTTCCGGGGGCAATGCGCCCAGGCGAAAGATGCTGGAGCGGGAACGAATGGTGGGCAGAAGTTCGCCGGGATTTTCTGCCAGCAAAAAAATGTGAGCGTAGGCCGGCGGCTCCTCGAGAATCTTGAGCAGGGAATTAGCCGCCTCCTTCATGAAGGCCGTGCTGGTGAAGATATACACCGCGCGCGGTGCATCGGCGGGGAGGCGATAGATGCGCTGCAGCACGCTGCGCACCTGACCCATCTTGATCAGCAACTGGGGCGGGTCGGGAGGAACGACGACCACATCGGGATGGGTCTGGATGAGGATGCGGGTTTCTTTCTTGTCGACCTCACGCAATTCCTCGCGGGCGGCGATGGCTTCGTTTACGCGGTCAGCTGAGTGGCAGCGAGAGCGCGATGCGGGTGCAGTTGCTGCAAACTCCGCAAAAATCGGGCAGGCCGTCGCTGACCGGGTGCTGCAGGCAGGCCATGGTCTGCGCCAGCATGATGGCCAGCGTATATTTGCCGGCGCCGCGCGGACCGGCAAGGATGAGTGCGGGAGGCATGCGTTCCGCCGCGATCGCCTCGCGCAGATGGCGGACCGTGGCCACATTCCCCGCAAATTGATCGAAGCCCACACCCTGAGACTAGCAAAGGTCAGTTCCACTACATCGCGGATAACTTGCCGGGGACATACCTCTGAGAGAAGGCCGAGGGACCTGCGGTGCGCCCCGGCGCTCTCTCACATGCATTTCTTCTACCGCAACTCGGGAACAAACATCATCGGGTACTTAGGGCGCAGCGTGATCTTGGGCTGCACATCGACGGTCTGTCCGGGAACAAACCGCAGTCGCCATTCTGTGCGATGGTGGCCACCATCAGAACCCCCTCCATCCAGGCGAACGCCTCCCCGATACACTGCCGGTTGCCAGCGCCGAAGGGAAAATAGGCAAACCGCGGACGCTTGGCCTTTTGCTCCGGGAGAAAGCGTTCGGGATCGAAGCGCAGAGGGTCGGGAAAATATTCCGCACTGCGCTGAATGATGTATTGGCTGAAGAAAAAATACGTTCCCGTTGGAAAGCGATACGGCCCCAACTCCACATCGGCGGTAGACTGCCGGCCCATGGCCCATGCCGGCGGGTACAGGCGCATCGACTCAGCAAACACCATCTCTGTATAACGAAGCCGAGGCAAATCCTCGAGCGTAGGCAGGCGCCCGCCGAGCACAGCGTCGATCTCCGCATGCAGGCGAGCCTCCGCCTGAGGATTTTGCGCCAGCAGGTACCAGGTCCAGGTGAGCGCATTGGCCACCGTCTCGTAGCCGGCAAGAAAAATGGTGAGCACCTCATCGCGCAGTTGTTCGTCGGTCATGCCCGGATGATCGGATTCCTCGTCGCGCGAAGCCAGCAACATGGAGAGCAAGTCGCCCCGGTCCACTCCATCCGCGCGATGGTCCGCGATCATGCGCTGCACCACTTTGTCCAGGCGGCTGCGGGCACGGCGGAAGCGGACCAGTCCCGGTATCGGCCAGTGCAAATAGGCTTCGGCGCGGGGCAGCGCGATCAGGAAGTTGTAGAGCTGCATGATCACGTTGACCTCGTCATTGATCTGCAGCACATCGCCGGTAACGTCGGTGTTGAAGAGTGTTCGGGCGACGACCTGCAGCGCCAGCTGCATCATTTGCGATGCAATGTCGATGGGCTGGCCCGGTTGCCACTGGGCGCGCATGTGCGCCGCGCGATCCACCATGATGGCGCCGTAGGCTTGAATGCGCTGGCGGTGAAAGGCGGGAGCGGCGATGCGCCGTTGGCGCCTGTGCACCTCGCCATCGCTGGTGATGAGCCCCTCGCCCAGCAAAATCTTCATGCGCCGCTGGGTTCGCTCCTTGATGAAGTGCTGCGGCTGGTTGATGAGGATCTCGTGGATGAAGGCGGGCTCGTTGATAAAGACAATGTGAGAGAGACCCAGACGGTAGTGAGCCATGCGCCCGTAGGTTTTTGTCAGGTGCTCGAAGAGCGCGATCGGATTGCCAGGCTTGAAGAAGCGGCGCAGCAGATAAAACGGCAGGTTCATCTGCAAGCCCGGGGGAAAACGATAGCCATCGCGCTCCAGCACGGTCCACTGCCGTTCGTCGTGCGCCGGTGACTGGGTTGTACCCATAGAATCGCTGACGCTCAGCGCAACATGCCTGTTGCCGGCAAACGTCCCTTTACCACTTGTACGACGCGCTGGTGGACTTCATCAATGGAGCCATCGCTGTCGATTGCGACCACACGCAAAGGCTCGCGCGCGGCAATCTCCTGGTATTTGTCGAAGACGCGGCGGTAGAAGGCGGAGCTTTCCTTCTCAAAGCGGTTTTCGTCGCTGCCCGTGGCCGCGACCGCACGCTGGTTGCGCTGCCGCGCGCGCGCCAGCGAGCGATCAAAATCCGGCAGCAGCAGCAGGGTCAGGTCGGGCTGGAGGCCGCGGCACAAGCTGGCGTGCAGGTCGCGCACGATCTGGCTGCCCAACTGCCGGCCCCCGCCCTGGTAGGCTTCGCTGGAATCGGTGAATCGGTCGCAGAGCACGATGTGCCCCGCTTCCAGTGCCGGCTCGATGACTTCGGCGATCGATTGCGCGCGGTCGGAGAACATCAGCCCCAACTCCGCGAAGGAGGAAAGGCTGTCGGTACGCGAGTCAAGCAGCAGGGCGCGAATGCGATCGCCTACCCGCGTGCCCCCGGGCTGACGGGTCGCCGTCACAGCCAATCCATTGCTTTGCAGCCACTCTTTCAGGCGGCGCAGCTGGGTGCTCTTGCCCGACCCATCCAGACCTTCGAAGGTAATGAAGAAACCTCGTGGCATGCCCGGAGTTTACACGCGGACCAGGTCCGCGATCTCGAGTTCCAGTCCACCGTATTCGGGATGAACGTTTTCCCGCAGCTTGTAGGCAACGTGGACGACGGAGCCTTGCTCCAGACCGAGCGCCTGGACGCGTGCCGCCCAATCCCATCCCAGGGCCGACCAACTGGCGCCACGCGCCCCCTGGGCGAGTTGCAGGCAGATGTGGCGCTCCTTGATGGGCCGCACCGGAGCTGTCAGGCGCACGTTGTAAGCAACGAAGACCGGCTCTTCATTGCCATTGCCCAGTGGCTCCAGGCGGCGCAACCAGGTGAAGAGAGCTTGGGTAATTTGGTCGAGGGGCAAGACCGCATGGCAGCGCAGGCTGGGCGCTGTCTCCTCCACGTGCAGCGCGGCCCAGGCTTCGAGGTGGCTCTTCAGCTCCGGTAGCCGCGACGGCAGGGAGAGAAAAGCCAACGGCGTGGGAGTGGCCACCGAACCGGGTGAAGAGCTGCTTGCAGCTTTCGATCGCATGCAGCAGATGAAAGCCAGGGACCGAGCGGCCGGAGCCGTAGGCCTCACCGTCTTCGAGCGCGATCACCATCGCCGGGCGCCGCATACGATCGACGACTCGCGAGGCCAGGATGCCGATGATGCCGCGATGCCACCCTTCTCCTTCGACTACGATGCAGCGGCTCGACTGGAAGCCCGGTTCCTCCCGAAGCCGGCGGTCTATTTGGTCGAGCATGTCGGCTTCGGCCTGTTGACGTTCGCCGTTCAGGCGGTCGAGCTTGGCGGCTAACTCAGCCGCCCTGGCCGCGTCGCGGGTGGTGAAGAGTTCGACCACGTCGGAGGCAACATCCATGCGTCCGGCGGCGTTGATGCGGGGCGCGATGCGGAATGCCAGGTCGGTCGCGGTAAGGGTGCGCTGTTTCGGGTCGAGTTTGGCCACCTGCATCAGCGAGCGCAGGCCGGGACTGGCCGGGCGTTTTAGCTGCTCCATCCCAACGCTGGCGATGACGCGATTTTCCCCCAGCAGCGGGACAGCATCGGCCACGGTGGCGATGGCCAGCATCTTGAGGAAGGAGGGGAGGATCTTGTTCCGCGTCCGTTCCAAATCCCATGCCTCGAGCAACGCCTGGGCCAGCTTAAAGGCTACCCCGGCGCCGCAAAGGTGCTTGCAAACGTAGCCGCAGCCTGGCTGATTGGGGTTGAGGATAGCGAGTGCAGTCGGCAGGCTCCACGGCAGGCCAGGACAGGCAGGAAGGTGGGGCAGCTCCTGCGGCAGATGGTGGTCGGTAACGATGAGGTCGAGTCCGAGGCGGGCAGCTGCTTCGGCGGCAGTGAAATCGCGTATGCCGGTGTCGACGCTGATGATCAGGCTTATGCCTCGCCCCGCGGCCGCGGCGAGCACCTCCGCCTGCATGCCGTAGCCTTCGCGAAGCCGGTGGGGTACGTGGAAATCCACCTGCCCGCCGAGCATCTCGATGGCGGTCTTGAGCAGGACGATGGCCGTGGTGCCATCCACGTCATAGTCGCCATAGATGAGGATGTTCTCCCGTCCGGCGATGGCCGCCTGAACCCGCGTGACGGCCGCGGCCATGCCTTGCATGGCGTAAGGATCGAGTAGGTGTTCGATGCGGGGGTTAAGGAAGAAATCGGCCTCGGCCGCGGTGCGCACGCCGCGTTCCGCCAGCAGCTCGGCCACGATGAGAGGCAATCCGGCGCTCTTTGCCAGCGCCGTGGCGGCTGAGTTCGCCTGGGGCAGGACCCAATCAGTGCGGGGAAGGGCCGGATCAGACTGGATGGCCTGGGGGCTTACTGCAGGGGAGGAGGAAGCATTCACCCTTCTTCTTCGTCCTCATCTTCGCCGAACACGACGTCTCCAAAGTCTTCCACAAACTCCAGCAGTTGCTGGTAGCGCTCGTACCACGGGGTGGCATTCTCGTGCACAAAGACGATGCCCTGATGGGCAAAGCCCAGCTGGATATACCCGATCTTGCCCACGTAGTTGACCAGGTATTGCGCCTCGTGGACTTCGGCCGCGGCTTCATCGGGAAAATTGTCGTCGCGGATCTGCTCCAGCAGCATAGCGATGTCTTCCTTCTCCAGCATGACTTCGCTCATAGTGACGAACGGCGCAGAGGCGGTTTTGGCCATCTCCACGAAATCTTTCCAGCTATCGGGATTGTCATCGTCTTCCCACAAGACGGTTGGCAAATCTTCGGTGATAAACCCAGGCAGGCGGCGCATTGCATGCCCTTCAATAAAAGCCACCATGTCGTCTTTCAGAGATATCAAATCGTCGGGGTGCATATTCGCGCCTCTATTGTCGCAGATGTCCCCGGATTTGCCGTAGGCCTCGGTCATAAACAATCCACGGGCGCTAGTCCTGAGTTTGCTGGATCACGCGAGGATGCCCAGGAGTACATCCTGGGATATTTCGGCCGTCCCCTTCGGCACAGCTCAGGGCGGGCTCTGGCGGGACTGTTCCCTACTCAGGACTAGCGTCCTGGGCTACTTTCAGCCGTCCCCTTCGGCACAGCTCAGGGCCGTCCCTGCGGGACTGGGTTTTGTCAGTGGCGTGTCTCACGTCGACTCGGAAAGGCTGGGGATCGATTGCCGCGGGGATTGCCGTAGGTGCGGCACTCAACCTGGCCCGCTCGCACCTGTTTCATTGGGAGCGATTCGCCGCGGCCGTTTGTCCGCTAATTTGGGTAGCTGCGCTCACACAGGTCGCACCGGATTTCGTGCAGTTGAGACACTCTGCGCGACCCGGCTCAGGGTCTCAAATATGCTATAGTCCGAGTCAGATCAAATGATTTTTTCGCGGGAGTACGTGAATTATCTGGCGCGCCAAACGGTCAACCAGCTGATCGAAGCCAAGATGATCCGGGCAGGGAAAGTTGCTGTTGTCGCTGAGCGGGTGAATGCGGCCATCCTGGAAGAGCTGTCTCTCGAAGACCGCATTAACGAAGAAGTGCGCGTCATCCTTGACGCCTACCAGGAAGACATGCGCCGCACCGGCGCCAGCTATGCTGAGATGTTCAAGAAGGTTAAGCAGGAGCTGGCGAAGAAATACAAGGCGGTGCTGTGAGACTCTCCAGGGACAAGCTCAACAAGCTGGCGCACGTGGTTGCCGATACGCTTGCGGAGACGGACGAATGTGAGTTCCTGGATGACCGGAATACCATCCGTCAGGAGGCGCGCAAGGCGCTCGAAAAGGTTCTGACGGAAGAAATGAAGATCGACCAGGCGGCGCGCCAGAAGATCGCCTCGCAACGCAAAATCATTGTCGAGGGAAGCCAGGAGTGGGACATACTCTACCGCAAGTATTACAACGACGAGGTAAGGAAATTGGGCCTGTAGGCCGGCACCGATTCGTATCCGCTGCTTTGCTATACTAACGGTTGTTGACTGCGGTGCAGATCAACCCCCCTGCCTCAACCCATCGTGGCGTCATGGTGTAATTGGTTAACACGCCGCCCTCTCAAGGCGGAGAGTTCGGGTTCGATCCCCGATGACGCTACCAAGAAAATCAATCACTTATCACACTTCCATAGTCCAAGTGCGTCTTTGCTACTGCCTTGTGCGAGCCGAAATGGTCCTCGGCATGTGCCCCAGTGACCGTTGCACTCGACTGCAGATCAAAAGGCAACTCTGGCGATCACAGGCAATTTTGTAACAACCAGGAACAAAACCGGGGAATCCAAACTGGGATGGCCGCGTTCTAGCGTCCCGCTATGGGCCCAACAGGACCCCGGGGGCGCAAAATTTTTGCTGCGATAAGGAGCGATTCTGGTGCTATGCTGCTTCCCAGGAATTGTGATTGATACATTTGTTGTTTGTGTCTGCCTTCCCGGTTTGCAATCGTGCTTGTCTTACTGAGCGTCTGTCTTGAATCGATGATTTTTACCGAGAAAAGGCTCCACACCCAAGGGTCCCCCCTTCCAGGTAGGGCAATGGAAGTCCGTGAGGTGGAATCGTGCCGTATAGTCGTAAATTTCCTGAGCAGGACCGTGCCATTGAGACGGTTTTGAGCTTGATGCGCCTTCATCCTGAAGGTCTCACCGTAAACGAACTGAATGAACTCATACAGTCTCATCACGACAAGGTCCGGAGTGAGATTGCCTGGTTTCACTCAATGGATGTACTGATTGACGAGGGCAGGGTCTACACCTGTGCCAAATGGCGTGAGCAGGGCTATCTCGAGAGCTTTAAGCTGTTTGCGAAATAGTCGCAGTCACCAACGAAAAGCCCGTAGCTTGAACTGCGGCTACGGGACGGTTCGCTTGAACATGGAGTTCTACTTGCTGGCGATCACTTGTATCTTGTGAATCTGCAGCTCGTTTGAGAACAGCTCCGCTGCTTTGGCCATCAGTGCCTTGGCAATGTCACCGTTCAGGTGGGCGTCGCGGCCTGCTTCGTCATCGAAGGTGTCGAATACCGCGTAAGAGCCTTCGTCTTCCTTAATGCCATACCAGGTCAAGGTACCCTTCTCCGCCTTTGACATCTCGGCGCCTTGCTTGAGGAACGCTTCCACCTCTGCCGTCTTACCAGGCTTGGCCTTCAATGGAACATATAACGCATACTTTGCCATGCTGATGATTCCTCCGTAGATCTTTCGATCCTCCCATTCTCCCAAATTTATGAATTTCCTGTCTTCCTGTGCAAAAGCGCCAGTTGGCTCTGGGGAAGGGTTACAGCTCTGCCGGTTGCTGTCCGCGCGTGGTTCGGGACTGCACCAGGTGGGCGATCGCGCTGACAGCGATCACCGCGAAGAGGCCAAAGATTTCCGCGCGGGAAGCCAGGGCGATCATCAGCAGCATGCTGCCAACGCCCACCACCGTTGCCGTGCCCAGCCAGCGAAAGTTCAACGGTGGGCCGGCTTGCGCGACACCGGTGCGCGCCAGCCACCATGCCGCGACGCAGCCGGCCGCATAGAGTGCCGAGCTAGCCAGGGTGGCAAGCACAGCCAGCTCGGCAAATGTTCCCGTCAACGCCAGCGCGATGGCCACCGCCGCATAGCAGAGAATTGCAACATGTGGCACATGGGTGCGCGGATCCACGCGACCCAGCACACGCGGGAGCAGACCGTCGCGTCCGAAAGCGAATAGTATGCGCGGGGTGCCGAGGATGTCGCTGGAGACCCAGCCCAACATCGACAAGGCAGTGCCGGCCAGCAGCACCACCCGCAATACCGGACTTATCTTCGCCATCGCATCCGCCAGAGGGACCGTGGATTGCGAAAGGGAAGCACCCAGGATCCCCTGCGATATGACCTGAATAGCGATGTACAGCAAAGTGACGGTGACAAGGGCTATCGCGAGCGCGCGCGGAATGGTACGAGCCGGGTCCTTCACCTCACCGCTGACACTCAGTGAAACCTCCATGCCGGTGAGCACGAAGAGAGCGAGGATCATCGCGCGGCCCAGACCCTGGGTGCTGGGCGCCACGGTCTGCACAAAATTCGCACGATGGATCGCTGCTACGCCGGCGACCAGAAAAATCACCAGTGGAATCAATTTCACTGCGGTCGCCCAATCGACCAGCCGTGCACCGCGGGCGACTCCACCCAAGTTGACCAGCGTGACGCCACCAATGACGCCCACGATCACCACGGCGTGTACGGGCGCCTTGAATACCGGCGGCAACAGGCTTACGGCTACTTCGGCCAGGGCAGCGACCACGCCGCCGCCTGCAAGTACGTTGCCCAGCCACAGGAGTGTGCCGGCAATGAAGCCGGCAAGTGGCCCAAAGACGGCTTCGACATAGCCATAAGGTCCACCACTGGTCGGCATCCGGCTGCCGCCCTCGGCAAAGCAGATGGCGACCGCTCCGATCGCGACCCCGCAGACCAGAAACGCCAGCGGCGCATACGGGCCGATGCAAGCAGCCAACGCTCCGGGGACCGCGAAAATGCCGGCGCCGATGACACTATTAATGGTGTTCGCTGCCAGGCCCCGGGTCCCGATGGTGCGCAGCAGGCCGGCATCGCGTTGGTTCATGCGCTCGACTGTAGCATGGCGTCTGCGTCGCCGATAGCGCTAACTCCAGCAAATAGCGCGAGTTGCTCCTCCAGAGCCGTTAGTTCGTGGCGGGGTCCAATCCGATGGTCATCCAAGACGGATTACCCCGGACTACAACTTTCCAATATGTATGTTCCACAAAGGATGTAGGCAAGTTACATTGCAAGTAACAAATTGCAGTTTTGGAGTGTTCATTATGCCTTGCGATTTAATGAGAGTACTTGGGAAGCCATTTACTTCCGCCGTGCGCGTTCTGGTAGCGAGCGCAACGTTATTGATTACGCCGTTAGCCGCTTTCGCCGGCAATACAGACATCCACCCGGGATTTGCCGGGGTCTATGTGGCCCGCGTCGATAAGAAAGCACCGTCCATGAGTGTGAGCCTGGGAGTGGATGGAACTGCCACAGTTACCGAAGATCCCGGCACAGGATCCATTACGTCGTTTGGGCACTGGGCGAGCGACGGAAGTCAGATCAAGGTCACCTTCAATGCGGACGCGGGTGAGCCCGTGGCGTCTCCCATGGTTTTCCAGGTTGTCCACAACAAGTTACAGGCAGTCACCTGGGATCACGAAGCGTGGGGGAAAGCGCATCCGCCAGCTATGGAAAAGGGATATAAGGTGAAGTACCTGTTCTGGACTACCACCATGCCGTAGGGAGCTTGAGGTTGCATTGATGTTCAATGCCTCGAACAAACTGGGCGCCCGGCAAACCAGCCGGGCGCCCAGTTTATTTGCAACGTTCGTTACACTTTGGACCAAGGACTTCCATTACAACTTCTTTGAGGTCTAAGGGCCCTTAATTGCGGTCTCTCTTCCTATTGCACTTCGAACGTCTTCGCGAAGCTGCACTGAAGATGACCGGACTCTGAGTATTTTCTTGTCGGGCTTGCAAGAGAGGGACAACGAAAAAATGATCGACACGGACTCAATAAAAAGGGCTGAGTGCCTCCACCCTTGATGCATGACCGCATACCCCCTTTCTCTGGCAGCTCCCGTCACGACTTCACCTGGGCTAAAGCATCGCTAGAATTGGCCGATAGTCGGAATGAGAGATACAAATGGCCGATACCCGGGTGCTTGTAGTTGATGATGATGAAGTTGCGCGCATGAGTTTGAGTTTTTTGCTGGAACAGTCTGGTTTTACGGTAACGAGCGCCCGCGATGTGCCGGAGGCACTTAAGCACATCATCGCAGAGAGCTTCGACGTGCTGCTGACCGATCTGCATATGCCGGGAGCAGGAGATGGGCTCACGGTCATCAGCGCCATGCGGCACGCCAATCCCAAGGCTGTGACTTTGCTCTTAAGCGCATTCCCGGAGATGACTGCCGCAGCTCAAGCCATACTGCGTCAGGCCGATGAGATCCTTCTCAAGCCCGTCGATGTGGTTTCCCTCATCCAGGTGATCAATCAGAGGGTGGCCAGCGGTCCCCAGCGAAGGCGTGAGATCGTGACGGTGGCCACCATTCTTGAACGCAACCGGGACAGCATCATTGAAGAGTGGTTGGGGCGTGTGCAAACGGAAGAGACGCTGATGTCGATTCCGTTAAGCCGCGAGCAGCGCTGCAGTCATCTGCCTTTAGTCTTCATTGACCTGATATGCCGTCTGCGCTCGCGGGAGCCTATGGGGACCAAGGAACCGAGATCTGACGGCGCCGCCAGGCACGGCGTTCACCGCTTCAGCCAGGGCTATACCGCTGCCATGTTAGTCGAAGAGTCCCGGATGTTGCAGGTCAGCATCTTCAACACCTTGCATAAAAACCTGCTGAATATTGACTATAGTGTGCTGCTCATCGGTGTCATGACCATTGCCGACGAGATCGATTTCCAGCTTAGCCAGGCGATCGAAAGCTATACCGGGAAAACGCTCCAATCCGCCGTCGCGTAGCCGGCGGACAGAGGCGCTACTACATTCTCACGTCTGGTGTATACAATGCGACCGCTCCCGACGCGGCTTTTTCGCAAGAAAAGCCGCACTCCGCTTAACCCGACTGTGCAGAGTAGAAATGAAAAACACTCTAGCACCGCAAAACGATTTGGCTCCTCGTGATCGAGAGAACCGGGGAGGAGATTATGTCCGGCGACGATGAGGCGAGCTTTCTCTTCCTGGCCGAGAATAGCATCGACATCATCTGCCGTGCCGGCCTGGACATGGTGTTGCACTATGTTTCTCCATCGTCCTTCCATGTTTTGGGCTGGAAGCCGGAGGAGATGACAGGCAAGAGGCCCGATGCGTTCTTTCTAGCGGAAGATGCTTCTGCGCTGAGCGACAACTCGGTCGCAATCGTTCGCATGCGCATGAAAGACGGCATGATGGCGTGGGTAGAAATCAAACACCGCATGGTGTGCGATTCCGTCACCGGCGTCCCCCGGGAAAATATCATCGTTATCCGCGACATCACCGAGCGCAAGACCCTGGAAGAGAGACTCTCGGTATTGGAGTTGACCGACGCGCGGACCGGACTCTTCACCGCACGCGCATTTGATGAAGCCCTGGAGCGGGAGTGGAATCGCACCCTGCGAGAAGGGTCGTTTATCTCTCTGCTGTTGCTTGACTTCGATCACTTCAGACAATTCCATGACTGGCGCGAACATCTGGAAGGCGATCGCTGTCTTGCCAAGGCTGCCGCGAACGTTCTGGGCGTTTTGCGGGTCACGGATTTCGCTGCACGCTACGGCGCCGAGGCCATTGCCATCATCCTCCCTTCGACTGGCCCGCGCGGTGCGGCCAGAGTCGCCGAGAAGTTGCGCACCGCCATCGAGCCTCTCCGTTCTCCTCTCAACGTGAAACTGGAAGGCCATGGTTGGGTCACCGTGAACATCGGCATCTCTACCGTGCTTGCGCGCGCCGGGGGAACCTCGAGGATGCCGGAAATTCTGCTCCTCGCAGCCGATCGTGCTTTGCATCGAGCCATGCATGAGGAGTCGGAATCGCAGGCTATGGCGTCGCCGATCTCTCCGATACTGAGGGATAAACCTTGATCCAGTGGTTCCGCATCTTCGGCCGGACCACCTCGCCCGCTGTCTGAGAAACGATCGCATTGGTCGGTTCTACGGGCATATGGCAGTCGATGCAGTTGTCAGCTATTTTGTGCCCCATGGTTTTCGACATGCCACAACTTTCCACCTGGTGGCAGCTTAGGCAGCGATCGGAATAGGCCGCCGCCGGGCGCTCCGGTTGGTGGACGTTGTGGCAGGTCGAGCAGCTCATCTTCGGCGAAGAGAGGTAGCAGCGGCTTTTCTGCAACAATCCCACCTGGTTTCCATGCACGTCAGGATGGGCCGCGATTTCTCCTGCGTTTGGCTGCAAGTAGTTGTCCAACGGTTTGCCCGGTATAAACGAGAATGCAGGGGCGAACTCTTCCCGGCGAATACCGTTGTGACACAGGGCACAGAGATCTACCTGCCGATCCCGTGAGAATTTAGCTGGATTCAAGATTGCTTCTCCGCCGGCCGAAGCTTTTGTCCGCTCCAGCGCGACGTGGTCCGCGCCTGGGCCGTGGCAGCGCTCGCAGGCGATACCCACCACCAGGCTCTTCTGGTCATAACGATTGGTCAGAGGATCGAGCGAGAGCGGTTCAATATAGGTAGCGTGGCACTCCAGGCAACGCGGTGTGACCGCCCGGGTAAAGTTCATCGTGCCGTCCTTGTAGCCGGGACTGTTGATCCAGCGGTTACCGTCCGACCAGTAGCTTACGGGCAGTTCAAATAATTGTTCACCGTGCCAATACAGGTAGCTCTGCCCCCGCACGCCCGACCCGATCACAACGTCCATCCGCTCGGTTCGCTGCTGCAAGTGGCCCGGCCAACCGGCGACCGCGGTCTGATAGTACCCGTTATTTTTGGCTTCCATCTTGAAGTAGAGGCCCGGGTTATCGTTCGCCGTTGCCGGGTCCGCGATCATCAGCACATTCGATCCATCATGGAATGACCCGAGAATCGAGTCTTTGTTCGCTGGCTGCGAGGTCAGATGATGGGAGGTGTGCTGGTAAGGATCGCTCTGATCGCGGTGGCAGGATAGGCAAGCAGCGTCTCCCGCATAGGTATCACGCTGAGCGGGGAAGAATCCGAGAAGTGCCAGGAGGAGTGTTACGCTTACCGGCACCATGCGAAAGTACTCCCATGAGAGCGAACGACGACGCTCGGCCGAAGAACATTTCCACGAGAGGTTCGCTGAACTGCAGCTCCCTCGGCTTCCTCCAGATTTCCTATCAGGCTTAGTGGTGTCGATAGACCTAATGCGGCTTTCCTTACTGAAAGCCGCATACGTGGCCGGTGATTGGTGTTTGCGTAGTAGGAAATCCGGAGTTCGCTTCTAATGACACAGGGAGAGCGACCTAGGTTTAGTGGCGCGCCTACAGCGCTCAGATCATCTTGGGGATTGAGTCCCAGCCCTTCCGGGCTGGGCTCACGTTTGGCGGTCGGCCCTCCGGGCCTCGCATCCATGGCGATTTTTGCAGTATCATTCTTCTCCCAAATCGCCGACGCAAGTCCATAGCTCCCACGGCATGCCAGGGCAGGCGCGATGAGAAAGGGGAAGGTAGCGCTCACCTCAGCAGCCGTTACCGGGGGTGGAGAGAGCCGCAGGTGATCCGCGATTTTCATTTCTTTGGGTGGCCCAAAGGCCCATGACAACTTAGTCCTGCACCGTCACCCAGGCCTTTTTTTGAGAACTCCCGAGCACCGCATCGAGAACGCGCAGTTGGCGAATCCCGTCCTCGAAGGTGGGATAATCAACCGGCGCCTTCGCATCCATGACTCTTCTGTAGAAGCGGCGAAAGATCTGCTTGAAGGTGTCAGGATAGCCCTCGGCGTGGCCGCCCGGTAGATCGGTGTAGCTCCGGGCCTCCGGGCGCATAAGCACAGCATCTTTGATATGGATCTCGTTGGGCGCATTGCGATGGCCGATCCAAAGGTCGTCGGGAGCTTCGCTAGTCCACGCTGCGGATGCTTTGGAGCCGAAGACTTCGATGAACAGACGGTTCTTGCGTCCCCCGGAAACCTGGCTCACCGTCAGCGAGCCTCGCGTGTTCTCGCCCATGGCAAACATCATCGCGCCGAAATCTTCCGACTTGATAGGCACTTCGTCGTATTCATTCGGTTGAAGTGTCTTGCCGGCAAAGGTCTCGACGGAGTGTCTCGGCTTCTTGCGTGTTTTGTGAAAGGTATGCAGATCGGCGCACACCGAAGTGATGCGCTGCCCCGTGATGTGCTCGGCTAAATCGCACCAGTGGGTTCCGATGTCAGCGAAGGTGCGCGACGGTCCTTGTTCAATGCGCCAGTTCCAATCGGTGTCATAGAGCAGCCAGTCCTGCGAATACGTACCCTGGACGACATAGATATCGCCAAACTCACCCGCTTCGCACCTGCTGCGCATATTTTGCACCTGGGGGTACGCGCGCACGTTATAGAGAGTGCAATTGGCAAGTCCCTTTTGCCTGGCCAGCGCGATCATGGAGCCGGCTTCCGCAACCGAGGAAGCCAGCGGCTTCTCGCACAAGACGTGTTTGCCCGCTTGCATGGCTGCATTCGCCATGTCGTAGTGCAGATCATTGGGAGCACAGATGTGGACCGCGCTGATGTCAGCGTCGGCGAGCAGATCCTGGTAATTGCCGGTGGCTCGCTCAATGCCAAGATTGTCGGCGAACTTGCGCGCCGCCTCGGCGGTGCGCCCGGCAACACCGATCACTTCTACGTTGCCCAGGCGGCGCAGCGCCTCGGTATGGACGCGGCCCATAAAGCCGATCCCAAAAATTGCGACCTTTGGCTTTCCCAAATCACATTCCAATCTTCACCAGCGCCGTTGGGGCGCCAGGCTCTAGGACGGGAGGGCTCGGCGCTCTCGCATCAAAGCATCTTTTCCCATGAACTCATGGGGCACGTAGTGGACAACAGGCGCCGATCGTCCGCGAACAATCGGTAAGGCAAAGCTCAGCAGATCTGTGCCGTAACGCTCAGCGTGGAAGAATACGGTGCCGATACATGGGCTGTCGGGTTTCGCGACAATATCCATGATCTCCATGCTTCCCCCATGGCCGACAATCGCGATGTCGGTGCCGTTCCCAGCCTGCTTCGCTGCGTCCACGGCTCCGATAGCACTTTCATCATTGATCCCGACGACGAGAACCCGCTTTCTCGATCTTGACTTGAAGGCGCCGGCCGCAGCCGCTTGCGAGGTCGCCTTGTCCCCACCCCCATCAAGGTGAACAATGCATTTCTCAGGCAAGGGTCCGAGCCGTTCCTGAACCCCTTGTAACGCTCCCACCAACCTGCTCTGGATGGTTCTGCCGGCACGGGGTGACTCGAGAAGCAGAAGCGTATCGACTTCGGAATTCCAATGCTTGATGGCGTAGTCTGCCAGCGCGACCCCGGCGGAGAACCCCGCCCGATAATTGTTGACACCAAAATAGACTGTGCCGTGATGCGGGTTCACCAGAGAGATGAGAGGAATCTCCGAACGGGAAAGAATATCCGAGATCACCGGCGCCACGTGCTCGTATAGCTGAAATTCGATGGCCAGGTCGACCTTGCTGTCAGCCATCGCTTCGGCATTCCGAATCGCTGTGTCCGCGTTGCGATCGTTATCCCACACCACCAGATCAATTCCGGCAGCGGCGGTAGCCTTTTCCAGGCTGCGCTGGATCTCGACGGCAATACAAATGTGTTTGGAAAGGTTGGCAAAGCCAAAGCGCAATCTGCGGCGCAATCGGTTGAGCCGATACTGGCGGCCGGACTGGGTCAGATAATCCCGCAATACCAGGGTGTGCAGAATCCTATAGGCAGTGGTGTGCGGTATTCCCGTCCTCTTGACCACTTCTTCCAGCGTCAGCGATTCGGCCGCAGAACCGAAACAATCCAGGAGCTCAATGGTCTTCGCAATAATAGGGACCCAATACTTATCTATTTTGCGAGAAACCTCTTCACGATTTGTGTCAGGTTTGTTCTTCATCTTTCTGGTCCGATTTCTTCCGCGACGTATAGTAGCACTTAATATCAATATCCTGAAAAGAGTTCTATTGGGAACTTTTCCGAAACGGGCAAGAATGTGTGCTCAGAACATCGAATCGAAACCCTCCTTCTTTAGGGCGTCCAGTCTTTCTGTCGGTGGCGCAGTTGCAGGCTCTATCTGGGCGCCCAGTTCGAGGCCGCGAGCTGGAGTTGCGCCAAAGGCCGGCCAGTTGGGAAGACCTGCATGGTTCGGATTTCCGCTCTTCGCGAAGTTAACCCAATAGCTCGACATCGTATCGGCCAGCTTGCGGTCGATTCCCGTCCAGGGCCGTTTGACGGAGTCCAGATTATTGAAGACGTACACCAGCTCAGCGGAGTGATAGGCGCCGTAGTGATCGCTGTCGTGACCTGGCGGGCGGCGATCAAAATAATAGATGTAGGTTTTCTGGCCTTTTTCGAATCTGGCCACCTCTAACGCGGTTCGGGCCATCAGGTCTCGTACGGCATTGGTCGCTTCTTCCCATGCCTCGCTGTCTGAGCTTGCCGGGTAGAGCTTGAAGTACTCTTCCGCGCGCGCACCGTAACGGGTCTCGATCTGGCTCTTCCATTGCTTCTCGGTAAGCGTGGGGGGAATGAACGTGGTGCCTTCGTTGGCGTTGGAACCGGCGAGCAGCGAATGAGTATTTTCTTTTCCATCGCGAAAAACTTCACGCGGAGGAGCAGTTAGAAAATAGCCGTCGACAATGGGCCAGAATCTGGATATGTTCGCGCCCGCACCGCTCGGCGGAGGAATCGCGATCCGCTGAATCTCCGCAGCCGGTTTGCTTCTCAGTTCAGAGACGGAAGCGACGCCCATCTTTTTGGCAAAACTCACGCCAGTCTGTTCGGCGGCTTTGAGGTCTTCAGCGGGCATGAATCCGCCGCTTTGCACGATGGCGCGACGAAAGTAGCCCTTGGCCAGCGGCGAGGCGCAAAGGTTGAGCACCGAGGATGCTCCCGCGGATTGTCCGAAGATGGTGACGTTCTCCGGATCCCCGCCAAAACTTTGTATATTCGCCTTCACCCACTTCAGCGCTTCCAGTTGGTCGAGCATGCCGTAGTTGCCGGAGGCATGAAACGGATCCTCCGCGGTGAGCTCCGGATGAGCGAGATAGCCGAAGACCCCAAGACGGTAGTTTATGGTCACCAGCACAACGCCCTTGATGGCCAGGCCCTCACCGTTGAACGACGGGAGCGAGCCAGAGCCCTCGACAAAGCCTCCCCCGTGAAGCCAAACCATCACCGGACGCTTCTCAGAAGCAGAGGATGCCGCGGTCCAGACGTTCAAGTAGAGGCAGTCCTCGCTCATGGGCTCCGGACTCTCATAGAACTCCACTTGATAGAAGGACCCGGGCTTGAGTGCGTTTTGCACGCAGATATTTCCGAAAGAATCCGCGCGGCGAATGCCCGTCCATGAATGCACCGGCTGAGGCGCTTTCCAGCGAAGGTTGCCGATCGGCGGTGCAGCGTAGGGCACGCCGCGAAAGACGGTGACCGAGGGGTCCTTTCCCGGAATGCCTTGGAGTGCGCCGTTGGCGGTCTGAGCCGGCTTATGCAACGCCGCGGACGCGGGAATAGCCACCGCCATCATTACAATCCAAGTGAGTCCGATGGTTTGCGAATGCAATGGGAACCTCTTTCTTGCGGCTGCCCGGTCAAAAGTGGAGGGTAGCGTTGGCTGTGACAGGCAGTGTCGCGTTGTTGGTTGATAGCTTTGGATCGGTTATCGACGACGGACGTTCACCCGCGTAAGGGCTGTTTCCCACAGCGAAAGCGGGGGGAAGAACCAAACCCTCATAAAATCTCGCGACTGTGGATATGCTGTCCTCTCCCGTGCTGCCGGCCGGCGGCGGGAAGCTGTCCAATGCATTTTCGGAGGCCTTCGATCCAGCGGGGACCTGCCACGCCTGCCAGTATTTGATGGAAGACGGCGTGATGGCCGATCCATCTGGTTTTGTCCCCAGGATGGTTCTGGTCACCTCTTCAACGATGTAGCCACCCCGGGGCGACGCATGGGCAAGCTGCCACTTCCTTTCCCAATTCGCAAGCCCGGGACCTCCGGTGGTGGTTGCATCGCGAAGCCACTGGCCATCAAGATCGACTCCGGTGACCGTGATGGTGGAGGGGACCAAGCTGCCGCTGGCGGCTACCCGGTCGTTATCCGCGGAAAAGGAAGCAGTGCCGCCTTCGAGCGAAGTGGAGATGAAACTCGAGCGCCAGTCGCCGTTCTTCGGCCAATAACCGCCCTTTGCAGGAACTATCTGAGAGGAGACGCGGTTGCTGCCCGCCTGGGTGGTGTACACGAACTGCTCGCTCTTGCTGCTGGCGGAAGTCCGGAGTGTCACTTGGGAGCGGGTAGATGCACCAAACTCCCATACCGCGCTTCCAATTTGTAGAACTGCGTTGGTTCCTGGGGAAGAGAGGGCTGTATTTTGTGTCTCCGATTGAGTAATCGTATCGCCGCTTATCTCGGAGATCGCTTGTTTTCCTCTCTCGTCATCGAAGGTATAAGTCAACACAAAGGGATCCCCTGGAGGAATCTTCTGGTATGAGCTGTGTCCGAAGATTGGTCCCTCGCCAACCTTGATTTCGCCGGTAGTTCCGGTAATCGTCACCGTGATGGTCGCAGCGTGTGCCGCCGCCGGTAAAGCCGCCGCCAGTAGAAAGACCGCCGCTAACTTCATTTAACCGGCTCCGATGAACCCTGGATAGAGGGTCATGCCACCGTCAATATAGATGGTTGTTCCGTACACGTAGTCCGATTCATCCGAGGCCAGCCATACTGCGACTCGCCCGATGTCGCCCGGTTCGCCAATTCGTTTTGCGGGTATCAGCTTGAGCAGTGTCGATTCGAAGATCTCCGGCGTCGTCAACTTCTCAACGTTCATCGGAGTCCGAATCGCGCCCGGCGAGATGGCGTTTACCCGGATGCGCAGGTGAGCCACCTCCTGGGCGAGACTCTTCATAAACAACATCAGGCCGCCTTTGGCCGCGGCATAGTTCGCATGGCCTTCCCAGGGAATGATGTCATGGACCGAACTCATGAAGATAAGCTTGCCGCAGGCATAGGAAATCGAGCGATCGATGCCTTGCCGCTTGAACGCCCGAATCGCCTCCCGGGCACAGAGAAACATGCCTGTAAGGTTTACATCGATCACCGTCTGCCACTGTTGTAGCGTCATTTCATCTACCTTGGCATTCAGTTGTATGGCGGCGTTGGGCACGCAAATATCGAGCCTGCCGAAGTTTTGAAACATGCAATCGAACATGGCTTTTACTTCGTCTTCGCGGGAGACGTTCGCCTTGAAGATCACGGCTTTTCCGCCGTGTTCCTCGATGATCGCAGCGGTTTGCTGCGCTCCTTGTTCGTCCGTGCTGTAATTCACCAGCACATCTGCGCCGGCTTGCGCAAACCCGATGGCCATTGCCTGGCCAAGCCCCTTGCTTGCTCCCGTCACCAAAGCCTTTTGCCCGACCAGCACCCGATGTATCGGCGCCGGCGGCATTTCATCAGGAGGTGTGTATCCGTTTTCCGGGCTCACTGCTTATCCTTTGCAAAACCTTTGTTCCAACAACCTGTTTTATAGCCACTTACGTACGGCTGGAGGCCCGCACCCCTCAAAAAAACGAACCCAGGGGCTAAAGCCCGTCATATTCTCAATGGTTTACGGCCCGACTAAAGTCGTGCCCTGATACAAAGCATGAGCTTTTCCGCAGCCTGTAAAGTCGTGCCATGACACAAGCGAAAGTCTCGAGAGTGCCGTTTCTCATGCAGATTCTCTGGCCCCTGAGCTTTTCCTTTCTTGCCTGGGGCAGACTTTAACCCCGCCGTTGTTACTTAGCAAGCGACCTTCAATCGAAGCTCTGCCATCTGGTCACCGTCTGTGAAGCGATCGGATTGCCTTTCGCCTTAAGGTAACTTTGAAAGTGTTCAAAATGAGGCGAGGCCAGGTGCAGATCGAGCGCAGCCTGACTCGCGAACTTTTCATAGAACATGAACTTACCAGGATGTTCAGGGTCAACATGGAGTTCGTAGACAACCACTCCGGGTTCCTTGCGGCTGGGAGCAACGAGCGCATGCAATGCGCTTCCCAGCTCTTTTTCGTGCCCCGGGGCCGCCTGAATGTGAGCGTTGATGATGATCGGTGCTTCTGTCATTGAGTCCCGTAATGAACTAAAGAAGCTGCGACGGCACGTGCAATAAGTTCATATCTTTGCACTTATAAGGGTGTCAAGAGATTTTTTATCGCAACAGTTCCGTAATGAACTTCTCAGTTTTGATTAGGGATCCCGAAGCGCAGCTGTTGCGTCTTGATCGCATCTTCGCGTTGCGTCTTCGTAAGCAGGCTTGCCTGCTTAGCCGTCTGCTGAGCTTTATCGATTTCTCCCAGGCGCTGGTAAGTCCGGCTAAGCTGGTAATAAGTGGATGCGTTGCTTGGGTCCAGCTTAAGCACCTGCTCAAATTCCGCCCGCGCTTCTTTCCACTCCTGCATCTTCATATGCAGCAGGCCCAGCTGGTAGTGTGGTTCCACGACTGTCGGTTGCATTTCCTCGGCACTTTTCAATGCTTCCATTGCCTGCTTTTGTTGACCCAGCTGAAACGAAACCAGGCCGAAGACATATTCCAGCGCAAAGTCGCGCGGGACCGCCGTCCGCGCATCTGTAAGCACCTTCAAGGCCTCCTCATCTTTGCCATCCTTCATGTAGCTCTGCGCTACCGCTACGTAGCCCAGGGCAAGAGCCGGATGCTCCGCAATCGCTTTTCGGAAGGTGTCCCGGGCCTGGGCGTGATCCCCGGTCATCATCTCGATAGCACCCAAACGGATGGTCAATGGATAATCATCGGGAACCAACGAAATACCACGCTGCACAATATCGGTCGCCTCTTTGTAGCGGTCGAGATCGATCAGCAGCCGCGTGCAATCAAGATAGCGGTCGGGGTTAGCCGGATCGGCGGCGATGGCTTTCTGCCAGGCATCGAGGGCCAGCGAGTTCTCCCCCGCGGCTTCGTAGGTGGACGCGATATCGCTCAGCAGGTTGGCATCGGTTGCATGCTCCGCGGTTAAGGAGGCCAGGAGGGGAAGCGCCTCTTTCGTCTGCTTGGCCTTTACCAGGGCAAGAGCAAGATTGTACTGGTTCTGCCACGAGGGCTGCATCTCTGCGATGCGTCGAAAGCGCGCCGCGGACTCAACGTACATTTGCCGCTCCTCGAGCAATTTGGCTAGCTCGTACTCCTGCTCCGCAGAAAACCTCGAATGCTGTTCCACCAGATCGATAAGCTTCGATGCTTCCGCAGGAGCATTGGAGGTCAGGCATGCCTTGATAGCCAGCAGGGCGGCGGCGGGATCATTGTCGAGCAGGGTGATGGCAGGCTCGATATGCGGAATGGCCTCTTTTTCGCGCGCCGTAGTCAAGTAAAGGACGGCGAGGTAGTAGTGCGTAAAGGGGTCGGCGCTATCGAGAGCCAAAGCTGTCCGCAATTGCTTTTCTGACAGCTCATACTGCTTCTTGCTGAGATAGTTAAACCCCAGGTTGGTATGCGGGCCGGCAAGCTTTGGGTCGATGCGTGAGGCGGTCTCGTAATCCTTATTGGCCTCGTCTATTCGGCCAAGTTTTGTCTCTGTAATCCCGATAAAGTTATCGATCGAAGCATTGGCTGGTTGCAAACGCCTAGCCTCTTGAAATTGCTGCAGGGCCTCCTCATACTTCTCCTGGCGAAATAACTCAAGGCCACGTTGGAGTGAATCGCTTTGTCCTAGCGCGGCCAAGGAGAGAACAATCAGCGTCAGGGTGATGGCCACACAGGTTTTGCAAGAGGCATTGGCCGCAGCGAAAAACATTTTTGTGGTTTTCCCCCGAAGATAACCACACCTCACGGCTCTCATCGCAGCACAGGACCTGAAAAACCGCCCCCGGCGACCGATCATTGGTGCACGGATTCCAGTGTGTTCATTTGTGTTTCAGAGTGAGCCAAACCTTCGAGCTTGAGTTTGCGAGCGATCTCGAATTGCTCATTCGCCGCCTCTTTCTTCCCCAGGGAGCGGTACACCAGGGCGAGCTGGTAATGCGCCTGGCCTTGGGGATCGTGGCGAACAGCTTGTTGCAGCGCCATTTCTGCCTTGGGAAAGTCTTTTTGCATGTAATAGGCTTTGCCCAGGTCGCGATAAGTGGCCCATTGGTCCGGATCGGCTTGAAGCGCTTTTTCCAGATGGGGGATGGCCTTCGCTGCTTGTTGTTGATTGAGAAGGATGGTTCCCATCTCCGCATTGGCTCCCCCGTGGTCTGGGTTTAGGCGAAGCTCAGCTTCCAATTCGGCTAGCGCCTCCTCTTGCTGACCCGTCTTCAAAAGCAGATGACCGATGGAGAAGTGCACTCCAGGCAAATTGGGCACGATGCTTTCGACGACTTTATATTCAGCCAGGGCCTTGGCATCCTGTTCCGCATTCTGGTAGGTCTGCGCCAGGAGTTCATGTGCCGCATACGAATCCGGAGCAGTGGCGAGTAGCTGTTCGAGTGTAGAGAGAGATAGATTGCGATAGGTCCGGGCCAATAAGTAATCGGCTTTTCCGTCATTCGGATGCAACTTGAGCCATGCGTTCAAATCGCCGGCGGCCTTCTCGAAATTCTGACGATTGAAATTGTCCAGCCCGCGCGCGTAGGCGTCCGAAGGATTCGAAGGGGGTGTGTTGCTGGTGAACTCATTCCATGCTGCCCGCGATGCATCTGTGTTGCCCAGGCGCGCCTGGACAACTGCCAGGGCCAGGCTGCGGGAAGGACTCGCCGGAGCTCCTTCCAACGTTGGCAGGCAGGTGCGCAATTGTGCTTGCTCGGCTTCGCCCAGGTCTTCGCTTGCGGCAGGGTAGGGTCGCGGCAGGCCCAGGGCATTCGCTGCCTGGTACCCCGAGATGCGAATCGCAGAGCTGAATAAAGGCAGCGCGTCGTCGGGCTTTCCTTGGAGCAGCGCTATCTCGGCAAGCCTTGCCAGAGACGCGGCAGAGCCCGGATTTATCTCCAGTTCGCGGTGATACTCCTGCGCCGCTGCGTCCAGCTTCTCGCGGTGGAATGCAACTTCGCCCAATCCAAGATGCGCGCCCTGCCAGTGTGGATCCTGGTCGAGCGCTCGATAGTAATGAGCCAGTGCGTTCTCCCATGCGTGCTCATCCTTATAGATGTCGCCGTAGACCTGATGCAACAGGGGAGTACCACTCGAATGGTTGAGCACGCGCTCGATGCCCAGATCGGCTGCTTTGCGATAGGCCTCGCCCAGGTCCAGCAGCAGAGCCGGATCGGAAGGAAAAAGGAGAGCGGTTTGGCGTAGCTGTTCGAAGGCTGTCTCAGTTCGGCCATCATCCCACAAGGCTCTTGCCAGCCATGTGTGTGCCTCCTTGTTGGAAGGTTCCCGGCGGACGGCCTCGACCAGTTGTGGCACCGCCAGAGCTGCCTGGTGCTGCTTTTCGTAGTCGATGCCCAAGTAGAGGCTCACGCCAGGCAGAGCAGGCTTCAGCTTTTCGGCTTTGGCCAGAGCCCGCGCCGACTCCACAAATTTTCCCTGTGCGTTGTACACCAGCCCCAGGCTTGCGTAAGCTTCGGCCACATCGGGGCGAAGGCGAATGACGGCCAGATACTCTTTTGCCGCGAGATCGAAGTTGCCTGCATCCTGTGCCTGGTGAGCGGCAGCGAAATGTTGCGCCGCTTCGGCGTCGGCATCCTGAGCCCAGGCTGTCGTCTGGCAAAGCAGGAACGAGAGGGCGCAGAGAGCGGAAAACCCGATGATCAAAAAACAATGTGTGCTACAACGCATGGACTTGCCCGGTGACGCAGAAAAAGAATAGGGGAAAGCCTTAGAGCTTCCCCCTATGTACTGCCCTTCTGTATACCACATTTCACAATGGGGTTGGGAGACAGCGACGTGCCGCCTCCCAACCCCATTTACATCAAAACGTTATTCGGAAGTTAGCCTGTAACGTTCGAGCCGACGAGACGATGCCCGACTGATTGTTGTTGGTTTCTGCGTTGGGACCGGTACCGCATTGGAACTGCCCAAACGATGGATCCCCTATGTGGTAATCCATACAGCCATAGCTGTGGCGGTTGAAGATGTTAAACGCGTCGAATCGGAAGAGGAAATTAACCCGTTCCGTAAATAGCGGGATGCGCTTGGAAGCTTGCAGGTCCTCTTGCTTGTGCGTGAAGTTGCGCACATTTCCCAGCGTTTTAGGAGCGTTTCCGAACGTATAGTTCGGCGCCTGGGTGAAAGCGGCAGCGTTGATCTTGGCAGTTGTTCCAAATTGATATTTGCCAAGATGACCAAAGAAGGCGCTGGGATTTGTCCCTGGGACCACATTGGGCCGTGCGTTGCCTCCCGTTGCCTGGCCAGCAAAGGTACCTGCGGTCCAATTGTTTTCCTGCACGAACAGCGGGAAGCCGGTCGCGTAGGTATCCACACCGCCTAACGTCCAGCCGCCGATCGCCGCGTCGGTCAATTTGTTAACGTTGCCCCCCCACTTCTTTCCTTTTCCGAAAGGAAGCTCATAGGTATAAGCAATTTTGAATTGCTGCGGTTGATCGAATTCGCTGTAAGTTTTTTCCTTCCTGGGATCATAAGGATCAAACATTCCGCCTACGCCACCATTCCACGCTTCCTGCGGGGCATAGTCAGAATCGGCGTCGGTAAGATTCTTCGCCCACGTGTAGTTGCTCAAGATGGTCAATCCGGAGCCGTAGCGCTTGGTTACTTGTATCTGCAGAGCTTCGTAACTGTAATTGCCCCATGGATTGGCGCTGAACGATGTGTCCAGGTCCTCGGTCTGGTACTGCGGGAACGGCCGCAGAGCCTGAGCAACCGTAGCCCCAGAGCCAAAGTCGTTTTGGAAGTTCGTGTACGGGACGCCAACAGCCGGTAGTCCCGCGCAAGCCGGGTTGCCCTCGTGTCCCGCTAGTGGGACCGCCAGGCAGTTGCCGTATACCAGGGCAGATGCAGGAGCCACGTTGGGATCCTTAAGCAACGCCTGCAAGTGACTTCCGTGGTTTCCGACGTAGGCCATATCGACGAGCCATTGGCCGGGGAACTCGCGCTGTATGTCGAGTGTCCAGTTATTCACGTCGCCAGGCCTGGCAAGCCTGCTGGGGAGCATCACCGGTCCACCGCTCGCCGCGCCGCCGCCGCCACCGTTACCGTTCAGGGCAGTTGGGGTGATGGTTGGCGGGATGGATCCAGGATAAGCTTCTACCGTGCTGGGTATAACGGCAGGCGTCTGTTGGTTGATTTGGGTAGGCCATTTATATCCGGCGGCGAAGAAGCCCAGACTGTCGGTGTTGGCGAAGTTGGATATCTTCAGCGGGGTTTGGTAGAGGCCGTAAGCGGCACGTACTACCGTCCGGGGGTCGATCTGGTATGCGAAGCCTACGCGCGGCCCCCACGATCCCCAATACTGGTTCATAGGAGAGCATCTGCCGTCTCTGCCTGGGCCAGTTCCTTGGAACTCGTACGCACCGGGCAGGCCGTCGGCACCAGGATTGGCCAGGGTTGGATTGACTTGAGAGGTCCTGCATTTTTCTTCAAATACTGGCTGTGGGACCTCATAGCGCAGGCCCAGGTTCAGGGTGAGCTTTGGGCTAACTTTCCAGTCGTCCATGGCGTAGAAGCCCCAACCGTGGACACGCATCGCAGCGTTTTGAGCGCCACCAACCGTCCCGTTCGACGCTGCCCCGAGAAAGAAGGCTGCCGCGCCCGACCCGGAGTTCGGATCGACGGGGTTGCCGTTTGCCAGATTTCCAGCGGAAGTCAAAGCATTGGTGAAGCCGAAATCGGGAGCGGCATTGCTGTTGTAGTTCGAGTTGAAGCCCTGGCGGCGGTACACAAAGCCAAACTTCCAGTTGTGCCTGCCTTTCACCCACGAGACCGAGTCGTCCCATTGGTAACTATTGTCTATGAAGGAGCTGTTGTCGCCTGGAGGTGTGGGCATCCCTGCCCCTGTGGACGGGATGTATTGAATGCCGTTGTTGGGGATAAGAATGTCCTGGTAGTAGCCGTGAAAGTCGATCTTATCTGCCCATGAGCCAACGCCGCCCTCGCCCTGCTCGATACGGAAGCGGCGGGTATAACCGGCATTGAAATGGTTTAAAAGCGTGGGCGTGATGGCGTAGTCCTCACCGATGCGAACATAGTGAGTTGTTGTGCTGCCAAAGCTCTGGTCGTAGAGCCCTTTCGGCCCGTATGAGTAAATGTTGATAATCGGCAGGTCGGCTTGTGCATAGCTGCCGAAGAGCTTGTGCTTTTGCCCGATGTTCTGGTCGATGCGGGTCGAATAGAGATCGTTGTTGATCGGCGCCAGAAGTGTGTATGCCAGGTTCTGGAAAGGCTGGTCGGGATTGGTAGCTACCGGGAGATAGGGAATGAAGGCCTTGGCATACGGATCCAGCCTGTCCGCTGGAATCTGGTTGTTGGGAAACGCCTGGCATGGCTTGCCCAGGTTGGCTCCCGAGCAGGTGGTGTAATCATAAATTTTCTGTGCTGGATAAGTGACGCCATTGATGGTCTCGCCGTTCAGGACCTGGGAAAAGTCTCCGTTCCACATAGCCGGCGTCGCCGTCGAGGTAAGGGCGGGGCCACCGGACTTGAAGCGAAAGCCTTCATAGCTGAAGAACCAGAAAGTCTTGCCGCGGCCGTCATAGATTTTGGGGATAAATACCGGGCCGCCGCCAAACCCGCCAAAGTCGTTTTGCGTATCGTTCTGCCTGCCGACGCCGGTGTGGTTGTTTTGCCAGCTGTTGGCGTCAAACGCCGCGTTCTTGAGCAAGTCATACACGGCGCCGTGGAACTCATTGGTTCCCGACTTGGAGGCCACGTTGACGAAGCCGCCGCCGGTACGCCCGAATTCCGCCGCGAAGGTGCTGGTCTGTACTTTGAACTCAGAAACTGCATCGACGCTGATGCCGAAGTTCCACTGGTAGTTCGGGGAAGCCAACTGAATCGAGGAACCATCCAGGATCACGTCAGCTTGCCCCGTTCCCGCGCCGTTGAGTTTAAAGCTAGCCTGCGATTGGGCGTTTCCCGTTGAATCTCCTTGAAAGCCCGGGGTCAGCGTCATGAACTCGAGAGGGCTGCGAATGACACCACTAAAATTCAGTGGGAGTTGCGCGATCAACGCCCCGGGAACCGTGGTCCCTACGTCGCTACTCTCCGTCTGGATCTGTTGCGCGTTCGCGGTGACCGTCACCGACTGCGACGTCTGTCCCACCTGGAGGGCGATGTCGAGGGTGGAAGTAGTCCCGATCGAGACCGTAATGCCTTCCTGAACGGCTTCTTTGAAGCCTGGCGCAGATACGCTGACTTTGTAGGTGCCGACCGGCAGCTGAGGATACAGGAAGCGGCCGTCACCGTTGGTGGTCACCGGGTAGGTAGTGTTGGTATCTGTGTTGGTGATCGTGACCGCAGCGTTAGGAACGAACGCACCTGCAGGATCGTGAACTGTCCCCACCATGGATCCGCCGCCGGCTTGCGCCCACATGGAAGCTGTCGACATCGCGAGGAACAGCGCGAACACTGGCAATAGGTAACGCATGCTTCTGTGGTTATTTGAGCTATATGCTTTCTTCACAGGTGACTCTCCTAAAGTTACTGCTCTTTCTGGTCAACGATGGCCGATGAAGCCTTTGGCATGAAAGGTCCGACTATGGCCTTCTCTATGTCCAACGCAGTCGATAACTAACTAGTTCCACATCGAACTATTAGTCGACGCCAGCTAGTCAGTTTTATGCGCGATAATGTCATATAGTTGGCGTCGAAGATGTGTCAAGAAGTATTTAGAACCGCAAGTTCCGTAATGAACTCTTGTAACTAAAGCGGTGACGGAAACTTGCTAAGGCCTTAGTGAAAGCATTCTGTCGCGGCAGTTATCCTCGGGATACCCCAAAGATTTATCGGGCGGTTAAGGGGAAAACTTTAGCGCATTCGGTAAGAATCGGGTTGGCTTAGTCGATCGTGTCGGCGTGTGCGTGCGGTCCGAGTGAAACTGCAGATCCCTCGGCTTCGCTCGGAGTCTGTGACTTTTTTCAGAGCTGTCCAAATGAGCGGAGCAACGGCCTTCTGGACGGCGCAACTTGCTGAATGCGTTGCAGAGAACGTCGGCAAGCGAAATCAGGTTGGTTGCTGCGGGGTGTGTTCTGTCCATCCACCTCCATCCATGCCGAGGTAAGCCACCGCCCTAAACTTTGTCATCCCGCCTGCCCCGGCGTGCCGTGGGACCGTAGCGGAGGGATCTGCAGTTCCACTTTCGGGTACAAGCGAATGTGCCATGAGCGAATCGCCCCCGGGTTGCGTTTCTCCATCAAGGCGCACTGCAGATCCCTCCGCTGCGCTACCCCGGATTTCCTGTCGAACTTGGTGGCGTTGATGAACGTCGTGCGGCTTTACATAAAGCCGCATACGTGGCCTTGGGCGGTAACCGGGTCCGCTCCGGTCCCACGGCACGCCGGGGCAGGCGGGATGACAAAGTTAAGGGCGGTGGCCAACCTTGGCAGCAGTGGAGGTGGATGGACAGAGTCGAAAAAGCTAATTCGGACAAGTCTGGACTTTTTTGATGTCTTTCAGGTTTGGTGTCCGGAAAGCTGGCCAGCAAAAAGCTAATTTGGACAAGTCTGGCTGAAAAATGACCCAGGATGGTACCCGGGTTTCCTTACAGCTTGGTGGGGCCGCGGTAGACCTGTCTAGAGTAGCGTGCAGGCAATCCGTGAACGCCTACGCCTTGTCCGGATTGGGAAGGAGCAAATCCCTGACCCGCACCGCTAATTCGTGTGTCGCCTCCAGGAATTGGCGAAGCGTGCGAACCGTCGGGCCATAGGTATCGAACTCCGTTGGCGACAGCCCATCCTCGTTGTAGGCGCGGCCAAACTCGGGAAACTTCTGCAGCAGCTCATCTACGATTTCCGGATTGACTGGCTTCTCTATCCGCGAAGCGACACTCACATCGCTGGCATTGAAGCGCAGCTGCCATTTGTAAGGCGGAGAGATCACGACATCGCCGCCTACCAGCTCGCTCCACTGCATGTGGTTGCGGAATGCGGCGGAGAGCAAGCGGGTCCGGTAGCCGCGCTCGCGATAGATTTTGTAAGCCTTCTTGAAGACGGCGACTCCCGCCCATTCCAGATAGCCGGGATCGAGGGTAATATCCTGCTTTTCGGCTACGACCTTCAGCCAGTCATCCAGTCTGCCCCCCATGACGGTACAAACCGGACCCATGCGGGATATATCCTTGCCCTCTTTCTCCCGCCGCTTCAATCCTCGCTCAACCGCTTCCGCCACCGCAATGCTTTGCGGCAAGGTGAAGGAGACGGTTGCATTGACGCTGATACCTCGATAGATCGTTTCCTCTATTGCGACAATACCCGCGTGCGTGGCCGGAATCTTCACGATCATGTTCGGCGCCAGGGCGTCGAAACGCACAGCCTGCTCCACCAGAGCTGCTGGATTGCGATAGAAATGAGGGTCGGTCTGGATCGAGAGCCTACCGTTCCTGCCCTTGTATTTTTCGAAGGCCGGCCGCAGTAATTCAGATCGCTTGGCGGATATCTCCTCCACCAGCTTCCATCCGATCTCTTCTTCGGTGGCTACCGGGAACTCGACCGCCAGGGCCCGGATGCGATCGTTCCACAGATGAGCTTCCTTCTTAAGCGCATCGAGAACGATCACCGGATTGCAGGTCGCGCCCACCGCACCGTGCTCGATCGAGTAGGTCAACTCGGAAAGGGTGGCCGAATCGTTCCACAGGCAAGTGGGGGTGGTTTGCGTCATTTCATATAAAGGGCTTTTATACGCAACCGTTTTTTCAAGTATTTCGCTCATGGCGCTCCTCCGCTTTCCTGTACCGGGCACCAGAGATCAGCATGATCTGCTGTGCAATCGTCCACTACTCCGGGTACATCAATACTTTAATCGCTTTCTTCTCGTCGCATAAGCGAAAGGCAGTCTGCCAATCGGATATGGGAAGCTTGTTGGAGATCAAGTCATTCAGTCTCACTCGACCCTCGGCATAGATCCTCATCATGCGCTCCCAGGTTCGCGCCGTATAGCAAACGGACCCGGACATAGTCAGCTGTTTGTAGAAAATCTGATCGATGGGAAATTGAATGTCCTGCCCGCAGATGGCCACCTGCGTGTAGCGTCCCATGGGACGCAGCGATTCCAGGCATCCGCGCACCGAGCTAGGATGCCCCGCGCACTCGAAGGCAACATCTACACCTACTCCGTTGGTGTGGTCCTGAATCGCTTCGGTGAGGTTCTGCTCCCCTATGTTGACCACGGCGGCGGCGCCAATACGAAGCGCGGCATTCAGCCGTTCCTGATCTCCCGGCGCGCCGGCGACGATGGTCCTTATGCCCTCGGCTACCAGCAGCTTCAGGCAAAGCAGTCCCATCGGTCCCGGCCCCGAGACCAGAGCCGTGTCACCGATACGCACATTGGTGATTTCCGTGACCGCCTGCACCACCGCCGCAAATGGCTCGCTCATGGCCGCTTCGTCCAGGGAGAAGTTCTCAGGAATCCGGTAGAGCTGATCGGGACGCATAACCACGTAACGGGTAAACCCCCCGTTCACACCGTGGCCCATCCCTCTGCGGTTGGAGCAAAAGATGAAATATCCCGAGCGGCAGTACTCGCACTGGCCACAGGTTACGGCGGTGGCGCCGAGGCCGGTGACTCTTTCGCCTAGAGCGGCGTTGTGATTGACATTGCGGCCCACTTCCACCACTGTGCCGGAAAACTCGTGTCCGAGAATAACCGGTGGATAGTTGCGAAAGGTATCGTGAAGCACATGCAGATCGGTTCCGCAGATTCCACAATAGGCAATTTCAAGCTTGACTTGATTGTCCCCACATCGTGGCTCCTCAACCTCCCGTATTTCGACATTCCCTTCGCCACTCGCGTATTTGACAAGAGCTTTCATGTTGGCAGGTCCCTAGATTACTTAAGACAGGTACAACTTACCGCTGCCATCGACCTTTCTACTCTTACCAATGGCGTCTAACAGGTGAGGATTTTGAAGACGGTTAGGAAGCGCAAGTAGTTTCAGAAAACCAAGCCATCCCCTTGACCCTGAGTTCGCCCCTGAGTTCCTGATTGAACTCTTTAGTCACTGCTATGTTTTGCACTATAAGGCCGACCCACTCGAATAGCAAGACTGAGCCTCGAAACGAAGGTTCAGTCTAAATTAAACGGATCAGCTACTTTCGTACCTCGCTGTGGGGCTCAGCGGAGTTGTTCGGCTCCTTCACTGGGGAAGGGTGTAGTACTCATAATTGTATTTCCAAGTCGACTGGCTGCCTGGTTCGAGCGATATATCGACAAATGGTTCTACCGCGATTACCGAACGAATGGACCAGAGCGACATCTTGGCCAACGGGCGGTCGCCAGTGATCGTCATCCCGGCGTGTACATTGGTATTCTCAATGTGAATCTTGTAGTCATCGGAACTCTTGCCAAAGCCCTCGATGGAGAAGTACACGCGATCCTCTCCCGTCAATGTCTTGCGATACAAAATCTTATTCTTCTCGATCTCTGCCAATGCCTTATCGGGTGACGCATTCGCTGTAACTTCGAAAGGCAAGGTGATGCTGAAGCCGGCGTTAGTCGGCTGTTTATCCAGTACCAGGAAGTTATGGTCGTAGACGCTGGTATGTATTGCGCGGGTCCCGATATTCTTCAGGCTGTGCTCAATGAGCATGACAGGTTTGCCGGCAAGAAGGCTTAGCTTCTTGTGATAAACATACCCATACCCGGAAGCGGCATTGTGGAGTTCCTGGGTAAACTCCACCGCGTCCGCGCTCTTCTTGACGCTCCACTTACCCCCGTCGACGATTTCGTACAGCCGATAAGCGCTATAAGCTGCGTCATCAGGCTTTCGTAGGATGCCAACGCCGATTTTTAGGAAGGTTCCGCCGGCCTTGGCTTCGTCGAACCCAATTGCGGGCGTAAACTCCTCCACCGGGCCGGTGATGGCGCTACACGGGCCGGCTACGATCTCAGAGCCCTTATAGATAAAGTCAGAAACCGTGGGATCGGTGGCGGTGAACCAGGGACCATAGTAGCTATGGCCTTTGTATTGCAGGTCTGCCACCACGCCGGACCAATCAAACCTGGTGCCGCGATAGAAACCATGCTCGGCATCGGGCAGGTACAGCTTGACGTGCAGCAAGGTATTGGAGATCTCTGCCTGTGGCGGAACAGGCGCAGCTTTGAGCAAAGCCGGAGAAGCAGTTAGTAGCGTCATCACGATATAGGGAAAGACTCTCATAAGTGTTCAGTGGCTGGGCGTGGGCGCAACCAAGCTGGTGGAAGGAGCTAAAACTGGAGCGCCAGGCGCTACATCGCCGGTTGCTGCCCATTCCGCGCTGCGCGCGAAAACATCCATGAAGCCCGGTTGACTCATGGCCAGAAGATCGTGGCCCAGAACGATCATGACCACTCTCCCTTGACCATAAGGAACAGTCCAGATTACCGGCTCCACTTTTCCCGTTCCACCTTTTACGTTGGGATCATCGAAGGCGGTGGCCAGTACATGGGCGTTCGGCTTGAGGTCAATCTTGTGATAGAGCTCGTCGTTGGCTACAAATGTCGGAGGCAGGCCGCGGCAGATTGGATGGTCCTTGTCGACCCAATCCACCGCGAACACATGGCGCGTGGCATGGCCGATATTGTCCAGCTTCCAGGTCATTCCAATCATGTCAGCAAAGGCGCCCCACGGTTCCCCCTCCAAGCGGCGAGGCTCCGTCGCACTTCCGCCGGCTTGGCCGAAGAAGGGACCATAGGTGATTCCGTGGACGCCGACCATGCCTTTGCCGGAGCGAATAAAGTCCTCCACAGCTTTTTCCGTTACCTCCGGCCAACGAGGACCGTAATAGTAATCTATCAAAACGTCGTAGTTGGCCAGCGTAGCAGCCGTAATGCCAGCGACCTCCTCTTCGAGCTTCACGTCAAAGCGGCCAGTATTGTTGAGGATACCTTGCATAAAAGGCGCCGTCCCCTGCCAGGGGTGAGACCAATCCGAGCTTCCGGTGAGTATCAGAACGCGAATCTTGTGCGCCGGCGCCTGGGCGGAAGAGGGCAGGGTAGCCATCGTGCAGAGAGCTAAGCAGTACACCAAAAACATTTTCTTCATGTGCGTCTACACCTCGTAACTTGGCTTTAATGATTCGCCGCGGGGAAGGGGCGAGGCGTAATGTCGGCATCGACCAAGCCCAGAGCCCATTTGATCGCTCCAATGTACATTTGCTGGATGCGCGCGTCATCCAGGGTCGCCTCGAGATGGCCAAAGGTCGAATACCACACACGGCCCTTGCCGTATTTTTTCGCCCACACGATAGGGTAATCGCCATCGCTTCGCAGGGCAGCCAGTCGTTTGAGATTGGCTTGCAGTTGGTCCCCATTACCGTGCTCCGGCTTGAGCCCGGCGAAGACCTCGGGGAACTTACTCGGATCCATCCTCATGATGACGTGATCGACGTCGCGGGAATAATTCGGTCCCACGATGGTGTACTGATCCTTAAAAGTGAATTCGCGAGGAAATCCCTGGACCCCAGGAAAACTTGGGTCTTCCACCACGATGTGCATGTCGGCTGAAGGAAATTCGCCGACCAGGTTTCCGCCGATCATCTCCGCATATTCCGGCCAGAGCAGAAGGTGCCCCCCGTTGCCGGCATGGCCGGCGATGAAGCCCTTGCCGTCATCGTGAACAAAAGAGAGCAGGTCGGCCTTCTGCTGATCGGTGATGTTCCAGGGGCCTTCTCCCATATAGAAGACGGCATCGAAATTGTTCAGGTTTCTAACGTTGTAGCCGGCGATCGGCTGCTTGGTCAGCAGACGCATGTCGGTGCGGATTACCGTGATCCAGGCGCCGGACTCACGCCCCAGCCGCTCCACCGTGGCCAGCGTATGCGAAGCCGAGTCGTGATGGTAGCCAGCCGAGGAATACCACTCCTGTGGGTCGGCGATGGCAAGAATTCTTTTCTTCCCCGGCCACGGATCATCGGGGGGCCTGGAGGGCGCATTATCTTTCGCCAGCAACTGGGGCGCGGGCCGGTTAGCCTGCGCGCCGTACAGCGTCTCTGCAGAAAGCGCAGAGGCGATTGCCATGCTCTTTAAGAAGTCGCGGCGCTCCATCACTCAATTCCTCCGATAAGGTTCAGCAAATATAGGAAGGCCGGGAATCATTGTGGGCCATTCAGGGAAAGCGTTCGAAACATATCGTTTTCGGCCCACTAACCTTCCGATCGTGTTTGAAAAGATACTAATGATTCTTGTCTTCAGCTTCAGGCAGTGCAAACGCAAACCACGTATCGTTGGCAGCGACCAACAAATACTGACGTCCATAAAGCTCATAAGTCATGGGAGCATTGGTGACGAACTGTCCCAGGTTCACATGCCAGAGAGTCTTGCCCGTAGCCGGATCCATGCCCAGAAAATTTCCGAACGAGTCACCACCGAACAAGAGATTTCCCGCAGTGGTCAGCAGGCCGGAAATAAGCACTCCGCTCTTGTCGCCCAACTCATGGGTCCACACCACCTTACCCGTCTTGTAGTCGATGGCGTCCAGCACGTAATCCGGAGGAGAACGAAAACGGCCATAACCCGAGGTCGTAAAGTAAGCCCAGGTGCGGGCCGCATTGACGAAGATCAGTCCGAGCTTAGGATCGTAGGACGGCGACCACCAATTGGTGGCGCCGATGGGATACGGCGAGACCAGCGTTCCGGGCGGGTTAGCATCCTTGGCGTAATTCGGAATAGGGCGGCCTTCGGCATCGATGCCCTTCGCCCAGTTAGTCTCAGGCATGAACTTGGTAGTTAATAAGTGCTCCCCAGTTACCCGGTCCAGAAGAAAGAAGTAGCCATTACGGGAAGCTTGCGCCAGTAACTTGCGTTTCTTCCCCTTGAACTCCCCATCGAAAATAATCGGCGTCTGGCCGGCATCATAATCGTGCGTATCGTGGGGCGTCACCTGGTAGGCCCAGACAAGTTTTCCGGTATCCGGATTCAAGGCAACGATAGAAGCGGTGTAAAGGCTATCTCCCTCGGGCGTAGGATGCGGCGGCCTGTCCATCGGGACCCCATTGCCCGTTCCGAGATAGTAGAGATTCAATTCCGGATCATAGGTGCCCGTCAGCCAGGGGAATCCGCCACCCTTCGCCATGGTGGCATTGTCCACCCAGGTCTCCGAGCCTGGCGCACCCGGTTCCGGGTCCACCCACCACTTCCATTGCAGCGCTCCGGTTTCGGGATCGCGAGATTCCAGCCAGGCACGGATATTGTCATTGTTGCCCGGACCGACAATGACGTGCTTGCCGATGACCAGCGGCGAGGTGGCGGAAAAGAAGTCGAGCTTTACGTCTGCGACTTGCACCCGCCAGCGCTCGGTGCCGTCCTTCGCGTTCAAGGAGACCAGGTAATTGTCCGGCGACATAAAGTAGAGCCAGCTGCCATACATCCCCACGCCGCGGTTGGCCACATGGATCGCCCGGTTGTTGGGCCACGCATAGTGCCAGAGCTCTCGCCCGGTGAGCGCATCCATTGCCCATACGTTGTCGGTAATGGTGAAGTAGAGCACGCCATCCACCAGCAACGGGGTCGACTTGATCCTGCGCCCCTCACTCGCCTGTTGGGCATACGACTCGGAACCGAAATCTACATGATGCGTCCAGGCCAGACCGAGTGACTTGACATTGGAAGCATTGATCTGGGAAAGGGTGCTATAGCGCTGGCCGGAATAATCGCCGTTATAAGTAGGCCATGTATCGGTCGGTGGCCGGTGCAATGCCTCCGGGTCCAATGTCTGTGCAGTAAGACAGACAGGCAACAACAGCGAAACCAAAAACAGGATCGGCCTGCACTTCATTTGAGTGTCACCAGGTACGCCAGTAGATCGTGAATGTCTTTGTCCGTATAGATGGGCAGCATGGCTTTGTGTGCGGCCAGCGGGTCGACTACCTCGACGGATTTGGTGCGATCCCTGGGCCAGGTATGATAAACCCCGGAATCGTCCGCCAACGAAACCGTAAACTCATCGAGATACTCCAGTTTCCCTGAAACCGTTTGGCCGGACGGAAGCACGACGTTGACGTGCAGCGGTTTTGCCGGAGGAGTTAGAAAGGCCGTTGTCAGGGCGAGCGGTTGATCTTTCGATCCAATGTGCGCCAGGTCGCCGGTGGGAGAGTGGCAGGTACTGCACTTGCCCGCACCATTGAAGTAGGCCAGTCCGGCTTTAGGATCACCCACCAGCAACGCCGTTTCCGGAAGCCGTTTGCCGCGGGTTTCCTGGATCCGTGAGTGCAGAAACGCTGCGATATCCGTAACCTGCTCCGGCGACAGCGTGGGGAAGGCGGGCATGCCGAGAGTCGGCCGGCCCTGCTTAAGGAATGGCCCCAGAGTGTCTCCGTTATGGTCCTGAAAGACCAGCGGGCTGCGCAGCAGATTGGGCGCTTGTTCGGTACCCGTAGCTAGCGATCCATGACAAAACGAGCAACTGGAAGAGAAGTCCCCTTTACCGCGTTCCGCGGCGGCCTTGTCGATACTAGCTGCCGCAGGACCAGCCGGGGCTTGCGCGGGTGCGGATCTTATAAAGGCCACGCTCATACATAGCGCGAGAGATGCAAACAGTAGCTTACGGGGGAGAATGAGTTCTGACTGCCTCTTCATGAACTAACCTCGGAGTAACTTCGCTCCGCTCCGGACTTATTGTAGAGTCGTCCGCTACCGAGATAGCACTCTCTCTGGAGATAGATTGCAGGCGGGAAGTAAGACAACACCAGGTTCACCGAAGTTCCCTTATGAACTAATTCCACACATAAGTTGGTGCGACACTATACCGGCCGTTCGTGGGCTGTCAAGAATTTTAAGCCCTGCTTGGGTGTTGAGCTTCGCGGCTTCCCACTCTTGGAAAAACACTGCGAAGGATGGGCGCACGGTCTCTATTGTCACTGCTGCCGTTTTTGACAGACGGCCGGGAATCGGTGTAGTGTCATGGCGCTGGCAGCTTGTTGCTATCAGATAGTTCATAAGGGAACCAACTTAGCCCAGAGCAAATGGAAGGTTATTCGCCATGAGCGTGAAGTGCGCCCGCAACCATGGCTGATTTGAACCTCGGAGAACTTCAATGAAAATCCAATTTTATCTCTTTACCATATTCCTCGGAATCATCCTGGCCGTTCACTTGGCAATGAATGGAAAAGTGGGCAGCGCATTGGGCAATCCTCGCGTGGGCAATGCCGTGTTCTGGTGCATCGGCGCCGCGACCGCGATTCTCATCGGTCTCACCGGCTGGCGCGCGGGTGTGCTGAACGGATTTAAGGATGTCCATCCCTTGCTGCTGACAGCAGGTGCATTGGGCGCTTGCCTGGTTTTCGCGATCGCCTGGCTACTGCCCCAGGTAGGAGCGCGGGCAATGTTCATCACCCTGATCGCAGGACAGGTTCTCGGGGGCATGATTCTTTCTCACTTCGGCTGGTTGGGTTCCCCCGTGCAACGGATCACTATTCCTAACCTGGTCGGCGCCGCGGTCATGATTGGCGGTGTGGTCCTGGCCACTCATGTTGCAGCAGATGCCTAGACGATGGGCCTAACAGGGGAGCTTGGTTCGTGAAGAAGCTGAAGCTGGGAAGGACAAATATCGAAGTCAGCGCGCTGGCCATGGGCAGCGACCTGATCGGCAGCAGAATCGATCGCGAGACTTCGTTCCGCCTATTCGATTTCTTCAGCGAAAACGGCGGCACCCTGATTGACACCGCGAACATGTATGCATGCTGGCTGCCCGGCTGCAAAGGCGGCGAGAGCGAGACCACCATCGGGTCATGGATGAAGGACCGGGGCAACCGGGACCAAATGGTTGTTTCCTCCAAACTGGGTTTCGACTTTCACGGATGCGCGGGCGGATTACGCGCAGCTGAGATCGAGCGCGAATGCGAGAAGAGCCTCCAAAGGCTGCAAACGGATAGGATTGACCTTTACTATGCGCATCGCGACGATCGCGACACGCCGCTTGAAGAAACCATGGAAGCCTTCGATCGTTTGATCAAGGCGGGCAAGGTGCGGGCCGTTGGCGCCAGCAATCTTGCCTTGTGGCGCATCGCGGAAGCGAACACGGTCAGCAGGGTCCATCAGTGGAGTGGCTATTCGGTAGTGGAGCAGAGATATACCTACTTGCGTCCTCGCCACGGCGCCGACTTCGGACCGCAGATCTTCATCAGCGAAGATTTGAAGGACTACGCGCGGGCTCATGGGATTGCACTGGTCGGCTATTCCATTCTGCTGCAAGGGGCGTACACGCGCTCTGACCGCGAGGTGCCGGCCCAGTTCGCTGGTCCCGACTCCGATGAGCGGTTGAGTGTGTTGCGCGCCGTAGCGAAAGAAGCGGGGTGCAGTCCTTCGCAGGCCATCATCGCCTGGATGCGCCAGAGCGACCCGGTGATCCTCCCCATCATCGCCGGCAGCAAAATCGAGCAGTTGCGAGAGAATATCGCGGCCCTCGACATCAGCCTCAGCAACGATCAGATAAGCCGTCTGGATTCTGCCGGCAATCCCGGCGTGAAGCAGGGATGGATACAGCCGACCTGATTCGCCTGAGCCCGTTGAGAGTCTGCGTCAGAGCCATAGGTTCACCTTGCGTTTGCTGGGTCTGGCGAAATGAGTGAGCCCCCTCGACCAATCTAAGGGCTGCGGCCCAGCTTGGCATGAGTAGATGTGGATGGACAGAGTCGAAAAAAAGCTAATTTGGACAAGTCTGATTTTCAGCCGTCCCCTTCGACAAGCTCCCACGGCACGCGGGTGCAGGCAGGGCAGGCTCTGCGGGATTAATTTTGTCTGTGGAGTTCTCACGCAGGCGCCCTTAAGTCGAAGCTCACCGCAATCCGTCTTGACCGCAAAGCCGTGCGCAGCCAGTGCCGACATGACACAATAGATAGGTAGTGGTTTAGGTGCGGGAGGTGCCGCGCTATGAATACTTTGAAAACTGCCTTTTTGCTGACTGCGCTCACCCTATTTCTCATCTTCATCGGCGCCTACTTCGGCGGCCGCAATGGAATGATCCTGGCGTTCTTCGTCGCTGCCGGGATGAACTTCTTCAGCTACTTCTATTCCGACAAGCTGGCGCTATCGATGTATCGCGCGCAACCAGTCACGCGCGAGCAGCTGCCGCGGGTCTACCAGATCGTGGAACGAATCTTGCCACGCATGGCGTTGCCGATGCCGAAGATCTATGTCATCCCCAGCGATTCACCCAACGCATTCGCCACCGGGCGCAACCCCCAGCATGCCGCCGTCGCGGTCACCCAGGGTATTCTCAATCTGCTCAATGACGAAGAACTGGAGGGCGTGCTCGCCCACGAGTTGGGGCATGTGAGGAATCGTGACATCCTCACCAGCTCGATTGCCGCCACGCTTGCCGGAGCGATCACCCTGCTCGCGCAGACCGCCCGTTTCGCCAGCTTTTTCGGCGGTGACGGCAGCCGGGACGGCCGCCGCGGCATGGACGGCGGCGGCATCTTCATGCTCATTCTCGCCCCCATCGCCGCAACGCTGATTCAGCTCGCCGTTTCCCGGTCCAGGGAATACGAGGCCGATGCCACCGGCGCGCACGTCACCGGAAACCCTTACGCCCTGGCCAGCGCTTTACAAAAGCTCGATGCCTATTCCAAGCAGCTGCCGATGCAGGCTTCTGCCTCGACTGCGCACTTGTTTATCGTGGCCCCCTTTATCAGCGGGGCAAGCTTCGCTAATCTTTTCTCCACCCATCCGCCGATGGCCCGTCGTATTGAACGGCTCACCGGCCGGGCACCCATGTAGCCCACATGCGCACACTCTTCCATTCTCTGGTCTACCTGGTGCTTGGCCTTTGGCTAGGCGCGCTGGTCTTCTTTGGCGCCGTTCTAGCGCCCATCGCGTTCAGCCAACTACCGCCGCTCTTTGCCACTCCGGCTGCAGGCGTTCACGCCGCCGGGTTGATCGTCGGCGGTTCTTTGGTGCGTCTCCACTGGATGGGGCTCGTCTGCGGATTGATCTTTCTGCTGATCTCGGTCTTGGCCAGAGCTCATTACCGAACGATTATTCCGCAAGGAGTCCTGGTGCTGGCGATGATGCTGCTCACCGCGTATTCGCAGTTTTTCATCATCCCTCAAATGGATACGGCGCGTGAGTCCGTAGGCGGTAATGTGGCTGCGGTTGCCGCCAATAATCCCGGCCGCCAGATCTTCGATCGTCTCCACCAGCGATCAGTGCACGTAGAAGGTCTGGTCCTCTTGTGCGGAGTAGCCGCGTTGGTAGCCACCGCGCATTGGTCGCGCCGGGAAATCTAGCCAAACCTCTCCTAACCGGTGGCCATTTCTCTTCTGGCGATATACTTAACTTTTGCGCCGCAAGGCCTCACACAACAAAAATCCCTGGCGCGTAAGCGCCGTTTGCCTGGACGGCGAGTTCCATGAAAACTGGCATTATCGGTCTGCCTCAAGTAGGTAAGACATCCCTGTTCAAAATCCTTACCCGGTCGAAGGTGGAAACTCCGGCCTACTCCAATCCGCGCGAAGCGCACCTCGGTGTGGCCAAGGTTCCGGATGAGCGGCTGGATAAGCTTGCCGCCCTCTACAAACCTAAGAAAGTTGTCTATGCCACGGTGGAGTATGCTGACGTGGCTGCTGTCGGGCAGGAAGCTCTCAAGGAGAGTGCCTTCCTGACTCACCTGCGCGACAACGATGCGCTGATCCACGTCTTGTGCGCCTTTGAAGACGACTCCATTCCCCGCGTCGGAGGCATTGACCCTCTGCGTGATATCAAGAATGTCGACTTCGATCTCGTCTTTTCCGATCTCACCCAGGTGGAGAAGCGCCTGGAGCGGCTGGAAAAAGATCTGAAGAAGATGCGCACGCCCGACCTTGAAAAAGAGCACGCTCTGCTTTTACGTTGCAAGCAGCAACTGGAGCAGGAGAAACCCTTACGCGAGATGGAAATGTCGCCGGAGGAGAAGAAGCTGATTCGCGGCTTTATGTTCCTCTCCCAGAAACCAATGCTCTTTGTGCTGAACATCGCGGAGAGCACCACCTTGGGCGCCGATCTTGAATCCGCCGTATCGCGATACAAGCTGGAGGAGGTAGCCTCACGGCCCAACGCGGGAGCAACCGCCATTTGCGGGAAAGTCGAGGCCGAGTTGGCGGAGATGAGCGACGAGGAAGCGGCCGAATTCCTTTCCTCCTACGGCTTGGTAGAGAGCGGCCTGCGCCGACTCATCCGCAAGAGCTATGAGCTGCTCGGCCTGGTCTCCTTCTTTACCGTAGGTGAGGATGAATGCCGTGCCTGGACGATCCCTGTCCACTCACGCGCCCAGGAGGCAGCCGGGGCCATCCATTCCGATCTGGAAAAGCATTTCATCCGCGCCGAAACAATACACTGGGATACGCTGCTCGCTGCTGGTTCGGAAGCCGCCGCACGGTCCCAAGGCACATTACGGCTGGAAGGTAAGGACTACCGGGTCGAGGATGGGGATGTCATGCATATCCGCCACAGCGGTTAGAGCATTTTCTGAATGGTCCGAACTCTATCCCGGACAAATTACACAGCCTCTTCAGGCCCTGAGGCCATCCTCTCGCGGGCCTTCTGAAAAAATGAGTTTGCTGTAGCCTTTTTGGCCCGTACCCTTCAAAAGCAAGCATGTCCAATTTCTCACTCTCGCTGGTACTAGGTCTGGTCGCGGCGCTGGCTGACGTCTTAGGGGCTTTGATCCTGGTACGCACGCACTGGGAGAAACGCTACCTTCGTTACTTCGTTGCCCTGGGCGCAGGCTTCATGCTCGCAGCCGTCCTGCTCGAGATGATTCCGGAGAGCTTTCGTCTTTCTTTCCGTTGGACCCCGCTGCTGGTCCTAGGGGGCTACTGCCTCATCCATCTGCTGGAGCACACCATCACTCCGCACTTTCATTTTGGGGAAGAAACGCATCATGGCGAATTTCTCTCCACCCACACCAGCAACTCGGTGGTGGCCGGCCTCGCGGCCCACTCTCTCTTCGACGGCGTAGCCATTGCCTCCGGCTTTGTGCTCTCCTCCTGGTTGGGTTGGATTATTTTCGTAGCCATCCTGTTGCATAAACTGCCGGAAGGCTTCACGGTCGCTTCGGTCATGCTGGCCAGCGGCCACAGCCGTGTCGCGGCGCTCAACTCGGCCGTGATTGTTGCCTCGGCCACCCTGGCTGGGGTTCTGGTGATCAACATTTTCCCCGGCTGGGTGCGCGCCGGTCTACCTGTAGCCGCCGGCGTGGCCATCTACGTCTCTGCAACTGACCTGGTGCCTGAGGTCAACCGGGAGCCCGGAATCCGCATGGCATTGGTCTTCTTTGGCGGGGTGGCTGGTTTCCTGATTTGCAAGCTCGTTGCCGACGGTGTTCTCCAGTAAAAGGCCCAAACGGGGATGGCCGCAAGCCACCCCAGTTGGCAAAGAAACGTAGGATCTACGCTGCCAGTCTGTCCCGCAGCGCCTTTACCCGATCGTGTGCCGTCTCGATGTGCCTCTGCTGGCGCAGCAGGATCTCCCGCAGCGGCAGGGGGAAATCCTCGCTGGCCAGCGCTTCCTCGTAGGCCTTCTTGGTCTCGTCCTCACCCTGCTCCGCTGTTGCCAGCAAGGCGTGGTCCCCGCCTCCCAGGCGGGCCTTCAACTCGCCCCAAGCGCGATGCACCTTACCAGCGGTTGAACTCGACACCTTCACGTCCTTGACCCCGAAGTGATGCAGTTCATTCTCGAGTTCTGCTGCGAATCCGGCCCGTACCAGCGTTTCTTCGCGGAACAGCTTGCGCGCTTCAGGGTCTTTCAGGTTCGTTTCAAGCTCAATAAACCCCTGGTGCCCATCGCGTAGGGTCTCGATCAGTTCGCGCAGGTTCTTTTCCGTCTTTTCCAGATTTTCTGACATGTACTTTGTCCTCTGCTCTTTCAGATGTCCGGATTGTAGAAGGGTTGTGCCATGGGTGGGTAGAACGGAAGCCCAACCTTGTATAGTGTGGTGGTCGCAAACTAGTGCATTTTCATTTCTGGTTTGTACGAGGCTAGGAATCCCATCGCGGCTTTTCCTTAAGAAAAGCCGCACTTCGCTACACTCGACAGTGCACCGTGGAAGTGAAAATGCTCTAGGAAAGGGACAGCAGGGCTCAAATGAAGATCATCGTCTTCGGCGCCACGGGAGGTACCGGCAAGCTCATTGTTTCGCAGGCGCTGGCTAAGGGCCACTCGGTTACAGCTTTTGTTCGCAATCCCGAAGGGCTGGTGCAAGATCCGCATCTCCGTGTGGTTCAAGGCGACGTCTTCGATTTCGCTACCGTAGTTAACGCCGTCCGCGGCCACCGCGCAGTGCTCTCCGCGTTGGGCGCACGCACGTTGAAAAAGACAGATGTGCTCTCCGAGGCCATCCCCAACATCCTTGAAGGCATGCGCCAGGAGTACGTGACCCGGCTCATCGTGCTGGGTGCCTCGGGGGTCCACAAGGATCACGGCAAGTATCAGAATGCGCTTACCAACATCGCCCTCTGGGTGGCTAAGAAAACTATGCTCAAACACCCCTTTGTCGACCAGGCGGCACAGGAGCGTCTGCTGGCCGCGAGCGACGTCGACTACACCATCGTGCGCGCCCCTCGGCTCCTTGACGGCCCCCTCACCGGCACCTACCGCGTCCTGCCCGACGCGCTTCCGCCGGGCGCGCTCACCGTCTCACGCGCCGACGTGGCCGATTTTATGTTGCAGCAGCTCACCGACCCGCGCTTCCATCGCCAAGGCCCCTACATCGGGTCGGGCAAGGCTAGTGTCTAGAGCAGTTTCACAATTTTCGAAACTGCTTAATGACCCGCGGCGTCGCTTGGCGGCTTCTTGTGCTTGGGAGGGCGGCGCATGATAAATGGCCAGGGAACGAGGAGTGCGGCGATGACACTGAGCACCCAAAAAGCGTTCTGATAGCTCAGCATGGACGCCTGCCGCAGCAACTGCTGGTAGGCAAATCCGGTGGCCGCGGCCTTGGCCTGGGCTGCAGTCTGTCCCGCAGCGATTAGGGCGTTCCTGGTCTGGGCGAGAAAATTCTCGTAGCCGATGCTGCCGGGGATGAAGTTTGCCGCCAGCGACGATTGGTGCGTCTGCTGCGTGCGGACAAGAAAGGTAGTCAGGAGCGCAGTGCCCATGCTGCCGCCGAAGTTGCGGGCGAAGTTCGAGAAGCTGGAGATCTGGTTGTTCTTGTTCATCGGCACGCCCACATAATTCAGGGTGCTGATGGGGATAAAGATGAACGATAATCCCAGCACCTGAAAAACGCGCCACATCACGATGTGCCCGAAACTCACGTTCAAGTCCAGCCGGGTCATGTTGTAGAGCGCCAGTGAGGTTGCCAGGAACCCGATCGAAACCATGAGCCGGGCGTCCATGATCGACACCAGCTTTCCTGCCACGGGCATCATCAGCATCAACACCAGGGCGCCTGCCGAAAGCGCCATGCCGGCGCGCTCCGCGGTGTAACCCATCAAGCCCTGCAGAAACTGCGGAATCAATACCGTGGTGCTGAACAGCACCATGCCAAGAATGAATTGAAAGCCCACCGCCGTGCCGAAATTGCGATTCTTCAACAGCTTCAGGTCGACGATCGGATCGGGATGTCTCCATTCCCACCACACAAAGAAAGCCAGCGTGACCATGGCCAGCACGAAGGTGAAGGTGATATTGCGGTCGCCAAACCAGTCCTTTTCCTGTCCCTTATCGAGCACGAACTCCAGGCAGCCAACCCCAACCGCCACCAGCCCGAGGCCCATTTTGTCGATGGGATTGGCTTTGGCCCTGTGCTCAACCAGGTAAGGCGGATCTTCCACCATGCGGTTGCTCAGCAAGAGAGAAATGATGCCGATGGGCAAGTTGATAAAGAAGATCCAGTGCCAATTGAAGTTGTCGGTGATCCATCCACCCAACGTCGGTCCAATGGCGGGCGCAGCCACAACCGCCATGCCGTATAGGGCGAATGCCTGTCCTCTTTGCTCCACGGGAAAGGTGTCCGCCAGGATGGCTTGTTCGCTGGGAGCCAGCCCTCCGCCGCCCAGGCCTTGCAGAATACGCGCCAGAATCAGGAATGGCAGAGTGGGGGCAAGGCCGCAGAGCAGCGAGCAGATGGTAAACAGCGCCACGCAGGTCATGTAGAAGCGCTTGCGTCCGAAGCGGGTGGAGAGCCACCCAGAGATGGGAAGTACGATGGCACTCGACACCAGGTAGCTCGTCAGCACCCAGGTGGCTTCTTCCTGGCTGGCGCCAAGCGTCCCTGCCATATGGGGTAATGCCACGTTGGCGATAGAAGTGTCCAGCACCTCCATAAAAGTCGCCAACGTCACCGTAAGCGCGATCAACCACGGATTGTGTTTGGGATGCCACCCTTCCACGGAAGAGTGGTGGACCCGCTGGGCGGGCTTCTGCTGCGGAGCTAGTGTAGCTGTGACCAACGCTTATCCAGGAGTGGGGAGTCTGTTCCTAGATTGTACGAAGGTTTGGCACGCAGCGGCACTTCCCATCCCACGAACGAGTCATCAGGTGGAACCACCCTTGCGATTCATGCTTCCTCACGTCCCTTCGTGAAGGGACATGAATAGGAGCGGGGAAATCCGCGGCTTTCCCCTCATTCCACCTCCTGCTTAGCCTTGTACCCGTCCCGCGCAATGATGTCGTACTTCATCGGGTGGTGCTTTTCGTCCTGCATCTTAAGCGGCTGGCCTTCGTTGTCCACCAGCTCTACGCGGATCTTCCGATAGGTCCCGTCCTGCTTGGCGTTCGTCGGCGTGTAGGTAAGCACGTACTGGTTGCGGATGGAGTCGTTAATCGAGTGAAAGATGTCCGGCATTTCACCCTGGAAACGGGGGAAGAATGACATGCCGCCGGTCATACGCGCGAAGGTGGACATCTGGTTATCCGCCTGCAGGTAGTCAATCTGTTTAGGACCGAACATGCCGGTCCGGGCGTTGCCGGTGAGCCTGGCAAACTGTCCGGTTCCGATGCTGAAGATGGTGACGTTGGGCGTCGCCTTGATCTTGGCCAACACCTTATCCAGGTTGATCTTGCTGAAACTGTCGTAGCCCGAAGCAATCAACACCACATACTTGCGGCCCTCAATGCGGCTTAGCCGGTCGAGGGTCGAATAGACCGCGTCGAACATGTCGGTCTCGCTAAAGCCCGGAATGGTCAACATATTCAAGGATTCGTAGACCTGGCGCTTGTCCTGGGTAAAGTCGGTCAGAATCTGGGTTTTAAGGTCAAAGGTCACCACCGCGATGTAGTCATCCGGTTGCAGCTGCTGGGCAAAGGCGTATGCGGCTTCCCGCATGTCGTGAACGAAATACCAGTTGGTCGAAGCGAACTCGCACAACAGCACCGCGGTGATGGGCGCCTTGGTGCGTTGAAAGTTAACGATCTTTTGCGGTACGCCATCTTCATAAACGCGGAAGTTGGCCGGTTGCAGGTTAGGTACGAACTCATGCGTTTTCTGTAGGATGACGCCTACATCGAGGGTCACTTCGGGCACATCCACACGCAGTGAGAAGTTCTGCAGGCCCTGGGGATTCTTCACCTTGGGCTCCGGCGGCGGTGGGGGCACGTCGGGTTTCTCTGCCTTCTTGGGGATGGCGATCGCGCCATTGTCGCCTGCCGGACCCCCGGAATCGGGCGTCGACTGATCCGGCTGTTGCGGAGCATTCGCCGGCGGCGTGCTCGGCGTCTGTTGGCCCTGTGCCAGAAGAAACCCTGGGGCAAGCAGGAGCACCAGCAAGGCAGCCCACAGAGGCTGACCCAATCTGCGACGGTGACCGGGTCGCCGCCAGGGAAAACCACACCTCGCGATTTTGATCGGACCACGGTGATTGCGATGCTCTAGGGTGGTGCAACAATCGGACTTCATCGAAATACCTCGTTAGCTGCAAAAAATAAGAGGGTTGGCGCTATATGCTCAAGTGGCCAGTAACGTCTAATCTGTAGACGTGTCTACAAGCCGTATATCAACCCGCTTTTCAATTTTGACCGCAGTTTTTGTCGTCGCGGGCAGCCTGGCCGCCCAAGTTGGCCCGGTTGCCCCGCCTTCGTCTGCCACCGCAGGAGTGTTTCCCCTCTCGGAGGTACACCGCGGCCTCCACGGCTTGGCATATACGGTCTTTGAAGGCACCCAACCGGAAGCCATGGATGTGGAGATACTCGGGGTGCTCAAAAATGTCCTCGGCCCCGGCCAGGATATGATCCTGGCGCGTCTCAAGGGCTCCAAACCAGAGTACACCGGTGTGGTCGCAGGCATGAGCGGAAGCCCCGTCTATGTAGACGGCAAGCTGCTGGGTGCGCTGTCCTACAGAATAGGTCAATTCAGCAAGGAACCCATCGCCGGAATCACTCCCATTGCCGAGATGCTGGCGGTCAACGGCACGGCCGAGCCCGCCACATGGATGCATACCACCAGCCAGTCGAATTCGGGTGACATCCACAGCTCAACGACTGCCACCGCCGACGCCACTGATATCCATCCCATTGAAACCCCGCTCGTCCTTTCCGGCTTTAGCCCGGATGCGGTGAAGTTCTTCCAGGATCACGTCTCCATCATGGGTGCGATGCCGGTCGCCGGCCTGGGTGGCAGCTCCCCTGAAAGCTCACTGGACGGCACCCACTCTGATGCGGGGCCTCCGCTGCTCCCGGGGTCTGCGGTGAGCGCCCTGCTGGTTCGCGGCGATCTGGAGATCGCTGCCACCTGTACCGTGACTTATGTGGACCCGCACGAGGTGCTCGCTTGCGGGCACCCCATCACCCGCTACGGCAACGTTTCTATTCCCATGACCAAGGCGGATGTAGTGGCTACGCTGGCCTCGCCGCTGAATTCCTTCAAGATTGTCAACACTACCCAGACCATCGGCGCCTTTACCGAAGATCGCTCATCGGCGATTCGCGGCGTCCTGGGCGAGTCGGCTCGTATGATCCCGGTGGCGATACACACTCACGGCGGCCCGCGTGACCGCACCCTTCATGTCGAGGTCATTGATAACCCCGACATCACTCCCGGCGCGCTGATGGTCTCGCTTTATGAGTCGCTCCTCGAGACCAACAGCTACAGCGAGGAACTTACCTACAGCTTGCGGGGTACAGTGTCGATCGAGGGTTATCCGCCGCTGCACGTGGATTCCCTGATCGCGCCAACCGATCAGTTGCCCTCCGCGATGCGCGCGGCGCTTACCGTGGGGCAGCGCTTCCAGGCTGTCTACGGCAATTCCGCGCGGGTACGTAATATCCAGCGCATCGACCTGGATGTCGACTCGCTTCCCGGGCGGCGCAGCATCCAATTGGAGCGAGCGCAGGCCACGCAACCCGCGGCCCATGCGGGCGACACGGTCATGGTGGAAGCAACCCTGCGGCCCTTCCGCGGAGACACGAAAAATCTCCGCATCCCGATCCCCCTTCCTTTGACCTTGAACCCTGGGCCGCTGAGGATTCTGCTCAGCGATGGAGCGACGCTCGACCGGCTGACCAACACCACTTCGGCCACCGAGGGCCCAATTGAATTGAGCAGCATCATCCACCAGATGAATTCGGCGCACGATGACGACAAACTATACGTCACGCTCCTGCTGCCCAATGCACAAGCGGTGGTCGATGGGCGAACCCTGGCGTCCATTCCCATCTCCATGGCCAATGTTCTGGAGCCGTTGCGCACCAATCGCGGCATTTCTCTCAATGGCGAATCGGTTGTTCCCGTAACCTCGATTCCGGTGGACGCCATGCTCAGTGGAATGCAGGTAGTGTCCGTAGAAATCGAATAATGTAGACTGGAGCGGTTTCACAGTAACTGTGGCGTCATAAAGATCACCAAGGTGTGGTTTTCTTCCTACTTCGAATTGCACCTACTGTGAAACCCCTCTACGCGGGCCCTTGTACCCAATCCTAACTGCCAAGGGCAACGCTCTTATGTCGCTGATCCAAGGATTCGCCACGCATGCAGCTGGCGCGGAACTTCTGCCCTACAAGTACGAACCCGGAGATATCAAGCCGACCGAGGTGGAAATCGCTATTTCCCATTGCGGGATATGCCGCAGCGATCTTCACCTCATCGACAATGATTGGGGCATCAGCCAATACCCGCTGATTCCTGGCCACGAAATTATCGGCAAAGTGACGGCCACTGGGACCGCCGTACTGGGATTGAACCTTGGTGACCGTGTAGGTGTTGGCTGGCATGCCAACTGCTGCGGTCAGTGTGAGTGGTGTCTGCAGGGCGAGGAAAATCTGTGCCCAGATCTTCAGGGCACCTGCGTTCACCGCAACGGCGGGTATGCCGACCGGGTGCGTATCAATGCCCGCTTCGTATTTCTTATTCCCGAGGGATTGGAGAGCGAGCGGGCCGCGCCTCTGCTCTGCGGCGGGATCACGGTCTACAATCCGATTCGCAGTCTCGGCGTCAATCCTTCATCGCGGGTGGGGATTGTCGGTATAGGCGGCCTGGGGCACCTGGCGCTGCAGTTTGCCCGTGCTTTCGGAGCCGAGGTTACGGCGTTCTCCACTTCCCCGGCAAAGGAGCCGGATGCCCGATCGCTGGGCGCAGAGCACTTCGTGAATACGCGGGAGACCAAGACGCTCAAGAAGCTGGCCGGTCACTTCGACTTGATCCTGTCGACGGTTGAGGCAGACCAGGACTGGACTGCGTATATTGCGGCTCTGCGCCCTCACGGCACGCTTTGCTTCGTCGGCGCCCCGCCGGGCGTCCTCGGGGTGGCGGTCTCTCCGTTGGTTTCCGGCAACAAGATCATCACCGGCACGCCGAACGGAAGCCCGCGCATGATGCGGGAAATGCTGCGCGTGGCCGAGCGCCACAAGGTACAAGCCATCACTGAGCGCTTCGCAATGTCCAAAGCCAACGATGCGGTAACCAAGGTGAAGAAAAATCGCGTGCGTTATCGTGCCGTGCTCGCGAACTAGAAAGATCTCTTTCTCTAGCTCCCTGCCACGGTCGGCCCCAACCGCCCGGTTGAAAATCACTTCCAGCAGGGGTTGTGATTGGGAAAGGCGCAAAGCAGGTCCCCATTCGACTTCGCTCAGGCAGGCTCTCGGCTTCCTCCGGATTTCCTGTCGAGCTTAGTGGTGTCGATAGACCTCATGCGGCTTTCCTTACTGAAAGCCGCACACGTGGCCGCTGTTTAGTGCTGCGTAGTAGGAAATCCGGAGTTCGCTCCCACGGCAGGCCGGGGCAGGCGGGATGACAAGGGTGGGTTGGCGCTTCCATGAGGAAGTGGCTAGCGGCTGAAAGGATCGCATGTCGGTCTCCTTCGCAGCAGCTCCGCTCGGTTGAAATCCCTTCCAACAGGGGTTGTGATTGGGAAAGGCATCTGCGCCCATCCATCGAGCGGCTTCCCATGGAAATAAGCCCGCCTTTCCCATCGTCTCATTTGTGGTGACAAATGCAGGCTAGTAGACTCGGTTCAGCATGATGCCTCGCGTCGTAACCGCAAGTTTATTGGCCTTGGTTGTTTATCCTCACCTTCTGTTGGCCCAGGGAACCCGGCTATGGGTTCAAACCCGCTACGAGGAGTTTGAAAAAGGTCAGCCCGAAAGCGCCTCCATCGCCAGCCCAGGTTATCTGGAGGCAGGGCCCACGCTGCGGTCAGTGTTGTTAACCCCCTCGACCTATATCTGGGACGTCGCTTCCGACAAACAGGGAAACGCTTATGTAGCCACGGGCTCGCCCGCTACCGTGCTCAAGGTGTCCCCTGAAGGCGCTTCGACCAAGCTCTTTACCACCAAGGACCTCACCGTACAGACAGTGAAGGTCGGCCCGGACGGCTCGGTGTACGCGGCCACAGTCCCTGGAGGCAAGGTCTACCGCATCAAGCCCGGCCAGACCGGTCTTGACGAGAGCACCGCCACCGTCGTCTTCGATGCCGCAACCATGAGTCACAGTGCGGCCTCGGCCAAGCAGGCCGACCAAGCCCGGTACATTTGGGATCTGGCCTTCGATGCTCAGGGCGCTCTATACATCGCGACCGGTGGACCGGCGGCCATCTACCGCGTCGACGTAGCCACAGACACTCCCCACGCGGAGGTGTATTTCGAGAGTGACGAGCAGCATATTCGCTGCCTCCTCGTCGAACCCAACGGGAATCTGATTGCGGGCAGCGATGGGGGGGGACTCGTCTATCGTATCGGCAAAGACCGCAAAGGCCTGGTGATTTACGACGCGCCCAAGCGTGAAGTGACGGCGCTTGCCGAGTCCGCGGATGGCCGATTGTACGTCGCCGCCGTGGGCGAGAAGACCAAGAGCGCGTTGCCGCCGCTGCCAGTGCAGGGTGTTGCGGTGGCTACGGCCACCATCACCATCGTCACCCCGGGATCGGTGCAAGCCTCCAGCAGCAATACCCTCATTCCCGATGGCACCGAAGTGGACGAACTGAGTCCCCAGGGCGCCCCGCGCAGGCTCTGGGTGTCGCGCGACGATGTTGTGTATGGCCTGCGGTCTACACCCCAGGGCCTTTTGGCAGCCACTGGCAATCGGGGCAGGATCTATCGCATTCACGAGGATGGAACCTACGTCGACCTGGCCCGCGCCTCTACCGGCCAAGCCACAGCCTTCGCCGATGCCCCCGATGGCCTCTACGTGGCCACCAGCAATACCGGCAGGCTCTATAAACTCAGCAACCAGCCCTCTACACATGCCACCTACCTGAGCGATGTCTTCGATTCCGGAGTCTTTTCCCAATTCGGCCGCGTGGAAGTGAATGCCAACGACAATGGCTCGACCGGGGACTTCGAGATCTTCGCCCGCTCCGGCAACGTTGAGAATCCGGAGCGGAACTGGAGCCCGTGGCAGAAAGTAACTCCCAATGCGGGCACGGCTGGAGTACCCGCGGCGCGTTTCATTCAGTGGAAGGCGGTGCTGGAACCGGGGGCCCGGGTCGGCTCCGTAGGAGTGAATTATCTGCCGGTAAACATCGCGCCGGTGGTGGACGAGATTGCGGTAGAACCGGGTGCGCGGGCGACCCAGGCTGCTCCCCAGCCAGGCCAGCCGCAGCAGGTCAGCATCAACCTGCCCTCGGCACAGAATGCTCTCACTTACACGCAAGACCCATCCACTGCTCCCCTGGCCGCGGTGCGGGACCGGTCCGCGGTGACAGTGCGCTGGTCAGCACATGACGACAACGGCGACGACCTTATCTTCGATGTCTACGTTCGCGGGGACGGAGAGAAGAACTGGCGCCTGCTGAGGCCGCGCGTAACCGAGCGTTTCTATTCCTTCGACTCCATAAGGATTCCCGATGGTGGGTATCGCATCCGGGTGGTTGCCAGCGATGCGCCTGCGCATACTCTGGGCGATGCGCTGTCGGGCGAGAAAGAGAGCGACCATTTCATCATCGATACCACTCCACCCGTGGTCACCGCACTCCAGGGCAGTCTCCAAGGTGGGGCGCTTCACGCCAGCTTCGTGGCCACGGATGCCATCTCGCCCATCACCCGCGCGGAGTACTCCCTCGATGCCGGCCGATGGCAGTTTCTCGAACCGGTGGGGAAGCTCTCCGATTCGTTGACCGAGCACTACGACTTGACTGTTCCGCTTTCGGCCATCACGGTGCGCACCCCGCCCGAAGACGAGCCGGCGAATGCCCGGCCCCCTGTAACCGACCCGCAGGAGCATATTCTTACCGTGCGCGTGTACGACCGGTACGAAAACGTAAGCGCAGCGAAGACTGTAGTTCACTAATCCTGATGCGCTTCGAGCTTTTTGTCGCCGTGCGTTACCTGCGGGCCAAGCGCCGCCAGGCAGTGGTGGGCATCATTACCGTCATTTCCATCGCCGGCGTGGCAGCGGGTGTAGCCTCGTTGATCGTGGCCCTGGCCATCACCAACGGCATGCGCCGGGACCTGCAAGACAGGCTGCTGGGCTCGACCGCTCATGTGCAGTTGATGCGCGTTGCCAGCGACGGAATCCGCAGTTGGCGCCCGCTAACCGCGCGCCTGGAGCAACTGCCTCACGTGAAGGCGGCCTCGCCTGGGCTCTACGAGCAGGTACTCATTTCGAAGGGTGCTCGCTCCGGTGGCGCCCTCATCGAGGGCATCGTCCCCGCCCAGGAGCGCCGGGTCAGCGACCTGCTCTCCAGCGTCACCTTGGGCAGCGTCGCGCCGCTCGAACCCAAGCCTGACGGTGCGGTCGCCACTGAGGACCACGCGCCGCCGCCGATCGTGATCGGTCGCGACCTCGCAGAGACCATCGATGCCAGGGTGGGGAGCACGGTCCTGGTCACCAGCCCGCAAGGGGAGCTCACCCCGCTTGGGCTGCTACCCAAATTTCAATACTTCCAGGTGGTTGGCATCTTCCATTCCGGCTTTTATCAGTACGACGCGGCATGGGCGTTTACCAGCCTGGCGGATGCGCAGCGTCTCTTTGGCGAGCCGGACGTGGTGTCGGTGATCTCGTTCAAAGTGGATGACCTCTATCATGCCGACCAGATCGGACGCGCTATCGAGCAGGCTGCCGGGCCAGGCTTCCTGACCACCAATTGGATGGAACAAAACCGCGAGCTCTTTCGCGCGCTCCGGCTGGAACAGATCGTGACCTTCATTGTCATTGGCCTGATTGTTTGCGTCGCTGCGCTGAACATACTCACCGCGTTGACCATGATGGTGATGGAAAAAACCCGGGATATTGCGGTCATGATGTCGTTTGGAGTGCAGCCGCGCCAGGTGAGGATGATCTTTCTGCTGCAGGGGCTGCTGATCGGCTTCACCGGCACCATCCTGGGCCTGATCGGCGGCTATGGCCTCTCCTGGCTGGGCGGCCACTACCGTTTCAGTCTCTCCGCCGCGGTATATTCCATCGACTATCTTCCCTTTGCTGCGCGCTGGACGTACGGGCTGATTGTGGCCGGAGTGGCGATGGCGGTGTCGCTGCTGGCCACGCTCTACCCCTCCGGCTTCCGCCGCCAGGATCCTGCCTGCCGAGGCCCTCCGCTACGAATGATCGATGGCTGCTCGGAATCGAAATCGGCGTCTGTTGCATCAAAACGGAGGTAATGTACTGGGCCCTGGGACTACTACCGCAGAGCAGTTCAAGTCGTTTCCCGTCCGCAGCAAATCGGCACGGAGCCAAAACAGACACAGGACGCTGATGCTTCATGAAGCAACCTGTTCATAAACCCTCTTCCGTTGAGGGGTGCATTAGTGATAAATGAAGATAGGTCACGATTGATTACTGACCGCAGAGGCAGAAGATGGAATTGGCCGCAGCAGCAGACGAAGCCTCCGCAGGCCGCCTGATGACGCGCGGCCACCGACGAGGTGCTGGTCGAGGTCTGCAATCTGCGCAAAGAGTATGCCACCGGACGGGGTCGGCTGGTTCTTTTTGAGGGCATCAATTTTCAGGTGAAACGGCAGCAGATGCTGGCCATCGTGGGCCAGTCGGGCGCCGGCAAGAGCACCCTATTGCACATCCTCGGGGCGCTTGATACCTCCTCCGCGGGTGAGGTATACTTTGCGTCAACACTCTTGCGATCCTTGTCCCCCGGTGAGGCAGCGGACTTTCGCAATCGCGAGATCGGCTACGTATGGCAGTTTCACTACCTGCTGCCTGAGTTTACGGCCGCTGAAAACGTTGCGCTCCCCCTTCTAGCGCGCGGTAAGTCTAAAAAAGAGGCAATGCAAGAGGCCACACACTGGCTCGGCGAGGTGGGGCTGGCGGACCGCTCAACCCATCGCGCAGGAGAACTTTCCGGCGGGGAGCAGCAGCGTGTCTCGATAGCGCGCGCTCTGGTTACCAAGCCGAAACTTTTGCTGGCGGATGAGCCTACAGGAGATCTGGATGACCAGACTGCGGATGCCCTGTTCGCCCTGATCGAGCGCCTGCATGCAAGCTATGGTCTTACCTCAATACTGGTTACCCACAACCTGCCCCTGGCCAGGCGTTGTGAACGGGTTTTGCGGTTGGCCCATGGCCAAGTCGAAGAATTGTCTCCGCTTGCGGTTTAGGCGGAGGCGTAACTACCACGATTTCCAGAGAAATGCTGCGGTGCCAACGGTTTAACCCAAACGGGTGACTCGTTGGAAGGGCTGGACCGATATAAGATTGATAAAAGCTTATATCCGCTCCCAGCCGAGTTGTTTTCCCGGGGCTAACGGCTCCGGGAAGATGGAACAGGACGAAAATTGCCGTTGGTGCTCTAGGATCCGCAAGGTTCGAAAGAGTGGATCAAAGAGTGATTCAGGGGCAGCTTTTCAAGGGGGAACATGTTCGAACGGTATACAGAAAAGGCGCGGCGCGTCATCTTCTTTGCACGGTATGAGGCCAGCCAGTTTGGTTCCCCATACATCGAGACGGAGCACTTGCTGCTCGGTCTTCTGCGTGAGGACAAAGCGCTGACTAATCGCTTTCTCCGCTCCCATGCGTCGGTTGAATCCATCCGGAAACAGATTGAAGGTCACACAACGATTCGGGAGAAGGTTTCTACTTCGGTTGATCTGCCCTTGTCGAATGAATGTAAGCGTGTGCTCGCCTATGCTGCTGAGGAGGCTGAGCGCCTGTCGCACAAGCATATTGGGACTGAACATCTATTGCTGGGCCTGCTGCGTGAGGAGAAGTGTTTCGCAGCCGAAATATTGCACGAACGCGGCCTCCGTCTGCTCGCGATTCGTGAGGAATTGGCACGGGCTACGCAAGAGAAGGCGCCCCCTTCTCAGCGCAACCGTGAATCAAGCTTGTTAGTGGAGTTTTCCCGTGATTTGACCCAGGCGGCCATGGATAACCAGCTCGATCCGCTGGTAGGCCGCGACCAGGAGCTGGAGCGTGTGGTGCAGATCCTCTGCCGCCGCACCAAGAACAATCCAGTGCTCATCGGGGAGCCTGGTGTGGGCAAGACAGCCATCGTCGAAGGACTGGCGCAGCGCATCTCTGATGGCGAAGTGCCCAGCTTCCTGGCCGACAAACGCGTCTTAGCCCTGGATCTGTCCCTCATCGTTGCGGGAACCAAGTATCGCGGCCAGTTCGAAGAGCGGCTCAAAACCATCATGAAAGAGCTGATGGAGAACCAGAACTCCATCATCTTCATCGATGAGCTGCACACCCTGGTAGGCGCGGGCTCGGCTGAAGGTTCGCTCGACGCGGCAAATATCCTGAAGCCGGCTCTTTCGCGGGGCGAGATTCAATGCATCGGCGCAACCACGCCGGCCGAATATCGCAAGTCGATCGAGAAAGACCGCTCGCTCGAGCGCCGCTTCCAGGCCGTCAAGGTGCCGCCTCCGAATGAAGAGGATGCGATCAAGATCATCATGGGTATCAAGGACCGCTATGAGAAGTTCCATGCGGTCAGCTACACCGATGATTCCATCCACTTCGCGGTTTCTCACTCCAACCGCTATATCCCGGATCGCTTCCTTCCGGATAAGGCAATCGATCTGATCGACGAGGCCGGTGCGCGCGTCAAGCTGCGCCAGACCTCGTTGCCGGAAGAGATCACCGAGGTGCAGAAGCGCATCAAGTTCATCGTCCATCGCATGGAAAATGCGATTGCCAACCATGAATTTGAGAAGGCGCGCTTCTACTCCGATGAGGAGCGCAAGGAGCGCGAGAACCTGCGCGCCCTGCGCGACAAGTATCACCTCGACGATTCGACCGCCGGGATTGTCGGCCGTGAGGATATCGAGGATGTGGTCAGCCGCTGGACCGGGGTTCCGATCACCTCCATTAAGGAAGAGGAAACCCAGAAGCTGCTCCGGGTCGAAGAAGAGCTGCACAAGCGGGTCATCTCGCAGGATAAGGCGATTTCGGCCTTGTCCCGTGCGATTCGCCGCTCCCGTGCGGGTCTCAAGTCGCCCAATCGTCCCATCGGTTCGTTCCTGTTCCTGGGACCGACTGGTGTGGGCAAGACGGAGATGGCGCGCACCCTGGCCCAATTCCTCTTTGGCAGCGAGAAGGCTCTGATCCGCTTCGATATGTCGGAGTTCATGGAGAAGCACTCGGTCTCCAAGCTCATCGGTTCGCCTCCGGGCTATGTGGGCTACGAGGAAGGTGGTCAGCTCACCGAACGGGTGAAGCGCTCGCCTTACTCCGTGGTGCTGCTGGATGAAATCGAGAAGGCGCATCCGGATGTCTTCAACATCCTCTTGCAGGTTTTTGAAGATGGTCAGCTGACGGATGGCCTCGGCAACACCGTGGACTTCAAGAACTCGATCATCATCATGACCTCGAACATCGGCGCGCGGCACCTGCAGAGAAAGCAGGGGCTTGGCTTCCAGTCAGACAGGGAAGACCTGCTGATGGACAAGATGGAGGAGCTGGTCAAGAACGAGGTGAAGCGGACCTTCAATCCGGAATTCCTGAATCGACTGGACGAGGTCATCATCTTCCTGTCGCTTTCGGATGCGGATCTGATCCAGATTCTGGAGCTGTTGGTACAGCAGCTGAATGCCAATCTGATTCAGAAGGCGATCACCTTGTCGGTGACCGAAGATGCCAAGAAGTGGATTCTGGAAAAGACGTTAGTCGATCGCACCTACGGGGCGCGTCCGTTGCGCCGCGCGCTGCAGCGCTACGTCGAAGATCCGCTATCGGAAGCATTGATCGCCGGCGGCATTTCCGAGCGTCCTGCGTTCCTCGAGGTATATCTCGACAACAACCAGCTCTTCTACCGGCCGGTAAGCGAAGTGGGAGAAGACAAGTCCACTGGCATCCTGCTCTTCAGCAACTAACGTAAGCAAAGCGAAAGGCCGGGGCGAAAGCCCCGGCCTTTTTGCGTCTTGAGTGCAACCACACGCAACGCTCACAGGTCCCCTCTCGGAACCACGAGCAAATATGAGCACCTTCCATCCCAATAGGGCCACACGCCCCATAGGTTCTGCGAGGCACCACCTTTCAAACTTTCTCGTTATCACGCAAACACTCAGCTGACGCTATCGTGCATGACCAAGCTCTGAGGTTGCGCTTCTCCCGTAATTCAAATCAGCTTAAATGGGACATGGCCTGCGCGGCCTCGACAGAGAAGGTCAGCTTCATGCAGTGTGTAAGAGAAAGAGGATCTCCTTGAACCATTCGCCCAAGCCAACCGTGGCGCTTACCCTCGGTGATCCATCTGGGATCGGTCCCGAGCTGATAGCCAAGCTGCTAACCCGCCGCGACGTGATCGGGCAAGCCAACGTGGTCTTAGTCGGCGACGCCTGGCTATGGGAAGAAGGCCAGGCAATCGCCGGAGTAAATGTCGCCACTCGTACCGTCAAGCGTTTCGACGAAGTGCGCTCGTTCCCCGACGGCTCTCCGTTATTCCTCCCGGTCGAAACCATCCGTCCCGGCGAAGCTCCGCGCTCCACAGTGTCCGGCGCCGCGGGTGACTCTGTACTCAAAGTTCTGGGAATGTGCCTGGACGCCGCGTCGGCGGGCCTCATCGACGCCATCTGTTTTGCCCCTCTGAACAAACGCTCCATGGGAATGTCCGGCATGAAGTTCACCGACGAGCTTCACTTCTTTGCCAACCATCTAAAAGTCACCTCCTATGTCTGCGAGTTCAATACCCTGGGTAATCTGTGGACCTCCCGTGTTTCCTCTCACGTGCCGCTCAAAGACGTTGTTCTTTATCTGACCAGGGAACGAATTATCGAGTCGGTCAAGTTGCTCTACGCCGCCCTGCATTCGGCCGGATTCGATCATCCGCGAGTGGCCGTCGCCGCCCTGAATCCACACGCCGGAGACGGTGGCTCCTTCGGGCGTGAGGAGATCGACATCATCGCGCCCGCCGTAAGCGAGGCGAATGCGCAAGGCTACCCCGTCGCCGGGCCGTTCCCCGCCGACACCATCTTTCTCAAGGCCCGCGATGGTCAATACGACGGCATCGTCACCCTGTATCACGACCAGGGGCAGATCGCGCTCAAGCTATTGGGATTCGACAAGGGAGTGACGATCCACGGCGGATTGCCGATCCCCATCACCACCCCGGCGCATGGCACAGCCTTCGACATCGCCGGTCAGAACAAGGCCAATGTCGAAGCGACGGTGCAAGCATTTCTCATCGCATGCCGCATGGGCGCGCACTAAGGCATCCAGGATTCCGAGCGAGCGTTGTATCGTACAAAGCATGCGCGCCTTCGCTCGCATCCTCCGCTCTGCGCTTCCAGCTGCTTTGCTTTTCTTTCGGTTGCTGCCCGTCCGGCGCTGCCATCCCCGCGCCCACCTTGGATCAGGTGCTCGGCTACTCATATGTCAGCGGACTCGTTGCCTCCGAGAAGGGCGACAGATGTGCCTGGGTAGAGAACGTGCGCGGCGTCCGCAACATCTGGTCTGCTGGCGCGGCAGACACCGAGCCGCGCCAGCTCACGCATTACACCGCAGATGACGGACAGGAGCTTACCCAGCTCACCTTTTCCGCCGACGGATCGCAGCTGCTCTACGTGCGCGGCGGCGACCACGACGCGAACTGGCCTGCCCAGGGCAATCTGGCGCCAAATCCCGATAACAGTCCGTCCGAGGCGAAAGTCACGATCTGGTCGGTCTCCCTCGCAGACTCTGCGAGCAAGCCAGTGCAGGTAGCCGAGGGAGACAGCCCCGCCTTGTCCTCGCACGGGACAACTGGCCTACGTGAAGGATGGGCAAATCTGGACGGCGCCGCTTCCGCGGTGGAAGCAATGTCGCCGCAAGCCCCAGCGGCTTTTCTTTGACCGCGGAAAGGATGACACGCCACTCTGGTCCCCGGACGGAACGCGGCTCGTCTTTGTGTCAACCGGGGCGACCACAGCTTCGTGGGCGTGTATACACGGCGTCGGGCCAGCCGCTGCTTTACCTCGGCCCATCCACCAACTTTGATCAGACCCAGTCTGGTCGCCCGACGGCAGCTCGATCGCCTTCATGCGCCAGCCAAGCCCCGGCGATGCTCCCGAAAACTTTCTGGTGCAAACGCCGCATCCCTTTGCGTTCTGGATTGCCGATGCGGCCACGGGAAAATGCCGCAAAGTTTGGAACTCGCCCGACACACTAGCCGGCTCACTGCCAGACCTCGCTGAGAATGAGCCGCTCTTCTGGACCGCAGACAACAAGCTGGTCTTCCTGGCTGAGACTGACAATTGGCCACACCTGTATGCAGTAGACACAGCGGGAGGCGACGCGCGGCTCCTGACGCCTGGGCACTTCATGGTGGAGAACGTGGTGTTGAGCCCGGATCGCCGCAGCCTGGTATATAGCGCGAACACGGGAAAAACCGCAGACGACGAGGATCGGCGTCACCTCTTTCGTGTCGGGACGGACGGGCAGCTCCGGAACCGCTGACCAGCGGGGACTCGCTCGAGTGGTCTCCCGCTGCGCTGACGGAAGGCAAGGTCGCGTACATTGCGGCCGGAGCACAGCAACCGGCAGTCGTGGACATTCTCGCGCGGCCGGGAGAAAGCCATACGCTCGACACCGGGAGCACCAGGGATTATCCCTCCAGCGCACTCGTCATTCCCAAGTTAGTCAGCTTCAAGTCTCCGGACGGCCTCACCATCCAGGGCCAGCTATTTCGCCAGGCCGGCGCCAGTGCACACCAACCTGGCGTGATCTTTGTCCATGGCGGACCGCCGCGGCAGATGCTGCTGGGTTGGCATTACATGGACTATTACAGCAACGCCTACGCGGTGAACCAGTACCTGGCTGCTCATGGTTTCACCGTGCTCTCGGTAAACTACCGGCTAGGCATCGGCTACGGTAGAGCGTTTCAGCATCCTGAGCATGCCGGGCCGGCCGGCGCAGCGGAGTATCAGGATGTGCTCGCCGGGGCTCGCTATCTGCAGCACGTGGAGGGCGTCGACCCGAATCGCATCGCCATCTGGGGCGGATCCTACGGCGGCTATCTCACCGGCCTCGCGCTCGCGCGGAACTCCGATGTCTTCAAGGCAGGAGTGGACTTCCATGGCATTGCGAACTGGGTTCCATTCCTGGCCAAGGCTCAGGCGCTTCCTGAACATTGGTATGAGGCAAGTGCGGAGTGGAAGCAGGCCATCGACGACTGCCTTTGCCGCGTCACCGGATGCAGACATAGCGAAGTGGAAATCGCCCGTGCTCTTGATTCAGGGAGACGACGATCGCAACGTGCCCTTCGATCAGACGGTCGAATTGGCGCACCGTCTGGAGCAGCAGCACACGCCCTTCGAAGAGCTCGTCATTCCCAACGAGATACACGGCTTCCTCCGCTGGGCGAACTGGCTGCAGGCGGACGAGGCCACCGTCCAGTACTTATCCAGGCAGTTGGGAACCTACAGGCTCGCGATGAATCCCGGCGACAAGGAGCCCAGGACGCTTGCGGAATACGAGGAGTACCTCCCTCCCGCAGCTCTGGCAGATCACTTCGTATGCTTTTGGACGCAGACGATCAGTGGATCGCAGGGCGTCTACGAGCATCGGGTACTGCCCGATGCATGCATCGACATCGTTCTCGTAAACGATGAGGCGCCCATAGTGGTCGGTCCATGGACCATTCCCTTGCTGGCCCAGTTGCCGGTTGGAAGCAGCATCACAGGCGCGCGGCTGCATCCCGGTCGCGCATCCTGCCTGCTCGGCATGCCTGCGTCGGAATTACTCAACCAAACAATGCCAATGGCGGCAGTCAAGGGTGCCATGCGAAACATAAGGCTGGAGAAGGTGATTGAGCAGCTAAACGCCGCAGCCCGCCGATCGCGTCCTCGGCCAAGTGCTCGTGCCCTCGCTGGAACATTCCACCCCGTTCGACCAGGCTGTCCTGGCCGGAATCCGATGGCTTTCGCGCCGTCCGCACGGCCGTATCGAGCAGTTGAGCCGCTGGATCGGGATAAGCGAGCGTCAGCTTCATCGGAGGTTTTCGGCAGCCATCGGCTATGGCCCCAAGACGTTTCAGTCAGTGATGCGATTCCAGCGTCTTCTTAAGACCGCTCGCGAGAAGGGCGCGGAGCAAAGCTTGGCCGATCTTGCTGCGACTGTGGGTTACGCCGATCAAGCACATATGACTCGTGAGGTCCATCGTCTCGCCAACCTACGGCCAACCGTGCTGCTACGTTCTACTGAATCGACCCTGCAAATGTCCGATTTGTTCAAGAGCTAATCGTCCTCTTCGGGTTATCGTTTCCTGCATGACGCGAAGAGAACTCATGACCGGGATAGCGGCTGCGTCGATAATCTTCACCCTGAGAAGAGGAGATGCCATGCAAGCGCCAGACAAAATCAGGGTTCTGTTCATCGCGGGTTTTGGGCCCATCGTCCGCGATGTAGATGCCGGCCAGAAACTTTACGCTAAGGGCCTGCAGATTTCTTTCAAAGAGGAGGATGGCGGCTATCTCCATACGGATGCTCTGCAAGGCGCCAGGCATTTCGCTCTTTGGCCGCTCTCTCAAGCCGCGGAATCTTGTTTTGGTAACAGTGACTGGCCGGATAGTTTGCCCGCGCCTCAAGCCTGGCTTGAGTTCGAAGTGGATAGTGTCGAGAGAGCCACAGAGGAGCTTGAATCCATGGGGTATCGAATGCTGATCAAGAACAAGAAAGAACCTTGGGGCCAGACCGTGAGTCGATTTCTTGATGCAGACGGGCTACTGGTCGGGCTCACCTTCACTCCGGGGATGCGTGACAAAAAATAGCGATGAGGGAGTTATTTAAGGTTCAAGCACAATCTTGCCGCGCGTGTGACGCTGCTCGAGCTCTCGATAGGCTTCGCGAACTTCGGCCAGCGGATACACGTTGGCGATCGGGATCTCAAGGCGGCCGGCGGCGAGCAGCCCAGCCAGTTGCGCGAGTACATCCGCATTCGCGGCTTCGTGGTTTCCTTCCGTCTTCACGCCGTACTTGGCTGCAGCGGCGAAGTCAATGATGGTGTCGATTCGACTCTGAGCGACGCCCAACTTCAGTGCCAGCTCGACGTACCCGCCACCATAGGTGTCGATGAAGGCGTCGACTTTTCTTCCAGATGCACCGCGGATCCGTTCCTCGATACCATCACCGTAGGTAACAGGAATGACATCGTGTTCGGTGAGCCACTTGTGATTCGCTTCGCCCGCCACCCCGATAACCATGGCCTCCGGCATTCTTGGCCAACTGCACGGCGATCGAGCCGACTCCACCCGCCGCACCGGAGACGACGACCGTCTCACCCGCGCTGAGGGCGACGCTCCGCACTGCGGCATATGCCGTGGTACCGGCCACGAAGAGGCCGCCCGCCTGCTCCCACGAAACGTTTCGCTGGACGCGGCACAAGGTTGCTCCGCCTCCACCACAACGAATTCTGCCTGGCTGGATCGGTTGTTGCTGAATCCAATGACCTCATCACCCACGGCGACATCCTTTACCTCGGCGCCGAGCTCCTCCACGATCCCCGCCAGATCGCTGCCCTGGCCGGAAGGAAACGTCGAAGGCCAACGTTCAGCAAACAGTCCTTTGCGGATAGAAGCTTCACCCGGATTGATACCCACAGCCTTGACTCGGACAAGGACGCTTCCCCGACCCCGGTAGGGGCCGGCTCGACTTCCACGACTTGTAGGACCTCAAGCCCGCCATATTGATCGAATCTCACTGCACGCATGTTGACCTCTCCTCTCAACTCTCCTGGTGCACAACCAGCAAGACCATTATCTCCCTTCAATTTTGTTCGTGGCTAAGTATGGAGGACCCACATCGCGTCACTCTGTCCATCCCACTCCACCGCCCCGGACGGGATGACAAATGAAAGGATTGTGGCATACCTCGACATCGGTGGAGATGGATGGGCCATGACAGCAGTACCGCAACCACCGATTCCGTCTGCCCGCGTTCTCTAAGCACTCAGCAAATTGTGGTGTCTAGAAGCTGTTTATGAACTACCTGCACACCAGCCACCTATGCTTTCAGGTCCGATATCCTCCGGGCACGGCTAGCAGGCTATAATGACGCATAAATTCAAAGTCGCCCAGGCATCCAAAAGATAATCATTTGCCGGCCTTCGAGTTGTTCGAACACTGCGGGTTGGCTTCTGCATGAATAATGAAGAACTCATCCTTGTCACCGGCGCGACCGGCTTTCTCGGAACGCAGCTGGTGCGCGAACTGCTGGAGCGGCAGCCCGCACGCCACGCTGGCGCTGCTGATCCGCGACAGACCCGGCCAATCGGGTCAGCAGCGCGCCGATGCGATTGTTCCCCGAGCCGAGCGGTCGCGCGTCCAGGTCTATTCCGGAGACGTCGGCCAGCCCAACTGCGGGCTGGACGCCGCTGCCTCGAGCGGCTTTCCGCGGAGACGACGCGCGTGATTCACTCCGCCGCCACCGTGCGCTTCGATCACTCGCTGGACGAAGCCCGCCGCATCAACGTCGAGGGCACGCGCCGCGTGCTGGATTTCGCCGCCGGCGCGCGGCAACTTGCGGAGCCTGGCCTACGTCGGTACCGCCTACGTGGCCGGCGAGCGCGCGGACCTGGTGCGCGAAGACGAGCTTGCCGTGGGCCAGAGCTATCGCAACACCTACGAACAGACCAAGGCCGAGGCTGAGGCGCTGGTCCGCTCGCGCCTCGGCTCCCTGCCCGGCGTGATTCTGCGTCCCAGCATCATCGTGGGCGATTCCCGTACCGGCGTGACCTCGAGCTTCAAGATGATGTATTGGCCGCTGAAGATCTACGCGCGCCGCCTGTGGCGCACGGTGCCTGGCTATCCCGATGCGGTGCTGGACATTGTGCCGGTCGATTTTGTCGCTAGCCTCGGTGGCGCGGCTTGCTCTTCGATGAGGCCGCCCTGGGCAGCACTGTCCACCTCTGCGCCGGGCCGCGCGGCAGCGCGACCATTCGAGCAGGTTGCCCGGCGCGCAGCGGAGTACTTCCACGTGCCCGAGCCGCGTTACGTCGATCCGAAGTTCTTCTTTGCCGCGGTGCGGCCGCTGCTGTTTCTAACTTTGTGGGGACGCAAGCGCCGCGTGCTGCGCGACGGCCGCGCCTATCGCGACTACTTCACCATGCGCATGCAGTTCGATACCACCAACGCCGAGCGGCTGCTGCAGCCTGCCGGAGTATGCCCGCCGCCGGTGCTGGACTATCTCGACCGCCTCTTCCATTACTGCGTCGCCAGCGACTGGGGCCGCAAGCCGGTTGCCGCCCAATGAACATTTTCAAGCAGCTTCAACTCTCGCGTGACCGCACCGTCACGGTGGCCAATCTCGTCGACGAGTTGCTGCGACGGAAAGGGGATTGCGAAGTCGCCGTTGGGGAGGACGGCCCCTATCGTCTCGCCGATCTGCATGCCGACGTCTGCTGCCATGGACGCCTTTCTCCGCCGTTCGATCGCGCTGCGTCCAGGCCAGCCCGTCGCCATCTATCGCAGCAACGACCGGCGATGCTTTCATTGGTTTCTGGCCATCATCCGCGCCGGAGGCATCGCGGTTCCGCTGAATCCGCTGCTCTCGCTCGCCGAGGTGCGCCGCATTCTGGCCGATAGCGGCACGGAGATACTGGTCACCGACAAAGCGGTCTTCGAACGCAACATCGGCGAACCGCCAGGCGCTGGCTGTGCGCACCTGGATACAGGCGGACGACGAGACGGAAACGCTCGACGGATTTCTACGCGCTGGCGACACGGAGACGTCATTTCCGCCGGCGGCCATCGATCCGGCCGCGACCGTGGCGATCTTTCATACCTCCGGCACCAGCGGATTTCCCAAGGGAGCGGCGCTTTCCAGCAACGCGCTGCTGGGGGCGCGCGCATCCACGGTGCTTGCCGGAATCATTCTTGGGCCGAAGGACCTGGCGCTCATCGCGCTGCCCTGGTCGCACATCATGGCGGTCAGCATCGCGCTCTACGGCCTGATGGCGGGCATTCGCGGCTGCTTCCTCGATCGTTTCGACGTCGCGGCGCGCGCTGGACCTGGTCGAGCGCTTTGGCATCACCGCCTTCGTCGGCGTGCCCGCGATGTTTGCGCGGCTGGTCAACAGCAATCCGGAACCTGCCCGCCTGAGGAGCGTGCGCGTGTGGCTCTCGGCCAGCGATCATCTGCCCTCCGAAGTGCGCAAGCGCCTGCGGCAGTTTGGCGCGCTGTTGCGGCTGCCCGGTGGCCGGCGCATTCCGCCGGTGCTGCTGAACGGCTACGGCATGGTGGAGCTGGGCGGCCTGGCGATGATGGGCGATGGAGTTGTCGTTGTTGCCCGGCAGCGGCGACCTGTGTTTCCCCGTGCCGCCGTTTCGCGATTCGCGTGGTCGATGAAAATGGCAAGCCGGTGCGAGCCGGCGTGACCGGCGAGTGCCAGATTCGCCGCCGCGGTCTTGCTCCCCATTACTGGAAGGACAAAGGCGAGAGCACGGGCTTGCTGACCAGCGATGGCTGGCTGCGCACAGGCGACCTGGCCACGCGCAACCGCCTCGGGCTCATCCGGCTGGTGGGACGCATGAAGGATGTGATCAAGTCGGGCGGCTACTCGGTTTATGTCCGCGAGCTGGAAGAAGCCGTGCTCGCTCATCCAGCAGTGGCCCGCGCGGTCGCCTTCGGTTTGCCCCACAAGGAGAAGGGCGAGATTCCGGTGGCGGCGGTTGAGCTGCACCTGGGCTGCGTGGCCAGCGAAAAAGACCTGCTGGACTGGTGCCGGCAGAATCTCGCGGCCTACAAAGCGCCGCGCCGCATTTGGATCCTCGAGGCCGGCGGCTTGCCGCAGAATCACAACGGCAAAATGCTCCGGCGGGCTCTGCGCGAGCGATTTTCAGCTGAGATGGATTGATGCTCCTGCTGGTTCAAAGATCAACTGGTGGCGACCATCGCCTCCGGAGCAGCGGCCGTCACCCTCGCTAGGATGGCATCAATCACCAGTCCCGGTTCGTCCAGATGAATCCAATGCTGGCTCGCAGGTGCGATCACTTGCTGCACGTTGTCGCCGATCCGGCTCAGGCAATCTTCTGAGAGTGGCTTTGCATTTCCCGGCGTTAACACCATCACGGGAATTCCACGGATGGGCTCGGAGTCGCGCATTTCCCGCACTGTCTCCCGTACGGCCGCTACGTGGTTGCGCATCCCCGCGTAGTAACCGGGCCGTGACCAGTGGGCGGCCACAATGGGCCAAGTCTCCCGCGGCATTTTACCCACCTCGCTCTTGATTCGCCCCAGCACATGCTTGCCCCCTTCCCCGGCAGTGCGAGCCAATCGCCCCGCGATGCGCCCGGAACGGCACAACAGCGATGTCACCGCCAGCCGTGCCAATCCCAGTTGGGCAATCGGAATGGCATAACTCGAGAGTTTGAGGCCGCGATCGATGATCGCCTGCTTCGCCGGGTCATCCAGAGGCCATTCGTCGCAGCGCATTGGATCCACCAGCACCACGCTGGCCACTTCTTTCGGGTATAGTTGCGCAAACCTGCGCACTACCAGTCCGCCGAACGAGTGTCCCACCAGTATGTACGGTGGCTTGATTCCCGCCCGATCGAGCAGCTCATGCAATTCCCCGGCAATGTTTCTGGGTGTGCGGGCGGTCCGGGAAGGGCTGCTCCAACCCAGGCCGGCGCGATCGTAGGATGCCGTGGTGGCCATCCGCGAGACTTGTTCCTGGATATGGAACCAGTTCAAATTGGTGGCTGCAATCCCTGATTCGAACAGCACAGTAACGTCGCCCGATCCCTTTTCCAGCAGGTAGAGCCTGCGTCCGTCACCGATATCGATACACCGTCCTCTGCTGGCATAGCGCAACCGGTCATAATGCGCGCCGAACCACTGATACAGAAACCCGGTCGTCGCCAAGGCCGCTAACAAGCTAGTCGTAGAGAGAAAGTAGTGCATACACCATCCTAGAAATGCGTTAGTTGTGCGGAATCAAAATCCTTCGTATCGAGGTGCGCTTTTGCCGCGCCGTGATCGATGATAAGCAAAGTTGAACCCGCGCCGCCGCGGATTTTCGCCTGAACCTGGGTCGCCGACCAAACACCCTCCGTCCGTCGCAGCCCGAAGTAGGTGAACTCTTTCACCTTCCCCGAGCCTTTCAGGGTCTTTTCCACGTACACCGGAAAGGCGCTTCCCAGGTCCAACCAGCTCTTTACCTCCGCGTAGTGGGTCTTGTCTCCTGCCCCCGGCGTGCTCTTCAGTAAGTCGCAGTTGCGCGCCCCGTACTTTGTTTCTCCCAGATCCGTCTGTCCCGGCCAGAAGTAAGACGAGTCTATGAAATCTTCGTAGCTGAATCCATCCCCCAACGGGCCGGCGGTCCACTTGTCAAAGGGCAGGGCAGTCGCCGCCGTGTCACCCGGATGCGCAATCTGTATCGTGGTGATTCCTCCCGTGTGCATCTCCAGCAGCACGTGAGCCCGCGCTGTGGCCGGAGAACTGACCTCGAAGAGAACTCGAAGAATCCCCGGGAACCAGTGCGCCTTGATATTGACGCCATAACTGGTCCGGGCCGCGTTCTCATCCACACGCACCAAGTGTCCGCTCAGGCGATAGTCCGCTGTCATGATTTGCTGCCGCGCCGCCGCCAGCGTCTTTGGAACATCCGCAGTGTGGGCATCTGCCGGAAAGAACATGGCCGCGGCCAGCGCAAGAGTGTTGAATCTCATGCCTGGACCTTTCCGTCCCGCATGCAAATCAGCCGGGGCGCGGCGGCCGCGATCTCTCGCTCATGCGTCACCACGATCAGGGTCATCCCCCGCCGCTTTTGAATTCCAATAAGGATCTCCATGATTCGCGCCGAGTTCGCACTGTCCAGGTTTCCGGTGGGCTCATCGGCCAGTAATATCTCCGGATCGTTCGCCAGTGCGCGCGCGACCGCGACACGCTGCCGCTCGCCGGCTGAGAGTTGGTTGGGATACTGGCCTGCCCGCTTTTTCAGATCCATCTCTCCGAGCAACTCCTCAGCCCGTGCAGCGCGGTCAACTCCGGCGCGGTTTAACGATAGCATCGGCACCTGCACGTTCTCGATCGCCCGCAGGGTCGGCATCAGGTGAAATGCCTGGAAGATGAATCCCACGTTCCGAGCCCGATAGGTGTCCAGGTCGATTCCCGAGCCGAGTTTAGCGTTCCTGAACAGAACCTCGCCGCTGGTCGGACTGTCCAGTCCGCCTAGCATGTGCAGCAGCGTTGACTTGCCGCTCCCACTGCATCCGGTGATGGCGACATACTCGCCGGCGGCGAACGAGAGGTCCACACCGCGCAAGGCCTCAACGCGCCCTTCGTCGTAGCTTTTGTGGAGATTGCGCACTTCCAGAGCAGAACTAGTCATGCCGCAGTGCCTCCACTGGAGAGAGTCTGGCGCCGCGCCATGCCGGAAGCGCACCGGCCGTCAGCCCCGCCAGGACGGCGATTCCCATGGCCTCCGCGGAAAGCACCCAGGGAAACGACGATGAGACAATGCTCGCGGTTTGCGGCAGCAGAGCCAGCACCTGCAGGGAACACCATCCAAGCGCGACACCAACAAATCCCCCGCCCAAACCAAGCACCAGCGCCTCGAGCTGGATGAGAACCAGCACCTGGCGTTGCTTCCAGCCGAGCGCACGCAAGATGCCGATTTCCCGGGTGCGTTCAAAGACCGACATAGCCATGGTGTTGGCGATTCCCAGGATACCGATCAGCAAGGCAATTAAAGAGGTGCCCCACGCAGAAGCCTGCGCCATGCGCACAAACTGGTTGTTATTGGCGCGCTCAGCAGCGGGCACTGCTCGCAGCCCGGGAAGGGCAGCCTCGATTTGTGCCTGTGCGCGCTTCATATATCCGGCTGCTGTTTCTCCGGGACGCGCGGGCCGCAGCCGCACATGAAACGTCGAAACTTTGCCCTGCATGCTGCTCAGCTGCTGTAACTGATCGAGTGGCATGATCACCGCGCCGGCCTCGAGTCCGGAGCCGCCATGATAGATCGCGACCACCTTGAACGGTGTGCCTTGAATCTCCAGCGTATCGCCCGGTTTCTTCTTCAGATCCTCGGCCAGCAGATCACCCAGCATCACTTCAGCTCGACCATCATGGAAAGGCTGTCCGGAGAGCAACTTCAATGATTGGAATTCGAAGGAGTCCGCCTTCCACCCATAGACCAGCGCATTGACCTCCGGCGTCAGATCCATCACGTTGTAGATCATGGGTGCGGCCTGGGCCACCACAGGGACCGCCTTCAGCTTTGTCCCCACCGACTCATCCATCGAGGTATTCAGAAAGGTCTGCTGGATGACGGCAATGTCGATGCCACTGCTGGAGTAGATACGCATCCAACCTTGTTCAAAGGCACGGGAAAAGCCCACCAGGCCGACAAATGCGCCGATGGCCATTCCAATGCCGAAAAGTGTCAGCAGGGTCCTTAGGCGTCGGCGTTTGAGATTCTTCCACACAAATCCTGGGAATGACAGTGAAGACGCCATGAAGTCGGAGTGAATCCTCACGTTTCCGGATTTGGAGCGAGCAGACTAAGTCTATCTAGCGGCAATCACCGCGTCCATCCATGATTGATTTCAGGGCTGTTAAGGAGAATTTCGCATTTTTAAGCAAAAAGCCAAATCAAGCAACAACACTCGTCGTCTTTCCCAGGAAGATCAACGTGTGGCGAGGATGGATGCTCGCTGAAGGCGAATCGTCCTGGGTACGCTCGACTGAGAATACGAGCGGGGCAGAAACCATGTCTCACAGTCACACATGTTGCTTGGTTCACGTGGTCAACGGACTTGCACGCAAAGCCCGATCTGCTCGCTAATTTGGGCAGCTCTGGATCCTAATTCCCTCCTCCGCGACGCGCCCAATAAAAATTCGATCCCCGCGAGCACTCCATCATCCAATCAGCCGGCTGTTAAAGTATTTGGTAAGGCCTACCTAACAAATCAAGTCATCCGCCGGAGTCCAGCACCCATGGAGAGTCCAGAAGCGAGCGTGCATCCTGATCCCTACACTGGTGCTTCGCCCGTCGGCAGACGCAAACGCCGCCCCTGGCTGGGCATTCTCCTCATCGGTCTGTTGGTACTCGGCGTCGTCCTACTGGTTGCCCACAAGCCCCCGCCTAAACCTGACGAGAGCGCACTCAACCAGCCCACCGTCGTCACCATTAAGGCGGCCACGGTCCGCGAGGGTGACATCGGCGTACACGTCGACGCCCTCGGCACCGTCACTCCCATCTCTACCGTCAGCGTCTACAGCCAGGTCACGGGAAAGGTCATCGCCGTCAACTACCGCGAAGGCCAGATGGTTCGCAAAGGCCAGTCGCTGATTGAGATCGATCCTCGGCCCTACGAAGCCCAGCTCAAACAAGCCGAAGGCACCCTAGAGCACGACCAGGGCCTGCTCAAGCAGGCAGAGATCGATCTGGCCCGCTATCAGAAAGCCTCGGCACTGAACGCCATAGCCCGCCAGACCCTGGAAGACCAGGAGCAGGCTGTCGAGCAATACAAAGGTACGGTTAAAAATGATGAAGGGCAGGTCGATTACCAGCGGGTGCAACTCAGTTATTGCCATCTCACGGCACCGGCTTCTGGTCGCGTGGGCTTAAGGCTGGTCGATCCCGGAAACACCATCTTCGCCGGCAACTCGAATGCACTTGTCGTGGTCACACAATTGCAGCCGATCACCGTCGTCTTCAATGTAGCGGAAGACAACCTCTCTCAGCTTCGGTCACAAATTCTCCACCGAACGGACCTTCCCGTCGACGCCTTCGACCGGTCGCAGCTGAACAAAATCGCCACCGGCCGTCTGCTCACCATCGACAACCAGGTGGACACCACCACTGGCACCATCCGCTTCCGCGCCCAGTTCGACAACCACGATCTCACCCTCTATCCCAACCAGTTCGTCAACGCCCGCCTGCTGGTAAGCACGTTGCATAACACCCTGCTGATCCCCAGCGCCGCCGTCCAGCGTAATGGCGTGCAAGCGTTTGTTTACAAGGTCAGCAACAACACTGCCTCTATTCAAAACATTGTCGAGCGGACCACCGATGGCAACATCTCTGCCGTCGAAGGCCTCCACCCAGGTGACGTTGTTTCGCTCACCGGCTTCGACAAACTGCAGGACGGCACTAAGGTGGAGATCCAGGAATCTCCGCAAGCGACGGTTACCGGCAATGGCGATGCCGCTGGCACTCTGGCCGGAAAGCGTGACGCCGGACAAACCCGTTGAATCCGTCCCGCACCTTCGTACTCCGGCCGGTCGCAACCGCACTCCTGATGGTGGCGGTCCTGGTCATTGGGCTCGCCTCCTACACCACCCTCCCCGTTTCCGCGCTGCCTGAGGCTGACTACCCCACCATCCAAGTGCAGACCTTCTATCCCGGCGCCAGCCCGCAGGTCATGTCGTCCGCCGTCACCGCTCCGCTCGAGCGCCAGTTCGGCCAGGTGGCCGGTCTCACGCAAATGACCTCCACCAGCTCAGACGGCAGCTCGGTTATCGTTCTGCAGTTTAATCTGAACCTCAACATCGACGTCGCCGAGCAGGAAGTCCAGGCCGCCATCAACGCTGCGCAGGGTTACCTGCCCACCGACCTTCCCGTCCCGCCCGTCTACAGCAAATCCAACCCCGCGGACGCGCCCGTCCTTACCCTAGCTCTCACGTCCACCGCCATGCCGCTCTCCCGCGTCGAAGATCTCGTCGACACGCGCCTCGCTCCGAAGATTTCGCAGCTCAGCGGAGTCGGTCTGGTCACCATCAGCGGCGGACAGAAGCCTGCTGTCCGTGTTCAGGTCAACCCTACAGCGCTCGCTTCCTACGGCGTCAATCTTGAAGACGTGCGCAATGCGCTTAGCGCCGAAAGCGTGAACTCCGCCAAGGGTAGCTTCGACGGCCCGGCGCAGAATTTTCAAATCAATGCGGATGATCAGCTGCTCTCGAGTGCAGGCTACCGGGACCTCATCGTTGCCTATAAAAACGGCGCCCCGGTCATGCTCACCGACGTAGCCAGGGTCAGCGATGGTATCGAAAACACCAAGCTGGCCGCCTGGATGAACGAAACCCCGGCCGTCATTGTCAACATCCAGCGCCAGCCCGGCGCCAACACCATTCAAGTAGTCACCAGCATCGAAGAGCTGCTGCCCAAGCTCCAGGCCACGCTTCCTGTCGCGATAAAACTCACCGTCCTCACCGACCGCACCAATACCATCCGCGCTTCTGTCCGCGATGTCGAGTTCGAGCTCATGCTCACCATCGCGCTGGTCGTCATGGTGATCTTTCTCTTCCTGCGTAGCCTTTCCGCAACCATCATCCCCAGCGTTGCTGTGCCGCTCTCGCTGATCGGCACTTTCGCCGTTATGCAAGCCCTGGGCTACAGCCTGAACAACCTCACGCTCATGGCCTTCACCATCTCCACCGGCTTCGTCGTCGACGACGCCATCGTGATGCTGGAGAACATCTCCCGCTACCTGGAAGAAGGTCTGTCGCCCATGCAAGCCGCCCTGCAGGGCGCCCAGCAGATCGGCTTCACCATCATCTCCCTCACCATCTCGCTGATTGCCGTGCTCATCCCGCTGCTCTTTATGGGCGACATTGTCGGTCGCCTCTTTCGCGAGTTCGCCGTCACGCTCAGCGTCACCATCCTCATCTCCGCCTTCGTGTCCCTCACCCTGACGCCAATGATGGCCGCGCGCATCCTGCGCCACACCCCGGAAGCCCAGCAGACCCGCTTCTACCACTACACCGAAGGCCTCTTCAAACGCATTATCGCCGCTTACGGCCGCAGCCTCCGCTGGGTCTTCCGCTTCGAAATACCCATGCTGATCATCGCGTTCGCGATGCTGGTCCTCACGGTCGTCCTGTACATAGAGATCCCCAAAGGCTTCTTTCCTACCCAGGACACGGGCATCATTCAAGGCATCTCGCAGGCTCCGGAGTCCATTTCCTTCACCGCGATGTCGCGCAAGCAGCAACAACTCGCGCACGAGATCCTGAAGGACCCAGCTGTCCAAAGCCTCTCCTCCTTCATCGGAGCCGACGGAGTCAACACCACGCTCAATAGCGGCCGCATCCAAATAAATCTAAAAGATCCCGCCATTCGCGGCCTCACCGCCAGCGAAGTCATCCGCCGTCTCGACCGCAATCTCAGGAGTGTTCCCGGCATTCAGCTGTACATGCAGCCGGTGCAGGACCTTACCGTCGACGATCGCGCCAGCCGCACTGAATACCAGTACACCCTGGAAGATCCCGACCCTGCCGAACTAGGCATCTGGACTGGAAAGCTGGTCGACGCCATGCGCCAGCTTCCGCAGCTGCGCGATGTGGCTACGGATGATCAGCCCAACGGCGTCACCGCGCAGCTGGCCATCGATCGTGCTACCGCATCGCGCATGAACATCACCGCCGATACCATCGACTCCACCCTTTATGACGCCTTCGGCCAGCGCCAGATCAGTACGCTCTACACCCAGTCAAACCAGTACCACGTCATCCTCGAAACCCTTCCCGAATTCCAGAAAGATCCGAGGAAGCTTGACAGCCTCTATGTCCAGGGTTCTGCAACCACCACGGTTGCAGGAGCGGCTGCCTCCACTTCCGGCCGAAGTACCTCCGCCGCCAGTTCGGTGACTACCCTCGCTGCCTCCTCGACCGCCAACTCTTCAACTACCCAGGGCACGCAACTTTCCTCTGCCTCCGGCAGTAGTTCGTCTTCGTCCTTAAACGCTCAGAACAACACCGTCAACAACGCGTCGAGCACTGCCTCGCCCACCGGTTCCAATCTGTCCACGGGCACCCCTACCAACGCCCTGTCATCGAGCTCGAGCGGCTCTTCATCGTCGTCCCAACCGGCAAGCCAAACCTCGGGGCAGGTCTCGGCCGGGGGCGCCGCCTCCACCAGCACGATGCCCACGCCAGTGCCGCTCTCTGCCTTCACCCACTTCGAAATGAAGCCATCGCCGCTGACCATCTCGCACCAGGGTCAGTTTCCCGTGGTAACCGTATCCTTCAACGTTGCAGAAGGTTCCTCGCTGGGGCAGGCGGTCGATGCGGTCAAGCGTGCACAAGCGCGCCTTCATATGCCGGCCAGCGTAATCGTCGGCTTTCAGGGAACCGCCGCCGCCTACACAGCGATCGGCGGCAATGAGGCGCTGCTCATTATCGCCGCACTGCTCGCGGTCTACATCGTGCTGGGCGTTCTTTACGAGAGCTTCATCCACCCCCTCACCATCCTCTCCACGCTGCCTTCAGCTGGGGTAGGCGCACTGCTCGCCTTGCGCCTCTTCGGCCAGTCACTCGACATCATCGCCGTCATCGGCATCATCCTGCTCATCGGTATCGTGAAGAAAAACGGCATCATGATTGTCGACTTCGCCCTGGAAGCCGAGCGGGTGCACGGCAAGGACCCAGTCGAAGCTATTTTTGAAGCCTCGCTGCTTCGCTTCCGCCCCATCCTCATGACCACACTGGCCGCGCTCTTCGCCGGCATCCCGTTGGCCTTCGGAACCGGCATCGGCTCTGAACTTCGGCGCCCGCTCGGCATCGCCATGGTCGGCGGCCTGCTCGTCAGCCAGGTTCTTACCCTCTACACCACACCCATCATCTACATCTTCTTTGGCCGTATTGCTGCCCGCTTTTCGCATCGCCCGCACGCTACCACTGGCGGCGCCGATCTAAATCCGGGCTCCGGAGCTGCGGGCGCATGAACATTTCCGCTCCCTTCATCCGTCGGCCCGTGGCCACCACGCTGCTCACTATCGCCGTCACGCTCGCAGGCCTGCTCGCTTTTTTCAACCTGCCTGTGTCTTCGCTCCCCCAGATCGATTTCGCTACCATCACGGTGGCCACCACACTCCCCGGCGCCAGTCCTGAGGTTATGGCCTCTTCCGTCGCCACTCCCCTGGAGCGCCAGTTCGGCCACATCGCCGGTGTCAGCCAGATGACCTCCTCCAGCACACTCGGCATCTGCTCGGTCACCCTGCAATTCGACCTCACTCGCGATGTCGACGGCGCCGCCCGCGATGTGGAAGCTGCGATCAACGCCGCGCGTACTTATCTGCCCGCGAACCTTCCCGCCAATCCGCAATATAGAAAGATCAATTCCGCCCTCGCCCCAGTGATGGTGCTCGACCTTACCTCGCCCATCCGTGGCAAGGGCGATCTCTATGACACCGCCTCCTCCGTCATTGCTCAGAAGCTCTCCCAGGTCGAGGGCGTGGGCCAGGTCCAGGTCGCCGGGAGTTCTCTGCCCGCGGTGCGGGTAGACGCCAATCCGCAGCAGCTCAACAACTATGGTCTGGGCTTGCAAGATGTTGCCCGCGTCATCAGCCAGCAAAACTCCAATCGTCCCAAGGGCCAGATTTCTGACGACGCCACCACCGCCGACATCACCGCCAACGACCAGATCTCGAAGGCCGCGGACTACGCGCCGCTCATCATCGGCTCCAACGGCAAAGGCGGTGTCGTCCGCTTGCGCGATGTCGCCAACGTCTACGACTCCGTCCAGACTCTTCGCTCCGCGGGTTTCGTTAATCAAAAGCCCGCCATCATTTTGCTCATCTTCCGCCTCCCCGGCGCCAACGTAATTGCCACCGTCGATCGCATCAAGGCCGCTTTGCCTTCGGTGCGCGCCTCCATTCCCGCCGGCGACAACCTCGACGTCCTGGTTGACCTCACCACTACTATTCGTGCCTCGGTCAACGACGTCGAGCGCAGCCTCTTCATCTCCGTCATCCTGGTCATCGCCGTGGTCTTTGCCTTCCTGCGCAGTCCGCGCGGGACTTTGATACCCGGCGTGGCTGTCGGTGTCTCGCTGATTGGCACCTTCGGCGTCATGTACCTGGTGGGCTACAGCCTGGACAACCTGTCACTGATGGCGCTCACCATCTCTACCGGCTTTGTGGTCGACGATGCGATTGTTGTAATGGAGAACATCACCCGGCTCATTGAACTAGGCGTGCCCCCCATGGAAGCATCACTGCAAGGCGCGCAGGAGGTCGGCTTTACCGTCCTCTCCATGAGCCTTTCGCTGATCGCAGTCTTCGTCCCCATCCTCTTCATGGGTGGCATCGTCGGCCGCATCTTTCATGAATTTGCCTTTGTGCTGACCACCTCGATCGCCGTCTCCATGCTGGTTTCGCTCACCGTGACGCCGATGATGTGTTCCCGGCTGCTCAAGCCGCAGGCTGCGGAAAAGCACAACCGCATCTACCGCGCTTTTGAGCACGGCTTTGACCTGCTGCTCGCCGGCTATCGCCGCACGCTCTCCTTGTCGCTCAATCATCCGGTCCTGGTAATCGTAACTTTGTTCGCGACATTAGCCTTAAACGTCGTCCTGATTGGCAGGGTACCCAAGGGCTTTTTCCCCTTGCAGGACACCGGAGGCATCCAGGGCGGGCTCCAGGGTGCGCAGGATGCTTCCTTTCAGTCCATGCGGGACTCTGTTCTGGATGTGGAAAAGGTGATTCAGGCCGATCCAGCCGTGGACAACGTCATCGGCTTCACCGGAGGCCAGGGCGGCCCCGGCGGGGGGGCCAGCAACACCGGCTTCACCTTTGTCCACCTGAAGCCGCTCGACCAACGCGGGATCAGTGCCGCGGATGTGGTCAATCGCCTGCGGCCTAAACTGGAAAAGCTGACCGGCGCCTCGACCTTCCTGCAGGCGTCGCAGGATCTTGGCGTGGGCGGCCGCCAGAGCAACGCCGCCTATCAGTACCAGCTCTCCGCCGATACGGTCGAAGACCTGAGCATCTGGGGCCCGCGCCTCTACAGCGAAATGCTCAAGATGCCGCAGCTCAAGGATGTGACCACTGACCAGCAGAATCGCGGCTTGCAGATGCTGCTTGCCTACGATCGGCAATCGGCCGCGCGCTACGGCATCACTCCGCAGCTCATTGATAATTCGCTGTACTTCGGTTTTGGGGAGTCGCAGGTCTCTACCATTTACACCTCGCTCAACCAGTACTACGTGGTTCTGCAGGCTGCCCCGCAATTTTTGGTCAACCCAACTACCCTCAGGTCCACCTACGTGCACTCCAGCACGGGCGGCGTCGTCCCACTCAATGCCTTCACCCACTCCACCGCGTCCACTTCACCCCTGGCCATCAATCACTCATCGTTCTTTCCATCGGTGACCGTTTCCTTCAACCTCGCGCCTGGGGTCTCGCTGGGACAGGCGACGTTATTAATCGACCAGATGGAACGGCGCATCGGTGTTCCCGCGTCCGTGCGCGGCACCTTTGCCGGGACCGCCGAGGCCTTCCAGAAGTCTCTTTCCACCGAGCCGGTGCTCATTCTCACTGCGTTGCTCGCCATCTATATCGTGCTCGGCATGCTCTACGAGAGCCTCGTGCACCCCATCACCATTCTCACTACGTTGCCATCGGCGAGCGTGGGAGCCATCATTGCCCTCATACTGTTCCACAGCGAACTCGATGTGATCTCCATCATCGGTATTTTTCTGCTCATCGGCATCGTAAAAAAGAACGCCATTATGATGATCGACTTCGCGCTGATCGCCGAGCGGGAACACGGAAAGAACACGCGCGACGCCATTTTCGAGGCCTGCATGCTGCGCTTCCGTCCCATCCTCATGACCACCATGGCCGCCCTCTTTGGCGCGCTGCCATTGGCCTTCGGCACTGGGATGGGTTCCGAACTGCGCAGGCCCCTCGGTGTTGCCATCGCCGGCGGGCTGCTCTTCAGCCAGGTGCTTACGCTATACACCACGCCCATCATCTATCTCTACTTCGATCGCCTCAGCAATCGTTTCAAACGCCGTCGCCCCGATGCACCGCTCGCTTCCTCCGCTCCCGCCGGCGATTGAGCCCATTGGTGGTCGAAGCGGGTGGAAATGGAGGGAAGCCGACCTTTTTCACAATTAAATTTCACTTTTAAGCGTCCGCTCGCATGTTAAGAAGATCTGTTTACTTGTATAAGTAACAGCTTTGCTCGTCGTACAAGGTCACACAAGCAGAGCCAGGATTCTCTGAAGACTCTTCGAGCAAACAACAGGAGGCAGGTATGGCAGTCGAGAAGACAGTCGTTGTAAGCGTGCGCCCGTGCTAAGCCCGAAAGGTTCGCAACAGGGCAGTGCGGAACGCCGGTTGCTCGACCTTGGGATTGAGCTCCCAGCCGCCCCCACGCCGTTTGGCACCTACGTCGAGACGGTACAGACGGGCAACCTGCTCTTCTTTAGCGGAATGCTCCCAGTTGTGGACCACAAGCCGAAGTTTATTGGTCGGCTGGGCAAAGAGCTCGACGTCGAGGCTGGACGGAAAGCCGCCTACACTGCGGCTTTGAGCGTCCTCGCCGCGGCCAAAAAGCATTTGGGCTCACTCGATCGAGTGACTCGCGTCGTCCGCCTCGGAGTGTTCCTAGCCACCTCCGGTGACTTCTTCGACCAACCCAAGGTCGCCGACGCTGTCTCGGATCTCTTTCGCGATGTCTTTGGCATAGAGAAAACATCCGTTCGCCTGATAATCGGCGTTGCCAGCCTTCCGTTGGGGATGCCGGTAGAACTCGATGTCATCTTCGAAGTCGCAGAGTAGCAATCGGAGGATGTATGCGTGCGGCGAATTCCAACCTCGCGCTCGTGCTCGCCACCACCGTCGGCATGGGTGCCCAGACAAAGGAGAAGCCAATGGAACAACAGGTGTTTTATCGCACAGTGAAGGTCGATGGACTCTCCATCTTCTACCGGGAAGCGGGGCCGAAGGACGCTCCCACCATTCTTTTGCTGCACGGTCTTCCATCGTCGTCGCGGATGTTTCAGCCGCTGCTGACACGGCTTGCTGACAACTACCATCTGGTTGCGCCCGACTATCCTGGCTTCGGACATAGCGACTGGCCCGACCCGAAGCAGTTCGATTACACCTTCGACCACATCGCTTCCGTGATGGACGGCTTCACGCAAGCCCTGGGTTTGTCGCGTTACACGCTTTATATGCAGGACTACGGTGGGCCGGTTGGGTTTCGCATGGCATTGGCACACCCGGAGCGGGTGCAGGCTCTCATCGTCCAGGATGCGGTCGCTCACAACGAAGGCCTAGGGGCGAACTGGGCAACGCGGCGGGCATTCTGGGCGGACCGGTCCGCTCATGAAGAAGCGTTGCGCAAGAACCTGCTGTCGCTTGCAACCACGAAGACGCGCCATGTCGGAGACGATCCGAACATTGAGCTCTATGACCCGGATCTTTGGACGGATGAGTACGCATTTCTGAACGCGCCCGGGCAGGCGCAGATTCAAAGCGATCTCTTCTATGACTACCGCACGAACGTCGATGCTTATCCAAAGTGGCAGGCATGGATGCAGAAGACGCAGCCAAAGCTTTTGGTCCTCTGGGGCAAGCACGATCTCTCGTTCGATCTCGGCGAGCCGGAACGCTACCGCAAGGACGTACCGAACGCGGAGGTCTACGTACTCGACGCAGGACACTTCGCGCTCGATACCAAAGCAGATGAAATTGCGTCGCTGGTGCGTGAGTTTATGAAGACGCAGAAGTAAATAACGCGACGCTGCTAGCTTTTCTGCTGGCACCTATTGGGTCTAAGCCGCCTGATCGCAACCCGTCGAAGCGTTTATTCCCAACCGTCGTAGCGGGACCCGTCGATGTATTATCGAGACAAGATGAGTGGTGAAAAACAGAATCAGCATCCCGGTGACTCAACACCGGTAGATGTTCTCCTGTTTGGTGCGCATCCTGACGATGTGGAATGGGGGGCAGGCGGAAGCGTGCTGCTATTGAAAGCCAAGGGTTCTTCATTCGGTGTTGTGGATCTCACGCGAGGTGAAATGGGATCTCGAGGTACGAGTGAGGAACGCGACAAAGAAGCGCAGGAAGCGGCATCCTCGATGGGCGCCCGGTTTCGTGAAAATCTCGGCATGCCTGATTGCGGAGTCACCGATTCAGTTAAGAACCGCAAGCAGATTGCGAGCGCTATTCGGCGACACCGTCCGAAGCTGGTGCTGGCGCCCTATTGGAAGGACCGGCACCCCGACCATGCAGCGACCGGGCGTCTCATTCGAAACTCGGCTGTGCATTGCGCTCTGAGAAAGTCGAACGATCCGAATCCACCACACAAGCCTTCGGCTTACCTGTATTACCTTCTGCACCATTTCACGCGTCCCAGCATGGTCGTCGATATCTCCAACGTCTACCACCGTAAACTCGAACTGCTTCGGATGCATGTTTCGCAGTTTGCGAAAACTGCTGAAGAGTTTGGGGTTCTGCCGCTCGGGATGAATGACTACTTATTCGGGCTGGAGTCTCGCGACCGGTTCTTCGGCTCGCTGATCGGCGCCCATCACGGAGAAGCGTTCGTCAGTGAGGTTCCGCTAAAGCTTGGCAGTCTCACCGATCTTCTGGTCATCCTGTAGTTGATAGCTACTTGTTCGAGTGCCGGAATCGGGCTCCTTTGCAGCTCGCGCTCGAAAAAATCGTGCAAAAAATCTTTGTAAAAAAATGGGAGCGCCTGAACCCTTCAGGTCGGGCCCCGCATCTTGTCTCCATGCAGGTTGGCCGGCTGCTGTGTGCGTTTATCTTGAGCATTATTCCGATCACTGCGCCAGGCCAGCAGCCCGATGCTCCGCAGCCGCAGCGCGCAAGCATCCGTGGCACCGTGACTGATATCGACGACGCCGCGATTCCGGGGGCAACTCTTACGGTTGATGGACCCACCGGGAGCGATCACCGCACGCTCAAGTCAGATGAGACAGGCTCGTTCGAGCTCAAAGACCTGGCTCCGGCACCCGCTTATAAGATCACTGTCAGTGCAAAGGGATTCGCAGATTGGACTTCGCCCGCTATCGTCCTGACGCCGGGCCAAACATTGGAGATGTCCGATATCAAGCTGAAGATATCAGTGGTGGAGACTACGGTGGCCGCCCTCACGGTCGAGCAAATCGCTACCCAACAAGTTAGGGCAGAAGAGAAACAGCGAGTCTTTGGCATTGTTCCGAACTATTTTGTGGTCTATGACAAGCACGCCGTGCCCATGACGGCCAAGTTGAAGTACGAACTCGCTTTTAAAGCTGCCACGGATCCGGTCAGTATCGCGGGTGATGTTTTTCTCGCGGGAGTTAATCAGGCCGCCGACGCTCCCGACTATCAACAGGGCGCAAAGGGTTTTGGCCAGCGCTTCGGGGCTGCACTTGCCGACAGCGTCTCCAATATTATGATCGGTGGTGCCGTGCTGCCCTCGCTGCTGCATCAGGATCCGCGTTACTTCTACCAAGGCACGGGAACGGGGAAGTCGCGTGCGATTCACGCCATGTCCTTCGCCATTATTTGCAAGGGTGATAATGGCCGTTCGCAGTTTAACTATTCAGGCATTGGTGGCAATCTGATCGCGGGCGCTCTTACAAACCTCTACTATCCGACAAGCAATCGCGGGCCGGGATTGGTTTTCTCCAACGCGCTCATCAACGCAGGCGGCCGGCTCGCCAATGGCTTGGTACAGGAGTTTATCCTGCGTAAGTATACGTCCAATGCCAACCAGTAACACCCCCACCAGTCTTTGAAGCCCAGATCCCGATGCCCGCTTTTGACCCAGCGAACTGGTTCCAGGTGTTTTACGATATCGATCAGCAGTTCCGCAGCAAGGACGGCCGACACAGTCCTTCGGAAAGCTTATTCCGAGCGGTGTGTTTCAATTGTGGAGGCAAAGTCCCAGCGCCGATCGTGAGGAAACGAATGCATGGCAACCGTACAAGAATTTAGATGTGAAGTCTGTGGGCTCGTGACTAGTAACCCCATTCACTGGTTCGTGATCCGATGCGGAGAGTCCGAACTTACCGTGCACCGGTGGAACTCTGAAACCGCCAACGCGGAGGGAGCCCGGCATTACTGCGGTGAGGCTCATGCCCAGGTGTATATCAGTCGTTGGTTTGAGTCAGTGTGCACTCCACCGAAACCAACCTTTAAGTAGCATTTCGCCGTATTCCAGCAGCTAATCTAAATCTGCGGTCACGCCGCTCTAAGTGCCGCAAAAAGTCTGAAGAACACATTCCTCGGGACGGGCCGGCGTGGCGTACCGCTCCAGCCCAAGCCTGTCATCGTATGGGCGCGACACCACGTCCAGTAGCTCCTCGAACGGACGGAAGTCCTGCTGGCCCATAGCAGCATTCAGCGCCGCCTCCACCACGTGGTTGCGCGGAATGAACGCCGGACTTGTCATCCGCATGGCCGCAGCGCGGGCCTCTTCCTGTTCCGATCCGAAAACGGGCTCTTCTTTGAGGCGGCGGCGCCACTCAACAGCCCACGAGTCATATGCGCTGGGATCGGCGAATAACGCGCGCACGCCCTCATCACCCTCTGGTCCGGCCACGGCATCACACAACCGGCGGAAGGTCAACGTGAAGTCGGCGCGGTTAGCAGCCATGCGCGTGAGCAGGTCCTGGCTTAGCTCTGCATCGCCGTCGCGTTCCGTGAAGAGGCCAAGCTTGCGCCGCAAGCCGGCGCCGTAAGCCGCCTGGAACTGCGGCCCGAAGGCGGCGAGCGCCTCTTTGGCCGAGGCCAGCGCAGCCTCTTCGTTTCCCGCTTCCTGCTCTATAACAGGCAGCAGCGCCTCCGCCAGACGCGTAAGGTTCCAGAGCATGGCGCGGGGTTGGTTGCCATAGGCATAGCGTCCGTTATGGTCGATGGAGCTGAACACCTTGACTGGGTCGTAGGCTTCCATGAAGGCGCAGGGGCCGTAATCGATGGTCTCGCCGGAGATGGAAGTGTTGTCGGTGTTCATCACGCCGTGGATGAAACCGAGCAGCAGCCACTTTGCGACCAACTGCGCCTGCCGGGCGATCACTCCGTCCAACAGCGCGCGGTACGGCTGCTTGGCCAGTGCTGCCTCGGGGTAATGCCGGGCGATCGCATAGTCTGCCAGCCTGCGCGTCCCTTCCGTGTCCCCCTGGGCTGCAAAGTATTGGAAGGTCCCGACGCGCAGGTGGCTCGCTGCTACCCGGGTCAACACCGCTCCAGGCAAAGCCGTTTCGCGCAGCACCCGTTCGCCCGTGGTCACTGCGGCGAGGGCCCGGGTGGTCGGCACGCCGAGCGCCGCCATGGCCTCGCTCACGATGTACTCGCGCAACACCGGACCCAGCGCGGCTCTGCCGTCGCCGCCGCGAGAGAACGGGGTCGGGCCGGAGCCCTTGAGCTGGATATCGTAGCGCACCCCGTTGCGCCCCAGCACCTCGCCCAACAGATTGGTGCGGCCATCGCCGAGTTGAGGTACAAAGTGTCCGAACTGGTGCCCCGCATACGCGAGCGCCAGCGGCTCAGCCCCTTCGGCAACCCGGTTGCCGGCCAGAATCTCAACTCCTCGCGTGCTTGCCAGCTCGTCGGGATCCAACCCCAGGTCCCGCGCCAGCTCTACATTCAATTTCACCAGGCGTGGGGCTACTACCGGTGTCGGATCCAGCCGCGCGTAGAAGTGCTCCGGCAACCGCGCGTAGGTGTTTTCGAAACCGAAACGGACATGGTGGCCGGCGCCTAAGCCGGTGGCCGAGGCGATCATAGGAGCATCGGGTGAATTCATATCAGATTGGATGTCGCCATGTCGTTTTCGCTCCAGCTCGAGTACCGGGTCGCCCACATCATACAGGGGCGCGTGTGGGCTGCATCTTCGCCATCCGGCCATAAAGCTCCTGCAGGACACCTACGGCTTGCTCAGCCGTAGCGCGGTCCGGCACCTCGGTGCTGTCATTCCAGCCAACATCCTCTCCGGCCTTGTTCAGCATCAGAACAATTCCGTCACGCCTGGCCAGCACATTCAAGCCGTTGTAGTACAGCCCATAAGTGACGCCATCCTGCGGAATCAGCCACGCGATCTGCCCGCGCACCGGCACAATGCTCTCGTCCGACCAAAGCTGCCGAGCGGCATACCCAGTGCAGTTAATGATGGCGCGCTGCGGCAAAGCCGTTAGCTCCTGCGGGGTATGAAACTCCCGCGTCTCGATCGTCCCGCCCGCGATGAGAAAATCAGTCATCAGCTGTCGCGCATAATCCGCTACGTTGAAGGTTAGCGACGTGGAACGCCGCACATACTTGGTCGGAAATGGAGTCATCCCCGGCGGCAGATCATGGGATCCGGGAGTAAGATCCGCAATGCGTTCTGAGTAATCGACATAGTCACGCCCTTCACCACCACGACCATTATGGTGCTCTCCATCCGAAAGCGAGTACCGATCCGTCCACTCAACCGGGGTACCTGCGACCCCGATATAGCTCATATACATGGCAAACGAAGTCCGTGCCATCGCCTCCCACCGCGCGGGAAAATCCGGAGCTGCCGCCGAAGCAAGGGCAATCCGCGAATCCGGTGTCCACGAGCCGGTCGCGCGCACTGACCGCACGTAGGGCGCTCTCTCCCGGGCATAGATCGTCACCTTCAATCCCGCCCGCTGTGCCGTCAGCGCTGCCGTCAGTCCCAGTGCACCGGCCCCAATCACCGCCACTTCGCGCTGTGCACTTCCTTCCGCCAGCACCTTTCGCACCACCACATCCGCCGATCCCCAGGAAAGCGACCAGCCGCTCCCACCATGGCCGTAGTTGTGCACGACAACCTTATCCCCGACCCGCTCCACATCCTGCCGCGGACCCGCCGGCCGGAACGGCCGGGTACAAACGGTAATGCGGAAGATGCGGTCCATATCTGCCCGGATCGGGATGATCGGTCCAACCGCGTCATAAAACGGCAATCCCGGAGCGCCCGTCACCGTAGATGCGACGGGGGCCATCACATGCCGCGTGCATCCTGACAAACCCATCGCGCTCAAGCCGGCAACAGCCCCGGAACCCTGAAGGAAACTTCGACGATTGATCATGTGTGTCTTCCGTACGAGCGTGGAATGCAAAAAAGGCCTTGTGCCGTTCAGGTCTTCTTATTCGCTCCTGAGCGCTTGTATGGGGTCGATACAAGAGGCACGTCGCGCTGGGATGAGCGTTGCCAGTGCAGCTACGAAACAGAGCAATAGTCCGGAAACCCCAAGCGCGAGGATATTCTCATGGCTTGCTCCAAGCAACGATGCGACCCAGGCACGCATGGCGAAGGTCAGGCAGCCACCCAGGACCATTCCTGCAAGGACAAGGCGAAACACCTTTGAGAACAGAAGCGTGAGAATGTTGGATCGGCTCGAGCCGAGAGCAATCCGGATGCCGAATTCGCGCTCGCGACGGCTCACTGAGTAAGCCATTACCCCATATATTCCGATAGCAGCGAGAAGAAGAGCCAGGGCTCCGAGAATGGCAGTAACGATAGTAGAAGTGCGCTGTCCGGCAATGGTCTGGTCAGCCAACGCCTGAACCGAAGTGATGTTCGACACGGCTCGGCCCGGGTCGATGGAGATTACGGTCCGGCGAAAAGATTCAACGTAAGCCAATGGCTCGCCCTGCGTGCGCAAAAGAACACTAAGGCCTGACGGCGGATCCTGCTCGATGCTCACGTAGATCTGATTGCCCACGGCCTGAGCAAGTCCCAGGAAGGGAACGTCCGGGGCGATGCCGATGACGACGAAGTCGCGATCCTTGCCGCGATGGATCTTTTTGCCGAGCGCGCTTTGCCCGGGCCATAACCTGTTCGCCATTCCACGATTGATGATTGCCACCTTCGGCGAATCGAGCCTGTCCTGGGATCCAAAGTTACGACCTTGCAGAATGGGCGTCTGCATAGTGGCGAAATAGCCGGGCGTCACATACAGGAAATTGGCGATCGGCTCGCTGTCGCTGGTTCCAGTTGCCTGGTCGTCGTAGCTGAACTTACCACTGGGGGCCACACCCCAGAAAGGAGGAACCAGGGTGGCGGCTACATTCTTGACTCCAGGGAGTGCGGATAGCTTCTCCAAGAGGTCGTGGTAGAAACGCAATTTGCTCTTGGGGTCAGAATACTGATCCTGCGAGAGCGAAACGGCCATAGAGAGCACGTTCTGCGGGTTCATTCCTGGATCGTTATGGATCAGGCGGCCGAAATAAAACGCCATATTCAGGGAACCAGCGACGAGCAGCACACAGAGGGCTATTTCAACGACAACCAGGATCGATCCGCTGCGGATCTGCTCCCTGGACTTGGTGGTTGCCCGCCCCTGCGGAAGGGCAGATGCCTCATTCTTCCAAACGAGATGCAACGCCGGGATGGCGCCGAAGAATATCCCGGTCGCGAGTGCAAGCAGGGTAGTGAAAGCGAGAACCGTCCGGTCCAGATGCACGCTTGCGGGCTGCACGAACCCCTTGGGCCAGGCTGCGAGCGGGATATGAGTAAGGCCTGCCGCGAACATCAAACCTAACAAGGCGCCGCTCACCGAGAGCAAGAGACTTTCGGTGAGGGTTTGCCGAAGCAAGCGTCCCGGGGATGCACCCAGGGCGTAGCGGACAGCGAACTCCTGCGTGCGATCAACCGCGCGAGCCAGGAGCATATTCGCAAGATTGACGCAGGCTATCAGAAGGATGAACCCTACCGCGGCCAGCAGGATATACATGATGGCACGCAGATCGCCGAACACAAACTGAGAGAGCGACTTGAGAGCCACGGTATGCGCGTCCTCGGGGAATTGACGATTGATTTGGCTCTGAATCCCGCGCAACTCGGTCTGCGCCTCCGGCTGGCTGACGCCGGGTTTGAGCAAGCCAACCACGTGCATGAAACCGGAGCCGCGCTCTCGCATGGGAAGGTTGAGCTCCATCGGCAGCCAGACCTGTGCTGGATGGTTGCTGTCGGGAATCACTCTGGGCATTACGCCGATGATGATGCAGTCCTTGCCGTCTAAATTGAGCGGCTTGCCAACTACGGAAAGGTCGCCCTTGAGCTCATTACGCCAAAAAATCTCACCCAGAGCGCAGACCGTCTCGGAGCCTTGCTGATGATCGGAGGCAACCAAGGTGCGGCCAAGAATCGGTGATGTGCCATACACCCGGAAATAACCTTGCGTAATGAGGCCGATGTTCAAATCCTCTATGTCGTTTCGACCTTTCCAGGTCATGCGCGTGGTGAAGAGGCCTGCCATTTCGACAAAGCTTCTGCTGCGGCTTCGCAATTCTAGAAAGTCCGGCCACGACAGCGGGTAATAGGGCAGCCGTGGATACACATCTCTAACCACGACCATGCGATTGGCGTTCGCATACGGCAATTGCAGCGTGCCGTGAATGATGCTGTAGGCTGCGGTATTTGCCCCGATGCCGAGGGCGAGGGTCAACACGCCGACAATTGTAAATCCAGGCTTATTTCGCATCGCCCGAATGCCATAGCGCGCATCCGCGAATAGTTGCTCAGGCCAGGGGAAATTTAGATTTTCCATCATGCGTCTGTCTCGGATCACAGCTTGCCTTCTTCCTCGACTGCTCTGCGTAGGATCAGCAGCTTTTGCCACACCGGCAACAAATGTTGGGTGCCCCATTCAAGGCGTCTTTTGGCTTGACTAGGATAACGGCTCTCGATGTGCCACTTCCAGTCCTCCCGCAGGCACCGAAGCCACTCAACTGCTTTCTCCAGACAGCGAAGCTGGTGGTTGGGCAAGGAAGCCGACTCACGTCTGAATGCTAAGCTACAGGCACTATGGGCGAGACCTTCCAAGAGCAATTTGCGCGAGGCTACAAGGCGCGAAGAGAAAACCGAATCGCAGATTCTCGGGCGATCTTCATCAAAGCAGTACGCAGTGCCGCGGAAGAGGGCAGTCGGCCATCCTTGGCGGAAGCGCTTTGCGGTCTGGCGCAGGCTGAACGTGATATTGGGAACCTTGAGGCTGCGCATCTCCACTACGCCGGCGCGGCGACGCTTTATCGGGAGATTGGGCCTCCGGAGAGGCTGGCATACGCGCTTCGCCACGAGGCGGACGTATTTCGCGAAGAGGGCCGTCCCGCCGATGCCGAACCACTCTACCTGGAAGCTGAAAGAATCTACCGGCAGCACGGCGATGAAGCCGCGCTTGACTTGGCAAACACCCTGCGGGGATTAGCTTTGGTGACCGAATCATTGGCCAAACCGGATGCATCCAGATCGCACTGGCAGGAAGCGCGACAGTTGTATGCGAAATGCAATGTGGAGGCCGGCGTCGTTGAGTGTGACAGCAAACTTCGGACCTGATCCAACTCGATGATTACTGCACCGCCGGAAGCAACGCCGGCATCGCGAACTCATGCGGAGGCGTGGCCCGCATGAGTTCCGTGATGAAGTAATCCCATCGCCGCCGCATCATGTAAGCACTCGCGGTGTTGCCGTATCCATGGTGCCCTTGAGGGAAAATCACCAGCGCAAAATCTTTATTAGCCTTTTCCAGCGCATCGATCAGCAGCATAGTGGTCGATACCGGCACATTGTCGTCCAACATGCCGTGGGCGAGCATCAGCTTCCCTTTCAGATTCCCAACGTAGTGCGCGTTCGCTTGCGAATCGTAGTTGGTGGTTCCGTCGGCTTTGGTTTCGAGCAGGCCGACCCACTTCTCATCCCAGTCGTCCTCATAATTCCGGTTCTCGTGGTTGCCACTCTCTGCGATGCCGACTTTGACGAAGTCCGGGTAGCGGAGCATCGTAGCCACCGTAGCGTTGCCGCCGCCCGAGTGCCCCCACATGCCAACACGGTCCAGGTCGATCCACGAATAGCGCTGGGCAAGCTCGTGTATGCCGCTGATCTGATCCGGGATGGCATTGATGCCAATGTCGTTGAGGTACTCGTCCTGAAAGGCCTTAGACCGCTTGGGATTCCCCATGCCTTCAATCTGAACCACGGCGAAGCCAAGCTGCGCGAGCGCGTTGCAGTCCCGCCGCGAGGCTTGAAATCCGTGCGTCCCGAAGGAGCCGCCCTGCGGCCCGGGATAGATGAAATCGATGATGGGGTACTTCAGCGACGGATTAAGATCGGCGGGACGGAAGAGAAGCCCGTAGACATCGGTCTTGCCGTCGTGTCCTTTTACGTGAAAGGTTTCAGGTGCGACCCATCCCGCGGCTTTCAGGCGAGTGATATCGCCGTGTGCCAACTCTTCGATCATCTGGCCGGAGCCATCGCGCAACAACATGACCTGCGGCTTCTGCGGCGTGGAGTATATGTCGAGGATGAATTTTCCGTCCTGGGATACGGTTGCCACGTGATCGGCGTCCTCCGCCGTTAGCAGCTTCAGGTGCTTGCCGTCCAGGTTCGCGCTATAGATGCGCCGGTAGTAAGGATCTTCCGACGGCTCCCGGCCCGTGCCCGTCAGGATCATCTCGCCCGTCTCCTGGTCCACGTGGAGGACCTCATCGACGTTCCAGTCGCCCTCAGTAACCGCATGCTTCAACTTTCCCGTGCCTGCGTCGTACAGATATAGGTTTCCCCAGTTTTCTCGTTGCGAGAACCAGAGAATTTCATTTCGCTTGGACAGATAGCGCCAGTTCACGTGCTCATAGCCGCTATCGAAGAAGGTTGGCGCCGTTTCTGTAAACACGTCGCGAACCGCCCCGGTGGCCGCATCCGCTATACGCATGGTTTCCACTTTGTGATCGCGCGAGGTAGAAACAAACGCCAGCGTCTTCCCATCGGCGGCCCACTGTACGTCCTCCCATCCGGCGCGGCAAACCAGGTTGTCGCACAAAGTGGAGCGATGCTGGTCCGGAGGCATCTTCAGCCGCGTCACCTTCGCTGCGTCCACGTCGATGATTACTCGCTCGATCATGGTCACATCCTTATCGCCAACCAGCGGGTATTTCCACGTTTCCAGGTGAGGATGCCCGATGCGGGAGCTGACCGTGTACATCTCGCCGGTCTTTCGCTGGTCCTGCTGGAAGGTCGCGAGCATCTTCGAGTCCGGCGACCACACTACGATCGCGTGTGCGCTATGGATCCAACCAGCATTGTCGGTTGCATACCCGTAATCTTTCACGCCATCCGTGGTGAGTTGCTTTTCAGCGCCGGTGGCGATCTCGCGCACCCACAGGTTCCAATCGCGGAGGAACACCGCTCGCCTTCCATCTGGAGAGAAATCGGCCAGCGAGGCGTCGCTTAAGCTCGGCTTCGGCGTTCCGGCGGGGCCTGACAGCTCCAGCGAGCATCGATATGCAACGCCAAGCGCACACCTGTAACGGCTACCACTCACCGCGATCATTGCGACCTGGTCATTGTCGAGTAGATCAAACTGCTCCGGCCGGATGCGCTTCGCGTCCGTCTCTTTGAGGCCGGCCGCTTGCAATGCCGTGGCCATGCGGAGCGGATCATACGCGGCGGACTTGGTTCGTCGCGCCGCATCCGCGACCATGAGAGTCGGCAACCCGTTCTCACTGTCGAGGTACCAGAAGCGATCGCCTTCGATGAAGGTGGCATGCTTTATCGCGTGATCGACCAGCGAAATGGTGCCCGCATTCAGCAGATTGGCGGCCCGGCTGTAATCGTCGGGCGTATAGATGCGGCCGGTTTGCGCCTGTGAGGAGAGGCTGATCGCTACCCCTGCGAGCATTGTGGCAACGGGAATCACATTTGAGACCAGGCGCGAAAATACCTTCAAATTCATCAAAGACTGCTCCCTTCGGAGAGAAATGGGACCGTTCCCATGTAAGCACATCGTATCTGGCTGCCTGGTCGTCCCGGGGGAGGCATTTCGAAACAGAATTTTCTCGCCCGGTGCATTTGCACAGCACGCGCCGAAGTCGAATTAGCTATGAGGGCGTATCTATGATGGCGTGTCGCGATCAGTCCAGCAGAGCCTGCGCTGCCTGCCCCGGTGTGCCGTGGGAGCTTGCCGAAGGAGACAGTCTTGTCCAAGTCAGCTTTTTTCGGCTCTGTCCATCCATGCTACGAATTTTCGGGCTCATTTCGGTTCAGGACCTGGATGCCAGGGACTCGTCTCTCTTGCACACGATTCTTCCGTCGCGCTTGATGACCACGTCGCGCTGTCAGAAACTTGCCCCGGGCTCTTCAGTCCGGGGCATTGCAGCTGCTCCAGATTGTTACGGAATTCTTAGCGTGTTTCCCTCTTTGACCGTCGAGGTTCGCTCTCGTCCCTGAAAGCGATAGATGACGGTAAGTACTTTGTCAGCGCCTCTGGCAGGATCACCGCCCATGGTGTTATTGTTCACCGGCACCACGAGCGATCCGTTCCGCGTCATGCTCTGTAGTGATCGGGTAACGTCCATGGTCCGATTGTTCAAGCCATAGTAAGCGCGGGTGATTTGCAGACTGCCGTTACCGCCGCCAGGATACCCGGGATTACCGCCGGGATATCCGGGATTACCGCCGGGATACCCGGGATTCGGTCGATACCCTGGACCCTGGGCATAGTTGTAGAACTGGCGGGAATCGATCGTATCGCCTTCCTTGTAGGTGAATTGTCGCGACTCACGGTTGGAATTCACTGCCCGAATACGCAGGATCTTGCTCGCGCCTACAGCGGGATCGCCCCCCATGTTCGCGTTGTTCACCCTGACTTGGCCGTTGCCTGAGAGCAGCCTTTGGAGCTGATTCGTGACGTTCATCCATCGGTGGCTCACGCCCCACTCCGCTTTTACCACCTGCCAACCGGGTCCCGGCAGAACGTTCTGTGCCCAGGCGGATGCTGAGAACAGAAGGGAGCCTGCAAGAAGGCAAAACAAAGAAAGGTACTTCATGCGGTGCTTCATCGGAATCTCCTTTTCCTATCCATCACGAGATGAACCAACCCACAAGCAGGCCCGATACAGCGACAAGGATACCTATCCCATTCCCGATTTGGAACAACTCAGTTCCAGCTTCTCCCTGTACACTTCCCGTTGGCCAGGAATACCCAAAAAGTCGAACCTGGTAATTTACGGAGGATGAAAGAACCATGAACGGGAAAATGTGGAAAGTTTTCACGGGCCTGTGCGTACTCGGGATGTCCGCCGTCTGGGCCGGGCAGGCAGGCGCACAAACGTCTGAGGTGAAAGAGAAACCTGCGTTGTACACGTACGTGGCGGATTGGAATATTCCCCGGGCGCAGTGGGCAGACATGGAGAAGTCTTACGCCGCTACCCAGAAGCTAATGGACAAGGCCATCAGCGATGGAACCATCTTGGGCTATGGCAGTGATGTGACCTTGGTTCACCAGGGGGACGGCGTCACCCATGACGATTGGTGGTCGGCCATGTCCCTGGCCGGTGTGCTCAATGTGCTGGACCAGTTGGAGAAAGGCGGCGGTTCGAGTACTTCCGTCCTGGACAGCGCGACCAATCATTTCGATAACGTCTACGTCAGCCGGTTTTACAACGCGCACTCAGGATCGGTGAAGGACGGCTATACCTATGAGGCCTCGTACCGGTTAAAGCCGGATGCGCCGGACGACGCCGTGTCGACGCTCAGCAAGAAGCTGATCGTGCCCCTGATGGAGAAACTCTTCGCCGACGGCACGGTGCGTGAGTACGAAGTGGATACCCAGGCGATCCACACAGAAGCACCGGGCATGTTTTCGATTGTTTACCTCGTAGCCAACTCCGAAGCCCTGGATAAAGTCAACGCGGCGTTGGATGAGGCGATCAAGATCGATCCGCTGGGCGGCGTAGCCTTCATGTCCATGGTGGACGTCAGCGCGCACCACGATGATCTGGGTCGCGCCCAGGCAACCTACAAATAGTGGCCCGCATCCACCCCGGATTTCCTGTGAGTTGATAGGCTTCGTGCGGCTTTCCTCGATGAAAGCCGCACACGTGGGCGTTCCAGGGCCTGCGTATAGGAGATCCGGGGAACGAGCTACCCCGTTTTGGGGTACCGCTTGCGGATCGGTGGAAAATTTTCCTTCACTTTCGCTGGACTTGTACTTCCTGTCGGGAACAAACTTGACAGTTGAGGAGCACTGAAGATGGAAACGGAAATTTCAGAGAAGATTCAACGCCTGACACGCATTCTCTCCGAAGAAGCCGGCAAGTTCCCCAAGATCACCGTAGACCAGTATTCAACCGGCACCTATGGGTATAACTGGAAAGTGTACCTGGATAACGAACGACAGCTTGGCACCATCGCCTTCACGACCGAGGTGCCTCTCTCCGAGCAGGAACTCCGCGTGGCATTTCGGCACGAGCTGAAAGCGCTGGTACGGAGTCAGGTGTCTCCTCCCGCTTCCATACTGTCTGCCAGTCCCCAGTAGCAGAACTATTAAACAATTGAGGGACCGGACGGGGATGACCCGCAGGCCATGGCGCAACCCCCCGGTCCCCAAAGAACCCTCTTCCACTCTCTCCTGCGAAATCCTCGAGATAGGCGCTCGGCTTCGCTCAAAAATGACAGCGTAGCGGACGCACAAGCAGCGTTTGTGCTGAACGCGGCTTTTATTGGCTGGCCGGTAGGAGAGTGCCAGAGTGCCGAGGCCGCCGTGAGGCAGGCGCTGGCGTTGGACAAGAGCAAGCCGACGCAGATTGCTGTCGCCGCGACCCAGGCATTCTGCGGAGAGGGAAAGCTTGCGCTTCCGGCGCTGGATGAGTTGGAGAAGAAGTATCCCGACGACACGCTAGTGGAGCAGGTATTCGTGCCTCAGGGACGAGCGTATGTGGCGCTCCAGGCAGGAGACGCGCAGAAGGCTCTGGATTTGCTGGCCAAGGGCCAGGCCTTTGACGTGGTTTCGCCGGGGCCCTATCTGCGCGGGCTAGCCTATCTGCAGTTGCACGATGCGGGGAATGCCGCGGCCGCCTTCAAGATCGCGACCAAATATAAGGGCGCCAGCTTTACCAACCAAACTAACCTCCCGGTCCCCATGAATAACTATGCGCTAGGGCTGCTGGGACTGGGACGCGCGTATGCGATGGGCGGAAACAAGGCAGAGGCAAAGACGGCGTATGAGAAGTTTTTTGAGGAGTGGAAGAATGCGGACGCCGGTTTGCCGGTGATAGCGCAGGCGAAGAAAGAGTATCCAGCGCTATAAAGCCTGTAAACCACGGTCTATTGGACGGCCAGCTTGCCTGGCGCCAGCACGACGGCGGGCACACCGATGCGCCCAACATGAAGTGGTTCATTCAATGGGCAGACAAGTTCATTGGCCACCCGCAACCGCAATGACGCAGTCTGGGCGAATCGCCTCCGCTGAGAAAATACTTCTCGTAACCTAACCGAAACTACTCTGACTTGCATCTATATCGGTAGCAAATCAAATACTGACCAGCGTAAGGGCGTATTGGGCATCTTCGTGCCCAAGGTGGCGCACCTCGGCAGATCGTGTACGCAAGGAAGATGCCGGTGGGACGCCCTTGCCCTCTGGCTCTCGATTCATCGACTGCTGGAATACCGCTCTCCTAAGCAACTTATGGGGGCGGGAAAAATAAAATTTGAGCACCTTCGTGAAACAAAGGACTTAGCCGCCACCTCGAGAGAAGTTAAGACGGGAACACCGCATTCCTGAAACTAAACCGCAACCCAGGGCCGTCGCCCCTGGCACGCCCCGAGGGGCGGATCAATAGATCTTTCTCATCCCCAAAAACGGGAGAGACTGGATGGACACCATGAAGCGCGTTGGTGATTGCCAGCGCATTTCATAAGGCCAATCCAGTCTGTCTTCTCGAACATCGGCGGCACCTGTGCCGTGTCCAATTAGTCGTGCGACGACGGAAGGATCAACAGTTCGGCGGTGCAGCTGACCGGAGCTGCGGTTCCAGCGAATTCACCGTAGTCGTAGCCGCTAAACGGGTCGGTGACCTCTGGCCGGAAACCGCCCTCACTGGAGAAAGCGCTTCGGCGGGGAAAAAGGGCAAACAAATTGAAAACTATTTTTGGAGGTTGGCGGACCACCAAATCGCCAGTAAGCTGTCTGAGAACCGAGGGACGCATGAGAACCTGGCCGTGGCCGTCCAGAGCTCGGTCCCGCGGAGCTTGCCCTGCCTGCCCCGCCAGTCGAAGTGGGACGGCTGACAGTTAGGCACTTTAGCCCCTGCAGTTTTGCTTTCCTGCTGTTGAGCGTGTTTCCGAAACCACTTTCCACGCTGAATTCCTTCTCCCCCTTACAATCTGCTCAGAGGGCAAAGGAGGAGCATCTCCCTGAAGCAAGTCCAGGTTATCGATTCACATACCGGGGGTGAACCCACCCGGACCGTCGTTGGGGGAGGCCCCGATCTAGGCAAAGGCGACCTGCAGGCCAGGCGGGATCTCTTTCAGAGGGACCACGAAGCATTCCGCCGCGCCCTGGTGACCGAGCCCCGCAGCTCGGACGCGATGGTAGGGGCATTGCTCTGTGAGCCCAGCGGTGCCGACTGTGTCACCGGAGTCATTTTCTTCAACAACAGCGGGTGCCTGGGCATGTGTGGCCACGGCACGATTGGGGTGGTCGTGACTCTCGCCTATCTAGGCAGGATCAAACCTGGACACCATCGTATCGAAACCCCGGTAGGCATCGTGGGCGCCTCTCTGAACGAAGACGGTTCGGTGACCATCGAGAACGTACCCAGCTACCGATGGGCCGCAGCGGTGGACGTGGAAGTACGTGGATACGGCCAAGTGACGGGAGACGTCGCCTACGGCGGCAATTGGTTCTTCCTGGTCAAGCAACATCCCTACACCATCGACCGGAAAAATCTGGACCAGCTCATCGCGTTCACCTGGGCCATTCGCCAGGCGCTCACCGCTAACAAAATTCAAGGCGCGGACGGCGCGGAGATCGACCACATCGAGCTCCACAGCCCCTCTCCGACACCGGGCATTGACAGCCGGAACTTCGTTCTCTGTCCGGGCAAGGAGTACGACCGCTCGCCCTGCGGCACCGGCACCAGCGCCAAGCTGGCCTGCCTATATGCGGAAGGACGGATGGCTCCCGGCCAGGTGTGGCGTCAGGAAAGCGTGATCGGAAGCGTCTTCGAAGGCCGCATCGCCGTTCGTGACGCGAAGGTGCTGCCCAGCATCACCGGCGCGGCTTTCATTACCGCGGAATCGACTCTCATCCTTGATCCTCATGATGCTTTCTGTTGGGGTATCGGAGCTCCATGACATTCGACGCAGTGATTGTTGGTGGCGGCATTGTCGGCACTGCGTGTGCCCTGGCCTTTTCTCGATCTGCCATGCGCGTCGCCCTGGTGGAGCGATCGGAGATCGGAGCGGGCGCCACCGCAGCGGCGATGGGGCACGTCCTCGTTCTCGACGACTCGCCGGCCCAGTTGGCGTTGACCCGCTACTCACAGATGCTCTGGCATCAGTTGGCGAGCGAGCTGCCGCTCGATGCGGAATACACGCGGCGCGGCACCCTTTGGGTTGCTGCGGACGATGAGGAGATGCGAGAGATATGTCGCAAACACTGTGTCTATGAGGAACAGGGCATCCCTTCCGAGGTGCTCGATGCGCCGGCACTCGCGCAGGCTGAGCCCGCCCTGCGTTCCGGGCTCGCCGGAGGCCTGCTGATGCATGAGGACGCAGTCGTCTCTCCCCAGGTAGCCGCCCGCTTTCTGCTTGAGCAGGCCGGCAAAGTCACGCTGCTGCGAGAGACGGTTGCCGCCATGGGATCGGGCAGAGTCCTGCTAGCCAACGGCGACCAGCTGCACGCGCCGATTCTCGTCAATGCTGCTGGCGAGTGGGCTTCGGAGTTGACGCCTGGGCTTCCGGTGGCCAAGCGAAAAGGCCATCTGGCGATCACCGATCCTTATCCTGGTTTTTTGCGCTACCAGGTGGTCGAACTCGGATATTTGAAGAGCGCTCATGTCACGACCACTGATTCCGTAGCCTGCAATGTGCAGCCTAGGGCGAACGGGCAGCTTTTGATCGGTTCTTCGCGGCAGTATGGTGTCGAGGGCAGGGAAGTGGAGGACAAGATGCTAGCCCGCATCTTCGAGCGTGCAGCCGAATATCTGCCCGCGCTGCCGTCACTCACCATCCAGCGCACCTGGACAGGCTTTCGCTCCGCAACCCCCGACAAGCTGCCCCTGATCGGCCCCGCGGCAGAAGACGAGACCGTCTTTCTAGCCACCGGACACGAGGGCCTTGGCATCACCACCTCGCTGGCAACCGCCCAACTGCTCGCGGACTTCATCAGCGGCAGAACCCCGGCCATTCCCATCGAGCCCTACTTGCCATCCCGCCTGCCCGGCCCGTCCGGGCATGCCGTGGAACGTGCCCTCCCGGTTCATCGCTTAGACTGAAGTGACAGGAGCACACCATGGAGCTTGCATTGGAACTGAAACCCGTATCCCTGATCGGCTTTGGCGATGGCGCGGAAGCAGCCGCATTTACCGCGACGAACCCGGCGACTGGCTCACCGCTGGAGCCAAAGTTTTACGCCGCAAGTGCTGAAGATCTCGAGCGGGCGGCAGCCCTGGCGCAAAGCGCGTTTCCCATTTACAGCAAGCTTTCCGGCAAGAAAAAAGGCGCCTTTCTGCGCCAGATCGCCGCGGCTATAGAGGCTGCGGCGCCGGCAATCATCAAGCGGGCCAACCTGGAAACAGCGTTGCCTGAGGCCCGCCTGACCGGCGAGGTGGGCCGGACCTGCGGCCAGCTGCGACTCTTCGCCGAAGTGGTGGAAGAAGGTTCCTGGGTAGACGCGCGCATTGACAATGCCGACCCCAATCGCAAGCCGCTGCCCAAGCCTTCCATCCGCTCCATGCATAAGCCGCTTGGCCCGGTCGCGGTCTTCGGCGCCAGCAATTTCCCACTGGCCTTTTCCGTCGCCGGGGGAGATACCGCTTCCGCTCTCGCCGCAGGCAATCCCGTCATCGTCAAAGCCCACCCTGCGCATCCGGGCACCAGCGCGCTGGTAGGCCAGGCCATTCGCGAGAGCGTTAAGGCCTGCGGCCTGCCGGAAGGCGTATTTTCCATGCTCTTCGATGCCGGCGTGGATGTAGGTGTTCAGCTGGTGAAGCACCCGGCCATCAAAGCGGTAGCGTTCACCGGATCCTTTGCCGGCGGTACCGCCCTCATGAAGCTGGCGGCCGCCCGCCCGGAGCCGATTCCTTGTTACTCCGAAATGGGAAGCGTAAATCCCGTATTCGTTCTGCCTGGCGCCTTGAAGCAACGGGGAAGCGCCGTCGCCACCGGACTGCAGGCCTCCTTCACCCTGGGCGCCGGCCAATTCTGCACCAAGCCGGGGCTGGTGCTGATTCCCCAGCAAGACGGTACCCCTGCCTTTATGAAGGAACTGGGTGACAAGGTCACCGGCACCCCCACGCAAACTCTCCTAACCAAAGCCATCGCGGACCGGTACACCTCGGCGGTCAAGGGTCGCATGTCCGATGCCAACGTTCTTGCCGAAGGCGCGAAAGTAGATGGCAGCACCACCGCGGCCACCGTGCAGGCGTCGCTCTTTGTGGCGGATTACAAGGACCTGATGGAACACGACGAGTTGGCGCAGGAGATCTTCGGCCCCACAACCGTCGTCGTCGGTTACCAGGATCGGAAGCAATTGCTGGCCGTTGCCGAGCAACTGGAAGGCCATCTCACGGCGACCCTGCAAGGGGAAGAGAGCGAACTGGCCGACTACGCCGACCTGATCGAAATTCTTAGCCGCAAGGTGGGCCGCCTGATCCTGAACGCTTATCCCACCGGGGTAGAGGTCTGCCACGCCATGGTGCATGGGGGGCCCTTCCCCGCCACCAGCGATGGCCGTTCCACCTCCGTGGGCACGCAGGCCATCTTCCGCTTCACCCGGCTGGTCTGCTATCAATCCTTTCCTGACGCCGCCCTCCCCGATGAGCTGAAGACCACTAACCCTCTGGGAATCATGCGCATGATCGACGGAGAGAGAACCCGTAACCCCTCCGCCTAGAGCGGCCCAGCGTCCCGCTATCCGGTCCGCCCGGATGACGACCGTTAGGCCATCCCTGTAAACTCTCTGCGACGATGAGAGTGAGGAGTGGCCATGATGATCGAGGACAAGAACCGCAGGGATTTCCTGAAGATAGGGAGCGCTGCGCTCGCCGCAACGGTGGTTCCATGGACTGCGAACAGCTACGCCGCCATCGTGGGCGCCAACGATCGCGTCCGGGTAGCATTGATCGGAGCCGGGGATCGAGCCAAGAGCGCCCTGGTGCCCGCCTTCCAGGAGCACACCAAGGAGCTCAACTTCGAGTTTGTCGCCGTCTCCGACATCTGGAACCGGCGACGCGATGAAGGTGCGGCCTTTATCCAGAAGCAGTGCGGCAGTCCCATCGCCAGCGTGCGCAACAACGACGAGCTCTATGCCCGCAAAGACGTCGATGCCGTCATCATCGCCACCGCCGATTTTCAACATGCACTGCATGGCGTCGAAGCAGTGCAGGCGGGGCGCGACGCCTACGTGGAGAAGCCAACCGCCCATACCATGGAGGACGCCCGGGCCTTCCGCGCCGCCGTAAAGCAGACCGGGAAAATCGTCCAGGTCGGCACCCAGCGCCGCAGCACGCCCAGCTATCAGAAGGCCTACGAATACATTCAATCGGGCAAGTTTGGCGACATCGTAGCCGTAGAGATGACCTGGAATGTGAACCAACCAGGCCGTTGGCGCCGTCCTGACGTTGTCCCTCTGTTGAAGGAGCAGGACACCGACTGGAGACGTTATCTGCTTAACCGGCCCTACGAAGCCTTCGACGCTCGCAAGTATCTGGAGTTCCGTCTCTTCTGGCCTTATTCCTCCGGGATCCCCGATCAATGGCTGGTGCACCAGATTGACACAGTGCATTGGTTCACCGGCTATCCTCATCCGCGCAGCGTAGTGGCCAACGGCGGAGTCTATCTGTGGAAGGACGGTCGCAAGAACTGGGACACCATGACCGCGGTCTTCGACTACGGCCCGCTCGATGATCCCACCAAGGGCTTCCAGGTCATCTATTCCTCGCGCATGACCAACTCGGCGGGCGGTGTGAAAGAGATCTACTACTCCAACGGCGGAATGCTCGATATGGATAAGCAGTGCGTCACCTCCGAAGGAGGCATGACCGCGAAAGCAGCCGCGGAGATGGGCATGAAGCCGAACCTGCTCGGCGACTATTCGCTCAGCGATACGGTGATGAAAGCGGAGACCTCAGCCAACACCGGCAACGATCCCATGACGTCGGCCAATATGCGCAACTGGATGGAGTGTGTCCGTTCGCGCAAGCAGCCCAACGCCAGCATTGAGGCTGGGTACAGCCATTCGATCGCATTGTGTATGAATATCGCTGCCATTCAGACCGGTCAGCGCGTCACCTTTGATGACAAGTCACAGAAGGTGATGGCTGGAGACAAGGTCTATGAATAGGTGGTTCGTTGGCTGTCTGCTGGCAGCTTTTACTCTGCAAGCGATGGCTGAGAAGGGCGTGCAGGTAGTTCCCGACGAGGCACATCAGCGGGTAGATATCACTATCGACGGCAAGCCTTTCACCTCGTACGTCTGGCCGAGTACGTTGAAGAAGCCGGTCCTGTATCCGCTGATCACGGCCGATGGCATCGACGTGGTCCGTGGATTTCCTCTCGCGCCGCGTCCCGGCGAACGAGTCGATCATCCGCATCACGCGGGAATTTGGTTCAATTACGGTAACGCAAACGGATTCGACTTCTGGAATAACTCCGGCGCCATCAAGACTGAAGACCGCGCCAAGATGGGGACCATCCATCAACAGAAGATCGTCTCCACAAAAAGCGGGCGCAACAGCGGGGAACTGGTTGTCGACTCGGTATGGACGACAGGAAACGGCCAGAACATTCTCGAGCAGAAGACGCGCTACGTGTTTTCGCAGAAGGGTAATCAGCGGATGATCGACATGGTCGTCAAGCTGCACGCGCTCGATCGGGTCGTCTTTCACGACGACAAGGAAGGTTTGCTGGGCATACGCGTAGCTCGTTGGCTGGAGTCAGCCAATGAAAAGGGTGGCACCTTCACCGACGCGAATGGCCGGCCGACGGAAGTGCCAGCTTCCAATACACCCGGCGCCACGGGTGTCTATCTGACCAGTGAAGGCAAGCAAGGAGATCAGGCCTGGGGTACCCGCGGCCGCTGGTGCGCCTTGACCGGAAACAAGGACGGGCATGAAGTCACCATCGCAATCTTCGATCACCCGGGGAATCCCAATTATCCAACCTATTGGCATGCGCGAGGCTACGGATTATTTGCCGCAAATCCGCTAGGGCAGCACATCTTCGACCCCAAGACCCCACAATTGGACTACACGGTGGACAAGAATCAAAACGTAACCTTCACGTACCGGATTCTCTTGCTGCCGCGCGCTCCACAGCCCGGAGAGATGAACCGCGACGCCGACGCATTCGCCGCAGACTACCGCTAGCAGAACTTCTCATCCCCAAACGGTAGCCACGGTGCGGGCTTCGGTAGTCGAAAAGCTCCGAGCGGCATGGGTAAGATAAGCACCGCCGGGGTTTCCTTCGGCTACGCTCTTCGAGCGAAGCCGAGGAACCTGCAGTCCCTGCTACCGAGCTATTTAGCGCCCTTGCGCCGGATCAACCAGTACACAGGCAGCCCGGAGATCACCAACGCCAATCCAGGCCAAGTCGTCGCCGGCCGGTTGATGAACAAACAGAGTACGACCGCGCCAGCGCCCAGAATATAAATCGCCGGAACCACCGGATAGCCTGGGGTGCGGTACAAGCGCTCCGCATCCGGCCGCTTATATCGCAGAACCACCACCGCGGCGATGGTAAGAATGTAAAACAGCAGCGCCGCCGAGATGATGTAGTCGAGCAGGTCGCTATAGAGATTGCCATAGCCCTTGACCGGGGAATACGTGGTGAGCAGCACCAGCACCGCCGCCCACACTCCCTGCATGAGAAGGGACCAGCCGGGCACCTTGGCCCAATTCAACCGCCCGGCTGCGGGAATGAAGAGCCTATCCCGCGCCATGGCGTAGTAAGCGCGTGGTCCCGCCAGCACCAGGCTGTTGATACAACCAAACGTCGAGACCATGATGAGCACAGCCAGGCCTTTTCCTCCCCATGCAGGAAAAATCTGCTGCAACATCGCAGTGGCTACGCGGTCATGATCAGCGTGTTGGATGGCGGAGAAGTTCAGCACTGCCAGGTACGCGATGTTCGCGGCCAGGTACACTAGCATCACGATCACCACCCCGATGGCCAATGCCCGGGGCAGCGTGGTCCGGGGCTCCTTCACTTCTTCTGACGCAAACGTGATGTCGTGCCACGAGTCGGCGGCGAAGAGCGATCCGGACTGAGAAACGCAAAAGAGCACCAACAAGCTCAAGATGGCACCCATGGACGACATCGGGTGAGGCGTGGCTGGCCTCTGCCAAAAAGCGGCCAGGTTTGCGTGAACAGCCGAAGCATTCCACCCCACCGTCAGGCCCAGGACAATCAGCGCTCCGAGAGCACCAAGCTTAGCTACCGTGAAGGAGTTCTGTATGATCTTGCCGTACTCGATGCCGAGTGTATTGGTTGCGGTCAAGAGCGCAATCACCAGCACAGCGACCAATTGTGCAGACGACAACGTGATCGCATAATGAGCGGACAGGCGTACAGGGGCGACAAGGTAGCGTGATTCAGAAATCGAAGGCGTCAGCACCCCAAGAAATCGGGCAAACGCAACCGCAACTGCGGCAATTGTCCCCGTCTGGATCACGGTAAAGAGTGTCCATCCATACAGGAAGCCCCACAGGGGTGAGTACGCCTCGCGCAGGTAGAGGTACATGCCGCCCCCACCCGGCATCATCGACGCCAGCTCGCCAAACGAGAACGCGGCCGCGATAGTCAGGACCGCGGCGAAGACCCACGCGGCCAGAAACCAGCCCGGGCCGCCCAGGATGCGAGCCATATCAGCGGGAACGATGAAGATTCCTGAGCCGATCATGACCCCAATCACCACCATGGTGGAGTCGAACAGCCCCAGAGCCCTTTTGGGCTTCCGCTGGGCTTGAATCTCTTCCCGCTCTACTCGAGTCGGTTTTGCACTAGGGCTCATAGGGTCTCGGGACTGCCAAGATGCTATCACTGCGGGAAAGGGAGTAGCCTAGCTAGTGGCATGATCAGAACAAAGGCTGAAGCTTTCTGCGATCGCGAACTGGAGGGCGTCTACCGTGCTATTCGCGAGCGCCGCGATGTTCGCTCCGGCTTTCTGCCCGAAGCGCTGGCCGATGATGTGCTGCTGCGTCTGCTGGGCGCCGCACACAATGCGCCTTCAGTCGGCCTCATGCAGCCCTGGCGATTCATTGTCATTCGTAGCCTGCGCGTACGTGGGGCAGTGCGCGACATTTTTTCCCAGGCGCACAAGTTGGCCGCCGATTCCTATGAAGGTGAACGAGGGGAACTCTATCGTGGGCTGAAGCTCGAGGGCATTCTTGAGGCGCCGCAGAATCTATGTATAGCCTGCGACCCGGTGAGCGAGCGAGGTCATCGTCTGGGCCGCCAGTCGATGCCTGAAACCGCAATTTACTCGGCCGTTTGCGCAGTGCAAAATCTCTGGCTGGCCGCGCGCGCAGAAGGGATCGGCGTGGGCTGGGTAAGCATTCTGGATCCTGAGGCGTTGAAGACGTTGCTCGGCATTCCCGCCCACATGGTACTGGTTGCGTATTTATGCCTAGGCTACGTCGATGGCTTCGAAGTCCGTCCGCAACTGGAACGCCTGGGCTGGGAACAGCGTGTTCCTCTAGCCGACGTGATCCGCCTGGAACACTACGACGGAAGCCACCTTCTCGCCGACCAATCGCGCTGACCGACCACTGGAACTCAGTCCCTGCGGAGCTTGTGCACTAGCGGTACCTCATAGGAACAGGACGGGTGCCCCAGGTTCGCCGACCTGCCCCGGCGTGCCGTGGGAGCGTACCTGGGCCGAAACGATGGAGGGTCAGCCCCCACGATCGCATTTGCTGAATCGCGCAAATCGCGCTTTTGACAGCAAAAGCATTCAACAAGAGAGGTAGAACGGGTATTCCTATGACTCTCGATTCATCCGATGCCTTTACGGTCGACACCCAAAGAGCAAGCCTTCTAGGCTCGCAGCAGAATACGCTTACTTGCGCGACCGCCGAATTTCCTCGGTGAGAATAATAGCCTCAGCAATCTCCCGAATGGCCTTCCGCTTTTGCCGGCTCTGTTTTTGCAAGGCCAGGTAAGCTCCTTCTTCATCCAGGTGCAATTCGCGCTGCAGAATGCCCTTCGCGCGATCCATCAGCTTCCTCACCTCGAGGCGATCGGCAAGCATGAGCCGCTCGCTCTCCAGGCGCGCCATCTCCAGTTCCGCTCCCACCAGGAAACCAACCGTCGAGATCAGGCGTACCTGTCGCCGGCTGTGGTTGTGCGGCTTGCGATGCTGCACGTTGATGACACCCACCACCCTGCCCCGGCAGAGAATGGGCACGGAAAGAAATGCTTCGAAATGATCTTCCGGCAAATCGTTGAACATCTTAAAACGGGGATCGCTCCACGCCTGGGAGGCAATGGCCACAGGCTGTTGATGCATCGCCACCCATCCCGTAATGCCCTGGCCCAGTTGCAGGTCGAGCTCGTCCACCAGGTCGGCATGTGGATTCTTTGAAGCACGCAGCACAAGCTTGTCGTGTTCCAGCACATAGACGAAACAGGAGTCGCACATCACCACCGTGGAGACAAAATCCACTACCCGCTCGAGCACTGCATGAAACGGATCGGCGGCTGCCATGCGGCTGCCGATCTCATGCAGAAACTCGATGTCCAAAATCTCTTCGGCCCTTGAGCCTTCTTCGGTCATTACCCAACACCCATAAACACTAAAAGACGTAATTTTTGAGTTGCTTTCGTGCGCCGCTACCGTTACCCTGAAATTCGTTTCCGTTCCCCAGCACCATGTTGCAGGGTCCGGTTGGTGTACGTTCTCCCCGTTGAAACGTAAACCTTCACTATAGATTTGCCTTCCTCGTCGCACTTCTTCGCTGTGACAGCTTCCAAGTTGAAGACTGAGCCTTTACTATCCCCGGTTTTCTGGGGCAAGGTGTTTTTCTGGAGTGTAGATAGCAAGCGCGGGCACAAAAATATCCCGCGGCGCCAAGAGTGGTACCGTCGCCAGTTGTCCCCGCACTACTATTGCGGAGCCTATGCTCGCACATCAAACGCATTCCCGAAAGTGTTCATTCTACCATCTCCTCAAACAACGGCGAACTTAGCCCGGCCACGTTGATCCTGCCCTAAAATCGCGATCAAATATTGCCGAGCTAGAGAGGTTTAAAAATGGGATTGAGCAGACGTGATTTTCTGATGAGAGTGGGGCAGGCCGGCGGGTACAGCGCCGCCTTCACCATGATGCAGTCCCTGGGCTTGCTCCCCATCACCGCGTCCGCCGCGGCCACGGTGGAACAACCCGCGGGCTCCGGCAAAGGCACCAGCGTGGTCATCCTGGGTGGCGGCATCGCTGGACTCGCCTCCGCGTACGAGCTGGGCAAGCTTGGCTACACCTGCACTTTGCTCGAAGCCCGGGAGCGAGTCGGCGGCAGAAACTGGACCGTCCGCAACGGAACCAAGGTCGAGTTCACCACCGGCTTCACGCAAAAATGCGCCTTCGGCGAAGGCCTCTACCAAAATGTAGGCCCGGCAAGGTTGCCGTCGATACACAAGACAATGCTCGGCTATTGCCGCGAGCTGGAGGTTCCGCTGGAGGTTGAGGTCAACACCTCGCGCAGCGCTTTCCTGCAGTCGAGTCGCCTCGATGGTGGCAAGACCGTGCAAAACCGGCAGGTGGAATACGACACCCGCGGCCACGTCTCGGAACTGCTAGGCAAGTGCATCCAGAGGGGAGCGCTCGATCAGGAACTAACCGCTGGCGACAAAGAGCAGATGGTCGAGTTTCTGAAAGTTTACGGCGACCTCTCCCCCGACCTTTTCTACAAGGGATCGGCCCGCGCCGGGTACAAAGTAAGCCCTGGAGCCGGCGATACGATAGGCGTTCCCAACGACCCCCTGGATATGCGTGCCCTGCTCTCGGCCCACCTCTGGCGCGAGTTGATGGAAGAGGACGAGATCGACTGGCAGGCAACCATGTTTCAGCCGATTGGCGGCATGGACCAGATCCCCATGGCCTTTAAGAAAAAGCTGGGGAGCGTCGTTCGGTCGCGTGCGGAAGTGGTCCAGATCCGCCAAAATGAGTCCGGTGTGAAGGTCGTCTACCGTGATCTGGCATCGGGCAAGAATGAGACGGTAAGCGCGGACTACTGCATCTGCGCCTTACCGCTCACCATCCTCAAGACCATGGACACCGACTTCGCTGCGCCGCTGAAGGCAGCCATCGCTGGCTGCACCTATGACTCCGCCTACAAAATTGCCTGGGAGTCACGGCGCTTTTGGGAGCAGGAGGCCAACATCTATGGCGGCCTTTCCTTCCTCCGCCAGCCCGTGGACACGATCTGGTATCCCAGCGCCTCTTTCTTCTCCGAAACCGGGATCATTCTGGGTGGCTATGGCATTGAGAACGGCTCGGAGTTCGGCAAATTGCCGGATGTGGATGCTAAGCTGGCTGCCTCACGCCACTCGATTGAACTCCTGCATCCCGGCTGTTCGCAGGAGCTGAAGAACCCCATCTACGTCAGCTGGGGACACATCCCGTACAACCTGGGCTCTTGGGTGAGCCAGAACTACTCGGTGCCGGACTACAACACTTCCGCCGCGGGCTATGAGGTGTGGATCCAGCCGCAAGGCCGCATCTTCCTTGCCGGGGACCACACCAGCCATATCGTCGGTTGGCAGGAGGGTGCAGCGCTTTCTGCCCATCGGGCAGTGAACCTGATTGCCGCCCGCGTTGCCAAGTCCACGTAGCCCAAGTCTTAGTGCGGGGCCGACTTCAGGAAGCCGTTGAGCCCGGCCAGCTTGCTATCGGTCACCGGTCCCGCAGCGCGCCATAGTACGCGCCCTGTCTTGTCGGTGAGCAGGAGCACCACCTCCTGCTCGGAAGAGACCTGTAGGGACCGCAGAAATTGCCCCTTGTTGACATACAAGGGAACCGTAAAGCGCCGCGGCTGCGATGCCGGAAGGCTGCTGCGTAACGAGGCGTTCAACCACCAGCGGTACAGGCCGTTTTCCGGCCCGGAGATCGGCAGCAACCAGGTTTGTACGCTGGGAGCGGCGCTTGCAGTGAGCTGCGGCAGCCAGCCGTCAACTACCGATTGCTGGTTCCGCTGAAAAGAAAGAATGAGCAGGTTGAGCGGAACAACAAAGTCCGCCGGCAGCGTGACCTTCGCCCGGTCCAGAGCATATGCGGTAACCCGCGGAAGAACTGCCGGTGAAGAAACAGAGGAATTTTGCGGGGCCGCCAGCGCGCAGGGAACTGTGAGGAGGATAAAGGCCAGAGTTCGAAGCAGTCGCATGCTGTATGGGTGGCCAGCCACCAACGGATCACTGTCTACCAAATCTTAACCCAGAGCATCCCTGGACGCCGCCCTGGAATCGTCGCAGTAATCTTTTAATGAAGCGGCAACCAGGCTCTCAGGCTAGAGCGCGGTCGCGTATCATGGAGCAGTGAGCAGCTCCATGTCTTTCGCGCCCGCGCGGCACAGCTTTCAAACCGACGACGCCCGTTTGCGGCCGATTGCAGACAAGGTTTTGGCGAGCGAGCGTCTTGATTTCAACGACGGCGTCACGCTCTACCGGTCGGGAGACGTTTTGGCCGTAGGCTGGTTGGCCAACCATGTACGCGAGCGCCTGCACGGCAACATTGCTTACTTCAACGTCAACCGGCACATCAACCCCACCAATGTTTGTGTGGCCGCCTGCCGGCTCTGCGCCTTTGGTCGCAGAAAGGGCAGCGAAGGCTCCTACACGATGGCCCTTGAGGAAGCGTGGCAGGTGGCGGCCTCCGGTTACAGCGAAGCGGTCACGGAGTTTCACATCGTCGGCGGCCTGCATCCCGATCTACCGTTCGAGTATTTCCTTGACCTGGTAGCGGGTCTGAAGCAGCGCTTTCCCCAGGTGCACATCAAGGCCTTCACCATGGTCGAAGTGGCCTACCTGGCGCGGCGTGCCAAGCTGACGATTGCCGAGACGCTGACCAGGATGAAAGATGCCGGCGTGGATTCCTTGCCAGGCGGCGGGGCCGAGATTTTCTCCGATCGCGTGCGCCACATTATTTGCGATCACAAGATCGACGGGGACGAATGGCTGGAGACCGCGCGCACCGCCCACAAGCTAGGTCTGCGCTCCAACGCCACCATGCTTTACGGCCACGTCGAGAACGATGAGGACCGGGTCGATCACATGCTCCGCCTGCGCGCTGTGCAGGACGACACCGGTGGCTTTCAGACCTTCATTCCTCTGGCCTTCCATCCCGCCAACACCGCGCTCGATCATCTGCCGACCACCACCGGCCTCACCGATATCCGGCAGATCGCCGTGAGCCGTTTACTGCTGGACAATTTTTCCCATATCAAAGCTTACTGGCAGATGATGACCGCCAAGATCGCGCAGATCTCCTTGCGCTTCGGCGCCGACGATATTGATGGCACGGTGGTGGAAGAAAAGATCTATCACGATGCCGGAGCCACCACTCCGCAGGGGATGCGGCGCTCTGACCTGGTCCGGCTGATCCGAGAGGCTGGTCGCGAACCGGTGGAGCGGGACACGCTTTACCGCAACGTCGTCCGCCACGAAGACACCTTCACCGTCGCCGTGTGACAGGCAGTTCTTAAGGGTACGGCCTTCAGCCCGTAGTAGATCCTTTGAAATGAACTCGGCTTTAACGGCTTGCGGAAAAACTCCAGCTTTGGAAGCGTACGGGCTTCATCCCGTGCGTAAGTGGTTGTAAACAGGTTTGGCTTTAGCCGCTGAGGGATTCTTCTCCTCACGCCGTATTGTCGGCGGAAACAGGTACTACCCTTCCGCCCTGCTCTCCGCGGTGGGAGGGTTCAAGCCCGATACCAAACGGGAAGCCTCCGTAGCATCCTGTTTGGCGACCCACTTCGCTCCCACGGTCGGCGAGGAATGGGAATGGCGCGCCTTTTGCTTGCGCCGAACCTCGCGCACAGCCACCAGGATAAGCGCGCTGAAGGTAATCGTTAACAGGATGATGGCGTAGCGGCCATGCAGTTCCGTCACTTCGCCGTAAAGCAGTGCAAGCCCCACAAACACAAAAAAGATATGGGCGCAAAAGACTTCGAGCGAAGCTTTCCCCAGGGTCAAAAGCGGCTCCACCAGCACCAGCCGGGTGAGATATTTCCGCGACCAGTAGACCACGCAAGAAAAGGCGAACAGGTTCAGAACGCGCAGCGGACCAATCTGCCACTTATCCAATGAAAGGCCGAGGGCCTCCTGAGTGAGGCGAGCGCCCAGCCAGTCATGACGCACACCCAGGAAGAAGAGGCAAACCGCCGCGCTTATGGGAAAAACGTAACCAGGGAGCTTGCTTAACGGGTTCTCGCCCCGTGTCGATTTGGCCCCCAGCCACAAGGCCAGAACCCAGATGGCTTGCCACGCAAAAAGGTTGAATGCTCCTGTTTCCTGCAGCGGTATGTGCAGGCCTGTGGCATGTACCACCACGTTATGCATCCAGGTCCGCAGGCCAAACTGAGCGAGAAGCCAAATCAGGCCGCTGATGATGAGAATGCGGTTCCAACCTCGGCGCACGGCCGTATTGAGGACGTATGGCGTCAGCAGCAGAAAAGTGACGTACATGGGCAGGATGTCCAAGCAGCGGCGGACAGTAGATCAGCAGCAAAGATCCAATGATCGCGGTGAACGGATGGGCCAGGTAAAAATTGAGCAGGTTGTAAATGGCCGCGCGATGCGTGTGCTCGGCGAATGCTGCCACGATGGTGAATGCCATGGCGAGCATGATCAGGTGATAGCCGTAGATGCGAAGCGCCCGCTTCCACAGCTTGGAGCGAACTCCCTCACTGTCCTCGGCAGCCTGGTGAATGTAGAGAGTGGCCACCAGCATGGCAGACAAAAACACAAACCCCTCGGCAGAGGAGACAAACCCAAAGGGCTGATTCACCACGTCGCTGAGACGCGTGGGCAGGTGGGTCAGCGTCATCCAGACCAGGAAAAGTCCGCGCAAAGCATCCAGCTCGGGGCGGCGCTGTATCTTCCCCAGGAGGAGTACTTTTCTTGACGCTGACTTTACATCCATGGGCACGCACCTATAGTGCACAATTCTTTCAACTACTACCCCTTAAAGACGCAGTTTGGAGCCAGAGGTTGCGGAGTAGCGAGGGAAGGGTGGTGCTCAACTGCAACCCCTTATTAATCTGATTCTACCGAATGGCAGAAAACCGGACCGCTGTTGAAAATCCAGGGATCCCGCGAGGGAACATTAATAGGCAGGAATCCCGGTAACGCTCTGGCCAATGATCAGAGCGTGGATATCGTGTGTGCCTTCATAGGTCTTCACCGATTCGAGATTCATCATGTGCCGCATGACCGGATAATCGTCCGTAATGCCGTTACCGCCGAGGATGTCCCGCGCCATGCGCGCACACTCCAGGGCCATCCAGACGTTATTCCGCTTGGCCATGGAGATATGTTCGAAAGCCCACCTTGCCGGCATCTTTCAGCCGTCCCACCTGGAGTGCGAGCAGCTGGCCCTTGGTGATCTCTGAGATCATCCAGGTCAGCTTTTCCTGCACCAGTTGATGGCTGGCAATCGGTTCTTCGCGGAATTGCTTGCGCAACAACGAGTACTGCAGCGCAGTGTCATAGCAGGACATAGCCGCGCCCAGGGCCCCCCAACTGATGCCATAGCGCGCCTGGTTGAGGCACATGAGCGGCGACTTGAGCCCTCCCGAGCCGGGCAGCAGGTTGCAAGCCGGAATGCGCACATCCTGGAGCGAAAGGCCGGAGGTGACGGAGGCGCGCAGCGACCACTTGCCATGCACATCGTAGGCGGAGAAACCGGGTCGATTGGTTTCCACCAGAAAGCCGCGGACTTTGCCGTCCTCGTCGTCCACCTTGGCCCAGATCACGGCAACGTCGGCGATGGAGCCCGAGGTGATCCACATTTTCTCGCCGTTGAGAATGTATTCGTCGCCCTCTTTGCGGGCGCGGGTGCGCATGCCGCCCGGGTTCGAGCCGAAATCGGGCTCGGTCAGCCCGAAGCAGCCCAGTTTTTCTCCCGTCGCCAGCTGGGGCAGCCATGCTTCTTTCTGCGCGTCGCTGCCGAAGGTGTAGATGGGATACATGACCAGGGCGGACTGCACGCTGACAAAGCTGCGCAGGCCGGAGTCGCCTCGCTCCAGCTCCTGCATCACCAGGCCATACTCCACGTTGGACATGCCGGCGCATCCATAGCCCTCGCAGGCTGGCGCCGAAGAAGCCGAGCTGGCCCATGGGCTGGACCAGCTCGCGGGGAAAGCGGCCATCGCGATTGCACTGCTCGATGATGGGAATGACATTGTCTTCGACGAACTGCCGGGTGGTATCGCGCGACAGTAGCTCGTCGCCGGAGAGCAGCCCGTCAAACTGGATAAAATCAACGCCTTTGAATTTGAACGCCATGCCGGTAGATACCTCGGAAAGCTGGTAGCAAACCCTTAAGACTAGCAGAGATTGACCAGCCCACACATATCTGTCCTGGCCAAGTTCGTCCCGACCACGGATCGACGGGTGCCCCATATCTGAGCGCGCGCTTTGCGCCAGATATGGGATTCCACTGCTCTATCCCTGCAACTTCTGACGCTAGAACGTCCTTAAATGTAACAGCGGCTGACTACGACAAATATTCCTTCAGAAACGGATCGTCACTGTGCACCAGGTCATGCGTGGAGCCATCGAAGACAATGTGACCGTCATGCAGCACGAGGAAGTTGGTTTTGGGATCCAGCTCGCCGTCGGGGATCGGAACCATATGGTTTTCCGCGCGGTCGAAGGTGTGCGTGGCGAGGGTGAAAGCATCCTGCAGGCGATGGGTGACCAGCAACGAGCTGGTGCGGTAAACATCGCGCTGCTTCATGACCAGCTCAATGATGGTGGTCGAAGTGATCGGGTCCAGTCCCCCGGTGGGGGAGTCGTAAAGGAGCAGATCGGGCCGGTTAACCACAGCCCGGGCGATCGCAACCCGGCGGCGCATGCCCCCGGAGAGTTGGGAAGGATACTTGTCCAGGGTCTGCTCCAGCTCCACGAAGCGCAGCGCCTCGGTCACGCGCTGGGTCACTTCCGCTTCCGGCACCTTCTGCTCCATCAACCGGTAAGCCACGTTGTCGCGCACGGTGAGCGAATCGAAGAGGGCGCCCTCCTGAAAGACCATGCCGATGCGTCCTCGCAATTTGAAGAGCTGCTCTTCCGGCATATCGTTGATCTCTTCGCCGAAGACCGTGATGGTTCCGGAGTCAGGCCGCATCAGGCCATTCGCGAGCTTGAGCAGCACGCTCTTGCCGCTGCCGGCGGGGCCCAGCAGGATGCGGGTTTCGCCCGGGGATACGGTCAGCGAAATATCTTCGAGAACCTGCTTGCCTTCAAACCCGATCGAGACGTGATCGAAGACGACGACCGGCTGCGCCGGATCTTCCACGAGCTGCCGTGGGTGCAGGCTGGGTCGAAGTGCTCATTCGCTCACCGGCCGAAGACGCCGATCATGAACCGGCTGATGACAAAGTCGACAAAGATGATGAGCACCGAGGAGACGACCACCGCCTGGGTGGTGGAACGGCCAACACCCTGGGTGCCGCCGCGCGTGTTCATGCCATAGAAGCAGCCGATGCTGGCAATGATGAAGCCAAAAACAATCGGTTTCACCAGGCCCTGAAGAATATCGGGATAGCGCAGAGTCTGGTAAGCAGTATGGAAATACTGGGAACCATCCTGCCCCAGCATGACGACCGACACGAAAGCGCCCCCCATGGTGCCTACGGTGTCAGAGATGATGGTGAGGAAAAACAGCATGATCACGGTCGCGAAAAGGCGTGGGGTTACCAGTTTCTTGAGCGGGTCGGTGCCCAGCGCGCGCATGGCATCGATCTGTTCGGTCACCATCATCGATCCCAGCTCGCTGGCCATTCCCGATGCGTTACGGCCGGAGACCATGAGGCTGGTGAGCACCGGCCCCAGCTCCTTGATCATGGAGAGGCTGACCAGCTCCCCGGTGATGGCGGTGGCGCCGAACTGGGCCAGGGAGGAAGCGGACTGCAGCGCTAGTACGCCCCCGGTAAAGAAGCCGGTGAGGATGACGATGGGCAGCGAGCCTATCCCGATCGAGTCCGCCTGGACAATGAGATCGGCAAAGTAGTGTGGGCGCTGAAAGATGTTCGCGATGGCCCGGCCGGCGAGCAGGGCATAATTCTGCACTGCAACGACGACCTTCTTTGCCCAGCTTTCAATCGTGTCGATTGGCATAGTTCAAATCGTTGGGACGCAAGCCGAGGGTACCACAGGGCAATTTTCTCTGAAGGGAACGCCCTTCAGGTCTTGAAGGGTACGGCCTTCAAGCCGTACGCACAAGCTATGCCATGTAGTCGGGCCGTAAATCGTTAGCCTGATGAGGGCTTTACCACTGAGGGATGATCCCCACCACATCAATCCTTAAGGCGTTTCTTGATCTCGATCGAAAGGCGCTTGATCTTCTGGTTCAGCGTGGAAAGCGGGATGCGGAATTGCTCCGCCGCGTCCGTCTGGTTCCACTTGCAGCGCTCCAGTTTGTCGATGATGATGCGCCGCTCAATATCTTCCAGAATGTCGAATAAGGAGGCGTCAGGGTTGTGCTCGAGCAGGCTGGAGGAGTAGCTGCGGCCAGTGAGGTGGCCGGGAAGAAGGTCAAAACCGATGGTCGGGGTGGAGGAGAGAACCACTCCGCGCTCGATTACGTTTTCCAATTCCCGCACGTTTCCTGGCCAATCGTAATCCATCAGCACGCGCATGGCTTCGGGCGCGAGCGTGCGCGGAGCCAGGTCGTTCTCTTCCGCGTAGCGCTTGAGAAAGCTCGCCGCCAGCAGCGGAATATCTTCCCGCCGGGTGCGCAGCGGGGGCAGATCGATGGTGATGACGTTGAGCCGGTAGTAAAGATCTTCACGAAACTTGCCTTCACGCACCGCCTGCCGCAGATCGACGTTGGTGGCCGCCAGAATGCGCACATCCACCTGGATCTCGTGCACTCCGCCCAGGTGCATGAAGCGGCGATCCTGCAGCACGCGCAGCACTTTGGCCTGCGTATCCATCCCCATGGTGCCGATCTCGTCCAGGAAGAGGGTGCCAAAATTAGCCACCTCAAAAAGGCCCTTCTTGGCCGAGACGGCGGAGGTGAACGCCCCTTTGACGTGGCCAAATAGGGTGGATTCGAGCAGATCGCTGGGCATGGCGCCCGTATTCACAGGTACAAAGGGCTTGTCGCGCCGGGGCGAATTGGCGTGGATCGCCTTGGCGATCAGTTCCTTGCCGGTTCCGCTCTCGCCCTGGATCAGGATGGTGGAGCGAGTGGGGGCCACCTGCGCCACCAGGTCGAAGATGCGCAACATCGGCTCGCTCTTGCCGACGATATTTTCAAAGTTGTAGCGCTGCTTCAGGGCCCGCTTGAGCTGGACATTCTCTTCTTCCGCGCGTTGCCGGGCGGTGGCGGCGCGGATATCCGCCAGAAGCTTTTCGTTGTCCCAGGGCTTCTGGACAAAGTTCTGGGCCCCGCCATTCATGGCGTCGACCACATTGCCGACGGTTCCATAGGCGGTGATCATGATCACCGGCAGGTTGGGTTGGCGCTCCCGTATACGAGCCAGAATCTCCAGCCCGTTTTGTCCGGGCAGCGCCAGGTCCAGCAGAACCAGGTCGTAGCTTCGGGTATCGATGGCTTTGAGCCCGGCCTGACCCTCGGGGGCCAGGTCTACCAGATAGCCTTCGAGCACCAGCAGCGTTTCCAGGGACTCGCGAATGGCCGCTTCGTCATCGATGATCAAAATCCGGGGTGCCGGTTCGGTCGAAACGTTGGCCTTACTTTGCGGGGCGAGAATTCCGGCCTCAGACATGGGCGGGCTTCCTTGCCATAGGAAATTCCAGATGGAAGGTGGTTCCGCTTCCCACCTGGCTTTCTACATGGATCTTGCCGGCGTGCTCCTGGATAATGCCGTAGCTCACTGCCAGTCCCAGTCCTGTGCCGCGCCGCTGGCCCTCGCTGACCGTCGACTTGGTGGTAAAGAATGGGTCGTAGATGCGCTGCACGTGTTCAAGCGCGATGCCCGAGCCGGTGTCGGAGACATCGACCGCCACGTGCCCGTTTGCCTGGGTGGCCACCCGCAGCGTCCCACCCGCCGCCATCGCGTCCTTGGCGTTCAGGAACAGGTTGAGAAATACCTGTTGCAGTTTGCCGGAATTACCAAGAATCGGTGGCAAGTCATCCTCGAGTGAAGTTTCCAAAAGAACCTGGGATGCACGGAACTGGTGTTCCAGCAGCTTCAGCGTTTCCATGATGATCTGGTTGAGATCGAGAGCCGTGAACTCCGCCGCGCCGGTACGGGAAAAGTTGAGCAAGCCGTTAACGATCTCCGAAGCGCGGAAGGTCTGCTGCGTGATCTTGTCCAATAGCGGAGCCACTCGCTGATCTCCCCGAACCTGTTTGGCCAGCATCTGGGTATAGGAGGAGATCACCGCCAGCGGCGTGTTCACCTCATGGGCCACGCCGGCCGCCAGCAGGCCGATGGAAGAGAGCTTATCGGCTTGCGCCAGCTGTGCTTCGAGCTCCATGCGTTCCGTAATGTCATCCACGATAATGATACGGCCCACCACCTCGAAGTTGCGCGAGACCAGGGGAGCAATAGCCACGTTGGCGCAGCGGTTCTCGCCGCTGCGGGTATGCAGCCGGAAGCGGTAGAGGTTGTGCACTCCAGGCTCATCTTTCAAGCGTAGAAATTCGGTGACAAACCCCGCCGGCAGGATGTCTCGCAGATAGCGCCCCACCGCCTCCTGCCGCGACATGGCATACATCACTTCCATCTGCGCGTTCCAGCTTTCGATGCGCTCTTCCAGGTCGACGGCAAAGACTCCAACATTGATCGACTCGACGATGTTCTCGTTGAACTCCTTCAGCCGCTCGTACTCGGATATCTTCTGCTCCAGACTGGCGTACAAGCGCGCATTCTGGATCGCGATACCGATGTAGCTGGCCATGGATTCGAGCAACTCGACATCTTCGCTGGAGAGGAAGTCTCCATGGGTAGTGCGTCCCAGCCCGATGATGGCGATGGTCTTCTGCTGCAGGCGGCAGGGCAGGTAATAGTTGAGGTCGAGCAGCGCAGCCGCATGCCGCTCTTCGCCGGAGAAGTGCAGCACCTGTTGCGGGTTCTCGAGGAAGAGGTGAGTGCCGGCGTCGGGCTGATCGAAATCGAGAAAGTCGAGCGCCGGGCGGCTTTCCGGGGCGAGCAGTTGCGCGGGCAGGCCATGGCCGGCCTTCAAGGTATAGCTGCCGCCGGCGTTGGGGAAGAAGATGGCGACGCGCGCCACCAGTAGCGTCTCTGACAGCCGGTCCACGATCGAGTGGAGCAGTCTGTCCAGATCGGTCTGCGAGCTCAGGCCGCGGCCGAAGGTGATCAGGGTCTGGCGATAGTCGTAGCGCTTACGGTCGAAGACCCGGTCGACCCGGTCTTGAATGGCGCGTTTGAGCGGTTCGAAAAGCTGCGCCGTGATGATGATGGCGGCGATCAGGCCCCACGCTCCCGCGCTGGGCAGCCGGGTGTGAACCACCTCCGCCGCAAAGGCAACCGCGCCAAAATAAAGGCCCACCAGGGAAGCCGTCGCCAGGGTGTAGGTGACGCCGCGCTTGAAGATCAGGTCCACGTCCATCAGGCGGTAACGGACAATGGCCCAGCTAAAGGTCAACGGCAAGAAGATCAGGCAGATGCCCCCCAGCCTGACCAGAACGCTGGGAACCGGAATGCCGGTGAGAATCGGAATGACGTCCAGCAGCGTGAAGGGAATGACAGTCAGCAAAGTTCCCCGGGTCAGCCACTTCAATTGCTGGCGGCGAAGCGGGTTCTTCTGCCGCACGTAGTTGCGGTAGAAGACTACGGCGGCCACTACAAAATAGAGCGCCAGGTAGCCCATGGCGAGCTGGTCGAGACGGGTGTCCAGCAGTTCCGTGGCCTGCCACTGCCGCATGGCCACCACTTGCAGCACGATCACAGCCAGGCCGGGAAGGTAAATAAGGGAGTAGATCCAGTGCCGCCGGGAGGCCGGCCTTTCCTCTGGAAACGCTAACGCAAAATGCAAAAACAGCGCAGGTTGCAGCGCCCGGCCAGGATCTTGCCCCAGTAGATAGTCCAGTCAAAAGTATTGAACTTGCCGGTGTAGTTGAACGAATACAGGACAAACGAGGCCAGGCAAAAGACGTAAAAGTGGGTTGCCCGCGGAGCCGTCCACCGCCGGAACAGGACATACAGGCCAATGGAAAGGTAAACCAGCGCGATCAGCCGCAGGCCCTGGTCCTGACTGCGGTCGGTGGGCTCAAGCAAAACGGATGCGTGGATGGGAACGCCCGAACGGATCAGGAGATAGTCGATGTTCCGCCAGGTGCCTAACGCAAACCACTGATGGGTCAGGAACGATATGCGAGGCGTGGCCACGTTGTTGGCCGAAACCAGCAGATCCCCGGCCTTGATACCGGCCCGCTCGCCGGGGCCATCCTTCAGTACCCGCTGGGCCTTAAGTCCGCCGGGCGCCTCTAGCCAGGAAACCTGGTCGGTGGGCAGCGAAAACGAGCCTTCTTTAGCGAAATTCAGCGAGGCAAGTATCGCAGCCGCCAACGTAAACCCGGCGAGAAGAACCACGGCTACCCGAATTTGAAACGGCTTAAGCATCGCGTCGGTGCGAGAACGAAGAGAGGCCCCCGATAGCCACAGAGCACGCTGTGGACCAACAGGAAAGTTTCCCGCCTGGCCGCTCCCCGCGGCATCGCCCAATTGCAGCCACAGTATACTCTTGATTCAAGAAGAGATATACGCCGCCCGATTACGCCGCTATCCGCTTAGTCACTCCCTCTGGATTGGGAGCCTGCTGTTTTCCACCAGACAGATATGACGGGACATATCGACTAATCCTGTTTTCGGGAAATGTTGGAGTCGGCGAGTAGGCAATGATTGCCTCCGGTATGGTGCAGAACTGTGCATTGAAACCATCCATCGTTGCCCGCATTTGGCGACATCGCTCGCTGCCCCTTTGTCTTCCAGATTTATTTGAATAGAATGTGAATTTCGTACGTGTATTCCCAACGCCTGATGTGCCTTTCTCCGCCGATATTAGATAGCGTAGCGAAGAGAAGATGCTGGATCGCGCTGGAATCAAGAGGTCACTATGGCATTGGCGCGGTGGATGTTAGACGCCTTCGGGCGGCGCCCAGATTGAGAAGCACTGGGTGGAGGTAGAGGGGCACCAGGTGCACTGTCTCAAGGCAGGGTCAGGGCCGGAGCTTATTTTGCTCCACGGCCTTTTGGGTACAGCTTCCACCTGGGAGCCAACCATACCCAGCCTCGCCGAGGAATCAACGATCTACGCCGTGGATGCGCTGGGCATCGGCGAGTCGGAACGGGTACCCGGCATCGACGCGACCCTGGAGGCCCAGGCTTCCCGGATCGTAAAGTTCATGGATGTATCGGCCATCCGCTGTGCAGACTTTTTGGCCACTTCTCACGGCGGAGCCGTGGCTCTGATGCTGGCCGCCAAATATCCCGACCGGGTAAGAAACCTGCTGTTGCACGCACCGGCGAATCCCTTCTCTCACCTTGCTGACCCCCTCGTCCGCTTTTACCTGTCGGGATTGGGGACCTGGTTCGCGCACCGCGTCGCCAGCCTGCCCGAACCGATGCAGGCGCTTGCCTTGGGCCGTATGTACGGCGATCCCACGCAGTTACGGGACGGCTCCCTGGGAAAGTACATCAACTCCCTCCGCGTTCCGGGTACCGTCGCGTACGTGCTCAGCATCCTGAAAACATGGTTTGACGACATGGGCAAGTTGGAGTTGGCTCTCCAGCACGTGCGCCGATTCCCAACCTTGCTGCTCTGGGGAGACCGGGACCGGGCCGTATCTCTGGAGTCTGCCGAGGGCTTGCGGCGCTGCTTTGATCGGGTGGAGTTTGTGGAGCTGCCCGGGGCGGGGCACTTGCCCTACGAAGAATGTCCAGAGACGTTTGCCCGGCTGGTGAACTCCTTTTTGGTGCGGATGCGTGGGCACGCCGAGGCCGGGCCCCAGCTGGTACAAAGCAGGGCGCGTTTGGGGTAGTGAAACACTTTTGATTTTCGATCGAAATGTCAGCCCAACGGCTAGCCAAAGCGCGCATACTAGGTCTAATAGCTGTAGCGTGTCCCGGATTTTCCGTGGAATCTTGTTGCGTTTGCACACTTCATGGGGCTTTCCTTACTGAAAGCCGCACATGCGAATCTGGTGGGTGCCGCGTACGGGGAAATCCGGGTGGTGTGCCTACGGTTACGAGACAGAGGTTCTGTGATGAGCAAAATGCTGCGCAAGAAGCTGATACCGGCGGAGTTCCTGGTCGCGAGTAGCTTGATACTGGCGCCCTGCTTGGCGCTTACTGGATACGGACAGAACAGTCCGCAGAGCACCGCGCAAACCAACCCAACGACTGCCACTCCGAGCCAGACCACCGCCGCCCCCAGTCAGCCCAATGCGACTCCTTCGGACACCCCGCCTGCGGAGTCGACTCCACCAGGCCCGGCGAGTGACCCGAAGATGCCGGGGGTGAAAGCAGGCAGCGTTGATGACGTGAACGCAGTTGGCACCCGCGACATTGGCGGTCGCGGCATGGGTAACTGGTACTCCACTGAAACCGAGATTCGCATGGGTAAGTCCTATGCCATGCAGCTGGAGAAGAGCGTCAAGTTCATCAATGACCCGGTCGTGAACGAGTACGTGAACCGGGTCGCGCAAAACCTGGTCAAGAATTCTGATGCCAAGGTTCCCTTTACCATCAAGGTCATCGATTCCGACGAAGTCAACGCCATGGCGCTCCCAGGCGGCTTCATGTACGTGAATAGCGGTCTGATTTTGACCGCGGACGATGAAGCGGAAATGGCGGGTGTGATTGCGCATGAGATATCGCACGTGGCCGCCCACCATGCGGTGCGCGAGCAGACGCGCATGAACTATGCGCAGCTGGGCACGATTCCGCTGATCTTCATTGGCGGCTGGACAGGCTACGGCATTTATGAAGCGGCGCAGATCGGCATTCCGCTGACGTTTCTGTCGTTCTCAAGAGGTTTCGAGGCCCAGGCTGACTTTCTCGGCGTGCAGTATATGTACCGCGCTGGCTACGATCCGCAGGCCTTCGTGACCATTTTTGAAAAGCTCGAAAACCTCGAGAAAACGAAGCCCCACCTGATCGCCAAAGCGTTTTCCAGCCATCCACAAACCCCGGACCGCATCGAGGCGACGCAAAAAGAAATTGCCACCATCCTGCCGCCGCGGGCGGAATATGTGGTCACGACCTCGGAGTTTGACGACGTCAAAGCTCGTTTGGCGCGCATCGAGAACAAGCGCAAGCTGAACGATGGCGGCAAGGGCAACCAACCCACGTTGCGCCGTGCCAGCTCCACAACCAGCGACCCCAACGCATCGCCCGACTCGCAGCAAGGCAACGGCAACGACCGGCCAACCCTGCAGCGCCGGGACGACAACAACTAGCGCACGATCGCTAACCGCTCTATCGAGGGGTGGCAATGAGCAAGAGACCGATACCGGCGGAATTCCTGGTCGCGGGCAGCTTGCTGCTGGCGCCCTATTTGGCGCTTAACGGGTACGGGCAGAACAGCCCGCAGAGCAGGCCGCCCGCTGCCACTCCTTCGGATACCGCTCCTGCGGCATCCACTTCCCCAAGTCCAGCGACCGACCAGACTGTGCCGGGGGTAAAACCAGGCAGCATCGACGACGTAAACGCAGTGGGCACGCGCGACATTGGCGGACGTGGTATAGGCAATTGGTACTCCACGGACACTGAGATCGGCATGGGCAAGGCCTATGCCATGCAGCTACAGAAGAGCGTCAAGTTCGTCGATGATCCAGTCGTCAATGAGTACGTGAACCGGATCGCGCAGAACCTGGTGAAGAATTCTGATGCGAAGGTTCCCTTCACCATCAAGGTCATTGATTCCGACGAAGTAAATGCCATGGCGTTGCCGGGCGGCTTCATGTTTGTCAACAGCGGCCTGATTTTGACCGCGGACGATGAAGCGGAAATGGCGGGCGTGATTGCGCATGAGATATCGCATGTGGCGGCGCACCACGCGGTGCGCGAGCAGACGCGGATGAATTACGCTCAGTTGGGCACGATTCCGCTGATCTTCATTGGGGGCTGGACTGGCTACGGCATTTACGAAGCAGCGCAGATCGGCATTCCTCTGACGTTTCTGCAGTTCTCAAGAGGGTTTGAGGAGCAGGCGGACTTTCTCGGTGTGCAATATATGTACCGTGCGGGCTATGATCCGCAGGCCTTCGTAACCATTTTTGAAAAGCTCGAAAATCTGGAGAAAACGAAGCCGCACCTGATTTCCAAGGCATTTTCCAGCCACCCACAGACCCCGGACCGTATCGAGGCGACGCAAAAAGAGATTGCGACCATACTGCCTCCGCGGGCAGAGTACGTGATCACGACCTCGGAGTTTGACGACGTCAAAGCTCGTTTGGCGCGGATCGAGAACAAGCGCAAGCTGAACGACGGCGGCAAGGGCAACCAACCCACATTGCGCCGTGCCGGCTCCACGACCGGCGACCCAAATGCATCGCCTGATTCTTCGCAGCCCGGCAACGACCGGCCGACGATCCAGCGCCGGGATAACTAGACAACCCCTGTTCTAAAGTGTTGATCCAATGGGCCATTCGGGTGCGAAGCGGTGTGGTATCCCACATCTAACGAAAAACGAGCGAGATGCCCGAATTTCCTGTACGCAGCTCCATCCAGTTTCGCGTATGCGGCTTTCTATGAGGAAAGCCGCATGAATTTCGATGAACTCACCAGGCTGAAGAGGAAATCGGGGTGTGGGGCACCCGAGGGTTTGTGGGCGGTGCAGAGTTCGAGAGACTGCTTCGCCTAGGTCAGCTGAGTCTGTGGTGAATCCGCTCAGCAACCCTTCTTGCACTTAGCCAGAATCGCCGCCTGCAGCCGCTCCCGCAGGCCAGCCGGCAATTCATAAATCTCATGGTTGCGGTAGATCTCGATAGTCTTCTGCGTGGTACGCAGCGTAATCACACAGTGTTCGCATCCCTCGAGGTGGACCTGCAAATCGGCGACCAAGCCAGTAGGAACCTGGTTATCGAGAAAATCACCGAGTTGCGCCAGAAACTCTGAGCAGTTCATTTGGTCCCATCCTCATTCTTGCGGAAGTAGCGGCTCAACCGCTCCCGCAACTGCAGCCGCGCCCGTAACAGCCGCGACTTGACCGCGGGCACGCTCAATCCCAGCGTTTCCGCAGTTTCTTCCGTGGAAAGTCCTTCCACGTCACGCAAAACGAAAACTACCCGGAATCCAGGGGGCAAGCCTTGGATCGTCTTACGCAGTATCTCCGCCAGCTCCGACTGCCCGTACATCATCTCCGGGTCGGGCCGCCATTCGGCGAGATCCCGAGGCATCGAGCCCTCTTCGGTCTCCACGTCCTCGTCGATCGATACCATGCGTCCGGTGCGGCGCTTGCGCAGCCGCATCAACGACTCATTCACTGCGATACGGACCAGCCAGGTATAAAACTTGGAATTACCCTGAAACTGATCCAGCTTCTCGTAGGCCTTCAGAAATGCATCCTGAACCACATCCTCTGCATCCTCCCGATTCTGGGTGATGTGCTGAGCGATGCGGAACACCTGCCGATCGTACTGCTTCACCAGCTGTTCGAAGGCCTGCACATCGCCTTCGCGCGCCCGGTTGACCAGTAAGATGTCCGGGTGAACTTCTTCGGTCCCTTGTGCTTGGATGATAGGCATGTCAGTCGGGTTCAGAAATTCGACCTTTCCAGATCATTCTCCGGTTGTTGCACCTTGCGGATGCGGGGGAGAAGGGATATCGATGCGAGAGCGCATGGGGAGGGCCGCCCGCGGGCGCTGCGCGTCTACCTCATACTAAATGGGCATGGCGGCACACGGCAAAATGGGTAATCTGCGAAGTAGGCTTAAGTGTAAATAGGGAGCAGAGCCCCGTAACTGCCTGATTGACCTGATTTGCGCCATGTGCATGGCCACTCCCGATGTGGGCTGACAGCGGTGTTTGATTGGGTTCCTGTCGGGTTCGGGTGGGAGGGAAAGCATCACTGCAACCAAAGTTTCCGCTTAGAGTCTTTATATAGGAGCAGATTTGCCTGTGGCCCAATGGGGCGGCAGGTCAAACCGCGCATTTGGCCGGTGATTTTGGCATCCGTTGAAAGCAAATCCGCTGCAGGCAGGGAAGTGAACAAGTTGGCGGAAATCATCCATCGCAAGGCGTCGCTACGCACCCTTCTGCCCTGGGCGTTGCTGCTCGTCGTGAACGGGACCGTAGCCCAAAACACGCCCGCGGCCAAGCCCAAGCATGCTACTCATCATCACGCCACTTCGACCACGCATGCCAAGACTTCGACCACGCATGCAAAGACACATGTTCGCCACGTCAAGACGCACCGCAAGCCGCGTTCCGCCAAAAGCATCGCCCGCAGCCGCAAGCTGCAAATGGCCTTTGTCGCCTCCTCGCAATTGCGGCCGATGGCCCAGGAACTGACCACGATGCGGTCACCCGCCGCCTACGCTGGAGTTACCGCCTATGCCCACGCGCACACCGGAGAAGCAGCCTCCGCGGCTTACTTGGCCTTAGGCCATGCCTATCTGCTGGATCATCGCTATCCCGACGCAGCCAGCAGCTTCCAAAAAGCCAATGCCGCGGGTAAGACCCTGGACGACTACGCCGACTTCCTGGCTGCCCAGGCATTTATGGAAGCGGGCAAGCTTCCGGATGCAGAAGCGTTGCTGACCGGCTTTGCCGCCAAATATCCGGAAAGCATTTTTGTCGGCCGCTTGCCGGTGATGATTGCCAATCTCTCGCTCGATCAAAATGATCCGCAGACAGCTTTGCGCGTGCTTCACCAACATGCCGGCGACGCAATCTCAACCCACGCGGACTTTCAGTTGGCGCTGGCCCGGGCCAACCAGATGACAGGAAACACCGACGACGCGGCCCGGCTCTATCGCCACATCTTCCTCGGCTTTCCTCTCAGCAACGAAGGTGCGCAAGCCAAGGCACAGCTCGCCGTAGTGGGCGCCGCGGCACCGCTGACGATGGGTGAGCGCAGGGCTCATGCGGACGCGCTGTATGCGGGTGGCCGCTACGCCGAAGCGGGCGAGGAGTATCACGCACTGGCCAATGACTCCGCCCAAGATCCCACGGCAAGGAATGCGCTGCTCGTGGCTGCCGCGGAGTGCGACTTGAAGACTAAGCGGCTGAGCAAGGAACAAGTCGATGCGTTGCCGGATACACAGGATGAGAGCGGCGCGCGCCGCATGTATCTGGCCGTGGAGCTGGCGCGCAACAAGGACGATAGCGGCGCGCAGCAGAGTCTGGTGACTCAGATGGAACAACGATTCCCAGAGAGCCCGTGGTTGGCGGAAGCGCTCTACACGTCGGGAAACATGTATCTGCTGCGCAAAGACTATCCCCAGGCGATTGTCTACTACAGTGAGCTGGCTAAACGCTTTCCCGGCCATCGCTATGCGCCCAGCAGCCATTGGAAAGCCGCTTGGCTGAACTATCGTCTGGGAAACTACTCCGAAGCAGCGGTGCTCTTCGACAAGCAGATTGCGCTCTATGAGGGCGGCAAGGAGATCCCCGCGGCTCTTTACTGGCGCGGGCGTCTGTACGCCGACCAGGAGCATCAGCCCGCGATGGCTGCGGCTTACTACCAGACCGTCTCCCGGAGCCTTTGAGCACTATTACTACGCCCAGATGGCGCGCGAGCGGTTGGCGGAGCTGGGCCAGGTCACGCCCGCCGATGTGGCGATGCTGAGCAACATTCATCGCGAGGAGATTCCCGCGCTTACGGACGATGTTCCGCAAGATGACGAGCACGTGATCAAGGCGCGCCTGCTGGCCAACGCCGGATTGAACGAGTACATTCCGGCGGAGATTCAAGCGGCCGACGGCAGCGACCAGTGGGGAGCATTTGCGGAGGCGGAGATTTACGCCTCGGACGGCGAAACCTTTCGCGCCATGCGCGTTTTGAAGCGGGCTCTGCCCTTCTATACCTCCGCGCCCATCGACACCATTCCCATGGGCTACTGGAAGATTCTCTTTCCCCAGCAGTACTGGAGTGCGATTGAGCAGGGGGCGGCCAAGAATGGGCTGGATCCGTACATGGTGGCCTCGCTCATCCGCCAGGAATCGGAGTTCAATCCCGGGGCAATTAGTGGCGCCAATGCTTGGGGCCTGATGCAGTTGCTGCCTTCGGTGGGTCGTTCGATGGCGAAGGAAGAGGGCATCCGCCATTTCAACGAGGTCGAGCTGCTCAACCCGGAGACCAATATCCGCCTCGGCTCGCGCTATCTCAAGCAGACATTGGACAAGTTTGACGGCCAGGCTCCCGTACGCCTTTGCCGCCTACAACGCGGGCGACAGCCGGGTAACGGATTGGCAGTCGATCGGCAAGTATCACGGCATGGATGAGTTTGTGGAATCGATTCCTTTTACGGAGACGCGCGAGTATGTGCAGGCGATTGTGCGCAACGAGTCGATCTATCGTGAGTTGAAGGCGGCGCGTGAAGTGAGCACAAAGACGCCGCCCGCGCAGGAGGCGAGCGCAGTGCCTGAGCAGAAGACGACTGCCACGCAGCAATAAGCGCTATGTGCATCTTTGGTGCATGCGGCGGGAGAATTGATCTGGCGAACGAATCGTGGATTGACGAAAGCCAGACTCGCGGAAAGAATGAGGTCAATGTTCCGCTGGTGGAATCCGGAATATGAGAAGCAACTTCACCTCGGTAGGTGACTCGGCCAATGAATAAGCATCAGCACGAACAGATTCCCCCGGCTTGCGATTGTGGGCCCGACTGATAGAAAGCCGCGACAGCAGCCTGCAGGGCTGCCGTGGTGGGGCCCGCAGCGCTCGCGAAACCTTAGCCTGAAGCAGGCAACGCAAACGGCCCACATCCCATGCCATGAGATCCGGATGGCGGTCATGCCTACGTTGTCGCGTAACTTGTGGTTTGCGGCGATTGCCTGGATCTGGAATTTTCTGCGCGGCTATTTTGTCACTGGGGCGGGCCGCCGGCGTGGTGCGGACGTTCTGTCGTTCCGTCGCCCTGCTGGGCCGGGCTTCCGTCGAGCGATGCTGGAAGAGAGCTTTGTAAGCAAAAAGCCTAACGGCAATGTCCGTTGGCATAGCGAATGTGAAGTAGCACCGCAGGAGGGAGGAAGAAGATAGCGACGGCGTCTTTGCAGGCACAGAGCAAGAAGCGCAGGCCTGCACGCTAATAAGTGTGGTGGAGCACAGGTAACAGGATCGCACAGGAGGAATGGCATGTTGACAGAGCTTGAATTGCTTGGAGAGTGGATTCCAGAGCAGATGGAACCTGGAACCCTGTTTGTGCTGGAAAACACGGGAACGATGGGTGAGGCGAACAACCCGTACGTAGCCGTGCTGGCTTGTCCTCATTGCGGCGCGTTAGGCCTGATCACGAAAACGCAATATATTGGCATGGAATCGATGATCTGCGGCTCGGACTACTGCTCCTCGGAGTACTACCTGAACGATGAAGGAATTGAATACCGAAAACCCCACTAAAGATTAGAAAAGCGGCAAAGCCAAAAGGGGGGCGCCCGATAAAATCGGGCGCCCCCCTTTTTTCATGAAACCACCATCGGGCGTACAATTGCCCACCCCGCGCACGGCAATTAAAAGCGGGGTGAAAGAGGAAGTTAATTCATGCTTGGATCACAGATTGGCGAAACCAAAGGCAAGAGAATTGTAAGACGGGTCATTTCCACTGACCCCACAACCGTAGAAGTGTCATTCGAAGACAGTGGTCAGTTGTTCGGTGTTTCCACCATTGGCATGGGCACGTATACATCGGTCATCCGTCCGGATGGTTCCATATATGGTGAAGGTCAAGGAATCAACATGACACAGGATGGCGAAGGCATTAGTTGGACGGGAACGGGCTTGGGCAAATTCGGTCCCGATGGCGCCGTCAGCTACCGCGGCATGCTGTTTTTCCAAACCAATTCCCAAAAGATTTCGCTCGGCTCCGCTTGCGGAGCTTTCGAATACGAAGTAGATCCCGCCGGCAACACAATTTCCAAAGTCTGGGAGTGGAAGTAGGAATGAACTGAGATCCGGGCTGGCAGGCCAGGGCTTACCTCATGCCGCCTGCCACCCGGGACCATCTGCGAACCGATGTAACATGGTGCTTTGATCGAGGTTCACTTTCATGGATGATCCCGTCAAGAGTGTCCGCTCAGCTCTCACACGCGCCGAACTTCCCGGCATGAGCCTCATAGAACACCTGGAAGAACTGCGCAAGCGTGTTATCCATTCGGTGGTCTATCTGGCGATAGGATTCGCGGTCGCTTATGCCTTCCACGAGCGGCTGTATGGATTCATTCAGGCGCCTCTCGACCAGCTTCATATTCCCCTGAACTTTACTCATCCCACAGACGGTCTGACTTTATATCTCAAGACCGCATTTGTTGGTGGCGCGATCCTGGCCAGTCCCTTTGTGCTATTCCAGATTTGGCTCTTCATCTCGCCCGGCATGTATGCGCATGAGAAGCGCTATGTTTGGCCCTTCATGTCCGCCACCATCGGCCTCTTTCTTGCCGGCGCGTATTTCGGTTATCGCTGGGTTCTGCCGGGTGCAATCAAAGTATTGGTGCTCGACTACGGTCATCGATTCCATCCGATTCTTACCATCGAAGACTACACCGGCTTCTTCCTGGCAATCATCCTCGGCCTTGGCATTGCCTTTGAACTCCCTATCCTCATGTTCTTCCTGGCACTCTTCGGTATCGTGGACGCCCGGTTTCTCCTCCGCAACTTCAAATACGGCATCATCCTTATCTTCATCATTGCGGGCGCGATTTGTCCTCTGCCCGACCCCTGGAGTATGTGCCTCTTCGCTTGTCCCTTGCTTCTTCTCTACTTACTCGGAGTAGGAGTGGCCTTCCTCGCTCACCCATCGCGCAGGACCTCGAAAGTGAAGTCACGCGGCCCGGGACTCGGGATTCTCGTTCTTGCCCTGGTCCGGCTATCTGCGCTGTTGAACGGCCAACGTCAAGCCAATCGCCCTTTACGAACATCCCCGCTCTGGTAGTCCTCGCGGCTCTGTCCATCCACCATAACGGCCGCAAAGGAAAGCAACGACCCTCCACTTTTGTCGTCCCGGCCTGTCCCGGCCTGCCGTGGGAGCATAGCATAGGGACCTGCCGTTCTACCCTTCCAACGTAACGGCTGAACAGCAAAGCAACAACCCTCCACCTTTGCCATCCCGCCCGCCCTGGCCTACCGTGGGGCGCCGTAGGCGCGGAACTAAACTTGGCCCCCCTTCTCATCTACGATAATAATCGTTGACATACGACAATCATCGTATTAGCGTCATGACCATGAACCTGCGACGTCCAACGAAGCGATCTGCACCCCTGCCCACCGAGGCAGAATTAGAAATTCTAAACACCCTATGGACCATCGGGCCCAGCACCGTTCGCGAGGTCCACGACGCTTTGAGCAGCAAACGAACCGGCTACACCACTGTCCTGAAGCAAATGCAGGTGATGGCAGAAAAAGGTCTGCTGCTGCGCAACGAGCGTTATCGCTCGCACGTATACGAAGCCCGTTTCCCCAAAGAGCAAACCCAGCAGCAGTTGGCCAACAATCTTCTGCACCGCGCATTTAACGGCTCAGCAAAGAACCTCGTCCTAGGCGCACTTTCATCGCAGCGCGTGTCCTCTTCCGAGTTAGCGGAGATCCGGCGAATGCTGGACGACTTCGAGAAAGGCTCAAAATGACATCTTACGAACAGCCACTGATACATGCTGCTGGCTGGAGCTTACTGCACTTCCTCTGGGAAGGCGCGATCGTCGCGCTTCTACTTGCCTCTGCTCTGAGACTCCTTAGCAACCGCTCATCTCAACTCCGCTACCAGGCAGCCTGCTGTGCCCTGGTGCTGATGGCAGCTTCTCCTCTGGTCACATTTTGGTTTCTCGTAGTCAATTCCAGTGCTGCGGACCAAGCCTTCTCGCAAGCAATCGTGGAAAGGAATCAGCTCCTGATTCCTACCGGCCTGAGTGATCCAACGACACCATGGCTCAACCATTTAGCGGAATCACTCGATCGTTCGCTGCCCTGGGTACTAGCCGCGTGGTTCACAGGCACGACTCTCCTCTTGTGCCGTTTGAATATAGGACTGATCGTCGCCCGGAGAATGAAATCAATCGCAACCCAGTCACCACCACTGGAGTTGCAAACGGCATTTCACGATCTGAGCCGCCGGCTCGGAATCGCTCGCACGGTGAGCCTGGTGAACTCGGCGCTCGTTCAGGTACCTACCGTCATTGGCTGGCTGCGCCCAGCCGTTTTGCTTCCCGTTGGCTGTCTCACGGGACTATCAACCACACAGGTAGAAGCCATATTCGCCCACGAGCTGGCGCATATACGGCGGCACGATTATCTGGTCTCTGTTATTCAGTCCATCCTGGAGGCCGTGCTCTTCTATCATCCTGCGGTTTGGTGGGTTTCCAAACAAGTCCGCAGAGAGCGCGAAGACTGTTGTGATGACCTGGCCGTAAAGTTCAGCGGCGATCCCCTGGCCTACGCGAAGGCGTTGTCATTCCTGGAAGAGCGGCGCGGGTCCTTAGCCGCGGTGGTCCTGGGTGCAAATGGAGGTGTACTTGCGATGCGCATCAAACGGCTCCTCGGGTACAAAGAACCACCCGCCTACTCTTGGTTGACGGCCACTATGCTCTTGGCGGTCGTTGTTACCGCGGCCGCACTGTGCATTGGTACATTTGCCGGCGCTCAAACCAGTCCGGACAACCAATCATCCATCGAAGGCAATGAAGCCTCGCATTCCACAGATGCGCAGTACCAGCACTGGGTAAATGAGGACGTTCTCTGGATCATTGCCCCGGAGGAGCGCGCTGCGTTTCTGAAGCTGCCAACCGGCGAGGAGCGTGATGAGTTTATCCGCCAGTTCTGGCAACGCCGGGATGCGGGAGCACCAGCCGGAGTAAACGTGAGAGCGGAGCATTATCGACGCGTGGCCTATGCAAACCAGCACTTTGCTGCCGGCATGCCGGGTTGGAAGACCGATCGCGGCAAAATATACATCATGTATGGGCCGCCGAACTCGATCGAAGCGCACCCTGTTGGTGTAGCGCAGCCATACGAGCTCTGGCACTATCGTGAGATCAAGGAATTCGGACCCGCCGAGCAAGAGCAGGGCACTCCGAATGACAAAACAACGATCGTGACCAGGAAGAACGTCGATATGAAGTTCGTCGACGCCTGTCATTGCGGTGAGTTCCAGTTGCAACCGGTCCGAAACTGATTACCTTGCAGCAACAGGCCCGGCACAAAGACACTTCGGCACCCTCGCTGCACAATGACGTTCAGTGACGTTCACTTTCTCTGTCTAGCTGCCCGGCGTTCAGACCGTCGCGGATTATCTTTGGACAAGAGTCCACGGAACGGCCATTACCTCTCGGCTAACGTAGCATTTATTGCAGTGTTTGCCTGAGTATCGAACGGCGCACCCTGGGCAGAGTCGGTTTGAGCAGCCCACTTTGCTGCATTTAACAAGGTCGTCGCTTTTCAGCCCACAGTCCGCGCACCTGGTTGACGTTGTCTTCATATCTCACCTGCACCGTCGGTAACTGATTACAGTCGCTTTGGGCAAGAGTGTGAAGTGGCTTTGATGATTACTCAGATTCCGCAGTGGAAAAGGTGGTACAAATTAGGCTTGGAAACCATTCAGGTGGGTCACCTTGGCTTTGGGTGGAGATGGATGGAGAGAGTCGAAAAAAGCTAATTGGACAAGACTGGCTGAGAGTAGCCCAGGACGCAGTCCTGGGTAGACGTGAGAAGCAGGAACAGTCCCGTAGAGCCTGCCCTGAGCTTGTCGAAGGGGACGGCTGAAAATATCCCAGGACGGTTAGTCCTGGGCTTCAGACTGCGTGATCAGTGATTGCGGGTTCTCACACGGACTCGGCAGGCCTGGGATATCAATCGTCTGATCCCGGGAGCGCCGTAGGTGCGGCACTCACTATCCTAACCTCACTTTGCATAACCGGTCGCGGCAATCGCGGCAATAGCTTTTTCAAATAAAATCAACGCCAAAAAAGTCGACCACTCCGCCAATTTGGAAAGCTCTGAGGGGAAGGTGGGCGCGGTGTCCCGTCCATGCGCTATTGTCTCCTCCGCCGACCAGCGCGAAGCGGTTTGCGCTGCGGGAAGCGGCCAAGGAGCGAAGCTTTCTACGGCCAATGGTTGTGTTTCAGTCTGCGGATGCTTGGGGAAAGCCGAACGGAGTCGAAAGTCTCCACGGTTAACTAAAATCCTGCTGTACCTTATACTTCGGGATGTGCCCGGATGGCGAAATCGGCAGACGCAGCGGACTTAAAATCCGCAGGCCGCAAGGCCGTGGGGGTTCAAGTCCCCCTCTGGGCACCAATGAAGACTTTCATTTGCTTATGTTTGTCTGATGGTGGCAACCTCGAGCGATGACCGTCCCAGAACTCCAGCCGAACTCGTTGGCCGCTACATGTACTTTACGGGCCGACCACCGGAAGACCGCATGCAAGTCTGTACGCGGAATGAAGCAGGCTTGCTGAGGTCCACACGCCGTGAGTTGGTGGCGATGATTGTGGCGGCTGCAACTTTTTTGTTGACGAGTAATTTCTTTTCGATGTGCATGACGCTTCTCCTTGTGGAAGACGTCTCACCAACCGCCTTCACCTACTAAAGCGCATCCGCCCAGCAAAAAGGGCCACAGCCATTTAAACTTCGCTGGCCATCGTTGATGTCCGTCGAGCGAGAGCCGCTGGCACGGATCAAAGTTAAGCCCAGAGTCTACCGGAAGCCTTGTCCAGCTTGGCTATCTCGTTCCCCTCAATTCGAGCCTACACCACGTCAAGCAACGTGTGTGGCCACTGTACCGTGTGCGTGGGACTCAGGTGCGAGTATCTTGCGGCCATCTGAATCGACTTCCACCCACCAGCCCCTTGAATCTCCTTGACCGACGCATCAGCCATCGCCAACCTGCACCAGTGGGTTACGAAACGAGATTCTTTACCACTTTCGCGCCATAGCTAGTGCCTTTTTTCCCCTGAGACTGTGGAGTGGAGGTAATGAATCAATGGCAAAATTTGGATTGATAGAGGGCGGTAGCATCCTGGAGATTTTCGAAGCAGATACCGTGGTAGTCTACGCACCTCACACCACTGCGATCTTCTATGCGGGATTGGATGACTGGCGGGAGACGGCGAGAATTCATTTAAAACCCGGTCAAACCATCGAAACAGATCAATCGAGGTTACCTCAGTTCAACGGTTGTTGACGATTGCGGCCAATACCATTCCGGCGACTACCGGCACGGTCATCACCCACGCTGTTGGCCTTGCGAAATTTAGGGTGAAGGGAATGCCAGTGCGCTTTGGAACGAAGAGTCGCGGATTCTCGGGGTTGTAGTAGAAAACCAAGAGCTTCCAATGTTGCGGATTCTGATCTCTGAGCATAAAATCTTCGCATCCCGTCCCGAACATTTTACGCCTTCGTATGCTGTGGACAGTTTCGCCATTTATCCGCCTATACGGTCAGGATCTTCATGCAGTTCGTTCGGCGCGACATCTGGCATGTCACGTTCCTGGAGCCAGGACTGCAAACACCACTGCCCAAAACGCTGACCTTCAAGATGAGGGCAAAATTCGCGAGCTGGCACGGCGTGGAGAGGCGTGGCAAACGTCGCAGGATCGGCAAATGCTCGGCTACGCAATAGCGAAGGGTGAGGGTGGCGTGTACCTGCGTCTATCGCCTGAACAGTATGCGAGGCTGAGACGGCCCTGATGCCGACACGCAAGCTGACACCGATTCAGGTTCTTGAGCGACTGTTGACTCACTTGGAGAGGCACATGGAAGCCCTTCAGCGCGTCAAGCTGGACGGCTTTCAGAGGGTCATTGTTGAATTGGAAATGGAGCAAGACTATTTGCGTCGGGCTAAGCGTTACTTGGAAGATTGATCGTGCTGACCCCGAGCAATACGCGAGGCTGAAGCGACCTTGATGCGTCCAAGGAAAAATTCGACGATATGAACAAGCAGGGCCTGCGCTGACCCTAAGCGAAGAACTGAATCCACCTCATCATCGGTCCTGAAGTCGATTGCCGTCTTTTCACGGCTGTGAGAGCCTGTCACGACCGCTCAAACCTGCTGATCTGGTTTGTGGGATGTTGGCGCAGGTGAGGTGTTTTCTGACAAATGGAATTCTCGGCGATTTTCACAATGATCTTGCTGTCCTCAGCGTGGGGGCAACCGGGGACCAGACGAAAAGTACCCTGGTGAGCGGCGTTACGCTGTGGTGGCAGCACGCTCTTGTTTGACGGGTTACGTTTCGTCTGCCCCCCGGTACCGATAAGTCATCAGCCAACCGAGGACATAGTCACGAAGGTAAAATACGGTATGACCTCGAACGTGCCTACGCTCTACGAGTGGCTCGGCGGTTCTGAAGCTCTATCTGGGCTCATAGCACGCTTCTACGAGAAAGTCCCGGCTGATCCCATCCTTGAACCTCTATTCCGGAATATGGATTCCGCTCACTTTGAGCACGTCGCTAAATTCATCGGCGAAGTGCTCGGCGGTCCGGAAGAATATTCGTCACAGCATGGCGGACACGCCGCTATGATTCGCCACCACCTCGGAAAAGGCATCACAGAGCAGCAGCGCCAGCACTGGGTACGACTTCTCCTCGAAACTGCCGATGAGCTAAGTCTCCCATCCGACCCTGAATTCCGCTCCGCACTCGTCGCATACCTTGAATGGGGTTCTCGCCTTGCCGTCATCAATGCCGCGCTCTCCTCCGATACCCACGTTGAAGAGGCTCCCATGCCCAAGTGGGGTTGGGGTGTCCCCGGAGGACCTTACCAGCCCGAATCCGAAAAGTCCGACTCGGCCCAGTAAGGCTTCTCGTTAGTTCCACATTAGCGGGAAGCACGTTTCACGTTACCCATGTCGTGCGGTTGCCTCAGGACACCCTTCGTGGTCGATCAACTCTCCTACCCGTTGCATCACCTCATCACGTATCGCGCGAACCTCCTTAATGCCCTGGCCCTTCGGGTCAAGAAGTGGCCAATCATCTCGGCGTAGGCCGAGCACGTAGGGGCACTCGTCACCGCAGCCCATTGTGATTAGAAATTGGGCGTTCTTTGCCAGCTCTTCCGTGAGCTTCTGGGGTTTCGCGTTGCTGAGGTCAGATCTTGTTTATGCGATGTCGCTGCATGTAAGGTCTCTGACAAATGAAATTCTCGGCGATTTTCACAATGATCTTCCTGTCCTCCGCCTGGGTTGCGGAGGCGATTTGCCAAAGGGAAAAAAGACGGAGAACTCCAACTCTTACGTTGACGGTTTGTGGACTACTCACAATGTGCCTCATTGCGCAATTGCGATTCCCACAGTTTCTATTTCTTCTGGAAAGGAACACGACAAAAGTTGTTGTTGGCGAATGGTGGCGCATGATAACCGCCCTTTTCTTTCAAGATGGGTGGATCATTGGAGGCCTCACCAATATCGTCGCGCTATTCTTCATTGGAAACCTCGTTGAGCAGCTTCGGAGCCGTCGGGATTGGCTCCTGATCAGTATCGTGGGGGCCCTTGTCGCTGAATGCGTTGCGTTACGGTGGCAGCCGATAGGTGCAGGAAATTCGATTGCGACCTGCTCGTTAGCTGGCTCCCTCATCGCGGTCCGGCCGCCTTCACAGATGCCTACCCAGTCAAAGATCCAGCGGATCATCGCGATTACATCATGTCTTGTGCTGGTGGCCGCCGGTGACGTGCATGGCGTCGCAGGCATGGCGGGCATTTTGTTGGGCGTTCTGAGATCGGACCGCAAATGGATCGCCTAAAGGTTTGGTACAAATTGGATACGGCTCAGTGTCCGGTAAGTCGACCCACAATCGTCCGGCCGGCCCTCGCCGATTCTTCCAATGCGAAAGCCAAACCATCCTAACGCGACAAACCATGCGTGGATTTCCAAAAGCAGAATCCGTTCAGTTAAACCGGCGATCCCATGCCCGGCCGCAACGGCCGGCAAATGGAAGGTCGCGACAAATAGTATGCCCAGCGCCAAGGTCAAAGGACTTGCCAAAATCAGGAAGCCGCCAAAGCGACGCCAGGAGGGATTCGACGAAAGAATTGCCCTGCAACTGGGAACGAGAAGACCGGTGTGACGAAAAGCAGCAGCGCAGCAAGGTTGTGCAGCGCGATCTGGCGGAGGGCCTGATCGACGTGGCTCTAGGGCCGGCAGTACCGGTGAAGGCGCCTCTCTATTCCGAGGACGCCTGTGTTGAAACCGGCGCCTTGGTCGTCAAACGGGATCATGGCAGCCTAAAACGTCGAATGAGCCGGGAAGCCTTCAACTCGCTCAAGCATATCGATATTGAAATCGCGCAAGGAAGGCGAGGGACAGGATATCGCCTGGCTCAACCGGTTTGGCTTCGGCAAGGATTAAGGCGAGAAGTCGCTCTTAGCGTCCCGAGCTTTACCGCAGCCCTCATGGCAGCGGCACGGACTGAATACATCGCCGCCGTTCCGCGCAGAACCGCGCAAGTCTTCTGCAAGATGTTGCCATTGAAAATTGTCGAAGCTGACTTTGAGTTGCCCGTCATCAGGATGGCCCTCACCTGGCACGCCAGAACGAATGCTGATGAAGGTTCCCGTTACTTTCGAAAGCTCGTTCTTCAATGCCTGAGGGATCGGGATTCTTGACTGAACTTAAGTCCTTGAACACCGGGAGGTGGTCCGTTGCGAAGGCTGGCGTTTTGTTTGCTCTTGCTGATCTCCATTGCTCCTGCTCTCTCCGAACAGCCGGATATGGAGAACACGAGCTTTCCCATCGCTCAGATCAACTACTACGGGTACGCGGGTGTCAACGTTGATCTGGTACGCGCAAAGCTCCCCCTACGTGTTGGAGACAAGCTCACTCTTGCCACGTTCAATCGTGACGCAACGGAGGCTGCGATCGCACGGCTGATAGGTCATCGCCCTACGGATATCGCTGTTGTTTGTTGCAGCGAAGCGAAGGGCCTTTTTGTCTATATCGGACTTGGTGGTTCGTCATCTCGTCCTATGCCCGTGGCCCCTGCGCCCAATGGGGCTGATCACCTTGACGAGACCGCCGTTCGCCTCTATGGCCAGGAGATGAACGCCCTCCAGAGCGCAGTCAGCGCTGGAAACGCTGGCGAGGACGACTCGAACGGTTATGCACTCTCGAACGACCCCGCACTTCGACGGATCGATCTCTCGATACTCGATTACGCTGCAACACGGGAAACAGAACTGATCCGTGTGCTCCGCAATGCGGCAGACCCGCACCAGCGGCAGATCGCAGCCGCCTTCCTTGGATACGTCCCCCGTTCGACGACTCAGATAGACGCCCTTGCCGGAGCGGTGAGTGACCCGGATGACGAAGTTCGTAACAATGCCGTCCGTGCGCTGTCGGTGCTATCCGCCGCCCGCAGCGCCGCTCCTCTTTCCATCGATCCCCAGCCCTTCGTTGCCTTGCTCTTCTCAGGTAAGTGGACGGATCGGAACAAGGCCAGTATGCTCCTCCTTCGTCTCACGGAGAGACGCAATTCCACTTTGCTCGAGTCCTTGCGCCGCCAAGCCGTGCAACCGCTGATCGAAGGCGCGTCTTGGCGCGGAGACCCGGGTCATTCCACGGCCTTCCTCGTTGTCTTAAGCCGCTGCCTGATGGTTCCAGTAGGTAAGCTGAAGGTGCTGATCGACGGCAACAACGTAACCACCATCCTCAACCTCTCCAGGGAGAACTAGTGCGACCGTTGACCCTCGTGCGGCTTACTCGGCCGCTGAAAGCACGCCTGGCAGCTAAAAAAGTGCAAGAATAAAAGCGTGTCCGTGAAAGGTAGACGTTCACCCCAATCCGTTAGGTCCAGCAGAGGTTGTCCCGTCCCCCGGGTCTTCTTTGGAAAAAGACATCATAGAGAGTGAAGCCCGGTCCCAGCGCAGTCTCGATTTGTATTGATCTCGGTTTTCCCAAAACGTCAGTACCGTCTGTTTGAATTGTCCGGCCCATGACTGACGGGTCGCCTGAGCCAATCTGTGCATTGCTCCTTGCATAGCGTAGATGGCGCGCGCGTGAAGGGTCGTGCTCCAGGAACAAGGTAGGGCATAACTGTCTTTCCTCACGGTTAACAGGAACATGTAATGTTCCGGGTGCACGTTCAGCGGTAGCATCGTTCTGTGCTGAGAGAGTCGATGCAGCCAAAGGGATGGATCGGCTGCGTAGATAGACAGTGTCCGGCGTCATGTTGGGGATCAAGTAGGACCAATCGTTGAACGCGGCAAGAGCTTACAACCTGTCGTGATGCTTTAGAAAAACCTGCCCGCAGCGGAGGAGCAAAATGAGTACCAGCCCCTACAATCCGAATGAGGTAAATCTCCCACCGGCTCGAGTACCCCGCAAAGAGAACCTCGCAACCGTGGGACCTGAAGCCGGCAATTCCCGTGGCCCACAGCTGTTATCACGATCGAGCCTTCACGATGGGAATCGCGCCTCTGGTCACGCTGAAGTCTCTGATGATGATTTGATCACCGCCGCACAACGCGGAGATCAGAAGGCATTTGCGGAACTGTGTGCGCGCCACTCTGGTGTAACAAGGTCGAAGATATTCAGCATCCTTCGGAATCATGAGGATGCAGAAGACGCACTCCAGGACACGCTGTTGCGAGCCTATACGCACTTGGCTTCTTTTCGTCGTTCCTGCACATTCGCAACCTGGATCACGGCGATCGGGGTGAATTCGGCCTTGATGATTTTGCGGAAACGAAGGATTCGCAGAGAAACCTCTGCGACTACGAGCAGTCTGGATACGGGAACAGCGGAAGTACAGGAGTTCGTAGACCGATCACCAGGGCCTGAAGCGATCTATCTGAAACAACAGGCCATTCTTCTTGTGAGGCGGGAAGTTGAGAAGCTGCACCCAATCTTGCGCTCCGCTGTCAACCACTATTACGGATCCGAATGTTCGTTGCAAGAGGCGGCCAAGGCGCAAGAGATCTCTTTGTGCGCTGCAAAGTCTCGTCTTTCGCGAGGCCGAGTCAAGCTGCGCTCTTCGCTTGAGAGATATGGAATTTCCACGTCCCGCAATTGAGTTCATCCGTACCATCTCAACCGTTTGAGTGTACGCGTGAGGACCACTACTAGGAACTTCCAACTATGCAGGGATTTTCCATCAGCGGGATCGCAACCCGGGTGTTGCGTCTAGGCCCTACACCGTAATCGTGTTCCAAGGCTATTCCATATTTATGTAATGCCCTGTTGTCGAGGTAGACGCATTCGGTGGTTGGGTCTGCCGGTATAATCCCTAACGTTGAGGGACCTAGCAAGACACCGTGATCGCTGGGCCGCGAATCCTCAGTGCTTATTCCGAAGAGGTATTCTTCATGGAACCGGCGAATGAGCTTGTCTACATCGTGGACGATGAGGTTAACGTCGGGGAGGCGCTGTCCACGCTCCTACGGGCGAACGGCAAACGCGTCCGGCTCTTCACCTCTGGACACGACTTCCTTGATTTTGCCCGCCGAGACTCTTGCGCCTGCCTGATTCTCGATCTCAGGATGCCCGGATTGAGCGGCCTGGAGGTCCAGAGGCTGGTTTCGGCAAAGACGTCGATTCCTGTGATCTTTCTTACCGGGCGAGGCGACATCCCATCCACGGTGAGAGCGATGAAGGGAGGAGCCGTCGATTTTCTCACCAAACCGGTTGACGAAGAAGCGCTCCTCGCTTCAGTTGAGCGGGCCCTGCGACAAGATCGCGCGAGCCGCAAGGAGGCGGCGGAGCATGCCAGCTTAGTGGGTCGGTATGAATCGTTGACACCGCGGGAGCGAGAAGTCCTCCCGCTGTTGATACAAGGTCTCTTGAACAAGCAGGCAGCCTTCGAGTTAGGCATCACCGAATACACCGTCCAAATCCATCGCGGGCACATTATGCGAAAGATGGAAGCCGATTCTTTTGCGACTTTGGTCAAACTCGCGGGCAAGCTCAAGATTGATACGGCCAGCGCATCTAGCGGAAACATGTAAGACAGTGTCTCCGCAAACATCCGGAAGAGCTTATATGGATGGCTCGAGGGTTTCCAATGAATGTGTTGGACCGTACAATCGCGGTCATAGATGACGATCTCCGAGTTCTTGAATCGCTCGTCAATCTCCTAGCCTCATTTGGATACAAAGCAGAGAGCTACAAATCTGCAGAACAATTCCTGGCTTCCGGTACCCTTTCGCGAACCAGTTGCATCGTCACGGATGTAGAGATGCGGCAGATGAGCGGTCTCGGCCTTCTGCAATATTTGAAAAGCAACAACTCTACCGTCCCCGTTATCATTATTACGGGAAAGCCGTCGGCACGATCGGAGGCGTTTTATCTGGAGAGTGGTGCGGTAGGCTTCTTCAGAAAGCCGGTTGACGGAGATGCTCTCGTCGAATTGATCGATTCAGTCTGTGCCTAGCTGGATTACTTTTCAGGAAGGTCCATGATCACAACTCGCCGAAACGCGATTGCGGGGCTCGGTTCGATTCTTCTTGACTGCTGTGTAGGTTGCCACCGTGGCAAACAGGAACCCGTGACCATTCTGTTTATGGATCCCGGGACCCGGTGGCTGCAACGACAGCACTTAACCGAAGAAGCCCTGCGGCAGTTCGAGAGTGAAACCGGGATCAGGGCGAAACATCTTCCCGCACCCGAAACCGCTCAGGAACAATTGAGCCTGATCCAGCAGCTCCTTGCGGAAAAGGACACACCAGATGTCTTCGGCATAGACGTCATTTGGTCTGGAATTCTGGATGGTGCACTCCTCGATTTGAAGCCCTTTTTCAGTTCGGAGCTCTCTGCCGCCGACCCTGATCTGGTTTCGCCCTATACCGTAAAGGGCAGAGTCCTTGCTATTCCCTATCACCCTCACGTGAATGTGCTTTATTACCGTACCGACTTGCTGACAAAGTACGGGTATCTCATCCCACCGCAAACCTGGGCAGAATTAGAGAAAATGGCCTTCCGCATTCAAGTAGGTGAGCGCGCCGCGGGCGATAAGAACTTTTGGGGATTTGTCTGGCCAGGGGCAGCCGATGAAGGTCTGACTTGTTTGGCCTTGGAATGGCAAGCGTCGGAAGGCGGCGGAACGATTATCGAGACTAACCGAACGGTTAGCGTTAACAATGAGAACGCGATACGCGCATGGCAACGTGCCGCGCGCTGGATCGGTTGGATATCACCTCCAAGCGTTACCGCATACGAAGATCTGGACTCCGTCAATTGTTTCGAAGACTTAGGCAAAGCAGCATTCTCGCTCGGCTGGACTTCTGACTACTTCCTCACCATCCCAGCGAAACCAAGGATGTACGGCAAAATGGGTGTGACCAGCGTTCCGGCAGGGAAGATCGGTGTAGGAACGTTTGGTGGCTTTGGCCTTGGAATATCGGGAAAGACAAAGCACCAACCAGAGGCTATCGCGCTGGTGAAATTCCTCTCGCACAAAGAGGCGGAGCTGGAGGGTGCAGCCACAAGTGCTGCGTTGCCCACAGGAACTGCGCTCTACCGCCTACCAACCATGCTCAAGGCACATTCGCGATCGATGCCGGCTGCTCAGCTTCCAGGGGACGGCATCGTGAGCCGCCCTTCGGCGCTTCTAGGTAGAAATTATGAGGAGGTCTCGCGTGCGTATGCCGAGGCAGTGCATTCCGTGCTGACGAAAAAGCAGAGCGCTCCCAAAGCTGCCGCTGCGCTGGAGACAGAACTGGAGCACATGACCGGTTTACCCAAAGGCTCTCCTCAGCCAACCGAACCCGGCATATCCCGCGTAGATAGCGCCGGATCATAGGTGTGGGGTGGGGTTCTATTATCGTTGAATTGTATCGTAGGTGCTTGCACTCCAGCGAGGCTCAGCCATGGACGATCTAAGAGAGCCTGTAGATGGCGCACTACCGTTGGCCAAGGTAGCGCGGATAATCACGCTCATGTCGAGCGTCGACATCCATGCCCGCCTTACTCTCTGTTTTGTCTTGATCATCGCGTTGATGTCGGTGGGCACAGGCATCCTGCTCTGGCAGTCGCGCGTGATGCGCGCGCAGGCGAACCGTCTCAGGGAAATGGACGAGCAGTTCATGGAAGTCCAGCGCGTCCATACGCTTGTACTATCGTTCCGCGACGAATCAGAACAGCTAGTCAGGTCCAGGAATCTTGCACGCATGCAACAAGAGGCGCCTGCCCGGCGCAACCAATTGAACGATAGCCTAAGACAGACCCAAACCCTGTTCCGGGGAATCGAACCAAATAATATTCTTGATCCCACCGTCTTCCCCACGCTCGAGACAATTCAGGGTTTACTGCCTTCGCAAATCGACTCGCTCTCTACCCTCGCCTCAGCTGCAGACTGGGATGCTCTGAGTCAGCGGATGGAACAGCCGGTCGAAGCCTTGCAGAACCTTAGTGCTGAACTTGTGGATACTGCCAGTCGTGACATGCGAGATAAGCGTCTCGAGGCCACTCGACAAATTGAGCGTGCTCAGAATCGAATAGTATTCATCTTGGCCGCCGTAGGTGGCCTAACGATCATGGTTGCGGCTCTTTTGGGATTTGCCATCACTCAGAGCATCACTCGCCCTCTGCGGTCCCTGGTTAACGGAGCCTCCGCTCTAGCCAGTGGCCAATTTGGCCACCATATACCCGTGCAAGGCCGAGACGAACTCGCGCACGTCTCCCGAGTCTTCAACCAAACCACACTTGTGCTTCGCCACCTCTATGAGAACCTCCGGCAAAATGAACAAGAGCTTCGGACTCTCGTTGAGGCGATCCCCGCCTATGTGGGGACAGCAATGCCCGACGGCTCGGTCGATTTCATGAGCCAAAGTTGGCTGGACTACACGGGGTTCTCCAGAGAACAGGGGATGGGTTGGGGGTGGGGGAGCGCAATACATCCCGAAGACCTTGATCGGGTGCTGGCCAACTGGCGGGCCGCAGTGGCCGCCGGAGCGCCCGTCGAGCATGAATTACGCTCCCGCTGCGCTGATGGAACCTATCACTGGTTCCTGTATCGCGGTCTCCCTCTCCGTGATGACGAAGGAAACGTTGTTAAGTGGTACGGGACGCTGACGAACATCGATGCATTGAAGGAGACGGAAAGCGCTCTTCAGATGCGAGAGCATGAACTCCTCGGCATTATCGAGACCATTCCCTCAATGCTCTGGTCAACGTGGGCAAGCGGAGAATCAAATCATATCTCTCAAAGGCTCCTAGAGTATTTTGGGGCTTCCTTCGAAGAATTGCTTAATCGCGGGTGGCTAAGCTTCATTCATCCTGATGATCGAGAGCAGACCGCGAAGGCATTTTCCCGGGCAATGGAAACGGGAGAGTCATACAACGTGATAAACCGCTTGCGACGCGCAGATGGAGAGTACCGATGGCATCAAACGATGGGAGAACCTTTGCGTGATCCCGACGGGAAGATCATTCAATGGTATGGCCTCTCGATTGACATTGATGAGCGGAAACGAACGGAAGACCACCTCCGCGACACGCGGATCAAGCTCGCAAAGGCTTCACGGCTGGCGACCGTCGCTGAACTTGCAGGCTCGATCGCTCACGAACTGAACCAGCCACTCATGTCGATTCTTGCAAACGCGCAGGCCGCGAAGAGGTGGTTGAATGCCGCTCCGCCAAATATGACGGAGGTGCATTCGTCAATTGAACGGATTATCCGAGATGCCCGCGCGGCCGACGAAACAATGCAACATATTCGAGCACTCTTCAAGCAAGAGTCCTTCGACAAAAAAGATGTCAACATTCCAGACATCATTCGTGAAGTGGTCCGAATTGTACAGGAAGACCCCAAAAAGCGTGATGTACCCATCGAGTGTCACTTCGAAGAGACACTCCCTGCGGTCTCCATCGACCGGATCCAGATCCAGCAGGTTTTCATTAACCTGATCGTGAATGCCATCGAGGCCTCGGAGGGGAAAAAAGTGGCCCCGTTGATCGTACTCCGGGCGGTGGCAGACGCAAACGTGATGTCCATCCAAGTGATCGATAACGGCCCGGGTGTCGAAGATCCTGACCGAATCTTTGACGCCTTTATGACGACGAAAGAGAAAGGCATGGGGATAGGCTTGGCCGTGTCACGCTCCATCATGGAAGCCCATGGGGGGCGGCTTTGGGCGGAGAATAACAAAACCGGCGGTGCAACCTTCAACGTAGCATTACCGCTGCCTCATGCGAGTCCCACAACGGCGCAAATCCAGGGATAGGCGTAAATATGAATCTCGTAGTCGCGGTCAGACGTGCGGGGTCGCGTCAGAAAAAGATGCGCATCCGTGTGTTCAGAATCACTGTGTGATGGAGCGCAGGTTGATTCGATGGGTGGACAAGCACCTGCACATCAGGCCCGATCTCGGTATGCTGCGTGAGACGCAGCCTGTAAAAGGATTCGAAGATATTCTCATGTGGCTTGCTGAGATCGGAGGGGCGCGTAAACGTGAGCGCGGCCGCGAGCATATCCCCGCGCCGGCCGAACGGATGCGTGTCCGCGAGCCCCGCTCCATTGGCCATGCGCAGGGTTGTGCCGGTCGACGTCGCATACCCGAAGCGTCCGAATGGAACCAGGCCGCTCGCGAATTCATGGTCAAACTCGAGCTCCACGCCATGACCGCTCCCCTGGCTCTTGGTATCGTCTCGCCAGAAGGTGACCCGGTAGACATGGTTCTTATTTCCAGGCCAGCCGGAGAACCAACCCAACTCCACCGCGTTCATATATTTCATGTCCGCCAGGGTCTTCAGGTTTCCTTGTTGCGAACCCTCCGTATCCGCCGTCACAGCGTGCAGGTACACATGCCGGGTCGCCTGGATCTCCATCGCAGCACCGCCCGTCCATGCCCCATCCGCCGGCACCGCGATCGTGCCGTCGTTCATGCCATTGAGAAACTGGTTCCGTTCGTCATTGTTGAACATGCTCAACGTGATGTGTTGATTAGGGTGAATCTTGCCCACGTAGAAAGAGAGGCGCTTGTGCAGAAAGTCCTGGCGGTAGTAGAGCAGGTTGAGTGAGATGGGGCGTGCCGCCCCGAAGCCGGAAAGGCAATTGATCAATGTCGTCGAGCCCAGCGCGTCGCTTAAATTGAATTGCTGACTGATGCCGATATTCGTGCTGCCGCGCACCAGAAGCGAGAAGGAGCCGGCCGTGCTCTTAGCCTCGTAAAGCGGCATTGCGCTGGAAAGGTCGAACCGGCCGCTCGCCTGGTTATGGCGAACCCCGGGAGGCGTACTGACGGCATATTGGTTCAACAGAGTGTAGGTAAGTCCAACCTTCAGACTCTCCCACTCGAATAGCCAGCGAGCAACATCGGTGACCTTGTTGGGAAATACATCGAGCATGGAGCTGTGAAAGAGGGGATTGGGTGAAACCGACGCCGCTGATTTGATGTAGGAGTCCAACTCCTGAGAGATGTGGTCAGGCGGCTGTGGCTGGGGCCGGTTGCTCTCGGGCTGTACCTGCAAGGATAAAGTCTCTGCCGGATCCTCGTGGGGAGTCTCTTGACCCCCGAGCGCGCTCGGGAGCAGCAGCAGAAATAGCAGCAAGGTGCATAGCTTGACCATGTGTCGAGTCTTGTATGGATCAAAGGTGTACTGCTATTTAGCTCACGCAGAGGCTGCCCTGATCCTCGCGCACCTTCGATCCTGTTATCCCCCATTCCCGAATGACAACGACTTTGATACATCAGACCGCCTTTGGTTTCGCTGAAATCGATCTGGAGTTCCGAATTATGCTTTCTACCGATTTCCACGGTAAGCACACCTGTTCACACGAAACCAGATCCGAGATCGTCGTTCCCATCCGAGCCTATGACGCCGTGGTAGGTGAGATCGACATCGATACCCACGGCCTCGCTGCCTTCTCCGCCCAAGACAGGAGTTTCTCAAGAAGTGCGCGGCCAAACCGACGCTGCATGACAAACAGGACGTTCATCAAATTCGCAGCACCTAAGCGGTCACCAGATTGACAAGGCGAAAGTGGCCCGGTTGATGTCCGGGCCAGCAAGCCGTGCCATGCGAAGGGGGCTTATAGCGCTTTTAGCGCTCATAAATTTGAGAGCAGAGCGTTCGTGACGCACTTAAATTTGGAAACTGGGTGACCCATACCCTCAGTCCAGTCTGTCCTGCTTTTCGTCCGTTAAGGTACGCTTCCCCCGATGCACATTCCGAACTACTGGGTGTTGCCATGACTGGAGTAAATGATTCTTCCTCCCCTGATGGTGTACGCCACTTTTGCAAAATTCCGTACATCGCTTGCTGGATCGGCATCGAGCACGACCAAGTCGGCGTTCATCCCTTTCTCCACCCGGCCAGTTGTTGCCTCCTTGAAGAAGGTACTCGGATTGCTGGTCAGCGATGCGAGAATATCGTGCCAAGGCATCGCTCGTCCCATGAATTCGAATTCCTGTGCGGTGTCGTACTTGCTCTGGAAACCCACATCAGTCCCAAACAGGATCGTGCCGCCTGCAGAGAAATACTCTTTCAACTCTTCGACGCCAGAATCGACCAGCTTGCTCGCCACGACAGGATCTGAGACCACGGTTGTCCACAACGTTAGCGTCGGAGCCAGAGCCGTGTGCTGTTTCTTCATGGTTGACAACTCATCCGCTGTGTAATGACCTTCATTGGGGATCGTGTGCGCCAGTACATCGACACCTCCGGCCAAGGCGTTATCCACTCCCACGTGATTTTGCGGATGGGCAAAAACGGGCTTACCCTGAGCGTGGGCTACCTCCGTTGCAGCCTTGACGATACTCGTATCCATATTCACAACCGGTTTGTCGCCCATGAATGAGCCGGTAAAGAGCTTGACGCCGTCCAGGCCAAGCTTCATATACTGCTGCGCCATTTGTTCCGCTTCCAACGGACTGCCCGCCTCCTGCAACTGCATCTCGGCAGGAAGGTAGACTGGATGACCGTTCTTGGGAAAGATGTCGCCGGCCATCAAAATCCGCGGCCCGGGAATCTCTCCGGCTTCGATTCGTCGTCGAAGCGCCAGGGTGTTGTTCGGATCGGAACCCAGGTCCCACACCGTTGTGAAGCCCCAGCGAGTAAGCATTTCCTGCATATGCGCTTCGATCTTTTCTGCTGAGAGGTGAGGAACGTCCTGCCACCCAGCTTCGAAATGCACATGACTATTCCAGAACCCGGCCACAATGATCTTGCCAACACAATCGATCACTTGCGCTGATTTCGGGACCCTTAACTCGCCGCGTCTTCCCACTGCAACGATCCGGCCATTGGCAATAAGCACCACCGCGTTGCCGATGGAACTGGCCGTCGGCGACGGATAGACCTTCCCGCCTTGCAGCACCAGCTCGGCATCTGCCGCCATCGCAACAGGAACAACGGGACCAAGCAGGAGTGGGAGTGTCAGCCAAAGGCTAAGCCACAGTTTCATTCATTCACCGCCCGCCGATCTCTGCTTCTTGATTCTCGAGAATCCGATTCGGGCGCAAGCATACAAAAAACATCGGTGCTCCCGTAAGTGAAATGTAATTCCCCAATATCCCGTCGCGGGGATGGCCCTGGGCAACCCTCGCCCCCGCGATTGACCGATATCCCGAGGTTGGTTGGCTCAGACGTAGCGTCCCGCGGCGCATCCTTCATCACAACGCTTCCCAGATATTGCTGCGGAGCCTTGGCATCGCTTGATTCTCCATTCTGTCTCGCAACGGCAAGCTTCCACCCATCCGTGGACTTGGAAGGAATAAGCTGGTACATTCCCGCAGGCAGTCTGAGGTCTTCCATCCACACGGAACTTGCGCTGTAGAACGCAACGGCGTGCAGCGAGTCGCTCGCGGCGCCGGAGCTTCCGTCGAGGAGGTCGCTTCCGCGCTTCGTTGTGGAGCGAAATCCAGCCGCCCGGGCATGGCCAGCGTAAATTTCCCCAGACGATGTGCAATACCGTGGCGCCATACCGGAGAGCTGTTCCGCCGGCTGGCCGCATTGAAAGACCGCCCACCAACCGTTGACCCCTCCTTCTTCGATGCCCGAGCAGAAGTGGGTGGGGTCGAGCTTGCGTAAGTCGCCGTCGTTGGCCAGGCGTAAGCCGGGTACCGTTGCCTGCATCCATTTTTCACATTGGGCCGCCTCATCGCTGATCGAAGTGGCTGACGCGTCCTGCGCCCTGAGGCTGGAAGAAGTTCCAGAAGTGACAAAGACCAAGCAGAGAGTGAGAAGGGCCGCAGAACTCAACTTCATAGTTGCCTCCGCCATGCGTCACCACGCGCACCTGCCCTGCCTGTCCCGGCTAGCTGTGGAGCTCGCCGTGGAGCTTGCCGTCGGAAAATCGCGCACCCAAATTTCATAGCACTCTCAACGCGCAATCTGCAAGATGGCTGCACACGTCAGCATTTGCGCTTCGCATGCTGCTTGGGAGTCAGCTCACGTAGATCGAAGCAGCAATGCAGTGTTTTATGCGGGGAACAGCAGATGGTCAATAAGGGGAAGGTCGGTCGCTGTCTCGGTGTAGTCGTTTCTCTCGGGGTTGCGGCTTGGAAGCTCTGGCTCGTTGAACAATACTTAACATTGTCCAGCTTCACTGCTAGATGGATCGCCGCGTGCTCTGACATCTACCGAGATTAAGTTCGGCGATGCCTCTCTAGAATCGTCTGATCCTGGCGTACTGCTGGGGCCTCAGCCTCGAATGAACTCCGCTTCGACCGAACTTGTTCTTTTGCTCTCGCCTTAAATTCCGCGAGAAAAACGCTCAAGTGGTCCCCAACTGTAGCTGACTGCTTTCACCGACGCACCGCTGTGAGCAAGCCACTCAGCCTCAGTGACCGGATATTCGCCGCGGCGGTCGATGAGGATGTAGGTCGGCGTTCTCGAATAAAGTTTGTAGCCGAATTCATCGGCAAGCTCGCGAAGAAGCGTTTCCTTTTCCGTGTTCGACAGGATGGCAGACTCAAGAAAGGCAGTAGAAGACATTCCATGTGCTCCAAGCCGGCTTAAGTACCTGCCGGACTGATGCTTTTATAGCTGCCCCATCGGCAACATTCCATGTTTCTCTGCCGTCCCAGGAAGCGAAAGTCACCCGGGTCACACCTGCAAGTACCGCGAAATCAACCGTTCCGCCTGGCCCGTTCCCACTTCCAATCTATGCCCTTTCTGGCGTAACCCTGATAGGGTTACCTTTGGTGGCCCTCCGCGCGACGACCCGGCGGAGACGCTTGTCAGCAATCAACCCCACAACGAAACCTACGGCAGAAGCGAACATTGAGCGCTCGCCACAGGGAACTTCACCGGAACCAAATTGTCAAAGGTGGCGCAATTTGTCGCTGGCACTTTATGCTCGCTCGCGCCAATCCTTGAGAATCTCAAACCGGAGCGAGCACACTATGGCGTGTCCAGAGAGACTTAGGCTGCAACAGCTTTTTGAGGTTTCAGTTCGACGGTGGGCGCAAGTTGCGGCCTCTTCTCAATTGTTTGGCCAACCAACATCCCTTACCGACGATGTTCGGCTAAGAGTCTTAGCTGATCGGAACGCTGCTAAAAATCGGCTCCTGGCACACCAGCAAAAATGCAAGAGATGTTTGCGTAGTCGAATGCCCGGTTTCCCACCGACGGACGGCTTAGGTATCACGCCTGATAACTAGCTTCAATAATCTGTTCCGAACACTTTACCCTGGTTGGCCGCCGGCGCTCGCGGGCGGCAGTACCGCTGTGATGGGTACCAGTGCGCCCTATTTGTCTCTGGCAAGACAACACTGAAGGGCGCTTTCTCATCCCAAGTCGTCGTTGATGAGCTTTAAGTACAACTGGAGTTTTCGATCTCGGTGCAACGACCCAGCGCCGGTGCACGAGGAGAACTCGCTGTCATCATTGGGGACCCCATGGCGCCGCCGCGCCGCCATCCACCTTTTGCTCGGGCTGGCCGTATGTTCGCTGCGAGGCCAGACTGCCCAGGGCGTCGCCGATGAATTGGTTCCCGGCGCCGAGGCTCCACCATCGTCGGCCGGAACGGCGAGTTACTCCAAGCGCACTCCATTGGATAAGCCTTCACGAGCCTCCAAGCCAGACTTCAACCGGGACATTTATTACAGAAACAAGCTCGAGTTTTCGTTTGAATCGGGCTGGCTGCCCAACAATATTCCCCTGGTATTCGACTTTCTTGTAGGCAGTCCTTATACCACCTGGCCGCTGCATTACACGCTGCAACCGAACATTGCCTCTCTGCGATGGCAGTTGGACGGCGTAGGGGGGCCGTTGGTTCTGCGGGGCAATTGGGACTTTACCTTCAGCGGCTCGTTCACTGTGATTCCACGGGGCCCGGAGACACGCTACATAGCTTTCGACTATGGCATCCGGCGTAACTTTATACCGCGCAACTGGAGAATTGTTCCCTACTATGAAATGCGGGGAGGTATCGGGAACATCAACGCCAAAGGCCCTGACGGGGTACTCTATGCCCAGGGGCAGGACATGACATTCACGTTGATGATGGGCAGCGGAGCGCGTTATAACTTCAACCCCAGGACCAGTATTGAAGCCGGAATGACTTATATGCACGTATCCAATGCCTACCTGTCCCAACCGAGATATCAGGATTTCGGCATCAATGTTTACGGCCCAATCGTCGGCATCAACATACGCCTGGGCAAGCCGAAACCGCCAGTGGAGCAATAGTTCGCCCTCCCCGAGCCGCCAAACCCAAAGCTGCCGACGCGGAAACTTGAGGTGCAGCGACGACCACCGCGTCTAGTGTGCCTTGGGGCCGGGCATGGTGCACTCTGACGGACTCCGATCCGAAGGCACAACATCCTCACCTTTAGGACACCCGTATTGCTCGGCGGGGCCGGCCACACTGAGGTTCCGGAATCCGTCATAGGTGATCGCGAGTTGTTCATCAGGAAACGTCAGGTGCATTGGCGGCCGGGCCATCGAAAGCGTGGGTCCGATGATCAATCCCAGCGTCAGATAACACGGAATTGCACCCGTCGGTGTTTCGAAAGCATTGCCGAAGAATGCAGTAAACAAGGTAGACGCCCAGATCACAACGCCAAAGGACTGGCCAGTGATCTTGTAAGCACGCCATACCAGTGCGCCGCAGGCAGCCTGCAGGGAGAAGAAGAAGAAAACGCCAAGCCAGCCGCTGTAGCCCAGAGCGTAATAGAAGATGTTATGTGGTGTTCGCAGGTCGCCGGAATCCTTGAGGTAACTCACCAGGTTTTTCAGCAAGAACCCATAGCCCGGCCCGATGAGCAAGTTGGTGTAATTCGCCTGGGAGTTTGCCCAGATGGCGCGCCACCAGTTTTCTCTCCAGGTGATGGTGCCATTGTAAAAACCCACATGTGTGGACCCCGTGAAGTCCGCGGCAAGCGCGGGATCGATCGCAGCAAGGCCTCGCGCGACAATCTCGCGTGAGGATATATTGCCCCCGCGCTCCTGCGGCGCCGGAATGTCGATATCCAGCAAAGAACCGATCGCGAGGAGAACCGCGATACCTACGCCGATCATAGCGACCTTGCTCATCTTTTTTGACAAGGTGCCCCAAATCAACAGCGACAGCACCATGCCTACCCATTCCGCGCGGACTTGCCCGGCAAGCAACATCGCTGCGGCTATCGTCATGGGGGCCCAGAAGCGACTCGGCTTCGGATCCAGGCAGAGCAGCGCCAGGATAATCACGCCGCCGCCCGATGGCTGGCCAAAGACGGAGACTCCGTCCGATCCCGGCATCGTCAACGTCAACCTGTTGAGGAAGAGCATGTAGGCCGGTGCGTATACGCAGAAGCAAATGGAGAAGACCTGGACGAATCGCAACAAGAGCTTCGGCTGCCGGCATCCCAGCCATATCCCCAGGAACAGGTAGATGGGATAGATATTGAACACCAGATTTTCCGTAGCGATGAGCGGAGTGAAACCCTGCAGGATGCCGCGAATCACTTCGAAGATGCCGTAAGTGAGCGATGCCAGCAGCAGCCAGGCAACAGGGCCAAGAGGTCCACCCTTGGTGAGCGCACCGATCCACGGGTCGAAGATCTTACGCGGGTGCAGGACAACGAATGCGGCCAACGTCAGGTCGCCGATGAATAGTTTAGCTGGGGGAATTCCGAGGTAGGCGAAGCTGCGCCCTGTAAGGGAAAGGCCCACCCATAGGAACAAAACCCATTTCGCCCAGTTGTCCCACTTCTGGAACTCTGCATGTTCGGGCTCCCACTCGGCAGCATACATGTTCATTTCTCCAATCCCGGCAAGCAGCATCCATAGCCGGTCGCAGTTATCGACATTCGATCGCTCCGGTGTCGCACTAAAAGCGCTTTTGCAATTGGTGTGAATCGAAACCAAGGACCTTCTCGTGGCTTTCTGTAAGGAAGAACACTCCTCGCGATCTTTGTGAGGAAACAGTAATTGCGAAATTGCTTTAAATGTTGCCGGTTGAGATTGCTGACGCGGACGGTTGTACATCGACGCCCCGCCCGCGGGTCTCCAGCCAGGTCGAAAAACGCGGACGCAAACGCAGAAAGGGAACCTCTATCCAACGGTAAGAAAACGTAGCTGCCGCGCAAACCAGAAGAAGATTGAGCGGCAAATGGTTTAAAACTGAAGCAGACGTGGGGTTCAAGAAGACTTGCTGCCAGACATAAATGGAATAACTAAGTACTCCGATCTTCACCAGGGGCTTGGTATTGAGAAAGCGGAACGCGGAATCACGAACATGCATCACTTTCCAAAGGGTGGCCGCTATACAGGTGAGAGCGATGGACTTACCACCGGCAAAATAAAACGCGGGAAAAAACTTGAGCGCGGTATACATGATCACCGAAAGCATGGGTATCACGAAGAAGCAGCGAAGGTTGATGATGCGGCACACGATTCGACTGTTTTCCAGTTCCTTCGAAAGAAGAGCTAATAGGCAACCGATGGCAATCGTATCTCCCATGAATAGCAGGCTAAACCGCATCGCTCGGTGAACCGCCGGCTCGTATAGGTAAGCGAGCGTACGCAGCAAAGGCGCCACGAAGAGAATCAGGCAACAGCAAATCAAGCGTCCGCGTCTCGAGGTGAGGAGAAAGACGATAGGCCATAGAACATAAAACTGTTCTTCAATTGCCAACGACCAAAAGTGCCCCGTAAACCAGTTCGTCTCCTGAACATGATTCATGAGGAAGGTGCCGGCATAAAAGAAATGATGCGGGGCTACCGAGATCACATGACTCCACGCGAGAACAGCCACAACGAGTAAATAGGCATAGGCGACGGGCCAGATTCTGAAGGCCCGCCGAATATAAAACTTCTTGATGGAAACCCTGCTATTCCTGCGCTCTTCGTTGAGCAGAAGAGTCGTGATAATGAAACCAGAGATAACGAAAAAGACTTCTACCCCATATGGGCCGAAGTGGAACATCAAGCGCGCGTATGGATCGAAAGCCTGGAATGCAGGCGTTTCGCAAAGATGAGCAACGACCACCAGCAATATGGAGATAGCCCGGCAACCATCCAGAGAAGGAATGCGATGAGGCCCGTTCGCCCGAGCATTATCGACGGCTTCTTGAGCAAACATCAATCACTCTCCTGACAAGCAGCGTGATTGATCTGTGTACTGTAGCAATCGACGCACCCTATTCAGCGTGGACGCGCAGTCTGGTCACTGCACGAACCGATGATTAAAGGCAGTCTCTCAACAAGCTTTCACTACCGCGTGCGAAAAACGCAGCGTGCGGTAAGCCACGATTCCATTCTGGTACTCGATGAGACGCGCGGCCCAATCTGGATCTGTTGCGAGAAACGAAGAGGAAACGCCAGCCCTTTCGCGCCTACGAACGATCCGTACTCGAACTCATTCAGCCGTCTCCGGGCTGGGCAACGGCACAATGTTGGCGTCATCTACGCTACCAGCTACGCGGCGGAACCCTCGCGACATCGTTTTCACTGGGATCGCACCGCGCGATCACGGTAGGGGCAAGGGGCGATGTCGCACTGGTAGCGGAATAGGCTTTAGCTTTGAACATGTCCTTACCCTGAATGTTTCGGACACCCCTTGCCATGCATAGGACGCCATTCTTCGTGCAAAACACGCCATCTGTGAATACTGGTGATTCAAGTCGTTTCTTTGGCCAATACGGAGGGAATCACCTCTCATGGGAGGTGATGTGGGGTGACACACTTTTGCAGTAGCTTTCGGGAAAGTCGTACCGCAGGTCCCTCCGCTCCGCTTCGCTCCGGTCGGGATGACAAATTGTAGGGTAGCGCTTCCAGAAGGATTGGCTGCTGGCTGAAGGACGCGTGTCGGCGTCCTGCCGCGCGGCTACGACTTGTGGAACTGCACTGACATCGTTGATGGCGAAGGCGCCGGCGTAACGTCGGTCTCCGTGATCGCCTTGCCGCTTGCACTCAGCACGAAGGTATTTTCCCGCGTCACTTTACCGTGGTCGCTGTAGGTCACCTTCAGCGTACGCGGTCCCTCCCGCTTCACTGACATGCTGCGCCCCCCAGGAAGGGTGGTCGCCGTGCCATCAAGTTTGGCGGTGATTGGCTTGTCGTTATCCGTCTCCTTGAAGTCAACGCTGTCGCCCTTTACCAGGATCGTCAGCACTCCTGTTTCCTGCGACTCGTTAAAGCTGGTTTCCTTCCATACGACGGGAGCGCCATCTCCGCCCGAAATCCGCTTCGACACTAGGGTGATCGTAAACGGGCTCTGGTCCGGAGGGAAGACCTCCACGGTCCTGGTCGACTTATTGCCATCGGGAGATATTTCGACCTTGACCTTGCTTACTTGCTTGCCGTCGCGGCTGTTCGTCAGTGCATAGCCCGTCCCGGCTTTTGTACAAGTGGTCACCGTGCCGTTGTCGGGCGGGTTCGGTTTGCCATTGCAAACAACCTTAGGGCTCGCCTTACCGCCCCGCGTGATTGTGTACCCATCGGCATCGGTAGCGATGGAGACCGTAGGTCCGTCGTACTTGAGCGTGGACTTGTCCATCGTCCAAGAGCCATTCCACGGGCTATCCTGCGCAATGCAGGGAAGAGTCAAAGCCATAAAACATGCGACAGAGCAAACACTCATGACGTGCTGTTTCATTAGTACTTTCCTTGGAAGAAAAATTTGGGGCCGATTTTGACGAGCTCTGCTTGGGGGTGATTATCTTGCTCGCAAATGGGAAGGGCTGTCAAGAAAATGGATCGCCCCACCCTAGGGCTACGGATTCAGTGGGATATCGAGGTATTCCGTGTAGATTGGACGACGTTATGACGTTATAATGTCATCATGTCGTCGAAACCTGGCCCACTACTCTATTCAAGAGTCGAATCCGTGCTTGCTGCCGAGATCACCGACGGATCTCTTAAGCCTGGCGACCAGCTTCCTACCGAAGACAGCCTCATTGCGAAATTTGAAGTGAGCCGCATTACTGTGCGCAGGGCTATTCAGAACCTTGTCGGCCGCGGTCTGGTCGAGATTCAGCGCGGCAGGGGTACGTTCGTTTCTGCACCTAAAATCACACAGGAACTCACCGAGCTGACCGGGTTTGTGGAGGACATGCAGACGCTCGGACGCAAGCCAACGGCTCGCCTTGTCGGCAAGAAGATTGTGGCCGCGGATGGAACTGTGGCGCGGGAGCTCGCTCTCACCAGAGGAGAGCGGGTGGTTAGGATTCACCGCGTTCGACTGGCCGATAGCGTTCCAATTTCCTTCGATGAAACCTATCTTCCCCTGGAAATCGGTAAGAAGATCCTCGCCAACAATCTGAAAACCGAGCCCATCTTTTCCCTCCTCGAACGGAAGTACAACATTCCTCTGGTCGAGGCCGAATATAGGCTGGAGGCCGTGGCAGCCACAGCCGACGTCTCCGCGGCGTTGCGTGTGCCGAAAGGAAGCCCCATCTTCCTTATCGAACGCACTTCGTATTCGACAGTTGGCAGACCGGTGGATTACGAGAGACTTTACTATCGAGGCGATCTCATCCGCTTTGTCACTCGGCTGGCGCGTAAACCTTCGCCATGAGCCATCTTACCGCGACGCAAAAACCTCCATTTCGCGAAGCCCTCCGATTTTGGTGGAAGCTCGGATGGATCAGCTTTGGTGGTACGGCCGCCCACATCGCGATCATGCACGACGAGTTGGTGGAAAGGAGGAGATGGATCAGCAACGAAAGTTTTCTCCATGCGCTGAGCCACTGCATGATCCTGCCCGGACCTGAGGCGCAACAACTGGCCATCTACATCGGCTGGAGGCTGCATGGCAGGAAAGGGGGCTTGGCGGCGGGCACACTGTTCGTGTTGCCCTCCATGTTTGTGTTGTTGGCGCTAAGCGTGATCTATGTACGGTTCGGTAATCAGCCGTGGATGGTCGCGCTGTTCAATGGGCTGAAACCGGCCGTGATCGCTCTGGTCATCCTCGCTCTGCAAAGGGTCGCGAGCAGGGCGTTGCACGGGGTCGTGCCCTGGCTCGTTGCTGGCGTCGCGTTTGCCGGCATGTTCTTTTTCAATGTGTCGATGCCGCTGATGATACTTGCAGCGATTGCTCTAGGTGTGGCACTTAGTCTGCTACGGCCCCAGTTGCTCCATCCATCAAGTGACGCAAGCAATTACGCTGGCCAGGAGGGCGATTTCCCTAGTCGCAAACTGACGCGACAGGAGCACGGTCCTGTCGTGAAACCGCTGCTACAGCTGACCACAATCGCTCTACTGCTTTGGCTGATGCCCTTGCCATATTTCTATTTCTTTGGCCATGACCTCCACTTCTGGAAGACACTGGCGCTCTTCTTTACTAAAACCGCCTTTGTGACGATTGGTGGGTCGTACACGGTGATTCCTTACGTGGCGCAGGTCACGGTATCGAAGCTGCACTGGCTGTCGAAGCTGCAGATGGTGGATGGTTTCGCGCTGGCGGAGACCACTCCGGGGCCTCTGATCATTGTGGTTGCTTTCGTCGGTTTTATGGCCGGGTATAACCATTTTCACGGCTCATTATGGATGGGCACGGTGGGCCTGTTGGCCACAACCTTTTACACGTTTTTGCCCTGCTTCCTCTTTGTCTTTGCCGTCGCTCCAATGGTCGAGCGTACGCAAAATATGCCGGTAATCAAGGGCGTCTTAGTGTTGATCACCTCAGTTGTCGTTGGCGCAATCCTGGACTTGGCGCTCTATCTGGGAAAAGCCGTCATCTTCTCTTCGGGGGTCGTAACCCTGCGAAGCTTGGACGCGATTTCCGCGGCCTGGGTGATTCTCTCCCTCTTGTTGTTAAAGCGCGGCAAGATGAATGTGCTCTATCTGATTCTGCTGAGCGTAGCTTTCGGTGTGTTTCGCTATGAGTTGGGGCGCCACTGGAGCTGATCGCGCGTGAGCGCCTGCAAAACTTTCTCTACATTGACTAGTTCTCCGAGGGCATTTCGGCGTGATCGATGACGAGAACCTGGACTGGCGCTTTCACCGGTTCCAGCTTCAGTCCGAGCTGTTCCTGGACCGCGGTGAAGATGGAGGGACCGGAATCAGCGGAGGAGGCTGCGCTGTCGGTCGCGGCACCGGCGTCCGGAGTCCACTTGAGCGTGAGGTCGTATCTTCCTTTGATTTCGGTTTTGTCGATGATGTCGCGGCCTAGCTCTCTGGACAACTCCTGCGTCAATGCCTCGGCTAGTTCAGGCAGAGTGACACCCTTGGCAGTAAATTCCGAGCCGGACCGGGAATTGTGCGACGACGTGCCGGAACCCTCCGTGGCTTCCTTCGTCGGCTGCAGCTTAGGACCTTTCTTAGCCACCGCGAGGGCATAGACGGGGAGTTCTCGCGTCTCCCAATGGACGGCCAACTTGAAGCGGTCGGCCAGGAGCTGTTGAAACATCGCCTGCGTCTCGAGTCGTCGCGGGCCGTGGGCGAGTGTTCGCAGATGATCGGCTACGGAGTCGTCCATCTTTGCTTCGATATCGAATCTTGTGGAGTCCAACCACTTGGGACCGTCAAGGATCCGATTCCCAGGAATCCCATACGCCTGGTATTCCATGAGGTTCTTCAAGGAGACGTTGGTCGCAGTGAAGCGGCCGTTGTTGGTGTCGGAATGAGAGCTTCCGCTGCCAGATTGATTTAGCTTGATCGCCGCTACTTCGAAGGCTGGAGGCGCGGTGGCGGAAGTGGAAGCGGGTGGCTGTGAGGAGGGGGACTGCGGTGCCGAGGTCTGGGCTAACGACGTGACAGCGAAGGATGCTGCTGCGACGAGCAGCAGCTTTCCAAAGACACGCGGTTCGAGCGCGATACGTTCGGTTGCCTTGGAGGCGATGTTTCTTCGTGACATGGGTGCGTCGAGCTATAGCTATACGCGTGCGGAAACTCTCGGAAGGTCTAGTTCCCGCTCGCTGAGCAATCCTGGCTGTACAGACGAAAACCTGGCCGCAATCGCTCACGTCCATCGTAGCTGTGCGTATTTGTGGTCACCCGGATTTTCGCTGCGCAGCTGGAGGCCGGCCGAAAAGCTAACTTAAAGTCTCATCTCGGCCGTACCATGGTGTACATGAAAAAGGTACGGACCGGTGATCAGATAGCGGCTCTCGAGGCATCGAGCGGCGCGGTCGATGCGTACATTGCCGCAGTCCCGGAGCCTACTCGAACGACTCTGGTTCGGCTTCGTGAGATCATCCGCTCCGCCGTTCCCAAGGAGGCCGTCGAGGTCATCTCCTACGGCATCCCGGCCTTTAAGTTATCCAAGCCGTTTTTTGGTTTTGCCGCCTTCAAGAGCCATTTAAGCGTCTTGCCGTTCAGTGGCTCGCTGTTCAACGGTTTCACCGAAGAATTGAAGCCGTATACCCGCACCAAGAGCAGCCTTCATTTGCCGTTCGACAAACCTCTACCGGCAACGCTCATCCGCAAGCTGGTCCGCGCTCGCGTAGCCGCCATACCCAGCCCTGCGCGGCGGAGTTCCCAGAAAGTAGCTACTCGGAAGTCTTGACTCCAAACCGTTTGCTTGGCGGCGAACATCGGGCGGCCTGAGCAGAGCAGGGAACGCCAAGTTTGGTCTTCGAGGGAAATCGCGGTTGCAGGAGTCAGTTTGCCGGTATCGTTGGAGCTATGCTTCTGCCGGCGCCGCAAGAGCAGGCTCATCGCCACGGCTGCAAAGGCCACGCAAGCAATATGTTTTTGCGCGTTATTCGTATCTGAGAGCCACCGCGGGGTCCACTCGCATGGCACGTCTGGCCGGCACATAGCAGGCCAACATCGCCACTGCCATCACTCCGACAGCTACCCCCACCAGGGTCGCCGGATCATTCGCGCTAATCCCGTAAAGCAGTGGCGCGAGGAGCCGTGCCGCCAAACATGCGGCGGCCAGGCCGACGAAGAGCCCAATCGAGGTCACGTACAGCCCCTGCCGCATCACTAGCTTCAGCACGTCGGTTTGCTGTGCGCCCAGAGCCATGCGCACTCCAATCTCGTGCGTGCGTTGCGAAACCACATAGGCGATCACCCCAAATAGCCCGATCGCCGTCAGCACCACAGCCAGAATGCCTGAGGCCCCGAGCAACAATCCCGTAGTGCGAGCCGGGAAAAGCGGCAATGCCATGTACTGTTCGATCGTTTGCAACCCCGTCGCTGCCATCATCGGGTCGACCACCTGCACTTCGCGCCGCACCTCTTCGAGAAGCGCACGCGCGTCGCCCGACGTGCGTATCACTATAGTTCTGGCGGTGGGCAAAGTTCCGCGATATACCACAGCAATCGGCCCCTCTCCGAGAGTTCGGTATTTGCCGGCCTTGACCACGCCGATCACTTCACTGGTGGTTTTCTCCTGTCCCAGTGCAATCCGTTTCCCGATCGGATCCTGTCCCGGCCAAAGCCTTCGCGCCAGTACCTCGTTCACGATCACAGCACCCGGATCCGGGCTGTCACTCTCCATCCGGGTGAAATCCCGTCCGCGCAGCAGTGTGATGCCCATGGTCGAGAAGTAACCCGGATCGACTCGAAACACGTCGACCCTGCTGCGATCGGGATCTTGAGCGAGGCGTTTTCCTGCGGAAGTCATTTCTTCCGATGTTCCCAGAGGCAGATAATTCACGTAACTCGCCGCAGTCACGCTGGGCAGGCCAAGAACACGACCCAGAAGCTCGCGGTAGAAGACAGCAACTTTTTCAGGAGAATATCCAAGGCTTCCCGGGTCGAGCGTTGCCACAGCGATATGGTGTGTATCGAATCCGGGATCGATGGAGTTGGCATGCATGAGGCTGCGCACACAGAGCGTCGCGCCTGCCAGCAGCACCACGCACGCGGCGATCTCGCCAATCAAGAGCAAGCTGCGCAGACGCGACTTGCCAAGGCCGGCACTCTGCGTTTCTTCCTTCAGAACGGGTACTGGATTCACACGCGCGCCGCGCAGTGCGGGAACAAGCCCGAAGATCACACCTGTCGCCAGCGAAACCAGCAACGTAAACAGAAGCACCCGCCAGTCCAAAGGAACCTCGAGCGTAATGGGAAGGGTCGGCGGTTTCAGCCCCAGCAGCAGCCGCGACATCCACCATGCAATCGTCACTCCCGCGATGCCGGCTAACGTCGAAAGCAGCAGGCTTTCCATCAGCATTTGCCTTATCAGCCGTCCGCGCCCCGCGCCTAACGCGGACCGGATTGCCATCTCCCGCACCCGGCCGGAGGCCCGCGCCAGCAAAAGGCTCGCAGCGTTGACGCAAGCGATCAGCAATACGAGTGCAAATACCGCGAGCAGCAGACCGGTGAACGCGCTCACGTAGCCTCGATAAGGGCCCGGCACCAAGGTAGCGGGATATACCACGGCGTCCTGGTTCTTGTTGGAAGCGGGAAAATCCAATTCGAGTTGATGGGCCAGTACGTGCATCTCCGCCTGCGCCTTAACCTTGTCGACTCCGGGCCCCAACCGCCCCACCACAATCAGCCAGTAGCTATTCCTGTTGCTAATTCTGCCTTTGTCGTGGGTGAACTGCGCTTGCGTCGCCAATGGAGCCCAGAAATCGGGCGCAGTGGCCACCAGCAGCCCGGCAAACCCTGGCGGCGCCACGCCGATGACACTGAAGGGGGCGCCGTTCAGCACCAGCGTCCGTCCTACAATCTCTGAATCGGCGCCCAGTCGCCGCTGCCAGAAGGAATGACTCAGCACGACGACAGGATGCGGGCTGGCCCTTTGGTCGTCGCCGATGGAAATCATGCGGCCTAATTCAGCATTCACGCGCAGCAGCGGGAAGTAATTCCCCGACACGAGTTGCCCTTGTATGTTTTCGCCTATTCCAGAGCGATTCCAAATTGCCTGAGATCCATCCCCATCAAACGCCAACACACCTTCGAGCGATTGGCTGTGGTCGCGGAAGTACGCGTAGTCAGGGTAGGTGAAGGGAAGGTAGCTCTGAACTCCGGTTGAAATTCGATTGTGCAGCCAGATTTCAAGCAGGCTTCCGGTCGCGACGCCCGCGGGTGGCCGAAGCAAAAGCGCGTTAACAAAGGTGAACACAGCCGCATTCATGCCGATTCCGAGCCCCAATGCCAGCACCACGGCGGCATTCGATCCGGGTTTCTTCATCATCATGCGCAGGCCAAAACGAATGTCTCCCCACCACTCCCCGGGGAAGAGAAAGCTCCGTTGCGAGCGCTGCCGCTCTTGCAGCAAGGTAATGTTGCCGAATTGGCGGCGCGCCGCGCTGGCCGCATCGTCGCGAGACATGCCCTGGCGAAGATAACGCTCTGTGAGCAGGTGTAGGTGAGATTCAAGCTCCGCCGCGAACTCGTTGTCTTGCCGCTTCTGCCTGAGGACCCCCCTTACCTTTGTCGCCCACAACCGCCAGAATCGCATCGCCCATCCCTACCTTTCCAGCGCAACACGCGCCCAAATACACCGACTACGTGCTCCCAGTTCTTTGTCTCAAGCACGTCCGATTTTCTCTTAGCCCACCCGTGTCTCGTATGCACATCCCAAAGAAGCTATCATCACTTCCTTTGCAATGTCCATAGGAAACTTAATTATCCCACCGGTTGGAGTTTATTGTTCCTCGGTAGTCCCTTGACAAGTGATGGTCGAGTGTCTACTATCGCTTCCACATCGAGGGTCGACTGCCTTCTATGGCGGCTTCCTGCAGGTTGGATGGTTCACTGTAGCCTGCGCCGCATCGTTAAAGAGGGAAGAGGATGAGTGAGCGCGCAATGAAAGACAGCTCCCGACCGAGGGCGGAAATTCCAGTGAAGCAGGTGGCCGAAGCGGTTGTGCGAGTGAATTTGGGCCGCCGCTGAGGAGAGCTGAGATGAAATGGTGGCAAATCAGCAATCGGGATGCGGATCTGGAGCGGGAGCTACGTTCCGACTTGGAATTAGAAGAGGAGGAGCAACGGGAAAACGGTTTGCCACCAGAAGAGGCCCGTTATGCGGCCCGGCGCGCTTTCGGCAATGCGACTCTGATCCGAGAACAGACCCGCGAAGCCTGGGGTTGGATGCGTCTGGAACGTTTCGTCCAAGACGTTCGATACGCGTTGCGGCAATTGGGCAGAAACCCGGGTTTCACTGCGATCTGCATCCTCACACTAGCGCTTGGAATTGGCGCCAGCACCGCGATCTTCAGCGTTGTGGATTCGCTGCTGCTGCGCCCCCTCCCGTATCCAAATGCACCGCGCATCGTCAGAATCTGGATGACCTTTCTACCGCGCGGAATGATGGAAATACCTTCCTCAGAGCCCGAGTTTCTTGAATATCGCCAGAGTCAGAATTTCGCGCATGTGGCGGCCTTTTCTGTGGGTACACTCGCCCTTACGGGCGGCGGAGATCCCCTGCACGTGGCGGCGAGTTGGGGAACACCGGACTTCTTTTCGGTCATGGGGACCGTACCTCTGCTGGGCCGCGTCTTTACCACCGAAGAACAACAGCAGGGGCATGCTCAGGTCGCTGTTTTAAGCCATCGACTCTGGCAGAGCCGCTTTGGGTCCAGCCGAGAGATCGTCGGAAAGTCGATTCTCCTGAACGGTCAAGGCTGCACAGTCGTCGGGGTGATGCCGCAGAGCTTTAAGTTTCCGAGCAACGATGTGGACGTATGGCTGCCGCTTGCCATCGCTCCGGCAAGCGACAAGGTCGGCAACCACTACCTCAATCTCATCGCGGACCTCAAGCCGCAAACGAACCTGAAACAGGCCAGATCCGAAATGGCTATCATTCTGGATCGAATTTTGCACAAATATCCCAGGTACTACGGCGGTGCCGCCGGCATTGGCGTCAGTCTCATTCCCTTACGTCAGCAGATGGTGGGAAACCTGCGCCCAACCTTGCTGGTGTTGATGGGCGGAGTAGGCATGATGCTACTCATCGCATGCACCAACGTAGCAAGCCTGCTGTTGGCTCGTGGAGAAGATCGCAGGCGAGAGATCGCAACCAGAACTGCTCTTGGCGCGACGCGCATGCGCATCCTCTATCAAGTGTTCATTGAGAATCTGTTGCTCTTTGCCGTAGGCGGCGTCCTAGGGCTAGTGCTTGCCATGGTCTGCATAAAAGTGCTCTCTGCTGCCGACTATCTCAATGTTGCGGAAACCGGCGGAGCTACGCTCGACCTGCGCGTTCTCAGCTTTGCCGCGTTGGTGAGCCTGCTAACCGGATTGCTTTTCGGTCTCATTCCAGCTTTGAAGGCTTCGCGTTCCAACTTCAACGATGCGCTGAAGAGCGGCGGCCGGGACGCGGTGGGTAGCCATCATCGCACGCGCGTTCGCAGCCTGCTGGTGATCGCGGAGATTGCGTTTTCGCTGGTATTGCTTACTGGGGCGGGACTCATGATTGGCACCCTCAAGAACCTCCTCAGAGTCAGTCTCGGTTTTAATCCCGAGAACGTAATCACCATGCGGGTATCCCTTCCTGAAGCTCGCTATTCTCTTGCACGGACCGCCGCTTTTTACCACCAGTTGCAGGATCGTGTACGAGGTCTACCTGGAGTGAAGGCAGTCGCAATCGTAAACCAGCTGCCCATGAGTGACGTCACGGCGAATGTTTCGTTTGATGTCGAGGGCAGACCGTCGAATACCGACATCAACGTGGCAGATACGCAGATCATCAGCCCCGAGTATTTCCGCGCAATGGGGATCTCGCTCATGCGGGGCCAATTCTTGAATGACGAGGAAGCCAAGCTTCCTTCTGCTTCCGTAGTTGTCAATCAAACCCTGGCCCGCAAAGTTTGGCCGGGGACCGATCCCATCGGCAAGCGAATCAGGCTTCAGCCGAGCGATCCCTGGCTTTCTGTTGCTGGGGTCGTGGCCGATATCAAGAACCACGGCTCGAATGTCGCTACCAAGCCCGAGATTTATTTCCTGCTTACCGACCGGCCGGTCCAGCTCTGGGTCGATCTGCGCTCAATGACGCTTGTTGTCCGCACGAGTTCAAAACCTGGGCATATGGTGAGCGCAGTTCGTGAACAGTTCAAACAACTCGACCCGGCGCTGCCAATCTACAAGGTCTCAACATTGAAGGAGCTTGTCTCATCGTCCATGTCGCAAACCAGGTTTCCCGCGCTCACGCTGTCGCTGTTCGCGAGCGCCGCGCTGTTGTTGGCCGCAATCGGAGTCTACGGAGTTCTTGCCTACACTGTTGCGCAAAGTCGGCACGAGATTGGTGTGCGCATGGCGCTTGGCGCCCAGCAGGGACAAATCTTGAGATTCTTTCTCGGCCAGGGAGTGCGATGGGCGGCATTGGGCGGATGTGCGGGTATTGTGGTAGCGCTTATAGTGGTGCGGTTCATGCGCAGTATGCTGTTCCAGATCAGCGCATATGACCCAGAGAACTTTCTGGCTGTGGTGGCCGTTCTGTCTGCCGTCGTACTCACGGCCTGCTTGATCCCTGCGCTCAGAGCAACCCGGGTCGATCCGGTAGTGGCCATGAGGAACGAATAGAAGATCGAATCGATTTGGCGCTTCCTGATGATCGGCAACTGAGAGACTTCCATTTCAATCTACTCTCCTTCAAAGAGCTTCCAAGCTTCCGGAGCGGTTCCTTCCAGCTTGCTTCGATACCGCGACTGGCGGAGCCATCGATAAAGCGACGATGCGGAGTTTCGACGCATCCTGTCATGCGACTCCTCCTCCGCTCAAACCCCTGCAGATCAAAAAGCTTCTGCAGCGTCTTCGTGTCAGCCAGCCGGTCTTCGCCCGTTACCTAAATACCAGCGAATCAACAATTGAGAAATGGGAGACCGGAGTGAAACGGCCGAGTGGGATGGCGCTCAAGCTTCTCGCGGTTGTTGAGAAGCACGGTCTGGAAGCGCTGGTCTGAAACACATCTCCGAAAAACGGAAAAAACCTCGCCAATACACTCCCGAAAATGGAAAGCGAACCATCGTTGGCAACACACGCTGACGGGAAAGAGTTATTCGCATCTCAGCGCGATCATGGGATCGACATGCATGGCGCGGCGGGCCGGGATGCAGCTGGCGAAAAGCGCTACTGCCAATAAAAGAGCGGGGACACAGATAAACGCGATGGGGTCATGCGCGCTGATCCCGAACAGCATGCTCGAAAACACCTGGGAGACGCCGGCGCACAAGGCCATGCCGACAACGGCGCCGATGAGCACGGGACGCATAGCTTGCCGAAGTACGAGGGTCACGACGTCGGCTCCATTTGCGCCTACAGCCATGCGGATGCCGATCTCGCGTACGCAGCGGCTCACGCTGTAAGAGACCATGCCATACACGCCAATCGAGGCGAGCAACAGAGCCAGTGCGCCCAGGGTTCCTGAGAGTGCTGCAACGATGCGCGACGGGGCGCGCCAGACCTCGAGATTGTCCTCGAGCTTTATCACATCGACAGAGATATCGGGGTCGAGCGACTTTGCAGCCTGACGAATGCCGTTGGAGACATCCTCGAAGCCGGTCGCGTAGCGAACCAGTACGTAGCTCCGGGAGTCGTCTTCTGGTCCGGCAGGGAAGTAAAGGTAGCTCGTATCGAGCTTGCCAAGATGCGACACCTGCGCGTCTTTCGCTACCCCGATCACCGAATAGCCACCTCCCGTGGACCCGCGTAATGTTTTCCCCAATGGATCTTCGCCGGGCCAGAGCCGTTGCGCAGTGGATTCTGTGACGATGACACCTGATGGATTGCGCGCTTCCGTAGATGTAAAGCCGCGACCCCGCACAATCGGAATGCCGACGAGCGAAAAATAATCTGGCGATACGTGGTTATATTCAATGCCGACTTTGTCGGCCCGGCCAGGGATTGTGAACCGGTCAGCACTGAAGTCATGGCTTAGCGGCGCGCACTCCGCTTGCGCAACCTCGACCACGCCAGGAAGGGCTCGGATGTGATCGAGCAAGCGCCCCATAAAGGCGGTCGCGCGGTGTTCGTCGTAGCCTTGCGCCCTCAGATTCAAGAACATCTCGGCAACGTTCTTCTCCTCAAATCCGGGGTCGACGGTCTGCGCATAGTAGAGCCCACGCAATAACAATCCAGCCGCCAACAACAGAACCATGCATACGGCTACTTGAGCGCCGACCAACGCGTTTAGTAAAAGCCGTCCGCTCCTTTTGCCCGAGACGCAAGATGTGCCGTCTCCCTTCATGGCGGTGTTGAGGTCGAGGCGCGAGCTCTGCAAAGCCGGGATCAGGCCAAAAGCGATTCCTGTGAGGAGGGTGAGCAAGAGAGCGAAGGCAAGCACTCGCATGTCGGGCGCAACATTCAATTTGACACTTGATAACACGTCATGCGGCAGGTGAGACATGACAAGCTGCATGATGGTGCGGGAAGACCAGAACGCAATCAACGATCCCAACAGGCCACCAGCCAGAGCCAGCAGAAGGCTCTCTGTTAACAGCTGCCTCACCAGGCGCCACCTGCTGGCCCCGATGGACAACCGAAGAGCGATTTCCTTATTTCGCACGGAAGCTCGAGCCAGCAAAAGATTCGCCACGTTCGCGCAGGCGATCAGCAGCACCAGAGCGAAGGCTGCGAGCACAACGGAGGCGACGGGGATCAAAAATTCGCGTTCTTCCGGGCTGGAGAAAAATGTGGCCTTTCTGATCGCGAGCGACGTGGTGCGTCCGGGATGGCGCTGGTCGAGGCGTGCAGCAATGACGTCCAGGTCCGCGTGCACCTGCTGCACGGTAACGCCCCGCTGTGTGCGCCCAAGCAAGACCAGCCAGCTCAAATTTTCGTCTGCCAATCGGTCCAACCCGGGCTCCAGCGTCCTTTGCATAGTGATAGGTACCCAGAATGCGCTCGCGATCGGCTCGGTCCCGATGAATCCCGGAGGCGCGATGCCCACTACGGTATACGCTGTTCGATTGAGCGTGATTCTCTTGCCTACAAACGAAGGATCCGCGGCAAAGCTCCCTCGCCACAAGTCGTTGCTCACCACCACGACCGCGTTCTCGCCGCGCACAGCGCAGTCGGAATCGACAAAGCCGCGTCCCTGCGCAGGGTGCTCGCGCAAAACGTCGAAGTAGTTGCAGGAGGCAGCGGTTCCCAGGACCTGTCGCGCGGTGCCGCCTGCGAGTGTCGCTTCGATAGAGTCGTCATAGGCCACAAGGCCTGTGAAGACATGGTTGTGATCGCGATAGTCGAGGTATTCCGCGTAGGAGAACCGATTCGCTCCGTTGTGTGTGTTGCGAGTGAAGCGGCCGTGAAAGATCTGGTTGACACTTACGATCTGTTCCGCGTGAGGAATTGGGAGCAGACGCAGCGCGAGGCCATTCAGAACCGAGAAGACTCCAACGTTTACTCCAATACCCAAGGCGATCGCCAGAACCGCGGCTATCGTAAGTCCTGGACTGCGCCACAAAGTGCGAAGGCCGAAGCGGGCGTCCTGCAGCAGCTGCTCCAGCCAGACCGGGTTCCATACCTCCCAGGTTTGTTCCTTCACCCGCGTCACGTTGCCGAACTTGCGTAAGGCCGCGCGCCGCGCTTCTTCTGGTGACATCCCACGCTCGATGTTGTCTTGCGTCTCCCGCTCGAGGTGATCGCGAATATCCCGTTCAAGATCGTTGAGCATGCGTTTGCGCAGCCTCATGATTTACCCTCCCGCTCCGCCGGCCGGAGAATTCGCGCGATCGCTCCTGCCAGCGCGTCCCATTTATTGGTCTCAATGGCAAGTTGCTTTCGGCCCTTGGCGGTCAGCGCGTAGAACTTGGCGCGCCGATTATTCTCTGAGGTTCCCTCTTCGACCGAAATCCACCGGCGTTTGATCAGCCGGTGCAGTGCTGGATAGAGCGAGCCCTGCTCGACTTGAAGCACCTCGTCGGACCTGTACTCGATGGCCTTGGCGATGGCGTGACCGTGCATGGGGCCGAGAAGCAGCGTGCGGAGAATCAAGAGGTCCAGCGTGCCCTGGAGCAATTCAATGCGCTCGTTTTGTTCTCTAGTAGACATTCTAGGCGATCATATTCCCGCTTCAGGTAGAATGTCAAGGGGAGACGTCGCAAGCTGCTTCCGGTTTGATCGACCGGGTTGTCCGGGAATGAGTCAACCAACGACCTCATTCCTTTTCTTTCATTCGGATTGTCAGCCGCTCCAGCTGCTCGCCAGATCGAATACGGCGGAGTTGGCGTTCAAGGTGTATCGCTGGATCAGCCGGGTCATCTTTGCCGTCGTCCTCGGATGGCTCCTCCAGCTTTTCCGCGATCACGTAGCGCACGCCAGGATCGACAAATACGTGGACGGTTTGAAGAGCATTCCCGATTGCTGCGCCTGTGAATCGAAAGCGCCGCCGTTTGGGCTTACCCGGGTAGTTCTGGGGAAATTTGCGCCTCACGTGGAGACGGAGCGCTGCGAGCGCGAGCAGCATGGCAAGCAGGAAAATGGCATGCCGGCCATTCCCAGAGAAATGGATATTCAACAAATGGATATGCATAGACGCCCCTGTTGAGGCCGTATGCGGGCCTCCCGGCAAATTGCGGAAAGACGGAGTAATCCCGATCGAGTGGAAGCTCAGGTTATGAGGAGGGAATCAGGACAGCCGGGAGGGCGGAGGACGTTGGAAGGATGCGGAAAGAGTGGGTGCGTCCGGCGCACGGTTGAGGTGTAGCAGGTCCCACCGTGCGAACAGGACTGGAAGTGGAATCAGGCCGATGAAGAAGAATGGGAGCAGGGCAAAGCAGGCGGGTATGGCTACAGCATGCAACAGGAACAGGAAAAGGGACAAGACAAGTGCGAGCGTCGCAACTGCTGTCAATGTCCGCCAGTGCCGGTGAGAGATCATGAAGCCTTTGCGGAGAGTATAGCCTTTCGGCGCGAAGTGAAGGAAGGCCTACCGAAGCTCGGCCAGTGACTTTAGCTGTCGCGACTCAACAAAAATCGATGAGGCGCTCAGACTGTCGGCAGTTGCTGTGAGCTGGATTTTTCCTGTGTGGCGTGAAGTCCGCAACACGGCCAGAGCACGCCCGTGGAAGAGCCGATACGTGTCACCTGAGTATGGGTCCATGGATTGTCCGTCGCCGTTTCCGACCGCGGCAAGTAGTCCTACTCCGCTAACGGCGAAATGCACTTTCTGATCGGCGTTCATTTGCAGGCGGCCTTTTTCATCCACCGCCTCGACCGTCACGAACGCGAGATCCTGCCCGTCCGCACCAAGCACCGTCCGATCGGACGTGAGCTTGAGCCGAACTGGATCTCCGGTGGTTGCCAGAGTGTTCTCGGCCACCACTTTCTCTCCGCGAACACCCTCAGCCTTGAGGTTTCCCGGTGCATAAGGAATTTCAAATTCCGCCTTGAAGGCCTGATCGCGGCCAGTGAGCTTTTCTCCGACGAGTTTGTCGTTAAGAAAAAGCCGGACGCGGTCTGTGCTGGAATAGACATCAACGGTAAGCGGCTTTCCTTCCTGTTGCGGCCAGGTCCAGCTGGGCAGACTGGGATAGACGCTCCAACCGGCGGCAAGGATTTTCTTACCGTCAGGTTCCGGCAGACGGACGGTCAAGAAAACTCGATCGCCGCCGTTCCAAAGAATGTCCCGGTAATAGGACGAAGGCTTGCGCAATCCCGTCAGGTCGAGATCACCGCAGTATGACGCGTGCCAAGGGAACCCGGGAGCAATCGGGCTTGGCGGTTGCCCATCCTGAAACGCTGCCATCGGGTTCTTTCCGTCCGCACCCATTTTGGCCATATAGACTCGCAAGAAGTTCTTCATCTGGTTTATCTGAGCGGCCTCCTTCGCAGAGCCATAGCTCCAGGCGCCTATCCCGGACTCTCCAAGGTAGTCCATGGCCGTCCATACGAATTCGCCGACGATATATGGATGATCATGGACTAGCTCCCATTGCTCGAAAGCATCCGCGGGAAAGGATTCCGTCGTCATCATGATGCGTTCTGGTACACGGTGATGATCTTCCGCTTGGTTTTGTGCCAGGTTGTAGTTGTAGCCTCCAATGTCGACTTGAGAAAACACTGAGTCCGGGTTGGGCCCGTAGGTCGCGCCGGGAAATGCCTGGGTAAGCGGTCTGGTCGAATCCAGCGAGCGCACACGAGCGGCGAGTTGTTTCGCGATGGGCTCCCCTTCTGCCGTCCACACCTCCGGGATTTCATTGCCGATCCCCCACATCATGACGGAAGGGTGATTGCGATCTCGCTTTACCATCGCGTCGATGTCTTGTTGCCACCAATCATGGAAGAAGCGGGCATAATCGAACCTGCGCTTGCTTATCGTCCAGACGTCAAATGGTTCGTCAACTACCAGAAGCCCCAAGCGGTCGCATGCGTCGAGAAAGGCAGACGAAGGTGGGTTGTGCGCTGTGCGCACTGCGTTGAACCCGGCCGCCTTGAGGAGTTGCACTTTCCTCTCCTCGGCGCGATCGAACGCCGCAGCTCCGAGCGGTCCATTGTCGTGATGAACACTGCCACCGGCAAGCTTGATGGGCCTGCCGTTCAGCAACAATCCTTTCTCAACCGACCATGTGAGCGAGCGAACGCCGAATGGAGTCTCAACCTGGTCGAGCACTCTGCCATTCCTCATGATCCGTGTGATCGCCCGGTATAGATGCGGGCTTTCGGGCGACCATAGTGCCGGCCGGTCAAGGGTTATCTCCTGCGTTGTTTTGGCTGACTGGCCGGCCCGAAGGTCGACTGTTTCGTCCAGCTCGCGGGATTTTGTTTCCGGCGGACCCACCAGGATGGTCCTAACCGTGACGCTGCCTGTTTCACCTGTGTCGTTTTGCACCTGGGTCCTCACCACGGCTCTCGCCGAATCCGTAGAAACCTCAGGTGTGCTGACAAAGACGCCCCAGGGGGCCACGTGAATCGGCTCCGTGACCACGACGCGAACATGGCGATAGATGCCCGACCCGCTGTACCAACGGCTGTTTGGCTGAAGGGAGTTGTCAACCCGCACCGCCAACACATTCCTTGCCGAAAAGTTTAGATGGGAGGTGATGTCGAAGCGAAAGCTGGTGTAGGCATAGGGGTGATTGCCGATCTTTTGGCCGTTCAGATAAACAGTTGCGTCCAACGAGACGCCGTCAAACTCAAGGCTTACCTCCTTGCCCTTCCAGTTCGCGGGCGCCGTGAACGCCTTTCTGTACCAGCCGATGCCGGCGGGGAAGTATCCCTCCCCGGATCCGGCCGGGTTCTTCTGGTTCGGGGGGCCTTCAATGCTCCAGTCGTGTGGAACAGTGACCGTCCGCCACGAATCGTCCTTGAACGTGGGTGATTCGGCGCCGGTGGGGTCTCCGAGAAAGAATTTCCAATCTGCATCCGCAGAGAGAACTGTGCGTGGTTGCGAGGCCGGCTTTGCTAAGAGTTGCAAAGCCGGCATCACGAGCAGTGCAAGCAAGAGTAGCCTTGAGGCTTTCACGAATTCATTTCTGAAGCTGCCCATATCTATCTCCCGCTGCAATCAAAACCAGGCACGACGGCTTCCTCCTCGGCAGACTTCGGGCTGCGTTCCGAAGGCCGGGTCTTACTTGGATAGGGCAGCCGTAAAGTCGCCATCGACCCCAAATTGCTCCACGCTTACAGCACCGGTGAGCTTAGCCGCTGCTGAATCGATCGTTCCGCTGTACTTCACAGTGAGTGGAGTGCCTTCGTACTCGGAGTCGTAGGACCAGGTAATCTTTGCTCCATTTACTTTGCCGGTCAGCGGCTTGTCTCCGTGGTCGGTAGCGCAGCTGCCGCCCAAGTCATTGTCTTTCTGAGTGAAGGTGCATTCGACATCGCTTTCATTGCCGGCCACATTGCTGTGGACCTCCCATTTGCCGGTAAGAGATACGTTGTCGGCCCGGACGGCCAATGCGGACGCGGACGCCAGCAAAATGGACAGGAACAGAGTTCTCATGGGAGCACCTCTTTGTATGGGTATGGCACTGAGTGCCATCTAGTGCAGTATATGCGGCACTGAGTGCCAAAGTAAACACTAAATGTTAATAATTCGAGCGCGACTTCGATTCCGCTCCCGCCCAATGCCCTCGGGCGAAATCTCGGGCGGCGCTGCTCTCATTTGTCACTGAGTGCTATGAATGGCACTTTAAGGTATCCTGGGCAGGGAGTAGCCGTGACCGAAGACACCCTGCAAGTCCGTAAGCAGCAACTGGTGCGCGACGCAATTTATGACGCCGCTATCGAGTTGTTCGCGGTGAAGGGCTTTGACGAGACAACTGTCGAGGAGGTCGCCCAGGCCGCGGGCGTATCCCGGCGTTCTTTCTTCCGCTACTTTGCCAGTAAAGATGATCTGCTGGCGCAAAACGTAGTGAATTTTGGATCTGTGCTTGCCGCTACGATCACAGCATGTTCGCCGACACTCGCTCCTCTCGAAACCGTGCGCGAGACGGTTCTGTCTGTACTTAAACAATCCGTGGCACAGCCGCGTACCCGTCAGATAATTGAGATCTCCCAGCGCAGTGCCTCGGCCAGGCAAGCACACCATTCGCGCATGATGGACGTGGAAGATATGGTGGCAGCTGCGTTTGCCGGGCGCCTCAAGAGCGCGTCAAAGGATGACATGAAACCGCGCCTGCTTGCCGGCCTGACCTTGTCGGTCATGAATGTCGCAATTATCTCCTGGTTCAGGGGCGAGTATCACGATCCCTCCACCGCGGCAAGGCAGGTGTTCGCCCATCTCGCGCGTATATCTTGTGACCACACAGGCTCAATCGACTCCAGAGAGGATGTCGTGACTGCGCGGAGAGCCGTAGGTCGAAAATCCGGCCAGGTGAAGAGCTAAAGCAAGAGGCCGTCTGCAATCCGTCCCATCCCGGTGCACATATACCGAGGATCGAGTTCCTTCTTTGGAAGGACGAATCGCCGTATGGGTACGTCAGCCAAAACTTGCGTTGACTTTCGGCCGGCCAATTCTTACAGTCTAATCACCAGCCAGGGAAGCCCAGTCATGCAAAAGCCACCTTAGCCATTTATCAAAAAAGGGGTCTCACTATGAAGCGCACGATCGTTGGCAATAAGTGTCCGAAATCGGTGGAAGGCCAGGCCGATACAAAATCCCACAAAATACTTCGCCTCGCAGTTGTGTGCGTTCTCGCTCTCATGGTTTCTCCGGCCATGCATGGCCAGGCCACGGGAAGTTTCTCCGGCAACGTCCTCGACAAATCTGGATCGGGTATCGCTGGAGCGACCGTCATCGCTACCTCTCAGACAACCGGCCTGACGCGAGACACCAAAACGGATAGTGCCGGACACTACCTGCTGCCTTTACTCCCGGTCGCGATCTACACCGTGCACGTCGATGCGACAGGCTTTCAAAGCGCTGAATCCAAAGATCTGCATCTGCAGATTGAGGAAGCCCGCGAACTCGACTTTGCGCTCGTACCCGCCACCGTCGTCACCACCGTGGCCGTTTCCGGTGAGGCCGTAGCCGTCGAGTCTGCCAATCCCTCCCTCGGCCAGGTCATCACCTCGCAGCAGGTCTCCCAACTTCCTTTGAACGGCCGGGATTTCGTTCAACTCGCAACCCTCACCGCCGGGGCAACGGCAGAGACTAACCCCAACAGCTTTTTCACATCTGCCGCCAGCAGTGAGGTGGCCGCACGCGGACCCTTCTCGCTATCGGTCGGTGGCTCCCGCCCCAACGCCTCCGACTGGCTGCTGGATGGCGTCGACAATAACGAGCTGACGGCAGGCGGTATCTCGATTTTCTCCTCCATTGATGACATTCAGGAATTCAAGGTTTTGACCTACAGCTACTCCGCCGAATACGGTACCCGGGCCGGCCCAACCGTGATCGTCACCACAAAATCCGGGTCCAACGACTTTCACGGGACCCTCTACGAATTTCTGCGCAACACCTCTCTCGATGCCAAAAGCTACTTCGCCACCGCGGCGCAAAAGTTCAACCTGAACGACTTTGGCGGCTCCGTTGGCGGTCCCATCAAGAAGAACAAGACCTTCTTCTTCGTCGATGGCGAACAAAAATTTCAGCTCCAGGATATTCCCTTCACCGGCCTGGTGCCTTCGCTGGCCATGCGCGCGGGCGATTTCACCAACGACCCTTTTGGCAATCCTGCTCCCCTTATCGTGAACCCGAACATGGTTGGGGCGAACACCAACCCGCTGCTTTTTCCTAACGTTTATTTCCACTGCGATGGCGCCGGGAATGCTCTCCCCGCCAACGCCGATGGAAGCCAGGCCCCGGGCACCGCCTGTAACAAGCTTCCAGCCAACCTGATCAACCCCATTGGCCAGGCCATGATTAACCTGTACCCCAATCCCAACGCCAGCAATGCCAGTGCGGGTATCAACTACACCAATCAGCCCGTGCGCGAGTTGGACGATACCAGGTTCGATATCCGGCTGGACCAGACGTTTACCGAAAAAGATAACGCCTTTGGCCGTTTCAGCTACGACCAGGCGTACTCCTTTGTGCCCGGCGGCTCACCAGGATTTGCCGAAGCGAACGCCTTCGGCAGCAACCAGCGCATCAGAAACCACGCGCGCAATATCGCCCTGGGCGAAACCCATGTGTTCAATGCCAACATGGTCAACCAGGCTAGCTTCGGTTACAACCGCATCTTCGACTACATCGCCTCGCAAGGCACCGGAACCTGCGCCTCGGCCAACGATTGTGCCCGGCGGCATTCCCAACGCCAACCTGGGATGCGCTGCCGGTAGCACTACCTGTACTAACTTTTACAGCTGCGGCCTGGTTTCGACGGAGTTCCAGGGCGGCTATTGGTCCCTGGGCGATCGCGGCTACTCTCCGTTCCAGGGTGGAACCAACATCTTCTCTTTCCGCGACTCGCTCGATTACATCCACAATAAGCACGACTTCCGGTTCGGGATCGACTATCGCGCTAATCAAATGAACATTGGCACTGAGGCTTTCCAGGATGGCTTCTGGATCGTCGGCGTCGCCGGTAACTTTACCGGCAACAGCGCCCTCAACCTGGCGGGCAATTCAGAGGCCGATTTCCTGCTCGGGATCACGGGTCTGGCCATTCACGACCAGACGTATGAGGGCCCGGTCTCCGGGCGCCGCTGGAAAGTCTACCGTCCTTACGCGGAAGATAATTGGCGGGTCACCCCCAGCATCGTGCTCAACATCGGCTTCGCGTATGACATGACGACGCCCATCACTGAGGCACACGGACGCCAGGCTGACTACATTCCCACGACTGGGCAGCTTCTGGTTTCCAACCAAAATGGTGTGAATAATGCGGGCGGCATCAAGATGGATTGGACGGGCCTCGAACCGCGCGATCGGCGGCACCTGGAAGGTCTTCGGCAGCGACAAGACCGTGCTGCGCGCCGGTTACTCCATCTTCCACGACTCCGCGTGGAGCCAGGGGGCCCAGGGTCTATGGCAGAACCCGCCCTTCCTGGGCGAGTACAGCGGCTTCGGCCCCCAGGGCTGCGCCTTTGCTACCTCCTACTGCGCTACTACTCTCGCACAAACGCCCTCCGCCCTTAGTCTCTCCAACGGGTTTCGTGCCCGTTCCCACGCCGCCCACCGCCGCGAGCTTTCAGGGAACCTTCGCTTACGAGCCCACGAATGCGAAGCATGGCATGGTGCAGCAATACAACGTGAACGTCGAGCGCCAGTTGATCGGGAACGTCGTACTGACCGCCGGCTATGCCGGTTCGCAGGGCACGCACATCCTGATCGTCGGCAATAGTCTCACTCCTTCCAGTCCGACTGCGTGCGGCACAGTACAAAACTACACTCTCGGTTGCAACTTCAATGGCTCGCCTTACACGTCCCCGTATATCGCGCCCAACTTCAACCAGATTCTTCTCTACGGGGATTTAGGAAAGACAGGCTATAACTCGCTGCAGATCAAAGCAGAGACCAAGACGCCCAAGTACGGCCTCTACGCTCTGTTTGCTTATACCTATTCTCGTACCTATGACAACGGGTTAACCGACGGGTTGGGTTCCGAGGTCAGCGCCCCCTTCTTCCCGCTTCCCAACTGGGAGAACCTGGATTGGGGCTTGTCGCAGATCAATCTCGATAACAGCTTCACCGGCAGTGTGATTTACGATTTGCCCTTCGGCCGCGGAAAGCAGTTCGGGGGCGATTGGAATCCCGTGACCAACGCCATTCTTGGCAACTTCCAGGTGACTCTTATTCAAAGAATCTCTTCCGGATTCCCGGTGCCCTTGATCGACAGCATTAACAACTCCGGCACCACGTTCTCGAGCGGAGGCAATGCCTACAATTGGAACCGGCCTAACCGGGTCGCTGGTTGCGACGCCGGCAATGCAGCCCATGGCAAGCTGCAATGGATCAACTCATCCTGCTTTGTTGCGCCGCCCGCCGACGAGTTGGGTAACGCGGGGCGTGTCCCGGCCACCGGGCCGGATTTCGTCAACACCGACTTCTCCGTCATCAAGCAGATCGGGCTGCCCAGAGAGATGGGTTTGAATTTCCGCGCCGAGTTCTTCAACCTCTTCAATCACCCACAGTTTGGTTCGCCGGTGGCCGATGTGAGCTCGCCTGGATTCGGCTTTGTCCAGTCCACCGTGAACAATGGTCGCCTGATACAACTGGCCCTCAAACTAACTTTCTGAAATGCATAGGCTGAAGTTTTCCAAAGGACATCATGCGCGGCGGTAGGTTAGTCCTCACGATGTCAGCGCAGCCCGCCGCGAGGTCGACTGGAGATCTCCCGTCCAGTTCCGTCAAATCGAAGCCGCACTAAACCGAGGGGCCACATGCCGTCCGCTGGCGAGTACCTTCAGCGACGCTGCGCCGCGCCTTTTCCCTTGGTCGCGTCGAGCGATTCCAGCAGCAAGTCGGCGGCAGCACGCGCGAAGCTTTCATCGTTTATGTGTGCGTCAAGCTCGACCAGTTTTATTTCGGAGCTAAGAGCCGCTTTCACCGCGCGGCAATATGCGTTGAGTGCCTCAGGCGAATAGAAGGGTCCCCCAGACCTGTCTATAGCCGAGACGCCTTGCAATGGGATCAGCACGGTCACCGGCCCGCTCGCGCGGTTAAGCCTTGTAGCCGTGATGCGTCCGATTTCCGCACACTCTTCGGGCGTAGTCCGCATCAGGGTGACGGCGGGGTTATGAATGTAAAGCTGGCGGCTGCGGAATTGGGCTGGCACTGTTTCGACAGGACCAAAATTCACCATGTCGATCGCGCCCGGGCAAACAAGCTGGGAAATGCCTATGCGGCCAGCTGCCTTCAGCCGATCCGGCCCCGCGCTCATGACGCCGCCTACTAATTCATCCGCGAGCTCCGTGGTGGTCAGGTCGAGAACAGCTTGAATGGCTCCATCCGTAATCAACTGCTCCATCGCCTGGCCGCCGGTGCCAGTAGCGTGGAAAACTAGAACCTCGTACCCTCGCTCCTCGAGAACCCGCCGCGCCGCCGTGACGCAAGGCGTGGTGACACCAAACATGGTCGCCGCAATTACGGGGGTGTCGTCGAAGTCGCGGGGTGGTTCCGCGGCAACCATACCGCATATCGCCCCAGCGGCGTTGCTGAGTATGCGGCGGGAGACGTGATTCAAACCCGAAATATCGAGTACTGACGGCATCATGCAGATATCTTTGGTTCCGACGTAGGGTTTGGTATCGCCGGCGGCCAGCGTAGAAACCATCAACTTTGGGAAGCCACAGGGAAGCGTACGCATGGCTGCGGTCGCAATGATCGTGCCCGCGGATCCACCCAGTGCGGCCACACCGTGGATGGCTCCTTGTGCATGGAGCCGAGCCACGATCACGGTTGCCCCGAGCGCCATGGCGGTTACACTTCGCCCCCGGTCTCTTTCCTTTTGCAGCGCGGCGAGGTCTTCGTTTGCCGCAGCCGCCACTTCGGCTCGCGAAATGTCGGCCACAAAGGGTGGACTGCCAAGCACACCGACGTCAATCATCATCGTTCGCAGCCCCGCGCTCTCGATGCGGTCACGCAGAAAAGCGAACTCCTCGCCCTTGGTGTCGAAGGTGCCGATCAACGCAATGGTTTTAGGGTTTGTCGGAATCATCGCGCTAGGTTTCGGGTAGTTCGCCCGCTGCGATTACCCGGCATTCCGGCATGGCGCGCAGAAGCGCCTCGGGCCCCGGCGGTGAATAGACGGCAATCATTTTCAAAGGCTCCCAACCGCTGTTGATGGTGGCGTGAAAGATGTCGGCTGGAATGTGAATCATATCCCCGGCGCTTATGGGTTCCCACTGCTCGCCGTCGATATCGATCATCTGCTTGCCTTGCCCGGAGACCACGTACAGGATCTCCTCTGTTCCCGGGTGATTGTGCCGCACATGGCCTTTTCCAGGCTGCAAGAGCACTACACCCATGGTGAAGCGTTCCGTGGCAGTGACGCGTGGTTCGCTGAGCCACTTGATCGTTCCCCAGTCGAAGACCAGGGTTTCGACATCGGCGGGTCGTATGAACCGGCGGCCGGCGAGCTTAGACATGCTTGTTCCTTTCGCTGTGTTCCGTGTCGATGTGGACGCTCTTGAAACTCTTCACCTGCTCAGTGATGGCACGCTCCGTGGGCAGGCGCTCGATGCTCGAGGCGCCAAAGAACCCGCAGACACCTCGAGTTCGGCTGAGGACGTACTGTACGTCTTCGGGCTCGGCGATCGGGCCGCCATGGCAGAGGACCAGAATTTCCGGATGAATGGAGACGGCCGCTTGCTGGATGGCCTGAATGCGCCCCACCGCTTGATCGAGCGTGATCGCCGTCCTGGCGCCGATGGTTCCTTTGGTGGTTAGTCCCATGTGTGCGATCAAAAGGTCTGCCCCCGCTTTCGCCATGGCCTTCGCCTCGTCTTCATTAAAGACGTACGGGCAGGTGAGCAGGTCCAGCTCATGCGCGCATGCGATCATCTCAACCTCGTGGATATATCCCATGCCGGTTTCCTCCAGGTTCTCGCGGAAGAGACCATCGATCAGGCCCACGGTGGGGAAGTTCTGCACTCCGGAGAAGCCGAGTTGTTTAAGATCGCGAAGAAACACGTCCATGATGCGAAATGGATCGGTTCCGCAAACGCCGGCGAGCACCGGCGTTTTGTGAACGATGGGCAATACTTCGCGCGCCATTTCCATGACGATGGCGTTCGCGTCTCCATAGGGCATGAGGCCTGCCAACGATCCTCGCCCAGCCATGCGGTAGCGGCCGGAGTTGTAGATGATGATCAGATCGGCTCCGGCAGCCTCGGCACACTTGGCGGAAATTCCCGTCCCCGCGCCTGCGCCAAGGATGGGGGTTCCCCGCGCGCTAGTCGCTCTCCATCGCTCCAGGCACGCTGCTCGGTCCATCATGCTCTCTCCATGTGCCGGCTTGCCTCACCGGGGCACGACCCGAAATATACAGTACATCTCTAGCTGCTGTTTGGCTCTAGGTTCGTGGATTCCCTGGCCCGACCCACTGGCTATAACGCGGCGACCGATCCGTCTTGATGCCAAACGAACTCCATCGGTTTGGTTCCACCGAAGGGATACTTGTTTAACGATACTTCGCTCAGGTCGAAACCCAAGCCTGGTTTTGACGGCAGGGGAACGCGTCCATCCACCATGCGCATGGCGGGGAAACCAAACCATTCGGCCCAGACCTTCTCTTTTTCTCCAGGTTTTACGAAGCTGCAGATTTCCTGAACCAGAAAGTTAGGCATGGCGGAATCCACATGCAAGGTTGCCAAACCGCCGATGGGTCCTTCACAGGCATGAGGCGCCATGGAGATGTTCGAGATGTTCGCCATCGCCGCGACCTTCCAGAGTGCGGAGATACCGCCGACGTGATTGATGTCGGTTTGCAGAATGTCGACCGCTCCCATTTCGATCAGCTCGCGGCAGCCATAGGCTGCGACCAGGCGCTCGCCGGTGGCTATGGGCGTGGTGGAGTGCCGAGCAATCCGCGCCATGGCCGAAGGATTCTCGGGGGGACACGGCTCCTCGACAAAGAGCAGATGCAGGGGCTCCACTTCCTTGATCATGATCGAAGCCACGGCGGGGCCCATCTTGGCATGGAAGTCCACGGCTATGTCGATGGAGTCACCCAGGCCTTCGCGCACACGCTGCATATGCTTAACCGCGCGATCGAGTTTTGCATTCGTCTCGATCCATTCGTAGTCATGGTCGGGCAGCCCAATCTTGAGACAAGAGACTCCGTCGTGCAGGGCGGTCTCGCGCAGGTGGGCCAGATCTTCCGCCGTGCGAATGTTTTCTACGTGGTAGTAACCGCGTATACCACGTTTATCGTAAGGGCCGCCCATAAGTTGATAAACAGGGACGTTCAAGGCTTTCCCGCGAATATCCCACAATGCCTGATCGATGCCGGAGATGGCAGAGCCAATCAGCGGGCCGGCACGGTAGAAGGTATGCACGTACATGGATTGCCACAGATGCTCGACCTGCATGGGATCGTTGCCGATAAGGAAGCCGCGAAAGTCTTCGACGCAGGACATCGCTGACTGGCCCTTGCCCTCGAGCGTGGCCTCGCCCCAACCGATCAAACCGGGTTGGTTAGTCTCCAGCTTGACGAAGACGTATGGGCGGTCGGAGTTGGGGGTGAGAGAAACTCCGAAGACTTTAAGGTTGGTGATCTTGATGCCGGAGCTGAGGTCGCGAAATGCGTCACTGGCTAATGTTGGACCATTGGGATCGATGGCGTACGAGGCGTCTCTGGCTTGACCGAGAAAGGGGTCGCATCCACAGGAATCGATCAGCGGGGAGCCGCCCACCGCGGCCCCGATTCTGCATCCATGTACTGCTGCCGCCATCATCGCTGCCGTCCCAAGAAATCTTCTTCGATTCATGCGATTCGATTCCCTTCGAATGTTTTTTCGTCGACCTCAATGCCTAATCCTGGGCCCTTCGGCAAGGCGAAGAATCCATCGTGCGGCGCAGCCCCAACACCCGAGTTGGGCGATTGAGCGATGAAGAAGTTGGGCATGCTGGCCGCGGCATGCAATGCTGCAGCATGGGCAATCGCACCGCCTTGGTGCCATGGGGCAACAGCCACGTAGTAGGTCTCGGCCATGGCCGAGAGGCGGGTGACCCCGGTGATGCCGTGGGTAAGAAGATCGGGTCGAAGAAGATCGACCAGGCCTTCACGAAGCAGATCCTGAAAGGTTCCAGGATCGGTAATGGTGCGCCCGAAACCCAGGGGGACGACGGTTTCCTCCGAGATTTTGCGAATCGTCTCCAGATTGGAGACCGGACAAGGTTCGTCGAACCAAAGCGGATGCATGCTCTCCACTTCCGCGGCGAGGCTGGCCGCGTCTGCAGGGGTGAGTTGCGCATGCGCTTCAAAAGCGAAATCCGCAGTTGGGGCAGAGGCACGCATCGCTTTGAGGCGTGCGGCGGCAACGCGAACGAACTCGCTGCCCTGGTTGCGGGCAGTGGGCAGCGGGATGGGGATGAGGAAGGCACGGAAGCCCCCGGTGAGCTGCTTCTCAAGGTCGCTTTGCAAGGCTTCGTCGGACGATCCGGAGAGCCGCGTGATGGCCCGCGCCTTGTTGCGGGTGGGACCACCGAGCACGCGGTAAATCGGCGCCTTGGTGGCTTTGCCTACGATGTCGAGCAGGGCAATGTTCAGACCTCCGCGCACCGCAAGGGGCACCAGCCCATCCAAGGCCTGGTAGGCCGACGGGGCATGCCCCACCACGGCGTGGTTGGTTGCTTTTAGGTCAGACGCGGAAAGCGAATTGCATTCCCCATACCCCACCAGACCGGATTGGGTGCGCACCTGGAGAACTACGTGAGAATTGCCCGATGTGGAAGAGTCGATCTGGAAAGCATGGATTTCCGATACTGGATCCGGGCCGGTGGCAATGGTATCGGAGGATGGAGGCGGCGCGAAGAGGAGCAAAGATTTTCTTCTTGCTAGAACGCTGGGCGTCAAAGCGATGGGCATGGATGGCCTCGTTGCTATCTGGTTATACAGGCGAGCCGCAGCGCTGGCCCTGATAACGATGGTACTGATTCTGGCGGCGCTCCTGCTTTCCGCGTCTTCCTGGCAGTCCAAAAATCAGCGAACCCAGATGTGGTATCCGCTCCTTAATTCGCCGGCGGACGTCCCCACATCATCGCGGCTGAGTTCTGATAAGGACGGGCCTACTGCGTAGAGCAGCCCTTGCGCCACTCCTTCCGTCTGCACGCAATGTGCGGTCATCAAATCGCTGGTCCGTCAGGCGCTGGATCAGCCCATCTGGCAACGGCACGCCGCTCGCCACTTCTAGAGGGATACTACATTACCGTCTTATTCAGGGAGCGTCGCGAGGAATTTATTCATTTCACTCAAGACTTGAGGTTCGTTTGAGATGAATATGTAGTGGTTAGCATTTGCGATGCGGACAATATGCGCGGTTGGCTGGCCCCCCTCGAAGGCATCAATCTGGCGTGCCTGATTGGCATCAGCTGCCGCCGCTGCCGCGATGGTTTTAAGTGTGTCCTCATGAAAGTTAGGACCCTTGTTTTGCGGATAGCCCATGATGGCAAGAATCGGCAAGTGGATCGGTGTGGTGTAGTGCTCGGAGCCTTTGAGGATGGAACTGCCGGCTTCAGAAGCGGCATTGGGAGCACCAACACTGCCATCGGGGTTCGCCAGGAAACTCTCATGAGGTTCGGCCTCGGGCGGAACGCCGCCAACGGCAACGGACAACCTCTTCGTCATAGCCGTAAAGTTGGCTTTGTCTGCTGCGCCAGGGGGAGCATAGGGCCGGGGAAGAGGGTTCTCCACGCTGTTGGCTTTGCGGTTTAGATTTTCTTCAAATTGCGGCAGCACAGCTCTGACCTGATTCATAAGCGCCGGGTCTTCAGGTGTCTTTGCCAGGGCATCGATCTTCTGTTGCAGATCCGCGAGGCTGGCTTGATAGTCGCCGGCTGTGTCGTAGAAGGCGTAGGTGTAGGCAGCGTCGAGATAGATGAGTGCAGAGACCAGCTCGGGATGACGCGTTCCGATGGAGCTCAGCTCTTCGCCGGCGATCGAGTGACCAATCAGCACTGGTTTTTCGATTTTGAGCTGAGCCATCACGGCCAAAATGTCGTCAGAGAGTCTCTCCGGAGTGTACCCAGCGCTGGCATGTGTAGATTTTCCGAATCCACGCCGTGTGATGGCGTAGACGTGGTGATTCCTAGTGAACTTCGGAGCGAAATTATCCCAAATATGCGCGGTATTACCGAGACCGGAGAGGAATACTAGCGGTCGTCCTGTGCCTCCCCAGTCCAGCACTTCGAGCTGAACACCCTGGTCTACGGTAATCATTTCGCTGTGGTGCGGGGAGGGATCGTGCCAGGCAGTTGAGGGAATAGCTTGTGCCAAGCCCATCTCGTGAAAGAAGAAAGTTGATGCGAGCAGGAGAAATACCAGGTGCGGAAGGTTCACAGAGTAGCTCCGAAAATACTGTTCCGGGCACAGATTCAAGACGGGACACAAGAATTCTGTTTGACTTCTTCAAGGTAGAATACTACATAGTATATGCTGAGGGATTTCAAAGGGGTTAAATGAGAAAAGTCCCAGCTTGTCTGGGCTTAGATCGCGGGTTTTGGAATGGTTTGGCTAAAAAGCTGCGGACGCTGGCAATCTCTTTTCGCTAAATTATGCAAAAAAGAGCGAGCGATTTCGCGGCCGTGTCCGTCTAAGGGGTGAATTCCTAACGAAGATTGCGACGTGAGGCGAAGCGTAAGTCAACACCAGATTTGACCGAGTGTAGATATTTATGGTGTTGCGTTAACAGGAGCACGGTTGGATGCAGGCACCGCTTGTTGAACCTGGCACTGAACCCTCGCCCGTCCTGGAGCCAACCAGAGAGCAGCAACGTTGGTGGCACAAGAGACGTTGGCTAGTGCTTATCGCCGTTATCGTGTTGTGCACGCTGACCACATCCTTGTGGCTAACTGGACACAACAAGCCGCCGGCCTCTGGCAGTCTCAAATCCTCCTCTCCAACTGACATCGCTGGAGGCTTGCGCCTGAAGGGTACGACCCAAGCTGTCCGGATGCGCTCTATCCAGGCCCCGCTTCTCGCTGGAGAAAAGGAGGGCACCCTTACCATCACCAACATGCGGGCAGCCGGCTCCAGCGTAAAACAGGGAGACATCCTAGTGGAGTTCGATCGCCAGGCCCAACTGAGCGACTTCTTGGACAAGCAGGCACAAAACAGCAAATTGGCTGACGACGTCTTGCAGGAAGAAGCCAAAGAAGGCGCCGCCCGGGCCAAGGACGAGACCGAAATCAAAGTGGCCGAAGGCGATCTGGCCAAGGCGGAACTGGAGATGCAAAAGGTCGAGTTGCTGTCGCGGATCGATGCCGAAAAGGCCCGGGAGACCCTGGATGAAGCCAAAGCAACCCTGGATCAACTGAAAGAAACATTCAGTCTCAAACGGCAGACGGCGCAAGCCTCTATTCGCATCCTCGAAATCCAACGGGATCGTGCCCGCGAAACCATGTTGCATGCCCAGGCTAACGCAGCCCTCATGCAGGTTCATTCCCCCATCAGCGGAGTCGTTGTTCTCAACACCATCTGGAAGCAGGGAAATATCGGAGAGGTACAGGAAGGCGATCAAGTGCGGCCAGGCGTGCCGTTCATGCAGGTCGTCGACCCTTCCCAGATGGAGGTGCAGGTTCCAGTCAATCAGCAGGATGTGCTGGCGCTCCACGACGGGCAAAAAGCCCGCGTACATCTTGATGCCTACCCCGACCTTGTTTGTCCCGCCCAGTTGGAAGTAATCGACCCCATGGGAAAGCCCGGTGACTTTTCTCAAAAGGTTCGTACGTTTTCGGCCACCTGGTCCATCATGTGCACCGATCCAAGACTGTTGCCCGGTCTTTCGGCGGCGGTCGACACAGTGCCGGCGGTCGGCGCCAACATTGCCGGGAATGCGCGATGACCTTCCAGAATGCTCTAAAACAGCGCAGGTCCCTGATTGTGGCCGCGGTCTTGTTCGTTGGGGGCGCTGCTGTCTATGGGTTGGTACACCTCTCCAATCGATCCTCTACCATCCCAGCCTTCGAAGTGAAGCGCGAAGAGTTTGTCGATAGCGTTCAGTTTCGCGGCGAAGTAAAGGCCATGAAGTCGTTGACGATCTCCGCCCCGGCCGAGGCCGGTGAGCTGCAAATCCTCAAGATCGCCACCAGCGGCGTCGACGTGAAGAAAGGCGACTTGATCGTCGAGTTCGACAAATCGAAGACCGAGCAGGATATGGCAAAGGATGGATCCGCCCTCAAATCGGCTGACGCAGCCATTGACCAGGTGCGGGCTCAATCGCGCCTCACCGAAGAAGAAGACCTGACCGCGGTTACCAAGGCTCAATACGATGTGGAAACGGCAAAGCTGGACGCCAGCAAGCAGGAGATCGTATCCAAAATCGAGGGAGCCGAAGCCAACCTGAAAGTCGCAAACGCCCAGCAGAAGCTCCTTGAAGTAGAAGCAAAGTTGAAGGCAGATCGCGCGGTCATCCACGCAAACGTCGATAGCAAACTGGACGCGAGCAAGAAAGCAGCGTATGACCTCGGGCGCGCGCAACGCTCCCTGGCCACCATGACCCTGGTTGCGCCTTCCACCGGGCTGGTCAATTTGGTTTCGGTTTGGCATGCGGGCAATGAGGCCCCCTTCAAGCCGGGGGAGAGGGTCTGGGCCGGTGCGCCCATCGCCGAACTACCAGATGTTTCCACTCTGCGAGTCTCGGCGCGAGTAGACGAAGCGGAACGCGGCCGTCTTGCGCCCCATCAATCCGCGACCGTTCAACTGGACGCGATTCCTGAGCGGCAGTTCAGCGGCAAAGTCGAACAGATCGGCACTATCGCCACCATGGACTTCTCCGCAGGTTGGCCCATCCCCCGAGATTTCAATCTCCAGATTGCGCTTGATCAGAAGGATCCGCGTCTCAAGCCCGGTATGACGGCGCAGATCACCGTAATCGTTGACCGCATTCCGAATGCGATTGCCATCCCCGTGCAAGCCTCCTTTCAGAGGTCTGGCCAGACCGTGGCCTATGTCGTGGACGGATCAAAATATCGCGAACAACCGATCGAGGTTAGCCGCAGAAGCCGCGATCGCATCCTTGTCTCCAGCGGTTTACGCCCTGGGGATCGAGTCGCGCTGCAGGATCCTTTGGCCAAGGATTCTTCGGTGAAGGAGTGAGGAGGCACGCATGAAGCTAAGGCCTCTTACGCGGTGGTCAGCTCTCGCGGCAGCTCTTGCTGTGGTGATCCTGATTGGATTTGAACTGAGCCGCTCCCGTTTGGCGATCGCGAGCGACGGTATTCCGCTGGCCCAGGTTAAGCGCGGCGATCTCGATCTGAAAGTTCATGCTGACGGCGAACTGAATGCGACCCATACGATGATGCTCACCGCGCCGGCAGTTGGCGGGGGCGCGCTGGAGATCACTAAACTGCTCGCTGGCCGTTTGCCGGTAAAGAAGGGCGACGTCGTTATCCAGTTCGATCCAAGCGAACAACGCTACAAGCTGGAGCAGAGCCGCTCGGAGTTATTGCAGGCCGAACAGGAGATCACCAAGGCAAAGGCAGACGCGGCAGTGCTTAAGGCCCAGGATAAAGTCGCACTCCTCAAGGCCCGCTACGCCGTCAGGCAAGCGGAACTGGATGTGCAGAAGAAAGAGATCGTGAGCGCGATCGATGCGGCAAAGAACGACGCCGCCCTCAAGCAGGCAAAGCAGCTGCTGGCCGAGCTGGAGGGCGACATTGAATCGCACAACAAGTCGGGGCAAGCCTCCGTCTATCTGGCCCAGGAGAAATACAACAAGTCAAAACTGGAGATGGATCAGGCGCAGCAAAATATCGACAAGATGAGCGTCACCGCACCGATGGATGGACTGATTTCCATTCAAAAAAACATGGATGCCTCAGGAGGCTTCTATTTCACCGGCATGTCGGTTCCGGATTACCATGCCGGCGACCAGGCGCAAGCCGGAAGCGCCATCGCCCAGGTCGTCGATCCAACCGAACTGGAACTGAAGGCGAAGATTGGCGAGCGTAACCGCAGCAACGTCAAACAGGGGCAATCCGTCGAAGTAGTGTTCGATGCATTGCCCGGCCGCACTTATCACGGCAAGGTCAAGCAAGTCGGCGGAATGTCGACTCGCGAATTTTTCGAGGATAACAACGGCGGCACCTTCGATGTCACGATGCAGCTTTCCGATGCGGATGCACGCCTGCGCTCGGGGATGACTGCGCAGCTCTTGTTTCTTGGTGACACCAGAAAAAATGTCTTCTATGTTCCTCGTCAGGCGCTGTTCCTCAAGGATGGCAAGCACATCGTTTACGTGAAACGCGGCAAGGACTACGAGCAGAAAGAAATCGAGATCAAGGACGAAACGGAAAGCCGCGCTGTTATCGAAGGACTGAGCGAGGGCACGTCCGTGGCCATGATCGATCCGACGCTTCCACGGAAACAGCCAAGCGCCGGCGCCTCCGCAACGCCCGGTGGAGGGACGCCCTAGATGCCCAAGACAAAGGGAAGTACCTCGCGGCTCTTCGGCTTTAGCTACCAGCAGTGGGTTCGGGATATTGAGCTCGGTATACAGAACCTCATGCTCCACGGGCTTCGCTCGCTGTTGACCATGCTGGGCATGATCTTCGGAGTAGCGGCCGTGGTCGCCATGCTGTCGATTGGGGCCGGCGCCAGGCAGAAAGTGATGGCGCTCATTGAACAGATGGGCGTGCGCAATCTGATCGTCGAGGCCAAGGAGACCACCGAGTGGCAGGCCCATCAAAAGATGCGCAAGATCTCTCCCGGCTTAACCCTTGAGGACTATCGCGTCATCCTTGATGATGTCGACGGTATTCAGGCATCGACGCCCCGCAAGCGCGTGACTCCGTCCAAGACCATTCCAAAATCGCAGCAGGATGTGCCCGCCGTCTTCGGAGTGGAACCGCAGTACCAGCAAATTGCGGGCCTACACCTGTTGAGCGGCAAGTTCTTCGATGGTCAGGACGAAGAGCGCGCTGCTTCCGTCTGCGTATTGGGCATCGCCGCCAAGTTCAATCTGTTTGGGGCGGCCGACCCGATCGGTCAATACGTAAAGGTGAATGAGCAATGGTTCCGGGTGATCGGCATCGTGAGCCCGCAGCTCAGCGCGCAGTCCGAGGTCGCGGGCGTGCCCTCCGAAGACCCCAACAACGTCATCTATATTCCCTTCAAGGCGGCCATCCTTCGCCTGGAAGACAGCTACAGCGAAGTGCGGGATGAGATCGATGGCATCTATCTAAACCTGCGGGAGAACGTCGACATGACCGCGGCGGCGCAAGTGGTGAGCGCTGTACTCAACTCCTCGCATCATGGAGCAAGCGACTTTAGCGTCATCGTCCCTGCCGAACTTCTCGCCGAGCAGCAACGCACCGAGCGTCTGTTCAATGCCGTCATGGTCGCAATCGCCTCCATCTCCCTGTTCGTTGGTGGTATCGGGATCATGAACATCATGCTGGCCAGCATCCTCGAGCGCACCCGAGAGATTGGCCTGCGACGCGCCGTGGGTGCGCAGCAATCCGACATCATTCGACAGTTTATCGTCGAAGCCACCACCATATCCTTTACCGGCGGAACGCTGGGGATCATCTTCGGCTTTATCCTGTCTCGAGCGATTGCCTGGCTGGCGGGATGGTCGACCATCGTAACCGCGAGTTCGATCGCGCTTGCCTTTCTTGTGTCCATCAGCGTGGGCCTGGTCTTCGGGATTTATCCTGCGATGAAGGCGGCCCGCCTCGATCCGGTAGAAGCAATCCGTTATGAATAAAGTTGAATGAGAAGAGCACACCTAGTTGATTAGATTTCGATAATATTCCGGAGCGGCACAATGGGTCTTTTCCGCATTGCAATATTTTGTTTGCTTTTGTTGGTCGCCATGTTTCCGGCAGATGCACAGTCACCTGAAAGCTATTCCGCCCTCCTGACGCAACAGGTCAAGTCCGGCAAGCTTTCTCCACCAGCACACGTGCAAGACTACGTGATCGACGGCAAGTTGCATCTTCGTCTTCAGGATGCGGTCCGCCTGGCACTTGAAAATAACAGCAATATCCGTATCCAGGAAACGCAGGTGGAGGCGCAAAAGTTCTCCCTGCTTGGCGCCTATAAACTATTTGATCCCTTGATCCAAAGCAGTGCCAACATCAATCGAGTGTCGTTTTCAGGCTATACCCAATTGCAAGGTGTGGGCGACAACAACAGCGCTACTCTGGATACGCTTAGTCAAACGGTGCAGGCCAGTTACACGCAGACGTTCATCACCGGAACCAATATATTCGCCGGTATCAACAGCAATCGAAATTCCACCAACAGTGACTTTTACTTTCTCAATCCTTACGTCAATTCAACGCTGACCCTGCAGTTTACTCAGCCCCTCCTGCGCAACTTCGGTCGCTTTGCCAATACGGCTCCTATCATCATCGCTCGACGCGCTCTTCAGCAATCGCGTGCCGGCTTTGAGGCGCAGGTGAATGACGCTATCCTGCAAGTGGTCACTCAATACTGGACCGTCGTCCAAGCGCGGGGCAGTTTCGATGTCGAGCAAAAGTCGCTAGCATTGGCAGAGAGCAGTTATCAGCATGACAAGCGTGCCCTGGAACTCGGCGCATTGCCGCCGCTCGATATCTATCGCTCCCAATCGGAAGTAGCTGCTCGCCGCCTGCAGGCCATCCAGAGCGAATACGTTCTTAAGCAGGCGCAGGAGGCCTTTCGTTTTACCATCGGTGTAGATCAGGATCCAACATTGGCGGCACTCGAGCTGGACCTGGTGGAGAAGCCGGAGCCTGAGGGCGAGATTGAAGATGTCGACCCAGCGGCAGTCCTCGAAAAAGCGCTTGCTGCCCGTCCGGAAATTGCCGCGGCCAATGATGCCGTCGCCAATGATGAAACCAGCATTCGACTGGCCCACAACGCCCTGCAGCCCGATCTATCGCTCTCTGGCTTTTACCAAACCAACGGCATCGGGGGAAATCAATACAACCTGAACACCGGTCAACTGGTAGCAACAGGTGGTTTGGGAGCATCCTACAGCCAGCTATTCGGCTTTGGTTTCCCCGGCTACGGGGGCACCCTCACGCTGAACCTTCCCCTCAGGAATCGAGGCGCAAAGGCGAATCTCGGTACTGCGCTGGTAGCGCGGCGGCATGATTTATATACCTCGCGAATAACCCGGGAAGAGATAGTTCAACAGGTCAAAGACGCTGTGCATCTGATGGAAGAGGCGAAGCTCACCCTCGCCGCGGGCAAAACATCCTTGGATCTTGCCCAAAAATCGCTCGCTGCCGATCAGCGGAAATACGAACTGGGCGCGGAGACGAATTTTTTCGTCCTGGATTCTCAAACCAAACTCGCGCAATCGGAGCTCGACCTGTTGCAAACGCAGATTAACTACCAGATTGCACGCGCCACTCTCGATCGCGCGACGGGCAATTTGCTGGAGCCCTATCATGTGCAAATCGCAGAGCTATCGCACTGACCGCGAGAAGTCTTGGCAAACGGAACCAGAAATTTCGCTGACTGGGATGGAGTAGAATACTACATAGCAGGTGCTGAGATCTGCAGAAAGGTTAAATGAGAACTCTGTCGATCCACCTCCACCCATGCCAAGGTGAGCCACCGCCCTCAACTTTGTCATCCCGACTGGAGCGGACTCGGATTTCCTGCATCGCGATACCGCACAAGGCGACGGATGCGGCTTTCCGTAAAGGAAAGCGGCACGAAGTGCGTCAACGCTACTAAAGTGAACAGGAAATTCGGGGTAGCGTAGGGGAGGGACCTGCAGTTTCATTCCGACCGCGCGCAGATGCCGACAAGCGATCAGGCCATATACCGTGAAGTCGGCCTCCTCACTTTTTGAACCAGACCCATCGATGTAGCCGTTGGTGTTCTAAACCGGACGGCAATGTCCAGTACTGAACACGGGCGCGCGCTGAACATACGCGCCTGACAAAAAGCGCCGTTAAGGGCGGAACGTCCGCGTGATCGCTTGCGTATCCACATGGGGGTAGCAGAAATGAAGCTGGGCGCGCGAGTTTCGAATCCGCAAGCCTTCTGAGGTTGGACCTCCACCTGCAACTGCCATGTACTGGGAGGCGCAACGTCTCCTTCAAATCTTCGGGGAAGGACGCTTTCTACGATGAATCTCCTGTTGGGAACAAGCCGCCTACTTGTCGAGAAAGCCCTGCTCGTCCTGGTCTTTTTAACCCTGGTATTACCAAATGCACTTGCGCAGTCAGCCGGGACTCTTCGAGGCCAGGTATTCGACCCCAGTGGCGCCGTTGTCCCTAGAGCAACAGTGACGCTCACGCAGGGGCCTACCGTCTTAACCGCCCAGTCGGGAGCTGATGGTACCTATGTTTTCAAAACGCCTCCGCCAGGGTCATACACCCTCGCAGTCGCTGTTCCAGGATTTGCCCCTTTTTCCAAAACCGATGTTGTGATTACTGCCGGTCAGGCTCGCCAACTGAACATTACCCTCACCATTGCCGTTCAACAGCAAGACATCACGGTCAACGACCAAAGTGCCGGCGTGAGCATCAACCCCGATGAAAATTCAAGTGCCCTGGTGATGAAGGGCAGCGACCTCGATTCGCTCTCAGATGATCCGGACGAGCTGCAAAATGAACTTCAGGCATTAGCTGGGCCTGCAGCCGGACCCAGCGGCGGCCAGATTTATATCGATGGATTCACCGGGGGCCAAATACCCCCGAAGTCTTCCATCCGGGAGATTCGCGTAAATCAAAATCCGTTTTCCGCGGAGTTCGACAAGATTGGATACGGCAGAATCGAGATCCTCACCAAGCCGGGCTCCGACAAGTTCTCCGGTCACATCACCTCATTGGGCAACGATTCGGCTTGGAATACGGCCAATCCGCTCGTCCAGCAGCAGCCGAGCTACTATCTTTACTTCATCCAGGCGGATGTCAATGGGCCTCTCACCAAGAACGCCTCATACTTCTTCAGCATCTTTCACTTCGATCGGCAGAATCAGACGATTATCGATGCCGTCAATCCAGAAGACACCAGTACCACCATCAATGAGGCGCTACCCAACCCCTCCTCGCTCTTGTACGCGAATCCTCGCGTAGATTTTCAGTTGGGCAAGAACAACACCCTCTCCGTCCGCGACTCCTACTATCGCTCGGTCGCGACCGCGAACGGTCCTGGCCAGCTAAACCTTCCCGAGCAGGCGTTCAACATCAACAACCAGGAGAACGCGATTCAGGTCAGCGATACGATCGTGGTAAGTCCGCGTGTCATCAACGAAACCCATTTTCAGTGGCGCCGCGTCCGCAACAGCCAGATGGCCTCGTACTTCACTCCGACGATATCGGTGCAAGGAGCCTTCACCACCGGAGGAAGCAACTCCGGGGTCGCGGAAGACCACCAGGACATCTTCGAACTGCAGAACTACTCCACGGCAACGGCGGCCAGCCACACCATCCGTTTTGGAGCACGTCTCCGTGCCTATCGAGACGCCAACTACTCAACTGCCGGATCGAATGGCAACTATTTTTTTGAGTCCATCGATCAGTACGAGGCTAAGACGCCCGCGCAATACCAGGCGACGATCATTACCAATCCGCTGGCCCATGCTCTTTTATTTGACGCCGCGCTCTTCTATCAGGACGATTGGCGATTTAAGCCCAATCTCACGCTAAGCTACGGGCTACGTTTTGAAACTCAGAACAGAATTCACGACCATGCTGATTTCGGACCGCGTGTCTCGATGGCTTGGGCTCCATGGCATAAGGGCAACACTCCCCCCAAAACGGTCCTGCGGGCCGGTTATGGCTGGTTTTACGATCGATTCACCGTGCCCAACTCATTCAGCTCATCGACTGGCACACCCTACATCATGCAAGCGATCCATCAAAATGGGATCAATCAGCAGAGCTATGTGATCAGCAATCCTGATTTCTACGATCCCAACGCGCCGGCGCCGGCCAGCGTCGTTGACGGGGCCTCAGCGTCCATTCCCTCTTTCTACAACATCGATCACCACTTTCACGCGGCGCTCAGCATGCAAGGGGGCGTTGGCGTTGACCAGCAGATTAGCAAGAAGGTCACTTTCAACGTTACCTATCTCTTTACCCGCGGCGTTCATCAGTACCTCACCAACAATGTGACAGCGCCGGAGTTCGATCCGTCCACATATACGGTGGTAGGCCCTCTGCCGGCTGTCTATAACTATCAGTTTCAGTCCGGCGGCATCTTCAAACAGGATCAGGTGATTGCAACCGCCACCACGCAATTCCGCCATCTGTCGTTGCATGGCTCATACACCTTCAACGAAGCAAAGAGCGATACGCAGGGCGTCACCTACGTTCCCTCCGTCGCGCAAGACCCAGGCCTCGATTACGGCCGCCCTGCCTTCGGTATCAGAAATCGTCTTTTTCTACTGGGAACCTATTCCGCGCCTCATGGAATCATCCTCGCTCCCTTGCTGGCAGCTCAGTCTGGAACACCCTACAATCTCGTGATCGGCAACGACCTCACTGAGAACAATCAATTCAATGCACGACCCACCTATGGTGTTTGTGGCCAGCCGGGTGTAGTTTCCACCCCCTACGGCTGTCTCGACACCGACCCCGTGGGCAAGGGCGAACGAATCGTTCCCTATGGCGCTGGTATTGGGCCAGCGAACTTTGTCATGCATATCCGTGTCAGTAAGGTCTTCGGCATTGGCCCCGAAATCAAAGGATCCAAGGGCGCACAAGGCATGCAAGGGAATGGAAGTGTAAATGGCCGCGGGCTCAGTGGTGGTCAGGCACAACCTAAGCTGGACGCCACGGTTGCACGCAAATACAGCCTGACCCTGGTCGGTGGGGCACTCAACATCTTCAATATCGTGAATCTAGGAACCCCCAATGGCACCCTCAGCTCACCACTCTTCGGTAAGACGCAATCCCTTGCTGGTGGTCCCTTCGGATCGCCGACCCCAGGGAATCGCTCCATTTTTGTTCAGGCCATTTTCAGTTTCTAGAGCCTGCAATAGCACCATGACCCTGCGCGCATTATTCTTCGCGTAGCAGGATCATCGGGTCGACCGCGAGAGCATGCCGGGCCGGGATCCAGGCAGCAACCAGGCCCACGGCGAGCATCGTCAAGGTCACGCCTCCGAGAACCGCCGGATCTTTCGGCGTGGCCTGGTAGACGATGTAGGAAAGCACGCGGGTAGCGAGCATGCCGAGGATCATACCCGCCACCGAGCCAATCGCCAGCAGGCGGAAAGCGCGTCCTAGCGCAGCTTGCAGCACCTCGCGCTGATTCGCACCGAGCGCTACACGGATCCCTAACTCTCGCAGGCGTTTCGTCACCGCGTACGACGCCATGCCAAAGATGCCGGTGATGGCGAGCATCGCGCCCAGCAAGCCCAGCACGCCCAGAGCTACGGTAGCCACGCGGGCGGCGAATAGAGCGGAATCCAATTCGCTGTTCCAGGGCTCGATCTCTAGCGGCAACGATGGATCGAGGCTGTGCAGAGAGCGCTGCAACGCGGCGGCGATCTCCTGCGCGTCGCGCTGCGATCGAACGATCATCCAGGTGTTGCTGTTGAGCTGCTGCAGAAAGGAAAAGAACATCGCCGGTTTGGGATCTTCCGTCAGGGTTTCGTACTTACCGTCTTCTACCACGCCCACGACTTCCACTCGTGTGCCGCCCCAAGTCTTGAAATGACCGCCCACGGCCTTATCGACCGTTCCCAGAACTTTGCGGGCAAATTCGCGATTGACGACAGCCACCTTGGGAGCCTTGCTATCGTCGTGCAAAGTAAGGGTTCGCCCGGCCAGGATCGTGGTCCCAGCTGCGCGGAAATAATCCGGTGAGATATTGAACTGCTGCGCATCAGCGGCTGCATTCCTGGGCCGGTAATCCGTGGTGCTGTCGGTGAAGACCGATGAGTCGTTGCCGCCGATGCTGAGCGGCAGCCGGTCGGCGTAACCGACCGCAGAAACGCCAGGGATGGCCGCCGCGACCTCAAGCATGTGCCGCTGCATCTGCGCGCCTTGATCGCCGTCATAAGCAGCCATGCGCAGATCGGTATTGACGACCGTCGCTCCCTGAGGCTGGAAACCATAATCGCTTTCGAGCGAGCGTGCCAGGCCGCGCACCGCGACCAGCGAAGCGGTCACCAGAACGGCGCAGATGGCGATTTGCAGCCCCAGCAGCACGTCCCGTAGGCTAAGGCGGCGTGGGTTGTCGAAGCCCGAAGAGCCCGAACGGATGATCTGCCAGGGATCGGAGCGCAGCACTTGCCGAACCGGAACTAAACCGAAGAGCAAACCGCTGAAGATGGCAAGCAACAGCGCCAGGGCGTAGGTCTTTGCGTCCGGGTTGACCGGCACATTGATCGGAATGCCGGGGATAGGCCGCCAGGTGCTTAACACACGCAGAATGCCCACAGCGCCAACGATGCCGCAAACTCCTCCGGCCACGGAAACCAGAAGCGCTTCCGTGAGAAGCTGCCGGAGAATGAGCTGGCGGCGCGATCCAAGAGCCATGCGCAACGCGATCTCGCGCGATCGATCCGCAGCCCGCGCGGCGAAGAGACTACCGAGGTTGGCACACGCTGCAAGCAGGATAAGAGCCGCCAAGAGCATCAGCCCAGCCATAAAGGCGCGGGCGGGCCGGCCGAGCGTATTTCCCACAAGCCCCGGACGCGCCAAGGCGAACTTCAAGCCATCGTCCTCTTTCGGGTACGATTTCGCCATTGAAGCGGCAATCGTGTTCAGGTCCGAGGTCGCCGCGCCTGGCGTCACCCCAGGCTTCAAATGACCGATCACCCACGTGGAACGGCTGCCGCGCTGCTCCAACGGATCCCATCCGCCAATCTGTGGCAGATCCACTACGGGCGCCCACAGGTCAGGCGCGAAGAAAAGCTCGGTGCCGCGGAAATCGGGCGGCGCAACCCCGGCAATGATGTAGGGATGCTTGTTAAGCTGAACGGTGCGGCCCACGGCCGCGGGGTCGCCGTTGAAGTGACTGTGCCAGTACGCATAGCTCAGGACGATGTAGGGCACGCTATTCTTCCCATGCTCGTCGGAAGCTATGGATGAAGCGGCCAAGATAAGGCTGGGTGCCGAGGGAATCGAAGTAATTGCCGCTTACCATATAGGGCCAGACGACGGACGGATTCCCGCCGCCGGCATCAAGCCCAGCCGGCCCCATGATGTAGTAAGTTGCGAGGGATTCGAAGCTGCGGTTTCGGTCGCGTAGGTCGCGGTAATCGGGATATGACTGCGAGGGGGTGCTGTCCGCTCCGAAGGCCCGCTCCAGCATGAACAGGTTCTCCGGGTGTGGAACATTGAGCGGGCGCAGCACCAGGGCATTAAGCACACTGAAGACGATGGCATTGGCGCCAATGGCCAGCGCCAGTGTGAGCACCGCGGTCACTGCGAACCCGGGCGCCTTGTGCAACTGGCGCAAGGCAAGGCGAAAATCGGCGTTCATGCTTTCCCCTCCTGGTTTATCGAACGCGAGCCAACACCTGCGCTCGAGCGCTCAGACTCGTATCAGATATATACGCTTGCTCGGGAGCCTCGGTTCCATCTGACCGCGCTCCAGGGAAGCAGGTTTCGCCAGGAGGTGAGTGCCGGCTACTCGTCCGACCCTATCGGTAGTTCTCCGAAAAGTTCTTTCAAGTACACATCCGGCCGAGCCAGAAAGCGGCTGACGATTTGGTACGGGTTAGTCTCCTGATACCGGACCTCGTGGATTCTTCCCTCGTCAAACGAGAAAATTTGGGCACCAGGATAAGCCAACAGGATGGGCGAGTGCGAGGCGATCAGAAACTGAATGTCGCTTCTGAGATGGATGTTCCAGAAGCAGGCGTGCCCACAATACTATGTGCATAAGCGATACGCCTTGCCGTGCCAAATCTGGTTCCGTGGTGTAGAACTCTGAATAGCCCAGTGCGCAATTTCGAGAAAACCCGAGCGGAATTCCAGGAGATCCTCGCCAAGCCCATTCGTGAACTCGGGCTCAAACTCGAGGGCTCTCCGCTGGAACGATTCGTTCAGCAGCTTTATCGTGAATTGGAAGCCAAGGGCATCCACAAGTTCCGGCCGCTTTGTTATCTCACCGATGAATGGGGATGTCCGTCCGGCGAGCCCATCATTGGCATTCCGTTCTACCTGGCCAACCCGGACCTGGCGAAGCTCGAGCACGAGATGAACGATCTGGAAGACGCTCGCGAGATCATGATGTACATGCGTCATGAGGCCGGACACGCATTCAATTACGCCTACCAGCTACACAAGTCGGCTGAGTGGCGCGGCCTCTTCGGCCCGTTTCGCCGCACGTATCGTGATAATTACCGTCCCATCCCGTTCTCGCGGAACTTTGTTCGCCACATGGCCGGCTGGTACGCGCAGAAGCACCCGGATGAGGATTTTGCAGAAACCTTTGCAGTCTGGCTTACACCTCGCTCGCAATGGGCCAAGCGCTATGAAGGTTGGGGTGCGCTGACCAAGCTCCAATACGTCGATCACGTGGCGCGAGAAGTCGGAGATGTCGAACCCATACGGCGTCGCGGCCGCACCGACATCACCGTCGATGAGATGGAATCGACGGTCGGCGAGTTCTATCGTCTCAGCCTGCCGGAGGAGATTCCGCTGCAGGAGCTCGCGTTGGATGCCGACCTGGAGGACATCTTCACTGTCTCCCCCAAGCGGCGCAAGGGCGTTCGGCCCGCCCACGAGATGTTGGGTCAGCACCGCAAGCTCATTGTCGACAAGGTCGCCTATTGGAGCGGCGTGCAACGTCCGATCGTCAAGCGGCTCGTGGAAGCCATCTGCAAGCGTGTTGAGGACCTGGGCCTGCGCGTGGACGTTCGACGCGAGTCCGAGTATCTTACTGAGTTCACGGTCTACACAACCGCACTCTCGATGAATTACCTGATCGGTGGGAAGTTCATCAATTCCTGAAGGGTGACGGCAGCTGCCGTTACTTTGATTGGAGGTTGAAGTTGAAAATCACTGTACTGTACGACCTATGGGAGGAAGAAGAACCTGCTGAAGTGCAGGAAGAGATTCCTCCTCCGCGCAAGCGCAAGGGGCAGAAGGAACGCAAGAAGAAGCCGGTAAAGCACGACCGCGAAGAGATCTTCGAGGCCTTGGGGAAGCTTGGTCATGAGCCGTCGTATCATGTTCTCAACGGGCGCTCGCAATCACTGTTGGGACTCGCCAAATGCGGTGCCGATCTCATTTTCAACCTCACCGAATCCTATGCGGGCGATAACACCAAGGAGATGCAGGTCACTGCATTCCTGGATATGCTTGATATCCCCTACACCGGATCCGGACCACACGCGAACGTTCTCGCGCAGGACAAGTCCATCGCCAAGAAGATGTTCGCTTTTTACGGGATTCAGTCGCCCTACTTCGCAACCGCCTATCGTGGAACCATCGACCACGCACATGACATCTCGTTCCCGCTCATCGTGAAACCCACTTCTGAAGATGGATCGATCGGCATCGATAGCGCTGCCGTCGTTAACAGCGTGAAGGAACTGATGGAGCGCCTCTCCTATATACAAACGGAATTCAATTCTCCTGCGTTGATCGAGGAGTATATCGAAGGGCGGGAGATTTACGCGGCTGTCCTGGGCAATCACGAGAACGCATATGCACTTCCGCTCGTGGAACTTGATCTCTCAAAGCTTCCCAAGGGCATGCCAAAGATCGCCAGCCAGGAGGCGAAATTCGAGAAAGACTCGGAAGCCTATAAGCTGACAAAATCGGCGATCGCCGAAGACCTCGACGAGGAAACGGTAACCAAGGTCACCGACATCGCGATCAAGGCCTATCGGGCCGTCAAGCTTCGCGACTATGGGCGCATTGACATGCGCATATCGAGCAAGGGCGAAGTTTATGTCATCGAAGCCAATCCGAATCCGTGGCTCTCGAGCGCGCAGGAGTTTGCCATGGCCGCGAAGAAATCGGGCCTCTCCTATACGCAAATGATCGGGGAGATCGTAGACCTTGCGATGGCTCGGAACGCTTGAACGATGGCGAAAGGTTACGCCGCGGGCGGCTACACGCGGTATCCGGCGACCGCCTCTGTGCTAAATGTGCGTAATCTCCTTAAGCCGGAGGAGGCGGACTCGATATCCGCCCCTTGTCCGTTGCGACGGACTTGCTCCTCGTTTTCATTGCCAACCAGGTAACAGAAGTTTCGCCAAATTCTCTCAATCATTTCGGCATCGGAATCGACACCGCCTTACCCGCGCCGCGTTCGGCGACCCAGATCGTGTCGCCCGCGGGTTCAACTGCGGTGGGTGTCTTGAGCCCCTCCTTGATTACCGTGACGCTGGCCTTATCGCCATTGACAGTAATGACGGCAATCTGGCCACTGCCATTCTCGGCAAGGAGCAGTTTGCCATTGGCTGCGCGCATGCCATCCGGCCCTTTCACCGGTTGATCCATCCAGATATCGACAGGATGCCCGGCCTTACCGGCAGCGTCCACCGGGATACGGTAGAGATTGTTCGAGAACACATTGTTGACATACAGCGTACCGTCCAAAAAGGTGATCCCGTCGATGCCATAGAGTGCGTGATCTTCCAGGAAAAGGTCGGCACTGGTAGCACCGGCTGGCAGCTTGTAGATTTTGCTGTTCGCGGTGTCGCTGATGTAAAGCGCCTTGTCCGGCCCGATCGAGAAGTCATTGCAGGTGCTGTTGTCACCAGGCAGGTTCCAACGAAGCTTTTCGGTGCCGGTGGAGAGATCAAAGCCCCTCAGGGCTGTATGACGCTGCACCGGCGTTTTGCCTGGTACTGGAGTTAGCTGACACGCCCACAACGTGTTGGTAGCGGCATCGGCAAGCATACCGAAGAAAAAGGTGCCGGCACCCTCGGCGCTGGCATCCACGAACTTCTCCGCAGTGGTCGAACCCGGGCGCACCTTGTAGATGAACGGGGTACTCGCGCTCCCGACGATAAGCGTTCCACCCGGGGCAAATGTCAAACTTTCTGGCTGAGATTTGTCGTCAACGATAAGAATTTCAGCGGCAGACGCAGCCTGTACAAGGCCCGTCAATAATGCGACGCAGGCGGCAAGCCGTCGCGCGCGTAAATTGGGCATAGTCAAATCTCCTTACGTCTTGAACTTCATGCGGGGCCGATCCTGAGTCGCTAATTCTAGCCAAACCAGTCGCTTCAAACACATGCGTACGCGAACTAGTCTCGCATACCTCCAGTTCAGATTAGCAGTCCCTAGCTCTGAGTTCTCCCCTGACATCAGTTGAGACTACAGGATGAGCCAGCGCCAGCTTTCCCAAAAAGGCGGTCTGCCAGCTGCCGGCAACCAGGATCCGTCGCCACTATCAAGCATGTGCTTGACAGGGGCTCCGAATTTATCAATCATATGCTTGATAGAGAATTCTTGGATGCCGCCTGTTCTGCCGGGAGCCAGTTCGGAACTAACCCGGGATTAGGCGGCGAAAGGGGAAGGTCAATCCGATGAACAATGACGTCAATATTCTTCACCATCTTGGGATCATCAGCCGCGACATGGAGGCCGCGGTTCTGCGGTACGAACGGTTGGGTTTCATGTTCACCCAACTTACGATGCCGAGAATCTCTTTGCAGGCCGGCAAAAATCCTGAGCCAATTGGGGCGGGAAACAGATGTGCCATCTTCAAGAACAATTATCTGGAGATGCTAGGCGTCGTCGATGCGAACCGATGGGCGTCGATTAGCCGCGAGCAGCGTGGACCATTTGATCTTGACGAGCCGCTTCAGCGGTATGAGGGCCTGCATGTATTGCATCTTGGCGCGGACGATCTCGATCTCGTCCGTTCCCGGCTACAGAGAAACGGCCTTCACCCCTCCGAGATCCGGCCCTTTCAGCGGCTCGTCGATACTCCGGACGGCCCCAAGATGATGCACGCGCGGAGCCTGTCTTTTCCACCGGGGAGTAACCCCGAGGCACTTCTGCAAATCGCACAACATGAGACACCAGAGTTGGTGCTGCAACCCCGCTATATGGAGCATCCCAATGGTGCCATCTCGATCACTGAAGTGATTGTGTGCGTTGAGAGTCCCGATCGTGTCGCGGAGAAATATGGGCTGTACAGCGGCCGACCCATATACCGAAGCGGCGCCTTGCAGACCATCGAGCTCGGACAGTCACGGATCATAATCGTCAGCCCAGATCATCTTCAGGAAATCCTGCCTGAGCACACAGCCCCGGTCATTCCATTTCTGGCAGGCTTTACCGTTTCCTCAGATCTGGAAAAGGCAAAGGGAGCCTTGAAGGAGCGAGCAATCGACTTCCAGATTTATGGTGGCCGAATCCTGGTTCATGCCCGAGACGGTTACGGAGCAGCTGTCCTCTTTGAACATGTCAATACAAACGAATAGGCTGATATTGCACCGGTTTTCGAAAGATTCGCCCGATGGCCCTGACAAAAAGAGTAACCAACCGAAAGTCTGACGCGACAGGATCGAGACCTGCTAACGTTCGCACGAGGCTCGATGCCGACCAGCGCAGCAAAATGATCATCGAAGCTGCGTTCAAGGCCATTGCCAGAGACGGCTTCGAGGGATTGCGTACACGAGAGATTGCAAAGCTGGTAGGCATCAATAGCGCCACATTACATCACCATTTTCCGACGAAGGAAGACCTCATAGCGGGCGTTGCGGATCATCTTCAAAGCCGCTTTCGTACAGAGAAGACACAACCAGTCGCAAGCGAAAGTGCCGTTGAAGCCCTCGATCGTCAGTTGAAAGACGTCATCTTCTATTACTCAAGCCGGCCGGAGATGCTTTCAGTTTATCGGGAGTTTGTTGGCCGGGCGCCCCGCGATCCCGCGATTCGCAAGTTGGTGCAGCGCTTGCATGGTGGCTGGCGAGCAGACATTGTCGACACGCTCAACAGGGGTCGAAACGATGGGTCGTTCCGTGCGGATCTTGATCTGGAAGCTGTCGCTGGCATCATCCTCAGCACGGTCTGGGGGTTGGTCGCCCACATCTTCACATCAAAAGATGGCTTCAACGCCGGCTCTCACCAGCTAAGAAAATGGCTAGTCGCGGACCAGAAGGACACAAAAGTCAGCTAGAATCCTCCCTCAGCGCCGCAGGGGTTCGAGCAGAGGCGCAACCGGCGGTTCCGCCTCGATCGATGGCAGGAAGCGCGGTGTCACCTTTGCCTTGGCCGCCTGCTCGTAGGCATAGCCGTAGCCAAGCAGGCGCGCTTCGCTCCAGGCTGGACCGATAATCGATAGGCCGACCGGGAGCCCCATGACCGCGCCCATCGGCACGGTGAGATGCGGATAGCCCGCGACCGCCGCCAGGCTGCCTGCGCCCGCGCCATTGATTTGATCGCCATTCACCGCGTCGATTTTCCAGGCTGGCGGCATGGTCGGCGAAACGAGTGCGTCGAGGTGGTTGGCTGCGAGCATGGCGTCGATGCCGTCGCGTCCGGCGATCCGCAGCGAGGTCGCGCGCGCCGCCTGGTAGGCAGGATCGTCGAGTCCCTTGGTCGCCTCGGCCTTCACAAACGCTTCCTGCCCGAAGAGCGCGAGCTCGCGATCGGCATGCGCTGCGTCGAAGGCGATGACGTCGGCCAGCGTGCGCGTCTTCACTGTCGGAGGTGTGGTTGCAAGATAGGCATTCAGGTCTACTTTGAGCTCCGTATGGAGCACCAGTTCTTCCGCCTCGCCTATCTTCTCCCGGTCTTTGAGCGCAGTGATGTCGACCAGCGTTGCTCCCTGGGCCTTCAGTACGGCCAGCGCCTGTTCGAATAACTTGTCGGTTGCCGCCGACCAACCGGTGGCGAAGCGTAGCACGCCGATGCGGGCGCCCTTGAGCGCATCGGGCTTCAGTGCCGCTAAATAATCGGTCACGTGCTCGTCGGCGTCCCTGGTCGCCGCGTCGGCAGGGTCCGCGCCCGCGATTGCGCCCAGCACCCGGGCCACGGTCGCAACATCGGCCGCAATCGGCCCAGCGGTGTCCTGGCTGTGACTAATGGGCACAATGCGCGTCCGGCTCACCAGGCCGACCGTAGGCTTCAAACCCACCACACCATTCACCGCCGCAGGGCAAGTGATGGACCCGTCGGTCTCGGTGCCAATCGCGGCTTGCACCTCGCCCGCTGCTACCGCGGCGGCGCTGCCTGAGGAGGAGCCGCACGGATTCCGGTCAAGCGCATGAGGATTGCGGGTCTGGCCGCCCACCGCGCTCCAGCCCGAGATCGAGGCGTTCGAGCGAATGTTCGCCCATTCAGACAAGTTCGTTTTGCCCAGAATGACAGCGTCCGCTGCGCGCAGCCGCGTCACCAGCGGAGCATCACGATGGGTTACGTTATCGAGCAGAGCCATGCTGCCCGCGGTCGTGGGCAGCGGTCCCTCCGCCTCGATGTTGTCCTTGAGCAAAATCGCGTAGCCATAGAGCACCCCGCGCGCCTTACGCCCCCGGTCGATGGCGCGGGCCTGATCGAGCGCAGCGGGATCGAGGGCGATCACCGCGTGGATTTGAGGATCCACCGCATGCACCCGCGCGATCGCCGCCTCGGTCGCCGCCTCAGCGCTCGTAGCCGGACCCGAAGCAGCCGCCAGCACTGCCAATAATAGTGAGATCACCACTTGATCCTCTCCCTTTCCCGTCATGGTATAGGAAGAACAGGCAAGTTATTGATTCTGAGACGAGTCAAAGAAACAGACCAGGTCCTCTTTCTCTCCAATACGACCGGGTCACTGGCGTGCTCCACCGGATGCGCCGATAAGTTCGACATAAGGTCACAGACTTCGCTGGCCCGAGTACATCCATGACCACCAGAAGGTGCCGAACGGCATGCCTATAGTCAAGCCGCGATCAGAATGTCTCGTTCTGCTACAGACTCTGCGCGGCGCAATAGTGGCCGAGGGCTCCTGATGGACGGACTCATGTGGGGTGTGGAGTGGTGAGGCCAAGGGCGGGTGCGGCTCGCAGCCTCTTCGTGGCGGGCACGGTCTTGGTGGCCGCTCACCTGACTCTGCTCGTTTTTGATCCGCATGCGTTGTTCCTGTCTAACCTGTTCCTTTTTCTATATCCCCTTCTGGGGGTCACGGCGTGCCTGCTTGGCGCTTACAGCGAATCTACAGAGGCCAGGCCATTATGGCTCCTGTTCGGGTGCGGTTTGCTGGTCGCAGCGATTGGCGAGCTTGGTTTGACCTACTACGACTTCGGGACGCGCATACACACTCAGACCCAGGCCCTCAACTCCGACTTCTTCTTTTTTGCATACGCAATTCCTGTCATGTTGGCTATCTGCTCCCGAAGTACGGATGCCGGTCTGAAGAGCTTCGCATGGCTCGATGGGGCTCAAGCGCTCATCGCAGCGATGCTCGCATACTTGCAGCTCTTCTCCGTATTGCCGTCTCATGGCCGCCCCGAGGCCATCTCCTCGACCAATCTCATGTATTTGAACAATGCGGAGAATTTGATTCTGGTCGGAGCTGTGACCTTGCGCTTCTTTTCCAATCCGAGCCCGGCAAGAAGACGCTTTTATCGCGTCCTGTCCGTCTATCTGTGGGTCAATGGGATAGTAGGTCTTATCCTGGGCTACTTCGAACTGAAGAACGGCTGGCATAACGGAGTGCAAGACGCCGCTTGGGGGTTCCCTTACCTTGCCCTCATGGGCTCGTTTGCCTTGCAACAACACAAGACCCCTACGGACAAGAGTGAACGGAGCAGCGGCCAGCGGACCGTGGGACTCCTGATTGATAACCTCAGCCCGGTACTATTCACGCTGGCAATCACACTCATGGGAGTTGAGATTGCGCCGGAGCACCCATGGTTGGGATTTGTCTGCATTTCGGCGGCGGTCGCGATCTATGGAGTGCGAGCAGCGATATTGCAAGTCAGGTATGCCAGGTCGCAAGAGGAGTTGACCAAGGCGATGATTGCGACCGAGCAGGCGAGCCGTGCCAAGAGCCAATTCCTGGCAAACATGAGCCATGAAATACGTACGCCGATGAATGGCATTCTCGGCATGACGGAACTTGCTCTCAGCACAACTTTGAGTGAAGAGCAGCGCGATTTTCTGCTGACTGTGAAGTCCTCGGCAGACCGTCTGTTGACCATCATTAATGAAATCCTCGATTACTCGAAGATGGAAGCAGGTAAAACCGTTCTGGATTCGGTTGCCTTCCATTTACCCAGCGTGGTCAAGGAGGTGTTGAGGAGCCTCGCCCTTCCCGCCCACCAAAAGGGCCTGGAACTCACCGTGCACATCGCGCCGGATGTGCCCGCTGACCTGACCGGCGATCCGATCCGTCTCGGTCAGGTCCTGATCAATCTGGTTGGAAATGCGATTAAATTCACGGAGTACGGAGAAGTCTGCGTAGATGTATCTACTGGAGGCATCGCGAACAACCGCGCTTGGCTGCAGTTTTCCATCCGCGACACCGGTATCGGCATCGCCCTGGACCAACAGGAAGGGCTTTTCCAGGAGTTTCAGCAAGCGCAAACTTCAGGCAATCGGCTATACGGCGGTACCGGACTTGGACTTGCCGTCTCCAAGAGCATTGTCACTTTGATGGGAGGCGCGATCGGTCTCAAGAGCATGCCCGGAGAGGGCACAACCCTAACATTTAGTGTTCCATTTGAATTGTCGCCTCGAGCACAGCCGGCCCCGCCCATCCCGAGTGAAGAATACCTGGAGGGAATGCCCACCTTGATCATTGATGACAACGCTACGAATCGAAGGATCCTCTCCGAGATAACTTGTCAATGGAAGATGAAACCGCACATGTGTGATACCGGGGAATCCGGGCTTGCAGAACTCTTGAGAGCTGACTCCGAGGGAAGTCCCTATCTCCTGCTTCTGCTCGATGAACAGATGCCCGGGATGGATGGAATGGAAGTGCTCGACCGCATTCGGCGAAACCCGGCGCCGCAACCTGCAGTGATCATGATGTTGACCTGCGAGTGATCAGGTCAAGAGCGCAGCACGCTGCCGGCAACTGGGAGCGGAAACTTACCTGATCAAACCCATAAGCCCTTCCGACCTGCTTGCATCGATTCGTCTTGCGATCGGAGTCCGTGCGCCGGCAAGTACGGTCAATCTACCAGTCCCCGGGATTTCCTCTTCGTCCCTCTCGCTAAAGATCCTGCTAGCCGAAGATAACAAGGTAAATCAAAGAGTCGCCATGACTATGCTGGGCAAGATGGGACACCAGGTCAAGCTGGCAACGAACGGCCTGGAGGCCCTGGAGCAATGGAGACAAGGTGATTTCGATCTGATTCTCATGGATGTGCAGATGCCCGTGATGACAGGCCTGCAGGCCACCATGCAAATCCGCCGGGAAGAGGCGATCGGTGCTCACATACCCATTGTCGCCATGACCGCATCTGCGATGAGCGAGGAGCGGGACCGCTGTTTGGCGGCGGGTATGGACGATTTCATTTCCAAACCAGTGAGCTACCAAGTCATCGAGCAGATGATCACGGCGACATGTTCACACAAAGAATAGAGTTGCTTGTCCTAAGCAGATTAATCCCCCGAGTTTGAGCGACTGCCCCTCTCAAGTTCAACCTCCCGTGCCCCGGGCCGCGCCAGATCGTCCCCTCTCCAAGCTTGGCTTCAGGGCCGAAAAGGCGTTTTCTGATTAGTTGGAGAGTCGGTCATCAAGTCCGTCAGACGGCCCTGGCCAAGTGCTTCAGAGCAATCTCTACCACCGACCGAACAGCCTTGTCAGGGCCGGTGAGAGCCTCGCGCTCCGACAGCCCTATATACGAATCGCGTAGCCGTTCCAATACTTCAATAGCATTCGGAACCACGGTGAACGGCGAGACACTGCGTGACAGCTTACTTGGGTCAGCCATGGTCGGCTCTCCAACACCTGATCGATTTCGAAGACGGATGGAACAGCGAGCCGGTTTCATCAAATTCCTAAAATAAGAAACCAGTGGCAGAGTTCGAGGGGAAATGCCGTCGGAGTAAAACCATACCGAGTCTGGCATTGCTCAGTCATGCTTCATCGTTCGGCTTAAAACACTTGAGTACCCGGTCGTTGATTACCCGGCGTACGGAATTGTTCCGAGCCATTCTTGACTGTTGCGGCGGACACCACGCGCCAGATTGAATGTCCATTCCCGGCGGTGATTGCGCCGATTCCGCGCGGCGTCGAGCTCAAAGCCGGTTATGACCCGATTCTGGTGCACCTGAAAAAACTTCCGATCGGTCGGAAATTGTGCATCCATATCCGCGGCGGTTCATCTTTTGTTTAGGAGGTCATTTCGATGACTAGTGATAAGAAGGTCGCGCTGATTACCGGTGCGAATCGGGGAATCGGTCTGGAAACAGCCCGGCAGCTCGGCAAAAATGGCATTACGGTGGTGGTAGCAGCGCGGACTCTGAAGGCGGCCAAGGAGACGGCAGCAACGCTGCAGGGCGAGGGGATCGATGCATTCCCCGTTCAGCTCGATGTCACCAAAGAAGACGACCGCAAGTCGGCCGCGAAGCTGGTTGCAGAAAAATATGGCAAACTCGACATTCTCATCAACAACGCGGGCGTAGGCGCTGAAGACGGAATGTTTGTGTTGAAAGCGGTTGAGACGACAGAGGCGGAGCTGCAGAAGGTTTTCGGTACCAATGTTTTCTCGGTAATTGGTGTGACCAGGGAGTTTCTGCCACTTCTCAAGAAGAGTCCCGCGGGGCGCATCGTCAATCTCTCGAGCATCCTCGGCTCACTCACGTTGCATGCTGACCCCAACAGCCCAATCGCGAGCGTTAAAACGTTCGCCTACGACGCCTCCAAGACAGCACTCAATGCCTTCACGGTGCATCTTGCAGCGGAGTTGAAGGGTACCAACATCAAGGTCAACTCGGCGCATCCGGGTTGGGTGAAAACTGAAATGGGCACGGACCAGGCTCCGATGGAAATTGTAGATGGTGCGAAGACAAGCGTGCAGTTGGCGCTCATTGGCCCTGACGGTCCCAATGGCCGCTTCATCCACATGGGATCGGAACTTCCCTGGTAACGGATGGCCAGGTTCGATGCGGAGGCAGGGCCATGGATGTCCCTGGCCTCTCGCATCTGTTTTTCGTGGATGAGATCTGATCGATGTCAAAAGGCGAACGAACCCGGCAGCGAATCATCGCGAAGGCGGCGCCCCTCTTCAATCGCAGAGGCTTCGATGGCTGTTCCATGCAGGACATTAGCACGGCGACAGGTCTGGAAAAGGGAAGCCTGTACAGCCACTTTGCCACCAAGGAAGAGTTGGCGGCGGCGGCTTTCGACTATGCCTGGGCACAGACTTGTTCTGCGCGAGTGGGCAACCTTGATCAGGCGCCAAACAGCGTAGACAAGCTCAAACTTCACATGGAAAATTTTGTTTCCAAGCCCTCGTTCCCCGGTGGATGCCCGATGCTCAATACGGTCCTGGATGCGGACGATGGCAATGCCATCTTGCGCCGCCGCGCGGAGGGTGCGATGCGCGACTGGGTGGGCTATCTTGCGCACATAGCCCGAGCCGGCCAAGGGAAGGGGGAAATCCACCCATCGGTGAACCCGGAAGAACTCGCAATCCTTATGATCTCGCTCCTGGAAGGTGCATTCGTCACTTCTAAGCTCCGGCGATCGCGAAGCGCGCTCATCCTGGCGCAGCAGCACCTTGAGACCTATCTCGAAAGCCAAGTGCGAGTGAGAGGCGCAGAGCCTCAGGGCTAATCCCGACTCTCATTGGGTGTGTGTCCCCAGAAGCGTTGTCAACCGCTGCGGTATTCTGTAGAAACTACTACGCATAGGCAAGATGCATGGTGAAGCAAACGGGAAAGAGGGGCCGGCCCCCGGCGCGAGAGAAGCCCGGCAAAATGGACATTCGCACTGTCGCGCAATTGGCGAACGTGTCCATCGCCACTGTCTCTCGCACTATCAACCGGGTGTCGACGGTGAACCCGAAGATGGCCAAACGGGTGTGGGAGGCAATCGAAAAGCTGGATTACTTTCCCAATACCCAGGCACGGGCGCTGGTCTCGGGGCGCAGCCGGCTGCTGGGATTAATCGTTTCGGAAATCACCAATCCGTTCTTTCCGGAGCTGATTCAGGGCTTTGAAGATATCGCCGTGGAGCACGGCTACGAGATTCTGATCAGCTCAACCAACTACGATCCCCGGCGCATGTCTTTGTGCATACGGCGCATGCTGGAGCGCAGAGCGGAGGGGGTGGCGGTGATGACCTTCGGGGTGGAAAAACCACTGCTGGAGCAGTTGGCCGGGCGCAAAGTGCCGCTGGTCTTTGTGGACGTAGGTCCGGAGAGGCCCGGCATCAGCCTGCTGGCGGTGGATTATCGCCACGGCATCCAGCAGGGGGTGCAGCACCTGGCAGTGCTGGGGCATCGGGACATTGCATTTATCAGCGGGCCCAAGCGGCTACACTCGGCGCAATCTCGACTGGCAGCTTTTACCAGCTCGCTCGAGGAATGCGGCATTGCCTCCAATCCGGCGTGGCTGGTGGAAGGGGACCACACCATGGAAGGGGGCATCGATGCTATGGACCGCCTGCTTAAATCCGGCCATCTGCCCACGGCAGTGATGTGCTCCAACGACATGACGGCGATCGGAGTGTTGCACAAGCTATACCGGGCGGGGCTCCGGGTCCCCGACGATTTGTCGGTCATCGGCTTCGACGACATTCACATCGCGCAGGTGACAATTCCGCCCCTTACCACGATCCAAATGTCATGCTTCGAGTTGGCTCGTGCGGCGGTGACGGCGTTGCGCGCCCACGTGGAAGAGGGCGGGGAACCCAAACGAAGCTACAAGATCAACACTCACCTGGTGGTACGCGAATCGACCGGCTTCCCGAAGGGCGCCCTGCGCGATCTTCGCAAAGCCAAGAAAAGTCTCAAACGAACTCCGTCAGCTAATCGCTCCAGAAACTCTACTGCGTAATTTCACAATCTCCGCGGCGGCTCCGAAATATTAAGAAGGTGCAAAACCGTCTTTCAGGTGATTTTCCCTGTGAGCCCCTAATGCGCTGTCACGCTGGCGTGCGGTCGCAGCGACGGCGTGACAGCATCGCTCCTCCAACTCCTTACGAATCCACAGGTCGCACGCAATAGCCGGCGCGAAAAAGATGGAATAAGTCCGAACTTTAGGGAAACATTCTTGCTTCGGATGATTGAAGAATACCGTCTTATCTGGGATGAGTTAGCGGTTGTTAGCAGATAGATACAAAAGGTGGCACTTTCCGTGGACCCCCACACCAACTTTGTACTCTGTTCTTTAGTAACTCACTTTATCAGCCAGGCATTACCAGCGTACATCGTTTCTATCTGCAAAGAGTGTCCTGTGAGTATTCCCCGAAAAGGAAGGACCTTTGGAACCGGCGCACTTGCGCTTGAAAGATCATCAAATCCTATTCATGCACGCGGTTGGCGGCCGCATTCACTTAGTACAATGACTCATGATTCCAACGCCCTTCTATTTGTCTGTAGACAGACTTTTGCCGGTTCCGTCTAAGAGTCAGTCGGACGGGAAATCTTCTGGACCATACAGCGCTGCTGATTTCGAACCGGCTGGTAATCTCGCTAATAACAGGACAATGCATCCACAACAGCATCCAATGCGCGCCTCTGCGTTCATCGCGCTTCTCCACCAACTACGGCACGGAAGTCTTCGTCTCTGCGCGTCGTCGATGAAGGTTTTGACCGGGTCAGGTGGCTCTTATTTAGCAATTCCGTCAGCCTCGTGTAATCCAGTAGTAGAGGCGAAGCGTCCAGCATGACGATGGACACTGAGCTTGAACCGAGTGTTGCTGAGGAGTTCAGCCTGGCGCGAGTGCGCGGACTTGAATCGAGCGCTCTGCGGGGCACGTACTGGGTCGTAATTTTCTACGGCCTTTCGATGGTTCTGCGCCTCGGCAGCAGCATCGTTCTGAGCCGCCTGTTCTTGCCGCAATATTTTGGCCTGATGACGTTGGTCACGACGGTCATTGTCGGCATCAACTTGTTTTCGCACGTTGGACTGCAGGAAAGCATCATTCAAGACCCTCGCGGCGATGTGCCCGTCTTTCTGCACACCGCTTGGACCCTTCAAGTCATTCGCGGCCTGGGACTGTTCCTGCTGACTATCCCCCTCGCCTGGCCGGTGGCCCATTTTTATCGCGAACCGCAAATTGTTGTTTTGCTACCGTGCCTGGGGCTTGTTTGTCTCCTTGCCGGCTTCTCTTCGCCCAGCCTGCTGGTGCTGAGCCGGCACCTGGGAGTGGGCAGGCTTTCGGTGCTGGAATTGGTGACGCAGTTCGTTCAATTCGTCGTCACCTGGATTTGGGCACTCTTCCACCCTTCGATCTGGGCCCTCATGGCAGGGAGAGTGATCGCAGAAGTGTGCCGGACCGGAATCAGCTATTTGTTGCTTCCTGAAGTGAGAGCCCGGTTCACCTGGGACAAAGAGTCAATTCATGCTCTGGTTAAGTTTGGCCGTTGGATTCTTATAGGAACAGCCCTCACGTTTCTGGCGCTGCAATCGGATCGCCTCATTCTCGCCAAGCTCATCTCCTTCCAAATGTTGGGTGTGTACGGGATTGCCTTCGCACTATCTGACATTCCCCGCCAGATCATTCTTATGTTCTGCTCGCGGGTGGGCTTTCCATTCATCGCCAAGTTTTCCGACCAGCCACGCCCGACATTCCGTCAAATCCTGCTTAAATATAGGCTTCCGGTTCTGGCCGCCGGCGGCCTGATGCTCATCGCGGTTATCTGCACCGGCGATCTTTTTATCCTTCATCTCTATACCGAGCCCTACCATGATGCGGCCTGGATGATTCCCATCCTCGCCGTTGGACTGTGGCATACCCTGCTCTACAGCACGATCAGCCCGGCGATTCTCTCCCTGCAAAAGCCGCATTACAACGCCCTCGCTTATCTGGTGTACTGCATCACCCTGTTCATCTTCTTGCCTTGGGGGTTCCATGCGTGGGGAATGGTCGGGGCCGTCATCGCGGTCGCCTTCAGCGACTTGCCCGTCTATTTTGTGAATGCCTTCAGCGCGTCGCGGGAGGGACTGCCGACCGTAAATCAGGATGCGCTGCTTACCTTAGCGTTCCTGGGGCTACTGGCAGCAGCTTTGTGGATAAGATCGTGGCTCGGCTTTGGATTCCCCTTTCCTTTCCCTCTCCCGCACTGACCTGAGTTGGATAGTCCAGTCGAAAGCGCAGAAGGCGCGGATCAAGGAGCATGATGAAGGACCTACTGAGCGCCAAGAAGGCTGTCGCCAAACCTTCTCTGTCGGAAGAGGGAATCCTGCTCGTCTTGCCTGTTCCATTCAAGAAGCTTGCCGACGGGCGGCTGCTCTGCGAAGAGCAGGCAACAAACGGCATCGATCAGTGGGCTGAGAACTTCTCGCATGTGACCGTGGCCGCTCCGGTTCTAAGTAAAGACCTGCAGCACGGCGCCAGTACGGTTCTGTGGCGCGATCCGGAGACCCTGCGGCATCGTGACAAAGTCACGTTGGTGCCGTTGCCCACGGCTTACACGCCATTAGCATTCGCGACTTCATTTGCGCAAACTAGGCGGACTTTGCTCGAACACATCACGCGCAACCGGTATCTGAGTTTTGGAATCGGCGGTCTGATCGGTGATTGGGCCGCTCTGGGCGCCCGGCTGGCACAGTCGCGCGGACTCCGCTACTCCATCCACACCGACCGGGTGGAGCACGAACTGCTGGTCAAACTCGCGAGCCAGAAGTCCCCGCTGCGCCGGCTGAAGGCGCAGCTGGTTGGACGGTCGATGCGTGCCTATCATCGTGCAATCATTCGCGGCTGCGCTCTGGGACTTTGGCACGGCAGCGACTGCTTCCTTGCCTATTCGCCCTGGGCGCGGGAGAACCACCTCATCCATGACATTCATCTGAAGCCGGCGGATGTGATTCCCGCGGCGGAGCTTGCAGCCAAGCAGCAAAGTGCAACCCGGGGACGCCTGCGCATCGCCTATGCCGGGCGTTTGGATCCGATGAAAGCCCCACTGGACTGGCTGCGCGCCTTGGGCGCAGCGCGCGATCTCGGCGCGGAGGTTGAGGCGGTCTGGCTTGGTGATGGCCCACTGCACGATGACTTCCACGCCTGCCTTGAGCAGCTCGGGCTCCGCGACCACGTCCGCGCGCCAGGCTTTATTTCCGAACGCGCAACATTGCTTGCTGAGCTTCGGCGCGCGCACATCTTTGTATTCACCCACATCACGCCAGAATCTCCGCGATGCTTACTGGAGGCGCTCATCTCCGGTTCGCCCATTGTGGGCTATCAGAGCGCCTTCGCTGACGAGTTGACCGCTGATCGCGGAGGGGGCGCCTTTGTTCCACTTGGCGATTGGCACGCGCTGGGCGTTGAAGTCGCGGAACTAGCCACGAATAGGGCGAGGTTAGCGGCGCTCATCGCCGAGGCCGCCGAAAACGGAAGCCGCTTTAACGATGAGGCAGTTTTCCGCGAACGCAGCGAGCTGATTCGCAGATATTCTTAATCTTTGTATTCATTGCCTCCCCCGCGGGCCCCTCGTACGGATGTTGAGGGAATCATTATGCATCTTACGGCCACAGGAAGGGAGAGATGGTCCTGCGCTCGGCGGGTAACGTTTCCCGTGCTTCCTCTCTTGTTGTCGCTCTGCCTAATGAGTGGCTGCCAGGTGTTCAAAGGGGATAAACGAGTCGCCTTTCTGGGCGATTCGATCACCCAGGGGTGGGCTTACCCTGCGGCAAATTTTGGTATTTTTGGCAATACCAGCCAGCAAATGCTGGAGCGTGATGCAGCAGTTCTCGCTGGCCACGGCTATGCCAAGGTTATTATTCTCGGCGGCACCAATGACGTACTGCTCGGCATTGAGCCCGAGATTACCGTGAGTAACCTGGAGAAAATTGCGCTCGCGGTGCAGCGGTCCGGCGCCGAGCCCGTGTTATGTGAAATCCCGCCGATCTTTCACAGCCTCAAGGTGGATGACACCAAGGATTACTCCAACGATGTACGCCGGCTCAACGGAGAGATCGCACGCCTGGCGGCTGAGCATCGCTGGAGACTGGTGGACTACTACGATCCTTTGCGATACCATCCCCGGGTTTCTTCCGACGGAGTGCACATGAAGCGAAGGGGATACTTGCTCATGGAAATTGCACTTCTTCGTGCAGTGCCCGACGCCTGACGGTTGCGGGTCATGGCGCGGCCCTGCTCAACGGATTTCGACGCTGGTACACATGAATGCTAGGATCGAGCAACTCTAACGAAATGGATCGGGAAGCATCGCTCATGGAGCCCAACCTGCGTCCTGGACGCTCGAGACCACTCCGCGAAGGAGCACAAGCTTGAACGTAGCGATCGTGGGCTGCGGATTTGTGGCCGACTACTATCTGGCCACCCTCCCAAGTCATCCCGAACTCAGGATTCTGGGAATGACTGATACGGCTGTTGAACGCGCGGAATTGTTGTCTCGCATGTATCGCGTTCCGGCCTATCCCACATTCGCGGCCTTGCTGGAGGACAGCCAAGTCGATCTGGTGCTGAATCTGACCAACCCCAGCAGCCACTATGACGTGTCCAAAGCGGCGCTACTTGCCGGCAAGCATGTGTACTCAGAAAAGCCTCTTGCGATGCACATCGAACAGGCAGTAGAACTTGTGGAGTTAGCGGAGTCGCGCGAATTGTTAATTGCTTCGGCACCCTGCAGCTTGCTCGGTGAGACAGCGCAGACGCTGTGGAAAGTGCTTCGCGAACAAACCCTCGGCAAGGTGCGCGTGGTGTATGCGGAGATGGACGACGGGATGGTACCCAGGATGCCATATGGAAAGTGGAAATCCCTCTCGGGTATGCCTTGGCCATACAAAGACGAATTCGAAGTTGGCTGCACACTGGAACATGCGGGCTACTATCTCGGGTGGCTGGCCGCATGGTTTGGCCCGGCGGTCACGGTGACCTCTTTTGCCTCCGTCCAGGTTCCGGATAAAGTGCCAGGGGAAACCTTCGCTGTGGCTTCGCCCGACTTCTCGGTTGCATGTATCCAATTTGCTTCCGGCGTAGTGGCACGGCTGACCTGCAGCATTCTCGCTCCCCATAACCACTCCCTCAAGGTTGTGGGCGATGAAGGCGTCTTGTATACGGACGATTCCTGGGACTATCGCTCACCGGTGTACAGCCGTAGGATGATCACGCTCCGCAGGAGGTCGTTTCTGAGCCCCATAAGCAAAACCCATCGTTTGCCCCCTGCGCCCCATAAGAAGGTAAAGACCAGGGGCGCGCAAAGCATGGACTTTGCTCGTGGCCCGGCAGAACTCGCTGCAGCGGTTCGCGAGCATCGACCATGTCGCCTTTCGCCGCGCTTCTCGTTGCACGTAAATGAAATCGCGTTGGCCATTCATTGGGCACGGGAGCAGGGCGCGACTTATCGCTTGCGTACCAGCTTCGACGCCATTGAACCTATGCCATGGTCCAGGTAGGAGAATCTTTGCGTTTCGATCCCAACGGGCAAGGAAGTCAATCGTGGAAAGACTGATCCGGTGGGGAATTTGGGGCACGGGCGCCATCGCCCACTCGGCCGCGGATGACCTTCGACTGGTAACGGGAACACTACTGCACGGCGTTGCTTCGCGCACTGTCGAGCGTGCCAGGGATTTTGCGGCACAGCACGGCATCGCCCGGTTTTACCCTGGCTTGGAGGCGCTTCTGGACGATCCGCAGATTGATGTTGTCTACGTTGCCTCGCCCAACCATTGCCACCTCGATGACGGTTTGTCCTGTATCCAGGCAGGCAAGGCCTTGTTGTGCGAAAAGCCCTTTGCCCTCGACCTACATCAAGCCCAGCGGATTGTGGACGCAGCCCGCCAACGCAAAGTTTTCTGCATGGAAGCGATGTGGACCCGATTTATCCCCGCCATAGTCGAGGCGAAACGCTGCGTCGACGCCGGCAGGATTGGTTCCATTCGTCTGATCCAGGGGAATTTTTCCTATCCCGTGCCGGCTGGCGGCGAAGCCCGCTTCTTTGATCGCGAGCTCGGCGGAGGAGCAATGCTTGACCGCGGCGTCTATCTCATCTCCCTCGCGCAACATTTGTTGGGCAGACCGCAGTCAATGAATGGAACAGCGTACCTGGGCCCGACCGGCGTGGATGAGCAATCAGGTTACCAGCTTGCTTACGCGGGGGGTGCTTTGGCAGATCTAGCGGCAAGCCTGAGGGTCCGCGGCACCAACGAGTTCTGGATCTTCGGAGATGGTGGACTTTTGCGTCTGTGCGAACCGTTCTATCGCGCGCACCGCCTTGTCTTAAAGCGATACGCTCCGCAACAAGCGGTCGTGGGCGGAGATTCGCGGCCAAAGTCGAGAGGTGTTGGCAAGATCCTCGGAGACGTTCGTAATTCGCCTACTGGAAAGTCGTTGTTGCGTCGTTTTAGTCCTCTGCGGGCTCACCTCAATCGTGGCCAGGTGCGAAGCTTTCCGTTTGCGGGCAATGGTTACCAGTTCCAGTTTGCAGAGGTCAGCCGGTGTCTGCGGGAACAGCGTAATGAAAGTGCAATCATGCCATTGGATGATTCGCTGGAGGTCATTCGAACCATGGATGCGCTTCGTGCCCAGTGGAGCCCAGCGCACCCGCAAGTGACTGCGCCATGAGCGTGACCGACCGCCCGGAAGATGCACGCCCTTCGCTTGCCTACCTGACCAGCCAGTATCCGATGTTGTCGATGACCTTTGTCCTGCGCGAAGTCCGCCAGCTTCGACGTATGGGATTTCGCATCGACACGGCATCAATTAATGCTCCGGATCGCCCCCTGGCGAACCTCACCGCGGAGGAGGCGGCAGAAGCCGGCCTTACCTACTACTTAAAGACGCATGGCGTGCGGGGTGCGATCAGCGCCCATCTGAAGACGCTCTTCACCAGGTTCAGCGGCTACTTGCGAGGGCTTCGACTCGTCTTGTCTTTGGGCGCTCTGGACCTCAAGCGGTTGCTTTTCAACGTAATGTATTTCACTGAAGCTCTGATGGTCGGAGTGTGGATGCAGCGCGTCCGGCAGCGCAACCTTCACGTCCACCTTGGATCGCAGGCAGCCACCGTGGGCCTGTATGTGCGTCACATCTTCGGATTTGGATTTTCCATCACCGTTCACGGCCCGGATGAGTTTTATGACGCTCAAGGCCAGTATCTGGAGCAAAAGGTGGCTGCCGCCGACTTCATCTGCTGCATCAGTTCGTACGCCCGTAGTCAGCTGATGAAGTTCTCACCATACGCCCAGTGGAGCAAGCTGGTTGTGTCGCGTCTTGGTGTGGATCCGGGACTATTCTTACCCAGAGCCGCCACGCCAGAGTCGGATTTCTTTGAGATACTCTGCGTTGGCCGATTGACGCAAGCCAAAGGACAGCACGTCTTGATCGACGCAGTGGATCAACTGGCGCGTCAGGGTCGACGAGTCAAGCTTCGCTTGGTTGGCGATGGCCCCGATGGCCCCTCGCTTCGCGAACGAGCCAGGCGATTGGAGAATCCCAACATCGTGGTCTTCGAGGGAGCGGTGAATCAGGACAACATACGCAGGCTCTATGAGGCGGCAGACATTTTCTGTCTCCCTAGCCTTGCCGAGGGCATTCCTGTTGTTCTCATGGAAGCCATGGCGATGGAGATTCCCTGCGTGGCGACCCATATCACTGGAATTCCGGAGTTGATTCGCAGCGGGTCCGAAGGCCTGCTGGTACCGCCCTCTGATTTGGATGGACTTGTCAGCGCCCTGGAAACGCTCATGGACGACGCAGTTCTCCGCGAGCGCATCGCCAAGAGTGGCCGCGAGCGCATTCTCAAAGATTATGACCTGGGTCGTAATGTTGAACGACTGGCAGCCATTTTTGCTGACCGAGTGAAAGGTGAATGACAGAAGCATCCCGCTAACGGGTGTTTGTCGTCGAGCGAGCGGAAGACGCAGTCGGCGCGCTTAGGCCGCCGATGACCAGCAACAGTGGAAGGATCATGGAACCGTTCAGCAGGTCATCGATCGCCGACATGAGAATAGCTGCGGCGAGAGCGCTACGTAGATCGAACGCCTGAGTATCGCCGCGGGCCAACGGTGACCATTGGATGCGTGCTATGGGTAGTAATTGCAGGCACTCTAAGGCAAGCAGCCCGGCGAGTCCATACATCCCGATGGCAAGGAGCCACAGTCCCCAGGGACGCGATCCACTGGCTCTCCACCAGTCCCACGCACCGGAGCCGAGGAGTGGCTCTTCAAGCGCCGCGTCGAGATGCTTTTCGTCCTGGGAAAGCCGCCATCCGAAAGATTGGCGCTGGATTCCCTTGAAAAACTCGGCGGCGGAATGGGCAACTGCGTTGTGTTCGACCAGGGATCGCAGGGATATGAAGTTGGCCACACGAAGTCCCATGAAAGCAAGAATTGCGAGAAGGAACAGCGCCGCGATAGCGCGCGGCAGATAGCTCTGTCGTGTAAAGACAAACGGGAGCAGGCAGAGCAGGATAACAATGCTTCCGACCGACTGGCAAAGAAGCGTGGTGACCAAGCAGGATGCCGCTTATCCAGCCGATAGGAACTCCGAATATCGCAGCAACCAGGCGTCGTCTCCACAGCCATATCGCAATCAGAGCAGAGGTCGCCATCCAGATGCCAAGCTGGTTTCCATCTTCCAGCAGGCCGATAGGCCGGAAGCCGACGTAACGTTCAGCGCCTATCCAGCGATAGGGTTGATAGCCGTATAGGTGGGCGTAGATCTGCGGCCCGGTAAAGATCTCGATCAGGCAAATAGGAACGTAGGCCATGCCCGCGATGACGAAAGCTTTGGCGGCCATGCGAAGAGATACCGTGTCGGTGAAATAAACACGACCGAAGAAGTACGGGACGCCCCAGGCAAGAATTTGATAGAGTTCGCTACGAACCAAAATGGGAAAGGCTTGCATGTTAGCCAAAGCAGAGAACACGGGAACTACGCACCAAGCCAGCATGGGAAGGTCCCAGAAGCTGAGCTTGAAACGGAGGAAGCTTTCCCGGTCGAAGAGCAGAACACCAATAAGGCAGGCTGATTCCCGTCACGCTCGCCTTGGTGAAGAAGTGATCCGAAGGTAAGCATGTTCCCAATATCCAGTAGGGAAATGGGTCATTGGTCTGGGTAAAGGCGGCGGAGGGCAGCATCGCCCAGCCGCCGACGAAGTTGATGAGGATGGCAATGCGAACCGCGTAGCGTCGAAAGCAAAAGAGGCTGATCGGGACCCATGCCGCCAGTGCTATCAAAGGAGGAATCATCATGTTTTCCGCAAGGCCGCGTGACTATAGAAAGGATTTCTCATGATAGCAAGTGGAGAATGGCTGACGCCCACCCGCGCAACTGGAATCGCCGCGTACGGAGTCGCCATGATCTGCTGCGCCATCGCATGGGCAAAAGGCAGGCGTCTTCGGACCGTCTCGCAACTCGCGGCCCTTCTGACTGCGATCGAAAGCGCATTAGTCCTCGATATGATCTTCAACTGGCGTTGGATGCTGCACCAGGAACTCATGGATCTCGCGCAGCGCTGGAACGAATATGACCTTCGAAGATCGCCCCAGCGAATCGCGATCGTCGTCCTGACTGTGCTGCTCCTGCTTGGTGTGATCTTCGCCTTGCGCGTCCTTCGCGGCCGGACTGGGCGCTCTTCTTGCGGTTTCCGGAGTATTGCTTTCGCTTGTCTTGTGGTGTACCGAAGTTGTCTCCCTTCATGCTGTGGACCACGTCTTATACCACCTCTTGGGTCCATGGATGCTGGTAAGCCTGGTGTGGGTTTTCGCCGGCCTGGCGACCTCCGTGGGGATTCTCATCGATGCTCGTCAGGTTAGCAGGGGTCGCTGAAAATCAGTCTTGTCCAAGTTGGCCTTCTTCGACTCTGTCCATCCACCTCCACCCGTGCTGAGGTGAGCCACTACAGCAACCAACCTGATTTCGTCGCCGGCGTTCTCTTCAAAGCGCGTCTGCGGGTATTAAGGTCGTCTCTTGGCGGATATCGGCAAAGCAGGAATGCCAACCACCGTTACTCCCTCAGGTATGTCTCGGGTCACCACTGCGTTTGCGCCTATGGTCGCTTTGTCGCCGATGGTGACGCCGCCCAGGATAGTCACGCCTCGACCGATCCAGACCTCGTCTCCGATCGTAATCGGTTTTGCGCTATAGCCGGAATCGCGGATCTGTTGTTCAGGTTCGCGCATGTGGTTCGCATCGCGGATGCTGGTATATTCGCCGATCAGAGTGCCTTTACCAACGGTGACTCCAGCCATCGCAACTAAGTGCGCGCCGCGTGAGATCACCACATCATCGCCCAGCTCGATCCGAGCATCTCCCTGCGTCTCCAGATGCACTCCAGGGTAGAGGAGCACATTTTCACCGATGCGAATGTGACGGCTTCCGTAGACCCAGATCCGCCCCAGCACAACGACGGAGGCAGGCAGGCCCTCATCAAGGTCCGCGGCAAGAGAAGCATGGGCATAGAGGCGGGTCAGGCCTTCCCGCAGCGGAGCTGCAATCCGCAGAAGTCCGGAGAGCAAGTTGCTCAGGAGACTCTTGATGCCACGCTTGATCGTGATTCTCCTCTCACCAGGGGCGAGGCGGAGAAACCCTGCCCCCCTTGGTCTCTTTCCATGCTGTCTTCATCAGGGTCGCGAGATTCCGGGAGTTTTGGCAACGCAGCCTTCGTTGGGGGTCTCTGCTGAACCGATTGCGTAAGGTAGGAGAGACGGTAGAGGGTAAGTTCGAGCCACTTGGCCAACCACACCGTCGCTCCATGATGCTTCCTATAGTAGAGCAGGGTACTGCGCATGCGCCACAGAACAAGCTGGGTGCTCCCGGAAGAAGAGAGCGCCAGATCCTTGATCTGGCGAGATGATTCACCGCCGATGTGGAGCACAGAGATATCGGGCCAGTACCAGATCTCATAGCCCGCCTTCTTAATGCGGCGGCAAAGATCAACTTCTTCTCCGTAGAGAAAGAATTGCGGGTCGAATAACCCAACTTTGTCGAGCACATCGGCGCGAATGATCGAGAAGGCGCCTGTGACCCAATCCGCCTGACATGGTTGCGAAGGATCTGCCCAAGTTCTGTCAAAATATCCAAAAATTTGGGATTTTGGGTATCTCGCGGCGAGACCCGTAAGTACAAAGGCATCTGTAACTATGTTGGGGAACATGCGTGCGGAGGGCTGAAATGACGAGTCATGGCTCAGTAAGTGTGCTCCGCCAAGCGCTGCTTGCGGCTGCTGGTCCATATGCTGAACAGCGAGCTTAAGGGCTCCGGGGTGGAGAAATGCATCCGAATTGAGCAGGATCAGATAGCGGCCCCGAGCCGATTGGATGGCAACATTATTCGCCGCACCGAAACCAAGGTTGATTGAACTACGAATAATTCGGAAATCAGGAAACTCTCTCTCCACCATCTCCGCGGAGCCGTCGCTGGAGTTATTGTCCACAATAAGTGCTTCAATCCGCAGTCCATTCGCCTCACGCTGCACTAGCTCGAGGCATTCGCGCAACAACTCTCTGGTGTTGAACGATACGACTACGACGGAGGCGTCGTATGGTCTATTTTCGGCTGGCAGCAAAGGCGGATCCCAATTCAGCGGAGAAGATGCACAACTATGAGCCCGTCTCGATTGTCGATCGAGATCATCCAGCACAGTGTATTGCATGGCGTTGCACAAGCACAGAATCTCCAGATGGAAAGACCCGTCCGTAACTGGCAGAGATGGTTTACGATTACTCAAACACAACCAGCCCCCGCACCAAGGTTCAGTTCGCTAAGTCTTCAACAGGATTTCCTAAGCTAAGGCGTGATACAACGTCGATCGAACAAATTTTAAATAATGATTGTGTTTCGAATAGTACTTCCGGGCCTATACTTACGCAGTGTGAACGCCGGCTATCTCGTGAAGTCATACCTGGCTGGCAAGTCGCTTTAATCCGCGGGCCCAGTTCGTTTGGCAAGACACCAAGACTAAGCGATCACCCAATCCCTGGTAACTCAGATGTTATTTGCAGTTCTTGATGCCGAACGTTGCTTCCTTGAGCTGGTTACCTCCGTCGAATCTTTGCAGGTGTGAGCACCGGTCTTGTAGAGGGCGCTCCCTTGCAGGGGCCTGACTCGTATTCGTCCGAAGGAGCATGGCCAATGTCCAGACAATCGTCTAAGCCGCAACCCCGTACTCTTTGTCAGTCGATCCTTCGCCTGGGTCTCTTGCTTGCATTTTCTCTGCCCCTTCTCAGCACCGCGGCGTTGATGGCACAGGCAACAAACTTCGAAATCGGCACTACTGTCCAGCGGTCGTCAGTGAAACATCTCGGAGTGAATCTTGCCGGGGACAACTTCTATGACTCCGGGCAGATGTTTCGCAACCTGATCTTTGGCAATCCCGGTTTCGAAGGGGAGACATGGCAGACGATTATGCAATGCGTGGCCGTGACGGCCACCAGCTGCACCGACTCGAATATCTATAACATTTGGCCGGCCAACTTCCTTCAGGGAGCAACCTTTCAGGTCATCAACGGGACCGCATCCGGAGTGACCGGGACCATTACCAGCAGCACCGCCGCTAACTTCTCAGGCAACACCGGCCTGACCTTCAATTTCGCCGCCACTTCTACGCCGCTCGCGGTGAACAATTACCTAATCGTACAAATGACGGTGCCTGGCAACCCGCAGGCAGGCTGGTGGCCCACTGTCGCCGGCGGAGCAACCCTATCCGCGGACACCACGGATATTGCTCCTGATTCTCCGGGTAAGCAGGCGCTCGCAATCAATGCCGCCGGCAGCGGTCAAACGGCGAGTGTCGATTCTTATTTCGACTCCACCGTGGGACGTTCCTTTGTGCAGTTGAACGGGACTTATACGCTCGCGTTCAAGGCCAAGGGACTGGGCGGAAATAACCAACTGACTATCTCCGTAATCAGGCAGATGGCGTCCACCGCCGAGACCCTGTTTAACCAAACCGTGACCCTGACTGGCCAGTGGCAGGATTACACCTACAGTTTCAATGCGGCGGAGGACGGCACTTATATCGGTACGGTCGCGCTTCAGTTCGCGGTCGCAGGCGCCTCGATGTATCTGGACGACGCGAGCCTGACGGAAGCCGCCGCCCCTGGAAACCCGACCGCCTATCGCAATGCGGTTGTGAATACGCTCAAGAGCTTGCAGCCCGGGGTCCTTCGCTACATGACCCTGACTGACTACGGCACATCGTTTGACAATGTGATCGCTGTGCCCTTCGCGCGGCAACGGGCTGGCTGGAGCCCGGGGGCGACCGAACAGGATGAAGTACCAATGGGCCTCGAGGAGTTCCTGGTGCTCTGCCAAACTGTGGGCGCAGAGCCGTGGTACACCATGCCCGGCGGAATCTCGCCAACTGAGATGCAGAACCTCATCCAGTTTCTCGCCGGTGATGTATCGACGCCTTATGGTGCCAAGCGCGCCGCGCTCGGCCAGTCGGCTCCGTGGACCAGCGTTTTTCCGTTGATTCATCTCGAACTGGGCAACGAGATGTGGAATGGGATCTACGAGGGCGAGGGTATCGCCGACCCGGTGGTCTATGGCCAACGGGCCGCCACTATCTTTGCGGCAGCCCGATCCGCGCCTTCTTTCAATGCGACCAACTTCGATCTGATCATGGGCAGCTGGGCGACCCAGCCCTCGTGGACGCAGCAGGAACTGGCCAGCAGTTCCGGCTACGACTCCGTGGATGGAGCACCCTACCTGTTCAACAGCTTGAATGATTACGGTTCGAACGAGGCGATCTTTGGGCCTATGTTCGCCCAGCCGGAGGAGGTCGACTCCACCGCAAGCGGATACATGGCGCAGCAGGCGCAAGCCGCTGCTGGCGGAAGCACGCCGGCGAATCTGGCCGTATATGAGGTAAACCTGAGTACAACCTCTGGTACTGCATCACAGAGCGTCGTGAATCAAGTAGTCGCAGGCCTTGGGGCCGGGATTGCGGTAGCCGATCACATGCTGCTGATGATCCGTGATTTGGGAATCACCACGCAGAGCATGTTTGCGCTTAGCGAATGGCAAAACTCTTTCAGCAATCCCCAGATTCCCAACGAGAACATGCCGTTATGGGGGTCGGTGATTGATATGGGCGGCGAGACCAACCTGAAGCGGCCGCAATATCTGGCCGAGCAGCTGGCTAACTCAGCCATTCTCCCCACCATGCTGACCACGACCGTTAGCGGGACCAACCCTACTTGGAATCAACCTCAGAGTACGAATGATTCGATACAGCTCGCCACTGCACACTATCTGCAGACCTTCGCGTTTACTGACGGTACGCATTACAGCGTTGTCGTCTTCAATTTAAGCCGCAGCGGAGCGCTGCCCATTACCTTCTCTGGAACCAACGCTCCCACCGGCAACGTACTTATCAGTCAGTTGACGTCCGCCAATCCCACTGACAATAACGAGGCGCAGACTAACAGCACGGCGGTCGTCAGCGCCCCGAAACAGACCCCCGTAGCCAATTTCAATCCCGCGACGCCCTACTCCCTGCCACCGTACTCGATGACGGTGTTCCTTTGGCCGAGCGAGGCGCTCCCCGCGAGCACAACCACGCTCCAGGCATCCCCGACTTTCGCCAACACAGGCCAAACCGTCACCCTGACAGCGACTGTCAGCTCTCAATCAAGTACAAACATTCCGACTGGAACCGTCACCTTCCTAAACGGATCAACCAGCCTGGGCACCGCAACGCTGGACGCGAGCGGCATAGCTACTTTCAACACCACTGCTCTACCCGTCGGATCGGAATCGATCACTGCTTCTTACGGCGGTGATGCCGGTGACACCGCTTCTACTTCCGAAGCGGTTACCGTCACCATAGCTACTGGTCTTCCCGTCACGAACACAGTGGTTACGGCTTCTGCTGCCACCATCAATCTGGGTCAGAGCGTAACCTTCACCGCAACTGTCTCCCCGCCGGCGGGCGGCACTGCGGCAACGGGCACGGTGACTTTCATGGATGGAACAACAGACTTGGGCACGGCACAGCTGAACGCGAGCGGGGTAGCCACGTTTAGCACCACCACCCTGGCGGCGGGCATGCACTCCATCACGGCATCCTACAGTGGAGACAGCAAGAATGCTGGCTCAGTCTCAGCGGCGGTGAGCGTGACCGTGACTACGGCGCCGAGTACTGTGGCAACGAAGACGGTGCTATCGGCCTCAACGGCGCAGGTAACAGCCGGCCAGAGCGTCACGTTCACGGCCACGGTCACACCCCAGTCAGGCAGCGGCGTGCCGACCGGTACTGTGACCTTCCTGGATGGATCAACGAGTCTGGGTACCGGCCCGCTGAACGCGAGCGGGGTGGCCACCTTTAGTAGCACTACACTGGCTGTTGGATCACATTCGATCACTGCCTCCTACGGTGGCGACACCAATAACACCGCTTCGACCTCCGCTGCGGTTACGATCACCGTGGCCGCGGCGGCAGCGGGGACTTACACGATGGGCGTCAGCAGCTCCACCCTAAACCTTACGGCCGGACAAGCGTCGACCCTGACAGTGACACTGACCCCCGCCGGTGGCTTCAACGAGCCGATCAACCTGGGCTGTTCCGGGTTGCCCCAGGGAGTGACCTGCACCTTCTCTCCCGCCAGCGTCACACCCAGCGGTGCGCCGATCACAAGCACGGTGAGCATCCTGGCTCCGAGTCAAACCTCGTTCGTGCCCAATCATGCTCCGCCAGGAGCCCCTGACGGAAGACTTGCTTTCGGCTGGGTCATGCCTTGGGGTTTCATTTCGTTGTTGGGGTTAGGAAAGGCGAGGAGGCGGTCACGGATTTTCGAATGGTCATTCCGCGTAGCGTTCGCTGCGTTCCTCATCGCAGGGTCATTCTGGGTCTCTGGTTGCGGCGGCGGATCTTCCTCATCGGGTGGAAGCGGCGGGAATACGACTCCCACGAGCAACACCTTCACGTTGACCATTATCGCAACGGCGCCGGGCACGTCAAACCAGAGCTCACAGATCACGGTGAACGTTCAGTCTTGAGATACGACGTATAGGAGCGGTTAGTCCCCCCGCAGGGTGGCGGGCGCAGCCTTGGATCGACTTTGATGGCCTTCTCGGATTTTGACCGCCTCCGGTGTACCCTACAAGAACCAGTTCTGGAACGTATCCTTGCGCTTCGCTCGGGTCGGGGCGGATGAGGACTGGTTTTGAGTCCCCGAGAGTGAATGCGAAATAACGGCTGGGCGTTGCGGGCCCAAGCTGACGGGATAGTCTAGGCAATTCGGCAGGTGAGTTTTTTGGCAATCATTTTTCTCATCCCGTTCTTCTTCTCTCTCTTTTACCTGATCAAGGGCCGCTTCGATTTGGCATTCCTGAACGTGTACCTGCCTTGTCTCTTTCTTCTTCCTTCCTACTACTCCATTAGACTTCCCCACCTGCCTCCGCAGTCCCCTGCGGAATGGGCACTTTTCCCCTTAGGTATAGCGCTCCTCATTGCACGCGGCCGCTGGCCGCCGCTACGGCGCATGGATTTGTGGGTAGTCCTCTTCATGGTGAGCCTTGGTGCGAGCGAGATCTTGCGCGAGAACTCGCCCAAAGACGGTCTTGCGTTGTTCGCTAATACATTTCTGCAGATGTTTTTTGGATACCTTGTTGGAAGGTGCCTGATTGAGCCAGATCTGCGGGTTCCAACTGTCAAGCGAATCGTTTTGCTGTTCCTGTGTCTGACGCCGGCCGTTCTTTGGGAGTACAGGATGGGCCAAAACCCCTGGATAACCGCGGCCCACAGAATATTTCACTTCCAGTTTGGCTCATTTGTACAGATACGTGAAGGGCATGCCAGGGTTCAAGCCTGCTTCGGGCACGCCATTCTTGCAGGCATCATGTTTTTCATCGTCTTCCTGTTGAACGCCTCGCTTGGCGATATCTACAAGCGCGATAAATTCAGGCTGGGACCGCTGTTCTCAAGCCTCGAGCGTTATCACGTGCCTGCCGTGCTGCTGCTCTTGTTTCTCCTGCTGACCCGCTCCAGGGGACCAATGATTGGCGCAGCGGTCGGCTATTCGATTCTGCAGATCCCGAAATTCCGAAATATGAAAATTGGCGCCGCGCTAGTCGCGTTGCTTCTGATGATAGCCGGAGCTTTCGCAACCAGTTACTTTAACAAGTACGCGAGCGTTACGGATGCTTCGAACAGTAATGAAGAGCAATCAAGCGCGGCCTACCGGCGGGAACTATTGGTTAGTTACAAGCCCATCATTGAGACTGGTGGGTGGCTCGGCTGGGGAATCTTGAGTTTTCCTAAAGTCCCTGGCCAACCGTCGATTGACAACTATTACTTGTTGGTCCAGCTCTCTCAGGGCAGAATCGGCCTGTATTTATTCTTATTGATTGCGGCAGAGTCGCTGTTCGGCGCTGCTCGATCTGCTTTTACCTTTCGCGCTCGCGAGAGTCGCTACTTCGCGTTCGTCTGTATCGGAGCTTTGGCCGGGCTCTTCTTTTCTCTCTACACGGTCTATCTGGGCGACCAGGTGGTACAGGTGTGTTTCCTGCTAATAGGGTGGAGTCAATCACTGCAGGATACTGGCGAGGTAGAGCTTCCGTCCGCTGAGGAAAAATATCGCTTTAAGCGCGTCTTTGCCTAAGACTTAAAACCGTGACAGCGGCTCGCATTACTTCAAACTGGGGCGCTTGCGCAGCGAATTCGCTGTGCATTGGCAACGGCCCTGATTCTCTTCGAACGCACCGCCCTTTCCTTCTGCGCGCATATATATTCCAGCCAGTTTCGATAGATGGTGATCGCACTGGCGTTCCACGTCTTCTCAATCCTTCTCTCTCCCAGAGTAGCCCATATCTCCAGCAGCAACTTTTCACTTCGGTTACAGAGCGATCTTTCACGCAGCGCCGTCAATGCACACACCGTTTCGTCGTCGAAATAAGTCTGTGGGATCCGCGGGCACGTGTCTGTCTCTCCCTTAAAATAACGCCCGATATCCCGACGGTACTCGCGCAGCAACGTGTCGGATTCATACTCTGGGTGGCCCTGGAAGAAGACGAAGAGTCGTTTCCGTTGCTTGATGAAGGTGTCGACTCCCGCATCTGCTGACCGGGTGAGCACGCGATATCCGCAAGCCGCCAGATCTTCTTCTGCCGCCCCGTTCCAACGGGAATGGGGAAGTCTGAAGCGTGATGGCGTTGCCGTGGTTAATGGATGCTCGGCCGCACGTGCGCACTCGAAGATGCCGAAGAGCTTGTCATTCCTCTTGACCCGGACGATACCATCCAGGTGGAGAATCGCAGCGTGGGCCGCCAGGCAGGACCAAATCGTGGAATAGGTATTGCTTTCAGCCCATTCCGCCAGCCTGGTGAAGCTTTCCCAGTATGGCTCCTGCTTCAGGTTGCTCGCCAGCGGTTCTCGGCCGGTCACGATGAGTCCATCGAGATGCCCGTCCCACAGATCTTCGACACTAGCATAGAAGCTGTTGAGGTAGCTCCGGGCCGGCTCCTGCCTGGGAACATCTGGCAACATATAATGCAGCAGGCGAATCTCCATGCCGTCGGAAGCTGAATCAAGCAGCGACAGAAATTGGCGTTCCGTCGCTTTGAGCGCCTCGTCGGGCATGTTGTTGATCAACCCGATCGTGATGGACCTGCTCGACCTTTGACGGAAGCCGAGTGATCCCGTCCCGCCGGGCAATGTCGCGCTGAAATTTGTAGAGTCCACAAGAACGGGCATCGGCTTCCCCCTCCGGTTAACGAGGTTGCGCGCGGCTATTTCGCAGCAAGTTCATAGAAGCTGATAAACTCGCCCAGAGTTACGGGAAAGCGAGCATCTTCCGAAGTGCTGAACGGGTCGAGCCCCAGCGAATCCTCAAGGCGGGTCACGATGATTGCAAAGCAGAGCGAGTCGAGCCCCGAATTCAGTAGTTCCAGATCGTCTGTCAATGGCGCTAGCCGCTTGCCTTGCTCTCGGGCCACCTGCCGAAATTGGGCCGTGATTTCAGATTGGACATCCATACCTTATTTTGTCTGCTTTCCAGCCGCATCTCTCCAATCCGCTAGCGCTCCAGTCGAAGAGCACGCCCGGGGCAGGCGAGATGACAAACTATGTTGTACAAATGAATTTGTCATCTGGCCTGCCCCGGCCTGCTGTAGGTTCCGGGCTTAGCGTCGTGGATTGATCTGCGGCTTCATCGCACAAACTATCAGTGCAGGTTTCGTATCCTCGTAACGGGAAATAGAGGCTCAGCCAGCCTTCAGTAACTTCTCGAACTCCGGCTCGCCCCGTGCGGTTTGAGAATGTATGACCGGCCCCTTCAACCACTTTCACGACCACCCGGCTGTTGCTCCCCGCCTGTTCAAGAAGGTATCGCACGTAGTTGAACTCTTCTCCTCGCGGTTTAGTTGTCGGCGCCTTCAAAAGCAAAATCGGCAGGCCCGCAGGTGCAACCGTCTTCCAGCATTTGAGAAGAGCGAAGTTTGTGTTCTCCGGCATCGGGTTTCTACGCAGATAAAGTCGAAGATCTGTGAAACGGTCATAGCCGTTGCTGACTACCCTACCTAGGGCGGTACGCGAGATACGGCCAGTAAGCTTCTGCCAGAGCCACGATCTGGGCGGCATAGGCAAATGGAAGTACGGATCCATCAACACCACGCCGCGGCAATCTTTGCTCGCTGCCGCGCTATAGAGAGCAGATACAGCGCCGGCGCACAGTCCGACAACGACTAGGCCTGATAAGTCAAACTGTTCCGAGAGTTCTCTCATCAAGGCGGAGGCAATCGGTCCATAGCCTCCGGTATTAATAAACCTGAGCAGCTCGGGCGGAGGGTCCCCGTCGGAATCCCCGAAACCCGGCATATCGAGGCGAAAAGCCGGATAGCCAGACCTGGCAAACGCGTCTGCCCAATAAACTGCGGAGTCGCCTGCGGCGGCCCTGCTCGGAGAGAGCGAATTCAGAATCAGCACTCCAATATGCTTCGTTCCCGGGCTCTCAAACTGGGCTTTGTGATAGGTGCCCCGAACGGCGCCGCCAAGCCCGTGCAGGGTGATCAATCGGCGCCCTTCAGTTGCCTCGTTCATGCCTATCTTCCTTGGATATCTGTAACGCCCCGGCAATCCATTCAAAAGTAGAGCCGTACAGCCAGCTAAGGTCTTTCACTTCGTCGTAGCCTACGTACGGTTTCACCAATGGGGCCGCTTCCCGGCCAAGCTTGATCACTTTCACCGGCCTCTTATATGCCTCGCATGCGACGCCGTCGTCTTGCAGATTGGCTGGAAGGTGGAAATCGAAAGAGCTACGCCAGAGCGAACTGGACCATTCATAGCCCGCGACTTCGATAGAGAGTCCTTGTTCCAGCCGCCGGATGTAATCGGCGGCAGACCTGCGGTTTTCAGCCGACTCGAATAATTGTTCCAGCCCTGCCCAGCGCATAAGGCTCAAGCGCAATGCCTGGTTTGCATGAGCAGGAGGCGACCACAATAACAACGCGTCGCCCAACCCTCGCTCGAAACTCCTGGCGGCAAGAATTGCGCCAATTTCTAGCCCATGCAGCAACAGCGGCACCCCTTGTGACCGGCTTGAAAGCCAATCCGCAAGAACCTCTACATCTTGGCTCCAATGGTCGAAACCCATTTCTTCAAATTCGCCTGTGCTTTCACCCACACCGCGATAGTCGTAACGAAGAACTTCAAGATGCTCTTGCCGCCAGATACCGCGCCCAACGGACCCAGGGGTGATACGAAAAATGCCGTTCCGATGCAAAGGACCCCACCAGCAACACGCGGGCTACCGGTTTCGGCACTTCGTGCAGCACAGTATAGAGATCCGCGCCGGAGACGGTGAAGTATCCGGCGCATTCCAATAAAGTGCCATCGCGATGAGTTTGTTTGTACACCGGCTTAGGCCTCGTAGAAAATTACGCTGCGAGCTTGTTCTCGTCGACTCGGTTGATACGCAGGAGCAGCGTGCGAAGTAGATCGACCCCCTCGAACAGGTCTGCCGATGGATCAAGCGGGTTGACGGCCATCTCCGCGTAGAGTGCGCGAAACAGTCCTTCCGAGTGTTCTATGTCACAAACGCCGTGCACATCCGTGTATACGCGTTCCGCAGAACCCTGTAGTTCGGCAAGCTCCGCCAAATAGGCCATGAACTGTTGGATGTATCCCTCAAAGAAGGCCATCGTGAGAAGATTCTGCACGCCCGAAAGGCGGCCGAGAAACAGGCGGACGTTGGTTAGATCGTTGTGGACGTCTAGCGCGTCTTTATCTGAAGGAAACGCCCGCGCCGCCATGGTGAAGTTGCGCAGCATCGCAGGATGGCAATCCCTCACCTCTTCGCGAAGATTGTCGAGTAGGATTGGGCGTGCGTCTGCCGCCTTGACAGAGAGATAAGTAGCCGTCATCCAGTAGATAAAGTTTCCTTCGAGCACCGCGGTGTATCTCGCGATCATCCCGCGCCGTTGCTCGGCGGTGAGCTGCTTTGGGTCCGGCAGGGCAATCATGAGCTCTTCAATGGTGTTGTCGATTTGTTGTCTAAGTGAGGTTCCGAGAAGGCCGTCCTGCACAGAGGGAGTCACTAGCGAGGTGGTCATGTATTCTCCTTTATCCAAGGTTGAGTGTCAGACGCTTGTGTCGGAGCTCGACATTTTGCAGGTGGATTAGGTAATTCGTGTCAGTCGCGATAATCAAGGATGCCGTGAGGCGTAAGAAAAGGGCAGCTCAAAGTCAAATGTAACTCAGGTACAACGCCACTTATGGTCAGGAAATAAGGTTTGATAATCAACTAGGGGGGATACTCTGTAGAGTACTGGACCGCTAGCAGAAGTCAATAGATATCTACTTAGTATGCGTGGAAAAGTACGTCTGTGTTGTGCAAGTAGAAACGCGGCCGTGAGCGTGAGTCTGCGGGCGACAAAGTTTTGGAGTATTGGAAAAAATGTAGCAATTGGTTGGTGGGCACAGTAGCCTGTCGATGAGATTGCGTCATCATCATTTGGCAACGCAACAAATCCTTCACGCGTACGTGGAGTGTTCCTTCGCCGCTTGCTCACGAGTGTCATAGCCTGCTGAGGCTGCGCCCTTGCTCCAGGCTGGATTCCATTTGACGTTCGTCTTATCCATGCGGGCTTCAAACGCGTTCAGATCCTCACGAGTCGCCCGGCTTGCCCGGCGATAAGCAACCTTATTGATGATTGTCGCCACACCCGGGATCTGAAGCTTCTCTAGCAAGCGTGAAGCACGAATCAACTGCGCCTTGGTGGTGGTTCCTGCTTCTGCGATGAGGATGGTGACGTCTGCAAAGCGCGCCAGGTATTCGGTCTCCGCCGAGATCAGAATGGGGGTGGCGTCGATTAAAACGACATCGTAGTCAGTGGTCAGATCTTTGAAAGCCTGATCCATAAAATTGGTCAGCGGCGGAACCTTGGTTGAGAACGGTTGAGCCAGGACAGCTGTTGACCACTTTTCCGCATCTGGTCTTGCGACAGGCATGCCGCCCAATCCACGGTGCGCCGAGTGATCTATGTTCAGCGTGATATAGGCCACCGGAGGAGTAGCGCCGGAGGCATCGATGGTCAGGGTCTTGCGGCCTAACTTAGCCAGTGTGCTGCCCAGACTTTCGACGATCGATGTAGTGCCAGCGCCGGCGTTGACCGAGGTGAGCACGATGGTATGTACACTGGCGGTGCGGGCAGCCTGATCGACACCTGCTGCCAGACGCAAGGCGCATTCATCGAGGACCTGCATCGTGACATCCTTTTCGTTGAAGAGCATGCCGATTGGCGAAAATCCCAGGACCTCCTCGATGTCGTTTCCGGAATGGACTCGAGGATCCAGAAAGTCGATCAGAACGACGCTACCCACGCCTACCATCAGAGCGACGGGAAACAACATGCCGAGAATCATCGTACTGCTGCTATGCAATGGGGCAGTGGGTGTTCGCGCCGGAGAAAACATGTGCACCGAGCCGGGCGACTTGCTTTCAAGTTCCAGGTTCCGTGTGCGCTCATCCAGAGTGGCATATCTTGCTTGCAGCGCGGTGATCTCGGCCTTGAGCACCTGGGCACGCTGAAAGCTAGGCGCTGCGTGTGTTGCCTGGTGGGTATTGGACTGCAGATCCGAAGTTAGCTTGGCCTCCACCGTGGTAGCTCGCTCGAGATCAGTACGCAGCTTCTGTTCCAGGGCCTTCGCTGCATGGCTGCGAAGGCTGGTCTGCATCTGCTGTAAGGCGGTTTCGATCTGGGCGAGTTGCTCTTCCGTTGTCCTGCGCAGAGGATGATTAGGCGTCATCCCGGCAAGCTGGTCCAGGAGCAACGCACGTTTTTGACTGAGAGAAGACTTGAGCGCCAGCAGGCTCGGGTCCTGAGCGATGATTTCGTCAGCAGCAGAGTTGAGAGCGGCGCTTGGTGCGTCCGCACCGCCGTTTTCCAAAGCAGAGAGTTGGGCTTCTGCCTGAATTCGCTGTTCGTGTGCCGCGGTGAGGTCGGTCCGCAGCTTCGAAACCTGGGCGTCGATCTGGTCCGTCGCGTCCGATGAAATCACGGCAACACCAAGGGACTGGCTTATCTGTGTTTGCTCATGGAGCTTGTCATTCAGCTCATTCTGTACTTCGGTGCGGGCCTGGCGCAGCGAATCCAGGCGTTCGTCCCGGCCGTAGAACTCCTCTCCTTTTATGCCCTCCAGGTAGCTTTCGGTGACCGCGTTGACGATTTCAGCCAGGTGCGTGGGGTCGGTGCCGAGCAGAGTGATCTGCACCTGGTAGCTCTGGCCGTCGCGCCTGACATTCAGGCTGTGTTGCAGTCGATCGACTGCGGATTCCAGACTTTCACCGGGAGCCTGCCACACACCCGGCTTAAGCTTCCCGATAGCATCGACGAGCACGTTATATTTCGTAACCGAGTGCACCTGTTCCTCGATGTACGAATCGTAGGGGTATTCCTGTTCCTGATTGGTGACCAAGGTGGCGTGGAAGTTGGGCGACACATAGACGACGCTAGTGGCTTCGAACTGAGCACGATGCCGAATCGCCAGCGCTACACCCAGACCCAGCGTCAAGAGCGTGATCAGGGTCGCCGCCATTTTGTGAAGCCGCAAACTTCGCGGCACGTCGATTCTCGACCTCCAGTCCAAGGGGGCAGCGGGAGGTTGAGACGGTTGCGATTGGCTGAAATTCTTAATATGCATGCAGGACCTTGGCAATGGATTGGAGAGACGTTGGGGGAATGGGTCGCTTGTTCTTCAGTCTCAATGTCAATCAGTAAAGAAAATAGAGAAGCATTCGATCAGGGGGCGACTGCGGCCATTACGCCCATGGTCGCGACTGGGCTCAATCGCTGAATGACGTAAGTCGACTTGAAAAAACCGCTCTGCGGTACAAAGACTACATCACCTGCGTGCAACTTGACCTCGTCGGTACCCTTAAGAGTAAGTAGGCTTTTAAAGGGGATCGTTACAGTCTTTCCGGTTGAGGGCTGAATGACCTGGATATTCGCGGCGGCCCCCTCGGCCAAACCTCCCGCCTCGGCCAGAACCGACGCAAGCGTGGATTCCGGAGTGAGAGCAATGGCGCCGGCATGCATCACGCTTCCCAGCACCGAGACGAAGACTTCCTGCTGAGCAGGCACGAAGACAATGTCATTCCTTCGTAGCCGTAGGTCAGCCATCGAATTGCCAGTCTGCAACAACTGCTTCAGATCGATCCACACCACCTGGTCGTTGCCACGGTAGATCGCGCAGCGTTCCGGGATTCCATCGCGCACGGCGGCCGCCGCGTTGCTGGGTCCATTGCCGGCGGCACTTGCCAGCAGTCCACCCCTCGCAATCACGTCCAGCAGGGTCGGCGTATTGTCGAAGTAGAGTACTCCCGGATGCTGCACGCTTCCGATGATGACGATTCGGTTGGAACCGTACTTATCTATGTTAACGGTCACAGTGAGGTCTTTGTAGTAACGCGCCAGAGCGTCTACCACGAGTTTAGCGACCTCGTTTCGGTTCTTATCCGCCACGTTGAGGGGACCAACCAGCGACAGCGTGATACGGCCATCGGGTCCAACGACTTTCTTGCCGCTCAACTCCGGCCGGCCTGGAAAATCAAGGCTGATCTCATCTCCTGGGCCCAGTGCATACTCTTCGTTCTCTGCCGGCTCAAAATTTTGCAGAGCCTTCATCGGACTTACCTTCAGTTGCGGACTGGTCGTAAGCGGGTCGCCTGCCGTACTGGTTTGTCCGAGGACCATGTTCGCATTCACGGACAAAAGCAGCCCCGCGAAGAGCAACCTCACCGGAAGCATCTTCTCTTTCATGAGACCTCCATCGAACTTCCGACCCGTAGTGCGTGTTCCATCGCATCGGCGGTGTTACCCTCCGCCGCGGCCTCTAACATCGCCGTTTGTATCGTTGGCTGACGTTCGGTTCGCACCCATGCCGCGTTTGGGCGGGAACTACGGAGGATGCCGGGCAGCATGGTTAGTTTCCAAAGTATGTAACCAGGTACGCGCGCCAGTATGCGAAGATCGCCGGCAAAACTGTTTCCAACCGACGCAGCAGCCAGAACATGACACCCCAGGATTGTCCCTGCTAGCAGGGCGTAAATGCGCAGCCATTCTAAAGGCAGACACAAGGCAAACAACAGCAGAAAAGCTGCGTATCCGATTGGCAGAGACATCAAGTCCAATAGCGGCTCAACCGTGCGCAATCGACCGCGCATCAGTTGCCGGAGAAGAGGCCCGAGCCAGGTCACGGCGGCATTGGCTCGTCCGCCCTCCCATCGTGAACGCTGCGTGGCTTCGCCCTCTTTTGAGGGCGGCATTCCTGACCAGACTTTTGCGTCGGGGAGAAACTGAACCTTCTTATCAGATAACACTAGCCGGATGTGATATTCAAGGTCTTCCACAACGGAAAGAGAATTGTAAGGGTTTTGCGTGAGTACCTCTTGCCGGACGGCAAAGCCATTGCCGAGGATACCAGATGAAAGGCCAAGCCGATTTCGGCCGATAGGTCGAACAACATTAAAACCGCGGAATGCGAGCGCGGTTAGCTGGGTCGCCGGCCGCTTCGAAGAACTCTCCATCTCATACCTGCATTGCACGGCCTCGGCTCCGTTGGCCAGGGCTTCGTCGACGAGGCCGATGAGATTGCTGGAGACGGTTGAATCGGCGTCGACCACCAGAGCTGCATCCACACCTTGCGAGGCCGCATACGCGAAACCACATGCCAGCGCAGGACCCTTGCCCCGCGCTTGAGGGTTGTTGTATACGACGACTTCAGCTCCGGCCTTCGCTGCACGATCCGCGGTGCGATCTGAGCAATTGTGGGCGACGGCGATGATCCGTGTCTCAGACCCGGCCGCCGAAATCCGCAGGCTCTCGACGCAAGATCCGATCAAGACTTCCTCGTTGTGAGCGGGGATGATCACCGCCAGGCGAATAGGCGGAGATGCGGCTGAGCCGCTGCGATTGCGTCGAGGAATGCGAGAGGCGAGTGTCAGAATCGCCAGTTCTATCACCAACGGCAGTGTGAGCAGAAGGAGAGCAGCTCCCAGAGCTTCATAGACGTAGTGCGTTGTGGGCATAAGTGAAACCAAAGTCTGCTAATTCTTGGGCGCTAGCGTGCTGCTGAACTTCTGGTGTGGGGGTGACCAGAAGCGACTCTGGCGGATTGGCTCAGGTACACGATTCTCCTGCACAAGTCCTTCAACAGTTCCACCTGGACATGAATGTCGGGGGAATTGTGAGTAAACGTCTGGACCAAGATACCTCCAGCAAATAACTGACTCTCCGCTTTCTTGATCCGGTAAAGGGCATCGCTGACGCTCGACGTACTCACGAAATAGTGACTCATGCGCGCTGCACGAAGCACCCTCAGACCATGCGGCGGCATAGCCGCCAGCCAAAGTTCGCGCTTCCGGCGTTTCATCATCTTGGCTAAATGGACAAGCAAGCCAACCGAATCGAGGCCAAAATACGCGGTTTGAGCCAGATCGAGAACGATATGGTGATCTTCCCGATAGGCACGCTCAAGCTGTCCTTCAAATTCACTGAGCAATGAACCCTTAAAGTTGCCGCGGATAGAAATGACCGAAGCATTATCCTGCTGGTAGGTTTGCACCGTGGAAGCAACTCTCCTGGGTTGGATCGCGTTGGCTGCCATCTGCAGGGGCAGATGGCGTGCCAATCCATATGCGTCCACTAAGTAGCGTTGTGTCAGGCGCCGCGGTTCGTGCGCGGCTCGGTACAGCCATTCCAGCCCAGCAGTTTGCATCCAGACGGGGGCCCGCGAGACTTCGCCGGCGAGAAAGTCCAGAGACGCCCCAACACCCATGCAAAGCGGAACTTTCAGCCGTTGACGATGCATGGAAAGCCACTGCTCTTGCTTGGGGTGTCCCATGGCGACCAGCAGGATGTCTGGTTGGGCGCGCTCTATCCGGCGCAAAATCCCCTCGTGATCCATTTCTGCCAGAGGCGAGACGGGAGGGCAGTGGCGGCCAACGATGCGGAGTTTCGGAAAGCGCTTCTTGAGTACTTCGGAAGCCCGGCGGGAGCTCTTCTCACTTGCACCCAGCAGGTAAATTCCATAGCGCCGCTTGGACGCGAGTTCTGCTAAACGGGGAATCAGGTCGACCCCCGAGACACGCTCTTTCAGCTTGGAGCCCATCAGCCGCGACGCCCACACAATGGGCATGCCATCGGGAACGACCAGGTCGCAGGAGCAAAGCATCTCCTGCAGCGATTGATCGTGGATGGCATTCACTATGAAGTCAACGTTAGCTGTAGCCACCTGATGGAAGCCCTGTTCTTCGATCTTCTCTTCGATCAGATCCATGGCCTCGTGCATGGTGACGTTGTCGAAGGGCACACCCAGAACGGCCACCGACCTGCGATTCCGATAAGACATTACGCGCACTCCGTCGTTTACTCTGCAATGGTTGCGAAGGAAAGTGGGTTGTCGAGTCCACGGGGCTTCGCCTAGGTCAGTCCCGTGGAAACCGGGGGCGTTGCCCGCTCGGTTCTTTTGGACTATCTCGCAGCTGGTCCTTGAGTTCGTCGTCGCAAAAAAGCAGTGCTTCAATTCTGGTGAAACCGGCAGATCTACAAAGCAAGCCCGTGGTTACTTTTCTTTCGCCTCACGGTGCGCACAGCAGGGGGATGTTTCGCTTAAGAGCAATTTGTTGGCCACAATCCCTGAGCTTCAGAATTCAAGAATTTTCGTCAATTCGAAATATTGGCTGACTTTTCCTCAGCCAATATTCCGAAAGTTGAGTAAGTGTTCCAACTCTGAATCACTCCAAGCTGGTGCGATTGAGCCCGGTTCTAGTAACAGGCGCTCTGGCTCTCCAAGGTAACCGAAATAAAACTCTGGTAAGTTCGGAACAGAATAATGAGTACGCTTTCTGGCGTTGGGTATACTATGTGGCCACCCCAGAACTTCTAGCCAAGAGGGGCATTCCTCAAGGTCGAAGACCGACCTAGGGTCCGTCTAAACGTTATCCACTGTTTTCTGCCCAAGCCTTGTTGCAGAACACCAACTCATCGATACAGTCACCCAAGGAGAGATCGCCCTGATGCGGCTGTTCTCCGCTAGGAGGAAAGATGATCCGCAAAATTGTGTTGGTCAGTGAAGCGCCGGAGTGCCCACGACGAGTTGGTGCGGAGCTTGGCGGCGACGGGCTTCCAAGTGGTGCCGCAGGCGACGCTAAGAGCAGCAGTTTCGGTGCTGCGCGACGCGGAAAATGCTGCGTTGGTCATGGTCCTGGATGGGCCGGCGTTCTCTGCAGGAGATGCTGAATTGCTGGCTAGTCTGAGTGTTAAGCATCCCCAGGTGCGCATGATGGTTTTTGTTTCGAGGGGATTGCCGGAAGAGACGCTCAACCGATTGAAGAGCTGCCGCCAGATCAGCATCTATAGCACTCCGCTCGGAGATAGAACGTGGCCCGGATTGATCCTGAAGGCATTGACGTGAGGTAGTCGCGCCCGGCGCGTCATCTGAAGCCACGCTGATGGAAGCAATGGCGCCGGCCAATCGGTCCACGGTCTTCGAACGCACAGAGTCAGGACACTATCCAGGGCTCACCAGTCGCCCGGATGCAGGTGATCCGCTCTATGCGGAGGAGTTCTTGCGGCGGGTGGGGCGCTCCGATGTCCCAGTTCTGCTACATGGTGAAACCGGGGCCGGCAAAGAGGTTATGGCGAGAAAACTATGGGCCTACTCGAATCGAGTTGGCAAGCCTTTCTTGAAATTGAATTGTGCTGCGCTGCCTTCCGAGTTGATTGAAAGCGAGCTTATTTGGCTACGAGAAAGGTGCATTTACCGGCGCGACGGTCGACAAGCCGGGGAAGTTCGAGCTGGCGCAGGATGGAACCATCTTGCTTGATGAAATTGGGGACATGGATACCCGGCTCCAGGCCAAGCTTTTGCAGGTTTTGCAGGATGGTGAGATCCAGCCGCTGGGTAGCAGCCGCGTTATCAACGTAAATGTTCGCATCATGGCAGCAACTCACCGTGACCTGCACGCCGCCATTGCGCAAGGCACTTTTCGTGACGATCTTTACTATCGGCTGAGCGTGATCAACATTACCATTCCGCCGTTGCGCGAGCGCCGCGACGAGATCATCCCTCTCGCCGAAAAACTACTCTTGCGCCATGTAGGCCCGGGCTGCTATGCTCCCACGATTCCTGAGATGCTCAGGCGGGCGATGCTCGCCCATTCATGGCCTGGCAATGTGCGCGAATTGGAAAACGTGATGCGACGCTTTCTCGTGTATCAGGATGCCAGCCTGCTCGCGGCTGAACTGACTGACGCCTTCGATCCGCCCAAGCTTCGGCTTGCGGTGGCAAAAACTCTGAGCGCCTTCTCGTTCTCCGGTGAACGGTGGCCGAGTGAGCTTCGACCATTTCGCTGAAATCTCCCGCACAGCCGAATCCAAGCTACTGCTCGAAACCCTTGAGTCGGTTCGCTGGAATAGACGCCAGGCAGCACTACAGCTGAATATCGACTACAAAGCGCTCCTTTATAAGCTGCAGAAACATGGCATCGTGGAGAGCAAAGCGAAGCGAAGAGAAGTGAGTGCATGATGACTGCGGTCAGCGACCTTGCATCACATATATGGGCTTCCGACATAGTGCTGGATGACGCCTGCGCTTTCCATCGTGATCATCGGCCGGAATGAAGGCGAACGCCTGACTCGTTGCCTGCAGTCGGTGGGCCTCGCGCAGGGCTGGAAGATAGGGCAGAATTAATCTACGTTGATTCCGCCTCAACCGACGAAAGTCCAGTGAGCCGCCGGCAAATTCGGTGCCCAGGTCATCGTTCTTCATGGAGGAATCCAAACTGCCGCGCGAGCCCGGAACGCAGGGTGGCAACGGGCGTCCGCGCCTTACATCCTCTTCCTTGACGGCGATACGATCCTCAATCCGCATTTCATACAGACTGCTCTCAAAGTCCTTGAATCAGACCCGGGCATCGCCGCTGTATGGGGGCATCGCCGAGAGCTCTACCCGGAGCGTTCGATCTACAACCGCGTTCTTGACCTCGACTGGATCTATCCAGCCGGGAATACGGATTTTTGCGGTGGAGATGTTCTCATGCGGCGGAGCGCTCTCGTTCAGCTCGAAGGATACGATCCAGGCCTCATTGCCGGCGAAGAGCCGGAACTCTGCCGCCGTTTGCGCGCACGAGGCTACCGTATCGTGCATATCGACGCCCCGATGACCCGGCACGATCTGAATATGACACGGTTCAGCCAATACTGGCGGCGGGCCATGCGGGCCGGCTATGCCTACGCTGAAGTCTCCAACCGCTTCCGTGGGAGCTGCGGACCCAATGTGGTCGCAGGAAAGCAGAAGGAATCTGCGTAGCGGAAGCTTCTGGATCGTCTGGCTCGTAGTGGGTCTCATGTTGTTGGCCTTCAGGAGCGTCTGGATCCTGCCCTGGTTCGCGCTGCTGATTGCCTTGCCGGTTCGTTCAGCCTGGAAGGCGCGCTCTCAGAGCGCCGGGCCAAAAGAGCTTGCTCCTGCTCTACGGCATCCATTCCCAGTTGCAACAAATACCGATACTGGTTGGACAGCTGAGATATTTCCTTGACCGGCACTCAGGCAAACAAAGAACTCAAATCGAATATAAGGGAGAAGCCAGCGCGTGAGTGTGGCTGCAACTCCTGGGTAAACCCTAGCAACCGGTGCCTCGCAGAACGACCTCCGCAGTTCGGAGCAGGATCTTCAAGTCCAGCCACAAACTCCAATTCTCGACATACGCTAAATCGAGGGCTACATAACGATTGAACGATGGATCCTGGCGCGCGTGAACCTGCCACAGGCCGGTGATGCCGGGCAAGACTTCAAGCCGGCGAAAGTGCTCCAGCTCGTACTGTCCAACCTCGTTCGCCAGTGGCGGCCGGGGGCCAACAAGGCTCATATCACCGCGCAAGACATTAAAGAGCTGGGGTAGTTCATCCAGGCTGAATTTGCGCAGAATCCGGCCTAACCTCGTTAATCGAGGATCCTTCTTGATCTTGAAGAGAATTCCATCGCGCTCATTCAAGGATGCCAGGGTCGGCCTTAGCTGGTCTGCATTGGCCACCATCGTCCGGAACTTGCAGCAGGGAAAGACGCGTCCCTTTTTCCCGATGCGATGGGATACGTAGAAGACCGGCCCGGGTGAATCCAGTTTGATCAGCAGCGGGATGATCAAGGAAAGTCGGCAAAAGCGCAACCATGAAAAACGAAGCGAGGCCGAAATCGCAAAGCCTCTTCAATAAGTGGCCGATAAGTTTTCCGTTCCGGCGATGCAGGGCCACTACTGGTAAGTTGCCCAGATACTCGACGGGTGCATCCGGTGTGAGCTCATCATAGAAGCCGGGAATTACAAGTACTTCGATATCCAATTGCCGGCCCTAACCCCATGAGTTCGATCATTACCTGCGTCGGACAGCGTTCCGCGATGATGATCTCGTCGATAAAGTATTGTCGTGCGATGGCGGTCGCCCGTGTCAAATCCCCCAGCACGAACTCCTCGGCTTCCAGATTAGAGCTGCCGCTCGAGGTCTCGACAAACCCTTTGAATACGCGGCCGAGATGGCTGAATTTGGTGATCTGCTTGCGCACGGCATTTCCCATATGGCCGGAGCCCACGACCAGCACATTTCTTGTGTCGATGCCTCGAGCATACTTGCGGTAGAGGGACCAGCGCCAGAACGCCCGGAGCGCGCAGACAAAGACAGTAGTAAGCGCAATAAAGTAGGCAACGAAGACGCGCGAGATGGTGCTGTTGTGCATTAAGTACAAGCCGCCACACAGCAACAAGCCCGTAACGAAGCAAGCCTGAACCGTTTTCCGTTGCTCGTTCAAGGAGCCTTGGGCCTGGAGCGGACCGTAAAGACCGTCGTGCCGGTTGATGATCAGAAGCGCCGCTACAAAAAACAGCAGGTACCCCGGGTGAATGGGAAATTCGCCTCCGGCCCAAAGCGTTGGGTGCCGGTGAAGCCACTCGGTTGGTGACAGGTCAAAGCGAAAGACAGACGCCAGGCAGAGGGCGAGAAGAACGGCCAGTACATCTTCCGCCATCATGATCGCCGCGTCCAGTGCGGCCTGGCTGGGCGACCTGCGCCGCGCCATCGGGGGCCCGAATTCCGTCGAAGCCGTGTAACCGGCTCTTATGGATTTAGAAACAGATTCGGATGCTGCCATGCTGATCTCTCTTAGGCGAAAAACGTGCAGCGGGCTTAGACTGCGGGCGTGCCGGGAGCGGTGTCCCCGGGTGTATTGGCGATGAGTAAAAAGAAAGATAGAGAAACAAAAGCTCTGCTGCGTCCCAATTAATCTGCAACGAGAAGACAGGTCAATAGCAGGTGAAAAGCAATATTTGGAGTGCGCTCTATTGTGGTTTCAAATCCGCAAGGCGCCCCTGTTTGTTCAAGGAGAGGAAACCTCTCCGTCAACTCCAGAAGTCTATCGTCAATTGAAGGGAATGACCAGCTTATTTTGGTAATCCCGGCGTTGTTTGCTGCGCAGTACTTTTGCGTGTTTCAACTCGTGATAGCTTGGGGTGGCTATCAAGGAGTAGCTTGTCGTACTTACTCGGATAAGTGGAAACGTTACGGTAAAAAAGGATAATAAGTTGAAATATTGTGCATTAGATTTAGTGCGTCCTGTCGGAAAATGTTAACGGGTTATCCTGAGTGATCCGGTCGCGGGAACGTGCGAGTGTCCTTGAGTGCATGCCGGCTGGGGGAAAGCGGGGTAGCGCAGACGGAGAGGGAGGTTACCCGAATGTGGAAAACATGGGACCTTTGGATGACTTTCAGCTAAAAATGTTCAGGGTTGGCTCCGAGCTTGTGTATATACTTTGGATCGCCACACCTCACCGATGGCGAATGACGTGGTGGCAGTTTTCAAACCACGCGCTTTACCCGGGCCTCGACAATAAGTTCCCTTGGAACCTTGTGTTCCTGTGGTCTGCAGTTATGTTCTGCCGTTCGTGGCTCTCTCTCTAGCCTGGTTCTGATTGTGAATAGCGAAATCGTGGTCCTCTCGGATGGAGAGACGCAGTATCACACTCAACGTTTACTTGACGGTAGATTCTTCCATGACGAATTTGCTTGATACGCACCTTTCGCGGTCTGTCGGCAATTCCGATGGCTCAGCGACAGTCTGCGCAGGAGAAGCTGTTGCAGAGGCCAGGGCCACGGCGCGCCTCGGAGACGAACTGCTTCGCCAATTGCCCGCAGATCGCCGGTCCAGCTCGGCATCCATTTCGCTGGCCGAGGCCGCCTACAAGATCACCGGTGATCGACTGGATCGCCTCTTCCAGGCTTGCGCTGCGCTCGCAGCAGGACAGGACGCATTTTTTCTGACCACCTTCGCTACTCTGCTGGCCCGCCTCGCCGGCCAGGAGGCCGTGACCCTGCGAAATAGCAGCGGTGATCCCACGATCCTGGCTCTCGCCTTCGACCCTGAGGCGTCGTTCCGCGGGCTGCTGAGCGCGACGCAAGATGCGCACGCTCTGGCTTCTGATCAGCCCTGCGCAGTGGAGTTTGTCTTCGCCTCTTCGCGGGTCTCCTTCGCGGATATTCCCGACCATGGCTTGCGTATGGCGGTCCACCTCGCTGACAGCGAGGCGCATGTTCGTCTGGCCAGCACCACAGGTCTATGGGATCAGACCGTTCTCCGTCTCTGGCTGCGTTATTTCGATCACCTGCTCGCCGCTGCTGCCGCCGCTCCGGATATTCCCTGGAAGACGCTGCCATTGCTCGATGCAATCGATGCCCAGGAGTTTTACCTGGCTTTCAACGATACCGCGGTTGCGTACCCCGCCGATGCATGCGTGCATGAGCTGGTCATGCGGCGGGTTGAACAGACACCAGATGCCCTGGCAATTGCTTCGGAATCGCAGCGCTTCACCTATCGACAGCTGCATGAACGCAGCGACGCAATCGCGCGACATCTGCAAGCGCTGGGCGCCGGGCCCGGCCGTCCCGTCGCGGTATGCATGGAGCGAACGCGCCGAACTCCCGGTGGCTCTGCTTGCCGTTCTCAAGGCCGGATCCTGTTATGTACCACTCGATCCGCAGGAATCGCGCCAACGCCTGGTGACCATTCTTGAAGAATGCCGGCCTGCCGCCTTGATCGTTGACAGATCGTTTTCTGCACTGCGCGGCGACGACACGATTCCCCTTGTGTATCTGGACGATATCCCTGAGTCATCCGCCGTACTTGATTACCGGGCGTCTGGTCTTACGCCTGACCATCACGCGTACATCATCTACACTTCCGGCACGACGGGTAAACCCAAGGGCGTGATGATCCCGCATCGTGCGCTCGCCAACTTGCTGCATGCCGCGATGCGCGAACCTGGCTTCACCTCGTTCGATCGCTTGCTCGCGGTCTCGCCCATCTCCTTCGACATCGCCACCATGGAGATGTTTCTGCCCCTGGTAGCCGGCGGCACTTTGGTGGTTGGCGATCGTTTTATCGCGGCCGACCCGCTGCGGCTGGCCGCGACGATCAAGAGATTAGACATCACCGTCCAGCAGGCCACACCTATCACCTGGCGCCTGCTGGTTTCGTCCGGCTGGGAAGGCAAACACGACCTCAAGGTGATCACCGGAGGCGAAGCGCTTCCCCGCGACCTGGCGAACCAGATGGTGTGCCTGGTTGCAGAGCTTTGGAATTGCTATGGCCCGACGGAAACCACGATCTGGTCCGGAGCTTTGCGGATCCAACCCGAAGAAGGCGTGGTTCCCGATCGGGCCGCCGATCGCCAATACCAGGTTTTACGTGCTCGATGAGACCGGCCGGCTCCTTCCTCCGGGAGTGCCCGGTGAGCTCTATATCGGAGGGATCGGCGTAGGCGCCGGATATGTGGACCGCCCCCAGCTCACCATGCAGCGTTTTTTGTCCGACCCGTTTGCTCGCTGTGCCGGGCTCGCGAATGTTCAGAACCGGCGATCTCGTCCGGCTGATCAATGGCAATGAGTTTGAGTTCTTCGGGCGCCTCGATCAACAGGTAAAGCTGCGTGGCTATCGCATCGAACTAGGCGAGATCGAGTCGGTCTTGCGCACTTTTCCGGGTATCAGAGATGCAGTCGCCGCGCTGTGGGAGAGCGGGCCGGGAGAACCCTATCTCGTTGCCTATGTCACGGTCAGCCATGCGCAGCCGGATCTGCGCCAGGTGCGCGACGGCCTGGCTCAATTATTGCCTTCCTACATGGTGCCCAACCGCTTCGTGGTGATGGAGGCGATGCCCCTTACCAGCCACGGTAAGATCGACCGTAAGGCCTTGCCCGCAGCCGAGTCCGTTACCGCTGTGCTCCCCGTCATATCACCAGCCAGAGGGGGCAAAGCCGCAGACAGAATTGGAAGAGAAACTGCTCGCTATCTTCCGTGAGGTCCTGAATACCGATGAGTTCGGGGTGACCGACAGCTTTTTCGATTACGGGGGTTATTCGCTGCTGACGGTCAACCTGTTTACCCGGATCAATCGGGCTCTCAACCTCAGCCTTCCTATCAGCCTGCTCTTTGACGCGCCTACAGTGCGAGCGCTTGCCGAAATCATCGATCGTGACCAGTCGCTTTCGATGATTGTGCCGATTCGCCCTCGGGGCACTTCGGCGCCTTTGTTCGTCATTCATTCCTATCTTCTCTATGGAGTGTTGCCCAGGATTGTGGAGCAGGATCGGCCGGTATATGGTGTGCGCGAATTGCTCGGTGCTTCCTGAGCCGCAAACCGTGGTGGACCGGGCGGCGACCTATGTGAAAGAGATTCTCAGAGTCTGCCCGGAAGGTCCGGTATCGTTGGCGGGCTGGTGTGCTGCAGCTTCCTTGACGGTCGAAATCGCCCGGCAACTCCACGCGCTTGATCATCAGGTCGGGCTGGTAGCTCTCTTCGATGCCGAGCGTCCCGGCTATCGTCCTGTGGTCCGCGGCTATCGGTACTTCAGGCTGATTGCCAGCCTGAAGTTTCACTTCCGCCGGCTCCGCGGCGAATACAGACGAAAGAAGCTGGTGTATTTTCATACCATTCTGCGTCGCTTTTGGGACAGCGTAGTGGAGTCGCTCTTCATGCACAATCGCACACTCGTACTGCGCTTGCAGCGGCTCTTTGGATTTCCCCTGCCCGACGCCGTTTTCAACAATACGTGGGCCCGTGTGGCCGCAATACAAAACTATGCGCCGGCCAGATATCCAGGAAAAGTTTGGTTGTTCCGCGCTCTGGATGTCCCGCGGCTTCCGCGAGACCGATGAAACTTTGGGCTGGAAAGAGATCGTGGACGGCGGCGTCGAGGTGGTCTTCGTGGACGGCGACCATGAATCCATGTTTCAGGATCCCCACGTCGACTGTCCTTAGCCAGCGTTTGCGTCAGGCGCTTCAACTGGCAGCTATGAGGGTGGTTTCCGGGGCGTCCGATGGCGGGGCAACGATACGGCTGTCAATCGGTAGTTCGCTCAAATGCTCCGCAGCCCACTTTGCTGCCAGGCCATTCAGAGGACTTCGCGTGTTGTATTCCTGATACGCGATCATTCTGCCTATCCGTATGACAAGGTCGTCCAGTCCCTCGGACGCCGCCCAAAAATCGCCGATACACACGGTGGAATCGTCAAAGTTGGGATGAAAGACCGGGGTCAGCATGCGGCATTGCGGGGCACGGCGCGGATAATCGAGCGACAGGTTCACTTCCAACACGTGCGAGTCCCGCTCCAGAATTTCCCCGGCCGCGTCTACATACAATCCCTTTAGCGAATAAACGAAGCGGTAGTGTTCCGGCGGCAAACCGGCCGAGGCACTTATCTGGATCAGCGGCCAATTGGCGAAACGTCTGCTCAATAGCTCGTAATCTATCTTCAATCTGCGCGTGCGCGGCGACGCCATGCTGAATTCCTCTCTCTATTGTGCCGCAAGGTTTCTGACTACGGTGAAGATACCGATGAGCACCAGGGATAGCTTAAGTAAGGAGTCGGGGATCGTGGGCCAGAGAAATGGCGTTGCCTTCATGGCGCGCCAGTAAGTCAGCGCCAGGAAGACCGCGGCAAAAGGAAGAAAGATGACCACCATCGCATTCCAATGCATGGCCTCGTTCAGTCTGCCGTGCAGCAGAGCCGCCATCGCGCGCGTTCCGCCACAACCCGGACAGTAGATGTGCAGCCAGAAGAAGATGGGGCAGCGCGGATAAAAGCGCGAGCCGGCGGGAGGAAAACGCCGAAGCACGCAGGCCGCGGCCGCGACCGCAAAGGCAACGAGATTGGCAAGCCACCGGCGTGTGTTAACACTCATGCGGACAGGGGACCCAGGCGGGCGGCGTATTTGCGCCGCATGATGTCGTTGAAATGGTATTGGAAGTAGATATCGCCGAAGAAAAACGTCATGACCCCGCTGAGAGAAAGTCCCATAGGTTCGACCGAGTTGTAGTGCTGCTCAAGAGAACTCCTCAGGCTGAATCTTCCGACCAAGAGAAGAATGCAATAAACCAGATTCACGGCTCCCACAGAGGAATTCGGGAGTGGGTATAGGCTGCTTCGAAGCCGGTAAAAAATATTGCCGCCAGAACACATAGGCCGGCGACGTAATAGTAAAGAGCCGTGCTCTGGGGCGCGACCTTCTTCATCCACGCAGCCTGCACCAGGTTCCATACCGCGCTAAAAAGTCCACAGCTCAGAATGCTGAAGAGGAGCACCAGTCCCCAATGCAGGTTGGGAGGATCAGGATATATCGGCAGCGTTGATCACGGGGCTGGCTGAAATTTGTGCTTGCGGCACCGAGATGGTGCCAATGATCTGCGAGACGGGCAGAGGTTCGCTCATCCCCTCGCTGCGCGCCAGGTCGGTGAGGAGGATTTCTCCCGAGGCCACATACCGTTGCAGGTCTGCAAGCGTATAGGGACCGTATTGCTGGCCGTCACGGGTAATGAAATAGTTCATGCGCTCTCTCCAGGGCTAAGTTGAAATCAGGTTATACGAAAGCGATGCCATCGTCATCGCGGTTCACCATACAAGCCTCAACGATCGCCCAAATCCAGCTGATGAACGAACCGGTAAAGCAAGAGAAAAGGGTGATGCAAAGCTGTATCACAGCCTTCTTCACATAGCCGGCGTAGAAGTTGTGGCCGCCGAATGCTCCCAGAAACACAGCGAGCAGGACGAAGACCACGCGGCTCTTGCGCGGTTCATAACTACTGATAGGGGCGGGAGGAGGTGGCGCATATCCGGCAAAGGTGGGGTAGCTCATCACCGGCACATGGCTAGTCTGAAATCCGCTCCTGGCTGGCGGTGGTGGCGGTGCTCCTGGCGGCCGCGGTGGTGGCGGAGTCGGGGTGCGCGCCAGGGGCGCAGGCGGTGGACGCGGTCTCCGACAGGTTCAGCAAAGAATGCGGATGGGCTGATGGCGGGGCTTGTGGGCGAGTGCCGGATACCAGATCCTGATCGGACACACTGATCTTCGGCTCTTCCGCCGGGGCCTGAGAGCAGCCGAAGACGGTGCAGCCACCATTTTCCTGGAGACAGTCTGCGTGGTGCTCAGTCTGGCACCCCGAACAGGCGACGATTGCATCGCCCGATTCAAACGTGGTGCGGCAGTAGGGACAACTGGCGCCACTCATCCGCGCTGCCTTTCCTGATAGCGGAAGGCGTACCGTCCCAACTGAATGATCGTGCCGCTTTCCAGCACGCGCGCGCCGCGAACCGGCTGTCCGGCGACATAAGCGGCGCCATTCGCGATGAAGTAGACTTTCGATCCTTTGAGCTCCAGTATCGCGTGCTGTGCCAGGATCTCAGGATCCTTAAAAAGATAGATGTCACAACTCTGCGAACTGCCGACCGCCGTCTGTGGCTTGTAGAGGATGAATTGCTTACCTGCCAGCGGTCCCGCGGTTACATAAATCCAACGGTCTTTGAGTGCGCTCTCGACCAGTCCCATGGCAATGCCGGTGGCCATGCCGAGCAGTCCGAAACCGACCGCGCGGCTGGCCGCGCCCGCGTGCGTGACAAAGGAGATGGGGTCGAAGATCGTACCCCCCACAGCGGCGCCAATGGCTCCGCCCAGGGCGCCGTAGCCAGTCTTCTTCATCGACTGGCCAATGATGCCGTAGACCACTCCACCCGCGGCTCCCAACACCATCCAGGCAAACCCGCGCACGATCCACGCAGCTGGATTGTGAAAGGACTGAACGCCAGCCTGGGCGCAGATGCTAAGCCCGATTGAATAGAAGATATTAGCAATTCCGTTGAAGATGAAGCCCAGAACCATGCCCAGTGGCAAAGCGAGTCCGCCCCGAATCAAGGCCTTCCTGGTGGATCGCTCGACGATGCTCTCCGCGACCGCGAAGCCGACGCACATCAGGGTGACCAGCAGCGGTATCATCCACACGTTGCCCCAGCGGTGCGCGTTTCTGGGGCCGTCCACAAAGCCGGGTTCTGCAATTCCCCATCCGGTGAGTGCGCCCAGCAGGCCGGCCAATCCTAAGTAAAACCATGCTTGTAGCAGAATGCTGCCTTGTTCATGAAGCAGGGCCGGAGCATCAGGCGTCGCGTTGATGTTGCCGTAGCTCTTCCGTGCCCGCGGCCGCCGGCTGCTCCGCCGCGGAGACAATGCGGCTGGCTCAGACCTGGCTGCGTCCGCCAATTCCTCAAGCGTCACTCTCAGCGGCTGTTGCGGATCGCTCACTTGCTCCTCCCGGCGTTCGGATCAGGAGCAGCCTCGCCTGGTTGAGGTGGAGGCCCCTGGGGACGCACAAGCATCGGTTCTCCAGTCAGAGGATTGATCGCAACCAGGTAGAACCGCGGGAAAAGGAAATAGGCGATGGCAAAGCCAAGCACCATTGCAGATAAATATTTCAGCGCTGCAGTGCCCCAGCGAATCCACGCGGGTGGTGCGCCTGCCGGTTTCGGTTTGGTGCCTTCCGAAAGCACTGCTTCCAGCTCCTTAGGGGTGCGCTCCACCCCGTCGCCGTTGTTGTCGACGATGGAGAAGGTGGAGATGCGATGAACGTCTCCGTCGACCCAACCAAAGCAGCCCTCCTCGTCCGTATGTGGGTCGTAGACCCACGCAACCTGGTCGGGTGAGGAGAAGAAATTGCGCTGAATGAACATGTCGTGCTCAGAAAGAAAGACTCCGAAGCCAGGGTGGGAGTGATACCAGCCAATGATTCGTTCCTCGGGATAGGACTCATCCTTGACGCGGTAAATTGTCTCCCACGCGTCCTGGGTAAAGGTGACGTGGGTGCCGGCTTGTGCGGCATTCGATGCCTCGATGGAAGCACGTACTTCAACCACGCCGTTGCGCTTATCGCCGATCAACACGCCGCAGACTTCCGTCGTCATATGAGAGCGTGCATGTTGGCGAATGCGTCGCGTCACCTCAGTATCGATCTCGAAGAGAGGACCGACCGGCTCTTGTGCGCGCTTGCTCATCGCGGTACCTCGCTCAGGCTTGAAGCGGCGAGCGGACCTAACACCGCTTCAGCGTCACCTGCAATGCAATAGGAAATCTCCGCTTCCTGCGAACGGGCCGTGAAAATATCAAACCGTGGCAATCCAAGTTGATCGAGCCGCCGCTGGCCTAATTCCGGCTCTCCACGGTAGCCCGAAAGTGTTTGCACCAGGCGCATGTGGCCATCGCTCAGGCACCGGCCCTGATCATAGCGAATTGCCCCGACAGGCACGAAACACTCTTCCTCCGTTCCACATTTTGGGCAAACCAGCTTGTGAATGATGTCGCGGCTGAACTCGAGCACGACCTCGTCGCTGTTCAAGTCGCTGGCCGCCCTCTTGCGTAGCTGTTCCAGTGTCAACTCATTGGAGGCTTGGTGGATTTTCACTATCTTGTCCAGAACGTAGTGACTGAGGCACTCTGGATTCTCCGTGTAGTCGACCACATACGATGTGTGGTGCAGGCCCTCAAAAACGTAACCTTTGCTGGCCAGCGTGGGCATTCCATGCAGCAGCTTGACCGCTTCCTGGACCTCAATGCCGCCGATGATCGACGAAATCGTGGGCGTGGTTGGGACCCGGCCTTCCGAAGTTGCTTCGTGCAGCAGCAAGTTACAAGACATGCGCCGATCCAGAATCGCCCAGTCTGTCTCCCCCAAAGTGCATTCATAACAGGGTGCCTTGGCGGGTAAGAAAACGCGAGCAACTCCATTGATGCCTTCGATTGCTCCATCGATCCAGGGCCGATTCGTCTTCCAGGCGGCGCGATTGATCCACAGCCGCGCTTCGCGGTTGTCGAGGCCGGCGAGAATGACATCGGCCCAGGCAAAGAGCCCGAGTCCGCACTCCTGCATTACGTTTGCGGTCAGCGGCTGTATCGTTGCCTCCGGCAGTAACTCACGGTAGGCGCGCGCAACCGTATCCGCCTTCGAGCGCCCGACGTCCGTCGAACGGAACAAGATGGCTCGCGATAGATTGGAAAGTTCGATCTGATCGAGATCGACAACGACCACATGGAGGAATCCGAGCAGTGCCAGGTTCTTTAGGATTTCGTTGCCCAGGGCTCCGGCTCCGATCACCAATACCCGAGCCGCGCGAATCTTTTCGTGAGCCCACCACGGGATCAAGCGCAGGCGGCTGTAGCGATCCTCGCTGTGGCCGGCATCGACTCGTATGGTCTCTGGCGCCATGGGCTACCCGGCTGTGATCTCTGGCTGTAGGCGAAGAATGTCACCATCACGGACCCCGGCTTCCGCCAGGGTTTGCGCGTCCTGGATCTGGCGGCCGGAATTCTTGTGATGAAATTTGTAACTCAACGGCGCACCGTCAGGACCGTTGGCCGGCAACTGCAGCTTCTGTATCAGGACGGCAACAATCTTGTTGCAAGGCGCATCGTCTGGTAGCTCCGCCGGAACACGCTTGTTCTCTGTTGAGTCGTACACCGTAACATTGATATAGGCCATCGATCAGTCCTGTAAGACTCCTTAGTTCTTTCCGTCGGACGCAGCATTCTGGTTTTTCTTGATTGCCTCAAGATACTGGTCGAGCCGTTGTTGCCCACCACCGCGAAAGGTCCAGTCGGATTTCCGCTGGAACCCGTCTGCCTTGGCCGCGAAGCTCAGGTTTTCAGCATTCGCGTCGCGATTGTGATCGAACTTGGAACTCACAATGCCGATCAGGTTGCCGCGATGGTCGTACACCGGACCACCGCTATTGCCCGGGCTGACAGCGGCGGAAATCTGCACTTCATCATCGCGGAGTCCCGAGATAATGCCCGTGCTGAGGGTATATCGCAGTCCCTCGGGGTGACCAATGACAAAAATCTCCGCGCCATCGCGTCCGGCCGAAAGTGGCTGCACAAAGTCGGCCGAGCCTGAGTGGCGGGCCATCCACAGCAGGGCCAAATCCAGTTGGGGTGATTGCCCAACCACGTCAGCTTTTGCCCAGACACCAGATTCTGTCGCGACCAGCACGTGTTCCGCGGCACTCGAACCACGGCCGGAGTCATGGACGACATGATTCGCGGTGGCGAATAAATACCCATCCTTATCCGCACGCAGCAGCACTCCGGCTCCAAACCCATTGGAGGCAACTTCCTGCCGGTTCCACAGCCGGACCGCCGGAGACACCACGATGACCAGGGGCTTTAGTTGCGCGGAGACATCCGCGCTGCTCAGATCGGTCGAGGATGGGAGCGTAGGAAACTGGCTCCGTTCGTCTAATTCCGGGAGCCCGGTATTGACCAGCGCCGGGATCGGGGCAAAAGAAACCAGCAGCACCGTACCCACTGTGGTGAGAATGCCGCTGACGACAAGGAGCGTAGAAAGAAAGGATACCCAAGCGTACTTGACACGCGGTGGCTGGCTGCGGAACGCGACGCGCAAGATCACCGCGACCGTGCACAGCACCGGCAGCGCCAGGACAAGTGGAGAGAGACTTATCCGTGCCCACCAGGGAACCGGCGAAGGCAGGTGGTGAAACGATGATGGCGGCGCATCCGGCGCCGGCTTGATTTGTTCGATTTCCTCGGAGCTGACCACCACCCTGTCAAAGGGCATCACCAAACCACCTGCAGAGAGATGAATCAAAAAGAGAACAGTTGAAGTGGTTATAGTGCATGCAAAACGCCCACCGCAATAGCGGTGAACGAAAGTCATACTCTACAAAAGGGTTACGAGCCACCAGTTAGTTGACGAGCGACTGCCCTAAATGGCTGCAAATAAAGCAGAATCAGCGCCCGTAAGGAAGTCCGAGCCGGTTCAAGCCAGGCTCCTGTCCAGCAGAATCAGCGTCTCCGCAAGAACGTGGGCGCCGTTTGCGCAATCGCCCGGCTCTGCCCATTCTTCGGGGGCGTGGCTTCTGCCTTCCCGGCAAGGCACAAAGATCATCCCCATGGGAGCAATGCGAGCGACGAAGACGCCGTCATGTCCTGCCCCACTTGGCAAACGTGTGCTTTTGAAACCCGCCGCTCTGGATGCTTCCTCGATTGTGCTCTGAATCAATGGAGAGCAGGCGGTGGGTAAGGTTTGGCTTAGCAGCGAGCGAGTCAGGTGCAATCCCCGATTATCCAATTCGCCTTCTGTCTGCCTCCACAACTCTTGCTCAAATTGAATCAGTGCGGCCTCATCGGTGCAGCGCGCCTCGAGAATCATGGTTACTGAGCCCGGCACCGCATTGACTGCGTTCGGTTCCACGGAGAGCTTGCCCACCGTCGCCACCAGGTAGGCACTTTCGGCTGGCCGTAATCGTGCTAGCTCCTCGACTGCGCGGATGAAACCGGCGGCCCCGACCAGCGCGTCGCGGCGAAGGGACATCGGGGTTGTCCCGGCGTGATCGGCCCGTCCGTCGACGGTCACTTCATGGCGGCGGATGCCCACGATCGCGGTTACGACGCCAATCTCGGCCTTTCGCTCCGAGAGCACCAGCCCTTGTTCGATGTGCAACTCGACGTACGCAGAAACGGAATCTTGGGTTCGAATGGCTTTGCCCAGCCGCCCGGCGCTACCGCCCACACTTTCGATTGCGGATGCAAGCGTGACATTGGAAGGCAGGCTGCGTGCCAGATCCGATGCCGTCAATACACCGGCCCAACTGCGACTGCCGATGCACGAAATGCCGAAATCACTGGGCTCTTCCGCGAGAAAATCAACGACTTCAAGAGGATGCACGAGCGAGACCTGCTGTTCCCGCATCGACTGCACGGCTTCGAGCGCTGCCAGCAACCCGAGCATGCCATCGAAGCGGCCTCCTGCGGGCACCGTATCTGAATGCGATCCTGCGACCAAAGCTCCTAAGCCGCGGCGAGTCCCCGGTGTGCGCCCAATGAGATTCCCACCCGCATCCACTTCGACTGACAAGCCGGCGGCCTTGAACTCGTTCTCGAGCCACGCCCGGCCCTGCGCAAACCGGACGTCGAACGCGCGCCGCGTCCAGGGCTTTGCCGGATCCGTAAAGCGACTGAGAGCCTCAATGCGATTCCACAGCCGATCGGAGTTAATCGTGATCATGCCGGCGATGCTAGCACACGCGGTCGCATCTATTTGCTACCGATCAGCCGTATGCGCGCGGTAAACGCCCGGCCTTCGAACTCGCTGAAAGTCCCAAACTCCGGGGAATCCACATTGTTGTTCACGACAGATGGATTGTTGCGATTGGTGGCATTCTCCATCACGCCCCGGAGGCCAAAGTAAGATCCACGAAAATGAAAGCGCCATTCCAAGCCGGGGTTGAAAGAGACATAATCGGGGAACCTGAGGGAGCCGGCCGCACCCACCACCTGCTGGTTGGCATTCACCGAATCGAAGGGGAAGCCGGTATGCCAGTCCAGCGAGTAGACGAAATCCCAGCTCTTCTTCAACCTCGGCAGCGGCAAGGGCAGCCATCCCCAGGAAACTACTCGGTTGGGCGTATCCCAGAACAGCGGGCCACTCTGCTGCGGGCCAAGCAGCGATATAGAAGGCTGATAGTCAAGAGCCGCATTAGTCCGTGCCGAGGAATGCGTATAGGCAGCAAACAGCCTGTATCCGTTGGCAAAAGTGCGCCGCGCTTCAAGTTCCTCGGAGGTATAGTGATCCTGCCGCTCGTTGGTGAGCAGATAGGTTCCATACAACGACCCCAATGGACCTTGGTTGGCATAAACGAAACCGTCGCTGATCCGTTTATCGAGGAAATTAGCCCCGGCGTAAATTTCTCCGGGAAGTTTCCTCTCCAGGCCAACGCTCCAGTTGAGTGCACGCGTTTCCTTGAGCTCACCGTCGTTCGCAGTAAAGACGGTTGGCAGCGGCCCACTGATGGGAGTGACCCCATCCGCGGCATAATAGACGTCTTCGCGGACACCAGTCAGGGCCCGGGCTAAATACTCCAACTGTGTGTGCTCATAATAGAGCCCAACGCCGGCCGACAATTTAGTCGTCTCTTGCGCGCCGGGCGGCGAGTAGGTAGCGGCGATGCGGGGGGAGAAGAGCGGGCGCCGCAGGATTTCGTCCCAGTCAAAGCGCAGACCGGACTCGATCAGCAGGCCGGAATGCGCCGACCAGCGATCTTGAAAGTAAGCGCCGGTCTCCACATTGTGGCGCGTAAAGAGCGCCGGCCCGGAGAAGACACTGCGACGTAGCAGCGTCCGATCCTCGCGCAAATAGCTTACGGGCGCCTGCACGACGCTTTCATCGAAGCCGATGTGGTCGACAGAGAGACCGGCCTTTAGGTCATGACGTCCTTCCCAATACCGCGGGGGTAGGTATAACGTCGCTACGCCTTCTTCCCGTTGTGAATGGGAAACAAGATTTTGAAAATAGCTGCCTTGGGTAAGTTCTGGAGTAAGCGCGTAAGGGCTGTCTCCATGGGGCTCGTAACCGTTGCGGAAGTGCACGCCTCCCACACCGAATTCCAACAGCGCTCCATTCGCGAAGGTATGCTGGTCGCGTATATAAGGCAGCCAGGCGGTGATATCGGTCTTGGCAGTGCTGTCTTGTGGCACCAGGGACGAGATACCGTCGTAGGGAGAATGGTAATCGTTGAATAGGAATCCACCCGACAGGATGTTGGCGGACGTGACGTTTACTTGAATCTTCGCCAGGTTGCTACCGCGCAGCACGTGGTTGGTGTCGGCGTTGGGAGGAAGCTCCTGAACATAGATGTTGTCGTATTCCGTCTCCAGGCCGTCGAAAAACCACGCGCGCTTACGCACGATCGGCCCGGAAAAGGTGAAACGGGGAACGAACTTGTCGAAACGCAATCCGTTCTGCTCTTTGAAGGAAGGGAAAAAGTCGGTTGCGTTAAAACGAAACTTGTTGTCGCCCATCCCGGTGTAGAACGCAACCACGCCTCCGGTGGCCTTACCGAATTCGACCGGATAGCGTGTGGTTTCTATATCGATAGAACGGACCGCATCCGCGCTGACCCGCATGGCCAGCTCACCGCTGATCGGTGAACGGATATCGAATCCATCCAGCAGGTCGAGCGTCGCGTAGGTTTCTGATCCGGCAACATGAATCTGGCCGGTTCCGTCCTGCACCACGCCGGGTGTGAAGGGAAGCAGATTGCGAATATCCCGCGACGTAGGATAGGGGATGTTAACGATCTCCGGAGTATTGAAGGTGCTCTTGTCGGATGTTTGCTCGGGATCAATCCCCTTGGTGGACGAGTGCACATTCACTTCTTCGCGCACCAGCTGTTCATGGGCCAACACTACTTCGATGACTTGTCGATGAGCATCCGTCAGGCTTTCCAGGCTTCGGTAGAAGCCAGGCTTTTGCACGTCGAGCTGGTAGGGTAAATCCAGTCGCAGCGAGTAGGTGCAGCGTCCGGCGTAGTCAGTACGCAACTGGATAGCGGGGCGCCCGGGCTCAGAGAGGGTAACCTGGGCGTCGGAAACAGGCAGGCCGTCTTCGTCGAGCACAGTGAGAGTGACAGTGGGGCGCGGCTGCTGTATCTGTCCGCTTGCCGGCGTCACGCTCAACAAGAGAGCAAAGCCAAGGAACATCGCAGTAGTGGCACCCCAACGCGGCATGATGGCGACTCCCACCCCACCGTTTCATTGGCCGCCCGGTTGCGGCGACCTGCAGGTAAAGTTTGCGGCTTCGTCTATGCTGCCCGTTCCCTGGTACCTGGCAACTTGCGGATAAGGACACAAGGGGCGCGTGCGATCGATTTTTCCGTTGCTGCTATGCGAGGCGATGATCTGGCCGGGTGCCTTGCCCTGCTCGACCCACTCCTCCATCGCCCCCAACTTGTCAAACGTATCTGGTCCTTCGCCGCCCGCGCAGTGGGCCATTCCAGGAGCCATATACAGCCGCACCCAGCCGGGCGCTGGGTCGCCACTCACCTTGACAATCGAATCGTAGAGCTCAACTGTAGCGCCCGGCGCTACCTGTTGATCGGCCCAACCGTGGTAGAGAAGCAGCTTGCCCCCATGATGGGCAAACGGTGTGAGGGCGGGATCCAACGCAATCGTGTTCTTGTCGATCTCGTTGGATAATGCCGCGTCTCGCTCGAGGTCGAAGGTTCTCCAGTCCCAGTGGGGATCCTTGAATACTACGTACTTGAAGTAATCGAGAAATAGGTCGGCAGGCGCAGGGCCGCCGGCCAAGCGAGCCCAGCGCAACTCGGTGCCTGGCTCCAGACGTGGAAAGATCTCAGTACCACTGGCAGTAGTGGCAGGACTCAAGATGGCTCGCGCGGTCTGCACTTGCCGCGCGGTCAGGCACGACGCCGCGTCTCCCTCCTTGCACTGCAACACCTCCGGATCAAAATGGCAGCGGGTGGGATCATCGATCAACCCATCTTTCAGTCCGTCGATCGTGTCGCAGGCATCGAGAACCGCCCGGTGGATCATGGGATACTTGCTCGGCGGAATATAGCCGGTAGGATCTTTGAAGGTTACATTTGCCAGCCACAGGGCCCACGCATTCCGCCGGAAGGTTGCCGGATCGCCGGCGATGACGCCGTCAAACTCGTCAGGGTAACGATAGGCTTGCAAGAGCCCTTCTCTACCGCCACCCGAGCATCCATCCCAATAGGAGTAGCGCGGGTCGCGACCATAAAAGGAGCGGATGATCGCCTTTGCCTTGATCGTCATTTCGTGTTCAGAGCGGTAGGCAAAGTCAATAAACTTTTCCGGATGCCCCAGCACAAATGCGCCACCTTGGCCCTCGTGACCATCGTCGGTTGCGCTGGTCGCGTAGCCCCGGCGAACTGCATAGCTGAGCCCATGGTAGTCGATCGCTCCGCCCCACCCACCGCTGCCCATCGCCAGGAACTTTCCATTCCACCCAGCGATCGGGAGCCACACTTCGATCTTGATCTCGGAGTCGCTCGACGGCCTAAGCGTGGCCGCAACACGACAGAATGCGGGTAGATCAGCGAAAGCGCTCGGACCAATGCTTGCGGTCGAAGGCTTAAACGCACCGGCGCCTACCACCTGTGCAGATGTAATGGAGGCACTTGGCAGCGCAAGTTGGAGGAGTCCTGCACAGGATTGAGTAGCGGTCGTGGAAGGTTTTGGGATGGTAGCGCCGGCCGCAAAAGTAGCACCCAATACGAGAGTGAACGTCAGAGTCAGCCTCATCTGCCGCACCCCTCTTACCGGTTCAAGAACAGTGGGACGACGATTCCTACGCCAGCGCCAGATTCAGATTCTCGATAGCTTCATCGACCTCGGCCGTGTTCTTGTAGCCGACCGTAACGGCATTGACACCAGCGTTCCGGAAGGCGAACTTCATCGCCGCCTGGCGGTCTTCACGAGCCGTAAACGCGCCTTCGCCTACCAGTTTCATGCTGATTACGCCCATGCCTTCTTTACGCACCTGCTTCACGTGCTCGACTACTTCGTTCACGTTCCCCAGCCCGTTTGTGTCGTAATCCTCGGCGTCCATGCGCACGCCCTTATGGTTCATCCGGATCATGGCAACTTCCAGCCACCTGGTATCAGGGGTCTTGCGCAACGCCGGGAGCCCGTGCACCGAGGCGCCGCGAGCCAGCACAACCTTCTTCGACTGCGCCTCGGCAATGCCGTCCTGCCAGCGCAGAGTATCTGTTGGCCACGTCGGACTATGTTGCCAGTGAAGCAACGCGATGTCGAAATATTCTGTATTCGCCAGACGGCGCAACTCGTCGATCTTGGCCTGCGGATCTACTCCATTATGCGTAGTCAACTTGGTCATGAGTTGATAACTATCGCGGGGAACGCCCTTCAATGCGATGCCGAGCATCTGGTGCATCCCGCCATACGATTCGGCCGTTTCGAAGAAACGGATGCCGCGCTCGTGCGCGTAACGCACCAGGCGCGTAAACTGCTCCTGTCCCAACTCGCGCTGGACTTGTCCGGACATGGTTCCGGTGCCGAAGGCAAGCCGCGTGACCTTCACGCCGGAGTTTCCCAGCGTTACCATGTCCGTTGCTGTCTGGGGGGCCGCTTTCAGCGGTAGGTTGCCGGCGGTTGCCAGTGCACCCGCGGCGAGTCCGGTCTTGATGAATTGACGTCTGGAGTAGTGAGCCATTGGTCTTCCTCCAATGGGAGAAATCTTACCATGTTAACCCAGCGATTTCCGGGCAGCGGCTTTTCGTCCGCGAGGAGACGCTGTAGATTGGCCGCATCATGAAAAAGTTTATTAACCGCCCCGAAGACGTTGTCGAAGAAATGCTGCAAGGCCTGGCCGTGCTACACCCGGGCTCTGTCCGCCTCCCGGGACACAAGGCCCTCATCCGCTCGGATGCGGAGCAGGTCCGTCATCAGCAGGTTGCCATCCTCTCCGGCGGAGGCAGTGGCCATGAGCCTGCGCATGCCGGCTACATCGGGGCAGGGATGTTAAGCGCCGCCGTGGCCGGAGAGGTCTTTACTTCGCCCAGCAGCGACACCGTCTTCGCCGCCATCCAGGCCGTCGCTTCAAAGGCAGGAGCGCTGCTGGTGGTCAAGAACTACACCGGCGACCGGCTGAACTTTGGATTAGCCGCGGAGATGGCGCGTGCCCAAGGCATCCCGGTCGAAATGGTCATCGTAGACGATGACGTCGCACTGAAAGGTACGGGGCAAGCCACCGGTGCGCGTGGGCTCGCCGGCACGGTTTTCATTCATAAGTTGGTGGGGGCGGCCGCTGCCGAGGGCAAGAGTCTCGCCGAACTGGCAGCGATCGGAAAGGCAGCGATTGGCTCCCTGGCCACCATGGGTGTCTCGTTTTCTGCCGGAACCTCACCCGCGGTTGGCAAGCCCAGCTTCGAGCTCGGCGAACATGAGATGGAACTGGGTCTCGGCATTCATGGAGAGCCCGGTGTAAGACGCACGGAGTTGCAGGCCGCCAACCATGTGACCGAAACGTTGCTGACCGAAATTCTGCAGCACGGAAGCTTTGCCGATGAGCGGCGCGTGGCCGTGATGGTGAACAACCTGGGAGCAACTACAGAAATGGAACTAGCCATCGTGGCCCGCCACGCAGCGAGCTTTCTTGCGGCCAAGGGACGTACGGTAGAGCGAATCTATGCCGGAACATTTCTTTCTTCGCTCGATATGGCGGGGATCTCAATCTCTGTTCTGGGCCTGAACGAGGATCGGCTGCGCTGGCTCGATGCACGGACCACGGCTCCTGCGTGGCCGAATGCAGCCAAACAGCGTCCCGGGGATCCAGCCCGGCAGATTGCTGTGGAGGTGAGCACAGCGGTGAGTGCCGGCAACGGCGCGCAAACGGAAGCCGGGAGAAAAACCAAGCAAGCCATTGAGGCTGCGTGCCAGGCGTTGTTGGCCGCCGAAAACGAGCTGACGGAGATGGACCGTGTTACTGGCGACGGTGACCTGGGCGTCAGCATGGCTCGTGCGGCAAAGGCTGTTCAAGATGCAGTCGCGTCCTATCCTTTGGACAACGCTCCCGCTACGCTCAAAGCGCTCGGCCATACGCTCAGGCGCACGTTGGGTGGATCATCAGGCCCGCTCTACGGGGTGTTATTTCTGCGTTGCGGCGGTGTTCTCGAGGCAAGCAGCGCAACCGGATTGGCGCAGTGGGCAGAAGCGCTCGATCAGGGCTGTCAAGCCATCAGTGAATTAGGTGGAGCAAAGCCAGGCGACCGCACCATGCTGGACGCGCTCGATCCATTCGTGAGGACGTTGCAGCAGGATGCAGGTCTCAAGGCGATGCGAGATGCGGTTCTGGCTGCGGTCGAAGCGGCGGAGCGGGGCGCCGAAGCCACGGCCCAGATGCATCCTAAGTTAGGCCGGTCAAGTTACCTTGGTGTTAGAGTACTTGGCTATCCAGATCCAGGTGCGAAGGCCCTCTCCTTGTGGTTGCGCGCAGCCTGTGACGCGCTTTTCTCTCGCTAAGACCGCGGGTGGAGCCCGTATTCAGTTAGCTTCAGCCTTAGTCAAGTGGGCGGTTACGTCGATCCGTCCGCAAGTGAGCCTCTATAATAAAAGCTATGGGCTCATTCAAACCCTCCAGGCTGAAACCAATCTTGGATTGGCTACCGGCCGCCCTCAGCGTGCTCATGATTGTCCTCGAGTCCACGGCCACGATGTCGGCGAACAACACCAGCCAATGGCTTTATCCATATTGGGTGCGGCTCTTTGGCCCCATTAGCACGGCGCACTGGGCTGAGGTGCATCACCTCATCCGCAAGACGGGTCATTTCGTAGGCTACGGAGTTGTCAGCATGGCTTTCTTCTATAGCTGGCGACAGACGCTTCTCCGCATGGCGGTTAAACACTGGACCCTGTGGCGGCGTGCTTCCGTTCTGGCGGTAGTCTGCACTCTGATCATCGCCATTTTGGATGAGTACCATCAAAGCTTCCTGCCCAGCCGGACGAGTTCACCCAAAGATGTCTGCATCGATCTATGCGGAGCCATTACTGCGCAGTTGTTTTTGTTGCTGGTCATTCAGTTGTTCACTCGCCGGCTAAGGTTCCGCGCCGCCTGAAGCTGTAAGAGCGGAGCTTGACGGGCCGCCATCGAGAGCGTTCGCGCCAGCTATAACCTACTTACGAAAGATCGTGCCCTAAGGGCTAATTCGTTGCCGGGCATAGATTACTCCACCCGCAGCGCTTCGATCGGGTCCAGGCGTGAGGCGCGCGTGGCGGGCAGCCAGACTGCCAGCAGCGCTACTGCCGCTAGAATCACCGGTACAGTTACAAATACGATTGGGTCCCACGACTTCACGCCGAAGAGGAAGCCGGCGATCAGGCGGGTAAGGCCAAAGGCCGCGCAGATACCGAGCACTATCCCCGCGATCGTCAGCTGCATGCCTTGCCAGACGACCAGGTTGCGAATCCTGCTGCGGTCCGCTCCCAGAGCCATGCGGATGCCCATCTCCTGGGTGCGCTGTTGTACTGAGTAGGCCATGAGCCCATAAATGCCGATAGAGGCAAGCACCAGCGCTGAGGCGCCGAAGATGGAGAGCAGCAGCATGTTGAAGCTTTCCCGAGCCGTCGTGCCGACGACGACCTGATCCATCGAGCGCACATGGGCGACGGGAAATCCACCGCTGGCCTGGCGCAACTGCTCGCTTACCGCTGGTATGAACTGGTGCGGATCAGTGTGCGTGCGCACTACCCAGGTCACTGGCCGCATACGGGCAGTAAGCGCGGTCATGCCGTCGGTAACCTGCGCCTGGGGAACGATCATCACGGGGCGCGGTTCCTGGCCAAGGCCGTTATTGTGCGTGTCGCCCACGATGCCGATGATCTGCCGGGGTGGTTCCTCATACTCCGGCCCTACACCCTTGCCAATGACGATTTGCTGGCCGACGGGGTCCTCCTTAGGCCAGTATTTCTTGGCCATGGTCTCGTTGATCAACACCACGCCCGGTGCGCCGGCAACGTCGCGGTCAGTGAAGTCGCGGCCGCGCAAGATAGGAATTCTGAAAAGATCGAAGTACCCGGCGGAAGCGCTCACCCAATCAACGATGTTCCGCAGGGGGTCGTCCACCGGTCTCCCAACGACGAAAAAGTTCATGCCCACGTTGGAATCCATGGGTAAACACGAAACAGAAGCCGAGGCTTCGATCCCCGGAATTGCATTCAGACGCTGGCGGCCATCACGGACCAACTCCGCCACTCCGGCTGTTTTTTGATAACGGTCGCCAGTCAGCGACATTTCGAGCGTCAGCACGTTGTGCGAGTCAAAGCCGGCGTTTACCTTGTGCAACGCGAGAAAAGTCCGGATGAGAAGCGCGGCGCCGATCAGCAGCACCATGGCCAGCGATATCTCGCTGATCACCAGCAGGGAGCGGGCTTTGCTTTGCTGGAAGCCAGTCCCGCTGCGGTTGCTACTATCCTTGAGCGTCGAGTTGAGGTCAGGACGCGAGGCGCCGAGGGCAGGGAAGAGCCCAAAGAGGATGCCGGTGAAGAGCGAAACGACGAGGGTGAAGGCGAGCACCCGCCAATCGATGCTTACTGCGCCGCCATGTTCGCCAATGCGCGGAATATCCCCCGGGCTCATCGCCAGCAGGCCGCGCATGCCAATGTAGCCGAGCAGCAGGCCGAGTATGCCGCCGGTAAGAGAGAGCAACAGGCTCTCCATGAGTAACTGGAGCACGATGCGTGACTGGCTTGCTCCCAGAGCTGCCCGTATGGCGAATTCACGCTTGCGCCCGGTAGCGCGAATCAACAGGAGATTAGCGACGTTTGCGCAGGCAATCAGGAGCACCAGGCTCACCGCGCCCAGCATGAGAAGCAACGACTTGCGCGCATCGCCAACGACCATGTCTTGCAGCGGCACAACCGCAAATTTCTCCGTTGGTCTTAGCCAACGCGGGTAGCGCCGGCGGAACTGATCAGTCGCAACCTTCAGCAACGCGTTGGCCTGGGCTAAGGTGGCGCCGGGCTTGAGCCGCGCGGCGGCGCTGAAGTAGTGACCCTGGTTGGTGCTGTTGGGGTCGAACTGAAAGGGAAGCAAGATGTCTGCGTCAGCGTCGGAGACGAATGATTTTCCCAGGACACCGACGATGGTGTAGGGCTCATTGCCCAGGGACAGTGCGGTGCCGATGATGTTTGGGTCGCCGCCAAATTTTCGCTGCCACAGGCCGTAGCTCAGCACCGCAACCTTGCCCCCGTTGGGCGAGTCTTCCTTCGCCGTAAAGGTGCGCCCCAAGATGACCGGCGCGCCGAAAAGACGGAAGTAGCCTTGCGTGACGTGAACGCCGTGGACTTGCTCTGGCCGGTCGCCGGTCAGGTTGAACCCGGGGCCTCCCCAGTCGTAGGCGGCAACATCCTGAAAGACGCTCGTCTGTTGTTGGAAAAGCACAAAGTCGGGGATGGACATGCCGCTGCTGTCGCCCTCGCCCTGAGGCCACGCGATCAGGAACTGAACGATGCGATCAGGGTCAGGGTAGGTAAGGGGCTTAAGCAGAACCGCGTCCACCACAGTAAAGATGGCGGTGTTGATGCCAATGCCGAGCGCCAGGGCCGCCACGGCGGCGAAGGTAAATCCGGGGTTGGCGCGGAACATGCGCAATGCGTGCTTGAAGTTATCCCAGAAATCCACCATGAAGCTGCTCCATTTTCAAACACTGTGAAGCAATTCTATCTTTGTGCGCTACTCCACCCGCAACGCCGCCATGGGATCCAGCCTGGAGGCCCGCGTGGCCGGGAGCCATACCGCCAGAAGCGCGACGGCTGCCAGCACTACAGGGACAGTTACAAATACGATCGGATCCCACGTCTTGACGCCGAAGAGGAGGCTGGCGATCAGGCGGGTAAGCCCAAACGCAGCGGCGGCTCCCACAATTACACCCACGATGGTCAACTGCATCCCTTGCCAGACGACCAGGTTACGAATCCTGCTGCGGTCTGCTCCCAAGGCCATGCGGATGCCCATCTCCTGGGTGCGCTGCTGGACCGAGTAGGCCATGAGGCCATAAATGCCGATGGAGGCGAGCACCAGCGCGGAGGCTCCGAAGATGGAGAGCAGCAGCATGTTGAAGCTTTCCCGCGCGGTCGAGTGGACTACAACCTCGTCCATCGAGCGCACCCGGGCCACGGGGAACCCGCCGCTGGCCTGGCGCAACTGCTCGCTCACCGCGGAGATGAGCTGGTGCGGATCCGTGTGCGTGCGCACCAGCCAAACGACCGGGCCAATGCGCGCGTTGAGGGCGGTCATCCCATCGGGAACCTGTGCCTGGGGAACGATCATCAGCGGGAACGGATCCCGGCCTAATCCGCCGTTGTGAATGTCGCCTGCAATGCCGATGATCTGCCGCGCGGGTTCAACGAACTCCGGTCCAACCCCTTTGCCGATGATGATCTGCTGGCCGACGGGGTTCTCTTTGGGCCAGTATTTCTTGGCCATGCTCTCATTGATGATCACGACGCCAGGTGCGCCGGCCACGTCGCGATCGGTAAAGTCGCGGCCGCGCAGGATCGGTATCTTGAAAGCCTCGAAGTACCCGGCTGAGGCGTCCATCCAGCCGGCGCCGACCGGTTGCCCTTTGTCTACCGGCCGGCCGACAACGAGGAATGGCAGGCCGAACCCTCCCTCCATGGGCAGGCAGCAAGTAGAAGCGGAGACTTCCACCCCTGGAATGGCGTTCAGCCGCTCGCGGCCATCACGTACCAGCTGGGCGACTCCGGCAGTCTTTTGAAAGCGGTCGCCGGTCAGCGACATTTCCAATGTTAGAACGTTGTGCGGGTCGAAGCCGGGATTGACCCGGTGCAATGCGAGAAATGTGCGGATCAAGAGCGCTGCGCCTATCAGCAACACCATGGCCAATGAGATCTCGCTGATCACCAGCAGGGAGCGGGCTTTGCTTTGGTGAAATCCGGTGCCGGCGCGGTTGCTGCTCTCCTTCAGTGTGGAGTTGAGGTCAGGACGCGAGGCGCCGATGGCAGGGAAGAGTCCAAAGAGGATGCCGGTGAAGAGAGAGACGCCGAGGGTGAAGGCGAGTACCCGCCAATCGATAGTGACTGCGCCGCCATGCTCGCCGATGCGCGGAATATCCCCGGGGCTCATCGCCAGCAGCCCGCGCAGGCCAATGTAGCCGAGCACCAGGCCCAGCACGCCGCCGGTGACAGAAAGCAGCACGCTCTCGGTGAGCAACTGCAGGATAATGCGCTTGCGTCCCGCTCCCATCGCTGCCCGTATGGCGAACTCACGCTTGCGCCCGGTAGCGTGCACCAGGAGCAGATTGGCAACGTTCGCGCAGGCAATCAGGAGCACCAGGCTCACCGCGCCTAACATCACCAGCAAGGACTTGCGCGCGTCGCCAACAATCGAGTCGCGCAGGGGTTCTACTGCAAATCCGTCCTTGGGCCCGAGGGCATCCGGGTAGCGGTGGCGGAACTGATCGGCTGCCACTTTCAGGAGGGCATTGGCCTGGGCCAGGGTCACGCCGGGCTTGAGCCGCCCGGCGGCTTTGAAATAGTGGCCTTGATTGGTGCTATTGGGATCGAACTGAAAGGGAAGCAAAATGTCTGCTTCCGGGTCGGAGACGAAGGATTTGTTGAGGACGCCGACGATGGTGTAGGGGTCGTTGCCCAGGGAGAGCGCGGTTCCGATGATGTTTGGGTTGCCGCCAAATTTGCGCTGCCATAGGCCATAACTCAACACCACGACCTTGCCGCCGTTGGGTGCGTCTTCCTCAGGCGTGAAGGTGCGCCCCAGCATGGGCGATGCGCCAAAGAGCCGGAAGAATGCCTCGGTCACGTGGATGCCGTGTACCTGCTCCGGCCGGTCGCCAGTCAGGTTATACCCGGGACCACCAAAGTCATAAGCGGCGACATCTTGAAAGACGCTGGTCTGTTGCCGCCACAGGAAGAACTTAGGAATAGAAGCGATGGCGCCATTGCCCTGGGGCGAGGTGAGCAGGAATTCAACCATGCGATCCGCGTCGGGGTAGGTGAGAGGCTTAAGCAGTACCGTATCTACGACAGTGAAAATGGCGGTGTTGATGCCGATGCCGAGCGCCAAGGCCGCGATCGCGGCGAAAGTAAATCCAGGGTTAGCGCGGAACATACGCAGTGCATGTTTGAAGTTGTCCCGGAAATTGCTCATGAGGCTGCTCCATTTGTAAATTGGAATGTGCCAACCAGAAGCTCCATGTTAGACGAGCAGACACACGCCTACGCTCAAGAAAATACGGAAACGTCGGGTTAATGTTCCGGGCCGAGGCAAATCGGAGATAGGGGCCCGAGCGGATTACACTTGTGGCAGAGGTACCCCGGCATGGCCCTGGCTTCCGACCTCCGCTATAGCCTGCGCATTCTGGCCAAGAGCCCCGGCTTCACCGCGATTGCCATTCTTTCGCTCGCGCTTGGCGTGGGCGCCAACACTGCCATCTTTACTTTGATAAACCAGCTCATGCTCCAGGAACTTCCTGTTCATCGACCAGACCAGTTGGTTTCCTTCGGCGAAGCCTCTGGTGGGGGCGTGGAGGGCACAGTCTCGGTGGGAACAGGAGGGCTGTTTTCTTACGACTTCTATCGCCAGATCGAGAGGCAGCACCAGTTTTTCGAAGATATCAGCGCCTCCGCCAGTTTCACGCTGCCCGCCGGAGTGTTGCTCCGACCGAGTTCAGCGGGACCAGCAGGCGTCGCCTTCTTTCAGATGGTGTCGGGGAACTACTTCGGTGTCCTGGGCATTCAACCTGCACTGGGCAGGGCGATCCTGCCAAGTGATGAAGAGGCTCCCGGCCGCGACCCGGTTGCCGTTCTCAGTTATCACTATTGGCAGTCAACGCTGGCGGGTGATCCATCAGTAGTCGGTAGGCAAATCACAGTCGACAAGATTCCATTCACCGTCATCGGTGTGGCGCCGCCGAGATTCTTTGGCGTAAATGCGGACGCGCAGCCGCCGGATCTTTGGCTGCCGCTTACCATGCAGAAAGAACTGATGCAGACTTCGTCTTTGCTGGACGCCCGCGACCTGTACTGGCTTCATTTGATGGGCAGGCGGAATGCGGGCATGAACATGAGTCAGGCGCAGGAGTGGTTGAGCGCGCAGATTCTAAGTTATATGCGCGACCTGGAAGGGACCCGACTCACGCCCGGCACCCTACAGCAGATACAGCAAATCAAATTGATGCCCGGCGCCCGCGGTGGTTCTAATCTGCGAGAGCAGTACAAGGAACCGCTCCAGGTCCTTATGGGTGTCGTGGTCCTGGTTCTGCTGATCGCGTGCGCCAACCTGGCGAATTTTCTGCTGGCCAAGACAATATCTCGCGAGCGCGAGATATCCACCCGCCTGGCTCTTGGATCGACGCGACTGCGCATCGTTGGTCAAATCCTCATCGAGACGCTTTTTCTTTCTTTCTGCGGAGGAGTTCTGGGGCTGCTGCTTGCTTTTTGGGGAACCCGCGCGCTGATTAGTTTCGTCGTGGGAGGGGCTAGCTATACCGTGTTCGATCCCAGGCCCGACGCGCATGTATTGGCCTTCACGTTCGGTATCTGTCTGCTGACTGGTTTGCTCTTCGGCATTGCTCCGGCTGTGCGTGTCTCTCGCACAACAGTAGCTCCGAAGGCCCGCACGGCTGCGGGCGGAGGTGGAGCTTCCAGCCGCGTTATCCCAAAGCTTCTTGTGGCCGTTCAAGTAACGCTATCTCTCATTCTCCTGGTGGGTGCGGGCCTATTTCTGCGAACCTTGCGCAACTTGGAGAACCAGAACTTGGGATTCGAAAGTCGCAAGCTGCTCCTGGTCCAATTCTTACCCGAGGCGGCTGGTTACCTGCCTCCGCAACTCAGTAGCCTCTATGACAATATTCTGGAGCGCGTCGACGCTCTTCCAGGCGTGCGTTCCGCAACGCTCTCCAGCGTGCCGGTCATCAATCCGGGGCAGTGGGGCTCACCTATCTCCATTTTGGGATACGCAGCCAACAAGGACGAGAGCGTTGATACCGTGGGCAACTTTGTCGCTCCCCGATACTTCGAAACCGTAGGGATACCCGTGCTGCAGGGCCGTCCGATTGGGCCGCAGGATACGAGTACATCGTCCAAGGTAGTGGTCGTCAATCAAGCCTTCGCCAACGACTATTTTCCTGGCGGCAATGCAATCGGGCGTAGCTTCACGATTGCCGATCCCAGGGTTCCAGGTACGTGGCAGATCGTGGGCGTCGCCCGGGACGCAAAATACAGTAGCGCGCGTGAAACGCCGCAACGCATGATTTATCTTCCCCTGGTTCAGATTGCAGGTCCCCACATTTATGCACACTCCTTGCAGATCCTAACGGCCGGTGACCCTGCTCGCGTTGGTGAAGAGGTCAGGCGGGCTCTGGCGCAAATCGACCCCAACCTTGCGGTGCTCAAAATGGAGACAATCAGCCAGCAGGTGAACGATCTGATGGATCAGGAGCAATTGATTTCTCGGCTTTGCGGATGGTTTGCAGGGCTGGCTTTAGTGCTCACCTCCATCGGTCTCTACGGCGTCATGACTTATAACGTGGCCCGCCGCACGCATGAGATCGGGGTGCGCATGGCCCTTGGTGCTCAGAAGCGGGGGGTGCAGTGGATGTTTCTCAGGGAGGCTTTGTTGCTGCTTGGTGTCGGCGTCATCTTCGGAGTGCCGGCGACGATGGCCGCGACTCGATTGGTTGGGGCGCAGCTCTTCGGGCTTACTCCGTCCGACCCGGCCACGTTTGTCACCGCTATACTTGCGATTTCTACGGTGGCGCTATTGGCCGCATATTTTCCTGCGCGGCGTGCTACCAGAGTGGATCCCATGGTTGCCCTGCGCGACGAGTGAGTGTTCGATTGCGAACATCGAAGAGCAGTTCCGGACAACGGCGCAGTTGCGTTCGGGAAAGGCGCACAGCAGGTCCCTCGGCTTCCTCCGGATTTCCTGTCAAGCATCGTGGTGCCGATAGACCTCATGCGGCTTTCCTTACTGAAAGCCGCATACGTGGCGTTGATTAGGGCTGCGTAGTAGGAAATCCGGAGTGCGCTCGGGATGACAAAGTTGGGATGGAGGGTTCTGAAACGTCGTTGCAGGCGAGAGGGAACCGCTCGACTGGCAAAGAACGTCAAGGTTCGTGGTATCCCACATCTCCGCAAAAAACGAGCGAGATGCGGTGGGATTGGCTATCGAAATGCTTGCTCTAGTGCGAGGGTGACCCGATATGCAGACAATTCTCCAGGACCTACGTTACGCATTGAAACAGTTGTCGAAGAATGCGGGCTTTTCCGTTGTCGTTATCCTCACCCTCGCACTGAGCATCGGCGCGAACACGGCGATTTTCAGCGTGGTGGACGCGCTGCTCTTGCGGCCTCTTCCTTATCCGGAACCTCAGCGGCTGGGATCCATGATGCAGCGCATCTCCGGGCCGTCGAATGATAGCTATCGTGTCAACATCGATGGGGATACGTGGCGCCAGCTCCGCGACAATGTCCCTGCCGTAACGGCAGCCGTTTCCAGCAAGACCGGCGGTGTCAATCTTGAGGGGGCTGGGCGGACCCAATTTGTGCATGGTCAGCGAGTATCTGCCACCTACTTTGACGTCCTTGGCCTTCACCCCATGCGCGGTCGCAACTTTACGGCCACAGAAGACACGGCAGGAGGACCGAGAGCGGTTGTTCTGAGCTACAGCCTGTTTAAGAACACATTCAATGGAGACGCCAACATCGTCGGCCAGGCAATACGGCTCAAAGGGGTTCCGTACACCGTAATCGGCGTTCTGCCTCCAGGAGCTCAGACTCCGTCGCCGGTAGATTTATGGACTTCTCTCCGCCCGGAAACATCCGAGGAGGGCGGAGGAGATAATTTCGAACCAATTGTCCGGCTAAAGGAGGGCGCTACCTGGCAACAGGCAGATGCGCAGTTGAGCCAACTACATTCGTTGACCTCTCGTACGATGCAGAAGAAGTTTCCCGGCGCGCAAATTTCTTACTATGCAGTCCCGCTACAGCAGAGTCTTGCGTTGGAAACGCGCACGCCTGCGATGATCCTGATGTCAGCAGTAGGGTTCGTGTTGTTGGTCGCGTGCGCAAACCTGGCCGGCCTCGCGCTGGTGCGAGTTGGCCGCAGAGACTCTGAGATTGCGACTCGCCTTGCCCTGGGGGCGACAAGATGGGCAATACTCCGGCAATTCTGGATCGAGAGCTTGCTGCTCACGACCGCGGGTGTTCTGGCGGCCCTGCTGGTTGGGGGGCTTACGCTGCAGCTCATGAACCGGCGCATTCCTCACGGCTTCCTGCCCGTCGGCGGGGTCTCGCTCGACGCGCGTGTCCTCTTGTTCACCGCTGCCGCTGGTATCGTCGCCAGCTTATTCTTCGGTCTTTTGCCGGCTCTCAGTGCTCGCCGCATCGATGTGCAGTCTACGCTGGCCAGTGGCGGCAGCCGGTCGATCGCACAAGCCGGCGGCACGCGCACGCGGTATGCGCTGATCGTTGGCGAAGTGGCATTGACGGTCGTTCTGCTCACGGTTGCGGGTTTGCTCATAAGGACACTCGTCTACCTGAGAACGCTGCCTCCGGGATTTAATCCGGAAAATGTGGTGGTGGCCAAAGCATCCCTGGACGATGCGCGTTACAACGACCGGGCCGGGTTTCTCAAGCTGCTGGATCAAAGCACAGCGGCCATGCAAAGCATTCCGGGAGTGGAGTCTGCTGCCGTGGGGCTCAGCGTCCCTTACGAAACCGCGCTCACCTACGCTGTGAAGGTGGCCGATGGCCAGCAAGCTGGTGAGCAGGATATGACCAACCTGGTCTATGTCACGCCTGGCTATTTCGCCACATTGCAGATACCGCTCCGCGCAGGCCGCCTTCTCTCCGCGAGCGATACATCGGCCAGCCAGTTTGTCGCTGTGGTAAACGCGGCGTTCGCCGGCAAATATCTGGGCCGGGAGAATGGCGTCGGTCGCCACATGCTGAGTGATGGAAACACCATCGAGATTGTTGGCATCACAGCGAATGTCGTCACCCCGCCTAGCTTTACTGATGGAGGGCCAATTGCTGCAGCGCCCACGGTGTATGTGCCTGCCACGCAGATGCCGACGCAGCTGGTCAATCTTGCGCACGTCTGGTTGCAGCCCAACTGGATCGTTCGCACGCGAGCAAAACTTCCGGGCCTGACGCAGCAGATGCAGCAGGCTCTCTCCGGGGTCGATCCTGATCTGCCCATCTCCGGTTTCTATGGGATGAACGAGGTACTTGCGGAGGCATTGCTCTTGCAGCACGTGGAGGTAGGCCTACTGGCGGCACTTGCGGGTCTGGCGCTCTTGCTCTCTTCGGTTGGTATCTATGGATTGGTCTCAAACCTGGTCAGTCAACGCACCCGTGAACTCGGGATCCGGATGGCACTTGGTTGCACGGTACGCGGCGCGATGTTTGAGGTTTCCCGCACGGGCATCGCCGCCACAGGCGCCGGCTTGGTCGCCGGGCTGATTATGTCGTTCGTGGCGGTGAAGGCACTGCGCAGCCAGCTCTTCGGCGTCGCGCTCTATGATCCGCTTACTTTGTGCGCGGTGTGTGCAGTACTTGCTGTGGTCGCTCTTCTTGCAGCGGTTCTGCCCACCTTCAGAATCGCAAGCATCGATCCGGCGGAAACACTTCGTGCGCAGTGAGGGGTTGGTCGTTGCGGGTACGCATCCCGCCTTCCGATTTGCGCTCTTTGTGTGACGAAAGAAAGTGCGAACCGCGAAGATGCGTCCCTCAACTGCGCTAAACGCAGTCCGCCCGTACGGGATCGACAACTGAGCGGCTCGGCACGGGACCTGCGGTCTTTCCTTTACCGCTCTCGCGCTGAACGAATCAGCGTAGTGGGACCTGCGTCACTTCTTCACCCGCATCACTCTGTGCGCAGAGCCTGAACCGGATTGATGGAAGCAGCGCGTTGGGCGGGAATTACGCTGGCCACCAGGGCGCAGAATCCCAGCGCCGCTATGGAGCCGGCCAGTACTAGCGGATCCCAGCTCTTCACCTGGTAGAGCTGCGCGGCCATCAGGTGTCCGCAGGCGATGGAAATCGGGATGCCCAGGGCGAGGCCGATCAGCACTTGGCGAAAGGCCCCGCGCAGAACCAGGCGAACTACGTTGCTGCGGTCGGCGCCCAGGGCCATGCGTACCCCAATCTCGCTGGTGCGCCGTTCGACGGTGTATGCCGTGACGCCGTATAGGCCTACGGCAGCGAGCACCAGCGCCAGAATCCCAAACAGACCGGTCATCTGCGCGACCGCGCGCTGTTGGTCAAAATTAGCGTCTACCTGCTGCTGCATGGGCTGCATGCTAATGATTGTCAGATTGGGATCGACTTCGCTGAATGCTTTGCGGACCAGCGCTTCAAGCCCATCGACGTTTCCCCTCAACTCCAGCACAGCGCCGGTAATGTAGTGCGAGTGGTGGTCCACTAATGCCATCACCGGTTGATCGTAAGTGACGTGCTGTGCCAGCGGAGCGAACATCATGGGATGCGCCGGACGGTTCGGGGCTCATGTACTTGGCGTCGCGCACGATGCCTACGATTTCAAAGGCCGTGCTGTACTCCGGCATGTCCAGGCCGAAATGTTTCCCGATGGCATCCTGTTCCGGGAAGAATCGTTTGGCGAAGGCCTCATTCACTACAGCGACACCGCGCGTGGTGCCGGTGTCTTCTTCGCTGATGCTCCGTCCGCGCAGAATAGGCTGGCCCATGGTTTCGAGATATCCGGGGCTCACGCGATCCCAGGAGGCGTTGGATTTGTCATCCAGTTGGGGCACACCGTGACCTTCGGGAACGATCAGCTTCGCCCCAATTGTCGATGTACGGGGTATAGAGTGCGAGCGCGGCGCGTTGCACTCCGGGAATTTGCGCCAGGCGGCTCTGCAACTCGCGGTAGAGCGCGTCGAGCTGGGGCTCGGTGTAACTGGCCGGCGGTTCGTTCATCACAATGCTGACGCGGTGGTCGGTCTCGAAGCCAAAGCTCTGATGCTCGAGATTGCGCAGGCTGCGGGTCAGCAGACCAGCTCCGGCGAGCAAGACGATAGAAAGCGTGGCCTGCACCACGACCAGGATTTTCTGCGGCAGCGTAGCGCTGTCGCGGGTGCTGCGATTGGCCCCGCGCAAAGCCTCAACCGGGTTGCCGTGCGAGGTGAACCATGCCGGCGCGGTGCCAAAGAGTACTCCTGTTAAGAGTGACAAGCCAAAGGCGAACGCCAGCACGGGTAGCGATGGCGTGGCATCGATCGGAACAAATTGCGCACTATGAAAGGCGAGCGCGACCACCAGCTTTACGCCAAGGTATGCAACCGCAATTCCGGCTATGCCGCCGAGCACGGAGAGCACGACGCTCTCTGTGAACGATTGCTGAATCAGCCGTTTCCGCGATGCGCCCAGAGCCAGCCGCACCGAGGTTTGCGAACGGCGCGCCGCCCCGCGGGCCAGCAACAGGTTCGCTATATTGGCGCAGGCAATCAGCAGCACCAGGCAGCAGACAGTGAGCAGGATGTGGAGGCTATCGCCATAATCGGCTTTCATCGTCTCCACGCCCGAACCGCCGGGAACAATTTGGATTTGCTGCTTGGGCAGGGACTGCACGATCACGGGCATAAACTCGCCTGGCCATCCGCTGTCATGGACCATCCATTGCCGCAAAACCCCGGTAAGCCGCGGCGCAACGCCGGCTGTGCTTGCTCCTGGCTTCAGCCTGCCGATCACCCGCAGCCAGCCGGAGATGGATTGCTTAAGCAAGCGAATTTTGCGCATTCACCAAAGGTTCCTGCTGCAACGGCAGCCATAGTTCGGGAGGGTTGCTGCGCAGTGTCTCACCGAAGAAGCCGGGCGGTGCGATGCCGGCGATGGTGAAGGGGTGCCCGCTCACGATAAAGGTCGATCCCACCACAGAAGGATCGGAATTGTACTGTTGCTGCCAGGCGCGATAGCTGAGCATGGCTGCCGGCGGGGCAGAGGCTTGATCGTCGCTGGGCGTGATCGTGCGTCCGGCGAATGCTTGAATACCAAAAGTGCTGAAGTAGTTGCCGCTGACGAATTCGCCGCGTAGCGGCTTGGCAATATTGTCGCGCTCTCCGCGGCGGACGCTGAACTGGACTCCGGCGGCCTGAAACGCGGCCATCTGCTCGAACTCCGGGGCCTCGGTCTTGAGGCGAAGATAGAGCGGATAGGAGTACAAGCCCCACTCATCCTGGGGTCCGCCTTCTACGCAGCAGTCGGTACCTGCGCCGACGCGGTACAGGCTGGAGGGATCCACTACCGGCAGCGATTTGAGCATCACAGAATAAATGAGGGAGAAGATGGCAGTCGTTGCGCCGATACCCAGGGCCAGCGTAAGCATGGCTGTCAGCGTGAAGACCGGTGACAGGCGCATCTGCCGAAATGCGTACGAGATATCTTGCCGCAGGGTCTGCATATTCGCTCATTACGAGCATTTCAGCGGCCAGGTTCCCCAGATGGCTAAATCCTTTGCAAATGGCGAAGAAGTGTTGAATGACGAAAGGGCGAGTGTCCGGTAGCGGACAGCCCAACACACAAGTGGACAGTCCAAGGGGGCGCAGCGTGGCTTGCCGATGGCCGGGCCGGCCACCGGCAAGACGAATCCGGCGAAAGAATTGAGTTGAGAAAGATCGATCGATCGGCCCCTTAGGGCGTGCCAGGGGCAGCGGCCCTGGGTTGCGGTTTGGTTTCAGGAATGCAAGGTTCCCGTCTTTGTTTCCCTCGAGGTGGCGGCTAAGTCCTTTGTTTTCCCAAGGTGCTCAAATTTTATTTTTTCCCGCCCCCATAATCTATTTAGGGGAGTGGTATTTGCCGGCTGCTGGTTTCCCTACGGAGTAGTTGCTTACGTACGCAATTGCTGGCACACAAACACGCCCGTTACGCGGTGCAGCCGTCAGTATTTGGGTTGCTAGCGATGTAGATGCGATTCGAGTGAGTTTCGTTTAGGGGTCAGCAGATTTATTTTCGAGTTGGCCAGCAAACATCGCGGCTGATCCATATGGAGAGTCACCCATGCCATTGTTCGGGACCGACGATATTTGCGTTTAGCCCCAGAGGTGTTCCTTCCCTGTCCGGCGCAGAATTTTTCCGCGCCTGGAAAGTCAGGGGCATTGTTGACTATCTACAATTCGCTAGTGTAGATAGTCATAGTATGGGCAAACCGAGCGATCTGGTGCAGGGCACTCTTGACCTGCTCATCCTGAAAACGATCTCACTGGAGCCGCATCACGGCTGGGCTATTGCAAAACGTATTCAGCAGATCTCGAATGAGGTCTTGCAGGTGCAGCAGGGGTCGCTTTACCCGGCGCTCCACCGGCTGGAGCAGCAAGGTTGGATACGCGCCAAGTGGGCGGAAAGCGACAGCGGCCGGCAGGCCAAGTTCTACTCGCTTACCGCCGCGGGCCGGGCTCAGCTGGAAAAGGAAAAGGAAAGCTGGAGCCGGCTCTCGAACGCTATCAACCTAGTGGTCGAGGGCGCATAACGCATTACCCACAGGAGGCGCCGATGCGCTGGTTCGATCGATTCCGCATGGCCGTGTTGATGTTGTTCCGCCGCCAGAGCGAAACAACGCGGCTTAATGACGAACTGCAGTTTCATCTTGACCAGCAGGTCAAGGAGAACATCGCTCGCGGGTTAGCCCCGGACGAGGCGCGGTATGCAGCCTTGCGCACCTTCGGCAATCCTACGCAGCTGGGGGACGAAGCGCGGTCCAGCTGGAGCTGGAACTGGCTGGAGAAATTTCTACGCGACCTGCGCTATGGTGCGCGCACCCTCACGCGCTCGCCGGGTTTTTCCCTGACTGCGATTCTCGTCATGGCGCTGGGCATCGGCGCCACCACTTCTCTTTTTACCATCGTGCGCTCGGTGCTGCTCAAGCCCCTGCCTTTCCGAGACCCGGACAACCTGGTCATGGTCTATGAGCACTTTCGCGAGGACAACGGTGGTAGCGGATTCAACGTTGTCTCGCCTGCTGACTTCAACGATTGGCATCAGCGAACGCACGGCTTCGCGGATATGGCTGCCTGGCACACGACGGATTTCGATCTCACCGGTGAGCATGCGGAGCTCCCGGAGGTTGTCCAAGGTGCGGGAGGGTCCTGGAACCTGTTCTCCGTTCTGGGCACACCGCCGGCGATTGGGCCGCGCCTTCAGGCCGGAGGAAGATCAAGTCGGAGCCAACCATGTAGTTCTGCTCACGTGGAGTTTCTTCCAAAGGCGCTTCGCCGGAGACGCCTCGATCATCGGCAAGCAAATAAGGCTGAATAGCGCGCCCTACGAGGTGATCGGTGTGCTACCACGCTGGTTCACCTATCCTGAGGCTCGGGTGCAGGTGTGGGTGCCCTATGCCTCGACTTTTCAGCCAGCGGACTATGTCCGGCATGACATGCATCAGAGCCATGTGGTCGCGCGGCTGCGGCCCGGGATAAGCGCAGCGGCTGCGGTGAACGAGGTAAGCGCACTGCAGTATCAGATCCATCTTGCAAATAGATCAGCGCCGGTTGCGGAAGAGGCTCGCCTGCGGCCGATCCTCGATGACGTGACGCAGGACGTGAAGACACCACTGGTCGTTCTCATGTGTGCCGTGGGATGCATGCTGCTGATCGCTTGCCTGAATGTTTCTAACCTGCTGGTGGCGCGGAGCGCGTCCCGGCGGAAAGAACTTGCTGTGCGCGGAGCGTTAGGGGGCAGCCGGCTCATGCTCATCGGAGAGCAGATGGCTGAGAGCCTGCTTATTTGCGCGGCCGGGGGAACGCTCGGCGTTCTGCTTTCTTTCGCGGCGACCCGTTGGCTTGCGGACCACTGGAACGATCTGCCGCGTGCCGACGCCATTCACCTGGATGGAACTGTGCTGGCGTTTGCGCTTGGCCTGGTGTTTCTTACGGCTTTGATGGCGGGGTTGTTGCCGGCGATTTCCTCCACCGGCGCGGGCATCTTCGCCGGGCTGCAGGAATCATCCCGCTCGATCGGCGGCAGCTTATCACGCGCCATGCTGCGCAAGACCCTGCTGACCGTGGAGATCGCGCTCACCGTTATCCTGCTGGTCTCTGCCGGCTTACTCTTCAAGAGCTTTCTGCACTTGCGCACCGCGAATTTGGGTTGCGCCACCGATCACGTACTCACCATGAGCTACGGTTTGCCCGAGGAAACAGTATGACACCCGGGAGAAGATTATCGCCTTCCACCAGTCTCTTTTGGAGCGCGTGCGCCGTCTGCCTGGGGTCATCGCGGCGGGCCTTGTCTCCACTGCGCCGGGTGCAGGCTACGGCGGCGACTTCGTCTTTACCCTTCCCGAGCACCCTTCGAGCAGCTTTCAACTCCAGGACGACGCAATCAATCGCACCGCCGATCCCGGCTATTTCTCTGCTATGCAGATACCACTGATCGCCGGGCGGTTCTTTACCGATCAGGACCGCCTTGATCGCGACGGCTACATGATTATCAGCAAGAAATTCGCGGATCAGTTTTTCCCTCGGCGACAATCCAATTGGCAGGCATGTCACCGTCGGGTTGCTGAACAGAACGTATGAGATCGTGGGCGTTGTCGGCGACACCGTCTATGACGTTGCTGAGGCTCAGCCTATCAAGCCCATGATGTACTTCCCGATCTTGTCGGGCGCCCCGAACCTGGCGGGCTATGCGACGATCGTAGCGCGCACCGCCGGAGACCCGCTCGCGCTGTCTGTTCCGATTCAACAGCAGGTGGCGGCACTCGACCCGGCGCTGCCTGTCTCTGACATCTTGACCATGCAGCAGATTCTGGGTAAGTCCACCGCCACGCAGAGTTTTAGCGCTACGCTGGTGCTGGCCTTTGCCACACTCTCTCTATTGCTGGCGGCAATTGGCCTGTATGGAGTGTTGTCGTACCTCGTCGCTCAGCGGAACACGGAGATCGGCATCCGCATGGCACTGGGCGCGCAAAGATCCGAGGTATTGCGCCTGGTGCTGTTCGATGGCTTGCGTCCGGTGTTGATTGGATTGGTGATTGGTTTGGCCGGTGGGTCGACGGCTGCTTCGTTCATCCGGTCCATTTTGTACGGCACCAGTCCACTCGATCCCGTTGTTCTGATCACGATGGTGGGCGGCCTTTTGGTCACCGCGCTAGTTGCTTGTGCGCTGCCGGCCATCCGGGCATCGAAGATCGAGCCCATGCAGGCGCTGCGGACGGAGTGATGAAGTGGGCTTCCGAGAGGAGACTCATTTGTGGAGGAAGGCGTCGGCATGGGTGGAGCTGGATGGACGGAGCTGTAGGGAGTTGTTAGAGGGAAGGGCGCACAGCAGGTCCCTCGGCTTCGCTCGGGATGACAAAGTTGAGGGTGGTGGCTTACCTCGGCATGGGCGGAGATGGATGGATGGAGCTGTAGGGAGTTGTTGGAGGGAAGGGCGCACAGCAGGTCCCTCGGCTTCGCTCGGGATGACAAAGTGTAGGGTGGTGGCTTACCTCGGCATGGGCGGAGATGGATGGATGGAGCTGTAGGGAGTTGTTAGAGGGAAGGGCGCACAGCAGGTCCCTCGGCTTCGCTCCGAGGATGACGCCTTGTGGGGAGGTTGAAAGACATTCTGGGTGGCTCTGCCAAAAGCCTAAAAATGAAAAAAGTCACAACCTCTCGGGATGACAAAGTTGAGGGTGGTGGCTTACCTCGGCATGGGCGGAGATGGATGGACGGAGCTGTAGGGAGTCTGTTGGAGGGAAGGGCGCACAGCAGGTCCCTCGGCTTCGCTCCCACGACACGCCGGGGCAGGCGGCCTGCCGTCCAATGTCATCCCCGGCGCACCCTACTGCTTCTTAGGCGGTTCCACGGCGCCGGGATACAGATCCTTCAGTGGCTTGTTCTCTTTATCGGATGGCTCCGGATGCGGCAGCGGCTTTCGTGGCAGCATTTGATCCCGCATGGCGGTGTTGTAAAGAAATATTGCCTCGACGACCGCCGCTTGCTTCAGATCGGTAGGCGATAACCGCTCGTAGAGATCCTGGTTGCTGTGCAGGCTCCGGGTCTCGTAGTCACGTGGGTCCTGGATGAACTGAAATCCTGGTATGCCAACCTGATCGAAGGATTCGTGATCCGTGGAGCCGGTGTTTCGCATGCTGACCGTGGTGACACCCAGGTCTTTTAGCGGTTCCATCCATTGCTGGAAGATGGGGACAATCGCAGCGTTGTTCTCTGCGTAGATGCCGAGCAGCTTGCCTCCGCCATTGTCCAGGTTGAAGTATCCGGAGATGAGCGCGTGCTCAGGTTTGACGGTTAACGGGCCAACCTGCTCCCGGAGGAATTCAGGGATGGCCAGTTCCTCGGGCTTGGTAGACAGTCCCATGGTGGCAAAATGCTGGTGAACATAGCCCAGGGAGCCGAATTCACCCTGCTCTTCGCCGGACCACAACGCGATCCGGATGGTTCGGCGCGGCTGCACATGCAGCGCGTTCAGGATGCGCATCGCCTCCATGGCGATAATCGCACCTGCGCCATCGTCGGTAGCTCCGGTGCCGGCGATCCAGCTGTCCAGATGCCCTCCAACCATGACCACCTGGTCTTTCAATTTGGGATCAGTGCCGGGGATCTCCGCAATGGTGTTGTAGCCTTGTTCGTGGTCACCCGTGAATTCAGTGTTGATGGCGACGGAAACAGTGACCGGCACGTTATGTTCCAGTAAACGCCCAACGCGGCCGAAGTTTTCGCTCGCGACCACAGCAGCGGGAATAGGCTGCTTATGATCAGGCCGGAAAACAAATTCGCCCATCTGCTCGCTATTGTCATCGCGAACAATGCCACCGTCGCCGCCCCATCCGTGGACTAGAAGGGCCGACGCATGCTCATCGGCGAAGAACTTGGCAACCCGCTCCTGGAAGTTGATCTTCTTGAAGGTGTCTTCCCAAAATTTAGGTCCGTCAGAAAAGGCGTGCTGCTCTTGCATATCGCCGTCCAGCGGATATTGGTAAATCTGCACCAGCTTCTTCTCGTCGTAATGTTGCAGCAAGGGTTCGGGATCGGGATTGATCTTGGGTGCATCGCCGTAGAGGATGATCTTGCCCGCAAGCTTGCCCTTCCAGGCGTCGAAGTCTTTCTCTTCTTTAAGATTGGGCACGGCGATGACCTGCGCGGTGATCGACCCGTTGGTAGCCGGCGACCATGGCGTGGCCTGGGCGATAAAGACGGCCGTATCCGGCGTGACCATATCGACCGAGGTGCTGATCTGGCGCCAGCCCATGCCGAAGTCGCCCCAGCTTTCCAGGTGCGCATTGGCGCATCCCATCGCAGTGAGCTGGTCCCGCGTCCACGCGTTCGCTTTGGCTAAGTTGGGTGAGCCGGTAAGCCGCGGGCCGATATCGTCGAATAAAGCGCCGGCATATTCCATTACGTGCGAGTGAGTGAGACCCTCCTCACGGATGCGCGCATACATGCCGAGGTCGAGAGCCTCTGTGGCCGGCTGAGGCTCGGGACGGCTGTAATCGTAACCGCCCACTTCCGCTGGTTTATTGGATTTTGGGGCGTTTGCCCCCATGGCTGGTAGTGAAGAAACACTTAACAGCATCGCCGCCGTGATGGCGGCCCATCGATCGATCATTCGGGGGGTCCCTTAGTTCAGGAGATTCTTATAGCCAAACATCCAATTGTAATAGTCACCGGGCTGCGTTGCCCTCACTCGCACCGCAATGCTGTCATAGGATCGACCGAGGATGCTCTCCACGACGGGACCACGCAGGCCACTGCAGCAGCGGCAAGAAGCACAACAGAGGCGCCCAGAATCAGCAATGGATTATGCGCCGCGCTATTCTCCACCCAGCGTGAAATCAGCCGGCTCAAACCCAGGCTGAGGGCGAGTCCTGCCAGCAATCCGGATCCGACGCTCACGCCGGCCGAAGAGAGCACATTCCACAACACATCCTTCTTTTGCGCTCCCAACGCCATGCGGATGCCGAATTCGTTTGTCCGCTGTATGACCGAGTACGAGACCACACTGTACAGGCCTACAGCCGCCAGCACCAGGGCCAGCGCGGCGAATGCTCCAAACAAAATCGAAATCAGTCTTCCCCTGGCCCATTCGGGCTCACGCTTGATCCACATCTCCAGATCGGCCACCTGGCCAAATACCTGCTGATCGGCATCGACGGAAACAATCTGCCGGCGAACGCTGTGCAAGATGGACAGGGGATCGACGCGGCTTTCGATCAGGAATTGGGTATGCATCCACATGTAAAGCGAATAGGGCAGAAAGATCGCCGGCTTCACTGGCTTGTTAAGGCCGTCATTCAGCGAGTCTGCGACCACTCCGATCACTTGCAGCGGGCCATCGCTTCCTGGCGCGGCCATCGTATAGGGGGGTTCATCTTTGAGTGTGGGAATTTTCAACGAGCGCCCTAAAATATCGCCGTTCGCGTAATAGCGCCTTACAAATGTCTCATTCACCAGTACCATGGGCGCACCGTGCGCAACTTCCGTATGGTCCCAAGCCCGGCCGCGCAAGAGCGGCACGTGCAGAGTAGTGAAGTACCCGGGACTGACAAACTCGAGTCTCGCTTTTTGTTCTTCCCCAGAGGGCTTTCCCGGCAGCTCAAATGCCTGCTCCCAGCCGCTATTTGGAGGGGTAGCGTTGGTCGAAATCCCGGTAGAGGTTACGTCGGGCAACGCGCCTATTTTTCCCTGAAGCTGCTCATAGTAGTTCACGCGCTCCGCTATGCTCTTATAGGTATTGTCGTGGATCGGGATGCCCACCGACATGACATGGTGCGGGTCGTAACCGAGTGGAGTCCGCATCATGCGGACAAAGCCCTGAATGGCAGCGCCTGCTGCAGTCATGAGCAGTAGCGTCAGAGCAATCTGGCCGGCAATCAGAGCATTGTGGAATCGCTTGCCGCGGACCGTTCCCACCACTTTGCGGGTACTCGCCTGGATCGTCTGGCTGATCTGCGGCCGGGCAAGCTGCAATGCCGGGAACAAGCCAAAAAATACTCCTGTAAGCACAGCAAGGCCTACGCTGAAGAGCAGAACCGGCAAGTTGACATGGAAATCAGCCTCGTGGGGAAACGAGTACTCAGGCAAACGAGCCACAATCAGCCCCAGGCTTTGATATGCCAAAAAAACACCGATCCCCGCACCGGCGACGGCCAGGAGCAGCGATTCGGTCAGAAGCTGGCGGACGATTCGAAATCCGCTTGCTCCCACGGCTGAGCGGACCCCGAACTCATGCAACCGGGCTGTGCCGCGGGCCAGCAGCAGAATGGAGACATTGCCGCATCCGATAGCCAGCAGCAGGCCCACGGCTCCAAAGAGCAGAGCAAGGGTCCCCCCAATTCGTGCATGTAGGAGTAGCTGAGGTCCCGCACTTCGAGTTTGTATTGCTTGGGAAAATGATTTGGTGTCTGTTTGGCGAACTGTTGAAAGAGCGGCTCTAATTCGGCCGCAGCCGCGGTACGCGTGACGCCTGGTTTGAGCTTGATATACGTGCCATAAGTGATCGTCTGCGAAGTTGACGGGTTCAGCGGAAGATATGCGTCGCCGTCCACCCAGGTAAAGCGCGGCGGCAGCACGCCCAGGATGGTGTAGGTCTTATGAACCATCTGAATGGGCTTACCAACGACGGACGGGTCGCCGTTAAAGTGGCGCTGCCAGAACTTGTGGCTCAGGACAACCACTTGCTGCGGCTCCCGGCCATCCGGAGCATCAGAAGGGAGAAAATTACGGCCCAGCATGGCGGGTAAGCCAAGGAACTGGAAGCCGCTGCCAGTCATATAGATGCCCCGCACATCTTCGGGAACATCGCCGCCGGTGACGGTCAAGTTCCATTGGTTCAGGCCCATCACGTCTTCCACGGAACGCGCTTGTCGCAACTGACTTATCTGCGGGCCCGTAAGGCCGTTCCAGTTATCTTCTCCAGCCTTGTCCAGTAGAGAGATGGTGCAAATCCGGTCGGCCCCGGTATAGGGCCAGGGGTTCATCAGGACAGCGTAAACAATGCTGAAGACGGAAACGGTCGCGCCGATCCCGAGTGCCAGCGACAGAATTGCAGTCAGCGCAAACCCGGGATGATTGCCGAACTGGCGGAATGCGTAGCGAAGGTCTTGCAGGAAAGTGTGCATCGGCGCCTCTCAAAAGGTGATCGAGCCCAGGTATCTAAGAGCAAGTATCCGGCCAATCCCATCAGAAGCCAGGAAAAGGCAGTAAATAAATGTAATGGCTTCAACCGATAGGTACGTAATGGATGGAAAACAGTAGGTACGTATGGACGGAAAACAGTTCCGCGTTGATCGGCTGCGGGAAAAGCCGCTCTTGGGTGGGCTGGTCCCTTCGTCACCCGTCCTTCGAGGGGGGTGAGTCCGTAAGTGAGGTCCTCACGCAGGCGCGTTTGGCTCCTGAGGCCTGGTTCCTCGAATTTCCCCAGATGGAGGGAGGGGGAAGCGCACCTCCGGATCGGCTCGCTGTCCGAAAGTGGACATCTGAGGACGAAATTGAACAAATCAGCATCCGCTTGCGTAGGTATGCATGTGGCAAAGACCAACAAACCCAATAAAAGCATCGCTGATGGATTTGGTCACCAGCATGCATCAGCAACTAGTATGGATATCTCGCGCCCAGACCTGAAAGTCAAGAAGCGTCGGCGGCAGGTCGTTACGATCGCAATTGGCGTGGTCGTTCTGGCCGCCGTCACATTTCTTGTTATGCGGCTCAAGCCGGCCGCTCCCAATGTGGACCGTTCCGCCGTTTGGACCGATACGGTGAAACGCGGACCGATGGTGCGCCAAGTGCGCGGACTCGGTACCCTGGTGCCGCGCGAAGACGCGATTCGCCAGATCCCAGCCCAAACCGAGGCCACCGTCGTGCGCATCCTCACCCTCCCCGGCTCGGTGGTGAAGCCCGACACCGTCCTGGTGGAGCTAAGCGACCCGACGCTGAGCCAGGAGGCCATCGATGCCGAGCTTTCGCTCAAAGAGGCACGCGCGGACCTCAGCAACGTGCAGGTGAAGGTGCAGAGCGATCTGATGGCGCAAAAGTCTGCCGCGGCAACCGTAAGCGCCGACTACAACCAAGCGCAGCGCCAGGCGCAGATCGACAAGACGCTGTACAGTCTTGGCGTGATTTCTGGTATTGCGTACAGCGGCTCTCAAGGAACGGCGGATCAGTTGAACACTCGTAACAAGCTCTCGGAGCAGACCGTCCAGATCAACGAAAAGGCCATCGAATCACAGCTTGCCGTGCAGCAGGCCAAGGTGGCGCAGGCGCAGGCAATTTATGACCTGAAGCAGCAACAACTAAACGCGCTCAAGGTGCGCGCAGGCATTGCCGGCGTGCTGACCGATCTGCCCCTTGCCGTCGGCCAACACGTAACCGTAGGAACCATGCTGGCCCAGGTGGTGCAGCCGAACCAGTTGAAAGCGCAGTTGAAAATTGCTGAAACCCAGGCGCGCGACATCCTCATCGGCCAACCTGCTTCCATCGATACGCATAACGGCCTGGCCGATGGCAAAGTGTCGAGAATCGATCCCGCGGTACAGAACGGAACCGTCACGGTCGATGTGGAACTGGTTGGCGCTTTGCCCAGCGGAGCGCGTGATCAACTAAGCGTGGACGGCGTGATCGATCTGGAAAGGTTGAAAGATGTTCTCTATGTGGGCCGGCCGGCTTTTGGCAACGAGAACAGCACCATCAGCCTCTTCCGTTTGGATCCGGATGGCAAAGGGGCGGTCCGCGTTCCGGTGAAAGTAGGCCGCGCCTCAGTGAATGCCATCCAGGTGCTGGAAGGATTGAAAGAAGGGGATACGGTCATTCTGAGCGACATGTCGCGATGGGATACGACGGACCGAATTCGTCTGGACTAAAAGGGCCAATATCAAAAAAGGAAAACAGGAGCAAAAGCATGCAGCCACTGATACAGATTGAAGCGATGACCAAGGTTTTCTACACCGAGGAAATCGAGACCCACGCCCTTTCCGGTGTGCACCTCTCCATCGACCGGGGGGAATATGTGGCCATGTCTGGCCCTTCCGGTTGCGGAAAATCGACGTTGCTGTCGATTATCGGCCTGCTGGATACACCGACAGCGGGCAAGTATGAGCTGAACGGGCGCCCGGTAGAGAATTTGAAATTTGCCGAGCGGTCGCGCATCCGCAACCAGGAGATCGGGTTCATCTTTCAGAGCTTCAACCTGATTGGCGATCTTACCGTCGCTGAGAATGTGGAGCTGCCGCTGACTTATCGCTCGGGGATGGCATCGAGCGACCGCAAACAGCGGGTGCAGGAATCTCTCGAACGTGTGGGCATGGCCCACCGCATGCGTCACTATCCCTCGCAGCTCTCGGGCGGCCAACAGCAACGTGTCGCTGTCGCGCGCGCACTCGCAGGCTCACCCTCTATCCTGCTGGCCGATGAGCCCACCGGAAACCTGGACTCGAAGAACGGTGAAGCGGTAATGGAATTGCTGAAGAACCTTCATCGTGAAGGCGCGACCATCTGCATGGTGACGCACGACCCGCGTTTTGCCCGCCATGCTGATCGCAATATCCACCTGTTCGACGGAAAGATCGTCGCCGAAGGTGAATTTGCCGATCACGCTCTCGAAATGCAATAACCGGGGTCTGATGACCGCGGGTCAATAAATACATGGGTTGAAGCACGATGATTCGTCCCCGACGGGGCGGACGGTGAGGACTGCTCTATGATCTCGCTCGAAAATGTCGAAAGAAGCTACAAGACTGGCGCTGGCCAGACCTGGGTACTCAGGCGCATCAACCTGAAGATCGAGGCGGGCGAGTTTATTACCATCATGGGACCTTCGGGGGCTGGGAAGTCGTCACTGCTGAATGTTTTGGCGCTGCTCGACGATCAATGGTTAGGGTCGTATTGGTTCAATGACGAGGCAGTGCACCTGATGAACCGCAAGCAACGGGCAGACCTGGCACGGCGCAACGTCGGGATGGTTTTTCAAAGCTACCACCTGCTTGACGATCTCAACGTGGCCGAGAATATCGATCTGCCGCTGTCCTACAAGAACATCTCCAAGGGTGAACGCCAGGCACTGGTTGCGGACACGCTGGATCGCTTCAGCATCGTGGGCAAAAAAGATCTCTTTCCCAACCAGCTATCCGGCGGCCAGCAACAGCTGGTCGGTATCGCCCGCGCCGTGATTCATCGTCCAGCTTTGCTGCTTGCCGACGAGCCGACGGGAAATCTTCACTCCTCGCAGGCGAAGGAGATCATGGAGCTCTTCCAGCAGCTGAACCGGGAGGGAACGACCATCGTGCAGGTGACGCACTCGGAAGTAAACGCCAGCTATGGCAGCCGGGTGCTCGAGGTTCGGGATGGATGGATGGTGCGTGATACCGCCAACCCCGGGTTGAACCAGGCTTCCGAGGTGAAGGCATGAGGGATGTTTCCTGCGCGGGCGGCATGGTGCAGAAGACGTTGTCTGTGTTGTGTGCGACGGGCCTTCTGGTTTCGACTACCTTTGCCCAAACAAGCCCCGCGGGGCCAGTGCCTCGCGCCTGCCGGTCCGCAACAAGCGCCGCCCCAGACCATCGCACAGCAGGCGCAAGCGGCGGCCCAGCCGGCGCCGATTACCTACCAGGGACCTTTCCACATTGAAATGCCGCATTCACACAATCCCTTGGCGCCGTATAGGCCCAGCACTGTGCCGGAACTCAACCTGCAAAACTCGCAGCGCCTCTTCGACCTCATCCGCGACGGCAAGCTCCAGATCTCCCTGCAGGATGCAATCGCTTTGGCCCTCGAAAATAATCTCACGCTCGCCTCCTTCCGCTACAACTTCCCCATCGCGCAAGCCGATCTTCAGCGCACCAAGGCGGGAGGCAACGCCAACGGCGTCAACAACTGCCGTCGTCTCGACCACGGCGAGCGGCTTTGGCGCGTCAGGTGGCGGTGGCTCCGCAGCCTCGAATGCGACCGCAGGCAACGGCGGCCTCGTCACCACGACGCTCGGCGCCGGCGCGGCCGTTCCCTCGTTCGACCCCCTCCTCATCTTCAGCGGCTATGTGCAACACACCGTCACCCCGGAGACGAACCTTTCCCAGGTCGGCGTCGAACTCTATAAGGTGAACAACATCGAGGTCCAATCGCAGTACCAACAGTACTTTCCGCTCGGCACCTACCTGCAGGTCAACTACACCGGCTTCCGCGCTGCCAACAACAGCCCTTATTCCGCAGTCAATCCCGAACTGCTTTCCAATTTCAGGTGCACCTGAGCCAGCCGCTTCTGTACGGATTCGGCCTTGCCAGCAACGAGCGCTACATCCACATCGCCAAAAGAAACCTGCAGACCACCGATCTCGCCTTTCAGCAGCAGGTCATCGCCACCGTCACCGACATTGAAAACCTCTATTGGGATCTGGTCAACGCTTATCAGGACGTGCAGGTGAAGACCCGGTCATTGGAATACGCCAATCAGACCCTGACCGACGACCAGAAGCAGTTGGAGCTGCAGAACATTCCTGCGCTGCAGGTCATGAAGGACCAGTCTGCGGTTGCCACCAGCGAGGGCGACCTTACCATCGCCAAGGCCACGCTGCGGCACAACGAGCTGCTGATTAAGAACGATCTCACCCGAACCGACGACCCGTCCATCGACGAAATCCCTGTCATTCCGCTCGACCTGCAGGGCGGTCCCGATCCCAACGAATCGAAATCCATCACCCAGCTGATTGACGAGGCCATGAAGAACCGGCCTGAAGTCGCGATTTTCCGTAATGCGGCTGAGGTCCAGCGCCAGAGCGTCAAGGACATCAACAGCGAGCTGCTGCCTCAACTTTATCTGTACGGCTACTACGGAGGCACGGGCGCCGCCGGCCCCAAGAACCCGAATTGCACTCTCAGCGTGGAGAGCTGCGCCACCAGCCTGCCCACCGACTTCATCAGCATGTTCGTGAACACCTTCAACTACTCGGCGCCCCAGTACGAGGTTGGCGTCAATCTCGTAATCAACCTCCGCAACCGTGCAAGTCAAAGCCGACCAGTTCCGCGCCGTGCTCGCGTACCGCCAGAGCCAGATCGCCCAAGAGCAGCAGCAGAAGAGCCTTCGCTTCGACATTCGCGACTCACAGTTCGCTCTCGTGCAGGCGCAAGCCCGCGTGGCGGCCGCGCAAAAAGCACGCGATCTCGCGCAGAACACCTTTGATATCGCCAAGAAGGAGCAAGACGTAGGGGCGATATCCAGGTATGACACCCTGGTCATGGAACAAAGCCTCGCTCTCGCTGAATCTGCGTTTTTTACCGCGCAGACTGCCTATGAAAAGGCCAAGGCGGACATTGACCGCGCTACTGGGACGACGTTGGACCGCACGGACGTCTCCATAGACGACGCAAAAAATGGCGTCGTCACCCACATGCCGCAGAACGTAGACGGCGTGCCGGCTAAGCCTTAGCTTGCCCTGTCTAACTGGACTGCGGCCCTCCACTATACTTAACCTACCGTTTGAGGCAATGATGGCCACCTTCCCGCAAACCGCGAAAGAGACCCCGGGAACCCGTACGCAGGCGGAGGCGCCCAGAATACTCGCCGCCGATGATCAGCCCCATATTCTGGATGCCATCGAGTTATTGCTGCAGCCAGAAGGCTACCGGGTGGAGAGAGCGCAATCTCCGCGCGAGGTGCGGGACAGGGTTGCCAGCGAAACCTACGATGCGCTCCTGATCGACCTGAATTACACCCGGGACACGACTTCCGGCGCCGAGGGTCTGGAGCTGCTTGCCCAGCTCATCTGCTCATGACAGCCGCCTGCGCATCATCGTCATGACGGCGTGGGCCAATGTCGATCTCGCCGTCGAGTCCATGCGCCGCGGCGCCTGTGACTTTATCCAGAAGCCCTGGGAAAATGTACGGCTGATTTCCGTTCTGCGCACGCAGATCGAACTTCGGCGGGCGGTTCGGCAGGCGGAAATTCTGGAAGCGGAAAACCGCTTGCTGCGCGCTGAAGGACGTCCTGAATTGATCGCCAAGGCGGCCTCGATGCAGCCGGTGCTGGAGCTTTTAGCGCGCATCGGCCCGTCGGATGCCAACGTGCTCATTACCGGCGAGCATGGCACGGGCAAAGAAGTCGTAGCCCAGACGCTGCATGCGCTCTCATCGCGCGTCGGCTCGCTCGCTGGTTGCCGTGAACACCGGTGCGCTGGCTGAGGGGACCTTTGAGAGCGAGCTCTTCGGCCATGTAAAAGGAGCGTTTACCGACGCGCGTACGGACCGCATCGGGCGCTTCGAGCTGGCCGATCGGGGCACGCTCTTTCTGGATGAAATTGCCAATGTGCCGCTGCGCCAGCAGGCTAAACTGCTGCGCGTACTGGAGACGGGCGATCTGGAACGGGTCGGCTCTTCGCAAACCAAGCGAGTGAATGTGCGTTTGATTTCGGCTACCAATGCCGATCTGCATGAGGAGTGCGCCCAGGGGCGATTTCGCGAAGATCTGCTCTTTCGTCTCAACACGGTGGAAATTCATCTTCCCCCGCTGCGCGATCGCCGCGAAGATATTCCTCTGCTCGCCGGGCACTTCCTCGCCCGCTATACTTCCCGCTACCGCAAGGCTGCGATCGGCTTCGAGCCCAGCGCCCTGGAGGCGATGTTCCAGCACAGCTGGCCGGGCAACGTAAGGGAGCTAGACCACGCGATCGAGCGGGCTGTTCTGATGGCTCGCGGTCCGCGCATTCAAACCGCCGACCTGGGCTTGAGCCAGGTTCGCTCATCCGGCCAGAGTCTCGATGAACTCAGCCTGGAAGCGGTGGAAAGCATTCTCATCCGCAAGGCGCTGGCTCGTGCGGGCGGCAACGTCAGCCATGCGGCGGAGGCCCTGGGATTAAGCCGTGGGGCGCTCTATCGCCGGATGGAGAAGTATGGAATCTGATCCCACTCCCGGCAACGGAAGTGATTCAGCTTCACGCGCGCATCTACGCTCCGCAAAACACCGTGAGCACATCGGCCCTTTCGAGCGCCGTATCCGCTTCCTCTGTATGTTCGTTGCCGCGCCCGGAATTGTGCTCGCAGCGATCCTATTGTGGCAGGGAAAATTTTCAACAGGTGAGGTCTGGACTCTTCTGGGTGGGGCCGCTTTTCTCTCCCTGGTTGCGGGGGCGCTTACTCATGGAGCAGATCATCCGTCCGCTGCAGACCCTGGCCAACGTTGTCTCGGCGCTGCGCGAGTCGGATTACTCCTTTCGCGCGCGTGGTGCGCGGCAGCTCGACGCGTTGGGGGAGCTTGCGCTCGAGATCAACGAATTTGCTGACCTGCTGCAGAGCCAGCGTCTCGGTGAGCTGGAGGCCTCGGCTTTACTGCGCTGTGTCATCTCTTCCATGGATGCGCCTGTTCTGGCCTTCGATCCCACCCATCGCCTCCGCCTTGTCAACCCTGCCGCCGAGCACATCTTCCATCTCATCACCGAACGGGACTTGGGCGCGAGTGCTCACGATCTGCAACTCGCCGACGTGTTGGATCAGCCTGATCGGGGCATCCTTGTCCTTGGCGGCAAGAGCAATCCGGTGCACTGGATGGTGAGGAGATCCAGTTTCCGCCAACACGGCATCCCGCATACGCTCCTGGTGTTGTCCGACGTGAGTATTGCGTTGCGCGAACAGGAACGCGATGCTTTCCAGCGTTTGATCCGGGTAATCGGGCACGAAATCAACAACTCGCTGACGCCTATCAAATCCATTGCCGGCAGCCTTCGTTCCTGGATTCATACAAATCCGCTGCAGCGAAATGCTACCGATGCGCCTGGGACAGATCCTGACGTGTTCAGCCTCGATCGTGGTCTCAAAATTATCGAGAATCGAGCCGAATCGCTCAATCGGTTCATCCAGGCATACCGGCAGCTGGCGCAGTTACCGCCGCCTGCATTGCAGCCGGTGTCGTTACATTCATTGATGGAGCGTGCCGTCGCGCTCGAAACCAGGGTGGCTGTCCAGCTCCGTCCGGGACCCGATATCGTGCTGCAGATGGATCCCGATCAGATCGAACAGCTGCTCATCAATCTGTTGCGCAATGCAGCCGAAGCGGCGTTGGCGCGCTTTCCCGAGGCGCCTTCGAACGGCCATGTCGCAACAGGATGCTCCTGAGGTGTCGATCACCTGGAGAGCCATTCCTCGGGCGGTCGTCATTCTGATCCAGGATAACGGGGTCGGACTGAGCAATCCGTCGAACCTTTTCGTGCCCTTCTACACCACCAAGCCTGGAGGAAGCGGTATCGGTCTAGCCCTGGCGCGGCAGATATGCGAAGCCCACGGAGGCGTTCTTCAAGTCGCCAATCGCCTGGATGGTCCCGGCTGCGGAGCGGAGATCCGCCTGCCGTTGACCGCATCGCAAGCCTTCCTTCCACCAGGACAGGAAGGCAAATCAGCGGAGAGCAAGGTATATGGGTAAGGTTGGCCTCTAGCGTGGCCTAGGACACATGCAGTGCTGGGGCGTTGTTTCGGTCTCGAGGCTTTATGACAATCTCCACATCTTGATCGAGCGCCACGAGAAAACGCAAAAGCCGTTCAACAGAGAACTGGCGAAACTCCCCGCGCAACATCTTGGATATGTCGGGCTGGCGAATGCCAAAGAGATCGGCCGCCTCGACCTGTTTCAAGCCACGATCCTTCATGATCGTGTCGATCTTGAAGACCGTTGTGCCTTGATAAGATGCTCCTCGGCATTTGGAATGCCGATATCTTTGAATACATTTCCGCTGCTGGCTTCGTGTGTCTTTTTTGTCATGCGCTGTCCTTGGCAATCTTCTCCGCCTCACGTAGGCGTTGTTTGATTAACTCAATGTCCCGAAGGGATGTCTCCCGTCCCGCTGTCGATTTCTTCTGGAAGGCATGAAGGACGTACACCGCGTTCGCGTATCGCAATGTGTATACCGCTCGGAACGTATCACCACGAAAATCCGTGACCACCTCCACTACCCCTGCCCCACCAAAACCACGCAGGGTCTTTGTGTCGCGATGTTTGCCTCCGCGCTGGGCAAGGTATAGGGCATAGCCCATGTGATCCTGTACGGATTCAGGAAACGCGCGCAAATCTTTGCGGCTGGAGCCGACCCAAACCACCGGCTTTAATGACGGCTCTGCAGTCATTGGCGTTACCGATATGGTGATATCACTATATCATTCGGCGAATGCGAGGCGACTCCATTTGACTGTTTTCACATGTGAGCAGCGTTTTTTTGCCAAGCTTTACCGGCGCTTGAGCGTCTCCAGTTCATCCAGGGTGCGTGGCCAGTCGGATTTAAGGAGCCGCGAAAGACTTCGATCTGCCAGAAGTTTCCCGGCTGTCTGGCACTTGACGCAGTAATCCGTTTCATTGTCCGCGTAACGAATGCGCTGGATCGGTTGGCCACACCGCGGGCAAGGCTCTCCATAGCGTCCATGCACCGCCATATCCTTTCGGAAGGCAGTCACCTTTTCGGGAAAGCCGGCTTTCGCCTCTTCGGTTAGCCGCTCGATCCACAACTTAAGCGTGGCCTGCGTCGCGGTATAGAGCCTTTCCCATTCCTGCGGGTCCAGCTTATGCGTCATCTTCACTGGCGATAATTGTGCCGCGTGCAAAATTTCATCCGAGTACGCGTTCCCAATCCCGCTTAGAATGCGCGGGTCGGTGAGAGCTCTCTTGAGGGTTCGATTCTCGATCGTGAGCGCCTTGCGAAAGGAATTGAGATCGCTGGAGAGCACGTCGATTCCTCCCGGGTCGATGGAACGCAATGCCTCCTCACCCTCAAAGAGATGCAACGATGCGCGGCGCTTGGTTCCCGCTTCCGTGAGCACCAGAGAGCCATGGGGAAAGTCAAAGGCGGCCGAGATTCTGGCGACCTGCCAGCTTGGCTCCTGGTGGACGCCAGTGCAGGCGCCCGGCGATCATCAAGTGCAGCACCAGCCAGAGATCGCCATCGACTCCGATTGCGATGCGCTTTCCGATGCGTCGCAACTCGCGCACGACACGACCTTCTACACTGGCAACCGGCGGCCGCGCCGTTCGCAGCAGAAATGCGCTTGCGATGCGTACGTGCTCGAGCGGCTGTCCGACGATTCGTGGCTCCAGCGCACTGAGGTAAGCGGAAATGTCCGGTAATTCCGGCATGCCTATTAGCTTGCCGGTTGCGTCGCCGTTTCGCAACGTCGAATCCAGGCCTTGCGGCACATGTGCTACACTCCTGCCCGATGAATCGACGCATGTTTCTCGGCCAGGCCGCGATGGCTTACGGCGCCTTCCTGCTGAACGCGCGGGCCCAGGGAACTTCACATGCCCCCGGCCTTACTATCCGCGAAATCCGCGCGGTTCGTTTGCGCGACGGATTCAATAGCCGCTTCATCCGCGTCTACACCAACCAGGGTTTGACCGGCACGGGCGAGATGCTGGATACCGTCGGCGCGGAGTACATCGTCAACAACAACATCGGCCCGGCGCTCGCCGGCCGTGACCCGCTGGATATTGAAGGAATTCTCTTTGACCTTTGGGGCGGGAAGCATCTTGCGGCGGGTGGCTCGCCCTCGCCTATCTTCATGCGGGGAATGGGCGGACCCTATCTCACCGCCATCAGCGGAGTGGAAATGGCGCTGTGGGACCTGGCCGGCAAAGCCCTGAATGCGCCGGTATACCAGCTGATGGGCGGCCGCGTGCGCAGTAAATTGCCGGTGTACCTGCATGCCGCCAACCCCAGGTGAAGCGACCAGCCTTATTGCCAAAACGAAAGTGAAAGCGCTGAAGATCGGCATCGATTACAGCCCGGATGAATGGACCCTGAAGAAGGGATGGGACCCGAACAAGCTTTGGGGACTTCATCTGAACACAGTGCAGTTGGATGATGTGGTGCATTTCGTCGCTTCCATTCGAGAGGCGGTGGGCCCCACCTACGACCTTGCGTTGGAATGCCACGCTCGCTACGACGTCGAGACGGCCATCCAGCTTTGTCACCTGCTGGAGCCATTCCGTCTGATCTGGGTGGAGGAACCAATCCCCAGCGACGATGTCGATGCGATGCTACGGGTGCGCAATGCCACCCGGGTTCCTATTGCGGCAGGGGAGAACATCTATAGCCGCTACGGGTATCGTCCTTTTCTGGAGAAGGAAGCGCTCAGCGTTATTCAGCCGGATGTTTCGAAGACCGGCGGCCTGTTGGAAACGCGTAAGATCGCGGCCATGGCCGAGGTCTACTCAATCCCCATCGCTCCTCACGGAGTAGCATCCCCTCTGGGTACGATGGCGGCTGCTCACGTCGCCGCCACGACGCCGAACTTCATGCTGCTTGAGTTCACCCACTATGTCGATAAGTCCTACACCTCGCTGACCGAGCCGGTTTCGCTTGATGACGATGGCTTCCTGGAGGTGAGGAGCAGCGCGGGAATTGGCGTAGCGCTCAACGAGGATGTGGTGAGAGAAAGGACAGATCCTGAATTCCATCCTCTCTAAAACTCAAACCGAAACCAAGGCTCCGCGGATCGTGGGCATCGGTGAGCTGCTGTGGGATCTCTTGCCCAGCGGTCCGAGGCTGGGCGGGGCGCCGGCAAACTTCGCTGTCTTCAGTGCTCGACTCGGGAACCGTACTACGTTGGTCAGCAGCGTCGGTGACGACGAATATGGGAGAGCAGCGCGCACCAGTCTCCAGCAACCGAACCTCGATCTGGAACAGCTGCAAACAGACAGCGCGCATCCGACAGGGACGGTCGAAGTTTCCTTTTCCGCCGATATGCAGCCAAGATACCTCATCCGGCGCAACGTTGCATGGGACTTTATTTGCCTGACTCCTGCGCTGCTTGAGGTAGCGCGTGCTGCCGATGCGGTCTGCTTTGAAACCCTCCCCCAGCGGCATGAAGTTTCGCGCGCTACCATCCAAAGCTTCGTCGAGGCCACCGCGCCCGGGTGCGTGCGGGTTTGCGATGTGAACCTACGCATCCCTGATTACACTCCTCAGGTGCTTCACTGGTCGATGGCGCACGCTACCATCATCAAGCTAAGCGATGAGGAGCTGCCGCAGGTTTTTTCTCTGCTGAATGAACTGGGGTCGGGCCAGAATCAGGTGCCGGCGAGTCCTCAGGCCGCGGCCCACGCGCTGCTGGAAGGTTCCCCGGTTGCCAACTGGTGGCTACGACGCTGGGGCCGCACGGATGCCTGCTCACCACCCGTGAAAGCACATTCGGGCATCCGGGCTTTCCCATCCAAGTGGTTGATACTGTCGGCGCGGGCGATGCTTTCACCGCCGGTTTGATACACGCCTACCTGCGCGGAGGGTCCCTGCCTCAGATGGCGGAGATCGGCAATCTTTGCGGCAGCTATGTGGCTTCGCAGCCAGGAGCTACTCCGCTCCTGTCTTTAGCTTTGATCGAGGGTGTCGGTGCCTTGCTGAGGAGAAACGAATGAATCGTCGAATATTTCTCGTCTGGTCCGGCGCGTTTTGCGCGATAGCCAGCGGCGCCTTGCGTGCGTTTGCGCAAGCAGCGTTGCCAGCGGCGCTTAGGGAAAAGCTCATGCACGATCCCTTCCGGCCGCAGTTCCATCTGCTGCCCAAGGCTAACTGGCAGAACGATCCCTGCGCACCTCGATTCTTTCGCGGCCAGTATCATATGTTCTTTCAGTACAACCCGGGCGCGCCGGTTTGGGGAGATATGCATTGGGCGCATGCGGTCAGTCCTGATCTCATTCACTGGAAACACATGCCGGTTGCGTTGTCACCCACTCCGGGATCCTATGATGCGTTCGGTTGTTTCACTGGCAGCGTGCTGCCCGGCGCCGAAGTGCCGACTATCCTTTACACCGGTGTGACCAAGTCCTCGACAGGGACCATTCGCGGTGAGGGACTGCGCGAGGTGCAATGTCTCGCCACTTCTACTGACCCCGATCTGCGGACCTGGAAGAAGCTGGATAAGCCAGTGTTGGAAGGCCCTCCGCCCGGTTTGCAGGTGACAGGTTTTCGCGATCCCTGCCCGTGGAAGGATGGCGATAGCTGGTACATGGTCGTCGGTTCGGGCTTCAACAAGGTTGGCGGCGCGGTGCTGCTTTATACCTCTCCGGACGGTCGCAATTGGGCCTACCTTCACCCGCTAGCGCAAGGCAAGTGGAACGGAAGCACCAAGACCAACCCCGTGGCTACGGGGGAGATGTGGGAGTGTCCCGACTTCTTTCCTCTCGGGGAGAAGCACGTGCTGCTCTACTCCACCGAGGGCAAGGTTTATTGGGAAGTGGGCAGGTTCGATAAGAGCGATCTGCGCTTCCAGTCTGAAACCAAGGGCCTGCTCGACCACGGTTCCTACTACGCGATGAAGAGCATGGTTGACGCCAAGGGCCGGCGCATTCTTTGGGGATGGGTGCAGGAAACGCGCACGCCCGACGAGTGTAGAGCTGCCGGATGGGCGGGCGCGATGGCGCTGCCGCGCGTGCTCACACTGGGGCCTGACAACCAGCTGCGCATGGAGGTTCCGCCGGAGTTTGCCACGCTGCGTACGAATACGCGGGCGGTGCAAGCGGCGCAGGCTGTGCCCATCGAGAACCGAGCCGCTGAGATCGTATTCAGCTTCAAGGCAGGGGAGAGCCCATGCGAATTGGAATTGCGAGCCGGCGCGACGCCGCTGTTTGCCATCCGCTACGCCGGCGGTAACAAACCATCGGTGAGCGTGGGCGGCGGCAAGAGTCTGGCCCTCTCGCCGGACCAGGACGGCGTCTCGACGATCCATCTCTGGATGGATGGCTCGATCATCGAAACGTTTGTCGATCGTAAAGAGGCCATGACGGCTCGCTGCTTCACTCCGTCGCCGGCGGGCATTCAGCTCGCCTGGACGGGAGTCGCAGACGCGCTCAAGAGCCTGATGGTATCGGGTGTCACGCCTATATCGAACGACCGTCTCACTTCCTAGATTTCTCGGGGGTTGACCGCAGGAGGAACATGCGGAAAACGGGATGGACAGAGCCGCACGGTTGCTGTTGGCCTGAGCAGTTGCGTTCAGGAAAGGCGCACAGCAGGTCCCTCCACGGCACGCCGGGACAGGTCGGCTCCGCTCGGAGGCTGTGACTTTTTAATTTCCCTTGTGGTCTGTGGCCGGAAAGCTCCGAAGAGCATCTGCCAACAAGCATCGCCGGGGTCCTTCGACTGCGCGCATAAAACCCTCTGTTATGCGATAGATCTGCGAGGCGCTTCGCTCAGGATGACGCCTTTCTGGAGGGGATTGAAAAACATCTGGTCGGTGCAAAAAACACGAAAAGATCAAAAAGTCACAGACTCTCGGGATGACAAAAGGGGAGAGTAACGCTCAGCTCAAAAGCTGTTAAGGGGATGGACAGAGCCGCACGGTTGCTGTTGGCCTGAGCAGTTGCGTTCAGGAAAGGCGCACAGCAGGTCCCTCGGCTTCCTCCGGATCTCCTGTCAAGCTTGGTGGTGTCGGTAAAGGTGGTGCGGCTTTCCTTAAAGAAAGCCGCATACGTGGCCGTTGGTTGGTGCAGCGTGTAGGAAATCCGGAGTTCGCTTCGGGATGACAAAGGGGAGGGTAGCGCTCAGCTCAACGGCCGTTACGGGACGCCGTGCTATCGTTTTTTCATGTTCCGTTTTGTCTTCGCTTTGCTTTTTCTGGCCAGTTTTCAATACTCCGCAGCGGCAGCTGTCCCCGAGACTTTTCATTGCAACGCTGCCGCACATGAGCCCTTTCTCGACCAGGCGAATCGCTTCATTCTCGCCATGCTGCGCTATCAACCGGTGGAAGCGACGCAGGCCGGGTATCATGGCGACCCCAGCGCTCCGCTGGATAACGAGCTTGACGAGTCGAGCCCGGCGACCATCGCCGCCGAGCGCGCCTTGTTTATCGCCGGCAAGCTGTGTTTCGCAGCTGCGAAGGCGGCTACGCCCGAGGAGGGAGCGGATCTTGCGCTGCTCCGCGACAACATCGAGTCCACTCTCTTTCAGATCGATGTGGTGCAGGGCTACCGGTATCGCCCGCAGGATTATGTCGAGATGATCGGCTCCGGCCTGTTCTTCCCGCTCACCTCGACGGATGGCACGGAGCAGTCGCGGCTCTCGGCTGTGCTGGCGCGCATGGAGCAGGTTCCGAAAATTCTCGACCAGGCTCGCCACAACCTCAAGCAGGCCGATCCGGTATTTATCGATACGGCGTTGGATGAGAATGCGGGGAACACCGCGGTCATCGAGCAGATCGGGAGCATGATTGCTGCCGGGTCGCCGCTGCGCTCGCGTTACGATGCGGCATCGAAGGCGGCGCGCGCTGCGCTCGACAGCTACGCTGCGTGGCTCAAGGACGACCTGGCCCACAGGCCGCACCCTGTCAGCTGGCGTACCGGACCTACGGTCTACGCGAAGATCTTCGCCTATCGCCCTCGGCCCCGGAACGCATGAAACGTCCGGACTCGGTGCTCGCCGCCGCGGAGCGGGATCTGCCTCGGGTTCGCGGCGAGATGTACTCGGTCGCATTGCCGCTGCATAAGAAATGGTTCCCAGACCACGGCGATCATAGCGATCTGAGTGGGGACGCGCTCCAGAACAAGGTCATTGCCGAAGTCATCGACCGCATCAATCAGGACCACGTACAGCCGGATCAACTTCTGGCGAAGGTAAAAGCTGATGCCAGCGGAATTCGCGCCTTCATCGTGGAGAAGAACCTGGTCACCTTGAGCGATCGCGACAATATGCGCATCGTGCCCACTCCGGATTTTGAGCGCGGGGTCTATTCGGTTGCGGGCTTTCATTCTGCGCCGGCGCTCGAACCAAAGGAAGAAGCGGAATACTGGGTTACCCCCATCGATCCCAAGATGCCCAAGGAGCAGGCTGAGTCGAAGCTGCGCGAGTACAACAACTGGATGCTGTTGTACTTGACCATGCACGAAGCGCTTGCCCGGCCACTACACGCAGTTCGAGCACGCGAATAACCTGAAGCCGTCGTCGCGCCGCGTGCTGCGGGTGCTACTGGGGAACGGTCCCTACGTGGAAGGTTGGGGAGAATACGGAGTGAAGGAGATGGAGGACGCGGGATACGCCAACCATGATCCTCGTTTCGTTCTCATGGTACAGAAGATTCGCCTGCGCGTGATCGCGAATGCCATCCTCGACATCCGCATGCAGAGCCGCAACATGACTGACCAGGAGGCGCTCGACCTGATGGAAAACAAGGCGTTTCAGACTGCAGCCGAGGCGCAGGGCAAGCTGCGCCGGGCCAAGCTGACCGCGGGCCAACTGATCACCTACTACGTCGGTTACCACCAGTGGATCAATCTGCGCGACGGAATCCAGCAGCAACAGGGCAGCGCCTTCTCGCTCAAGCGCTTCAACGATACCGCTCTCGACGAAGGACCGCTGCCGATCCCGATTCTGCAACCATTACTGGAACAGAAGCTGACCGGCCACTAGAGCCTTTTCACTTCTAATCTCCACAGTCAAGTTCAGCGAGGTGCGGCTTTTCTTGAGGAAAAGCCACGTCGGAAGCGGTTGCTTTGTATACACCAGAAGCGAAAAGGCTGTAGACCTCAGGCGTGAAACTTCTTCATGTACTTGGCGTCGACGGCTAGCGCTTCCATGATCGGCCCTTGAAACTCCTCCTGCTCCACGAAGGCGTGGCGTATGTGGCCGGTTGCCGCCGCGGCGGCAAAGATGGGCGCGTAGTCGATGGAGCCGGTGCCGAGTTCGACTGAGGGCGGTTTGTTGTTTTTGAAGTCCTTGACGTGCAGCATCACGATACGTGTCGGATATTGTTTCAAATAATGCACGGGGTCCTGGCCGCCCACGATCACCCAGCCGCAGTCCAGCTCGAAGCTGACCTTTGCCGGATCGGTGTGCTTCAGGAGCTCATCGTAGGGCAGGGTGCCATCAATCGCGCCGAACTCGGCATAGTGATTGTGATAGGCGAACTTCATGCCGGCGGCTTCGACTTTGGCGGCGACCTGGTTGAACTGGTCCGCGCTCCAGCGCCAGTCATCGAGTGTGAGCGGCCCCTTGGCCCCTTCCTGCTGATGCATGGGGGAAGAACAGACTACATATCCAACTCCCAGAGCTTTGCAGAAGGTAAGGATCTCATCGAGGTGCTGCCTGAGTAAGGGCAGAGGATAATGGGCGCTGACGCAGCGCAAGCCGGCGGCCTGCATGGCTGCCTTTACCTGTTCCACGGGGAGATTGAAGAAGCCGGCTGCTTCCACTTCCTTATAGCCCAGGGCGCCGACCTGCTTGAGGGTGCCGGCGTAATCCGTGGGCAGCAGAGTGCGCACAGAATAGAGCTGCAAGCCAACGGGCAGCCCCAATGAGGCTCCACGGCCCACGCCGGTATATAGCAGGGCGGCGGCTGCGGAAGTGGAGCTGATGAAGCTGCGTCTGGTAATCGACATTACGAATTTCCTCCTGAAACAATCAGTGACCTGTCTACTCCATGAACCAGCCGTGGGTCAACAGGATCGACTGCCCGGTGAGCGCCAGCGTCTTCTGTAAGCGCATGCGCTACTTTACGGTGCAAACGAAATTGGACGCGTCGTTGGTATCTCCCGTTCCCTGATACTGGGCGGTGGCGGGATAGGGACATAGCGGACGCTTTGGGTTTGGCGTGCTGTCGATTTCATTGGGTGGCAAGGTGGTGGCGATGATTTTGTCGGGCGCGATTCCGTGCTCTACCCAGTCGACCACGGCGCCCAAGGCATCGAAATGGGTCGCTCCTGGACCGCCGCTGCAATGCGCCATGCCGGGGACCATGAAGAGGCGGACGGATTGATCAATTTGAGCGATCGGCTGGCCGGCAGGGGGAGCCGCTTTGGCGCGCGCGACCACGGCATTGTAGTAGTTGACGGATTCTCCCGGGGCCACGAGCCAGTCTGCCCAGCCGTGATAGATGAGCAGCTTGTGGCCGTGGGCGCGGAAGGTGTCGATATCCGGGTTAGTTGCATTCACCATGCCGGCGAGCTTTTGGGTAAAGAGCGCGTCCTGGTGATCGAAATCGAATTGCCTCCAATCCCAGTCCGGGCCAAACACCCATTGAAAGATCGGAGCGTACGGAGGGATTGCAGCGGGGCCGGGTATGCGATCCAAACCATCCCAGCCGAATTCGCTGCCTCGGGGCAGCCCGGGATAGAGGCTTTCGCCGGTTCGCGGATTCTTGGGCCCGGCATAGATTTCCTTCGCCGTCTGCACCTGGTCTGCGGTCAGACAGCCCTCCTGGCTGTTCGGCTTGCACTGCAGAACTGCCGGATCGAACTGACACTTCGTTGGATCGGAGATCACCCCGTCTTTGACGCCATCGAGGGCGTCGCAGGCATTCACGACTGCCTGAGAAAGCACGAAGAGTGCGGCTGCGTGCAGGTAGGAGGCGCGGGTTTTCTGGTCGGCGGCAAAGTTCCATAGGACGCTGACGTGCACACCGGTGCGGTTGTTGGCTGCTGCTCCGCCGACGATGCCATCGTAGTCATCCGGGTACCGCTGGGATTCCATCAGCGCCTGCTCGCCTCCGGTGGAACAGCCGGTGAAGTAGGAGTATTTGGCGTCTCGCTCGTAGTAAGCGCGCACGATCTGTTTTGCGACCAGGGTCATTTCGTGGGTGGCCCGGTATCCCCAATCAGCCCAGCGCTCCGGGCGATTGACGAAAATGCTCGCGGTCTGGCCCGGCGGCGTGGCCATGCCCATATCGGTGTTGGCCACTGCGTAGCCGTCCCGCAGCCCTTCCGCCAGGGAGTTGTAGATGATGGTGCCGGCAAAGCCGCCATTGCCGGTACCTTCGAAACGCTGGTTCCAACCGGACTGAGGCATCCAGATCTCGACCCGAATGTCGGAGTCGGGGCTGGGCTTTAGGGTGACGGCGACGCGGCAGAAGGCTGGGAGGTGAGTCAGCAGTTTCCCGACGGGGGGTGCGAACTTACCGGACGTTACCACCTCTGCTTTGGTGATGGTGGTGTGGGGCAACTGCAGGGCCGCCAGACCTTCGCAGGTGGCGAAGGAGCGCGCGTGGAAAAGAGCCACGCTCGCGAGGGCGAGGAGGTGAAGGCTCCATTTTGTTTTGTGAGGAGTCAACAAGCGGAGAGTTTACTAGGAAGGGGTTCGCCCCGCAATTGACTGTGGGGGTGCGGATATTCCAAAGAAATGAGCGCTAAAAGCGCCATAAGCGCTATAAGGGGGGCCTCCCGGTGCGGATTTGGGGCGTGCGGATGTGGGTGAGATGTTTTCTAAATAAATGAGCGTTCGGCCTCGCTTCCACGGCACGCCGGGACAGGTTGCTTCGCTCCCAGGGCAAGCTCCACGGAATGCTGGGGCTGCCTGGGGCATTCGGAACGGCGAAGCGATTCGTCACACTATATAGATACGGTTTTCAATGGTTTCGGTCAGAAAAGCCAGGAAATATTTTCGGGTGAGGGCGGAGGCAGCGGCCTGGAGGAGTTTCGCTTAAGATCGACGGTGGAGATTTCCGATGAATATGGCCGATCAGTTTCCCAAGATGCTTGAAATGGGGCAGAGCTATCCGCCCTCTCGCAAGCTGGATTTTTACACCCTTATTAAGGAGCAGTTCACGGAGCAGGGGCTGCGGGAGCAGGTTAGGCCCGGAATGAGCATTGCCCTGGGCGTCGGCAGCCGCGGCATCACCAACCTGAAAGAGATTGTGAAGGCCGCGCTGGGCGTGCTGATCGAAGCGGGAGCACGGCCTTTTATCGTGCCGGCGATGGGGAGCCACGGGGGAGCTACAGCGGAGGGCCAGATTCAGGTGCTGGCAGAATATGGAGTCACGCGGGAAAGCATGGGTGTTCCTATCGAAGCCAGCATGGCGGTGAAAAAGATCGGTACGGCATTCGATCCACGGCAAGCTCCACGGCAGGCTCCACGGCAGGCGGGACAGGCGGGACAGGCGGGGCAAGCGGGGTGGACGTGGTGTTCAGTGTTCCGGCGTTTGAGGCGGATGGAGTGGTCGTGCTGAACCGCGTGAAGCCGCACACCGATTTCCGGGGAACGCTAGGCAGCGGCATCCAGAAGATGATGGTGATTGGGTTTGGGAAACAGGTGGGGGCTAACAATGCGCATCGGGCCGCTGCTCACATGGGGTATGAGGTGGTGCTGCGAGAGATTGCCCGCGTGATCCTGGGCGCGGCTCCTATTTTCTGCGCCATCGCGCTGGTGGAGGATCAACACCATCAGACGGCTGAGATCGAAGTGCTGCGGCCGGAGAATATCGTGCACGAAGAGGGCCGGCTGTTTAAGAAGGCGGAGTCGCTGTTGGCTCGCTTGCCTTTCGAGGAAATTGATCTGCTGATCATTGACCGCATCGGGAAAGACATTAGCGGGTCGGGCATGGATACCAATGTGATTGGGCGCGACATTGATGGATACAAGTCCACGCTGCACTCCTCGAGTGCGGTGACTCCGCGCGTCTCCCGTATCTTCGTACGCGACCTGACCCCGGCGAGCAATGGCAACGGCGTCGGGATTGGCATGGCGGACTTCACTACCGCACGCTTTGTGAAGGCGCTCAATTTGCAATACATGTACATGAATGCACTGACTTCGCTTGGGATGCTGTCGGCGAAGATCCCTATCTACTTTGAGAATGACCGCGACGCGATCGCGGCAGCATTGGCTTCGCTCGCGGCGCCTAATCCGGAGAAGGTGCGGGTGGTGCGGATCGCCGACACGCTCAACCTGGAGAGATTTCAGGTTTCGGAGGGGTGTGTTGGGACAACGAACGGGCACGCAGGCGTGACTACCGCGGGAGTGGCCCGCGATATGGAATTTGACTCGGCCGCGAATTTGATGCCGCTGTGATTGACGGATCAGCGTAAGCATTTGTGTGTGGGTGAGAGGAACGGCGGGTCCCCGTTCGGCTACGCTCAGGGCAGGCCCTTCGACTCCGGTCCAAATCCTCTGTAGCGATAGATCTGCGATGCGCTTCGCTCCCACTGCGGGCCGGGGCAGGCAGGATGACGGCCTTGTGGGGAGTTTGAAAAACATTTCTGGGTAGCTGTGCCAAAAACACAAAAATGAAAAAAGTCACAACCTCTCGGGATGACAAGGTTGAGGGCGATGGTCCACCTGGGCATTTGTGGAGGTGGATGGACAGAGCCGTAGGGAGTTGTTAGAGGGAAGGGCGCATAGCAGGTCCCCATTCGACTTCGCTCAGGGCAGGCTCTCCGCTGCGCTTCCGGGGTGTGGGGCACCCGTCCTGTTCCTTCGGACCTTACTGCCGCTGATAGGATGGGTGTCGCGCCGTTAAGACTGGTGGTGTGGGATGAAGCGTGTTATTTGCTCGGTTGCTTTGGTGGTGCTGCTTTCCGGGATTGGATTCGCGGCGGAGCCGCTTTGGAAGGCTAGCTGGATCACGCATCCTACTGCTCCACTGCGGGAGCCGATCGTGCTGCACTTTCGGCGTACATTGCAACTGGATAGCAAGCCGGTGCGGTTTGTTGTTCATGTCAGCGCGGACAATCGCTTCATCCTCTATGTCAATGGGCATCGGGTGGGCGATGGGCCTGCGCGCGGGGATCTGCCGCATTGGCGCTACGAGACCTTCGATCTGGCCCCGTATCTTTCCGCGGGCGCTAATCTCGTAACTGCTACTGTTTGGAATTTTGGTATCTATGCGCCGGCGGCACAGATCACCGATCGCACGGCTTTTCTGGTGCAGGGCGATGGTGCGCTCGAAGCCGGAGTGAGCACTCCCACGGGATGGATGGTGGCTATCGAGCCGGGCCGGGTTGCGGTTCCACGAACGCCCGGCGGCGTAGACGGCTATATGGCCAATGGACCGGGAGAAGAGTTGAACGCCGCTGCCTACGATTGGCAGTGGAATGATGCTGCAGACCCAAGCGGCGCGTGGGTGGCTGCCGCGAGTCCGATGCGGGAAAATATTTATCCTTCGGCGGCCCGCGCCGGTTTGGAGGGAGAGCAGGTAGACAACTACTGGGGGCTGGTTCCAGATGAGCTGCCGCATATGGCGTACACCCCCACGGATGCGGGCGCAGTGGTGCGGTCGGACGAGCCAGGCGCCAACGCATTTCCCGCTAAGCCGGTGACGATTGCGGCGAATCGCCATGTGCATTTGCTGCTGGATCGCAAGACGCTGACTACCGCCTATCCTCAATTGACGGTTTCGGGGGGAAAGGGTGCGAAGATCCGCTTGACCTATGCGGAGGCGCTCTATGACGCACAGCAACAGAAGGGCGATCGGAATGAAGTGGGCAACCGCCAAGCGTTGGGAGTACACGACAGTTTTCTGCCCGACGGCGGCGCGCACCGCACGTTTGAGCCACTGTGGTGGAGGGTGTGGCGCTATCTGGACCTGGACATTCAGACGGCGGGCGAGCCGCTGACACTGGACTCGCTGCAGGCGGAGTTCACGGCCTATCCCTTTGAGGAGCGAGCTTCGTTCGAGAGCAAGGATCCCGAGCTGGCGCAGATATGGGAGATCAGCTGGCGAACGGCACAGCTGGATGCGCACGAGACGTATATGGATACTCCATATTGGGAACAGTTACAGTACGTGGGCGACACGCGGATCCAGGCGTTGATCTCCTATGCGGTGACGGGAGACGACCGGCTGGCGAAGCAGGCCCTCAGGAGCTTTGATGACTCGCGCATCCCCGCCGGGTTGACGCAGAGCCGCTATCCCACTGCGCAGCCGCAGATCATTCCCACGTTTTCCCTGATATGGATCGACATGCTGCACGACTATTGGATGTACCGGCCCGATGCTGCGCCGGCGAAGGCTGGATTGCCGGGCACGCGCACGGTGCTCGATTGGTTCGAGCAATACGAGCAGCCGGACGGTTTGCTGCGCAAGCTGCCGTGGTGGAGTTTTGTCGACTGGGTGTCGAGCGGAGAGTTGCCCACCTACGACGAACATGGGGAATCGTGCACTACGACGCTCGAGTACCTGGGAGCCTTGGAGGATGCGGCCGAGCTTGAGCTGGCGCTGGGCGACCAGGATCGAGCTGCCCGGGAGAGCCACCGGGCGCAGCATGTGCGCAGCGGTTTATATGACAAATGCTGGGATGCGGGGCGCAAGCTGCTGGCCGATAATCCCGCCCACAATGCTTTCAGCCAGCAGACGAACGTTCTGGGGGTGCTTCTCGATGTGATTCCCCGCGGGGAGCAGCAGGGCGTTCTGCGGCACGTGATGTCGATCGCTCCGGGCACGACGGACGGCGGGATCCTGAGCTCGTCATATTACTTTCGTTTCTACCTGGCGCGGGCACTTGACCACGCCGGGATGGCCGATGAGTATCTGGCCAGCCTGAAGCCGTGGCGCGATCTGTTACCACTGCATTTCAGTACTTGGCCGGAGACGCCTGGCCAGACCCGGTCTGATTCGCACGCCTGGAGCGCGCATCCGGCGTACGACCTGCTGACGCTGGTGGCGGGTATCAAACCGGGATTGCCGGGCTTTTCCTCGGTCCGAATTGGGCCGCACTTGGGCGTCCTGGGCGAAGTGACAGCGGAATTTCCGCATCCTAAAGGCATGATTAAGGTGCACTTCGAGCGCAGCGGCAAGGGGCTTAGAGGGACGGTGACCCTGCCGCCAGGGCTGGAGGGGGTCTTCGTCTGGCAAGGTAAGGAACAAGCGTTGCACTCCGGAGTCAACGGGATTGCTGCTCCCGATCCGGCGTTATGATTTGGCGGAAATGGATTTCGACTGCGGCGAATTCTGTCTCTATTTGCAAGCAGCGGCAAATATGGGATTTAGAGGCCGCCGGGCTTTTGAGTGGCAAAAAATGTTTGCGAAAGGGGTAAGATTGGTTGTTACTCTGGTACCAGCCCGCAGCTGTGGATAAGGCATTTTTAGCTTGTCCACATTGGCCGGATCACGGTAAGGTGTTGGTTACCAAGGGGCAATTGTCGATATCCGCCGGACCCCCCTCCCCGTCGAGATGTTCAGTGTTCTTGCCCGTTAAACGAAGCATCAAAATCTTGTATTTTGCAGTTTATTCCGGGTCGTGAAGTTGGGCGACACTGCCATGAGAGGGACGATGAGCATTGCAATTATTACCGGTTCAGCCGGTCTGATTGGTTCGGAAGCAACCTCCTTTTTTGCCAAGCTTGGCCTTGATGTTGTCGGAATAGACAACGACATGCGAAGCACATTTTTCGGCGCGGAAGCGTCGACCGCATGGAATCAAAGCCGGTTGAAGTCCGAGCTGGGCAAGACCTACCGCCACTCCGACTTTGATATCAGGGACACGGAGCGTGTCAACCGCCTCTTTGCGGACCTGGGCAGCAATGTTGCGCTGGTGGTCCACACCGCCGCGCAGCCGTCGCATGACTGGGCCGCTCGGGATCCCCATGTTGATTTCTCAGTCAACGCAGTGGGCACGTTGAATATGTTGGAGGCGACGCGGCAGCATTGTCCGGACGCCCCGTTTATTTTCACCTCAACCAACAAAGTTTATGGGGACACGCCCAACCGCCTGCCGCTGATCGAGCTGGACACGCGCTGGGAGATTGACCCCACGCACGAATACTGGGTAGGCATCGACGAGCGGATGTCGATCGACCAGACGCTGCATAGCCTGTTCGGCGCCTCGAAGGTGTCGGCGGACGTGCTGGTGCAAGAGTATGGCCGGTATTTCGGGATGAAGACGGCTTGTTTCCGTGGTGGGTGCCTGACTGGTCCAAACCATAGCGGGACTCAATTGCACGGCTTTCTGGCTTACCTGATGCGCTGCACGGTGACCGGGCGTCCGTACACTGTATTCGGATACAAGGGTAAGCAGGTGCGCGACAACATTCACAGCGCTGACTTGATCAATTGCTTCCATGAGTTCTTCAAGAAGCCGCGCAGCGGCGAGGTTTACAACATTGGCGGCGGCCGTTTCAGCAACGCTTCGATGTTGGAATCGATCAAGATCTGCGAAGAGATTGCGGGCAGACCGCTTAACCACACCTATAAAGAAGACAACCGTACGGGGGACCATATCTGGTGGATTAGCGACACCGGCAAGTTCTCCGGACACTATCCCGAATGGAAGCAGAAGTACGACGTACGAGCGATTCTGCAGCAGATCTTCGAGAACAGCCGCGATCGGGTGGTGGAGGCGGTATGATCGACCGCGGCAGGAGAAACCTTCTCGGGATAGCCATCAGCGCGGTGGATTACGAGTACGCTGTGGCCAAGATCATCGAAGATGCACAGGCCGGCCGGCGCTGCGCTACCACGGCATTGGCTGTGCATGGCGTGATCACGGGGGCTTTGGATCGCGCTCATCGCTATCGCTTGAACACCTTTGACCTGGTGACTCCAGACGGTCAGCCGGTGCGGTGGGCGTTGAACCTGCTCTATGGAACCAAGCTGAACGACCGCGTCTATGGACCAACCATGACGCTGAAGGTGTGCAAGCAAGCGGCATTGCAGGGGATCCCGGTTTATTTTTATGGGAGCAGCCAGCAGGTGCTGGATAAACTGTGTGCGCGTTTGCCGGAGATGTGCCCTGGTTTAAAGATTGCGGGCGCGCATCCGTCGGAATTCCGGAAGTTGACAGCGGAGGAGCAGAAGCTGGCGGCGGACCGGATTCGCGATTCGGGAGCGAAGATTGTTTTTGTCGGGCTTGGGTTGTCCGCGGCAGGAGGTCTTCACTTACGAGATGAGCACGCAGCTTTCGATGCCTATGTTGGCTGTGGGCGCGGCTTTCGACTACCACGCTGGTCTGTTGGAGGAGCCGCCCGCTTTGTTGCAGCGGTTTGGTTTGCAATGGCTGTATCGGCTTGCACAGGAACCGGGACGGCTTTGGCGGCGTTATTTGTTCACTAACAGCCAGTTTGTCGGGTTGTTTCTTGCTCAGTGGCTTCGACTGTGGCGGCCGGAGTTGGGGGATTGCGATCCTCCGCTGGCGGAGGTTCGGTTCGGGTGAGTGGTTCGTTTGGGAATAAGAGCGGGCGGCGTCGAAGACGCCGCCCGTTTTGTTTTTGGGGCGGATATGCTTTAGTCACCTCGACCCAACGCGAAGCCGGTTGGCTTTTGATGATCGCTTGTCAGCATTCAGGCGTGGTCCGGGTTCACCAGGAGTGGCCCCGGATCTCTGCACGATACTCAGGCAGGTCTGCGTATGCGGCTTTCCTTACGGAAGGTCCACTCCTTGGTTCCACCAACCTGCACAGGAAATCCGGGTCGGCCCTGGAGCGGCATTCTCAGGCTAAGCCGTCCAAATGAGCGGAGCAACGGCCTTCTGGACGGCGCAATTGCTGAATGCGTTGAAGAGAGCGTCGGAAAGCGAAATCAGTTTGGTTGCTGCAGTGGCGTGTTCTGTCCAGCCACCTACATCCATGCCGAGGTAAGCCACAGCCCTCAAATTTGTCATCCCGACGGAGCGTACCCGAATTTCCTGCGAGCTTGGTGGCGTTGACGAACGTCGTGCGGCTTTATGCAAGCCGCATACGTGGCCTTGGGCGATACCGGGTCCGCTCCGGTCGGGATGACAAAGTTAGGGGCGGTGGCCAACCTTGGCAGTAGTGGAGGTGGATGGACAGAGTCGAAAAAGCTAATTTGGACACGTCTGACCTTCAACCGTCCCTTCGGGACTGATCGCGATACCACCCAGAAGCTGATTTATTTTCCGTTAAATGTTTTCCAATCAGCCGATCGGGAAAAGCTAATTTGGACAAGACTGATTCTCAGCCGTCCCCTTCGACAAGCTCAGGGCAGGCTCTGTGGGACTGAGTTTGTTAGCGGGGTTCTTACGCAGACACTGTAGGGCATTCGATGACAGACCGCGGAGGAATCAGGTTTCGCCTGCGGAGCCTGGCGGGCTTTGCTTCGATTGCAGAGATTTGTGTGAAGTGTCAGCGAAATTTCCACATGCTCAAGGAATGGTTCAATCTTGCCTGGTTGATGCGGATCTGCACCCTTAGCACCTCGTGCGCGATCCTCAAAGCGAGATTAGTCGGCCCTGACTAGCCGTCCATTTCTCCGTTGCGCACGATGGTTTCTCCTGCTATCGTTTTTTTAGTCCGGTCAAGAAACCTCACCACTCTTCGCACGTTTCAACTTTAACAGTACGTAAAAACCCTTTATCGGCCCCGTAAAAATCCAATGTTGATGTTTGTTTCTTTCTGGTGATGCCCCATTATGGCAAGGGGCTTTCAACGCGAGGAACAGTCTTTACGTCCGTGTTTCCGGCCAGATCTGACCGGATGCTTGCCGGGCCGTCTTGGCCAGTCGCGGCTTGCTGCATGGTGCCAATGAATATCGTCATTATCAACGGTAATGCACATTGATGGGGGTGCCGCCGAGATAGCCATTACGAACGCTCATAAATTGGAGCGCCGGTGCCGTAGGTTTTCCTCTGCGCGCTGTTGCCAATTACCCCGGCTCTCAGCAATTATCGGAGCATCAAGGTCGACTGCTCCGAGCCATACGACATGATTGCGGGCCAGCGTCGCAACGATACCCTGTATACCCAAGGCATAGACTGTCGAGTGCATTCGAGTTCCTCTTCCACGCGACCGCAGCTTTGCCAAGAGGATTACTTAAGTAGATTATGGTCTTAGACTATTACAACCTCCGGGAACACCCTTTCGGAGTCACCCCCGATTCCAAGTATCTGTTTCTGAGCCCCACACACCGCGAGGCGCTTGCCTCGGTCACATACGGGATAGAAGCGGGATGTGGGTTCGTCGCACTGATCGCAAATCCAGGCTTGGGAAAGACCACGCTGCTTTACCACGCGATGAATCAGCTCCGTGAGAAGGCTCGAACGGTTTTTCTGTTCCAAACAGTATGTACACCGATGGATCTCCTGCGGGCTCTGCTCACCGGACTTGGCGTGCGCGAAATCAAAGGGACCCTCATCGAGATGCAACTGCGGTTGAAAGACGTTCTGGTGGAGCAGTATCGGCTTGGCAAACGGGTGGTGGTGGTCATTGATGAGGCGCAGAACCTTGACGATTCTGTACTCGAGTGCGTGCGGATGCTTTCCAACTTTGAGACTCAGCGAGAAAAGCTCATACAGATCGTTCTCTCCGGCCAACCTCAGCTAGCGGAAAAGATCGGCTCCCCTGAATTAGTGCAGTTGCGGCAGCGAGTCTCGATCGTCGCTCACTTGAAGCCGTTCTCTGCAGAAGAGACGGCGCTCTACATAGAGCATAGAGTGCGGACAGCGGGCTATAGCTTGGACGCGCCTCTGTTCGGAAGAGATGCGCTGGCGGTGATCGTCGAATACAGCGAAGGGATCCCGCGCAATATCAACAACCTCTGCTTCAATTCGTTGTCGCTGGCCTGTGCGTTGCGGCGAAAACCGATCGATGCCGACACGGTTCGCGAGGTGGTCGCGGATCTTAATCTCGATCGGTGGCGGAAGACGACTGCGCTTGCCGTCCGGCAGGAGGAGAGAGTACCCGCGGAGGTCCCAGCCTTTCTCGCCACTGAAGGCACATCACGCCTGCTCGGGGGATGGAAGCCGAAAGCCGCAGTTGCTGCCGCGGTTCTGTTCGCTCTGGGTGGGACCCTCTTCGCGAGTCATCGGTGGACCTCTGCCAAAGCCGGCCCGCAGACAAAGGTTGTAAGTCCGCAGACCGTCCCCTCGTCTACGAACTCGCTTGCGCAGCCGATAGTTTCTGAAGGGGTCTCTGCGCGGGCGGATAATACAGTGCCGATTCTAGCCACTGCGCCTGACGCAGCGCCAATGGCGAACCAGGAGCAGGCAGCCGACGGAACGACCGTTCGCGTGATGCCGGGAAAGACCTTGCTCGGGATATGCGTGGACAACTTTGGAAAATGTGATCCGGAGCTTTTGCAGGAAATTCATAAACTCAACCCGCAGTTGAGCAATCTCGATCACATCGAGCCCGGTCAGAGCATTCGCATTCCAGCAGTCCCAAGGGTTTCGGGAACAAGCGTCGCGGAACAGCCGGTAAAGGCACAACTCTCCGAGAAGGGTGCGCAATGAGCAGGTATTTTGACCTGGCGCAGGAAGTTGAACGGGACGAGGCATTTCATGCGCGACGCCTTACCGCAGAGGTGTTCCACATTCCGGCGCAAAGCGAAGAGCGGGAGAACCTTAGTCCGTTAGCGAATTTAAACCTGGCTCCGGTCGTGGTCGCGCGCCCGCCGCGGCATCCGTCCGGGAACTCACAGATGCTTTCGTTACGCTCGATCACTGAGGCGTGCTTCCGTCGGCCGCTGCGTGTCGCCAGTATCGCAGGATTGACGCTGCTGATTACCGTACTTGCGATCCTTTTTGTGCCGCGGCGTTACCAGGCAACGATGCAGTTGGTGGTGTTGAACACTCGCCAGTACTCAGTCATTAGCAGCGAAGCCGAAGAACCAATCAGAGCAACCAGCGAGATAACAGACAATGATGTCAACTCACAGGCGGAGCTGCTACGGAGCCGTGACATTCTTAACCAGGCGCTGGATCAGTTGGGTGCCCCCAACTCGCCAGCGTTGGTTCGAGACAAGGCACTCGAGAGACTAGGGCGCAAGTTAGATGTGGCGCCGGTGCGAAATTCCAACATATTGAATGTTTCGTATGTGGACTCGTCCCCGGAAAGGGCCACGCAGACGCTGCAGGCGATTGCGTCCAGTTTCGTGGGCAAGGAGCTTGCATTGCTGCGGCCCACGCATCAGCAGCTCTTTGCGGGCCTGGTCGAGCAGAGCCAGCGTGACCTTACCTCAGCGCAGCAGGAGTTTGCCAGGTTTAAGGTGGCGACCGGGATCGCTTCCGTGGGGGAGAATGAGGCGGCATTGCTTCGGCAACTTGAGGGCTCGTCTGTGCAGTCCGCCACCCTGGCTGCGGAGCTAGCAGAGGAGCGACGCCGAGCGCAAACGACCGATGACGAACTGGCGCGGTACCCGGAGAGGATCATCACGCAGAATAAATCCACTCCCAACCAGCAGGCGGTCGAGGCGCTGACGTCGAAGTTAGTGGAGCTCGAAAATAAACGTACGAGCTTGTTGACCGGTTACGAGCCAACCGAACGCATTGTTCAGGAAGTCGAGCAGCAGATCAGCACTGTACAGAAGGAACTGGCGAGACTTCGCAGTGCCAATGCGGTCGAAACGACGAGCGATATCAACCCGCTAAGCCTGGAGTTAAAAACTCAATTGGCTAAGGCGCAGATAGCGACCTCGGCCATCGCGGCACAGCGCCGTTCGGTGGACGAGCAAAAGCAGAGTTATGTCGCGCAGCTGAATCAACTAGAGGAGCAGTCCGCGGAATTCGACCGTTTGCAGAAGCGTGTGGCGGAGGGACAACGGAACCTGGACCTGGCGGTCCAGAAACGCGATCAGGCGGTGGTGGATGACGCACTCGACAAAGATCGAGTTCTGAACGTCGCCTTCGCTGCCAAGCCGTCCGCGTCCGCGATACCGGTGCAGCCACGGCCTTTTCTTTATCTTGCGTTAGGTTTATTTACCGCGGTCTTTCTTGGCGTGGGTTCTTGTGTTTTGGAAGAGCTGGGAAGAAACACAGTTTGTTCGCCAGCCGAACTCGATGCGCTTACCGGCTTGACGACACTGGGGTCCATCCCGACGCAGAAACTCGAAGACAGTTCATGGGGTTTCTGGTTCTCGCGATTCCCCGGACTTGCGTACTACTTCCAACGTCCCACCAATTGATAAGGTGCGGGAGTCTACCTCAGACACCCGTTGCCGCCTGGAGCAAGCGCGAATGACTACGACATTCTCAGATGTGCATGAACCTGCTAATAGCGAAGGGTTCGAGCAGGTTCTTGGTCAACTCCAGGCCTCCGGCCAAGGACTGAACCGTGCGAGAGTGTTAGGGATTATCGGTTGCAGGAGTGGAGATGGAGCGACTTTCGTTCTGGGTGCACTTGCCCGGCTGCTGGCCACGAGATCGCGCAAGCGCATCCTGCAAGCGGACTGTCTTGATCTTTTTACAGCCAGTCGTCTGACTCCGGCCGAGCTACTCGCTCATTGCTGGTTTACGGACCAACCTGGCCGCTGGATCTTGTCTCCGGCCGAGGGGACCAGCGCGTCGCGTACTGACGAGTCAGGGCCTGAAGGAAATCTGAGGCATGCGATGTCGGTACTCAACTCGCAATTTGACTTCGTATTGTTGGATTGCGGGGCGGTTACTGCTTCGGGCCGGTTTTGGCACCTGGCACCGGTGATCGACGATCTACTTTTAGTCGTGGCAGCTGGAGAAACAAGGCGCGACCAAGTGCTTTATGCGCAACGCATCATCGAGCAGTCCGGATCGCGTCTTTCCGGATGCATTCTGAACAAGCGGACCTATCCATTACCCCCGTTGATCCATCGTTTGTTGAGTTAGTAGCAGTGTATCCTCCGACAGGACGAATCGTATGAAATCCATCCTGGTGCTATTGTTTGTGTTCACAACCGTCGCTGTTTCTTCAGCACAGGGTAGCCATGATCCTCGCCTCGTGACCCGGCAACGCTACACGATCCAAGGTGGGGACAAATTCGAAATAGCTTACCGGTACACGCCTGAATTAAACCAAACCGTGACCGTTGAACCGGATGGATTTATCAACCTGGATCCGACCGGCGAGATCAAGGTGAGCGGGTTGACCCTTACTCAAGCGACGGAGTTGATTATCCAGCGCGCAAGTAAACGCCTTCACGATCCGAAGATTACGCTCACACTGAAAGAGTTTCACAAGCCCTACTACGTAGTTGCTGGTGAGGTGAAGCGCCCCGGCCGTTACGACATGGATGAACCCACCACGGCACTACAGGCCATTCTGAGTGCGGGTGGGATGGATGCGGCAGCTCAGTCGTCGCAGGTCATTGTGTTCCGGAGGCTGAATACCGACGACGACGAGGTGCATGTCCTCGATCTTCACAAAGTGAAGAAGGTGCAGGATCTGGAGCACGATCTTATGCTGGAACCGGGCGACATGCTACTTGTGCCGAAGGATCGGATCGCGAAGATGGACCGAATCATTCATGCAGCGAACATCGGTTTGTATTTGAACCCGACGCAATTGGGATATTAAGGATTATGACAAGAGTTCGAGTCGTCCATTACAACCACACCGGGGTGATTGCCGGCGCTGAGCGGGTGCTCCTCAACGCGCTTCCTCAACTTCGGGATGAGGGCTTACAGTCGATCGTGCTGTCGCCGGCGGGACCCCTGCACAGCGAGGCAGCGCGTTCGGGGTTTGAGGTTGTGGAGTGTTATCCGCTTGAGGCACGTTTTACCTCTAATCCAATTGAGGTCGCCAAAAGCATGCGCTCGTTTGCCATCTCGATCCGAAATTTGCGCATGAAGCTTCGGTGTCTTCAACCGGACGTGGTGCACGCCAATAGCGTTCGCGCAGGTTTGGTGGCGAGCGCAGCCACCGTTGGGATGCGTACAGAGATCGTGTGGCATGTGCATGACACTCTTCCCAGGCACCCGTTCTCAGCGGCAATACGTGGCTTCGCTGCTATGTCGCGTCGAACAAACCTCATCGCCGTTTCGCGGGCCACGGCGCGGACATTCTGCGGCCGGCTTTGGAAGCGGCGTCTCGCCCCAAAGACGGACGTACTGCACAATATATTTGCAGGTGTCCGAGTGGGATCGACTGCGCAGCAGCGTGATCGTCTACGCGCGGAGCTCGGCGCCACGGGCAGATTTCTGATCGGGTGCGTGGGGCAGATCTGTAAGCGAAAAAATCAGGTCGCCATGGTTGAGGCATTCGCCGAGGTATTAAAGTCCAGCCCCGAGACATTGTTGCTCATCGTTGGTTCGGCTCTATTTCCGTGTAATGTGCCCTACGAGGCTAGCGTCCGGCAAAAGATCGAGGAGCTTGGGATTTCGGGAAACGTCCTGATGTTGGGGAATCGCGCTGACGTGCCTCTGCTGTTGGAAACGATGGATCTGCTGGTCCTGCCTTCTCGCAACGAACCGTTTCCGATGATTCTTCTTGAAGCCATGTCGGCGGCCACCCCGACAGTTGCTTTCGCAGTCGATGGAGTTCCCGAGCTACTGGCAGACCGAAGGACGGCATGGCTAGTCCGATCAGGGGACGCTGTGCAGTTGGCGCGAACCATTCTTTGGGCGAAGAACCATCCAGAGCAGCGCAGGAGATTGGCGTCCGCTGCTCGAGTGGCGCTCAGAAAGCAGGATACGCCTGAGATTTATGGGAAGCGGCTGGCCAGCATTTTGCTGAAACATGCGTACCCGGTACAGACAAGTTCATCCACGGCTATCGTTGAGTCGCATGCGAGCCAGCTTGGTGAGACCGCGTGACGACGATCGGCATCTTCCACGAGAATTTTGCCCAGAACGGTGGTGCCGAGCGCGTTGTCGAGTCGATGGCGCGGTTATTTCCGGGAGCCGATGTCCTCTCGACCATCACAGTGCCGAGCAGACTTTCTCCTTACATGGATCGCCGCGGAGTAAGAACCACGTGGATGCAGTGTCTGCCTCGTCTTGACCGGTGGTTTCGATATTACGTCCCGCTGTATCCCTTTGCGGTGCTCAGCTCGAAAACAGGCGGCTATGGTTTCGTTCTTTCCAGTTGCTTTGGATTTGCCAAAGGGCTGCGAAAGTCGGCAAATGCGATCCATATCTGTTACTGTCACACTCCCCCGCGCTGGATATGGCGCGCGGACGACTATTCAGCGCGGGAACGATGGGGCACGCTGCTTCGCATTTCTCTGAAGGCATTCGTTTCCGTGGCGCGCCGGTGGGATATCTTCGCTTCCAGGCAGCCAGACGTTTATATTGCGAACTCTACCGCGGTGGCGGAGCGGCTGTACTGTTTCTATGGCAGGGAATCGCTGGTTTTGCATCCCCCGATCGACCTCGAGCGCTTTCGTGTTTCCGACTCAGTCCAGAGCTACTACCTCGTCGTGTCGCGTTTGGTTGCTTACAAACGTATTGATCTGGCCATCGAGGCGTGCAACCGTCTCGGCCGGAAGCTAAAGGTGATCGGTGATGGACCGGACCGCACGCGGCTGGAAGCGATGGCGGGCCCGGCCGTAGAGTTTCTGGGGAGAAGGCCGGATTCGGAAGTAGAGGATCATTTTTCCCAGTGCCGAGCATTGCTTCTTCCTGGTGAAGAGGATTTCGGGCTTACTCCGCTGGAGGCGAATGCTTCAGGCCGCCCGGTGATTGCGTATGGAGTAGGCGGCCCGGTGGACACTGTCATAGACGGGAAGACAGGCATTATTTTCGATGAGCCGAGCGGAGAAAGTTTAGCCGCCGGCATTCTGCGTCTTGAGGGCATTCGGTGGGATTCAGGCGCATTGAGGCGACACGCGGCGAACTTCGGCATGGAGATCTTTCACGAGCGCCTTAAGAAGACGGTTGTCTCTGTGCTGTCGGAGCGCGGCCTTACCGATGTGATTTCCGAAATCGAAAGACCAGTTGCTTCATGAGCCGCTCCCTGATAGCAGATGAGCCTCCGGCAGTTGCATCGAACGGCCCAAAACCGACTATTCGAAGGACGTCTGCGCCGGCGGTCGCAAAGACTATAGGGAGCCGGCTTGGCTGGATCCTGCTCAGTGGGGTCACCGGGATGATCACCGCTCGTGCGCTGGGGCCGTCAGGCCGAGGCGCGTTAGCGGCGATGATCATGTGGCCAGTGTTCTTGGCGGGTGTGCTGACGTTTGGACTGCCGAGTGCGTTGATCTATCACATCCGCCGGGTTGGACATGCGGAGCGGGCAGGGTTGTTCACGGCAGCAACGGTTCTGGCGACAGTGATCGGGGTGGTGGCCAGCATCGGAGGCGCCTTGGTTCTGCCGTTCTGGCTTTCGAACTATAGCCCTCAAGTGGTGCGGTGGTCACAGTGGCTGATGCTTTTCACGGTTGTAAGCGTACTCATGCTGGTGTTTCGGTCCGCGTTTGAGGCCCTCGGGAGCTTCGGGACATCGGCAAGCACTTGGCTTCTGGCACCCGCTCAAACCTTCGTTGCGCTTTTTTTATTGTGGCGCTTCCACCATCTTACGGAGCTGACCGCGGCATTGAGTTACGTGCTGGCGGGAGTTCCAGTTCTCCTCTGGATGCTTCTCCGCCTTAATCGGGAGCTAGGCTGGAAGCTGCATGGCTTCGGTCGATCGTCTCGCGCGATCCTTAGTTATGGCCTAAGATCCTACGGCATCGATCTGTGTGGGGCGTTGTCTCAATCGGTGGACCAGGCGTTTGTCGTGGGGATGATCAGCGCGTCGGAAATGGGAAGGTATATTGTCGCGCTTAGTCTCTCGCGAACACTGAATTCCGTCTACCAGGCTGCGGCGGCCGTTCTGTTTCCAAAATGTATTGGCATGACGACCCGCGAGACAGTGGTAGCCACCGTGCGTATTACGGCGGCTACCACGGCGCTGGCGTTGCCTGCGGCTGTGCTGCTTTGCCTCTTTGGCAGCTTCCTCCTCCGTCTGCTGTATGGGTCTGAGTATGTGGTGGCGACCACTCTGCTCCAGATCTTAAGCGCGGAGGCCATCCTGTCGGGTCTTACTACCCTGATGTCACAGTCATTCATGGCGATGGGACGGCCTGGAACTGTGGCTGCTCTCCAGGGAGTGAGTCTAGCTGTCGCCATCCCGTTTCTTTTGCTTCTAGTGCCAAAATTCGGGACGATAGGCGCAGGTATCGCACTGTTAAGCACGGCGATGCTACGGCTAGCTTTACTGCTGGGCTGTTATGTGAGACGCGCGAGGAGGTTTCCGCAAGTGCGCGACTTTCGGCTGCTGGTTGAAAGTCTCCAGGCGGGCGTCGTGCTCAAGCGGCTTGTTCGATTTACGGAACGGCCGGTCGAGACCCTACGGTGAGCAGTCATGCCCTTGGCGGCGTACTACCGAACATGCCGGCGAGTACCCTCGACGGGGGTGGGGACTTCGTGCGGGTGTTACGGATACTCCTGCCATTTCTCGCTCTAGCATTTGTTTTGCTGGCGGTTTCGCCTGGCTCGCTTCGTCTCTTGTTCCCGGCCGCTGCCTGTTTGGTGGGCTATCAGATATATAAGCGGAACGAGAGCTACTACCTTTCGTTTGTGTTGTGGATCTTTATGCTGACGCCGCTGCTTCGGCGGTTGGTGGACTGGAGGACCGCTTACCAAGAGCAGAGCATGATCTTGCTGGCGCCATTGCTCCTCACTCTGCTGCCGGCCATTCACCTGCGGTCAAGACTGGCCGAGGTGACTCCTCTCGTCCGCACTGCAGCGCTGTTCACTTTGAGTGGAATCGCATTCGGAGCGGGAGTGGGGATGATCAAGCACCCCGGCATGGCCGTTATGCTCGCGGCTGCCGCTTGGAGCGCACCGATCATCCTCTTTGTCTTTGCGGCGTCTATTCGTGAGCGCGAGATCTTGGTCCGGGTGCTTAGCCGGACACTCCTTTGGGGTGTCCTGATCCTATCGCTTTACGGCGTTTATCAATTTATGACTGCGCCGCCATGGGACACCTACTGGCTAAGGCAAATAAGTGACGGCGCGGTCGCTCCCAGCTTCGGGCAACCCAAGCCAATGGCGATTAGGGTGTGGAGCACGATGAATGCTCCTGGACCGCTTGCGGTATTTTTGGGAGCAACATTAGTTTGGCTTGGCATCGAGGATGGTCTCTTCGTGGTTCTCGTGAGCGTGATGGGATACATCACACTCGCCCTAACGCTCGTCAGGAGCGCGTGGATGCAGGCCGTGCTTGCGCTCCTAATCTTTGTCTTTGCGTGTCGTCGAAGGACCTCTCTCGTAAGGTCGATAGGCGCGCTCCTTGTTGTTGGTTTGGTCACCTATTTATTCATTCACGAAGTGCAATTTTCGGGACTTTACAGCCGGATCCAAACTCTTTCTTCGCTTGGTTCAGACGAGAGCGCGAATGAGCGCCAGGCAATGTACGGGTATATGAGCGGCCTTATCGTATCGACCCCGTTAGGAGTTGGATTGCAGTCGCTTGTCGAGCTGCACGGATTCCCCATCGACAGTAGCTTCATTGAACTGTTCTACATGCTCGGGTGGGTTGGGGCGTCATGCTATCTCTTCGGCTTTTTGTATTTGCTCGCCCACGTCGCATCTAGCCTTCGTAGCTTTTCCGGGGCGCAGGTGGCTGCGGCTGCTGTCACTCTTGCGTGTGCGACACAGCTTCTTACCGGCGACGTACTTTACCGGCAAGGGGGGATTATATTCTGGCTGTTCGCTGGGATCTGGGCGTCTGTCTCGAGTCACGATCCGGAGCCGGCATGACTCCCATTCAGGGGTGTTGATCCTGTCGCAAGGCCGGCGATTACTGTTCGTTAGCTAACTCGTGTAGCTGGGTCTATTTGCGCAGGACCAGGGAAGGTTGTCACCAAGTTGGACGGAGCTCGTTTTCAGAAACCCGCATGGCTCGACCGATCGCGCCGCCGCTCACGTCAAAATAGATCTGTTCAAGGGCATCCAGGACTACGTCCCACGCGAACCGTTCCAGGACGTACCGCCTATTTTCCTGCCCTAATGCGTTGGCGAGCGTCGGGGAACTCAGGATTTCAATGAGGGTGTCGGCGAGGGCATCAGAGTCGCCGGGCGCTATCAAACGGCCGCCGCCTGGACGGACGAGCTCGGGCGTGCCACCCGCATAGGTTGACACAACTGGCAGGCCGCACGCCATCGCCTCAATGAGTGCGGTTGCATATGGTTCCCCGAAAGATGGAAGGCAATACAACGCGTGCTCCTTATAGATTTGCGGTGTTGACGATCTGTCAACCGCGCCCCAGACTTTGATCCGATCTCGATGTGGCGAGTGGAGTATTTGGCTTATTACCTTCTCAAGGTCCTGGCCCGCACCCACGATGGACAGCCGGCTCTGCGGTAGGCGACTGGCGACCTTGTCGAAGGCCTTTAGTAGAACAAAAATGCCTTTGCGCTCGATCACATTTGCCAGGAACAAGATGCTTTGTTTCTGGTCAGAGGAGAGCGGTTTTGATGCAGTTCGCGGCGAGAAGAGATCCGCATCTATTCCGTGGGGAAGCTGGATTATTTTGGTCTCTAGAGAGGCCCAGTTCGGAATACGGTTATAGGCGGCTTTCGTCGTCACTAGTAGTGCATCGGCATGCTCTTGCTGACACGAGCTGATGAGGTCTCGGCATCGGGCAAGGAGTCCTGACGGTCTCTTGTATGTATCCTCGAAGCTCTCGGATTCTTTACCCCAGTGCGCGACATAGGTTCCGAGAATAAGAGGAACACCTGTCCGGAGAAGTGCGAGACTGAGTCCGGGGAAGACGGGGTTCAATTGCAGGTTGAGAGCGAAGGTATGTTTGCGGCGCAAGCGCTCATACAGTACTCGCATCTTGACCATGTACTCGATCCGTCGCAAGCCGCCGTTAGTTGATCTGATGCCCAAGGGGTAGAGCGTAACGTTGCCAGGAAAAGGGCTTTTCAGCGAAACGCGATCCGCGGCTACATGAATCTCGTATCCGCGAGCGGCCAATCGGGAAATAAAGCCATGGGCGACCAATCCATCGCCATTCGCAAGATGATCTGTCAGGTGTTCCGAGGGATGTGCGATGAAAAGGGCAGGCTTTAGGCCCAATGTTTCCGTCGTACAGGTTTCAGCTCTCATGCGATACTCCGAAGGCTTCCGGGAAAGTCCCATTTGGTCTTAAGGGCCGTGCGACACGTCGATCAATTACGGTAAAGTTTCTGCTCAGGGATAGTAAAGAGGCCAGGCATCGCTGTGATGTGTGTTTATTGTACCGCCTTATAACGAAAGCGTGGTCTTGATATGGTCGGCCAACCGGATCGAGAGGGCGACTATGGTTAGTGTAGGGTTGGAATAACCCGAAGTTGGGAAGACCGAGCTTCCGGCAACGTAGAGTCCGTCGATGTCAAATACTTTACAGTTAGAATCCACTACCCCGAGGCGCGGAGTATCGGACATTCTTGTTGTGCCGCAATGATGGGCGCAGTCAACCAGGTTCGCCTCCCAGCCGGAAGATTGAGAAAGCCACTCGGCCGCGCGTACTCTTCCGAGTTCCAGACGAGAAAACTCAGATTGGATCGTCCTCGTCAGCACGCGAAGGGTCTTTAGTTCAAGTTCGGTCATACGCCAGTCCAGAGCAAGCAAGGGCAATCCAAAGCGGTCCTTCTTTTCCGAAAGAAAGACTTTGCTAAGGGGCGTTGGAGCTTGTTCCAAATAGCACTGGAGTTGGATGCGTGACGGATTGCCCGAAGGAGACCTCCCGGAACGCATGCGCAGCAACAACGAATGGAGGACGTCGGGGCTTTCCCGGAGCAGATTCGCGAACTTTTGAAACAACTTGTCCGGCATGCGACGCTCTCGCGCCGCCCTAAAGAGGTCCTGGAGGGCAGCGATTCCAGAATTTTCAGGATAGTGAAATAGGAGCGATGCGTTGCAGTTCAAGACTTCCGCGCTCGTTTGAGTTTGGGCGCTGAGACGGATCTTTGGGAAATAACGACGACCATTCCTACCGTACAGTAGCCTGAATTTCTGCTGCAGGGTGGCAGCATCCGTTTCACTGGCTTCTATCTCAGCCGTAAACCCGTTGGGGTGCTCCATGAAGAACCTGCCTACTTGATCATTGCTATTCCCCAGCCCGGCCGGTTGTTGACAGCGGCTAAGTAAAAGCAACCGGGCGTTTTCCAAACCCCCGGCACAGAGCACGACGTTCCTGCCGCGAACTTTAACACGCCGCCCGTCGAGCGCCCGAACCTGCACGTGCGAAACCGATTTTCCGGATGGTTCGACTGTGATTTCCGTCAGGGTCGCATGCAGGAGCAGGCGGATGTTCGGTGACGACGAGATTCGGCTCTTCCACGCAGTGGCGGTGTTCACTTCCGGGGTGTACACGGTGAACATAGACGCCAGTTTCGCTGTGAGGTATTGCGGTGATTGCATATCGAAATCCGCGTAGACACGGTCGTCGTAAACGGCACCCTCCACGCGAAAAAATTTCTCTGCCCGCTCGTAATAGCACTCGATCTGAGCGCGATCAAACGGCCAGCCGGAGAAGGGAACCCAGGACCTAACGGTAAAATCGATTGCGTCGAGAGGCAGGCACTGACCCGCCCAAAGCGTTCCTGCGCCGCCAAAGGCGCGCGCGCGGCCATCCCGGTGAAAGAGATGGGGAAGGCCAACATTCTCGACGTCATTCAACTCCTGGACAGCGGACTCTGAGTCAAGGCCACCGCTCTCAACTAACACAACCGCGAGTTGGGTTGAACCCAACTCGTGAGCGACGGCAATACCGGCCGGACCTGCGCCGATAACGATGACGTCGGCTTCGAGAACGCTGCCATCAGGAAAATCCATTAAATCGCAAATCATGATCCAGTATCGGCTCGGAGGTGCGTGAAATGCTCGACGAGTTCTAGAAAGATCTTGGCCCGTGAAGCAAATGATGATTTTGAGCCGGTCAGAGCGTTTGCCCGAATGTGTTTTTGACTTGTAGACGAGAATAGGACGACGCCTCCCTGATTCTCGTTCATCGCATACGCCAGAGCCGCTTCACCCAGTGCCAGGGGGTCGAGACAATTCACTCCGAGACGTCTGCTCCACTCGGAGGCCAAGGAGGGTTGTGCGGCAAGATCAGAACAGAGTTGAGTGAATCCGACGGATAACGATGAGTGCGTAAAAATGGCTGGACCAGCCTGAAGGTCGAGTAATTGTATGTTTCGCTCGAACGCACTGTTAGGGAATTGGACGACCGGGGTGTATTCGGGAAAGCGAGAGAGTGCCCGCCCGGTCACCGAGACCGTCGTGGCCAGTCCGTAATACCGCACTTTTCCCTGGCGCTGGGCGCTCTGCAGAAATTTCAGGAGCTCCTCGTTCTGGAGATCCGCCTCTGAGCACTCGTGCAACAGAAGAAAGTCAACGTAGTCGGTTCTTAGCTGCCGGAGACTGGTTTCCAGACTCATTGTCACGGTGGGTATATCGAAGATCCCTGACTGAACCATTGTTTCGGCCTTGCGGCGGAGGCTGGTTCTGAGTTGTGGGATTCGTGCCGCCACTTTTCGGGCAGCATATTTCGCGATCGTGAGCAATGGGGAGCGCTTCGGAGGAAGGATGCCGACCTTGGTGGTGACCGTCAGTCTATCGCGGTGGCCTCTGATGGCATCGCCTAAGGCTCGCTCTGCCTCGCCGTAGCCGTAAAGTCTAGCCGTATCGAAGTGAGTTATGCCAGCATCCAAGGCCGCCCACAGGAGCCGTTCGGACTGCTTCCGGTTGAGCCGGGACATAAGCATGGAGGTACCAAACCCGATTCTGGAGACGGGGGTGTCTATGCCGGGCAGTTTGACGTGGTCCACAGCTACAGGCTCTCATAGAGTCACAGAGTTGTCCCAGCAGATTGCGGTTTTAGCAATGCAAGGCTGGTGCAATTGTAGTTTTTCAATGCCAAGAAAACAACCGCAAGAGGGATTGCTGGCTGTTGGACAGCCGCATCGGTATCAACGAAGTTCCACGACAGTCAGGAGGTCAGACACGGGAAGAGAAAGAGTAGTTTGGTTTGCGTTCTCAGTCGTAGTTACAGTCATGCCGCCGGTCGTTTGCAGAGTGTTAATCGATTCTATTGTGACCGGATTACTGAACTGCAACGTGATGTTCTGCGTGGGAACAGTCAAATATGTGCGAGCGTTCACGTCGTAGCAGGGTTCCTCGACCCATAGCGCAAGGAGAAAAGTGCCATCACGCTTTTGAAGCAAGAGGTGATGCACATCTGACGAAGCTCCCGTCATGCTCCAGGCAAGCTTGCCCGTGGAGTATGAAGTTCCCGGATCCGCAAGCAGGTGCATCATGGATCGCAGGGAAAGATAGGCAGGTTTTTGGCTACCGTCAGCGCGCAGCAGGCCGTAGGAGTCTCCAGGAAGGTGTGTGTCTGCGAGCGAATAGATATATGTGCGAACAATACCGTGCAGATATTGCTCCAACAGAACCCGAGGGATGTATTTGGCAAAAGGGACATCGGGTATGTTGCTAGGCAGTGACGGATTGTCGACGTAGCCGATTTCTGTGCTCACTATGGGAACCGTTGGCCACTCCTGGCGAGCGGAGGAGATGGCGAAAGCCATGCTTCCATAGCCCTGGGGAGTCCAGCCAGGGGTGCCTGGATTCCGTCCCCCCTGGTAGTTGTGAAGATTGCCGTAATCGAACAAGTTGCTGACGGGGCCAAGTTGTGCGTATGAATTGTTGCTTGCGTACCAATTCGGATTCACAAGGCTAGGACCGAAGAGGGAGACGCCGCTCATCGGATGTGATCCGTAGACGGCGTCGTGAAGAACAGGGAGGTAGGCCGCTAAAGTCTTAGCCCATTGGGGGTCTCCGCTGGTGTCGTACTCGTTCGGCGCCTCGAGGGCCTCCATGTCCCCGACTCTTGGCGGATAGGCTGTTAAAAGTGACTCGGGCTGATTGATGGACGAGATGAAATTAGCGCCGATGCCGTTGGCGGCCAGCTGCTGGTGCTCTGAGTAGTAGAAGCTGGCACCAGGCCCAAAATCGACTAGTCCGTCGCGAACGTGTCGAATTCCCAGATCGAGAAGCGATGACAGAACGAGCGAAAAATTCGTTTTATAGATCGTATTGTCATACGTTAGATGGATGTTGAGACCCACGGTATCGGTAAACGCAAGCGCGCTGACCGCCTGCTCTCCTGCTGCGGGCGAGGGCGAGGTAATCGAGAAGGCCGTGCTCGTGGTGGCGGTCAGCCCCGAACTTGTCGCGAGTATCGTGTATTGACCAGACGAGGAAACGTTCAGATCAGGGAACGTCGCGACACCGTTCACGGCTGGCCGGGTTAGTGTTCCATTCATTGTTTGAACAGACGATCCAGTTCGCAAGCTCAGGGTGATGGCATTGGCAGCAGTGGCGACCAGATGACCGTTCTGGTCGAGGACGGCGATCGTAACCGCGGGGGAGATAGTGGCCTGGGTGACAGTATTCGTGGGCTGATGGAGAAAGCCGAGTTGAGTGGCCGTTACCGCCGGGCTTCCCTGCGCAGTGATAGAAAAGCTTACGCTGGTTGCGGGAGCAAGACCCGCACTGGTGGCCGAAAGCTGGTATGTGCTTCCGGCTGTCGCCACAGCGAGGCTACTGAAAGTCGTGATGCCATTGTGGGGCGTGACGGTTAGTGTGCCGCTCAGACCTGTGGCGCCTCCCAAGAGGCTTAGCGAAACAGGGTTGGTGGCGGACGTGACGACGTTACCGTTAGCATCTTCTACTGCAACCGTGACCGCAGGTGAGATCACGGACTGAGTGAGCGCATTGGAGGGCTGTTGCAGGAAGGCAAGCCGTGTGGCGGTAGCGGTTGTGGTGGAAGGTGCGCTCACGGTGAAGCCGACGCTGGTCGCAGAGGCCAGGCCCGCGCTGGTTGCGGAAAGTGTGTACCCGCTTCCGGCGCTTCCTATCGTCAGGTTGTTGAAGGTGGCGATGCCGTTTTGGGCAGCGATGCTTAGTGTGCCGCCCAAGTTTGTGGTGACTCCCGCGAGGCTAAGCTTAACCGGATTATTGGCTGAAGAGGCGATGTTGCCGTTAGCGTCTTCAATTGCAACCGTGACTGGAGGCGAAATCGCAACCTGTTTCAATGCATTGGAGGGCTGCTGCAGGAATACGATCTTCGCCGGGGGCAATGCGTTCGTGGTGGGGGTGGTGATTGTCAGGGTTGAGGAGGCCACAGAACTCTGTGAAATCCCCAATATTGCGATCGCCTGCACGATGGAGGTGACCCCGATTGAGAGCGCACTCGAGTATTGCGCCGAAGAACTTGTGGGCACCGTTCCATCGGTCGTGTAGTAGATGATGCTTCCGGCTGTCGAGTCAGTGATGGTTAGCTGCTGACTGCCCGTGTAGGTTCCGGTGGCCAACGACATGGATGGAGTGGCTACCGGATGGCTTAGGGACAATGTCCAGTCGGAGGGAACGACTGTCAGGGTTGGTTGGAAAGTGGTGGGGGCAGCAGAGAGATCAAAAATCGGGGTCACCTTATTCCGCGGGCTCTGAGCGATGCGCATGGCTGCGGTGAGCGTGTCCTTCGGAGCGCCTCCGGCAGCGGGCGTGGCAATTGAGAATAGCTCTCCGCATGGACTGCCGTCACCAGCCGCGCCACCCGTGGAATTGACACATTTGTCGAGAACGTCGGCGAGACTGTAAAGCTTGGTATTCTGGGCGAAGTAGCTTTCCGGTGTGCTGATGCCTGGAGAACTTCCACTCGCAATGTTTACAAATTCGTTAACGCTTGAGGCATCTGCCAGAAAATTAGCGTCACCGGCCGTGGAACCGAGATCCTCCGGAGACTTCATATAAGCGGCCAGCGGCCAGACTGAGCCGACGGTTGTGACCTCGTTGACAGAGATTGCAGTGGATGCGGAGAGGCTGCTACAGGAGCCAAGCATGGCCATCAGCGCGAGATCAGGGTTATCAGCGCCTGAGGGGAGCCCGGGATTACCGCCCCGAGCGACTAGGTAGAGCTGGGATGAGGCGGAGGGGCAATCGAAAGAAGTGGGGACAGTGAAGTTGCCGGCACTGTCGGACTTGACGGGATTGCTGAGCAGCGGCGGTGCGGCAGAGCCGATTCCGTTTGTACCAGCGGCGTAGAACTGAACGCTCGCGCCGTTTACTGGCTGTTGGCCGCCGCGCACGCTGCCGTGGAGCCCCGCGGGCACCTGCGCGGCAGTAGCTGATCCACTGTAGCCGCAACCTGCCAGCGCCCACAGAGCTATCCCTACAAGGATCACGCTCAAGAGTAACCCTAATCGAGACTTCAACGGTAGCGCTTGTCGTCTCAAATGAATCTCTGCGGTTGCAAGGATTTGCGATAGGACTAGTTTGTACGGGTAAGGCCGAAAAAGAAAACACTAAAGTTACGTATCGGAGTGACTGAAGTTACCGCGCGGCCCACTGCACAGCATAAAGCGTGGCTTGAATCGCCTTGGGGCCCCTTCGGGAGTCCGGCCTGAGTGGCTGACTCGGGACGGTTGAAAACGACCTGGAACGGATCAAAGATCAGAATTGCGTTCGCCGGCACCGGTCTTTACGAGTGTGTAAAAACTCTTCGGTTTCAGGCGTGGGATCACCATCCTGGTGAGCGTGGCCCGAAGGCAAGGCCGCCAAAGAAAACATCGGTGCATGGCTCGATCGGCCGGCAATATCTTCTGAGCAATAAGGATGTTCCGCCAACGAAGTTGATGAGTTCCTGCTTGCACGCGATCTCGTGTTCCAACATAAAGGCTCGCATGACGGCGGAAATGGATTCCTTCTTGAAGTGCATGTCGTTCATCTGCAAGTCGATATAAGTGACCCGATTCCTGCGCCAGCCACTGAGGATGCTCAACCATGTGCCGTCGGGAAGGCGCATACCCATAGAGAAGAATTCGGGGAATTCCTGAAGCAGCCGATAGCGGGCACGATAGAACTTGGTGATTCGTTTCCCCATGGATCTCTGCTGAAGGGACAACATGGCTTCGAGCGCCTGGGCAGGCTCCAGCGATGGCAGGAAGGAGACATGCGCGTTCTCTTCCAACTTTTTTCGCTTTCCCGCCAGGCTGCGCCGGGTGCGAGGGCCCATGCCGGCTAGCATTGCATGGTAAGTGCTTTCCAGCGGAAGCTTGTGCTGTATGTTCCGCCGGAAAAGATCCGGTATTTCTGCTCAGGGCCCATGACCTCGATACAGTGGTCTACGGAGGCTCTCACGCTGAGGCTTACGCCGTGGATCCGCCAGTCTCGCAGCAGGGCTTGCGCCGCTAACTGGAGATACTGCAAGCGAAACGTTTCGGGGCCGGCTACGAGGTTTTCGCCGATGGAGCCTCCTCCGCGCATTATGCCGAGACCGATCCCGAACTTGTAATGTTCGTAAAAGAGGGCGCAGGCTTCGAGTTGCTGGTGATGGCGAATGAGAACAGCAGCCACTCGCCTATTTTGGGCGTGTGCAGCGATGAAATACCGCGGGTCCGTTATGAGGTCTTCCTGCTGACCGCAACGCAAGCGAAGTTCGCTAATCGCCGGGATAAAGGCTCCGCAGGTTTCGCTCACCGATTACCATCGCAGTGGTTCTTTCGCGGCTGTCAAAGGTGGGGGCGCCCGTTTGTTCCGCGGAGGCAGGAAGATCAGGCGCTGCCTTATCGATAACGAATAGTCCAGCTGGGCTCACTTTACTTCTCCGGCTGATGCAAGTGTCGCGGTATATAAGGATGGGCCCAGACCCGGACTTCAATATGATGCGGATAAGGCTGTGGACTTGGGCGGAGTCACGTCCCAGCAAGTGAATGTAGAGGGTGCTCCTCGTTTGTTTGCTTTACGCGTTTGTAAATAATGTCTTGTTTTAGGTGCGGAATCACGATTTCGCTTAGGGTGGCGCGGAGACAAGGCTGCCATAAAAAAATGTCCGCGCAGGGCTCGATGATGGAATCGGTGGTTCGTTGGCAACCATCCCGCAGAGGACCGGTACTCCGCCGGTCGAGGCCATGACGATCGACTGCTGACTTATCGACACCAAATAACCCGACTGAGCTCAGCGTCCTCTCGGGCTTTGAGGCGTGTCTGTGTGGTAAGAGAAGTATTCAGCTCCCGAAGATTTCTCAGCAGGGGAGTACACCTTTTTATCTAAGTAGCGTAAGGCTAAACCAGCGCGATGCCACAGTAAAGGTGGAGAGCTCGGGTTAGAGAGTTTTTTGGGATTGGTAACTGCCGTTCGTACCCGCACAGGGATGGGAGGTGACCCTCCCGTTAACAGGCGTATACTGCTGGATCGTAGATAGAGGGCCTGATCCATGAAGCGCGGTTCATCGTTTACTCGTCGCCAATTTATCGCAACTGCCGCCGCGGCGACAGCCGCCACGGCGCTGCCCACGGGCGACTTTGCTCTTGGCCAAGCGGACACTGCGGCGACGCCGCATGCCTCCGCGCTCGACCCCGACTGGGCCGACGCGGGCATTATCGCTACACGGCATTCTCCTTATGCAAAATTAAAGCCGGTGCCTGTGCGCGCGGTGACGATTGCCCCCGGCTTCTGGTCGAAGCGACGGCAGACGAATGTCGACTCGAGCATTCCCAGCATGCGTGTGGAATTGATCGAACACGGGCGCATGGATAACTTTCTCCGCCTCGAAGGTAAGTCGGCCGCGCCGCAGAAGGGACCAGTGTACTCCGACTCCGACATCTATAAGTGGATGGAAGGTGTCGGGTTCGCCCTGCAGTCGGGGCCGATGCCTGAGTTACGCGCTACCACCGAGGAGATGATTCGCCAGGTGGTTGCCGCGCAGGAGCCGGGCGGCTATCTCAATACTTATTTTGTGGAGAACAAGCGGGCCGACCGCATGCTGCCTAAGACGCAGACGGGCGGACACGAGCTCTATTGCATCGGACACCTGCTGCAGGGCGGCATCGCCTACTATCGCGCCACTGGAGATCCCACCCTGCTGAACGCGGGGGTGCGCTTTGTGGACGATTTCCTGTTGCCGGGCTATGGGCCGGCGGCCAATCAAGGGCCCATCGTGGCCGGGCACCCCGAAATTGAGATGGCGCTGATTGAGCTCTATCGCACTACGGGCAACCGACGGTATCTGGAGCTGGCGGGTTACATTCTGCAGGGCGATGCGCGGATTCCATTACAGGAACGGCAGATTGTGTACATGTTCTGCGGGGTTCCGTTTACTTCGAGAACCAAGCTGGAAGGGCACGCGGTGCGCGCCATGTATGCCTGTTGCGGGGCAACGGATTATTACCTGGAAACTGGGGATCCGGCTTATTGGAAGACGCTGAACCGGCTGTGGGAGGACCTGGCGGAACATCAGCTCTACGTGACCGGCGGGGTGGGGGCACGCAGCGATGGCGAGGCCTTCGGCAATGCGTATGAGCTGCCTAACGAAACCGCCTATGGCGAGAGCTGCGCGGCTATCGGCAACATGATGTGGAATTGGCGAATGCTGGCTGCCAGCGGTGAAGCGAAGTTTGCCGATGTGATGGAGCGGGCGCTGTATAACGGCATCAACAGTGGCATGTCGCTCGATGGCAAGCTGTACTGCTATCGCAATCCGTTGGCGTTTGATCCGACGACGGGCGATAAGATTCGCAATCCCTGGTACGACACTACCTGCTGCCCGCCCAACCTGGAACGCACCTTTGCTTCGCTGCCCGGGTACTTCTACAGCACTTCGGCGGAGGGTGTGTATGTGCACTTCTATGACAATTCTGAGCTGCAGTGGCAGCTGGAGAACGGGACCACGCTCGATATCAAGCAGACTACGCGGTATCCCTGGGAGGGCACGGTGCACCTGGCGGTGACTCCGGCCTCGCCCCAGGAGTTCACTTTGTTTGTGCGCATTCCCGGGTGGTCGAAGCGGAATAACGTCAAGGTGAACGGCAGCCCGGTGGCAGGCGCCACTCCGGGAGAGTACCTGGCGATCAAGCGACGCTGGTCCGCCGGCGACGCGGTGGAGTTGAGCTTTGATATGCAGCCGCAGGCGGTACACGCCAATCTTGCGGTGACCGACGATCGTGGACGGATCGCCTTCCAGCGCGGCCCCATCGTTTATTGCATGGAGCAGATGGATCAAGCCGTGTCGCCGGCGGATGCGGAAAGTTTTCCCCGCTACACGGCACAGCTCACCGAGACTACGACGACGGTCTACCAACCGGACTTGCTGGAGGGCGTGGTGGTATTGGAGCATCCCGGCGCGTGGCTCCCGGCCGAGCCTGGGAGCCTCTACCAGGCCACGCTGCCCAATGGGGAAGCCGCTCACCCGACTAAGCTGCGCCTTATTCCTTACTACGCGTGGTCGAATCGCCAGCTCTCCGCGATGCAGGTCTGGATCCCCTATCGGCAGGGCTGACCCACGGATTCCTGTGAAGTTTGGTGGCGTTGATGCACTCTATGCGGCTTTCCGCAATGAAAGCCGCAGACGTGGTCGTCTCTCACGCCCGCGTGCAGGAAATCCGGGCAAGGGCCTGTTAAAATCTTCGCTGGGCGCCAAGCTGGCGTCTAGAGCATCCCAAACCCCAGAAAAACGCAAGCGATTGCAGGAGACGCACGAATGTCCCTCAGAATTAATGACACCGCTCCCGACTTTACCGCCGAAACAACGCAAGGCACGATTCACTTTCACGAGTGGATCGGCGATGGCTGGGCAGTCCTTTTTTCTCACCCCAAGGACTTTACCCCGGTCTGTACCACGGAATTAGGGAGCGTCGCGGGCCTGCAGGACGAGTTTGCCAAGCGCAATACCAAGGTGATGGGGCTGAGCGTTGACCCCGTGAGCAGCCACGGCAAGTGGGCCATCGATATCGAGGAGACTGGCGGCTTCAAGGTGAACTATCCCATGATTGGCGATACCGAGCTGAAGGTGGCCAAGTTGTACGACATGCTGCCCGGCGATTCCGGGGAGACCTCTGAAGGCCGCACGGCAGCGAACAATGCCACCGTCCGCACCGTCTTCATTATTGGTCCAGATAAGAAGATCAAGCTGCACTTGAGTTATCCCATGACCACTGGCCGCAATTTTCCGGAACTGCTGCGGGTGATCGATTCGATGCAGCTTACGGCCAAGCACAAGGTAGCTACGCCAGCGGATTGGCAGCCGGGGGGAGATGTCATCATCCTGCCTTCGGTTACCGATGAGGAAGCCAAACAGAAGTACGCCGGCGGCTGGAAATCACCCAAGCCATATATCCGTCTGGTTCCCCAGCCGGAGTAGTCACTCCGGGCTTATCGGTTTATCAGAAGGCAGCAATACTCCGTGGGTCCACAGCTACGTGGACCACGGGGTTGATCCAGGCGTTGTAGCCGGCGCGTTTCAGCACAGACACAGCGCGGTCCACGAAACCTTCCTGCTCCAACTTGTTCTGCATGGCGGGGTAGGACGGTAGCCACGCGGGGGCGGAAGGGGATCGGGGACTGCTGCCAGGAAGCCGTCTGCCTGGCGGACGAACATCCTGTTCGCTGGCGTTTTCCGCCGAGCCTACCATGCCATCTGCGCCTGGAGTCTTTTGACAGCGGATTGGTAGCCTTTATAGACGCAGCGGCCCTGTATTGAATTAAATCTTTTCAGGTTGCCTGGCGGCGAATTGATCTAGCAGGAGATGGAGCGACTGGCGCAACAGGTTCCTGGCATTTTGTTCGGTTCCCTGGGCTGGGAGTTCCCCTTCGAGCGTAAGCATTCCGTAGCCGTGGACGACGCTCCAGGCAGCCCTGACTAGCGCCTGCTGCCGGCTGGGGTGCGCTCGCGGATGGAGGTCCTTCGCCGCCTTTTCCAGCAGCAGATATGCCTGGGAGGCGGTGTGTTGTATTTCCGGATAGTTTGCTTTAACGATCCCGCCCTCCCACATCACCTTGAAGTGGGAGCGGTGCTGTAAGGCGAAGTCGACATAGGCCACACCCATCTCCACCAGGCGCTTCACCTTGTCTTCCGGGTGGCTCTGGGCGGCGCGCGCGAGCGCATCGCGAAACATCGTGAATCCTTCAGCTGCGATTTCCGCCAGCAAGGCCTCTTTGTCTTTGAAGTGACGATAGGGAGCCGCTACGCTGACTCCGGCGAGGTGGGCCGCGTCGCTCAAGGCAAGGCCCTTGACGCCGTGCTCGTCGATGAGTGAGAGCGCGGCGGTCATCAGGGCTGCCCGCAGGTCTCCGTGATGATAGGGGCGCTTGGCTTTCAAGGTTGGGGATCCTTCCTGATTTATTTTACACGAATGTGAATCGGTTTAACATTTATGTTAATCTCTTTCACATGAAGCATCGATTTTCGGTTTTGTTCGCAGCAGCGCCCGGGCTCACCATCCTCGGGTTCGTTATGGCGGCTGACCTGGTGTTTACCATGTGCGGCCTGGTGGTGGACCGGCGAGTGATTACCGGCGCGCCGGCATGGCTCAAGCCCGCGAAGTTCGCTCTCTCCACCATGATTGCGGCCTGGAGCTTTGCCTTCTGTATCGCATCGACCCGGATCTGGCCGCGGGTCACGAAGGCGCTGGACATCGCGCTGGCCGCGGGTTTGGCGATTGAGATCGCGCTGATCGATATGCAGGCAGCGCGGGGCACGACCAGCCACTTCAACGTTTCCACTCCACTTGATGGTGCTGTGTGGGCGGTGATGGGGCTGAGCATCCTTTGCATCTGGCTGGCGTTGTTGTTGCTCACTGTTCTGCTGTTCCGCCAACCTTATGCTTCGCCGGCCTGGGGCTGGTCGCTGCGTTTGGGGATGGTGCTGGCGCTGATTGGGACAGGGTCGGGGGGCTTGATGACAGTGCCGAACTCTCAGCAGCTGGCGGAGGCGCATGTGAGCGGACGGCTTCCGACTGTGGGGGCGCACACAGTGGGTGCTCCTGATGGCGGGCCGGGGCTGCCGGTTACCGGATGGAGCGCGGATCATGGCGATCTGCGAGTTGCGCACTTCCTGGGTATGCATGGTTTGCAGGTGCTGCCGCTGCTGGCGTGGTGGATCGGCCGGCGGCACTTTGTTGGAGACGAGCGGACTCAGCGTAATCTCATCTTTGCTACGGCCGCGAGCTACCTGGCGCTCTTCGGGCTGATTTTGTGGCAGGCGTTCCGGGGGCAGTCGATTGCGCAACCTGATAGCTTGTCGTTGATAAGCTTTACTGCTTGGGTGGTGGTTACGGCGGTTGCTGTCATTGTGATTCGAGGCAAGAAAGGCATTGCATGAACGCGGATTCTCTCTTTCGACTTTGCAATAGCACGGCTCTGGCGGGTTGGGTCCTGCTGGTGGTTACGGGATGGTCTCCGCGCGCGTCGCGGGTGATCTCGTCGCTGATAACAGGTTTGTTGGTGCCGGCACTTCTGTGCGGGGTATACCTGGTGCTCATCTTCACCCACTGGGGTGGGCATCGGGGAGGATTCAACTCGCTAAGCAACGTCATGCTGCTGTTCACTGACCGGTGGCTGGTGCTCGCGGGATGGGTTCACTATCTTGCTTTCGATCTTTTTATTGGCAGTTGGCAAGTGCGGGATGCGCGGAAAAATCACGTTCCTTTTTTGCTGGTGCTCCCGTGCCTGGTACTTACGTTTCTCTTCGGGCCTATTGGGCTGTTGTTGTATCTCATTTTGGCGGGGATGGTATCGCGGGGGAAGGCTTGGCCTGGGCATCCGGTCGCTGTGTGAACTTTGCTTGGGGGAAGCGCACCGCAGATCCCCGTTCGACTTCGCTCCCACGACACGCCGGGGCAGGCGGGATGACAAAGTGGGGGGGTGGCTTTTATCGGAAGTGATTATTGGGATGGGGAGAATCGCAGGTCCTCGGCTTCTGTTCTTATGACACTTGGAGGCCGGGGGTTGAGTGCTGTTTATCCCACTCAAGCCCAGAAGCAGGCTTGAATGGGGCACCCAACCTTTGCTGCTAATTATCCTGCTGTCAGCTTGAGGTCGTTGACGGCCCGGTGGGCCTGGTTGATCGCGCAGTCGGTGTATGCGTAGGCATCGGCGATGGCTATGCGACCGAAGGGGTCGAGGCGAGCCTCGGTAACGTAATGCAGCGGTCCATGCCCAGTTCTTTGTCAGTCCAATGCATTGTTTCCCTCAGAAAAAGTTAGTGCAACAAATGGGCGGCGGCAATCTCGCCGGTATCGACGGCGCCTTCCATAAAGCCCTGCCATTCGGCGAGGTGTTCGCCGGCGAAGAGCACCTTGCCGTGCGGTTGCTCGAGTAGAGGGCGAATGCGGAACCACTGACCGGGCCGGTAGATGGCGTAGGCGCCATGCACCCATGGGTCGTCCTGCCAAGGTTGATCGACAGAGGTGATCAGCGCTTTGGGTGCGTCGCCGGAAACTGCGCTGAGGTCACGAACCAACTGGGCCTGGCGCTCGGCTTGCGATTGAGCGGCGAGCACGTCGGCCTTGTCTCCCACCGAGTAGGAACAGAGAATGCCGCGCGGGCCGGGTTGCTTCTGAGTGGTGTGGAAGTACTCGTGTGCCGTCTCATCGCTGATCAGGGAAAAGTCTTCCGCGGGCCAGAAGCGGTGATTGAATAGCAGCTGGGTCTTGATGATGCGGCTGTACTCAAGCTCATCGGCGGCCAGCGCTTGCGCGGCGGAGAGAGCCGGTTCGAAGTGGATCGAAGACAAGACCGATGCGGGCGCGGCGAAAATACAGGCTTCGGCGGTAAAGCTTTCTTTCGCTGTGGCCACGGTGACGAGGCCGGCACGCTGCTTGATGGAAACGACGGGAGAGTTCAAGTGCAGCGCGCCCGGCGCGAGGCGGTTCGCGAGGGCCTGCACCAGATTGCTGTTTCCGCCGAGCACGTGCCAGTCCATCTCGTCGGTGTTGTTGGGGTTGGTGTAGTCGGTATCGACGTATTCTTCGGCGGCGACATAGGCGGAGACCTCGCGGATGGATTCTCCGTAGTCGGTGGAATCAATCAGCTCGTGCATGCGGCGGTCGTTGCCGGTAAATCCCATCTTTCCCAGCCATGTCCACCAGTCGTACTGGTCCATACGGCGCTTATCCTGCTCGGAGTATCGCTTGTACTCGCTAAGGAATTTCTTCCACGCGGCGTGGGCCTGCGGAGAAAAGTCCCAGCTGCCGGGGGCATGCATCTGGTCGTTCTGCAGCAACCACACGCGGTAGGCGTGGGGCTCGAGGGGCACGTTCAACTCTTTTGCCAAGGCGATTATTTTCTTGTGATCTTTTCCGATCCATTCGCCGCCCATCTCGCACACCAACTCCGGCGCCTGGGGAAAGCGATAGGACCAGACGCGACCTCCGGTGCGGTTGCGGGCTTCGAGGACGGTAACCTTCCAGCCTGCGGCGCAAAGACGGTAGGCGGCTGTGAGGCCCGCGAAACCGGCGCCCACTACGACGCAGGAATGTTGTGCGCGCGCTTTCACGGGGCTCGCGTAAAGAGGCAGGCCGGCAGCGATAATGCCGGCATTGGCCAGGAAGCTGCGGCGGGTGCTCGTCATTGAGTTGCCAGGGGTATGGCCTGGGCGGGCTGGCGGGTGGTCAGCCATTGTGACAAAAAGATGGTAATGACTGAGAACAAGAAGATAAGGGTCGCGATGGCATTCATCTCCGGGGTTGCGCCGCGGCGCAGGCGGGACCAGATTTCGAGGGGAAGGGTGTTCTCTCTGCCGATGAGGAAGAAAGTAACGGCAATCTCATCCATGGAGAGCGTGAAGACCAGGAGCGCGGTGCCGAGCAGCGAGGTCCGCAAGCCGGGCAGGACGATGCGTAGCAGGGTTTGCAGGCGGCTGGCCCCCAGGTCCGCGGAGGCCTCTTCCAGCGAGCGATCGAGCTTGGCCAGGCCGGCCAGGATTTCAGTCGCCGCCACCGCGGTCAAGGCGGTGGAATGGCCGAGAATCACGGTAACCAGGCTCAGATGAAATCCACCGCTGACTGTCAACAACAAGAGAGAGATGCCGGTGATTACGCCGGGCACGATCAGCGGTAGCAGCACCAGCCGTTGAAAGGCCGCTTTGCCGGGGAACGAATAACGATCCAGCGCGTAGGCTGCGGGAAAGCCGATCAACATGGATAAAACTACGGTGGACAAAGCAACGATGGCGCTATTGCCCACCGCGGTCCACATGGCGGAGTCGTCAAAGAGGATGCGGTACCAATGGAGGGTCAGGTGTTGCGGGGGAAAACCGCCTACGCCATCGAGGTTGAAGGAGTAAACGATCAGGACCACGATGGGTAGATAGAGAAAGCCATACGCGGCACAGGCGAAGGTGGTGGAGAGCGTCTTCAGGCGACCCTCCAGCGGCGCTCCAGCCTTTGCGTGATGGTGAGAATGACAAGCACCATCACCAGGATGAGTACGGCAACCGCCGCTCCCAGGGGCCAGTTGTAATCCGCACCGAAGAGGTTGGCGACGATATTGGCGATCATCACGCTGCTTGGGCCACCCAAGAGCAGCGGCGCGAGGAAGTCTCCAAAGCTGAGCAGAAAGGCGAAGGTCGCGCCAGAGAGAACTCCGGGCAGCGAGAGGGGAAGGATGACGCGGGTAAACGTCTGCCACGCGGTAGCGCCCAGGTCGCTCGATGACTCGAGCAGTTCATGGGGGATCTTTTCGAGCGATGCCACCACTGGCAGCACCACGAAGGGCACATAGATGTGGGTCAGGGTGACGATCACGGCGAAGGGACTGTACAGAAGAAAGCCGAGAGGGTGCCGGGTTGCATGGGCCCAAAGCAACAGGGTATTCATCACGCCTTCGTTGCCGAAGATGACTTTCCACGCGTAGGCGCGCACCAGGTAGCTGATCCAGAGCGGGATAATGACGGCCTGGTAAAGAATCCGCTTGTACTTGCCGGCCCGAAAAACGAGAAAGCATGCCAGGGGATAACCGATCAACAGCGAGAGCACCACCACGGAGAAGGCGATGCGCATGGAGCGGAGAATGACGGTGACATAGAGGGGAGTGGTCGCCAGGTGCAGATAGTTGGTCAGGGTCGCGTGGCGAAGCAACTGCTGGCCGGCATCGAGGCTCCAGAAGCTGTAACAGAAGAGGAGACAGTAAGGCGTAAACAGGAAGAGCGCAATCCAGGCGAAGGGCGGCAAGGCCACCAGCCATGCAGAGATGCGTCCGCTGCGCATTTATTCCCGCTCCAGTGGGACCAGGTCTTGCGCCTGAAAGGCAAAGCCCCCGCCGTTGCTGAGCGGCCCGGCTACGCGCGCTGACAGCTCCATGCCAGCCGCGCAGCGCAGGGTCAGCAAAGAGTCGGCGCCGTGAAACTGTTCTGCAACTACCTCTGCGGCAAATTGCACCAGATGCTCGCCGGCTTGGCCGGCGGGCGCAATGCACTCCGGGCGCAGAGAAAACGTGACCGGGCCGTCGGGCAGCTTCACGGGCACGGAGAAGGCTCCACAGTCCGCTACTCCCTGGCGAACGACGCCGGCGACCAGATTGCTCTTGCCCAGGAAGGACGCGGCGTAGGCAGTGCGCGGTGTGCTGTAGATGGCGCGCGGGCTGCCGCACTGCTCCACCTTGCCGTGGCGAAGCAGAACCACGCGATCGGAGATGGCCAGCGCTTCGCTCTGGTCATGGGTAACAAAGATGAAGGTGATGCCGACCTCGCGCTGCAGCAACTTCAGCTCGCGCTGCATTTCCAGGCGTAGATTGGCGTCGAGCGCGGAGAGGGGTTCATCGAGCAGCAGCAGACGGGGCCGGTTGACCAGAGCCCGGGCCAGGGCCACACGCTGTTTTTGCCCTCCGCTGATCTGCCGGGGAAAGTGCCTGGCGAAGCGTTCCATGCGGACCTTTTCCAGCGCATCGTTGACCCGCGAGGTCATTTCGGCGCGGGCACAGCCCCGCACGCGCAAGCCATAGGCCACGTTGTCAAAGACGCTCATGTGGGGAAAAAGCGCGTAGCTCTGGAAGACAGTGTGGATGGGACGGCGATGGGGCGGCATGGCATCGAGGCGCTCGCCGTCAAGCAGAATGCGTCCCGAGGTCGCTTCTTCGAAACCCGCCAGAATGCGCAGCAATGTGGTTTTGCCGGAGCCGCTTTCGCCCAGCAGAGTAAGAAACTCGCCCTGCTCTACGTCGAGCGAAATGGATGCGAGCACGGTGTGCTCGCCGAAGCGCTTGCCTACGCTCTCCAGGCGCAGGAAGACGGCACCACTCATGCTGCGCCCTTCATTGGCTGGCCTTCACTTCGTTCCAAATCTCGGTGTACTTTGCGCGGCGCGGCACGTCTTGCCAGAAAACGATGCGGCGCTGGTAGTTGTCGATGTCGTCCAGGTGCAGGCTGTGCCGCTGGTCCGAGGTCATGAGCAGGGCGGCTTGCGGGTTGGCCGGAATATAGCCAGTTACGTCGGCGAGCTGTTTCTGCGCCTGGGCGGAAATGAGGTAGTTCAGAAGCTGGTAGGCGAGTTCCTTATTTTCGCTCGAGGAAGTGATCATCAGGTGATCGATCCACCCGGTGGTGCCTTCGGAGGGGATCTCCTCCTCGATGGGAATGCCGCTCCTGCGCAACTGGTTGGTCACCAGCGGCCAACCCATGGCCGCGACGATTTCGTGGTTTTGAAATAGATTGGTCAACTCTCCGCCGGTGGTCCAAAGCTTGCGGATATTCGGCTTGAGTGCGATGAGCTTCTGCTTTACTTGCTCGAGTTGCGCATCGCTCAGGTTGTAGATGGCGGTTGGATCGGGCTTACCGAATCCGAGTACCTGCGCCGCCATATACATGGTGGAAAGATCATCCCAGAACGCGAGCTTGTCGGCGAATTTTGGATCCCAGAGGTCGGCCCAGCTCTCGGGCGCCCTGGAGACGGCCCCGATGTCGTAGAGCAGGGGATTGGGACCCCAGGTAAGGGGCACGCCGTAGACTTTACCGTTTTGCTTGACCAGCGGCTTGGAGGTTAGGGCTGGCGAAAGCTGGCTATAATTTGGAATTTTGCTAAGGTCGAGTGGGGCTACGAGGCCGGAGCGGCTGAGCATCGTGGCCACGTCGCTGGAGGGCGAGATCACGTCGTAGTTGGAGGAAGCACCACCGCGTAACTTGGCCACCAGCTCGTCGCTGGAGCCCATGTACGCGGCGGTCACCTTGCATTGGCATTTGGCTTCGAATCCCTGGATGAAGGAAGGGTCGGCATAACCCTCCCAAACCAGCAGGCTGAGCGTAGGCTGGGCTTTTTTGCAGCTGGAAAGAAGGGACAGTGCAGCCAGGCTGCACAGTAGGAGAAATCTTTTTGGCTTCGCACTCATGCTGCTCCAAATCTTGCTTGTGTATGGAACCCGGGTATAGGGCACCCGGCCTTACGGGCTGCGAAAAAGTCGGATGATGGATGGAGATTCGTCCCCAGTATTTACAACATATACGTACGGCTGCGGAAAAACTCTGGGCCGCGTAGGAAAGCAATGCCTCAGGGGCTAAAAGAGTCTATGTGAGAACACACAATATCTGATCCCGTTAGAGTGCTGTAGCCCAGGACTGCGTCCTGGGCCGCTCTCAGCCGTCGCTTCGGGACTGATTTCTGGATCGGCAGGTTCTCAAGCAAACTCTAAAGCCCGAAGTATTCTCAGTCATTTTACGGCCCGACTAGAGCGGCTGCGGAAAAACTCGCCGTTGGGTAGGTCCGGGTTTTAGCCCGGACACCTGTTTGAGACCCCGAGGCATGCTTTTCTCTTCATCCATTCGCAGAGATCCCAGGAAAGCCGTACCTTAGGGGCTAAAGCCTTCATCAGCCGTGCCCTAGAGAGTTTTTCCTCTAACTTCTAGAGTCGGGCCCTCATGCAGAACGAGTTTTTCCGTGGCCTGTAAAGTCGGGTCCTGATGCAAAACTGAGTTTTTCCGTAGCCTGTGAGCTCGTTAGCCTTCGAAGACCAGAGTTTCTCCGCAGACTTCTTCAGCGGCGCAATGGGTGGTCTGGCTAGTTTTCAAAAATTACTATAAGGGTTTATTGGTGGCAACGTATAATTGGCTTGCCCGAAATGTCAGTTCCTTCCAGCTACGAAGATTGCCCCATCGCCGGCACGTTTTGCCGGATGCGCTGGTTTCTTCGCTATGCCCGCGGTGAAGGCCGGCTGTGCCGTCTGTCTAACCCCACCCTCATCGAACGCTAGACGCGCTCCGCGGCGTCCGCCGGCGCATCTCTGTCGCCCGGCCCTCTTTACTATTGACCGCCCCCTGGGCAAAGGAAGAACCCATGTACCACCTTCTTGAGAAAGAACTCTCCAGCTTTGAATCCCGTACGCCCGGCTCGCGCGCTGCGCTGAAGCGGGCAGAACCACGCATGCCGCTTGGTGTAGCCAGCAACTTCCGTAGTTACGAGCCATGGCCGCTGTTTGTGAAAGACGCGAAGGGAACCCATATTCACGACCTCGATGGCAACGAGTACATCGATTTCAACTTGTGTTTTGGAGCCCTGATGGCCGGGCACTGTCACCCGGCTGTAGTCGCCGCGGTGCAAGAGCGTTTGGTTACCGGCACGATGTACGGCATGCCGCATACCCTGGAATATGACCTGGCGGATGAAATCTGCCAGCGCTTCCCGGTGGAGCAGGTGCGTTTTGGCAGCAGCGGCACGGAAGTGACCATGCACGCGATCCGCATCGCGCGCGGCTTTACAGGCCGCGACAAGATCATCAAGATGGAGGGCGCCTACCACGGCGTGCATGACTCCGTCCTGGTGAGCATGAAGCCCAAGCTTGAACTGTGCGGCGATCCTGACCGGCCGAACCAGGTACCGGCCTCGGGTGGAGTTCCCGCCGATACGGTGAAGAACACGCTGGTGGCGCAGTTCAACGATCTCAAGGCGGTCGCCGGTCTCTTTGCCGAGAATTCTGGCCAGATTGCCGCCGTGATTGTGGAACCCATCATGATGAACATCGGCATCTGCATGCCGGAGGCGGGATATCTGGAGGGATTGCGCGAGATCTGCACTCGTGAGGGTGCGCTGCTCATATTTGACGAGGTGAAGACGGGCGCCAAACTGGGACGGGGCGGAGCCTGCGAGTACTTCAACATCAAGGCCGACGTGGTGACGTTGGCCAAGTCCATTGGTGGAGGCTTCCCGTTGGCTGCTTTCGCCGCCAGCAAGCAGGTGATGGACGTGATCGCGCAGCAGAAGGTCTTTCACGCCGGCACCTATGCCACCAACCCGTTGGTCATGGCGGCGGGGATCGCAACCTTCCGTGAGGTGCTCACACCCGCGGGCTATGCGCACATTGCCAAGGTCAGCGATGCCCTGGTTTCCGGGTACAAGCAGATTGTGCAGAAGACCGGCCTCGAAGCCTACGTGGAGAGCGCCGGGTCGAATGGCGCGATGTTGCTTTATCCCAACAAGATTCGTAATTACCGCGATTGGCTGAAGGTGGATACGGATCTGTGGAAGCTCTACTGGTTCGGTATGTTGAACCGCGGAGTCATGGCGCAGCCCTACTGGTGGGATGAGCAGTGGACCATCTCCGTCGCTCACTCCATGGCCGATATCGACAAGCACCTGTCGGCCTTTGAGGAAGTTGCACCGGCACTGGCCCAGGCGCAGCAGGAAAGCATGGCGCGGGCGTAGTCGTTTCATGGGCGGCGGCATGCCGCCGCCCATAGCTAGCTTTCGAAAGGATCCCCCATGGCTATCTCACAGACCAGTTCTGAACCGATGTTTATCAATGGTGAATGGACGGAAGGCACTTCCGGCAAGCGCATTCCTGTCTACGATCCTTCGACCGAAGAAGTGATCGCGGAAATTCCCGACGCCAGCGCGGCCGATATCGATGCCGCTGTCGCTGCGGCTCGCTATGCCTTCGATGAAGGTGGATGGCCGCAGACTACGGCCCAGGAGCGGGGCCGCATCCTCTTTCGCATCGCGGCCAAGCTTCGTGAGGAAGCTGCGCAACTGGCGGAGTTGGAGTCGCGCAATTGCGGTAAGCCGATTGTCGAAGCGGAGTACGACATCGCCGATGCCGCTACGTGCTTTGAGTACTACGGAGGATTGGCCAACAAGGTCTCCGGCCTGGTGAATCCTGTTCCCGACAATGCACTCAGCCTCTCGTTGAAAGAGCCGGTCGGGGTTGCCGGGCAGATCATCCCCTGGAATTATCCGCTGGGCATGGCTGCGTGGAAGCTGGCGCCGGCGATCGCCGCCGGCTGCACCTGCGTGCTGAAGCCGGCGGAGCAGACGCCGCTCACCATGTTGAAGCTGGCCGGTTGGCTGGCGGAGTGCGGAGTGCCCGCGGGAGTGGTGAACGTCGTGACGGGACTGGGGGAGACGGCGGGCGCCGCGATTGTGGCCCATCCTGGCGTCGATAAGGTGGCGTTTACGGGATCAGCCTCGGTGGGCAAGATCATCATGAAGTCGGCCGCGGATACGCTCAAGCGGGTGACGCTCGAGCTGGGCGGCAAGTCGCCCAACATCTTTTTTGCCGATGCGGATTTTGAGGCGGCCATCGATGGCGCGCTCTTCGGCGTTTTCATCAACCAGGGCGAGGTCTGCTCGGCCGGCAGCAGGGTGCTGGTGCAGCGGTCGATTTATCCGAAGTTTCTCGAGGCCATGACGGAGAAGGCGCGCACGATCAAGCTGGGGCCGCCGCTGGATCGCTCCACCAAGATGGGTCCGCTGGTCAGCAAGGAACAGTATGACCGGGTCTCTGCTTATCAGCAGCTGGGCAAGTCCGAAGCCAAGTTGGCGCTGGGCGGCGGCCGGCCGGCTTCTTTGACCCGCGGTTATTATGTCGAGCCGACGATCTTTTACGACGTGGACAACTCTTCGCGGATTGCCCGCGAAGAGATCTTTGGCCCGGTGGCTTGCGTGATTCCGTTTGAGGACGAGCGCGAGGCGCTCAAGATTGCCAACGACACCTCTTTCGGATTGGCGGCTGCTGTGTGGTCGCGCGATATCTATCGCGCTATGCGCATGGTTAAGGCTATCCGTGCCGGCATTGTGTGGGTCAATCACATGCAGCCTACTTGCGTAGAAGCGCCTTGGGGCGGGTTTAAGCAGTCTGGCTTCGGCAGGGAATTGGGGATTCACGGCATTGACGAGTATCTCGAGACCAAGCAGGTCTACATCAATCTGAATGAAGCGCCGATTGGATGGTATTGAAACCATGGCCAACATCCGACTGAAGACAGAGATTCCGGGACCCAATTCGCGCGCGTTGACGGCTCGCCGGTTGCAGGCTATCCCGCGCGGGGTTTATGCCTCTACTCCGCTGTTTGTCCGCCACGCCGAGGGCTCAATACTCGAAGACGTCGACGGTAATCGCTTCATCGACCTGGGTGGAGGCATCGGCTGCGTCAACGTTGGCCACCGGAATTCACGAGTGGTCAGTGCGGTGCGTGCGCAGCTCGACGCTTTTCTTCATCTCTGCTTCCAGGTCACGGGCTACGAGGGCTATGTTGCCGTGGCGGAGAAGCTCAACCAGCTCACGCCGGGCAGCTTTGCCAAGAAGACTTTCCTGGTGAACAGCGGCGCGGAGGCAGTGGAGAACGCGGTGAAGATTGCGCGCGCTTTCACTGGACGTCCCGCGGTGCTGTCGGTGGAGGATGGCTTTCATGGCCGCACTATGGCGGGCTTGTCACTTACCAGCAAGACTCATCCGTATAAGGAGGGATTCGGGCCGTTTCTTGCCGGATGTCTACCGCATTCCTTACGGAGTGCCGGCGAATGCGCGGCTTTCCAGCCGGGGTCCGATGACCGAGGGTCAGGTTGCGGAATTGCTTGACCAGACGTTCCGCCGTGTCGTGGCTGCCGAGTCGATTGCGGCGATCGTGGTGGAGCCGGTGCTGGGTGAGGGCGGGTTTGTCGTGCCTCCTGCTGGGTTTTTGCCGGCTTTGGCGAAGATCTGCCGCGAACGCGGGATCGTCTTTGTCGCTGATGAGGTACAGACCGGCTTCGGACGTACTGGGGAGTTGTTTGCCAGCTCACTCTTTGGGATCGAGCCGGATCTCATCCTCACTGCTAAATCTCTCGGAGGCGGCATGCCGTTGGCGGCGATCACCGGGCGCGCGGAAATCATGGATGCACCTGGGCCGGGTGGCTTGGGCGGCACGTTCGGGGGTAACCCCGCGTGTTGCGCCGCGGCGTTGGCGGTCTTTGAGGAATTTGCCGATGGAAAGCTGCTGGCGCGTGGCCGGTGGCTGGGTGAGGAATTTCAACGCCGGGCTACGGGGTGGCAACGGCAGCATGCACTTTATTGGAGATGTTCGCGGGGTTGGGGCCATGCAGGCGATGGAGTTTGTCGATGCCCATGGTGCTGCTTGCGCGCCGGCAGCGAAAAAGCTGGTGCTGCATTGCCTGCAGCATGGCGTGCTGGTGCTGACGGCAGGGACGTATGACAACGTCATCCGGTTGTTGATGCCGCTGAATATCAGCGATGAGGAATTCGGCGATGCTCTGCAGGTGTTGGAAGAGGGCCTGAGTGCGGTGGCGGCGGAGTTGGGAGAGCTTGCGGGCGCTGCGCACTAAGCAGAACCCCATGGGAACTGGACGGGTGCCCCAGGTTCGCCAAAGCGTACCTGGGCCGAAAAAGACGGGCGAAGCCCCACCAAGAGTTTTGCTTATCGATCAGCATCTCGGCTAAGCCAGAAAAAGCAATCGAAACATATCATTTTCGGCCCACGTACGCTGGGGCGAACGTGGGGCACCCGTCCAGTGTCTATGGGGTCCTGCTTCGACCTTGGTAGTCTGAAAGACAGGTCGCGATTCCTATGGACGAGCCGAGCTGCCGGATAGAAGCTGCATCGAATGCGCATTTGAGCGAGCTGTCTCGGCTCTACATCGCGTATCGTATCTTCTATGGCGAAGCGCCGGAGGAAGAGCGGGCCGCGGCGTTCATTCGCGATCGTGTTAGGCGATCATCAGGACGATATTTTTTGGCCTGGGACGAACATTCCTCCGCCATTGGCTTTATGCATCTGATGCCTTCCACCAACACATTGGCGATGCGGCCGATCTGGTTTCTTGAGGATCTTTACGTGGATATAAACGCCCGTGGCCAGGGCGTCGCCACCGCTTTGCTACGCTATGCGGAGGAGTTTGCCCGCAGCACCGGCGCCGAGCGGCTTACCTTGGCCACCGCCCACGACAACTTGGCGGCGCAGCATCTTTATAAGAAGCTTGGGTACGTGCGCGAAGAGCATTTCTTCTATTTTCATCGTTTGCTTTCGTAGATGGAGATCCGATGTTGCAACTCGATTGCAGTGAACTGATCCTCAACCATGCCTGGATCGATAACCAGAAAACAGGGGCGAGCGATGGCCGTACGTTCACGGTAGAAGATCCCGCAGATGGCACGATTCTGGCTACACTGCCGGACTGCGGGCCGGTCGAAGCCGAGGCCGCCGTCGCCGCCGCACAGCGAGCCTTCTGCAGTTGGCGTACGCTGCTGGCGAAAGAGCGGGCCCAGCATCTGCAGGCGTGGCTGGCGATGGTAAGGAAGCACGGGGAAGATCTTGCCCGGCTGATCTCGCTCGAAGAAGGGAAGCCGCTCAGCGAGAGCCGCGGCGAAGTCGCTTATGGCGCGGCCTATATCGAGTGGTTTGCCGAAGAGGCGAAGCGGGTCTACGGCGATGTGATCCCTGAGCCCGCTCACGGGCGCAGGCTCATCGTAACCAAAGAACCGGTGGGTGTGGTTGCAGCCATCACTCCGTGGAACTTTCCTATCGCCATGCTGGCGCGCAAGATCGCACCGGCTCTGGCTGCTGGTTGCACTATCATTGCCAAGCCGGCGGAAGATACGCCGCTCTCCGCGCTCGCGCTGGCGTTTCTGGCGGCCGAGGCAGGCATTCCCGCCGGCGTCATCAACGTAGTTCCCGCCTCACGCGAGCGGGCCGCGGCGGTGGTCGATCCGTGGTTGAACGATGTGCGCGTCCGCAAGCTTTCCTTTACCGGATCGACTTCAGTAGGCAAGCACCTGGCGCAGGGTTCCGCATCCACGCTTAAGCGGCTCTCGCTTGAGCTCGGCGGCAACGCTCCCTTTATCGTCTTTGACGATGCCGATCTGGATGCGGCCGTGCGTGGGCTGATCGCATCGAAGTTCCGCAATGCGGGCCAGACCTGCATTTGCGCCAATCGTATCTACATCGCAGACTCGGTATACGAGGTCTTCGCCGAAAAGCTGATCGATGCGGTTTCTGCGCTGCGTGTCGGGCGGGCCGGGGGCGAAGCTGAGATTGGCCCACTCATCAATGCTAAGGCAATGGAAAAGGTAGAGCGCCACGTGGCCAACGCGATCGCCCGTGGTGCGCGCGTCCTGCTCGGCGGCAAGCGGCACGAGTTGGGCGGCCATTTCTTTCAGCCCAGCATCTTGGCCGACGTGGACGCCACCATGGACATCGCTTGCGAGGAGACCTTTGGCCCGGTTGCGCCGCTCTTTCGTTTCCACAGTGAAGACGAGGTCATTACCGCAGCCAATGCGACTCCCTTTGGCCTCGCCGCCTATTTCTACGCGCGTGACCTGGCTCGCGTGATGCGTGTCTCGGCGCAACTGCAGGCGGGCATTGTCGGCGTCAACGAAGGAGCGGTTTCAACCGAGGTGGCGCCCTTCGGCGGTGTCAAGGAGTCCGGTTATGGCCGGGAGGGCTCGATGTACGGCATCGATGAATACCTGCAGATGAAGTATCTCTGCCTGGGTGGATTAGGACCAGCGTAAAGTAGCTAAAGACAAGGGGAAAACATCATGAGCGAGACTGTCACTACTCCCGAAAGCACGATGACCAGTGAGGAAGTGGTTGCGTGGACCAAGAAGCTGAACTACGGCACTTGGAAGTATCAGAAGAGCTGGAATCCCTTGCATGTTGTCGATGCCGAGGGATGCTACTTCACGGACGGGAATGGCAAGCGCTATCTCGATTTTTCGGCGCAGTTGATGTGCTGCAACCTGGGGCACAAGAATCAAGCGGTCATTCAGGCGATTGAAGAGCAGGCGCGCAAGCTGGCATACATCATGCCCGGCTACGCGACCGATACCCGGGCAGAGTTGAGCCGTCTTCTGCTGGAGGTATTGCCTGAGGGGTTGACCAAGTTTTTTTTCACTACGTCGGGGACGGAGGCGAATGAGGCTGCCTTCAAGATTGCCCGCATGTATACCGGAAAGACCAAGATCATCGCGCGCTATCGCTCTTATCACGGGTCCACCATGGCTTCGATCGCCGCAACGGGCGATCCGCGGCGCTGGGCGATGGAGCCAGGCGGTAAGGGACAGGGGTTTTTATTCGCGCCGGAAGTGAACTGCTACAAGTGTCCCATTAAGCACACGTATCCGGAGTGCGGAATCGCCTGCGCAGACTACCTCGAGCACATGATCGAGAACGAGCACGATGTGGCCGCAGTGATCGTCGAGCCAGTGGTTGGAACCAACGGCGTGCTGATACCGCCGCCGGAATATATGCCCAAGCTGCGCGAGATCTGCGACCGCACAGGAGTCTTGTTGATTGCCGATGAGGTCATGTCGGGATGGGGCCGCACCGGCGAGTGGTTTGCGATGGACCACTGGGGCGTGAAGCCGGATATTCTGGTTACCGCCAAGGGCATCACTTCGGCTTACGTTCCCCTCGGGCTGTGCGCCACCACGGGCAAGATCGCCGAATACTTCGAGGATCACTTCTTCTCTCACGGGCATACTTATGAAGCCCATCCGATGACGCTGGCGCCTGCCGTTGCGGCGATTAAAGAGTTTCAGCGCATGGACCTGGTGAATCGCGCTCGTGAGATGGGCCAGTACATGGGCGAAAAGCTGCACGCGCTGAAGCCCAAACATCCCTCCATCGGCGAAGTGCGGGGGTTGGGCCTGTTTTGGGCGCTGGAAATGGTGAAAGACCAGGTTAAGAAAACTCCGTTCAACACCAAGCAGGATAAAGTCGACGGTAAGGTCGCGGTCGTGGAAAAGGTGGCGGCGGAGATGATGAAGCGGGGCGTTTCCATCCAGGCGTGGATCAGCCATTTTGTCATTGCACCGCCTCTGATCATCGAGAAGTCCGAAGTGGACTTCGCGATTGAACAGCTCGATCAATCCCTGGCCATCGCCGATGCTGCCATCGGGCAGTAGCCAGGGCTGGTCAGTGGAAAATTATGACCTGATTGTCATTGGACTAGGTGCGGTGGGCAGCGCGGCGCTATGCCAGTCGGCGTTGCGCGGCGCCCGCGTGCTGGGCATTGATCGCTTTCACCCGCCGCACGAGTTTGGCTCCAGCCACGGAGAGACTCGCATCACCCGGCAGGCGGTTGGGGAGGGAGCGGAGTTTGTCCCCCTGGTCCTGCGAGCGAACGTGCTCTGGCGAGCACTGGAAGACGCGACTGGTGAGAGGCTGCTGGTGCAGAGCGGCGGCCTGATCCTGCTCGACGGTGTGGAAGCACAGGGCGCGGGGGCGGCCTTCTACCAGCAAACGGTGGATTGCGCGCGGCGATTCGGGATCGCCCACGAGATCCTTGAGGCCAATGAGATGCGGCGCCGGTTTCCGCAGTTTGTTCTGCAGGATGGCGCACAGGGGTATCTCGAGCCGGGCGCCGGGTTTCTGTTTCCGGAGAAGTGTATTGCCGCGCAGCTGCGCGTCGCCCGGGAAAATCGCGCCGAGTTGCGCACAGGCGAGATTGTCACCGAGGTGATTGCAGATAGCTCCCAGGTTGTGGTGCAGACGAATCGATCGCGCTATGCCGCCGCCGGCGTGGTGTTGTCGCCGGGGCCTTGGATGGCCGAATGGGCGCGTAAAATCTGCGGCCTTGAAGAGGATTGCTTTGCGGTGTATCGGCAGGCGCTTTATTGGTTTGCTCTACAGGAGCCGGGCCCACGATTTATGCCGGAGCAGATGCCGATCTTTTTGTGGAGTTCCCCGAAGGTGGAGAAGGGGTTTTATGGTTTTCCCAGCCTTGACGGCGTGAGCATCAAGATGGCGACGGAGCAATTTGACACATTGAGTGATGCAAATGATGGTCCTATGAGCGTGCCGCCAGAGGAAGTGCAGAGTTTTTACGATGGGTATGTGCGGGAGAGCTTGCGGGGTCTGAGTAACCGGTGTTTGCGGAGTGCTACTTGTTTCTACACGGTGGTCCCGGATCATGGGTTTGTGATCGATCAGGGTGTTGATTCTGAGCGGGTGTGGTTTGCTTCGGCGTGCTCCGGGCATGGGTTTAAGCATTCAGCGGCGGTCGGGGAGGCGCTGGCGCAGAAGGCTCTGGGAGAGGTTGCCACGGTTGATTTGCGTCCGTTTGCGCGGCAGCGCGGGTCGCTCGGGATGACGAAGTTTAGGGTGGTTGGTTAACCTTGGCGTTGGTTATTCGGACGGAGGGTTCTGAGAGTGGTTGCGGCCGAAAGGCGCACAGCAGGTCCCTCCACTACGCTTCGCTTCGGTCGGGATGACAAGGTTTAGGGTTGGTGATTTTGTGAGGAGCCGTCAGATGGATGGACAGAAAGAAACAGCAGGTCCCTCCACTACGCTTCGCTCCGGTCGGGATGACAATTTCGTTTGAACTCGATGACGTCGGGCGAAAGATCAATAAAGTCACAGCCTCTCGGGATGACAAAGTTTAAAGGGCTGGTGGTCCTCGGCGTTAGTTATTCGGATGGAGAGTTTTGAGAGTAGTCGCGGCCGAGAGGGAACAGCAGGTCCCTCCACGGCAGGCCGGGACAGGTCGGCTTCGCTCCCACGGCGCGCCGGGCAGGCGGGATGACAAAGGAAGGGCTCGCGCTTCCTTAGCAGCTGTTACCGAGGGATGGAGAGAGCCGCAGGTCAGCGCGATTTTCATTATCGCGGCTTCAGTGCTTGAGGTCGGCGGCTAGTAGTCGATGGAAGAGGTGCTCGCCGGTTTCCCGGCGGACGGAGAGACGGCCGGCGCCGTAGGCGCGGGAATGCAGGCCGCGCTGTACTGATTCGCAGATGTCCACGTCCTCTGCTTGCACGCGATCACTGACGGCTACGCTCTCTGCGTTGTATTGTTTTTTTTCCGCAGAGGTGTCGGCGAAGAAAAAATCGAAGATCACTCGGCAGCTGTCCGTTCCCAGCGGGAGGACGAGGTTCGTGTCCATCACTCCCTGGTAAATGTTGATCATGAAATTGGGGTAGAGCCAGTAGTAGTAGGCACGGTCTCCTGTGCGCGTGTGGGCCACCGAGGCGTCTTGCGACGCTACCAAGGGGCTCGATTGAAGCGCATAGTGTTCGCCGTTCTCGATCGTGTACTCGGTGTAGTCGAGCACGCTGTTGAGAGCCTTGTGCAGGTGCGGAACGTGGTAGCCGCCGTCCAGGTAATTGTCGACGTATACCTTCCAGTTGCAGGCCAGGGTGTAGCTTTTGCGAGCAAAGAAGCCCAGGCTGGAGACGGAGAGCGGCGCGAGCCGCTGAGGCAAATCACCTAGATAGTCCTCGAGCGCCGGCGCCTGCTGGTCGAGGTTTACGAAGATAAAGTTTTCCCAGGTTTCGACGCGCACAGGCAACAGCCCGTTCTCAGCACGGTCAAAATTGCAAACACCGGCGAACTCGGGTGTTCCTTTGAGCGAACCGTCCAGACCATAGGTCCAGCCATGGTAGGGGCAGCGTAGAAGCTGGGCCACTCCGCACGGCGCGGTGGCCACGGCGGCCGCATGGTGGCGGCAGACGTTGAAGAAGGCGCGGAGTTTATTGTCCGTCCCGCGGACGATGACGAGCGGTTCTCCGGCCAGATCGAAAGTAAAAAATTGTCCTGCGGCGGCCACCTGGTCCGTTCGCCCGACCGCAATCCAATTGCCGCCAAAAACCTGCTGGTTCTCCAGGCTCGCGACGCGCTCGTCCACGTACCAGGCAGCCGGAATGGTGTAGGCCATCTCGAGCGGCGCTTCCTGATCGTAGAGGGCCAGAATGTTTTCGATGGAGGAATCCATTGAGTTCCTTCCTCAAAGGGATTATTGACCGGAAGTCAAATTGATGGCACGATGCTGGCTGGTTTGGGAAACCTTCCTCCAGGAGGATACACGTACTCCTGGAGCGGGGAGCAGCGGTGCATCGAACGAAACGCCAACCCGTACCAGCCAAGCGAGCGCACATCGTCGATGTGGCCATGCGGCATTTTGCCGAGCACGGCTATGAGGATGCACGCACCGAGGATATTGCGCGCGAGGCCGGGATCGCGAAAGGCGCGGTCTTTCAGCATTTCGGAAACAAACAAGGGCTCTTTCTGGCTGCGTACAAGCGTGCGGCAGGGTCGTTTTTTCGCTATCTGGACGCTCCGCCGGAGATAAGAACGAAAGGCTTTTGGGAGGTGCTGCGCTATTGGCTTGCGCGCACCGAGTTGCAGGTGCGGGCGAACTGGCAGCCGTACCGGGTGGCGCTGTTAGGCAACTACGGCACCGGCCTCCGCTTGAAGCGGGATATCAATCGCTTTCTGGCGGCGGAGGACCCATGCGGGACCGCCGCCTTTGTGCGCCAGGGATTGAAGGAAGGCGCGCTGCGAGGGGATGTCGATAGCGAGATGATCGTCTCGTTGTTGGAGTGGACAGTAGAACGATTTGAAGATGAGTTGCTGACGGAAGAACTTGACCCGGGGTTATTCCATCGAGCTGGGATTTCGAAGAAAAAGACTACCCGGCGGATGGATCACTTCCTCCGGGTACTGCAAGGGGCGATCGGGAATCCGCGACCGGCGGTCAGAAAGCATCGAATCGCAGCCAAGGCCCACTGATAGGTGCCGCTCGATCTTGAGCGTTTCTGCGGTATATGGGATACGCGAACTGGACTTGGAAGATGAGAATGCCCCAGGACTAATTGTCCTGGGGCAATGCCAAGGTGGGTGCCGCGTAGCAGCCAATCCGGGTACGCTCCGCTCGGAGGCTGTGACTTTTTAATTTCCCTTGTGGTCTGTGGCCGGAAAGGTCCGAAGAGCATCTGCCAACAAGCATCGCCGGGGTCGCTCTCGACTGCGCGCCTAAAACCCTCTGTTATGCGATAGATCTGCGAGGCGCTTCGCTCAGGATGACGCCTTTCTGGAGGGGATTGAAGAACATCTGGTCGGGTGCAAAAAACACGAAAAGATCAAAAAGTCACAGACTCTCGGGATGACAAGGTTGAGGGCGATGGTCCACCTGGGCATGGGTGGAGATGGATGGACGGAGCTGTAGGGAGTTGTTAGAGGGAAGGGCGCACAGCAGGTCCCTCGGCTACGCTCCCACGGCACGCCGGGGCAGGCAGGGCAGGCTATCGACATCCCCTAATAGATTTGTGGCCGATCGAGATGATCAGGTGAGATTTGTGGATAGGGCTTGGGCTGCTGCCTGCTCTATCGAGCGTTGGCCGCGGCGGTAGATGGCGACGCCGGCCAGCAACAATACGCATGTCATGGCGAGAATCTTGAACAGCGCCGTGGATGGGTTGCGCTCGTCTTCCGCCGGAAAGAGGGCAAGGATGATCGCGGCCATGGTGGAGAAAAATCCCAGGCTGGCTAGGGGGATGGCCAATCGTCGTCCCCATGGCAAGCGGATCGCATCCGGCGCAGATGGCCGCCCTTGCAGGCGGATCATGGCGGCAAAGAGGAAGAGATAAGGAATGAAGTAGGTGATGACAGTCATGCTGACCAGCATGTCGTAAGCGCCTCTGACACTGGTTCCGACCTGGCTGAGCAGGCCAAAGAGCATCCCCGCCACGCCGTAGGAAATGACGGCGACATAAGGAGTCTTCCACCGCGGATGAATACGCCCAAAGACAGACGGCAAGTAATGGTTGATGCCGGCGACAAAGGGGAGCCGCGCGGTTGCCGTGAGATAAGCGGCGGCGGCTCCTACGTTGCTGATGGCTACCAGGATCGCGACGGGTGCAACCAAAAGCCTAACGCCCAGGCGGCGGCATAGAAAATCGATGGCAGTCATAAAGCCGCCCAGGCCGCTGATGCTGCTCGAGGGCAATGCCACCAACATGGCTACTGTTCCCGCCAGGTAGCCGACGGTGATCACAACGCCGGCTACCAGCAGGGAACGGGGGATGACACGGCGGGGGTTTTTGACCTCGTCGCCCATGAAGGACACGGTCTCGACCCCGCCGAAGGCGAAAAAGATAGTGGACCAGAAGACGAGGTCTTTTACGTGGGCATGCGGGACGACACCCGCCAGGGTGAACTGAGTGGCGGAGCCGAAGCGGGAAAACGACAGCCAGCCAAGGGCAATCAGAATCAATACCGGCAGCGCCATGCCCACTGCGCCCAGATTATTGAGCCACTTGCCAAGGTTGAGGCCGAGCACGTTGAGCACGGTAATCAGCGCCAGCATGCTGACGGTGAAAAGCAGGAAATAAATGTTGGTGTCGGCCAGATGCTGACCGCGCGGGGTGGCGAAGAGCAGGCTGCTGGCGGCGAAGTACAGCACGGCAGCGAAATAAGGCAGATTGCTCATCCAGTAGGTCCAGCCGGCCATAAAGGCGGCAAATTCGCCGTAGGCTTCGCGGGTCCAGACGTAGAGACCACCTTCCTGGGGATAGCGGGAGGAGAGCTCGAGAACACAGCCGGCCAGAGGCAGGAAGAATCCGCACCAGGCGAGGAGCCATACCACGATGGCTGATTGCCCAGAGGCGGCGGCGGTGGCGATCCAGCGCAGGCTGAGGCCGCTGACGATATAGAAGAGAACGACATCGCGAAAACCGAGTTCTCGTTTCAGCTTCTCTGCTGCCATGAACGAACCTCGCGCGGATGAACGGGCGCCTCGGATTTATTGCATGTCTTTTAGGACTGCCATGGCGGCATTTCGGCCGTTCATCGCGATGACGCTTCCGCCCGGGTGGGTGCAGGCGCCACAGAGGTAGACGCCGGGCATGGAGGTGCGGGCGGCGAAGCGATGGCTCCACATGTTTTCCGGGAGGCACTCGCCCTGAAAAATGTGGCCGCCGGTGAGGCCGACCTTTTCTTCGATATCCGGCGGGCCCATCACCTGCGCTTCGAGCACGGCGCTCGGGAATGTTGGAACAGAAGCGGCCGATGGAATCGAAGGCCAGCTTGCGCACGCGCTCGCGATGGTCGTCCCAGGAGCCGGCGGCAAAGGTATGGGGCACGTACTGCGCAAAGACGCTCATGGTGTGCCGGCCTGCGGGAACCACGCTTGGAGTCATGCACACTTTGGAAGTAGATCTCGCACCACAGGTGCTGCGGGCAGTTCTCCCTTGCTGCTGGCGGCGAAGCCGGCTTTCCATTCGGCGTGGGTCAAGGGCGCGTTGATCTGGCCGTAGTGGTGGGGTTGGTCCTGGCCGGGGCGCGCGAGGAAATCGGGCAGCTCGCGCAACAAAACATTCAGCTTCACGGTGCAACCCTGTATGGCCAGATGCTCAACTTTTGACCGGAAGTCAGAAGTTGCGGATTTGCCGAGCAGGCGGAGGGTGACGACGGGGTCGGCATTCGAAATCACCACGGGGGCGGAGAGGCGTTCGCCACTCTCCAGCAGAACTCCCTCGCCGGGAAGAATCTCTGCTACCGCAACCCCGGCCGCGACGACGGCTCCAGCCTCGCGCGCTGCGTCGCAGAAGTAGAAGGAGACCATGCCCATGCCGCCGCTGCACGTAACCCCACATGCCTGGCATGCCGCCCAGGCGGCCGGAGGAATGGTGGTAGCGGATGGAGGCGGTGCCGGGATCGAAGGGGCTGGCGTTGGTGCCGATGACTCCTTGGCCGAGATAGGCGTATTGCAGCCGCTCGTCCTCGAGATAATGCTCGACGAACTCGGCCATGGACCAATGGAAGAGCACGTTGCGGGCTTCTTCGTCGTTGCCCAGGCGGGCGTCGATCTCCTGCTGGGTGGGCGCATCGCCAATCCACAGATCGCGCTCCCCTGCAGGCCGCAGCGCATCGCGCAGACGCCGCACCACGGCGGTCATCGCTTTCCAGCCCTTCACATCGCGGGGAGCAAAGCGGCGGATCTCTTCTTCGCAGGCGTCGTCATCATCCCAGAGTTGCACGCTGCTTCCGTCGAGGAAGGGGACAAACATGCCGTTGACCGCGGGTGTCCAGTGAAAGCCGCGCTTAGGCAGGTCAAGCTCCTCGACCACCAGCGGATGCAGCAGGCCGGCAAGGTAAGCGCAGGGCGACATGCGGACGCCGGGGAAGGGCTCTTCGATGGTACAGGCGCCGCCGACGCGGGCACGGCTTTCGAGCACCAGCACGCGCTTGCCGGCACGCGCCAGGTAGGCCGCGCAGGCGAGGCCGTTATGACCGGCGCCAACGACGATGGCATCCCAGCGGCGGGAGGCAAGTTGAGAGATGGGCTCGGGAAGGCCAATCTCGCCCAGGACCGCGGCTGTGGGTGACGCTGTGGTGCGTTCTGCCAAGGCTGACATCCTTCATGACTCGCGGTCACGAATTGCGAACTGAACTTAGATATGGGCGAACGGTAACATCCCCTGCGCGCTGGAGCAATGATGCATTGTAGATGGTCAAGCTCGACCACGAAGCCGGTCAAGGACGCGGCGATTGCGTTTCGAGGGTTTCCCTGCTGACAGGGTTTCAAATCGGGGCATGGCTTTGCGCTCTTCCGCCAGCTGTTGGCGCAACGCGCGGCTGGCCTCTGTTTCCCGGTAGAGCGTTTGCGCAACCGCGGCCGGGCCGCGCATTTCGCTGAGCAGCAGGACCTCCACTTGAAAGTCTCCACCTTCGGTTTTGACTTGCAAGAGGTCGCCGACGCGTACCGGGCGCGCGCTCTTGGCCGGCTGTCCATTGGAGGTTACCCGGCCCAGTTCACATGCCCGTGCCGCCAGCGCGCGGGTCTTGAAGAACCTGGCCGCCCAGAGCCACTTGTCCATGCGTACACTCGGTCATGACTTCATTGTCGTCTATACTGGCATTGTCCTGACTACGAACGCATTTTTGCTAATACTGTGGTCCGGTGGGACCCGTTATGTGCGGCCATTCTTTAGCGGAATGCCCGCGTCGAGTTCAGTTTCCTGGTCTACACCATTAGCAAAAATGTATGAGGGGTTGCCCGTGGATCAGCAGGAAAAATCCGACCGAGTCTCCAAGGCTTTAGACAACTTTCGCATCGAGATACCCTCCTGGGGTTTTGCCAATACCGGGACACGCTTCGGCAAGTTCATGCAGGTTGCGGCAGCGAATTCGATTGAAGAGAAGTTCGCCGACGCGGCCGAGATCCATCAGCTTACGGGCGTCACTCCGACCTTGGGGTTGCATGTCGAATGGGATCTTCCCGAGGGGGTTGCGAGTGTGCCGCAGCATTCGGGCCCTGGAAAAGAAATACCGGATTTGCGCCGGTTCCATTAACCCCAATCTCTTCCAGGCACAGGAATACAAGTATCGGGTCGATCTGCAACCCGGATCCTGAAGTGCGGCAGAAGGCGCTGGCGCACCTTCTGGATTGTGTGGAGATTGCCCGGCAACTGGGATCGCAGGATATTTCCCCGTGGGTTTCCGATGGCTCGAATTATCCCGGAACGCAGAGTATGCGGCAGCGCATCGGCTGGATGGAAGAGATCTTCAGCCAGGTGCATGCGGCGCTTGCAGCCCGATCAGCGGCTGCTGATCGAGTACAAGCCATTCGAGCCCGCTTTCTATCACACCGACATTGCCGATTGGGGCATGGCGCTGGAGCTGGCGCGACTGGCGGGACCGCAGGCCAAAGTGTTGGTCGACACCGGCCATCATTACCAGGCGCAGAATATCGAGCAGATTGTCGCCTGGCTGTTGCATCTGGAAATGCTGGGCGGCTTCCACTTGAATGACCGCAGGTACGCGGATGACGACCTGACGCTGGGGTCCATCGATCCTTACCAGGTCTTCCGCATCTTCCATGAGATTTTGAGTTATTCCGCGGAGCCCGGCAATCGCAGCCAGATCGCGTTCATGATCGACCAGAGCCACAATCTGAAAGGTAAGGTCGAGGCTATGGTGCAAACGGTGGTCCAGGCGCAGGAGCTGTATGCCAAGGCGGCCCTGGTGGATCTGGAGCAACTGGATACACTGCAGAAACAATGCAGGCTGGTGGAGGCCGAGGAGCTTTTCCGCTCCGCGTTCTGGGAGGATGTGCGCCCGTTGGTGCGCGCATGGCGGCTCGGCCAGAGCTTGCCGGAAGATCCACTGCGGGCCCTGAGTGAGAGCGGGTACGTGGAGCGAATCTCGCGGGAGCGGGCGGCTAGGAACGCGAGTATCTCTACCACTTACGCGTGATATTCCTTCTGAAAAATTAGCATCTCGACCGCTGTGGTTGACCTGTGCGTCCGGCACAGGTGCGCCGGGCCCATGGCGCGCTGGAGCAATCGGGATGTTGCTTCGATCATCATTGGATGCCAGTTGAGAGAACTGCAGATCCCCATTCGACTTCGCTCAGTGCAGGCTCTCGGCTTCGCTTGACAAGGGGAGGGTAGCGTTTCCATGTGACAGTGAATAGCGGCTGAAAGAGCTGCATGCAGTTGTTTGAGGGAAGGGCGCACCGCAGGTCCCTCGGCTTCGCTCCCACGGCAAGCCGGGGCAGGCGGGATGACAAGGGGAGGGTAACGTTTCCATGTGCAGTGAATAGTGACTGAAAGAGCTGCATGCAGTTGTTTGAGGGAAGGCGCACCGCAGGTCCCCATTCGACTTCGCTCAAGGCAGGCTCTCGGCTTCCTCCGGATTTCCTGTCAGACTTTGTGGTTTCATGTGAGGGACTAGCGGCTTCGCTGGCTCAGCGATAAGCCGGGATTGGCATTTGATCGTATAGAATTAACTAGTTCTAATTGAATTTCGATACTGAGGGCTGAAGATGACTACCAGTGCAGTGACCGAACTACGCTATCTGGAGGATCGCTGGGACGATAAGGTGGCGAGCACTCTCGATGAGCAGGAGCTGTTGCGCTACCGTTCCAACCTGCTCGGATCCGATCTGCGCATCACCAACTTCGGAGGCGGCAATACCAGCTCCAAGATCGTCGAAAAAGATCCGCTGGATGGCGCCGCAACAGCCGGTCTTGTGGGTGAAGGGGAGCGGCGGCGACCTGGGGAGCATAAAACGCAGCGGCTTCGCCACCCTCTACCTCAATAAGTTGCTTGCGCTGGCCGACAGCTATCGCGGCGTGGCATACGAAGACGAGATGGTGGAGATGTATCCGCTCTGCACCTTCGGCAGGAACAGCGTCGCTGCCTCCATCGATACCGCGTTGCATGGGTTTCTGCCCTTTGCCCATGTCGACCATCTTCATCCGGATTGGGGCATCGCGCTGGCGGCCTCCGCCAATGGGCTGGAGAAGCTGGCCGAGTTCAATGCGCGTTTCGCACGCAAGCTGGTCTGGTTGCCCTGGCAGCGTCCTGGTTTTGAATTGGGCATGATGCTGCGCAACGCGGTGCGGGACAATCCGGAGTGCGATGGAGTGGTTCTCGGCGGCCACGGTTTGTTTACCTGGGGTAATACGCAGCGCGAGTGCTATCTCAACACCATCACCATCATCGATCAGCTGGGGCAATTCGTGCAGGAACAGGTGAACGCCAAGGGCGAGCAGATCTTCGGAGGCCCTCGCTACCAGGCGCGCAAAGATCACCGCGAGCTGGCGATCGATATTCTTCCGTATCTGCGCGGGCGCGTCTCGGTAAGCAAGCGCATGATCGGAACGTTTAGCGCGCTGCCCGAAGTTCTGTACCTTCATCAACTCAAAGGAAGCACAAAAATTTGCCTTCCTGGGAACCAGCTGTCCGGATCATTTCGTGCGCACCAAGATCCGGCCGATGTACGTTCCCTGGAATCCGGAAGACGATCTTCAAAGTTTGCGCAAAGCAATCGACGAGGCGCTGGCCCAGTATCGCAAGGACTATGCCCACTACTACCGGCAGTACGCCAAGCCGGAAGATCCGGCGATGCGCGATGCCAGCCCCACGGTGGTGCTGATTCCCGGCATCGGCATGTTCAGTTTCGGCAAGAGCAAGACCGAATCGCGTATTACCGGCGAGTTTTATGTCAATGCCATCCACGTCATGGAGGGGGCCTCGGCGCTCGAGTCTGGTGCGCCGCCCGCGGTTCTGCCGCAAGCGGGCCGGCCGCGGAGAGCGCGTTGTTCCAGGTCCATTGCAACTACGTTGCTCTGCCGCCCTCGGAGGCATTTCGTATTGAGTACTGGGCGCTCGAAGAGGCCAAGCTGCGCCGTCAGCCGCCGGAGAAGGAGCTCAGCCGCTATCATCATGCTCATCGTTGGCGGGGGCAGTGGCATCGGACGAGAAGTGGTTCGCCTGGGCGCTGGGCGGGGCGCGCATGTGGTGGTTGCCGATCGTGATCTGGAGGGCGCTGCAAAATCGGCGGAACTGGTCACTGCAGGTAAAGAATTTCAACTGGCCGCGGCGGTGGATATCCGCGACCGGGCGGCGATTCGCGAGCTGCTGCGGAAAGTGGTGGCGGAGTTTGGCGGCCTCGATATCATCGTCAACACGGCGGCGATCTTTCCTTCCTCCGCGGATGGCCATGTCACCGATGAGCAGTGGGCCGCGACGCTGCAGCTGAATGTGACGGCCAACCATCTGCTGGTGGATGAGGCGGCAAAAATATTTGCCGAGCAGGCGCTGGATGTGTCCGTGGTTCTGACCAGTTCTGCCAACGCGGTGGTCGCCAAGCGCGGCAGCGAAGCGTATGACGTCAGCAAAGCCGCGGTCAGCCATCTGGTGCGCGAGATGGCCGTTGCCCTTTCGCCGCGGGTGCGGGTGAACGGCATCAGCCCGGCCACCGTGGTCAAAGGGTCGACCATGTTTCCGCGCGAGCGGGTGATGGCCTCGCTGACTAAATACAACCTGCCCTTCGAGCGAACGATGACGGATGATGAGCTGCGGACGCTGTTGGCTAATTTTTATGCGCAGCGTACGCTGACGCATCAACCTATTGATCCGGAAGACTGCGCAAACGCCATCCTCTTTCTGGCCGGGCCGCAGGCGCGGTGCACCTCGGGTCATTTGATCCCCGTCGACGGGGGGCTCGCGGAGGCGTTCTTGCGATGAGGGCGGGGAGTAGGGAATGGGCTACTCCTAGCCGTCCCCTTCGACAAGCTCAGGGCAGGCTCTTCGGGATTGTGTCATTGCAGGAGCGGATTGATCCGGTCGAATGCTTTCGCTATCTAAAGCCCGATTTGCGGGATTGAGTAAATGCGATCGTGGTGCTGCGCCCCATCGTTTTCGGCCCACGTACGCTTCGGTGCACCTGGGCACCCGTCCGATTCCGACGGTTGTCGTGTTTCTATTTTGTTCTGCCTGGGCACGGATTCCTGCGGGACTTCGATTTGGTGGACTGGGTTTATGCGTGCTCGGGGGCGGCTAGTACTTCGTAGGGGCGCATCATTTCGTTGTCTTCGTGCTCCAGGATGTGGCAGTGCCACACATAGCGGCCGGTGAATCCTTCGAAGGGAATGATGATGCGCGTGATCAGGCCGGGGTCCGCGCGGACAGTGTCCTTCCAGCCGCTCTCCGTGGGCGCAGGGGGAATCGCGGGGCCGGTGAAACGTACGGTGCCCTTGTCCTGAAATTCGAAGGTATCGAAAGGCCGGCGGTCGAGGATCTGGAATCTGACCAGGTGCAGATGGATGGGATGCGCATCTTCAGTCAGATTGACCAGCTCCCAGATTTCAGTCGTGTTCAGCACCGGCTTCTCGGTTACCGGCATGTGCCAGGGAGTGTTGTTCAACAACATGCCCATCGATTGCTGAACCATGTCCATGCGCTCATCCAAAGTGAGACGGCGCGTCTTCACGGCGCGGCTTTCGGGAATCTTTGCATAGGAGCGCAGCTGCGGCGGAAGAGTAGAGGCGTCCGGCGCTGGCTTGGTCGCGACGCGGAATTGCATGATGTCGAACGCGTCGCTGCGCAGGAGAATATTTTCTCCCGCATGCGCACTGAAATCGAAGACGAAATCGATCCTCTCCGCGGGAGCCATCACGACACGCTGGGCCGCGGACGGGCGCGGGCAGCAATCCTTGCTCCGTGCCGATCTGCTGGAAGGTGAGTAAGTTTGCCCAGGGAAAAGCGGTAGAAGCGGCCGTTGGAGCCGTTCATCAGCCGGAAGCGATACTTGCGCGGCTCGACATCCAGGTAAGGAAAGAGCTTGCCGTTGACCAGGATCGCGTTGCCGAAGACTTCGGGAACCCAGGGCGTCTCCGGTTTGGGAGAGACGGGATATTCGAGCTGCCCGTCGGGCAGAAGAAAACGATCGTAGACCAGCAGCGGGATCTCGTATTTTCCCTGAGGAAGTTTCAGCGCGTCTTCCGCTTCATCGCGGATGAAATACATGCCCTGCAGCCCGGCGTAGATGTTCAGGCGATTGATGCCCATGGTGTGGTCGTGGTAGAAGAGCATCGCCGCATCCTGCCGGTTGGGATAGTGGAAGGTTGCGGACTTGCCGGGGACGCACCAGTGCTCGGGATAGCCATCGCTGTCTGGCGGCGTCTTGCCTCCGTGCAGGTGAATCACACTGCGCACCTCGGGCAGATTGGCTTCGGCGCCGTGCAGAGTGTGATCGATGGGTAGAAAGTGGCGCTGCGGCAGTTCGTTGACCCATTCCACGATCAGGCCATGATTGCTGCGGGTTTCAAAGGTCGGTCCCGGGTGAACTCGAGCCAAAGCCCCACATGCGGGTGGCCGGCAAGTCCCGGTGGACTTTCGATTCGATCGCCCGCATGGCCATGCGGTAGTAAGGAAGCTGCAACCCGAGGATCTTCCGGGCTGGGGCGCGTGCCGCTGGGCCGCGCGATCTCAGGAATGGGCAGTGGATCGACGTAGGGAGTCAGCTTGTCAGGATCAAGGGTTGTTTGCTGCGGAGAGGGCAACTTGCTGAGGGATATCCCGGCGGCCAATATTCCGGTTCGCTCCAGGAACCTGCGACGCGTAATCAAATGAAAGCCTCAGGGAAAACATAAATGAAGCAGGGCATCGGGAGAAGACTCCCTTTGCCCTGCCGGTGTCGCGGTTTGGTGCGAGTGGCTAGTTCGTGGGTCGGCCGGTCGATGTGTCCAGGATAAACGGAGTGTTGTCGGGGTTCTTGAAATCAAACATCGGGTTCAAGCGGCCGGCAAGGTATCAAAGGAGCCCGTGATCCGTTGACCACCCAGCCAGTTGTCCTCGATAAAGCGCAGAATCGAGGTCTGGTCGGTGACCGTGTGATCGACGTAGTTCTGTTTGGCGTAGGGAGAGATCACGAGCAGTGGAAGACGTGGACCGTACCCGCAACGTCCCTGGGCATGCTCGATGGTGACACCGGCAAGAGCGCCAGTTCCCGTTCCGCATTGGCCGGGGGCGGTGAGGGCATCCACGGCAGTAGCGGATTGGTTCACGATCGGACCCATCTGGTGGTCATACCAGCCGTCGGAGTCGTCATAAGCGATGACTACGGCGGTGCTCGCCCAATCCTTCTGCTTTTGCAGGAAGTTGATGACGGTGGTCACGAAGGTCTGCTCGTCCAGAGGATCGGAGTAGCCGGCGTGGCCGTCCTGATAACCAGGAGCCTTAAGGAAGCTGACCGCGGGGAAGTTGCCGGCGTTGATAGCGTCGAAGAAATCGTGAGTGTCGTACTGGTGATTTGCAGGGTCGCCGTCGATGCCAACGGTGCTGGCCGAGGTCGGCCGGGTGTGCTTCAGGTTCTGGGTGGAGACGTAGTACTGGAAGGGCTGATGATGCGGAATGTAATCCGCCTTGTTGGTCATCGTGACCGTGGAAGTGGTGCTGCGGCTGCATCCGGTGGTGCCGTTGGCATTCTTGACCGTCAGGTCAAAGCCGCCCTCGAAGAAGCCCCAGCTGATGCCGGCGGCATTGAGCAGGTCACCGACGTTTTGTCCGCTGAACGCAACCTGCGCCCCGGTGGTGGTGGAGCAAACGTCGCCGATGGGGTCGGCGTCGCTGACCAGGGTGTAGCCCCCGCCACCGTCCGACACAACATCCCGCTGGCATTGACCTGGTCACTCACACCGTTCAGCTGGCCGGAGATCAGGTTGACTGCGCCGTCAGTCGAAGGCCCAAAGTTGGTGTCATAGGAGTTGTCGCTCATGGCAAACCGCTGCGCGTAATTCCAGAACGCGGTTACCGTGTTGCCGTCGTAGTAGCCCATCACCAGCCCAGTTGTCGGTTGGCCGTTGGGCGGAGGACCGGGTGTGCCGGTGTACTTGGGGAACGAGTCCATCAAGCCGCCGTGGAACGCCTGCTGCTCCGGCAGTGTAGTCGTGATCCTGATCGGCGGTTGCGGCCTGGGAGCGATCGAGGCGGAAGGGATTGGTGGCCCCGTCTGCGTTCACGGTGTTCAAGGCATTCGGATTGTTGTAGAGCAATCCGTCGGTATAGCCATTCACCGCGGGCGTTCCGGGCTTAGCGATAAACCGCGGCTGTCCAGCGGGATTGAGAGCCTTTGGATAGGTGCCGAAGTAGTGGTCGAACGAGATATTTTCCTGAAAGATGACGACGAGATGCTTGATCGGTGTGGTGGTCCCCGATTGCGCCTCCGCGACAGTTGGATTGATGAGCGTCCCGGCGAACATCAGCGAGGCTAAGGACGTGGCTACGAGCTTCTGCATCAGTGCTCCCTTCGAGGCCGGCTTTACGGCCGCCATCCAGCATTAATGGCGGAATATTAAAAACTGGTGATCAGTGAGTAACAGATTGTTAAATTTGACTCTTTTGCACCGTATCGAACAAGTCACCCTAGCCGAGGCTAGGGTGGCCGGGCGTCATGGGTAGGGGAAAAGACGTGGGTTGGGTAATTCTGTCAGGGCAGTTTTGGGAATTTTCCTGAAGTGCGACGTGAGAGCGAATCATTGCAAGATTCTGTGAATTTCGCCGCAGATCTGCGGCTGCTTTTCTGTCACAATCACGGTATCAAGGCGCGATCGAGCCTCCAGATTTTTCCAGAAGCTGAATCGCCTTCCGGTAATCCACGCCGTCAGGGACGGGGGAGAAATGGCTGGCTTGTTCTGTGATCTGAACGCTGAGAGATTTGACCATCAAGGCCTTGCCCTTCATGTTCAACTTCAGGCTTGTCACTTCCCAGTCGTGGCCACCAATGTCCGCCTGCTCAATCTGTATGGTTCCCCCTTTGTCGAGCCTGCCGATGATTCCCCAACCGAAATCGACATTAGCGATGAGATGTGCATCCAGGCGGGTGAGCCGTTCCTGGGCCTGGTCGATCCAGACCTCGCCTGCCATGCCGCGAAAAACAGCCGCCTCTACATCTGGTGGAGAGAAGGCCGGATTGGGAGAGAAGCTCAGGCGATAGCATTGCCCCGCGGCGCAGGGCACCATGCCTGCAAAGCGATACAGGAACGCATTCGGCAATAGTTGCATGAGGCGGTTTACGCGATCCGTATCTTTCTGCTCTCGTTGGCGACGATGCTCCTGGATTTCGGGGTGGGCGGCCAAGGTATTCAGCCGGTCCAGTTCAGCTTGATTGGCCTGGGCGCTCAGCGGTTGGCCATGGATGGCGACCAGGCGAGCCACATCTCCATCCTTGGTTTCTATCATCGCCTTGGTGGTGTCGTGCAGCCCATCCGTCTTGCGCAGAAGATATCGAAGGGGACGATGGTTTCGACTTGCGTCCATGCGATGTTGTATGGCGCGGCGCACCAGGGCGGTGGAGTCGATGGGCGCGGGTTGTTGTGTTGGTGCAGGCAAAAGCCAGGCAGGCGCAAGCGCCAGCAGAATCGGCTCGAGGATGAATGTGCGGGTGCTCATCAAGGTTGTGGGTGCGGCCTTCTTCTTAGACGTAGTAGAACCTGGAGCACAGACTTTCTTTACGGCGTCTTTGGGGGCACGCCGAGGCCTGCCCTGTCACACTATTTGTGCCATCGCACCAGTACTTGCGGTGGCATCTTGTGTTACTTAGGACCTGGCCTTAGTATCGCAGCTCCGTGGTAAGGTAAAGCGTTGGAACTATGCAGAATGGGCCTTTGTTGGTGACAAATCGCCGGGACTTTCTTCGCCGCGCGGCCTCCAGTTCGATGTTGGCCCTGTTGCCCCGGTGGATGCAGGCGGAGCGCGCGCGTACCAAGGGGGCAACCCTCTTCGTTACGGATGCAATGGAGAAGCACGCCGCGCGCCCCGCCTTGCAGTGGGCGAAGGCAGAAGGCGGTGCGCCGGGAGCCACCGTCGAAATTGATAGCACACGCCAACTCCAGCCTATCCTCGGCTTTGGCGCGGCGCTCACCGACGCCTCCTGTTTCCTTTTGAGTGGGATGCCGGCTGCGGCCCGCCATGCTTTTCTGACCGAGATTTATTCTCCCTCGGGATTGAACCTGAATCTAGGCCGTTGCTGCATCGGCGCGAGCGATTACTCGCGCAGCGTCTACTCCTATGACGATGTTGCCGATGACATGAATCTGGACCATTTCAGCCTGAAGCATGATGAGGCCTATATCCTGCCGATGCTGCGCGAGATCCTGGGGATCAATCCCGATCTTTTTATCATGGCAGCCCCGTGGAGTCCTCCAGGCTGGATGAAGACCTATGGAACAACCTTCGGCGGCCGAACGACGGAGAACTATCTTGACCCTTACGCCCATTCCCTTTGGGAGCTATCCAACGGATCGATGAAGGGCGGTTGGATGTCGGAGAAATATCTGGGTGTGTACGCGCAGTACCTATGGAAATTTCTGCAGGGCTATGCGCAGGCGGGAGTGCCGGTGCGTGCGCTCAGCTCACAAAATGAGATTGTGACCACCCAGTATGGAAGAATGCCGGCCTGCCGCTGGTCGCCGGAGTTGGAAGCTGTGTTCATCCGCGATCATTTGGTCCCGCTGCTACGCGCGCAGCACCAGCAGACCCAGATCTGGTTGCTTGATCATAACTACAACTTTTACGAGCGCGTGGCGTGGCAGCTCCAGGATCAGCAGTTGTGCAAGTTTGTGGATGGAGTGGCATGGCACGGCTACACGGGTACACCGGATCAGATGAGTCTTCTGCACCAGAAAGATCCGAACATCCCCTTCTACTGGACGGAGGGCGGCCCCTTTATCGACGACGCGGATTACGGCACGGGTTGGGCGAAGTGGGCGCGGCATCTTCACCGACGTACTGGAGAACTGGTGCCGCTGCGCGATCACATGGAACCTGGTGCTCGATCCACGGGGTAAGCCGAATCTTGGCCCCTATAACTGTGCGGGTCTGGTAACACTCAAGGATGATGGCAACTTGTGGAAAAGCGGCCAATACCATGCACTGCGCCACTTTTCGCTGCATCTGCAGAAGGACGGCAGGCGCATTGCCAGCCAGACCGCTGTGCCCGGGCTGCGCCATTTGGCGGTGGAAAACCCTGACGGCAGTTTCGCCCTGGTTATGACCAATCCGGGAGAAGCGAAAGATCTGCGTGTGGTCATCGGCGGCCAACAGCTTTCCCTTTCTCTGCCCCGCGATTCCGTCGCCACTCTGGCATGGTAACCTTCCTGGCTTAACGACTTCTTCATCAAGACGTTGCTCATTCCTGAATACTCCACCAACAAAAAAAGCGGCTCTTCCTAAAAGGAAGAGCCGCGCATGACTGCAGGTATTTGAGCTAGCTAGAACGCTGGGCCTACCGAAACGCCGGCAGAGGCCGTCTTGTTCAGCCAGATTTGGTATTCATTGTTTTCCATCTCAGGCGTGATGGGTTGGGTAACGATGGAGTTGGTGGAATAATCGCCGGGCGATGCAGGGAAGGATTGGTCCTTGCGATAGCCCGACTGGGAGCAAGAGGATTTCCAGCAGGTCCAGCCAATGAGGTTGTCGTGCATGGTGTTGTTGTAAATGGTTGAGTTGGCAACGCTGTTGACATCGCCGTTAGCCATGCCCACATATTGCGCAGCGATCCTGCTCCCATCGGCCATTCCGCTGGAGATGACACGATTGTTAGCGGCTACGTTGTCGTGCCCGGCGGTGAACGCGATGCCATAGCTCACGGTGCCGACCACCTGGTTGTCGTGGATGTTGTTGAAGGCAGGGGCTTCCTGCGCGCTGTCGTCGGGGCTGCCCTCAGTCTTGATTCCGCCGCCCTGGTAATCAGTCTGTGCAGCGGTATAAGGATAGGCACCCTGAATGTAGGTGTCGTGGATTTCGAGTGGTTGGTTAGGCGTTCCACTGGAGCGCTTGACGTCGATGTTATCGGCTACCAGGCTACGGCCGGGATAGTTGATGACTTCATTCCATCCCACGTCGACGCCCGGCACAGCTTGCACCTTATCGAGTTCGATAAAGCGCGAGATGCTGTGGTTAGAGCCTACTCCAGGCAAATACCCGCCGTTGCCATTGCTGAGCAGACCATTCAGGTTGCGTGCCCGGTTGGCACGGATCACGATGGTCTGTTGTCCGTCGCGATTGCCGGAATAGCCGTGCACCAGTACCCCACCGCCCGCGTTCTCAACGTAGTTGTTCTCTACATCGAGCCGCGCGGGGGAAGAGGCGTCGAGGAAGACGCCGTTCGCTTGGCCCTTGATCGCCGGGTTCAGCGCGAGACCGACACTGTTGCGGACCGTTACATCGGCACCTGCAACGCTGGTCTTGATCAGGCCCGCAACACTGCTGATGTGCGCGTTCTCGATGACCACCGGAGCTGTGGTTGCCACCGTGACTGCGGGTGTCTTGCTATCTTTGCTCTGCCAGTTGCCAGAGTAGGTGCCGGCCTCGGTGATGACGATCGGAGCGCTCCAGTTCACTTCGCCAATGCTGCTGACTGCCGGCACCGAGGCTTGGTGACCCTGGTAGCTACCAGTGATGGTTGCTTTTCCGGTTGCGAGTCCTGAAAGCAAGCCGGAAGAGGTTGCAGTGATGGTGCGTGTGTCCGACGATGCCCAGGCAAAGTCTGTCGTGACATCTTTGGTGGAACCATCGCTGAAGGTTGCGACGGCCTTCAGCTGCGTGGTGCTGCCAATGGCGACCGTTGCTTGTGCAGGAACGACGGAGACGGAAGTCAACTCCGCTGCCGCCGCGGCTGCGCTGGCGCCCGCCGTGGGTTCTGATGTCGCGATGGTGTTGGTTCCGGTCACCGCCGAGCTGACCTTCGCCCCCGGGTGCTTGGCCGCCGACCCGGCGGCGGGGGTAAAGCTGGCACTGACGACTGCGCTAGGCACATAACCGTAACCTGAGGGATAGGACCTAGGTTGGTTGTACTGCCCCCACATACCGACAGCTTTAATCGTGGTGGCGCTTGCTACCGTGATCGTGCCCCCACTCAATATGAATTGTGCTGTACCGGCACCTGGAACCGGAGTGGACCCATCTGTTGTGTACCAGATCCCCGTGTTGGCGTCTCGGTTCGTGCCCGGATTCGTAAAGGTCACGACCTGACTTCCACTGAACGATCCGCTCGCGGGGGAGATTGTAGGGGCTACAGAGGTTTGGGCGGCTACCGTGCCGGTGGAGGTGTTGCCGGTCTGCGCCGGGTTCGGATTGGTATTTTGATTCTCTTCGTTGCAAACAGCTTTGCCGCTTCCCTCGATGGTGTTGTAGTTAATTTCCCAAGGAGTATTTCCGTATCCGTATTGAACACCGCAGGATAGATTTCCCTGGAAGAGATTGTAGTCGGCCTGCCCCGTGCTCCAGAACTCGACTCCCGGGATGTAGCCTCCCCCAGAGCCTGTGGCGACATTCGACGCAAACACGTTGTAGCTCACGTTGGTATTCAGATTGGTGTAGCTGGTTCCTGTTCCGTCGTACTGCGGGAGAGAGAACAGCCAGGATCCATAACCAGGGTCGACCGGATCATGCCAGTCGTTGTAATTGAAGTTCTCGGTGTTGTTGGGGGTATCCTGCGCTTCGATGGTGATGCGGTGAATACCCGCGAAGTCGTTGTAGTTCACGTTGGTGTTGATTTGGAGATACTGGTTATCCGATGGATTAGCCGTTTGCCCTCCATTCGGGCCGGGCTCTTGAAACTTGAAGCCTTGTTCAAGATAGACGGTTTTGTTGTACTCCATCGTAAGGTTCGTGGTGCTGGTGTGCAGATCGACGGCGTCGCAATAGCCACCGTAATTGTTGTAGTTGGTGCCGTTATAGGAAAAAGTGTTCATGAGCGTGGAGCAGTCGCCCGTCGCCCCAAAGATGTTCCAGTTGATGGTTAGATTGGTCCAAACACTGTGCCCTTGCGTTGTACCGGTTCCATCGACGTAAATCAGTGCGTCCGCGCAGCAATCCGCGGCCGCAGTCGACTGGACACCATGAAGGTAATTGAACTGAATCGCGGGACCCGTTCCGCCCCCGCTGGCCAGATGGATGGAACCACCACCACCTGAGCTGGGCTGGTTGCCATTGACGTTCATGAACTGAAAAGTCACTCCGGATGCGGTGCATCCACTGGGATAGCTAACGGCCCAATTGCCGCCGCCCCCGGTCCAATTCAGCGTAGCCGTGTAGGGCCCGGGATAGACCGTCATGGATCCGGTTCCGCTGGGGATCGTTACCCCGGCGGGAGTCGGTCCGGCTATCGACACACCGCAGGGCCAGTTCAACGTGCTGCTGATGTCGTAACTGCCTGCAGCGAAGACCGCCGTGTTTCCACTTCCGCAGGAATTCAGGGTTGACTGTATGGTTGTCTCGCTTGCACCCGCGGGTATGGGGCAGGCCTTCCCTTGGATAGTCGTCGGACCGTTGGACGAACCCACGACCAGGGTATTGTGCGCCGTGGCAGCTGCGTAGTCGGTGGCGTCGGTCGGTGTAAACGTGGCGGTCAGTTGCAGAGTGCCGGCTGCAGGAACGTTGCCCGCGGCGGGATTGTACGTAAACGTGCCCGGTACGTTCGCAGTAGCGTCCAGCTGCGTAGCGCTGAGGGCTGTCCCTATCGCGATGGGCGCGAGCGCAGCCCAGGTGATTGCCGGAGCAGCTTGATTCACTGTGAGCTGCACTGTAGCTGTCGCTGCAGAATAGGTTTTTGAATCCGTCGGGGTGAAGACGGCGGAAAGTGTCTGCGTTCCTAATTTGAGCACTGTGCCGGCAGCCGGCGTGTAGGTGAAGGTTCCTGCAATATTGGCTGTTGCGTTTAGCTGAGTGCCGCTCAATGCCGTGCCATAGGAGATCGCCGCGGGCGCGCTCCAGCTGATGGCGGGAGTGTTGGTCGAAGGCGAAGAGGAGATAGTGAGCTGAGTCGAGCCGCTCAGATTCTCTGGAGTAGCGCTGGCCGACGACGGGGATGTGCCCGCCGGTGCCGCCTCTACATAAGCCGCCTGCACCATCACGGTGCCCGCCGCTTTGGCGGTGACTGCCCCGTTGGCCATCGTCGCCAGAGCGGGGTTGGATAGCGTGAACTGAGTACCGGCGGTTACATCCTGGGTCGTACCATCGCTCAGATGGGCCACTGCCTTCAACACTGACGAGCCGCCTACGCTAACGGTGGAGGGCGTTGCGGTCACGGTCAGGGAGGCCAGGTTCTGGGACGAGGGGTTACTGCACCCGGCGGTAAAAATCAATAACACACACAGGAGGCCGGAACACACCTGTGGAATGGGGGAAATGCGCATTTAAAGCCTCGTCGAGTCTGAATTCGAAGCACCGCGGCCTGGGGATAAGGGCCATTTCAGAGGCACGAACGGCTGAGCGCGTCCGTGAGACACGTTGTGCCGACGGCGAATTTTGCTGTCCTATGGTTGTTACTGTCGCGGATGTCCCAGAATTGGGGCAATCACACCGATTGGCCATTACATAAGTTTTGTAAAGCATTGATTGCAATGGGTTTGAGGGAGAATTTTTTGCTCGCTCGCCGGGTATTTTGGGGCGCTGCCGTGTGGAATTTTCGTTACTTTCGAGACAGGGCTGCCGCTGGAACGGCATTGCATGGGGAATGCGGAGTTTGCTGCTTTTATCGAGGCCGGTGGCCACGGTGTGGTCAGGCTCTCAAGCAGCCCGTCAAGCACCCTGGAGTGGGCAAGATTTTCACGACAGGTGGTAACAAGGAGGGATTGAAGAGGCGTCTAGACAGATTCTGCGTATGCGGCTTTCTAAGGTTGAAAGAAAACAACCTTTTGAGCATGCATTAAGGGACTTTCGCAGCGGGTTGCTTGAGTGCCGGGCCGGCGGTATAGCTCGCACTGACGACCTCGCTGGGCACATAACCGTAGCCTGGCGGATAGCTCTTTGGGTTCGCTCCCTGACCCCACATGCCGATCGCTTTCACTGTGGTTCCCGCGTTTACGGGGAATGGGACGGTATACAGCGTCGAAGAAGTGGTGGGAGTGCTTCCGTCGGTCGTGTAATAGATGGAATGGTTCGATCCGCTGTCGGTCAGGGTTACCGCAGTCGCGGGGGAGATGGCGCCGCCAGCAGGAGAGATGCTGGGCGCGATACTGGTGATCGGTGTGATGGTTGTGCTGGTGAGGTTTCCGCTGCGGGTTGGGGTTGTGGTCGCACCCTCTTTTTCGTCGCAGATATAGCAGCCGTATGGACCGGCCATGTACGGGCCTTGAATGACCGAGTTCCGTACTTCCCACGAACCACCGCCCAGACCCCAAACGATGCCGTTGGCCCAATATCCTTGAATCAGATTATTATTCGCCTGCGCGCCGTTGCCCCACCACTCGATGGCATAGGCGATGTACTTGCCCGCCTCTTTTACGTTCGCCAGCAGGACATTGTGGTTGACGAACGGCACAGTGGCACCGCGGATGCCGGCGCAGCAAGCTAAGGAGAATCCCATGGAGAAGGTCGATGGGGCGAAGGCGTCCTCATAGGAGTTGAAAGCGATGACGACATCGGTAGCCGGCTGGGGCTGCATCTCCGCGGCAATGCGGTGAATGTGATTGAAGTCATTCCATCGCACAATGAAGTGGTTCCAGGTCGGTGCGCTACTGCCGGTGCATTTGTCTCCCGCGAAGCAAAGCACGTGAAAGCCTTCCTCCAGGTGAGTGAAGGTGTTGTTCTCTATCACGATGCCATCCAGGTCGCCCTGAAAAAAGATCCCGTTGCAGTTGCCGCCCTCATCGTGATCGATCGACATCACCGCAGTACAGGACGAGGGATCACCAAAGGTGTTGTTGGTGATGGTGGCGTTGCTGATCGTCCCGCCCTTCGTTCCGTCGAAATAGATCCCCATATCCGACCACTGCCGGTGCGTAGCGGGCAGGCTGGTGAATTGACTATGGGTGACGGTGATGCCGGACATGGGCGCGGTGACATAAATGCCGCCCGTGTTCTCAAAATGCAGATATCCGATGGTTACTGGCGTGGAGCAACGGCTTACGGCGAATATCACGTTGCCGGTGTAAGCGGCAGCCAGGATCGCGGTTGCCGGTGCAGCGACCGGGCCGGTGGCCGTTACTCCGCAAGGTATATTGATCGGGGCCGAGATGTCATAGGCGCCGGCGGCAAAGACGATCAATGCGCAGCTCGGAGCACTGGAAATTCTGCTGCTCAGCGTGCTCTGGCTCATACCGTTGTTGAGGTTGATGGTTGGGCCTCCGCAGCCGGTGAGCGGCAACCCTGGGCCGACTGCCGGGCCGGTGAGCAGGCTGTTGTGCACTGCGGAAGACGCGTCGTCTGTGGTGTCAGACGGATGAGAAGCGGCTGTCAGTAGTAGAGTACCGGCGGCAGAAAGATTGTCCGCACCCGGGTGGCGAGAAGACGCGGCGTTCAGCTTCGTGTTGCTAAAAGCTATGCCATAGGAGATGGCCGCGAGGGTACAGCCGAACAGAAAGACCACAACCAACTTTGTCCAGTTATCTAAGCCGAGAAACTTTCTAAACATTAGGCCTTCATCGGGTACGGGCTTCAGTCTTCAGGGCAAAATTCATCCCATTGCCTATACTCGCACGACAGACGAAATTTGCCCCTCCCAAAAGCCTCGAGATATCTACGCCAGTATTCGCGAAAGGACCTCATTCGATATCAAGGAGATCTACTTCCTGACTTTTCGGCACCCCCGTCTATCGTCCTTGTTCCGGGCAAAAGATCGGCGTCGGAAAACGGGGCGTGAGGTTCGGCGCTGATGGCTCTCTGATGAAACGCAAAAAAAGAGCCCGGGTCTGAGTGCCGGGCTCTCCATGTACATTTGAGAAAACAAGGCATCGACTGCCTGGCTCTTAAGCAAGCACTGGTATCGTGATGTTCTGGCCGACCTGGATCTTATTGGGGTCAGCAATATTGCTGGCAGCGGCAATATTGGAATAGTGATTGGGCGACCCGTAGAAGCGGTTGCTTATCTTGGAGAGGTTGTCTCCGCTCTTCACGCTATAGCTTTGATTCGGGCCGCCGGTGGTGGCGATTTCGTGGTGCAGGTCGGAGTAGGTCGGGTCCACTTGCTTGATTACGTCCCAGACGCGATTGGCGATTACTTCTGACGGCACCGAACCTTTCAGGTATAGCTTATCGCCATCCAGGCTTACCGAGTCCACCTTCGCCCCTAAGTCGCTGAATCCCTCAATTGTCTGGATCACGGGCGAATATTTCTGCTTCAACTGATCGAGATCTGCCATAACGTTTTTCTCCTTTTTCGTAGTGGTTGAATTGTGTTCACAACACAGTAGATTGAAAAATTGTTCACGCGGCATGCTGGTCGGCGATTTTCTTCATGGCAATGGTCAAGGCAGCCGCGCCCAGAGTTTTGATAAGCATTGGATGCTCTGCATAGACGGCGCTTACACGGTCGATGATCGATGGGTCTTGATTTTGCGCGTGAGCGGTAAGCGCCTGGACATCGGCGGGGTTGACGCTGGCCGCCTGCGCGGGCGTCACCGAGCCGGACCGCAGCAGCGCCGCCAGCGGCGAGTTGGGAGCGCTGCCGGCAAATTGGGCAATCACTGCCGGTCCGAGGGAGGCCAGCAGGCCGTTCAACACGCTCGCCTGTTGTTGGTTATTCCCATTGGCGAAGAGTTGAGCGGCCATCTGCGGAAAGGACGCAGTTTGACCGGAGCGAAAGGCTTCGGCCAAGCCGCTGGCGATGGTGGAACTGGGCACTCCCTGGGCAACCTGGTCAAAATGCTGTTCTACCACTGGAGTGGTAGCTGGAGTGGCGCTGTTGGCCGAATACTGTTTGAGCAGATCGCCGATTCCCGAGAGAAAGCTCATAAGGTCTCCTTGGTTCGAACCGTACGGTGAAGCGGTTTAGGAGCTGGCCCGGAACATGCCAAGCTTTATCTGGTTGGTCCGCCACGGCCAGGCCGGACGGTTCGATGAATTTCTCACGGCGGCGTTGCCGATGTCTATGGCGGAGAGAATAAAAGGCTTGCCCGAGCCGGTAAATTCTTGAGCGCTGCACAATCGTCCCGCAACCCGGCGCGCCTGAAGTAACCTGCGGGTACCTAAAAACGGTAACCACTTCTGTCGCACATTGGCGTACCCCAAACCGCTGAATTTGTTGACACCAGGGGGCGCTAACGCTAGATTACGGGATGTAGGCACTACCAGAGATGTGATGGATGAGGCGTTGGCCGCCCAGACCATCGATAGCCCTGTACCCCCCACAGCGGCTTTTGCTACATGCGATTCAGCTTCTGGTTTTTGCGGTCTATGTGACTGAGATGGCGAAGCTGGGTCCAGAGTGTTTTTCGGTGAATCACAAGTAAAACCCAACCGCCAGGTCAATGCAAGTGCAGCGACCAGCTTTGTAGCCGTGACGGAGCCCAGTCGGCAATTGGCCGGGAAAACGCCTTAGCGATCCGTGTGCCAAGCCCATTGAACGAAAGAAATAAGTGCGAAAATCACGCTGCCGTGATCGGAGACGAGGGAATGTACTATACCGAAATGGAACCTGAAAGCCTGCCAATTCGCAAGTGGGACAACTGGTCAAAGTGGGTTCTGTTCCTGCTGGTCGGCTATTCCTTGACGGCCCGGAGCTTCTCGTATCTCGGAATCCCACCCGCCAAGCTATTCATTGGCGACTTGACCCTGGCGGCATTTGTCTTCCTGCGCCCGCGCGAACTCTTCGATCGCTGGATCAAGGCGTTGACCAAGGGCGGCCCGCTGGGTCCAATCGGCTGGATTCTGCTGATCTCGATCTCTTACGGAATTTTCCAGGTCATCCGAGGCGTGCTCTGGGGCTTCGAGCCCGTCACTGCTCTGGAAAACCTGGTCTTCAACATATATCCGCTCTACCTGTTCCTGGGCATATGGTTGGGCAAACGAAACCCCCAGCTTCTGCTGCGGTTTGTGCAGGTGTTTGCCGTCCTCTTTTGCATTTACGCCCCAGCCTACATGCTATTCCTGTACAACGTAAACGTGCTGATGCCGGGATCGGACGGAGTCAGCGTTTTCGGCCAAGCCAATGGTGGCGGATTTATCATCCTGTCGCTGCTTTGTCTCGACTCCAAGCCGGCCCGCTGGTGGCCTGTGATGGCGGTGGCTGCGGCTTGTTTCCTGGCCGCCCAGGTCCGCGCCGAGTGGCTCGGCATGGTGGTGGCAACCACGATCTGGGGTGTGCTGTCGAGGAAGATGACGCGCGTGGCTTGGATCGGTGCAGGCATCTTTGCCGTGCTGGCGCTGGGCTTCCTTTTGGACGTCAACCTGCCGTCGCCCGGTGAACGCGGCGGTAAGATCTCTTCCACTGAAATCGTGGCTCGCGGTGTAGCTGCGGTGAGCCCCGATATGGCACGTGATCTTACCGGCTCCGACAATGTCAACTTCTACAGCGGCACCATCAAGTGGAGGAAGATGTGGTGGGCGGCTATCTGGCAAAACTCGCAGGAGAACTACACTAATCTGCTTATCGGTCCAGGATACGGATTCCCGCTCAAGAACCTGGTGAACTACCTCAGGGAGAAGGACCTGCGCACGCCCCACAACATTTTTTACTACGCCCTCGGCTACAGCGGCTGGATCGGTGTAGTGATCTTCCTTTCGCTGCAGACCGCTTGCGGCGTCTTGCTGTGGCGAACGTACAAGGTGACTGGCCAGGCTTGGGGGCTTGCGGTCTGGGCCTCCGGCCTGACGGCGGCATTCTTGGGCAACGTGATGGAGACGCCTGCGGGCGCCATTCCGTTCTACTTGACGATGGGTTTGTTTGTTGGGCCCGCCCTGTCTGCAATTGGCTCGCCGGCGCGCGCGGCCGCACCGTCTCGTGGTGTGTCCTCCTCCGTTGTTTACCCAGTAGGGTATGCGGGAGAAGGCGTCTATTCTTCAGAAGGCCTTTAATTGGGCCGACATCGGTGAGGATGCCCAGGATCATCTTGCTGGGCTACTCTCGCGTGCGGTCCGGGTCCGTCCTGGGCCACTCTCAGCTATCCTCCGGGACTGATCGCGAGGCGCCCTGGCTGCTGATTTGTTTTCAGCGACTGTCAGCCGATCGAGAAAAGCTAATTTGCTGAGCCGTCGGGAATGAGTTTCAGTGGCGCTCTCATGCAGACAGCTCCGTCGGAGCGATCACATGCGATGGAGTTATCCACAGGTGCAACATTTGCTTCGCCCGGGGGCTCCTGCCCGAGAAGTTTTATCTCAATAACACGTAAGTGCCAGCGTTCGGTGCGAATTACTGAAATGCAATTTAATTTTTCGCGGCGGCTCAAAAATTACACCGCGAGTAACACCCGGCCGCGTTATCCACAGGCACAACAATTGTTGACACTAGTGACCTATGCCGCTAGATTACGGGGTGTAGGTGCTGCAAGACCAGCAACGGTCGAGGCAATAACCGCCAACTCCGTTGATTAGCCGTTAACCCCCCTAGTGGCGGTCTGTAAGTCTCGACAATGACAGTTGGCCCGCAGCATTGGTTTAGTCACTGTGACTGAGATGGCGAAGCCTTGAGATGGTTACCCTAGGTGACCTTTGGTGCCAGGATGAAGTTACCAAAATTCATTTTGGGCATTGATTTGGGTGTGTCGCAAGTTGGCGCGGCCACTGGCCTTAGATTGTATTGACACTAGCCCGGCTCTATAGGACCATTTGATTGAACGAGCTGGAAGTTTAGTGGCAAGAAGTTTTGGCGACGAATTTTGTCGCGGCTGAACTTGAACAGCTGATGTGATTCCAGGCGAAAGCCGGAAATTCAAGCTCTGTAACCCAGATGGCGGAAGCTCGTCTGGTTGAATAAATGGTTGCTCTTGGGTTTGGAAAAATCAAAGTTTCGCATCGTCCCCCCTCGAAGCGAAGTGAGATCCCTTAGGGAATTGCAGCACGCAAGCTCACTCTTGTAACGGAGATACTCATGTATCGCGATCCAGGGTCAAACGAGTCGAACGAATGGTTTGCCTTCCGCGTCCGGCCAAGACACGAGAAGCAGGTTTCGATTGCTCTGCGGGAGAAGGGGTTCAGCGAATTTCTACCCCTATACAAGTCCAAGCGGCAGTGGGCAGATCGAACCAAAGTGGTAGAGATGCCGCTCTTTCCCGGTTACATTTTCTGCTCCACGAGCCGATCGTTGATTGTGCCGGTTCTGATGACGAGCGGTGTGATCGACGTAGTGCGAGCGGGGACCAACCCGTTGCCTGCGGACAAAGCAGAGATTGAGGCGTTGCAGCAGACGGTCAGCGTAGATGTGCCGCTCGAAGCCTGGCCGTACACCGAAGTTGGACAGTCGGGTTCATTCTCCATCTTGCGTGGCCCGCTGGCAGGCTTAACCGGTATCCTGGTTGAGGTCCGCCGTTCGCAGCGGTTGATTCTTTCCGTAAATCTACTGCGCCGGTCAGTTCTGGTCGAAGTACATCCCGACTGGGTCTCGCCCTATGCTCCAGAGGTCGCGGAGCGGATGATGGCCTAGCGGTAAGTTTGTAAAACCTTGAATAACTTCTGTCTATCCCGTTTTTTGGTTCTCCCGTAGTAGCGTACGCCAGTACTCAGGTACGTCCCCCTTTGCCGGCTAGATTGGTTGGCACCCTAAGATTTTTATCGATCCCCGTCTCTAAGGCGCTCTTTCCCGAGCACGTCCCCGCCGGAGGTATTTCTCGGCGGCATTCCAGGTACCTATGGTGAGTGAATTTATGCACAAGTCTCCAGCCAAACTGATTTTGTTGTCTCTTTGCTTCGCCGGGCATCATGCTGGTTCCGGTTTCGGCCCAGAGCGTAGTAGCCGCGGACGGCCGGGTCAGTACTCCGCCCGCAGTTTTCACGACAGCCTCTGTGCCCACACCGCCGCCACCTCCGGCTGCAACCGATTCGACCAGCTACCTGTTGGGGCCGGAAGATCTGACTCACGGTTCGTGTCTTTGCCGCGGACGACATTCCGGACAAGCCGGTGCAGATCGACAACGATGGGACGCTCACCCTGCCCATGATCGGGCCGGTACATGCCGCGGGCCTGACGGTGGAACAATTGCAGGCCAACCTGGTCACCGCCTACAAGAAGTATTTCAAGGACCCGCAAGTGTCCGTGCAGGTGAACGAATTCCACAGCCAGCCGGTCTCGGTAGCGGGCAATGTCATCACCCCGGGTGTGGTGCAATTGCGGGGCAATCGCAACCTGATGGAAGTGATCAGCATGGCCGGCGGTCTGCGGCCTGATGCCGGGGACGTCGGTGCAGATTACCCGTAATCTGAGCGAGGGTCCGATCCCGGTCGCCGACGCTTTCACGGATCCGACGGGCAAGTACAGCGTCGCGCACATAGATATACGCGCGGTCATGAACGGCAAGGATCCGCAGGGCAACATCACGATCAAGCCTCACGATGTGGTGACCGTTCCCCGCGCGCGCATGATTTACGTTCTGGGCAACGTCACTAAGCCGGGCGGGTTTGTACTTTCCGATGACGAGAGCATGTCGATCATCGAAGGCGATCGCCTTGGCCGGCGGTTGGGACAAGACGGCGCAACTGTCCGGTGCGAGGGTTTTGCGCGCCTCGGGCGGAGCCGAGCGGGAGCAGATTCCCGCGAACGTGAAGAAGATCATGCAGAACAAAGCTCCTGACATTCAAATGCGCCCTGACGACATCCTGTACATCCCCAACAGCACCGGCAAGACGGCGAGTGCGATCGGGTTGTCAACGGCCATCGGGCTTGGTACAGGCCTGGCTATCTGGCGCTAAGAACGATTCATTCACCATCACCCATTCCGAGGCCCCAAGCGAGACCCCCGGCTTGACGGGGGGCCGTACTTTCCAAGAGAACTGCAGCGCGCATGAGATCGGTTCCAGAAGCGGAACCGATCAAAATCCGAAAGGACTACAAGAAGATGACTCCGACCCAGCAGATCATTCCTGGACCTCGCTTACCCGAAGGCCGGAACTCCGGACGCGGCACCGCCATAGAGCTGTCGCATCCGATCGCAGCAAATCGGCCCCGGCCTGAGGCCGCGGTCAACTACTCCGCCTTACTTCGCCGCCATCGTACCGCGGTGGCTGCCATAGTTGGCGGTACGCTTCTGCTCAGCGTGCTGTACACCTTGGTTGCGCCCAAGGTTTACAAGTCGGAAGTCATCCTGGAAGTCATGGGGATCAACCAGGACTTCATGAATAGCAAGGAAGTCGATCCGACCTCCAACCAGGTGACCGGGGACCAATACATCGAGACCCAAACCAAGCTCTTGAAGAGCCCCCCGGTAGTGCACCGGACAGCGGAGGTCCTGGGTCCGAAGGTTCCCGGCGCCATCGCCTCGAGCGAAGGCCTGATCGGCACGGTGCGGGGATGGATCGGCGAACCGGCCGTGGCCACGCCTGCTGAGGGCGAAGCAGTGGTCTTGAAGATGCTCGACGACGCCAAGGTCAAGGTCGACGGGACTTCGGATCTGATTTCCTTGACCGTTCTGGGACCCGAGCCGCAGCTGACCGCGGATACGGCGAACACGTTGACGCAACAGTTTATCGAGCAGGCTCAGGACGCCCGGGGTAGCTCTGCCGGGGACACCAACAAGTTCCTCATGGCGCAGCTCAACGACGCGCGCAAGAAATTGCAGGATTCGGAAAACGATCTGCAAAACTACGCGCGGCAGACGGGCATCGTGATCCCCAGCGAGTCGCAGGAAAGTGTCGCGGCCGATAAGCTGCGCCAGATTCAAACCGACTTGGCGAAGGCTGAGGCAGACCAGGCGGATACCCAGGCCCAGGTGGAGGTTTCGCACAACAATCCGTCCGAAGCCATGCCCCAGGTTCTGGATGACCCGACGCTGCGCGACAACCGCGCCCGGCTGGCCGACCTGCGCCGCCAGCTTTCCGATCTGAGTGTTACGCTGACGCCGCAAAACTATAAGATCCAGCAGCTGCAGGCGCAGATCGCCGACCTGGAACAACAGTCTGCCCACCAGCGCGCCAACATCATCAAGCGGCTTGGGAGTGCAGAACTCGGCCACCGAGCGACGCAAGCAATTGTTGAACCAGGCAATACCGTCAACAGCTGGGCGTGGTTTCCGATCAGTCAGTGAAAGAAGTGCACTACAACATCCTGAAGAAGGAACTGGACGCCAACCGCGATATTTATCAATCGATGTTGCAGAGAGTGAAGGAAGCGAGCATCGTTGCTGCCCTGCGCTCGAGCGACGTGCGCGTAGTCAGCCCGGGGACTGTGGCTACCTCGGCGTACCGGCCGAGTCTTGCCCTGAACCTGTCCTTGGGATTGCCTCTTGGGTCTTACTTTCTCGACCTGCTACATCCTGCTGCGCGAGCGCAACGATGCCAGCCTGCGGTCACCGGGGCAGAGTGTCAAGCACCTCAACGTGCCTGAGCTGGCGGTCATTCCTTCGGCGCGCATTGGCAACAGCGAGCGCATCCCGCTCACGCTGCGCAATTTGAGTGGAAGCACGGCGCTTGCCGAATCGAAGAATGGCTTGTCGATTGGCAAGTCGGCCATCATGGACAAGGACTTGGTGCAGTACTGCCACGACGAGACCATGATGGCGGACGCATACCGGTCCGCGATCACCTCGATTCTGCTCAGCCGGGTGAACGGAGTCGAGCCCACGGGTAATCCTGGTAACCAGCCCACGCCCCAAGGCCGGAAAAACAACCACGGTGGCGAATCTTGGCATCAGCCTGGCGGAAATCGGACGGCGTGTGTTGCTGATTGACGGCGACTTGCGGCGGCCGCGCCTGGGCAAGCTCTTCGGGTTGCAGTTCGCGACCGGCTTGAGCGATGCGCTGCTCGATGGCGGAACGGGGCCGATCACCTTGAACTCCGTGATCCGCACCAGCCCTGTACCCGGACTGTCCGTGCTGCCTGGCGGATCGGAGCCGGCCAACATCTCCAAGCTGCTTCACTCTACCTATCTGGACAGCCTGATCGAGACGGCGCGGTCGGAGTATGACTTCGTGCTGATCGATTCTCCGCCGATGATGGGTATGGCCGACGCTCGCTTGCTGAGCCGCAATGCGGATGGTGTGATTCTCATCAGCCGCGCCGGCGAGACCAGCCCGGAGCAGTTGGGAGAAGCCAAAGAGCGTCTGGCGGATGATGGCACTCCGGTCATTGGCACCATTCTCAATGGCTGCGATATGCGCATCGAGGATCCGTCCTACGTCAGCGGTTACAACAGCTATGCCGGCGTAAGCCGCAGTTAAACGTAGTTTCATCAGGTCTCATGGATACATGTGAGACCATTTGGTAAGCAACTCGAGTTGGCACACGAAGTAGATGGTTTCGTTAGCAGCCGGGCGCGGACCTTCCCCCACCGCGAAGCACCGGCTGCATCGACCGACATCGAGATAGCAAGGGGAACAAAGACGACGGCGAAGACTTGCGAGCGACTTCGAGTCGCAGGGAAGTACAGGCTGTATCCAATCGGATCTTATGGGGTTGGGTGGGGCTGGCTTCACCGAGTGAAGTCTCGTGACTTTAAAAGAGCGTCTTGATGTACCAACGTTCCCTCTCCTAGTGCATTTCTCCGGCGACGGCGGTTCATCAAGCCCCGGTTGAACCTCTTAGATCGCCCAGGAGAAAGGCTCTGACTGCTTTGGTAACTGGAACGCTTCACTGGCTCCGCCAGGAAGCGTATGGGGAGAACCGCTCTCATGCACGTCCGGAATTTACGCTTATATCAGACCATGCAATTCGTTCTAGACCTTCTAGCGGTCTCGGTTGCGTGGGTCTGTACGATTCAGATGCGGGTGTTGTTAAACCCCCTGGCCACCCAGCACGTGGCTTGGACCTATGCTTCGATCTGGGCGCCTTCGCTGATGATGATCCTGGTCTTGTGGGTCATCATGGCATGGCGGCTCCGGTTCTATCGTGTGGAAGGCCGTATCCGGCTTTGGAACAGCTTGGTGAACGCAGCCGAAGGCGCGCTGCTGGCCAGTTGCAACATCGTCATCGTCACCTTCTTCTCCCGCCAATTGGGAGCCAATGTATCGCGGTCGTTCTTCATGATTTTCGCGCCCCTGGTCTTTGTTAGCTTAGGCCTGGCAAGGTGCATCAGCGTGTTGGCCGCTATGGTGGCTGAGCGGCACTGGCCATCGCCCGTGCGCGCGGCGCTGCTGGGAGACGGTTCTCATGCAGGGCGTTTGGTCGACCTGATGAACTCGGCCAACGTGGCCAACGTAATCAAAGGGCTCATCATTCCGGAGGGTCACACCACCACGGGTCTTTCACTTCCCTTGCCGGTGCTGGGAACCACGGCACAGTTAGCCGAGGTAATCAATCGCGAACACCTGAATCGCATCATTCTTTTGAATGGCTCGATTTCGCGTGGCGAACTGGACGAATGCAACAAAGTTTTCAAGCGCATGGGTGTGATCGTCAATTGCACAGTGGACTTTGCCCCCGAACCGGGCCGGGTCAATGTGATCACCCAATATGGGCTGCCGCTGGTTGAGCTGCGGCCGCTGGCGTTCAGCAGGGGTCAGGAGATCGTCAAGCGGGGCTTCGACATCTTTGCGTCTACGCTGGCGCTCATATTTCTGGCGCCGACCATGCTGGTCATCGCAGCCTTTGTGAAGTTCACCTCCGACGGACCCATTCTGTACAAGGCGCCGCGCGTAGGCCGAGGTGGCCGCCATTTCATGTTCCTGAAATTCCGGTCGATGTATACGGCAATGGATCGTACCCATGTGGCCCATGCCAATGAAAAGCAAGGTCATATTTTCAAGATCAAACAGGATCCGCGGGTGACCCCGATCGGTCGTTTTATTCGCCGCTATAGCCTGGATGAGCTTCCACAATTGATCAATGTATTGCGCGGCGAGATGAGCCTGGTAGGTCCCAGGCCTTTGCCTGCCGGCGATTTGGGGCCGGATGGGATGAGCCGTGAATACGCGGACTGGTCCGAGGGAAGGTCTGCTGTGTATCCGGGAATCACTGGCTTGTGGCAGGTGAATGGGCGCAGTGAACTTCCGTTTGAAGAGATGGTGCGGCTCGATTTGCAATATATCCGCGAATGGTCGCTGCTGCTGGACATTAAAATTATTCTGGCCACCCCTGGTCTGGTGGTGAAGGGAGTCGGAGCATATTGAGTGGTGCGCTGAACACGCCGGGATTCACCAGCAGAGCAGGGTCCCGGACGACGGCTCAAAGTAGTTCCCACCCAAAGTGCGTGATGTTGTCTTACCCAAACCCTATGGCCATTTCTGAATCTGAAACTATCACCGGGCTGCATCCTATCGAGCTTCTCCGTTTGCCGGCGGAGCCACTCGTTTCCATTCTCATTTCTAACTACAACTACGGCCGCTACATCGGCGAATCGATTCAGAGCGCGCTTGACCAGACCTACTCCAACATCGAGCTGATCATCTGTGACGACGGGTCGACCGATGACTCGGTCAGCATCATTGAGGAGTATCAACGGAAAGACCCGCGCCTGAAGTTGATCTGCAAGGGCAATGGAGGGCAGGCGTCAGGCTTCAATGCTGCGTTTGCGGCCAGCCGGGGTGAGATTATTGCCCTGTTGGATTCGGACGATCGGTTTCTGCCCAACAAGGTCGAGCGCATTGTGGCAGATTTTCTGGCCAACCCTGACTCTGGCTTTGGCGTGCATCGCGTGATCCGGATGACCGCAGACCTCCGCCGCCAGGGTGTGTGGCCGATGACGGCCCCGTTACCACGTGGCTGGTATGGCACGCGTCTGTTGCAAGACGGGGGTATCTTGCCCTTCATGCCACCGACTTCTGGTTTGAGCCTGCATCGGGATGTTGCTGAGCGGCTCTTTCCGCTACCGCTGGAAGCTCCGTTGGTCAACTGTCCCGATCAATTGATTACTCGCCTGGCTCCGCTGATCACGAACGTGACCCGCGAGAACGAAGCCTTGTCGGAATATCGACTGCACGGCGAGAACAACTATGGGTTGGACCGGGTGACGGCAGCGTCGTTTCAGCGCGAGTTGGAATACTGCCAGGCACTTTGGGATGCCCAGAAACGCTTCCTCGAAACCATGGACGAGCATCTAGCCGAGGCTTTTCAGCCGCTCAGTCTGCACCCGTACATCGCGTATGCGAGTTACATCCAGGCCCGGCTCGCCCGCGATCCTGACGTTCGCCGTCATTATGATCGCTACATGGCGTGCCTCAACGCACCGGACGCGAGGTATGTATGGTTTTGGAAGATCTCCATTTACCTGCCTCACCGGGTCTTTGATTTTGCTGTCAATCTCCTGATTCGGCAAAGTTGGATCAAGCAATTGGTTTCCCGGGTAAGAAAACTGGCCTAGTCCTGTGACCGTTCGGGCAGTAGATCCCCAGATTCTCGAGAGCGAGACCTGGGCACCCATGGCGTCACAGGGTCAATCACCATCACGCGGTCAAGATGCAAGAAGCGACCCTCACGAGTCATGGTGGATTGCATTTCCTCGTTCCCCGGCAGCCCTCCCGTGCACTGCCCGGCAAGCCAGATTGGAGCACTGAATCCATGAGCACCGCGCCTCTCCTTAGTATTGGGCTATATCTTTACAACGGAGATCGTTTTCTGGAAGCCGCCATCGAATCCATTCTGAATCAGACGTTCCGCGATTTCGAACTCATCATCTCCGACAATTGCTCTACGGATGGCAGCGAGGAGATCTGCCACCGGTTCGCAGCTCAGGATTCCCGCATTCGCTATTACCGTGCCGCAAACAATATGAGTGCCGGTTGGAACCTGAGGGATGTTTATTTCAAGGCCGTCGGAAAGTACTTCAAATGGGCGACGCATGACGACATGATTCAGCCCGACTATCTGCGCCTTTGTATCGACGCCTTGGAAGCAGATGATTCGCTGGTTGTGGCCCACACGCTGACCCGGTGCATCGACGAGAGTGGGCAATTCGTCGAAGGCAATGATGAACGCTTACGCACCAGTTCGCTCGATCCGGCAATACGCGCACGAGACCTGCTGCTTAAGGACCACGGTGGTTATCCTGTCTCCGGTTTGATCCGTCTCGATGCGCTGCGCAAGCTTCCGCCCCGGGGCAGCTTTGCATACAGTGATCGTGTGCTCTTGTTGCAGCTGGGACTGCTGGGACGTTTCTACGAAGTGCCGGAGCATTTGTCTATCTGTACCAAGCACACGGGACCGGCCGTCTCGCCGCAGGGGGAACAAAGCCGCAAACCTGTCTTTCCGGAATGGAACGCGGCGAAAGAGTTCGCTCGTTCCATAGCCCGCTCTTCGCTGAGTAGAGGTCAACGGCTCAGATGCTATGGCGCGATCGTGCGCTGGGCCCTGTCCAACCTGCAGAATCGGCATGCAACCGTGGCCACACCCGCATCTCTGGGCTCGCTCGATCTCAACCCGCGCGGAGAAGAATCCATATGAAAGTCGCCATTCTTGCCGGAACCATTGGTTCCTGCCTTGCGGAGGACACAGAACTCAAACCAAAAACGATGGTGGAGATTGGCGGCAAACCAATTCTCTGGCACATCCTGATGCACTACGCACACTACGGTCACGAAGAGTTCGTGATCGCCCTGGGACATAAGGGCGAAGTCATCAAAAAATACATGCTGGACTACTGCTCACTTAACCGGGATCTCAGCGTGTCGCTGAAGACCGGAAGGGTGAGGATGAATGGCGGAGCGGTTCCCGACTGGATGGTGGAGTTAGTCGATACCGGCATGAAGACGGAGACGGGTGGGCGGATCAAGCGGTTGGCTCCCTATCTTGGCGGCGAGACTTTCATGCTCGCCTGGGGTGATGGCGTCGCCGATATCAACGTGCACGATCTGCTGGCGTTCCACCGCTCGCATGGAAAACTAGCCACGCTGACCGCGGTTCGACCGACGGCAAGATTCGGGCATTTGGAATTGGAAGACGACAAGATCGTTGAGGTCTCAAGCCAGCCGCAGACCAAAGAAGGCTGGATCAACGGCGCATTTTTTGTGTTGGAGCCAGAGGTACTTGATTTTATCGACGGCGATAACACCCACTTCGAAAAAGAACCGCTGGAACGGTTGGCGGCTGCCGGCCAACTCATGGCCTATCGCCACAGCGCTTTCTGGCAGTGTATGGATACCTTGCGCGAGAAGAGATACCTGGAGAGTTTATGGGAAACCGGTCAGGCACCATGGAAAACCTGGTCGGATGCCACGATGAGCCCAGGGAGAAGCTATCGAAACAGCGCCGTTGGAGTGGGAAGCGGGACATGAAGTCAGCGGGCTCGCCGGACGGCGCCTCCTCACTGAACCGGAAGTCCAGGAAGCTTCTGCGCAGCGGCGTTGTACACAATGTAATCGCGCTTTATGGGGTGCAGGCATGTACCTACGCGCTGCCGCTGCTGACATTTCCCTATCTGGCGCGCGTACTCGGCCCTTCGGGGTGGGGAGTCGTGGTCTTTGCGCAAGCGATCGGAGAGGTGATCGCGAGCGTGGTGGAGTATGGCTTCGACATCTCGGCAGCCCGAGATACTTCGCGCCACCGGAACGAGCCGAAACATCTTTCCGCGCTGATCTCGGGGGTGTTAGGCGCCAAATTTCTGTTGGCTGTTTTATGTATCGCGGGAGCGATCTTCTCCCGTCGCTTTACCCACCACGTGGCTCCGTCACTGGCGCTGTTCTGGGCCAGCACCATATGGGGGGTCTGCCAGGGTATCAATATGCTCTGGTATTTCCAGGGCCTGGAGCGGATGCGCCTGGCCAGCATGCTGGAAATAGGAGGCAAGGTTCTTGCCACACTGAGCATTTTTGTATTGGTGCATAAGCCCTCCGACGGATGGAAGGTTCTGGCGGCCCAGTGTGTCGGTTGCGTGGTGGCCCACGGAGTCACGGTTGTCCTGGCTTATAGAGAAGTAGGTTTTCAGTGGCCTACTCCCGCGTCGGTATGGGAATCGCTCCGGCTGGGCGCCTCGATGTTCTTATTTCGCGCGGTGCAGAGTATCTGCGGTTCAGCCAACCGGTTGATCCTGGGTTCGGTCGCACCGGTAGCTGCGCTGGGTGAGTACGCCGGCGCGGAACGGATCACCCGGGTCTTCCAACAAGGGATGTGGCCGGTGAATCAGGCCCTCTACCCGAGGTTGACCAAGCAGATGCAAGATAGCCCCGGGCAAGCGATGAAGACGGTGAAGTACAGCCTGCTTCTTCTGGGTGGGCTGGGCATGATCTTCGGCCTGGCTATCTTTCTGGGAGCTCCGTTGCTGGTGCGCGTTGTGTTGGGGCCTGCATTCCGGGATTCGGTGCCGGTGTTGCGCGTCTTTTCGATGTGGATCCCGATGATTGCCCTGACCACAGTGATGATCTTCCAGCTGCTGCTGCCTAATCAGCTGGACACCCAGTTCAACTTTGTCAACTACAGCGCCGGCGGGCTGGGCATCGTGATTTCTCTCCTGCTGGTTCCCCGGATGGCGGCGGTTGGCATTGCATGGGCGGCGGTCGTTTCGCAGGGGTACACGCTGGTTGCCTTTATCTTCGTCTTGTGGCGAGCCGGGTTGAATCCTTTTGCGGTGACGGGCACGGCAGCGGCCCGGGCGCCAAGCGTGAGCGATCTGGTTGTCGTCACGGGCATGGACCATGAGGAAGCGCCGGTTGAATTCTTGCTGGCTGAACCGGAGTCTGTGGTTCAGAAGGGGTTCGTCGAATAAGAGAGGTAGTTAAGCAGAATTGCATTCAGCGATGGCGCAAGAATCGCCGCCTCGCTCGCTAGCATCGTCGTGAAAGGTTGCCTGCAAGAGAGCCAAAGCGACTAACTTCATTTGTGCAATTGCAATAGAGACTGTGCCACCGCCTGATTTCCGTCCATACCTCGCCCACGCTTCTTTGTCACAGCCCACTCATGGAGTGGGGGTGGGGAGATATGCCCTCTGACCAGGGAAGGACCTGCTGTTTTTCCTTCACTTATGTTACCAACCGTTGCGGATGAACCAGCCTCCACTTTGTCATCCGGGCGGAAGCCGATTTCAAAATGGGCCTGTCTGCCGAGGTTGTGTCTCGGTTTGATTTCAATCCAGCCTGCCAACGAGTAGAGGCTTCAAAAGGCATTGTATGTATGACTTCGCGATAATCGGTGGAGGAATTGTTGGTCTGGCGACCGGCGCCGCTCTTGGCCGCCGTTATCCTTTCGCGCGCATTCTTCTAGTGGAAAAAGAAGTTGGTTTTGCCCAGCACCAGACCGGCCGGAATAGCGGCGTCATTCATTCCGGCATTTATTACCAGCCAGGGAGCCTGAAGGCACAGATGGCGCAGGCGGGCAACCAGTCCCTGCGCGCCTTTTGCTATGAGTATGGCGTTCCGTTTGAGGTGTGCGGCAAATTGATCGTGGCCACCAGGCCGGACGAGATTCCTCAGCTCGATGCCCTGATCGAGCGGGCATTAGAGAATGGCGTGCCGGCGATGCGGCTGCACCCGGAAGAAGTAAAAGAAGTGGAACCGCATGTTTCCTGCATTGCTGCGATTCGTGTTCCCACCACCGGAATTGTCGATTATCGGCAGGTATGCCACGCGTTGGTGCACGAGATACAGCAACAGGGAGGGGAACTGAAGGTGGGCACGGAAGTGCTCCAGGTGGTGCCCACTCCGCTGGGCCACCTGCTGGAGACATCATGGGGCGCGATGGAGACGCGCTTTCTGATCAACTGCGCTGGTCTGCATAGCGACCGTGTGGCGCGGCTGGGCGGAGTGGAACCGAAAGCCATGATCATTCCGTTCCGGGGCGAGTACTTCGAGCTCAAGCCTGAACGACGCCACCTGGTACGTCATCTCATTTACCCGGTTCCGAATCCGGCCTTTCCATTCCTCGGCGTACACTTTACGCGGATGATGGATGGAAGCATCCACGCCGGGCCTAACGCGGTGTTGAGTATGAAGCGCGAGGGGTATCGTAAGTCAGACTTCAACTGGCGCGATCTTTCTGAGATTATGACCTATCCTGGTTTCTGGAAGCTTTCCTCACGCCATTACCGCGAAGGGTTTCAAGAGATGTATCGCTCCTGGAACAAGGCTGCATTTACCCGAAGCCTGCAGCGGATGGTGCCCGAGGTGCAAGCCGATGATCTGATTCCGAGCAAGAGCGGTGTGCGAGCGCAAGCCCTGCTGCGCGATGGCAGCATGGTCGACGACTTCCTGCTGGTGGAAGGCAAGAACTCCTTGCATGTCTGCAATGCTCCTTCCCCCGCAGCCACGGCTTCGCTCGAGATCGCCAAGAAGATTGTCAGCAAGGTACCCCGCCCGGGCCGGCTTTCGTTAGTCAAGATGGCTTGAGAGGTTGATCGGGCAAGTCTGGTTCTTCATGGCCTCGACTACTAAGGCTGAAGCCGTGCTCTTCGCTGAGAAGGCGCATCCAAGCAAGTTATGGATTTCGACCACTAACCGATAGAAGCTGCAAAGGAAACTCCGCGTGCGAATCGCCGTTTTCGACTTCAAGATAACGCGCAATAATCCGATTGGGAGCTGCCATCTGGCCATGCTCCGCGCGCTTGCAGCGGAGCATGACTTTACCGTCTTTGCGGTCGAGTTCGAAAATCCCTGTCCGGAAAGAATACGGTTCATGCGCGTGCCGTCGCCGAAGCGCCCACTGGCGTTGCTCTTTGTCGTTTATCACTTCATGGCCCCCCTTTGTTACCTGTTCTACCGCCTCCGCGGCGGCGCTAAGTTCGACCTGGTTCAGGCGCTGGAGAGCAATCTTTCGTTTGGCGATCTGCTGTACTCGCACTTTTGCCATCGCATGTACCTCAAGCATCATTGGAGCAAATCCGGCGCCAAAGGTTTGCGCGGTTGGTTTCGCTGGCTCGACCATAAACTTCACGCGTGGATGGAAAGCTTTACCTATCCGCGAGCCAAACAGGTAGTGGTTCCATCCCGCGGCCTGGCGAGGGAATTGCGAGCGGAATTTCCCTACATCGAGAATAAGCTGACCGTGCTGCCCAATCCCGTGAGCCTGCCGCGTCTGCAAATGCCGGTGGAGTTTGATCGCTTGGCATTTCGTCACGGTCTGGGCATCGAAGACCAGGATCTAGTGGCCCTGTTTGTGGCCCTGGGACAATTTGAACGCAAGGGACTGCCACTATTGCTTCAGGCGCTTTGCACCGAAGGGATGGAGCGGGTCAAGCTGATCGTCGTGGGCGGCGAAGCTGATCTGATCGCGCGCTTTGGTGGGCCGGCCGTGAGGGATCAACTTGGTAACCGGGTTAAGTTTGTCGGTATGCAGTCTGATGTCCGGCCCTACCTGTGGAGCTCGGATGTCTTTGTCTTTCCATCGCTTTACGAAACGTTTTCATTGGTAACGTATGAGGCGGCCGCCTCTGGCCTTCCTATTGTGGTCTCTCAGCTCTACGGGGTAGAAGATCTGCTTCAGGATGGGGACAACGGCTTCCTGATTGAAACCACGGTTGCCGGGGTGCGAGAGGGCTTGCAGCGCGTTCTTGCGCTTAGCCCGGCCGACCGCCGCGCCATGGGTCAACGAGCTCGCCTGGCGGCCTCTGCTTGCTCTGAAGAGCACTTTGTCGATGCCTGGCGGGCCTTTTATCTGCAGCAATGCCCTGCCTAACGCCTCCGAGTAATGGAGGGTAGCCGAGGGGATCTGCGAGGATGTACGGAGGGGAATTACGGGATGGCACTTGAAACTGCATCACACGACGAAACGACGCCAGGCGCAGGCCTAAGCAAGCTCGTTCCTGTCGCCCTAAGAAGTCTTCCCCAGAGGCCCAACGTCTCCGTTTTGATCACGTGCTTTAACTACGGGGCATATGTCGGTCAGGCGATCGAGAGCGCTCTGGCGCAGACCTACCCGCCGTCGGAAATCATCGTCAGCGATGACGCCTCGCACGACAACTCCTGCGAGGTGGTGGAATCTTATGTCAGCCGCGGCCGTGGTATACGGCTGCTGCGTAATCCTCATGGCGGCATGGCCGCCAACCTCAATGCCGCCTACAGGAGCTGTACCGGAGAGGTGATCTGCCTGCTGGATGCAGATGATATCTTCCTGCCCAGCAAGGTGGAGGCCGTGGTGAACGCCTTTCGTGCCCATCCTGATTCCGGCTTTGCCATTCATCGAGCGAGCCTGGTAGACAATCAAAAGCGGCAACGCGGCATCTATCCGCTGTTGAGCGCGCTGCCGTCTGGAGACTGCGCGCAAATTGCCTACGACAATGCGGGAATCCTGATGGGCTTGCCACCGACCACCAACCTGGCGCTGCGCCGCCAAGTGGCTGACCTGATCTTCCCCATACCCGTCGAGTACACCGGCTACGCAGAGCAGATGATTCATCGCCTGGCTCCCCTGATGACCGAGCTGTGTGCTGTGGATACGCCACTGGCACAGTGGCGGTTGCACGGACAGAACGACCAGAATTCCACCCGCATCACGCCGCGCCGCCTGGAGCGGGAGCTCAAGATCATGGATGCGCTCTGGCTGGAGCAGAAGCATTATCTGAAGAGCATCGATGCAGAGCTCGCGGCCTCCTTTCCGGCTGTCGACCGCAACCCGCTTTATCTCAAGATGAACTACATCCGGCATCGCCTGAACAACGATCCCGCGGTGCATCGCGCATACAACGATCTGTGCCGTTACGGCCTGCGGGAAAATTCGAAAATGGATCGGTTCTGGCGCTACTCCAACCGTCTGCCTCGGCCGCTCTTTCAGCGTGCGGTCGATCTCTTGCTCACTCAGAGTGTATGGAAGCAGATGGTGAATCGCGCCGTTCGTGGCAAACAGAGTGCATTATGAAGATTCTTTCGGTGCACAATTCGTACCAGTTGCCAGGAGGAGAGGATCAGGTCTTCGCCCAGGAGGCCGATCTGCTGCGCTTGCATGGCCATGAGGTGGTTCTGTACCAGGCCAGCAACGATCAGGTAACCGGCATGAATCCCCTGGTCCTGCTCGGGAACACCATCTTCAATAAGCAAATCCATCAGGAGCTTTGCGCCCTGATGCGCCGGGAAAAGCCCGACATCGTTCACGTCCATAATACGTTCCCGCTGATCTCTCCCGCTGTCTACTACGCGGCCAACCGGGAAGGCATTCCAGTCGTACAAACCTTGCACAATTACCGCCTCCTCTGTCCCGCGGGCACTCTCTTCCGCGATGGACATGTATGCGAGAAGTGCGTGACGAAGAGCATTCCCTGGCCAGGTGTGGTGCATGCATGCTATCGCGGCAGCAGGCTGGCTACGGCGGCCGGGGCCGCGATGCTGGCGACGCACAAGTATAAGCAGACCTATAGCAAAACCGTCTCTGCCTACATTGCCCTGACCGATTTCGCGCGCGCTAAGTTCATCGAGGGGGGCTTTCCCGCGGAGAAGATCCTGGTCAAGCCTAATTTTCTGCAGACGGATCCCGGGCGCGGTGAGGGCCAGGGCAACTACGCATTGTTTGTGGGACGATTGACGCCGGAGAAGGGAATCAGCACGATGCTGGAAGCCTGGCAGCAAATTGGCCATGAGCTGCCATTGCAAATTGCGGGGGACGGTCCGTCGGCGGTAGAGGTGGAAAAGGCCAGTCGCGAAATGGAAGGTGTGACCTGGTTGAAATGGCTTCCGCGAGCGGACATCCTGCAGCGGATGAAGGATGCTTCGATGCTCATACTGCCCTCGACGTGGTATGAGGGCTTTCCTATGATCCTGGCCGAAGCCTTTGCCGTGGGCTTGCCGGTGATTGCCAGCAACCTGGGAAGCATGTCGTCCGTGGTAGATCATCTGCGAACCGGGCTGCACTTTGCACCCGGGAACGCGAGCGACCTGGTGGAGAAGGTGCGTTGGCTGCGTGCCCATCCCGCGGAGGTTGCGTTGATGCGAGCGCAAGCCCGAAGGGAATATGAGACCAAGTATACCGGGGAAGAGAACTACGCGCAGATGATCCGCATCTATGAGTCGGTCTTGTCTCCCGGATTTCCTGTGGGGATCGGCGAGGCCAACGAACTTCATGCGGCTTTCCGTTAAAGAAAGCCGCACACGCGGCTGCCGGGTGGGGCCTCGTACAGGAAATCCGGGTCTCCACTGCTGCCGGCGAAGCGGACCTTGCGTCCGTGGGCGAGGCATCGGCTTACTAAAACTTTTTGCTTCCCTTCTGCGCAGGGACGGTCAATCGGGCGGCTTTTCTTAGGAAAAGCCGCCCGATTGCTTTTTACAGCAAAACGAAGATGCGGTTGCACGCTTCCTGAATACGGAACGGTGATGGAGGCGATTACCTGCGGTCCTCAGCTGGCGGCGCTGTCCACCTCGCTGTTGTCATCTCTCAGTCGAACCACTTCCTGGCTGAGCCTCTCCATCTCTTCATGCATCATCTCCAACTGATTGTTCAACGTGCCGAGTTCATGGCCGGTGACTTGCAGCGCCTGATTGGCCAGGCGGAGTTGTTCAATCGCCTGTTCCAATCGTTCATTGACTAATTCGAGAGCCGCCGGCGCGCGTTCCTTGCCGAGGCTATCGTCATCCGTTGCCAACGATTGCATGTTTCCGCTCCAGGTTGTGTCGGGTCAGTGGCAGGTGTAAGTCCGCCCCAAAAGACTAGACGTCCTAAACGGAGATAGGGTTTTCCCTCATCACAGTGGTGCAGAGAAGCGAGAGAAAATGCCCTATTAGTCACCGTAGCTTGGTTACTGTGGACACCTTTTGGTAATCATCAGGCTTGCGATTACGGGATTTGCAGCGGATGAGGGTTGTTCCTGGGTCGGAACGGCAGCGTGCCGGCAAGGTTTCTGCTTGAAGATGTGGCAAGGTTGGCGGACATTCTCGATGCGATCCGGTTGTGCTGGATCTCGAGTGAACGCCTCAGTTGCTCCTTCAAAGCTCTGGTCCGCGACGCAAGTTCCGCGGTGTGCAACGCCAGGGTGCTTAGGTTTTGGTGCACTCGTAGGAGGGGCTCGTCGCTTCCTTCACCATTCTCGTTCAGGGTGTCCGGTGCGGTACGTGAGAGCCAGCGATCGAGTTCGTCGGTAAAGGCGACGACTGCGCTTCTATCTTTCAATGCTGGGCGGTGAACGGGCATACCCAGACGAACTTCCCAACGTTGCGCTGTGCGCACGCCGCGCTCAATGTGGTTTGAGATTTCTTTCCAACCGTTAAGAATCTGTCGACTCATGGAACCTTCCAAAATTTTGTCTGTTCTTACGCGAAACCCTGGTACACACTAGGACTGGCGACGAAAGCGAAAAATCAGGCTGATCCGCGCCACTCCTGAGTGGGATGCTTGAAAGGGCAGATGGGCTTGATCGAGTTTACGTGCGCGGTGCTGTTGATGTCGGTCCTCGCCGGACTGCTCGGCGCGCTGACTGGTCTTGGTGGGGGGGTAGTCATTGTCCCCGCGCTGGCTCTTCTCTTCCATATCGATCTTCGCTATGCCATTGGTGCTTCGCTGGTTTCGGTCATCGCGACGTCTTCGGGCGCGGCGGTGTCGTATGTCCGGGAAGGTTTTTCCAACGTCCGCATCGGAATGTTTCTGGAGGTGGCAACCACCGTGGGCGCCCTGGTTGGCGCTTATCTGACTGCTCGAGTTTCCAACCACGCCATCGCCATAATCTTTGGCTTCACGTTGCTTTACTCTGCGTGGAGTTCATTCCACCATAAGCAAAGTGAGAGGCCACGCCAACAGAATGTGCTGGCCGAGAAGCTGACGCTGATGGGAGATTATCCGACGGCAAGCGGCCGCGAGGCTTACGTGGCGCAGAATGTTCCCACAGGCTTTGGCATCATGTTCATCGCCGGAATCCTCTCCGGTCTTCTCGGCATTGGCTCAGGGGCGGTCAAAGTTCTGGCCATGGATCACGCCATGAAACTGCCCTTCAAAGTCTCCACTACAACCAGCAACTTCATGATTGGTGTGACGGCGGCGGCGAGCGCCGGTATTTATCTTAGTCGGGGCTATGTCGCCCCAGGTCTGGCGGCGCCGGTCATGCTTGGCGTCTTGGCTGGTTCGCTTGCAGGAGCGCGCTTGCTGGTCAGGATTCGCGTACCGATCCTCAGGGTGGTCTTTGCCGTAGTCATCGTCGCGCTGGGTGTGGAGATGATCTACAGCGGCGCCACAGGAAGGTTGTGAGGCGATGGCGTCGGAAGCCGATCTGAAAATGGAAGTTGCCATCAGCCAAATGCTGCGCGCAGGCGTCAGCCTGGCAGCCGTCGTGGTGTTTGTTGGGGGGTGTCTCTATATGTGGCAGGCCCATGGAGTGACACCGGATTATCGTCATTTTCACGGAATTGCCAGCCCCGCGGATCGAATTCCGCCGCTGCTCGTCGCGCGCCATCTGGACAGTCGTAGCATCATCCGCCTGGGCATTCTGCTATTGGTTGCGACCCCCATCATGCGGGTCGCGTACTGTGTCTATGGTTTCGCAGCCCAGAAGGACAAGATTTATATCGTGGTCAGCAGCATCGTTCTCACTGTGCTGCTCTACAGCTTCTTTCATGCATGATATGTATCCATGAATGTTTTGTTGAGAGGTGAGTGTCGGGTGAATTCTGTGTCTTTAACTGAACTCCCTTAAAAACAGGCATTCTCACGCGAAACTTTCTTTGTCAGCAGTGGGCGAGTGCGATGCGCATTGCCAGGCTCTTGATGTTTAGGCCATGGGTATAGGTCTTGACCAGCGACCTGCGCACGAAGGGTAGACGCATGGCGCGGAATCCGCGGGCTGGATTGGCATAGAAAGCCGCTGCCGCGCGCGAAGAAAAGCGTAGCGTCTGACGGTATCCGGTGAGATGGCCGGCAAATGTCTCCGCGGCGGTACTCTGTCCCCGCAGTTCCGCCAGGATCGCCTTGGCAGCCGCCTGTCCGCTGACCAACGCGCCGTAGATCCCCTCGCCCGTGAGGGGATCGGCGAAGCCGCCGGCGTCTCCCACCAGGAAGACGCGATCACGTAAATCCGGCTGAATATATTCGGCTGGACTCTCACCGGCACCCATTCCCAGATATTGCCCGGTCACATCATGCAGGGTATCGGTGCCCAGCCTGTTCTTAACGTAGCTCAGAAGCCGGCTCCGCGTCAGGCTGGATGCAGACGACAGGGAATAAACGCCTACGTTGAGATGGTCGCCCTTGGGAAAGATCCATGCGTATCCATTGCTGACGGAGGCAAAATCGAAGGTAAGATCAAGCTCCTCCCGCGGCACCGCTGTCTGGACCTCCAGCGCAAAGCCCTGGGAAAACCAGGAGCCGACCGCGCACAGCCGCCGTACCTGGCCGCTGGCGCCATCGGCGCCGACCAGAAAGCGCGCCCGATAGTGGGCGCCCCCGGTAAGGAGATGCACCTGATCGCCGCAGCGCAAAATCTGCCGCACGCCCTCAATCTTTCGCAGACGGGCTCCCGCCGCCATCGTTTTGCGCAGGCAGTATTCATCGAACTCAGCCCGCACCGTCATCACGCAGATGGGCTGGCGGCTCTTCAGTACAACAGCGCCGGCGGGCGAGGAGGACGGGCTTTCGCCCTCCAGCCGAATCCGCCCGATCACCTTTCTCACCACCGGGTCAATCGAATATCGGAGCGCCTGGACGGCCTTGCTGGTCAAACCGCCGGCACAGGCCTTTGCGCGGGGAAAGTCCTTCTTGTCGAGTAGCAGTACGGATTGGCCCGCGGCCGCCAGATCATAGGCTGCCGCGCAACCGGCGGGTCCCGCTCCCACCACTATCGCGTCCCAAAAGTGATCACCAGCATCCACAGGCATTTTCCCGCTCAGGTAGGATTTGTCAGCCACTCCTCGGAGTGTTTTTCCAGGGCAATGCGCACCAGTTGGCTGCGCGTGCGCACGCCGGTCTTCTCGAAAAGCTGTTGCAGTACCGCTTTGACCGAGCTTTCTGAGATCTCCAAACGGGCGCCGATTTCCTTATTGGTGAGCCCTTCAAATACCCCCTTGAGCACCGCCTGCTCACGCTGCGTCAAGCCCTGCGCACGGCGGGGCGCGGCCGCATTGCCGGTGGCCGCAGCAATGATGGAACGGGTCACCGCGGGATCGAGCCAGACCTCTCCTGCAAAGACTTTGCGGATCGCCTCCACCAGGCGGCTCGGGGGACTATGTTTCAGAAAGACACCCGAAGCGCCGTTCTCGAGCATGCGCAGCATCACCGAATCGCTCATGCCGGCGGTCACCATCAAAATGCGGCCGGGAAAACGGGCACTGCGCGCCCGGTCGAGGAACTGTGTTCCCTGCTCAGGACCGAGATCGTAATCCAGCAGAACCACGCTGACCTCCTCAAGGTGTGGCAACGCGAAGGCCTCGCTTGCAGAGGCGCAGGTGGCCACGATTTGGAAGTCAGGCTCGGTCTGAAGCAGCCGGCTGAGGCTCTCGCGGAAGAGGCTGTGATCGTCGATCAGCAATAGTCGAATTTCGCTGCTCATAGCTATCATTCTTGCTTTCCCGTACAGCGGGTGACAACTCCACGACAAAAGTCGAGCCGCCTGCTTCCGCTTCGTAATGCAGGTCACCTTTAAAGCTGCGCATCAAAGCGCGCGAGAGATAAAGGCCCAGCCCAGTCGATTGGGCATCCTGCTGAAAGGGATGGAAGAGGCGCTCCGGGTGGGCGACGCCGCCGCCGGTATCGCGGAAACGAATTTCGACTCCCAAGCCCTCGCGGCGGGCACTCACGGTCAATTCCTTCTTCTCTTGTTCCTCCATGGCGCGCTCGCTGTTTTTGGTCAGGTTGAGGAAGACCTGCATGAGGCTTTGACGGTCCGCCCACACGGTAGGCAGATCGTCTTCTATGTCCCACCGGCTGATTACTCCGCTCTCGCGCAGAGAGGACTCGATGACGATGCGCAGTTCGTCGAGCAGGGAGGGCACCTCCGCTGTGGCGGCATGGCTTGCTGTCTGCCGCAGGTCCATTGCGGCAATCCGTTCGAGCGCCAAGACCAACGTGCCCAGGCTCTCAAAGTCTTTATTTTCTTTCAGTTTGCCGCTGCGCGCCAGATTTTCATGAACCAGCGCAATGGCCCCACAGACGTTGCGCACTTCATGGGAAACAGCGGCCACCAAGATGCGCGAACTGGTCAGCATTTGATGAAAGGCCGATTCTTCGTGCGTCCTCAGATCTTCGGAGGTATCCAACACCATGGCCGCCAGCCGCGGTCCCGCACTGGTTACATAGGTAGAGAACCAGACGTCGGCCTGGAAGACATCCCCATCCGCTCTGCGCCCGCGGCACTGCATGGCCGTGCGAAAAGCCTGGCGGTTGCAATCCAGCGCAGGCACGTTAATCAGCGACGGCAGGTAATTGCGGATCGGCAAGCCGGGAAGCGTACCGGGTTCAAGGCCGAAAAGGCGATTCGCTGCGTCGTTGGCGAGCAGGACCGTGCCATCCGAACTGGTGGTGATGATGGCCGCGGGACTGCTATCTACGAGCACTTTCAGTTGCTCCTCCGCATCCCTTCGTGCCGTCATCTCGCCTTCGATCTGCTGCATGTGCTGGGCGGAAAGCCGCCGGCTACGTGTCACCTCATGCATGAAGAGTCCCATCAAAAAAAAGGCGGAGAAATAGAGCAGATCACGTGGCAGGCCGGTATTGGGTCCCCAGGCAAACTCATCGAAGGACTCTGCCAGCCAGGCGCAGATGGCCGCGACCGCGCCTATCTCCCAACGGGTCAAGGCGGCGCCCACCACCAGCATCGGAGCCAGATACAAGAAGCCGAGCGGGATCTCCGGCGCGGCATGCGCATCGATGGCCGCAATCAACGCGATCATCAGCCCGGCGATAGGCAGGGACGTCCGGCGCGTCCCCGACACAAAGATGGAAAAGAGCCGCATTTCTTGGCTGTCCCCTGTTCCCATCTTCATTCTAACGGCCATGCGTGTCCCTATGCCTTGGACGGTTGGGAATGTGCTTTGCCCTGGACCAAGACTCTAGTGAAAAACAGCATCGTGGGCAAGTTAACGGTGGTCGATTGGCGACGGGGGATCAGTCCCGGTTACGATCAAGGTGCAAGCGGATGTTTGTGCTTCCGAATTACTAACAAGAGTTTTATACGGTAGTTGCAACTAAACAGGTAGTCTCTAGATCGAAAGATAGCTGGAACTGACCAATCGTGGCCCCTAGCCTCAAGTAACATCGAGCTTGGGTGCTGCGCTTTTTAGCGCGCCGGCTTCGCGTGGAACGCGTGGTCCGCGAAGGGCCTCATTTTGCCGAAGGGGGCTTTCCTTGTACTGGTGGAATAGGATCCGATGATTCGGATACAGCCCATCCGGCAAGCTAAAAAGAAGGGCAACAGACTCCAAAACCGCGGAACCTGACCGGCCGGCATCGCCGGCTGTGGATCGAGGCTTTGCTGAATGGTGTGCCCCGCCCTGTTCTCTGCTTCGTCCAACCATGCTCAACAGTATGCAAACCGGTCATCCCGGTTAGTGCAGATTTGCCCCGGGAAAGATAGGAATACTGCCCTGGAACGTGACGTTAATATTCGTGAGGTTTATTCATGAAGCGAACGGTGCTTATCGCAGCCGCTCTCGGTCTTGCCATGTTGAGCGGTTGCGGCGGCGAGAAGCATGATAAAGCAGCTGAGGCCCCGCCTCCCGTGCAGGTGGTGGATGAGGGCGGTGTCACCCTCATCACAGTCGATCATCCCGACCGCTTTTCCGTAACGACAGCTACGCAATATGCGTCGACCTCTACGCTCAACGTGACCGGCACGGTCAATCCGGATGTTTCCCGAACCATCCCGGTCATTTCGATAGCCTCCGGCCGTGTGGTTGCGATTCATACCCAAATCGGCGCCTACGTCAAGAAGGGCCAGCTGCTCATGGAGGTGCAGAGCACCGACATCTCCAACGCCTTCGATCAATACCTGAAGGCGGTCAATGACGAGAGACTGGCGCGGACGCAGGAAGAACGAGCCAAGATTCTTTATGACAAGGGCGCGATTGCCAAGAGCCAGCTGGAAATCGCGGACGACGCCGAGCAGGACGCTAAGACCGATCTGACAGCGGCGGAGCAGCAGTTGCATTTCCTTGGTGTCGACCCGGCCCATCCTTCGCTAACGGCCAAAGTCTATGCTCCCGGCGAGCGGGGTAGTCATCGCGCAAAATGTGACCAATGCAGCAGCCACCGGCGTCACGTTTGCGGGATCGTCGACCGCCTTCACCATAGCCGACCTCTCCCAGGTGTGGATCATCTGCGATGTCTACGAGAACGATCTGCCTATGGTTCACGTTGGGCAGACGGCAGATATCCGGCTGAATGCCTATCCCGACCACGTGGTTACCGGCACCATCAGTGAGATCGACGCCGTTCTTGATCCCAGTATCCGCACCGCGAAAGTTCGTATTCAGGTGCCGAATCCTGACCACCTGATGCGCATCGGCATGTTTGCCACGGCAACTTTTCACGGCCGCAGGCTCCTGGACCACGTGTCGGTGCCAGCCTCCGCGATCCTTCACCTGCATGATCGGGACTGGGTCTATGTGCCTGTGGAAGGGGGAAAGTTTAAGCGGGTAGGTGTTGTCGGCGGCGCCATGCTTCCTGGCGGAATGCAGGAGGTCATCTCCGGCCTCGCTGCCGGCCAGCAGGTAGTGACCAGGGCGCTCGAACTGCAGAATACGGTGGACCAGTAATGATTCGTGGTCTGGTTGATTTTGCACTGAACAACCGGTTCATGATCCTGGCGATTGCCATCCTGCTGTTTGTCTGGGGCGCTATCTCTTTCCATAATCTGCCGGTGGAGGCGTATCCCGACGTAGCCAACAATTACGTCGAGGTGATTACGCAGTGGCCTGGGCGCGCCGCCGAAGAGGTGGAGCAGCAGGTCACGGTGCCCATTGAAGTCCAGATGGCCGGCATCCCGCACATGCAGCATCTGCGGTCCTTTTCGCTGGCCGGCCTGTCCGACGTCAAGATGATCTTCGACGACGAGTCGGTCAACGACTGGAATCGTGAGAAGGTTCTGGAACGGCTTTCCCAGGTCACGCTGCCTGCGGGTCTGCAGCCGCAGATCGGCACCGACTGGAGTCCGGTGGGGCAGATCTACTGGTACACGCTGCATAGCACCAATCCCGCGTACGACAACATGGAGTTGAAGTCGATCGAGGACTGGACGCTGGAGAAGCAGTTCAAGTCCGTCCCCGGCGTCGTGGATGTAGCGAGTTTCGGTGGTATGACGCGCGAATACCAGGTGCGCGTCGACCCCAGCAAGCTGATTGCTTACGGGCTGAGCATCGGCCAGGTGGAACAACAGCTGGCCAACAACAACATCAATGCCGGCGGCAGCTTCATCGAGCAGGGCCAGCAGCAAGTCAATGTCCGTGAGGTGGGACTCTTTCGCAACGTCCAGGACATCGAGAAGACGGTTCTCAAAACAACCAATGGAACCGCGCTGCGGGTCAAGGATATCGCCGAGGTCGTGCAGGGACCGAAGATACGCCTGGGCCAGATCGGCAAGGCCATTCGTCGTGTCGACGGCAAGATTATCGACGACGGCGACGTGGTCGAGGGCATCGTGCTGCTGCAGAAGGGCGACGACTCCGACTCGACGCTGGCGGGCATCCACGCCAAGGTCAAAGAGCTGAATGACCTGATTCTGCCCAAGGGAGTCAAGGTCGTTCCCTTCCTGGATCGCAGCGATCTGCTTGCACTACACCACCCACACGGTGCTGCACAATCTGACCGAGGGCATCATCCTGGTGGTGATCATCCTCTTTCTCTTCCTGGGGAATGTTCGCGGCGCGCTCATCGTTTCGCTCACCATTCCGTTCTCCCTGCTCTTTGCCTCGATCTGTCTCGATCTGGGCCATATCCCGGCCAACCTGCTGTCGCTGGGCGCGCTGGACTTTGGCATGGTGGTCGACGGCGCGGTGGTCATGGTGGAGAACATCGTCCGCCATCTCGGCCGCCGGCGCTCCGATAGCAGCAGCCCCAGCGAGCAGATTCGCGAAGCCGCGCACGAGGTGCAGCGCCCGGTCTTCTACGCCATCGGCATCATCGTCACCGCGTATCTTCCGATCTTCACCCTGCAGGCGGTCGAGGGGCGGTTGTTCAAGCCGATGGCCTGGACGGTCGCGTTTGCTCTGCTGGGCGCGTTGATCTTCTCCATGCTGATCGCGCCCGTGCTGTCGAGTTTTCTCTTCTATAAGGGCGCGCGCGAATGGCACAACCCGGTGATGAGCTGGCTCACCGATCGCTATCGCCATGCAGCGACCTGGGCCATCGAACATCGCTACGGTTACCGTCGGGGTTGCAGTGTGCGCGCTGCTGCTGGCGGGTTTTCTGGGTTTGAGCGGAGTCATCGGTTCGGAGTTTCTGCCTCATCTCGATGAAGGCGCGATCTGGGTTCGCGGCACGCTGGCTCCCAGCACCGGCCCGACCGCGGGCGTTGCCATCATGAACAAGGCGCGCGTCATTCTGGCCGCATTTCCCGAGGTCACGGACGTGGTCAGCCAGGTAGGACGGCCCGACGATGGCACCGACACGACCGGCTTTTTCAACACCGAATATTTCGTCGACCTGAATCCCAAAGAAAAGTGGCGGCCCGTCTTCCACCAGAACAAGGACGAGTTGATCGGCGCCATGGATCGCGAACTGGAGAAGATGCCGGGCGTGATATGGAACTTTTCCCAGCCCATCTCGGACAACGTCGAGGAGGCGGTCAGCGGCGTCAAAGGCGAGCTCGCGGTCAAGCTCTATGGCGACGATCTGAAGATGCTGGAGCAAAAGGCCAACGAGATCCTGGGCATCATGGGCGGGGTTCGAGGCGTCCAGGATCTCGGGATCTTCCGCGTCATCGGCCAGCCCAACCTGAACTACATGGTCGACCGGGCAGCGGCGGCGCGCTTCGGTATCAATGTGGCCGACGTGCAGGATGCCATCCAGACCGCGGTGGGCGGCGGCGCGGTCAGCCAGGTGCTGCAGGGCGAGGCGCGCTACGACCTGGTGGTTCGCTACCAGAAGCCCTATCGTGACACGCAGGAGGCGATCGACGACATTCGCCTGCTGGCTCCTTCCGGCGAACGGGTTTCGCTGGCCCAGCTGACCCAGGTCAAAGTGGAAGACGGCGCCGAGGAGATTTATCGCGAGGCCAACCAGCGCTACGTCGCGATCAAGTACAGCGTTCGCGGCCGCGATCTGGGCAGCACCGTGGAAGAGGCGATCGCCAAGGTCAACGCCCAGGTGAAGCTGCCTCCCGGGCTACCATCTCGACTGGGCGGGCGAATACCAGAGCCAGAAGCGAGCGGACAAGCGCCTGGTGCTGGTGTTGCCCATCACCATCACCATCATCTTCATCATCCTTTACACCATGTTCCGTTCGGGGAAGTGGGCGCTGCTCATTCTGTGCAACGTGGCCATGGCTCCGGTGGGCGGCATGCTGGCGCTGTTGTTCACGCACACCAACTTCAGCGTTTCTTCCGGGGTCGGCTTTCTCGCGCTCTTCGGCGTCTCGGTGCAGACCGGCGTCATCATGCTGGAGTACATCAATCAGCTGCGCGTGCGCGGGCACTCGATCGAGGAGTCCGCGGTGGAAGGCGCCGTGCTGAGGCTTCGCCCCATCATGATGACCATGCTGGTGGCCACGCTGGGACTGTTGCCGGCGGCCACCTCGCACGGCATCGGCTCGGATTCGCAGCGTCCCTTTGCCATCGTCATTGTGGGCGGCCTGATCGCCGCGCTGTTGATGAGCGTCTTTCTGCTGCCAACGCTGTATGTATGGATCGCGGGTGACCGGGACGTGCTCCCGACACCGGAAACGGAGTTTGAGAATTGAACTCCCGCAGACGAAGCACGTTCGCGTTGTTGCTGTGGATGGCATTTGCCGCTGGGCAGGGCGCCTACGCGCAGGCTCCGGCACCGCTCCAGCAGTCCCGCGCCGCCTCCTCCCACCGCGCCGATCACCATGCAGCAGGCCGTGGATATGGCCTTGGCGCACAATCCGGTTCTGCTGGCAGCCCAGCAGAACCTGCTTTCCATGAAGGGGCAGGAGGTCGAGGCGGGGCTGCGCCAGAATCCAGACTTCTCGCTATACGGCACCGATCTCTCGAATCCGGCCAGTTCCGCCACTCCTTACGGTTACAGTTTGCAACTGTCGCGGCTCTTTGAGCGCGGGCAAAAGCGGCGCTGGCGCCTGGATAGTGCGCGGGCGACGACCGCCCAGACGGATGCGCAATATCACGATCAGATAAGGCAGACGACTCTGCAGGTCAGGCAAGGCTTCACCAATCTGCTCCTGGCCAAGGCGACTTTGAAGCTGGCGCAGGACAATCTGAGCAGCTTTCGGCATGCAGTTGCAGATCAACCACGATCGTTACAATGCAGGGGACATTGGCAAGCTGGATTACGAGCGGCTGGATCTGCAACTGGCGCAGTTCGAGTCGGACGAATCGAATGCCGAAATGAACCTGGTGCAGGCCAGCGATCAACTGCAGACGTTGATCGGCTACCAACAGCCGAGCCGCTCCTTCGATATTTCCGGCGATCTTGTTCCGCCGCCGTGATCTCGAACAACCTGACCGACCTGGAGCAGAAGGCGCTGGCGGACAAGGCCGGATTATCGGGCAGCACAGGCCGCCGTGCGCGTGGCGGATGCCAATGTGAAGCTGGCCTACGCCAATGGAACCACCGACCCCACGCTGGAAGGGGAGTACGACCACAGCGGCACGCAGAGCAGTTATGGCTTCTACGTCACCATTCCGATCCGCATCTTCGACCGCAACCAGGGAAACAAAGACACCAGCAAATACCTGGCGCAGGCCAGCCGGTTCGGCGAGGTAGCGGCGCAGAACCAGGTCTACTCCGATGTAGACCAGGCCTGGATTTCCTACACCACCTCCAAGGTGCTTTCCGACCGATATAACGGGCACTATCTCGCCGAAGCGAAAGACGTCTTATCGATCGCGCAATTTGCCTACGAACACGGCGGGATCGCTTTGCTCGATTATCTGAGTGCTCTGCAGGATGACCGCACCACCAGCCTGAACGCGCTGAATGCCTACGCGCAGACGTGGATGGCGATCCACCAGTTGAGCTTTGCCAGCGCGACCGAAGTCGTGCCGTAGTTCTCTGGTTCCCTCACCAAGGACGGGTGCCCATATCTCGCTCGTTTTTCGCGAGATGTGGGATACCACTGGTCTTTCCCTCTGACCCTCGATTCACGATGCCCTTAGCGGTCAGACATCGGCGAAAATGGATGTTTCAAATGCTTCCTAGTCCTGCCGGATCTGGTGGCCATATCGAAAAGTTGCGGTGGGCTTCCCCGTCCGTAATAGATGCCCACTTGCTCACAGGCTCTTGGCTTCGAGTTCGGCCCAGCGTGTGTACAGCTCATCGAGAGCCGTTGCGCCTGCTCCATGGCGAGCAGGGCTGCCTGCAGCCGCACGGCATCGGTGGCCACCGCAGGATCTTCGACCACTGCGCGCTCTCGGGCAACGAGTTCCTCGGCGGCGGTCACTCGATCTTCTATGCCCGCAAACTCGCGCGCTTCCAGGTAGGAGAGCTTCTTCTTTGCAGCCGGGCTTCGCTTCTCCTGCTGAGCAGGCGGCTTGACCTCCTGCTGCGGCTCAGCCTGCCACGCCTCCCATTGCCCGTAATCGGCGAAGCGCTCTGCATCGCCGCGCCCATCCAGGCCCAGCACGCTGGTGCAGACCCGGTCGAGCATGTAGCGGTCGTGCGTGACCAGCACCAGTGCTCCGCGAAATTCCAGCAGGCTTTCTTCCAGGATCTCGAGGGTGGGGATATCGAGGTCGTTGGTGGGCTCGTCCAGCAGCAGCAGGTCGGCCGGTTCCAGCATCAGTCGCGCGATCAGTACGCGTGCCCGCTCGCCGCCTGACAGCCGTCCCACGGGTTGATTGAGCTGATCGCCGGTGAACAAGAATCGTGCCGCCCAGGACGCGACATGAATGACCCGATCCTGATAGATCACCGAATCGCTATCGGGAGCCAATGCTCGCCGTAGCGTGACCTCCGGTTCCAGAATGCGATTCTGGTCGAAGTAGACGGTGCGCAGCGCGGTCGCTCGTTTGATGCCACCATCGAGCGGTTCAATCTCGCCCGCGGAGCAGCTTCAGCAGGGTCGTCTTGCCGCTGCCATTGGGTCCCACCAGGCCCACACGCATGCCTGCGGTGAGCACAAAGTTGAGGCCGGCGAAGAGCGTGCGTCCGTCGAAGCCGTAGCTCAGGTTTTCCAGTTCCACCAGCCGCTTGGTCTGGCGGTCCGTGGCAGAGAATTCAATGGAAGCGGTCGCGGTGCGGTTCCGGCTGGAGACCTCCGCCAGCTCGCCGATCAGCTCGTTGGCCCGGTCGATCCTGGCTTTGGACTTTGTGGTGCGCGCTTTCGGTCCGCGGCGCAACCAATCAATTTCCGTGCGCACGCGGTTGGCAAGGGCATCCTGCTGCTTGGCCTGGGCCTCGAGGAAGGCTTCCTTCTTGATCAGGAACGCGCTGTAGTTGCCGTTTACGCGCAGCAGCCCATCAGGATAGGCGCGGTTCAGCTCCACCGTTTCTGTGCACACGTTCTCCAGGAAGTAGCGGTCGTGGCTGACCACGATGCAGGCGAATGACGAGGTATTGAGCAATGCTTCCAGCCATTCGATCCCGCTCAGATCCAGATGATTGGTGGGCTCGTCCAGCAGCAGGACATCGGGCTGCTGCACCAGGGCCTCGGCAATGGCCAGGCGCTTGCGCCAGCCGCCGGAGAGGCGGGAGGCATCGGCGGCAAGATCTTCAAAGCCGGCGCGCCCCAGCGTTTCCGCGATGCGTCCTTCCCACTCTGCTGGCGGTACGGCGATGCGCTTGAGCGAGGCTTCGAGGACCATCCGGATGGTGGTGCCGGCGGCGAATTCGGATTGCTGCGCTACATAGGCCAAGCGGGTGCGTTTGCGTGCCGCAACCTCACCGCTATCGGGTTCGATCTCACCTGCGAGGATGCCAAGCAGCGTCGACTTACCCGAGCCGTTGGGTCCGATGAGCCCGATGCGGGCGCGCTCTTCGACCGTGAAGGCGACGTTGCGCAAAAGCGGGTCGGCCCCGAATTGTTTCGAGATTCCCTGAGCATTGAGGATTGGGGCCAATGTGAATGTGTCCTGTTGATTGAAAGATCTTGTAACTCAGGTTCAGAGCTGAACAGCCAGGTGCCCTCACATCTCGCTCGTTTTTCGCGAGATGTGGGATGACAACTGCATCTTAGACCCGGCAGCTCTCGGACGCAGAAGGAATAGAAAGTATGAGATCCGTGGCATCCCACATCTCGCGAAAAACGAGCGAGATGTGGGGCACCCAAGATCGTTGGCAGGGACAGAGTCGCTTACCGGGCTGCGGCGGTTGCGGTCATGTACTCCTCGTAGGGTCCCTTGAAGTCATCGATGGTGCCCTGATCGAAGTGCCAGATCCGGGTAGCCACTTCGTCGATCAGGTCGTGGTCGTGCGTGACCAGGAGCACCGTGCCTTCATAGCGCTGGAGGGCGATATTCAGCGCATTGATCGCCTCCAGATCGAGATGGTTCGTCGGCTCGTCGAGAATGAGGATGTTCGGCTTCTGCAGCATCAAGCGGCAGAAGATCAGCCGCGCGGCCTCGCCACCGGAGAGCGCCTCGGTCTTCTTCAGCCCTTCCTCGCCGCTGAACAGCATCTGCCCCAGCAGACCGCGGATGTCTTCCTTGGTGACCCGGGGATCGAATTGATGCAGCCAATCGGAAACCGTGATGCCTTTTTCGATCGAGCCGGTATGGTCCTGAGGGAAGTAGCCGATCTGCGCTTCGTGTCCCCACTTGACCGTTCCCTGGTCGAGGGCGAAGCCGGGCTCGGCCTGGTCCATCTTCACCAGCAGAGACTTGAGCAGCGTCGTCTTGCCCAAGCCGTTGCGGCCCATCAGGCAGACCTTTTCTCCGCGCATACGGCCGCGCTGAAGTCGTTAATGACCCGCTGATCCCCGTACGACTTGCTCAGGTGCTCGAACTCCAGGATGTGCTTGCCCGAGGGACGCAGCAGATCGAAACGAATATAAGGGCGTTGAATATTCGAGCGCGCCAGCTCGGTGGTTTGCAGCCGCTCCACTTCTTTCTTACGCGACGTCACCTGGCTGGAACGAGTGCCGGCGGAGAAGCGCGCGATGAACTCGTTCAGCTGCGCGATCTTCTTTTCCCGCTGGGCATTTTGCGATTCCAGGCGGGAGCGGACCTGGGTCTTGGCCAGCACCATGTCGTCGTAGCCGCCGGTGTAGGTGATGATGGTCTCGTAATCGATGTCCGCGATGTGCGTGCACACGCTGTTAAGAAAATGCCGGTCGTGCGAGATGGTGATGAGCGTGCCCTGCGAATTCCAGCAGAAAGTTCTGCAGCCAGTGCACCGAGTCAAGATCGAGCGAGTTCGTCGGCTCGTCCAGCAGTAGCCCCTGGGGCTTGCCGAAGAGCGCCTGCGCGAGCAACACGCGCACCTTTTGGCCGCCCTGCAATTCGCTCATTTTGCGCTCGTGGAACTCATCGGGGATATCCAGCCCCTGCAGCAGGATGGCGGCATCGCTCTCGGCGGTGTAGCCGTCTTCCTCGCCCACGATGCCTTCCAGCTCGCCCAGCCGCATGCCATCTTCGTCGGTCAGCTCTGCCTTCTCGTAGATGGCATCGCGCTCTTCCAGGGCCTTCCACAGCCCTTTGTTGCCCATGATGACGGTATCGATGACCCGGTAGGCATCGAACGCGTACTGGTCCTGGCGCAGTACGCCGAGCTTTCTGGGCCGCACCACGGTGCCCTTCTGCGGCTCCAACTCACCCGACAGGATCTTCATGAAGGTGGATTTGCCCGCGCCATTCGGACCGGTAAGCCCGAAGCGGCGCCCGGGAATGAACTGGGTCGAAACCTCTTCAAATAGGAGCTTGGCTCCATAACGCATAGTTACATCGGTGACAGAAATCATGATTCAGTCTCTTGTTTTCTTAGATTCACTTCTATTTTCGCAGATTTATTGGGTAAACCAGGCAAAGCAAACAGCGCTGGGAATGCCTTAGAAGATGCGCGACAGGATCTGGTTGGCCGCTAACGCCGCCACGTAGGCAAGTCCCGTCATGTATAAGAACTGCACAGCCGGCCACTTCCAGCTATTGGTCTCGCGCCGCACCACGGCAAGGGTCGAGGTGCATTGCATGGCGAAGGCGAAAAAGACCACCAGGGCGATCGCGCCGCCGATGGTCATATCGTGCCGCAGCGCCGCCTGCAGGCCGACGGACTGGGTAGCGGGGTCGGCGCCGTAGAGCGTTCCCAGGGTGCCCACGATCACTTCGCGCGCGATGATCGAGGAGAGCAGCCCGATGCCGATCTTCCAGTTGAAGCCGAGCGGGTGCAGCACCGGCTCGATGAAATGCCCCAGCTTCCCGATCACACTCTCGGTCAACGGCGCGATACGTGCCGTGATGAAAGGGCACGATGCTCAGCAGCCACAGGACAAACGTAACTGCCAGGATTACGGTCCCGGTCTGCTGCACAAAGACCCTTCCGCGATCCAGCAGCCGCAGCCCGATCGAGCGCAGGGTCGGCCACCGGTACTGTGGCAATTCCAGGATGAAGGGCGCCGCATTGGCCTTGAGGATAGAAGACTTGAGAATCCGCGCCGTGGCCAGCGCAGCGAGAAAGCCAAGCAGGTAAAGACTCAACATCACCGCCGCGCGCAGGCCGAAAAAGTTGCCCAGGATCGGCCGGTTGGGAATAAACGCGGCAATGATCAGCGTATAAATAGGCAGCCGCGCCGCGCAGGTCATGAACGGGGCCACCAGGATCGTCGCCAACCGGTCGCGCTTGTTCTCGATGGTCCGCGTGGCCATAATCGCCGGCACTGCGCAGGCGTAGGCGGAGAGAAGCGGAATGAACGCCTTACCATTCAATCCGATCGACCGCATCACGCGATCGGCGATCAGGGCGGCGCGCGCCAGGTAGCCGGAGTCTTCGAGCACGCCGATCACCAGGAAGAGCAGCAGGATCTGCGGCAGGAAGACCAGCACTGCCTGCACGCCATTCCATACCCCATCGCGCAGCAGCACCTGCAGCCAGGGCACAGGCAGGAAGCTGACCACCGCTGCGCCTGCCTTGGTAAAGATCTCGGTGAGCCAATCGCTCAGCGGAAGGCCGGCGGCGAAGACCACCTGAAAGACGCCGATGACGACCGCCAGAAAGATCAGCGGTCCCCAGATTTTGTGCAGCAGCACGGCATCGAGCCTGCGGGTCCAATTCGACGAGTTTGGAGCCTTGTACTTGGTGCGTGAGCTTACCCCGCTAGCCCACTGATGGCAGGAGGCGGCATTCTGCAAGACCGGCAGCTGCATGGGCTGGAGCCGCATTTCCAGGGGCTCAGAAAGCCGGACCAGAAAGCGCGCGATGGCATCGAATCCGGTGCCTTTGGTGGCGCTGATCATGGCCACCGGAGCACCCAGCTCACGGGCCAGCGCCAGGGGATCGATCTCGCCCCCGCGCGCCGTCATCAGGTCAGACATGTTCAGCAGCACCAGCGTCGGCAGACCCATGGCCAGCACCGGAGCGGCCAGCATCAGCTGGCGGTTCAACTGCAAAGCATCCAGCACCAGCAGCACTGCGTCCGGAGCCGGGGTGCCGGGCATGTTGCCCTGCAGCACATCGACCGCGACCCGGGCATCTTCAGAATAGGAATGGAGGCTATAGATGCCGGGCAGGTCGATCAGCGTCAACTCGCGATGGCCGATACCGCTCATGCGGGCGGAATGCTGCTCTACGGTGACCCCGGGATAATTGGCCACCTTCTGGCGCAGGCCGGTCAAGCGATTGAAAAGAGTGGACTTACCGGAATTAGGCGGCCCGATAAGCGCCACCGTGCTGATCTTGCCCGCGACCCTGGGCTGGGACGGACTCGACGGCAACGCCGCCGCCGGGCTGCAATGGCTCATCGCGCGTCCTTCCGGACGGCCACGAAGACGCTATGGACGGAGATGAATTTGGCGGTCTCCTTGCGCAGCGCCACTTCGGCCCCATCCACGCAATACACGGTCGGATCGCCGGCCGGCGCGCGGCGCAAGCGCCAGCACCCGGCTCTCCGGGACAAAGCCGAGATGCATAAGCTGACCCTGGATTTCCTCCGGGAGCTCGAAGCGATGCCAGGGTCGCGCAGGAACCAATGGCGAGATCGCTCAGCGCAGTCGATGCAAGCGTGCGGGGCATAAAAGTAGGGGTCGTCCTCGCGATCCGGGAGAAAAGTCGCCAAATGCGACCGATTGAGGTCGCATATCTAACTATACGGCTAGGCCGTGCTGCTGACAATCCCTGAATCGGGAACGCGAAATGGAGGGGCCTTGTGGTTTGCGTTCCCATGTCAGCGCCTGCTTCTCTACGCGGCGTAGAATGCCGCCATGACGATTGAAGAATTCCGTGCTTCTCTGCGCGAGGGGGTGCCTCCGGCGGGCCTATCGCCCCTGCTCCAGGCTCTGTGGTGGGATGCCAGGGGAAATTTCGATCGCGCCCATGACATTGCCCAGGACGACGAGTCTGGCCAAGAGGCGGCTTGGGTTCATGCCTATCTCCACCGCAGGGAAGGGGATTCGGAGAACGCGGGGTATTGGTACAAGCGGGCGCACCAGCCTCATCCTGAAACGTCGCTGGATGACGAGTGGCGGCAGATCACCACTGTGCTGTTGCACCGCCGCGGGAATTAACTTCGCGAGTGTAACGGTTCTTCAGCCATCGAAGGAGCCGTGGCTTCAACCACAGCCAGAAGCCGCTGAGGATGACGAGCGGCATGGCAACGAACCGAGTGAACCACGCCGCGGGTGGAATGCTGGATACAGGGCCATACAAGAATCCGAGGATGGGAACACTCAGGATCAGGTGGAGTATGCGGATGAGCTTGCGCTCGCGGGCGGCGTTCATGCCCGATTTCACCACTGCCGCAGCGGACGCGCGATAAAGATTGGTTAAGCCCGATAAAGTTTTGTAAAGACCTCAGCCTGCAACGGGCCGTGCTTTAGCACGATTCAATCTGAATCTTTGGGCGATGAAAGAAAATAGCGTAGCCGCTCTGATTCCATTGCGAACGCCTCATGGAAGGCCTTCTCTGAAGGTGGCTGCCCACTAACAAAGCCGGGATTGATGGTGAGTGCGTCGCCTCGGCCCAACACATTCACCCACCCGATCACATCCGCTCTCCATAACAAAGGAAGAGCGTAATACCCAAGCTTGCGTTTCGCCGGCGGCGTGTAAGCTTCGAAGCGATAGGGCCAGCTCCAAAAGTGCTCGAATCGCCGCCGATCCCAAACCAGCGGATCAAACGGCGCGAGAAAGCGAACCACTTCTGGTGGTTCGCTGCGCGTGAGTCGACCGCTGGGCCAGACGTAGCGCACTCCGTCGGCCACGGTGCTCTCCAGTGCTCCAGACTTCAAAAGAGAGGCAACCGCTCCTTTTCTTCCCGCCAGGTCGGGAGCGGAATATCGCAGATGCTGGATGGCCGCGCGCAGGCTGCTCTCCGGCAGCGGCGCAAGGATGCTCGCGATCAATAGCACCAACCGCCGAAGCCGCTCTGCCGGGTCAAGCGGTTCGTGGCTAATCGTGGCGCGCTGATATAGCTTTATACCCTTCACGCGGCCGGCGATGCGTATCAGGCCGAGGTAGTGAAGCCTCTCCAGAGATCGGGTTGTCGCCTTCGAAGATCCGCCCCATGCATTGACCTCCAGGCTCTTGCCCAAGTGCGTTTCCAGTTCCCGGGGGTGGAGATGCTTTTGATTGGCAACAATGTCGAGCACTTTCTGCTCTGCCCTGGTGAGGGATCGCCCTTTTCTCGGATGAAGAAGTTGCCAGGTCTGCGATGGGCATGAACCCGTACGCATAGAGGTAGTCCTCTTCCAGTTTGAGCGCGCGATACTTCCGATCGAGGTCACCTGCGCGGTAGCCGGTAACGCGATGACGCAGAATCAAATCCTGGGCCCTCGCCGGGGATCGAATGGGGTCGGCTTGAATGAATCCGAGGCGGCCAATCGCCCGGCGTAGCGAAGTCTCCGGAAAAAGAGAAGATGCAATTGCGTGCCGGCGGAGATCGCTAAGCTTCATCCGGTCATCCCGTCCGCTTCGAACTTCGTGGGTGCGTTCTTCAATTCCTCCAACCGCCGCTGGAGAAATCGCTGCGCCGGCTCCTGCCGCGCAAGCTTGAGCGACTGCTGGTAAGCGGCGCGCGCCTCCGCTGTTTTCCCGAGCCGCCGATTCAGGTCGGCAAGGGCGGAGTACGCCAGATAGTAGTCCACAAGGTCGCCGCGCTCGAGAATTGCCTCGATCAGCGAGAGTCCAGCCGACAGGCCCATCCCGCATCGCCACTGCCACCGCACGGTTGAGCTCAACCACAGGGGAGGGGTGCGCACTTAGCAGCACGTCATACAGGCCTACGATTTGCGCCCAGTCGGTCGCGGCGCTGTTGGGGGCCTCGGTATGCACCGCCGCAATCGCCGCCTGCAGTGTATAAGATCCGATTCGCCGGGATGACAAAGCGCGCTTCACCAGCGCTGATCCTTCCGCAATCTGTTGCTGGTTCCAGAGCGAGCGATCCTGGTCTTCCAGCAGGACCACCTCGCCTTCCGCTGACGAGCGCGCGGCGCGTCGTGACTCCTGCAACAACATCAAGGCCAACAATCCGACAGCCTCGGGCTCCGGGAGTAGCTCCACCAGCAGGCGCCCCAGACGGATCGCCTCGAGCGAGATATCCGGCCTGGTAAGCGACCCGCCCGACGATGGCGAATATCCTTCGGTGAACAACAGGTAGATGACACTTAGGACCGTATCAAGCCGCTCGGGGAGATCGGTCTCTGAAGGCACTTCATAGGGAATGTGGGTGTCACGAATCTTGCCTTTCGCGCGCACGATACGCTTGGCGATAGTTGCGGCCGCTGTGAGGAAGGAGCGCGCGATTTCTTCGGTGGTGAGGCCGCATACCTCCCGCAGCGTTAGCGCGACTTGGGCATCTGGCGGTAGGGCAGGGTGGCAACAGGTGAAGATCAGCCTCAGCCGGTCGTCTTCTATGCCTTGCTCATCCCATTCCGCAGGGTGGCTGGTTGCTGTATCCACGTGCTGCACCAGTTCGGTGAGTGTCGCGTCGAACCTGGCGCGCCGGCGCATGCCGTCGATGGCTTTGAATCGCCCTGCGGAGACCAGCCAGGCGCGGGGATTCGCCGGAATCCCTTGTTGCGGCCACTGTTCCACCGCCGCGACGAAGGCATCGTGCATCGCCTCTTCGGCGCGCTCGAAGTCGCCCAACAGACGGATGAGCGTCGCCAGGACCCGGCGCGAGTCGGAGCGGTAGACGGCATCCACCATGTCGCGCGCACGCGCTACATCTTCTTCGTTGCTCTGCGGCAGGCCCATCGGCGGCTCCTGATCGAACTCCATCATATCTGGAGCCGCCTGAAGAAAGAGCCGCATTCATTCGCCGCACTTACACGAAGAGTCTCCTGGCTGGGCCGCTCGAAAGCGTCCACCCGCATCCACCACCCCCGCGACCTCATACTTATCGTGGTGCCGCACCCAGTCCCCCAGACTGTAATGAGGGCCGTTTTCATTGCGTCCCTTGGGCGCCAGGTCCAGATACATGTAAGTGGTGTCGACCATCTCGTCTCCTCGCCCGTAGGTGGAGTAGGTGTGGAAGACATCACCGCTTTCGTCTTTGTAGAACACACTGAGGCCAGAGAGTTCTTCGCTCACGAAGTCCCGATTGTCATAGTTGTAATAGACCTTGCCCGTCGCGGCCGCCTCTTTTGCGAACGACACCTGGTAGTCGTAGTTGAAGTCGCTGCCATAGGACGAGAGCCAGCGGAAGCGCCAACCCATGCGCTTTTTGAAGGCCTCGATCTCTGCCAGCGGTGCTCGCGAGATGGTCACCAACGATACATCGTGGTGTTCCAGGTGCGTCAGCGCACCGTCGACGTGATCGGAGCGGAACGAGCAGCCCACACAGCCTTCCTTCCAGCCGGGACCGAGCATGAAGTGGGACACAATGAGCTGGCTCCGGTTTTCAAAAAGATCGGCCAGGCTTTGTTGTCCGCTGGGGCCGTCGAAAATATAGTTTTTCTCGACCTTTACCCAGGGCAACGCCCGGCGCTGCCGGTCGATCTCGTCGCGTTGCCGGGTCAGCTGTTTTTCCTTGATCAATAATTCTTTACGCGCTGCCAGCCATTCATCGCGCGAGACTATGTTCGGGCGCTCGGTCAGGTTCGTTATCATGACGCAGTGTCTCCTCAGGTTGATGTGTTTTTGGTTTCTTTCCGATGTGGGCGAATCGCCGGACGATGAACGTGCTTACCGCTCCAGTCGAAGTTGCGCCGGCCACCGTCAGGGCCAGGGACGAGATACATAAAGGGCACATCGATCTGCTCCTTATTTCGCGGGTTTACTGGCGGTCAATTCCTTGATTGGGCGTATTTCGATTCCTCCAAGTTGAATTGCCGGAACCTTGGAAGCCAATTGGATGGCTTCGTTGAGGTCCTGCGCCTCAATCAGGAGGAAGCCGCCGATCTGTTCGTGAGTTTCGGCGAAGGGCCCATCGGTGACCGACACCTTGCCGCCTCGAACCCGGACGATGGTGGCCGTGCTCACGGATTCCAACGCCTGGGCCGCTAGCAAGTGACCCTTCTTCCGAAGAGTGTCGTCAAAGGCCAGGCTCTCGTCATCCAGCGCCTGCAGCTCACTCTCCGAGAGCGCGTGCAGCTTCTTCTCGTCCACCAGAACCATGCACAGGTATTTCATTGTGTTTCCTCCGAAAACTCCGTGATACGTAAGATAGTCGTTCGCGGGGGATGGAAATGGACAAGCGGTCCAGGAATTTATTGGGCACTTTATACTTGAGAGGAAAATGAGGAGCTTATGGCCGCACTGATGGACGCGATCAGCGTCAAGCGCAAAACTGTCTTCGAGTTTGAAAATGTCCCCTATTCCTGTCTCGAGGTCGAAGTAAACTCCCCCACGGCTCGCGGCGGTCAGACCCTGGTGCGCCTGAAGATGCGCAACCTGCTTACCAGCGCGGTCTTTGAAAAGACTTTCAAGGCAAGCGACAAGTTCAAGGAACCGGACCTGCAATTGGTTCCGGCATCTTATCTGTACAGCGATGGCGAGGGTTCTCACTTCCTGGATCAGGAAAGCTTCGAGACCCTTACCCTTAGCGAGGGGCTGGTGGGGAATGCGTTGGAGTTCCTGGTCGAAGGCGCATTGCTGCAGATGCATATCTATAACGGCAACCCTATCGGTTTACAGTTGCCGATGTTCGTTGAGCTGAAGGTCGCCTACACCGAACCGGCGGTGAAAGGCGACTCCTCGAGTGGCAGCGTGACCAAGATGGCCAGGCTCGAGACCGGTCTTGAGATCCGCGTCCCGCTTTTTATTAAAGAAGGGGAGAAGGTGAAGGTTTCGACGGAGAACCGGGAGTTTGCGGGGCGGGCTTGAGTTCGGGGGGCGGTGCCTCACCTTGACATGGTTGGAGGTGGATGGACCGAGTCAAGCGACGAAGATCCCCACCCTCACCCGTCCTTTGTGGGGTGCTGAAACCCCCTGTGATGTTCGTTGCGCAGTTTGTTTTGTTTAATGCGCGGGAGCGTAGTAGCCGGAGCGGACGATGATGTTGCCTGCGCGTTCCGGGCCCAGCAGATCGATCCGGTGGAAGGAGCCGTCACGCTTCAAGGTTTCCGGTTTATAGACCAGACGATATTGATTGCGGAGATCCGCCTCGATGGTGCGCAGGTCGTTGTAGATTCCTACATCGGAGTCGTCATCGAAAAAGACGCGGCCGCCAGTCTGCGAGGTTAGTTCGGCCAACGTCTTTGGGCCTGAGGAGGAGCTGTAGGGTGACTCCACGCGAAAGGCGTAGATGGCGGTGTTGGCGCGCTGGCACATGTCAACGGCCTGCTTTAGATCGGCATGGCTGGCGTTATCTTCACCATCCGAGAAGAGCAGGATGAAGTTTCCGCTAGCTGTGTGATCCACTTTGTCAAATTGGTTGAGACATGCTTGATAGATGGCGCTGAAGATGGCTGTGCCACCGATGCGACTTTCGCCGTGCCGGGTGAATTTGCGAATGCCTGCGGTGAGCGCAGCCGGATTGCTCGTCCAGGGCTGTGCGACTTCCGCCAGGAAGTTAAAGTCCATCACGAAGGCTTGGTCGGTCCGTTGGCGTAACAACTGCTGTGCGTATTCGATGGAGATTGCCCGATTACGAGGGAGGTATCCCTCGACGGAATCACTTGTATCCAGGAGGAAGCCGGCGCGAATGGGAAAGTTCTCCAGGGACTGGAAGGCAAGGATTCTGCGCGGTGGCCTGCCGTTGTCGAAAATTCTTAGATCATCGAGTTTCAGGTCGTTGATGGGCAAGCCCTGGGCGTCGGTTGCGTGAAAAGTGAGGCTGACTTCATCGACCGCGACACTGAGGTTGTAGCGCGCCACGCTTTGAGCGGCAGCAATATCCGTCTGGGCGCCGGCGCGACGCGCAGAAGCAAAGAGCGTAAGGATGAGCAGGCCGTAGATATGCCGGGGCTGACGCATGGCGCTCGGGCTCAGTGTCCCCCGACGTCGTCATGCTGGTGATAGTTGGGATAAGGCGGCACCGCCGGGGTAGGCACGGGATGTTCCTTTAGCTGCTGAAGCACGATAGAAACGGCACGCTCCAACTGCAGGTCGTGACCGGCCGCCACGTCCTTAGGCAGTTCTTCCACCTCCACATCTGGCGGAATGCCGTGGCCTTCCACTTCCCATTGACCGTTCAGACCATAGATCGCATAGCGAGGTGCGGTAACCCTGCCGCCATCGATCAGCACCGGGTAGCCGCCGATCCCCACGAGCCCGCCCCAGGTGCGGACGCCCACCAGCGTGCCCAGGTTTGCCTTGCGGAAATACCAGGGCATCGCATCCCCGCCCGAGCCGGCCGATTGATTGATGATCATCGCCTTGGGGCCGAAGATCGCGCCCACCGGATCGTGAACAGGCTCACCATCGCGCGCGATCGCACCGCTGAGTATTTTCTGGCCCAGCACATTCACGATGTAGTCGGCGATCAACCCGCCCTCGTTGTAGCGCTCATCGAGCACGACAGCCTGCTTGTCGAGCTGGGCAAAGAAATAGCGGTTGAAGTTCGAGTAGCCGGCTCCCCCCGTGTTTGGCATGTAGATGTAGGCGACCTTGCCGCCGGAGAGCTGATCGACCTTGCGCCGGTTTGACTCGATCCAGTCGATGTTGCGCAGGCCCTTCTCTGAGTCCACCGGCACTACCGTGACGTCACGGCCGTCGCTGCCATCCGGCTTGGTACCCACACGCAGCACCGTCTGCTTACCCGCCGTGCCGTCGAAGAAACTGTTGAGGTTGTCTGTCGCATGCAACTCGCGGCCGTTCACGGCTAGCAGGTACTCGCCCTCGACGATGTTGATGCCCGGCAGCGTAAGAGGCGCGGCAAGCGACGGGGTCCAGTTCTGGCCGTTATAGATCTTGGCAAATTTGTAGCGGTTGTTGTCGATGGTGTAGTCTGCGCCGAGCAAGCCGGGTTTTGGTCCGCCCTTCGGATCCCGTGGCCCGCGTACGAACATGTGCCCGACTTCGATCTCTCCCAACATTTCGTTGGAGAGGTAGGTGAATTCCGCGCGCGAGGCCAGCCCATCGAGGTAGGGCTCGTACTTCGCTTCAATCTTTGCCAGATCAAGCCCGTGCAGATGCGGGTCGTAGAAAAAATCGCGTTCGATGTGCCAGGTCTCGCGATACATCTGCTTCCACTCGAGGTGCGGATCCACCATGGCGAACATACCGCCGTTGTTCACGGGCTTGCCCTGCGGGGCGTCTGGGGAACCGGGCTTGAGATCCGCAGTCGGAGCCAGAAACCAGTTGTCGCCGCGCATGTAAAAAAGTTTTTCACCGTTAAAGGAGACGTCGTAGCCGGCCAGCCCGCTTAGGATCTCTTCCGTCTTGCGCGTTTCGGTGGTGAAGCGCCACAGCGAGCGGATCGGCGGACCATCGCCAGAGGAGGCGCGCCCGACCGCATCCCCTTCCGCCAGAAAAAGGACTCCAGTCTTGCCTACAGAAAGCCCGACGTAGTTGCGAGCTGGAATCGGCAAGGAGAGGATGCGGTTGCCGATTCCAGCCAGATCGATGACGGTTGGCTTCGGTTTCTCTTCCTTCTTTTTGTCAGCGTCTTTTTTCTCGTCCCCCTTAGCCGCATCTTTATCCTGGCTGGCGTTTGCCTTATCGTCCTTTTTGTCTGCGTCTTTCTTGTCGTCGTCCTTCTTCTTGTTCTCGTCGTCGCTTTCAGGCGGCACGGGGGAGGCGCCGTCACGCGCCAGCACGATCACGTACGCATTGCTGGTGGTAGCGCGGTCGAGCGAAGAGAGGTCGATGCCGGCGTCAGAGGGGCCGTTATTGGTCGAGACGGTGAAGTAGACATACTTGCCGTTGGGGTCGAAGACCAGGTGTTCGGCGTTGCTCATGCCATCCGTGATCTGCGTGGATGTGTGCGCGGCGAGCGAATAGAAAAAGACCGCGTGCAGCTGGTTTTCCAGGTCGCGCGTGTAGGCGATCCACTGCGAATCCGGTGACCAGGAGAGCTCGGTGGAAGGGCCGAAACCACCTCGCAGGCTAGTGTCGATTTTTACCGGCTTGCCCCCGGCTGCGTCGACGTACCACAGCCGCAGGTGCTTGTCGGAAAAGGCGATGTGCTTCGAGTCGGGCGACCAGCGGGGACTGTAAAAGAATGAGGCGTCGGGGCCGAGATCGATCACCTTGGGCGGCTGCAGGCCGTCCTGATCGCGGATATAAAGTTGGTACTCGCCCGAGGCGTCGCTGAAGTAGGCGATGGACTTGCCGTCCGGTGACCAGGAGGGGTCTCGTTCGGCGGTGCCCGGCGTCTTGGTCAGATTGCGGATATCGCCCTTTTCACCGGGCAGGGTAAAGATGTCGCCGTGCGCCTCCGCGACCACCCGTACGCCGGTTGGCGAGACCGCGATATTTTCTACCTCTTTCGCGGGAATTGCCGTCAGGCGCGGAGTCAGCGCGGGCAGGTCGCCCTGGATCGTGATCGGCACCGCGTGTTCCTGGTGCGTGGCCAGATCATAGAGGTGCAGCGAGCCGAACTGCTCGTAGACCAACGCGCCCGGGCCGGCGCTCACCGTTTTCAAATCGTAACCGTGATTGTCGACCAACTGCTGCACTTGTTTGGTGTTGGTGTCATAGCTGAAGAGCGAGACTGGGCCATTGCGGTCGGAGAGGAAGTAAACCGTGTTGCCCTCCCACACCGGGCTGGAATCGTTCGAGTTCTCGCGCGGAATCTTCACCAGGTCGAGGGTCTTCATGTCCACCAGCCACACCGGTGTGGTCTGCCCTCCGCGGTAGTGTTTCCAGGCGCTCTGCCATTGCGCTACGGGCACATAGGCCAGCGTATTTCCGTCCGCGGAGTAGGTGCCCGTAGTCGCACTGGGCAGCGGGAGTACCGTAGGCGATCCGGTGCCATCGGCATGAGTGCGAAACAGTCGGGGAAAGTCTGAGTAGCTCGCGTGCCCCGAGGAGAAGAGAACATCTTTGCCATCCGGGGTCCATCCCACGGCCTGGTTGCCGGTCGGCTCCCAGGTAAGGCGCCGCGGAACCCCACCCTCTGCGCTCACCACGTATACGTCGGTGAGGCCGCCCTGGGTGGTCGAGTAGGCGATCCGGCTGCCATCGGGAGAAAAATAGGGGCCTTCCGTGACCGCATTGATTGAAGTGAGCCGCCTCGCCTCACCGCCCTGGCGCGAAACCGTCCACACATCGTCTGCGTAGAGAAACGCGATCTTATCCGCGCTGAGGGAGGGATTGCGCAATAGCAACGGCGGAGCGGCCTGGGCGAAACCGCACAGAACGAAACAGGCCAAAGCAGCCAGGGCGAACGCGGAGCGAAGCGAGAGGTGCCACCGAAGCGAGAAATTCAAATGACCCATGAGAAGCTTCCCCGAAACATAAAGTCACGGGAGCCATCAGGCCGCGGCATTCGTGCGATCCGCTACAGTTCCTAATCGAAAGCTACCCGCAGGATTGGCATAACGATACCATGCCCAGGCGGATAGCTCTCGTCATGTCTATCGGCCGGAGTGGTCGTGCGAGTTCGCTTCTGCGCCGGCGAGCGCAAGTGTCGATGACGGCTCGGGTGGGTGTTGGGCCAAGTGGTCGAGGGCGTTTTGCATTTCGAGCAGAAGCTCGTCGGCCATGTCTCGCGTAAAGCCGTGGCGGACGAGGATGCGCTGGATGACGAGATCTTCGCGGTTCGGCGGCATGGAATAGGCAGGAACCAGCCAGCCGCGCTCGCGCAACCGATCGGCGAAGTCATAGAGCGTGAAGCTCGAGGATGCCGGGTCTTTCAGTTCCCAGCACAGGCCGGGGATCCCGCCGTGGCCGTCGTAAATAATCCTGAAGGGCCCGAAGTCGCGCGATCTTTTCGGCGAGATAGCGGCCCAGCTGCATAACACTCGGTTTGAATCTCGCGGTAGCCCTCTTTGCCGAGACGCAGAAAGTTGTAGTACTGGCAGATGATTTCGCCGCCGGGCCGCGAGAAGTTGAGCGCGAAGGTGGGCATGTTGCCGCCGAGGTAGTTGACGTCGAAGATCAGTTCCTCGGGAAGGTCGTGCTTCTCGCGCCACAGCGCCCAGCCAACGCCCAGCGGCGCGAGACCGAATTTATGGCCGGAAGCATTGATGGATTTTACCCGCGGCAGGCGGAAGTCCCAGAGCAGGTCCGGCTGCATGAAGGGCGCGAGGAAGGCGCCGCTGGCTCCGTCGACGTGGATGGGGATGTCGAGCCCGGTCTCGGCCTGCAGCTTGTCGAGCGCGATGCTGATCTCGTGCACCGGCTCGAATTGCAGAGTGAAGGTCACTCCGAGGGTGACGACCACGCCGATGGTGTTTTCGTCGCAGCGCTTGATCACTTCTTCCGGAGTCAGCAGAAGGCGCTCGCCTTCCATGGGGACTTCGCGGATTTCGACGTCGAAGTAGCGGCAGAACTTGTGCCAGCAGACCTGCACCGGGCCCATGATGAGGTTCGGAGTGTCGGTGGATTTGCCTTTGGCGCGCTGGCGTTTGCGCCATTTCCACTTGAGAGCCAGCCCGCCGAGCATGGCTGCTTCGCTGGAGCCGGTGGTGGAGCAGCCGATGGTGCTGGCGGCTTCCGGCGAGTTCCACAGATCGGCCAGCATGTGCACGCAGCGCTCTTCGATGGCCGCGGTCTGCGGATACTCATCCTTGTCGATCATGTTCTTGTCGGCGGACTCATCCATGAGCTGCTTGACTTCGGGTTCGATCCAGGTGGTGCAGAAGGTGGCGAGATTCTGCTGCGAGTTGCCGTCGAGGATGAGCTGATCGTGGATGGTCTGGTAGACGGTTTGCGGGTCCTGCCTGGCTTCGGGGAACTCGTAGGTCTCGGTTCTGGTCGTTCAGGACTTCGGACTCGAGTTGGCTGGTAGGGCCGGCTTTGAGTTCTTCGGTGTTGTGCAGGGCCATGGCTTCTCCTGTTTGTCTGCATCGGAAGTGTATTGGCTGCAGGGCAAACTGGGAAACAAAAGATGGTGAATCGGATTGACCAGCAAAGCCCAGTAGGAATCGGACTGTAGCAAACCTCAGATAAAGCAGGGACGGGTGCCCCATGTTCGCACCAGTGTACATGGGCCGAAAATGGTTACTTCCAATGCTTTTCCTTATGGACCAGAATGCTGGCTTGGGCAACCGTCTCTCGGCTCGCATGTTGGAGCGTTGGAGGGCTTCGCCTGTCTTTCTTGGCCCAGGTGCACTTGGGCGAACCTGGGGCACCGGTCCAGCTTTTATTGGGCTCTGCTGTGAGACGGATTTTCTATTCCGCTCGCAGCGTCTCCACGGGATCGATCTTCGCGATACGGAGAGCCGGCAGAAGGCTCGCTACCCCGGCAATCGCAAGCAGCAGTAGCGGAACGCTGACGAGAGTCACCCGGTCGTAAGCGTTAACACCATAGATCTCGCTCTGCAACGCCCGCAGGGCAAAGAATGACAGTGCGAGGCCGGCCAAGATGCCGCCGCCCACCGGGATTGCTCCGGCAGAGCCGACTCCTAAGATAGCTCGCCGTAATGTGCAGCCCAGCGCAATCCGAATGCCGATTTCTCTTGTTCGCTGTACCACTAGATTGGAGACCAGGGCATAGATGCCAATCGAAGAAAGCAGAAGCGCCAGCCCAGCCAAAACGCCCAGCAACGTCACCTCAATATGCTGCACCTGCAATCGCTGGTTCAGCAGGTCGTGCATAGAGTAGAAGCCGGCGAAGGGCAGATCTGGATCGACTTCGGCCAGCGCTCGCTGCATGGCCTCCGTCAAGCCGGATATCGGGCCCCGTGTGCGGACGATCCATGAGGGTTGTAACCAGAGGTTCCCAGCAGCTACGACCGATGCCGGGGTCTGGGCAGCCGGCAGATAGATCACCGGTTCGGTCGCCAGCGGAGCATCTCCATACATACTCGGCTTCTTTTGCACGTCCGCGACCACGCCGACGACGGTGGATTTGATTAGGCCGCCGTAGATTTGGAAATGACGCCCAACTGCGTTGCGGTCGTTATAGAAGTGGCGCGCGAACTCTGTGTTGACAATGGCCACCGGCTGCGAAGTGGAAGTATCGCCGGATACAAAACCTCGTCCCATGAGGAGGGGGATCCGCAGCGTGGAAAAATATCCGGGCGTGACGTAGGTAAGGTTTGAGTTGATGCCTTTGCCCGCCTGTGGGCCGTCCACAATGGTCAGCGAATAATTCAGCCCGCGTTCGTAGGGAACGCTCAGGCCGGCTGCGGCATCCTCCACCCCGGGAATCCCTCGTATGGAGATAAGACTCTTGTCCAGCAGGCTCGCGAACATGACGGGATCGTTATAGCGCCCCGCGTTCAGAGATGCTTTGGCGGTCATTACATTGGTCGCATCGAAACCGGGTGGCAGCGTTTCCAGATGCACCAGCGTGCGCACCAACAGACCGGCGGCAGCCAGTAGCACGACGGTCAGCGCGACTTCTGCGCCAATCAGCCACTGCCGAATCCGCCCGGATCGACTGGCCACGGCGCGTGTGCCGGCCGCCAGCGTGCGCCGCAGGTCCAGCCTGCGCGTTTCCAATGCCGGCATGGCGCCGAATAACAAGCTGGTAAGAACCGTGGCGCCGGCGGTAAATAGCAGTACCCGGCTGTCCAACCCAAAGCCACCAATGGGAACCATTTCGTCGGGCAGCAATTTTTGTGCTGCGCTAATCAATGTAAACGCCAGCCCAAGCCCTGCGGCTCCGCCAAACGCTGCCAGTAGCAGACTTTCGATCCACAGTTGCCACAGCACCCGGGCGCGCGAAGCTCCCAGCGCCATCCGTGTTGCGACTTCGAGATTGCGCCGGGCAATCCGCACCAGCGACAGCCCCGCCAGGTTCGCGCAGGCAATCAGCAGAACAAAGCCAACGGCAAGCATCAAGGCTTCTACTCTAGGCCGCATGTAGCCAGCGAGGTAACTCTGCATCGGCACCGCATAGAACCAGGCCTTGTCTTGGGGCCCGACGTAGCCGGGCTTGGGCAGGTGGCTGATCTGGGCCGTGAGCTGCTCCCAGGTCGCTCCCGGCTTCAGCCGCATCACAACCCCGCAATTGTCCCCACCGCATTCGCCCGTGGTTGCCGGCCGCAACGGAGTGAAGAGGTCGGCAGCGACCGGAATGATCGCTTTGTTGGGAAGCACGCCGACGACGGTGTAAGGCTCGCCCTTCAGATGGACGGTTTCGCCGATGATTCCGGAGTCGCCGTGGAATGCAGATTGCCACAGGGCGTGGCTCAGCACCACTGCTTGCGGGCCATCCCGATGGTCTTCTTCCTCGGTGAAGCTGCGCCCGAGATACAGCGGAATCCCCAGCACATCGAAATAGTGCGCAGAAATGCGACTCTCGTGCACATAGCGGACAGCATTGCCCGCTGCCGCGCCCGCCTGCAGGTTCACACCTCCTGAACCGCCCCAGGAAGCAACCGTCACTGCGTTCACATTGGACTTCAGCATCTCCCAGGTTGCGCCGTCCTGGCTGTCGTCTTCTTCCGACACGTGCTGTCCGGTGCGCGGGTTGGTGCCTTCGACGTGCGTCATCAGAACGCCGATACGTTCCGGGTGCGGGTAGGGCAGGGTGCGCAGCAGAAAGCCATCCAGCAGGCTGAAGACCGCTGAGTTCACGCCGATCGCGAGGGTCAACGTCAGGATCACGGCGCAGGTAAAACCGATGGACTTGCGCAACTGGCGCGCGGCGTACCGCAGATCCTGCGCCAGGTCTTCGATCAGCTTCGTACCGCGTGCCTCGCGGCATTGTTGCGTGACTTGCTCCGTTCCGCCCAGTGCAAGCTTCGCGCGACGCATAGCCTGGTCCGGAGTAAGCTTCGATCTGGCGGTATTTTTCCGCCTCGCGATCCAGGTGATACTGCAGTTCCTCTTCCAACTCGCGGTCCACCGCTTTGCGGCGGAAGAGGGCCCGAAGCCGATAGAGCAGGTCGTTGAACATATTAGCTTCCCTCGGCTACATCGAGGACCAGGCCAACTGCTGCCGCCAGTTTGCGCCACGCCAGCGTCTCCACTTCCAATTGCTTCTTGCCCTGGCGGGTCAGCTCGTAATACTTGGCGCGCCGGTTATTCTCGCTTACTGCCCAATGAGCCTTGATCCAGCCGCGCCGCTCCAGGCGGTGCAATGCCGGGTAAAGGGACCCCTGCTGCACCTGCAAGGCTTCGCGCGAGATCTGCTGCAGACGTTCCGAGATGGCCCAACCGTGAAGCGATTCCAGCGCCAGTGCTTTTAGGATAAGGAGATCGAGTGTGCCTTGGGGCAGTTCCAGCCGTTCTTCAGCCATGTTTGACTGTACCCTTCCACTTCTACACAAGACTATAGAGTATGCTGGTGTCGAAGCGCAAGGGGAGAGTGTTTGGTGTGGGCAAAGAAATCGCGGCGGGCCCTATCCTACTTAGCCTTCTGCGTGGAAAGAGCGGCATAGACTTCACGCACAAATATTTCCGGAGGCACGCGTCCATGTCCCCATTGAGCGTCGAACTCCGATGTTGGATGTGCAGCCACCACTTGGCTCTCGGTTTTACCTGCATGGATCATTTGCTGCACGCGGCCACGGACGGTCACGATCATATCCCGAAATGCTTCTACCTTCGCTCCGTTGGTCACGCTCCCTCGCGCCGGAACAATACGGAAGGTGTCGCCCGTCCATGAGCCGAGTGTTTTAACCAAGCCGTCCAGGTTGCCGCCTTGCGCCGGGTCAACCATCGGATATCCGTCACCAGGGAATACCTCGCCAAGGTAAACCGTGTTAGCCACGTGGAAATGCACGATCGCGTCTGCATCACTGTACCCGGGCGGCTGATGGACGATATGAATTGCATCTCCATTGATGTCGAAGGATAAAACCTCAGAGAACGATACGCGTGGACGGTCAACTCCGAGTTGTACCAGCCGAGGCGGCAGGTGACCTGGCGGTCCCATGGCGTGACCTCCAAGCCGTTGCAATGCATTTTCTTGCATGGCGACGAACGCGCCCCGCCGTCCCCAGCCGGCATCACCCGCGGAGTGGGCGAGATCTTGCGGTGCAATCACCACGTAACGAACAAGAGACTTCGTCCGGCCCGCAAGAACACTACTGATTTGCGCAGTGCTCGCGGCCGATGGTGTGCCAACGATCAGCGCCCCGTCCGGCCCAACCGAGGCCAGCACATTACCATTGTCCGTGGCAAAGACAAGAAGATTCGGGGTGATCTCGGTGACACCCATTGGGTTTTGAGCGCAATAAGCGGCCATCGATCCAAGCGACACGAGCAGGACCGTTATGCTAAAGCGTCTACAACATCGCAGAGAATTCATCGAACGGATTATACAAAGCGGTTGCTGCCCGGAATCTGTCCGCTACGAGGTACGGCCTCGACGGACCGGCCTCTTTCCAGATGCACGCCAGGGGCGTCCTTGCATTGCCGGTCGGCACCCGGCGCAAATTAGCTGGTTAAGATTACGGCTCGCGGAAAGTTTGCTTCTCCAGCTGGGATGGAACTCCCCGCCTTCGATGTTGAAATGAGAACAGGTTCTTGCACCGCTCGAGTGGACACCTTTGCTGATATGCGCAAAAGATCGGGTGTGCCTTCGCTTGGTCGCATCGCGAGCCTTGTCCGCGAGATCACCAGACAGCCAAAAGTAACCGCCGAAACGATAACCGTCGATTCAAGAAAAGACTCTCGGCGGCTAGATCCGATTCCGCAACGCCAGATATCCTGTCGGCAGATGATATCGGCACAGCGTGCGGCTCTCGCTGCCTCTCGCTGGTCGGCAGTTGCCGGTAGTTTCGGCCTAAGCGCGAGCGAAGGACAGTTTAAACGCTGTCCGGTGGCACACCCGATCCCTGTCTCAAATTAAGCAATCCGAGCATCCCGCCGCGGCGGGATTTTTTATTGCACCCCACTGCGCCTCCGCGCGCAGTGACAACCTCTATACCTAACTTCTCTCAACTTCAAGGAGCCACCAATGCCCAAAAATAAAGTCAGCGACCCCATCACCGATCAGGAAATGGCCTTTGCCCGCCAGGTTCTCTCTGGCGGCGTAACTGACCGTCAAGCCGCCGAAGCCGTCGGCCTCAACCCCGACTCCGCCGCCTACACCAAATCCAAACCCCGGATCCGCGCCTACATGCTCGAGCACCGCGCCGCCGTACAGCAACAACTCGTCCAGCAAGAGGCCGACCTGTCCCGGCGGGCCGTGGAGCAACAGCACCGCGTGAACCTGGACCGTGAACGAGTACTGGACCGCCTCTGGGAAATCGCTAACCTTAGCCCAGATCTGACCCGAGGCAGCATTACCGGGCAGGTTAAGGCCCTCACCATGATCATTGCCATGCAAAACCTCATCCCCGGCCGTGTCGCCGTCGACCGTCTTGCCATCTCTTCAGAAAAAAAACCCACCCCAGCGCTCACCCCCGAACAGCAAGAAAATTCGCCTGAGGTCCCCCAGCCCGACCGCGCTGCCGGCTCCGCGGCACAGGTGCCTCCGAACCCCGTTCCCAGCCAGTCCTCCACTCCTAACCGCGTTAGCCCCGCAAAAGCACCGCTACTTTATGTCCCCCTATTCAGTTCCGTTCCAGATCTGGGAGTAAGTTTCTCTATAAAAAAGAACTCCTTGAACCCCTTTGTCCACCCCCGCTGAGCTGCCAATGCGAAAAAGAACCCAAAAATATCAAATTTTAAAAATGACTGAAACCCACATGGCTAAAACGGCTTCGGAAAGACTCACGCTTTGTATCAGGCCATGCCATTTAGTCGGGCCGTAAACGATTGCGAATACGACGGGCTTTAGCCCCCTGATGATCGTTTTCCTGCTCGGTGCGCAACTCTTTCCCAAGTTAGGAAAGTGCTACTTTCACCCGTCCCGTGAGGGGCAACTCCCTGATCTCTGTCAGCTTCTAACGGAAACCGAGGAGAAACTATGTCTCACTGGAAAGCTCTTTCTTTCTCAGCTCTCCCAGCTGCCCTGTTAAGCTGCGCAAGTCTGGCGCCAGCCCAGGTTTCCATCAACATTGGAGTCGCTCCGGTATGCCCCTACGGGTATTTCGACTACGCTCCATATGACTGCGCGCCCTATGGCTACTACGGGCCGGATTGGTTTACGCGCGGGGTATTTATCGGAGCTGGGCCCTGGTTCCACGGTCCTCATGGCTTCTATGGCCACGTCGACAACCGTTATGATCCGCATCACGGTTATCACGGACCAATGCCCCCGCGCGGCGGACAGCAGTTCAACCACTTCCAGGCTAACGAGGCGCATGATGCCCAAGGCCATGTAGGCAATGCTCCCCACGATGGCGGCGGTGAACATGCCCTCCCTGGATATCACGGTGGTGGTGCACCCCACGGTGGCGGCGCACCTCACGGTGGTGGCGCACCTCACGGTGGTGGGGAGGCGGTGGTGGGGAAGGTCACCACTAGAACGCATTTCGACTTAAACCATAAGCGACCGTTCCTTGGCAGCTTATGTAAATTCGGCCGGCGCGGCCACGAACAAGTGAGTGCCATTCGCTAGCCCTCATCATCTCGCTTTTCCTGTTCAGCCGGGCTGCCCCAACGTGCGGTGGATCTTGACGCGGAGCCTGCGGGCCATGTGCCTTTGCGCGAAGCAGAGTTAAACTAACAGCAGAGTTGTTTACTCCCTGAAAATCCTGTCGCCTATGAGTTTCGTTTGGCGTGCGGTCTGTGTCCTCTTTCTGATCGCCAACTTACCTGCCGACGCACAAACGACTCCGGAGGGCGGCGAACTCCTGAAGTTCATTGCTTCTGAACAGCAACGTGGTTCCGTGCTCACGTACTCGCAGTCCTACGTCGACGATCAAAACGAGCGGGTCTCCTATAACGGCACACTCTACGAGGGCATCCCTCTCTTCAAGCTGGATGAATGCAAGGTGACGGTTCGCGTTGCCGTCGAGGATAGATATTCAGGTGCTATCGAGCACCGGAGCTTGGGGCGAGTTCGTTTGGAGCCGACGGGTCAGCTGAAAGACGATAGCGTCTACGAATATCGCTTTAACCTTGGTGAACTCAGCGCGGACGGGGTCCACGCTCTTCGTGCTGTCCCCGCTCAACTGAATATCAACACCAGGCTTCAGTGCGAGGAAGATCGCTCCTGCGCTCTTGACTGGATTCAAATCACAGCGCCGAATCGCAACATTGCCGAAACCAGCACCGCCAACGGGATCCAGGACGTTGACTCGAAAGCGGCCTCGATGGTGCTACCGATGGCATCATATGAGTTGGCCGGCCAGGCAGCGAAGCTTTTCAACGTGGCTATTCGTGCCTGCTCCGTAAACTCCAGCGCTCATAACTGACCGCTTGACAGTCATTGCGCTACGCGCGCGAGGGCCTGCCCATCAAGGCGGCAACCGCTGCCGGCCTTGCGCGACCAGATCGAGCCGTCGGCATAGGTTACGCTCTCAAGAATCACCTGTGCGACCCCAAATGCAGGCACGGACAGGGGGAGTCTCCGTGATAGCTGGCCCGAAGCTACATCGATTCCCGAGATCTCCAGATGCGTCGTCAGGGTGAACGCATCCAGGTCGTAGATACTCTTCTTGGCTTTCACCTGCACTTTCAATGCCGCTGACTTAATCTTTTTATCCGCCGCGTTCCGGAAGGTTAGATCGAGCGAACCAGAATTGGCTTCGGGGGTTGTCACCGGCAGATAGCGAGCTGGTGTATCGATTGTGGCGCTGATGAGGTCGACCGGACACCACATAGCCTTAATAGGCTGCCGCTCCAAGTCCAGGCGTTGTGCCGCAGTCAGTGGGAGCTGGCCCGGAGTTCGCGACTGAATATTCTGCGAGTTGGTGACAGCTTGAGCAAGACAGAGGGGAGTTGCAAGGGTGAGCAGAAGGATGGAAACACAGGGCTTCATACGGAGGTCCCTCCCGTTTGAACGAAATGTTACCACCGTAGCAACCCAATGAGTCCCGAACTCATTAGTTGCCGGATTCCCACGGTTACACTTCGAATTGGAGATCATAGACCGCGCATGAAAGAACCTGACACGCAACACCGTCCCGTTATATCTCTGACCCTCCGTCCGAAGGCTGACCCCTCATGCTATTCGTAATGCACTGAGCGTCGCCACGCTGTTTCGGCGTCCGCGGTCAGGATCGATCACAAGTTCGAGCTTGGTCACAGATTCCAGTTCGACCGCATAGTCTTCGGCCTCCTGCGCGGAGCCATTTGGGCTAAAGCTCCATTGTTGGCGCACAATTTCGCGATCTGTCTCTTTGGCGGAAGAGTAGCGGAGTAGAAACTCCTGGGAGCGCTCCAAGTTACGTTCCACAAAATGCACAACGATCCGCCGAATGCGTTGCGGCACGTCGAACAGCACGGTGATTGTCTGCGCTCCGGGACTGGTAGCACGCCAGCCAAGCTCATTGAGCGTTGGATTCGTAGTCAGCGCGTTTTCGATCGGGAAGGCTGGATCCTCTGACGTGATTTGTACGCGAGCGATCGAGGTTAGATCGAGCCATTCAGCAGCGGCCTGCGTTGCCCCCGCAGCCGCCTTTTGTCCAACAATTTCTTTTCGCATCGGCCACCTTGCTGTCGCAAGATTAGCTTAACGCGTATGGGGCTAGCAGGTCGCTATGTTCGACACCCAGCACGCGGAATCCCGGGTTCAACTCAGATGCCGTGCGTATCGCCCTGTTGGCCGTGAGGGCTCCGACATAAAAGCGCTTGGTCCGCGGATAGGATGTGGGGTTGATGAAAGAGTGGCTGCATAGTATGACACAAAAGGCTTTCATAAACTCTCCTGTCGTTTGAGATGCAATCTAGAATGACGCAACACTGTTACAAAGGTACCGTCAGCCGACGAGGCGGCGGGCAACAAATGCGGGTTGGGGAGCGCGCCAGGGTTCGTTCTGGGAAGAAGTTCAAAAACGGGATTCCTGCTGCGCAGCCCAGCGAAGTGGACGAATTTAGGGTTCAGCGTGAGAGAGTCAAAGCTGTCCAAATTAGCGGAGAGCGCGGGCCTTCCGCACGACGCATTGAAGGGAACGTCGGCAAGCGAAAACAGGTTGGTTGCCGCAGTGGTGTGTGCTGTCCATCCACCTCCATCCATGCTAAGGTGGGCAGCCGCCCTCCCCTTTGTCATCCCGAGAGCCTGCGACTTTTTGATCTTTTCGTGTTTTTTGCACTCGACCAGATGTTTTTCAAATCCCTCCAGAAAGGCGTCATCCTGAGCGAAGCGCCTCGCAGATCTATCGCATAACAGAGGGTTTTTATGCGCGCAGTCGAAGGACCCCGGCGAGGCTTGTTGGCAGATGCTCTTCGGAGCTTTCCGGCCACAGACTACAAGGGAAACTAAAAGTCACAGACTCCGACCGGAGCGCACCCGGATTTCCTGCCACGTCGCGCCGGATATTGCCGCGTGTGCGGCTTCCGTAAAGAAAGCCGCATGAAGTTCGCCAACGCCATCAACCTCGACAGGAAATCAGGGCTAGCGTTAGTGGAGGGACCTGCGGTTTCGTTTCCAGTTGTCCTCATCAGGCTAGCAGGCGGAACAGCGCCGTGCCCTCGGTTCAGAGAGTTATTGAACCCGGTGAAATGTCCTACTCCAGCGAGTCTCATCGAAGAAATGAATGAGCTCATGAAGTGTGGACTCCGCTTGCTCCGCCAGGGGGACCTCATCGACACCGGATTCGGCGGTCACGATCGACCAGTAAACGAAGAGAGGTCGCCCTAATATGTTCTGCCGCGGCAAAAAGCCCCAATACCGGCTGTCCATACTGTTGGTGCGGTTATCTCCCATGACGAAATAATTGCCGGAAGGTACCACGACGTCCGGGCCCTGCATGTGAGCTGCTAGGCCGGCGGACCATTCCGCCGTAACTCCAGGCTCGGCAGAGGGGTTTACTGAGGGGAAGTCATCCACGTAGGCGTCGTAGTTCTCGGACGTTGGCTTGGCCGCCTGAGGCTCATCCTGCGCCACACCGTTGAGGAAGACGATGCCGTTGCGCAGATGAATGCGGTCGCCGGGAATGCCGATAACCCGCTTCACGACAAAGATGTGTTCGCCATTGGCTTCCTCGGTTGGCTTGTAGAAGACAACGATATCTCCACGATGCACCTCGCGGTAGTGCATGAACGGCGCCCACTTCGGAGCCGGCGCCAACGTCTCGCGCTCAACCACGATATGATCTCCGGCCAGAAGCGTGCTCGCCATCGAGGATGAGGGAATCACGAAGTTCTGAAATACAAAGGTGAGCACAAAAAGCCCCACCGCGAGGACGCTGCAGGTGGATGCGAATCCTTCAGGCGCTGTCTCCTGAGACTGTTTGTTCTGCGAAACACCCTTGCCATCCATTGCCAGGCTTTCCTCCGTCGCTCGTGTTGTGCCTATCTGTCCAGCTGATGCAAAGTTTAGCACTCAGCCGCTGCATTCCAAGTCGCTCCGGGAGCCTTAAAAATTACCTATACGCCGTATAGCGTTCTGCTATACAGTGTATAGGTAATGAAAGAAACAGCCACAGCCGAGCGCATTGCCGAGGAAGCGCTGAAGATTCTGGAAAAGGAAGGCGAGGACGCGGTGAGTATGCGCCGCGTAGCCCAAGCGGTCGGTATCACCCCGATGGCCATCTATCACCACTTTCCAAACCGCGAGGCGCTACTCGATGTTGTCGTTGACCGGGAGTTCGCCAAATTCCTCGGTTACATCCAGGCGCGCCCTGGGAGGGGGTCCTGGGAGGTTCGTCTTACCAGTTGCATGGACTCCTACATCGACTATGCTTTCGACCGCCCCTGTATTTTCGATTATGTTTTCTCGCAGCCTAGGGCGAATGCCCGTCGCTATCCGGATGACTTCCGTGCGCAGCGTTCGCCGACCTTGAACGCGATTGCCGATCTCGTGGCTCAGGCGATGGATGCCGGATTTCTGAAACGTCACGACATATGGGAGATTGCGCTACAGCTCTGGGCACATGCTCACGGGTACATCATGCTTTACCGTGCCGGACGATTCCATCTGTCGCAAACGGAATTTCGTACCCTCACCCGCAATTCCATCAGGAGAATGATCCATGGTCTCAAGGCCTAGTGGTAACCTTCTTATCGCGCTGTGCCTTAGTCTTTCCGCGCTGTTGTTCTTTCTAGGGACAGGGCTTTCGCCACTCTGGCCCCTCACCTGGCTGGCGCCGATCCCTGTGTTGTGGATCGCCCCTCGCGTATCGGCTGGAGAGGCATTTTTCATAGCGGTTGCCGCGTATGCGCTGGGTGGATTAAATGAGTGGAGCTACTCCCGCACCGTGCTGCCTACGTGGCTGGTAGCGTTGATCCTGCTGTTTGTGGCCTGCGTCTTTGGATTGGCGGTTTTGTTTTTCCGCAGCCGCATCCTACGCGGAAAACTGTGGCAAGCGGCGCTGATTTTTCCTGCGTTCTGGGTGGCCGTTGCATACATCGTCGCCATTACTTCCGTTCACGGCACCTTCGGCGATATTTCCTATTCGCAGATGGATTTCCTGACTATTTTGCAAATCGCTTCCGTCACGGGTATCTGGGGCATCAGCTTCTGCATTTTTCTCTTCGCAGCTACCATTGCCGCGCTTCTCAGTGTGGGCTCTGTCCCGGCAAAAGCTGCGTTGGCCATCGTTGTTTCTGCGTTCCTGGCCTGTGTACTTGGGTTTGGAGCATGGCGTCTGGCGACGACGCCGAAAGATTCACCAACCGTGAAGGTTGCTCTCATCGCATCGGATGAAGCGGGAAACTTACATCCAGCAACTTTCGGGCAGGAACGGGAGGTATATGGGCGTTATGCGGAGCAGATGAAGGCCTTGGCCGCACAGGGGGTTCAGGTCTTTGTCCTGCCTGAGCACAGTGGACCCGTAACCAACGCTACCCAGTCAGATTTCGACGGCCTTGTGGGGCAAATGGCCAAGCAGACCGGTGCCTACGTGACCGTTGGAATTGACCGCAGCGTACCCACTGCCATCTGGAATCAGGAGCGCCTCTACTCGCCGGATGGATCGTTCGTAGCTTCCTACAACAAGCATCATCTACTGCCGCATTGGGAGAATGAAACTCCGGGCACACAACGCACGGTGGTTAGCCAGCCTTCGGGAAAGTGGGGTATGGAGATCTGCAAAGACATGGATTTCCCGCGTCTGAGCCGGCAGTATTCTCAGGATGGAGTCGGCCTGCTGCTTGTGCCCGCATGGGATTTCGTTGACGACGGCTGGTTGCATGGCCGGATGGCAGTGCTACGGGGCGTGGAAAGCGGATTCAGCATAGCGCGTTCCGCCAAGCTAGGCCTGCTTACCGCGACCGATGACCGGGGCCGCATTTTGGCGGATCGTAATACGCTCACCGTTCCCTTTGCCACCGTCATAGCGACAGTTCCGGTTCGCCACGATGCGACCATTTATTCCCGGTTTGGCGATTGGTTCGCGTGGTTGGATATCGTGGTTCTCGTCATTTTGATGGTAATGCCCCTATCAGCCAGGCGTTTGGACGCCTGAGCGGCATGCGTCTTTCTGTTTTACTGGCTGCGCTCAAAACAAAGTGATAAACCAGAAGGATGCGTTTACAACCGCGACATGCGTTCTATCTGGTTAGCCTACTTGGTCTCACCTCCGTGCAGTCGACCGTGCTCGCGCAGGGCGGGGAACGTGTTTCGACGACGGCATGGAAGGCTGGACATTTCGCTGTAGATGCTGGCGGTCTGCTAGGCCGATCGGACATTGTGCTGGGTGAGCCAAACGCCAGGCCGGGCGAAGCGATGCCGATGGGTAACGGGCGGCTGGGCATCGCCGTGTGGGCTGCGGAGGGATTTACTGCTCAATTGAACCGTGGTGACACGCTGCCGCATCGAGACTCTCCAGGCCAAGTTGTCATACCCGGCCTAGCTGCGCTGACTTCGGCTAAGGATTTCAGCGGCCGTCTCGATTTGTACAACGGATCCTTTGTCGAGCATGGAGGCGGTATCAGCCTCACCGCCTACGTTCAGGTATCCACCGATACGTTCGTGGTCGACGTGACCGGCGCGGACCCAAGCGTGACCCAGACTGCCACACTTCACCTCTGGGAGCCCCGTAAGCCGAACGCCACGGCTGCGAGCAGGGTGGGCATGCTCGAGCAAACCTGGGTCGACCACTATGGTCCTGGAGCAACGGGTGAGACATTCGGAGCGCTCGCAGCCATCACCGCGACGGGTCGCGATGTGTCGGTCGCGGTGAGTAGCCCCCGCTCGGTGACGGTCACCTTCAAGCCCGCCCAAGACGGGCATTTTCGCGTGATGGTCGCCAGTCCCCACTACAACGGCTTGAAAAGCCAACTGGCTGGTATCGACAGCGCCTTAGCGAACGCTGATCCCCAGGAACACATCGCCTGGTGGCACGCGTTCTGGCATCGCGCAGGACTGATCAAGCTCACCTCCGCAGATGGATCCGCGAGAGTATTTGGAGAACCTTCGCAACCTATATCTCTACACTGCCGCGGCCGAGAGCGGGGGCAGATTTCCTGGTTCGCAGGCCGGCATCGCGGATCTTTTCTCCGCTGTTCAGGATCTTCACCACTGGGATCCAGCTGCCTTCTGGCACTGGAATCTTCGCATGCAGGTCGCCGCGAATATCGATGCGGGCGTCTCTGAACTGAACGCGCCGTACTTCCGCCTGTACCGCGAGAATCTTGCCAACATCAAAGACTGGACACGGACGCACATGGCAGGCCGCCCGGGTATCTGCGTGCCGGAGACGATGCGCTTCAACGGACCTGGCGTTGAGTTTGAGGGCGAGTGGGATCCGTCTAAGCCCGCGGTCATCGGCCTGAACTGCGATGCTAATTCGCGTCCGTATTACAACGCGCGCACTCTATCTACTGGCGCGGAAGTTTCGCTTTGGATCTGGCGGCAATATCTCGCGACCGGCGATCGCGCCTTTCTAGCATCGAACTATCCCGTCATGGCCGCGAGCGCACAGTTCCTGCTGGCGTATGAAACGCGCGGCTCGGACGGCAAAATGCATACCCACCCGTCGAATGCACACGAACAAGAGTGGGATACCATCGACCCGACCACGGATCTGTCTGCGCGCACAGCCCTCTTTCCCGCCGTTGCCCAGGCAGCAAAACTGCTGCACACTGATAGCCAGCTGGTTCAACAACTCGAAGCGGAGCTAAAACAGATTCCCGCTCTTCCCCAAGCCGAGAAAGCCGACGCCAGCGGAAAGCAAACGGTCATTGCCGAGTCATACGATCCAGCCGCTGTTGCACATAACGAGGAGAACATCGGGCTCGAGCCGGTGTGGCCCTACAACCTGATTGGCGACAACTCGCCCATGCTGGCGCTGGCAAAATCCACCTATGCCACCCGCCCCTACCCCGTTCACCAGGACTGGAGCTTTGATCCCGTGCAGGCTGCGCGGCTCGGCCTCGGCGATGAAGTGCAATCGACATTGATCGCGTTGACTGAGAGGTACCAAAAGTACATCAACGGCTTCGCCAACTGGGGCGGTCCCGAAGGAGAGTTCTACGTCGAGCAGGAAGGAGTCGTAGCACTGGCGCTGGCGGAGGCCCTGGTGCAGGACTATGACGGCCTGATACGCATAGCGCCTGCAACCCCATCCCAGTGGGATTTCGAGGGCAGCGTTTGGGTGCGCGATCGCACTCGAGTCGATGTGCAGGTGCGGGCAGGCATCCCGACCACGGTGGCGATCGAGGCTGGAGCAACCTCGACTTTACGCATCCGCAACCCATGGCCGAGTGAGCCGGTGCAAGTCATGGATGCGCAGGGAAAGGCCGTCCTGAAGAGCGCAGACTCCATCTTTGAGCTGCCAGTTCGCAGGGGTGAGGCATACTTGCTCGTGCGGTCCAGCGCAGCAGGTGCGCCTCCGCCATTCGCACCCATCTCCGGTACGCCATCACAACGGTTGAAGAGACTGGGCCCGGTGCAACTCGGAAAGTAGGCTTAGTGATCCAACTCCTTTAAAGCGTGGTAATTAGTGAGCGAGGGTCCATTTCCTGTTCGGTCTGGACACCAAAATGTAAATTAGGTACTCTTTACTTTAAGGGTGATAGGTAAAGAAATGCCGCCAAATAGCACCATCAGCAGCAAAGGACAAATTACAGTCCCCCTCGAAATTCGTCGCCGGTTAGGCTTGAAAGAAGGCGACCGCGTGGAATTTGTTGTCGAGGATGACAAGACCATCATGCGCCCTGCTCAGCCTCCGGAGAATCCATTCGAGAAATATGCGGGTGCGCTGCCTGCCTTTCGCTCCAAACGCGAAATCAACGCCTGGGTAAGTAGCCTGCGTGATGACAAATCGGTTGACGAGTGAGAACGGCGATCGATACGAATATTCTGTCTGCCCTTTGGTCAAGCGAGCCTTCTGCTCGAAATATCCCGCAGCAGTTAGGAGAAGCAAAGAGCCTTGGTGCCCTCTTGATCGCCCCAGTTGTATATGCTGAGTTGCTCGCATATCCCAAAGCGACCGAGTCCTTTGTCAGCAACTTTCTCTCCGAAACGGGAATAACTGTCGATTTTGATTTGGATGAATCCGTGTGGGTCGATGCGGGCAGACGCTTTGCACGTTATGCAAATCAGCGCCGTAAATCAGGACACGGAGAATCCAAACGCCTGCTCGCGGACTTTCTCATTGGCTCCCATGCGTTGCTGCAAGCTGATCGATTGATGTCGATGGACACGGCCCGCTATCGACAGCACTTCCCCGACTTAAAACTCGTTTAGCCACTTACCCCGTCAGGCGCACCAGTTGCTCGGCCTCGATCCTGGTTCCCAGGATCGAGACCTTGGGAATCTGGCCGCGGGCCATCGCTACTTCATCGCAGCGGTAGAGGCGGGGGCAGTTCTGGCAGTCCTTGTAGATCTTGTCGGGCAGGGCGGTTCGATCCTCCACGACGCGAAAGCCGTGGCGGAAGAAGAAATCGGGGATGCGGGTGAAGAGACAGACACAGCCCACGCCGTGATCCTCGGCTTCATCCAGCAAGGATTGCAGCAGCATGCCGCCGGTGCCTTTGCTCTTGGCTTCCGGGCGCACCACGATCGAGCGCACCTCGGCCAGGTGCGGACCGTAGAGGTGCAAGGCGCCGCAGCCCTGGAAGATGCCCCCATCGGACTCCGCGACAGTAAAGTCGCGCACGTTCTCGCAGATCTCCGCGAAGGCGCGCCGCAACAGCGTGCCATCCTGCGAAAGGCTGTTCACCAGTTCGTATATGTTGGACGCGTCCTGAAGCCGCGCCTTACGTATTTCCATCTATCTGTCCCATGACTGCAGAAAGTCTCGCCTCCTGCGCGGCTAACGCCTCACGCACTCGCCCTACCGCAGTGCCGCCTATCACGTCGTGGCAGTTCACCGTGGCATCGAGGGTGATGCTCGAAAAAAAATCGGCTTCGAACTCCGGCCCAAACTGCTTCAGCTCGTCGAGCGTGAGGCCATCGAGTTCGCAACCCCTCTCCAGACCATAACGCACCGCCAGGCCGATTTTCTCGTGCGCCTTGCGAAAGGGAACTCCCTTGTGCACGAGGTAAGTCGCGGCGGCCATGGCGTTGAGAAAGCCGGTCTCGCAGGCGCTGCGCATGCGTGCCGTGTTGAAGCGCAGCGCGGCAGTGAACCTGGCCAGCAAAGCGGTCATCCGCTCCGCTGCATCCGCGGCGGAAAAAAGCGGCTCCTGGCTCTCCTGCAGGTCCTTGTTATAGGCCAGGGGAAGACCCTTGAGCAACATGGTGACCGTCTGTGCCGCGCCATTGATGCGGGCCACCTTGGCGCGCACCAGTTCCGTCAGATCAGGATTTTTCTTCTGCGGCATCGCGCTCGATCCGGTCGAAAATGCTTCCGGCAGCTCAACAAATCCGAACTCGGCCGTGGCGTACAGCGTGATCTCCTCCGCAAAGCGGCTGGCGTGCAAAGCAATCAACGTAAGCGCCTGCAAAAACTCGAGTGCGAAGTCGCGGTCGCTGGTGGCGTCCATGCTATTCGCGGTTGGCCCGGAAAACCCGAGCTCCCGCGCGGCAATCGTCCGGTCCAGCTTCAGGGTCGCGCCCGCGACGGCTCCAGAACCCAGTGGGCAATAATTCAAGCGACGGCTCAAATCCCCCAGCCGCGTCATATCGCGCAGCAGCATCTCCCCATAGGCCTGCAGCCAATGCGCGACCAACACCGGCTCGGCGCGCTGCAGATGGGTGTAGGCGGGCATCACCGCATCGCCCGCTGCCTGCGCCTGGGCTGCAAATGCCCGCGACCAGTCCGCGAGGTGGCCGGCGATGGCAGAGCACTTCTCCCGCACGTAGAGGCGAAGGTCGGTCGCAATCTGCTCGTTGCGGCTGCGGCCGGTGTGCAGCTTGAACCCGAGATCGCCGATGCGCTGCTACCAGTTCCAGCTCCACGAAGTGGTGAATGTCTTCCGCTTGCGTGCCGCCATAAATGTCGCTGGGCGGCCGCTGCGCGTAGTCGTCGCGAATCGCGTCGAGAGCGCCCGCGATCTTCTCCAGTTCCCCGGGCGTGAGGATGCCCGCCGCGGCGATGGTGCGCGCGTGGGCTTTGCTGGCAGCTACTTCCTGGGGAAGTAGCTGCCAGTCAAATACCAGTGACCGTTGCCATTGTTCGAAGTCGTGATCCAGTGGCTCGCGAAAGCGGCCAGACCACATCTTCACTGGTGAGCCTCTTTCTTCTGCAGCAGCCGCGCCCGGGTACGAGCCGGCAGCCCCAGGATCTGGATGAAGCCCTTGGCGTCTTTCTGATCGTAGCTGTCGCCCATGGTGAACGAAGACAGATCGTCGGAGTAGAGCGAGAACGGCGAATGCCGCTTCGCGACGCTGATGTTGCCCTTGTACAGAGAGAGGCTGACGGAGCCCGTGACGTGCTTCTGGGTATTCTCGACAAAGGCGTCCAGGGCTTCGCGCAGCGGGGTAAACCAGAGACCGAAGTAGACCAGCTCGGCATACTTCAGCGCCACCTGCTGCTTGTAGTGCATCACTTCGCGGTCCAGCGTCAATGCCTCGAGCTCGCGATGCGCGGTGGTGATCAAAGTGCCGCCAGGCGTCTCGTAGAGGCCGCGGCTCTTGATGCCGACGAAGCGGTTCTCCACCAGGTCGATGCGGCCGATGGCATTGCGCGCGCCGATCTCATTCAGCAGCTCCACGATCTGCACCGGCTCCAACTGCATCCCGTCCACCGAGACGGGCTTGCCTTCGATAAAGCCGATCTCCACCACTTCCTCGCGGTCGGGTGCTTCCTGCGGGGAGCGGGTCATGACCCAGGTGCGTGGGCAAGGGAGCGTTGCCGGCGTTCTCGAGCTCGCCGCCCTCATGGCTTATGTGCCACAGGTTGCGATCGCGGGAGTGGATCTTCTCCCGGCTGGCCGCCACCGGGATGCCGTGGGCTTCGGCGTAGTCGAGGCAGTCCTCGCGCGACTTCAGCGTCCATTCGCGCCAGGGAGCGATCACCTTAAGATCCGGCGCCAGCGCCTGGTAGGCATGCTCGAAGCGAACCTGGTCGTTGCCTTTGCCGGTGCAGCCGTGGGCCACTGCTTCGGCGCCTTCCTGGAGCGCCACTTCCACCTGGTGCTTGGCGATCACCGGCCGTGCAATCGAAGTGCCCAGCAGATACTTGTGCTCATAGATGGCGCCGGCGCGCACGGTGGGATAGACATACTCGCGCACGAACTCGTCGCGCAGGTCGAGCACCACCGCCTTCTTGGCGCCGGTGGCATAGGCTTTGGCCACCACGGCGTCCAGGTCTTCTCCCTGGCCTACATCGGCAATCATGGCGATTACATCCATACCGTAGTTCTCGTTGAGCCAGGGAATAATGATCGAGGTGTCGAGACCACCTGAGTAAGCAAGAACAACTTTCTTCGACATTGCAAAACTCCTTCAAAAATTCTAGGGGCCAAATAGCCGCATTCACTCCCTTGTTGAGAGAACCGCAGGTCGCTCCACTCCGGTCGGGATGACAATTCCGTTTGGCGTTTGGGATGCTGGTATTCAAACGGAATTGTCATCCCAGCCGGACGTGGAAGTGACCTGCGGTTCGCTCAACCGTTCAGACGGCTCCCTCAAAAGCTTTCAGCCCCTTGCCCCATCGCGGACGCCGGCCAGGCCGCCGCCCAGCAGCAGAACCATCAGCGCCTTCTGCGCGTGCAGGCGATTCTCCGCCTGCTCAAAGACAACGGATTGCGGGCCGTCGAGCACTGCATCCGTAACCTCGGCATTGCGATGCGCGGGCAGGCAGTGCATGAACACAGCATGGGGCGCGGCGTGGGCCATCAATGCCTCGTTCACCTGGTAAGGCTTGAAGATGGGCGCCCGCTTGGTCACTTCATGCTCAAAGCCCATGCTGGTGCAAACGTCGGTGTACACCGCATCGGCGCCGCGCACCGCGCCCACTACATCCTGGGTCAGCGTGAGCGTGGCCCCGGACTCCTCGCCGATCTTGCGCGCCTGGGCGGTGATCTCCGGCTTGGGGGCATACCCTTTGGGCGTGGCCACGGTGCAGTGCGCGCCCAGCAGGGCAGCGGTCAGCATCAATGAGTGACAGACATTGTTACCGTCGCCCACGTAGGTGAACTTCACCCCGCGCGCTGTGCCGAAGCGTTCTTCGATGGTCATGAAGTCGGCCAGCGCCTGGCAGGGATGCTCCAGGTCGCTGAGCGCATTGATCACCGGAACCCGGGCGTACTCCGCCATCTCGGTGATGGTTTCGTGGGCATAGGTGCGGAGCACGATCAGGCTCACCCAGCGCTCCACGTTGCGCGCGATATCGGCCAGCGATTCGCGCTCGCCGAGCGGCGATTGCGTCTGGTCCACGAACATCGCCGAACCGCCCAGGGTATTCATCCCGGCTTCAAAGGTCAGCCGCGTGCGCAGGGAGGCCTTCTCGAAAAACATCACCATCTGCCGCGCGTCGAGAGAGTAGCGATAATCGCTCGGCGTCGCCTTGATGGCGTGCGCAAGTTCCATGATGGCGGCGATTTCCCGCTGCGAAAGATCGGCAATGGAGCAGAGATCGCGCCCTGCGAGCGTCACGGAAGCTTGAGCCAGCATGCTGCTCTCCTGATGTACTGCCTTTTCTTCGACGAGTAAAGTTTTGCTAGCCATTCCGTGGCCCCCCTGTGTTTTGATGCGCCGCGGCCATACTGGGCACGCCCGCACCTTCTTCGCTCAAAATTTCGTTCAATGCGGAGATCGCCATATCCACGTGCTCCCGCCCCATGATGAAGGGCGGAAGAAAACGCAGTACGGTCTCGCTGGTGCGGTTGATAAGGATGCGCCGCTCGAGCATCTTCGCCACGACGTGCTTGGCCAGGTCGGCGGAGTTCAGGTCCATGGCCAGCATCAGCCCCATGCCGCGCACGTCGACCACGCTCTCGTGCCTGGCCGCGACGTCATGCAACTGGTGCTTGAAGTACGCGCCCGGTCTTGGCGATGTTGCCCAGCAGATCTTCCTGCTCGATGGTGTCAATGACAGCGATGGCCACGGCGCAAGCCAGCGGGCCGCCGCCGAAGGTGGTTCCGTGCAGGCCGGGATGGATCCCGTGCGACGCCTCCTCGCTGCAAAGCATGGCTCCCAGCGGCAGGCCGCCGGCCAGCGGCTTGGCCAGCGTGGTCACATCCGGCTGAATGCCAAACTGCTGATAGGCAAACCACTTGCCGGTACGCCCCAGGCCGGACTGAATCTCATCCGCAATCAGCAAAGCGCCGGTCGACTTGGTAAGCTCGCGCGCGGCAGCAAAGAACTCCTGCGACACGGGACGGATGCCGCCCTCGCCCTGGATGGCTTCGATCAATATGGCGCAGACCTCGTTGGAGAAGCTGGCGCGCAGATGATCCACATCGTTGAAGCGCACAAAGTCCACTCCCGGCACCAGCGGCTGGAAGGGCTCGCGATACTTATCCTTATGGGTGGTGGATACCGCGCCCATGGTCCGCCCGTGGAAGCTGTTTTCCAGCGCCAGGAACCTGGTCCCCATGGCCTTGCCTTCGCTCCGCTTCAGCGCGGAGTAGGCGCGCGCCAGCTTCATCGCTGCTTCCCACGCCTCGGTGCCGCTGTTGCAGAAGAAGGCGCGGTCGAGGCCGCTTCTCTCCGTCAGCCGCAGCGCCAGCTCCGCCTGCCCTTCATGGAAGTACAGGTTCGAGATATGCACCAGCTTGCGGCTCTGCCGGTCGATGGCATTGGTCACCGCAGGGTGTCCATAGCCCAATGCGTTGACGCCGATTCCGCTGAGCAGATCGAGATACCGCTCCCCGTTGTCATCGATCAGGTACATCCCTGAACCGTCGACAAAGAGAATCGGATTGCGCTCATAGGTGGGGAGCAGCAGCTTGGCCTCTGCCGCCTGGATCGCTTCGAGCTTCATGCCACCATCACCTCAGTCCCTTGAAGTACCCGCGTCGAACACAGATCGGGCAATACCGCTGCCGCATCCGCAGGCAGAATGCGCACTCTCTTCACGCCGGCCAGCAGCGCCTCGCGGCAGGCGTTCAGCTTGGGCAGCATGCCGCCGCTGATCACTTCCTCCCGCGTCAGGCCGGCAATCTGATCCACGCTCAACCAGCGCATCACCTCGCCGTTGGATCCGCGCACGCCGGGCACGTCGGTAAGAAAGACCAGCGCGTCGGCCTTGCAAGCGACCGCGCAGGCGGACGCCATTTCGTCGGCATTGATGTTGTAGTACTCGCCGTCGAAGCCCAGCGCCAGGCTGGAGATCACCGGCACCGCGCCCATCTTCCAGATGGCATCGAGCCAGCGCGTATCCGAGGCCACGATCTCGCCAACAAATCCCAGGTCCGGCGTGGTGCGCTTTTTGCGCGCGCGGAAGATCAATCCATCTCCGCCAGAAAGGCCGACGCCCGCCTGGCCGTGGCCGCCGAGCGCTGCTACCAGCTCCTTGTTCACGCGGCCGCCCAACACCATCAGCGCGGCATCGCGGGTTTCGGCATCGGTGATGCGCAGGCCGGCGATAAACTCGCTCTGCTTGCCCATCTGCTTCAGGGTGCGGGTCAGCGCCGCACCGCCGCCATGCACCACGGCGACCTGGTTGCCGTCCTGCGCCAGCACGGCAATCGCCCGCGCACAGCCGTGCAGCAGGGCCTGATCTTCCAGGGCCGCACCACCGAGTTTGACCACGAATTTCATGCCAGCCCCTCCGCTTCGTCCCATCCGCACATCAAGTTCATATTCTCTACCGCCTGCCCGGCCGCCCCCTTGAGCAGGTTGTCCAAACAGGAAACAACCACACATCGCCGCCCGTCCTTGGCCAGCCTGAAGCCGATGTCGCAGTAGTTGGTATGCACCGAATACTGTATCTGCGGCAGTTTCTGTGCTCACCCGCACCATGGGGCTCGAGGCGTAGAACTCACGGAAGCACGCTTCCACCTCGGCCGTTTCCTTCTTCTCCCGGAAGGTCACGTAGGTGGTGGAGAGAATACCCCGCGGAATCGGCAACAGGTGCGGTGTGAAAATGATCTGCGACTCCTCCAGGCCCAACTGCTCCAGCATCTCGCCCATGTGGCGATGGCCAAAGACCGCATAGGCGGAGAGATTGTCCGCGGCATACATGAAGTGGGTGGTGGCGGTGGGTGCTTTGCCCGCGCCGGAGACGCCCGACTTCGAATCGCAGATGATCCCCCGATCCAGATCCACCCAGCCTGCGGCCACCAGCGGCTTCAACGCCAGAATGATCGAGGTGGCGTAGCATCCGGGGTTAGCCACCAGTTGCGCATTGCGGATGCACGCCCGATGCAACTCCGGCAAACCATAGACGCTCCCGGTCTGCACCCGCTCGGCCACAACCGTATCGGCATCGTGGAAGCCGTAGATGGCTCGATTTTCGGGCTTGCCGCAACCGCCATGCTCCGCTCAAATCCACCACTCTCAGTCCGTGCTCCAGCGCTTCCGGCACCCAGCTCCGCGATTGCTCATGCGGCGTGGCCAGAAAAAGCAGTTCCACGCCGCGGTCCTTCAACAGCTCCCAGGAGAAAGGTTCGACCAGCAATCCAGAGCTGCCGTTGTTATCGGCCAGCTGGGGATGCATCTCAGTCAGCCGGACCGCTTCCGCGTCGCGGCCGACAAATACCGGCGGCCGCCCCTTGCAGGGCAGGGTGGTGCAGGAGCAGGCGCGCCAACTCCAGGCCGGCGTAGCCGCTGACTCCGGCAACCGCGGTTTGTATCGAGTCCTTCGCGCATCATCCGATCATGATTTCCAGGCGTTCCCGCAACTGGGTCGCCCGCTTTTGGTCGGGACAAATAATCAGCACCGTATCGTCTCCGGCGATGGTCCCGACCACCTCCGGCCAGTCTTCGCCGTCGATGGCCAGGGCGACCGGCTGGGCACTCCCGCTGGTAGTGATCAGCACCAACTGGTTGAGCGCCTGTTTCACCTTCAGCCCGAAGCTGTTCAGCATTTCGCTGGTCCCGGGCAGGGAGTCGTCTTCGTCCAACGCTGCGCCGTTCGGCACCGCATAGCCATTCGGACCTTTGTAGAGATGCAGCTCGTGTATATCGCGCGAGAGCGTGGCCTGAGTCACCTCGAAACCGCGCTTGACCAGCCGGCGCCGTAACTCATCCTGGCTGCCGATAGGCGCGCCGGCGACGAGCTCCCGAATTGCACTGTGCCGATCCTGCTTCATTATGCTTTCCTTCTTGTTGCAGCCTGATGACAGCTGTCCATCCTGGGCTCTTTGTTCCTGTCTTTTGCTGCAAAGTCAGAGCGCGGCCGATGGCCGCGCTCGGTGTGCATAAAAATACATTCACATGTATAAATATACAGAGTCTCTTTGTCAACGAATGGATGCCTTTTTTTAAGAAAAGTCACGCCGCCGCCGTTGCCCATTGTGGTGCAAAAGAAAATTTAATTGCCGGCTGCTTGTTACAGAAACGGGGATTATAGTTACGTATGGGTTTCTTTGCCTCAAAGACGCTGGAGCATGGCTGTACCCCTACCCTGTTGGATCCTCGCTTTGACCACGACTCCTGCGGAGTCGGTTTCGTGGCTACGCTGCGCAACATTCCCTCCCATGAAATTCTGACCCAGGCCCTTACCGCCCTGGCTCGCCTGGCGCATCGCGGAGCGATTGCCGCCGACGGCAAGAGCAGCGATGGCGTGGGCATCATGACCGCGATCCCGCGGGAGTTTCTGCTCGCCTCTACGGGGGTTTCGCTCGATGCCGGGCAGCCGCTGGCGGTGGGCGTAGTCTTTTTCCCCAGCGAATCGAGCGCCGGCCAGCAGGCCCTGGAGCAAGCGCTGGCCGCGCAAAAGCTGGAAGTGCTGGCGTGGCGAGTGGTGCCCACCTGCGAAGAGGTTCTGGGCGAGATCGCGCTCTCCAGTATTCCGGTGATCCGCCAGGTGCTGGTGACGGCCAGCGATCCCGCACATTTCGAGCGCCGCCTCTACCTGGCGCGCAAGCAATTCGAGCGCGAGGCCGGCGCTTCCGGCTATGTCTGCTCGCTGTCTTCCTGCTCCGTGGTCTACAAGGCCATGTGTGCCGGACGTCTGCTGTCGGAGTTTTATCCTGACTTGGCGGATCCGCGTTACGTGACCCCCTTCGCCATCTTCCACCAGCGCTATGCCACCAATGTTGCGCCCTCGTGGGATCGGGCCCAGCCACTGCGCACCCTGGCCCACAACGGGGAGATCAATACCGTCTGGGGCAATCGCGGCCGCATGGACGCCCGGGCGGCTACCATTCCCGCGGAATGTCATCCCATCCTGACGCCCGATGGATCGGACTCAACCAGCCTCGACGAGGTGGTGGAATTGCTGGCGCGCAATGGCCGCAGCGTCGCCGAAGCGGTCAGAATGTTGCTGCCTCCCGCCGGCCGGCAGAAAGATTCGGCTTTTCTTCGCTACCACGCGGACTGCGTGGAGCCCTGGGATGGCCCTGCGGCGCTTGGCCTTTGCCGACGGCCACCTGGTGGGCGTCGCCCTGGACCGCAATGGCCTGCGCCCCTGCCGCTTTTTCCTGACCGAAGATGCGCTGGTGGTCGCCGGATCGGAAGCCGGGCTGGTGGACCTTGATCCGGAAAAGATCATCCATAGCGGCCGCCTCGGTCCGGGCGAAATGCTGGTGGCCGACCTGGATGCGCACCAGCTATTCGAAGACGATCAGCTGCTGAAGGAATTCGACCGGTTCACCGCCTACGGCGCGCTGGTGGAGGACACACCCCTGGAGCCCGCCGCCTTTACTCCGCCGGTGGAGGAGTTGACCCAGCTGCAGCAGGCTTTCGGCTACACCCGGGAAGATGTCCGCATGGTGCTGGCGCCCATGGCCAGCGACGGCAAGGACGCGGTGTGGTCGATGGGCGACGATACGCCGCTGGCGCCGCTGGCCCATGCGCCGCGGCCGGTGTATGCCTTCTTCCGCCAGCGTTTTGCGCAGGTGACCAATCCGGCCATCGACCCGGTGCGCGAGTCCATTGTGGTGCAGTTGCACACCCGTCTCGGCCCTTGGCCGCACCTGCTCAACACCAATGCGCGCATTCCCGGCCTCTCGCTGGAGTCGCCCTTTCCTGTCCCTGGGCCAGATGCATGCGCTGCGCAATCGCGAGCATGCCTTGGCCGACGAGATGCCGCTGGCGGTCCTGGACTGCGTCTTTGCGCCAACTTGCAACCTGCGCCGGGCGATCGACGATCTGTGCGCGCGCGCCATCGAACTGGTGCGGGGCGGCGCGGCCATCTTGCTGCTCAGCGATCGAGCCATCAGCCAACCCGGAGGCCGGGCCGAGCTACTCTCTATCCCGATGGCCTTGGCGACGGGAGCGGTGCATCATGCTCTGGTCCATGCCGGGGTTCGTACCTTCGCTGGCCTGGCGGTAGAATCCGGCGACTGCCGTGACCTGCACCATGCCGCAGTCCTCTTCGGCTACGGAGCAGGCGCGGTCTGCCCCTGGCTGGCCTTGGAGACGGCGCGCAATCTCGATCCGGAAAAGGGCGAAGCCAACATGCTGCACGCCTTCGACCTCGGCCTGGCGAAGATCATGTCGAAGATGGGCATTTCTGTGGTCGACAGCTATCGCAGCGCCCATCTGTTCGACATCCTTGGCCTCGACCACGAGGTGGTGGAGCGTTGTTTTGAAGGAACGCCATCGCCTATCTCCGGCATCGGCTTTGCCGAGCTGGAAGTCGCGGTGCGCGATCGCTGGGCCGCAGCCCAGGAAGAGGACAGCCAACCAGCGCTGGTCAATGCTGTGACATCAGGATTCGCAGCCGCCCACGGCGACTGCGCAGGCCCCGGTCGCGCAGCGGGAAGCCAAAGTCCTGCCTGACTATGGCTGGGTTCGCTTCCGCAAAGACGATCGCGCGGAGCCGCACAGCTGGCAGCCGCAGACGGTAAAGGCTCTGCAGATTGTGACCGGAAGCGCTCGCGGTGCAGGTGGGGCGGCCCTTTCACCGGCTCAAGCCTGGACGGCGTTCAGTACCCAGGCGACCGAGAACAAGCCCACGGTGCTGCGTGACCTGTTGGAGATTCGTCCTGCCGCGGCCCCGCTGGCGCTGGACCAGGTGGAGTCCTCCCCCACCATCGTGCGCCGCTTCATCGCCTCCGCCATGTCGCTGGGCTCGCTGAGCCCGGAGGCGCACCAGACCATCACCGAGGCCATGAACCAGCTCGGCGCTCGCTCCAATACCGGCGAGGGTGGAGAAGATCCGACCCACTACCCGGCCTATCCCGGAGCTCCCGCGATCCTTAATAACAAGGTGAAGCAGGTGGCGTCCGCGCGCTTTGGAGTCACCACCGAATATCTCGCCCACGCCGAGGAGATCGAGATCAAGATCTCCCAGGGTTCCAAGCCCGGCGAAGGCGGCCAGCTTCCCAGCCACAAGGTCACCGAGCTGATCGCGCGCCTGCGCCATGCGCAACCCGGGGTCGCGCTCATCAGCCCTCCGCCGCATCATGACATTTACTCCATTGAAGATCTGGCCCAGCTGATCTTCGACCTCAAGCGCGTGAATCCGCGCGCGGCGATCGGGGTCAAGCTGGTCTCGGAGTGCGGTGTAGGCACGGTAGCTGCTGGGGTGGCGAAGGCTTACGCGGACTACATCGTCATCGCGGGTCACGCCGGGGGCACCGGCGCCTCGCCCCTCTCCAGCATCAAGTACGCCGGCAACCCCTGGGAGATTGGGCTGGCCGAAGCGCAGCAGGTGCTGATGCAGAACGGTCTGCGGGGGCGCGTGCGCCTGCGTTGCGATGGCGGGCTGCGGACGGGCCGCGATGTGCTGATCGCGGCGCTGCTGGGCGCCGATGAATTCGCCTTTGGCACCGCGGTGCTGGTGGCTCTGGGCTGCGACATGGCGCGCCAGTGTCACCTCAATACCTGTCCTACTGGCATTGCTACGCAAAGGCCCGATCTGCGGGCGAAATTCCGCGGCAAGCCGGCCCATGTCGTCCGCTTTTTCGAAGAGCTAACGCGCGATATTCAGATGCTGCTGGCCTCGCTCGGCCTGCCCTCGCTTGAGGCTGCTACCGGCCGCATCGATCTGCTGGAGCAAGTGAGCGCTGCCGGCGGACTCGACCTGAGCGCGTTGCTGGCGCCGGCTCGTGAGGGACCTGTTCGCTGGCAAGGCCAGCGCAATCGCCGCCCGACCGACCATGCCGCCATTGATAACGCCTGGGTGCAGCCGGCACTGGCTGCCCGTGCGGCCAATGAGCCCTTTTCGGTCGAAGCCACCATCGCCAACAAGCATCGCACACTTGGTGCGCGATTGGCCGGGGAGCTGGTCTGGCACGGGCTGCATCAGGCAGAGTCGCCGCTAAGCTTCAAACTGACCGGCGTTGCCGGCCAATCCTTTGGAGCCTTCGCCGTGCCCGGCATGCAGCTGGTGCTGGAGGGCATGGCTAACGATTTCGTGGGCAAGGGGCTGTGCGGAGGAGAACTGATTCTTCGCGGGCAAGGGCGAGCGGCGCGGCAAAGCGAACTGCACGTCATCCTCGGCAATGTCGCTCTCTACGGGGCTACCAGCGGCTCGCTCTTTGCCGCCGGGCCGGGCGGGAGAACGTTTCGCGGTGCGCAACTCAGGAGCGCTGGCGGTGATCGAGGGCGTTGGTGACCACGGCTGCGAATACATGACTGGTGGGCTGGTAGCGGTGCTCGGCTCCACGGGCCAGAACTTTGGCGCGGGCATGACGGGCGGTCTGGCCTGGGTTTTCGACGAAGATGGCACGTTTGTCTCTCAGACCCGTTACCACACCAGCTTTCTTGCTCCGGAGCCTCTCTCTCAGCTCGACCCTGGTGCGGGCGAGGAGCTGCGTGAGCTGATCCAGCTGCATGCGGAAAAGACTGCCAGCACGCGCGCCCGCTGGATCCTCTCGGATTGGTCCAACCTTTCCTCGCGCTTCGTGCGCCTTACGCCTTTGCCTCAGGCGTAGCCACGACAAAAGAAACCGTAGGTTCCTCCACCACGCTCCCCCGGATTTCCTGTAGAGATTGGTGGTGTTGGCGAAGCTCATGCGGCTTTCCTTACTGAAAGCCGCATACGTGGCCCTTGATGAGTGCCGCGTAGTAGGAAATCCGGAGTTCGCTCGGGATGACAAAAGGGGAGGGTAGCGCTTACCTCAGCAGCCCTTACGGAGGGATGGAGAAGTAAGCGGTCCTGATCACTCTCTTGGGGGCCGTAGGCCCATCAGCTACTCCCGTCGCAGAAACGCCGGGATCTTTCCATCCCAGTCACCGAATCTAAAGTGCGGAACCAATTTAAACTTTGTCATCCCGTCGGAAGCCGGAGGGACCTGCGGTTTCCTTCTCGGCTTTCGAATGCCTCCTGCCGCTTCATCATCATTTCCGTGAGCGCGGGGTACAATGAACCCCGTTCATGTTCAATCTTGAAACCTTAGTGGATGTTGTCGCGCTGATTGCGGCCAGTAAGCGGGAACGCGCGATTCTGTGGCAGGATGCAGCAGGCAACTGGCACCCCATGTCGAGCGGCGAGCTCATGGCTCGCGTGTATGCCACGGCTCAAGCGTTCAGCCTCCTGGGGCATCGTCAAGGGCGACCGCATCGCGCTGCTGGCGGAAAATCGCTGGGAGTGGCCGGTGGTGGACTTCGCCACACTGGTGCTGGGCGCGGCGGATGTACCCATCTATCCCACACTCACCGCCGAACAGATCGCCAGCCTGCTGATCGATTCCGGCGCCCGCATCGCCGTGGTATCGACCCAGGCGCAATACGACAAGATCGCGTCCATCCGCAGCCGGACGCAGCTTGAGCGCATCGTCGTCATGGACGATATCGACGGCCTGGAGAGCACGCCGCTCTCCTCTTTGCTCAAAGATGCCGACGCCGCCGCAGCCGCGGTGGATATGGAGCGTTGGCTGCGCAGCTTTGCGGTCAAGCCGCAGGATCTGGCTACTCTCATCTACACTTCGGGCACCACGGGCGAACCTAAGGGAGTGATGCTCACCCATGGCAACATCGCCTCTAACCTGAACTACTCCACCCGAGCGTTTTCCTGGGGTCCCAACTCCTCCTGCATCTCCTTTTTACCCCTCTCCCACATCACGGCTCGCCATCTCGACTACGCTCTCTTTTGCTACGGCGCGACCATTGCCTATTGCGGACACTTCGATCGGCTGCCGGGAGCCCTCACCACCATTCAACCGACGGTCTTTGTCGCCGTGCCCCGGGTATACGAGAAGATTCGCGATGAGGTCCAGCGCCGCGCGGGCAGCAAACCATCGATCAAGAAGACTCTTACCTGGGCTCTAGCCACCGGGCGCCGCCACCGGGAGCAGATTCTCAAGGGACAAACACCCTCGTCGCTGAGCTGGCGACTGGCCGATCGATTGGTCTTCAAGAAGGTCAAGCAGGCTTTTGGAGGCAAGGTCCGCGACTTTATCGCCGGAGGAGCGCCGCTCGGCGTCGACACCGCGGGCTGGTTTGCCGACGTCGGCATTCGCATCTTCGAGGGCTACGGCCTCACGGAAACCTCGCCCGTGTTGGCCCTGAACAACTCCCGGGATCACCGCATCGGTTCCGTGGGCAAGCCGATCGAGTCGGTGGAATGCCGCTTCGCTGCCGACGGTGAGTTGCTGGTGAGGGGGCCCTTTGTCTTTGCCGGCTATTGGCACAAACCGGAAGCCACCGCCCAAGCCATCGAAGCCGACGGGTGGTTCCACACCGGCGATATCGCGCGCCAGGACGCGGATGGATTTCTCTACGTCACCGACCGGAAAAAAGAGCTGATCAAGACCTCGGGCGGCAAGATGATCGCTCCCCAGCCGATCGAAAGCAAGCTGAATGCAAGCGTGCTGGTAGCCAACGCCGTGTTGGTTGGCGATCGGCACAAATTTGTAAGCGCGCTGATCGCGCCCAACTTTCCCGCGCTCGAGAACCTGGCGCGGCAGCAGGGAATTGCCTTCTCCTCGCGCGCCGATCTGGTCGTGAATCCAGCGGTGCAAGCGCAATACCATGCCCTCGTCCACAGCATCAATGAGGGGCTGGCGAATTTCGAGACCATCAAGCGCTTCCACCTGGTTCCCGACGAGTGGTCGATGGATTCCGGTGAGCTGACACCGACCATGAAACTGCGCCGGCGCGTCGTCGCCGAGCGCTATGCCGCAGAGATCGCCGCCTTCTATCACGACGAATCTACCGCCCATCGGTAGCCTGCCGCATCCAATTTCAGCAGAGGCGTCGCCGTGAAAAAGCATCCGCTGAGTAGCATTCTTGTCGCCGTCGTTGTTCTCCTGTTACTCGCTGTTCTGCTGGTGCCGCTGTTCGTCAATGCCAATACTTTCCGTTCCACGCTGGAGACACAACTCTCCTATGCTCTCGGGCGCAAGGTGATCCTGGGAAATTTGAGCTTCTCGGTTCTCTCCGGCAGCCTGGTCGCCCACAATATCTCCATCGCCGACGATCCTGCTTTTAGCTCCAAACCATTCCTCCAGGCCAAGTCGCTGCACATCGGGGTGGAAGTCGCGCCCTTGCTATTCCACCGCCAGCTGCTGGTTACCAGCTTTGTAGCCGATTCGCCGTCGATCAACCTCGTTCACAACGCGCAGGGAACGTGGAACTTTTCCGACATGGGACGCAATGCCGGCAGCCGCACGCAAGACACCCAGAAGGAGAGCGCCCTCCCGAATTTCACCGTGGGTGAGATCAAGGTAGTGAATGGCACCGCCGTAGTTTCCGATGTGCCGCTTACTGGGACCCCGTTTACCTATAGCAACCTGAATCTCTCGGCGAGCGATTTCTCCTTTGCCAAGTCTTTCCCGTTCGAGCTTTCAGCCAGTCTTCCGGGCGGGGGGTTGATCGATGGGAAGGGCAATGCTGGGCCGGTAAATCAAAAGGACGCTTCAGATACGCCGCTCAATGCAACGATTCACTTGAAGCATTTTGATCCCGTCGCTGCAGGCGTGGTGCAGGCGAACCAGGGTATTTCCATGCTGGCCGATATCACTGCTCAGGTCACTTCCAACGGTCAGACCCTGACCAGCAACGGCACTGTTCGGGCGGCCCGGCTCCAGCTAGTAGCTAACGGCGCTCCCACCCCGAACCCGGTCGATATTTCCTATACCGTCAACCATAATCTGGATGCCGAAGCGGTCAGGTCAACGACCTCGGCATCAAGACTGGCGGAGTGGTTGTCCATGTGAATGGGACCTACGCGATGACTGGCAGCCAGGTGACGTTGGCGCTCCACTTGGCTGCGCCGAATCTGCCCATCAACCAGGTTGAGGCGCTGTTGCCTGCCGCCGGCGTTCGCCTGCCCAGCGGCTCCAGCCTGCAGGGTGGCACACTCACAGCGAACCTGGCGATTACCGGACCGGCCACCGCGCCCACGATCAGCGGCCCAGTTGAGGTCGACAACACCAGGTTGGCTGGGTTCGACCTCTCTTCGAAGATTGGTGGGATGAAGCTGGCTTCCGGCTCCCAGGGAGGCACGCAGATCCAGACCGTTCGGGCTAACGTGAATTCATCGTCCCAGGGCACGCTCATCGATAATCTCTACGCCTCGGTTCCTCAGCTGGGCACGGCTACGGGCGCCGGTACCGTTTCCCCGCAGGGCGCGCTTAACTTTCAGGTGGTGGCCAAGATTAATACCACCTCTGGTGCGTTGGCGGGATTCACTTCGGTGGGCGGCGGCGTCCTGGGCCAAGCGGTCAGCACGGCGGCGGCCAATGGAATCCCCGTGCACATCACCGGCACCACGACCAATCCAGTGATTCAGGCTGATCTCAGCCAATTGCTACAAAAAAATGCCGGCAACATTCTCAAACAACAGATATTGGGCAACGGTAATAAGCAGCCTAATGCCGCGGACGTGCTCAAGCTCTTCCATCACTAGAAGTGTTTCGAGATAACCGACTGCATGAAAAAGGTTTATCCGAGCGTTTCTTCGTCCTCGCATTTCCTTCTGGTGAACTCAGCAGTATGATTCACAAGGCACTCTAGGAGAAGAAGCACCATGCGAGTTGGAATCCTCACCGGCGGAGGCGACTGCCCCGGACTGAACGCGGTCATCCGCGCCGCTGTACGTAAAGGTATTTTTCACCACAACGATGAGTTTGTCGGCTTTATTGAGGGCTGGCGGGGCGTGGTTGAAAACAAGACCATGCCGCTCACGATTGACACTGTCTCTGGAATTCTGCAGCTGGGCGGCACCATCCTGCGCACGTCACGTACCAACCCGCGCAAGATGGAAGGCGGCATCGACAAGTGCCTGGCGAATATCAAGGCCAACCAGCTGGACGCGCTGATTACCATCGGAGGCGATGACACCCAGGGCGTAGCGAATGCGCTGGTCCAGAAGGGCATCAAGGTGGTGGGCGTGCCGAAGACCATCGACAATGACTTGAGCGGAACCGACGCCTGCTTCGGCTTTGACACCGCCGTCTCCATTGCCACCGAAGCCGTCGACCGGCTGCACTCCACCGCGGAAGCCCACAATCGAGTCATCGTCTGCGAGGTGATGGGGCGCGACGCCGGATGGATTGCGATCACCTCTGGCATCGCCGGAGGCGCCGACGTTATTTTTGTTCCCGAAAAGCCAATCGACATCGATCAGGCAGTCAAGATCCTCAAAGAGCGCCACGAGCGCGGCAAGCTCTTCTCCATCGTCGTGGTTGCGGAAGGCGCGAAGATCCCCGGTGCCGACAAGCAAGCCACGCTCGGCACCAAGGTGGACGCCTTCGGGCACGCCCGCCTGGCTGGAATTGGTCAAACCGTGGCTGAGTTGATTGAGGAGAAGACCGGGTATGAAACGCGCTCGGTGAACCTGGGACACACCCAGCGCGGCGGAACTCCAACCGCCTATGACCGTATGCTTGCCACGCGCTATGGGTCGGCTGCAATCGATCTGGTGCACGAGGGCAAGTTTGGGCGTCTGGTCGTGCTTCGCGGCACAGAGATTACCCACATCCCGCTCGAGGATGCGATTGCAAAGACTCGCACCATAGGTGACGACTTGATTGCCCTCGCCGCCGGTTTGCAACCGGAATTGTAGCCAGAGAAGGCCGTGAGGGTGGAGGCGATTTCCACAGTTAACACTGATGAATGAGAAAGATATGGACGATACACAAAGTGCAGGATGAACGATCCTGTTGTGGGGATCAGATCCGATACGATGTCCTTGGTAACCGCGCGCATGCCGCAAGTAATGCATCCCATGCGCGCGATTTCTGTTACGCTCCTACCGGAACTAAACAAAGCCGCTAGATACCGCTGGAAAACCCGGAAGACTCGAGCAATACGCGATAATTTCTTGTGTTACAGGGTGAAAACGCGGTATAAGCACAACGGCGGGTTTGTAGTCTCGCCCGGTCCCGCAGTTCCCAGAGGAGAGAGCTTCGATGAGAACAACACCGGCGAGGGATGAAGTTCGCGAAGTGATGGATATTCGCATGGCTTCTGACTATCTCGGCATCAGTCCCGACACACTTTACAAATATGCTTCGGACGGTTTTGTCCCTGCGTTCAAGCTGGGCAATCGCTGGCGATTCAAGCGGTCTCGTCTCGACGAGTGGATGGACCAACAGTCATCGCAAGGCGCCCAGCCGCGCAAGGCGGAGTCGCATCAGGATGTTGGGCAGCCAAGAAAGCCGCAATCGGTGGTTCCCCGCCAGAAAAGAGCCGTCGGCGCAAGCCGATAAACACTTTCACTTCTGACACTGCACGGGCAAGGGAAACGAGGTGCGGCTTTTCATGAGGAAAAGCCGCACTTCGCTAAACTCGCTTGTGCAGATTAGGAGTGAAAGGGGTCTCTAGCTAATTTCGCAATTCCTGTGGCCTGACAAGATCTGCGAGGCGTGGGCCCGGCGCGTCCTACGGCTCGCCCCCAGGCGCGCCGGGGTAGGCGGGACCACGAAAAGGCCTATCGCCCCGGTCTACACAAATTGCGAAAATCTCTATTGGAGATGGTTCCTGAGAATTACCAGCAAAACTCCGGCGGCAATAAAAAGCAGCAAGGTCAGGGTGCTGTAGGCCACTTTCAGGCGAAGTTTTTCTTTGACGGTTGGGCGGCCGTAAGCCAGCCGGAGTTTTTCCCGGCGAAACGACATCGCCGTCTGCTGTGTGCCCAGCACCAGCATGACCAGCGCGGCCAGAAAGCTAACCGGCAGATGCTCGCGACTGGAATTGTTGTAGGCGCGGTAAAAAAACTGCCCCGTCAGTATCGAAAGCCCGAGTACCGTGGATAGTTCGAAAATGAGAGCGAGCTTCAAAAAGCGCAACAACGGACGCCTCCGGGTCCCGAAGCGGTTTCACGATAGGCCTGTCCAGTGAAGATGCCGTGGGCGGAGCCTTTCGCCAGGAAAAGCCCCACTGCTGAGGCGAGATCGGGCACAGCAATCGTGAAACGCTTGAGTTCAAGCTAAGTTTAGTAAGGATCGTCCAGCTGGGGCAAGTTGGATTCAAAAAAAAGACATCCATTGGGAACATGCCCCGTTCCCGGTTTGGTGAACGCTCCCCGCGGAGCCGGGAAATAAGAGACAATGCAGCCATGACGGCCTCGCCGACAACCGAAGAGATGGTGGAAGGCGGGCTGCGGTCCTCCCTGCTCGGCATCGTCATCAACCTGTCCCTGGCGCTGGTCAAATGCGTGGCCGGGCTGATTGGGCATTCGTTTGCCCTGCTGGCCGACGGAATCGAATCGTTCCTGGACGTCATCAGTTCGTCGGTTGTCTACTACGGACTGCGGCTGGCGATCAAGCCGCCGGATAAAGATCATCCCTACGGGCATGGCAAGGCGGACCCGATCGCGGCCGCGGTGGTGGGAGTAGCCATGATCGCGGCCGCCTTCGGCATCGCCGCGGAGAGCATCAATCTGATTCGCACCCCGCACAAGCTGCCCCAGGCCTACACGCTTTTGGTCTTGATCTGCGTGGTTCCCATTAAGGCTTTGCTGTCACGATATGTCGCCGGAGTTAGCCAAAAAATTGAGAGCTCAGCCCTGCGAGGGGACGCCTGGCATCATCTCAGCGATGCGATTATCTCGGCGTTTGCCTTTGTAGGGATCTCGGCTGCGCTCTGGACGGGCGACCCGACGGCCGACGACTGGGCCGCCTTGTGCGCCGCTCCGGTGATCCTTTTGGGGGGCTGGCAGCAGCTCCGCCGCCCGGTCGCCGAGCTGCTGGACACCGCGCCCGCGCCGGAGATTGAAGAGCATGTCCGCCGTGTGGCCGAGTCGGTGGCGGGGGTGTTTGGGGTGGAGAAGTGCTTTGTCCGTAAGGTGGGCTTCCGCTACTACGTGGATCTGCATGTGGTGGTGCGGGGCGATCTTACCGTGCGCGAAGGCCACCTCATTGCTCACGCCGTCGCCGACCAGGTGCGGGAGCAGGTGGCCAAGATCGCCGAGGTCCTGGTGCACATCGAGCCGGAAGAAGAGCTGCTGGGCGGAAGTCATCCCGGGGAGTTGATGGGCGAAGAAGTCAGGGAAGCGCCTCCCCCGTCCCACGTGCCGTGACTGCTCCAGAGACGCGCCGCTATTTGGCCGTGGGTGGGTAAGGGGGGAATTCGCGCTCCAGTTTCCGCGTTTCCCGGTATTTCAAGCCGACCCAGCCCGCATACCCAAGTTGGACCACGATGGTGAAGACGTAGGCGAGAATGAGATGACGATGGGCCATGAGTTCCTTCTGCTCTAGAGCGTGACTTCGAGGCTGGCTTCGAGAGCATGCAGCGCAGCGTGTTGTTCTGCGATTTGCCGGCGCCGCTCAATGCTGTATCGCCAGCCGGCCAGCAGGATCCCCCAGGCAAGCCACGCAGCCAGGTTCCACAGGACCGCAGTCCACATGGCTGGATCGAGGCTGCCATCTCCGCCGATGACCGGAGCAGGATGCTGGGTGCGCCACCAGGTGGTGGAGTAGTAGACGATAGGGACATCGACGTAGCCAAAGATGGCCAGCACCGCGGCCAGGGTCTGCATCTGCGGACCGTCGGCAAACTTGCGCAGCAGCAGATAGCTGGCGTAGATGAGCCAAAGCACCAGGGTGGTGGTGAGGCGCGCATCCCAGGTCCACCAGATGCCCCATACCGGGCCGGGCCCAGAGCGGACCCTGGATCAGGACCAGGGTGCAAAAAACGATTCCCATCTCCGCTCCGGCCAAGGCGGCGGCATCGGCAGCGAGCGCCCGCTGGGGATGATTACGCCGGGAAGCAAGATAAACGATGGAGGCGACAAAGCTGACAAAGAAGAAGAGGAACGCCATCATCGCCGAAGGGAAGTGGTAGTAGAAGATGCGCTGGATGTCGCCCATGGTAGCCTCGGTGGGCGCGACATACATGCCTTGGTAAAAAGCGTAGCCAAGCAGGCCGAGGGTGAATGCAAGCCAGACCCAGCGGAAGATCTTCATCACGCGACTCCTAGTGCCGACACCACCAGTTTAGATCATTTCTGCCCCGGTCGCGCTGGATGCGAAAATGAAGATTCCGGCCCATTGCGAAGCGTGCTCTGAGTCGTAGATGTAAGGTGATAGAGCGATGGAGGACCAGCCATGACTTGGCTATTGCTTGCCTTAGGTTTTTTTCTGCTGCTGTCGGGAATACTGGGGCAGGCATACAGCCTTAAGACCAAACGGGGTGTTCTGCCCCCTGAGAGCCGCATCTGGCGGGTGCTCACCAGGTTAACGCTGTTCCTGGCGGGGTTGCTGCTGATTGCTATGGCGGTGGGGCGGATCGTTCTCCATCATGGCAATCATTGATGGAGCGCGATACAACCGCGGTTTCCTCCCGCGGCCTAGACCCGATGGCTACGGGTATCGGTGAACCGCTCCCGGCCATCTAAAAATGCAATTCCATCCTCTGCTGTTCACTGGCGATTCGCTCATCGCGACATCTGGTGCAATTGTCGTCGATTTTCTCGCAAGGGCAGGTTGGAGAGTCTGCTGGAGCAGAACACAGGCCTGTAATGCCGCGGCGGTCTCTTAGCCCGCACTGAAAGCGTCGCGGCTTAGGGCCGCAGCCGGACCACTTCCAACTTGACCAACGAATAGATGGATCGGGCATGCATCTTGTCTTCGGGAGCCACAATCCGAAACGGCTGCTCCCGCGCTGGCAGTGCCGTACCGTCCGCCTTGTCGGCGATGATCACCTTGGCTCCGGAGAACTGCGGATCAATCTCCGGCAGCGCAAACACCACCTCGTATCCATCTTTCCCGCTCGCAATCAAATAGCTGGCCATCGGTTTGCCCGTCATCCCGCGGCCAAACTGCCATCCAGCCTTTAACAGGATGTCGTACAGCAGCACACCCTCGTAGGTGGTGGTGGTTCCGTCCGCGGACAGCTGTAGCGGTTGCGCGAGGCATCTTGGCGAGGTCCTCCGCGGTGAGCGAAAGCGGCGTCGGCACTGCCCCTTCAACCTTAAGCACCGCCGGCGCCGCAACTGTTTCCTGCGCCGCATATACGGTTGTGGACTTCGCTAACTGATCTCCAGAGACAAGGGCGGCAAATACCAAGAGCGGAACTAAATATGCCGCGACATGCCAACGAACCTTTGCCGGCGCACTCTTCATAAGCAACAATGTAAACCAAAGCGGTGCGGCCCAAACATGCATGAGTATGGATTCTCGAAATCGCAATGATTCGTGCCGTGGTGGCCGTACTGAATCAGTTGATGCAAATTCGTCATCCGGCGGACGCTTTGGGAGAGCCTGGGTCTTCCTGCTATTTGCTTTCGCCGTCGCGTCTGCATTGGCCTACCAGCCGGGCAACGGGTTCCAATGGAATCTCCCCACTGGATTTCCCGCGCCTCCGGTTCCTGCCGACAATCCCATGCTGCCCGCCAAGGTTGAGTTGGGCCGCTATCTCTTTTATGACTTGCGCCTGTCTGCGAATGGCAAAGGTTCCTGCTCCACCTGCCACATGCAACAATTCGGCTTCACCGATCGGCGGCCCGTGGCGGTCGGCGTGACGGGTCAATCTCATCCGCGCCGCGTGATGCCCCTGGCCAACGTCGCATGGTTCGCGGTCTTCAACTGGGCCAACCCCACCGTCACCCAGCTCGAAGATCAATCGGTAACCCCGCTCTTCAACGCCACCCCATCGAACTCGGACTGCTCCGGGAGAACGATCGATTCCTCCAGGTGATCGCCGCCGATCCTACTTACCGGAAACTCTTTCCCAGAGCCTTTCCTGGCGACTCAGGCCCGTATACCTTCGTTCATGTTCGCAAGGCCCTGGCTGCCTTTGAGCGGACCCTCATCTCCGGCAACTCTCCCTACGACCATTATCGCTATCGTCATGAAGAGAACGCCATTTCCGAATCTGCCAAGCGCGGCGAAGACCTCTTTTTCCATGCGCCGCTGAGCTGTTCCCGATGCCACGGCGGGTTCACCTTCGGCGGCGAGACCATCTATCAAACAACGGACGATGGACATGGCATCGAATTTCAAAACAACGGTCTTTACAACCTCGCCGGGAAATTCTCCTACCCCGCCGACAACCTCGGCGTTTATGAGTTCACCCACAACCCCGCCGACGTGGGCAAATTCCGCCCTCCCTCGCTGCGCAATGTAGCGGTTCGTGCGCCTTATATGCATGACGGCAGTCTCCATAGCCTTGACGAAGTTTTCGACCACTACATCCACGGGGGCCGGATTATCTCTGAAGGCCCAAACGCGGGCGATGGCAGCAAGAATCCGAATAAGTCTCCCTTCGTATCAGGATTCACGCTCACTCCTCAGCAGCGCAGTGACCTCAAAGCATTCCTCGAGTCGCTCACCGATGAAGACTTCCTGCACAATCCTCAATTCTCTAACCCATGGCCATCGCGCTGAGCGTTTGCTTGATTACGCAAAGCGCATGCACTTATGAGCGTTATCCCAGCGCCAAATGGCATCGGTCCCCGTCAGATGAACGCCTCCGAGCCATCGCTCGATCCCGTTTAGATGAACGTGATCGTCCTGGAGATCGAGAACGCGGCTGCCAACTTCAGTCAACGTAACGAGCCCAGCATTGCTCTCCAACCGAACAACGGGGAAATTTGCCGATGCCAACTCTCTAAGAATTGCGAAGAAGGAAAGGTCTCCCATGAAGAGGGGATTCTCCATTTTCTGAACGGCGAAGAAGAGTTGCAGCGGCGGTAGCGGACCTCGATCGCGAAGAACCGATAGCGCCTGCTGTTCGGTACGCGACAAGCCATTTTCGACAGAAGGGAACTGCTGCAGATGACGATGTAAGGCCGGCGCAAGAAAGGGGAGCGCTGAGGTGTCCCCCGCTATGACCAGCTCAATCTCGGTTGGAACCGAGGATGTAAAGGCGTTCCAGGCAGCGCTCGCCATGGCGAATTCAGGCTCCGAGACGAGAGAACGAGTATCAGCGAGCGACGCAAGCTGCTCTCGTGTGAGTTGGCCAAGTCCAACGAAGTTTTCCATGCCTGGGTATTGACCGACGCAGATGAGACTGAGACTGGATCGTCCCCGATAGGAACGATAGAACCGTTCCAGAAGCATGATCAGAATCAACTGATCTGAGAGACGGTGGTCCATCCAAAGCACAGTTTCGTCGTGCTTGGGAATGATATTCAGAGAATGTTCGAAAGCGCCTACAGCTTGAAGGGTTTCTGCGAGAGTAAGGCCGAAGCACTCGGAATGGAATCGTGACCGCGTATCCCACCATTCCGCGTCGGTGAGTCCGGCCGGGGCCGGTCCCTCATACATGAGGTCGCCAAAAATCCGCACCTCACCGGGCACTGCGGATTGCCTGAGCGTTCCCGCGACCGATTCTCCATCGGTGATATGAAGCATCGTTCGCGGCTTGGCGGGCGGCTCTCTCAATACATCTTGCATTGCGGGTAGAACCTCCTTCGCATAGCGCATGAGCAGGGGCTCCAGTTTATTACGTGCACGCGTACCCAATGATCGAACGCTACTCTCCGTCAAACCCACGGAATAGGCAATTGAGATGGTCCAAGCCGTCTAGAAAGAGCTTAAAAGCACCAAAAAAAATAAAATGAGGTTACGTTGGGGAAGACTGGGCTCCGCGCGTGCATACGCATATAAGAGGGCGGTTCGCTGGGATGATTGCTCTAGCGATTTTCGCTAAGCTTCTAGTCAAAGGCAGGGCGGGGAGATAAGGTGAGCTCACGTATTGCGAGGCTTGTATTGGGCGCGATCCCGCCCAGGGCGGCCGACTTCTCCGACACCTGTGTCTCTGATGCCGGCACCGAGGCCACACCCTCCGGAACATCCCTCATCGGGCTACTCCGGCAGAGGTTTCTTTCGGATGAGGCACTAGCCAAGGACTTGCAAAGTGGAAATGCGGACGCTTTAACAGTCCTGTTTGAACGGCACGCCTCCAGCCTTTTCAGAATTGCGAGACGCATCCTGCGCAATGAAGCCGAGGCAGAGGATGCAGTCCAGCAAACCTTCCTTGATGTCTTTCGATCCATCCAGCAGTTCGACCCGGAAAAAGGCGGCTTCAAGACGTGGCTTCTGCTGTTCGCATACCAGCGGATTTCCAACTGCCGCCGGTCACTTGCGGCCAATCGCTTTTTCGATACCGATCATTTTGATGAACTCTTACCTGCAGTGTTTCCGTTGACGGAGCGTTCACTGGGGTATTCGCTGCCGGAACTGAGCGTCCTAGTCGAGCAGGTGCTGAGTGCACTCCAGCCTCGACAACGCAGGACCATTGAGCTTGTCTACTACGAAGGCCTTACGGCGGAAGAGGTCTCCAAACGGACAGGGGAGAGCGTGCGCGTGGTGCGCCACAACCTGTACCGCGGCCTTGAAAAGCTCAGGAAGGCCTTCCGCGCGAATGTCTCTCCGGCTGCGAAGGGAGAGTCCAGATGACGTCGAACCACAAGTATTTCGAATCCCTGTGTGCATTCGCTATCAGCGATGAGCTGGCTGGACCGGAGCTGGCTGAACTTCACCAGCATTCTCTGGATTGTGTCTCGTGCAGGAACCGAATCCATGAGATCACCAAGATAGATGCATGCCTGTCTCTGTCGCAAGCCTTCACCCGTCGGAATGGGCGCTTGCCAAAAGGCATGCGGGAGCGTTTTATCGCGCGAGCCATCAAGGAGGGCGTTCCGCTCAATCCGCCTTCGACAGCAGGGCTGGGCAACCTCGGTCTGGCCAGCGCCCTTTTTGTTGTCCTGCTGATCACGGCGGCAGCGATCCGAACCGGGCCATTCTCGAGACCTGTAGTGGATGCCAGTCATTCCGGCGCTGCGCAGCTGGCAAATCCGGTTCACGTAGCAAGCCTCACGCCGCCGGGCTCCACGATGAACCTTCTCCCGGGGAGAAAAGCTCGGGGCCGCGCTGCAAGGTCGAGGAGCGTCCTGGTGCAGTGGCGCTCTGACCTATCGTCCGGTTCCCAAACCATGAAATCCGGAGTGTTACCAGGCCATCTGCAGAATTTCCAAAACCGCTATTTTCCCGCCGTATTCTCCCCGCCGCATTACACGCTGGCGACAATGCCGTCGGAAATAGGCCGGCTGTCATCCTGGCCCGACACGCCGTCGAGATTCAGGTTAGCAGTTCCCCAACCGTTGATCAGGGAGAATGCCCTGCGGCTCCTGGCGGACTCTGAACACGGCACACCCAAACCGATGATTCCATCGCAGTTCACTTTTGCAACTCCTGGTGCACAGGGCTTTCATCCCGCTCTCTACATCGGTCCCTATAGAACTCATCCGATCTTTGAGATCGGGGATACTCCTCTCAAGTTTCATTTTGTCGAGGAAGTAACTCAGTAGACGAAGGCAAACGTGGAGGCCGCGATGACTCAATGGAGACTGTTCCTGTTGCTTTTGTGCGTTTCGACGGTGACAAGCCTGGCCCAAGCGCAGGCGTCTCCGGACCAAGTCAAGCCCCAGAATATCGTCACGGTGAGTTTTAATGCTGCGGTGCTTCAAACTGCCGAGGCGCAAAAGAGCCTCAGTGCGCTCCAAACCCGATTCGCTCCTAAGCAGAAGCAGTTGCAGGCCCTCAACGACGAAGTCGAAAGTCTGCGAAAGCAGTTAGCGGACACCAGCGGCAATCTGAGTGATGCAGAAAGAACAACCCGCGCGCGGTCATTGGAAAGCAAAGAGAAAGAACTTCAGCGCGAGGCCGAGGATTTCAAAAGCGACTCGCAAAGCGAATCAGAACAGGTTTTTCAACGAGTCGCTCAGAAGGTTTACGCTTTTCTGCAGACCTTTTCGCAGCAGCATGGTTACTCAGCGGTGATCGAGCGCGGATCCGATGCTAACCCGGTTGTTTGGTACGCGGCTGGCAACATGGATATTACGGACGAGCTCATCAGGGCCTACAACGCCCAAGCCGAAGGTGCCTCGTCAGCACCGGCAAACCAGCCCGCCCATAGCGTCTCGCCGAAATCATCTAAGCCTTTGCCCGATAATCCCTCTGCGCATTAGATTGGCTCGCGAGGACGGCGTTATTCGTGAGGTCGTTTCGTTTTTATCCGAGAAGCAAAGGAACATTCGCGTATTCCCCGGTGTCTGATGAGAGGGGTTGCAATTCCTTGAAGGCGTGTCCTTCGTACAGTTTTCCGCTGATTCCTAGGGGAGGGCCTATGACTCTGCTGGACGCACCCGTCTACGACCGTACACTTACCAATAAGCGCCGAAATCTGGTGATAAGCGCTCTCCTTTTCTGTGCTGTCGCCGGCGTCGCTTTCGTTCTCTGCCGGAATCTGCCAGCGGAACATCGCGTGAACCAATTCTTCGCCGCGGTCGAAGCGCAGGACTTCTCGAAAGCGTTTGGCATCTGGAATAACGATCCCAATTGGCAAGAGCACACGCAGCGATACGCGAAGGATGGCTATCCATACGGCCGTTTTGTTGTCGATTGGGGCAGAACCGGCGACTACGGCCGCATCACCAGCCATAAAGTCCTACATAGCATTTCCTATGGCAACACAACCCTTTTGGCGGTGGAGATCAATGGCCGCAAAGAGGCTCTTGCACTCGCCGTAACAAAGAACACGCATAGGATGAATTTCCCGCCCTTCAATCTCACGCCGGTGAAAGATGACTTTGGCTGGACTTATTGGCAGGTTAGCTATCGCTAACGGTCATTCGGCTCCCAGTGCAATCCGCCGAGACAGCCAAATCCCGGTCGCGCACGCCAATCAGGTAGAGCAGGCTATCTAACCCTAGAAACGATACGGCATGGCTTGCGGTTTGCCGTACCAGCGGTTTGGCCCGGAAAGCGATGCCCATGCCGGCGATGCCAAGCATGGGGAGATCGTTGGCGCCATCCCCGACCGCGACGACTTGGTCGAGCGAGATATTTTCCTGCCCGGCAATCTGCCGCAGCAAGCTCGGCCTTGCGTCCGCCGTCGACGATCGGCGTCCGCACCTCTCCGCTCACCACTCCATCCACGATATCCAGATCATTGGCAAAGACATAGTCGATCCCCAAACGCCTCTGCAGATGTTGAGCGAAAAAATTAAATCCGCCGGAGAGGATCGCCGTCTTGTAGCCCAGCATCTTGAGCGTGCCGATCAACTGCTCGGCCCCTTCCACCAAGGGAATGGTATCCAGCAGCTCGCGAACCCTTGCTTCTTTGAGCCCGCGCAGCAGCGCTACGCGGCGCCGGAAGCTCTCCTGGAATTCTATTTCTCCGCGCATGGCAGCTTCGGTGACCTTCATTACCTCGTCGGCTACGCCGGCCAACTTGGCCAGCTCGTCGATGACCTCACCTTCAATCAGCGTGGAATCCATGTCGAAGGCAAAAAGCCGCCGGTTGCGGCGGAAGATGCTCTCTCGCTGGAAGGCGATGTCGATTTTCAAATCATGAGCGGTGGCAAGAAACGCCGCGCGCATCGACGCCTCAGAAGAGGAATTCCCGTTCACCGTAAACTCGACACAGGCATTCGCGTCGGGAGTGTGTACTGCCAGCGACAAACGTCCGGAGAGTCGCTCAATGCGGTCCACGTTCAAACCATGCTCCGCAATGATGGCGCTCACCCGGGCGAGATGGTCCGCGGTAATCGCGCGGCCAAGAATGGTGACGATAAATTGATCCTTGCCCTGAGACGAGATCCAGTCATCCAGATCTGCCTTCGCAATGGGCGTGAAATCAACTTGCAGTCGCAGTTCTGTCGACTTTGCCATCAAGGTGTCTTGCAAGCCGCGAAAGCTCTCACCTCGTGGGATCTCGACCAGCAGACCAAGCGAGAGAGTTTCATGGACGACCGCCTGTCCGATATCCAGCACGCAGGCGTCATACCTGGCCAGAATTGCAGTTAACTCTGTAGTAAGCCCCGGCCGGTCCCGGCCGGAGAAGTGAATCAGGATGGTCTCGTTCATTGATATGTCTTAGCCTAACAGGCGGCTCAATGAGCGGTTAAAGGGTGATTGAGGCTGATGAACTTAGCCATACTTTTCGCTTTTTCGGAAGGGTCTCCTGGCAGCAACAGTCCCACAAAGGTTTGACGCAGGCGACGATCGGGCCGCCAGAATACAACTACGATTGGCCCGGCTGTCACCCAAGAACTATGGCACAACTCGCTGGAATCGCTATGCTTACCAACAAGCGGCGATTCTTTGAGAAGACCTTTCATCGATTCTTTCGGGGGAGGGACTTGATGAACGGGAACGAGGGGAATCGCTGCTGGAGTATAGGGCTGCTGATTGGCCGGAGGCATTGAGATGGTACCGCCCAAGACGGAAGAAACACTGCATATTTACATCAGACGGCACTTTGAGAGAGTTTCCAAAGGCACGGCACGGCAATTCGCCGAACAGCGGGAAGTTACTAAAGTCAGCGTTGTTGTTCCAGATGCACGGCCGACTGACGCCTAGATCGAAGAAGTAGTCAGATCCGGGCGCGGGTCCTCATCCCCGCAGTCTGTATCCTCAAAACCGGCAGCGCGAAGTCAGTCCATCTGATTCTCCACCCAAGCGCAGCGCCCCACTACAGTTTTTTGCTGCCGGTGTAGCAAAAAACTGCGCGGGACACTGACGCCGAAGGCCCATCCTGCCGCGCAACGACCAGCGTCGAGACGATTAGATACAATTGGCGCAGATTCCTTACATGGAGAATAGGCACACGGTCGCCGTTTCCAGACGGCTGCGACGATAAGATAGATAGGTTGGTCGCGATCTCAAGGTGGAGGTTATTTTGCATCGGGTGAAAATTGTCCTTTTTACGTTACTGGGGCTTGGTGCGGCCGCCTTAGTAGCACAACAGCCTTCGGTTTCCGCTCCGGTCCAGCAACCCGGTGCCAATCAGACAACTCCTCCAGCCCCGGCCCAGACGCCCGGCACCCCTCCCGTTCGAGTGCCCCCTCCTCCGGCTTATCCGGACCGGCCGCCTGCCGACCCTGCCGTGGTTGCGCGCGGCCGCCAGATTTTTAGCGCGAATTGCAGTTTTTGCCATGGATCCGATGCTCGCGGTGGCGAAGGCGGTCCCAATTTGATCCGCAGTGAACTCGTGATGGACGATAAAATGGGGAACTGATCGCGACCGTGGTGCAGAACGGCCGGCCGGACAAGGGCATGCCAAAATTTGATCTTTCGACAGAAGAGATAGCGAGCATCGCGGCCTTTATTCACAGCATGCCGGTCGGTGGCCGCGCCGCAACCACCGGCACGGTTGATCCGTTGGTGGGCGACGCGAAGGCTGGCGAGGCTTACTTCAATGGAGCCGGAAAATGCGCTACCTGCCATTCCGTGTCGGGAGACCTCGCCGGCATCGGCGCCAAGTACACTGACGTGAGGGCGCTCCAGGGGACAATGCTGTCCGGGGAACCCAGAGGAGCAATTTTCCGCGGTTCCCTGGAAAACAGTGACCGTCACTCTTCGTAGCGGACAAACCGTGGAAGGTAAGCTGTATCAGATCGATGATTTCATCGTTTCACTCATGGATGCCGACGGCAATTATCACAGTTACCCTCGCCAGGGTGATTATCCAAAGGTCGTGATCAAAAATCCATTGCAGCCGCACCTGGATATGCTTCGCACCTTGAAGGACGATGACATCCACAATCTGACTGCCTACCTGGTGACGCTGAAATGAAGAAGACAAGAACTCTCCTGCTCGTGATTTCCTGATGGTTTCCGTGGCCGGCACCGCGTCAGCACAGGGGCTCGATCCTGCGTTGCTGACCAAACCAGCGACGGATTCCTGGCCGACTTACTCCGGAGACTATTCCGGCCGTCGTTTCAGTTCGCTGACGCAAATCAATCAGACGAATGTGAAGAACCTGGGGCTTGCCTGGGTGAGCCACTTGACTCCCGGAATGAGCGCCACAGGACCGTTTTCCAGACCCGGTCCTGGAAACCCACCGACGATCGTCGGCGGTGAAATTGATGAACCAGTTCCGGTACGCGGCGCCGGCCACATCTCAGGCGCGGTCCTGCAAGTGAACGGGATCCTTTATGTAACTGTGCCTGACAATGCCTGGGCCGTCGACGCTCGCGATGGAGAGGTGCTATGGCACTACTACTGGAAGACCAAGGGCGGTACCCACATCGGGAACCGCGGCATGGGCATGTATCGCGACTGGCTGTACTTCGAGACGCCTGACGATTACCTGGTTTCGCTCGATGCCAAAACCGGCAAGGAGCGTTGGCACAAGGTGATCTCAGACTTCAATGAGCAATACTTCTCCACCATGGCGCCCATTGTCATCGGCAATCACTTGATTGTCGGGACAGGCGACGATTTGGATGCTCCGGGCTTCCTGCAATCCTTTGATCCGGAAACAGGCGAGCTGCAATGGAAGTGGTACAGCGAACCGGAGAAGATGGGTGACCCGGGCTCGGAGACCTGGCCGAACCTGGACTCCATGCGTCATGGCGGGGCGGGCCCGTGGGTTCCAGGAAGCTATGATCCCCAACTGCACCTCTACTATTTTGGAACAGCCAACCCAACCCCCGCCTTCTCAGGTGTAACGCGCGAGGGAGACAACCTTTATACGTCCTGCATCGTCGCTTTGAATGTGGATACAGGAAAGCTGGCGTGGTATTTCCAGCCCTCGCCGCATGACACGCACGATTGGGACGCGGGCCAGACTCCCATCATCGTCGATGGGGAATTCAAGGGGAAGCCGCGCAAGCTGTTGCTCGATGCCAGCCGGAACGGCTACTTCTTTGTCCTCGATCGCGTGACCGGCGAGCATTTACTCACTGTGCCTTTCGCGGACACTCTGAATTGGGCAACGGGACATTGATAAGTCGGGCCGTCCTATTCGTAATCCGGAAAAGGATGCGTCGCCTGGCGGCGCGCTGGTATCGCCTGACTCGGACGGCATCGTCAACTGGCAGCCGCCTACCTATGACCCGCAAACCGGGCTCTTCTACGTGGCCACCGACGAGGACTATTCGGTTTTCTACCGAACCGAACCGAACGTCAGGGCCCTGCAGGGTCTTAACGGCATTCAAGAGCAGCCAGTGGGAACAATGGGGAAATTTATAACAGCGATCGATTACAAGACGGGCAAGATCGCGTGGCGGCATCTGCAGGTTTCTGCCGGAGAGGGCGCAGGCAATACCGGCTTGACCACAACCGCGGGAAAACTGCTCTTCGGTGGCGATGCCAACGGCAACCTGGTCGCTTACGACCCGGCGAATGGAAAGCCGCTGTGGCATACGCACCTCGGCCAGGTATCGAATGCAGTGGAAACCTACATGCTTGACGGCCGCCAGTACATCCTGGCGGCCTCTGGTGATTCGCTCTATGCTTTCGCTCTGAACTTCTAAGTGCCCAATCTCCGGCGGACCAGAGCATTCACCGGCAGGTGGCGGCCATGGCACGGTCGAGCGCTATCTCTTCAAGGCGATCAGCGTCATGCTTATGCGCTGTCACATATGTGCCGACCGCCTTGGCGACGTCAGCAGAACAAGTTGCGCTCGCACGGATGGCCGCGGCGGCCTTCAATTCTGCAATCAGCGCGGTTTGCAACTGATCCAACTGCGGCCGTATCGTCCCAACTAGATTGACGGGTGCGTGGGCCGGCGCCGTACCAGAACGATGCCAATCTGCTAACAGTGCGTACTGCACAACTTTGTTCGACTCGATTTGGGCGCGGAAGAAGCTTTCCACCGATGCCGGTTCCAGGCCTGTCGCTGCGCCATCCTTTGCCGCGCTGGCTATGACTTTTTCTTCGCGGGGCGCATCCTCCACCAGTGTTCCTTGATCCCATTTCGCCAGCGCTACTTCCTTGGCGATGAGCAGCCTGCGAGCCGATGTCTCCACCAGTCGCTGAAGCGGGTCTTGGGCATTCTGGGAAAGCGCCGCTCCAGTGACCGGAATCGCCGAAGCAAGGATAATCGCGAGTGTCCATTTGTTCTCGAGCATGGTTCTATGGAACCAGACTAACAAGCTTGCGCGGCAAATTCCTGGGGCGCTCTGATGGGATAGCGGCTGGTTGGCGGAGTTAAGGCTGTGTTTCCTTTGCAGGCACCATTCTCCGCCTGTCTCCGGCCTTTCCAATCGACGATGCAATGTTCCGGTAGACTCAAAGCAGTCACCGACACATCCGGAAGCCTTGATAAATATTGATAAATAAACTGGTTCTCTCCAATCTAGCCCACCGCCCGGTGCGTACGATCTTAAGCGTCCTTGCGATCGCCGTAGAAGTCACGATGATCCTTACCCTTGTCGGCGTCAGCTATGGAACGCTGGATGGGACAGCGCGGCGTGCTCGTGGAGTGGGTGCGGATATCATGATCCGCCCTCCCGGATCCTCCATCATTGGGCTCAGCACGGCGCCCATCAGCGATTCCCTTGTCCGTGTTGTTGCCCAACTGCCTCACGTTGCATTAGCGACTGGAACGGCTATCCAGCCGTTGTCGGGTTTCGATTCGATCACGGGATTGGACCTCGACGCGTTTTCGAAGATGAGTGGCGGCTTCAACTATCTGCAAGGCGGACCCTTCAAGACCGACCAGGACATGCTCGTCGACGAGTACTACGCCAAGGAGAAAAAGCTCCATGTCGGGGATAAAGTGCAGCTCATCAATCACGAATGGACCATCGCCGGAATATTCGAGTCCGGCAAGCTGGCCCGCATCTGCGTGCGTCTTCCGGTTCTTCAGGAGCTGATGGGGAACTCCCACCGTCTGAGCCAGATCTACGTTAAGGCGGATAGTGAAGCGGATGTACAGCAAGTGCTCCAGGAGTTGCGAGCCAAGTTGCCCGGCTATCCCATCTACACCATGGAAGAATTCACCTCTCTGCTTTCGATCAACAGCGTCGGCATGCTGCGCAGCTTTATCGGCGTGGTCATCGGCGTGGCCGTCACCGTAGGGTTCATTGTCGTGTTCATGGCTATGTATACCGCGGTTCTTGAACGTACTCGTGAGATCGGCATACTCAAGGCCGTTGGAGCCTCCTCCGGATTTATTTTGAGCCTGTTGGTCCGGGAGACGCTCTTGCTCTCGTTGATAGGAGCGTTCGTCGGTATTTTGCTGACCTATGTGACACAGTGGCTGATGCGATACGCGGTACCGGCAAGCCTCACCCAGGAGACTGTTTATAGCTGGTGGCCGATCGCCGGCGCCATCGCCGTTGGGGGCGCACTGCTCGGGGTCATCGTTCCCGCGGTGCGAGCTGTCAAACAGGATGCGACGGAGGCTCTCTCCTATGAGTGAACAGCCCATCATCAAAGTGCAGGATCTTTATAAGACGTACAGGGCTGGAGACGTCGACGTGCACGCGCTGCAGGGAGCGAATTTGCAGGTGGAAAAGGGCGAGTTTGTTTCCGTCGTAGGCGCTTCCGGATCCGGTAAATCGACCCTGTTTAACGTTCTGGGTGCGCTTACGTCACCAACCTCCGGCACCGTGAGCATCGGGGGAAACAACCTGGAAAGTTTGTCTGGCCCGCAGCGAGCCGCACTTCGGAAAAAAACGGTGGGCTTTGTCTTTCAAAAGTACAACCTGCTACCCACGCTCACCGCGGAAGATAACATCCGCATCGTTCAGTACATCGGTGGACGAGGGATGAACTTCAGCTCGGCCTTTCTCGAAATTCTCGACATATTAGGGATTGCCGATCGGATGAAACACAAACCGCGTGCCTTGTCGGGTGGCCAGCAACAGCGGGTAGCCATCGCGCGAGCCCTGGTCAATGAGCCGTCAATTCTCCTGGCCGATGAACCCACCGGCAACCTCGACAGCCAGAATACGACGGCAGTCCTGGAGCTTTTAAGGAGACTGAATCGGGATCTTGGCCAGACGATTCTCATGATCACTCACGATCAGGAAGCCGCCGCCTATGGCGGCCGGACCATTCGCATGCGGGATGGCCAAATCGTTGACTGAAGGCTAGCCGCATATCGATTGCAACGATGGCCGGCGGACCGGAATATGATGGGTCGAGGAGTAGGGAGCTGTGGCCACACGTCCACCCAAGGTTCACACTCAATTCGGCCGAGCGGCGGTCCAGATCTTTGCCGCCAATGATCGCGTGAACCAGCTTCTTATCGAACGGCTTGATCCTGCCGTCTGGACAGCCAAGCCGCCGGGTAAGGTCCGCACCATTGCAGCGATCTTCACCCACATGCACAATATGCGCTCCAAGTGGATCAGGCTTACCGCCCCGCACCTGAAGCTTCCACCACAGCTCAACCGTGTACACTGCACCCCGCAACAGGCCCGTGCGGGATTAGCTGAGAGCGCGGTTCGCTGTGCGGAGATGCTGGCTGAGGCGCTGGGCGGTGGTGAGGGCCGCGTGGAGAAGTTTCATCGGGACGGCTGGGCGAAGCCTTGGCCGGTTGGCCCGGAGATGCTCTACTACATGCTTGCTCACGAAGCCCACCATCGCGGCCAGGTATGTATGCTCGCGCATCAGCTCGGGTTCCCTTTGCCCAACGAAGTGATGGCCGGGATCTGGAATTGGGAAAAGCTATGGAAGGAGGGCGGGGTCGTCTTTGGGCCCTGGCGACGACTCTTAAGGGTGCCTAATGTTCCTGACGAAGAACGGGCGCCGCACCTACGGTGCTCGGGGATCACACCATCGATATCCCAGGGATTAAGGTCTTGTGTGCTTGAGTGGGTTCTCACCCAGACTCTGAAGCCCTCTCCGATCACGTACTCTACGCACGGCTAAACAGGCTGCGGAAAAACTCATTTTTCTGAAGGGTACGGCCTTCAGGCCGTACGAAAATGCTTTGCAATGAATCCGGCTTTAGCCGCTGAGGGCACTCTTTTCATCGCCCTCCCGACTTTTTCCGCAAGCTTATAGCCGTGCCCCTCGTTCAATGAGTTCTTCTGCGATCCGGTTTAGTCGGCCGTAGATCCCGAATCCCATTGGGTCGGTTCATCACACCGGCTTTTCTTTACATAGAAGTTCTAGTGGTAGTATGCTATCGTTCCCATAGAGCTTCTATTGGAGAGAGCATGACGGCGAAGAAGAGCTTGTCGAACGCAGAGATGCTGAAGGGAACGCTCGACATGATGATCTTGCGGACGCTGCTGACGGGGGACGCGCACGGTCATACCATTGCCAAAGTGATTGAGCGAACATCGGAGGACGTGCTGGAGGTGGAGCAGGGCTCGCTATATCCCGCGCTTCACAGGCTGGCGGACCGCGGGTGGGTTTCCTCCTACTGGGGCGCAAGCGAGAACAATCGCAAAGCCAGGTTCTACAAGCTGACTGCCGCCGGCAGACGGCAGCTTGTTCAAGAGACCAACCGGTGGCGGCAGATGGCGCGTGCGATCGGATTGGTCATGGGCGAGAAGAGGATCGTCGAAGAAGGCGAGCAATGAGCTGGCGCACGTTTTGGCGCCGAAGAGGGGCAGATGTAGTCCTCGCGCAAGAGATCGATCTCTACCTTGCCGAGGAGATTGATGAAAACATCGCACGCGGCATGCCGCCGGATGAGGCGAGGCGTCGCGCTTACTTGAAGTTCGGGAGTCGCCAGCAAGTCCGCGAGAGCGTATGGCAACAGAACTCCGTCACCCTCGTAGATAGCGCCTTGCGCGATTTGAAGTATGCCGCGAGAACACTGTCCCGATCGCCGGGATTTACCGTGATAGCGATTGCCGTGATGGCCCTCGGCATCGGCGCCAACATTGCATTGTTCACCGTCGTGCGCTGCGTGCTGCTGAACCCGCTGCCGTATCGCGACCCGTCGCAGCTGGTCTCTCTCTTTGAAGACTCAAGAGATCAGAAAGAGGTCAACCTCAACCACTATGCACCCGCGGATGCCGGCAGCTTTGCCGTTTGGCAGAACTCCGCCGCTGGGAAGGCGAAACTGGCCATGGTGTCGCCTTGGCAGCAATATAACGTTTCTGCCGAGGGAGGAAAGCTTCCCGAACAGATCGACGCCGCTTGGTGCTCCTGGAATTTTTTCCCCACGCTAGGGGTGACGCCCGCCATTGGGCGAGCGTTTACCGCTGACGACGACCGGCCCAGCGCCGAGGCTGCGGTTATCCTCTCGGCTGGCTTCTGGAAGCGGAGATATAGCGGCGATCCGGCTATCGTAGGCAGGAAAATCTGGCTGGATGCCAAACCCTACACGGTTATCGGAGTGATGCCGTCCTCCTTTGTCTATTCCAGTTCGTTTGGCGGCAACACCGTGCAAGTGTGGACCACCGCCGGCCGCGAAGCGCCGCCGTGGCTGATGACTACTTTCGCGGACCACGAATTCCTGGTAGTCGCGCGCCTGCTGCCCGGCGCCACCCTGGCTGGTTTGGTCAGCCAGTTAGACGCAACCCAAAAGCAGATCAGAGCCGACCATCTCGCGCCCGGAGTTCACGACGGGGTCAGCGGGCGCACAATGCTGGACGACTCGGTGCAGGGCTATAAGACTTCGCTGTACGCGCTGCTCGCCGCCACTGGGTGTTTGCTGCTGATCGCCTGTCTCAACGTGGCCAGCCTGTTGGTGGCGCGCACCGCTGCGCGGAGTAAGGAACTTGCTATCCGTGCGGCGTTGGGCGGCGGACGGGTGCGCTTGCTGGCGGAACGATTGACAGAGAGCTTATTGCTATCGGCCGCCGGAGGCGCCTTGGGATTGTTGCTGGCGTGGGGAGCACTGGCATGGCTGGTGCGCGCCCGGGACACGATGAACCGTGTGGAAACCATCCACATCGATGGAGTAGTCGTGGCTGCGACGCTGGGCGTAATCCTGTTGTGCGCGCTCTTCTCCGGTCTGATAGCTGCCGCTGGCCCGGACGGTAAACAGATCCTTGCATCCCTGCAGGAATCGTCGCGTTCACAGCGCACCGGACGGCCGCGCGCCGGCCTGCGCAAAGTGCTCTTAGTTCTGGAAGTGAGCCTCACAGTCGTTCTTCTGGTAGGAGCCGGCCTGTTGCTGAAAAGTTATGAGCGGCTGCGGAATGCAGGTCTGGGCGTCCCCGAAGATAACGTGTTAACCATGCATCTCAGCTTGCCGGAGGCCCGCTACAAAGAGCCTTTCGAGCAGGTCGCTTTCTTTGAGCGCCTCATCGCGGACGTCCGCTCGCTGCCCGGAGTGCAGGCGGCAGGACTGGTGACGGCGGCGCCCGGGCAGGGCTGGGGCGGCGACGATATCATCAGCGTCGTCGAACACCCTCCGCTGCCCAAGGGCGAGGGCTTCGACCTGATGATGCGCGGCGCAGAGCCGGGATACTTTGCGGCAATACAGATTCCGCTGGTGCGCGGTCGTATCTTTACATCCGGCGAGCGGTTGAAGCGCGCCCACGTCGCCCTCATCAGCCAGTCCGCCGCGCAGCTTGCTTTTCCCGGCGAGGATCCGATCGGCAAGCATTTAAACGACAGCTCAAATGGCGAAGTCTACGAGGTGGTTGGCGTCGTTGGCGACGCCCGGTGGTCCATCTCCCAGCCAGTGCATCCGACGCTCTACAAACCGATATACGGCAATGACTATAGTGTAGCCACGATTGTCATTCGCTCGGTGCGCAATGTGGAAACGCTCGCCCTGCCGGTTCAGAGGCTCATCGGTGACATGGACCCGGATTTGCCGGTCTCCAACGTGATGACGTTGCGGGAAACGATTGGCAAATCCACGATTGACTCGCAGTTCGATTCGATTCTGGTGCTGGCTTTTGCCGTGATCGCGTTATTGCTCGCCGCCGTTGGCCTCTATGGTGTGCTTGCCTACCTGGTAACGCTACGCACGGGTGAAATTGGTATTCGTATCGCGCTCGGGGCGCAACGGCAACAGGTGCTATGGCTGATGCTGCTTGACGGTTTGCGGCCCGCGCTCCTGGGGCTTATTCTCGGGCTCGGAGCAGGCGGTGCAGTCGTGCGTCTCATCCGGTCCATGTTGTATGCCACTGAGCCGCTCGATCCGGCAGTCTTCTTCTCCGTGACCGCGACTCTTCTGCTAGTGGCGGCGCTGGCTTGTCTGGTTCCTTCACTGCGCGCCTCAAGACTCGATCCAGTCCAGGCCTTGAAAGCGAAATAGCTCTGGCTACAGTCAACCGCCGAGGTGTGCTTACTGCCTAATCAGCTCGACCACATCGACCAGCCCGGTGAGGCAGCGAGCGCTCCCGAATAAATTTGCTTCACCAATATCGCGAACCGGCGAGATGGGTATAGACTGGTTGGCGTTTTTGAAGTGGAGCATTGGGGGGATCAGATCCTCAACTCCAGCGCTATAGCGGTTTCGCAATTGGTGTAAATCGAGGCGAATGCTTTTTTCGTGGTTTTCCCTCAAGGAAAACCACATCTCGCGAACTTATGTCAGGCCACAGTAATTGCGAAACCGCGTTAAACTCACGCCGGCGATAGCGATTCATGACAGTGGAACGTTTACACCATTGGCGGAGGGGAGGCGGCCACATATTCTCCAGACGTTTCGACCGTGTGAAAGGGGCGACGGTTTCGTTGTCAGGAGAGTCCTCTCTGACGCGATAAGCCAACACAACTAGAGTACTGCGCGGGCACTTCTGGAGTATTGAATTGCGTTCAAAATGGCGAACGCCTATGCGTGTGATTGCCAAAGGCAAGATCGTGTTCGCGAGAAAGGGACCCAGCACAAAAGAATCAAAAGATTCCGATCAGGGAGGTGTTAAATGCCATTGGACCTTACTACTTTAACGTTGGTAGCTAAGCCGGTAACGTTGGACGAGGGCACCAAAGTATTGGAACGGGATCGGTACCGTTGCCGCTACTGCGGACTGGACGGGATGGCCAGCTTCGAAAACGCTCTTATCATGTCGGTTGATTTCGTGGTTCCTCGTGCCCGCAAAGGCAAAAAGGACCCCGGCAACCTGGTGGCCTGCTGTCGCCCATGCAATATGATCAAGGGCCGGCGTGTCTACGGCAGTTTGGAAGAGGCCAAGGCTTACGTCCTGGCGCGCCGCGAGGATCTGCGTAAAGCGTGGGAGTTAAAGAGCGGGCGAGCCCTTAGCCAATCGGCGTAGCGAGCAGATATCTGCTCGTCAAAAAGGATGAACTTTACGCGCGCAGAACTGTTCGCGAGATTCGGAGGGAATTCTCTCGGCCGAATCCGAGCGCGAGCGATGCGGAAGAAGCATGCGTCGCTACGATTCGTATGCTCCGCTCACCATCTCACCCGGCTTCCGGCTCAGGGATCCGGAACCTCGGAGCCGCCGCCGGCGGCAAAGAATGAAGCAACGAAGCGTAGTTTACTGGTTCATGTTCCAAATGTCTGTGTGCCACTTCCAGGTTTCTCCGTGGCGTTTCCAGTGAACAACGTATTTCACAGGAACTATCTGGCCACTTGCCAGGGTTGCCACGGGCACCCGCGCTGACAAGCGTTACACACCAGAGCGGGTGATATACACAGCAATAACGAAGAATAGCGCACTCAGCCGTAAAGCTGCCGCAGTTCGCACTGTCCCCCTCCAACCACGTTGAGAAATTCCGTTACGTAGGCAAGCGCCTCCTCTTTTGAAGCGGCCTGGAGAAGGGCAAATCCACCGATGACCTCCTTAGACTCCGAAAACGGGCCGTCTGTTGTTGTCAGCTTGCCGTCGGCGAGGCGGACCCGCGCGCCATGCGCAGAAGGCATGCAGCCTTCGGTGGCAAGCAACTTGCCGCTCTTCATCCCTTGTTCGATAAATTGGCCCATCACTATCCTCTCTTCTTCCGTGGGTGCAGTGGCGCGCTCGGGGCTTTGGTAGACGCTTAGGAATCGCATATGCATCAATGTCCTTTTCAGTTTATTGGTGAACGTATTTCCGTTCCGTTCTCTTGGGTACCGGCTAGCATCGTCTAGAGCCCATACCATTCAATCAGCGAGTTTCCGCATCCTACTATTACTTCGTTGTAGCCGCCCCCGCATCGAGGAATTGCAACAAGTCCAGGGGTTCTCCGGTTCCACAAATTTCGTAGTAGAGATTAGACCGTTTAGAGGGGCATATTCGGTTTTTGAGGCCGTCATCGTTGTGGTTTCGGCAGCCGCGGCCAGGATCGACAGGGCCAAAATGGTTCCGGCAACCAAACTCCGGACAATGCTCCTGTGGGAAATCATCGTTATCTCCTCCTGCCCATACGTCGAATGAGGCGAACCCAAATCGACATAACCTGGTGTCTTTTCTGAAGTTTTTTCAGGTTCGTTCTCAGGGACAGAGCTGAGACAGGGGATGACCGGTCGAGCCTTTCAAATCTGCGAAGGCCTATTCGTGCCGCAAAGCGGTCTGTGGCTCTACGGTTGCGGCACGGCGTGCGGGAATCCAGCATGCAAGCAGCGTCACTGCTGCCAGGAACGCAGGCACCGTAGTAAAGGTGATCCAATCGTGTGGTGCAATTCCGTAGAGCACTCCGGCTACCACCCTCGACGCGGCCCATGCGAGCGGCAGTCCGATCCCTATCGCGATGCACGAGAGCAAGAAACCCTGTCGAACGATGAGCCGCTGTACCCCGCTTCGCGTGGCCCCCAACGCCAGCCGAATACCGATCTCTGCGGTACGGCTGCTTACCGAGTAACTCATCACGCCATATAGGCCGACCGCCGCCAGCAATAGTCCTGCCAAGCCGAAGAAGCCGAACATCGCCGCCGATACGCGCGGAAGAATCATGCGCATCGGTCAGATGCTCTTCGATTGTTTTCTCGTTGAAGATGGCTAGTTGTGGGTCAAGTGTATGGATCTCATTTCGCACCGCGGCCCTTAGCTCTGCTGCATTTCCCTCGTAGCGCACGAGCAGGGAAAACCCAAAAGTCGGCGCGGCCAATCCGATATTCTGCTCCAAAGAGCGATAAAGAATCGGTTGATCCGCCTCGCCGAGGGTCTGCGATTTGGCATCCTTCACCACACCTACAATCTCATACGTCGTCTTCTCGTTCGTTACCCGCTCGCCGACTGCTCTGCCCGCACCGAATATCGTCCGCGCAAAGGCTTCGTTCACCACTGCCTGTTTCGGCGCACCAGGATCGACGGTATTGAAATCGCGCCCTGCAATCCACGGTATGCCGATGGTCTCGAAATAGCCGGAGCTCACCTGGTAAACGTCCGCGAGAGGATCGTGTCCGGCGTGCGCTTCCCTGGCCGCGGTGTGGAATTCGCTCGTTCTGGCCATAGAACGAAAGCGGCACATGGTCTGTCCACGCTACCGAATTTACTCCCGGTACTTCCGCCGCCCTCTCACCAAGGCGCTTCATCAGCAGAGGCGTCTGTTGCTCGGTATATCCGTTATGCACCGGGTCGATCGACATCATCAACACTCCGCGGGTTCGGAATCCAGGATCAACCTCCGCCGTCTTCCGCAGGCTGCGAAGAAAGAGCCCTGTCGTGCACAGCAGCACCAGGCACAGCGAAATTTGCAGCACCACAAGAATGTTTCGCAGGGTCCACGCACGGCCGGGACGCTGCAACGTGCTCTCTCCCTTTAGCGAGTTCGGTATTACCGGGCGCGATGCGGTAAGCGCCGGCGCAACTCCGCACAGCATCCCCGTTCCCACGCTCAACAGAAAGGCATACAAGATGACCCGCCAACCATGGTCAAACTCAAATCGAACGGGGTGGCAAAGGGTAGGTGAAACGCGGTCAGACCGCGAAGCCCTGCGACACTCAGGGCCACTCCAAATACACCGCCGCTCAACGCCATCAACGTGCTTTCTAACAGCATGGGCCGTATCAGCTGGAAGCGCGTCGCTCCCAGCGCAATGCGCACCGCCATCTCCCGATGCCGCGCCGCCGCCCGCGCCAGCAGCAGGTTAGCGACATTCGAGCCGGCAATGCAAAGTACAAGCAGAGCAACCACCGTCAGCGCAGTCAGGAAGGTTTCGAAGTGGGCCCGCACGCTGGGCAACATCACGCCCGCCTGCTCGGTATGGAAACCGAGCCCTTCATCTTCCTTTGGATAGGCAGTCGCAAACCGCCGCGCCATAGCGTCCAACTCGACCTGCGCCTGCGTTCGGCTCACCCCTGGTTTCAATCGGGCGACTACATCCAGCAGGACCACGTTGCTAGGATCCATACCGCTCACCTTATCGGCCGCAAGTTGCTCCCGTTCGCCCTGAGGCACCCAGAACTCGAAACTCGCGAGCCAGTGAATCCCACGAAATCCCGGCATGGTAACGCCGATCACGGTGAATATCTTCCCTGAGAGCGAGACGGTCTTTCCCAGGATCGCGGGATCTCCGCCGAAGTGGCGGCGCCAAAGGCCATAGCTCAGCACGATTACCGGCGATCGGTCTTCGCCGTCATGAAAACCCCTTCCCAGCGTCATCGGCAATTCGGCAACGTCGAAGAAGTTCGCGGTCGTGCTCTGTCCCCAAACTCGTTCGGGTTCGCCCGGGCCTGCGATCGTGGCCGGCAGAAAGTTATTGTAGGCCGCTACACCGGAGAAAGACTTTGCCTGCTCACGCAGATCGTCATACGTCGTCAGCGACGATGGGCCTGTGCCGCTGGCCATGGTCGGATATCGAATAAATATTCAGCAACGTTGTGGGGTGTCCTACGGGCGGCTCTTGCAACAACAGTCTGTTCACCGCGGTAAAGATGAAGACATTCGCCGCTATCCCCAGCCCCAGCGAGATCATTACCGTCAGCACGACAGACGGTGATCTTTCGAGGCGTCGAAGCACTTGGCGCATATCACGCCAAAAGGTATCCACCACCGCAAAGGAATTTTGCTGCCACAGCTCCTCGCGCACCCGTCGGGGACTGCCGAACTTCAGGTATGCCTGCCGCCTTGCCTCGTCTGCGGACATGCCGCGCTCGATGTTTTCCGCAACCTCTTCGGCCAGATGCAGCTCGATCTCCTGTTGAAGTACCGCATCGCTCTGACCACGTCGAAAAAGCCGGCGCGAACTCATCATTGCCTTCCCCCATAGAACTTCTATGCAAGCGAGCATACATCAATAGAAGTTCTAGGGGAATATCCGGCTATAACCGACGTAAGAAATGGCAGGAGAGCTAAGCCTACTGCCGATTCATGCAAATTGTTTTTCAGGCTTAGCGGTTCGCCGGTGTCACCCCGCAAAGATCCACTGTCGTTCACTTTCCCGGGCGTTGTTGATAGCATTTTGATCAAAGTTTGACGTTCATCCTGGTTTCCCTGCTAACCTGCGCCTTAGGAATGACAACCTACACTTGGATTCTCGCGAAATTTGGCCAGGCATTCCTGGCGCAGCAAGGCGCCGTGCTCCCGGGAGACGCGCCTTGAAGCCGGAGAGCCCGTATCTTCGTATCTTCAAGTCCACCGTCTTCGTTCGCGATCATGATCGAAGCTTGCAGTTCTACGTGGACCAGTTGGGATTCAGCGTAGTTGCCGACACCCGCTTCGAGTTCGCCGGACGCTGGGTGGCCGTTGCTCCTCCGGATGGCAGTGCGATTCTCGCCCTCGTCGCTCCCAAACGGGGCTCGAAAAACTACAAGGACATCGGCCGGCATACGCAGATTGCATTTGTCTCCGAGGATATCAACGCGACCTTCGAGCTGTGGAGTAGCCGCGGGGTCCGCTTTCATCATCCCCCGCAGAAGTCTCTTTTCGGCGGAGCGTCGGCCACCTTTTCAGATGCAGATGGGAACACCTTTGAACTGCTCGCCTCCGACGGGGTGAACCGCGAAATCGAGGCCCAGCGGCAGGCCGTCGCCGAGAAGCTGGAAGCTGAGCGGCGCCTCCAGCAGGAGTTGGAAATTGCCAAACAGGTGCAGGCCAGGCTCTTTCCGCAAACGCTTCCTGCCTTCAGGAGCCTCGACTACGCCGGCAGTTGTATCCAGGCGCGCCATGTCGGCGGCGATTACTATGACTTTCTTGCCTTGGGACAGGAACGGCTTGGGCTGTTGATTGGCGACATCTCCGGCAAGGGAATTGCTGCTGCGCTCTTAATGGCCAATCTCCAGGCCAACCTGCGCAGCCAGTTTGCCCTGGCCCGAGAACAGCCACAGCTTCTTTTGCAGTCGGTGAACCGGCTGTTCTACGAGAACACGGTGGATAGCGCCTATGCCACTTTCTTCTTCGCCGACTACGACGAGCGCGCGCAACGCTTGCGCTACGCGAACTGCGGACATCTGCCGGCGCTTTTACTGCGTCACGACGGTGGAGTGGAAAGACTCCACTCCACCGGGACGGTTCTGGGTCTATTCAAGGATTGGGACTGCCCGGCCGCGGAGTCCCCGTTCAACCCCGGCGACACGCTCGTGCTGTATACCGATGGCGTGACCGAATCATGCAATGTCGCGGGCGAGGAGTTCGGAGAGCAGCGCCTGGTCGACTCGTTGCAGCAGCAGCGCGAGCTACCCGCTCATCGGTTGCTGGGGTTCGTGGTGGAAGAGATACAGAAGTTCAGCCCGCATGAGCAGCACGACGATATCACGCTGATCATAGCCAACTGCAAGGGAAACTCCTCAGCTCGGGCGTAGGTTGGAAAAGCTGCTTCCTCCACCCAAGAACACAGTTCTGCCGGAGGCTGCCTCTCGTTCCCTCACGAAGGGAGGAACCCGAGGCACTCGATACAGGTATCTGTCAACGCTGAATCGCCCAGCGACCTGTGAACAGCAGAGCGGCGAAGACGATGATGTAGACCACCACAAGTTCCACGTGACCGTCGGTGAAATAAGCGGCGTGATGCACAAAGAAGAAGGCCGTCAGCAAATTGAAGAGGATGATCGCTGAGGCAGGGCGCGTTGCGAGTCCAATCGTGACTAGCACGGAGCAGATGCCATCGCTGAGCAAGGCAAAGGCGAGTCCTGCATGCGCCCCGACGTGGATCGGATCAGGAAAATGTTGAACCATCCTTGAATAGCCCGTGAGCTTCTCTAACCCGTGTCTCAGAAATAAGCTCAGGGCTGCGGCGCGCAGCACAAGCAGTCCGATACTTATCCTGTCAGAGCCAGTATGTGTTGCGAAAATTGCTTTGGGAGTCATGCAAAATCTCCTGTTGTTTATCCAAGTTAGGCTCGGGCGCCGGCTATAGCCGGTCGCCCAAGCCTAAAGGACCATGCTAGGGGGTTTTAAGGGTGAAGTTTGTTTCCTTCGCCGTGAACCCGTCGACAACCTGGGTGCTGCCGTCTCGATGTTCGAGAACCTGGTCGGGGCCGCTGGCGGGAGCGACGGTTGCGGGAACTGTAATCTGATGCCCATTGCCGGAAAGCGTGACTTGAGCATCACTCGAACCCGCTTGCCAGTGAATCTTGTAGGTTCCTGCCGGTAAGTTGTTGGCGCCGACGCGAACAGTGTTCGGAAAACTTACTGATCCGGACTCTTGATTGGCGGCATAGCTCATGGACCCGAATGCGAACAAAAATAGCGAACTAATGGTTAGAATTCGTTTCACCGTATTCTCCTTGTGGGGATTTTTATGCATGTGGGCATTACATGCGCGCCCCCAAAGCCCCACAAGGTACTGGCAGTAGCGTCCCGCTGGCTCTTCGACAAAGATCCTGGAATGTGGGGTTTGTGCGCAACAGGGATTTCGGTAACCGAGACAGGAGCGTAGGTATCGAGAGGTATGATACTTCGACTGGCGAAGGCTTTTACCAGGAAGTAGCGGCTAGAACCGTGGGCGGCCCGGGCTTTCCTTGGATGACCTCGGTGCCAATCACAATTTGCATGTTGTTTTTATCGAGTTTGAAACCGGTGCGCTTGCAGAAGTCCTGCATATACTGCGGATCGGTGAGGAACCGTCCCGCCGCCAGGGTGCCATAACCCCAAAGTCCGGCCACTGTAACTGTAATGAACCCCGTTCTCGGATTCTCGACTCGCGAGATGATGGCATAGTCCTGCTTCAGCGCCAGGTTTCCTTGCCCGTCTGTTTGTCCCAAGTCGTTTTTCCAATCCTGGAACGTGGGGCGGTCGCGATCCGCGATCCATTGGATCCTACCGGTCCGTTGGAACGTGTAGCGCATGCGAGACATCAATTCCAGCGTCCATTGATCGTTGTAAGCGCCAATCAGAACCGCGGGCCTCTGCTGAAAATCGCTGAAGGTCGCCTGATCCTCCCGGAAAAGGTAGAGCGAAGCGCCCTTCGATTGCACCAGCCCCGCCAGTCGCGCAAGTGTCTCCGCATCCCACCAGGCTACGGCGACCTGGTGCGGATCGGTCGGATGCCACGATCCGGCCGGCGGATCTCCGGCCCGGAAGTCGCTGCGTCCCAGGCACAGCATCACTGAATGAGTCTGCTGGATGACTGGACGCCAAAATAGATCCAGCGCGGTCGGTCTACCGGCGACAAAAGCCCAGGTCAATCCGGCCAAAACCGCACATAGCGCGACAACGCTCGCCACGACCAAGCTTCTCTTACTTGTCGGTGGTGGCTCGTCGACGCGGATCTGCTCTGGGGCAGGCGAAGGAGCTGGTATGGGCAATACCGAAGCAGCCGGGTGGGCAGGTATGGGTGCAACAAACTCCGGACGATATGACCCGACCGGCAGTTCGATGCGCAACTGCGCCGGATCCGCGACCTCCTGATAGTACTGCGCTAACCGCTTGCGAACTTCCCCCGCCGAGATGCGCACCACGGGATCCGCGGCCGGATCGTAGTAAGGGTCCTTGCCGAAGACATCGATGGCAATCGTGCGCTCCTTTAATTCAGAGGACGCACCACTCAACTCCTGTTCCACCACGTAGCGCAGAAACGCGGGATACCGCTTGCTGTTGCGAAACGGGGCACTTAGGAGAATTCGTTCCAGCTGTGCACGCACGGCTGCGGCGTCAACGGCCTGCGAAATCGAACTTTTACCAGCCCCGTTGGCAGTCGGTTGCGGCTCACCAGGATCCCTGACTTGGTTCTCGGGCGTCCGCATCTCTTCCCCCTGCTATCTCTTTACTGAACGTCTATTCCTATGATCCCACAAGTCTTTTGCATATTCTTCGGCGGGTTGGCCACCGCCCGGGCTGGCGGAGGTGGATCGTCTATTGCCCGGTCAGCAGTATCATACCTTGCGATACAGAGACGATGTCCGCTGCATAAGCTACACATTCCGGGAATGTTGCCAATCAGAGCGGCGACGATACCGGAAGTACCTTGTGGATTGGTTGTGCGAGGGGTGTAATCCCCCCATCCATAAGAGGTCGAATCTCACACCCATGATCAAGCGGAAGTTCGTTCTGCCCTGCCTGCTAGCGTTCAACCTAACCGTTCTATCTGCCACAGCCATGGCGGCCACTCTCCGTGTGGGAGCAGCCCGGGTGGACATCACACCTCCGCCGGACGCAGCCAACCCGCCGAGCGGCAAGTACGCGCATGAACGGTTGTACGTGCGCGCCATCGTTCTCGACAATGGCTCGACACGCGCCGCATTAATCGGCGCCGATCAGGCCGGGCTTCCTGAAATCGTCTGGACGACGGCATCCAACCGGATCGCCAAAGAACTCGACTGCCCCATACCGAACATCATCATGTCGGCCACGCACACCCACAGCGGCTGGGGACCAGGCGGCCCCGGGCCGGGCATGTTCCACCCCGACCCAAACGCCCCACCGCCGCCCATCGTGGACCAAATCCTCGACGCCGTGAAACAGGCCAAAGCACACTTGCAGCCGGCACGCATGGGCTTCGGCACTGGCTTCTCCTATCTCAACGTCAACCGCGATGTGATCGACCCGGCAACCCGCTTGTGGACTCAGGGCCCAAACCTCAACGGATCTTCCGACAAAACGGTTGCGGTCATAAAGTTCGAGACCCCGGAAGGGCAGCCCATTGCCGCCTATATCGATTACGCGATGCATCCAGTGAACGGATACCTGGCAGGGTTTACCAGCGCCGATTTCGCAGGAGCCACCTCACGCTACGTCGAGCAGGCTTACGGTGACAAAATGGTCGCGGTCTTTGTCCAGGGCGCGTCCGGCGATCAAAACCCCCTCTATTTGCGCGCGGCAACCAACGCCTTGGCTTCGCGCAGCGGCGTGCCCATCACCGGCAACGTTCTCACGCGTGAGAAGGTGGAGGCCCCTCTGCGTGACGGCAAGGTGACAGAACACCCGCTTGACCCGGCCGTTCGCGATGCGCTCGAACGCGTGATGGATAGCGAAGGCGTGCTCCTCGGCGAAGAGGTGATTCGTGTGATGACCAACACTACCCGTATGGAAACCGATCCTGTCATCTCCGCCGGCCAGGATATGGCAACCTGTCCCGGTCGTCACCGGCTCGACAACGTGCGTGAAGGTACTCCCGGCAAGTTATGAGGACGGCGATCCGATCCACATCCGCCTGGGCGTGCTCCGCATAGGAGACGTGGCCCTCGCCTCCGTCGACGCAGAGCTGTACAACACCATTGGCAGACGGTTGAAAGAACAATCGCCCATGGCAAACACGGTCATGGTGACGCTGGCCAACGGAATGGCGAACTCAGGCTATATTCCCGACGACGCGTCGTTCGATGCGAACACTTTCCAGGTGCTAAGTTCGCGCCTGAAACCGGGGTGCGCAGAGACCGCCATCGATGGTGGACTCATGCACCTGATCCTGGCCAACGACAAATAACGGAGACCGGCAGATATACTCTCTCGGGAGTGAATCGCGCAGAGGAGCGCATCTCAATGGGAATCAATAGGCGAGCATTTCTAACGTCCATGGTAGCGGTCGCGGCCGGACGCATCGTCAAGGCGCAGCTGCCGCCGGAGACGGCGAACCTCTGGGGTAGCCCGGTGATCGACTGTCACTTTCATCCCCGGCCTACCATAGAGGCGAACCTTGCTCACCTGAACGGATCGGGTTGTCAAGCAGCCTATATGTTGGCGCGGCTGACCGCGGTAGACGACTGCAAGCGCTTCATGGCGCAGGAGCCAACTCGTTTTGCCGGCTACTCCGCCAGCACGAACGTCTCCGCGCCCGACGCGGTGAAGCTGTTGACCGAGGCGGTAAAGGCCGGAGCTCACGGCTTCGGCGAAGTGAAATTTCATGTCGAGGCCGATGGGCCGGAGATGAAGCGGCTCTATGCGGCGGCCGCCGAGCTGGATGTGCCCGTAACCATTCACTTTCAGGAAGTACCGCACACGCCAACCGAAGGCGTATTCAACACCGGCTTCAAGCGCTTCGACGCAGTTCTGAAGGAGTTTCCCAAGACTACCTTCGTTGGACATTGTGATGCCTTCTGGGCCAACGTCAGCGCGGATTATGCCAACGACAAGGACTACCCCAGAACACCCATCGTGCGCGGAGGCATTACCGACAAATGGCTCTCCGATTATCCAAACCTTTTTGGTGATCTTTCGGCGAACTCGGGCAACAACGCGCTCACGCGTGACCCTTCCTTCACTGCTGATTTCCTTAAGCGGCATAAAGACAAGTTGTTCTTTGGTAGCGACTGCTCCTGCAGCGATGGACACGGCGCTGGCATCTCCCAGGGAGGAAATCCGGGTGCAGCCAGGCTTGCCGGCAAGTGCGTTGCTCGCGAAACTCTCACCGTATTGAAAGCCAATACAACACCGAAGCTCTTCCATACCCTGGTCTGGGAAAATGGGCACCGGGTTTACAAGTTGAAAATGACATCGTAGTCGTGGTTCATTTGGAGGCACACCATTGTTTCGTCGACTGATGTTGGTTATGTTTCTCTGTGTTGCCCCTTCTCTGCACGCGCAGTTTGGGCCTCCCGAGCCGCAAGGGTCCGGCCCCAGGCTAGACCCGCCGACCGCATTTCCTGAGCCGGGCACCTTTCCCACCACCGAATCCGTCACTTTGATGGATACTGATCCCCACGCCACCATCCATTACACCTGGGACGGCAGCACGCCGACGTCAAAAAGTCCAGTGTACGATCCGTTGAAGGTGCTGTTTATCGGCGGTATTTACGACGGCGATCACGGCCTGAAGGCCGGCTACACAATACGCGCAGTCGCCATGGATGAGGGGCACACCAACAGCCCCATTGCCAATTTTCAGTACGTCGTAGACCGGCGGGACTACACCGCCTACGTCTCGGAAGAGATCCTGCCCGGTGTGCGCATGATCCGCGACTCTGACAACGACAAGATGTTCCTGGTGAAAGGCGAGAAGGCTTACGCGCTCATCGATAGTGGCCAGGGGCGTGGCAAGTTGCGCGAATATCTCTCCCAGTACACCGAAGGCCTGCCCATCCTGCCCATCTTCACCCACAGCCACGGCGATCATATCGGACAGGCCGACCAGTTCATCGCCGACACGGTGGAACGCATTGGGGAAGCGGACCGGCCGGCGACGGAGCGTTTACTTAAGAGCCGGGGCATCGCCGACGACGTGATCGCAAAGAATCTTCAGTCGGTGCACAACGGAGATCGTGTCGACCTCGGTGACCGCTCGCTGGTAATCTACGACGCTCCGGGGCACACGCCGGGCTCGATTGTGATCTTTGACGAGAAGACCGGCAACCTCTTCACCGGCGATTCCTACGGCAGCAACTCGCCCACCATTCCCGACGCACTCTGGCTTCAGTTCAGCCAGTCCCCGGTTGATGCGTATCTAGCTACGGTCAAGACCAGCAGGGAATACTTTCGCGGTAAGGTCACGCATCTCATGACCGGCCACAACGATCGCCCGTTGATCGGTGAAAAGTACCTCGATAACCTGCAATCGGCCCTGCAATCTTTAATGGATAAGGGAGACGCGGTACTCGTCCCGTCCTATCGGCCTGCCGGCTTTCTGCAAGTCACCATTGGCGATCGCATCCATGATCCGGACTGGGTCGCAATCAATGTCAACAAAGCTCATTACCTTCCGGCTCCCGTCGACAAGATTGCCGGCCTTACGCTGCTCAATTTCAACGGCGCGGTGCTGAAGCCGGCCTTCTCACCTAATGTGAAAAGCTACACTGCGACTCTGGCCAGAAACAGTTCCTCTGCATCTGTGTCGGTTGAGCCGACGTCCTCACGATCGAGCGCACTTACGATCAATGGACAACCCGCCAAAGCTGGGCAGGCCAATGCTGTCTCGCTCAAGGGTAAGTCGACTCCGGTTACGGTCCATGTAGCTTCGCCCGACGGCTCGCAGACGGCGGACTTTTCTGTGACGGTTACGAAACCGTGATGGGTGTAGGAGTCTGCGTGAGAACTAGCGAAACCGCAGGTCCCTCCACTACGCTACCCCGGATTTCCTGTCGAGGTTAGTGGCGTTGGCGAAGTTCATGCGGCTTTCCTTACTGAAAGCCGCACAAGTGGAGGTTGGTGAGGGCTACGTGGCAGGAAATCCGGGTGCGCTCCGGTCGGGATGACAATTCTATTGCAGGATCCAGTATTTCTCGCTGAAGCTCTCGCGGGCAAAACAGAATTGTCATCCCGACCGGAGCGCAGCGTAGTGGAGGGACCTGCGGTTTTCCTTTAATCCATTCTCCAGATGCTCAATGGAAGCGCCGTCCATTCCTTTGTCATCCCGAGCGAAGCCGAGGGACCTGCAGTTCAGCGGACCTCTCGTGGAAATGTTTTTTCGACAGACCGAAGCGTAGTTGGAGGCACCTGCCGTTCGCCGAGTTCTCACGCAGAGGCTAAGGACCTTCACTCCACATTGAGGACGGTGGAAAAGAGCAGCAGACCTACGGTGGTGAAGATCACATCGTAGCCGGCGAGAAGTTGGATCCAGAGCCCTGGTTCGGAATCACCCACCAGGATGGCGGTCGTCGCCTCGACCATGCCCAGCAGGGCTGGAATGAAAATAGGAAAGAGCAGTAAGGGAAGCAGCAACTCGCGATTCCGGGTGCGGACCGAGACTGCTGCAAAAAAGGTCCCATTTACCACCAGCGCCCAGGTTCCCAGCGGCAGAACCAACAGTAACAGCCACGTTTCTCCCACCGGATGCAGGTTGTAAAAGATGGCGAAGAGAGGCGCCAGAATGATCTGCACCACGGTTACGAAAATAAAGTTGGCAATCACTTTGGCCAGAAAAAGCGAGGACGCCGGGGCGGGCGCCATGCGTTGTGCATCCAGCACCTGGTGACGCAGTTCGCGCGACCACGCTTGATTGAGCGCGGTCACGGAGGCGAACAAGGTCGCGACACAAAGAATGCCCCCGGCGATCTGGCGCGAGATCGCAGTCGTGGGATCAAAGGCCAGGCTGAAAACCACAACCACGAGAAGAGCGAAGAAGAGCATGCCGTTGATGGCGTCTTTCGATCGCCACTCCAGGCGCAAGTCTTTGGCCAAATGGATGAGTAGATAGCTCACAGGCGCGCCTGATCCTTGGTCAGGTCAGCCACCGTAGCCTTGGCAACGCGAAGGTAATCCTGGGGCGCGAGCAGGATCTGGACACCGCGCTGACCAGCGGAGACCGAAATGAAATCGAAGAGCTCGATGGTCTCGTCGGCAAAAACAGGGAAGTCCTTCTTGGCGCCGAAAACGGTGACCCCGCCGCGGATATAGCCGGTGAGCGGTTGCACGTCCTTGAGCGAGACCATCTCGGCTTTGCGTGCTCCGGCGGCGCGGGCAAGCTTCTTGAAATCCAGCTCCGCGTCCCCAGGGATGACGGCAAAGGCATATTGGTCAGGACCGGTGGTGGTGAGCAGGGTCTTAAAAACCTGCTCCACTGGCAGGCCGATTTTCCGCGCTACGGCAATTGCGGAGAGGTCGTCGGGATCGACCTCATACTCCTGCAGGGTGTAAGGGATGGCGAGGCTCTCCAGGATGCGGGCGGCGTTGGTCTTCATGCGTGGAGGGCCGGCCCCTCGGTGGTGGAAACCAGCTGCCCTGCTTCCATCATCAGGAAGTAATCAGCTAAAGGTTCGGCGAGCGATCTCTGGTGGGTGGTGAGCACGACGGTGCGGCTTGCGCCGCGCAGGCGGCCGAGCAGGGCTACCATCTTGCCCGCGCTGGCGGCATCCATGTTGGAGAAGGGCTCGTCCAGCAGCAAAAGTTCGGGCTGTGGCAGCAACACCCGGGCCAGGGAGGTACGCTGGCGCATGCCCTGCGAGTACTGGCCGACTGGACGGGTAAGCGCGGGATCGAGTCCTACCGCAAGCAACGCTTCTTCCGGCGTAAGGCAAGAGCAAGTGCGGTAGAGGCCCGCGAAATAGCGCAGGTTTTCCATGGCCGAGAGCTCGTCATAGAGCATCGGGGCGTGGCTCATGTAGCCGATGCGCGCCCGCTGTTCGGCAATTTTTTCCGCTTTGCCGGCGGTGAAGATGCGGGCGGTGCCCAGGGTTGGCTCCAGCAGCCCGGCGAGCACCCGCAAAAGGGTCGATTTGCCGGCTCCATTCTCTCCCAGCAGAACGTAACAACGGCCGGCAGCGAGGCTGACAGAAACCTTGCGCAACGCCGCGAAGCGGCCGAAGAGACGCGATACCTGGTCGAGCTGGGCTAACGTGGATGCCATCCCATTCCCTGGATTTCCTGTACGCTGCCCCTGACATGGCCGCGTGTGCGGCTCTCATTAAGGAAAGCCGCATGAAGTGCGTCAACGCCAACAAACTCCACAGGAAATCCGGGTGGAGTATAGAGTGGGAGGGCTTGGGTTCTACTTTGCGGGTACCGCGGGAGCCGGCGTTTTAAGGGAGGCGGTGTTGGGTGCAGGCTTGGCGGCCGCGTATTTGGAAGCACACTTGGCCTGCAGTTCGGTGGCATGGAAGACACCATCCCGTCCGTAAGTGCCCATGGCGAGCGCCTGGGAACCATCCTTGAAGGTATCCGGCGGGGGCTCAATACCCTGGTAGCTGACCGGTAGCGTGTGACCCTGCTCCGTGAGCACAAATTTTGCGTTGGTCCCGCTGCGCTCGATGGAATTGGCAGCCACATCGCCCGCTACCCGGAGATGACGGGTATAGGCCTTATTGCCCATGGCCTGCAATTCGCCAATGGTGACGTAGTAGCTCTTGTCCGCTTGCACCCCGGTGATTGCCAGGTAGATGATGGTGCCCAGGATAATCACTGCGGCTGCACCGATGCGGACTGTCTGCGGAGGTATCTTCATCGCTCCTATAAGGGTAGGAGCGCAGATCGCTTCCGTCAAGCGCAGCCATTCGGCATCTGAACGTATAATCTTCTCGAGTGCGCTGATCGGTCCAAAACACCCCATCCAACATCCAAACCCCTAGACGAGGCGATTCGAATATGAGCAGCAATGGAAACGGCACCCCCACAGCCGGGAGCAATGAGGCGGCGGTGAACCCGACGCACGAGATTCTGAAGCCGCGCGCGGAGTGGATCGTAAAGCGGAAGCTCGAAGCGGCTCGGACCGGCGATAGCAACATGTCGCAGATGCACTTTGCCCGCCGCGGCCAGGTTACCGAAGAGATGTCCTTCGTCGCCGAGCGGGAAAAGCTCCCGGTGGGATTGATCCGGGATGAGATCGCCGCCGGGCGGCTGATTATCCCCGCCAACATCAACCATCCGGAGCTGGAACCGATGGGGATCGGGGTGGCGACCAAGTGCAAGATCAACGCCAATATCGGCAATTCCGCCGTGACCTCGAATATCCGCGAAGAACTGGATAAGCTGCACACCGCGGTCAACTTCGGCGCCGACACGGTGATGGACCTTTCGACCGGCGGAAATATCCCTGAGATCCGGGAGGCGATTCTGCGCCACAGTCCGGTGCCCATCGGTACGGTGCCGATCTACGAGGCGCTGAACCGGGTGAAGAAGCTCGAAGATCTGAACATCGATGTGTATCTGGAAGTGATTGAAGAGCAGGCGCAGCAAGGGGTGGATTACTTCACCGTCCACGCCGGAGTGCTGATCCAGTATGTGCCCATGGTGGCCAAGCGCATCACCGGCATCGTCAGCCGTGGAGGGGCGATTCTGGCCCAGTGGATGACCCATCATCATCGCCAGAATTTTCTCTATGAACACTTCGATCGCATCGTCAAGGTGATGGCCAAGTACGACGTGAGCTTCTCCCTGGGAGACGGTCTGCGGCCGGGCTGCATCGCCGATGCCAGCGACGAGGCGCAGTTTGCCGAGTTGAAGACCTTAGGCGAGCTGACCCGGTACGGCTTGGAAGAGCGATGTGCAGGTAATGATTGAGGGCCCCGGCCATGTGCCTTTGGACAAGATCCAGGAGCAGGTGGAGAAAGAAGTAGAGCTCTGTGACGGTGCTCCCTTCTACACCCTGGGACCGCTGGTGACCGATATCGCACCCGGCTATGACCACATCACCAGTGCGATTGGCGCGGCGATGATCGGCTGGCATGGCGCGTCCATGCTGTGCTACGTCACGCCCAAGGAGCACCTGGGGCTGCCCAATGAGAAAGATGTGAAGGACGGCATGATTGCCTACCGCATCGCGGCGCATGCGGCCGATGTCGCCAGGCATCGTCCAGGGGCGCAGGACCGCGACGACGCGATCAGCTACGCGCGCTACACCTTCGACTGGAACAAGCAGTTCGCGCTGTCACTGGACCCGGAGACGGCGCGCTCCATGCACGACGAGACGCTGCCCGATGACTACTACAAGGAAGCCGCCTTCTGCTCCATGTGCGGCCCCAAGTTCTGCTCCATGAACTGGTCGAGCAAGGTGGATGCCTTCAACAAGGAAGTGCACGGCCTGGAAAAGAAGGATCTGACCGAGCTGGTGACCCTGCAGGCGGAGTCGCTGGCGGCGGGGCTAGGAAACAGGTCCCTCCACTCATTTCTGGTCGTCACGGCTCTGATGCTTTGACGGGCACGACTTAGTCGGGCGAAGATGCACGGAGATATGGCTTTAGCCCCGCTTTTCTTTGCGTCCGCGTCGTTTTTCGCGAGATGTGTGATACCACTTGAGTCTTTTCCCTCTGCCTGTGGATTCGTCCGACGGACTTAGCGGAAAACATGAGTGTTTTCCCACATCTCGCGAAAGCGAACCGAGCGCCTGTTTCATCCACGGTGGTTCGGCACAGCCGGCGCACGACTGATACAAAGCATCAGAGCCTGTCTAACTGCAGCGGATGCCCCTCACCTAGCTGCGTGTTAACTCCGAGCTGCTGAAGGACATCACGTTGTAGCCGCAGTCCACGTACAGCACCTCTCCGCTTACCCGGACGACAGATCCGAAGCCAGGAACAACGCAGCATTGCCTACTTCGGCGGGTTCCACGTTGCGCTTCAGCGGAGAGCGCTCGGCATGCACTTTAAGCATTTCGCCTAGCCCACCGATACCGCGAGCCGCCAGCGTCTTGATGGGGCCGGCAGAAATCGCGTTGACCCGAATCTTCTTCGGCCCTAGATCAGCAGCAAGATAGCGCACTGTAGCCTCAAGCGAGGCTTTGGCCAGGCCCATCACGTTGTAGCGCGGCACTACCTTTTGCGATCCGAGATAAGTCATGGTGATGATGCTGCCGCCATCCGTCATCAAAGGAGCGGCTCCCCGGCTCAGCGCAATCAGGGAGTACACGCTGATCTCGTGCGCCACCCGGAAGCCTTCACGGCTGGTCAACAGAAAATCGTTGTGCAACTCATCGGCAGGAGCAAAGGCAACGCTGTGCACCAGCGGTGTCGAGCTTGCCATAGCGATCCTTCAGTTGGGCAAAGACCTTGTCGATCTGTTCATCGCTCGAGACATCGCACTCAAAGATCGCTGCATCCGGCAGCTCCCCGGCCAGCGCCTCGGCCTCAACCCGCAGACGTTCGTTTTGATAGCAGATGGCAATCCGTGCCCCGGCTCCAGATAGCTTCTGGGCAATCGCCCAGGCGATGCTGCGCTTGTTTGCCAGACCGAAAACCACTGCTGTCTGACCCTTAAGATCCGTCATTGACTGCTCCTCTTCTCTCCATGCAACGGGATTAAGGATATATCAGCCACCCAGGTCCACTAATTCGACCTCGTGAATCGGGCTGCCCAGAAAGCGCGTGCCGAGATTGCGAAACTTGGCCACCGAGTCGGTCGCGAAAAAGCGGCAGCTGCAGGATGAGCTTCCCGCCTGTACGCCGGCGAACGCGATGGCCGGCCAGTTGCTGCGCTGCCTGGCTTGCAGTTGCCTGGGCCGAATCGATCACCCGGATGGCGGGCGAAAGAGCCGCTTCCATCATCGGCCGCAGCAGCGGATAGTGCGTGCATCCCAGCACCAGCGTGTCCGGGTCAAGATCCGAGTCCTGGGCCTGCTGCAACAGCTCCGTGAGATAAATGCGAACCACCTCCGCCGTGACCGGGTGATCGACCCAGCCTTCTTCCACCAGCGGTACCAGCAGAGGGCAGGCTTTTTCCATGGCGCGCAGGCCTCGCTCCCGGCAGGCCGCGGCATAGGCGTGACTGGAGATGGTTGCGTCCGTCCCGATCACCAGGATGTCGCGCGTCTTTGACTGGCTGCGCGCCTCGTTGGCCCCGGTCTCGATCATTCCCACGAACCGGCACCGTGGTCGACTCGCGAATCTCTTTCAGGGCCAGCGCACTGGCGGTATTGCAGGCGATCACCAGAAATTCCGCGCCCTGGTCGAGCAGAAAGCGGGTGCTGGAAAGCGCATAGCGCACAATGGTCGCGCGCGACTTTGAGCCATACGGCAGCCGCGCCGTGTCGCCCAGGTAGAGGAACTCCGCCTGGGGAAGCAATGGCAGCAGCGCCCGCAGCACAGTCAGGCCCCCGAAACCGGAGTCGAATACACCAATCTTCACAGGTGCTTCACTCCGGGAGCATCGGTAGCCAGATAGACACGGGTCAGATCGGCGTGCCCGGCAAGCGTGTCGCGCGGTTGCCCATCCACCAGGAAACGCACCTGCGAGATCTGGGGAAAGTTGGCGTGCAGCGTGCCGAGGATCGAAAGCAGGGTGAGCGTCTCCGGCTCGATGCCCGGAAGGGTGGGCGGCGACGAACGATGAGCTCAGGTCGACGATGGCTTCGGTGTCCGGTACGACTTGATTGGATTGCAGCGGCAGCGTCATGAAGAAGATCCCGTTTACGCCTTTGTTGGTGGCAATCGGGTGCTTGCTGTTGGGCCGCGCGTAGTCAAGGATCAGGTGCTGCAGGATCACGTGGGCGCGCGCGTTGCCATCGACCGGCAGCGCCAGGTTCTGGGTTGCGGGCTGCAGCGAACCATCCATGTCATTGGCAATCATCATGGTTACACTCTGCGCCGGGCGGCCCGCCGACGGATTGAGCGGCATGCTCTCGGCGGAGGCGAGCAGGCGGTCCATGGCCCGCTCGCGCATGCGCAGCAAGACCACCGACATCACCACCGAGCTGACCAGGAGAGTCCAGAAGAGAATGCGCTGCCCGCGGGAGATCATGGTTGTTGCCTCCAGTCTCGCTGCCATTGTTCGAGGGCTGCGGCCAGTGCCGCCACAATACGGTCCTGATACCCAGGGTCGGAGAGCGCGGTGACTTTCCCGGAGATGTTCAACGGCGACACCTCGATTGCTACCGCCGGGCAGGCGAAGCTGTCCAGGGGCTGCAAGGCCGTGCGGCCCAGGGTCACCGGAATCTCCGCATGCGTCAGCGCGGAGTCGAACTCCGACGAGAGCCGCAAACTCTGCTCGGCATAAGCGCCCTGGGCCGTATCCCAGGGCAGAAAGCGGGTGAGCGGGATTTGCGTCAGGGACGAGGTAAAGAGATGCACTCCGCTGCCGCTGGTGGTGGCATGCAGAGTGATGCAGGCGGCCGCTCCCACATGGTTGGCCGCCTCGGCGCGGTTCAACGCCGGGATGGCGCTATCGGATTCCCGCGTGGTGACCACATAAATGCCATGCGCGGCCAAGGTAGAGCGCAACCGCACCGATAGCGTCAGCACCAGGTCTTTTTCCAGCAGGTGGTCAGACAAACGCGCCCCACTGTCGGAGCCCCCATGGGCGGCGTCGATCACCACCCCAAAGCGCGGGGACGGCTTGACGACAGAGGGCTGGGCCGGCGGGGGTGCCGGAGGAGGTGGCGGCGGTGGAGTTGTCTGCGCACCGGCGAGCAGAGGCGCCAGAATAAAACCAATTGCGAGGCAGGCAGAGCGCTCCTCAATCCAACGCATAGATGGCAAGGCCGCTCAGTAGTTTGGGATAGAAGTCAGTCGACTTCTGGGGCATGACATCGCCCGCGAAGGCGACTTCACGCAACTGACCCAGGGTGATCGGATTGGTCAGGAAGGCCACGTCCGCCTGGCCGCGTGCGACCTGCTCGATGGCTTCGCCGGCATCGCGTACATAGCGCAGGTTCCTGTTGCTCGCGAATCGCCTCCGGGGTAATGCCCAGCAGTTGCTCCAAAACCAGGGAGTGCAACTGCGCCAGGTCCAGCCGGCGCTGCCGCTCGGGAAGCTTAGCTCAGCGCCTGGGCGACTACTTCGGGCTTGGCGGAGAGCAGGTGGTAGCCGAGCTGGGTGGCGGCAATGAACGCCGTGCCCGGTTGGCGGGCCAACAGCCTGGTCAGCTGGACCGGATCGTCCGCATTCACGGGCTGAATCTCAAAGTATTTCTTGGCCATCTCGATGAACGCCGCGGGGGAGAAATCCTTGAGCCCAAAGACCACCCGATGGGTGGGCAGAATGGTGATGCCGGCCGAGTCCATGTTGACGAAGGTCATCATCACGGCAGCTTCCGGGTAAGCCGGCTGGGGCGTGGTATTGGCCAGGTTCCGCTCCGTCCGGGTGACGCTGGGCGGGGCATGCTCGAGCGAATAGGCCAGCGCGGTCTCGTAGCGGTGGTGACCGTCGGCGATGATGAGCTTTTTGTCCTCCATCGCGCCCAGCAGGATGTTGATGGTGCTCATGTCGCTGACCTTCCACACCCGGTGGGTCACGCCGTATTCGTCGGTCACTTCGATCTCCGGCGCCGCCGTGCCGGAGAACAGGATCTTTTCCGCGGTGAGGGCCGGGTCCGAATAGAGCATGAAAATCTGTCCGAAGTGGGCCCGCGTGGCGCGCAGCAGGTTCAGCCGGTCAGACTTAGGCTTGGAAAGCGTCTGTTCGTGGCGGAAGACCACCTGCTGGCTGTAATCGCATACCTCGCCCAGGGCGATAAAGGCCCGGCGCTCACGGATTTCTCCGTCGCCGCCGGGCACGGCAAACCGCTGCGAGTAAGCGAAGATGCAGGCGTCTTTTTCCTGGGCCAGAATCCCCATGCGGCGCCAGTCCGCGAAATCTCGTGCCGCGCGGGTGTAGACGTCGTTGCTGCCAGGTTCGTCAAATAGTTCGGGGAGCCCCAGGATGATGCGGACAAGGTTGTAGAGGCTGCGCTGGTAGTAAGCCTGCTGCATCGCTGGAGAAATTTTGTCGTAGGGCTGGGTTACTACGTCTTCCATCCGGACCAGGCTCGGGTTGTAGCGCAATGCGCGAAAGGGATAAATGCGGGCCATGCTTTTGGGGTCCGGCTCCGGACATCGGCAACCTCAGGCTGCGCTGCCAATTGCTTTGCTCTCTTATACCTGCCAGATTGTACCTGACCAGGACGGCCGCGCCGGCGCTTCCTGACCTGCCCGTCCCACGGGAGGTAACACCATGCAGAATGAGCGATTTGCATTAGGCGTTCATGAATCCGCATTCGAAAAAGGCGGAGGCAGTTCAGGTTTAATGTCGACGTGCTACCATCCTGCACACGAACACTGGGACCCCGGATTTCCTGTGGAGCTTGGTGGGGCGACCGAACCGTACGCGGCTTTCCGCACAGAAAGCTGCACATCAATGCCTCATCTGGCGCCACGCTCAAGGAAATTGGGAGACACGAGGGCTGGGATTATGGCGCTCTCTGGCGAGCGCAGAATGGGGATAAATGGTTGCGCTGGGCCCATTCGCGGGTTTTCACACAGCGGCCGCACTCAAGGAAGGCTGTGCGCGTGGATGACGGTCAAGCTTGCCATCCTGCTGACCTTGTGGCTCGCGCTCTCCGGGGTTAGCTGGGCCCAGGATCCCTTAAATGACGTCCACGTAAATCCGCCGCCTCCGGCGCCCACCGCGCCCATAGCGCCTACAGACCCCAACGCCAAGACGACACGTTACCCCGGCGCCGCTCGAAGGCAAGAAGGCCATGACTGCGCGGCCCAACGAGCGCATCCGGGTCGATGTAAACCTGGTGCTGGTGCCGGTTACCGTGACCGACCCGCTCAACCGCCTGGTCACCGGTCTGGAGCGGCAGGACTTCTTCCTCTACGAGAACAACGCTCTGCAGAAGATCAAGAGTTTCTCCGCCGAGGATGCTCCGGTCTCGATCGGGATCATTTTTGACCTGAGCGGCAGCATGACGGACAAGATCAACCGCGCCCGGAACTCGATCCTGGAGTTTCTGCGTACCGCCAACCCGCAGGACGAGTTTTTTGTCATCGGCTTTAACGACCGGCCGGAGTTGATCGCCGACTTCACCAACAATGTGGACAACATCGAGGCTCGCTTGCTGACCGTGAAGCCCGGCCATCGCACCGCTCTGCTGGACGCCATCTACTTCGGCTTGAACAAGATGAAGCAGGCCAAGAACGAGCGCAAGGCGCTGCTGGTGGTCTCCGATGGGGGCGACAACCGCAGCCGCTATACGGAAAGCGAAGTGCGCGCGGTGGTGCGCGAATCGGACGTGCAGATTTATTCCATCGGCATCTTCGACCAGTACGCTCCCACCCGCGAAGAGCAGTTGGGGCCGATTCTGCTGCATGATGTGAGCGAGGAGACCGGCGGCCAGCTCTTCCGGGTGGACGATCTTGCCGATATGGCCGACATCGCCACCAAGATCAGTGCCGAGTTACGCAATCAATACGTGCTGGGGTATAGGTCAGAGGATATTAAACGGGACGGGAAGTGGCGTAAATTGAAGGTAAAGCTGGTTCCGCCCGAAGGGCTGCCCCAGCTCACCGTTCACGCCCGTACCGGATACTATGCGCCCTTGCAGTAGTTGGCTGTTCATTCTTTCGATCTTCCTGCTTTGCAGCTCGCCGGTCCCGGCCCTGATGCAAGTGGCTGCCTCCGGCGTCTGCCTCGCCAGCTACCGGCGGAGAAACAGCAGCCGCTCAATGTCGATCGTGATCCCGTTGCCTCCCCGGACGGGGCAGGAAACGGCGCCCCCAAAGCAGCCCGAGAATACAGCGGTCATCGGTCGCGATAACGGGAGATACACCCTGCAGCGCAATGTCGATGAAGTGGTCTTGAACGCCACCGTGCTCGACGACAAGCAGCACATGGTGAACACCCTGGCTAAGGACGACTTCAAGGTCTCTGAAGACGGCGTGCCGCAGACCATTACTTCGTTTCAGCACCAGGACATTCCCATATCGCTGGGGATTCTGGTCGACAACTCCGGCTCCATGCGCACCAAGCGCCAGGCGGTGAATACCGCTGCTCTCGATCTGGTGCACTACTCGAACCCGGACGATGAGAGCTTCGTGGTGAATTTCTCCGACGAGGCTTACATCGATCAGGATTTCACCGCCAACGTCAACAAGCTGCGCGACGGCCTCTCGCATATCGATTCCAAGGGCGGCACCGCCCTGTACGACGCCATCATGGCCTCGGCCGATTACCTGACCAAGAATGCCAAGCGCCCCAAGCAGGTTCTGCTGGTCATCACGGATGGGGAAGACAATGCTTCCAGCACCACGCTGGAGGAAACGGTGCGCCGCATCCAGGACCTGCAGGGGCCGATCGTCTATTCGATCGGGTTGCTCTACGACGACACCGGCGGCGGCCGGGAGGCGCATCGCGCCAAGCGGGCGCTCGAAATGCTGTCCAACGAGACTGGCGGTATTTCCTTCTTCCCCAAGAATCTGGATCAGGTGGACGAGATTGCCGGGGAGGTCGCGAAGGATATCCGCGAGCAGTACACCATCGGCTATCACTCCACCAAGCCCATCAGCCAGGGTGGCTTCCGCACGGTTCACGTGGAGGCCAAGGCCAAGGGATACAGCAAGCTGATCGTTCGCACCAAGACCGGCTACTACCCGAACGTCAAGAAGGCAGAGCATGACGCCGCAGAAACGGGTCACCAGCGGCTGCCAATTGATTTCCGGCTGCTACACTTGTCATTTGGCCTATGTCCCCCTTTTACTCGTGAGGTTGCAGCGCGCGCGCTGCATGTTGCCGAAGATATAACGGAGTTGATGGGGTCCACCCCCATGCTGCACCTGCACCGGGTCGTGCCCGCAGGGGCGGCCGATATCTACGCAAAACTTGAGCTATTCAATCCCGGTGGCAGCGTCAAGGATCGGGCCGCGCTGGGCATGATTCTGGACGCCGAACGGCGCGGCCTGCTGCAGCCGGGCGCAACCATCCTCGAGGCGACCGCCGGCAATACCGGGGTGGGGCTTGCCCTGGTGGGCGTGCATCGCGGTTACAAGGTCGTACTCTTTGTGCCCGAAGGCTTTGCCGAAGAGAAATGCATCCTCATGCGAGGCTTTGGCGCCACGGTCATCCGCACTCCGGAGGCAGAGGCCATGTCTGGCGCCATCCGCCGCTGCCGGGCCATGGCCGCGGAAACCCCGGGCTCGTTTGCCGCCCTCCAGTTCGAGAATCCCGCCAATCCCGACTTCCACTATGCCACCACGGCCCCCGAGCTCTGGGAGCAGATGGAGGGCCGGGTGGATGCCTTTGTCGCCGGTGTCGGGACCGGTGGCACTTTCTCCGGCGTCGCTCGTTTTCTCAAGCAGCAGGACCCGGGCATTCTCACCGTCGCGGTCGAGACCCAGGGCTCCGTGCTTGCAGGGGGGGCAGCCGGGCCACCACAAGGTGGAGGGGATCGGCGTTTCCTTCATTCCCCAGACCTTCAACCGCGAGTGGTGCGACGAGATCGTTATGGTCAAGGATCCGGAGGCCTTCGCCATGGTCAAGCGGCTGGCGGCGGAGGAAGGCGTGCTCGCCGGCTCGAGTGGTGGCGCGGCCGTGGATGCAGCGGTGCAGATCGCTGCCCGCCTGGGCAAAGGAAAGCGGGTGGCCACCATCATTCCCGATTCCGCCGAGCGTTACCTTTCGAAAAAGATCTTCGAGGGCGGTCTGTGAGCACCAGCCGCCACGGCTTTTCCACTCGCGCCATCCACGACGGCCAGCCTGCCGATCCCGCGACCGGCGCGGTCAACGTGCCTATTTACGCCTCATCCACCTACGCCCAGGAAGAGATCGGTAAGCACCGCGGATACGAATACTCCCGGGTTTCGAATCCCACGCGCACGGCGCTCGAAGAAAACCTGGCTTCGCTCGAAGGCGGCGCTTCGGCGCACGTTTTTTCCAGCGGCATGGCGGCCATCGCAGCCCTGGTCACCATGCTCAAGACCGGCGACCACGTCATCTGCGGATCCAATGTCTACGGGGGAACGCCGCGGCTTTTCGACCAGATCATTGCCAACTACGGCATCCTCTTCACCTACGTCGACACCACCGATGTGGAGCAGGTGCGGCGGGCGATCCGGCCCACCACCAGGCTGGTGCATATTGAAACCCCGACCAATCCGCTGATGCAGATCACCGACATTCGCGCCATCGCCGATCTCTGTCACGGAACGGCGAAGTGCGGGACAGGCGATCGATCTGAGCGTCGACAACACCTTTATGTCGCCCTACTTTCAGCGGCCGCTGGAGTGGGGCGCGGATATCGTCATGCACTCGACCACCAAGTTTCTCAATGGCCACAGTGATGGTCTGGGGGGCGTTCTGGTGGGGACCACTCCGCAGCACAAGGAGTCGTTTGCCTTCGTGCAGAAATGCACCGGAGGCATTCTTTCCCCGTTCGAGTGCTTTCTGGTGTTGCGCGGGGTCAAGACACTGGCCGTGCGCATGAAGCAGCATGAAGTGAATGGCGGTGCGATCGCCGAGTATCTTGCGCGCCATCCCGAAGATCCCCGCGGTTTTTTATCCCGGGCTTTCCGACCATCCGCAGCATGAGCTTGCCCAGCGGCAGATGTCGGGCTTCGGGGCGCTCATTACTTTCGAGACTGGTTCTCTGGAGAAAGCCAATTCCGTGCTGCGCCGGCTCAAGATATGCACCGTCGGCGAATCGCTGGGCGGGGTAGAGACGCTGGTCTCCCATCCCGCCACCATGACGCACGCGGCTCTGGGCGAAGAGGGCCGGGCCAAGATCGGCCTGACCGACGGCATGGTGCGCATCTCGGCGGGTATTGAAGATGCCGATGATCTGCTCCAGGATTTGCAGCAGGCGCTCAGCGTGCTGTGAATACCGGGGTGATAAACTCAAGGGTTTACTCGACTGAGCCGTACCCGTTTCGAGCAGACGACGGAGCCCACGCAATGAGTGCTCACGCAGCCGATAGCGCCCTTACGCCGACCCATTCCTTTGCCCTGACCGAGGAGCAGGAGCAGTTGTGCAAGGAGATTCGCGATTTTGCCGCGCGCGAAATCGCTCCCAATGTCATGCGCTGGGACGAAGCCAGCGAGTTCCCGCTGGAGGTGGTGCAGAAGCTGGGCGCGATGGGCCTGATGGGCGTGATCTTCCCGGTGGAACTTGGCGGGGCCGGTCTGGGCTACGTGGACTACGCGCTCGCCGTGGAAGAGCTTTCGGCCGTCGATGGCTCGATCGGGATTATCGTGGCCTCGCATAACTCGCTCTGCACCAACCACATTTTTGTTGCCGGCAACGAAGAGCAAAAGCGCAAGTACATTCCCCTGCTGGCCTCGGGCAAATGGCTCGGCGCCTGGGGATTGACCGAGCCTGGTTCCGGCTCCGATGCGGGAAGCGCCCGCACCACCGCCGTACGCAAAGGCGATCGCTGGGTGCTGAACGGGAACAAGACGTTCATCACCAACGGCCACTATGCCGATGTTTCTGTCATCATCGCGGTTACGGATAAGAGTAAGGGCACGCGCGGCCTTTCGGCCTTCGTGGTAGAGAAGGGAACTCCGGGCTTTCGCGCGGGGAAGAAAGAGAACAAGCTTGGCCTGCGCGCCAGCGACACCTCTGAGCTTATTTTTGAAGACTGCGAGATCCCGAGCGAAAATCTGCTGGGCCAGGAGGGGGAGGGCTTTATCGACTCCATGCGTATTCTGGACGGCGGCCGCATCTCCATCGCTGCGCTTTCGCTGGGCATCGGGCGCGGGGCCTTCGACGCCGCTCGCCGCTATGTGAAGCAGCGCCACCAGTTCGGCAAGGCGATCTCGGAGTTTCAAGGGATTCAGTGGAAACTTGCCGATATGGCGACCCAGCTTGATGCCGCGCGGCTGCTCACGCTGCGCGCCGCGGTGATGAAGGATGCCGGCCAGAAGACTACGCTGGAATCGTCCATGGCCAAATTGATGGCCAGCGAAGTAGCGGTGAGGGTATGCGATGAGGCGGTGCAGCTTCACGGAGGTTACGGGTTCATCAAGGACTACCCGGTGGAGAAGTTCTACCGCGACGTCAAGCTGTGCACCATCGGCGAAGGCACCAGCGAGATTCAGCGCCTCATCATCGCCCGCGAGATCCTGAACAAGTAAGAAAGCCCTTCATAGCCCGTCCATCTCCGCGGGAATCGTATGATCGGGAGGGATGAAGACCGAAAGCAGCGACGCAGCAGAATTGGTGAGGCGCATGCGCCAGGGAGACGTACGCGCGCTGGCGCGGGCGGTTTCGCTGGTGGAAGATGACGCACCTTCCGCCCGGCAGATTCTTTCCTGCTGCTTTCCCTACAGCGGCTCCGCGATGCGCATCGGCATCACCGGCTCTCCCGGCGCGGGCAAGAGCACCCTGGTCGATGGGCTGGCTCGCCGGTATCGCGCGCAACAGGCGACCGTCGGCGTGGTTGCCGTCGACCCCACCAGCCCTTATACCGGGGGAGCCATCCTGGGAGATCGCATCCGCATGCGCGAGCACGATGCCGATCCCGGCTTTTATATGCGCAGCATGGCGACCCGAGGCTCGTTGGGCGGCCTCGCCCGCAGCTCGGCGGAGGTTGCCGCCGTGATCGAGGCCAGCGGCAAGCAACGGCTGCTGCTCGAAACCGTGGGCGTCGGCCAGGATGAAATCGATATCGTGCGCCTGGCGGACGTAACCATCGTTGTGCTGGTGCCCGGCATGGGCGACGACGTGCAGAGCATCAAAGCAGGCATTATGGAGATTGCCGATCATTTTCGTGGTCAACAAGAGCGATCGCGACGGCGCCGACCGGGTGGAAAAAGAAGTGCGATCGTTGCAGTCGCTGGCGGCGCAACACGGAAGCTGGATTCCGCCCGTGGTCCGAACCATCGCCACCACGGGCGCCGGCATCGAAGAACTGGAACAGGCGGTGGATAAATTCTGGTCGTGGCTGGCGGAGGAGGGAAGGCTTACCGCCCGGCGGGAGGCACACTGGCGAGCCCGGGTGATGGAAATGATTTCGCATGAACTGTTGCGCGCTATGCGCGGACATGGCCTGAGCGACCAGGCGCTGGCGGCGATCGGCCACCAGGTCGTGCTCAGAGAACTGGATCCTTATCAGCTGGTACCCGAATTGGTAGAGCAACTCACACGAGGAGAGAAAGATGGCAAAGATCGATCACCTGGGCATTGCGGTTAACAGTATTGAGCAGGCCCGGCGCTTGTATGAAGCCCTCGGTCTCACGGTGCTGGAGGAAGAAGAGGGGGAGGAGGGCGTGCGCAGCGTGATGATTCCGCTGGGAGAGAGCCGGGTGCGCCTGCTCGAACCACTGGATAAGGGGACGGACCTAGGCAAGTTTCTGGCGCAGCATGGGGAAGGCCTGCACCACCTGGCGCTCCACGTGGACGACATTTCCGGCACTTTCGAGGAGCTGAAGCAGGCCGGCGTGCGGCTGATCTCCGAAGAAATCGAGATCGGGGCCGGGGGCCGGCTTCATTTTCTGGTGGATCCATCGGCAGCGAACGGCGTGCTGCTGGAGATCTGCCAGGATCCGATTGCCGGAGTCTAATGTTGGCGTTCCCTATGCTGCTATCCCTCAATACCTGCGGAAACACGGCCAGCGTGGCGCTTGGCGTGGCCGGCGCGCAGGAGGTCAAGATTCTCGCCACCGCCAGCCTTGCCGGTGCGCACTTATTCGGCGCGCCTGATTCCCGAGATCGCCGCCATGCTTGAGAGCCAGCATGCGACCTTGCGCGATATCGAAGCGATCGTGGTGGTGAACGGGCCCGGCAGTTTCACCGGCATCCGGGTGGGTCTAAGCACGGCCAAAGGTCTGGCCGAAGGCGCGGGCATCCCCCTGATTGCGGTGTCGCGTTTGGCGCTGCTAGCCGGCGCCAGTGGCTTGCCCCATGTGCTCGCCGCCGTGGATGCGGGCCGGGGTGAGTACTACGTGGGCGAATACCAGAACGGCCAAAATCTGGGAGAGGTACTTCTGAGCGGAGAGGAGACAGTGGCGGCTTGGCCAAACAGCCCGGAGCGGGAGTGCTGGTTTGCGACGAGAGCGTTGCCGGGGATGCCCCAGCGGCCAGCAGCGCCTGTGCTGCCCTGGCTATCTGCGGGCCGGTCTACGTGCAACCTCCCGACGCTGCCGAGGCGCTCCGTTTTGCGCTGGGCCGGTTTCGCGCGGGCAAATTTGATGACGTCGAAACCCTGCAGGCAAACTATCTCCGCCGCTCCGATGCCGAGGTTTTCCGTGCCGCCAGAGCTGGGGTTGCGACATGAGTTTTAAGCTGTCCGCGCCATGACGGTGTCGCATGGACGTGCGATGAAGTGGTCGGAAGCTCGCCGCCAAGGCTTCGTCGAAGCCCCTCCACTGGAACCCGCTACAGCGTCCGCGCATGACGCGCAGGAATCGATGACGTCCACGCTCGCCGCCAGGTTTATCGAAGCTCCGCACTGGAGCCGGCGCGACTACGAACAGACACGCTCCCCGCTCCGCCGTCCATCCCACCCGCACTTTGACCCGCTGCTCCGTGGTTGCCCTGAGCGACAACGACCTGGCCGGCTTTGCCGTGGCCAGCTGTTTGCGCATGGAAACCTGCTGAAATAGAGGGCCTGGTGGTCGACGAAAAGTATCGCCGGCAGGGCATTGGGAGCGCCCTGATCCGGGCCTGCAAGGAGTGGGCGGCGAACGCCGGGGCGTCGAACATCCGCCTGGAGGTGCGGGCATCGAACGCGGCCGCGCTTGCGCTTTATCAGCGCCACGGCTTCTCTGCCGTGGGACGCCGCCGCGCCTATTACTCTGCTCCAATCGAAGACGCCGTGCTGCTGCAGGCGCCGTTGGATGCTCAGGAGACAACCGTGCGCAGCCACCCTCTATAATTCTGCAAGGGTTTGGTCTCATACATGGTGCGTGACGGATACTTCTATGGTTTTGGGTTTATCGCGGCTGCCGTTCTGGTATGGCTGGTAACCGGGAGTTGGATCTGGGCGGTCGTACCGTTTCTGCTGGCATGCTTTTTTCTCTGGTTCTTTCGCGATCCCCAGCGCCCGGTACCGATCGAGGCAGGCCTGGTGGTTTCGCCCGCGGATGGCAAAATCACCGAGGTCGCGCGCATTCAAACGCCGGAGGGGGAGCGTATTCGCTTGAGTATCTTCCTCAGCGTCTTCGATGTGCATGTCAACCGCTCGCCCATTGCCGGCACAGTGCGCGAGGTGCGGTATCAGAAAGGCAAGCACCTGAACGCGCTCGACCCCGAGTCAGCAAAGAACGAGCAGAATGTGGTGACCGTGCAGGGGGATGAGTTCGATGTGATCTTCAGCCAGATCGCCGGTATCCTGGCGCGGCGCATCGTCTTCCGCTTTAAACCAGGCGATTTTGTGGAGCGAGGCGCAACGCGTCGGCCTGATCAAGTTCGGCTCCCGGGTGAACGTTCTGTTGCCTGGCCATGCCCACCTCCGTGTGGCTCTGGGGCAGCGGGTCAAGGGAGGCGCCTCGGTGCTGGCCGATATCCAGCCGGCAGAGGATGAGGGATCGCTCGACGTCCTGGCGGAGAGTTTCGCTTGAGTCGCGACGCCTCCAGGCTGCCCGACCGCGGCCGGCTGCCGGAGCGCAAAAGGAGAGGCCGGCTGCGCCGCGGCATGTATATCGTGCCGTCGCTCTTCACGGCAGGCAATATCGCCGCCGGCTACTTCGCTATTATGCAAAGCCTGCAGGGATCGGTGCAGGAGCCGCGGCATTTCGACTATGCTGCCCTGGCCATCGGCTTTGCCATCCCCTTTGACGCCATCGATGGCCGCATCGCGCGCATGACCAAAACCACCAGCGACTTCGGCAAAGAGCTCGATTCGCTGGCGGACGTGATTACCTTCGGCGTCGCTCCCAGCCTGCTGGCCTTTACCTGGGGCTTCCAGATGCTGCCCACGGCCATGGATCCGGTGCGCCGGCAGCACGTGGTGCAGTGGGGCGCATTCTTCTGCTTTCTTTTTCTGCTCTGCGGCGCCGGCCGCCTGGCGCGATTTAATATCGGCGCCCACATATTGCCCAAGAATCCCGGACGTCCAGGGCGAAAATACTTCGTGGGTATGCCCATTCCCGCGGCCGCCGGCGTGATTGCCGCCGTGGTCCATTTCTTTTCCGGAACGCCGGTGCCTAACTGGCGGGTCGCCATCATGTGGATGATGCTGGTCTTCCTGGTGGGCCTGCTGATGGTCAGTACCTGGCGCTTCTGGAGCGGGAAAGAAATCAACCTGGCCGATCGCCATCCCTTTCAGCGGATCGTGGTCATAGGACTGGCCATCTACGCCACGTTTGTTTTTTCCCAGATTGTTCTCTTTCTGTTGGCCTTTTTTTATATGTTTTCCGGCATTTTCGCCCGCGCGGCGTACTCCTGGCAGCGGCGCCACAAGGCCGCCAACCGGCTGCTCATGAGCCCCGATGCAGCTGCAGCCAGCGAAGCGGTGCCCTCCCTTGCCGCCTTCGCACCCTCCATCCCAACCGCCAGTTCACCCATGAGAAGCCCGGGTAGGCAAGTCAATTGATGACCACCAACTACCATATTGCGATTGTTGGCGCCGCTTCGATTCGCGGCAAACAGCTCAACGAAGCGCTCACCGAGTCAAGCTTTGCCAGCGCCGAGTTCGCGCTGATGGACGATCAGCAGGCGCTGGGACAACTGGAAGCGGTGGGCGATGAGGTGACGTTTATCCAGCCCATCACGGCCGGATCGTTTGAGCGCATCGATTTCACATTTTTCGCTGGCACAGCAGAGTTAACCCGCCGCCATTGGCAGGCGGCGCAGCGGGCCGGTTCCAGCATCGTCGATCTTTCCGCGGCGCTGGAGGGTGAACCCGGAGTGTTGGTGTGCGCACCCTGGGTCCAGGAAGCGATGGGCGAAGCGGCGGTTGCCGGCACGCCGACTCTGCATACGCCGGCGATTGTTTCGGCTCACCCCGCTGCTCTGGTGCTTGCCCTCTTGCTTGAGCGTTTGCAGCACGCCGGGGCCATTCGCCAGGTCTCGGCGACCGTAATGGAGCCGGCTTCGGAGTATGGAAAGGCGGCGCTGGACGAGTTGCACCAGCAGACCGTGGCGCTGCTTTCGTTCCAGAGTATTCCGCTCGAGTTATACGACGTCCAGGTAGCCTTCAACACCGTCGCCGCGTTTGGGGAAGCCGCCAAAGTCAGCCTGGCGGACAGCGAAGCACGCATCCGGCGCCACTATGCGCTGCTATCCGGCGGACGGCTGCCGCAGCTTTCGTTGCAGCTGATCCATGTGCCCGTCTTCCATGGACATACGTTTTCGATTGCCGTCGAGTACGAGCGCCAGGTGACGTTGGAGCAGATTGAGGCGACGCTTTCCGCGCCTCATCTGGAACTCATTCTTGGCGATGCCGATGCGCCCGGCAACCTCAACTCCATCGGCGACCAGGATGTTTCCGTCCGCGTGCGCTTCGATGAGGAGGGTGTTTCGCAGTCACGGCGCTTGTGGCTGTGGGCTTCCGCCGACAACCTTGAACTCTGTGCGTTGAATGCCGTGGAGTGTGCGCAGGAGCTGCGCAAACTGCGGCCCCAGGGCAAGGTTCAATAGCGGCCGATGGTCCAGAGGCACGGAGTCGCGAGAACATTCCTGTCGTTGAGCGATAGCTCTTGCCTCAGCATGCGGGGTGCGGCGTTCATTACCGGCATCTGCCCGCCGGTTCTGTCGCCGGAAGAGCGGGAATCTATGATTATTCTCCGTCCGCCATACAAACCGGCAATGTGGTGCAGATTTGGTGGTGCGGCTCGGATGACAACGCATCTGACAGGACCCAGGTATCCGACGCCATTGAGTATGAGTCGATCAACCTGACCAACAACTCGCGTTCTGTTCCAGTGCCCGTACTGGGCGAAACTCAGTACGCGTGGGACTCGGTATATACCTGCAATCCGAAGGTCATTGGCGGCTCCTTCGCCAATCCGCTGGGCGACGGCAGGACCTATAGCTATGCCTTGTACTACGTTGCGACCGATTCTCTGCAGGGAGAAAACAACAGCATCGGCGTAGCTTTTTCCAACGACGGAATTCACTGGAAAAAATATCCCAAACCGATCATCTCGCCGGAGACGCTAGGGAACTATGGCATAGGCCAACCGGCGGTCTATAACAGCGACCATAAGGCGGCCATCCGGATGTTTTATGAGGACTTCAATACTAACTGCCACCACGTGGAAGCGATCTCCAGCGATGGAGTGCACTTTACGACGGTGGGCACTCTGACCACCAACGGGATGGATCCAAACAACCCGCAACCCAGCTGGGGAGACATGGCCTTTGATCCGGAGACTGGTTATTGGTATGCCGCCTTCAACCTACCCACTCGGAGTCCATCGACCACCGGAGGGGTGCCTGAATACGGCCAATACGGCATCCAGTTGTACCGCATTCCCGATGGCTCCCTTTTGAGCGGGGCTACTCCCTGGGAACTGCTCACCATCATCGACACCACCGTCACCGGCTACGAATCGAATTTTCTCGCCGGCTTTCTGCGCGACTCGTATGGCACTCTGAATATCGGTGCGTATCCCACCATTACGATGTACACATCGATCTCCAATCCTCAGCCGCCCTGGAACGCATCTCCTGCCCTGGTCGGTGTTTCCGGCAACATCGCCTTTTGGGATATAGGTACGGCTGCGTGGGTGCCTGGTCAGCCACTGAGGGCGCTCAATCAATATTTCAATCAAACTGTGCACGAGGTTACGACCGGTTGGATCGATCCCACAGGCGGCTTTTCCATGCAAGCTACCCTGGGACATCTCTACGAAAGTCCGCAGCAGGGCGCCACGGTTCCATTCTTTGGTTGTAAGAGCGGGTCCACCGACTACTTCATTTCTCTCGATGCTGCTTGCGAAGGGTATCACCTCCTAGGTACGAACGGTTTCGGCTACGCAAAGCCCGTCGCCGGCCTAAACCTGGTGGCTCTTTACCGCTGCAGCACTGGCGCGGACGATTTCGTCAGCCACGATCAGGCTGTGAAGGCAAAGCGAGCGGGCAGCTCTGGGCTATGCCCTTCCTTAGAGATGAGAAAGGGTCGATCCAATGAAAGTTCTGGTGCAAATACACGGTGCTGATTTCGCTCTTCTCGTTCGGCTCGTTGCCGGTTTTCTGCCAGGTGCCGGGCGCACCACCCGCGATCGATGAGACTGTTCCGCCGGCATCCGATAACTATCCGTTGCCTACGGACGCGAAACCAATTGCCGGAGTAGCGGAAGGAACCACCTTCAGATTCGAGCTGACAGACTCTAAGATTTTTCCGGATACGACGCGGACGATCACGGTCTATGTGCCGGCAGAGTACCAAGGGGACAAGCCGGCCTGTGTTTATGTCGGTCTGGATGGTCTCGGTTTCAACGCCGCGACCGTTTTCGACAACCTCATCGCCCAGCATGCGATGCCGGTTACCATCGCCATCGGTGTATCTCCGGGTGTCGTGGCTTCGGCCAGCCCGCCGGATAATCCTCGCTTCGATCGCAGTTTTGAATTCGACAGCCGCAGCGACCGCTTGGCCCGTTTTTTGCTTGAGGAAGTGATACCCGCGGTAGAGCGGCACACCACTGCCCAGGGACGCGCGATCAGGCTCTCGACCGACCCCAACGACCGCGCCATTGGCGGAGGAAGTACCGGCGCAATTGCCGCTTTCACTGTCGCCTGGGAGCGCCCGGATGCTTTTCGCCGGGTCTTCAGCGCCATCGGCACCTATGTAGGCATGCGCGGCGGAGAGCAGTATTACGTACTGGTGCGCAAGACCGATCCGAAACCTCTGCGCATCTTTATGCAGGACGGCGTCCACGATGAATGGCCAGGGGGCCCGGAGATGGGTGATTGGTGGATGTCGAACCAGACCATGAATCGGGCGCTTGAGTTCGCCGGCTATGATGTTCGGCACACTTGGGGTGCGGGAACACATAACGGCAACCAGGCTGCATCGCTTTTCCCCGAAGCGATGCGCTGGCTCTGGAGAGATTGGCCCACGCCTATCCGGGCCGGGGAGCCCGGCAACCCGGTACTCAAGACGATCCTGCAGCCAGGGGAGGATTGGCAGGTTGCCGCTGATAACTGCGCATCTGTAACCAATCTGGCTGCAAATCCGCAGGGGCAGATTTTCTACCCGGCCCAGGGCGATCGCCACGGTGGTCCAAAGATCTCTGAGATTGTTTCCGATGGGAAGCCAATGCCATGCGGGCAACCGGCGCCGGACGCTGCGTTCGCTTTTGGAGCAGACGGGCGGGTGTACGAGACCCGTACCGAGGGTGGGATCCAGGTTATGGACCGCGCTTGCCCATGGCCAACCCAAAATACTCGGCCAGGGCCTCCACATCGGCAGCATGACTGTTCGTAACAACGGTGATATCTATGCTGTGACCCGGACGGACAATTTCGAAAGTGAACTATGGTTCATCCGGGCCAACGGGGAAAAGGTACGGTTGGACAAAGATCTGAAGGGAGCATCCGGGGTGGCTCTCTCACCCGACGGGCTCTGGCTGTTTGTCGCCCAGAGCCTTTCGCGCACCGGGTTGAGCTACCGTGTCCGTTCCGATGGGACAGTCGACGCCCGGGAGACATTCTACGACTTCTATGTTCCCGCGTGGGCAGATGACAGCGGCGCGGCTGGAATTGGTATGGACCGCGACGGACTGGCCTACGTTTCCACGCGGATGGGAGTCCAGGTTTTCGATCGCAATGGGCGTGTGGCGGCGATTCTTCCTTTGCCCGGTAACGCCGCGGGTACCAGCCTCTGTTTCGGCGGCCATGATTTCGATACGCTCTATGTTGCGAGCGGCGGGAAAGTGTATCGCAGAAAACTTCGTGTGCCGGGCGCGCCCCCATGGGCTGTTCCGGTCAAACTTCCGCCCTGGGGCGCGGGCTAAGCGCGTTTAGTGACTAGTGTAGACCGAAGCAACGAGGCTTTTCGTGGTCCCGGCTCGCCGTGGGCCGCGCCGGGACCACTCATTGCGATCTTTATCAGGCCACGATAATTGCGAAACCGCCCTAAGTGCGGCAACGAAAGGAAAAATGGAAAGCCAAGGGCCCCTGAGTACTGCTGATAAACCAACGAGTCTGGTAGTTGGCATTGCTACACGCGGGCGCTGCGCGATACTCGCTGAGACGATTGCCTTTTTGGCCAAGCAAGAACGCCAGCCGGACAAAATCCTGGTGGCTTACGCAGAGCTCGCGGATGTGGGCGATGCGCTGGATCGATTTCCACATGTGACGTTCATCCGGGCGGAGCTGGGGCTTACCCGCCAGCGCAATGCAATCCTTAGCCTGGCTTGGGACTGCTCCATTCTGCTTTTTATCGATGATGATTTCTATCTTGACCCACACTATCTGCAGATCACCGAGCGCTTCTTCAAGGAGAACCCGGATGTAGTGGCATCCACCGGCAGGGTGCTCGCAGACGATGTGAAGGGACCCGGTCTCACGGTGGAGCAAGCCAGGTTGATTCTCGCCGGCAACACGGCCGCGCAGTGCGACCAGCAGATAAGCCCCAGGTATTGTGTTTATGGCTGCAATATGGGTCTCCGCATGGCTCCGATCCGGGAGCATGCGCTTCGCTTCGATGAGACGCTTCCGCTCTATGGGTGGTACGAGGATTGGGACTTCTCGCGCCAGTTGGCGCAGTTTGGTTCGATCGTTCATGTCTCCAATGCGTGCGGAGTTCACCTCAGCGTCAAGATCGGCCGCACGACCGGAGTGCGCATGGGTTACGCGCAAGTAGCCAATCCGATCTATCTGGCGCGCAAAGGAACCTTTCCCTGGTCGCATGTCTTCCGCTTTATTGTCGGCCCATGCCTGAAGAACCTGGTATGGAGTCTGAAACCGGAAGCACATGTGGACCGCTTGGGAAGGTTTTGCGGAAACCTCGCCGCCTTCCGTGATCTCCTCACCGGTACGCTCAGCCCGATGCAGATTACGAACCTGTAAGAGTCACTTTTCTGACGCTTCTGACCTCACAGAGCCCGTAGGAGCTGGACGGGTGCCCCACGTTTGCCCCAGCGTACGTGGGCCGAAATATGAGGAGACCACCGAGGCTGACCGCTGAGGATCGGATTAATCGAGAGCCGGCGAGATTGTTACGTGGTACTCACCAAAGCCCACGTGTGCGGCTTTCAGTAAGGAAAGCCGCATGAGGATCGGCAACGCCGCCAAGCTCGACAGGAAATCCGGGCAAGCCCACAAAGGATTTTGCCTTATCGACCAGCAAATTCCGTCGTAGGAGCCCGGAAAAGAATCCGCACCCACACAGATTTTGTCACCGATGTTTGGTCCAGTCGGCATATTGCTGCAGGATGTAGTTATCCGTCATCCCCGCGATGTAGTCCGCGACCACACGGGGCACGCCTTGGCCGGCAAGCTGAGACTGGCCGGCAGTCGGTAACAGTGACGGATCGTTGACCCAGCGGGCGAACATATTCTGTACCACCAAAGCCGCCTCCTGCAGATCCCGTTGCAACTCCTCGCGGCTGTAGAGCATGGCGTAGAGATGTTGCTTCGCCTCGCGGCGGAGCTCCTCGATCTCCGGAGAGAACGCAGCCAGCCGCTGTGGCGAGCGGCGAATATCCTCCAGGGTGAGCACACCCGCGGCATGGACCCGGCGCGCAGTCTCACGGAGAAGATCGCCCACCAGGGTATTCAGCATCCTCTTCAGGGCCTCATTGGAGAGCAGGTTTTCCGGAGCCGCGGGATACTCGTGCTCGGCAGCGCATAGCGATTGATCGAAGATGCGCACATGTTTGCGGAGATCTTGCGCATGGAGCATCCCCGCTTCCATGCCATCATCCATATCGGCCGTGAGGTAGGCGATTTCATCGGCCAGATCGATAAGCTGCGCCTCCAGAGGCGGTTGTTGGCCAAGGAAATAAGGGCTGAGCTCCGGGTGTTCGGCCGCGGAGTAATCCCTTGAGTGCTTGACGATTCCTTCGCGCACGCCGAGGGTGAGATTCAGGCCGCGAAAGGCGGCATAACGAACTTCGAAATATTCGACGATGCGCAGCGCGTGCAAGTTGTGATCGAAGCGCAGACCAAATTCCCGCATGGCTTCATCCAGTGCCCGCTCGCCGGCGTGACCGAAGGGCGGGTGCCCGATGTCATGCACTAGCGCCAGCGCTTCCGTCATGTCTTCGTTCAGCTTCAGCGCACTGGCGATGGCGCGTGCGATCTGCGCCACTTCCATGGTGTGGGTGAGCCGGCTGCGAAAGTGATCGGAGTAGCGGTGCGTGAAAACCTGGGTTTTTCCTGCCAGGCGGCGAAATGAGCGCGCATGGATCACCCGCGCCCGGTCCCGCTGAAATGGGGTGCGATAGGGATGGGCCGCTTCCGGATGCACCCTTTGGGCAAGCGGGCCGGCGGCGTCATCAGGAACAGAACAGCCAGGCGGCAGTGCGAGGGTCACTTACTGCTTCGGGCTGGCGCCCGCCGATTCTTCCTTAGCCAGCTTGACCCGTGCGCTATCAAGCTTCTTCTGCACTTTACTCACGTCGGCTGGCTCCGCGTCGGCGGGTACGGTGCGCGCATACTCCTGCAGACTCTGCTCCCATTGTGAGGCGGCCATCTTCAAACGGCCGGTCTTTTCATAAAGCTCGCCGAGGTGGTCGTGCACCGCAGGATCGCTTCCCATGCGATCGCTTGCCTTGCGCAGATTGGCTTCCGCCAGCGCATACTGGCCCATCTTGAAGTACACCCAGCCGAGGGAATCAAGATATGCGCCGTTCTGGGGTTCCTCCTGCACAGCCTTCTGCACCATGGCGAGCGCGTCATCCAACTTGACGCCGCGATCGCCCAGCATGTAGCCCAGGTAGTTGAGGGTCATGGCATTGTCCGGGTCGATGGCCAGGATCTTGCGGAATTGCTCTTCGGAGGAATCGTAGTGCTTCTGCCGCTCATCGAGAGCCCCGCGCAAAAAGTAGATGTAGATCTTGTCGTCTTGTTTGGTGGAAAGGGCATCGGCCGCATCGATCTCGTCGGCTGCTTCCTTCCAGCGCCTCAGGCGAGTGTAGATTTGTGCCAACACCAGGTTCACTTCGCGGTCGCCGGGGTCGCCATGGAGCTGCGCCTTGGCCAGCTTGATCCCTTCTTCCACCTTGCCACTATCAGCAAGCTGGGTGGCCAGCATCAACTGGATGGTCTTGTCCTTGGGCCTGGCCAGCGCCGCCTGCTGCGAGACTTGAGTTGCCTTATCGTACTGCTTGGCATCGCGGTAGGCATCCACTTGGCCCTGGTACCCGCGCTCGGCGTAATCCCCGCCCATTGCAACCATCAGCTGGTAGGTTTGTACCGCCAAGTCGGTCTTTTGCTGCTCTTTGTACACATTTGCCAGCCGATCGAGAAAGATGGAGCGATTGTTTTTCTCTCCGTCTGAGTACTGCCCGTCCGGGTGGGTGCTCTGTTTCACCAGGCTCTGCAGGGTTTGCGCGGCCTCGTCGTAGTGGCCGAGCGAATCGTCGGTCAAGGCCTCGTTGTAGCCCAGTTCGACTGAATCCGAGGCCAAAGCCTTGGCCTTCTTCAGGGTGGTCAGTGCCTGTTCGTAGTGGCCCTGCCGGCGCTCAATCTCCGCGATCCGCACATAGGTCTGCGCGTCCTGCGGGTCGGCGGTCGAGATGGCCTCAAAGTGCTTGAGCGCGGGGCTGAGCTGGTTGTCATTCAACAACGCCTGCGCCAAACCCCTCTCCGCGTCCAGGTTATCCGGTTCCATGTCGAACGCCTTACTATAAGCGTCGATGGCGTTCTTGTTTTGCTTCAGCTGGTCGTAGCTCATGCCCAGCGCGTAATCCATTTTTGCGGTGCGATCGTCTGCCGGCACGGCGCTCAGCACCTGGATGGCGTGCGTCATGTCGCCGGAATCGCTGTACAGCCGCGCCAGGTTCAGCACTACATCTTCTGAACTGGGATCGATACGCTGCGCCGCCTTAAACTGCTCTTCCGCATGCGGCGTGTCGTGGGCCAAGGTGTAAAGCTGGCCCAGGAGCAGACGGCTCTCGATATCGTTGCCCTGCAATTGCACGATCTTGGTATATTCGGCGATGGCCAGCTGCAGCACCTTCTCCGAAGGTCCACCATTCTGCACATTGCCCAGCGACTGCAGGTAGACACGGCCCAGCAGCTTGTGGGCCTCCAGGTTGTCCGGCTCAGTCTTGAGGATGTCCTGCGCCGCCAGCACGGCATCCCGTACCCGGCCCGTGCGGAGATAGAGTTCGGCTAGCCCGCTGTTCAGGTACTTGGAGTTGGGATCGGCGTCGAGCGCCAGCTTATATTCCTCAATCGCACGCGTTGCGTATTCGGGGCGGCCGTAGTTGGTGGCCATCTCCTCGTACATGTGCGCCAAGCCGAAATGATAGTAAGCCGCAGAGCGATCTGGCTTTTGCGTTGTCGCGGAGCTCCCAGTTTTGGCCGGGGTCACTACTGCCCCGCCATCGGCGGGCTTCGCCGGCGCGCTTTGTGGCGCCGCACCCTGTTGCGAGGATCCACCCGCCTGCGGGGCGGCAACGGCGGAGCCTGGGGTAGCGATGGCTGCACAAGCAAGCGCCAGGTGAAAGAGGGTCGATTGACGAGTCTTAGAGGAGGGCTGCGGCTTGTTGGTCATTTATGGGAGTTCCTGTGCCCGGGCTTCCGTTGCATTGAACTGACGCCGGCGGTCCAAACGCGGTGCAGAGGAACCGCATTTTTTGTTATATGCGCATGCAGTGGCGCCGCAGCGCAGCATCTGGTTCAGATCGATTGTAACCCTGTGCAAAAAGTCCAAACACTCCCCAATTCGTCCCACTGCAGGAGCTTCACCGTTACTTTGGTTGTCTCACTAACGTACTGCTTACGCCGCTACGGCTGTTCCCGCAATGAATGCAAACCGAAGCGACTCCTGATCAGTCCTCAGCATTCGCAAAACCGCCTTACACATCGTTCTTCAAGTTTAGACTACTTTTCCCGCGCCTGGTCATAGCGGATTGTGCACCGTTCCACCGCTTTTCCATGGGGCCGTAACTGTCCTGATACACAAGGACCGAGCGGCGCCCATGGTTCCCCGTTGCTCTAGCAGGCTGCGGAAAAGTCTGCACCGAGCAGGAAAAAGCAACACCTCCTGGGCTACTCTCAGCCGTCCCCTTCGACAAGCTCAGGGCAGGCTCTCCGGGACTCAATTTGGAGAGAGTGGTTCTCACGCGGCGGCTAAGTCCTTTGTTTTGCCAAGATGATCAAGATGATCAAATTAATTAATTGATCATCTTGGCCTCTGGGCCGTTAGATGACCTCCTTTGAAATTTCGGTCAACATATAGATGCAATTCAGTTGGAGTTTCACTCCCTGCGGAAGCTTTTTTTTGAGTTTGCGGCTAAAAGCCCGTCGTATTCTCAATCGTTTACGGCCCGACTAAACAGGCTGCGGAAAAAACACACTCAACGAAGGGCACGGGTTTAGCCGTGCCGCAAGTAGTATGCGAACGGAGAGGGCTTTAGCCCCTGAGGTACGGTTTTCCCATGATTCGGGGCAAATTTCTCGTGACCACTGTACTTCAACCCAAAGGCAGAGTGCGAAAGATGGGCGATCTCGTCTGGAAGGGCGCGGAAACGCGCACCTCAGGGGCTAAAGCCCTCATACTCTGCGGCTCTTTATGGCACGGCTAAACCCGTGCCCTTCGTTGAGTGTGTTTTTCCGCAAGCTGTAAAGTCGTGCCCTGATACAAAACATGAGTTTTTTCCGCACCGTGCGAAGCCTCGGGCTACCCAACAGCAAGTTTTTCCGCAACCTGCTAGTGCCTGAAGTGCCGCGTTCCGGTAAAGACCATCGCCAGGCCCAGTCGATTGGCCGCCTCGATCACTTCCTGATCGCGCACCGAACCCCCGGGCTGAATCACTGCCGTGGCCCCGGCCTTCGCCACTGCCTCCAGCCCGTCTGGGAAGGGGAAAAAAGCGTCGGAAGCGGCAACGCAGTTGGCCAGCGGCAGCAATGCTTTCATGGCGCCAAATTTCGCCGCATCCACCCGGCTCATCTGGCCCGCGCCTACCCCAATCGTCTGCCCATCGCGCGCATACACAATGGCATTCGACTTTACGTGCTTGGCCACCCGCCAGGCAAAAAGAAGTGACTCCAACTCCTCCGCCGACGGCTGGCGTACGGTAGCTACCGTCAGACCAGCCGCCGAGACGCCTTCGGTGTCCGCGTCTTGCAGCAGCAGCCCTCCGGAAATCTGCTTGACCGACTTGCCCGGGGGCGCGTGCTTTACCGTCAGCAAGCGCAGATTCTTCTTGGTGCTGAATCTTGCCTTGGCGCCTTCGCTGAACGATGGAGCCGCAATGGCCTCCACGAAGAGCTTAACGATTTCTTCCGCCGCCGCCTCATCGACCTCGCGATTGATGCCAATCACACTGCCAAAGGCGGAGACGGGATCCGTGGCTAGCGCTTTTGAGTATGCCTCAACCACGGAGGGAGCAATAGCCGCACCGCTGGGATTGCTGTGCTTGATAATGGCCACGGCGGGTTGTTCGAACTCGTGGACCAGTTCCCAGGCGGCGTCCAAATCAACCAGGTTGTTATAGCTAAGTTCTTTACCTTGAAGTTGCTGCGCCGCCGCGACCCCGGTCCCCGAGCCGTCCGCATAGAGCGCTGCGCCCTGGTGCGGGTTCTCTCCGTAACGCAGGTCCGCCGTCTTGGAGTAAGCCAGAAGGAGCGTAGAAGGGAAATGATCGACCTCTTCCGCCGGTTCCAGGCCGGGGGTCTGGTCCTGTTTAGCTGCGATCCTATTGAAGGTCACGGCGATGGCCGAGTCGTAGGAGGCCGTAAGGGTGAAGGCCTGCCGCGCCAGCCTCCACCGGGTTTCGAGCGAAAGCGCTCCTTGGTGCGCCTGCATCTCAGCCGCCAATGCTTCGTAGTCTGCCGCCGCGGTGACCACGGCGACGTCTTCGAAGTTCTTGGCTCCCGATCGCACCATGGAGGGTCCACCGATGTCGATGTTCTCCACCAACTCGCCGAAGGCCACTCCGGGTTTGCGGGCGGTCTCTTCGAAGGCGTAAAGATTCACCACCACCATGTCAATCGGCTCGATTCCCTGCGCTGCCACCGTCGCCCGGTGCTCCTCGCTGCCCCGCAGGTGCAGGATGCCCCCATGGACCTTGGGATGCAGCGTTTTTACCCGACCATCCAGCATTTCCGGGAAGCCGGTGAGGTCGGAGACATCGCGCACCGCAAGCCCGGCGTCGCGTAAGGTCCGGGCCGTACCTCCAGTCGAAACCAGTTCCACGTTCATGCCGGCCAGTTGGCGGCAGAAATCTACGAGTCCGCTCTTGTCCGTAACACTCAAAAGGGCCCGCTTAACCTGCTTATATTCCACTCAAGACCTGCCCTCGTCGCAATTTGTAAGAATCATTATTCAGCACAGTTAGATAGATGAAATGGATAGGACGAACGGAGCGCCGATTTGTCAGCGACCCGCGCTCAGGATAGCTTAGCCCTATGGCATCGAATTGGGGAGGAGACAGGCCCTCGCAGGTTCCCGCGGAAGTTTTGCCGCCGGAAGGCCGCGATGACCCTCGTTCCTACGGCAGAATGGCGGGCTACGACGGGGACCCCGGGCCGATTCAGCCGGGTCCATCGAGGCGCCCCCGGGGCAACCGTTGGGCCACCGCTCCGGCCACTTACACCCTCGTAGGCATCAACTGTGCGGTCTACCTGGCCATGGTGCTGCGCGGGGTCTCCCCCAGCAACCCTACCGTCGCTGAATTGGTGCACTGGGGCGCCAACTTTGGCGTCTACGTGCTGGAGCGCGGGCAGTGGTGGCGTCTGCTCACCGCCGCTTTTGTTCACATTGGCCTTCTGCACCTGGCGACCAACATGTGGTGTTTATGGAATCTGGGTTTGTTGGGTGAGCCATTGCTCGGCCCTGCCGGGGTGGTTGCTGTCTATGTGTTGACGGGAGTGGCAGGGAATCTGCTCAGCACCGCGGTGCATCCGCAGATTGTCGGCGCCGGCGCTTCCGGCGCGGTCTTTGGGATTGCCGGCGTGCTCATTTTGCTACTTAAGGCGAAATTGTTGCCGGTGCCGCCGGAGGAGATTCGCCGCCTGCGCAGAAGCGTGATTTACTTTGCCCTTTTGAACTTTGTGATTGGCGGCACAACGATGTTCTTGCGCACCAGCATTCAGATCGACAACATGGCCCACCTGGGAGGCTTTCTTTGCGGCGTTGCCCTGGGAGCGCCGCTGGTGCCCAGAATCGGCTCGGCGAGGAGCGAATTCGCTGTTCGCTCCTGGGCGGCTTATGGTGGTATGACCGTGCTGCTGCTGGCTTTCGGCTACGGCCTGGCTAGATCCCGCTAAGCTCTAGCGGTTCCACGATAGGCGTAACCGGCGAAGATGGCCGAGACGGGGCTTTTCCCCAAGAAAAGACCACCTTGCCGAGCTCGGATGGGGCACAGTAATCGTGGAACCGCTTTAACGCACTGCGGTCGCGGCAAACTTCTTAACCATGGCCAACAGGAGCTTGCGATCGCTGTCGTTCAGGTTGGTCGCGTAGCGCCGAATCTGGGTTAAAAACCGCAATTCGTCATCGGTGAGCTTCTGGGTGTTCATCTCGCGGCCTAGCGAGTCTTCGGCGAAGAACTGGGCCAGCGGGATATCCAGGGCCTGCGCGATTTTGGCGAGAGTATCAAGTGAGGGAACAGTATGTCCGTTCTCAACTCTCGACAGGTAACAGCGCAACAGGCCGGTGCGCTTCTCGATATCTCCTTGCGAAAGACCCTTCTGCAACCGGTATCCGCGAATGGTAATGCCAATTTTCATAAGCAACGACCTTCGTTCACACTTTCACCCCAATGGACCAGAAGCAGTTAACACATTTCCAGGTGTTGGCAGCATAGTTAACACGTCGGAGAGACGACTAGCAAGATTTTTTTTCACAATGTGAATCATATTTGTCCGAAATTGGAATTTTGTATCCGCGATGGTTCATCGAGACGAGCCCGGAAATCAATTCATGAACAGGCCGCCGTTTACGTCCAGCACGTGCCCAGTGATATAGCCGGCCTGGGGCGATGCGAGAAAAGCCACCGCGTGGGCGACATCCTGATCGCTGCCCGCCCGCCCCAGCGGGATATGGCTTAAAAGCGCTTCGCGCTGCTTCTCCTCGAGTACCGCCGTCATGGCGGTTTCAATATAACCGGGCGCCACCGCGTTGACGGTAACCGAGCGCGAGGCCAGTTCCCGCGCCATCGACTGGGTAAATCCGATCAGCCCGGCCTTGCTGGCGGCGTAGTTTGCCTGTCCCGCCTGGCCGGTGCGTCCCACCACGCTGCTGATGTTGATGATTCTGCCCCAGCGACCGCGCAGCATGGGGTTCAACAATGCCTGGGTCAGAAGGAACGCGCCGGTGAGGTTGGTGGTCATCACCGCGTCCCAGTCCGCGCGTTTCATGCGCAGCAATAGCGTGTCCCGGGTAATGCCTGCGTTATTGACCAATATTTCCACACTGCCGAAATGAGCAATGGCGGCCTTGGCAGCGGCCTGGATGGAGGCTTCGCTGGCCACGTCCATCACGAAAGATTTGGCTTGCCCGCCAGCCGCGATTATCTCGGCGGCCACAGCTTCGAGATTAGCCTCATTGCGTGCGGCCAGCGCAACGCGGGCCCCCGTCTTTGCCAATGCCAGCGCACAGGCGCGGCCGATTCCCTGGGATGCTCCGGTAACAAATGCTGTCTTGCCTTCTAAGTTTTCCATGATTCCGTGTTGCCTCTAGGCGAAAGAGTGAGGTTACCAGAAGAGCGTCGCGGTCGCAGAGCGACACACTCACCGAGTAAGCGATACTGACAAAGCTTCAGGATCTCAGGAGCGGTGTTAGGCAGGAAGTTAGACGATCTCGGCGGTACGGACCGCCGCTGCCTCGAGCGCCGGCAGCTTGCCCCAGACTTTGTCGAGCGACCAGAGATAGACCACGAGTTCCCGCGAGTAGTGCAGCAGCGGCGCCGTCTGCGGGATTTCGATGCCATAGATGGCGGGTAGGTCATTCAGCTCGATCTCCGCTTCCGCGGCTTCGAGCGGCCAGGGCATGTGGTGGATATCGCCGCGCAGCAGTTGTCCGCTGCGGTTGGTGGTAAAGAGACAATAGCGTTCCGTGAGAAAGTACTCGATGGTTCCCGGCCGGCTTTGGTCGATCGAACGTAACTTTCCCAAGCCTCGATAGTGAGCCCGGAAGCGCGCCGGTTTGGCGCTCAGAAGGCGCTCGCTCTGGTAGGTGAATTCCCGCTCGCTGCGTGTCTTGATCGACATGCGGGCCCAATGGTAGGGCAGATGGAAGACTGCTTTGGCCACGATGACCGCCAGCGGGATTGGAAGCCTCCAGGCAGAAAAAATAGACCCCAGCGCGATTTGTATTCCGTTCCCGGACATAGGTTCTGAGGTTCAGCTCAGGAAAGCGGCTGGCGCCGGGAATACGGGGTACCCCGCGCAATTGAACCCGGTCCATCCAGAAGGGAACGACGCCCACCCAGGCGGATTGATCAAAGGTGTCGACTTGCAGGCCGGGGGGAAGCAACGATTCGAGTTTGGCAGCGGGGATCGGCCAGTGGGCAAAGAGCAAATCGTTCCAGCGCTGCATCATCGTCCAGGGACGTTTGGGCAACGCGTAAGGCCGGTGGTTTACCACCGACAAGGCTTCTTGGTCAGGCTCGGAATAGCGGCTCGTGGCCATAAGAGCGAACTCACTCGTAAAAGGCGCAATCCGCACCGCGGTTGTCCCCCCAATCTTACCCTAGTTCGTTCCCGGAAGCCCGCCGCCAACGGTTCTCTTGTAAGCGAAGGTACCGTGGCCACACACCACGACGGGAATGCTCTATCCTGAAGCGTAACCATGGCTCAGAGCGAAATCGCAACGACAGCTTCCCCCGTCCTGCCCGAAACATCCCGAAACCAGACTGAGGTTTATGCGGTGCATGGGGCCGACCCTGAAGTCCTGGCCTATGCCATGGCAAAGTACTCGCGCTCCGCGCTTTCGATGAAGGAATCGCTGCGCGAAATCTCCACCCAGCGCGCCGAGCATTTCCTCAACACGTTTTACTTTCAATATGGCCACCGCTCGATTGCCGATCTGGCGCACGTGGCCTTCGCCATCGAGCGGTTATCGCTGCTGGCGGCCATCATCCTGGTCGACGAGCAACGCTGGGATGGCCAGGAGCGTTCGACCCGCTATCAGAATTTCCGCAAGAGCGGCTGGTATCTCCCTGATTTTTCCTTGAGCCCCGCCAGCGGTCAGGCTTTTACCGGGGCTATCGAAGCGCTCTTCGCCGAATATCACTCCAGCACAGAGTTGATGTTTGAGCATCTGAAAGGGCGCACCGCGCGGCCGGCGGAGATGAAGGAAGAAGCCTTCCACCGCACCCTGAAGGCCCGCGCATTCGACGTCTCCCGCTACCTGCTGCCGCTGGCCACCAACACTTCGCTGGGCCAGATCGTGAACGCGCGCACACTCGAGACCCAGATCTCCCGCTTGCTCTCGGACCCCCACGAGGAGGTTCGACAGCTGGGCGAGCGGCTACGGGACGCGGCCGCCGGGTTCCGCCTGGAATGTACAGGGTGAAGCACTCAGTGCGCTTGCAGCGCGAGATCGCGGCGCTCGACCCTGCCCTCGGCGTCAGTGCGGAAGCTCTGCTGACCCGCGAGGTGAAGACCGCGCCCACTCTGGTCAAGTACGCAGCGCCGAATGACTATGTGCTGGCAACCCGAGTCGAGCTGGCAGAGGCCGCCGCCGCCCTGATGAAGGATGCGCCCATTGAGACGCCGGCCGGTCCAGTGGATCTGGTTGACGATCAGACGCTCGAAATCGATCTGGCCACAACACTGCTTTACGGCGCCAGCCATTACTCCTATCGCCAGATCGCCAGCCAGGTCGCCGCACTCGAGGAGGCGCGGCGCAACGAGATCATCGCCATCGGCGCCCGGCATCGCGGCCGCCATGACGAACTGCTACGCGAGTTCTCCGCGGGCCAGGGCCTGCGCTTTGACATTCTCATGGATATCGGCGGCTTCCGCGATATGCACCGCCACCGCCGGTGCGTCCAGATCCTGCAGCCGTTCACCGATGCTCACGGTTATGAAGTTCCTGAAGGATTGGCCGAGGCGGGATTGCTGCCGCAGTACGACTCCGCCATGACCCAAGCCCACTCTAGTCTTCGAGCAGGTTTCGCAGGCTGGTCTCATCGAGAATGCGCGCTACGTGCTACCTCTCGGCACGCGCACCCGCGCCCTGTTCAAAATGGATTTCGCCGAAGCCCTGTACATCGCGGAGCTGCGCTCCGCGCCGGCCGGCCATTTTTCCTATCGCCGCATCGCCTGGGAGATGTATCAGGCGGTCGCCCGCAAGCATCCGGCGCTCGCTTCGTACTTTCGCGTCCGGGATATCCACCAGCCGGTCGACCTGCTGCAGCGATAGCGGTGTATGATCCTCTACAAGCCGCCCGCTTTTGAGTAAACGTACCTACCCACTGGAGACCCCCCATGGCAGACGATCGTTCCCGCGCCATTGACCTGGCATTAGCACAAATTGAAAAACAATTCGGCAAGGGCTCTATCATGCGCCTCGGCAACAAAGAGGCAATTGTGCCCATCTCCGTTATTTCCACCGGCTCGATTTCTTTTGACGCCGCGCTCGGCGTAGGCGGTGTTCCCCGCGGCCGGGTTATCGAAATTTTCGGCCCTGAATCGTCGGGCAAAACCACCATCACGCTGCAAATCATCGCCGAAGCGCAGAAGTCGGGCGGCATGGCGGCTTTCGTTGACGCGGAACACGCGCTCGATCCGCAATATGCCAAGAAGCTGGGAGTCGATGTCGACAACCTGCTGGTGTCGCAGCCCGATTACGGCGAGCAGGCACTGGAGATCACCGAAGCGTTGGTGCGCTCCGGAGCCATCGATGTGCTGGTGGTCGATTCGGTGGCTGCGCTGGTACCCAAGGCCGAACTCGACGGCGAAATGGGCGACTCGCATATGGGATTGCAGGCGCGCCTCATGTCGCAGGCGTTGCGCAAGCTTACGGGCACGGTTTCGAAATCGCGCACTTCATTAATTTTCATTAATCAGATCCGCGAAAAAATCGGGGTCATGTTCGGCAATCCGGAAACGACCACCGGTGGCCGTGCGCTCAAGTTTTACTCCTCGGTGCGCATCGACATTCGCCGCATCGCGGCCGTCAAGGAAGGCGACGTGGTGGTCGGCTCCCGCACCAAGATCAAGGTGGTCAAGAACAAGGTCGCCGCGCCTTTCCGCGAAGCTGAGTTTGACATCCTGTACGGCGAAGGCATCTCCCGTGAAGGCGATGTACTCGACCTTGCCGTGGCGCAGAATATCGTGGAGAAGTCAGGCGCCTGGTATAGCTACGCTGGCGAGCGCATTGGCCAGGGCAGGGAGAATGTTCGCAGCTTTCTCAAGGACCATCCGGAAATCTTCGCCCGCATCGATGGCCAACTACGGCAGAAGCTCGGCCTTACCGGGGTGAAGCCGGCCGACATTCCCGCGGTTCCGGTCAATGGGTCAGCCCAGGCGGCCGAAGCGGTGAAGGTACCTGTGCGCAGGCAGTAGCTGGTCTTGAACACAGTCAAAGCCATTTATCCGGGTAGCTTCGACCCTTTGACCAATGGTCATCTCGACCTGGTTGCGCGCGGGGCGAAGATCTTCGACCATCTGGTGGTCGCGATTCTCAAGAATTCTGAGAAGGCGCCCCTGTTTTCTGTCGACGAGCGAATTGAGATGATCACCGAGGCAGTTCAGCCCTTTGGGAATGTCTCGGTGGCCACCTTCAATGGCCTGCTGGTGGAATTTGTTCTGGAGAAGCGTGCCCAGGCGATTCTGCGCGGCGTGCGCGCCATCAGCGACTACGAATATGAGCTGCAGATGGCGCTGATGAACCGCCGGTTGGCGCCGGATGTTGAGACCGTCTTCCTGATGGCCGACGAGAAATATTCCTACGTGAGCTCGCGCCTAATTAAGAACGTCTTCGAACTGGGCGGCTCGGTCGAGGGACTGGTTCCACAAACAGTAATCAGCCGCCTGCAATCGCGGGTAATCCCCAACCGCGGCTAAGGTAGTTTCGCACCCTTGTGCCCATGCAGAATTGGTGAGGAAGCCCAGGACTTACATCCTGGGATATTTTCAGCCGTCCCTGGCGGGACTTTTCCTGGCTCTTATCTCTACCCAGGACTACGTCCTGGGCTACTCTCAGCCGTCCCTACGGGACTGGGTTTGTCAGTGGCGTTCTCACGCTGACTCTGAAGTCCTCTCCGATCGCATACTGAGAGCGGCACGGCTTTAGCCGCGTTGTATCCTTCGTTAGGGTACAAGCGCCAGACCCCTGTGGGACTGACTTTTCCGCTTAAACGGTGCCCCGCTTTATCCAGAATTCTTCTATTTCTTCGAGCGGTTTGTTTTTGGTTTCGGGCACAAAGAACCAGGTGAAGATAGCCTGGGCAAGGGCCATGGCCGCGAGAAATCCGAAGGTGACCACCTTGCCGATCTGGTGGTAGGCGAAGGGGAAGAGCAGAACAACCAAAGCGTTGGCTACCCATTGGGTCAGCACCGGTACGGTCATTGCCAGACCACGCACATCAGTGGGAAAGATCTCGGGGAGCAGCGTCCAAAACACCGGCCCGATGCAGCAAGAGAAGAAGGCGAGATAACTAAGAATCAACACCAGCACCAGCGGTCCGTGAAATCGATCGGCGGCGATCGTCACCATCAGCGAGACCAGGGCCGCGCACATGCCGATCGAGCCGATGACATATAACGGCTTGCGGCCATAGCGGTCGATCATCCAGAAGGATGCGATGGTAAAGACACACTCGGTTACTCCGACGAGAAAGGTGGACAAGAGCGCGCCATCGATCTTCCATCCCGCGGAGCGAAAGATAGCCGGCGCGTAATCGACAATGGTATTGATCCCCGAGACGTGAATCAGAATAGCCAGAAAGAAACTCACCCTGAGCGCGCGCTTCACGCCGGGGCGCCGTAATGCTTGCCAGCCGCCCCCTTTATGAACGGCTGCTTGCATCTCCGCGATGGCAAGCCCGGCACTTTGCTTGCCCGAAATCCTCGCCAGCAGGTTAAAGGCTTCCTCCTTCTTGCCAGTCATCATCAGGAAGCGCGGTGTTTCCGGCGCTATCAGCATGAGGACGAAAAAAAGCACCGACGGAAAGATTCCGGTGAAGAACATCCAGCGCCAGTTGTTGACGCCGCTATTGCGCAACAGGTAGTTGATGCCATAGGAAATCAGAACGCCAGTGACGATCGACAGCTGATAGAGGGCGCCCATGCGCCCTCGTACCGAAGGCGGTGAGACCTCCGCTATATACATGGGGGAGAGAAGAGAGGCCGCACCGACAGCCAGTCCGCCAATGAAACGGGCGGCGACAAACAGGTGAAAGGTGGGCGCCACCGCGGTCGCGATCGAGGTTAGCGCGAATAGCACGGCGACCCCAACCAGGATTCGCTTTCGTCCGTAACGGTCGGCAAATCTGCCGGCTGCGAGAGACCCCAGCACGCAGCCAAAGAGAAGGGAACTGAAGGCCCAACCCAGCTCCAGGTCATTCAGCCCGAACTGCTCCGTCAAGAACGGACCGGCGCCGGTGATGATCGCAATGTCGAAGCCGAAGAGCACGCCGCCCAGAGCTGCGGTTGCAGCGAGCAGAATCAGATACCGGAAGTTGATCTCGATTTTCACGTTGCTATCGGGATCCTATCTTGTTTGCAGCCCCTGTTGGTTTTCTATTTCGATGTAGTCGACCGGCGCTGGTTCGCCCTGGTCCGGTGTTCCGCGAAGGGTGAGCGTATCACGCGGCTTGAGATGAATCCCGGCCACGGTAAAAAGCATGCTGGTGCTGCCGTCGGGATGGGGATCGACAACGGCTGGGGGTAGGGTTGCATTTGCCGTCCAGTGCGCCAGGGACTTGCCGTTCAGCAGCAGCTCGTATTGTGACGCGCCGGTGCGCAGATCAAAATAACGCACGCCAATGGTGTACGTTCCTTCCGGCCGCCCTGGTTTTGTGGTGAGTGTGCAGGAGGCAGGGCGATTGCAAACGACCGCTTTGCCTGCGGAGCCAGTTTCCCACGGAGTGACGGCGACTGGGGTGTATCCGTCCGCCTGCATGGACTCGGCTTCGATGCGGTCAGGATAGTGCCCAACGCGGCCCAGCTTATCCTGGATGCCGGAGATGTTCTGGAACCATGCGGTGACCGCATCCCGCCACACGATGGCGTGACCCGCCTCGTACTCGAAGAGCGCTAGCGTTTCGTTATAGCGCTGGTCATCGATCAAGCCATGCAGCGTCCGCCATCGCGACGGATACGAACCAGCCACCGCGGCGCCCTCATAGTGCGAATCGTAGACGTACTGCACCAGCGTCTTGCCGTTGTGCAGCCTGTAGTTGTACGGAACGTGATGCATGAAGAGCAGCAGGCTGTCAGGGCAGCTCTCCAGGGACTCGTAAACCTTGGCCAGCTCAGGCGGGTATTGGCCGATGAAGCCAGTACCCGTGGCGACAGTGCGGTCCATGCCGATGCCTTTCTTGTCTGCCCGAAACCATTGCCCCCAACCGTTGCGCTCCGCGGACTCGATACCGGGACCATAGTGGACGCTGATGATGTTGGTCAGGCCCCCGATGCCGAGCGGGCCAGTGTATTGCTCGTACACCCTCCAGGAGTTTTCCAGCAAGCCGTTGACGATAAAGAGGACTTTAGGATCATTCCCAAAAGTCAGCCGGGTCCAGGAGTCGATGATCTCCTCGGTGGTCAGGTCGGGATTCCACGCCAGCTTGCCGAAGCCGTAGAGGTTGGCCATGGCCATGGGGTGATGCAGCCAGTTGGTGTCGAGGCCAACGTTGGCCACGGCGACAAAACCACCCAGCGGCTGGTGAAAGCTCTTGCCCTCGACAATCTCGCTGACCGGGGTGCTGCGGTTCTGAGCGCGGAGATCGGTGTCCAGCACCCACTTCCACATAGGGACGAGGAAGACCATGTGGCGTTGTTGCCCGGTGTACTCCTGCGTGACCTGCAGTTCGATGGCCTGGTTGGTGTGGTGAAGGGCGGCAAACAGGGGGGAGACAGGCTCGCGTACCTGGAAGTCGATGGGGCCGTGCTTGATCTGGATCACTACATTGCGCTCGAACTTGCCGTCGAGGGCGCGGAAGTTGTCGTAGCCGGCTCGGGCGCGGTCGGCCTTGAGGTCGTTCCAGTCGAGATGGTTGTTGTAGACAAAGCCGCGATAAAGCACCACTCCGCCATGCGGCTGGAGCGCGCGGGCGACAGTGTTTGCCGCCTGCGCGGGCGTGCGGCCGTATTGCGATGGTCCGGGGCGGCCTTCCGAATCGGCCTTGATCACAACGCCGGCGAAGTCGGGGATGGCGCGGTAGATTTCGTTGACCTTCGCTCTCCACCATGCGGCGACTTGCGGGTCCACCGGATCGAAGGTGCGCAAATGACCTACAACCTGGGGGCTCGAAAGATCGATCGAGAGAGACATGCGCACGCCCCAGGGACGAAACGCATCCGCGATGCGGGCGAGTTCGCGGATCATCTCCGGGTCGAGCGTATGCAGGTTAGCGTTGACGTTGTTGACGGTGGCGCCATTGAGACCGACCGAGGCCAGCAGCCGTCCGTACTCCGAGACCCTGCTGAGGTCGGGCCGCACGTGGCCATTGTCGAAGAAAATACTGCGCCCGGCATAGCCGCGCTCGATGCTTCCGTCGAAGTTATCCCACTGGTTGACCCAGCGAATGGGCGAAGAAGGCGATTCGGCGCTCGGCGGCGATGAACTTCTGTTGAGCAACCTGCTCCAGCACCCGGAAAACGCCGTAGAGTTCGCCACGGTCGGTACCGCCGGCGATCACCCAGTAGTTGCGGTCGTTCGCGGCAAACTGAGAAATAGAGAAGCCCTCGGGCGCAATCGGGGAGTCCGTTTTCCAGTTGGGCAGAAGACGCCGAATCTCCAGGGGAGTGCCGAGGATGAATGCGCCGTCCGCGCAGATCGTGGGTGAGACCTGCAGGTTTCTGCCGAGCATCGAGTGCAGCCCCCGGGCAAGTTCACTGGCGGCGCTATGGGCGACGGCAGACTTGCCGGTGGCGACGATGCAGTGTGGGAGCTTGTATTGCTGCGCCAGTTGCGGGGGCAGTGGGGCGTAACGAAGCCAGCCTTCTGCCCCGGTTTCGGCGCGAAGACAAGGGGCCACGAAGAGGAGACTCAAGCCCAGAAGGTTGACCGCTGCACGCAGGCGCATCCCTGCTATCTTAGAGCGGTTCATGAGTACCGTGTCCTATCGGGTTCGGGGAGGTGGGACTTTTCTTGGGGAAAAGAACCGTGTGAAGCATCTTCACCGGTCACACCTATCGTGAAACCGCATTACCGTCCTTGTAAAATCGAGGCATGTCCCAGCACATCGGTATTGTCGCTTGCTCCGCGGAAGGAGCCGCTCTTTGTTATCGGTCTATCTGCCTGGGGGGTGCGGACCTGCTCGGGCCGCATGAGCACCCGGAGATCTCGATGCACACGTATTCGCTGGGCGAGTACATGAAATGTATCTATCGCGGTGACTGGCAAGGTGTAGGGGAGCTGATGCTCTCCTCCGCGAACAAGCTGGCGAGCCTCGGTGCTGATTTCCTGATCTGCCCGGATAACACGATTCACCAGGGCCTGCCCTTTATTGAGGAGCGTTTACCGCTGCGCTGGCTGCACATCGCGGATGCGGTCGCCGCCCAAGCCGTCGGACGCGGGTTCCGGCGATTGGGCTTAACCGGCACTCGGTATCTAGTCGAGAGCGAGGTGTATCCGGAAAAGCTGAAAGGCCGAAATCTGGAGTATGTGCGCCCGACCCCAGAGGAACGCGAAGAAATCAATCGCATCATCATGGATGAGTTGGTCTATGGCGTCTTCAAGCCGGAGGCAGTGGCCACGTTTCAAAGCGTGATCGAGCGGATGAAAGATCAGGGATGCGATGCGGTGGTGCTCGGCTGCACCGAAATTCCGTTGCTCATGAACGACGAAAATTCTCCGCTCCCGACGCTCGACTCCACGCGTTTGCTGGCACGCGTAGCTCTGCGCCGCGCCGTGCAGAGCCGGACAGTGCCTGCATAAGTGACCCCGAAAGTGAATGCAGATCCCTCCACTCCGCTACGCTCCGGTCGGGATGACAAATTTCTTGCAAGAAATTTGTCATCCCGACCGGAGCGTAGCGGAGTGGAGGGATCTGCGGTTTTCTTTTCCAACCAGCCGGTCGCTCTTTCGGCTGAAATATTTTCAAAGCCTCTTTAGAGGCTCGAACTCCAGCTCCAGGCCTTCATCGTCAGGCAGAATCCTGATCCTCACCTTAGCCAGCGATTCGACGATCCAATCCGCCGCCGCGAGCTGTTCAATGCTGTGAGAAAAAGTCGTAGCCAGAACCTTGCACCCTGCAGCGTGGCCCGCCTTAGCGCCTGAAGGCGAATCCTCGATCACAATACAATCCGCCGGAGCCAGGCCGAGAATCTTCGCGCCCTTGAGATAAGGCTCAGGGTGGGGCTTACCATTCGTCACCCTATCGGCTGTGATGATGTGCTTTGGCACCGGAACGCCGGCGAAGGCCAGACGGCTGCGCGCCAACCGTTCCGTCGCCGAGGTGACGATGGTCCAGAACTTTTGCGGCAGCAATTGCAGAATCGATGTCACGCCGTCCAAGACCTCGAGCCCTTCGTTGTCCCCGACCTCGAGGTCTTCAATCACCTTCAGCTCTGCCTCATGGTCGGCATCGGGCTTAAGCGTGCGCACGGTTTCGATGGCCCGCATTCCGTGCGCGGTCTTGATCGTTTCCCGCACATTTAGCCCATGGCGTTCTGCCCAGATCTGCCAGCTTCGCTCCACCGATCCCAGCGAGCTGATCAGCACTCCATCCATGTCGAAAAGCAGACCCTTGGTTCTTACCTTGATCATCCACCGTCTCCCATGGCAAACGTTCGTCCCGCTTCGAGTAGTGCATTCAACGATGCGCGTGAGCCGCTCTCGGCGTATATGCGCAACAAAGGCTCGGTGCCGGAGGCGCGCAACAACAACCAGCTCTCCGCAGATTGCGGTTCCGGATTCTCGAGATAAAACTTCAAGCCGTCCAGGGTTTCCAGGCGCAAGACCGGCATACCGGCAAACTCCTTCACCCCGGCCGCTGCGCGGCGGATGGCCGACTGCTTGACCGCTTCCGGGATGTGCAGGTCAATCCGTCCGTAATAATGCTCGCCATATTCTTCCTGCAGCGCGTTCACCAGCGAGCCCAGCGTCCGGCCTTCCTCCGCCATGATGTTGGCCAATAGCAGCGCGTTGAGCAGCCCATCGCGTTCCGGCAGATGCCGGCCAATCCCGATGCTGCCCGATTCTTCGCCGCCAATGAGAATGTCCTTCTCCAGCATCAGCTCGCACACGTGCTTGAAGCCGATGCCGTGCTCATAAAGCCTGCGCCCGTATCGGGCCGCGATGCGGTCCAGCATCTTGGTGGTGTTGAATGCCCGAGCCACATCGCCCGGCCACTGCTTGCGTTTGAGCAGCCACTCGAGCAAGAGGCAGTAGATCTTATTGGCATCGACGAAGCGTCCCTCCTCATCCACCGCGCCAATGCGGTCCGCGTCACCGTCGGTGGCAAAGCCGGCCTGGCAGTGGTGCTCCAGCACCGCGACCTCGAGCGCGCGGATGTGGGGCGGAATCGGCTCCGGCTGGATGCCGGGAAAGAGCGGATTCAACTCGGCGCGGATCTCGACGTGGTCGATGCCCATGCGGGAGAAGATGCCGGAGAGTACGCCTCGTCCCGCGCCGTACATGCAGTCGATGGCGTATTTTTGCCGGGTTGCGGCGATCCGCTTGAGGTCGGCGAAGACGGAGATGGCCTCGACATAGGGGCTAAGAAAGTCAGCTTCGGTAATGGCACCGATTGGACGCGGCCACAGGCAGCTCTCGTCCCAGGTAGCCTTCGATCGCCGCCATGATCGCCGGGCTTCCCGATCCGCCATAGCTGGCTTTGAATTTCACCCCGTTCCACTCTGCCGGATTGTGGCTGGAGGTAATCATCACCCCACCGGCCGCGCGCAGATGCTTTACCGCGTAGGAGAGAGCCGGAGTCGGGGTGATGCGATCAGCGATGCGCACTGGGATGCCGGCAGCGGCGGCCACTTCGGCAACGATCTGCGCGAAACGCTGCGACATGAATCGAGTGTCATAGCCGATGCACAGGCCGCGCGCCGGATCCTCGTGCTCGCGAACATAGTGGGCGATGGCCCCGGCTGCGAGGCGCACGTTTTCATCCGTGAAGTCGTCAGCGAGTATTCCTCGCCAGCCGTCGGTGCCGAAATGAACGGGCTTTTGTTTCAAATCAATTCGTCGTGCTTTCCGGCGAGCTCGCTGACTACGCGGCGTACATCTTGCGAACGCTCCCGGGTGGTGATCAGAATGGCGTCTTCGGTTTCCACGACTACCAGGTCGTCGACCCCGACCAGCGCGACAAATTTCTCCGGGCTGTAGACGTAATTGTTGCGCGCGTCGATGCCCACCATGCCCTTCGCCTCAGTGACGTTGCCGTCCTTCGCGTTGCCTTGCGCCAGTTGGTGCTCGTAGAGGGCATCCCACGAACCCAGGTCGTTCCAGCCGAACTCCGCCGGCAGGCAGTAGATATTCGAATGGTGTTCGCCCTTGGCCGAGCGCGGCTCGAGCACGGCGTAATCGATGCTGATGTTTTCGCATTTTGGGTAGAGCTCGCGAAATACCTCGGCGAACCGCGGCGTTCCATAGGCGTCGGCAATCTTCTGCAGAAAGGGCGCACGTCTCCGAGAGGTGCTCGCGGATAGCGTTGGCCAGGGTGCGCGCAGTCCACAGGAATATGCCGCTATTCCAGTAGTAGTCTGCCGGCGAGCATGAACTCCTCTGCCCGCTCCCGGTTGGGCTTCTCGGTAAAGCGGCGGACGCGCTTGACGCCGTGCGGCAGCACCTCTCCGGTCTCGATGTAGCCGTAGCCCGTCTCTGGCCGGACCGGCTTCACCCCCAGCACTACGATGTTTTCTCCTGCTGCGGCCAGGGCGATGCCTTGCTCGATGGTGGCCCGATACTTCTCCTCGTTGGTGATCACGTGGTCGGCAGGGAAGATGCCCAGTACCGCATCGGGGGCGGTGCGCTCGATGAGGAACGCTGCCAGGCCTGCTGCGGGCGCGGTATTGCGCGCCGCCGGCTCACAGATGATCTGCTCCCCCAGCATGGTCTGCAATTGCTCGGAGATGGCCTTGGAGAGCAGGTCGTTGGTGATCACCCAAAGCTCGTTCGCGGTGGCCAACGTGCCCAGACGATCCACGGTGCTTTGGATCATGGTGCGCGCGCCATCCAGCACCAGGAGCTGCTTGGCGCGCCAGCGGCGGCTCCTGGGCCAGAAGCGTGTTCCGCTGCCGCCGGCCAGGATGATCGGGCGAAACTCGACTTTAGCTGTCATCTGCTCCTGATCCCGTAGGGGTGCTTAGGAAAGACCGGCGAAGAAGTTTTTCATCCTGACCAGGCCTTCTTCTATGTCGCTGTGCGCGACAGCGTAGGAGAGCCGGATGTGCTCCTGGGTGCCAAATGCCTCCCCGGGAACCGCGACCACATGCGCTTCATGCAGCAGGCGAGTGGCCAGTTCGGTCGCCGTCTTCGCGCCCGGCTTGCCCAGGAAGGACGACACATTCGGGTAGACATAAAACGCGCCGTCGGGCTGGGTGCAGGTGATGCCGGGAATGGCCCTTAATCCAGCCAGGATGCGGTCGCGCAACTTGAGGTAATCAGCCCGCATCTCGGCCACGCATTCCTGGGGACCGCTCACCGCGGCAATCGCCGCCTTTTGTACAAACGCCGCGGTGGAGGAGGTCGACTGGCTCTGTAGCTTGCTCATGGCGGCGATGATGGGCTTGGGTCCGAGAGCGAAACCGGCACGCCAACCCGTCATAGCGTAGGTCTTGGAGAGGGAACCGAGCACAATCGACATGCTCCTTGGCCTCAACAAAGGACCCACCGGAGACCGGAGCGCCGGCATATTGCAGGTACGCGTAGCACTCATCCAGCAGCAGGAAGATTCCCCGCGCGTGGGCCAGCTTCACAATGCGTTCCAAGTCGTCGGGAGAGACGACGGAGCCGGCCGGGTTCGAGGGTGTGTTGAGGATGATGGCCTTGGTCCGCGGGGTGATCGCGCGCTCGATGGCATCGGCGGTAACGCGGAAGTTTTCCGCTTCCTTGGTGGGCAGGAACACGACCTTGCCGCCCGCATACTGAATGATGTCCTTGAACGACACCCAGTAAGGGACGGGCAGAATGACCTCGTCGCCGTGGTCCACCAGCACCTGGATGGCGTTAAAGAGCGCCAGCTTGCCGCCGGTGGTGAAGACCGCCTCGTCGGGGGTGTAATCGGAGCCAAAGTCGCAGGCGTGGCGCTGCACGATCGCTTTTCTGAGCTCGGGTATGCCGGCGACCACGGTGTACCGGGTGAAGTTGGCTTCGATGGCCGCGATGGCGGCGTCTTTGATGTGGCGCGGGGTAGCGAAATGGGGCTCGCCGGCGCCAAAGTCGACCAGCTGGGCGCCCTGGGCGCGCAGCCTGGCTGCTTCCGCGGTAACGGCCATGGTGGCCGAAACCTCAATGCGGCCGATACGGTCGGCGAAGATGTTGGTAGCAATGGGTGCGGTCATCCCTACTATCTTGGCAGACTAAGGCACTTCCCGAAAGCGTCAAAGTGGCATCGTGTGCTTGCGTGGGGAGAGAGGAGTGCCCCTCTGCCAAGCATGGGAGCACCCGCGATGGGGCGGAGCAATTTGCCCGGCAGTCGGGTGGAGGCGAGGCGTGCCGGAATGACCGCCACCACGCGCTCACTCATGATGCGCTCGCGTGGAACGGGTCGGACCCAAGCCCGTCTGCCTCGTCTTCAGGGCTTGGGATATCCAGGTTGACGACCACTGGTTCCTGCCCGCTGCGGACGATGACGGCCTCGACCGGCTGATCCTTGCGCGCGTTCAGCTCCTGATGGGGCGCAAAAGGAGGGACGTAGACAAAGTCCCCCGGTCCGGCCTCATCGACAAATTCGAGATGCTCTCCCCAGCGGAAGCGAGCGCGCCCGCGCACGATGTAGATCACCGTCTCCAGCTCTCCGTGGTGATGGGGGCCGGTCTTCGCGTTGGGGTGGACGACGACCGTGCCGGCCCAAAGCTTCTGCGCGCCCACGCGGGCGTAAGAAATGGCCTCGGCCCGCGTCATGCCCGGGGTCTGCGGAGTATTGCTGTCCAACTCACCGCTGCGCACAATGCGCAGGCCGGGCAGCGCTCCGGATTGCAATGAAGACATGTAAGCACCCATTTATCTAGACGCAAGTGTAAAGCCGTTCCCCGGCTTCGCCCTATACGGTAGAATGGTAGAAAAATAGATTATTTACAGAAAATAATGATGCGCACACTCAACATAAAAGATCCAGAAGCTCACCGTCTGGCCGCAGCCATAGCCCAGGAAACTGGGGAGACGATGACCCGCGTTGTGACTGAAGCCCTGCGAGCACGCTTCGAACGCCTGCCAAGCCGCCAGCGCAAGGCTTCAGTAGAAGAACTGCGCGCCATTGCGCAACGTGCCGCTGGGTCCGTCAAACGTGCTTATCTTGATCACGCGGAATTCCTGTACGACGAACGGGGTCTTCCGAAATGATTCTGGACACCTCCGCGGTAAGCGCCATCTTCTTCGGAGAACCGGAAGGCGACCGCTTTCTCCAGGTGATTCATGACGCTGACCGTTGCAGCATCAGTGCGGCCAACTTTGTTGAGTTATCCACGGTGATAGAAGGTCAACTGGGCCCGGAGGCCGGACGCCAGCTTGATATGTTTTTCAGGCGCGCCGAAATCGCTATTGAGGTGGTTACAGTTGAGCAGGCGCATCTAGCGCGGCAAGCGTTTCTCGATTTCGGCAAAGGAAGGCATCCTGCCCAATTGAACGTTGGCGACTGCTTCGCCTATGCCTTGGCGAAGGCGACTGGTGAACCCCTCTTGTTCAAGGGAATGGATTTCGGCAAGACCGATATTCGTAAAGTAGAGGGAAGCGTCCTCGATCGATAACCGGCGCAACGAATGAACTATTGGAGGCGTGCCTGTGGCAATCGTCAAGACCAGGAAGCCTGACTACGGGGTAGACGCCCCCAACGTCTTGCGCAATCTCTTCCTCATCGGCGCTGCTTGCCTTCTTCTTGGGATCTTTGGGCCTCACCAAATTCACCTCGGGCAGGTCGTTTTCCTACCCCGCCCTATGCTCATCGGGACTGGGACATTGCTCGTGATCGAAGGCTTGCTGTTCCTTCTCTATGTGAAGGTCGGCAAATTCCATCATCGGGACCGGATACTCTCGCTGCGCAAATGGCGCGGCGACGAGCAGGTACTGGATGTCGGTTGTGGCCGCGGCCTGCTTTTGGCCGGAGCAGCAAAACTGCTGGCCAGCGGTGGAAAAGCGACCGGCATCGATATCTGGTCCAACGTGGATATGGGCGGCAACTCCGAAGCCGCCACGCTACACAACCTGGAGCTGGAAGGGATCAGCGATCGCTGCACGCTCCTTGGGGTTCCCGCGCAGGAGATGCCATTTCCTGACGGAACCTTCGACGTCATCCTTTCCAATCTGTGTCTTCATAACATCTATGACCGGGAAACCCGTCGCCGCGCCGTCGAGCAGATCGTCCGGGTGTTGAAGCCTGGAGGCCGAGGCGATCCTGTCCGACTACAAGCTCACCGGGGAATATGCTGAGCAGCTGCAAAAGGCCGGCCTAGCGGTCGAAAGGCGGTGGGGAAACCCGCTCTATACTTTTCCACCGTTGCGCATCGTCATCGCCCGTAAACCGCTGGGCGAGCACCCAGGTGAGAGGCCCCTCGGACGAGTTCCATCGGTGGACGCAGCGACTTCGTGACAGAAGATCCATAGATCCCTTACTGTGGCAGAAGAGGTAGCCTTAGTTATGAACCTGACTGTACAGATTCCAGATGATCTCGCAAGCAGGCTGAGTGCGGTGGGTGGCGACCTGTCGCGTCGCGCGCTAGAGGCGTTCGCACTAGAGGAATACAAAAGCGGTCATATCACTCAGGCTGAGCTGCGGCGCCTTCTGGGTTTTGGAACCCGCTATCAGGTCGACGGGTTTCTGAAAGCCCACGACATATGGATCGATTACACGTTGGAGGATGCCCGACGTGAGCGCGAAGGCCTCGAACGTCTCGGATTCTGACCGTGCGACTCGTCATTGCCGATACTGGACCCATCAATTACCTCGTCTTGATCGGGCATATCGATCTGCTTCCTGCCTTATTTCAGAAAGTGATTCTGCCATCTGCCGTCCAACAAGAGCTGGATGACAGCGAAACGCCCCCGTCCGTCCGGAACTGGATTGCCAATCCTCCAGTTTGGGTGGAACTCGCTGAACAGGCTGGCGAATGAACCCTGGCAAAACTCGCCCCAGAGGGTTCGATGCCTATGCAACTGTTGTAGAATCAACATGGGGCGGCGTAGCTCAGATGGTTAGAGCGACGGACTCATAACCCGTAGGTCGGCCGTTCGATCCGGCCCGCCGCCACCAAGACCTCTCCTGTGTAGTCCCCCGATTGGTTCCTGGCTGCGTCTAACCCAGTAGTATTATTTGTTTAGACCATACTTTTGGTCCAAAGTGGAGCTATGTCTCGAACCTTTACCCGTGCGGTCTTTGGTGTATCGATCTTGTTGGTAGCGTTGGTCTTCCTCGGTGGATTAGGCCCGAGCCGTGTGCGCGCGGATTCGCAGCAGGATGGCGCTTACCCCGAGATGGAGGTCTACAGCGAGGTTCTGAAGAAGGTTCAGACCGACTATGTCTCCGATCCCAACATGACGAAAGTCACCGTCGGCGCCTTACACGGGCTGCTCGAGTCCCTCGATCCGGACTCCAGCTACCTGACCCCGGACGAATACAAGGCATTTAAGCAGCACAGCAACGAGGGCACGGCACAGGTTGGATTGAATATCTCCAAGCGCTATGGATACGCGACCGTGGTTTCTGTGGAGCCTGGAAGCCCGGCGGAAAAAGAACAAATCGAAGACGGCGATATCGTCGAGGCCATCGAGGGACATTCGACCCGGGAAATGTCACTGGTGATGATCCGCCTGCTCCTTGAGGGCAAGCCGGGAACCACTGTGACCTTCTCGCTGGTCCGTCCGCGCAAGGCGGAGCCGGACAAGATCACCCTTACCCGCACCGTGTCCGCAGCTCCTCCCTTGGCGGAGACGCAGTACGAGAGCAGCAGCATCCTTTACCTAAAGCCGGGAGTGCTTAGCAAAGAGCGGGTGTCGGAGATTGCCAGCCGCCTGAAGGCCATGCAGAAGAACGGCAACAAGAAGATTCTGCTGGATCTGCGTGACGTTGCCGAAGGGGACGAGGAGCAAGGCGTGCGCTTGGCCAATTTCTTCCTGGAGTCGGGAACCATTGCCACCCTCTCCGGACAGAAATATACCTACGAGGCCTTTAACGCCGACACCTCCAAGTTCATTACCGGAGCCCCCCTGGTGGTCCTGGTAAACCATGGCACATCTGGGCCGGGAGAGATTGTCGCCGCAGCGGTTCTCGATAACAAGCGAGCCGACGTGGTGGGAGACAGAACCTTCGGTGAAGGCTCCGTGCAAAAGACCATGGAGCTTCCCGATGGCGCTGCGCTGATCCTTTCCGTCGCCAAGTATGCTTCGCCGTTGGGCAAAAAAATTCAAGACGAGGCGGTGACGCCGAATGTCGTGGTTGCCGCCAGCCAGGCGAATGATGACCAGGCGGGCGAGGCGAAAACTCCTAAGTCGGATGATCAATTGACCAAAGCGCTCGATATCCTGAAGCAGAAGAGCGCATAGTCCGGATCTATCATTGATTGGGCAAGCTCCATCTTCGGGCGCTGATCGCTTTCGTCCGCCCGGTGCGCCGGGCACGTCCGCGTCGGTGCCTATGAAGCTGGCAGGTAGCATTACCTTTCTCGCGCTGTTGGCTCTCGCCATCATCGCCGGATCGTTGACCGGCCTCATGCTGGTGTACTCCGTCGACCTGCCGCAAATTGCGGACCTGGAAAAATACCGCCCTATTACCACCACCGACCTGCTCGACGTCCACGGTCGCGTCTTTGGATCCTTTGCCCTGGAGCGGCGCATCGTGGTCCCCTATGAAGCGCTTCCCCCCGTGCTGCGCCAGGCCGTGATATCGATCGAGGATAAGAACTTTGAGAGCCACTGGGGAGTCAACATCTTCCGCGTGGCTGGGCGCGGCTTATCACGATCTGACATCGAATGGCCGCACCCAGGGCGCCTCCACCCTGACCATGCAACTGGCGCGAAACCTTTTTCTTTCCAGCCAACAAACCTTCGGTCGCAAGCTGCAGGAGATCTTTCTCTCCATTCAGATCGAGCATGCGTTCACCAAGCAGCAGATTTTTACCCTGTACGCCAACCAGATCTATCTCGGCCAGGGTGTTTATGGATTCGAGGCTGGATCGGAATACTACTTCAGCAAACACGCGCGTGACCTCACGCTGCCGGAAGCGGCTTTGCTGGCAGCTTTGCCTAAGAGCCCGACCGCGTATTCTCCGATCGCGAATCCGGATCGCGCCTTCCGCCGCCGGAACATGGTCATCAACTCCATGCTGGAAGACGGAGTGATCACCAACGCGCAAGCCAATGCCGCCAAGGCCGCACCGCTCGGTTTGCACATTGAGCCTCCGTCGAACAGCATTGCTCCCTGGTTCGTGGAAGACGTGCGCCGCGAACTGGAACGTCAGTTTGGCAGCGAGCAAGTCCATGAGGAGGGTCTGCGGGTTTACACCACTCTGGATCTGGATTTGCAGCAGGCAGCCAACACCGCCGTGCTCAATGGATTAGCAGATCTGGAACGGCGCCATGGATGGAAGGGTAACCTACTCAATGTGGTCGCGGCCGGAGGGTCTCTGGACGATTTTCGTCACCCGGACTGGCGTCAGCCGACCAAGCCGGGATCGTACATGCACGCCCTGGTCACGAATGTGTTGCCGTACCAGGTAATGGCGCGCATTGGGCAGCAGCAGGTGATCTTAGGCCCGGATGATTTTGCTTGGACCAAGCAGCGGGACGCGGAGAACTTTCTCAAGCCGGGCGACATTATCTACGTGCACATCGTGGCCTCGACCGATTCCAACCTGGTGCTACATGCCGTGCTGGAGCAGGATTCCGGCATCCAGGGATCCCTGATGGCGGTGGATAATACCTCCGGCGAAGTACTAGCCATGGTCGGCGGCCGCGACTTCAACCTGTCGCAGTTCAACCGCGCCACGCAGGCCGAGCGGCAGACGGGGTCTTCCTTCAAACCTTACGTCTATGCCGCTGCGGTGGATGCAGGCGCGCGTCCGGAAGAGAGTATTGTCGATGCTCCGGTTACGTTTTCGACGGTTGTTGGTCCTTACACGCCGCACAACTACGACGACACCTTCGAGGGTCCGGTATCGCTGGTGCACGCCTTTGCCGATTCGCGGAACATCCCGGCAGTCAAGCTTGCGGAACGCGTCGGTATACGCAAGGTGATTGCTACGGCACACCAGTTCGGCCTTAATAGCAGTATTCCGCCGTTCCTCCCCGTGGCATTGGGTTCGGTTGAGGCTACGTTGCAGGAGCAGGTGGCCGCTTACAGCAGCTTTCCCAATGACGGGGTGCGCCTTGGGCCGCATCTCATTCGCAAGGTAACCAACGCGGATGGGCTCACCCTTTCCGAGAGCCCGGCGAATGTAACCGAGTCCACCAGCATGAAGACGGCGCGGATCATGATGACCTTTTTCAAGTCAGTCATGCAACCGGGTGGCACAGCCGCCGAGGCCGGGAAGCTCAATCATCCGCTGGGTGGCAAGACCGGGACGACCAGCGACTTCAACGACGCCTGGTTTATCGGTTTCTCTCCCTCCATCACCTGCGGAGTTTGGGTTGGCTACGACAGCCGGCAGTCGATAGGGGATAAAGAGAGTGGCGGCCACGCAGCGCTCCCGCTGTGGATGGACTTCATGAAGGTGGCGATCGCCGACCGCCCCAACGAGCACTTTGCCGGAGACACGCGCCCGCTGCCATCGACCAATGTAGCCCTGAAGACGAATACCACCCGGCCGGCAAGCCAGCCCGCACCAGTAGCCACTCCGCAGTAGGCATCTTCGCGGAATACGCGAGTCTGTCGGCAGTCACCGCTCTGATGCTTTGTGTCAGGGCCTGACTTTAGTCGGGCCGTTGAACGTAACAAAAATCTGGGCTTTAGCCCCTGGGTTTTTCTTTGCCGGATGCGCGGACTCGTGGAAGCACCCGGGTTTAGTGGCCCATCAGGCGCACCAGGTGCAAGTAGCGCTTCGCCTGGGCGACATCGCGCATGATCTGCTCTTTCAACGCCTCGGGAGAGGGCCAGCGCCGTTCCTCGCGTAGCCGGCGATGGAAGAGAAGCCTCAAGGGTGTCTGCTCCGATAGTGCAAGCGGGTGAAAATTCAGCAGGTGCGATTCCACCGCAAAGGAATCTGCGCCGAAGGTTGGACGATTGCCCACGTTGGTCACTGCATCGAACCATTCTCCATTGACACGCAGCTGCGTGACGTAAACACCGTTGGGCGGCAGCAGTTCTTGGTAGGGCGCCAGGTTGATGGTGGGGACCGTCAGCGTCCCACCGATCCCGCGTCCACGGGCCGGCGTGGAATCGATAAAGAAACCATGCCCCAGCAGCGTACGCGCAGTGCGCAGCTCGCCCCGGGAAAGCAATTCCCTGATCTTGCTGCTGGAAACGGTCAATCCCCTCACCTGGCACGCGCCGTGGATAACCACCTCGAAACCAAGCGCGCGGCCCAGTTCGCTCAGCTCGGCGGTGCCGCCTTCGGCGCGGTGGCCAAAACGGAAGTTGGTTCCTTCATGGATCTCGACCGCTCGCAGCGCATTACGCACGATGGTTGTGACGAATTCCGCGGCCCGCATGCGCGAAAGCTCAGCGGTGAAATCCAGCACCAGCACAGCGTCCACGCCGGTGTCTCCCAACAGCTCGAGCCGCGTCTCCAGCGGGGTAATGAGCTTAGGGCAGGTCTCGGGCCGCAGAAAACGCAACGGGTGGGGATCGAATGTAACCGCTACCGAGCGCGCTGATCGCGACGCAGCGCTTTGCCTGAGCTGCTCCAGAATGAACTGATGGCCAAGATGGACGCCGTCGAAGTTCCCAATGCTGACCACCGTCCTCCCGAAGTCTTGGGGGATCTCGCCGAGGTTGCGGAAGACGTGCATGGTCAGATCTCGAAGGGAATGCGCAACCCGTCGTAAGCGAGTTGCATGTGCTCTGGAAGCTCGTTATTGGTTTCGGCATGCAGCAGATCGTGGGACATGTGGGTAAAGAACGCGCGCCGTGGTTGCATGCGGGCCACGAATCCAACTGCCTGTTCCAGGGTCGCGTGGCTGGAGTGCGGCGTCTTGCGCAGGGCATCGAGAATGACCACATCAAGATTCTCAAGCAGGGCCAGGCTGCTCTCTGGGATGTCGTTCATGTCGGTGAGATAAGCGGCGTTGCCAAAGCGGAAGCCCGCGACTTCAAGCCTGCCATGGGTGAGCGGAACGCGTTGGAAGACCGCGCCCTCGACTTCCACCGAACTCCCCAGGCGATGCATTTCCACCCGGGCACGGGTGGGATATGGGGAATCGGGGTCGAAGGTGTAGTCAAAAATGCGTTCAATCACTTTGGCTGCGGCGTCATCGGCATACAGCGGGATTTTGCTCTCGTGCTTGAAGCTGAGCGGCCGCAAATCGTCCAGGCCAAGGACGTGGTCGGCATGGGAGTGGGTATAGAGCACTGCGTCGACATGATCGATGCCCTCACGCAGGGCCTGCATACGAAAGTCCGGTCCAGTGTCGATCACCACCCGATGTCCGGCCCAGGTGACAGCAATGGAGGGGCGTGTGCGGCGATCGCGCGGGTCAGTCGAGGTGCAGACCCGGCAGGTGCAGCCCAGGGTCGGCACACCCATCGAGGTGCCACTTCCAAGAATAGTGATCTCTGCTGGCTGTATGAGACGCTCCCTCGGAAAGAAAAGCTCTAAGCGTTTTTGCTAATGGTGTAGACCAGGAAACTGAACTCGACGCGGCCATTCCGCAGAAGAATGGCCGCACATAACTGATCCCACCGGATCACAGTATTAGCAAAAATGCGTTAATGGGGTTTGCCCGCTTGCGGAGGCCGCTGGGCAGAGCTGGCAATGGCATTCGTGATCTCGAGAAACGACATGCGCAGATCGAAGAGCGCATTCTGTAGCAGCCGCTTCTCCTGCTCGGTAAGATTGCCCTTGGTCTTTTCATCTAGCACGCTGAGCATGTCAATGCTTTGCCGTGCTCCCAGGATGTCGATGCGAGGCTGCTCGTTGGGTGCAGAGCCAGCGCCCATCTGCACCGCCGCGGTCATGTAGAGCGACTGCACCAGGCGATCGAAGTTCATCGCGGGTACGGCAGGTTGGCCTGGATTGGCCTTGAGAAACATATCGTCCAGGCGGCGCGCCGAGGCATGGTAATCCTGGCGCTGCTGCGCGGATTCTGCCGCGGTGGGCTCCGGAATGATCTCCTCATCGTCCGCCGTTAGCGCATCGGGCTCATCCAAACCAGCATGCACCGCCTGGGTGGTAACGGCTGCCTGCGGGTTCACGGACGGCCTGGGGCGCTCAGCGACGGCTGGCGGCGCGCTGCTATCGCTGGCCGTTCCTTCGCGCAACTCGCCTTCGGCGGTGAACTTGCGGCGATCGGTTACGGTGAATTGCGGTTCTTTATCGCGCATGGTCTCTTCCAATCATGTTTGTAACGCTGCCTGATACTGATGGACATCGACTCTTGTCCGGCAGGCTCGGGTTCGGTTCAGCTAGCGGAGGCCCGGGGATCACGGGCGGCGCGGCCAGCGCGGTTGCCACCCCTCCGTCATAGGTGATCTCGGCATTGCGTTCCACTACTTCGATGCGGATAAAACCGAGCGCCACCCGGATTTCCTGTACGCTGCCCTGGACAAGACCGTCTGTGCGGCTTTCAGTAAGGAAAGCCGCATGATGCTCGACAACGCCACGAAGCTCCGCAGGAAATCCGGGGAGCTCTTGCGGCAGGCCGGCGCTCGACAACGATGCGGTACTGGTTATTCGGCCTACGGATTGTTCGCCACTCCTCAATTCCATTGGCAACTGGAGAGGCCGTTCGCCGTGCATTGCAAATTGCCGGAACTGGCGATTCACTTTCCCCCGGGAACGAATGCGTTCCACGATTTCCTGGCCCAGGTAGCAACCCTTGCTGAAGTTAAGCGCGCGCGTCTGGGCCGTTTCCTGCGGCAGGTCGCGATCATTCAGGTCGATACCGTAGAGCGGAGTCGCCTCCAGTACGCGCAGGGTTTCCATGGCTTCGAGCCCGCAGGGAGTGGCGCCGGCGGCCTGCAGCGTCTCCCAGACGGCAAGCACGTGCTCCGGGGCAAACCATAGCTCGAAGCGGGGAACAGCCACGTGGTAAGCCTCGATGATGGTGCAGGGCACCTCGCCGATGCGGGCTGTGTTCATGCGCCCATTTTCTACGCCGGGAGCCGTTGGCGAGAATCCCAGCGTTGCCAGCACGCGGGGCGCACCCGGTCCGGCCAGCGACAAGGCGGTCCATTGCTGGCTAACATCTGCCAGCTCTACATCGTCCATTATGATGAAGTGATCGAGATGACGCATCAGTGCCGGGATCTGGTCAAAGCCTGTATCCAGCAGCAGATCGCCGGAGCGCCGGTAAACATAGCAGTCTCCCTGGATACGCCCTTGTACGCTCAATAGAAAGCTGTAATTCCCCTCTCCTTCGGGGAGCGACTGCACCATATTTGAAACCATGCCGTTCAGCCAGCGGAGGCGGTCGCTGCCGGTTACCAGAATCTTGCCCCGCCAGCCTAGATCGCTGACCCCGGTGGAACGCAGCAGGGAATCCATCTCGCCTGCCAGACCGTCAAAGACACGGGGCGTCAATGTGCCGCAATGCAGAGCGGCCTCGAGCAAAGCCTCTTGCGGTCGGAGCGCGGCGAATAGAACAGTGTCGACAGGGTGGGGGCCCGACTCTTGGACTGCGCCGGGAGCGGTCAACGGGTCGGCTATGGGATGGGGTTGGGGCTGGTTCATAGCAGAAAGCACAATAAAATTATAGCCTTGCAGCAGAGCGAGTGCGGCGCAGCGCAAGGCCGACCCGGATTTTCTGTACGCTGCGCTGGAACCAACGCCCACCAGCTACACAGAAATCCGGGGGAAGCCGGAAAAGGACGAAGAATGAAGCTTATCTGCAGGAAGTCGTGCGCTCCCCTCGCGGTTGCGCTGGTCTTAACCTCCTTGAGTGTCTATGCCTTCTCACAGGACACCCCGCCGGGCTCTCAACCGCCTGCGCCCCAGGCGAAGAAGGAAACCCGCATCACCCCGGAGCAGACCAAGGAGCTTTTTCGTTCGCTGAATCAAATCCTTACCTTTGCCAGCGATGACAGCCAGCTGCAGATTCACCATGAGGTAAAGAAACGGCTGATCACCCGGGAGCAGGTGGAAAAGTACATTCTGGAAAAGTTCAAGGATGACAAAGACGCCAAACGCATGCAGCGCGAAGAGATCGTGCTCAAGAAATTTGGCCTGCTTGACCGCGATTTTCAGTTGCAGCCCTTCCTTGTGAGCCTGCTGAAGGAACAGATCGCCGGCTATTACGACAACAAGACCAAGACGGTGAACCTACTGGACTGGGTTTCGCCGGAGGAGCAGAAGCCGGTCATGGCGCATGAGCTGACCCATGCATTGCAGGACCAGCATACGGATCTGGAGAAATGGGAGCCGGAAGATCCGGATACGATTTCCAAGAACGTGACCGAAGACAATCAGCGCCTGGAGATCGACGAGCGGGACACGGCCCGCGACGCAGTCCTGGAAGGGCAGGCCATGGCGGTCTATATGGACTACGGGCTGAAGCCTGCAGGCAAGAGCCTGCTGACCTTGCCGGACGTGATGCGCACACCAAAAGAAGACACAGACACGTCCGACAGTTCGCCGGTCATGGCTCGGGCGCCGCTGCTGTTGCAGCAATCACTTCTTTTTCCCTATCGCGACGGGCTGGGATTTGAGCAGAGACTGTTGAAGGATAAGGGCGCGCAATATGCTTTTGCCGGGGTCTTGGACCGGCCGCCCTCGACCAGCTACGAGATCATGAACCCGCGCGCCTATGAACGGAAGGTAACGGTTCCTCTGTTGCGCATGCCCGACGTGCACGGACTGCTGGAAGTGGACTATCAGCCCTACGACATCGGCGTGATGGGCGAGCTCGATGTGCGCATTTTGACCGAGCTTTTCGGCGGTCCGGAGGAAGCTGCGATGCTCACGCCGCAATGGAAGGGTGGCCTCTACTACGCAGTGCAAAGCCGCAAGGCGCGTACGGCTGAGGAGCAGGCAGCGACCTCTTCGGTGGCGCTGCTTTATCTTTCGGCGTGGCGAAGCGAAGCCGCCGCGACGGAATTCGCCAAGCTTTACGGGCGTGAGTTGAGCAAGAAATATTCCGGTGTGGCGCGCGATCCGGAATCGGAATCTACTTCTACTGAGCAGGTTTACAACGCGAGTGAAGGGCCGGTATTGATTGTCCGCCAAGGTAACCAGGTGTTCGTGAGCGAGAGTTTTGATCTCACCACGGCGCGCAAGCTTCAGTTCCTCTTTTTTGGGGCGCAGCAGGGCGGAGAAACACAGGAAGCGGCGCATGCCTCCCCTCCGGCTGACGAGCTGACCACGCACCTGACGCGGATGATGGCCGGCTGCGGCCTGATGAAGGCGTCTCTGCTGCACTAGTTGGTAGTTGTGGTCAGAAGAGAAGCCTGCGGTTTCTCCGGCCCCTGTATACTTGAGGGGATCTCAATCACTTCCCAAAAGACGCGAACCGGGTCAGGGCGCGTGCGGAGCCGGGTTTGCAGCAGGCGGAAATCGGAATCATAGGCGGCAGCGGGCTCTACACCATGCCCGGCCTGAGCAATCCTCACCAGGTTGAGGTAAGCACGCCATTTGGCGATCCCTCAGATGCATTCGTAGCCGGCGAGCTGGAGGGGCGGAAGGTGGTTTTTCTGGCCCGTCACGGCCGGGGCCATCGCATCCTGCCCACCGAGCTGAACTTCCGCGCCAATATCTTCGCCATGAAAAAGCTGGGGGTGGAACGGATCATCTCCGTCTCCGCCGTCGGTTCGCTCAAGCTGGAGCATAAGCCGACCGAGTTTGTGGTTCCCGATCAGTTCATCGATCGCACCTCGCTGCGCCCCTCCACTTTTTTCGGCGAGGGAATCGTAGGCCATGTAGCGTTTGGCGATCCGGTCTGCGCGACGGTCTCGAAAGCAATCCATCAGGGTGCGGAAAGCGCCGGCGTGGTCGCCAAACAAGGCGGCGTTTATGTGTGCATGGAAGGCCCGCAGTTTTCCACCCGCGCCGAATCGAATCTCTATCGCAGCTGGGGCGCCGATATTATCGGCATGACCAATCTGCAGGAGGCCAAGCTGGCCCGCGAAGCAGAGATCTGCTACGCCACCATGGCCATGGTCACCGACTACGACTGCTGGCACGATGGCCACGATGCCGTCACGGTCGATCAGGTAGTCGCCGTGCTGCATCAGAATTCGGCCAACGCTGCTAAGGCGGTACGCGCCGCGGTTGCAGCTATGCCTCGAGAGCGCACTTGCGCCTGCACAACCGCACTGCAGTTCGCGATCCTCACCAGCCCGGAAGCTATTCCGGCAGCAACCCGCGAGAAGCTGGCTCCGTTGTTAGCCAAATACAGTCGTAAAACATAGCCGTTGAGTCTTCCGGGTAAGACTCTGAAGCAGAAAGAACCCATGTCCATTCTTGTCGTAGGCAGTGTTGCATTTGACAGCATCGAGACCCCGGAGGGCCGGCGCGACCGGTGTCTGGGCGGCGCGGCAACTTATTTTGCGCTGGCCGCGAGCTACTTTACCAACGTGCGCGTGATCGCCGTGGTGGGCGAAGACTTCACCGCCGAACACGAGGCCGTGCTCACCAGCCACGGAGTCGATACCCAGGGCCTGGAGCACACCGCGGGCAAGAGCTTCCACTGGACCGGCTCCTACATGAAGAACCTGAACGAGGCGCAGACCCTGAAGACCGACCTCAATGTCTTCGAGAGCTTCTCGCCCAAGGTGCCGGCTGCTTACCAGGATAGCGACTTCCTTTTTCTGGCCAATATCGACCCGGTGCTGCAAAGCAGCGTTCGCAAGCAAATGCCAAAGGTGCGCATGGTGGGTGGCGACACCATGAACTACTGGATTACCGGCCACCGCGAGAACCTGGCCAAAGTACTCACCGGGCTCGATGCGCTGCTGATCAACGACGGAGAGGCCAAGCTGCTGGCCGATAACAGCAACCTGGTGCTCGCCGCACGCAAGATCCTCGCCATGGGCCCCAAGGCTCTCATCGTCAAGCACGGCGAATATGGCGCCACGGCGTTCTTCGGCGATCAACCGCTGGACGGGGCCGGCGAAAAGGGTTCGGTTCTGCCTTTCCGTGCCCCCGCGTTGCCGCTGGATAAGGTCGTGGATCCCACGGGCGCGGGCGATTCCTTTGCCGGCGGCTTCTTCGGGTATCTTGCCTCGCAGCCGAAGGTGACACTGCAGACTTTTAAGCACGCCATGTTTTACGGCGGCGTGATGGGCTCGTTTGCGGTGGAGCGTTTCGGTACGGAGCGCGTGCAAGCGCTCACGCGAGAGGAGATCGATCAACGCTTCGCTCTCTTCCGCGAGCTTTCTCATCTTGACTGAGCTTGCGACGACTGGTGCGCCGCCCTCGACTGCCGCGGGCGATGCCGCGGAGGCCGTCCGCCGGGAGACTATGTTCGTGGCATGGACCGCCTTGGCCTTGGGCCTCGTGGCCCTTGCCTATTGTGTCCGCCATGGCACGCTTCTTCTTTACGGCGACGCGGTGGCGCATCTGCACATTGCCCGTCGCGTCTTCGATTCCATTACCCCCGGCTTCCGCCAGCTGGGGTCTGTCTGGCTGCCTCTGCCCCACATTCTTCTTTTGCCTTTCGTCTGGAATATGGGTTGGTGGCATAGCGGTCTGGCCGGAGCCTGCCTTTCCATACCCAGTTATGTGTTGGGTTGTGCCGGGATTTACCGGCTGGCTCGCATGTGGCTGGATATGCCCGCCGCAATCGTGGCTGTGGCCTTCTATGGACTGAACCCCGGCCTGCTCTATATGGCCACCACGGCCATGACTGAGCCGCTCTTTCTGGCCGAAATGATCTGGGCCGTGCTGCTGATCGTGCAGTATCAACGTGCACTGCGGGGCACCGAGCTCGTCCGGCGGCGCTTCAGCCGCCCAGCTTCTCATCCGCGCCGGGCTGGTGTTGGTGGCCGCGATCTTTACCCGTTACGACGGCTGGGTGTACGCGGCTGCCGCGTGGCTTTTTGCCACTTGGGCGCTGCTGGCTGCTCGCCGCCGATGGATCTGGAAAGGGCCGGAAGCCGGCGCCTGGGTGTTGTTTACCGCCATGCTGATTGCCGCTCCGTCGTTGTGGTTGGCTTATAACGCCAAGCAATTTGGTGATCCGCTGGATTTTATCCGTGGTCCTTACTCGGCCCGCGCTATTGAAGCTAGAACCACGCCGCCCGGTGCGTCGCCCCATCCGGGCGTTCACAACCTGCGCGTCTCGGCGCTGTATTTTCTCAAGGCGGCGCAGTTGGGCGCAGCGCCCCTACGCTTCGGACGCCAGCTATGCTGGCTCAGCGCCGCGGGCACGCTGTTGGCATTGTGGGCCTTTCGCCGGCGGCAGATCTGGCCGGTGCTGTTGTTGTGGTTACCGCTACCTTTTTATGCCTATTCGGTCGCCTATGGATCAGTGCCTATCTTCATTCCCACCTGGCGGCCTTTTTCCTGGTACAACACGCGTTACGGTATGGAGCTGCTGCCCGCCTTTGCCCTGTTTACGGGCTGTCTGATCCCGGTGCTGCTCTCTCGGCTGCACCGGGCGCGGCGCTACGTGTTGCTGGCAAGTTTTCTATTAGTGGTAGCTAACAGCGTGGTGTTGCTGCGAGCACGCCCCTTGGTGTTTCAGGAGGCAGTCGTCAATTCGCGCAGCCGCCTCGCCTTTGAAACGGCCTTGGCGAACGCTCTCCTTGGCATCCCCGGCAACGGCTTGATTCTCATGCGTGTCTCGAGCGATGTTGGGGCGGTGCAGCAAGCGGCCATTCCGTTGCGCCGCATCGTGAATGAAGGCGACTACCTGACCTGGCAACGCGCCCTGGAAGCGCCCGCGCGGAGCGTATCCACGGTGGTCGCATTCGACGGGGATGTAGTCTCCCAAGCCATTCAGCGCCACCCTGAAGGCCTGCAGATGAGCAACGTAATCTGTTCCACCGGCCAGCCTTGCGCCCGCATCTACCGGTCGCAATTCGTCCACTAGCCGCGGCACGAACAAAACTGGTTACACCGAGTCGTCACCGCGCGATGGTAGCATCACGCTCAAGCAATGTACCTGAGCATACTTAACTTCGATCTGCCTGCCTCCCCGGTCATCGCCCAGCTGCTCACTTATCACGATGCCCCGGATTTCCTGTACGCTGCGCTGGATACGACCGCGTGTGCGGCTTTCATTAAGGAAAGCCGCATGAAGTTCGCCAAAGCCAACCAGCTCCACAGGGAATCCGGGGGGGCGGAGGACGAGTGATTCCGTTTGTGAAGGCGCATGCTTGCGGAAACGACTTTCTGGTGGTGCAGGAGGCTCTCGCAGGCACCGAACCCAGGGATGAGCTGACGCGGCGCCTCTGTCACCGCAACCAGGGCATTGGCGCGGATGGGGTGGAGTTCCTGACCTGGGACGGCGGCCGCCAGGGCAAAATCCGCCTGCATAATGCCGACGGCTCGATCGCCGAAATCTCAGGGAATGGAACTCGCTGTGTCGCTGCGTGGATTGCCTACGAGACAAAGGCCGGCCCCGGCGATGAAATCGTCCTCGAAACCGATGCCGGGCGGCGTATTTGCCGCATCGATGCCTGCACCGGACCTGATTTTCGCATTGTTTCCTCGATGGGTGTCCCTGAAGTCCATACGGGACATGTGCAACTCGCTGGCGGAGCCCGGATCGAAGGCGCCGTGGTCTCAACTGGTAATCCGCACTTCGTCATTTTCGTCGAAACACCGGATTTTCGTGTGCAGGGCCACACCTGGCAATCGATTGGCCTAGAGATCTGCAGCCACCCGCAGTTTCCCTATCAGACCAATGTGGAATTCGTGCGCGTGAGCGGACGTGATGAAATCGAAATACGCATCTATGAGCGTGGCGTTGGTCCCACCTCCTCTTCCGGTACCGGCACCTGCGCCGCGGGCAGCGCCGCCATCGCCCTGCGCTCCGCCACGCCGGTGTTGCGCGTGATCGCGCCCGGGGGAGCACAAACCGTGGAGTGGCATGAACGAGGCTCCGAAATCCTCTTGACCGGTCCGGCGCAGCTGGTCTGCTTTGGAGAAGCATGGTGAAGGTTCCTGGCCTTGAGGTTAGCAATTTGACGGTCCGCAACCTGACCATTCCCGCCGTGCGCCGGGGCTCGAGAGTGTCAGTGATCTCGCCCGCCAGCTATCCTCAGCCGGATAGACTGGCCAAGGGAGTCGAAAACCTGAACCGTCTCGGCTTCGTCCCCTCGGTGGGCCGGCAAGCGCTCTCCAAGGCCGATCATTACTTTGCCGGCAGCGCGCAGGCCAGGCTCGACGATCTGCATGCCGCCTTCCTCGATCCTTCCGCCGCCGCGATCTTATGTAGCCGTGGAGGTTACGGTTCCAATTACCTGCTGGAGAGCCTCGACCTGGGGCTGGTGCGGGAGCATCCCAAGCCATTCATCGCCCATTCCGATATGACCTGCATGCAGACCTGGCTGTTGGACCAGATCGGACTGGCGTCTTTCCACGGGCCCATGGTCGCAGGTGATTTCTCTGTGCCCGACGGAGTCGATGAAACCAGCCTGCTGGCTGCCCTGGGCGGCGAGCGCTGGTTCGTAGGCGAGGCTGCCGGCCTGCGCACACTAATTCCGGGAAAGGCCACCGGAGTCCTCTACGGTGGCTGTCTCACCCTGCTCGCGGCCTCGCTGGGCACTCCCTATGCGCCCCGGACGGAAGGCAAACTCCTCTTTCTGGAGGATCGCGACGTGAAGCCTTATCAATTAGATCGACTACTGCGACAAATGATTCTGGCTGGAAAATTCGCCGGGGTCACCGGAATCATCTTTGGCGAGATGTTGGACTGTTTGGCTCCCGGACAGAAAAATAGCATATTAGACGATGTCATCCTGCGGGTGTTGGACTGGTTCCAGGGGCCGATCGCGATTGGCCTCCGCTCCGGCCACGCGTCGCGCCGCAATGTGACCCTCGCCTTTGGTATTCAAGCCGAGTTGGACCTGGTGCGCGCACCGCTGCTGAGCTTTCTCGAACGGGCGACTGAGAAATAATCCTATGGCACAAGAGAAGCACATTCACCTGATCGGGATCTGCGGCTCGGCGATGGCGTCGCTGGCCGGGATGCTGCAGACAAGGGGCTATCGCGTAACCGGCTCGGACGCCGCGGCCTATCCGCCCATGTCTGACCTCCTTCATGCCCTGGGCATAACAATCAAAGAGCCCTACGGCGAAGCCAACCTTGCTCCTCGTCCGGACCTGGTGATCGTGGGCAACGCGATCTCGCGTGGCAACCTGGAGCTGGAATCCGTGCTCGATCAACGCATTCCTTTTCGCTCTCTGGCCGAGACCATACAACATGAGTTTCTTCCCGGAAGGGAGTCGCTCGTGGTTGCGGGAACCCACGGGAAAACCACGACTACCAGTATGTTGGCCTGGATCTATGAAGTCGCTTCGCGGAGCCAGAAGGAGATGGCGCCATCCTTCCTGATCGGCGGCATCGCAGAAAATTTCGGCACCAGTTTTAGCGTGCGCGAGGGCAAGGCGTTCATCCTCGAGGGCGACGAATACGATACCGCTTTCTTCGATAAAGGGCCGAAGTTCATGCACTACTTCCCCGATGCCCTGATCCTGACCCATGTGGAGTTCGACCACGCCGACATCTACGAAAATCTCAATGCGGTCAAGACCGCCTTCCGCCGCTTAGTAAACCTGGTTCCGCGCCGCGGCCGGGTGGTGGCCTTCGACGGCAGCGCCAACGTGGATGAATGTGTTGCGCGCGCATTTTGTTCCATCGAGCGATACGGGTTCAAATCCGGCTCTGCCTGGCGGATCGAAGATCTAACCCACGATAGCCGCAATTCGAGTTGGAAGATTTTCCGCTTCGGCCAGGAGTGGCTGCAGGTAACCTTGCCCATGCCTGGCGAGCACAACGCGCTCAACGCCACCGCGGCTGCGGCGCTGGCCGCGGGGCAGGGAATCGAGCCGTCTGCGATCGCCGAGGCCCTGGCCACCTTCCGCAGCGTGAAGCGCAGGCTTGAGGTTCGCGCGATTGCGGAGGGGGTGACCATCGTCGATGATTTTGCCCACCACCCAACCGCCATACGAGAGACCTTGAAAGCCTTGCGCGCCGCTTACCCAGGCCAGAGATTGTGGGCTGTGCTTGAGCCACGCTCCAATACCCTGCGCAGAAATGTCTTTGAGCGTGAGTTGGTGGAGAGCCTCGCCCTGGCCGATGGTATTGTTGTGGCCGGAGTCTTCAAGCAGGAGAGCATTCCCGAGCCGGAGAGAATGCATCCGGAGAAAGTGGTCGCTGCGCTCAAGAACGCCGGCCACGACGCCACCTTCTTTGCCACCGCAGACGCCATCGTGCAAGGCCTTACGCCGCGGTTGGAGCCGGGTGATGTGGTGGCGATTCTTTCCAATGGCGGCTTTGATGGCATTTATGAGAAGCTGCCGATGTCCCTTGAGCAGCGGAGCCGGGTCTGAGATTCTGCGCCACGGGTGATTCATCATGCTCAGCTCCGTCACCATGCTTGTTACATATGTGGTTCTTGGCGTGCCCGTGGGCGCTGTCGGCATTCCCTGGGCGTTGCTGACCGGGGATATCGGTCCGCTTTATCGTTGGAGCATGAGGGTCGTGCGTGCTGGCGTGAGGCTGGCGCGCATTCGTGTGCATGTAGAAGGCCGCGAGCATATACCCGCGCAGCCTTCTATCTTCATGTCCAATCACGTCTCTAATCTCGATCCACCGATCATTCTGCCTTTTCTTCCCTTTCGCACTGCCTTCTTCATCAAACGGTCGCTGCTCAAGATTCCCCTGGTGGGTTATGGAATGAGGCTGGCCGGCTTTATCCCGGTGGACCGCGATGGACGTTTGGAGTCGGCGCGGGAAAGCGTTCAATTCGCCAACAAGGTGCTGACTTCCGGGGTCAACATCTCAACCTTTCCCGAGGGCACGCGCTCGCGCGACGGCAGATTGCTGCCTTTCAAGAAGGGCCCGTTTTATCTCGCCATGGAGTCGGGCGCACCGATCATCCCCATCTCCATCTGGGGTTCGGAGCACATGATGACCAAGGGCAGCCTGCGCATCAAGCCCGGAACCGCGCACCTGACCTTTCACCCGCCTGTTTACCCCCGGCAATTTGCCACCCGCGAGCAGCTCTCAGCAGCGGTACGAGCGGCCATCACCTCAGCCCTGCCGCAATGGATGTGGGAAGCCGACTAGATCTTCCAACTCTCCAAACAAACCGTCATCCTGAGAGTCTTGTGACTTTTTTGATTTCCTTCAGGTTTGGTGGCCGGAAAGCTCCGAAGAGCATCTGCCAACAAGCATCGCCGGGGTTCCTTCGGCTACGCTCAGGACAGGCTCTTCGACTGCGCGCATAAAACCCTCTGCTATGCGATAGATCTGCGAGGCGCTTCGCTCAGGATGACGCCTTTCTGGAGGGGATTGAAAAACATCTGGTCGGGTGCAAAAAACACGAAAAGATCAAAAAGTCACAAACTCTCAGGATGACGGTTTGTTTGGAGAGTTTGGTACGAAAATATCCCGAATGAGTTAGCGCTTATGGGGCGCAACCCCACGAACGCATTGCCTGAATAACCGGAAAGAATCGAATGGCGCCCCAGCGGTTACTGCTTGATGATGGCGTTATATCCGTCGGAGAGCAGTTTCTGCTTGATCGCTGTAGCCTGCGTGCGGTCCGCGAAGGGCCCCACCTGGACGTGTAAGAGTTTGTCCTGAGGCTCGTTACGCACCACCACTCCATAGCCCCGCTGACGCAGAGCGGAAACCAGGACATCGGCATCTTCCTGCCGGGAAACCGCCGCGATCTGTACCATCGGCTTGCCACTACCGGGAGCCGGAGCAGCACTAGGTGCAGGGAGTGCGGCTACCGTAACCGGGGGCGCTACACGTGCCGACGGTTTTGGCTGCGCCGCCGTCTCGGCTGCAACCAGCGCCTGGCTCACGTGCTTGGGCGGTGTCGGTGCTGCGTCCTCTGCAGCCGCGTCTTCGGCATCGTCCGGTTTTGCATGCCTGACGACAACTGGCACATCGGCTTTTTGAGGAGCGTGATCCTGCGCTTGCTCCGCCGGAGCCGGTGGGGGTTGATTCGCAGCGGTCGTTGCGTCGTCCGATTCGCCGGCGCTCCCAGCGTGCCCGGTGCCCAGGCTAGCCGCTTGCGCTCCCTGTTCCGTTCCCCGGCCTAGGGAATAGCCAAAGCCAAAGAACACGCCACAGATCAACACCAGGCCAAAGAAAATACCCAGCAGGGACGCAGTGCTCAGCGTAATCTCCCGCGCTGTGGTTTCTTCTTCCTCTTCTGTATCGAGCAGGGATCTCATATCGATTTCTCCCCCTTGACCTCGGGATTGCCCGCAACCGTCGCAGGCACTCGCATGTCTCCCATTTTATTGAATAAAGTCATCATCTCCAATGGCAACGGGAACACGATGGTCGTATTTTTTTCCACGCCAATATCCTGCAGCGTCTGCAGGTAACGCAATTGCAGCGTCATGGGCTGCGTGGCCAGCAGAGCAGCGGCATCCACCAGGCGTTGTGCGGCGCTGAACTCGCCCTCGGCATGAATCACCTTGGCGCGCTTCTCGCGTTCGGCTTCGGCCTGCTTGGCTATGGCGCGCAGCATCGACTCCGGCAAGTCCACCTGCTTCACGGCGACGCTCACTACCTTTACTCCCCAAGGCGCCGTGTGCTGGTCGATGATGGTTTGGATCCTCTGGTTAAGGACTTCCCGGTGGGAGAGCAGTTCATCCAGTTCTACTTCACCCAGCACCGAGCGTAAGGTTGTCTGGGCAAACTGCGAGGTCTGGTAGACGTAGTTCATCACCTCGATCACGGCTCGCGATGGGTCGACGACCTTTAGCGTAATGACTGCGTTCACCTTCAGGGTCACGTTGTCGCGGGTAATGATGTCCTGCGGCGGCACCTCGAGCACTTCCTGGCGTAGAGAGACGCGCACCATTTGGTCGAAGGGACGGAATATGAAAATGACACCCGGACCCTTGGGCGCGGACAAAATGCGTCCCAGGCGGAACACTACGCCGCGCTCATACTCTCTGAGAATCTTGATGGAATTGATCAGATAGATGGCAACAACAAAAATAATAATCAGGCCTGGAATGCCAATACCCATCATAGGTGGGGGCCTCGCTCAAACTAAATTGTACAGGAGACGCTGCGGCTGCCGGTCTGGTGAAGGTTTAGGGAACCCGCTCCACTAATAACGTAAGATCGCGCAACCCGCGCACCCGCACCTGTTCGCCTGCTGCTGCGGGGGTGACGGACTCTGCCTGCCAGAGCTCACCATTCACCATCACCTGGCCGCTTGGAGTGAGCGCCTGGGTGACCACCGCAATCTGGCCGATCATGGCGTCCCCACCCATGCTTGACTTACTTCGCCTCGCCTTGAGCGCCAGACGCAAGAGAAAGACGGTGATCAAACCGAAGGCAACGCCGGTGCTGAGGGCAGTGGCGAGATGCACCCGCAGCTCGGGAATCGGCGCGTCTACCAACGTAAGAGCCCCAACCACCAGCGCGAGGATGCCCGCAGCAGCCAGAACTCCATGGGTGGCGAAATGAGCTTCCAGGATCAGCAATACAAAAGCGGAGGCCAGCAGCATCACCGAGGTGTAGCGCACCGGGAGCAGATTCAGGGAAAAGATCGCGAGCAACACCAGGATTGTGCCCAGGGTTCCGGGAATGATGGTGCCTGGGGTGTTGAACTCCACATAGATGAGCAATCCGCCGATCACCAGCACCAGCAGCGCGAGGTTGGGGTCGGTGAGCCGGTCCAGAATCTTTTCCCGCAGGGTTGACTCAACCGCAACCAACCGCGCATCGCGGGTGTGCAACACCACCTTGGAACCGTCAAAGCGAGTGATGGTGCGGCCGTCAATGGTATTGAGCAGGCCGGCGTCATTGGGCGCTACCAAGTCGATCAGTTTAAGTTGCAGAGCTTCCTGGTCACTGTAGGACTTGGACGCACGGATTGCGTCTTCGGCCGCCGCCACATTGCGTCCCCGGCGTGCGACATAGGAGCGCAGAAATGCGGCCGTATCGTTCTCCAGCTTCTGCTTCATGATGTCGTCCAGCTTGGCTCCACCCTCGACCACGGGATGCGCTGCTCCGGCGTTGCTGCCGGGGGCCATCGCGGCTACATCCGCAGCTTCCAGCAGGAAAAATCCCGCCGATCCAGCCCGGCTTCCGGAGGGCGCGACATAAACGATAATGGGCACCGGAGAGGCGAGGATCCTGCTTACCATCTGGCGCGTGGAATCGAGCAGGCCGCCGGGTGTATTGATCTCGATGAGCACTGCACTGGCGTGCTGGGCCGCGGCGAAGTTCAGCCCTCGCGCCAGGTAGCCCGCACTGATGGGTTGAATGGTGTCGTCGAGGTGGATCAACACCACTTCTGGCTTCTGTTGGGTTTGTTGGGCCATGCAGGCGAGGGTTCCGAAGCAGCTCAGTATGAGTGCCGAACACGCCAGCAGGAGGCGGTTCATGGAACCGGCTGCCCCTTGCTTTCGATTTGTTGCCGCAGTGCATGTGCGGCCGAATTCTGCGGTTCCAGCTTGAGTGCCTCGCTCACGTCCGCGGCCGCCGCGGTTTTTTGGTTTGCCTGCAAGTCGAGCCGGGCTAAGACCAGATATGCGGTTACGTTCGGCTTCATTTTGACCGACTCGTCTGCCTGCGCGTGCGCTTCCTGGATGTCCCCTCCTCGCTCCCTTACCAACGCCAGCCCGGCATGAGCGTCCGCGTCGCCGCCGTCAGCCACCAGCGCAGCCTGGAATTCCCGCTCGGCCTCCAGGATCAGCCCTTGATTGAAGAAACGCATTCCTGCTTCGGTAAGCGCGGCGGCGTGCTTCTTCGGCGGCAGGCTGGCCAGGCGAGCCTCGTCCATCTGCTCCATTTCTAGGGCAGCCTGTCGGAAGGAGGCCTCGTTGAAGCTTCGTTTGATCCGTTCCAGGGGCAGGTTCCCGGCCTGCGCGGTTGGATCAAAGGCTGCATTCACCCGATTGCTTGCCGCGGGGGTAGGGGCCGAAGGATGCTGCGGCTCAGCGCGAAGGGTGGCCTGGAAGGCTTCAGCCTCCGTATCGGAGGGACGAAGCTTCACCGTTTGGGCGATCGCCCTCTGGGCTCCTGCTATGTCTTTCTTGCGGCTCAAGGCTATTGCGAGGTTGAACTGATAATCCGGATCATTGGGATCCGCGGCCACTGCCTGTTGGAAAAAGGAGGTGGCATCCAGGCCCCGCCGGCTGGCGGTCACACCCTGGTTGTTGACCACTTCCGGCAGCGGCAGCTGCTTGCTTACAAAAGCGAAGGCGTCTTCCGCCTTGACGTAGCTGCCCAGATAGAAATAAGCCAGGCCGCGATCGAAGTCGGCCTCACGAGCGTTGGGGTCGTTGCGCGGCAGGCGTCCCAGGGTGGTGGCCGCCAGCTCGAATTGCTGATTAGCGAAATAGGCTTTGCCAAGGGCAAACAGCGCGGGAGAGAAGGTGGGGTCAAGCCGCACCGCCTCTTTCAGATGCCGGATCTGTTCGTCGGGATCGGGCTCCACCAGCCCGCGGGTATAGTTCTCGAAGGCGTCCACCCGCAGTCCAGCTCCGGCGGCGACAAAGGTATTGCGGGCCACCGCGAATTGCGGATCCAGTTGCTTCGCCAGCCCCCATGCAAGGCTGTTCAGCACATCCAGCAAGTGGGGCATATCCGCCTCCTCCTGAATTGGGGCCGACATGTGCAAAGACTCCAGCTTCAGGACCTGGGCCTTGGCTTGAAAGCGGGCGCCGGTGGTCGAGAATGATCCCACGATGATGTAGTCCGCGTCCAGCGTCTGCGCCAAGCGAATGGCGCTGGCGCGCGAGGGCTGAAAGGTGGAGGGCAGCCCCAAGTGGTCGAGTGCATAAAGCCGGTCATCGCGGCTGATGGGCAGAAATCCGGCCGAGGCAAGCCGCCGGTTCAGCACTTCGGGGATTGCTTCGCTAATCCAGTCCAGATTCGGCTGGTCGCTGCGGTTGTCGAAGGGCAGCACTAGGATGAGCCGTCCTGGCGAAGGTTCAGGCGCGGGGCTTTGCGCCATCATCCCAAAGGACGTGAAAATGGCCACAACCACCAGGATGGTGCGTATAAGAGGATGCCGGGGGAGCACCCTATCAGTATAGTTCCGGGGGTACGGTTCGGGGGATTATCGTTCTCTGCTCGTAACCAGATCTGTATGCAAGCTTGCCACCTGGGGACGATTGAAGTGCAGAACTGCAGCCCATTCGCCCTGGCGATCGTCGCGCCATACGATGCGGCCGCCCAGAAGGTGGGCGATTGCACCCGGCGCCAGATCGCGATGGAAATCGAAGAAACGGGTGTCCAGGGCCTCGTTGCGTGCTCCCAGATCCAGCATCAGCCGCGGAGGGTCGTATTTCGTCGAAAAAGCGAAGCCGACGCTGAAGTTCTGAGCAGAGGCAGCCGCCTTCTCTATCTCGGGGAGAGAGAAATTCGCCACGGTAACGACTGGCAGCGGCTTTTTCACGTAGCCCAGCTCCGGTTTGGTGAGCTCATCGCTGGCCGGCCAGGCGGTCAAGATCGTGCTCCCGGGAAAGTGGGTCACAATCTGCCGGATCGCCTGCTGATGCAGACGGACCACATCTGCGTAGTTCAGGTTGTCTTCGGGGGCGAACTTGTAGGGCGGGTTGACGAAAAGTCCAATGAGAAAAGCCGCCGCACTCAACAGGCTCAGGCCCCACCAGTAGGGCACACGGCGGTAAAAGGTGGAGACACACAGCAGCAGAAGCAGCGGATACAGGGGAAGCAGATAGCGCGTCAGCAGGGCGCCTCCGATCACGGAATAGAAGAGGACATTGGCCGCCATGACGACATAAAGAATGGCCTGGTCCGGCGGCGAGATGCGTGGCCGCTGGCTTCCGTCGCGTTCCCGCAAGGGCAGCAGGAGCATCGCCCCCAGCATGCACAGCACGGGCACGAACATGTTCATGTGTGCGGTGAGTTGCAGGATGCGATGCGCCAGGGCCAACAGGATGCGCAGCGGGGAGAGTGTGGAGGTCGCGTTGTAACGCAGAAATTCCGGATTGCCCAGGAGATACCCGGTGCGGTGGCGATAGTAGGCATACCAGCCCAGCAAGGGGATCATCGGCGTAAGCAAGACCAATCCAGCGCGGAGGTGGGCGCGTCGATCTAAATTGGGCTGTGCGTCAGGCTTTCCACGCCCGTTGCGCCACGCCAGGCACAGCTCCCACAGTGCAATCGCTAGGGGCGTAATGATCGCTGTCTCTTTACACCAAGCGGCCACGGCAAAGCATGCGGCTGCTGCCCATAGGATCCGGGGGCGGCGTTCCTCGGATTTCCTGTCGAGGTTTGTGGCGTTGAGGAACTTCATGCGGCTTTCCTGAATGAGAGCCGCACGCGCGGTTGTATCCAGCGCAGCGTACAGGAAATCCGGGGGTTGGCCGGCGAAGACAAATACCAAGCCCCACAGGGTTGCGGCGGCGGCAAACATATCCGCGTGTGCCAAGGTGCTCTGGGCAAACCAGACGGGATAGATGGCGGTCAGTACAGTGGTCGTAGCCGCCACCCATGGGCGGCCATTGAGTAGGATCGCGAGGCGGTAGACAGCGAGCAGCGCGATCGCAGTAATCAGGCACATGGCTGTGCGGGTGACGGCTGGCGTAAATCCGGACTTCCACCACAGGGCAAGGTAAAGGGAGGGAAGCGGAGGGTGGGCGTTGGCCAGGGTGGTCGACGGAATCACATCGCCGGTGCGAAAGAAGTCATATGCGGCGGGGATGTAATAACCTGCTTCGTCCCAGTAGTAAGGCAGGCGCAGCAGGGTCAGGTGCGCGAGGTAGACGCCGACGAAGAGCAGGGGAAAAATAAACCTGAGGGGCAGCGGGCGGTCGAGCGGTGTTGGCTGTCGGGGAAGTACGGCCACGAGTCCCTCCTCCTCTTCCCGGCAAACCTAATTTAGTGGACTGGGCCTTGAGGCATGATCGGGGGCCGTGGTTCGAGGGAGATGGCGCCAAATGTGTGCTCATATTGGAGCAGGTTTTGCTCCAGCACATTGCACAGTGCCTTGGCCTGTTGTGGGCTGAGGTAAACGGTTTGGAAGGTGTTGATGGTGATCTGTTCGGCCGTTTCCTGATAAGCGGTGCCGAAGGTGAGTCGGAAGTCCCAGACGCTCTTCTGCACCTGAACGCTGTTGGCATAGCCCTCGCGGTACTCGGGCGTGCGCACCAGAATGACGTTCGGCTGTGAATTGTCTTGGCTCATGAGCTATAGACTAGAACATTTCTCGGAACTTAATCGCCTTGCTCTGCAGCTTCCTCAGCCATAAGCGATCTGGGCCTTTAGATTCGGCCTGGCAACGGGAAGAGAAACCGCAGGTCCCTCCGCTACGCTACCCCGGATTTCCTGTCGAGGTTAGTGGCGTTGGCAAACTTCATGCGGCTTTCCTCACTGAAAGCCGCACACATGGACGTTGGTGAGGGCCGCGTAACAGGAAATCCGGGTTCGCTCCGGTCGGGATGACAAATCTGTTCTACAACCAATTTAAGTGACAGGACAGGCCATCGTCAGCAACAGAATTGTCATCCCGACCGGAGCGTAGCGAAGTGGAGGGACCTGCGGTTTTCCAATTCCGTCAACACAGAACTGGATTCAGAGTTACCCGCTCCGCCGGAATATGAGCGAAGCGTTCGTGCCGCCGAACCCGAAGGAGTTCGTCATGGCATACTCCATCTTTGCCGCGAGTCCCTTGTCCTTGACCAGGCAAAAGCCGCAAGCCTCATCAACATTCTGCAGATTTGTCATGGGGGGAGCAATCTGGTCCCGGAGCGCCAGCACCGTAATCCCTGCTTCCAGACTGCCGGCCCCGCCCAGCAGATGGCCGGTCATCGACTTGGTCGAACTCACCAGCAGGCTCTTCGCTGATTCGCCGAAGGTATCGCAGATCGCTCTGGCTTCGGCGCGATCGCCCAGGGGAGTGGAAGTAGCATGCGCGTTCAGATACTTGATTTTGCTCGGGTCGACCTCTGCATCGATCAAGGCCAATTCCATCACCCGGCGGACGCCCCGGCCATCCTCAGGAGGAGCATTGGTGTGATAGGCGTCGCTGTTGGCGGCGTAGCCCACCAGCTCAGATAGGATAGTCGCTCCCCGATTGACCGCATGCTCGTATTCTTCCAGGATCAGTATCCCGGCGCCTTCGCCTACTACGAACCCATCGCGCCCTGCATCCCATGGACGCGAGGCGGTAGCCGGATCATCATTGCGCGTGGATAGAGCGCGCATGGAGGCGAAGCCGGCAACCGAAAGCGGGGTGACTGCTGCTTCGCTTCCACCGCAGATCATCACGTCCGCGTCGCCCCGTTGAATTACCCGGAAAGACTCGCCGATAGCGTGCGCGCCCGTGGTGCATGCTGTGGCGCAGGTGAGATTGGGGCCGGTCGCGCCATAGCGAATCGAGATCTGGCCGGCGGCAAGATTGGCGATGGTAGCGGTGATGAAAAAGGGTGATACGCGGTGGGGGCCGGCGGTCAGTAACTTGCTGTGCTCCCGCTCAATCACTTCGAACGCGCCGATGCCGCTGCCTACATACACCCCGACCTTGCCGGCATCTTCAGCCGCCATGTCCAGGCCAGCCTGCTTCACAGCGAACTCCGAGGCCGCCAGGGCAAACTGGATAAACCGGCCCATCTTTTTGATTTCTTTGCGCTCGATGTACTTTTCGGGGCTGAAATCCTTCACTTCGCCGGCAATCCTGCAGCTGAACTCTGAGGCATCAAAAAGTGTGATCGCACCGATGCCTGACTCACCCTGCAGTAGAGCGTTCCAGGTAGCTTCCGTTCCTATCCCCACCGGGCTTACCAATCCAACCCCGGTAACCACTACACGACGCTGCTGAATGATCATCCTAATAAGGGCGCAGCTTTCCGTCCCTGACTCTTCATCCTTTTATGGTATTACATGTTTACTTCCTGGCCACGGCTGCATCCAGTTCGGCTACCACCCGGCGCAGGTAGCGCAGACTAGCCGCGACGCTCTCCACGGGAGGTATGGCGGTCGCGCCAAACTTCACATCCTGCTCAACCACCATCCAGCCGGAATAGTCATTCCTGGCTAGAACACCAAGGAACTCAGGAAAATTGATGGACCCGTGCCCAATGATCGTGAACGCCTGCATCTCGATCGCTTGCTCGAAGGTCGACTGCTTCCGGCGAGCTTCAGCCAGGATCTTCTCGTTCACATCCTTGAGGTGAACAAACCTGAGCAGGTCACGATACTTTTCCGCTTCCGCGATTGGATTTCCGGAGGCGTACGCGCAATGCCCCGTATCCAGGCAGAGTCCGATCTTCGAGGCCGATGTGACATGTTTCCCCTGTTGACCTCGCCTTGCTCCATGCCCAGCTTGGTGATCGTGAGAAGACGCTTTCGCTGCTCGAGCAGGGGGTTAGCGAACACTCCCCATTGCTGATCTGGATCCAATTTGATCCCGCGTACGACTTCCTGAATAACGATGAGCAATACCGATCCATCATCAAAAGGGTAGGGATCGCGACGCTCTCTTAAATGGGTTAGGGCCGATGAAAGCATTTGCTGCCCCTTGTCAGGGTAGGATCTCTCCCAAAGCTCGAAGCGCAGGCGAGACACCTCAAAAAAAAGCACTTTCTCTGCTGCCATAGGCCTACCCTAGGCATAGCGGGGAAACATTACGTGATCACTGCTGCAGAACTGGCGCCCATCCCCCTCTTCGCCGTCCTGGACGAACCCGCGCGCCAAAGACTTGCACAAAAGGCTGCAGATATCCTTGTTGAAGGTGGTGATTGGGTTATACGTGAAGGCGAGGATCCGCGGTTCTTTGTCCTTCTGGAGGGCCTACTCCAAGTAGTGAAGGATATCGTGGGACAACGCCGGGAGCTTGAGCAACTCAAGACAGGCGAGTTTTTTGGCGAGATTCCAATTCTCCTGGGCACCGCAAATATCGTCTCGGTGCTGGCGGTATCTCGCTCCCGCTTGGCGCGTTTCGAACGGCAGCAACTTCAGGAGTTGATTCGTGATTCCTCCTCCAGCGGCACGGCCATTTTTCAGACGATGACGGATCGACTCTCAATGGCGCCGCAGTACGTAAAGGAAACCCCCACCTCACGAGTTCTTTTGGTGGGATCACCTTATGACGCGCATTGCCGGGCTATCCGCAGCTTCCTTTCCGCGAATCAGGTGCAGTACGACTGGGTCAATAGCGAACTTGAGCCGGAGCGCGCTTCCTCCTGGGTTCCGCGAACCAACGATGGAGTCGCAGTCGTCGTCGATGGTGCGACCCTGGGCACTTCGACTGTCCGCGCCGTTGCACAAGCGCTGGGTTTCCAGACCGCACCGAAAAACAAGCACTATGACGTTGTCGTTACCGGTGCGGGACCGGCAGGCATGGCGGCTGGAGTCTATGGAGCCTCGGAAGGGTTGAAGGTGTTGATTGTCGAACGTTCCGCCGCCGGCGGGCAGGCAGGGACCTCATCCAGGATTGAAAACTACTTGGGTTTTCCTTCCGGCATCTCTGGTGTTGAGCTTACCGAGCGCGCGCTCAAGCAGGCACGCCATTTCGGCTCGGAGATCGCCGTAACACGCAGCATCGAAGCGGTACAGATGACGGATCAGGGTTATCGCCTTGACCTGGATGGTGGAGAGCACATCTTTGCCCCCGCTGTGTTGCTATCGACTGGCGTCGAGTGGCACCGGATCGAAGTTCCTGGACTGGACCGCCTGCTTGGTAGGGGAGTACTCTACGGGGCCTCTCGCCAGGAGGCCCATAGTCTAGCTGGGAAGAGGGTATTCGTGGTCGGAGGAGGTAACTCCGCTGGCCAGGCGGCGGTGTTCTTCTCTAATTATGCTGCCGAAGTAATCATGCTGGTGCGTGGTGCTGGCCTCGCCTCGAGCATGTCGCAATACCTGATCGCGCAGATCGCGGGCAAGAGCAATATTCGGATCGAACCCTGGACAGAAGTTACAGAGGTGCTTGGCGGAGAGCGACTGGAGCAGATCGTAACCACCACTCGTGAACAAGTTTCCACTACGCGCACGGCCGATGCTTTGTTGCTGATGATCGGCGCAACCGCAAATACATCCTGGCTCCCACCGAACCTGGAGCGTGATGCCAAAGGTTATATTTTCACCGGAAGAGACCTGACCGCGTGGCCTCTTGATCGAGAGCCGTTTCCTCTGGAAACGAGCCTTCCGGGCATATTTTGCGCCGGCGACGTTCGTCATGGTTCGATCAAACGTGTAGCCAGCGGTGTGGGCGAAGGCAGCATGTCGATCGCGTTCATCCATCAATATCTAGCGCTCACCGGGGCGCCTGATCTTACCCGCGTTTGAAACTTCGCGACCTTTCGGTTGCGAACGCCCAAGCGGGAAGCATCTCTGCCGCTGATTTACGCCGCTTCACTGCAGCATCCTTCATCGGTGAGAGAATCCATCGAGGGTGAGCTTATGGCCAGGACGAAGAAAGTCGTCATTACGGCGTTCGGCGACGAAAGCAAGCTTGCGATTGTCGAAAGCGATCTAAACGATCCTGCAGCCGGTGAAGTTCAACTATCGGTCGAGTACACCATCGTCTCAGGTTCCGACGTCAACATGCGTCGCGGCACCTACCCGCTTCAGAAGAAGCCACCCTTGACTCCCGGCTATAGTGTCATTGGCCACGTGCGGCTGAATGGCCCAGGCTCCGCAAAGTTCGCCATTGGTGACTGCGTTGCGTGTCTTTCGAAGTATGAGGGACAGTCGGAATTGATCAACCTTCCGGAACAATTTCTGGTACGCGTGCCCGATGCAGTAGACAAAAAGGCTGCAGTCGTCCTGATACTCGATTGGGTCACCGCCTATCAAATGCTGCACCGCGCAGCCCATGTCACCACTGGCCAGAAGATCTTCGTTCATGCGTTGAGCGGCGCCGTGGGAGGCGCGCTCCTTCGGCTAGCGAAACTACAGGGAGCCCAGGTCTTCGGTACAGCTTCATTGAAAAGGCACGACGAGCTGCGACAACTCGGAGCAATCCCTTTCGATTACTCGAACAATGAATGGATCGCCTCCATGCAAGATCTCGGTGGGGTAAACGCCGTCTTCGATCCCCTCGGGTTCGAAAGCTTCGACGAGTCCTACTCGATCTTGAAAAAAGGAGGAATACTAGTGGGGTATGGCATGAACTTGCCGGGATGGACCAACACCCCTGAACGTTCGGTGATCCCTTCGGCTATCAAACTGTTCTCGAAGAACTTGCTCTTTTGGTCGGGGAAGCGCACCACCTTCTACGGTGTAAATCGCAGGTCAAAGCACTTCGCTTCTGATCTGGAGCAACTTTTTGAATGGCTCAAAGATGGAAAGATCTCAGTGCCAATCAAAAACACCTTCAAGCTTGATGAGATCCAGAAGGCACATCGGGAGTATGCCAGCAGCGAACGCATGGGTTCCATTGTGATTGAGGTTAGCCCATAGCCTGTCCAGTTTGCTGGGGTAGAACATCCGCTAAAAACGCGAGCATGGCCGTATTGAACTGCTCGGGGCGTTGCAACGGAGCGAAGTGGGTCACACCCTCAAGAAGGATGAATGACGCACCTGGAATGGTCCGGGACAAATATTCTGCGTGCTCGCGTTTGATGAATTCCTCCCTCTCGCTTTGCGCGATTCTCACGGGCACACTTATCTTCGCCAGATCCTCCGTGGAGTAATTCGGTTGCGTCCGCTGCATCAAGCCGACATCTTCCACGAATTGCTTGAACTGCTCCGGTGTAGCTGAAAGCTGCTTGTAGTCCTCAGCGTGGCGTGAGAAACAACGGTTCAGTGCTGGAGTGGGTTCAAACGGTCTAACGCCGGTCGGGTCCATATTGCAGGCAAAGAAGAAGACACCCGCAACGCGTGAGGGGTTTTTCGCCGCCAGAATCAATGCGGTGCACGCGCCGTCACTCCAACCCACCAGGACGACTCGGTCCAGATGCAAGGCGTTGATCACGGCCAACACGTCGGACGCCATCAGCTCATAGACGTATGGCCGTCCATCGCGAGTGCTGCGGCCGTGACCGCGGCTGTCGATCACAACTGCGCGATAGCCGTTCGCGATGAGAGCTGGAACCTGGTATCCCCAATTGCCGCTGTGGCCCAGACCGCCATGCAGCAGGATCACAGGTGGGCCAATGCCGTAAGCGCTATACCAAATACGGGCTCCGTCATTTTCGATGTAACCCAGATCGTCCGTGACCGGAAGTGGCGCGGCGCCGGTCGCTTCGAATCTTCTTAACTCGTCATCGTGACTGTCCATGCGGGTAATCCTCGGCATTGATACCAGGCGATCAGCGTCGTGCGACATTCACCGCAGGCATACGGACGCGAAGCACCGCGCCGCTAGTGCCTACCGAGAGTAGCTGGTTGCTGGCCTTGAGACAAGACGGCGGCCACAAAACCCTCCGCATCGCGACATGGACCAGGCCGGAGGCGTACTAGTGTGTTTTTGTCCAGGTTCTAGTGTCACGCCTCTATACCAATTAGTTAGATCGTGTGGCCAAGATCGGATCTGCCACAACTTCTGGAAGTAATATCGCGATAGCTACTTCAAGAAGCAGCAGCATGTCTGTAACTGCGACTCTTATCGATCCGCGAAGCTATGGGACATGTAGCATCTCAGCCGCGTTTACGCGATTTTTGTCGTCTTCGTCAGCTTCGCCCGTAGGTGCCACTTGATGGCACTGGGAAGAGAGCCGTGCAAACATCAGAGCAATGGCAGAAGGTTAAACACATCTTGGCGGCGGCGTTGGAGCAGGAAGGGGCCGCCAGAGCCGCCTACCTGGACTCTGCTTGTGAGTCCAATCAGGACCTCCGCTTTGAAGTTGAATTCCTGCTCGCCGCGGGTAAAGAGGGGGCTGCGACTGCTCCGGGGACGCCCACCGCCGAAGAGGAACAACCCGCAGCGTTGATCGGCCCTTACCGGTTGATAAAGAAGCTGGGAGTTGGCGGCATGGGGCAGGTATGGCTCGCAGAGCAGACCGAACCTGTCAGGCGCCGTGTCGCTCTTAAACTGATCAAAGCCGGTCTTTATGACGAATCGATAGCCCAGCGTTTCCTCTCTGAACGTCAATCGCTGGCAATGATGGAACACCCTGCGATTGCCAAGGTCTTCGATGCGGGCGCTACTTCCTCCGGCCAGCCCTACCTTGCCATGGAGTATGTAGATGGTTTGCCGCTCACTGACTACTGCGATCAGAAAAAACTAAAAGTAAAGGAACGCCTGAGACTCTTTCTGCAGGTCTGTGAAGGCGTGCAGCACGCTCACCAGAAAGCTATCATTCATCGCGACCTTAAACCTTCGAACATCCTGGTGACGGAGGTGGATGGCAAGGCGGCTCCGCGCATCATCGACTTTGGCCTGGCTAAATTCACCGCGTCCGCTCTTCCCGGCGAGACAATGTTCACGCAGGTCGGTGCATTCCTGGGCACGCCGGGATATATCAGTCCCTGAGCAAGCCGACCCGGCCGGCCAGGACATCGATACTCGCGCCGATGTGTATTCTCTCGGCGTCATCCTTTACGAACTCCTGACAGGCGACTTGCCGTTTGATACAGGACAGTGGAAGAAGCAGCGACTCGATGAAATCCTTCGCCGCCTGCGTGACCTCGATCCGGAGCGCCCCAGCGTGAAAGTGGGCGCGAATAAGAACACGTCCATAAGCCGCGCCGATTGTCGAAGCACTGACCCGCGGCAGCTCGCGCTATCGCTACGCGGAGACCTGGACTCGATCACTCTAAAAGCACTGGAGAGGGACCGAAATCGACGCTACGGTGGTCCGTCAGAGTTGGCCGCTGACATCGAACGCTACCTCGATAACCTGCCGGTACTGGCTCGACCTGCGAGCGCCGGCTATCGATTGCAGAAGTATTTGCACCGTCATCGTCTCGCGGTAGGGCTCTCTACTGCGGCTGCATTGCTGTTGGTCTCCTTCGCGATCGTGCAGGCCATACAGTTGCGGCGGACCACGCAGGAACGCGATCGCGCCGACCGGGTTGCCGAGTTCATGACGCAGATCTTCCAAGTCTCCGATCCCAGTGAAGCGCGGGGTAATTCTGTGACTGCCCGCGAGATCCTCGATAGGTCCTCCGCCGAGATCGATCAATCGCTGGGTCGCGATCCGGAACTCCGCGGCTCCATGATGTTCCTGATGGGAAGTGTCTATCAGAACCTTGGACTGTACGCCAAAGCACGGACGCTGTTGGAGCAGGCACTGGAGATAGATCGCCGGATGTTCGGCTCCGCCAACGAACATACGATCGCGACGATGTCTGCTCTGGCCGTGGTTCTTGATTCGCAGGGTCAGCACGGCGAAGCCGAAAAGCTGGCGCGTGAGTCGGCGGATCAGGCATCCCATCTTTTTGGTTTACGCGATGCCCGAACTCTCAAGGCCAGGCAGGCTCTTTGGGATGTGCTTTACCGGGAAGGCCGGTACTCGGAAGCGGAGGTGCTTGGCCGCGAAACGCTGGATACCGCACGATCGTTTCTTGGTCCGGAAAGTCCGGATACGGCAATCTACAGCATCGCCTTGGCCAAGTCGGACGCCGGCCTGGGCCGCTATTCTGAAACAGAAAACCTTCTTCGCGGTGCGATCGCGGTGGATATGAAGGTCTTTGGAGCCAATCACCCGCGGACGATCTACGCGATGAACCACCTGGCTGCCACACTTTCGGAATCCGGCAAGCCGGCTGAAGCGGAAAAAGTGATGAACCAGGTGTTCGACACACAACGCCGGGTTCTTGGTCCCGATCATCCACAAACGCTCACCTCAGCCAGCAATCTGGCCAACTTCATCTCTGACCAGGGTCGCTATGCGGAAGCTGCAAGACTCTTCCGCGAGATCTTGGCGAGTGAACTCCGGATCCTCGGCCCGGATTCTCAGGGTACACTCCTAACTGCTGGTAACCTCGCAAACGCGCTGGCACAACTCGGTCAGTTTGCCGAAGCCGAAGATCTGCAAAAAGACACCCTGGAGCGCATGCGCCGGCTCTACGGCCTTCACGATCCAAATACCTCCAGCACTGCCTATAATCTTGCGTGTACATACGCTCTTCAGGGGCGGCGCCAAGAGGCATTGTCTTATCTTGAGCAATCCATCCAGTCCGGTCTTATCGTCCGCGAGGGCCTGCACGTCTCCGATGACGAAGATTTGAAATCTCTTCACGGCGATCCTCGATTCGAGGCTCTTGCTGCTGAGGCAAAAAGCCAGGCGCTTCAGGCACAAAAGAGGGACTAACGAAGCGATTGTTCGGATTTCATCTTCCTCTCGCGCAGACCCACGCGCGAGACGGCGAGGACAGTAATCCCACCCAAATATCCCAAACACTCTCAATGGCAAGTCGGGGTGGTCACGCACGATGGTTGGTGGCCGATGGCGTCATCAAATCGCCTTCTCGAGCAGAACAAAGCTCAAATCGTCCCGCAGTGGTCTGCCGAAGCGCTGGTCGTCATAGGGAAAGGGCAGGGTTTCCCCGGTCAATACGTAACCTCGGCGTTGATACCAGGCGATCAGCGTCGTGCGGACATTCACCACCGACATACGGATGCGGCAAGCATCATGCTGCTTCGCAAAATCCTCCGCAAGGGCTAACAGGGCGCGCCCCATTTGCTTGTTTTGCAGATCAGGCCGGATGGTCAGCAGGCCGAGGTACCATACGCCGTCACTCTTAGGTTCCAGCCAAACCGTGCCCAACAATTCTCCGTGCGGATCGTTCCGACAGGTCAACAATAAGGCATCAGGTTTTGCAGCCAGGTCTTCTCTGAGAATAGATTCCCTCAGACGCTGCCCCTCGATAAAATCCGCTTCGGAGTTCCAACTCGCTGACGGACCGACGCCGCGAAAGGCCAAATTCGTAAGATCTACGATCGCAGCGTAGTCATCATCGGTAGCGCGAGCCAGGAACATGGGATTTGCCCAGCAACGATCCTATTTGGTATCTGGTTCCTGCGGAATCGCTTCGCCGTCCGAGCGCGGATCCGCTCCGGCGAAGTTGACCTTGCGGCCGCTATCCCTCACTACGGCCTCCCCCTGACCGACGGAGAAGGAAAACGGTTCCAGTAATTGAATCTCGTGACCCCGCCTGGTAAGTTCTGCTCGCACCGGCTCCGGAATAGTCTCTTCCATTTCCACGTCGCACCCCTGGAAGGTCCCCTTGGTAAATCTCGGCTGCTCCAGAGCCGCCTGCACATTCATTCCGTAGTCGACTACGTTGGCGACAAACTGTGCGTGCGCCTGCGCCTGGTTCCAACCGCCCATGATGCCGAATCCGATATGAATATCACCCTTTTCCATGAAAGCCGGAATGATGGTGTGAAGCGGCCGCTTGTGGCCGGCGAGTGAGTTAGGATGCCCCGGCGTCAGCTCGAAGCCCGCGCCCCGGTCATGAAACGAGAAGCCCAGGCCCGGCGCAACCATGCCCGTCCCGTACCCCGCGTAGTTGCTCTGGATCAAGGAGACGATATTTCCATCCTTGTCGATCGTAGACATATAAATGGTCGAGTTGCCGTGGGCATCGAGCATCTTCTCAATGTCGGAAGGAACCACCTGGCACGCAGCCTTGTCCATCTGGATCAGCTTCGCTCGCTTCACCGCCAGATCTTTCGAGATCATCTCCTTAACCGGTATCGGGGTGAACCGCGGGTCACCGACATACTGGTGCATATCCGCGTAGGCCAGCTTCTTGGCCTCAATCATCACTTGCAGCGCGTCTGCGGAGTTATGCCCGTACTGCCCCATGGGAAATTGCTCCATGATGTTCAACATCGAGAGCGCCGCGATGCCCTGTCCATTTGGCGGCAATTCGTAAACCGTCCATCCCCGATAGGTAGTGGAAACCGGCTCGACCCACTCCGGTTGAAAATCTTTGAAGTCCTCCAGCGTGTGCGTGCCTCCCTGGGCTTGCAGAAACTTCACCATGATTTCCGTCATTGGCCCGTTGTAATACGCATCCCTTCCGTGCTCGGCTATTTCCCGCAGCGAGTGTGCCAGGGCCGGATTCTTGAATTCATCCCCAACCTTGGGAGCCACACCGTTGGGCAGGTAGGTCTCCTTGTATCCAGGCTGTTGAAACAGGCTCTTTGCCACCCAGTAACGCGCGTTTCGTTCAGCCAAAGGGAATCCATTTTGGGCATAGTAGATGGCGGGAGCCAGAGTCTGGGTGAAGGGAAGTGTGCCAAACCGCGTTCTCATCGCATCCCAACCGGCCACGGCGCCCGGAATATCGATGGTCTCAACGCCAATCGGGTTGATGTGGTCGATGTGGTGTGCCTTCATGTACTCGATGGTCAGTGCCTTCGGCGTCCATCCACTCGAGTTAAGGCCGTAAAGCTTGCCCGTCTTGGCCTCGTAGTAGATCGCGAACAAGTCGCCGCCTATGCCATTGACGTACGGCTGGACAACGCCCATGACGGCGTTGGCCGCGATCGCGGCGTCGATGGCGTTTCCACCCTCTTCCAGAATGTGCGCACCGGCTTGAGAGGCGAGAAATTGCGGGGCTGCCACAATTCCGAAGTTCGACACGACCATGGAGCGGCCCTGGCCTGGCTGAGAGGACATTTGCTGCGCCACAATTACCGGCGAGATGGAGAGAATCAGTGCAGCCGCAAGAGAGCGGAGTGTCATAACATTTTCCTTTGCGTTCACGAAATGAGACGGCGGATCCAAACCAGGACGTCTTCACTCTAAACCCAATCTGTTCGGGACTGTTACTCGACAGTGGCAGGCTCGAAGCCGGCTGCCACCAGATCGGGTGCGTGGAAAATCCTTTGTCCCGTCCTACCGCCTATCTCCACCTCATGCGTACTTTCCAGATGGGTGCGGATCGTATAAAGCGTTCAAAAGGGTCATGGGCTGTTCGCCACGGCAATACAGTCGTAGGAGCCATCTCGCCCCGCCTTCTCCATCCGCAATAGAACCCAGCTACGACGATCGCAGGGAAGTGGCTGCGGTTGGTTAGAGAGCTTACACCCCCTCGACGATGCGGAAGTCACGCTTTGCGCCGGATCCCAGTGCCTGAAGCGCCTTTTGGTAAGCCTCGCTATCGTGAGCTGCCAAGGCGATCTCATAGCTGTCGAATTCGACAACGATCGTCCGCAGCGGCAACCCGGCTTCGTGAGTGCAGATCTGGCTCGTGGAACTGGTCAACAAACGTGCGCCGAATGTCTCAAGCGCCGGCCGTGCTAATGCGGCATAGGCCTTTACCGCAAATTCGTCAGAGATCGATTGATATGCAACGACCCAATAACCCTTCTTCATGGCGTCTCCTTACTCAATCCGAATGTATTGCAGAACCTTTCACAAGTGGTAGCACTTTACGCTCATCGAGGGCATGTGAGCGCGTTGGACTCCCGGCAGTCTCCGCCACGAATCAACCAGCGGTAGATAGATTCGTGGTGCCGGACAGTAGAAATGGAACGTGAAAAACAATTATGGTTGGAGACGTGTCACCACCCTTGTTGGTTTGTGGCATCGCTTGTGCGACCGATCGCATTCAAACGAGGAGAAACGATGACTACAGCCATTCGTTCCACGCTGGTTTTCACCCTGCTCTGCAGCGCCGCGGCAGCCGGCGCGCAAACCACGCAGTCCGCGCCCATGAAGATTGGCGGCGATCAGATGGGGCATGACTTCCAGGCACCGGCCGTGGAACGCAACTACGATCGCCGCGTCGTCATGTTGCCCATGCGCGACGGCATCAAGCTTTTCACGGTCATCTTTGTACCCAAAGGAGCGCACGACGCGCCCATCATGCTGACGCGCACGCCGTACAACGCCGCGGATCACGTGCGAACCCCATCTGCACCGCCCGCACGGACGCTGATCGATGAGCTCTCACTGGCCGATGAAGGCTTTGTGGAAAACGGCTATATCCGCGTTTACCAGGATGTGCGCGGGAAGTACGGCTCCCAGGGTCCGTACCTGATGACGCCCCTGCCCGTGGACTCGGGCTTCAACAGCACCGGCGCCGATGACACCACCGATGCGTGGGACACGATCGAGTGGCTGATCAAAAATGTGCCGGAGACCAACGGCCGTGTCGGTATGATCGGCTCTTCCTACGAAGGATTCACTGTGGTGATGGCTCTGTTGCATCCGCATCCGGCCCTCAAGGCTGCTGTTCCCGAGAGCCCGATGGTCGACGGCTGGATGGGCGACGACTGGTTTCACTACGGCGCGTTCCGCCAGCCCAACATAGACTATGTCATCGGGCAGATGACCGCGCGCGGCAACGGTATCGGAGCGCCGCGCATCGGCGACGACTACACCAACTACCTCGTTGCAGGCTCGGCCGGCGACATGGCGCGAGAAGAAGGAGGCGCTGATCTGCCGTTCATGCGCATCCTCGAACAGCATCAGGCCTACGATGCTTTCTGGCAGGCCGGCGCGCTCGACAAGCTGATTGCAAAGCTTCCGATCACCGTGCCCACCATGTGGGTACAGGGCCTCTACGACCAGGAAGACATGTGGGGTGCGATCCACTCGTATCGGGCGCTCCAGGGCAAACCGAACGCCAGCGGCATGAACTTCCTGGTCATGGGGCCGTGGTTTCACTCGCAGATCAACCGCCAGGGCCGCGCAATGGGGCCATTCATCTGGGCGACGGACACGGCAAACCAGTGGCGCCGCGACGTGATGGTGCCCTTCTTCAACCAACATCTGAAGGCCGATGCGGCGAAAGCTGACACGCCTCCGGTGTGGGTCTATGACACCGGCGCCGACCACTGGGACCGTTTCACCACCTTCCCCACCAGCTGCGAGCAGGGCTGCAGCGTCCCTTCGAAGCCGCTCTATCTCGGATCAAGCGGTAAGCTCTCGTTCAGCGCCCCGGAACGCGAAGAGAAGGTCGAGCGCTATACGGAATTCACTTCCGATCCTGCTAAGCCCGTGCCATATAGCCCGCGCCCCATTCTGGAGAAGGACGGAACCGGCTGGCGCACCTGGCTCGTGACCGACCAGCGATTCGTAGACGGCCGCCCAGATGTCCTGACCTTCGTAAGCGACCCGCTCTCCGCGCCGATGAAGTTGTCCGGCGAGCCGGTCGTCCACCTTATCGCTTCCACCAGCGGCACCGATTCTGACTGGGTCGTCAAGCTGATTGACGTGTACCCGAACCGGGAGCTCGGCAACATAGACCTCAGCGGCACTTTCCCCGGTCTCATCGCGCAGCCTTGGGACATGAACGGTTACGAACTGCCCATGGCGACCGACATCTTCCGTGGCCGCTATCGCACCAGCTTCGAGCACCCTTCGCCCATCGAGCCCGACAAGCCGCTCGAATACACATTCGCGCTGCCGATGGTCGAGCGTACCATTCCGCCCGGTCACCGCATCATGGTGCAGGTGCAGTCCACGCTCTTTCCGCTCTACGACCGCAACCCGCAGACATTTGTCCCCAACATCTTTGGGGCCAAATCCGCTAACTACCAGAAAGCCACGCAGCGTATCTGGCACACAAGCGGCGAAGCCAGCTATATCAGCCTGCCTATCGTGCCTGTCGCCGCCGAGTGATGAGTCCGCACAGCGCTAGCGTCGCCATTGCTATACACCGACGTATAACATCACAACCGCATCGACAACTCCACGTCACCAGTCAAAGGCGCTGAGAGTTATTTGTGGGTTTTGGTCTGTATGCTTTGGACATAGTCCCGACAGCGGTGCGTATCGTCGGCGATCACAAGTGACCCGGGATTCAGCCGCTGATCAACGCATTCGAGAATGTCCCGATAGAGAGCCTTCGCGCCAACTCTTTAAAACTGACTTATCGCAACCGAGGCCTCTGTAACGTTTACAGCATTGTTCAATCCAAAAACCTTCAACCCGGCGCCGTTAGCCTGGGACTGGATCTGTAGGGCGGCTTGCAGGGCAGCCTGCTGCAGGATCTCCATGCATTGTTGCGCGGTGGAGTTTGCCGGCAATGGTTTCGTGACCATCGTTCCTGTGGCGCCATTCGTCACAGTAATTGTACCTTGAGTGGCCGCGGTTCCGCCCGCGAAGGAGATGAGGATTCCGTGCGATTGAGAAGGCCCCTGGCCCGGCGCCGCCGTTGGTGCTGGAACCGCTGGAGCCGGAGCCGCTGGCGCTTGATTTTCCGGATTGTTGGCTCCCGGCGGGCCGAAGACGTTGTACAGCGCTTCGAAGGGCGCGCTATAGACCGAATCGACGTTGTACGGAATATGGCATTGGCCATTCTCGAGCCAGCCCGGCTGAAGGCCTCGATTGCTACCCCAGGTACTGATTTGCTTACGGCAGATATAGAGGTGTGTACCGTCGGCAGCGACGCCGCCGGGAACCAGCGCTCCCACGTTGCCATCGAAGTCTCGCCACTCTGCTGGGCCAATGGCAACCTCGTAGGTATTCGACACCTGTTCCTTTCCGGCATCGTCTGAGAAGTTGCACGCCCCCTCGACCCACTTGCCCGGAAAAAGATTGTTGTTGTATTGCACGCGGCAGACGTAGAGCGGCGAACCCGGTTTAGGACCATTCCCCGGACCTCCCATGATCGCGTTCTGACCGGGAACGAAAGGTTTTTGTGCCGGTTGCCACGTCACAGAACTCGGCCCTGGATCATAGGGAGGAGGCGGTGGCGTATAAGCCGGAGGTTGGGCGGGTTGAGGATACTTGAGTTGCGTGATTCTGCCCTGGCTGTCGATAGAGGAGCAGTTTGCCCCTACCCACCAGCCGGTGTTCACGTCCAGCCCAACGCCGGGATCACCGAGTTTGCACGGCGGAAACGGCTGTACCTGGGCAGGCGGATAAGGAGGCGGATAAGGATAGGAAGGCGGGTAAGACGGGTTCCAGGGAGGCCGTCCACCGCCGGTTGCATAGAGCACTTCAAAGGGTGGTTGCTGCGTGACCTCGGCTCCGCCGAACGGTATGTGGCAGGTTCCGTCGGGAACAAGCTTGCCGGGTTGATAACCGTAGTCTGTACCTGACGCGTCGACGTAGTGGACGCGGCACGAATAGAGCGGACTGCCATCGCTGTCTCTCCCCATTTGAGCGAGGCCGTAAAAGCTTCCCCGGTAGCCGCCCCAACGTGCAGTTCCGTAGGCCACCTCGTAGGAATTCATAATTTGTTCCGACCCGCCGAATGGCACATTGCAATTGCCCTGAACCCATTTCCCGGGAACAATGGCCCCCTGCACCCGTGCGCGGCATATGTACATCGGGGTGCCTGGATTGGGGTCGGCGCCCGGGCCACCCACGATCGCACCATTGGCAGCATCGGGAGTAAATGGTGACCTGGCCGGCTGCCAGCTGATGCTTTGGCCAAGCATGCCGCCGTTCTGTGCATGTATGAACACGCCGGAAAAGCAGAGCAGGAATGTGAGCAGCAGCAGGCGATCGGTGCGGCGGTAGAAGGTCATTGCAGGTCCCTCTGGTGAAATAGCGGCTTGGGGGAGCACACCAATTTGCGGGTTTATTATCGATGGATTCCGCCAGGTCTGTACACGAAAAAAGCCTCGTAATCGCCCCATTTGTCTGACCGTCCTACAGCAGCGTCATAGGCCCGCCGCAGCAGGCGCCGTGCGGGATACGTCATTTTTCCTGCATCCGCGGCCTAAACGTTCCGAGATGGAAGGAGCAAACAAGCGCATCGGAACGCCGAGTAAAGGCGTCATCCCCACAGAATACCTATTCGCTGTAAGGGGAAGCGGCCCTTTGATCCAGGGCTCGTCTGTATACTTGGGCATCCCTCTAGGCTCCCGGCAGCAGATTTTTCATCTCTCCAAAACAAAGGCGTGAGCCATGGCCACCGTCTCTGGTACGTTAGCGGTTACCCGTGTTCAGCTTCCTGGCCGGCGCCATGACCGAATCTTCTTCGCCGGCATGATCCTGATCCTCATGGTGATCGTGTTTGTCGGGTTTGCGCGCACCTACTACCTGGCCGGTCTATATCACGCACCGTTGCCCGCGCCGATCCTCCACATCCACGGCGCTCTCAATACTGCCTGGATGATTTTGCTGCTGGTGCAGGCGCTGCTGGTGGCGACAAAAAATGTGGCTATTCACCGCAGGCTGGGCGTTGCCGGTTTTGTGCTCGCGGCTGCCATGGTTGTGGTTGGCGTGCTGGTAGGAGCAAACCAGCTCCATCGCTATGCCGCCGAAGGCGACAAGATTCTGAGCTTCGAGACCACACCGCTGCTGGAAATCTTCATCTTTGGCGTGCTCGCGGGTGCTGCCTTTGTTTTGCGCCGCAAGTCACCGGCACACAAACGGCTCATTCTCCTGTCTACCATCGCGATGAGCGGAGCCGCCTTTACTCGCTTCCCGGTAGAAGGAATCGCGAGCCACACTGTCCTCGCCATGTTACTGCTGGTGGCCGCAATAGCCGCTTACGATCTGTGGTCCACCCACCGCGTGCATCAGGCTACCGCGCTAGGCGGGGCGTTGATTGCCTCCTATCTATTCCTTGCCGTTCCGATCGGACACACCGCACCATGGCATGCAATTGCGCGTTGGGTGCAGTCCTGGAATGTCTGAACCCCGCGGTGTAATCATGGTTGTCCTCATGAGGGCAACCCCTGGCCGAGGCTCATCGACCGACCAGCTTCTGCATTGCCTCCGGGTATCGCTGCCCCTGAATCTCAATTCCGGAAAAAGCGCTCTCGATCTCCTTGAGATCCTCCGCGGAAAGATCCACATCCGTCGCTCCGAGGTTCTCCTCCAGGCGATGAAGCTTGGTCGTCCCTGGAATCGGCACAATCCACGGATTTTGAGCGAGCAACCAGGCCAGGGCAATCTGTGCCCGCGTCGCCTTCTTCTGCTCCGCGATCACGCCTAGCGTGTCGACTACCTGCTGGTTCGCCTTGCGTGCTTCGGGATGGAAGCGCGGAACGCTGTTCCGGAAGTCATTGCTCGCGAAAGTCGTCTCCTCATTGATCGCACCCGTAAGGAAGCCTTTGCCCAGCGGACTGAACGGAACAAAGCCAATCCCAAGCTCCTCGAGCGTTGGCAGGATTTCTTTTTCCGGTTCTCGCCACCACAGTGAATACTCGCTCTGCAGGGCAGTGACGGGCTGAACCGCATGTGCGCGCCGGATCGTCTGCGCCCCTGCTTCCGACATGCCGAAGTGCTTGACCTTTCCTTCCTGAATCAGTTCCTTGACCGCACCGGCAACCTCCTCGATCGGAACTTCCAGGTCAACCCGATGCTGATAGAAAAGATCGAGCACATCTACCTTCAGGCGCTTGAGCGACGCCTCGGCAACCTCCTTAATGTGCTCGGGGCGGCTGTCCAGCGTATTCCACTTGCCGCCGTCCGCGGGATTGGCTTTGAAGCCAAACTTGGTCGCAATCACAACCTCACCACGAAACGGAGCCAGGGCCTCGCCAACCAATTCCTCGTTCGCTAAAGGACCATATACCTCGGCCGTATCGAAAAAAGTAACGCCCCGTTCTGCCGCGGTGCGAATCACCTTGATGGCTGCTTCTTTCTCCGTCGCTGGTCCATAGCCGAAGCTCAAGCCCATGCATCCAAAGCCCAGCGCAGATACCTCAAGTCCGCTCGTTCCTAATATCCGTTTTTGCATTACTCCCCTTCTCCAGGCGGCATCGACGCTCTTTGCTGTTCTTGGACGCGAGCCGCGCGGCTGAACAGCCGCCTGAACTCAAGTCTAGGCCCATATCGTTTATGCGGCTAGGTGGTTGGTATCGCATTCAGTCATGAGTAGAATTCATGAATTATGAGAAATGATCTGGGGGAACTTGCCGCGTTCGCGGCGGTTGCCGAGGAACGAAGCTTTACCCGTGCCGCCGTCCGGCTTGGCATCTCTCAATCTGCACTCAGCCATTCCATTCGCGGATTGGAGAAGAGGTTAGGTCTCCAACTGCTCGCCCGAACCACCCGGAGCGTATCGCCCACCGCGGCGGGTGCCGCACTGCTCCAGGATCTCGCCCCCGCGCTCGAACGCATTGAGCGATCGTTGGCCGAAGCACGAAAGCGAAGAGAGAGCCCAGCGGGCCGCATCCGGTTGATCATTCCGCGAACAGCCGCCTATATGGTGCTCCTGCCTAAACTGGCCCACTTCGCACGCACCTACACTCAAATAGTCTTGGAGGTCACGTCGTCGAATGACCCGGCCGATCTCGTTGCCGGGGAGTACGACGCCGGCATACAGATCGGTGAGTTCATCCAACGTGACATGATTGCAGTTCGTGTCAGCAAAGACCTGCGCCTCGCAGTGGTCGGCTCACCCGAATACTTCACGTCCTGCAAGATCCCGCGAACGCCTCGGGATCTGAAAGATCATGCTTGCATCGGCTTTCGCTTTAGTAACGGCATCTACCGCTGGGAGTTCGAGAAAGGCCGTAAGACACTGACCGTCAATCCCCAAGGACCAGTGACCTTCGACGATGCAGACTTAGTCATCCGGGCGGTGTTGAACGGCGTAGGGATCGGAACGGCAGTGGAAGAACCTCTTGCGGAGATGATCGCAAATGGGCGTTTGGTTCAAGTCCTGAGGGACTGGTGTCCAACCTTCCCCGGCTACTTTCTTTACTATCCAAGCCGTCGCAATCACCCTGCCGCTCTTACCGCCCTGATCAACACGCTTCGACTTTCGCAGTGAACATCGATCGTCCTCGGGGCCGAGCCGGCTCCCAAGTGATGCGCACAACAGAGGCCGCCCCCACCGGAGGCCGGCCACTACTCTGTCACGGTTACGAATACGACCCCCCTGCGACCTACCTACAACAGCGCTTTGCCTTTACTTTCGCAAACCGCGTGATCGTTGCGCTCACTGGGCTCAGGACCTCCCGGCGCTGCGAGTTTACTGAGTCCGATCAGGACGATGAGCCCCGACAATAGCGACAAAAGGACAGCCATCGTAAGAACGATCCCGCCTGCGTGATCCCACAGCACGGTCGGGCCCAGGCGCGGTGAACTTGGAGCTTTGGGACCACTCCCAAAGCCGCCCTGCAAAACCAGGCCAAGCCAGTTCAGATACAGGGATGTCGCGGTTATCCAAGCTCCTGCGCCGGACCAACGTCCAAGATTCAGCTTCGGCCAAAGGAGACCGAGAGCAATCAAGCCGTATCCACCGATCAACCCCGTCAAGTGGGCGGCGTTCCCAAGATTCCGGTTATGGAAATCGACGATCACGAAGCCGGTGAGCATACCCAACAAAAGCAAAATTGCGCCATGGCGGGCCAGGCGGAGATCGATAGGCGCTCCCATGAGAGTCTCCCTTCCTCTGCAGCAACACGTCTCCAACACCTGGGAGGCAGTCTCTGCCCTACGCAATGTTGTGAGAAAGGTTTTTTGACCAGCGGGCGAAATGCTGTGACAAACTGGACGGGCAAAACGGTTAGAACGGTTGTTGCCCAGGCTCTCGGTCAGGCTGAATAGGCATCAGCCGCGCGCCGCTGTTCGACGACGACGTTCTCTATAAGCGGCGACCTTATGGCGGTTCCCACATATTTCCATGCTGCACCAGCGGCGATGATGCGACTTAGTCTGATCGAGGAACCATAGCACGCAGCTCTCGTCTTCGCAGCGTCTTACCAGCTTGAAGTCTGCCCTGGTCAGCAGAGCGGCGGCAGCTTCCGCAACTGGAGCCAAAATTGACTCGGGTGTATCCTGTCGCCTCGCCGTGTCAATGGCCGGTGTGCCTGATTTGTTCCAGACCAGTTGTGGATAGCTCTGGCTGGCCGCCAGAAAACTGTTGAGGATGGAAGGATCTCCCTGTCTTCCCGCCTTTCGCTTTTCAACCAGGGATCGAATGCTTTCCCGCAGCCTTCGCGCGCAAGTTAGAAGTGCGCCGCCGCCGATCATTGGTGCAGAAAACCCGGCTTGTTTAAGCCAAATCATCACATCTTCGTCGCTTTGCAAAATCTCCACGAGTTCTCCATTCACTCTCATACGAGTGTTCAGAAAATCCAGGGCCGGGTGGCCCGCCAAAAACAACGCGCGAGATTTGCTCGATTCCTTTGGACTCACAGTATTTGCTCCGGATCCAAAACGAACTGTAACCTCCAAACCCTGCCTTGACAAGTGTTCTAGCCTGTGGTGTAACTGTAGTTCAGCTAGTTCTCCGGTGTCTTATCCCGCTGCGCAGAGTGTGGATGGAGATGGAAGTTTCATCGTGAAGCCTGGCTTTACAGGCCATAAGATTGGACGGAGCAATCAGCGAAATAAATGGTGCGGGCTTGCGACCAGCATTCGGTTATCAGCATCGGAAGACCCAGCGGCAGGCCCGCGCAAATTCAGTTGGAGTCGCAGTTCAAGCGCCTGAGCTAGCCTTTCTGCGATAGATAGGCCGACGGTGGATCGGTGCGGTCACCAGGGCAATACAATACAGAAATATCAGTCGGAGGTCCCCACCCACGCCGTGACCTTGGCATAGGAAAGCTCATGGAGCCAGCAACGGAATCTCTTCTACAACTCCTTTCGCGTGCGGAACGGGCACAGAACGAGTCCGGCTTCTTTTCCAGCGAATCCGTGCTTGACGTTCTCAAGTTGATTCTGGCTGGCTCTCCGTTAACTGAAGTGCTCGCGGTGATTGCCCAATTAGTGGAAGCGCAAGGCGAGGGCACATTGTGCACCATCTGGCTTCCTGATGGGGATGAAAGGCAAATTCGTTGTGCAGCGGCTCCCAGCCTCCCTGGATTCAGCGCTCAAGTAGGCCCTACGCTTGTTAGCCCCAAAGGGGCATCCTGCGGCACAGCGATCTATCGTCGAGAGCCGGTCTATGTCACCGACATCTTGAGCGACTCCCTGTGGGACGACTATCGTGACGCAATCTCGCCTTTTGGCATTCGTGCAGTGTGGTCGCGGCCCTTGTTTTCGGGGGAAGGTAAAGTGCTGGGCACATTTGCGATCCTTTATCGCGAAGTCCGTAGCCCAAGTGCAGCTGACCTGCAGTTGATCGAGAATGCCAGCCACATCGCGGGAATCGCGATTGAGCGCCACTTGAACGAGCAAAAGCTACGGCATGAACGAGACCGGCTGCGCTTGCTTCTCAAAATCACTAACAGCATGACGTCAAAGCTGGATCTCGGCCATTTGGTTGCGACCCTATCCACGAATTTGCTGAGCGTAACGCGCTGTGATTTTTGCGCGTTGCTATTGCCCCACGTGGATCGCAGTCAATTGCGCCTGACCGTTTTATACAACCCGGAGAGCCGGGGCGTTATTTGCGATGGCACCATCGTTCCGGTAAAAGGTTCGACGTGTGGTAAGGCTTTCTTGTCTGGCAAGAATCAACTGATTAACAGGCTCGAAGACCTGAGCTACGACCCTGAAACCTTTGGGAATAGTGAGGGGCGACGCTTCTTTGAGCGAGTGCTCGCGGAGGGCTTGAAGTCCGGCTGCGAGTTACCACTGATCGGTCGAAAGGGCGTCATCGGTGTTTTGGGAGCGTTCAGCCGCTCCGAGAGGGCTTTCAGCGAAGATGAGTTTGCCTTTTTGGAACAAGTCTCCTTACAGGTAGCCATTGCGGTTGAGAATGCTTTGGACTATGAAGAGGCGACCGAAGACCGGGTCAGCGAAACCAAGCGGAGGCTCTATCTCGAAGAGGAAGTTCGTGCCGAGTTCGGAGCAATTGTTGGCGATAGTCCATCTTTGAACACTGCATTGCACCTGGTATCTGTCGTGGCGCCAACCGATTCGAGCGTGCTGGTCCTGGGTGAGACGGGGACAGGCAAGGAGCTTATCGCGCGTGCCATCCACAACCTTAGCAGCCGGCGGGAACGGGCTTTCGTCAAATTGAACTGCGCGGCGATCCCGCTTGGGCTCCTCGAAAGCGAGTTATTCGGCCACGAAAGGGGAGCATTCACCGGAGCCATTGCCCAGAAAACGGGCCGTTTCGAGCTCGCGCACAAGGGCACTCTCTTCCTTGATGAAGTTGGAGACATTCCTCTGGAACTTCAGGCGAAACTCTTACGGGTACTGCAAGAGCAGGAATTCGAGAGACTCGGTAGCAACCGCACGCACAAAGTAGACGTTCGTGTAATCGCCGCCACTCATCGTGATTTGGCCGCTATGGTAAGGCAGGCCACATTCCGCGAAGATCTGTACTATCGGCTCAAAGTATTTCCCATCGATGTTCCGCCTTTGCGGCAGCGTATTGAGGACATTCCGAAGCTTGTCTGGCATTTCACAGAGCTCTACGCGCGGCGAATGAACAAGAGGATCGACGAAATCCCTTCCGAGATCATGGATGCGCTGGTGCGCTATCGCTGGCCCGGGAATGTTCGGGAATTGCAGAACTTTATCGAACGAGCGGTGATTCTTTCTCCTCGTGCCGTCTTGCGAGCCCCTACCTCCGAATTGGAGCCCTTCAACGTTCCCAAGGCATCCAATCTGCCCATCACGGGTCTCGAGGAAGTTGAGCGAGATCACATCGTACGTGCGCTGGAAGCGAGCAACTGGGTAGTGGGGGGCCGGAACGGCGCTGCAGAGCGTCTTGGAATGAAACGGACATCCCTCGTTTACAAAATGCGCAAGCTCCGCATTAACCGCCCCGTCTCCGCGCAATAACAGAGTTCCGTGGCTCTGCTGCTTTGTGTCAGGCCCCGACAGGTTGTGCAAAAACATGTTCTCAACCGACAATCAGTGGCCCGCCCTTTGTCATCTGTGCCAGACGGCAAAGCCGGGGCGCAGCGAGGTCTTGCCGGTGGCCGGCCCGGCCATCGGCAAGACGAATCCGGTGGGAAAAATTGAATTGAGTTGAGAAAGATCGATCGATCCGCCCCTTGGGGCGTGCCAGGGGCGGCGGCCCTGGGTTGGGGTTTGGTTTCAGGAATGCAAAGTTCCCGTCTTTGTTTCCCTCGAGGTGGCGGCTAAGTCCTTTGTTTCACGAAGGTGCTCAAATTTTATTTTTTCCCGCCCCCATAAGCTATTTAGGAGAGTGGTATTTGCCGGCTGCGGGTTTCCCTACGGAGCGATTCCGGCGAGGCCCCGATGGGATATCCCGCGGCTCATTCGATGAGCAGAATCATCGGAGTCTTGGTTGGACGTTATTACAGCTTGGGTTTCCCGTCCAGAGTTCTGGAAAAAAAAGATGTGGAGGGAGGGTAGGGGAACTACGGCGACAAAGGGCACGGCTTCACAGCTTGCGGAAAAACTCATGCGACGGTCGCTGCGTTCAAATTCCGCCAGTGTCAGACTGCAGTCGCCGGTTCGTCACGCCAGGTCGCCGGTGCGCAAGCTCCTAAAGCGCACTAACTTTCGGTGTCAGAATCACTTAGGCCAAATATTTCCTAGTCCGAAGGAATCTCTAGCGTGATGGCCCACGGGTTGCACCTGGCATAGACATGGACATCAAGGGGAGCGAAGCACCTTCTTCCGCCCATGCAAATCAGGGTCGCGCTTTGGAAGTCTACGATGTGGTCATCCTTGGCGGGGGTACAGGATCGACGGTGGCCGCATGGACCTTTGCCAGTCAAGGACAACGCGTTGCGGTGATCGAGCGCAAATACATCGGCGGATCATGCCCCAACATCGCCTGTCTGCCGAGTAAGAACATTCTCCACACCGCGCGAGTAGCGGCGTATTTTCGTCGCGGCAAAGAGTTCGGGATGTTCGCGGACAATTTCCACATTGACATGGCGGCAGTCCTTGGCCGAAAGCGCGCCATGGTCTCTGGCTTGAACGAGATGTATCTAGCCAACTACAAGGAGACTGGCGCCGAATTCATTCTCGGTTCAGGACGCTTTGTAGGCCCGAAGACTGTGGAAGTCACTCTTCCCGGTGGAACAACTCGCCGCCTCCACGGAGACAATGTAATCGTCAGCACGGGTACGCGGGCTGCATTGGAACCGATTCCCGGCCTGTCTGCTGCCGCAGCCACTCACGCACGTCGAAGCACTCGATTTGGATCGGGTTCCGGCCCAACTGATAGTGCTCGGCGGTGGCTACGTAGGCCTGGAATTCGCGCAGGCGATGCGCCGGTTCGGCAGCAGTGTCACCGTCGTCGATCACAATGACCGTTTGCTGCATAGAGAAGACGATGACGTGACCAAAGCTCTTGCTGATTTATTCACCGATGAGGGGATCGACACGGTTCTGAACGCACGGCCAACGCGGATTTCCGGGAAATCGGGCGACTCAGTCACCGTTGTTGTCGAGCAAGGCGGGAAAGAGAAGACTCTCACGGGCACTCATCTGCTGGTCGCCGCGGGCCGGCGCCCAAACACTGAGAACATCGGGCTGGAATCGGCTGGTATCGAGTTGACCGATCGCGGCTATATCAAGGTCAACGAGCGGCTCGAGACCACAGCCCCCGGCGTTTGGGCGATCGGAGAAGTAGCGGGTAGCCCTCAGTTCACACACGTCAGCGTGGACGACTTCCGCGTTGTCCGCGACAACCTCGAAGGGGGCAACCACCTTACGACGGGCAGGCTCATCCCCTATACCCTTTTTACCGACCCGGAACTTGCACGCGTAGGTCTGAACGAGAAAGAAGCCAAAGCGCGAGGAATGGCCTACCGCTTGTTCAAGATCCCAATGGAACAGGTACTTCGCGCGCGAACCGTCTCTGAAACACGTGGATTCTTGAAGGCGCTGGTAGAAGTGGCCGGCAATCGCATTCTCGGGTTCACAGCCTTTGCTGTCGATGCTGGAGAGATCATGGCTTCGGTACAGACGGCCATGATAGCTGGAATGCCTTATACCGCACTCCGCGATGCCATTTGGGCCCACCCGACTCTGGTCGAAGGGCTCTCTCCATTGTTCTCCTCCGCGCCTTCGCTATCGGCCGATGCGCAAATGAATTCACCGGCCATGGCGCACGGCCGTTCTTGATGAAAGCCAAAAGGAAGACGGGATCGTACTGCCAAAAATAGCACCACATCGACCCGGCACGTATCCAACAGCTGAAAGGAGAAAACTATGCAACAACTGCGGAATCAGCTGGAAGAAGCCCAAAGCAACGGGGTGGCCGTTGGTCACTTCAACATCTCCGATTGGGTTTTGCTCAAGGCCGTATGCGCGGCTGCCCAGGAGTTAAAGGTCCCGGTAATTGTCGGCGCATCCGAGGGAGAGCGCGCATTCTTGGGTGTGGCTCAAATCGCGGCTTTGGTAAAGAGCCTGCGCGAGGAACAGGGCATACCCATTTTTCTCAATGCCGATCACACCCATTCCCTTGAAAGCGCAATGGCGGTTGCGAAAGCCGGCTTCGATTCGATCGTCTACGACCTATCCGCATTACCGTTTGCGGAGAACATCAAGCAAACCAGGCAAGCGGTGGAGGCGCTGAAGTCGGTGAATCCGAAAATCCTCGTGGAGGGGGAGATCGGCAATATCGGAACAGGCTCTGAGATACATGAATCGGTGCCTGACCAATCGAAAGACCTCACCACTCCGGAAGAAGCAAAGCAGTTTGTAGAAAGCACCGGAGTCGACATTCTCGCTCCGGCAGTCGGCAACACGCATGGCATGCTGCAAACCATGGTGCAAGGGAGCGTGAGGAAGCGGCTCGACCTGGCGCGGATTCGGGAGATCAAGCGCGCGTCTAGAAGCTTGTTGACCCTGCACGGCGGCTCCGGGACAGAAGACCATGACCTCGAGGAGGCGATCGCGGCCGGAATCAATATCATTCACATCAACACCGAACTGCGGGTGGCATGGCGGCGTGGTCTAGAAGCAGCCTTTGCTAAAAATCCACGCGAGGTTGTTCCCTACAAGCTCCTGCCCATCGCGGAAGAATCCGTCAAGGAGGTTGTTCTGGCCCGATTGCGCCTATTCAACCACCAAACGCAAACCACGGCGCATTAAAAGTTGCGGCCGTTAACGCTGACGGACACTCGCTGCTGGCGGAGAGCCTGCCGGCAGATCGCCCAGGTACAAACAAGCTACGCAAACAAACTACACAGAGTGAGGAGAGTTTTTATGAGTCCGGTTCTTACCCAGTCCGCAGTACCTGTGACCTCTGTTCACAAGGTCGAAGCAGACGGAGTGAACGTCTTCTACCGCGCGGCAGGCGACCCGAGTGCGCCCGTGGTGCTCTTGCTGCATGGATTCCCGACATCGTCGTTCATGTTCCGCGAACTTATTCCACGTCTGGCAGACCGGTTTCGCGTGATCGCACCCGATCTGCCGGGTTTCGGATTTACAGAAGTACCCGAGGGACGCAAATATACCTATTCGTTCGATGCCTTGGCGCGCACCATCGAGGCCTTCACCAATGCGCTCGGCCTCAACCGCTATGCGATCTATGTCTTCGACTACGGGGCTCCCACGGGCCTCCGTCTGGCGATGGCTCGTCCCGAGCGAATCTCAGCGATCATTTCGCAGAACGGCAATGCCTACGAAGAAGGGCTCGGCGACGCGTGGGGACCTATTCGAAAATATTGGGCGGAGCCAACAGCAGAAAACCGCGAAGTGATTGGGAAAAACATCTTGACCCTGGAAGGGACGCGCTGGCAATACACGCACGGCGTAGCCGATCCGGACAGCGTCGCGCCTGAGTCGTATACGTTGGATGTCGCGCTGCTGGAACGCAAGGGCAACAGAGATATTCAGCTCGATTTGTTTCTGGATTATGCGTCCAATGTGAAGCTTTATCCCAAGTTTCAAGAGTATTTTCGCAAATCAAAGCCGCCTTTACTTGCTATCTGGGGTAAAAACGATCCCTTTTTCATTCCCGCAGGCGCGGAGGCGTATAGGAAAGATCTGCCGCAAGCAAAGGTCCAGTTCCTGGATACGGGACATTTTGCCACGGAGACGCACGTCGTGGAGATCGCCGCTGCCATAAGAGAGTTCCTCGAGGCGGCGAGCGCCGGCCGGGCGGATAAGGTGGTTGCTCGATGAATTCCTCTCTTCGAAGCGGTACCGTCGTGCTGGTGCACGGAGCGTGGGCCGACGGATCTTGTTGGAGTAACGTCATCCTGCCCTTACGACATCTAGGGTTTCAGGTCACTGCGGCGCCCATTCCCCTCACGTCGCTTACCGATGACGCTGCCGTTCTTCGACGCGTGATCGAGAGAACGACTGGCCCGGTTATCCTGGTAGGACATGCCTATGCGGGCGCTGTGATCGCCGCGGTCCCTGATGATCGTGTGAAGTCGCTGGTGTACATTGCGGCATTAGCACCCGATGAGGGGGAAACAGTCGCCGATGTGTTTTATCGTACCGCCCCGCATCCAAAAGCTCCCCAGCTTGCACCGGATGCGCATGGACTGATTTGGATGCCGGAGGAGGGTTTTGGATGTGCGGTAGCTCACAAGGCATCTCCGGACCAACTCGCCATTATGGCCGCGGTACAGCGGCCAATCGCGGTGCAATGCATTCAGGAAAAAGCTCCCGCGCCGGCGTGGAAGAAGATCCCCTCCTGGTATTTCGTCGCCGAAGAGGATCGCATGATTATCCCCGAGACCCAGCGATTCATGGCTACCCGGATGGAAGCAACCATACGCTCCCATAGGGTAGACCACTCGCCTATGTACACGGCGCCAGAGCTCGTAGTGGATGTAATTCTGGAAGCTGCCTGATGATTTCCCGCGATCCACGTTTATCCAGCAATGCGGTCGCGGCGATTTAAGCGGGACAGCGCACGACCAAATAGGAGCACATGAACAGCAATTCCGTTGCTATCGTGACTGGCGCAAGCCAGGGGATCGGTCGTGCGACTGCATTGCGGTTGGCCCGCGATTTCTCCGCGGTTGTACTTGCCTCGAGAAATCAGGAAGAGTTGCAGACGGCCGCCGTGGCTGTATGCGCCGCAGGCGCCAAGTCACAAATCTACGCGCTCGACCTGCGTGAGCCCGAGGCGGCTGAAACCATTGTCAAGGGCACCCTCGATCGTTTTGGCAGAATCGACGCCCTGCTCAACATTGCGGGAGCTGTGCCGCAGATTGATCTCTTCGAGATGACAGATGCGCAATGGGAAGACGGCTTCGCACTCAAGCTCCATGGCGCGCGCCGTCTGACCATACGGGCCTGGGATGCTCTGAAGGCTTCGCAGGGATCCGTCGTTCTCATTTCCGGAAGCGCCGCACTCGATCCCAAACCCGGCTTCGCCGCGGTCGCCACCGTCAATGCCGCGATCATCGCGCTGGCCAAGGCATTCGCAGAGCAAGGCATCAAGGATGGTGTACAGGTCAATAGCGTGGTGCCAGGCGCAGTGATGACCGGACGCAGGGAGTCTTTCTTCAAAAAGTGGGCGCCGGCACACAACCTCACCGTGGAAGAGGCGGTGAAGAAGTTCCCCGAAGAAGCCGGCATAGCTCGTTTCGGCAAGCCAGAAGAAATTGCCGATCTGATGGCTTACCTGGTTTCTCCTGCGGCGAAGTGGATGACGGGATCGTGTGTGCGCATGGACGGCGGCGAAGTCAAAGGCATCTAGTGCACACTGATGATGAGCGAAAGTGCTTCAGTAGACCTCAGCGCGATCCAGCGGCAATCGCACATGAAACGTTGTTTCCTGTGGATTCGAATCGAAAGCGACCGCGCCAAAATGCTTCTGGACGACTCGCTGCACCGTGTCCAGACCTAGCCCCAATCCCTTGCCGAAGGGTTTTGTCGTAAAGAAGGGCTCGAATACGCGATTCGCACACTCCGCCGAAATTCCGTGCCCGGTATCGGTGATCTCGACAAGAATCGTCTTCCCCTGCAACCTCGCAGACAGGGTGAGCGTGCCAGAATCACCCATTGCGTCCAGCGAATTTTCTATCAGCGCTGCCCAAGCCTGGTTCAGTTCGCTCCCATAAGCTTGGAGCAACGGGACATCCGGGCTATAGAGACGTCTTACCGCAATGCCGGCGAGTTTAGGCTGAAACAGGCGGACCACAGTGTCGAGAGAATCGGCAATATTGACATCCTGCACCGGCTGCCGATCCATATAGGAGTAGTCCTTTACTGCTGTGACGAGCCGGAAGATCCTGTCAGCGGCCTCGCTCACCAACAGTAATGATGCCTCCCGCTCGAGAGCAGCCATAGCATCGCTCATCGCAACGCACAGCTTGTCAGCAGGTACGAGGCGCTCCAGCTCCTGAAGCGAAGAGAGCTGGACATTGGCCTCGGCCAGCATGGGCGCGAGTTTCCACGCCTCGGCGAACCCCTTTTCTTCCAGCCAAGTGATCAATGAATCTTCAAGCGATGCGGTATCGACAGACGGGTTACCATTCGCCGTCTGGCGGGCGTGCGACACCGCGGAGCGGAGTTTGGAAAGCCAGTCGAGATAGGCGTTGAGGCGGTCGTCTGTGCCCAGTGCCAATCCAACTCGATAAGCAGCACGCTCTGGCGGACCTTCCGCGGCGCTCAGCAGACGCGAGGCACCGCTCTTAGCCGCCGAAGCTGGATTGTTCAGTTCATGAGCGAGATTTGCGGCAAGTTTGTTGAGCGCCGCCAGTTTGCCAATCTGCTCTTCTGCTCGCGTGTATTCCCGGTTGCGGTCCAGCAACAGCCGGACAACCCGTTGCGTCATCGACGGTATCGCCGTGAGGAGCTCCGGGAAATGGCTGTCGTGCAACTCGAGAATCCACGTGTCTCCCGATGAGCGCCCATCCGCATTCCATGCCTTGATGCGCGAGAAAGGGGTCTTGCCCGTAATCCGGCCCGTCTGGCCGATCAGAACGGAGACTGGGCTCGATGAATGGCGCTTGACGATAACATCGCCACGCAGGATGAACATCAGGTGTTCCGGCGGAGTTCCCTGGCTGAAAATAAGCTCTCCGTCTTTACCGAACCTCTCCGTTCCATGGGTCGCGAGCCAGGTGAACTCATCCTCGGTCAGGCCTTTCAGAGATTCGATCGTGCTCAAGGCTACAACAATATCTGCAATCGGCCTGGCCTGGTCAGCGCGTTCCACTTTCAATTGCATTGGGTCCGCCATCAAGTCGCTCGGGAGGTTCATTACCGTCGCCTCGTTAACATCCATCAGATCCACACAAACTCAGCCCGGTTGCTATATTTTAGGCCACACGGGCTACGGAAAAACTAGCTGTTGGGCAAATCCCTCGGCTGCGCTCCCACGGCACGCCGGGGCGGGCGGGATGACAAAGGGGAGGGTGGTTGGTGGGCCTTGGGGTTGGTTATTGGGATGGAGAGTTCTGAGAGTGGTTGCAACCGAAAGGGCACTGCAGATCCCTGCGCTGCGCTAGCGCTCCGGTCCCCCGGCACGCCGGCGCAGCGCGATGACAAATTTCAGGGCGGTGGCTCACCTTGACATGGGTGGAGGCGGATGGACAGAGTCGAAAAAGTTACCTTGGACAAGTCTGGCTGAGGTAGCGTCCTGGGAGAACCCGTAGGCCCACGTGAATCATCAGTGGTATCCAATTGCGAGCCTTCGAAACAACGTCTAACAGGATTCGGATTGCGACCCGGTTGGAAGCAATTCTGCCCGCAGCGTCAATCGAGCGCGCGACAACCTTGACTTGACCGCAGGCACAGAAATTCCGAGAGCCTGCGCGATCTCCCGCGCTGTATATTCGCTTGCTTGCCACAGCTCGACGGCCTCTCGGCAGCGTGGTGGCAGCCGGCGTATTGCTTCCCTTAGCAACGCTTCTCTCTCCCTCCGAGCGTAGCTGGTCTCCGGGTCATCCGCGAGGTACTGAATCTCCCACCTCTCGCTGTTGCCGCTAGCATCGTCGGTTTCGTCGAGCGAAAACTCGAAGTAATTGCGCCTCTTCCGCAAGATCATGAGCGCCGAATTGATCGCGATCCGCGTGAGCCACGTGGAAAAACTCGATCTTTCCTGGAAATTGTCCAGATGAGAGAAAGCTCTAAGTAAGGAGTCCTGAAACGCATCTTCCGCGTCCTCCCGATTTCTCGTGATTCGATAAGTCTCGTAAAAGACCTTTCTGTAGTGGCGCTTGCTAAGCTCGACGAAAGCATCGCCGTCACCTGACTTTGCCGTTGAAACCAGCAATGCGTCGCTCATCTCCGTAGAGCCTTCCTCGAAGGCATCATTGTCTTCCTCTGTCATGAGTACACTCCCAAGGTTAGAACTAACTAGAAGCCGATCGGTCACATCCATCCAAGACGTGTGGGGATTGCATAGCAGTCTCGGTGAATGCACGTGTGTTGCCAAAACGTGGCTGCACCTGTGATCGAAGGTAAGGGAACGGTTTTTAGCCCATTGCAGAGTTTCAGCAAACAAGGTAAGACGCTATAACATCAAACGTTACGAATGCTCTCCAAAACCTGCTGCTGTGAAAGTTCCACTGCAGAATCAGCGTTCTGCGATGCCATATGCTGCGACGAATTGGTGACCAACTTTTTGCCAGAGTTGAACATCCGTCGCAAATTCGTGGGCCGGCGACTGAGGAAACGCAATTCGACCCGACCCAGGCAATCCTCCTTCGAAATGGGAAGAAGGTCCTCGCGCATGTCGGACATCGGTCACTGTCGGATATCCGTCACTACCTTGTCAGCCTGAGAGCGGGATTTGGTTTTGATAATGGCGATCAATTCTATGGAGCAGAAAGAACTTACCTCTACAATCCATCACCAGGGAAGGGGCTCTGGGTTTGGTACTTTGATTGCAGCTCGAGACGTTGGGCGCGGACAAGATCCATGCTCCGGGGCAACCTGCTGGTATATCCAAAGACAACCACATCAAACAGGGTAAGGAGAACTCATTGTGAGTCAGGCGCTGACAGGACTAGCCATGAACGCCGAAAATCGGCCGGAAGTACAAATCGGCCACGCGGCAGCCAAGAGTGCTTTAACCAGGTTGGCGGCATGGATAAGTGATCGTAATATTCCTTTCCTGATCATTAGTATTGGCATGATCGTTATGCTCCTTTGGGCCGGGTCTTATAAAATAACTGCTCCCGGTGCCGAAGGCATTATTCCCCTCGTATCTAACAGCCCGCTGGTCAGTTGGCACTTTAAGCTATTCGGCCCTTATGTTGGCTCCGATTTCATCGGTCTCACCGAGATCGTGGCCGCCCTCTTTATGATCGTGGGATATTTGAGGCCGAAAGCCGGTATCGTCGGCGGCCTCATCGCAACAGTCATGTTTTCGACAACCAGTACCATGGTCATCACGACCCCGGGCGCGATTATTAGCGTTCACGGTCTAAGGTTCATGAGTTTTCTGGGCCTGTTCCTCTTCAAGGACGTCGTAGCCGCCGGCGCATCTCTTTACTTGGCCACCTATTTCGGCCAAAGAGCGATCCTTTCCGAAAACAAGAGCCGGTAACCAAATCAGGTTCCTGACTTTAGCACCTGTTCGGTTGAAGGTGAGTATCATTCGCAAACCATCGGAACTGGGATTCAGAAAGCGTTTTAGGTCCGTGAACCGGGCCTCGGTAGCTCGCTGGGCTCCTATTCCGCTGCGGGGCTTCTCCTGGTCGCGATCTTCAGCGTCCACCTGCCGTATGGATTCAGCTCGATCAAGTTGATGAGCGTGACCTCAGGCCGTGCCCAATTTGGGCCGCCGGTGTACGAGTGTTGAGCGTACTTCGCACTTGCGTTACAAAACAGACCAAGGACCTGCGTTACAGAGACGTGGAACCCATATGATTCCTCGCCTTTGGTCTTACGCACGATGATGCGGTATGCCCTGGAAAGAGAGTCGTATCGTGGATCAACGTCTGCAATTTCTATCGAGCTACCAAAAGGAAGAAATGTCGGTCTCAGAGCTTTGCCGCGAGTTCGGAGTGTCACGGCCAACCGGCTACCGATGGATCAATCGCTACAAAGAGAGTGGGCCCGAAGGGCTGCTAGATCTCAGTAGTAGACCTCACAGTTGTTCGCATGCGACTCCAGAAGTGACCGAGAATGCAATATTGGCATTGCGCGGCAAGTATCCTTCTTGGGGAGCGCGAAAGCTTAAGGTAAAGCTAGAGCAGCTAGATTCGCGCGTGGAGTGGCCAGCGTCCAGTACTTTCGGGAACATCCTTCACCGAGCCGGACTCACCAGTCCAAAGCGCAAGAAGCGACGCACGACACCATACTCGGAGCCCTTCTCCGAGGTGACAGCCCCCAATCAACTCTGGTGCATGGATTTTAAGGGGTACTTCGCCACGGGTGACGGCTCACGTTGCGATCCGTTCACGATCACTGACGCCCACAGTCGTTATCTGATTCGCTGTCAGATCGTCTCCCGAATGGACTTGAGTCAGGTTAGAGCCGTCTGCGAAGCGGCGATGCGGGAGTATGGAATGCCTTCCAGGATTAGAACGGACAATGGTGCGCCATTCGCGGGAACGGGCTTACTCGGCCTCTCGAAGCTTTCGCTTGGATGGATGAAGATGGGGATCATTTACGAACGCATTCAGCCTGGGCGTCCTCAGCAGAACGGGCGTCACGAACGAATGCATCGAACCCTCAAGGAAGACACGACGAGGCCGGCAGCCCCGACGTTGCGGCTGCAGCAGAAAAAGTTCGACCGTTTTAGACAGGTATTCAATTACGAGCGACCTCACGAGGGACTAAACAATGCGACTCCGGGCAGCATTTATCAGCCAAGCTCGATCACGCTTCCGCGCACTCTAATCGAGTATGTTCATCCGAAGGGATTTGAACTCCGGAGAGTCAACAACAGCGGTGACATCAGCTGGCATAAAGGCAGGGTGTTCATTAGCGAGGTCTTTCGATTTGAGATTCTCGGCTTCGAGCAGGTCGACGAAGACTTCTACAAGGTCTATTTTCGGGATGTTGAGATTGGCGACTTTGACGCGGAGGCGCTTCGCTTCCGGCCGGTTCAGGTCATGCGATGAACGGATGTTCGAAGTCAGCGGTTTTGCGTCCAAGTGCGCTGGATTTGAAGACACTGGCCGAAATTTCAGGACCCTGTAAACCTCTCCGGCTGCTGACCGTGATCCTTGCGTGGCGCTGCTCAGAATTCACACAGTTCATCCCGCTTCACCCCAGGCTTGCATTATTCCGTTTATGTGGTGTTTAGGGATCCGCATGTACTATTCAAGACAGCGAATCGGCGAATTCTTTGAAGAGTAGAGTTCATCTCGGAATTCTACTTGATCATCAGGTCGCCAGGTGTAAGGGGTATGCTCTCGGTACGGGAAGCCAGTGTAGGTAGCGGAATGATTGCCGCTGTGCGAAGGAAAGAGCACGTCCTGGACAACCCGGACCGCTTAGCCTCTGCTCGTAAGAGCCTCAGGCTGGTTCTGCGCGTTAGTGCATCACTGGCGTTCATCGCTGCCACGACCTTCATCCTCTTTCGTGTGGTGCCTGTAAACCCCACCACCGCCGGTTTCCTCTTCCTTGTTGCGATCCTTCTCATTGCGACAAAGGGAGGATTGGTTGAGTCGACGATCGCTTCGGTGGCGGCGATGTTGTGTTTCAATTTTTTCTTCCTACCGCCGATCGGGACATTGACGATCGCAGATCCACAGAACTGGGTGGCGCTCTTTGCATTTTTGGCCACATCTCTAACGGCAAGCCAACTGTCAGCGCGCGCAAAACGCCGTGCTGTTGAGGCCGAGGAGAGACGTGGCGAAGTCGAGAGGCTATACGCCCTCAGCCGAGGCCTGCTCCTGATCGACAACTCCCAGGCGGTCGCAAAACAGATCGTCCAGCAGATTTCTCAAACCTGTGAAATCCCGACTGTTGCCCTTTATGTTAGAGGTACCGGAGAGCTTTATCGATCGGGTTTCACAGAAGCGGATGTGGATGTCAAGTTGCGCGATGCCGCAGTGCGTTCCGCCGTTCTCAAGGAAGATGGTATAAACCTGATTGTTACACCGATTCGTCTGGGCGGAGAACCGATCGGAAGTATCGCTCTCACCGGAAGTGCTTTGTCGGATGCGGCGCTGCAATCGTTGCTTAACCTCGTCGCGATCGGGTTAGAGCGGGCGACTTCGCAAAAGGCCGTTACGCAGGCAGAGGTGGCACGCCAAAGTGAAGAACTCAAATCTACTCTGCTCGACGCCATCGCACATGAGTTCAAGACGCCGCTGACCTCCATCAAAGCGGTGACTACGGATTTACTCTCGGGAACTCCGGACTCGCTACAGCCACACCAGCGCGAACTGATAAGCATTGCGGATGAATCGGCCGATCGCCTGTCAAAGCTGGTAACCGACGCCATTCAACTGGCCAGGATTGAAGGGGGGACCTTCAGGCTCAATCTCGGCATTCACTTCCCCAGTTCATTGATCAATGCAGCTCTCCGGCAGATGAAGTCGTTGATCGAGGAACGAAAGATCGATGTGAACGTTGCAGACGACCTGCCGCCCGTGCGCGTGGATTCAGGCTTGATCGAGGTCGTACTCACTCATCTGCTCGATAATGCTCTGAAATATTCGCCCCCGGACAATCCCATTACCATCGGCGCCCGCTTGGGCGAAGGCAAGGTCATCATGTACCTGGCCGACAAAGGACAGGGAATACGTGAGTCAGAACAGGCGCAGGTGTTCGAGAAGTTCTACCGTGGAAAGAACGAACGACACTTGCAAGGAACCGGTATGGGACTCGCGATCGCGCGCGAGATCGTGAGGGCCCATGGCGAGGATATCGCGTTGACCAGCAACCCGGGAACAGGTTCCGAATTTTCCTTCGGATTGCCGATCGCGCCGGGAGCGATTCCGCAATGAGTGCAGGAAAGATTCTGGTTATCGATGACGATCCTCAGATTCGCCGTGTCATGCGATCGAGTCTGACGTCCCACGGCTATCAGGTCAATGATGCGCGCTCGGGTGAGGAAGGGCTCCAGGAGCTCCGGGACAACAGCTACGATCTCGTTCTGCTCGACATGAATATGCCGGGCATGGGCGGAATGGAGGCCTGCCGGCTCATCCGCTCCAGCTCGGAAATCGCAATCATCATGCTCACGGTTAACAACACCGAGAGACAAAAGGTAGATGCACTCGACGCCGGAGCGGACGACTACGTAACCAAACCGTTTAGCACTCCCGAATTGCTCGCACGAATTCGTGCGAGCCTGCGCAGATTACCTCAGCTACCCGGCTCATCCGACCTCCAGCCTCTTGCGGCTGAGGGTGTCAACATCGATTTATCCTCTCGCGAAGTGACTGTAAATGGACGAACCTCGCGACTCACGGCGAGGGAGTTCGGGCTTCTCTCGTATTTTCTGGCCCGCCCAAACAAGACCATCGCTCATCGCGAACTGCTTCAAGCTGTCTGGGGGCCGGACTACGGAGACGAGTTGGAATACCTTCGTGTGTTTGTAAACCGGCTGAGAAAAAAGATCGAACCTGATCCATCTAAACCCATGTTCCTGGTTACAGATGCATGGGCAGGATACCGCTTTCACCTCCCTCAATAGACGCCATCCACGACCTGGTGTGAAACGTCTCGAACAGTCTTGGACTCGCATCCTGAGGAGGTTGACGCACTCTGGATGCTGCATGCTCTCACAGAAGAATCGGGAGACAACAAGCCGTATCTGCGGGTTTATCCCAAGATTACGGGCCGTTTATGCGCCGTTTAGCACCTGAGCCTCAACATAAGCATCGTGCAATTGACCGGAGAACATCTCGCCGAGCATTTCGGGAAAGTGTCTAGCCCTTCCCCACAGGGGCCAAACGCTGGAAAGCAAGCTCAGCCACTGTCCATCAATGTGGTCTACACAGGCCCCGAGACGACAATCGTAGCTTTGCGTGCGGCCGAATCCCTGGCTCGGGACCTCAGTGCGACTGTGCATATACGAGCGATCATCGCGGTTCCGCGCCAACTCGCGATCGAGTTCGCGTTGACTTCCGTTCAATTTGTTAAGCGGCTCATCAGCGATCTTGTCGAGCGAGTTGGGTCCATGAGTTGCGAATACGTGCTGCACATTTACGTTTGTCGGAGCCGGATTGAAACGCTTCTGAGAGTCCTCCGGCCGGCTTCACTCCTGGTCATCGGAGGTCGGCGGCGCCTCTGGCGAACCGCAGAAAGCCGGCTCTCGAAGGCGGCGATTTCTGCCGGCCACAGCGTGGCGTTTGTCGATGTAAAGGGCGTTCTGAGCGGAGATTGATGGACATGAGAACGCGAATTCAACCTCAGCGGGAAACCAGGCCGATTCCAGCCGAGCTGGCATATCACGCGGAGAGCTTGCCGAACGCCTCAGCCATTTTCTCCGTCTCGGCTCTGGCCGATCGCGAGGACATCCTGGCGGCGGTTCGGACTGCGATTCTCCTAGCCAGGGCTTCTCGCACCTCCTTGTCCGTGACAGTGCTGGATGAACCTGTCTTGCATGCAGAGGCGGGAGATCCAGTACCCCACGAGGATCTTGACAACCTGTTGAATGCGATCAGAACAAAACTGTTCATCGCAAGGCCAGTGCACCGCTCGGTCGGCTTGGCACTCGAAGCAAGCATCACTTCAGCATCTTTTCTCACTGGGGGGGCGATAACGCTTCACGTCCACTCAGTGGACTCGTTCCCACAGAACCCATCCAGTTCGAGGTGACCATGTTGGATCTTTTTTATGTTGCGTTTGCAATCGGATTTTTCGTCTTGCTGTGGGGCTTTACGAAGGCGTCAGAACGCCTTTAGGAGGTTGGATGGAATACGCCATTGCCGGGATCGTCGCGGCTTTCCTGTTCGTTTACCTGATGTATGCGTTGCTTCGGCCGGAAAAATTTTGAGGTGCTGAGATGACTTTGACTCGGTATTGCTCAGATTGTGATCTTTTTCGCGATCATGTCGCGATCACGAAGCCGATCGGCATATTCATGTACCGCGTCTTTGAGGGCGAGCGGACGTTCCTTCATCCGGTGCTTCCGCCCGCTGGAGCGCCTGATCTATCGGCTGGGCGGGGTCCGCGAGGACGAGGAGCAGTCGTGGGTGCGCTACTCGGCGTCCATGATTTCGCTGAGCATCTTCAGCTTTCTCTTCGTGTACCTGCTTCAGCGGCTGCAGGGACACCTGCCGCTGAACCCGATGCACTTCTCGACGCCGCAGGCGCCGTCCGGACGCCACGCCGATGACGCCCGACCTGGCGTTCAACACGGCCGTCAGCTTCATGACGAACACCAACTGGCAGTCCTATTCGCCCGACACGACGATGAGCTACCTGACGCAAATGGCGGCTCTCGCGGTCCAGAACTTCGTTTCCGCCGCGGTCGGAATCGCCGTCGCCGTTGCGCTGATTCGCGGATTTGCGCGCCACACGGCCAAGACGATCGGCAATTTCTGGGTGGACGTCACCCGCTGCACGCTTTACATCCTGCTGCCCATTTGCATCCTGGCGACGTTGTTCTTCGTGTGGCAAGGGTCGATCCAGAACTTCAAAGGGCCGGTGACAGCGCAACGACTCTGGAAGGCGCGACGCCAGGTGATCGAGCAAGGGCCGCTGGCGTCGCAGCTAGCCATCAAGATGCTGGGAACGAACGGCGGCGGATACTTCAACGCGAACTCCGCGCATCCGTACGAGAATCCGACTCCGCTTGCGAATTTGCTCCAGATGCTCCTGATCTTCTCGCTCGGTGCGGGACTGACCTACATGTTCGGCAAGATGGTGCGCGATACGCGGCAGGGCTGGGCGATTTTCGCGGCGATGTCCGCTGATGTTTTTTGCCGGCGTTTTCGTCTGCTATTGGGCCGAGCAACGCGGCAATCCCATGGTGACACAGATGGGCGTCGCACACGTCTATACGGGACGAGCCAGCCGGGCGGCAACATGGAGGGCAAGGAGGTTCGGTTTGGCAATGCCCAGTCGGCGCTGTTCGCCACGGTAACGACGGATGCCAGCTGCGGCGCCGTCATCGGCATGCACGACAGTTTCACGCCGCTCGGCGGGCTGGTTCCGCTGTTCAACATCCAAACCGACGAGGTGATCTTCGGAGGCGTCGGCGCGGGTCTCTACAGCATGCTGATCTATGCGGTCGTTGCCGTCTTCATCGGCGGCCTGATGGTCGGGCGCACGCCGGAATATGTGGGCAAGAAGATCGAGCAGAAGGAAGTCAAGATGGCGATCATCGCCGTGCTTGGCGACTTCCCTCGTCATTCTGGGTTCACGGCCCTCAGCTCCGTGGCTCCGTTTGCCAAGGGTGGCTACTGGAATGCGCCTGGGCCCGCCATCGCGAACACGAATAACAACGGCGCGCACGGTTTTTCGGAAATCCTCTACGCGTATTCAAGCGGCGCGGGCAACAACGGCAGCGCCTTTGCCGGAATCAACGCCAACACGCCCTGGTACAACCTGACGCTCGGGCTTGACATGCTGGTCGGGAAGGTTTCTCTTCATCATTCCCGCTCTGGCCATTGCCGGCAGCCTTGCCGCGAAGAAACTGATTCCTGTAACCAGCGGCACATTGCCAACGAATGGCCCGCTATTTGTGGTCCTGCTGATTGGGACGGTCGTCATCGTGGGTGCGCTCACTTATTTCCCGGCGCTCTCGCTCGGTCCGATCGTTGAGCACTTCCAGATGCTCAACGGAAAATTGTTCTAACGTCTCGAATGGAACAAGGAGCCAAGAAAATGTCTACTGTGACGATCCCGCCTCCGGTGGAGCACAAAGCCGGAGCATCAGGAAGCATGATGCGACGGCGCTGATCTCGAGAGGCGTCCGGGCGCGCCCGCTCTTCGATCCTGAGATCCTGAAGCGAGCGACCAAGGAATCGCTTCGTCAAGCTGAACCCGATGCTGGTGGCGAAGAACCCGGTGATGTTTGTCGTCGAAGTCGGGGCGGCTCTGACGACAGCATTTGTGATCAAGGATGCGATCACCGGAGCTGGCGGCGTGTTTTTCGGCATTCAAATCGCTCTGTGGCTGTGGTTCACGGTGCTGTTTGCCAATTTCGCTGAAGCCATGGCGGAAGCGCGCGGCAAGGCACAAGCCGATGCCCTGCGCAAGACCAAGACCGACACGATCGCGCACAAGGTTCTGCCCAACGACAAGTTCGAGATGGTGCCGGCATCGAAGCTGCGCGCCGGAGATGTCGTGTACTGCGAAGCGGGCTATCTGATTCCCGGCGACGGCGAAGTGATCGAAGGCATCGCCAGCGTGGATGAATCCGTCATTACCGGAGAAAGCGCGCCGGTGATTCGCGAATCGGGCGGCGACCGCAGCGCAGTGACCGGCGGCACGAAGGTCTTGTCGGATCACATCAAGATCCGGATCACTTCCAATCCGGGCGAAACTTTCTTGGACCGCATGATCGCCCTGGTGGAAGGCGCGGTTCGCCAGAAGACGCCGAACGAAATCGCCCTCAACATTTTGATTGCCGGTCTGACGCTGATCTTCCTGCTGGCGGTTGCGACGCTGCCGCCCTATGCGAAGTATTCGATTCCGGCGGTTGGAAGCGGCACCGCCCCGACCGTTGCGGTTCTCGTTTCCCTGCTGGTTTGCCTGATTCCGACGACCATCGGCGGACTGCTCTCCGCAATCGGCATCGCGGGCATGGACCGCGTGATGCAGCACAACGTTCTGGCCATGAGCGGAAAGGCGGTCGAGGCGTCGGGCGACGTCAACACGCTGCTTCTCGACAAGACCGGAACCATCACGCTCGGCAACCGGCAGGCAGTCGAATTCATTCCGGTCGAGGGAGTCAACCGAAAGCGAACTGGCCGACGCCGCGCAGCTCTCCAGCCTTGCCGACGAAACGCCGGAAGGGCGCTCGATCGTAGTGCTGGCCAAGGAGAAGTACGGCCTGCGCGGCCGCGAAGTGGCAGAGCACGAAGCTCAGTTCATTCCCTTCTCCGCCTATACGCGAATGAGCGGCGTGGATATCGACGGCCGCCATCTGCGCAAGGGCGCCACCGAAGCCATTGCCCAGTTCGTGACAGGATGCCGGCGGCGTTGTGCCTCAGTCGCTTGCGGAAATATCCGACCGCATCTCGCGGAACGGCGGCACTCCGCTTGCAGTCGCCGATGGGACAAAGGTTCTCGGCGTCATTCATCTCAAAGACATCGTAAAGGGCGGAATGAAGGAGCGGCTTGCTTCGCTGCGCGCCATGGGAATCCGCTCGGTGATGATTACCGGTGACAATCCCCTGACTGCCGCTGCCATCGCTCAGGAAGCCGGCGTGGATGACTTCCTCGCGCAGGCGACTCCGAAGGACAAGCTGGAGTACATCCAGAAAGAGCAGGCCGAGGGTCGCCTCGTCGCCATGACCGGCGACGGCACCAACGACGCTCCGGCGCTGGCACAGGCCGACGTGGGCGTGGCCATGAACACGGGCACCATGGCGGCCAAGGAAGCCGGCAACATGGTCGATCTCGACAGCAACCCCACCAAGCTGATCGAGATCGTGGCCATCGGCAAGCAGTTGCTGATCACCCGCGGTTCGCTCACCACCTTCTCGATCGCCAATGACGTGGCGAAATATTTCGCGATCATCCCGGCAATGTTTGCGGCGATCTATCCGGAGCTGAACAAGCTGAACATCATGGGACTTGCACTCTCCCCAGAGCGCTGTCCTGGCGGCGGTGATTTTCAACGCCGTGATTATCATTGCGCTGGTTCCGCTGGCTCTGCGCGGCGTGCGTTACAAGCCGGTCAGCGCAGGCCAGATGCTGACGCGCAATCTGCTGATCTACGGCTTGGGCGGCATCATCGTGCCGTTCCCGGGGATTTGGCTGATAGACAAGCTGCTCGTTGCGCTTGCACCTTGCATAACAGGAGCAAAGACATGATTAAGGAACTTGGACCTGGATTTCGCTTGATGATAGCGTTGACGATATCTGACGGGGCTTGCTGTATCCCGCCGTGATGACCGGCATTTCGAAGGTGATTTTCCCGAGCAAGGCAGACGGAAGTCTGGTGACCCTGAACGGCAAGGTCGTCGGATCGAGCCTCATCGGCCAGTCGTTCACCAAGCCTGAATATTTCCATCCCCGGCCCTCGTCGGCCGGAAACGGGTACGATGCCACGGCGAGCAGCGGCTCCAACCTTGGCCCCACGAGCGCCAAACTACTCCACGGAACAACCAAGACGGACGACAAGGGCAAGGAGATCGTGGACTTCGATGGCATAGAGGACCGCATCGTCCACTACTGCATCGACAACGATATTTCGTACACGTCTTCCTCTCCGCTTGATCAATTCAAGGATGCCCAAGGCAATCTGGATGACGTGAAGTTGATCAAGGCATTTAATGACACCAAGACTCCGTTGGTCTTTTCGGCGAAAGCACTGATTCCTGCGGATGCGGTCACGGGGTCGGCCTCCGGACTCGACCCGCACATCAGCCCTGCGAATGCTGATCTGCAGACGACGCGTGTGGCAAAGGCCCGAGGCGCGTCTGCCGATCAGGTTCGCTCGTTGATCGCCGAGGCAACGAACAAACCAGCGCTGGGGTTTATCGGCGAGCCGGGAGTCAATGTGCTTTTACTGAACGTCGCGCTCGATCAGAAGTTCCCGCCTCGAAAGTAGAGGGCTGCCATGAGTCCCACCCAGCAAAAGGTTCCCTCCCGACTGAAGTCCTGGGTGAGGCTCGCTCTGTTTCTTGTGTGTGCGCTGGCGGTGCTAATCGGCGCAAACGTTGTGTACCAGGCTTTCGTCACACTCAGGCAGCTCGATGTGATCGAGGCTCAGCGCGATCAGTGGCAGCGTCCGTCCGAAGTGATTCAGGCCCTCAATCTAAAAGACGGAGATTCCGTCGTCGATCTTGGGTGCGGTTCGGGATACTTCTCGCTCAAACTCTCTGATTCAATCGGCCGGCATGGCAACGTGATCGCCGAGGACATTCGCCGCCTCTCCCTGACCTTCCTTTGGATGAGGGCGGCCAGGAAGGGCAAACACAACGTCAGTGCTCATCTCGGCGATCTTGATGATCCGCTCCTTCGCCCCGGCGGTGTCAACGCGGTGTTGATCTCAAATACCTATCATGAGTTCACTGCTGCCCGAAGCATCCTGGAGCATGTCCGCCAAGCCTTGGTCCCGGGCGGCAGGCTCGTCATTGTTGACCGCACCCCCAAAGGCCTGCAGGATCAGGCTAGCGCCGGGCAGGAGCACGAGATATCGTCCGGGCAGGTCGCTACGGATTTGAAGCAAGCAAATTTTGTAATCGACGGCCGAACGGACCACTTCATCGAAAGTGACCCCGAAAACGAGACCTGGTGGATGATTGTGGCTCATCGCCCATAGAGCGCGCCTACCCATCGGGGCGCTGGATACAATACGGACAAATGCAAGAGGACCCGCGCCGCCGTACTCCTGATGAATTGCTGGCGGAAATTGAATTGGAGGAACGCCGCAAACAGCGTGGAAAGCTGAAGGTGTTTCTCGGATACGCCAGCGGAGTCGGTAAGTCATTTCAGATGTTGGACGAGGGTCGCCGCCGACACGAACGGGGCGAAGACGTGGTCGCATGCGCATTGCAGCAAAACTATCCGCCAGACGTCCAGGCGATTGTCGATCAACTGGAAGTGATTCCAACAGTAGTGACCGATTGTGGGGAAGCGATTGATCTCCATCAGGTAATGAAACGCCGCCCTGAGGTCATCCTGATCGATGGTCTAGCCTACGACAATCCGCCTGACTGTAAGAACCCTCATCGATGGCAAGACGTGGAACAATTGCTCAATGCCGGCATTTCCGTACTGACGACCGTGAATATCCAGTACTTGGAGAATCTCCATGACGACGTCGAACGGATCACCGGAAAGCGGACTCCGTATATCATTCCGCGGGAATTCCTCAACAACAGCGCCGACGAAATCACCGTTATCGATGCTCCTTCTGAAGAGAGCGTCCTGGGAGGCATTGAAGATACCTCTGCGCGCCTTGCTGAAAAGCACAAGCTGTCACGCCTGAGAGAACTCGCCCTTCTGGTTGCCGCTTCAGTTGTGGACCGGCAACTGGAGGGCTACCTGCGCTCGCAGGGTACCGATCAGACGTGGGGCGTTCAGGAACGCATTTTGGTTTGTGTAACGGCAGAGTCGGATGCGTCCGAGATGCTCGAGAGCGGCCGCCGGAACGCAGATCGATTTCAAGGAGAGTTCTTCGTCCTCCACTTCAGGGATAAGCCGCTTTCAAAGGAGCAACAAGTACGCCTCGAAAAAAATCTGGAGCAAGCTCGCGAGTTTGGTGCCGAAGTGCACACGTTGACCGACAGCGATGTGGTCACATCAATCCTTGAATTCTCAATGCAACGGGGAATCACTCAGATTTTTGTGGGTCGCAGTTCTACGCCACCTGACTTCTGGACTCGATTGCAGGGGAACTTGGCAGTCCGTCTTATCCGTGCCGCGGAGGGAATCGATGTCATCGTTTATCCTCACAGGTGACCCCGAGTTTCGCGAGCCACCCCGCGGCCGGCGTGGAAGGCTGCACCTCTATCTTGGCTACGCGGCAGGCGTGGGCAAGACCTATCGCATGCTCGAAGATGCACAGCAATTGGCGCGGCAGGGTAAGGACATCGCTATTGGATACTTTGAGCCACATGGCCGCAAAGACACCATGGCGAAGACGGCCGGGCTCGAAATGGTCCCCACCCGGTCGAACACCCTCGGCGGCGCTGTATTCCAGGAGATGGACACGGATGCAATCTTGGCGCGACAGCCGGCGATCTGCGTGGTAGATGAACTGGCGCACACAAACGTTCCGGGATCGAGTCGGACCAAAAGATGGGAGGACGTTCAAGTTCTATTAGACGCCGGGATTGACGTCATGACGAACATGAACATCCAGCATCTTGAGAGCCTTAATGACCACATGGTTCGCATCACAGGCATTCGAGTGCGCGAGACAGTGCCAGATTGGTTCATCAAAAGCGCGTCAGAAGTCATCATGGTCGACGCCACCACAGGCGCATTGCTCAATCGCCTCAAACGGGGAGTGATCTACACTCCTGAGAAGGCACAGAGGGCACTCGGGAACTTTTTCAAGGAATCGACTCTTGCCGCACTGCGAGAACTTGCTCTCCGGCAGGCCGCGCACGAACTGGAGTCCCGAGATGCGGCTGAGCCCGAGGGCGCGCGCAATGAGGACCATTCTCTAACAGCATCGCAGCAGCGCCGCGACAGGATTCTGATCTTCCTCACCACCGGACCCTCGACAGCCATGTTGATCAGGCGCGGGCGCCGCATGGCCGACTACCTGGAGGCCGATTGCTTCGCGGTCTGGGTCTCCCCACAAAAACGGTCACTCGATTCGAGAAAAGCCAGAGACGCGATGGAAAAGCACCTGAACTTTGCCCGCAATCTCCACATCGAGACCCGGATTCTTGAGGGAGACAATGTTGCGGAACAGATTATGGAATTCGCTCATCGGAATCAGATTACGCAAATCCTGGCCGCGCGTCCGAAGTTTCGCCCTTGGGATCACCTTCAGAGTGCCGATCCTGTGCTCCAGATCGTCCAGATCGCAACAGATGTCCGCATAATCGTTGTCGCGGATCGTCGAAAGCGCCTTAAGAACTGAGTTCCCTATACAACTCACTTGGTGGATTGGAAACCAGGGGTGCGCTGAAAGGAAAAGACCCCTGGTCCAAGCGGCCGCCGATGGCGGTTGACGTAAGCTGTAATGATAAGCAGCGGCGAGAGATATTGAACAGTACGATAGACATCCATGTTGAAAGTCGCTTCCTCGTGCAGCCAAGGAGTGTGTCCCCAAATCTCTCATCAGTGACGACACGTGCAAAATCGGTTGACGTCACTGAACCACCACATCTAACGCAAAGCAGTTGACACGCACATAGCTAGAAATCCCAACACGGTTATGACGTAGACGATGTAACCCGCGCGTGTGGGAGACTCCGTTTCACGACTGCAAGGTTCCTCAGAACGCTCTCCTTTGGTTCGATGGTCCTCGATAATCATCACCAGAGCATGCGCCTGCTGCACGGCAGACGTTCCATGAAAACGCATTGTATTGTCCTTCCCGAGATTTTGCTCACCAGTTGGGCAGGGTGTGCTGTGAGATCAGCCCCATACTCCACGGCGAAACGCGTGGAAGACGAGACCGCTCTGAATCTATTTAGCTTCCTACTGGCTAAATAGGGCATACACAGTTTCTAAACGAGAGATAAAGACTTGTTGCAGCCTGCGAGACGGTTCAGGTTTGATTCCTTACGCGTCCACAAATTCTTTCAAGAGAATCAGGGCCCTCCTGCGAGATGAAAGCTACGCGTGCGCTCGTTCGTGATTCTCGGCTCAGAATCGCGACCTGGGGGTCCTCCACATGAATATGGCGTCGCGGAGGCATGCGCTCCCCGCCGGGCTTGAGGGCTGAGTTCCTGCGGGCCCTCTCGGTTCACGTGACATAACTTACATGGTGAGCTGGAACTCATGTTACGAACTGCTTAGGGGTCGTTTATGTCCTGGTAACGCATATAACGCTACGTTGGTTGCTGAGGACGCGGGCGGATTTCTGAACCCGCACAGCGACAATGGCCCTTCCAATTCTGACCGGAATCTCTGCAATCGGTGTCGGTTTCATGCTCTTCTTTCTCTACAACTTCTTTCGTGACTCCCACAAGCCAAAGATCCGAAGACGCTCTTAGCGTCATTCCGTCGAGGAAGCACGCTGCAGAACAAGGCGCGCGTGCTTGACGCAAACGCGAAGCGACGCTTCGGACCCGGCAAATAGGAACCGTGAGCCGTTTATTGTCGGCTCTGTCTTTGCCATGGAGAATTAATCTTGAGAACCGTAGTTATCGGATTAGCAGTTTTGGGTCTCGCAATCTCAGCCCGGTGCCAACAGGATCCTGCCGGTTCAGCTGCACAGAATTCAGGTGCATCTCAACCTCCCGCACAAAGTGCTCCCAGCCCGCTCAGCACTCCGTCAATTACCGGGCCACTGCAGGCCGCTCCGCCCATCACGTTTGAAGCTGGTCCGTTCGGGAAGCTCAGCTTGAACGGAGTTCTCAGCGGATTTGGCCTTGTCCAGGGCAATCATGTTTCCGGTGACAGTACTGGGCAGGCGGCGCTCAGCAATGGTCAGGTATTCGTTCAGAAGGCCGACGGCTGGTGGCAGTTCTACGTTCAGGCCGGCGCGTACAACATCCAGCCATTAGGGCTGCCGTTCCTGCCGACCGGCAAGCAGGTCGACAACCTGTACAGTCCGGTCCCCGTTGCATATCTGAAGCTGGCTCCGGCGAAGAACACATCCATTCAGATCGGCGAATTGCCCACCCTGATGGGGGCAGAATACACGTTCGATTTCGAGAACATGAACATCGAGCGGGGACTGCTGTGGAACCAGGAAAACGCGATCAATCGCGGCGTTCAGGTCAATCAGACAATGGGAAAGCTCGCCGCTTCCCTTAGTTGGAACGACGGCTACTACTCCAATCGCTACTCGTGGTTGAGCGGATCGCTCACCTACACACAGGGACCGCACAGCCTGGCATTTGTCGGAATGGGAAACCTGGGTCACACCGCCTACCAGACCGCCGCAACACCGGTACAAAACAACAGCGTGATGTACGCGGTTGAGTACACCTACTCGAAGGGTAACTGGATCATCCAGCCTTATTACCAGTACAGCGATGTGCCCACAGATCCGGCGATCGGAGTTACGAATGGAGCTTCAACCCAGGCCGGAGCGGTGCTTCTCAGCCGCACACTTGGCCATGGGTTCTCGCTGGCTGGTCGTGGTGAATACATAACAAGTTCCGGCACTGCCGCCAATCAGTCTGTCAATCTTCTCTACGGACCCGGCAGCGGCGCGTGGTCGCTAACGGCGACGCCCACCTATCAACGGCAGCGGTTCTTTGTGCGGGGAGATGTGTCGTTCGTCCAAGCCACATCGATCACGCCCGGCGGCGCGTTTGGCTCAGACGGCACTAAACAAAATCAACCCCGCGGTGTCCTCGAGGTCGGCTTCTTGTTCTGAGATCATGAGGGCGGCGAAGCCGCCTTTGTTGAGCGGGTTCTCGCCTACGGGCTGATCCAGCACCGCTGCGGATTTGTACACCGGAGTGATTCTATGTGGCCGATTCTGAGTGGATGGTTTCGCAACGGTCAAGTTCGACTCTACAAACACAGCATCAATGGCGCCCTCGCACTCCATCGGCGAAACGAGGTGAGGTCCGATGGGCTCACCTTGGAAAGCGCCTGTAATCGTCTGGAGATTTGTTGGCTCGCCCGGAATTTGCACCCGTGGGATTCCGGGCTATCCCCCGAACATAAGGAATCAGCGTTCAATCAGCAGGCCATGGAGGATACTGAGGCCGCCGTACGTCGCATTCTTGAGAGGCGTCCAGAAGTGGAAGTGATTGAGGTGACAGTCCTCGATCCCCATTCGAGCGCATTGCTGGCTTCAGGTACGGTGCGGCGATCTGCGCTCAATGCGCCGGACTTCGCTCGCCGTCAGTCCGCATGCGGTTGGGAGAACTGGGAATCAGATGTTCCTGGAGACCCGCCGACGAAGGCTCGTATTTGACCGAAGCAAGAAGCGAGCCATCCGGAAAGCTTGACCACAGACGCATTGCCTAGCACGGCCACGGTCATGACCGTTTATGCCCTGTTTATGCAAAAGGCGTTAACATTCGTATCCGATGCAAACCGTCATGCTGTTCTTTATGCGATTGCTCGAAGTCGCCTTTTTCGTGGGCTTGGCGGGATCGGCTGTCGTAGTGATTATCAGCTTCATTGAAGATTTCGGCGAACTTGTTGAGCGCGACAAGTAGGGGCGAACGATCCTGGGCAGCTTTATGCGGGTCACATCGGAGCTTACCCTAATCACATGCCTATGAAGTCTCACTCGGACAGCGCTCATCGCTCGGCAGCTATATCGCTCGGTGTGATCACGCTGTGTTCCGTTTTTGTGTTGCTCGTGTGGGACATCCGTCCGAAGCTTTTCCCTGTCAGAGTCCATAATCTTCTTGGCGCACTGCCGCTTGCTTTAATTGCCGTCGCTTACCTACTTTATCAATCCGTCCGACGTCCCGGCGCAGCAGAACTTTTTAAGGCCGTCCTACTCGCAATCACTTTTCTCTTGTGGGCGGCAAACCAGTTCTGGCCAGAATCAGCTCGATCCACGCTGTACAACGATCTCGCCATCGCGCCTTTCGTTCTCGATGTATTTCTGTGATGGTCGGCTGGCCGCCGGGCTCTCCCGACGAATCTTTTGCGGAAAGCTATTCGGAACCGCTCAAGGAGGATTGATTCAGCGCTTCGGAGCGGAGTTCCGCACGGCGAGGCTTTTACCTACCGATTACGCCAATTTTATATAACAGTAGAGCGACTACGGTCCCTAACGCGATCCAGGCTGCCAGCGCGTAGCGCCGAAAGAAGTACGACGTAATGCCTACCCAGCAACAACAGGTTGCCATCAAAGCGCCACCAACATATGGCATTGCGACTGCCACAGAAAAACTCGCGCCATGGATTTGTCTAAGCCGGAAGATCTCACCAAGAGTCCTCACGACAATAAGGAGTTGAACCGTGATCCCTATTTGAGCCCAACGCTCTCTAGTCACGCTGAGAATTGTAGCTGGATTGCGGCCTGACGCAAAAATGGCAAAGTTGACCGGTCTGAAGTTCTGGCGGAAGCGACGGGACTCGAGCCCGCGGCCTCCTTCGTGACAGGCAGGCGTCAGCCTTGGTTCATACACAGGAAGACCTGACTAGTTCCTCGTCACGAGCTTGGGGACAGAAGGAACCAGGTGCCCCGGTCTTCGCAGTGATTGTGATTTTGCGACACGCGTTTCCAAAACAGGCCATGGAAATGACGGAGTGTGGATAGCATGGAAAGCCAAGAGGCCGGCTTTCCACCCTTCCCACACTCCTTGGAAATCCCTTCGGGATTACCACATTCCCACGGCCTCAGCTGCTGGCATATTTCAAGGTGCAAGAGCATGAGAGACCGAATCCTAGGGTATTTAGACCTCAAGGGGGTTGTAATGGAGGTCCTTGGTCCAAAGTGTAACGGACGTTCCGGTACACTCAGTGTTTGACCTGCTCTATCTTGCTTGTCTCGCGGCGCTCGTCGTCGGTGGACCTGGGCCGATGGCGATCGACGGCTATCGCATCAGGAGCGGATAGCGGCTTTCAAGTGTGTGTCAATCCACCGGCCAGAGCCTCTCCGGCGACCGACTATTCATTGCGGGCAGGTGCGGGCTTTGGTCTCTCCTGACCGCAAACGGGGCATGGGCATACCCGGCAAGCACCCTGATTCGTTTGCAGGATGGAAGGATGCGTACCTTGAAGTTACAGGGAGTTTCCGCCACAGACACAGTTCTTAATATGATCGATGATAGACATGGCTCCTTGTGGCTCTACATGTCTTCTGGCCTGGTGCAACTTCGGACCGCTGATATCCAGCGCTGCTGGGAAAATAAGATGAGTCAAGTGCCTTGGCGGCTGTTTGATTCTTCGGATGGCGTATCTTCAGGAATTTCTACCTCCCGCCCTGCTGTGAGCGAATCTCCATGACACGCTGATTCAGACCATTCAGGGCAGCAAGTTGCTGGTGGATGGCGGAAGGAATTAGGAACTCCTGCTCCCATTCAGGCGCTTCCACTCTCACGATCACGCTCGAGTATGGACGCGATTTTGTCGTCACCGTCAACGATGCCGGCCGCGGTGGCGATGTGACGCTCATGCGAGAGGCAAGCCGGGACACAACGGGATCAAAGGAAGGTACGAACGTGCTCGAAACATCGATGCCGAGCTTGTCGTCGAGAGCGCTCTGGGTAAAGGCACAACCGTCACACTGTGCGTCCCGAGGCGGCCGGCATATCAAGACATCGGATTCGAATGGCTCATTCGGAGATTGGGAAGAAAACGGCAAACTTCCGAAGAGAAGGCGACAGACCGCTAACGAGGAGTGCCACTCGATCAGTCATTCACTTTTCGCTCGTTGCTGCCGAGGGCGGGCCCCATGGTCTCAAATACGCCATCATTCCTGACCAGCCGATGGAAGAGAATCGCTGCGACATGCATCAGAACTAGCGCGAAAAAGGCAAAGGCCAGGTAGAAATGCGCATGCCACAGAAGCGTATGCAGGCTGGGGCTCAGGGGCAGTATCGATGGCAGGTGCACGCCGCCGAACAGCACCACGGGGTACGAAGCCGCGGATAACATCCCCCAGCCAAGCAACGGCATGGCGATCATCAACCCGTACAAAGCAATCTGCGACAGATACGCGCCGAGCTTTATCGGCGCCGGCAGATCCGCAGGCAGCTCAGGTGAGCCGTAGACAAGCCGCAGCACCAGGCGGATGAGCACCAGCACCAGGATGGCGATGCCTAGCGGCTTATGAATCTGGACTAGCGTCAGGTACTTCGGAGTGACGGTCGAGACCATGCCTACCCCGATGAACAGCATCGCCAAGATGCAGACCGCCATGAGCCAGTGAAGCAGTCGCTGTGGCGCAGCGAAACGTTTGCGGTTGGTCGTCATTCTTTAGCTCCTGGGGCGGTACGCGGATAGTAGGCTTCTTCCGCCGTGCGGCTGTTGTAGGACCGGGAGTAGGCGGCCGAGCGGGCGGCAGGGAAGGGGTCATCCGAGGTCTTGATGCCGGCCGGCAACACAGTCGGGTCGAAATTGATGTCGCGGCACGGTCCGTCACGCTCCGGTTCGATCTGCTGGACGATAAGAGTTCCGGCCTCGACCGTGCGGCGGCCTGCGGGCCAAGCCTTGTTGGGGTCTGCGGTTGGATCACCCGGGTTGGCTACGGTCAACACCAGGCTCCAGCGTTGAGGGGCGGCAGCAACACGCTGGGTGATCTCCTGCTCCAGGAAATTGGGGCCGCGCTTGGCCAGTTCATCCGGCGAGACCGGCACGGCTTGGGCCGCAGGAACCAATGACCAGCGTATCGTGTGTTCAGTGCCGGATCCGTCGACAAACACAAAGGAGTCGAGGCTGTTGTAGGGCTCCTCCGCATAGCTCCCGGTCCACGGGGCACTCTTGGCCCAGCCGACGAACGTGAGAAATTCCGGATTCGATGCGATGAATTTTTTCATCGCATCGGGATCCTTGCTTCCGGAGGCAGTCAGCAGCTGGTAGAAGGCTTGCGGCGTGGAGACGGGGAAGATCGGAGCGTCGATCATGGCGCTTCGCCATTCCTGCCCGTCCGGCGTCGTGATGCTGATGCCAAGGCCGCGCACGCGCACCATAGCATCCGCGGCATTCGGATCCGCCGTGGCGAGGTTGAATCGTCCCAACACCGGGTACTGGCCGCGCACGAAGACCTGCGCCCGGGAGAGCGCCGAGCCCTCGCCATTAGCGTCGAACGTGCCGGTGAAACAGATGCCTTTGGCATGGTTGCGACGATGGCCAAGGGCCGGGCCGCCCGGAGGCGCCAGCCCTGCCACGATCTTCTTTGGCGTCAGCCGCTGCGGCGAGAGCCATCCGGCCGTATAGGCGAAAGCAACCGCGGCTACGCCGACGACCGCAGCAATAATTACCAGCGACCTGAGGGGAAACTGTCTTGGCGATGAGGGTGACTGGTCCATTCAAGCCTCTCTTTAGACGGGATTTCCATTTGCTTTCCTGGCGGCGACGCCATACTGCCGGTTGCCGCAGCTGCGATCCTTCTCTGCATTCATTCCAGAGCCAAACAACCGGACGCGCCCGGCAGAGCCTTTGCCAGGACCCAAACAGTCTCATCCCCGCCTCGCTTTAGAGTTCGAGTTCCGGCCGGTGGTCTCATAATGCTGCTATTTTTTTTAGAGCTGTTCAAGGCAGCGGCGCAATGGCCTTCTGGACGGCGCGCCGGGGCAGGCGGGATGACAAATTTTGGGGCTTGGGGTAGGTGGTGGTGGATGGACAGAGTTGTAGGGAGTTCTATGAACACTGGGATTCAACCTGCATCCGACTTTGCGACGAGAAGCGGTCCGTGACGAACATCGGTCACAAATCCGTCACCGTCGAAGCAAAGTGTGCCCATGCCACCCAAGCGGATCATCTTCAAGAAGAAGACGTTAGCGGATTACTCCCATCGTCTCGGAATATCCCTTGGGTTGGCAAGTTACGTGCTTCGGATAGTTGTGCCTTCGAATGAGCAGATGGTTGAGTTGACTCTAAACGCTTCTACTGAGAACGACGACTTTCAACTTTGGGTGATGGCAGCCATCGCCTTCGCTGTCGTCTACAGCAATTACATGATGGCGCCGCTCATCCCCGCACTCTCACACGAGTTTTCCGTGAGCCCTTATCAACTGGGCTGGTTGATTCCGGGCTTCCTGATCCCCTATGGCATTTCGACGCTCGTCTACGGAGCCTTATCGGATCGTTGGGGGCGAACTCCCGTCCTGGTGACTCTTCTCTACTTCGCCGCGATGACCATGGTGCTGCTTTCCTTCGCAGGATCGTGGCGGACTCTCCTCATCGCGCGGATTTTATCCGGGGTGGGATGCGGCGGAATCGTTACCATCTCTCTGGCGACTGTCGGGGACCGTTATCCCTATGAGGTACAGGGACGCCCCATGGGCAGAATGTTCGGAGGGATTGCAGCGGGTATCGGATTGGGCTCAACCCTGGGGCCCATGCTGAATCCACTTGTAGGCTGGAGGAACGAATTTCGCGGCCTCGCATGCATGTGCTGGTTAGCAGCCGCGTTCATGATCAAGAGCAGCAAGTCGACCCTCAAGGCGACGAGGAGACGCACTTCCTTTAACCAAGTGATCCGCGAATACCTCGCTGTCCTGGAGACTCCGCGTGGTGGAAGAACCCTGGCGTTTATTTTCTGCAATGGAGCCTTCCATGGCGGAATCTTTTCCTGGCTCGGTCTTTTGTTGATGCGCCGCTATCACCTTCATGACACGGGGATCGGGTTGGCGCTAGCAGGATACGGACTGCCAGGCATCTTCTTCGGCACCGTGATTGGGAAATGGGGAGATCGTTATGGAAGGAGCTACGTCGTACCCGCCGGTTTTATTTGGGCTGCGATATGTGCATTCCTTCTGATTCCTTCGAGTCCCCGCTTTGTCGCAGCGCTCGTCATTACAGCCTTGTCCGTAGGATTCGACGCGACGCATCCACTGATGTCCAGTATTACGACGTCATTGGACCCCAGGCACAGAGGCCAGATTACTGGACTCGCGACCTTCACCAACTTCGTCGGCATGGGCATAGGAGCGCTCTGTTTCCAGCAACTGATCGCCTTCCGGTTTACCACTGCCCTAGCCGTCTTCGCCTCAGCACAGACCCTGTTAGGCTGTGCAGCCTTTTATGGCTTTCGCGGAGAGCGCCCTGGTTGCATGGAATTGATTAGGATCGCCAGAGCCCGGTTAGCTTCCTCGCTACGCTAGGAATGCGGGGGCAAACGCCTGCGGTTGAGGAATATTTCCGGTATCGATCACGAGTGCAGCACATCGCAGCTCGTTCGCAATTCTCTATCGCTTCTTGCCAGTGAGCCCCCGATTTTCCCGGATTCTCCGACGTCTTTTGTTCGTGTGTGCAGAAATGTGCGAACTATGCGAGAGTGACTCATTTAACGCCCAAGTGCACGGAAGAGACGCCAAGCCCGGATCGCGGGGGAATCTAACGATCAATCCTCAAGGCATCCTCCGTAGTGCCTGCAAATGTCTCGATCTCGGTAACTTCCCGTGTCAGCAGATTGGGGAGGTGCACTTTTCGTGGCGGCTATCCCCTTGCCCGGTATTCATTTCACCTCTCCATGTGGGAAGCGCCTTTGAGGCAGGAAAATGGTGAAGACCGGCTTGGAGCAGAATCCCTTGCGCTGCTTCTCAAACTCGCCAAAAGGCCGGACCGATGTTTGCGGCTTTAGCCGATGAGGTATTTGCTCCCCGGCAACAGCGAGAGCAGCTTGACCCCGAGATAAGTAATAAGGAAAGTAGTGAATGCGATCGCTGGAATGCGCACAAACGCATTCCCGATTATGGGCGCCATGGGGGCATGAATGGCGTTGAGTACGATGATGTGCGCCAGGTACATGCCATAGCTCATGCGCGAAAGATCGTCTATCAATCGCCATAGGAGGCTGTTGCCGCGATTCGCATGAATGTTTCGGAAGAGCAGGAAGAGTCCTGCTGTCATGATCGCAACGTTCAGCGTGGTGTAGTTCCACGTCAGCTCGAGGCTCTTTACTTCGTGCTCGTAACGAAGTCTGTAGAGAAACCCTCCAGCGGTAGCGGAATAACCCACCACAATCAAGCCGATTGCGAGCCAGTCGATACGCGCCGAAGGCGCCATCCAGAATCGCTTGATGTAGGCGGCCAGTACGGCATAGCCGATGAAGCCTGAGAAGTAGTAGAGGGTTGGCGTTGCATTCCAATAACACTCGCCCCATACCTCTGCGAAGAAGAGGTGAATGAAGGGCAGCGTCAATGTCACGCCCCACAGCGCCAGGAAGAGTTCCATGCCCTTGCGGCTTGCCGATACGATCCACGGCGAGAACACGGGTGCGATAAGGTAGATCGCCATCAGCATGTAGACAAACCACAAATGGCCGACTTCGGTGCCGTAGTTGACGGGGATTTTGGCAATGTTGAGCAAGGCGGTCCGAAGGGTGATCGCTCCTTGCGCGTAGTAGTAGAAGGCGTAGACTGCGCACCAGATCACGAAGGGAATCAATACGCGGGTGAAGCGCTTCCGGAAGAATTTACGCTCATCTTCGATGGGAAAAAGGAAGAATCCGGTAATCATGACGAACAGCGGCACGCAGACGCGCAGGAGCGAGTTTGTCCATCCCACGGCCCAGGACCCCGCGGTGTGCAGTACGGTTCCGTGTGGTGATATGTACTCGAACTCGCCGGTGTGGATCTGCATGACCATGTAAATCGCAATCACGCGCAAGAGATCGAAGCCGCGATGCCGCATGTGGACGGGAGAAGCTGAGATTTTCAAGATATGCGGGTTCCAGTCATTTGAAGATGATATCTCGCTCCCTTATCTACTTGTGTTCGCGTCATAGGCTTTATCCTGCCCGCTTGTTCAGTGAGAACTTTCTGCCGTCACATGTTTGCCGAAGATCGGCACGCACGCCATAAGGGCTGCCAGAAACCAGAACGCGTTGTGCAAGCCGATTCCCTTGGACAAGAAGCCAATGACGGCTGGTCCCGTCAGCAGGCCCGCGTAACCCGCCGTAGTGAGGGCGGCAACGGCCAATCCCTTTGGCATTTTTTGTTGCGTACCCGCGAGTCTGAACAAGATAGGCACGATGTTTGCGGCTCCAAGGCCCACAAAGACAAAACTGACAAGCCCGATCCATGCGACCGGTGCGAGAATGAGGCCGCACAGACCTAGAAACGCTATCACCCCACCAAGTGTCAGCACAAAGCGGTTCCCGAATCGCGCTACGATGCCATCGCCGACGAAACGGCTGAAAGTCATTGCGATGGAGAAGAGCATGTATCCCAGCCCTCCGTGCGCAGCAGAGACGAGGTGTTCGCCGATAAGCAAAAGCGCACTCCAGTCGAGCAGAGCCCCCTCAACCAAGAATGAGATTGCCGCGAAGATAGCGATGACGAGCACGACACCTCTCGGGAGTGCAAAGAGAGGCTGCTTCGTTCTCTCTCGATTCGAGAGCATGCGCGGAAGAGCCACAACGATCAGTGAAACAAGAATCACGGAGCAGAGAATTGTACTTGCACTGAGTGCGATGCCTCGAGAGAGAAGAGCTGTCACGATTCCCGACCCCAGAAATCCACCAACACTGAAGAGTGCGTGAAATCCAGACATCAACGGCTTCTCAGAGACGCGCTCAACATCGACAGCATGCAGGTTCATGGCAACATCTAACGATCCCAGAGAAGCCCCGAAGGCGAACAGCGCGACTCCAAGGGCGATGGGCGACGATACGATGCTCAAGAGCGGCAATACGAGTGCCATTCCTACTCCGCCTGAGAGTACGACCGGCTTACTACTGAAGCGCGCACTCAGGTTCGCAGCAAGCGGCATCGCAACGATGGAACCGGCGCCCAAGAGCAGAAGAACCAACCCCATGGTGTCGTCGCCGAGATGGCAGCGAGTCTTTGCGAAAGGCACTAAGGGAGCCCAGCAAGCTACGCCGAAACCTGCGGCAACGAACGCCAGCCTGGTCGATAGCTTCGCGCGCGATAGATACAAACCCTCTGTCATGAAAATTCCCGCTCTCGGTTGTGTCGAACGAGAAGCAACCTACGGTTGCCCAATGATGACTTTGGGGCCGGCATTGGAAAAGGTCGAGACAATCTCCTCCGATGTACCGTGACTCAAGAACGACATGGTCAAGGACTGCCAGTGCGGCCACCTGAAACGGCGCCCGAGTCTCAACTTTGTCCATAGTGACAAGCGCTGCGATGCGATCACTTCTCGCAATGAGTGTGCGTTTGAATTCGGCATCTGCCATGTAGAACGCGCCAATTCCAAGAGATACGGAAACGGCGCAAGCTCCGAGGAAACACAGATCAAAGCTCAAGCGTTCGGCTTCGCGGATCGCAGACAGCCCGATGGCCGCGCCGGTTTCACGATCGATCTCTCCTCCCAGAACAATGACTTTGAAATTCTTTCGATCGAGGAGGGCGCTTGCGATTGAGATCGAATTTGTGGCGATTGTAAGAGAGCGATCGGGCGGCATCTCTCTGGCCAAGGCCAAGTTGGTACTGCCGCTGTCGAGGAACACCGTCGAAGCTTCAGAGACTAAGGTCAGGGCGGCCAAGGCTAAAGCGCGTTTTTCTTTCGAGTCGTTCAAGAGTCTGTGTTCAAACGGGACTCCATCCGGCGATATCGGAAGCCCGCCACCGTAAACCCGTTTGCACTTGCCCTCGGCGGCTAACGCCCGCAGATCTCGACGGATGGCGTCCTCGGACACCAGGAACTCCTTCGCGAGGGCAGTGGCATTGACGGGAAGGCCGCGCAGCAGTCGACTTTCAATCTCGTTTTTTCTTATTGCCCCTGATGAACCATGCACAAACAAGAAATTACCATGCACGATCAAGA
>CAVVBS010000014.1:0-503671 GCA_963746595.1 uncultured Acidobacteriaceae bacterium
AGTTTCTTCGGCGGCTCCTCCCCGTGGGTTTATGAGGTCATTTACGTCAACCGATCCAAGCTGCTCATCCGCAGCGAGGGAATCGCGACGAGCGAGGAGATGGCCGAAATGGCCTACCAGGTGGATTACTACATCCACGTCGACACCAAGGATGCAGCGCTTCAATTGATTACGCATTTACCGTTCAATGGCCATGTGATTGACACCCGTGAAGTCTCAGACTACGCCGGCCCGGCAATTGAGCAGGCCATCAACCAGGTCGTCCAAGTGACGAAGATGGAAGACATCAATGAGCACATCAACGAAGTGCGCGAGTTGGTGAAGACCCATCTTTCTGACTTTCTGAAGGTCTATGGCATCACGCTCAACGATCTGAAGATCCTCATCATGCCGAAAGACGAGCGCATGCGGGAGTTGATCTCGCTGCAGGCGATCGGTCTTACCCCCATCGAAGCGGTGCGCTATTACCTTGCCTTGCAGATGGCTGAGAAGGGGTTGGTCTCAGCACCCAACGCCGCGGCCGGCTTACCATTCAATATCGGTGGTCCAGTGAGCGGATTCTATCCCGCCGGCCCCGCGACTGGATTGACTGGAGAAAAATAGTGTCGAGCTACGGATTTTACGATGCCGGCGCGCTACGGCAAATCGCCACCAACCTCTTTTATGGTTGGGGCTACAACTTCTATCGCGTCGAAAACCAGTTGCGTGCCGACGACCAGCTGGTTCGCAGTAAAGCAGCTTCCCTGCTCGGTATCGCGATGGCCAGCGTCGAAGCAGCAGAGAGTGCATACCGGCGCGAATTCCTCCCCGCACCCTCGCGGTGCAAGCCATTTCCCGACGCAGCCGCAGTCGCGGCAGCCCAGCGGCTGGAAAGGCTAGCCCGAGGGATCGGTGCTTTGGAAGCTTCCATCCAACAGCAACCGGTTCCTGAGAATGATCGGATGACTCAACGCTATCGGCAGGAGGCACCCACTCTCAAGGTCCTGATGGAGCACGATGAGCGGCTGGTAGGCCAATGCGATCTGCTGCGATCGATGGTGGAGCGTCAGGAGAGCGCCAAGGTGCTGGAGAACATGCCGGCTCTCGAGTTGGGACTGGAGGCCATTCGGACTACTCTGCACGATCGAGAGGCTGTCCTGCTCGATCGTGCACGATAAAAAAGCCTAGAGCATTTTCACTTCTACTCTGCACAGTCGAGTTCCGTGAGGTGCGGCTTTTCTTGAGGAAAAGCCACGTCGGAGGCGGTTGCTTCGTATGCACCAGAAGTAAAAATGCTAATCGTAGTATTCCAGGCCCAGGTGGGTAATCAAGGATTCGCCCTTGATGTGGCGCAGCGTGTTCTTGAGCTTCATCAGTTGAATGAAGAGATCGTGCTCCGGGTAGAGCCCGGGAGCGGTCATGGGTGACTTCCAGTAAAAGCTCAGCCACTCCTGAATACCCAGGTCTTTCAATTCTGGAGTGCGGGCTGCCAAGTCGAGGAAGAGCACCAGATCCAGAGCGATCGGCGCCGCCAGGATCGAATCACGGCACAGGAAGTCGACTTTGATCTGCATCGGATATCCGAGCCAGCCGAAGATGTCGATGTTGTCCCAACCCTCTTTATTGTCACCACGCGGCGGATAATAGTTAATCCTCACCTTGTGGTAAATATCCTTATATAGGTCGGGATAGAGATCCGGCTGCAGGATGAAGTCGAGCACGCTCAGCTTGGACTCCTCCTTGGTCTTGAACGACTCCGGATCGTCCAGCACCTCGCCATCGCGGTTGCCCAGGATGTTGGTCGAGTACCAGCCGCTCACGCCCAACATGCGTGCCTTGAAGGCCGGCGCCAGCACGGTCTTCATAAAGGTTTGCCCGGTCTTGAAATCCTTACCGGTAATGGGCGCACTGTTCTTGCGGGAAAGCTCCTGCATCACCGGGAGATCGACGGTGAGATTCGGCGCTCCCATGGCGAACGGAACGCCTTCCTGCAGCGCGGCATAGGCGTAGATCATGGAAGGCGCAATGTTGATGTCGTCCTCTTCCAGACCCTTTTCAAACGCGGCCAGCGACTGGTGAACCGCCGAAGGGGTGAGAAAGATCTCGGTCGAACCGCACCAGATCATCACCTGGCGCTCAGTCACCTTTTTATATGCCTGAATGTCCGCCCGTAGCTGCTCGGCCAGATCGCGCTTATTCTTCCCCTTCTTGACGTTGCAGCCCTTCAGGCGCTTGACGTAATACTGATCGAAAACCGCGGGCATGGGCCGGATCCCTTCGAGGAACGGCCGAATGGTCTCCAGTTGATCGCGATCGAGCACGTGCGCTGTCCTGGCCGCCTCGAACATGTTTTCGGGAAAAATGTCCCAGCCCGTGAAGCAGAGATTATCGAGTTTCGCCAGGGGGACAAAGTCCCTGATCAGAGGGCTATTGCCATCGGTGCGCTTGCCCAGGCGAATGGTTGCCATCTGGGTAAGGGAGCCGATAGGCTTGGCGATTCCCTTGCGGACGGCTTCCACGCCGGCCACCAGGGTGGTCGCGACCGACCCCATCCCCGGGATCATGATTCCTAATTTTCCGTTGGCTGGCTGAATGGGTGAACTGTCAGCAGGCGCTTGGCTGCTGCTCTTAGGCGTAGACATTTTCTTGCAGGTCCGTCCTCTCGGGGCTTTATTTATGATCGGAAGCGCTCCGCTGCCTTAGACGACCATTTCTGCCTGGCTTGCGCGCCGGCCGGAGCAATGATCAAAACACCCTCCCAGTCTCGTCTTTCGTTTATGCGTTGGCAAATCGGAGCCGCTCAAAGGAGAGAAAGCACGGCTTAACGGTAGCCGTGGTGCTTTAAGAGGAGCGTAAGACCGAGAGGACTCATAAGGGGGCTTTACAAGCTTGCGGAAAACTCGTTGTACGAAGGGCACGGGTTCAGGGCTTTCGGTGTCTGCGTGAGAACCGCCGGTTCAGCATTAAGTCCCGCAGGGACGGCTGAGAGTGCCCAGGACGAAGTCCTGGACACCCGTCCTGGGTCAGGACAGAGTAGTCCCGCAGGGGCGGCTGAGAGTCAGAGCTGTCCAAATGAGCGCGCAAATGGCCTTCTGGACGGCGGAACTGCCTGAATGCGTGGAAGAGCACGTGGACAAGCGAAATCGGGTTGGTGCTGTGGCAGTGCTTCCGTTCATCCGCCTCGACCCATGCCAAGCTGGGTCGAGATGGATGGACGGAGCTGTAGGGAGTTGTTAGAGGGAAGGGCGCACAGCAGGTCCCTCCACGGCACGCCGGGACAGGTCGGCTTCGCTCGGAGGCTGTGACTTTTTAATTTCCCTTGTGGTCTGTGGCCGGAAAGCTCCGAAGAGCATCTGCCAACAAGCATCGCCGGGGTCCTTCGACTGCGCGCATAAAACCCTCTGTTATGCGATAGATCTGCGAGGCGCTTCGCTCAGGATGACGCCTTTCTGGAGGGGATTGAAAAACATCTGGTCGGGTGCAAAAAACACGAAAAGATCAAAAAGTCACAGACTCTCGGGATGACAAATTTGAGGGCGATGGTCCACCTCGGTATGAGTGGAGGTGGATGGACAGAGTCTAAATAAAGCTAATTTGGACAAGTCTGACTCTCAGCCGTCCCTGCGGGACTTAATCCTGAACCGGCGGTTCTCACGCAGACACCGAAAGCCCTGTCCTACTCCCAACCATTTCCGGGATCGCTAAAGCCGTGCCCTTCGTCCAGTATGTTCTTCCGCAACCCGTTCACGCCGCGGTGGTGCGCTGCTTCCAGTGCGACCAGACGAACCAGATAATGGCCGCCAGCAGCACAGCCTCCACACCGAGGTGAAAGCGGTGAAAAACCTCCTTGAAGCGCGGATCGGTTTCCCATGAGCGGCCAAGCCGCATGCCGACGTAGGCCAAGACAAAGCACCACGGCCACGAGCCCAGGAAGGTGTAGATGTGGAAGCGCCAACAGCGGCATCTGGGCAATCCCGGCGGGTAGGGCGATGAAGGTTCGCACCACCGGCAGCAGCCGTGCCAGAAAAACCGTGATCGATCCATATTTCAGAAAGAAATGCGTGGTGCGGTCCAGGTCATGCCGGCTCGAGCAGAACGTACTTGCCAAAACGCTCCACCAGCGGACGACCGCCGTGTGCCCCGACCCAGTAGGCCACCGCAGAGCCCAGATTGCAGCCGATGGCGCCGGCCGTGGCCACCCACAAAAGCTGAAACCTGCCGCGTGTGAACCAGGTACCCGGAGAACGGCATGATGATCTCAGACGGCAGCGGAATGCACGCCGACTCAATGCCCATCAGCAGCGCAATTCCCAGGTAACCGGTGGCCGAAATGACGGCAATGATGAAGTTGGCGAGGACAGCTAAGATTTTCTCGGTCATCCGCAGGAAGTATAGCGTGACGCCCCCAAACAGCCCGCCCGCTGCTTTGTTACCATGGAGTTGGCAAAGGAGTACACCATGGCAGAAGCCCTTATCCCAGAAGTTTCCGAGCAGGCCCAGACCGCCGCTGAGCCGCAGCGTGCTGCGGCGCCGGCCAAGGAAGTGAAGCGGCAGACGGTCGGTTTTACCTTTTTCAAGGTTCTTCCCGAATGGCGCCGCCTGCCCGCGGCAGAAAAAGAGGCCCACCGCGAAGCCTTTGCTGCGGTGATCAAACGCTGGAATCAGCCCGGGCGGCTGCTCACCCTGACCTATTCCACAGTGGGGCTGCGCGGCGATTGCGACATGGTGCTGTGGCGCATCTGTTATACCCCCGAAGATCTGAACCAGATGACGGCCGAGCTGATGGCGACCCCCATGGGCGGCTATCTGCAAACAGCCTACAGTTTCCTTTCCATGACCAAGCGCTCACAGTACCTGATTGGGCACGAGCACGAGGGGCAGCACGATTCGCGGGGCAGCATCCGGCCGGGCGGCCAAAAGTATATCTTCATCTATCCCTTCTGGAAGACGCGCGCCTGGTACCTGCTGCCGATGGAGGAACGGCAGCGGTTGATGAGCGAACATATCCGGGTCGGCCATCTCTATCCCCGGGTCAAGCTCAACACCACCTACTCCTTCGGCATCGACGACCAGGAGTTTGTGGTGGCGTTCGAAACCAACTATCCCGAGGATTTCCTCGACCTGGTGCAGCAGTTGCGGGAAACCGAGATCAGCCCCTACACCCTGAAGGACACGCCCATCTTCACCTGCATTCGCATGACGCCGGAAGAGATGCTGGCGCGGCTCGGCTAGGCGCGAATGAAGGCCGCGGCAAAGAAGGCCCCAAGTAAAAAGGCCGCCGGGAAAAAACCGGCGGCAAAGAAAACAGTCAAGAAGGGCCCGCGGCGCAATCCTCTGGCCCCCGAGCGCATTGCCGCGCTGCTGGACCAGCTTGGCAAAAGCCTATCCCGGCGCCGAGTGCGCCTTGCACCACAGCAATGCGTGGGAGCTGTTGGTAGCCACCATCCTCTCCGCGCAGTGTACCGACGCGCGCGTGAATATGGTTACCCCCGCGCTGTTCAAAAAATTCCCTACCCCCACCGACTTCGCCCACGCGCCCCTGGTGGAGATTGAAGAGCAGATCCGCTCCACCGGCTTTTATCACAATAAAGCCAAGTCCCTGAATGGCGCGGCGCGCAAACTCACCGCCGAGTTCGGCGGCAAAGTTCCGCAAACCATGGAAGAACTGCTGACCTTGCCGGGCGTGGCGCGAAAAACGGCTAACGTGGTGCTGGGTGTGGCCTTCGGCAAAGCCGTGGGGGTGGTGGTGGATACGCACGTGCTTCGGCTATCCCGGCGTCTCGAACTTACCAAGGCTACCGAGCCGATCCAGGTGGAGAAAGATCTGATGAAGATCATTCCTCAGGATCACTGGATTGCTTTCTCCCATGAAATGATCCACCACGGACGCCAGGTTTGCATTGCCCGCAAACCGCGCTGCGCCGATTGCACCCTGGAGCCGCTGTGCTACTCGAGTGATAAGACCTGGAGCAGCCACTAGACGCCACTTCTTCCGCGATGTAACTTGTCCAATAGATTGGGCAAATCTGGCCATTAGATAGCCTAGTTGCGAGCGCAACTAGCGCGTTTCCACTGCTTTCTTCTCGGTATACTGAGGCACTGGTACTGTTACGTACGCAGTGTACGACCATCAAGAATAGCCGGATGAAGCGTGGCGCTAGGATGATTGAACAGAATCTTGGGAGTTCTCTGCGTGGTCTACGGGAACAACAGGGTATGTCACTGCGGGCTCTTGCCGAACGGGTAGACTTTTCCGCCAGTTTCCTGTCCCAAATTGAAAATGGGCAGTGCTCGCCCTCGATCTCTTCGATGGAGAAGATAGCCAACGCGCTGGGCGTGACGCTAGGGCAGTTCTTTCTCTCCGCAAATCAGCACGTCGTCAATATCGTGCGCGCCAGCGAACGCGATCACATGGCGCTGGATTGGTCGCGGGCTGAAATAGCTTCGCTGGGCTCGCTTTCCAATGCATCACAGTTCCGGGCATCCATGCTCATCATCAAGCCGGGTGGCCTTACGGGAAAGCACGCCACGCCTTCCATATCTGACGAATTCGCCATGGTATTTGAAGGCAAAGTGATCTTGAAGCTGCAGGAAAGCGAGCAGGTTCTCGAACGCGGCGATTCGGTGACGGTGGTCGCGGGAACCGGCCGCCAATGGCGCAATGAATCTGACACTTTAGCTGAGATTCTGGTCATTTCTCTGGGCCCCTATCGCTGACATGCGCAAACCGCAGAGTCAGCACGCCTGGGCGCTGACCTTACTCACGTGGTCCTCTGCAGATCGATCTTCGAACCGGTAAGCGAATCAAGGAGCCGGCGCCGGATTGTCGAGGAGAAGCGTCCGAATAGGTTGCACGGGAGACACATTTATTTCGCATTGCTATCGTGTCGAAACGCACGCCGTTGCCGACAACACCCTCCGCCGCTCAGGCATCTACTTAAAAGCTGTAGAAAGGGGTGGATCTTATGAGAGTGGGTCGCTTAGCGACATCGGGGATCATGGCTGTCCTGTTGGCTTCCGGCGGTGCAGTTTTCGCGCAGTACGCGCCGCAACCGGGACCACCGCCGCCAGGATACGGCGAACGAGGCGGATGGGACGCCCCACCATCTGAATTCAATGAAGTGCAGCGGCGCGGTTTTCAAGACGGCATGGTGGGAGCCCGCAAGGATTACGAGAACCATCGCGCACCCAATGTAAACAACCGCGACGAATACCGCCACCCGAACGTTCCCAAGGGGCTTCGCCAAGACTATCGCGCAGGCTTCGAACGGGGTTATGACGCTGGGGTTCGTCACATGATGGGCGGCGGCCCGGGTCCTCGTTAACGTCACTCAACCAACGCCGAGGCATTGTCTCCGTCCCATCGAACAGGGACGCGACGGTGCCTCAGCGACCTTACCGCAGACTGGCTACCCTTCCCGTCGATTTGCTGTTGGGCCTGGCCACCGCGTACATTTCAGCGGCAATCCGGTCGAAAAGCGCATACCCGTCGTCACCGTTCTGATACAGATCGAAATGTGTTCGTCCGGGAAGAAAGTCGAACTGCGCCTGCGCATGCAGGCGATCCAGCAACGACTTGCAGCCGGTGAGCCGCGCCATCCAGATAGAAGGTATCGTCTGTGCCGACAAAGAGATGAATTTTGCCGCGCAGATCGGGCGCCAGGGCGGTCCAATGGGTCTCAATCCGGTGGGCAATGTCGTAGTGTTCTCCCCAATACTCGACCACCTTCGGATCAATCGCCCCGGTGGCGCGATTAAACATCTCGAGCGGCCGGCCGTCCGCTCCCCGCGGGGAGAAGACCCACTCGAATGAGGACAGCTGCCCGCCATACTCTCCCAGTACAGCCTCCAGGTGCGCCAACTGTTCCATCGTGGCCAGTACCTTGGTATGCATGCGAATAATCGGTTCCGCAGACCCGTCCGCACGGTGATACATATTGGCGTTGGGCGCGTATAAGTCGATCGTGCTGAAGGCGTGGAAGTCACTGGGATCCGGAGAGGTAGACCATGTGCCGCCAAAGATCTTCGGGTACGCAGTTTGCATCCACAGAGTCGCCCAGCCACCGGAGGAGTGCCCTTGCAGGAACCGTCCGCTGGGGCGCGCATCCATGCGGTAGTGGCCTTCCAGGTAAGGAATCAGCTCAGTGGTGAGTGCCGTGCCCCAGGGACCTGCGTTTACGCCGTCAGCAAACTCGTGGGTGCCGGTTAGGGTGCTCTGATCGAGCAGCACCCATATCATCTGTGGCATCTTGCCGCTTTGCATCTTTTGATAAAGTGGCGGAGCGTAGCGGCTGCGCAGGCCAGGCAGAGTGGCGCCAAAGCCATGAGTAAAATAAACCGTCGGATAGCGTTGCCCTGGATGTGAGCGATAGCCGGGCGGCAACAGGACCCAGGCCTTCATATGCATATCCCGGCCCCAAAATCGGCTCAGCACAGGGCTGCGGAAGTCGACCAGTTCAAGCGCTGAGAGCAGCTCCGTTGCATTGCTGAGAGGATCAGGAGGCTCCGGCACAGCCATCGTGAGCGTCAACGCCGGGCGGCAGTTGTTGCTGCAGGATTCCAAGCCGGCAGTGCGGTAACTTCGCTCTCCAAGTCGCCTGGCGTGCGCCCGGAATAGTTGTAGGTATGCCCGACATCGAGTACCACCTGCACTTCGTAGTCCCCGGAGGGGGCGTTTGATAGCGCTCCGGGAAAGACGATGTCGTCGGCATCCACGCTTACGGTTTGTCCGGGTGCGAGATAGGGAACCTCTTTGGCCGCAACGTAGGTTCTGGTGGGCGCCATCATGTCAATGTCCACCGCCTTGTCACCGCGCCCTGGGGAAACAAAGAGCAGCAGCCGTCCCGAGACCGGAGACGAGAACTGCGGTCCCAGCGTAACCCGAAAGAAAAGATGTTGTGGGAAGCCTTGCTGTTGCGCCGCTGCCGTGAAGCCCGCCGCACAAAAGAGAATAGCTGCGCTGGATGCGAGATGCGCAAAACGGCTCATGCCCGGCTGTAACCTTTCACTGCCTTGAGCTCGCCACTTGTTTTCAGCATATTTGTTCCTTCGGTTAAGAAGCTATCGCTGAGGCGTATTCAGCTTATCGATGGCACGCTTTAACTCTTCAAGCTTTTGCCCAGCCTCGCCCAGCTTGCCTTCCGCCGTTAACCTTTGATAGTCGGCCAGGTCTTTGGCAGCTTCGGCAATGGTGGGCTTCAACTCCATTGCAGGCTGGGCCGCAGCGGCGCCCGCGGATGGCGCAGCGGCGCGCTGAGGTTCCGCGGACGTGAGGGATGAGCCTCCTCCGGAAAAGAGCGCGGTGAGCGCGGCTTCAAAGGTCGACCCATAGGCCAGCCGGTCTTGCAGCGCCAGCACGACCAGGCGCAGCTCCGGCATAGGACTACGTTCCGCCTGCAGATAGATCGGCTCCGCATACAGCAGCGCGCGCCCGGTTGGAATCACCAGCAAAGTCCCGCGCCGCACGTGCGAGCCCTGCTGGTTCCACAGCGTCAATTGCCCGGAGAGCTGCGCATTCTGATCGATGCGCGCCTCAATCTGCAGCGGTCCGTCCACCAGCTTGTTCTTGGGAAAGTTGTAGACCACCGCTTTGCCGTAGTGTTCGCCATCGCTGCGCCCCCCAATCCAACCAATCAGATTGTTGCGGTTGGCAGGCGTAAAGGGCAGAATCTCTACGAACTCCATGCCGGTTTCATCCGGCAGCTTCATCAACACGAAATTCGGCTGCATCGGCTGGGTGGTTTGTCCGCCCCCCTCGCTCATGCCGAGTTCGGTGGCCACCGTCCACAGATCGTCGCGGTTATAGAACACTGCCGGATCCGTCATGTGATACAGCCCGTAGACCTCTCCCTGCATTTTGAGCAACAGCTCGGGATAGCGCATGTGCTTACGCAGTCCGGACGGCATCGCCGACCCGTCCTTAAATAGGCCAGGGAAAGATGTTTCGGTAGGCCGCTAGGACTGGGTCCTGGGTGTCAAAGACGTAGAACGTAGTGGAGCCGTCGTAGGCGTCGATCACCACCTTAACGCTGTTGCGCATGTAGTTGATGGAGTCGTCGCCCAGACGGTAATGGGTCGAGTACGGATACTGGTCAGAAGTGGTGAACCCATCCATCACCCACGACAGCCTGCCATCCTCGCCCACCACCATATAGGGATCAGGATCGTAGGTGAGAAACGGAGCCAAGGCCTCTACGCGATCGCGCACGTTGCGCCGCATCAGCAGCCGGCTCTGCGCGTTCACGTCGTCGCTGAAGGGTAACTTTCCTAGATCGCCGCGGTCGATAGCGAGCAAAATGCGGCGCACAAAGCCGCCCAGCTCGATGCCGCCGTCGCCCTGGTAGGAGGTAAGGCTGTTGCTCTGACCCTGGGGGTAATTGAACTCCTGTTGACGCGTCTTAACGTACACATCGGTATTCGTCAGCTCGCCAAAATAGATCTCCGGGCGAGTCACGCTGAGGCCGGGCACGGTGCTCTGCACCGGCATGTTGCTCAGGTAGAGGTTGGGCAGCCCTTCCGACGTAAACCCGTTGACGGGGTTCATGGTAATGCCGTAGCCGTGGGTGTAAATCAGCTTTTCATTGATCCAGTTGCGGCTGCTCTCGGGCAGTTTTTCAACGTTCAGTTCCCGGGTGGCGAGCATTACCTGGCGCAACGTGCCATTGATTACATAGCGATCGATATCGATGTCGGGAAAGTCATAGTAGGTGCGGATTTCCTGAATCTGACGCAGAGTGTCCTGCAGCGCCTGCCAATCCCATAAGCGGATGTTCTGCAACGTCGGTTGATTATTCGCCGGATCGGCCGCACCGACGGTCGTCTCCGCGGGAAACTCGCGCTGTGCGAACTTGTCTAATCCGTACGCCTGCCGCGTCATCAGGATGTTGTGCGCAATATAGGGTTGCTCGCGGACCAGTTCATTGGGTTTGACGATAAAGCTGCTCACCCACCAACCGGCCACGCGAACGCCGGCAAAACAGAGCGCGGCAGGAAGAATCGCGGCGACCAGCCAGCGTCCCCTGGCCACCGTCATCGCGTTGGCGACTGCAGCCACCGCCCCGGCAACCAGCGCCACGCAAACCAGCAGCAGGCCGGTAAGCGTGACGTGCGCGTCGGTGTAGGTGACCCCGCCGAAGACCGTATGATCGTCGAACAACAGATCATACCGGCCGAGGTAAATGCGCACCGCCAGGATCAGCAGAAGGAACGCAAACGTGATGGAGAGTCCGCGCCAGGGCAAGGTGAGATAGCTGCGGCGCTTGGCGAGTGCACCGGCTCCGCCGGTGATGAAGATGAAGACAATGGCGAGTACACAAGTGATGACGGCGAGCGTGAGCAACCAGCCGGAGATGAGTTGCCATGCCGGCAGAGTAAAGAGAAAGAAGTTCAGCGGCTTACCGAAGATCGGGTCGACAACGCTCGCCCATGGCACGCGGTGCGTACCAGAAGAGTGCCAGCGTCGGCCACTCCGCCATCATGCCTGCGCCCGTGACCAGGGCAATGATCAGCGATCCGCCGAAGCCGAGCAGGCGCAACACAGGCTCGACCGGGAGCCTCACCGGCTGTCCCCCAAAGAAGATGGTGTGACTGCTGGGTAAATCGGGCAGATGGGCCTGCTTCAGAGCGGCAAACGATGCGTACAGGATGAAGAAGGTGGCCGCTGCAAAGAGCGCGAAGATGCCCCATTGAAGAACCAGCGTCTTTGAGAACACGCTCCCGTAACCGAGCGACCGGAACCATAGCAGGTCGACGAAATACGAGACCGCGGTGCGTCCGCCGAAGACAATGACGGCAAGAACCGCGAGCAGGATAAAGAAGCGGCGGCGGCGACGCTGCGGATTTTTCAGGGGCCAGTCAATAGAGGTGGGCATTACTCCACTCATTCTACCGGCATTCCTGTCCTCAAAGGTTGCAGGCAGCATGTTGTCAGCGAGTACGGGACCTGCATTCCACTCGTAACTTCCTTGGAAACGTATACCGGCATATTATGGGTGCGCACTTCGGAGAGAACTCCCCATGGCTCCCAAAACTTCCTCCTCCCGCTTCTCTTCCCAGCAACGCGTAGTCCTCGCCGGTAGTGAAAAGGCTCGCCCTTTCCGCGGCCACCGGCGAAAAGCCGGCAGCGCCCCAGCAGCGTCCTCACGGTTTCTGTCCTCGTTCGCCGCAAGAACTCCGCTCAATACCAAGGCCTGGGCAAAGATCGGCTCACGCGCGCTCAGTATCGCCAGCAGCACGGCGCCGATCCTGCCGCGATCACACTGGTGCGCGCTTTCGCGAAAGAGTTCGGGCTGACAGTCGAAAAGGGCACACCAAAGCCCGAGCGCCGCATCATCAAGCTCACCGGAACTGTTACTGCTATGCAGAAGGCCTTTGGCGTGACCCTCACGCAAAAGGTTCTGGACGGCAACACCTATCGCGTTCGTGAAGGCAGCATCCGTCTACCCGCCGAGCTGGCCGGCGCCGTTGAAGCTGTCCTCGGGCTCGATAATCGTCCCCAGGCCCAACCTCACTTCCGTGTCCTGGGTTCTGCCATCAACGCCGCTACGGGCGGAACACGAGGCTTTGCCCGCGCCCATGCCAACGCAGCCGGCACCTCGTACACGCCCGTTCAGGTGGGTCAGCTTTACCAGTTTCCCAAGGGTGCGACGGCCGCCGGCCAGACCATCGGCATCATCGAGTTGGGTGGCGGCTATCGCGCCGCGGACCTCACTGCGTACTTCAAAGGACTGGGCCAAAAGGCGCCTAAGGTAACTGCCGTCTCCGTCGACAAGGGCAAGAACTCTCCCGGCAACGCAAACGGCGCGGACGGCGAGGTCATGCTCGATATTGAAGTCTCGGCCGCCGTCGCTCCGGGGGCAAAGATCGTTGTCTACTTCGCGCCCAATACGGACCAGGGTTTCATCGATGCCATCGGCAGCGCGGTCCACGATACAACCAACAAGCCCGAGCGTGATCTCGATCAGCTGGGGCGGCCCGGAGTCCAGCTGGACCTCACAGGCCATGACCGCACTCGACGCCGCATGCCAGTCCGCAGCCGCCCTCGGCATCACGATCACCGTCGCTGCGGGTGACAACGGATCGAGCGACGGGGCTACCGGCAATAACGTCGACTTCCCTGCCTCCAGCCCGCACGTACTGGCCTGTGGTGGAACCAAGCTCGTCGGCAGCGGCAGCACCATCACATCGGAGGTGGTGTGGAACGAGCAGGCCAGCCGTGAGGGAGCCACTGGAGGCGGAGTGAGCAACGTCTTCGCCCTGCCTTCCTGGCAAGCGAACGCCAAGGTCCCGGCGCCCACGGGAAGTAAAGGCGGCCGAGGAGTGCCCGACGTTTGCGGAGACGCCGACCCTGTGACCGGCTACCAGGTGCGCGTGGATGGCCAAAACCTGGTCATCGGTGGCACCAGCGCCGTGGCCCCGCTTTGGGCGGGGCTCATCGCACTCAACAATCAGCAGAACGGAAAGAGCGCCGGATTTATCCAACCCCAGATCTATGCCGCGAAGGCTGCGTCCGCGTTCAACGACATCGTCTCGGGAAACAACGGCGCATTTTCCGCCGGCCCCGGTTGGGATGCTTGCACCGGCCTCGGCTCTCCCATCGGTTCCAAGCTCATCACGCTCCTCGGCGCTTCCGCGTGCGGCCAAGAAAAAGGGTGGAAGAAGCCGGTCCGCATGCGGCCGGCAAAGAAAAAGAGAGCGCGGCGAGTAAGAGCCAAATAGCCGTGGGAGACGATTGCCGATGGTTAGTGGTTGACACTTTTCGTCCAGTTGAGGTTTCTTGAGATCGGTGATGGGATGAGACGGGTGCCGCGCCTCTGGCGCTCGGCGTCATTGGGATTCGATAACCCAGCCCTTACGGGCTGGGCTGACGTTTAGCGGTGCGGCCCTCCGGGCCTTGGTGGATTGGAGAGATCCGCCGTGTCTTCCGCTTCTCACGCAGACCGTTTAGCATCTGGACGGAAATGATTTTCAAAAGAGCGTAGGGAGTGAAAGGGCCTGCAGTTTCTTATCCATTGCCTAAGTCGTAACTACAACTTTGGCGTAGCGTCCTGTGTAGATACATTCTTCACTTGTTACAGATTGCTGGTTTAGCATCGGGACGGGCTAGACCATGCAGAAACTGGGATGGAGTCTGATCCTCGGGGCCACAGCACTTCTCACCGGATGCAGTTCGGGCAGCCAACCCCCTACAAACACGACTGCACAGAACTCCCTAACGATCACCACGACTTCCCTTGCTGCAGGAACAGTGGGCGCTGCTTACAGCAGTCCGGTGGCAGCGTCTGGCGGCGCCACTCCGTACAGCTACAGCGCGACCAGCCTGCCCGGAGGCTTGTCCATCAATAGTGCTACCGGCAGCAATTACAGGTACGCCGGGCCAGAGCTCTGTTGGGACTGCCTCCGTAACCATCAAGGTGACGGATTCGACGACCCCTTCGCCGCAATCGGCGGCTTCCAATCTAAGCATCAAAATCAGCCCGCCAAGCTCGCCGTGACCACCGCCTCCCTCCCCGGCGGCGCTGCCGGCTCGTCCTATCCATCGACTAATCTGCAAGCCTCGGGCGGGGTCACTCCTTATACATGGGCGCTGGCATCAGGCAGCAGTTTGCCTGCCGGGTTGAATTTGTCGACTGGGGGAGTTCTCTCCGGAACGCCTGCTGCCGGATCCGGCGGACCCTATTCGTTGACCTTCGTGGTCACGGATTCCTCTACTCCTCCGCAGACCGCCCAGGCTACGTTCTCGCTCAGCATATCCGGCACATCCACCGGCCCGGCTCTAACCCTGACCACGACCACGCTGCCCAAGCCACGTTGAATACCGCCTACTCCGCGACCTTGACGGCTGCGGGCGGAGTCACCCCATATACCTTCAGCCTGGCGAGTGGTACTTCCCTGCCCACGGGATTAACCCTATCCTCCGCGGGCGCCATCAGCGGTACACCCACCAAGGCGGGCAGCACCGCCTTCTCCGTCCAGGTGGTGGATTCGAGTACGCCCACGCCGCTTTCGCAGACGGGTAACCTGAGCATCACGGTGAACTCGTCGGCCGGGCCATCATGCGGCAACATGAGTACGGGCAATGGAGCCAGTCTGAATGGCTACGTTCCGTTCCCCGCCTCAAATCTCTGGAACACAAACATCGCCTCCGCCGCCGTCGATCCCAACTCGGCAACCATCATCACCGCGCTGACGGGAAGTCACCTGCACCCGGACTTCTCCAACGTTGTCGATGGGAACTACGGCATCCCCTACGTTGTGGTGGACTCGAGCGTCACTCCAGGCGTGCCGGTGACGATGACGACTTATCCAGAGCGAAAGCGACATCACGCTCTACCCGATCCCCTTGACTGCTCCCATCGAAGGCTTCCCGCCCACGTGCACCACCACGGGAGACAATCATCTGATCGTGATTGATAAGAACCAGTGTTGGATCTATGAGACCTGGCAAACACAGCTGTGCAGCGGGGCTTGGAGTGCGGCCAACGGAGCCATCTGGGACCTGACCAGCACCGAGCACCGTCCCTATGGATGGACCTCGGCGGATGCAGCGGGGCTCCCCATCTTTCCCGGTCTGGTGCGCTATGACGAGGTGGCGGCCGGAGCGATCAAGCATGCCATCCGCATGACGGTGGCGCAAACCAAGAGCGATGCGAACGGCGGATATTTTGTCGCTCCTGCTACCCACGCGGCGGGCAACAACTCAACCACAAGCAACATCATGGGAATGCGGCTGCGGCTCAAGGCGAGCTTCGACATCTCCAGCTTCAGCGCTGCTAACCAGGTGATCCTCACCGCGATGAAGAATTACGGCATGATCGTCGCTGACAACGGCAGCAACATGTACTTCCAGGGAGCGCCCGGATGCGCGCTGGGACGACAACGATCTGGACGCATTGAAAGCCATCGATGCGTCGAATTTCGATGTGGTGCAAATGGGAACCCAATACGATGATGCCACTGCTCCCACTGGCGCCGTGCCCACCATCAGCAGCTTCACCGCCTCGCAAACCACGGTAACGGCCGGCACCCCGGTGACTTTGAGCTGGACGGTTGCCAATGACTCCTACGATTTCATCGACGTAGTCGGGCCCGGTGCGTGGAGGCACTCAAACAGTGACTCCCACTGCCACCACCACCTACACCTTGAACTCGACCAACCAGTATGGACGTTCGACCATGGCGGTCACGGTGACCGTGCATTAATGCGCCTATTCCCTTCTTAGCGCATTTTTGCTAATACTGTGGTCCGGTGGGGATCAGTTATGTGCGGCCATTCTTTCCACCCCAGACACGCAAAGACCGCGTGCCCGGGGGCCCCGGGTTTGGCGGAATGGCCGCGTCGGGTTCAGTTTCCTGGTCTACACCATTATCAAAAATGCTTTAGCGCCTCCATGGGATCGACGGAGGCGGCGCGACGTGCGGGGAGCAGGCATGCAGCCGTGCCCATCGCCACCAGCACACAGACGGCGCTGCTGGCGATGGCGGAGTCGTACGGGCTTACCTGAAACAACAAACTGCCCACGACGCGTGCGGACGCGAAGGCCACTGCAACCCCGGCAACCGCCCCTGCCAGCACCGGCGTCAGACCATCGCGCAGTATTAATCGGTAAATGTTTTGCCGTTGCGCGCCCAGCGCCAGCCGCAAACCTATCTCCCGCTGCCGCTGCACCACGGAATAAGTCACGACCCCATAGACTCCCAAAGCCGCCAACAGCAAGGCACTAACGGCGAACAACAGCAGCAGCTGCATCTCGAAGCGCCGATTGGCCACCGAGTCCTCGACGACACCGCCGAGCATCCGCACTTCGGGCACAGGCACGTCGGGATCCACGCTCCAGATGGCCTTGCGCATGGCGTCCGCGATCATCGCCGGGTCTTGACGGGTGCGCACCAGCAGCCCGGCATTCGTGTCGCTGCGATACCAGTACGGCATATACACCATCATCGGGTCGGGTGTAGCTAGCGATACTGTCCGCGCGTTTCCTACTACCCCAATTACAGTGAATGGGTCTTCCTTGAGACCCGCGCGGCTAAATTGCTGGCCGATGGGATCCTTCCCGGGCCAAAGTGTCCTGGCCGTAAGCTCCGAAATCATGGCATAGCGTTTGCCCTCATCGCTCGAGCTCAATAAACGCCCGGCGATCAAGGGCAGACGAATGGTCTCGAAATAGCCTGGGCTAACCCAGCGAAAGTGCTCCGTGGGCAACGTCATCATTGGTCTGGAATCGCCTGGGAGATGCACCATGTCGAGCCATCGATCGTTGGTGAGCGGAAGTTCGCTGACGACTGCTGCGTGCTCAACCCCCGGAATCTGAGACAGCCGGTCAAGAACCTGCTTGTAGAACGCAACTTTAGGCGCCAAGTCTTCATAGGACTTACTCGGCAAATCGACCATGGCGGTCGCTATCCGCGCCGCCTGGAAGCCGCGGTCCACGTTCAGCAGCCGCAGCAGGCTCGTGGTCAACAGGCCGGTCATCAGCACCAGGGTCACACTGACCGCAACCTCCACGGCAACCAGCATTCTCCGCATCCGCCTACTGGTACGCGACTCGCTGGCGAGCCGCGACTCGCTGTGCAATACCTCCTGGGGTGGAGTGCTCGCGATCATCCACGCCGGCGCCGCGCCGGCCAGCAGCGTTGCCAGCATGGCCAGCAGAACGGCACAGCCGGCCCCTGCCCAGTCCAGATGAAGAGACCCGCGGAAATCCAGTGCCGGAGGGAGGTAGTGCTGCATCACCGGCATAATCGTTGCGGCCAGCAGAATGCCCAGTGCACCGCCCAGTGTGGCCATTACCACGGTCTCCCTCAGTGACAGGCGCAACATTTCAGCGCGGCTCGCTCCCAGTGCGGCCGCGATCGCCATCGATTGCCGCTTGCCCACCGCTCGCGCCAGTAGAAGATTCGTGATATTGACGCAACCAACCAGCAGCAGTCCTGCTACTGCTGCAAGCAAGATCAAAAGCGGCTTTTGGTTGTCGCCTACGAGCGATTGCTGGAACGGCGTCAAGGCCGCGGAAAGAGTGGCTTTTTCGTTCCCAGACAGGGTACCCGTGATCGTACGTTGCAAAGCGTTGATTTCCGCATTTGCCTGGGCCACGGACACACCTGGCTTCAGGCGAGCCAGCCCGAAATAGTTGAACTCGCCCATAACTTCCTCCAGCTGGTCCTTGTCAAAGGCCATCGGCAGGAGGGCCCCCACCGGCTGCGGATGGGCGACATCCTCGCTGGAGAGGTTTCGAATATGGGGCAAATGGAATGACGGCGGCATTACGCCAACCACGGTATAAGGAAACCCATTGAGGGTGATGGTTTTTCCGAGGATCCCTGGATCGCTTTGATACTGGTTCCGCCAAAGGCTGTCCATCAGTACCACCACATGCTCGTGGCCCGGCTGGGCCTCCTCCGGCGAGAATGCCCGGCCAAGCAGCGGCGCGGAATCGAGCACAGAAAAAATGCCCGGCGTTGCGTTCAACACACCTATCTGCTGCGGATGCCCGCCCACCCCCAGCGGCAGTGAAACCTCCTGCATCAGCGCCATCGCTTGAAAGCTCTGGCTGTGCTGCTGCCAGGAGGTGAAATGGTTGGCATTCATGGGTAGGGTTGGATAGATATCGCGGAACTCCGCCACCTGTTCTTCCATCACCACCAGCTGCTGCGGACGGCTATAGGGCAGCGGCTTCAGCAGCACGTCATACACCAGGGTAAAAATCGCAGTCGTCGCCCCAATGCCCAGCGCCAGCGTCAACACGGCGGTGATGGTAAAGCCTGGCGACTTGCGCAACTGCCGTACGGCATAGCGCAGGTCATCAAGAAGTGTCTGCATAGAACCTCCGGCAATCAAGAGATGCATCTCATGAGCCAAACCGTAAGCGATCTAACCGGCTACCCTGTAAACGCTTATGGCTAGTACGAAATATCCGTTAAGGAAGTTCTGTCCGCGATTGAAAATCGCTGTCCAGGAACGGCCACCGGGAGCATAGGAACAAGCGACGCCACTGTTGGGTAGGTCCGGGCTTTACGAGTCTGCGTGAGAGCTAGCCTCTTTAACTTGAGTCCCGAGGGACGGCTGAGAGTCAGAGCTGTCCAAATTAACGAATAAATCGGGAGTTGTTAATCCGTTGATTGTATGGAACCGCATTGGTCTCAAAGAGAATTGGGTTGGCTTTGGATGATTGCCAATCAGTATTCGCGTGCGGTCCGGGTTCAGAGCTGTCCAGATTAGCGAACGAATCGGGCTTGGTGTGCAGGTGACTCCCTTGCGCAGTTGCGTTCGGGAAGGGCGCACAGCAGGTCCCCGTTCGACTTCGCTCAGGGCAGGCTCTCGGCTTCCTCCGGATTTCCTGTCAAGCTTGGTGGTGTCGATAGGCCTCATGCGGCTTTCCTTACTGAAAGCCGCATACGTGGCCGTTGATTAGCGCAGCGTAGTAGGAAATCCGGAGTTCGCTCCCACGGCACGCCGGGGCAGGCGGGATGACAAGGGTGGGGTGGCGCTTCCAGGAGAAGTTGGCTAGCGGCCGACGGAATCACAGGCGTAGATTCTGACTCTCAGCCGTCCCCTTCGACAGGCTCAGGGCAGGCTCTGCGGGACTTACTCCTGAACCCGCGGTCTCATGCGGAGCCTTTAAGCCCATGGGTGGCGCCTGTAGAAAATATGCGAAATAAGCGAGAAAAGAGAGATAAGTCCCGGTGCGAGGCCCGACGGGCGGGTAAACGGCGGAGCCGCGCCAAATAAAATGAGCGCTAAAAGCGCCATAAGCGCTATAAGCCCCCCCGGTTGGAAGCTTGTTGCTGGCAATTGCGAGCCGAGCGGGCCCGACGGCCCTGTGCGGGCGGGTTGGGGCGATCTTGGGGCTTGTTTCCATCACGGTCCCTAATGTTAGAAGATCGAGCATCCTCGTTGCATCGATCTCCATGGCTCAAAGGATGCCGACGTGCGCCACCTTGGCCACGATGCTAGTCATTATTTGATTTGCTACAGATACAGATGCGAGTTTGGGTAGTTTCGGTTAGGTTTTGGGGAGATTATTTTCAGGGCGAACTTGGGGACGGACAGGAACCGGGTTGTTTCTTCAGAAGCCTCCATAGCTGCAGCACCGCCCCCGCCATCTGATCGGCCGGAGTGGCTGCGAACCCAAGCACAAAGCCATGGCGCGGCTTATTCATATAACAGGGCGACAGCGGCCATAGACATAAGCCATACCTTGCAGCCTGACTCGCAATTTCTGCGTCGTTAAATCCTGGTGGGAGGGTCACCGTCAGGTGCATTCCGGCTCCCGCGCCGTGGATCTCCAGCAACTCCCTGCAAGTATTCTGCAGGCTCTCCACCAGAGCAGTCCGGCGCTCCTTATAGAGTGCCCGCATGTGGCGAGTATGCCGGGCAAATCGACCGGTACGGATGAAATCTGTGAGCACTTCCTGGAATAAGCAGGAGGGGAAGATACTTAACGAGAATCGTACTGCGATAAATCTTTCCATGAGATCGGGCGGGATAACAATATAACTCACTCTCACGGACGGAAAGATCACCCTGCTGAATGTCCCGATGTAAATCACGCGTGCGTCCGAATCGATTCCCTGAAGGGAGGAAACCGATGCAGTGTCGTAACGGTATGCGCCGTCATAGTCGTCTTCCACAACCCATGCTCCGTTATCCCGAGCCCAAGCCAGCAGACGCAGCCGGCGCGAAGCGCTCATGGTAACGCCGAGGGGATATTGGTGCGACGGCGTAACAAAGGCGGCACGCGCTTTCGGCAGCAGATTAACCCCTGCAGACACATTTATGCCTTCGTCGTCTACCGGGACGGGGACAATTTGGCAGCCTGCCCCGAGCAGAACTGACTGTGCAACCTGGTAGCCCGGCTCTTCGATCCACACCGGGTCGCCAGGGTCGAGCAGCACCCTCGCCGTGATTTCCAAAGCCTGTTGCGATCCCGATACGATCATGATTTGCGAAGGGTCGCATTCGACAGCCCTCGCGGCGCGGAGGTAAGAGCAGATAGCATCTCGGAAGCGATCAAGCCCCATCGGGTCGTTGTGATGAATGGCGCGCAAACATGAGCTTCGACCGTGTTCGGCCAGCAGTTTCGACCACGCTCCGAAAGGAAACTGATCGAGCGCCGACTGGTGGACTCCGAAGGGTCCCCAGCCATATCGCCACGGAACAGTTTCGCATCGCGGCAATAACGAGGAACGCCGGGAAAGACTGCGAGGTCCTACCGTGGTTGACCGTGATCTTTTACCGTGTGCGGGTTGACCCGGCAAGGATGCCGAAACGAAGGTTCCCGATCCGACTTGACTTTCGAAGTAACCCTCGGAGAGCAACCGTGCATAGGCGTCGAGGACCGGAGACCGGGATACTTCCAGATCTTCCGCCAGGTGCCTGCTGGAAGGTACTTGTTGTCCGGGCTGCAAATTGCCACGCAGAATTGCGGCACGGAACCCTTCGCAGATCTGGCGATGCAACGGAAGCCTATCAAGGCGGTCGATAGAGATGACGGGTGCAATTCCTGACAAGTCTTTCGCCACTTCTTTAACTCCGCTGGTCTCGAGAAGACGCTGGTCGACGGGCTCACGTCAGCCTTTGCTTACGGCTGACGGAAAGGTGGATTTCCCCCCGAAGTAGCACTCAATGGTCTCCACCTTTCCGTCTCTGAGCCGGAAATACTCGACATTCCGGAATGATTTACCGTTCTTTGTGTGGCAAAGATATTTCACCAACGCCTCGTTGCCACTTCCGAACACGCGCTCCAGATCGAATCGATCGATAAAGTTAACCTGTGTATCCCAGCATTGCGTTTTGAAAGCGCTCTTACTGATGTGGTCGTCGCCGGCCGCGCTGGTGAAGGTAAAGTTGTCGGCCATGAGGGCCTCCAATTGGGACTGGTCCTTTTTCTCCCATGCCTTATACCACCTGCGGACAATTTCTTCGTATGCCGTGCCCGGCTCCGTACCTGCGCGCGCCCGTGCCGTTACCAGGAGTCCCGCCGCTCCAGCCAGCGCGCAAGCTCCCGATTCGAGCGCCTTCCGCCGTGATACTCCGATCGTTGTCATGTTTATCCGCGTCATGTCCATCCGCCTTTTCCTGCTCTTGGGTTAGTGGCTTATGTGGCCACGCTATCGAATCGCAACCCGTATCACCTCGCCCTTGGGCGCCGTTTTGGGACTGTTGCCGAAATTCCCGATCGCCGGCGCGGCGCGGAACGCGGCGATGGTTGGAACAACAGCTCGATGTATCGCCGCAGATGATCAATGCACTGCGCAGCAATTGCAGCACCACCCCGGGCCTTGGCCAGGATGAACGCGCCCTGGAGGCTGGCCTGGATGTAGAGGGCGAGACTTTCGGCGGTCCATTTGGGGCGCATGCCGCGCTGCCGCATCGCCTCTTCAATGTCGGCCTGCAGTGTGGCCGCGTGCCCGCTGATGCTCCGGTTGCATGCCTCGCGGATCGCCGGGTGCGTGTCGTAGACCTCCTGCACCATCGTCCCCGCGAGGCAGGTAAAGTCGGGCAACTCTCCCGTCAGCAGCTCCTTGCGAAAGGCCACATAGGCCAGCAACCGCTGCAGCGGGTCGGGTAGCTGGTGGTAGGACGCGGAGCCAAACTGCGCCTCCGTGCCCTCAATCCAATAGTCGGCCGCGGCCAGCGCCAGTTCGTCCTTGCTGTCAAAGTGGTGGAAGAAGCTTCCTTTGGTCAGACCAGCCGCCTCGCAGACGTCCTCAACCCGCGTGGCCGTGTATCCCTTGACGCGGATCACGCGGATCGCAGCCTTCAGGAGTTTGGTTTTCGATTCGTGTCTTGCTTCGGCTATCGGCATTTTGGTACCAACCAGTGGGTATGCTGCACTATACCGACTGATTGGTATGCTGATCAAGATGAATCTTTGCTAACCGCCCATTTCTTTCGGTAGACACCCGCGACTTGTTCGTAAGTCCCCGCTACTCTATTACAAGTGCGTCGCCGGCGCTGGCTGCCATGTCGATTTGGTTCTCTCTCGTGATGGTTAGTCGATCCGGGTGGGTGATTCCGGCGAGATCTGCTCTCGCCTGTCTACACCGGACCCGTACCGCCTAATTCACTTCGGTACGTCGAGCAGGCCGTTCGTGATAAGTTTCGAATCCACTATGCCGATTTCGACCCGGCGGTTGTCAGCACGCGCTTGTTCGCTGTCGCCCGGAACGCGAGGGTCGGCTTTGCCAAAACCCTTGGCGCTCGTGATTGTCGTCGCGGGAAATTCCGGCCTGCAGCAAGAAGTCGCGGACAGCTTCAGCGCGACGCTGTGAGAGTTGCAAGTTGTACGTCTGCGTGCCGATGTCGTCCGTATATCCATAGACAGCAATCGAGAATCCCTTAAGCGTCATCAGGACCCCGGCGATGCGATTAAGGATGTCGCGATATTCCGGTTTAATGTTTGCCTTATCAAAGTCGAAGCGAATCGACTTGCTATCCAGCGTCATCACCAGGCCCATGGCGGTGCGATGCGTTTCGGCGATTTGCCCGAGAGCCTGTTGCAGCTGTGCAAGTTCCGCCTCTCGCTCTTGGCGATATTGCTCAGCCTGCTGTGTGGCTTGATCTGCCTTTTGCTGCTCGGCGGCGGCCTGTTGCCGCGCAAGTTGCGCCTGCGCCTCCGAGTTCGATTGATCCTGCTTCGCCAAGTCGCGCTGTTGAGCGGCTGCCTGCGCGTTCGCAGCCGCCTGCGAAGCCTGCTGAGCCAACGTCTGCGATTGCTCCTGTGCGCGCACGACCAGCCGGCTGAAACCTTCCGTCTGCTGGCTGAGCCGTGCCACCTCGCGCTCCAGGCGACGGACCGAGATCAGATAAACAAACCCAAGAACCAAGCTGAGCGCGATTGCGATCACTCCCAGAGCCAGCGCTAACTTCCCTTGAGACTTGGCAGGTGCATCCCCAAGTCCACGCTCGTCCGGCTTCAGCGCCTCGCGTGAAGAGTCCATCATTTGGCAATCTTAGCGTGGAGTTCTAGATTGAGGCAAAAACGAGATAGGTCCCGTTCTTGTCGCCTAGCCGGAAGTTATCTTAGTCGATCGCTTTATCGCGAAGCTTGGCTTGACCTAACCTCTTCGATGGAGCGGGTGCAGCAGTCACTCTATGGCACGATGACAATTCTTTTTCCGGTTGTCTTGCGCAGCCACGCTTCGGTCACGCAGCTGAGATCCACCTTCTCAATGTCCATGGTCAGGTTTCCTTCGCGAAGCCAGGTCCAGATCTGCTCCAGGGCCTGAGGCAATGCCTCCAGCGGAACCTTGCCCACGCCGCTCAGTTCCAATCCGGACGTGCGCAGCGCTTCGGCCGGAAACGAAATGACTGCACCTGCGGCTTGCCCGATCTGAATGTAGCGGGTTCTGTGCTTGGCAAAACCAACCTCGTCAGGCGTGATTGCCCTGAAAAGCAATTCGGTGGGATGTCCCCACAGGAAATCTAAAATCACATCGTAGCCGACGCCGGATTCACGAACGAACGCATCGTAAACCTCTGCATCCGGCTGTTTGAGGTCAATGATGGCGCCGGCTCCCATCTCCGGTAATGAGTCCAGGATGGACGATTCTCTCCCGGCAGCTACCACCTTCCCCGCGCCAAGAAGCGCGGCAATGCGGACAGCCAGTTTTCCGGAAACTCCCGTGGCGCCCAGGATGAGGACACTCTGCCCTGGTTCCAGCTTTGCTCCCCACTTGAGCGGTAGGTACGACGTGAGCGCCGATGCAGGCAGGGCAGCCGCCAATCTCGCATCGACGCCCTCCGGGACTGGACTCACATATCCCGCATATTCCTTGGGCACGACAGCGATCTCTGCCATCGTTCCATACGGTGGCCGGCTCCCGCCGAAGGCCACGAGCGTCCCATCCGCAAGAGTGCCGACGCCGCTGTGGCCGACAATCGCAGGAAACTGCGGGAACATGCGTTTGCTCGCATAGTGAATCCCCTGCGCCGCCATTTTGTCGAAGTTTTCGAGGACGGCAGCCTTGACGTGAATCAATACATCGCCGGCGCCGGCTGTTGGCTCAGAGAAGTCCTCATACCGAGGGAGAGCCCCAAACTCGTGAAGTACTGCAGCTTTCATAGGTGCGAACCTCCAGGCTTAGATTGCTATTCGTTCGATGTACGAATAAGTTAATCGTATGATGTACGAAGATGTCAAGAGCAAAAAAACATGACCTCATCTGGCTGCGGCCAGAACCGAACGATCGGCGGCCTCGCTTCAATCGTGAGCAGATCACAGCTGCGGTCTTGAAGATCGCCGACAGCGAAGGGTTCGAGGCCCTCACCATGAAGCGCATCGCCGACGAACTCGATTGCGGAATCATGACGCTTTACTACTACGTGCGCACCAAGGCCGACCTGGTTGCACTGATGCACGACGCCATTCTTGCGGAGATACTTCTTCCGCAATTACCCGACGGCTGGCGCGAAGGCGGTGAGTGCGATTGCTCGGCGAACGCGGGATGTCCTGCTCGCGCACCCCTGGTCCGTCGTCTCTTTGAACGGTGCACAGTTCGGGCCGAACGCGATGCGACATGTGGAGCAATCGCTCGCGGCACTCGATGCGCTCGACCTTGATAGTGCGGAGAAGCTTGCCTTTTGGGGAATCGTGGACGACTACGTCTTTGGAAGCGTTTTGCGGACCGTCGAGTCGCTCACGCACGCGGCCGCAGCGGAGGACAACCCCACACTCCTGGCGGATGCGATAACCTTCGGGCGGCAGCAACTTGCGACTGGGCAATTTCCGCGGCTCGCCGCCCTCGACCGGAAACAGCCCGTTCTGAAGCAAGTGAAGCGTGACAAGAAATCGAGCCAGCCAATGGCAGCGGCTCTGTCAATTCAATTCGAGAGAGGCCTCAAGGCGATTCTAGACGGGCTGACCGACAGCATGAAGCCCGTTGATTCCTGAACCGGTCCAACACACGCAAGCATCTGCCTCTGGTTCCCTCAGAGAGGACGGGACCAGGGGGCACCCGTCCTGCTGACTCGCTCAATTCCCTGCTTCGTACCAGTAGCTCGTGCGGGCCAAAATGCCGAGGTGAGGTTGCCGACCGGCCACGCGAAAGCTGAGCGTGTGAAATCCGGGCTGATGAGAATTGGGTTGAAAACTCAGCAGATAGCGATTGTGAACATCATCAGCGATCACTGACAATTGCTTTTCAAAATCCGCTTCGTTGCGAAACTTCAGGTGTGCGCCTCCGGATAACGTTGCGAGCTCATCAGCGGTATTTGTTTGTAGAGCCTTCACCGCGACGCCAAGAGGCGTCGACAGATCAACCGCTTCGTCCACTTGACCACTCGGGGAGAACGCCGGTGGCTTAGCAGCTCGGCTTTTCCGCCAGGAATGCGGAGGCGGTTTGGGTGCCGGAAATGTAAGACTGTAGACAGAAGTATTGCTTTCGCCCAAATGCCGCACCAAGTCCTCCGCGGAGGTTCTGCTCCCCTCATCCCGAGACTGGCTAAGCAGCAGAACGACTCGGCGAAAATTTCCTGCTTCCTGCTGCAGCAGTTCGATGACGTAATCGACCGCGTCCAGGATCGCTGCGCCGTCGTCACCAGCTACAGGATGGGTAAGGGCGTATTCCACTCCATCGGACCTGGCAGGAAAATGCCACGTTGCCCTGGGACGGCTATCGAAGGTCACCAGCATGATCTCGTGAGCCGATTGGCCGATCATGGAATAAAGCAGTTCAGGGAGCTTTCGGTAGTTCTGAAACTGGCCCGCATCCGGGCCACTCGTTTGCATCAGCACGACCACGGCGAGGGGTCGATCTCCGATCTCTTCGAGCGTTACCTTCTGCCTGATTCCGTTGTCGAAGAGTTCGATCTGACCGGCATTTAAGTGTTCGACAAATTCTCCCGACGGAAGCCTAACCAACGTTGGGGCAGCGACCAAAGTAGAGGTAGTCTTGATAGCCGGTAGCGCGGCTTCCCGGCCTGTGCTCTGGGCATGCGCCACCAGCAAAGCCGCAGTCACGATGACCACGGCCTCGCCAGCCGCGTTTAATCGCATAGAGCGGGCAGACTCGGGTTGCTGGCAAATCTGAAAAGGGTCCTAAGCTGCGACTCGGTCACCCGGTCGGTCGATAACTTCAGGGACGGCAATTGCTCTGCCCGGAACCACCCAGCGCCCACCGTTTCCGCAGTTTCTTGCGCCAGCTCGCCGCCCTCGATCTCACATTGCACAAAAGCTTTGTAGACATACCAGGGCTGGGGTGGATGTGGGTGCTTTCGCTTGTCGTAGAGCGCCAGGATGCGCACCGCGCGAACCCGCAAGCCGGTTTCCTCTTCTGCCTCTTTCATAGCGACTTCAAACGGCGAGTAGCCAATATCGGCCCAGCCGCCAGGCAGCGTCCATCGTCCCTCGTCGTCCCTTTCCTTTACCAGGAGAATCTCCTGCTCTCCGCGAAACAAGACCGCGCGAACATCCACCTTTGGGGTTTGATATCCGGTTTCGGAAGCGAACGAACGGATGATTTTTTCGTGCGGCTCGTCGGTCAGTTCCTGCAGAAGCTTGACACTGATACTACGGATTTCTTCGTAACGCGCCATGTCGTACGCATTGGTGGTGTAGGCTAACCCGGCTTGGGCAATGGCCTGAAGGCGCTGGGCGTGCTGCAGTAATTTAATGGGCTCCATCAGTCACCAATCCTACATTGCACTTCCGGTTAAGTTCCAGCAGCATTGACCAAAACAACACACCCAATATCGCGGAAGCGCAGGCGCTGGCAAGCGGGTATATTGGAGCGGAGTACGGTGGTCCGTGCGATGGTTCGCGGCCGCGCATCACAAGGTAGCCTGAGGTCCTGAATATGTGTAGAAATATCAAAATGCTCTTCAACTTCGATCCGCCCGTAACCGCCGGCGAGGTGCGCGCCGCCTCCCTGCAATACGTGAGAAAGATAAGCGGCTTCAATAAACCGTCGAAGGCAAACGAGGCGGCGTTCCTGGCGGCCGTAGAAGAGGTGGCCGCCATCTCTACCCGGCTTCTGTACTCGCTGGAAACAAATGCGACGCCAAAAAACCGCGAGGAAGAGGCAGCAAAAGCCAAGGCTCGCAGTGCAGAGAGATATCGCGCATAGGGAGTGCCGCAGTTTGCGAGGGCTTCAAGAAAGATGAGCAAAAGAACAGGGAAAATCGGCGTTCTGCTTCTGGTATTGGCAGCTCTTTCCCTGCCTCGCCCAGGAAGAGCCGAACCACTCAAGGTAAGCAACCCGGGCACGGGATCGATTCCCATACAAGGAAACTGGCAGTTTCACTTGGGAGACGACAAGGCGTGGGCCGATCCATCCCTGGACGATTCGGGCTGGGAGCAGATCCATGCCGACGCGCCTTGGGGCTCACAAAGCCATCCCAGCTACACCGGCTTCGCCTGGTACCGGCGACGGATCGAGATCGACGACTCGAATTCCGCGGGAACAAAGAAACTGGCCCTCCTGATTCCGCCGGTGCAGGACGCATACGAGGTTTACTGGAATGGGCAGAAGTTGGGATCCTACGGCATCTTGCCGCCCAATGCGAATTGGTGGATTGTTGGCCATGTCGAGGTCTATCCTCTGCCGACAACGAATGGAGTCTTGGCGCTTCGCGTGTGGAAAGCTCCCCTCTCGTCGGTCGATCCCGCCGAATCGGGAGGATTGACATCGACGCCGCTGTTGGGCGATGCCTCGGTGTTGGCCGCCCAGGCGAAGTCGGTCGGCTATGAAAACGATGAACGAAGAATGCCCAACTTCCTAATCGGTGCGGTCACGCTGGTTCTCGGAATCCTGAGTTTTCTGCTGTACCTGCGAGACCGCAAACAATCTCTATATCTTTGGCTGGCTCTGTACCTGGTCGCGGGTGGATTGGGCGAACTCCAGCGGTTATCAGCTTTCCGCTTCGGGATCACATTTCACACCTACCAGCTGATAACGCAGCTGCTGTCGAGCTCCCGTGATATTTCCATCTGGCTCATCCTGCTATCACTTTTCGGAATGACGCAGGAGCGGCGGTGGAGGCGGGCCACGGGATGGATCATTGGAATCTACTTCGCCGCCCAGGTCATCGACATCATAACCATCTTTTTGTGGGAAAGAGGCGGGGTCCTGCCCTGGATCGATGGAGTCACGACTGCGGTTTATTCGGCTACCCCGTTGTATGTCTTCGTCATCATCGTTTTCGGACTGATGCGCCGAAATCGACTCTCACTCTGGCCATTGATCGTGGCCGTATCTGTAAACGGCCTCTTTTCCGTCGTCCTCAACCTTGCAGGGCAAGGTATTCGATTTACGCATTGGACACTACTCGACACTCTTGCGAGCCTCGGCTTCCGCCTAGGTGGTTATTTCTTCGACCTGGGCTTTGTCCTCAGCACGCTGTTGTTCCTGGCCTTGATTTTCACCATCGCGCGCGAACAATTTCTGGAGCGCGAGCGACAGACCCGCATTGAATTGGAAGTAAAATCAGCGCGCGAAATTCAGCAAATTCTCGTACCCGAAGAAACACCGGCTATCCCTGGTTTGTCGATTGCCAGCGTGTACCGTCCTGCCGAAGAGGTGGGCGGGGACTTCTTCCAGGTGATCGCCACCGCAGATGGCGCCGCGTTGATTGCCTTAGGCGACGTAAGCGGCAAGGGACTGAAGGCGGCGATGACAGTATCTCTGATCGTGGGCGCCTTGCGTACGATGACCGACTACACCCAAAGTCCGGCGGCCATTTTGCAAGGGTTGAACCGGCGCCTGTTAGGGCGCACCGACGGCGGCTTCGCCACCTGCGTGATCGCCCGCATCGATCCCAGCGGGGCGACGACCCTGGCCAATGCAGGGCACCTCGCGCCGTATCGCGAGGGGAATGAACTGCCAGTCAACGGATCACTACCCCTCGGCCTGGCGGCGGACGCGGTCTATGACGAACTGGTCTTCCTGCTGCACGAAGGGGAGACACTCACCTTCTATACCGACGGCATTCTGGAAGCACGCAATCCGGCAGGGGAGTTGTATGGCTTTGACCGCGTGACTGCGCTGGTTGGATCGGATAGGACCATCGAGCAGATGGTGGAGGAAGCCTGCAACTTCGGGCAGCAGGACGATATTACCGTCTTCCGTGTCACCCGGTTAGCGCAGTCCGCTCCCGCGACCGCCGCCAGGTTGAGCATGGCGACCCAGATTGCTGGAGCGTAGCGGCTGAGGGATTATTGCGCCTTAGGTTCGATTCCGATTACCAGCCTTTTCGGTACTTTTCCCACCTTAATCCGGGCGAGCGCGCGCCGTTCCCGTACGTCGAAGATGGAAACGTCGTCGCTGTCGGTGTTGCTGACGCAGCCATATTTGCCATCCGGAGAAAACACGATCCAATTGGGCCCGTCTCCTGTGTCCATTCGGCCAGTGAACTTCCCGGCTTGCAGGTCATATATGTAAATGCAGTCGTCCAGCAAACTCGTGACCCACAGCTCCTTACCGTCGGGCGTAAGTGCCAGACCATGCGTCAAGGTATCCGGGGTCTCGAACTTACGCGGGCGCGGGGGTCCCTGGTGTCGCGCCGGCATCTCGACCCGCTGCAGTACCTTCTTATCCGTAATACTTACTATGTCGAATCCATGCAGATAAGAGACGGCGACATACATGGTCTTGCCATCGGACGAAATCACATAGGGCCTTGGCCTTCCGCCCGCCGGGATAACTGCCGAGAAGGACATGGTTTTCAGGTCAATGACATTGACCGCATTCGATCCCATGGAGCTCACAAAGAGGTAGCGATTGCTGGCGGTGCTGACCGCATTGTGCGGCTCCTTGATGGGCAGCGTCTTGACTACTTTCTTCTCCATCACGTCGACGATGTCGACGCTATCTCCATCGCGAATGGGCACAGCCACGTAGCGGCCGTCCGGTGTCACTGCGCACTCATTAGGCCTTCCGCTCAGCTTGATGGTCGCCATCATCTGCTTTGTTCGGGTATCCACTAATCGCAGCGTATGGTCCGATTCAACGGTGACGAAAAGTAGATTGCCGGCGGGCGTTAAGGCCAGGCCGTGAATGAGGGAAGCGCCGATGCTTATGTCGTCGACAAGCTTCAGCGAGTGCAGGTCGATGACTGAGACGTCTTCACCGTTGCTGTTATCGACATAAAGCCTCCAGCTCTGTGCATGCAGAGAAAGAGGCAGAGCGAGGGCCAATGCGAGTCCCGCGAGCATGCACGAATTTGCTGCGGCCTTTAATTTCATAGAACAACTTCGAGATTCGGAAGAGCGACGATCAGTCTAGCTACGTGTCTGATGGGTCGTCAAGAAATCAGGAAGGACACGTGCGGGCAGGCGGCGAGCCCGACCCAATCAACTCAGTGGTGCATCTCGCACTTATGTGGTCAGTGAAGACAATCGAGTCGTCGGTTATTACGCTTTGGCATCGGGTGCAGTCGCAACCGATGCAGTCCCCGGCCGCTTTCGACGCAATATGCCCGATCCGGTTCCTATCGTCATTCCGGGACGTCTCGCAGTCGACGGCGCCTGGCAGGGACGCGGTCTTGGCCGCGGACTCTTCCGGGATGCCGCGCAACGCGTCGTTCATGCGGCCGATACGATCGGCATCCGCGGCATCCTGGGCCCTCGGGATGACAAAGTCGAGGGCCATGGTTCACCCGGGCATGAGTGGAGATGGATGGACGGAGTTGTAGGGAGTTGTTAGAGGGAAGGGCGCACAGCAGGTCCCTCCACGGCACGCCGGGACAGGTCGGCTACGCTCGGAGGTTGTGACTGTATTGATTTCTTTCAGGTTTGGTGTCCGGAAAGCTCTGAAGAGCATCGGCGAACAAGCATCCTCGGGGTCCTTCGACTCCGCGCCAGAAGCCCTCTGTTAGCGATAGATCTGCGAGGCGCTTCGCTCAGGATGACGGCCTTGTGGGAGTTTGAAAAACATTCTGGGTGGCTGTGCCAAAAAACACAAACAATGAAAAAAGTCACAGGCTCTCGGGATGACAAAGTTGAGGGCCATGGTTCACCTGGGCATGAGTGGAGATGGAGGGACGGAGCTGCAGGGAGTTGTTAGAGAGAAAGGCGCACAACAGGTCCCCATTCGACTTCGCTCAGGGCAGGCTCTCGGCTACCTCCGGATTTCCTGTCAGTCTTAGTGGCTTCGCTAAACCTCGTGCGGCTTTCCTTAAAGAAAGCCGCATACGTGGCCGTTGGTGGGTGCAGCGTGTAGGAAATCCGGAGTACGCTCCCACGGCACGCCGGGGCAGGCGGGATGACAAAGTTGAGGGCCATGGTTCATCCGGGCATGAGTGGAGGTGGATGGACAGAGTCGAAAAAAAGCTAGTTTGGATCGGTCTCTAAACAGACCGCTCGAGACCTTGCTTGCGGAACGCTGACTCGCGCTAGCGCAACAGGACGTGGAAGTAACGGGCGTTGTTGGTACGGCGTGAACGCCAGCCAATAGAAGGCGGAGAGGTCGTGAGCGGTTTCTTGCTCAACGCGTGAGCACAGCGGAATAGAGCGTGAACCGCTCATGGGGGCCCCAACGATTCACTGCAGCATCTTCGGCGGAGAGAGGATGCGTGGTTTCAGATATCTCTTGCAAAAACGGAAATCTTTCCAGTACCTCCGTATACCGCGGATTCCTCGCATAGAGCACATAGATGGTGCGGGGTGACTTACGGAGTTGCGCTTCCAAATTCGCAAGCACGCGACGCAGCACCGGCGCGAGGAAGGGATGAAACATGAAAATGAGTACCGGACCCTCCGGGTAGGTCACAGAGGCCGCGTCTTCATGGACGATGCTGGACCGGTTTGCCCACTCAGGCCTGAGGGCAAGGTTAGCCCGAGCAATTTCGCAGAGTTCCGGAGAGATCTCCACGCCCCAGAGACTGTGAAATGGGAACTGGGCAGCAACTATCATCGCCCGGCCCTTGCCGCAGCCCACATCAACAAACGTGAACTCGTTATAGTGAATGTCCAGATCCGAGAGAGCCCTCGCGAGTGCAGAAGGCGCAATGCCATAGTAAGCGGTGGTATAGACGATTGACAGAGTCTTTCCATGCAGGTCGGCGCTGGAGTAGTAACCTCCCGTGTCGGTGCCGTGCTGGATATCAAAAGGATGCACCGGCTCTGGCTCCGACACGGCGCTTACCGTGGGAGCCTTGATGAAGGCGCGACGAAACGTGCCTCGTAAGCCATAACTCTTGAGCGATCGCAACAGGCGTTGGCACGAATGGACCATCGCCCCACGAACTCCGTGGGCATCGATGGAACGAGCCAATCGGCGGAGAAGCTGCAAGAATGGGCTCGGACGAAACTTCACAGGTCTTTACCATCTAGCAGCTGTACGCAAGCCGCTACTACCCCGGGAATATCGTATGGGGAGGCTTCGCCGGCCGGCTCCCACTTATGCTGATGTAAAGTGCGCGTCGTCACTGGCCCGATCGAAACTGCCCGCAGCCCGGAGGGCAACTCCATCTTCGCCGCGGCGAGAAGCGCAAAAAAATTGTTCACCGTCGAAGAGCTGGTAAAGGTCACCGCGTCGGGCAGCGGCTTTCCTTCTGCAAACAAGTCACGAAGTTGCTCGATCGAATCATTGGGGATCACTGTGCGATAAGTCTCGACCACGTGGATGTCTGCTCCACATTGGCGCAGCTGTTCGGGGATGACGTCACGGGCCACCGCCGCGCGCGCCAACAGGACACGGCAGCCCACAACCTTCTCCTTGAGCATGGCAACCACCGCCTCCGCCACATACTCGTCCGGCATGGCAGATACCTTCAGGCCGATGCGGCCCACGGCGACGGCAGTCGCAGGACCAATCGCCGCAACCTGCAAATGCTGCAACCGCCCGGCATGAATTCCCAAAAATCTCATGCGTTCCGCCAGGGCCGCGGCCCCGTTGGCGCTGGTCACGATCAGCCAATCGAAGCCGCTGATCACTTCCAGCACCGCGTCCAGGTGAGCGTAGGTTTCGGGTGGGATGATCTCGATGGTGGGCAGCCGCAGCACCTCGGCGCCCAAAGCCTCCAGCGCCTCCGCCAGCTTTCCCGCCTGGTGACGGGCGCGGGTGATGAGGATACGCTTCCCGGCTAGGGGACGCGGCGTGCTCACGCCTGCCGCTCCTCCAGACCGAGGATGGCGCGCGGCGCCCTGCAGCAGCAATTGCTGTGCCAGCTGCTCGCCCAGTACTTCCGGATCGGCGTGCCGCCTCTCGGCGCTGATCATCTGCCGGCCGTCAGGCGAGGCGACCACGGCGCGCAACGACAACTCGTCTCCGTCACGGTGACAATAGGCGCCGATGGGCACCAGGCATCCGCCGCCCAGAGCGGCCAGGCATCTGCGTTCGGCGGTGATGGCCATACGTGTGTCCCGATCCTCGAGGGGCTGCAAGACCGCGTGGATTGCCCTATCGCCTGCTCTGCACTCGATGGCCAGCGCTCCCTGGCCCGGCGCGGGGCATAGCACCTCGGGCGCAAATCGCTCGCGGATGACGGCGGTCTTCTGCAAGCGTTCGAGCCCGGCCGCTGCCAGAATAATCGCATCGGCCTTGCCTTGCCCGAGCTTGGCTAGCCGGGTATCTACGTTGCCGCGAAACTCAATGTACTCGAGATCCGGGCGGCGCGCGCGCAACTGCGCCTGGCGGCGCAGGCTGCTGGTGCCCACCACCGCTCCCGCCGGCAGCGCATCGAATCCGCTGTAGCGCTCCGAAACAAACACGTCGCGGGGATCCTCCCGCCGGGGAATCGCCGCCAGCGTGAAACGCCTCGCCCAACTCCGTGGGCAGATCCTTCAAGCTATGCACCGCCAGATCGATGCTCCCCGCCAGCAAAGCATCTTCGATCTCCTTGGTGAACATGCCCTTCGCGCCAACCGAGGCGAAGGCGATGTTCTGCATGCGGTCGCCGGTGGTGCGGATGATGTCGATGGAAACATCATGCCCCAGAGCGCGTAGCGCGTCTGCGATGTGATTGGCTTGCCATAGCGCCAGCTGCGATCCCCGGGAGCCGATGCGGATCAACTGTGGCGTTCCTGGTCTTCAAGGTCAGCCAAGTCCTCGAAGATATCTTCCTCCGCCCGCGCGCTGCCCCGGCGCGCTTACCCCGAAGGCTTCGCGGATGGCATCCACCGCAACCATATTTCCCTCGGTAGCTGCAGCCTTGATCGCCTGCACCGGCTGATGGAGAAACTTGTTGACCAGGCCGCGGGTTAAGCGCCTCGACGGCGGCCTGCTGCTCTGGGGAAAGGGTCTGCAGGCGGCTCGCCACGCGGCGCAGCTCCGCTTGACGAATCTGCTCCGCGGATTGCTGCAACTGCACAATCTGGGGCGCCACGTTCAGCGCGTGCAGCCGGCGCTGATAGCTTGGTCACCTCGGCCAGGATCATCGCCTCCGCCACCTCTGCCTCTTTGCCGCGCTCTTTCAGGTGCGATCCGGCCACCGACTGCAGGTCGTCAATGTCGTAGAGAAAGATGCCGTCCAGCTTGTTGACTTCAGGGTCGACGTCGCGCGGCACCGCGATGTCGATAAAGAACATGGGCCGCCCCCGCCGCTGCTGCAGAAAGTGCTGCGCGTGCTCGCGGCGAAAGACCGGCCGCGCGGAGCCAGTCGAGGTGATGATGATGTCGGCCTGGTCCGCGCTCGCGTAGAGGTCGTCAAAGCGGACGGCTCTGCCCCCGAACCGCTGGGCCAGCTGTTCGGCGCGCTCGTGGGTGCGGTTGGCTACCAGAACGGTTCCGGCGCCCTGGTTCATCAGGTGGCGAGCCGCCTGCTCGCTCATCTTGCCCGCGCCGACGATCAGGACCTTCTTGTCTTCGAGCGAGCCAAATATCTTCCGCGCCAGCTCCACCGCGACCGAGGCAATCGAGACCGACGAGTTGCCGATCTGGGTCTCCGTGCGCACCCGCTTGGCGACCACAAAGGCGCGCTGCAACACCTTGTCCAGGTGGCCGCGGATCGCCCCCGCAGCGCGCGCCGCCAGGTAACTGCTCTTGACCTGGCCCAGGATCTGGGGCTCGCCAATGACCATGGAGTCGAGACTGCAGGCGACGCGGAAGAGATGGCGCACGGCGTTCTCCTGCCGGTACTCGTAAATGTGCGGCGTCAGCAACTTCGGGTCGATGCGGAAATAGCTTGCCGACAAAGTCCATCAGGTGGGGTGCGTCCGGCGCCAGGCTGGTGAGCAGCTCGACCCGGTTGCAGGTGGAGAGAATCATGCCCTCCAGCACCCCGGGCGACTGCACCAGCGAGCGCGTCGCCTCCTCCAGTTGCTGCGGCCCAATGGCCAGCCGCTCGCGCAACTCGATGGGCGCGGTCTTATGGTTCAGCCCCAACAGGACAATATTCATGGCGCGGTGAACCTATGTACGGAGCTGAGCTGGTTGGCCGCCCAAACGCTGATCACGACCAGAAAGACCAGGCTGGAGAGGTAGACAGCTCGCCTTCCCCGAAGACCGGCTTGGCGGCGCACAAAGAGCATCACTAGATAGAGTGCCCACATGGCAAAAGAGAGCAAGACTTTTGGATCTTTAAAATAGACCGGGCCGACGCTTTCCTGGGCAATCAACGATCCGGCCAGCAAACCGAGGGTCATGAAAGGAAACCCGATGAGCAGCATACCGGAGGCGATGCGCTCCATGGTCTCGAGCGGGGGCAGCCAGGCCAGGAAGCCGACATTGCTCTTGCTCTTGAGGCGGCGCTCCTGCACCAGGTAGAGGAAGTTGGCGATCAGGCTGAAGATGAGCGCGGCATAGGCGGCCAGCAGGGCGACGATGTGCAGCGAGAGCCATCCGCTGCGGATCACGGGAGAATGAAAGGTCCAGTGGTCCGGACCCATGGCCGGCCCCAGAACCAGCAGCAGCGACAGGGGTAGGGCGAAAATGCCGAAGGAGACGGTCCGGTAAAGCACGGCGACCAGCAGGAAAGCAGCGCAAATCAGCAGCGCCAGCAGGGACTGCACCTCGTGCATCCCCACTGGCAGGGAGTGGTGCGAGGCGGCAAGCATCTCGATGAGCGAAACAAAATGGAAGAAAAAGCCGCCGACGGCCGCCGGGACGCAGAGCTTCTTCCACCCGGGCTTGTCATAAAGCACCGCCGGCAGTGCAGAAATGCTCGCGACGGCGTAAAGCACCGCCGCCACTCTTAACCACAATAGAAACATACTGATTCCCGCAATCTCTCAAGTATAACCGTCCGGGAATGGGGCTGTCCCCGAGGGAGCCCCGTCCGCGGGCGGCTGATTTTACCGACGTTCAGTCCTATCTTTCCCTGTGCCACGAGAGTCTCGACGGGGCTAAAAACCCGGACATCGTCTGAACTGTTGCACCAAAGCGTGCTCAACTTCTGAAGCAGAGGATTCCACCTGGGTAATCGACCGCTGGCCCTCGACTGAATCGGGGGACTAGTCCTTTCGGCCTACGCAAAAAACAGCCTTTAATTTGACCCTCACTCAATTCACCGACCTGAGAGCGTGCATCCTTTGCAAGCCGTCCTCCCAGCCGATGAGAGGCATTTCGATCCGCTCCTTGCGGCAGCCGACATTCCCGCATTGCACCGTCTTTGAGACAGGAGATTTAACCATGGATTATCGCGTACGCGCCGGAGAGATACCGGAAGATCAAACCACCGCCCTGATGGAGAGCTACTCCGCCAAGCTGCCCACCAGCTTTTTTCTGGGTGCGGCCCTTACCTCGATCGTGGGTTCCCTCATCCTGAAGACCTCAGGCAAGGATCACCATGCCCTGTTCATCGGCCAGTGGGCTGCCCCGTTCCTCCTGCTGGGCATTTACAACAAAATGGTGAAGCAGCACGGTTCCGATGCCCACGTGAACCACGAACCCCGTATCGTCGCCTGATGTAATCGGCCCTCTCCCGGCTTATCTTTAAACGCCAGCACGTCATTCACGATATGCTGGCGTTTTCCGTGTCTACTCTTCCTCCAGCTCCCACGACCGATGTAACCGACGCAGCCACCACGCCCCTCATGCGGCAGTACTGCGGCCGCCAAGCGCCAAAACCCCGATGCCCTGCTGTTTTTCCGCATGGGCGACTTCTACGAGCTCTTCTTCGAAGATGCGCAAGTCGCCGCCCGGGAGCTGCAAATCACCCTGACCGCACGGGATAAAGAGCGCTCCGTGCCCATGTGCGGAGTGCCCTACCACGCCGCCGACAACTACCTCTCCCGGCTGTTGCGCAAGGGCTACCGGGTCGCCATCTGCGAACAGATGGAGGACCCCAAGCTCACCAAGAAAATCGTCCGCCGCGAGGTAACCCGGGTGCTCACCCCCGGCACCGCCATCGACCCAACCCTGGCTTCGGAGCGAAACAACTACCTGGCGGCGCTCCACCTGGCCGGTCCCGGTGGCGGCGCTGGCCCTGCTCGATCTCTCCACCGGCGACTTCCGCACCACGGAGTTCACCGGGCCGGGGAGCGTGGGCTTCTGTATCGACGAACTGCTCAAGGCCCAGCCCAGCGAAGTCCTGCTGTCGTCCGGATTGCCGCCGCTCGACCCGCAAATGGAAGCGGAGATCGACAAGATCGGCACCAAAACCCGCCTGGAGGAGTGGGTCTATACCGCGGACTACGCCATTCCTCTCCTGGAAAGGCAATTGGGGGCGAACTCGCTCGAAGGCTTCGGCTTGGCGGGCGCCCGCTGCGGCCGCAATCGCCGCCGGCGCGGTGGTCCATTACGCCCGCGCGACCCAGCAGATCGAATTGCAACACATCAACAACATCCGGTACTACGAGCGGGCCGAGAACCTGCAGCTGGATGCCGTCACCGTGCGCAACCTGGAGTTGATTGAACCCGCTCTGGGCCGGCGGGACCAACGAAGCGACGCTCTACGCCAACCTCGACTGCTGCATGACCCCGATGGGCAAACGGCTGCTGCGGGCATCGCTGGTGCGCCCCCTGATCGACCGGGTGGAGATCGAGTCGCGCCTGGAAGCAGTCGCAGTGGCAGAAAGCAGCCTGATCGACCGCGAGCAACTGCGCAAGACGCTGGGCGCGATTCAGGATATGGAGCGCATGCTCTCCCGCATCTCGCTCGATAGCGCCGGGCCCCGCGATGCGGCCAGCCTGGGAGCATCGCTCGCCCGCCTCCCCGACCTGCTACGCCGGCTTAGAGAGGCTGAAAGCCCCGCGCTGGCAGGCGTGCGCGCAGCGGCTCGATCTGCTGCAAGATCTGCGCGAACGCCTGCAGCGGACACTCCTGCCCGATCCTCCCGTGAACCTGGCCGACGGCGGCGCCATCGCGGCCGGCGTCGATGCGGAGCTGGACGAGCTGCGCTCTCTGGGGGCCAATGCCCGCCAATCCATCACCACCATCGAGGAGCGGGAGCGCAAGCGCACCGGCATCCATTCCTTAAAGGTTCGCTTTAACAATGTCTTCGGTTATTCCATCGAAGTAACACGCGCCAACCTGGCCGCTGTGCCCCCGGACTACGAACGCAAGCAGACCCTGGCCAATGCCGAGCGCTTCACCACGCCGGAGCTGAAGCAGTATGAGATCAGCGTCCTCACCGCCCACGAGCGGTCGATCGAGATTGAAAAACGCATCTTCGCCGAGCTTCGCCAGACCATCCTGCAGTCCGCCGGCCGCATTCGCGTCACCAGCGGAGTGATCGCCGAGGTCGACCTGCTGGCCAACTTCGCCCACCTGGCCGCGCTGCGCAGCTACGTGCGCCCGCAGCTGGCGCAGTCCGCGGTGCTCGAAACAGTTGCCGCCCGCCATCCAGTGGTGGAGTGCCTGCTGGAAACGGCCGGGCAAACGAAATTCGTCCCCAACGATCTCTATGTCGAGACCGGCGGCCCCAGCCTGCTGCTCATCACCGGGCCGAACATGGGCGGCAAGTCCACCTACCTTCGCCAGGCGGCGCTGCTGGTCATCATGGCGCAGATGGGCTGTTTTGTTCCCGCCAAGAGCATGCGGCTGGGCATTGTGGACCGGATCTACACCCGCATCGGCGCCAGCGACAACGTGGCCCGCGGGCGCTCCACCTTTATGGTGGAAATGACGGAGACCGCCACCATTCTCAACACCGCAACACCGCAGTCGCTCATCCTGCTGGACGAGATGGGCCGCGGAACCGCCACCTTCGATGGCCTCTCGCTGGCCTGGGCCACGCTCGAATATCTGCACGCGCAGGTCGGCGCCAGAACGCTCTTCGCTACCCACTACCATGAGCTCACCCTGCTGGCCGAGCAGTTGCCGGGATTGAAGAACCTGCGCGTCGCCGTCAAAGGAGACGCCGAAGGGCATTGTCTTTCTGCACGCCATCGAGCCCGGCGCAGCGAACAAGAGCTACGGCATTGAAGTGGCTCGTCTGGCCGGCCTGCCGCTCTCGGTCATTGAGCGCGCGCGCCAGGTGTTGGTGCAGCACGAGCAATCGGAGAAGAGGAACGTGGCCCAGGAAACCGATGCGCCCCTGCAACTAACCATGTTCACTCCGCTCTCGCAACGGATTCTCGATCGCCTGGAGCAGACCGACACCAACAGCCTGACCCCGCTGCAGGCTCTGAATCTGCTCGAAGAGCTCAAGAACGAGATTCGCGGCCGGGGGAATTCGTGAGCTCGATGACCTTGAGACAGGCCGCCGGCCAGGTGTTGGTGGTGGGCCTGGAAGGCAGCTCAACTCAGCGCGCATGGAAAGCGGCCTGGCTACGCCTGCTGCGGCCCGGCGGGGTGATTCTCTTTCGCCGCAATATCGAAAGCGCTGCGCAGACCCATGCCCTGCTCCACTCCACCCAGCAGGCAGTGGAGTCGCCCATGCTGCGCTGCATCGATGTCGAAGGCGGCAGCGTGGACCGGCTGCGCGATTTGATTGCGCCTATGCCATCGCCCTTCGCAGTTGCCGCCACCAACAAGCCGGCGCTGTTCAAGAAGCATGGCAGCCTCATCGGTCAGGAGGTGCACCTGCTGGGCTTGAACACCACCTTCGCTCCGGTGCTCGACCTGCGCACCGATGCCTCAGCGCCGGTGTATGACCACGCGGGTCGTCTCCGGCGATCCGGCTCAGGTCATCCGCTACGCCACGCACTTTCTTGAAGGGCTGGCGCAGCACGGGGTGCTGGGCTGCGGAAAGCACTTCCCTGGCCTGGGCAGCGGGCAGGTGGACTCGCATCATGCCACTCCCTACCATCACCAAGCCGCTCAACCTGCTGTGGAAAGAAGATCTGCTGCCCTACCGGCAGCTAGCCAAGCAGCTGCCCATGGTGATGGTCTCGCATGCATCGTATTCCGCCGCAGTCCCTGAGCCGGCATCCGTCTCCGCTTACTGGATTACCGAGGTCCTGGTACGAGAGATCGGCTATCAAGGTCTGATCGTCTCCGACGACATGGAGATGGGCGGCATCCTTAATTACATGGGCATCGCCGATGCAGCGATTCGTTCGCTTGCGGCCGGCATGCACGTGGTGGAGATTTGCCGCGACCCGGCGCTGGTCTTTGCCGCCTACGAGGCCTTGCTGCACGAGGCCGAGAGCTTCGCCGGCCTTTGCCCGCGTGCTTCGCCGCGCGGCTGCCCGGGCACAGTCGTTCCATACCATGCACCTGAAGAGGGACGCGCTGCCACCAGCTCCCACCGCGGTTGCGGTCAAAAAAATGCGCAGCGCGGTGGAGAAGTTTACCGAGCAGGTCGCCAAGGCATGAGTGAACTTACTTCGATGACGGTAGCCGGCATCATGAGCGGCACCTCAGCCGATGGAATCGACGTAGCCTTTACCCGCATTACACCCGACCCGAAGGATGCGGCCTTTCCTCAATTGAAACTGCTCGCTCATGCCGGCTTCCCTTTTCCGCCCGCACTGCGCCGGGCCGTGCTGGCGGCGATGAATGCCGAGGCTATTGCGACGGCCGAGCTGGCTCGGCTGAATTGGCGACTGGGGCAGGCCTACTCCGAGGCGCTGACTGTAGCCCTGGAACGCAATCCCTGCCGCCTGGATCTGATCGGCTGCCACGGTCAAACCATCTACCACCAGGCCACGCCCGTGCGCTATCTGGGACGCGAGGCAACCTGCACCTGGCAGATCGGCGAGATGGCGATGCTGGCCGAGCAAAGCGGAGTGCCCGTGGTCTCGAACTTTCGTCCCGCCGATATGGTCGTTGGAGGCCAGGGTGCGCCGCTGGTTCCCCTGCTCGATTACGTGCTCTTTCGCCACCCAACGCGTGGCCGCGTGTTGCAGAATCTGGGAGGCATTGGAAACCTGACGGCGCTGCCTCGCCAACGCGCGGGCCCTTGCAGGTGGTGGCCTTCGACACCGGCCCGGCCAACATGGTGATCGATCAACTGATGCAGCAACTCTTCGACAAACCCTTCGACCGCGGAGGAAAGACGGCGGCGCGGGGCGCGGTGATTGAGGCGGTGGTGAGCGCGCGGCTGCGCGAGCCTTTTTTTGCCGCGCGTCCGCCCAAGAGCGCCGGCCGGGAGCAGTTCGGCGCCGACTATGCGGCCCGTTTTCTCGAGCAGTGCCGCAAGGCCGGAGGAAGCCGCGAAGACACCATCGCCTCTGCCACCGCGCTGACCGCGCGCAGCGTGGGCTTGGCTTACTCCAGCTTCCTGTTCAAGAAGATGCGTCACACGCCGGTGGACTTCATCGTCTCCGGCGGAGGCGCGCGCAATCTGACGCTGATGCAAATGCTGCGCGAGCAGCTTGAGCCGCAGGGCTGTACGGTGCGAGCCAGCGACGACCTCGGACTGCCGGCCGAAGCCAAGGAGGCGGCCGCCTTCGCCTTGCTGGCGTATGAGACATGGCATCGGCGGCCGGGAAATATTCCTTCGGCGACCGGTGCGGCACGGCCGGCAATCCTGGGCGAGATCACCTATGTTTGAGCGCTGTTGGGCACGCATGCTGGCGGCCGTTGCCATCGTATCTCTGGCCGGATGCGGCGCCGCCCGTCCCTCGCCGCAGACGGTGACCATGGTGATTGAGAACAGCCCCACCAGCCTCGATCCCCGCATCGGCGTCGATGGCTCATCGGAACATATCGGAAGCCTGATCTTCGACAGCCTGGTGCACAAGGACGCGCACTTCAACCTCAGCCCTGGCTCGCGACCAGCTGGGAAACTCCGGATCCGCTTACCTATCGCTTTCATCTGCGGACCGACGTGCATTTTCAAAATGGAAAACCGCTGACCGCAACGGATGTGAAGTACACTCTCGACTCCATGCGCAACGGTACGGTGATCACTGCCAAAGCGGGAGCGCTGGCCCGCATCGATCACGTCGACGCGCCCGATGCGGCGACGGTGGTTATCCACCTGAAGCAGCCGGACGCGGCGTTGCTGTGGAACCTTTCCGATGGCGCCCTGGGGATTGTTCCCGCTGGGAGCGGCCGCGATTTCGCCTTCCACCCCATTGGCAGCGGCCCTTTCCGCTTTGTCAGCCAGCTGCAGGATGACGAAGTCATTCTCGAACGGAGTGACAATTCCTGGCAGCCGCCTCCCGCGATTGCGCGCATCCGCTTCGCGGTCGTGCCCGACGCGATTACCCGGGCGCTCGAACTGGAGAAGGGCTCGGCGGATGTGTGCATCAACTGCCTGACGGCGGACATGGTCTCCGCGCTGGCCAAGCGCCCCAATCTACAGGTGGAGAGCGGTCCCGGGACCAATCTGAATTACATCTCCTTCAACACCCAGGACAGTGTGTTGCGCGATCTCCGCGTGCGCCAGGCCATCGCCTATGCCATGAATCGGCCGCTGATTATTAGCTCCCTTATGGCGAGGCCGCGCGCAAGCTGGCGGAAAGCCTGCTGCCGCCGGAGCACTGGGCATGGACCGGCGACGTTCGGCAATATCCTTACGACCCAGCGAAGGCCAACGCGCTTCTCGATGCCGGCGGATGGAAGCGAGGCAAGGACGGAGTTCGCTTTCATCTGACCATGAAGACCTCTACCGATGAGACCAGCCGGCTGTTGGCCATGATTCTGCAACAGCAACTGCGCGACATAGGGATTGCTCTGGAGGTGAGAAGCTTCGAGTTTGCCACTTTCTATGCCGACATCAGCAAGGGCGCCTTCCAGATGTACACCCTACGCTGGCTGGGAGGAAATGAAGATCCGGATATCTTCCGTTACGCCTACGACAGCCAGATGTTTCCGCCCCACGGGGCCAACCGCGGCCGCTTTGTAAATGCCGAATTGGACGGATTGATCAAAGAGGCAGGCATGTCGAGCGACCAGGCGCTGCGCCGCACCGACTATGTAAAGGTGCAGCAGATTCTCGCTGCCGAGCTGCCGTCGATTAACCTATGGTATCTGGACGCAGTGCTGGTTCACACCAGGCGGCTGCAGAACATACATATCTCCAGCTCCGGGAACTTCGATTTCCTGCGAACGGCAACGGTGACACAATAACTTTGTCATCCCGACCGGAGCGCAGCGAAGCGGAGGGACCTGCGGTTCCTTGCCTCCACTCTTCGCTTAAGTCGGCCCAAGTGGGATTTGTTTGCTCGATAAGCCAAATTTTCTTCGACCTTCTCCAGCCCTTGATTTGCTTTTCCCGATTGATAGCGTTACGAACGTATTGATAGCGCTCGAACCAAACCAATCGATTGCACTGGTAGATTTCTGTGAACCCAGGAATTGCGCCCTGTCGGTGTTCCTCAATCCTACGTTCGATGCTATTGGTCATTCCGCAGTAGAGAACATGGGTTCGGCTGGCAACGATGTAAACGAAGTAGTGATGATCGCGTTTGCTCATCTTGAACTCAGTGGCTGTCAACAGGTCAGAACCGCAGGTCCCTCCACTACGCTTCGCTCCGGCCGGGATGACAAGGGGGAGGGTGGAGCTTCCATCGAAATCGAATACCGAATGACGGACCTGCAAGTCAATGCACCTTGTACAACATCGCCGCATGCGGGGCGAGCGAAGTCCTTAAGCGAGGCCGCCGTGCCCAATTCCTTGCGCGCCCAAAGGTCGCGCACGGCGTGACTGCCCTCAGGCAAACCAAGATTCTTCCATCCGTAGGTTCACCTCCTGCGCAGCATCGCCCAGATTAAAGACGGCCACATAACGGCCGTCCCCCGACTCAGGTACAGCCGTCCAAACCACCAGCGACCCGCTCCGCGACAGCTCCCGATTCTCCCTTGAGTGCTGATCGACCGCAATCACCTCCGGGTTGGTATAAAGTGCCTCCGTTGCCGCATCGATTCGGGTGAGATTCGTGCCGGCGACAAGCGGAGAACGCGCCATCGACCACAATGTCATCAGCGTCCTCGACTCATCCGCCGTCAGCCGCGACATACGCGCCTTGCCCCAACCCGGCCTGGGACCCAAGATATCCAAGGGGCAGCATATCCGCATCGGGCCAGTGCCCGACTTCAATGTGAGGAGCCCACTGCGCGGTGCGATCGAATTGGCGCACCAGCCCCGCCGGAAACGTCTCCCCCGCAGGGGCGAGCCACGTATCCCACATATCGTCAGAGATCCGCCACTGTTGCGCATATTTACGCACGTCGTCGGCTTCTTCAATGGGAGTAGGCCCCGGAGAAAGGCTCAACACCATCGCACGCCCAGACTTCCCAATGGCAGCGCTCATCATGTGGATCTCGTCCGCCTGGTAGGGTCTGGAAATGCAGTCGACCTTGATGAAGTCAACTCCCCATCCCGCATACAGCTTGGCGATGGAATCGTAATAGGCCTGCGCGGCGGCATTCGCCTTGAGTCCGTAGTTATCCGAATTCCATCTGCAGGTATCCGCGGTGTTCGCCGCGTCCGCTGCATGAAACCCAGATCCAGCGATGGGCAGATTCTTCTCTACCGCCTCACGGGGAATCCCGCGAATAATGTGAAGGCCGAACTTGAGGCCCAGCGAGTGGACCCAATCGGCAAGAGGCTTAAATCCTGCTCCGCCCGCGGCGGAGGAGAATCGATTATCCGCCACCAGGTAGCGCCCGGTAGCATCCATCACAAATCCCTGCGCGGCGCCTTTCTGTCCCGGCTGCCGCAGGTACCAACCTTCATCGACTACAACATACTGCCATCCCAGTGGCTGCAAATGGCGGTGCAGCCAAAGGACATTCGCTTTGTACTCCGCCTCGGTGACCGTCAGTCCATAAGAATCCCAGCTATTCCACCCCATCGGAGGAGTGGGCGCGAGCTCCGTCGCGGCAAGGCAAGGCAATCCGGTCAATGCGATCAGTACAGCCAGGATTCGGCAAATCATTGGGTGAAGGTTCCTCCAGAAATGGCGCGCAAGCCAGTCTAGAAGAATTCCTCTCCCAAGTCTTCTTGATCACCATATCTGCCGCTGCGCTGTGGAGCCCCGCGCGCAAGCCAGTTAGCTGGTCTTCTTGATCACTGCTTCCGGATGAGCGCCGTATTCTGCCCAGGACCCGTCATACAGGCTCACCTGCTTCGCGCCTGCGAGTTCGAGGCCGAACGCGATCACAGCGGCGGTAACGCCGGAGCCGCATGTGGTGGTGATGGGCTGTTTCAGATCCACGCCCTTTGCCGCGAAGATGCGGCGGAGTTCTTCGACAGGCTTCAACCGGCCCTTCTCGACCAGCTCCGTAAACGGAATGCTGGTGGCTCCAGGCATATGTCCGGAGCTGATGCCAGGCCGCGGCTCCGGCAGGTTTCCGGCAAAACGGCCGCTCGAGCGGGCGTCCAGGACTTGCGCATGCACCGCGATCATCTGCTGCATCTGGGAGAAGTCTTTCATCGCATCCGGTTCAAGTTTGGCCTGGAAACTGACCGGTGCGCGGTGAACCTCCCCAGAGTCGGTAGGGAGACCGGCTTCGATCCAGGCGCGAAGCCCGCCATCCAGAAGGTAGACATGTGGAGCTCCGAACGTCTTGAGCATCCACCATGCTCGCGGACCGGAGAAGACGCCTTCCTGTTCATAGATGAGGATGTCCATCTCATCACCGATACCAAGAGCCGACATACTACGCGAAAACACCTCGGGAGCAGGGAGCATGTGGGGTAGCGGTGTGGAGCGGTCAGAGAGATCCTCGATATCGAAAAAGATTGCCCCGGGAATGTGATTCGCGAGATAACGCGCGCGGGTGTCAACCGGTGGAGTAACCCCGACCGGAGGAAGCGTGGCATCCAGGATGACCACACCTGGATCGCGCAGACGGCCGGCCAGCCATGAGGTAGTAACGAGAGGGTTCATGGCAACCAGCTTACTTGAAGAGATCCGGGGACATCGACGACAGGCGGTTACCTATTATGAATGTCCCCTCTTAGTCAGCGTGCTGTCTCCAGCAGAGCTAACTGCACATTGGTGGGTGCCTGAATCCCGGCCACCTGCAACCGCCTCTCGGCTTTCGATTCGTTGCAGAGGAGGTGGCTGCTATTCCCAGTGACCCAGACCTCACGTAGAAAGTATTTCTGGCCATACCTTGTGAACACGGCCTTCCCTTTTTCCGCGGGTTTGCCGTCATTGGCCAACTGCGTTATAGCCAAGCCAGACTTTGATGTCCCCTGGATGAGCATGCTTTCAGCGCGATCCATGCGAATGGTGTAGACACCCGGGTTAAAGTATTGCCCCGTCGCGGTCTCGAATGCGAACGGTACGTTCACTTTGACTATGAATCCTGAATCTTGTGCATGTAACGCCGGCGCCAATGAAGCGAGGGCAAGAACAGCGGCGATGAAGGTTGCGGGAACTTTCGACATCGAAAAAGTGCTCATGGCGTTTCTCCTTATGGAGGGCGTCTCACAAACCGCCTTCACTTACTAAGGCGCAACCGCGTCACAGAAAGGGCAACGATTCCAAAATTATTTATTCATTTCCCGCTTAGTCTCCGCTTGCACCTTCCTAAGGGCAAGTAAGTGGTGGGATGGGCATCGCATATTCGTCCGCCGAGTTACACGCGGAAATTTCCACTTTTGTAATCCCATTTCCACAGCACAAAATTGTAAGAGCCACTGGTATTCCCGTTGGGAGAGAGTACTATTGGTTTCAGAGGAAGAGAGATCTTCCAGAAGGAGAGGGTGGACTAACAGTCGTCTTCGAGAATCGGCAACGAGACTCGATCCAGGCAACTGGAAACGGACGGCGGTAGGAAAGCTCTTGCAGCGAGTGGGATCATAGAACAGTGAGGTAAAAACACGGGCTCCGCTCGTGGGTGCCAAGCGATTCCGGGATAACAAGCGTTGTGATCTGGGACCAGAACCAGAGCTCTGAAAATCGGAACTGAGAGGGCGAGATCTCGCAAGAGAAATCGCCCTTTCGCTTTTGTGCGAGTCCTTGCGGACATGCACGAAAACGCCGCTCAATCACCATCTCGAATTTCCTGTCATCCAGAACCCGTAGTCAACGTCAAATTGCTCTTCTATGCCGGGGTAAGTACTCCCGCCGGCATATCTGTTCCCGCCTGTGGCGAAGCTGAAGCTGTATGTTCAATTCCGGACATACTTGTGCGAACCCGGACGCCGACCAGTCGAAGCGAATCAAAGTCATCCCACTGACACCCCATATTTCTAATCACTTGGAAGGCGGCTTCTTTTGGCGCTCCACGTGCCGTCGGGGTTATATCGGAACCAGTCCGAAGAGCCTCCCCTGCCTGCCCCGGCGAGCCGTGGGAGCTTGTCGAAGGGGACGGCTGAGAATGTCCCAGGACAGTCCTTGGTGAACCTGGCAGCACCACGCAACTCTGAGGTGAAGGATGACACTCCTGCAGGATCTGCGTTACGCATTCCGTCAACTGCTCAAGGCGCCTGGCTTCACCTTAACGGCAGTGCTGACGCTGGCGCTGGGCATTGGAGCCAATACCGCCATCTTCACTCTGGTCCATGCGGTGCTGCTCAAGCCATTGCCGTTTGCAAATCCGCAGCAAATTTACCGCATCGGCGATGGCGACCTCTGCTGCGAGTGGGGCGGCCTCCAGGACTCATGGAGCATCTTCGACTATCCGTTCTACCAACACTTGACTAAAAATACGTCAGCGTTCGAGCAGATTGCCGCCTTTTCCGGCAGCAGATATGCAATGAGCATCCGCCGCGCCGGATCGGATGCAGCAGCCCAAAACACGAAAAGCGAGTTCGTTTCCGGCAACTACTTCTCTACCTTTGGGATTCAGCCGGCCGCCGGCAGGCTAATCAATTCTTTCGATGATCAACCGGCGGCGCCTGCCGTGGCTGTGGTGAGCTACCGCCTGTGGCAGGAGAACTACGCCTCCGATCCCTCCATCATCGGTTCAACTTTCAGCTTCAACGGCTTGCCGGTTACGGTCGTGGGCATCACAGCGCCGCAATTCTATGGCGACCGGCTGGAGAGCAATCCGGCCGACTTATGGATTCCACTGCATCAGGAACCAGTCTTCGAGGAGCAAGGGGATACGACAAATCTGTACACGCCCGGAATGTCGTGGCTCTATCTCTTTGGCCGGTTGAAACCTGGAATGAACCCTGCCTCGGTGCAGGCGCAGCTAACTCTTCAGCTGCGGCAGTGGCTTAGTAGTGAGAGATCACTTAGTAAGACCGATCTAGCAAGGCTTCCCAACCAGCAGATTCGGCTTACTCCGGGTGGAGGCGGCATCTCCCAGTTCAGAAGCAGATCGAGAAACGGCCTCTATCTTCTCTCGATCGCTTCCATGGTCGTTCTGTTGATCGCCTGTGCGAACCTGGCCAACCTGCTGCTTGCCCGCAGCGCGGCGCGACGGCAGCAGACCGCTCTCCGGCTCTCGCTTGGGGCCACACGTCTGCGGCTGATTCGCGCCGTGCTGACGGAAAGCGTACTGCTCTCGCTGATTGGCGGCGCGGCTGGGCTGCTGCTGTCTTACGCAGGCGCAAAGGCTCTCCTGCTGATGGCCTTCCGTGGCGCCACGTACGTTCCCATCAACGCTTCTCCCTCACTGCCGGTTCTGGGGTTTGCCCTGTTGACCTCCATGATTACGGGAGTGATCTTCGGCGTTGCGCCAGCGTGGATTGGCACCCACGCTGACCCATCGGAGGGTCTACGCGGCGGCGCCCGAAACATAGGAAATCCAGCGGTGCGGCCGCAGAAGGCGTTGGTTGTAGTGCAGGCGGCGCTCTCCATCGTGCTCCTGGCTGTGGCCGGGCTGGTGATGCAAAGCCTGCGCAACCTTGAAAACGTGGACATGGGCTTTGAGACGCGGGGACGGCTCATCGCTTCCATCGATCCCCTGGCCGCCGGGTATAAACCCGAACAGCTCCCAGCTCTGTATGAACAGGTGCAGGATCGCCTTAGCAGGATCCCTGGTGTACAGAGCGCCAGCTTCTCGCGCTTCAGCCCCCAGGATGGGTGCTGTATGACCATGGATATTTCAATCGGAGGGCGTTCCGAGAGCTGGATTGGGGACACCGACGTGATCTCTCTCCGCGTCAGTCCCCACTACTTCGAGACGATTGGTACGCCGGTGCTCCGTGGCCGCCCCATTACCGAGCAGGACACGGCTGCATCGCCGCATGTGGCGGTCGTCGATGACGCCTTCGCCCACACATTCTTTCCTGGGGAAGATCCACTCGGAAAGCGCTTCGGCCTTTCCTTGTCTGGCCACGGCTACGACTATGAGATCGTCGGCGTGGTAAGAGACACCATGTATCAAAGTCCCACATCAACGCAGATGCCCATGTACTTTGTGCCCTTTGCGCAGACGATCCCATATCCGCAGACTGGCTATGCTCGCTTGGAAACCTCGACGCTCTATTTCCGCTCCATTCAGCTGCGCGTCGCCGGGGCGCCGGAGGGTTATGAGAGTTTGTTGCGCAGCGCACTAGCCGGCATCAATCCCGACTTGTCTCCAACCAAGGTAATGACCTATAGCGAGCAGGTAGCCATTCAGTTCAACCAGCAGCGCCTGATGGCTCGCCTCACCGGCCTTTTCAGCCTGCTAGCGCTACTGCTGGCTTCGATTGGCCTCTACGGAGTGACGGCCTATAACGTCGCGCGCCGCACCAACGAGATTGGCATTCGCATGGCCCTGGGCGCAGATCGCGGCAAGGTCGTCAGCATGGTTCTGCGCGGGGCCTTCTCCCAAATCGGCCTTGGGCTCTCCATTGGTATTCCCTTGGCCATCGTCTGCGGGCGCTATCTGGCGCATCAGCTCTACGGCGTAGGGCGCTTCGATCCGTTGGTGCTAGGCGGAGCCGCCGTTGCTCTCATTGTTTGTGCCCTGATCGCCGGACTTTTGCCGGCGCGCCGGGCCGCTTCCATCGAGCCTTCCGAGGCCCTCAGGGCGGAGTAGCGTTCGCGCCTAGCGCCGTTATCGGTCAAGATCGCGCCATGACATTCCGGATGTAGGCCAGATTCTTACGCAAGCCGGCTTCCAATTGCTGCGGAGACACATCCGTCTCCAGGTTGGCGTAACCTGAGAATCCGATATCCTGAATCGCCCGCATGATAGGTCCGAACTGAATGCTCCCTTCACCGAGGAAGTGCGGATTGTCCTTGAGATGAAATTGGCAAATCCGATCTTTCCCGAGCCATCGGATCTCCTTCACCGGATCGAATCCTGCCTCCGTCGAGTTACCCACGTCGTAGTACACCAGCACGCTCGCAGAGCGCGACCTCTCCATGATGCGCACGTTATCCTCCGCGGAAATGGTGTCCTCAAGGCCCAGGACGACTCCCGCTTTGGTTGCCTCCGGCGCCAGATCGCGCAGCGCATCGCCCACATAATCCATCTCCGCCTTTGTCTGTAGAGCCCAACGGCCGAAGAAGGGCAGCAGAAGTACCTTGGTGTTCAGGGCCTTGGTCAAGCGAATGGAGTCGAGTACCCACTTCCGGGCCAGCGGGTCGCTCTTCAGGCCATTGTCATGCAGCCGATCGACGCAGGTCCCATCGATCGGAATCTTATATTGCTGGGAGAGGCTGAGGTAGCGGGCAATCACTTCCGGATCGTCCACCGGCATCTTGTCATCGACGAGCTTTCGCCCGAAGGATATTTGCACTCCGTCAAATCCTAGTTTCGCGGCCAGCGGCACAGCCTCTGGGTTTGCGCCCAGGTTCAGGTTCCAGTCAGTCACCCCAATGCGCAGCGCCAGCTCTCGGGCGATGGCCAATCGAGAGCAGACGCCGGCTGCTACGGTGGAACCGATAAATTTACGGCGGCTTGTCTTGATCACCAAGAACCTCTCGAACGTGCTACGCCTTAGACGCTGTTATGGTTACGTTTACTCTATCCACGAGCTTCAGGTCACGCTCGCTTCCCTTCACTTTCCTGCCAGCGCTCCATCAGGCCATTGCTGGGAAGCGATTTATCCATTACTTTATGCGCGGTCTCGGCTCCCGCCACAGGCAGTCCCCGAGGGTCGAGCAGGCCAAGCTGAACCAGCACCGAAGCCTGGTCCCAGTAGATATGCTCATGTACCAACTTGCCGCCTTCGAACTTGACGATGGCCACCGTGGGGATTTCCACGGGCCGCCCGGTCGGCGGGATTCCCGGCAGCAGCCAATCCATCGCCGTAGTGTGCGTAAAGTGGACGATGAATTCGTCCACGATCGTGTCCGCGCCAACCGTGCGGCTAATCGGGGTCAGACGAAAGTCAGGCGGATTGACCGGTATGAAATGGAAGGCGTAGAAGCGCTTCAACTGTTCGTGTCCCACCCCGCCCGTCATGGTCGGGATGTGATTGACATAAGGCTGCGAAACCATGGTAGCCATCGTGGCATTCACATCCCTCGTCTCGAACTCGCAGCGGCAATGATCTTCCCAGAGTGCGACCAAATCCAGGGTTGCCATACCATGCTCCCTCTCCCGCCTTGTTAGCCCCGGGGCGCAGCAGCCTCGGTGGCCCTCGCGTGGACAACTATAATGCTGGAGGACGAGCGATGTCACTCGCTCATTGGTTGACGTGAAACGGACGATCTTCGAGAACGCGCCCCTGGCGCTTGGATTGTAAGAAAGAGAGAAAACTGTGGCTCCCTACGGAAGAAACCTCATGCCAAACGGAAACATAACCCGGCGTGCTCTACTCGGCTCCGCAACTGCGGCAGCGTGTTTGGCGGCCTTGCCCAAGGCGGGAGCGCGCCCCAAGGAATGGAAGCCGCGTCTCGGCATTTTAGCCAAATATACCGAAGCCAACGTTGACTTCGCCCTCCAGGAAGGGTTCAACAACATGATCCTCAATGCCGGAGCAGGGGTCCCGGGATTGGATACGGCGAGGCTCACGGACGAACAAATCGGAAGCATCAAGAATCACCTGTCATCGAAAGCCATGCCCGTTTCGGCCCTTCAGGTAAATGCAAATCACATCGCCGCAGATCCGGCAGAGCGCGAGCGGCAAAACACCGACTTCGTGAAAACCATCGAACTGGCCGGTAAGCTAGGGGTCTCCTATATAGGAACGCAATCCGGCAAGGATGTCTCGAAGACATTTGAAGCCCAAGTGGACGAGATCGTGCGCGTCTACCACGAAAAGTATTTCGCCGCTTGCCAGCAGTACAAGGTGCGCATTTTGTGGGAGCCTTGGCAGGGTGGACCCAACATCGCAACCAGCCCCGTGGGATTCGAGGCGCTTTTCAATGCCTTCAAGGATTCTCCCTATGTCGGCCTGCAATACGATCCCTCTCATCTCCTGTGGCAAATGATGGATCCCATCCAAACTGCAAAAGACTTCGTTGACAAGATCTACGACGTCCATCTGAAGGATACTCAGATTCATTGGGACATCGTCCGCCGCGGGGGAATTGTGCCCGTAGATCAAGCCCGTTGGTGGCAATTCCGCATTCCCGGTATGGGCAGTATCAATTGGCCTGCATTCTTCGGCGTTTTGCAGAGCGTCGGTTATGAGGGCGCGATGAGCATCGAGCACGAAGACGACCTCTACGGTGCATCAGACAATCCGGGCCCGGACTTTAGCGAACCTTACAAGGTCGGATTCCACATGGCTAAACGCTATCTCAACCAATATGTGCCGGTATAGGTCATGGCCTTATGAAAGCAAACTCGAAACTGGTATTTGTATTGCTGGTTGGCGTCTTGGCCGGATTGATAAGCGGCCTATCTATCCGAGGGCAGCAGGCGAAGACGCCGCCTGGCTACTTGATCACCGAAGCCGAGATAACCGACCCCGCTGCGTTACAGACCTATGGGGATAAGCTCGCAGAAACGCTGGCGCCTTTCAACCATCACTATGTTGTTCGCACCAGCAAGATTCAGGCTCTGGAGGGCGATGCCCCAAAGAGCCGGGTCGTAGTCATCGCTTTCGACAGCGTGGAGAAAGCGCGTGAGTGGTACGACTCGCCGGCCTATGCGGCGATCAGGCCGATCAGGCAAAACGCAACAAAGGCCCGCATATTCATCGTGGAAGGTCTCGCCCCCCAGTAATACCGCTGGCCTACGCGTCTCGAGAGCCCGCCTCCTATTCCTTACACTTTTCTTCGTTGTTGGTGATCCCCATCACAGACAATCTGCCGTGTTTAGATCCACAATGGATTTGGATCCTTGATCGTTACAGCATGCTTTGCATGAGGACCAGCGTAATCGAACGCTCCACTGGGTTCCATTACCCTCTCCTGCAAAAGTCTCCTGGGCCGTCGAAACCGGCGTGGATCCATCGCCGCCGATGTGATCGATACTCGTGCGGATTTACGCAAGCGAATCCCCCAAAAAAAGGAGTAACTATGTCGACTGTTCTTGCAACCAAACCCAACATGTCCAGCAAAACAACTATCCAGTTTCCCCAAACCGTCAACTTCCTCGACGAACTGGAAGCACTCAGCCACGAAACAGCCAGGCGCGCTTTTAGCCTTTTTCAACAGCGTGGGGGCGCGGATGGCTTGGATTTAGATGACTGGCTCCGTGCGGAAGCAGAACTCCTGCGGCCCGTTCCTATCGAAATGAGCGAATCGGACGAGAGCTTCATGATCCGTGCCGAGGTGCCCGGTTTCGATGCCAGGCATCTCAGTATTCAAGCCGATTCCGGTGCCCTCTACATTCGCGGCAAAAACGAGCACAAAAAAGAAGAGAAAAAAGGCAGCGAACCCAAATACAGCGAATTCTCCGCTACCGAACTCTGCCGTCGTATTGCACTGCCAAGCTCCATTGATCCAGAGAAGATCACGGCCAGGTTGGCGAGCGGGATGTTGGAGATCACCCTGCCCAAAGCCGCACCACCGAAAACCATCGAAGTGAAAGCGGCGTAATTTGGTCGTGGTCGCCGGCTCGAGAAGAGGCCAGTGTTCGCCCGAGCCGGCGACAAAGGGTTATCCTGCAAGCTTATCGAGCCTGGTAGGGTCCAGTATGACCAACGACGATCCCTGCCGCTCAACGATGTGGTTGCGCTCAAACTGATTGAGCAGCCGGGTGACCGTCTCGCGCGAGGTGCCCGCCATGTGAGCGAGCTCCTCATGGGTGAACACCAGAGTGAAGCGACGCGGAACCTTACCTCGCGCGGCCGTGGCGGCCCAGTCGAGCAGCAAGCGCGCCAGCCGTTCCGAGGCCGAACTACACAGGGCAAGTCGCCGGGTATCCAAGAACAGTTCACGATATTGGTTAGCCAGCACCTGCGCCGCCTTGCGCGCTACTTCCGGAAATGTTTCCAAAAGCCACAGCAGTTCCCGACGTGGCACGCCTATAAGTTGCGCAGGTTCCAGCGTTTGCGCGGTCACCTCATAAGGCAGGTCATTGATCGCGGCGTTGAGACCCAGGATATCTCCTGGGCCGGCGACCCTGATAATCATCCGGCGGCCCGCTCTGGAGGTACTGAAAAGCTTCACCCACCCCTGGCGGATGAGAAACACTTGATTCGAGCACTGGCTCTGCTCGAAAACCATGGCCCTTTTTGGAAAGGCAAGGCACTTACCCGTCTCACCGAGGTGCCGCAACGCGCCATCACCAGACTTATAAGATGTCCCGAGCGATGACTGCCCGCGAGCAGAGGACTCCATAGCCGATCTCCCGATGACAAAAACCAACTTTGGGTTGCCTCCAAGATAAAAAAACACATCTTCGCGCCGCGTCGATTCCAGCGATGGACGACGCTGCGGGTGGTTCTCACTGCGGCCGCATGCACAAGCGGCCCGCGCTCCCCCGCCTCAATCCCTCTCTAGCATACATCGGGCTAAATGTGGGTCATACAGGTATCTCAGGGGTTATACTAGCCGCGCTCCAGAAAGAGAGGAGAAAACTATGTTGAGAGGATGTTCCTTAGCGTTCTGCCTAGTTGGGTTGCTCTCGTTCGTTTCCTTTGCCGCAAATGCTCAAGAGGTCGTTCATGCCTTGGCAGGAATCGTTACATCCATCAATCCAACGCAAAAGACAATCACCATTCACACCGACGACGGCTCAGAAGAAGTCTTCAAAGATATGACGAAGTCCAATGTCGCACTCGACTTTGAAAAGAACATCCGAACTGATTCAACTCCCGCAGACACTTTCACCCAAAAGGGTGCTCATGCGATCGTCTATTATTTCGGCGAGGGCAACGAGCGCAGGGCGGTCGCATTGCAGGACCTTGGCGGATCGGTTAAGAAGGTGAGCGGGGAGGTTTCCAAGTTCGATAGGCATCAACATCTGCTCATCATCAAAGACCCGGCCGGCGTCACCGAGTCATTCCGTATTGATCCCAAAACAGTGGCGGAGACCGATGTAGGTGTGGTCGAAGGTGAGCGGTTCGATCCCCGGAAAGGTGCTGAAGTTCGCGTGACCTCCACGCTCGCGAATGGCAACCAGGAGGCCCTGTTTATCCGTAGCCAGTAAGCGGCGCGGATACATACGGCTGCGGTGGCGTCGTTTCTCCGTCACCTCGGGCAACAACGGTGTGACATGGCTTGGGAACGCTCTACCCTTCTCATCGCAGGGAGGGTCTGCTCGAGTCTTGTCCAGCGGACTGCAGTCACCCATCGGATGCTTTCCACTTGGTCCGATGTGGAGGTTGCACGATAGGTAGGTGTACTCCACTTGTAAGCACGCAAGAAGGTATCCTGATCTCAACCATGAGAGTTCTGATTTCCGGCGCCGGGATCGCCGGTCCCACCCTCGCCTACTGGCTGCTACATCACGGATACAAACCCACCATCATAGAAGCAGCGCCACACCTCCGCACTAGTGGCTACGTCATTGATTTTTGGGGCGCAGGCTACGACGTCGCAGACCTCATGGGCCTGTTGCCGCAGATCCGCCGCAAAGGATACGTAGTCCAAGAGGTAAGAGTCGTTCGCCCAAGCGGCAAACGTTTGGCCGGATTCCGAGCGGACGTGTTTTCCCGCATGACGCACGGTCGCTTTGTCAGTCTTCCTCGAGGAGATCTTGCCGCCTCGATATTCAACAGCATCGAAGGCAAAGTCGAAATGATCTTTGGCGATAGTCTGGATCGCATGGAACAGACCGCGAAAGGGGTTGCCGTCACCTTCGCGAGTGGAGAAACACGTGAGTTCGATCTCGTCGTCGGCGCAGACGGACTTCATTCACGCGTTCGCCGGCTGGCTTACGGAGAGCAGAGTCGATTTGAGCGTTATTTGGGTTACAAAGTGGCTGCGTTCGAGGTCAAGGGCTACAGGCCGAGAGACGAACTGGTCTATGTGATGTACACGCAAGTGGGCCGGCAGGTGGTACGTTTTGCAATGCGCGATGACCGCACCATGTTCCTCTTCACCTTTGCCGACGAAAACATCGCAGTCGACGACAACGCTGTAGCCCAAAAGGCAGTTTTGCGGGAGCGCTTCGGAAATGGCGGGTGGGAGTGCGCGAAGATTTTGCAGGCGCTGGATACCTGCAACGACCTCTACTTCGATCGCGTGAGCCAGATACAAATGGATCCTCAGAGTGGCTTGTGGACCCGGGGAAGGGTTACGTTGGTGGGCGACGCGGCCTGCTGCGTCTCTCTGCTGGCTGGACAGGGTTCAGCTTTGGCCATGGTGGGGGCTTACATTCTTGCCGGCGAACTGCACCGCGCGAACGGTGACTATGTCGACTGCATTTACACGATATCAGGATCTGTTTGCACCGTTTGTTCTCAAAAAGCAGAAAGCGGCTCTCCGCTTTGCCGGCACATTCGCGCCCAAGTCGAACTTCGCGTTGTTCCTGCGGAATCAGATCTTCCGGCTTATGGCTATCCCCGGGATTGCGGATCTCGCCGTCGGGCGCGATCTCGCCGATGCGATCGCCTTGCCGGATTACCAGTAGGCACGGCGCCGGCATGCCTTCCGCGCCCGCTCAAACTGGGGCAAGCGGAGCAGTTCCAGCTCCGTACTCTGTAGCCATCAGCCAGCCAGTTTGTGGTTGCCGTCCGTCGTCCAATAAGGTGCGTAGCCGTAGTGCTGATGCAGGCGCAACTCGTATTCCCGGCTAACCGGCAGAATCCGGGTTCCATTCAGGGCTTGCGTAAATCGCGTCGCGGGTGATATTTGCGCGGATTTCCCGCTTCGCCCAACGCACGCTCTTGATCCATTGCGGTCTTAGCAAAACCTTTTTGCCTGGCCACCAGTTCTTCGTGTCAACTATCAAATACCGGATTTGCCAACTTTCGTCGTCGAACAGAAAATCTTCGAGATGTCCAATTTCCCCGTCCAGTCGCCTCCATATGATAGCCGGAGACTTCGTCGCGTACTCCGTAGATGCGGGTCAGGCGACACCCCTTTCATCCCAGTTTCCGACGTGTTTCGGGAAGCATCCGCAAGCGCATGCGGAGTGGGCCACGAACCCCAAACATTGCTTCCCTCCCAGTAGAACGGCCACCCAAAATGCCGATGGTGCTCGGCCTCGCGCTGGCGGGATATAGGTTGATGGAGTTCAATGCTGGGACTGTTCTGCACTTGTTCCCGCGTCAGGTTTACATAGATATGCAGCGGGCTCAAGGCCGGACGCCGCAAAGCCATGGGGGAGATTAAGACCTTGCGTCCGGAGAAGATGATGCCGGTCGCAACCACGATATAGCGGATGGTCCACTGATGATCGTCAAAATAGAAATCGCAGACCGACCCGATGTCTGTATCGATTGCTCCGATAGTATAGCCATGGAGATCCTTTGTTCTGCGCAACCGCATTGCTCTGTTTCGTGGGCCGGCCGAATATTCGCGAATTATGCCGAGCTAGACTATTTTACTCCCGGCCGAATCCAATGGAGTGTGAGACCCGAGCCGGAACGGCTGGCCCTTTTGCCCGTTGAATCGCGTTCTGTATTAGCCTGTCGATCCACTGGAAGGGATGGTGCAAAATTCGTGAAGACCGCAGACAGGCCGCGACTCCTACTCGATTCGGTTGTGCTCGGCGTCATTGGCGGGTTGAGCGCGCAGTTATTTATGTGGACGCTGCGGCTCTCGGCGAAGATATTCCTCTTCTCCCTCTCCGGCTATCACCCTCCAGGACTTCAAGAAGAGGGCGGAGTTCTTCGTCAGGTTATCGGTCCTCATGGGTTGTGGCTGATACCGCTCGCCACAACCGTCGGGGGACTGCTGTCGGGAGCGCTGGTTTACGGCCTCGCACCCGAAACAGAGGGTCACGGCACAGACACGGTGGTAAAAGCCCTTCACTGGACCGGGGGAGCAATCAGGGCGCGCGTAGCTCCGGTAAAGATGCTAGCCTCCGCAATTACCATCGGCTCCGGAGGATCCGCCGGGCGCGAAGGCCCCACCGCCCTCATCACCGCCGGCTTTGGCTCGGTCTACGCGAAGCTGCTTCACCGCTCCGAGTATGAACGGCGATTGGTCGTCTTGATGGGCATGGCCGCGGGGCTTTCCGCGATTTTTCGTTCCCCGATCGGCACCGCCATCTTCGCCGTCGAAGTTCTCTACGGCGGCATGGACTTCGAGGCGGGCGCGCTCATCTACTGCATGCTGGCTGCGATCGTCGCGTATGCCGTGAATGGGTGGTTCGTCGGATGGCAGCCGCTCTTCCATGTTCCCTCCCATCTGTACGCCGCAGGCATCGCAGACTACGGTTGGTACGTTGCTCTGGGCAGCATCAGCGGCCTGCTCGCTTCCCTATTGCCCGAGGTGTTTTATCGTTTTCGAGATCTGTTTGCGGCATTACCCATTCCCGCGTGGACCAAACCCGGTATCGGTGGTCTGCTGCTTGGCATGATGGCCCTCCGTTTGCCTCAAGTGCTGGGCGGAGGATACGGTTGGATCCAGGAAGCGATCGACGGCCGCCTGGCTTTGGGGCTGCTCCTTGTTTTGGTCGTCGCCAAGATGCTGGCGTTGTCCTTGACCGTCTCTTCCGGTGGGTCGGGAGGCATCTTCGCCCCCAGCCTGTTCGTCGGCGCCATGCTCGGCGGGGTCTTCGCGGTCATCGCCCACGTTCCTCCCGCGGGCTTGGTGATTGTTGGCATGGCGGCAGTCTTCGGCGGCGCAGCCCGGGTTCCCATTGCGACGTTGCTGATGGTTGTCGAGATGACGGGCAGTTACCAGCTGCTGGTTCCTGCCGGGCTGGCTGTTTTGCTGAGCTTTGTGATTCAGATCAATCTCTCGTCGTTCTTCAAATACAGCAGCCTTTATGAAGCCCAGGTAGCCGGACGTTCCGATTCACCCGCGCATATAGCCGAGCACGTTCAGATCGCACTACGGCTCCTGGAGCAGGGAAAGATCTCACTGCCGGAACCAATTACCCATCTTCATCTCGCGGCTCTATTGCAATCGGGGGTCGCGCTGGATCTTCCCGACGGTTCGCAGCTGATGATTGGAGCGCTTCGGGCGGAAAGCCCATGGGTGGGTAAGCCGCTGCAATCGCGCGTTCTTAGCGGCGCAATCGCAGATTCAAAGGTTGCCGCGATATTGCGCGGCAACACGGTTTTGCGGGCCAGGCCCGAAACCGTCTTACAGCCGGGTGACCGCCTCTTAATGATCGCCCCGCAGCCAGCCCAAGCGGACTTGTTAGGCCACCTTGCGCCCCCCTCCCTTTCCGTCGCGCAAACGAATGGATTGGCTAGCTAACCGTCGCCCTCCGTCGATCTCACCTGATCCAACCGCCGGTGCACAAGAACGGCCTCGCTGCGTTGGACCCGGGCACAGTATGCTTGTTGGCGTGAATCAGAAAGATCTCATCGAACTCGCGGCCTCGCTTGCGCGTCCCTTTAACCCAAGTGCTGATTGCTCTGCCGCCGGCGTAGCCTCTGCGCTCATCACCGCGCAATCGAATGTGTACAGCGGCGTGTGCATAGACACGGCATGCAGTTTGGGGTTTTGCGCCGAACACGCTGCAGTCGCCGAAATGCTGAAAGCGCGTGAATCCGAGATTCGCATGATCGTTGCTGTAAACAGCGAAGGCATTGTCTTACCGCCGTGCGGCCGTTGCCGCGAACTTCTATGGCAGGTCGACAACCGCAATGAATCGACATGGGTCGTGCTCGGGCCCGCAGAAAAGGCCTTATTGCGTGAGCTTCTGCCACACCGCCTCCCGCTGTGATTTGCAGAGCGCACGCGTTGGGGGCGACGGCTCCGGCTTGCCGTGGGGCGTGCCGAAGGCATGCCCTGCACGGCTACCGTAGACCTCGAATGTTTATGCCCGCGGCCTGGGCCCGCGGGCATGTGTCGCAATCGCAGTTCTTAACTGTTGGCTGGAGCGCCGCCCGGTTGCTGCCTGTTTGCCTTGCGGCTTTGCTTGATCTGCTCGTACTGCTGCTTTTGACTATCGTTCAGGATGGCCTCGATCTTGCTGTCACTATCCCGGCGTATACCGTGTACACGCTGCCTCATGTCCTTGCGAGCGAGCGTGCTATCTGACCGTACGCTCTGCACCTGCTGATCGCGGTCGGCCAATATGGGCTCGATCTTTGATACCTGATCAGGTGTGAGGCCGAGTACTTTCGCCATTCGCTTTGCCTGGTGCTGAGGGTTGGGGACATGAGCGGTTCGCTGCGTTGACGATGCCGCAGGCGCTTGAGACGAGACGGCGGGTGGCGCACTCTGGTCCTGAGCCAGCAGTATGCTGCCTGAAAATCCAGCCATTAATAGAGAACCGATAGCAAGTGAGGGCAAGAAACGGCGCATAAAGGAGACTCCTTTGGAATTTCTGTCATCGACATCGACTACCTCTATGAAGACCCCATCCCTGGAAAGAGGTTGCGGCGCCGCCTATTCACGCCCTGTTTGGTTCATGTAACTTGCGAACGCATTGATCGTCCGTACCATCCTGATAACGATGGAATAGGCGGCCGACATGCCCCAATTTCACCCCTCGGCTTCCAGCCATTAGAATCTGTGACATGACGAAGGCCCGCTCGTGATCAACCGCAGAGACTTTTTGAGACTTTTCGGCGCTGCCGGCATGGACTGCGCCTCGCAGCCAGCGCCTCCGGTACTTTCACATCGTCCGCGTGAATCCCCAGGGCAAGCGATCATCATCCTGGGCGAGTCTGTTCGCTACGACATGTTGAACTGTAATCGGCAGACAGGCTTGAAGACGCCAAACTTCGACCGCATCGCCGCCGCCGGTATCAGTTTCGAGCGGGCGTACAACTGCCAGCCTGTCTGCGCGCCCTCGCGGTCGGCGATTTGGACCGGCCTCTACCCACATAGCAACGGCGTCCTGGGCAACAGTATGCCGCTCGGGAATACAGTACACACCATTGGTCAGCGGCTGACCGACCAGGGGATCCACTGCGCGTTTATTGGCAAGTGGCATCTGAGCGGTACGGATTACTTTGATACCGGAATGCCCGCGCCAGGCTGGGATCCGCACTATTGGTACGACATGCGGACATACTTAGATGAGCTAACGCCCGCCGACCGCCTGCGTTCGCGAAACCCGGATACCGGCAACGATCCCACCTGGACCGCGGACAAATGCTACGGGCACCGCTGCACCCAACGTGCTCTGGATTTCCTGGAGAAGCACAAGGACGAGGACTTTCTGCTGGTCATCTCTTACGACGAGCCGCACGGGCCTGCGCTGTGTCCGATTGAATATTCGAAGATGTATGAGCACTTCACCTTTCCCACGAATGTGAATGTGAAGGATCCACTCGAAGACAAGCCCGAGGAGCAGCGCGTCTGGGCTGCGCCGCGGCTTAAGCAGACGCAGCCGCCCATTAAGGCACCCCACTTCTTCGGCGCACATGCCTTCATCGATCATGAGATCGGACGCGTGCTGGATAGCGTGGACGCCCACACACCGAAGGCTTTGTTGCTGTACACCAGCGATCACGGGGTATTTCTTGAATCGCACCGGCTCACTGACAAAGGGCCGGCGATGTATGACGAGATTACGCGAGTTCCCTTCCTTGTCCGCTGGCCCGCTCACGCACCCGCGAATACGCGCTCCAAGAGCCTGCTGTCGCACATCAACGTGAGCGCGACCATGATGGAGTTCTTCGGCTTTGATGTGCCCAAGACGCTGGAAGGCGGCAGCGCCCTCGCTCTCTTCCAGGACCCAAGTGCAACGGTTCAGAAAGATGTCTTCATCGAGTGGAGCCGGTACGAAGTGGATCATGACGGCTTTGGCGCCTTCCAACCGATACGCTGCATTTGCGACGGCCGATACAAGCTGACCATCCATCTGATGACGACGGACGAGTTGTATGATCTGCAAGCGGATCCATCGGAGATGAACAACCTCATCCACTCCGCTGAGCAAGCATCGGTGCGCGACCAACTGCATGACCAGGTACTTGACTGGATGAACACTTCCCGCGATGCGTTCCGTGGTTATTACTGGGGACGGCGTGAGTGGCGGTCAAACTTCCCCGTGACCTGGGAGAATGCGGGCTACACCCGGCAACGCGAAGACGACGGCTATCTTCCGCGCGAACTGGACTACGATACAGGATTGACAATGGTTGCCGCGACTCGACCTAAAAAGTGAGAGATGGCACCGGAGCCCAGCGAATCGATGAAGAACGCGCGGAGGAAATAAAGATGGTTGCAATCACCCGGCGGGCATGGCTGCAGGGAGCGGCTGCTCTGGCGCTTACATCGAACACGTGGGCCAATAAGAGTCCGCTGGCCACGGCAAAGGCGCTGGAGCTGCCTCATGCGCGGCCAGCCGTGGGGGCACGGCATTTCACCAGTGAAGCGGTCGAGACAGCCATCCAACAGGTACAGAAAGAAAATTCCTGACGTGCCGCTGGCCACCATCTTCGAGAATTGCTTTCCCAATACGCTGGACACGACCGTTTTTCCGGGCAGCTACGATGGCAAGCCGGATACCTATGTCGTGACCGGCGACATCGATGCCATGTGGCTGCGCGATTCCTCTGCGCAGGTAACGCCGTACCTCGCCCTGGCAAAGCAGGACCATCGGCTACGCGAGCTGCTGGAAGGGGTCATTCGCCGCCAGGCGCGCCTGATCCTGATCGACGCCTATGCCAACGCGATTCATGCGCGATACGACGTCGCCGCCGCTGCCGTGGGCAGTGAACGATAAGACGAAACACTATCCCGGGGTGGGCGAGCGCAAGTGGGAAGTGGATTCGCTTTGCTATCCCATCCGCCTGGCCTACGGCTACTGGCAGCAAACGGGGGACACGGGACCTTTCGATGCGCAGTGGAAAGAGGCGGCGTGGACCATCGTGCGGACGTTCCGCACGCAACAACGCAAGCAGGGCCCGGGCCCCTATTCCTTTCAGCGTGCATCGGAGACGCCGACGGATACGTTAGCACTCGATGGGTTTGGGAGTCCTGCGATCCCGGTAGGCATGATCTTCTCCATGTTTCGGCCATCGGACGATGCCTGCACTTATCCTCTCTTTGTTCCCGCGAATCTCTTCGCGGTGGTGAGCCTTCGCCAGCTGGCGACGCTGGCCAATCAGGTCCTGAAGGATGGGAAGCTGGCCCAAGAAGCGCAGGCTCTCGCTACGGAAGTGGAGAACGCGGTTCAACGACATGGCAGAACGCAGCACGCCCAATACGGCGAGATCTGGGCGTATGAAGTCGACGGCTACGGAAACATGCTGATGATGGACGATGCCAATGCGCCGGGACTGTTGAGTCTTCCCTACCTCGGCTGTTGCCGTATCGACGATCCGATCTATCAGCGCACGCGGCAATTCGTGCAGAGCGAAGCCAATCCGTATTTCTTCCGCGGCACTGCGGCGGAGGGCGTGGGTGGCCCGCACGTGGGACTGAATATGATTTGGCCGATGTCGATCATCATGCGCGCCCTCACCTCCGCCGATGACACGGAAATCCGTCAATGCCTTCGCTGGCTGCGCAACACCACAGCCGGCACCGGCTTTATGCACGAGTCCTTCCAGAAGGACGATCCGAAGGTATTCACGCGGCCGTGGTTCGCCTGGGCCAACACTCTCTTCGGCGAGCTGACGATGAGGTTAGCAACCGAGCGGCCGCAAGTCTTCGCCGGCGATAGCGGCTACTGGAGCTCAGGTGGATAGCGGGGCTCTCCTTTAGCGGGACTGCACCTCTACCGTTTGCTTGAGTTTGTCGTGGGCGCGGACCTGGACCGTAATACTCTTCTTCAGGTAAGCAGCAAGCACGTTCGGGTCGGCCCAGTTCAGCTCCCAGCCTTCATCGATTGCTAGCAACCGATAGCGCCCTGGAATGATACCGGACAACAAGAAGGTGCCGTCGGAATCGCTCTGGTCGCGGCGGAAGAGGTTCTGGTTGTCTTTTGCATCCTCAGGCGCGAGCAGGACCATAACTCCACTCACCCCATGGCCGGCACGTTCGACCATACCTTCCATTTGGCCGTAGCCGGTGCCGGCCACGATCTCGATCCTTGGAGCGGCACCTGCAATCACCTGCAGCATGCGGCCTTTCACCAGCGCGTTCGCGGATGAGATGCCGGCAATGTACATCTGCGGAATTTGGCTGATGACTTGATATTCACCGGGAACTACCTGCACGCTAAACTCCCCGGCGTCGTTCACTGGGGCGATATAGTCACGCCGCGGATGCGACGCGACCAGGGAGATGCCTGCGAATCGGATCTTGCTATCAGGCGAACTCACCTTGCCCGACACCGTGACTTCGCCTGCGCCGGTGTCAGCGTTCAACTGCGTTGCTCCCTCGGCAATGTCAGTCGTGAAATGGGTCGACTCCGGCGGAGACTGGCCATCAGAGTGGGACACCGTAACCTCGTATCGCCCAGGGAGCACTCCGCTGATTTCCATGACCCCTTCATTGTTCGTCTGCATACTCGCGGGTATCGGCTCCAGCTGACCAAAGACGTTGCGCGCAATGGAAACGCCAGCGCCCCCTTCCTGGCCACGTGCAAGAGGTAGTTGAAGGTGCACGGCGTGCTGGGCGTTGAGTGTCATATTGGCCTCGATCCGCTCGCCACCCCTGATCGGGATCGGTATAGCGTCGTCGGAATCGGTCGCATCGGGATAGAAGATGGTGGGGTAAGCGACATCGAGAGCCGGGTTCGCCGTGCTTGGTTGCGTGGGTGAAGGCGCGCCGTTGACCGCGGCAGCATACCAAGGTTGAGCCGATACGCTAAGGAAATAGTTGGCGGGAGCGATGTTGGGTATCTCATACATGCCGCGGTCATCGGTGATGACCGTCTGTACTTCCTGTGTGGAGCGAATCCCATCAAGGTCTCGATCCTGATAAAGGCGCACTTGCGCCCTGCGGATCGGCTCGCCGGCTTCATCGGTGACCGTGCCATAGAAAATCGCTTGGGGCATGAGATCAAAGAGCAAGTTTTCGGATTCCAGTTCCGGGCCTACGGCGATGGCGGTAGAGAAGCTCTCGTGCTGTTGGTAGGACTGTGTGAGATAGCCGCGCTTGGCGGCGCTTAGAGCATACTTTCCTGGCCGGAGGCCGCCGAAGTCAAAGTGGCCATCGTCTCCGGTTTCGAGCGAGAGAGACTGGCTGCGATTGTCGGTTGGGTTGATCTCAACTGCACAGCGAACGAGGGGCCGGCCGCTGCGCGCATCGACGACTTTGCCGCTGATGTGCCATGCCTGGGCTGCGCGATGAATTGGCAGCTGCGCTGCCGCTGCGCCGGGATGGAAGGCAACCGCAAGCAACAACGCAAGCGTGAGCGCGATGCAGTTCGGTGGGCGTGACGGCTTGTTATGGGAATAGTACATCTACGGTTCTCCGGTCACTATCTTGAGCTGGACCTCCGACTTGCCACCGCGTGTGATCGTGACTTCCTGACCGAGAGACATGTACCGTTGCAGCGCCTCATGATCGCGGTAGGGCAGATCCTGCTGGTGTGACAACGCCATCACCAGATAACGCCCTGGAGCAAGTCCCACAAACCCTCCCTCTGCCGGAGAGCCCGGCGAGGAATTATGATCCGAGAAGACGGCGAAGGCGGGGATGTATTCCGCCACCGGCTGGGTCAAATTATCCAGTGGGATGAGAGCCACAAATGCCTGGCTGCTGCTGCCGTCGTCAGCCTCCTCCGAAGAGGCCGACCACTTCAGTGAAGCGGAATCATCCCGGTAGACCATACGCACCGTGCAGGCGCCAGTGCCGGCTGCGATCACCAACAGATCGCGTGTGAGGTCCTGGTTGCCGCATGACGCCGACGCTAAATACCATGGCGGCTGCGGCCGGCTTTGCAGCATATAACGGCCCGGTTCGATATCCCGGAACACCATGGGTGCACCGGGCTCAAGCACCTGTGGCCGCCCCGGGAGTCTAAGGGGCTGCGCAGGAAACGCACGCCCCGGTCCCCGAGGATTCTCGTCCTCCAACGAGGCATTCAAATAGGGCGGCGGGGCAGATGGTGCATTCTGCGCGCGGGTGGTCACCGCCTGGTACTCCACTTCGATAGGCACGACGACCGGCGTTTCGAGAGTGATCGAGATGCCTTCGAGGGGAGCCTCGCCGACGGAAACCTCGCGTGCGCCCGTAAGCTGGCGCCCGGGTTCTACGAGGGAATGCAATTTAAGGCGATAGGAGCCGCTCGGTAGCCTCAAGTGGAAGGCGCCGCCTGGATCTATGTGAAGGGGTTGGTCGATGACTTCGCCGTTTTGGGTCTCGGCGAAACCTACACTCTGGCCGGCCATTCGGTTGATCACGCCAGAGACCGGATAGAGCTTCTCCGTTGCGGGGCTCGCGTTCGCTTCGACCTGATCGCCCGGCGCAAGCGTTAGGGCGCCGCGGATTCCGTCTTCTGTCAACGGAGGAAAGGTGACGGGCGTGAACGCCACGGAGGATGCTGCCTCCGGCAGGCCTTCGATGCGGAAGACCGTGGCAAGCGAGTATTGGCCCGCCTGAAGCTCAGCAAAGCGAAACTTACCTTCGACGCTGGTGCTGGTGGACTGCATTGGCTGCCAACGCCTGAGCCCGTTGTGCACCTGAAGCATGCTCAACTGGACTCTCAGATCCTGGATCGGCTGGCCATTCTCATCGGTGATGGTTCCGAAGAGAATGGCCTCGGGGATAAGCTGCAGAGTGATGGACTCGCCTTGCACGGACACTGCCTTGTCTTCTGCAAAGTAGCCTGGCTTAGACGCAGTCGCGTAGGCGGAGTCTTCGCTGACGTTGTCAAACTCGAAGCGGCCATCATGATCAGTGAGCGCTGCCTGCTGGCCCACCTGCACCCGCGCGCGCGCGATTGGCTCGCCGGTAACGCTGTTGACGACCTGTCCGCTGACCGTGTGCGAATTGGATGCTGTCTGCTGCCCTTCACTCACCTGGCTGACGCAGAAGGTTGCGGCCATCGTAAGCACCAACGATGGAAGCAGCCGGATAATCCGGTTGAGGGTGGTCATTCACGCCAGCCTGATACGCTAAACAGGTTAGCACTGATGGCCGCCCCCAGCGGAGATGAGTCCTAACTTTTTAGGCCTGACTCGGATGACGGATCCATTGGCGGCCCGAGACCAACCCCATGACGATAAAGATGGAGCCAAGCACCAGATGGAAGATATGGTCTCCGGTATGCAGAAGCATGGGGCCAAAGTACCACGCCCTGTTCATCGCCGGGCTCCCGATCGTCAGCCCGAGAGTCGCCAGGGCCAGATAGAAGGCGCCGGATGCTATGCAGAAGCGCCTCGCTGCCGTTGTTCCAAGGAAGCTGACGCCCAGAGCTAAAGCGCCCCAGACCAGATGCATCAGGTTGTGGTATTTGTCGCCAAGGCCACCCGCGGCGACCAGGACGCCCATCACCACGAAGATTCCGCCAAAGAAGCGGCACGCCATCCTGGCGCTGTCCGCGACGCTTCCCGCACGGCGAAAGTTCTGCACCGTTGCGGCCACTCCTGCGATATCTGTCAGCAGGAGCGAGCTGATCTGCAGTATGGAGCCGATGAAGATGCCGGCGGCGAAGTTGCCAACTTCATTCGGATGATTCAGCCGCTGCATCGCCTGAGGTAGCCGGGCAAACCATCCGGCTGTGACGAGTAGTGCGATGAGCGAGCCCAGCATGGGGGTCCACCACCAGCGCGCACCATAGATAACAATGGCCGCGATGGCGATAAATATAACGGGCCCAGGAGGAAACTTGGGAAACGCCGGATCACCAGAGAGCCACTGCATCCACAACGCAATGGCCATGGCAACCAGCCCACCCGCCGTCAGCTTGGTCAGAAACGTCAACTTCGTTTTCATCCCTATACCCTCCTTCTTGTGATCGTTGACGGCAAAGGCTTGTAAAGTTCAAGCCGCCTCATAGTTTGCCCAGCCGCTCGTGCCAGCGCGATTGCAACTCATCCGCCTTGGTGCGTTGCTCGGGACTCAGCACGGTCGAGTAGATCTTCGCTTTGAAGTGTTCCTTCTCTATCAGAAACCTGGCTACCGTGGTGCCCTGGCGCGCGGCAATTTCCTGCACTTTGCCCTCGTCGAGATTTCCCTTTGCGGTGGCTTCATCCATCTCCTTGCTCTCCGCGGCGAATTCGTGAACTAGCGAAAGAATTGCCGGCCGCTCCATTTGCCACATGGAGCGAATCTGTTGCCGTTGTTCCCTGGTCAGGTCCAACTGATGTGCGAGATATCGAAGCGGAACGGGGCGACCCCATCCTCGACCACTCCAGCGGTGACATCCGCGAGCACCCGCCACCGCAATACCCACTCCGCATGCAACCAACAGCACTGCTACCGACGACCAAATGACGATCCGTTTCATACACCCACTCTTTCTGCCACAATCTGATTCGACCATTGGGCCGCGGCGCATGCGATAAAGATTGGTTAAGCCACATAAAGTTTTGTAAAGACGGCTGTAGCTTGCGGCGACTGAACTACCATGGGAATCGGAAGTGAACGAATAGATGGATCGTGTGCTCATCGTCGATGACGACGTGGAACTCTGCCGCCTTCTTGGCGAGCGCCTCAGTACCGAGGGCTTCGCGCTGGAAGCGGTTCATGACGGATTGCGCGGGCTGGAGCGCGTTCTATCGCGGGAGCACGCGTTCGTGATCCTCGACCTCATGTTGCCCGGCATGGGTGGGCTCGATGTTCTCCGCCGTGTGCGGGCGCAATCTCCAGTACCCGTTTTGATCCTTACCGCCCGTGGTGAGGACGTGGATCGAATCCTCGGCCTGGAGATCGGCGCGGATGACTACTTGCCCAAGCCTTTCAATCCGCGAGAATTGATTGCGCGCATCCGCGCGATTTTGCGGCGTACTTCGCCCCCGCCCGAGAGGGCCGCTTCGCTGACGGTGAGCGGTATCCGGCTCGATCCAGCCGCACGCGAAGCCTGGATCGACGGCGAGCAACTCGATCTCACCAGCGTGGAATTCACTTTGCTGGAGACTCTGTTACGCGACGCGGGACACGTCGTGACACGCGAAGCTCTCACCGAGACGGTGCTGGGCCGCGCCCTTGGGCCGTTCGACCGAGTCATCGACGTACACATCAGCAACCTGCGAAAGAAGCTCGGCGTTGTCCACCCCGATGACCGAATCAAAGCGGTGCGCGGCAGCGGGTACTTATTCGCGCTGCGGTCAGAGACAGCGAAATGATCCTGGGCATGCGCAGCCTGTTTCTCAAGATCTTTTTGTGGTTCTGGATCACCGTCATCGTGACCGGAATTGCACTGGTTACGACGTGGATCATTCTTCAACCGAAAAACGTCCAGTCACAGATACAGACACTCCTGGCGGGTACTGCGTTGGCCTCGGGGACCGTTGCTGTCGATGAGCTCGAACGGCAGGGTCCTTCCGCCGCTTCGGCCTACATGCAGGAGTTCAGCCGGAAGTCCCATCTGAAGAGCTGTCTCTTCGATACAGCCGGACAGACTATTTCCGGCAGTGACTGCGCCATCTTTGATGGGGTCGTTGCACACGCAGCGGCCTCCGACGATCCGGCCTTCACTTCCAGGCACGGCTTCGCCCGCGTGGCCGTGAAGCTGCAGGGAAAGAGTGGCCGCGCGTACATTTATGCCGTGGAAGCCACCGAACGTCGTGGTCCACCCGCAGGCATCGGTCCATTGGGCGTCGCGATGCGGTGGAGTGTCAGCCTACTGGTGTCGGGGCTCATCTGCTATCTTCTTACCCGATATCTCACCGCTCCCATCCTGCGACTGCGAGAGGCTTCGCAGCACCTGGCGCAGGGCGATCTAAGCACCCGCGCCGCCGCGGGGATGGAGCGCCGCCGCGATGAACTTGGAGCCCTGGTGCGGGACTTCAATGCCATGGCAGGGCGCATCGAGGAGCTGGTCTCCGGACAGCGCCAGCTCATCTATGACATCTCCCACGAGCTTCGATCGCCGCTGGCGCGATTGAATGTAGCGCTTGATCTCGCGCGTGAGCGGAAGGGCAACGAGCCTGCCTTCGATCACATGGAGCAGGACCTCGAACGCCTGAACGAGATGATCGGACGTCTCCTCACCGTGGCAAGGCTGGACTCGTCTGCCATCCCCGCGGCCATGTCACAGGTGGACTTAACCGAGCTGATCTCGCAAATCGCGCGCAGCGCCGATTTGGAATTGCGCAAGAACGATGCCGCCGTGCAGCTCACATTGCCAGAACAGCTCTTCGTACATGGCAATGCCGAGTTGCTGCACAGCGCGATTGAAAACGTCGTCCGCAATGCGATTCGCTATACGGGAATCGGGAATCCTGTGGAGGTCAGCGTGACAACGCAGAAGCCATCCTCTGCCCTCATCGTCGTTCGCGATCACGGGCCCGGGGTTCCTGAGTCGGAGCTGGCCAACATCTTCCAGCCTTTCTATCGCATAGCCGATGACCGCAACCGCGAATCAGGAGGAGCCGGGTTGGGTCTGGCCATCGCCGGCCGCGTGATCCGCATACACGGTGGAAGCATCGGCGCCTGTAACGCCCAACCCCACGGCCTTGAAGTCGAAATCCTCTTGCCCCGGGCCTCTACCAAGTCTTCTTGATCTGCGTATCGACCGCAAAGCCACCGCTTTGATCGCGAGTAGCGCTGACTGCGAATCGAGGAGAAACCTGATATTGGCCCTGGATGGTCTGGCTCTGGGTCGAGGCTACATTGCTCGAGAAGGTGACGAAGAGATTCCCCGTGACGCGTTGCTGGATGGTGATATTCGCGCCCGGGGGTCCCTGGCTCGTCCCGCCCGCCAGCACGGGATTGATGGAAAGCTGGGAGATGCCTGCTACCTTCGAGACGCGGCTGGTCACCTGGCTGCTTACCTGCGAAGCCACGAGCGACTCCGCTGCCTGGTTTGCCGGCGTCGCAGTGGCGGCGCTCGCCTCAGTGGTTGTACCGAATGCCAGCAGGTTGATGATGTCGGCAGCGGGCAGCGAAGGATCAGAAGAGTAGGTGGTGCGCAACTGATCGATCGGCCCCCTGAAGCGCATTGAGATGTTGTACTGCTGGATAGTCGTGTTCAAAGCGAGGTTGACCACCGGCTGAGTCTCGGATGGATTGACGAACTCAATGGTTCCCCCGTTGAGAACGAATCTATCTCCATTGAGAATGATGTCGCCGCCGCTTAGATTCACGCGTCCCAGGATCACCGGTTGCGCCGCCGTGCCCCGTACCCGCAGGTTCGCTGAGCCATTGATGCTCAGTGTTCTGCTCACCAGGTTGATATTGTTTTCGGAAGTCACGCCGAGGTTCAGCTGAATATTCTGGCTGATTCCCGGCGTCGGCGGCGGAGAAACTCCGCCCGAAAACTGGTTGATGAAGCTGTTGAGATCGAAGGCCGGAGTAAAGGAAAGGTCGGCGAGGTTGACCTGCCCTCCCAACACTGCATTATCGGTGGTGCCGGCCAGGCGAAGATTGGCGTTTACGGTTTCGCGAACGCCATCCGGATACAACGCCCGTACACCCTTGGCAGATAGCCCCAGGTCAAACTGGATCGCGGGACGGTAGGCGACTCCACCCTGCGCCGTAAGCGTACCTCCGCCGACGGTGCCTTGAAATTTTGTGATGTTGAGCCGGTCCTTGGTTAAGGAAAGCACTCCGTTACCGTGCTGCAAGCCGACGGGCAAATCGCCGCTGGCAAAGTTTGCATCGACGATATCGACCTCGCCGGCAAAGTTGGGACTGTTCGTTGCTCCGTTGGTATTGATATTGAACTTGAGTTCTCCAGAGCTCCTGATATCAGGTTCGAATAGCTGCGCGATCTGCAAATTGACTGTGCCTAACAGCAGCAGGGAGACGGGTCCCTCGTTTGCTGTGGACATGGACCCGGAAAATTGCAGGTCGGTATCCGTGCCCTTGAGACCGGAGCGCTGCAAGGTAATTACGGTGTCCTTGTAGTCGACCCGGATGGGAGCGGTCTCCGCTAACTGGATCGTATTGCTATAGGCCAGCTTCAAGGTTGGAATCGTGATGTGCGCTTCCAATAATTTTTTGTTCTTGAGCGGCCCGTGGAGGGTGCCGTGCACCTCGGTCTGGCCGTTCAAATCGGCTGCCTGGTCGGGAGCGTAGATCGCGAAGATGGGCTGTAAGGGAATCGTCTGCGTGTCGAGTGTGGCGTCGGCCAGCGTAGTCGCCGGTCAGGTTGACCTTCGCGTTGGCCTTGATTTGCGTACCCACCGCCGCGGAAGTCAGGTTGGCGGTCGCCAGATGATTGGCTACGTTCATCTGCAGGTTGACATCCGCGATCTTCTGATTCTGTATGTCGATCTGCGGAATCTGCAGCGTGGCGTCGAGTTGCGGGTTGTCGAATGTTCCCGCTCCCTTTGCCTGGATAGCCACCACTCCCTTGGCGTCGATCTTCTGCGCCTGCAAAGCCTGCAACTGATCGAGGCGAATGCCCGGAAGCCGTGAGCTGCGCGATATAACTCTTCTGCCGGGGACGAATACTTACCTTGCTCTGCACGTCGCCCGCGGGGAGCTGCACGCCGAGGTCGCCGTGCACTTCGTCTCCCGTGCCGGCGAAGGTCAACGTCGCAGAGTTGATCGGCTGATCGTAAGCAGTGATATGGGTTAGCGAAAGCTTCCCTTGCCCGACGGGACTTAATTCGGTGCCATGCACCTGCATGTTCGCCGCCAGCGTACCCGTCACTGGCACCTGCTGCCCGGAGAGCTTCACCAGATCCTGGACATCCAACTGCGCGGCGTTGAGATCGACCTGCAAGGGACTCTTCTCCGTGAAGGCCCATTTGTGCAGACCGGCGCTGGCGTTGAAGGTGATCTTTCCATGAGAGGCGGGTTCCAGATCGGCGTGCTGCAAGCTGGCCAGCGATGGATTCACATCCACATCGGTTCGCAGCACACGCCACTCGGTTCCGTTGATTTTGAATTGAGAGGCGGTCAACTGCCCGGTCAAATGAGGGGCGCTGGTAGATCCGCGCACCGTGCCTTGAAAGAGCGCCGTGCCGGCAAGCCCCAGCGGCTGAGTCGATGTGCGGAAGAGATCCGCGACCGTCTCCAGCTCGGCAAGGTTGTTGGATTGAAATTTCACACCCAGGCTCGACCGCTGGCTCACGACGCCATTCATGGTTAACGTGCTTTGCGGCGTGCGCAGATAGCTCTGCTTCAACGCGAGTTCCTGGTTGCCGCCGGTATAGGTGCCGTGAATCGAGCTCTCCACGGGAATTACCTGGGAATTACTCTTGGATACCGAGGCGTGCATGGACGCATCGGCGTGGGCCACGATGTCGTCAAAGGTCTTTCCCCAGGCGGCATCCGCGTCTGCGTTCAGCACGCCCCCCAGGGCTATGTTCTTGGGCACCGCCGATGATTTCATGGCGTGGTTCACATCTGCCAGCCGGATACCGCGCAAGGACGCATTGAACTTGGAGTGCGGGGTGCCGCCGATATTGCTCATCTTGCCGGTGCTGGTGAGCACGCCGCCGAGAAGACTCGCGCGGAAATCGGCTAGCGTTGCATCCCCGTTTTCGAGCGTGTAGTGGGCAGCGATATCTCTGATCTGGGAGCGAAGCGTCCGGTGTTTGTACGTCCAGCTGCTTGCTGTTCAGATCGCCCTTCACCACTACGGTGTCCAATAAGGAGCGATTGGCGATCTCCTGGTAGTCGACGGTTCCACTGGCGCGAATGAGGCCGACGGGTAGAGATGGGTTCTCCAGGATTTTCCGAAACTGGCTGGCATCGAGGGTCGCATCGTAGTGCGCCTGCACGCGGGGATGACTATAGTCCTGCACGGTCGCGGTCAGGACTAGCTGCGAGGTATCGCTGGTCAGCTTGGCCTGGGTCAAGTGGAAGGTGGTGGGAGTGGCATCGAACTCTGCATCCAGGTTGTGCGGGATGGGCTTGAAGCTTCCAGAGACAAGGTGACCATCCGTGTAGCTCAACTTCCCGGAGTACTTTTGCAGAAAGCTATCGAACCCGGCGCGGAAGTCTACGTTGTGCAGGTCGGCCGAGAGCACACTTTGGCGATTGTTATAGTAGACCTCGCCCTGGTCGAGCACCGCGTGGCGGATTCCCAGGTCGAAGAGGCTGGTGTTACTACTGCTGGAGCCGCTGCTCTTGATCACTGGGATGTTGGTGACGCCATGGGCGTCGGCGAAGATCTTCACTACCGGGCGGTCGATCACCAAACTATCCAGATACCACTTCCGATGAAGGACCGAAACAATGCGCACGCCCACTTCGCCGTGAGCCACCTGCAGCAGGGGCGGGTCAGGATACGGAGCCGCGCCATGAACCGTCAATCCATATAGGTCCAGGCTTAGGTTCGATAGATTGAGAGCGAAGTTTTGTAACTGTACCTGGGTCGCCGATGCTTTCACTGGCTTTCTTTTGCACAGTGGCAAGAAGGTAGTTATGGAAGCGCGCACTATGCAGTACGACGGTGACGGCGATCGCCGCTATTACCAGGAGAGCGACCAGGCCGACGGCGATCCAGGCAGCGACTCTCCGCAACCGCCCGTGCCGCCAGGTTCCGGCGTAAGTCTGGGATCAGAGGATGCCGTCAGCGGTGCTCACGAGATTACCTCCATTAAAATGCCTGGCCGATGCTAACGAAATATTGAGTGGACTTAATCCCGGGCACCGGGTTGAGGTTATGACCAAGATCGATTCTTACCGGGCCGACAGGCGTTGCATAGCGTAAGCCGAGCCCCACGTTATTGGAGTACAGCGAAGTGAAGTCGTGGAAGCCGACCGTGGGAAAGACATTCCCTCCGTCGTAGAAGACAACCAGGCCCAGGCCCTGTTTAATGGGCAGGGGAATGCGAAGCTTCGGTGTTGAGAATCAACTGCTCATTTCCTCCGGCGGGCACCTGGATATAAGAACAGTCGGTGGAAGACCCTGAGTTGCACACCTGCACCTGCCGCTGGGGCCCGGCGCTCAACAGAGGGAAACCGCGCAAGGTGTTGCCGCCGCCGGTAAAGAACGCCTGGCTCAATGGTACGTTGCTGTTGGCAAAGGGCTGCGCCAGGCCGATGCGAATGCTATTCGCCCACACGATATTGTGAAAGATCGAGCGGTAGTAAGCTTCCTGCGCAGTCAGCCTTGCGAAGTTGACGCTGGAGCCCAACTTGCTCGCATTGAAGTCGAGCTCGACCGTTTGTAGGGTACCTTTGTGCGCATCCAGAGGGTTGTCGCGGGTATCGTGGGTGAGATTGGCCGCAATGGTGGAGAGCCGAACGTGCTGGTCCTGCGGCGAGTACCAGCTCGGGAATCAAGATGCGGGTCAAATCCGTCTGGCTGAAGCTGTAGCGCAGAAAAAACACGTCCGCCTTCTTCTTATCCAGAAATCTCTGGAATTGATAGCTGGCGCTTTCAATCTGGGAGGAATAGACCGGGTTTTCTTCGTCTTTTTCCACCAGAATGGAGGCGGTCGATCCCCATTTCGACCACCTGAAATTGGGGATCGATGTAATAGCCCGCTACCCGTTGATCAAGACGCCCTGCGAACGCTGTAGCTGAAAGCGATTCACCCTTGCCACGCACGTTGTTGCGGGTGTATTGAAAGGATCCCCGCGGACCATAATAGGTGGTCTCGCTGGTGGTGAAATTGGAAGGCAATCCCACGGGCGGCAGGCCGGGAACTGCCACCGTGCCACTAGGGACGCTGCCGCCGCGATTGACGACTTCGAAGCCGAAGCCGTAGGTTAACTGATTTCTTTTTGCCTCGTGCACTTTGACCAGGACATCTTCCTTGGTCTGGGTGGTTATCTGGCTTCGGGGATCGACCTCTGCCCAATCAAAGACTCCGGCGTGGTTATAGAGGTTGCTCTCGGAGGTGAGCAGTTGTCCCTCAGTGAGCGGCTGACCGGGAACGATGGTGGCTACATCCCGATTAATCAGCGTTTGCTGCGTGCGCACGCGGCCCAGGGTTAAAACATCCTGGGTAAAGACCTGGGGGCCTTCGTAGATGCGATAGACGACATTGATGTGATGAGGATCGCTCTTCGACGCTACCTTTGCCGTTTCACGGAAGCTGGAGGTGAGATAGCCTGCCTGCAGATAATGAGCAACGATGCTGGCGCGGTCGGACTCGACCAATTTTTGCGAGTAGGGCTTGCCTTCAGCGAGCTTGAGACCGGCGGGCGCGAATTTTGACTCAGGGAAGGTATCGGCGCCTTCGATCTTGAGAGAGCTCACGATATCGCGCGGCCCCTCGACTACGTGGAAGGCCACTGTCAGGTTGCCGTCCTTTTTGCTGACCGACGAAGTCACCTGGGCGTTGCTGAATCCCTCGGATTGATAGAGCGCTGTGAGGTTCTTGACGCTGGAGCGGACCAATTTCTCGCTGTAGTTGCCGGGGGAGAAGAAGTGCGCCTTTTTCACTGTGACCAGGGCCATCAGGTCCGGCGTCTTGACCTGGCTGTTGCCGGCGACACTGACGCCGGTCACTTTGTGTTTCTTGCCCTTGGTGATGGTATAGACGATAGTGTCCGCCGAGTCCTCACGTTGGAACTGCGAGTCGACGGCGACGTCAAAGAATCCTTTAGCCTGAAAATAGGAGACCAGCGACTCGCGGCCTTCCTGCACCAACTCGCGATCAACGCCTATGCCCTGATAAACGGGTAGGAGCGATTTTTTTCGTCCAGCTCCAGAGGTGGGCGCCCTTAACCTGGACATGAATCGTAGGCCCCTCCTTCACATCGAAGTGGATGTCTGCGCGGTTGGTTTCGGCGGCGTAGGCGGCCCCCGAGAGCTTCACTTGCGCAGCCAGCTTGCCCTTTTTCTCCAAGCCCTTTTGCAGGTATTGCTGGGCATTGTTCAGGGTCGCGTGGCGGTAGTTTTTTCCCGGACGGATGGCCGCTCCCCTCACCCGAGCTTTGATGCCTTGCAGGCTCTTGGTCATTTGGGCGGCTTGTTCCGGTGTGGTATTGGCAATGGCCACCGTTCCAAATTTCGCCCGCCGGTTGAGGCTCACCATGAACCTTACGTTGGCCACGTTGTGGACGGTGTCGAGGTCTAACCTGGGGACGAACCTCGGCTTCGAAATAGCCTTGCTGCTGAAAGAAGCGAAGCAGCGCGTCGCTGTCTTTTTGCACGTCGCCGGCGTTGTAGGGCGACTGCGGAGGATAATTCGCAATTTGCACCAACCTGGAATAAGAGAATCTTTCCGCTCCAGGAAACTCGAAGATGCCGAACCATATTGCTGGTTCCACGACCATCAGGACCCGCACGCCCTTGGCCTCGGGTTCTACCTGAAGCTGCACTTCAGTGAATTTCCCCGCGCTTTTCAGAGTTGCTATGCTCTCATCCACCTTCTGTTTGGAGAAGGGCTCGCCTGCTTTTTGCTGAAAGAGCGGTGTTAGCTTGCTGGTATCCAGGCCTGGACGTCCGGCGATCTCGATGGCGGTGACGTTCTGCCCCTCATAAGAGGACAGAATGTTCGCAGTATTGGGAGCGGTCTTGGGTAGCTGCGAGGGCGGTTCGGGACTTTGGGCTCGCAATCCAGTGGAAAGAGCCAGCACGCCTGCGGCTACGAGCGGCGCATAGCGGCGCTTCAGCCCTATTTTCGGTTGGTTCCCGGGGTCGTTCGCGCTCGAGCGAGCCAGTACTCGAAGATATGCAACCACTTGCTCGATCCACGCCATCACCCCGTCAGATGCATAAATGCGGGGTTGCGGTTTGATCCGCAAGAACGACGGCCGGTCCTCCAAATTAGGACGGCGCAACGGATGGATTGCTCACAATTTCTGGTTTCAGCGTTCCCGAGGCCACCAGGCTCTTTTCCTTGACCGCGGCCTCAATTTCGCTGTTGATCTCGCCCCCCAAGAGCAACATCAGCCCGCTCAGATAAAACCAGGTCAGCAGGATGATGACGGTTCCAAGTGACCCATAAGTAGCCGAGTAGTTGTTGATGTAATGAACGTACACGCGAAGTCCCAGGGAGGCCACGAGCCATCCCAGCATGCCAATGGCGGAGCCAGGCGTGAGCCAATGCCAGTGGCTTACTTAGACGTCCGGCCCGAAGTAATAGATCAGGGCGAACAGCAGGGACAGAAAGGCTGTGGCCACGAGCCATCCGGCGGTCCTCAAGGAGATGGCGGCGCTTGCAGCCAGGAAGTGATGGTAGATATGAAGCCGAGCCAGGCGAGCAAGAAAGTCAGCCGCCAGCAACGATGCGAGCATGAGGGTGATGACGATCGAGAGCATAAATGTGATGCCGATCGCGGACAGTCTAGCTTTCCAATAGGGCCGGCTTTCCTTCACCCGGTAGACCACGTTGAGGCTTTCCTGGATGGCGGAAAAGCCTACGGAAGCCGACCACAAGGCCGCTGCCAGGCCAAAAGTGAGCTTACCGCTGCTGGCGGCGGCGGTGGTTTGATTAAAGGCATCGAGCACAATGCCCAAGAGCGGAGGGAGGAACCACAATCCAAAGATACTGCAGGAGATGTTCATAGAAATTGACGGCTGAGCGGGCCGCCAGGCCGAGGATGGAGCAGGCGGTGACCAGGGTCGGAAACAGGGCAAAGATGAAATAGAAACCAAGCTCGGCGGAGCGCCCTAAGAGGTTGTCGGCAAACATCGCGTTCCAGGTATTTTTGACGATGACACGCACGGGTATTCCCTGAAGATTCCACAGCGAGCGCAGAGGAGAGCGGGAAACGTAATTCCAAACCTGCCGGCGAAAGCTGCGCGGGTCTTGAGGCGTGTGTACAGGGCCTTCATTAAACTCTTGAGACCGGAGAGGGATCGTCACGGCTTGTGTCTCCTTGAACGGTCAGATGCAAAAAGTTATCAAGCACGCGTCGATGATTTTCCACTGTTTCGCCAAATTCAAGTGCGCTAAAAGCGCGATAGGCGCCTTAAGCGCCCTCCTCTTCGGCCACGAACTCGTCTGCATCGGCTTGGCATATCTCGTTTTCATCCTGCTCTTCCCCGGCGGTGGCCGACCAGAAGGTAGAGGGTGCAGTTCGACTACACTTCTGCCAGGGGGAAAGATGCAGGAGAAGGTGCTGGAACTGCTATCAGGACGACAGGGCCACTTCCTGCTGGAAAGTGGTCACCATGGAGAGCTTTGGTTGGACCTGGAAACCCTCTGTCTCCAGCCGCAACGTGTTCAAGCGGTCGCCGCCGGGTTGGCTGCTCCTTTATCCGATCTGCGAGTCGATGCGGTCTGCGGCCCTCTGGTCGAGGGTGCATTTGTGGCCCTCATGGTAGCTCTTCAGCTCGATATTCAGTTCACTTACTCGGAGCGGTTCGTTCGCCCCGCTGAAGAGGGCCTCTTTCCTGCGGGCTATCGAGTTCCAACTTCGCTCCGGGAGGGCCTTCGAGGTAAGCGTGTAGCCATCGTGGACGACGTTATCAACGCCGGTTCCGCGATTCGAGGGACATTCGCCGAATTGGAAGAGTGTGGCGCGAAGGTTGTCGCAATCAGTGCTCTTCTGGTTTTGGGCTCGGCCGCCGCCAAGTTTGCTGCCAGCAAGAACGTTCCTTTGCATCTTCTCGCCACCCTGCCGAACAATCTGTGGACTGCATCAGAGTGTCCACTCTGCGAATCCGGCATTCCGTTGCAGGACATTGCGGCATTTGCTACAACTCTGCGCGAATAGGTTTTGCTCTTTCTTTGTCAGCGGTCCTGGACACCGGATTCGATGTTCGACCTCGTCAGAACGATCACGGCGCCGACGACTTCATCCGTTGATGGATGACGGTTGGCGTATTTAAAAATCGCGGACCAACTCACCGGCTCGCCGGCATCCCGATGAAGGTCGCTCGCTACCCCCCGCTCGAGGTAGCCGAGTTGCGTGCCGTCGACCCGCTTGACTGCTATGGCGTTCGGATCGGCCGGGTTGTTTGACTCGAGCTCCAAACGCAGAATTTCCATTGGCGCACATTTCTCGATGATTGATGGTCGACTACTGCCATCTGCATTCGGAGATGATGCAGCCGCAATCCTCGCATTGAAGTATTTGTTGGTATGGGGAGCAATGTGCTTTTTAAACGCTGCATCAAATGCATCGTCGTCCGGATGCTGAATCACGACCGTCTCCGCGGCGTCTTGCGTCTGATAGTCCTTCGAACCTTCAGCAGCCGAGGTCTTAGTCCGCAATGCAAGGTAGATTGCGGGTATGAGGAGCACTAAAGCTGCAACAAGGGCGATTTCAGTCACGGTTGTCGATCATAACAGCCGACGCAGCGTCAGGATGGTGCGGGGAATCGCGGTTGCTGCGTCTGAACCTCCCATGCCACACAGTTCGGAAGGCCCCAATTTTTGCACCGTCCTGCCGCCAAACCGGCCTGTGGATGACTTTCGCCTTATGTTCGCCTACACTGTCCGCATGTCTCGTTATGACCGGCCGTCACACCGTGTTTTCATGACGTTCTTTCAGCGCCAGGGCTGGCAAGTCCAGTTCGTCGAAGCCGATCTCAAGACACCTTTGCCACGGATGTTCGCTTTCAAAGACCCGGATAAGATTCGCGAGTTGGCGAGACGCGGTGAGGCGATGGGAACTTCAGAAGACCGCGAAATGTTGGAATACGGAATTGAGGTCGGACGCGGAGGGTGCTACTTGCGGCTGACCCCCGAGCAGTATCGAAAGCTGAGAGGGACCTGAGTTTTTGCGATGGGCGCAAACGCCGAAGTCCTATGCCCACTTGGAGCTAACGATGAGAAAGATATTTCTGTACTTTGGACTCTTCTGTTTGGGGACGTCCGCGCTGGCGCAGCAAGGAGATCCGGATCTCATCCTCTTGAATGGCAAGATATTTACAGGCGTTGTGGCGCGCCCCTACGTGGAGGCACTTGCCATCCGTGGCGAGCGCATCGTTGCGACCGGTGATACGAAGACCATCCAGGCGATGGCCGGCCGGAAGACCAATACTATTGACTTGCATGGCGGCACCGCCATTCCGGGGATCAACGACGCTCATCATCATTTCCAGCTCGGGCCGCCCGAGGTCGACGTGGACCTGCATACGATGGACCCGTCATGGGCGCAGGTGAAGGATGGCATCGCGGCCGCGATCGCTAAGAACGCTCCCAACAGCCTGATCTCGGTGGCCATCGGCTTCAAGGTCTTCGAAGATACGTCCATCAACCGGGATAAGCTCGACCAGATTGCACCCCAGAATCCGGTGGCGCTGGGGACACTCACGGGCCACGGCCTGATCCTGAACACGGCCGGCCTTCGCTTCTACAACATTTCCGACAACCAGCCTGACCCAATGGGCGGCCGGTTCGAGCGCGATGCGAAAGGCCGGCTCACCGGCACCCTGCGCGAATATGCCGTTATGAACATCGAGCGCGCGGCGGCCGATCGTGTTCCAGACAGTGCGGCGATCGTGCAACTTCGTCAGCAACTGGATGAGGAGGCGAAGTACGGCGTCACGTCCATCCAGGATCTTTCCATCACCATGACACCGTCGCGTGCCGTTTCCTTGCTTGAGACCATTGCGCCACAGATTCGCGTTCGCGTGGTGCGCATGCCGGGAACCACCCCGGCCGGTCGCGACATTGAAGAAGGCAAAGGCGTGCCGCCCCATCCCGCGAGCCTGATCACTGTGAGCGGAACGAAATGGCTGGCGGATGGCGTGGGTCTCGAAGGTACCTTCACAGCGCGCGGGGAATGGAAAATACCGGCTAATCCGCCATTTGATTCGCTCTTTACCGACCTGCCTTTGGAGTTTCCCAAAGGTGAGTACCGGGCCATGCTGCTGGAATCTATCAAGAACAACGACCAGTTACTACTTCATGTCTCCGGCAATCTCTCGGCGGAGACGGTTCTCGATACCATCGACGCGTCGGGCGGAAAGAGCGTGTGGTACGGGCGCCGCCTGCGCTTCGAACATGGCGACGGCATTTTTCCTGACCAGTTTGCACGCATCAAGCAGGACGGCATCATAGTGGTGCAGAATCCCCTCCATCTGGCACCCTTCGGACCGCCTGGAGTGGTGAGGTTTGAAAAAGCCCAGCCTTTAAAGTCACTACTGGCTGCGGGCATTCCACTTGCGCTGGGCTCGGATGGGCCGACCAACCCTTACCTCGACATTATGTTCGCGGCCAACCCCGGCAATCGGCCATCGGAGGCGATCACGCGGGAGCAAGCCGTTACCGCGTATACGCTCACATCGGCGTACGCGGAGTTTCAAGAGAAAGAAAAAGGCACGATCGAGGCAGGCAAACTTGCTGATGTCGCCGTCTTATCTCAGGATATTTTCACCGTGCCAGCGGAGGAGTTGCCTAAGACGGTATCGGTCCTGACGTTGGTGGGCGGCAAAGTTGTATATAAGGCGAAAGCCGCAAATATCAACTGAAGAACCTCTGCCCAGACCAATCTCACGCACTGCAAGGGCTGAAGGCGGAAGATGGCGAGTCGTGTTCAGCAGTACCTTGATGCAGTCGCCCAACTACACGCTTTTGGCGTGAGTTCGCTGGTCAGCGTGATTCTCTTTGGTAGTGCAGCGAGCGGTGGATTTTCGGAGTCATCCGACGTGGATCTCATCATCGTGCTCCGCGACGAGGCGACCCTAGAGGATCGACGCCGCCTTCGCGGGGTGGTAGCAGACCTCGAAATCGCGCATGGTCTTCGGTTGCCGTCGAACCGTCGCAAGAACCCACTGGAGATGTTCGCTGAGCATGCCGGTGGTGACGCGCACTCATGCTTTTTATGCACCCGAGCCGACCTGATGTCGGGAGACGTAGCGCGGGTCTTCGGCCTGCGGGCAGCCGAGAAACTATTCGTCGACCGCATCGTTCTTGCTAGCGTGATTGTTTCGGCCAAGACGGTCTGGGGCGAGGAGCTGCTACCTCTTATACCTTTGCCTCCCCTCCGGCGCCTTGACGTGTTCAAAGCACTTTTCAGGTTGGCCGGTCTCATTCTGTTAAGCGCCGCCGCGTTTCCGATGCTCTCCGACGCGACAAGGTATGGGATGGGTGCGCTCAAGCACTCGCTGCACAGCTGTTATTTCTGCTATCACCTGAAGACGGTTCCCCTCAACGAAGAAGTTGCGTTCTTCAACTCCCGTCTGGGTCGAAGCAGGACGCTGCTGGAATTGCTGAACCAGCGGCGAACGTACCACCGGTCATTCGCCTTCGTGCTGCGCTGTGTGCCGGTCCTCTGCCAGTTGCACCTACGGACCGCGTGGGATAACCGGTTCCCACGCGCTGTGGCCAGGGGACATATACCAGGTTAAGTACCTTGTCCGCCGCCTCTGCCATAGTCGGAGATGGACCCTCTCCACGCCGTTTCGGATTCTATGGAATCGGTCGCACGATCAGATGCGGCAGCCCGCCTGGCGGCCTCTCGGCCAAGCGCCTGATTTCGTGGCCACATTCTCAGTTTTTGAGATATCACCCTTCCGGTGAACTTCAAACCAGTGTTGCGTCGACCGGTTGAGACCGCCCGGATTATCAGTAACTGCCCCACCTGGGCGAACGGTAGGGAGGGGCAAGTTACCGCAAACCCCGTTTGAACTACGGCACAAAATGGGATTCTGCTGCTGGAGTGCAACGTCTGGTTTGGGTAGACTCACGAGGAACAACTTTGCTCAGGACGAAAAGCAAGAGAGGTACGGTGGGCGATTACAGCGATTTCGGGCAGCCATCAGGTCAAGCGCGGGGGCCAAGTAGCTAAGGTTACTGTCCCGCCTGTGTGACCTTTGGATCCTTGGCGATCTGCTCGATCATCTGGAGATGTTGCGCGATCACTTGGCTTATCTGCGAGGCGGCATCCTTCACTGCTTCATCCTGCCCGGTAGCGCCTTCCATCTGAAGCTCGCTCAAGTATTTCTTGTGATTCTTGACCATCTCTTTGATATAGGCTTGATCGTACTCAGAGCCGGAAAGTTCCTGGAATTTGGCCATGGTCGCTTTGTCCTTCTTCGAGACCTGATTCGGTATTTCGACTCCAATTTGCGTGGCGAACACCTTCACCTTGTCGCCTAACTGCGAATGATCGTCGATCATCTCCCGGGCAAACTGTTTCACCTGTTCGTTCTTACTTTTTTGCAGGGTCAGCTGGCCCAGTTGAACTTCCGCCATGTCACTCTGCAATGATCTGCTCACGAACATCTTGTCCGCTTGTGAGGCTTCCCCGCTATTGAGGCCGTTCATCTCTGCATCCAGGCGGCTTTGCCCCATGGTCTGACCGGCCCAGGCCAGAGTGCCGCATAGCAGCAGCGCACGAGCCAAACCCACTTTTTTCTTCCTGAGCATTCCAGATTGCATCATGGTTAACTCCTTCCTCGTTACGAACCAAATACTACATTTAACCGAGTAGGGGAGGTGAACAGCTACAAAGTCTTGCCCTCTTCTAAGCTCTTCTTTGACAAACATTCAAATTGCCAAAATAATCTAAAATCGAGTACCTTTCCGAATGATAGTCAACCGCAAGCTAAGTGAGACCGACAGAGTGCCCGCCAAGCCCACCGGCGCAGTTTCGGGAGAGTTTGTCACGGAGACGTTCGAGTACGACGGTGGACGGCAGGTCACGGTATACGTTCCACCGGCCCCGCCCGAAGCAATCGTCTTCGCCGGCGACGGTCAGGGAATATCGCAGTGGGGCCCGTTGCTCGAGAAGGCCGACGTACCGTCCACAATGATCGTCGGTGTACATGGGCTGACCGATGAGACGCTGCGGCTCCATGAGTACTCACCGGGCTTTGAGCCGGAGCGGTTCGCGGCCCACGAGAAGTTCTTCGTCGAGGACGTTCGCCGCTGGACGGAGTTGCGGTTTGGCGCGGCGCTCCCCACTCAACGTACCGCAGTGTTCGGCGCGTCGGCGGGTGGAGAGCTGGCCCTCGCTCTTGGGCTTCGCCACCCACATGTCTACGGTGCGGTGTTCTGCGCCTCGCCTGGCGCCGGTTACAAGCCGCCTGGTGTCATGCCGAGTCCGCTTCCGCGCACATACCTTGTCGCTGGCACACAGGAGCCGTTCTTCCTCGGGAACGCAAAGAAGTGGGCGGACGCGCTGCGCGATGCAGGTGGGGACGTCATCATGAATCAGCGAGCTGGATCGCACGGCGGCGCATTCTGGCGAGAAGAGTTTCCGCTGATGGTGGCGTGGGCATTCGGACGATGATGCATCTCGGCGGGCCCCGCAATGCACGTCGGCGGAAAGTCGGGTTTTCGGTGACTCGCTCGTCTGGGCTGGCAGAAGCGAATGTTTTCAGAAACCCATTTCGAAGGGAGAATCATTCTCAAACTGACCGTTGCCTGATATCAGCCATCGGCTGTCCCTGAACGGATTCGTGAATTTGGTTCCAGCGACTCCAACTGACGACTCCCAAATCTGGTTGAGGGAGATCGGGCAGCATCGAAAGCAACTCGAGCAGGTTCCCATCCGGGTCTCTGAAATAGAGAGATGCAGCGGGCATCCATCCAATCACCACTGGTTCGTCGGTCGGCTGCCCGCCAAAGTCGAGCGGAACAACATTCGCTGCTCGAAGGCGCGCTGGCGCGTCCAACAGGTCAGGAAGATCCGACCGAAAGGCAACGTGGAGGCTTAGCCTCTGCGGACTTGTCCCCACCTCCCATAAACCGAGCATCGAGTTGCCTTGCCCACCAATCCAATAAAAGGCAACCCGGCGCTTCCAAGAGACTTCCGCAAGTTCCAATCCCAAAGTTTGGCCGAAGAAACTCATTGAGCGTTGCAGGTCGGCAACGTTCAGATGGCTTTCGAAGAGATCGCGAACAGGAATCATGCTCACCTCCGCCCCCACCCATCAGGGTGGCAGACCTCAACTGTACAACCGATCATTGCTGCGTTGCCGTGCAGCGTTTATTACTGATTCGCTGTGCTTGACGAGCACATTCCGGCGGTGACGGACAAGATGGGAGTGATCCTCCGCAATGCCTGGAAAGTCTGGTTCGGTAAGTTCGCCCAGCCCGAAGGGGGTCGGGGGGGCAAGTTACTCAAAACCCCGTCAGTCAGAAGCGGGTCCGAAGAAGTTGCAGCAGGTTGCGTCTTTACCCGAAACAGAGCGTAAATGAATGAGGGCTCCAGAAGCTCTTTTCCGGATACGCGGTTAAACCTTTACCTGAAAAGGCTGTCGGATGTCGAGGTGCGACCCATGACTGCTCTGCAGCGGTTCGGTTTGGCTCTTGGCTCTTCTGTGGTTTGTGCCGTGAGTTCGTGGTTTGCGGTTCCACAACAGATAGCCACCGCTCCACTGCCGATCGTCCAAACGCCCGACAAGCAAACGTTGCTCGATGGTGGAAGAGGTCTCATTCACCTCGACGTTGTTGTCACGGACCAGTCGGGACGTCCGGTGCCTGGTCTTCAACTCAGCGACTTTACGCTCCTCGACAACGGTCGGCCGGTAAAGTTTCTGTCATTCCATGCTTTCGACGCAAAGGCCAGCCCCGCCCCTCCTGTGAGCCTCATCGTGGTGGTAGACACGCTCGTTCTTCCGGGCCTTCTCCCAACCAATGAACGGCTCGCGGTCGAAAACTTCCTGCGGAAAAACGGCGGACGCCTCGCCCAGCCCGTATCTCTTTATGAGCTCGACGAAAGTGGTTTTTGGGCCGTGGGCATGCCGTCAACAGACGGCAACGCGCTGGCCTCCGATCTCATTCATTCGAAGAATCTTCACCAACTTCGTTCGTTTCGCAGTGCGCTTCGCGGAAACACGTGGAAGTGGACGGACTCGAATGACTCGCCATCCCTTGAAGGGCTAAAGGCACTCGGCCAGGTCGCCACCATGGAAAGGCAGTTACTGGGTAGAAAGCTGCTGATCTGGGTAGGACCAGGCTGGGGAATCGGAAGCGGAGCCTATGCCGACAGAACAGTCTCCAAAGAGGAGGTCTTCTACACGATTCGTTGGTTCTCAGATCTGTTGCGGGAGGCTCGCGTCACTCTTTACAGCCTCTCGGTCGGAGAAACTGAACCGTTTCAGTTCTATGTCAAGTATCTCCACGGCGTAGCTTCGCCTCAGCAGGCAAGTTTTATGAATCTGGACCGCAAGGTACTCGCCGAGCAGAGCGGTGGCCACGTTCTGAACACTGGCTCCGACCTCACCGCTCAGATTGAGAGTTGCACTCATGAGCCAAACACGTTTTACACTTTATCCTTCGACCCTCCGCCTGCGGCTCAGTCGAATGAATATCATGACCTCACACTACGGGTTGAGAAGCCGGGCCTGAGCGCTCACACCAATACGGGCTATTACAACCAACCCTACTACTCGGATCAAACCGTCAGAGGCATCACTTCGGAGCAGTTCGGCAGATTGCTCGTTTCGCTCCACGGTCAACCGGATGAGAAAATCGCGCGGCAGCTTTCCGTGCTTTCTCTCACCGACCGGCCCGACGGGGTAGCTGTTGCGTCCTGGCGTGCGAGCCTTCGCGGCAAGAGTGCCCAGCAGCAGTTGACGGGCATCACTGATTTATCGGCCTTTCGGGAGCCGTCCCCAACAACAGCTACTGCCGATCCGCCACCCAACGCAGCCGAACAGCAGAGGATGATCTCTTCAGCCGCCGATTACCTGACGAAGACAATTCCCAATCTTCCTAATTTCTATGCGCGACGAATTACCGTTCGCTATCAAGACACCCCGGCCGTCAACGAAGGAGATACCAATGTCAGCTATGAACCACTTCACGTGGCGCAGACTACCACGGAAACCGTCGTTTACCGCGACGGCAGAGAGTATGTTGATGCAGAAACCCACAGCCACAAGAAGCAGGAAACGACCGAGCGAAGCCTCATAACTTACGGCACTTTCGGACCAGTTCTTAAATTAACGCAGGATATTTTCTCCGCCCCCTCCACTTTGGCCTGGGCTCGCTGGGAGCAGGATGCAGGGAGTAGGAAAGCCGTCTTTCGTTACTCAGTGCAGTCCAAAACATCACGCTACAACGTGTGGGGGTGTTGTCTTCCTGAGGGTGATGGCACCAATGGCTTCGACTTGATCGCCCCCTATCATGGAGAAGTTTCGATAGACCCGGTGAGCGGAGCCGTAGTTCGCCTTGAAGCCATCGCAGACCTGGGACCGTTCGTCCCGCTTCTCCGGTCCGATATCGTCGTTGAATACGGCCCGGTCGAAATCGGAGGCAAGACCTATGTATGTCCAGTAAAGAGTGTCTCCGTGATGACATCGCGGTCAGTAGCGTTCTTAAAAGAATGGGACGAAGGCTTCAGAACCTTCGGCCCCTACGCAACAACGATGAACGACATCACCTACGACAGTTATCACCTGTTTCGAGCCGAGTCCCGCATGCTGACTGGTGTGAATCCGTCATCTGATCAGTCCGACCCGGGTCCACCGCGCCTTGAGCCGACTACCAGGTGAAGCCAACAGGATGCTGTCTCTGGTGATGTGCCCATGAAGTCGCAATTTCAGTAAGTTCCCAAGCTGCGATAGAGAATCGGTGACGCTCATATCTTGATCGATCAGTGCGGAAGTGGCTTGGTGGTACCTGCAAATGGATTTTCGGTAAATTCCCCCCTCGAATCCGGGCTCAAGTTACACAAAACCCCGTTCAGGGAAGTTCGGCGTGCTACTCCTCAAGAAATCTTGGCGGAATATTCTCGCCTGACTCTAGTTCACTGGTTTGCCGGCGGCTTCTTGGGAGATTGGCCGTTGACTGCCGGAGAGGCTTTCGCGTCCGGTACCACGTCAAATCCCGGAAGCATGCGACCCTCCGCCCCGAACTTGTGATAATCCGTGTACACAATATCGTTCAATCGCGTCTCGTACGGCGCATAGACATCAAATGTCTCACCCCAGACGGTCAGAGTGTTCACGGTTCGGACTCGCATAATCACGACGCTGCGGTGCGGGCAGATATATTCTTTTCCACCGATCTCGACGGGCCCGTATTCGATCATCGCCGCCGCTCCCTTTGCGGGCAGTACCGGATTCAGATTCGGCCCAAGAATCCATCCCAGTTCGGCCTCCATCGTCAGTCGAAGAATCGCCCCGGTCCCAGGATCAATCGTCAATTCTCCGAGGTATCTGGGCGACGTCAGAAAGGTATCCCCACCCGCAAGGCAGCAGTACGTAACGTTGTAATGAGGATTCTCGGCGCGCACCGAGTAGCGAAAGACTGCCTCCCTTCCTCGTTCGCCCTGTACCCAGTGGCTCCAGATCAGTATGCTATCGCCGCGCGTAGCGTCTCTGAGCACAGAGCCAAGAACAGGGCTGAACACACCGACCAGATTGAGGTCCCTTCTCCTGGCGCTCGGCCTAGCCTCCCTCTTCTCTGTATCCTGCTCCTCATGGCCGTTGCGATAGCGGAGAGTCGCTTTCTCGATCACTGCCTCACGCAATGACTGGTCAGCCAGGGCGGTCTTCCAGGTATCTGCTTTTTGGAGCGACGGTTGCTCATACTCGATCGTGGTGCGTATTGCGAAAAAATCCGGCAGTTTAGGAATCACTTCCTTCAGATACTTCACTGTCCTTGAGATTATCTGGCGCTGCGTGTCAAGATCGGGTGCTGGGTCGGAGAGAATCTCTGCTGCGGGAGGGTCCAGGAAAGTTGATTCATCGGCCAGAGCCACCAGTGCCGCGATCGACTTCTTGCCGCGCAGACGATTCTTCCAGAGTGAGAGCAGGTTACTGTTGAGACGTTCGCTCAGCTCCAGACCCGCCAGCTCCTTTGCCAACTCGCCGTCTTTCTCAGCGTTGGCTGTGTCCAGGATCTGATCCAGTTCGTGAACACTGACTCGCCTGGCCACGAAGGAAGGCTGATCGTAGAAAACCGGCTGATCGTAATAGCCGGTGGTGGTGCGTGCAGATAATCCAGGCGCCTCGATTTGTACCTTGAGGTCGTGATATTCATCCGGCTGGGCTGCATACGGCGGGTCGAAAGACAAGGTATAGAACACCCGCGCATCCTCAACGCAATGTTCGATCGAGCGCGAGATCTCTGTATATTCATCCACAACAAGGCCACCGCTCTGAATGGCCAATACCGGAAGCGCAAAATGTGAGGACGGACCAAAGCCCAGCTCTTCAAGCTCCGACTGCGTGTGAACTCCCGCAAGATAGTCCTTATAAGAGTCTTTGAATTGAGGAGCCGTCGGTTCGTGCCGGGTCCGGGCTGTGAACGGCTCGGTCTCGGCTGTGAACGGTTCGGTCCGCGCTGTGACTTCGGAGATGACCATCCGCGCCTCACGTATGCGTGTGGAAAGCTCCACCAGCCAGGGAAAAGCTGCGTCCTTGTATCGCTCTGGCCCGTGAACTGGCAGCCACCCGAAGCCCATCCACAGCAAAAGCTTTCGGCCAGGCACGTCTCTTCGCTCGATGGCGATGGAGTAAACCGCTCGCAAGCTTCGCTCCCACCGTGCGTACCTCTCTGATACCGCTTCTGATGTCGATTCCGCGATTGGATCAGATGCCCTTGGATAAATTCGCGAAGCTGCAAAGACCGTGCGTTGCGAATTGTGGTGAGCAACATCGTCGGCTAGGGTGTTGCCGTCGGTCGTGGGTTTTGGCGTGGCGTATAGTCCGGAGGGTGTGAACCAGTAAACAGATGTGGGTTCACCGAGATGTCCACCATTCTGCCGCAAGAACTTTATCGATTCGTTCTTCGCAAGTTCCAATTGCGCGGGAAAAAGGTCGACCTCATCGAGAACCAGCACTACCTCAGTAAGCCGTTCATTTTCATTTGTGGGTTCGTTCGATGTTGCAAAGGAGATAATCTTTTGTGGCGCGCCGTGGTCCGTCAGCGTGAAATCCTTCGCAGCAAGACCTGAAAATGGCTTGCCCTCGCGGTTTGTCGCAGCAACATCGAGGTGGATTATGCCCTCCGGATGTCCGTTCGCCTGCATTTTGACGGGCTCAGACGAAACCGTGGCCTCAACTGGAACTTGCGAGGTTTCAAATTGACCATCAGCACAGGGCAAACGGACGAGGGCCAAAAGGCAAAGTAGAAAACCCGGCAGAATAGCTCTCTGCGTTCTCAAACCCGTACCTCTCTCGGATTGGCCCCGGGGTGCCAACCATTCAGAATACCCTGGCACCAATGAGAGCCCGAACTCCCTCAAAATGCGCTTGAGGTTCGGAAATCAAGGGATTTTTCCGCTACCAAGCCTCGAAGCAGTCATAGTTACGCTGCATAGTGATCCGCCCATCACGAAACCGGAAGAACATCGCAAAAGACGCCTTCATCTCTGCCCCGGCCGCCAGCTTCCCCACCTTCACCGCAAGAACCCCCGTCCAACGAGCCTCCACGGCGACCCGGTCCTCTTGCGCCATCTCCGAAACAATCTCATAGCGTTGCCATTTGAGAATCTGTAGGCCTTGGAGGCTCCGCTGCAGGATATGCTCCAGGTCGCTCTCCTGCCCGCGTGGGTTGAGTTGATTCGGCATTTCAATCTGTTGAACATCCTGCGTAAAAAAACGCCGAAGCGCATCCCCTGCCTCGCCATCCTGGAGCGCCCTCATGTAACTCCGCACTACTTCGATATTCCGCTCCAAATCGCTCATAAGCTTTCCGCCTCCTGGACCTTCGGCGTTGCCGGAAAGATAACAGCGTGTTCACCAGCCTATTTCAAGTTTAGTCGCCCGACGCTACAGCAAAGCCTCATTATCGGTAACTTGCCTATGACCGTCCGTTGAAAAGGACGAGTTACCGATGCCCCGTTATTCAGTCACCTCGTTGAGCAGGCCCGGCTTCTCCAGGTTCCCCCTCCGGCTTCAAGAATCGAGGCATCGGCGCAGGTATTTTCAACGCCGCAGAGAAGCAGACCGCCAGAATCGCCCCTGTCAATTCAGCGTCGGCCTTGAGTCGCGTCTCTCGCAGCTTTACTGATTACGATCGCCACCGATGGTTCGAGGCTCTATCTAGGGTTGGGGCTATACAATTTCTTTGGAATTGGACAGATTTCCATTTCCGGTGGTGATCCGGTCCGCACTGGAGTTCCCTCTCCACGGATGTATCCTCGGAAACCCGGGGACGGGTAGGACGATACTTTTATTTCGAGTATCGGATTGGGGTGAACGTCCCAAGTTTCCCCTGGAACAGTCGATGAAATGGCGCTCGGTTCCTCGGAGGTTATTCGGCTGCGCCGCGCGCGTTTGTGCCAAGCAGATCGATCTCTCCCGCAATCACGTGCGCGCGCAGTCCATATTCGCCGTCCACGGTTTTCTTCGTGAAGCTGGGGAAGAAGCCTCCTTCATCCGCGCCGTAAGCCGGAGCTTTCACCTCTCCGATATCCACGGATAGGTCGACGCTCCGGTAATCCCACGGGCGAGCCGAGTAAATCGAAATCTGTCCTGCATAGAGATCGATATCCTTGTCGCCCGCGATTTCCTCTACCTTCACCTGCCCAGCGGCCATTTGGACCCTCAGGCTGGTCTTTCGTGGAACTTCTATACGGATCTGAAGGTTGCCATTCTTCAGGGCGCCGCCGGTGATGGTTAGTTTGCCGTCGTCCTGGTTTCCTGAGAGTCGAATGCGGATATCCCCGGCACTCTCGAGATCGTGGACGGTGCACGAAAGATGAATCGCCTCCTGGTCGGTCCCGACAATCTCGAGACCCGCCGGCCGCGAATCGATGGTCAGCACCGCCCTCGAGCGCAGAGGAGCATCCAGAACTTGACCACATGCGGTCTCGGTTTGGGCGATTCCGGCCAGATTGCAGGCGAGCAAAGCCGCGCCTGTGGCAGCATGCAGAGTCTTCATAAGGCTCTTTACGCTACCGGTCGAAGGGATGTTCCCACAAAAGTGCACAGGAGACTCCGGATCTGTCCGTCAGGGCGTCTGTCCGCCGCAGTGGCGAGCAGGCCAGCCGCGCAGACGGTAGCAGGATGAACGTGCTCATTGCGATTCAGAAGGGATCGCGCATGCAAGCCCCTGCAGCAGAATCTTCCGCTGCGCAACCAGGTCAGCGCCCGGCTTCGACCACGCCTCCCCGATGTTTTTCTGCTGATGGGGCGTCAGATGCCAGGACAAGGGAGTCAGCGAGTCCGATGGGTAACGAAAGCGCACGAGTTTGATGTCCACGCCTTTGCCTATCAGAAAATCCGTAGCAAGCTGCAGCTCAAATTGTGCCCGCGCCTGTTGTGAGCTCGTCCGCACGGATTGTAGCGTCTCCAGTGGGGCCACCAACTGCCGCTGCCAGGTCCAGTTCTCACCCGATGCCGGCCAGCCCGGCGTCGAATCCACCAGCACAATGTACACCGGATGCGTCTTGAGCGAATCCTCCGCAGCAATCAGCCATTCCATGGCGCTCACCACGCCGGAATTGTCGTAGTACCCGCCGTCCCCCACGTGCACACGGAACGGCGGCCCACCCGTCGAAGAACGGGGCATCGGTGAGATCCACGCAAACGATGCGGACAGCCGCGCCGCCGTCGCCACCGGAAGGTCCATCCCCTTGAATGCATCCCAGAACGGAATCGATGGCAGATAACCGCGTTGAAAGCGTGGATCTGGGGGCAGCGCGGTGGAGCTCATGAGGAAGCGCTGCCCGCTCTCCGCCGTCGTTGCATTAAAGATCACCGCGGGCCGCGTGCCGCGCACCACATCGTCGCTCCATTCCCCGATCGTCGGCGGCGTCGTCCATGCACGACCGGCCCACCTCCTCAGCCAGTCCTTCTCCAGCGCCCACCCCCGGTCAACACTGTTGCCGAACAGCGGCGTCGCGGCGGAGCCCAGAACCGGCACTATACGTAACAGATCCGGATACAACAGCCCCCAACCCACGGAGCTCAGCGAGGAGTGGTAAGCATTCTGCCGGATGTCTCCCAGCGCGGTCAGCGGAAGCCCGCCATCGCGCGTGTACGATCCCACAAAATACATCGCGCCTTCGCTGCCGCCGGAGACGGCGCTCACCAGCACCAGCGAGGAGGTAAACCGGCTCGCATCCGCCACAACCTCGCACTCCTGCGTCAGGCCGGTCAACACTTCGGCCGTCCACGCAGCCGCGCGAATCCCTCCGCCCGACGTGGCCACAATCACCATCGGTGCGTTCGCACTGCCCCTCTTCTGCTCCCATGCGTGAACCACCTCTGCCGGCGAAGGCGGCGCTGCATGACCGTCCCCGCGATACACCTGGTAGATATGGTCCGTGCCCATCAGCCCGAAGACCAGCGAGATTGCCAGGCTGGTCGTCAGCACCGGAATCCGGACGACATCGAGAATGAACGCAGCCCCGGAACAGAACCAGGTAAACAATCCCAGCAGGAACAACAGGTAAAACAGCGCTGCAGGCTGTTGCTCGCTCAGCGGTGTCAGCAGCCGGTACCACCCTGCAGCATGCGGGTGGCTGCCCGTCGCTGGGGCGGAAAGCAACCCAATGGCGACATAACTCAACGCCTGCACCAACACGGCGGCCGTCGCCAGTTGGTGCCCGGAGAGCAGTGTGCCGACCGTTCCTCCGCCCTCCAGGTCGGCCTCCAACTCCGATCGCAACACACCCCGGCTCAGTCTCTCCGGCAGAAACCTGGCAAGTTGTTGATGCAGCAAACCGCCCGAACTCCACCGCGGCCGCCGGTCTGTCCTGAGAAACGGAAAGCTGGGAAAAATCATCCGCGCTGTGTATCCCGGGCTCGCTTCGATATAGAAATGCAGCTTTGCGATCAGCCACAACCCTGCAAGAGAAAGAGCCGCCGCGGCAAGAATGCCGATCGCCTTCTGCCACCCCGGTATCTCCGTGCCCGAACAGGTCATCGCAATGACCGGCCACGACAGCAGGCTGAACATCCCTGTCATCCCCCAGGTGACCTGGTTGGCCACGGGCAGATTCTCGATTCCCGCAAAGCGCACCGGTCCATAGACCAGTGCCAGCCTGCTGGTGATCATCACGATGAGAGCCAGTTGCAGTGCCACATACACGACAAAGACAAAAGAAAGGAAACTTTGCGCATCGAAGATACCTGCGAAAATCGAAGGCGCCGCAAAATATCCGGCCGGTAACAGAATCGCCAGCAGCGCCCCGCCGATCACCTGGAAGCGGATGAGAAAGGCGAACTCCACCCACGTCAGAACCGTCCTCCAGTCCCACGGATGCAGCGGCACATAGAGCACGATGGCAATCAGCAGAGTCCCCAGCAGCAGCACAGAGCTCACCATCAGCAGCGGTACCCAGAAGAGTCCGGCAATCGTAACCGCAGCAGCGGCAATCAGCAGCACCGTTGCCACCCGGCGCCAGCGGCCCGGCCCCCGCGCCAGCAGACTGCCCAGCAGCACTGCGGCAACGGCAAAGAAAATCGACTTGGCAAGCGAGAAATCCCGCGGCGTAAACGAAAAGGCCGCCCCGTTGCCGATCGCCCGCAGCGCCTGCAGCAGACGCACGTTCTCGATCACATCAAGAATCGCAGCAACCGAGACAACCCCGATCAACATGCGGCAAAGCCGGCCGCCACCCTCCACCGCAAACAGCACGAACACACCCCAGTAGAGCCCAATGAACAGAAAGTCCATGCACGTATTCACACGGGCAATAGCAAGGTTCCAGGTCTCATATTGCCCGGGGCTGCCTTGGTCGATCCGTGCCTTGAAGCCGGCCGGGCTTTTTGCCAACTCCAGCTCTGCGATGGGCCTGTCCAGCACGCATCCCCAGTAGCCGGCGGCTCCTTGCTCAGGACACGGCCGTGCCATGTAGGAGCTCGTCTCCCAGGCCATCATCCCGGACCACACCGTGAGCATCAGCAGGAAAAGCCAAAGCAATCGTGCTACGCGCATCGAGCCGCCTGGTTTTGCATGAAGAGCGCAATCCTAATCCCGCCCGTCACGAAAATCAACCGGGCATCAAGTGCCTGAACTATGGCGGAGTATTCGACGAAATGGATGGCCGGAGACCCATGTCTGGATCTCCGCTCCCGTTTACCACTGGGTTTATGCTACGTCCCGAGTCCGTCCTTGGTGTCGACAGAAGTCATGCAGGGTCGGGGACGCCGGTCGGCAGTGTGAACTTGAAGCATGCGCCCGACCCGGCGTTGTTGATAGCCCACAGGCGGCCACCATGAGATTCGACGATCGAGCGGCTGATGGACAGCCCCATGCCAGTACCAGAATTTTTGGTGGTGAAGAACGCAGTGAAGATCTGGTCCGCCGAGTCCATGGGGAGGCCGGAGCCGGTATCGTGGACCGAAACCAAAAGCTGCCCGTCGTCGCTTAGTTCCGAATTGAGGGTTAGTTGGCGAGTTCCTTCAACATTTTTCATCGCGTCGATGCTATTGAGCATGAGGTTCATCAATACCTGTTGCAATTGCACACGGTCGCCCACAACCACAGGAAGATTTGCAGCCAACTCCGTGGAGGTCGAGATGGAGTGTTGCGTGATTTCGTAACTCAGAAGCAAGACCATCTCCTTGATGACTTCATTCACATCGACCGGCTCCTGTGTGGGGGCACCTTTGCGAAAGAATAGGCGGACGCGGCTTATGATGTCAGCGGCACGGTTTACGTCACGGACGATTCTCGAAGCGGCTAGACGAGCCCCATCCAGATCAGGTTGATCGCGCCCGAGGTACCGAAGGCAGGAATGCGCATTTATAGAGGCGCCGGTAATGGGTTGATTTACTTCGTGAGCCAGTGATGCGGCCAGCTCTCCCAAGGTGGTCACGCGGTTGACGTGGGCAAGATCTGCTTGCGCGTTACGCAACGATTCGTTGGCTCTTATCGCAGGCGAGATGTCGGTCACTGCCCCAATAAGTTCAGCGGCGCCTGACGAATCGCTTATCGCATGGGTTATGACGTGAAGGTACTTCACCGCGCCGTCCGGCATCAGCAAACGATGCTTAGTATCAAAGCTTCCGCCGCCGGTCGATGCCTGTTCAAGGAGTTGCCGGACGCGGTCTCGGTCGTCGGGATGGGTGCGATCAATCACCAATTTCAACGATGGCTTCGCCGAATCGTCGTATCCGAAGATCTGATAGGTTTCCTCGGACCAGAGAATCTCGCCTGTGGAGACCAGCCAGCCGAAGCTGCCGGTGTGACTTAAGCGCTGCGCTTCAGACAAATAGGCTTCGCTGTGGCGCAGCTGCTCCTCTGCGCGCTTTCGGTCCTGGATGTCTATGCCGGTGCCATACCACTTGATGATTTTGCCCGAACCATCGTGCAGGGGCACGTTGCGGACGAGCATCCAGCGATAATCGCGATGTCCCGTTCGTATGCGAACCTCGCTTTCGGCAGGCTCTCCGGCCGCCAGGGCCCCGTGCCACTGGCCGGTGTACTTCGCGAGGTCGTCAGGGTGAACGATGGAACTCCAACCTGAATTCGATAGCTCGTCCGCCGATAGTCCCGTGCTGTCCGATAGGCGCTGATTGATGAAATCGACGGAGCCGTCGGGCAGCGTGCTCCATACATGAGCGGGAATGGTGTTGATGACACGGCGAAGGCGATCTTCGCTGTTTTGCAGGCTTACATAAAGCTCCTGCAATTGCCGCGCGGTGTCGTTGAATACCTGCGCGAGATGGGATAGCTCATCATCTCCATGGACGGAAACTTCATATTTAAACTCGCCGCGCGCCAACCTCCTGGAGCCGTCCACAAGCCGCGCGAGCGGCTGCGTGATGCTGCGCGTAATCGCCAGGCCCAAGGTACCGGCGATCAGAAAGGTGAAAATAAGCGTTATCGACAGTACGACGAAGACGCGACGCTGTACGCGCCTGGTATACAGCGCAGTTCGCGCCTGCTCTTCACTCACCTCGCGGTCGACTTTATCAGCCAGAGCCGAGGTGAGGAATTCGAGCGGGCGTACCTGGTTTTGGATTCGCAGTTGCACCGCGTTCCACTGACCCAAAGCGGCCAAATCATTGATCTCGTCCATTTGCGATGCCAACGTTCTCTGCACGATTTCAAGGGTAGGCAGGATGGGGTCTGGCTGAGCGCCGGGAGGCAAGGAATTGAGGGCGTTCCTGACGCGCTGCGTACCCTCGGAAAATGCCCTCGTGAGGTGTTCCGCCTCTGTAGCGAGCCGCCCTTCGTCTTTATCATTCGCTAGCCCTTCCAACGTGTCGTGAAAAGCCAGAAGATTCGCATGTACGCGCAACACCGACACCAACTCCTCGTTGTAATCCTTCAACCGCTCCGCCTCGAGTTGGGCAATGTGGAATTGCCACAAAACGACTGCGTCACCCGCAAAGGTCAAAAGGATGATCAGAAGGAAGCACAGTACCAGACGTGGACCGATGTTGAGATGCAATCCTGACCTGCCCTTTTAGTTGTGTGCCGTTTCAAAGCCCGTAATTCGAACGAGTTCCTTCTCCAGTTTGCTGGCCGCCTGGGACGCTGTGGACTGGCGCGCCAACACGGAATGGACTGCCTCGGAATAAGCGCGAGATACCTCGTCATAGTGTGCCCCGGAAACGATGGAAGGGCGGGACACTATGGTTGCACCCGATTGGTCACCGGCTCTAGGGGCCCAGGGATATTGTTTCGCCAACAACAGGGGAAGATCATAGAACTGAAGTTGCCACTGAGGTTTTGAGCGTGCAACTGCCTCGACCTCGGCTTCTTTCTTCACCAGAAACTTCACCAGTCTGATCGCTTCAGGGCGGTGAGCGGACGACGCGGAGACCGCCAGAGCCCAGCCTCCTAAGGTAGCTACGCGGGCAGCCTTTCCCGCCGGAATGCTGGTTACGCCGGCCTCTTGCCGGAATGGTTCGTCCGGCGGGTGGCGTTGAAAGTAGTCGGCCCATCCACGCGCGAATGCGGCGTTGCCTGCAATCCAGAATGCGTTGCTCACATCCCATTCTGAATAGGAAATTACCCCGGGTGGTGTGATCCAACCCAACCAATGTGCACCCCGTTCCCAGGCACGGACAGTGTTCGGATTATTGACAGTGATTGTCCTGTTAGCCTCGATGACCCGGCCTCCTCCTTCACTCACCTGCCACTCCAGCGCGATATGCGACAGGGATTCCCTGACCGTCCCGGGCCATATGAACCCCCAGAAGTCTTTCTTTCCGCTGTCTCGCTCGCCTTTCTGGATCCGGGCGGCCATGGTCTCCAACTCGTCCCAGGTCTTCGGCGGCAAGCTGTATCCATATTTGCGAAGCAGATCCGTCCGGTAATACAAAACGCTCGAATTGGGGTGATACGGGATGGCAATCAATTTGCCCTGCACGGTGTAGCTTGCAAGCACTTCCGGATCTACGGGTGGCATTTCGGAAGAAAAATATGGTTTGAGGTCGACGAGATAGTCAGCCAGAGCACCGGACCAGATGGTGTCCACACCGTAAACATCCGGCGCAGAAGCTCCTCTTTGCAGCAGGTCTCGAATGAGTTGGAGCTGCGCTCGATTATCTTCAGGAGTGGGAAGGTGGTTGACCCGAATACCCGTTTCCTGGGTAAATTCTTTTATCGCCGCATCGGATACCATGCGGTGGTCCCCCAGATCCAGCAATCCTTGGGGATCAAGAAAGGTGAGCGTCACCGGTTCCGCCGGTTTTCGGCAGCCGACCGAAACCGACGCCAGCACAACCGCTGCCACCGCCGGGACCAGCCTGAATGAACGGATCCAGAATCGAATTCCGTGGATGGTGCCAATTCTCGTTCCTGGAGCTCTGAATCTCGTCGCCATCTGGGGCACTCATCAGCACCGTAGTCAATTGGTCCCTAAATCCGGCCGAGAAGCGGGGCAAGCTGCGCATGCGCCCATCTTGGTGTTCAAAGCAAGGCTACGGCTAAGGGGTAGGACATACCCTTCAAAGCAGAATGCGTGGACAGAAGGACGATGTGGGACATCCAGACGAACCCATTAAGAATGGCTGTACTAATATGCAGTGGGCGCTGTTCATTGGGGTACTTTTCATCTGTCCCCCCTAATTTCCCCGTTTCCTAGTTTCCATGTCCATTTTCTTGCACAGTAACCCGGAAATGATATCGCAAAAGCATTGGGTGGGCTTTTTTCGTCCCACGTACGCTCCCCCGACAAGCCCCATGGCTTGCCTGGGCAGGCGGGCGACGCGGATTTCCTGTACGTGGCTCCATCCAGGACTGCGTGTGCGGCCTTAAGTAAGGAAAGTCGCCTGAGATTCGTCAACGACACCAAGCTCAACAGGAGTCCGGGGGTTGAGGACCGGGATCCGGAAGAGTGGGGCGCGAAGGTTGTCGCAATCAGCAGTCTGCTGGTTTTGGGTTCGGCTGCGGCTAAGTTTGCTGCCGGCGAGAAGGCCCCTTTGCCTCATCTCTCAACCTTGCCGAACAATCTGCGGACTGCATCCGTGTGTCCATTCCGCGAGTCGGGCATTCCGTTGCCGGAGGTTGCAGCATTTGCCACAAATCCTGCGCAGATAGGGGCGAAGACAAGGAACGCCGTCACTTTTATTCTGCACACGGTAAAGGGCAAAGGATGGCAGCGCCTGCTCGCGCTCGAGTAGAATCTCCGGGCAGGCCGGCCGAGTAAATTCCCTGATCAGGAGAGCCAATGTTTAAAGGATTTCGCGACTTTGTCTTGCGCGGGAACGTAGTCGATCTTGCGGTCGCAGTGGTGATCGGCGCCGCATTTACGGCCATTGTTAACGCGCTCGTTACTGACATCATCAACCCTCTCATCGCGGCGATCGTGCACAAGCCGGATTTTTCCTTCCTGGTGTTCAATGTCAACGGGGGCATCCTCAAGTACGGTGAGTTTCTCAACGTCCTGATCGCATTTGCCCTAATCGCCGCGACCCTTTACTTCCTGGTTGTGGTGCCCGTCAACACCCTGATGGCCAGGGTTCACCCCAAGCCCGTTGAGGCGCCAAAAACCAAGCTGTGCCCGGAGTGCCTTAGTGATATACCGTTGGCCGCAAAGCGCTGTTCTCATTGCGCCCAACTAGTGGCGTAGAGTCGTTGCTTGGGGCATGCGGCACAGAGTCGCCGCATGCCCCAGGCCCTCGGCTTCCCGCAGCAGGTAGTGAAACATATAGCCGATTGCCGTTACATATCAAGGTTGGTAGAAGGCCCGCTTCCCTGACGTAACAAATCTACCGGTTGTCTGATGAAGTAATCGCCCGGCGACGAGTGCGCCGGTTCTTAAAAAGAAACGCACCCGCCTCCCATTGAGGATGCTCGCATCTTATCGTGATGGGGTGCGCGCGATGAAGCAGGACCAGGAGCACGATTATGCTTATCATCAGGACAAGCTGCTTATGCTGGTCACCCGAAGAGGCAGACAGCAGGCAAACTCCGACCAGATACCTAAGCTGGATGCAGAAATTGCGGCAGTCCAGGATCTTCTGAGGTCATACCGCATCTTGAAAGCCATGGAATAGCATCAGCCCTGGAGCCCAGGCTAGCCGATGCGCCGCTGCTTTAACAGGGGCGCATGATCCCCACCCTCCAAGACGTTTCTTAGGCAGGAAGGCAGGTTTCGGATGAATGACCCGTTGGCCACCTATCTACACGATCACCTTGCTGGCGCGGATTTCGCGATTGACCTCCTGGGGACGATGAAAGATCGGCATCAGCACCAACCTCTGGGCCAGTTTGCCGCGCAACTGCTGGGTGAAGTTACGCAGGATCGGGATACACTTCTACACTTTGCCGAAAAAGTCGGCTCCGGAACAAACGCGTTGAAGGAATTCACCGTGTGGGTAGGAGAAAAGGCAAGCCGCGTGAAGCTGGGAGGCGGCGTGAAAGGGGAGTTCGGGACCTTCGAGGCCTTGGAATTCCTGGCATTGGGAGTGCAAGGCAAACTGAGCCTTTGGCATGCCCTGCAAGTTATCGCTGCGTCAGACGCTCGCCTGGGCGGTTTGGATTTAGAGCTACTTATCGTGCGGGCCGAGGCGCAATACGCACAGGTGGAAGAGCAAAGGCTCGCATCTGCGGCTACCGCATTGAGGCCAGCCTGAGAGACCGCAGGCTAAGAGTTCTCAAAGTACGCAGATGCGCTTTGCGTTAAACGACACACCACGTCATCAAACTCGGCATAGGCTTGGAATCGATCCGGTTGATTTGCTCCGAGCTAGAAGGTTATGTCAGTTACTGAATTAGCTGGCAGAAGTGATTGAGCCATCTGAGTAACGGCGCGGAAAAAAGAAATGCACCCGTTTTACGGGGTGCATGCCTTCAAAGAAGAAGATGCGGGGTACCGGTCTAGCTTACTCTGCGCGGCGGGCCATCGACGATAACGTCTTTGTCGTACGGTCGCACCGCACCGACGGGCTCCGCCTTTATGTAGGTTGGATCCTTCGTCTTAGAGTCCACTCCGTGCGAGCTTTCTCCTGCGGAGGCAACGTCATCAGCGCCGGTGGCCTTAAGGATGTCCTTGGCCCTGGAGACTTCTTCAGAGGAATCGCAATGCACGGAAACGAGGATTCCGCCTTCTTTGACTCGCCCCTCGTAGCGCTGAGCCTCATACTCCGGAATTCCCATACCGACCAAGGCTCCTACCAGACCGCCCACGGTGCCACCAACGCCCAGACCCGCCAGCGCACCCATGATGGGACCGGCAGCGATGAGAGGGCCTACGCCTGGTATCGCCAGCGCGCCAATGCCTGCGAGCAATCCTAGGGTTCCTCCGACAACGCCCCCGACACCAACGCCGGCTGCAGTTCCTTCGGGAGCCTTCGTGTTCTTTTCGGCCGCGAAGTCTTTTGATCCCCTGACGTCCGACATGAGCACGGAGACGTCGTCGTTCGAGAACCCTCCGGCGATTATTCGGTCCACTGCGGCCTCAGCGGTCGCTTCGTTTGAATAAATTCCATATGCTGCCGTGTTTTTCCCTGCCATGTAGATCTCCTTCTCGCGCGCCTTTAGAGGCGCGCAAGCACTACTGCTTAACGGTTAGTTGATTCGTGACTTTATCCGGGCCGCCGGCAGCCTGCGCGGCTAGGGCGCCGATGTTCTGCTTTTCCTCGTCAGTATGAACCGGACCCTTCAACGTGACAGCGCCGTCTTTGGTAATAATCTTCACGTTGTGTCCGTACATAGAGAGCGACTTATCGGCGATGATCGACTTACGGATCTTCTGTGTAAGCAGCCGATCGGATGTGTTTTCCGACTGTTGATCAGCGGTCGTCACGTGCGTCTTGTTATTTGCGGAGTTATCTGGGCTTGTCGCGGTGGATGGAGTGGTTTGATCTTGCCCCATGGCAAATCTGGGAATCACAAGCACTGACAGAAGCGCTGGTACAGCAAGAAGCTGCATTGGCCTAATTGCAATATTTACCACTTTCATAACTACCTCTCGGGGTGGTAAGAGGCATTGAACCGCAAAGAGGTTGCTACGCCTTCCTTCGTTAACACTCTTTTCGTTCTCCGCGGGGCGGAGGTCGACTTTAGTACTTGACACACATGAGAAACAACGTGAGCATCCTGAAACAAGAGGGTGCCCTTCCGCTCTAAACCTCTATCAGGTTGACTGGAGCAGGATCGCGGTGATCTAGGCGTGTTTTGAGCGCCAGCTACGCCGAGCCGAAATCTTGCATCACACTCCTCACTGTCGGACCGGCATACCTGGGACAGCGCGCCTGCTCAGCCTTAGGCCGTAGCCGTAGAGGATGGTGCCTCGATGAATCGAATCTCGCTCTTTGCTTTCACAATGTTGGACGTGCGTTGGATTGCCCTACGGACTGTTGCCGAGCGCGGCGAAGTTACGGGGGAGGAGATGGGATATATACCGCTCCACTAAGCATCCTCGATGACGTGGGGCCAGTCCCGCTTCGATCTGGACCGGATCTCTTCGCCGAGGAGGACGCAATCCGACCGCTGGCGGGGCAAAGGGGGAAATTGTTCTTTAGGCCAGATTACCGCTCCAAGTACGATCATGGGTATCGGGTCGACGCTAATGGTCAATCTCAAGTGTTCGGACCCGCCGGCCCTCGATCTTGCGGAGAGCCGCCTGCATACAGGCTCGATGAAGCCACAGAGCCGGCTTTTGGGCGGGTTACCGTGCTTACAACCTCGCGCCACATGCAGCCGGTTGCAGCCTTAGGCGTATCTGGAGGCTAGAGTGGAGGAACCAGGACAGGCGGAAGTGCGCCTAGTGAAAGCCGATGGCTAAAAAGAAGCGACAGGCGAGATGGCGGTCAGCCGTTGGCGCCGAGCACCTCAAAACGGGCCCGATGAGCGCAAGGGCGGTTTCCACCGGAGCACCTTGGCCCTGCCTGTGACCAGTCCGCGTTCGTGGTCGAGCGCAGCGGCCACTGCTTTCTCGATAGCGTCTAAATGCATCTGCCGCTCCAACCAGACGAAACGGGTCATGGTGTCCAGTTCTGTTTCACCCATAGACCTGCCGATTTCGAGGTGCGTGCAAATCTCTTCTCTCACGTCTTCCCAGTCGGCAATATCCATTGTCTGAGTCCTTTTAGCGATTAGGGCACGGATCTGCCAAAGGATTGTGGTCAATATTGCTCACTCGGGGTGAGAATTCAGCTAAGGTTTCGACCTGATCACGGCTATTGACTGTCATTTTTGACATACTGACAGACCAGGACGCTGTATAGGTAGCGACAAGGGCCGGAATCGCGGTTGTGAATCGCTTCCTGGCTCGGGCAAATGTGTGGCACAACGGGTTCAACGAAGAGTGCCGCCCATTTGAGGGCTGGTGCCCCTCTCCCAGTCAGTCGGAGCGCGGGCAGACACCCGAATCCATTTCGCTCTCAGCCGAAGCTTCGACCTCTAGAAGGCTTTGCTGCGTGGCAATAAGGGCATATTCGACCAAGTCATCTAGCGTGTTGGTTGAAATGTGCTCGTATAGAATCCCGTCAATCTCGACAGACCAGTCATTCTCTGCGAAGTTTCGAGACAGCGTGATATTTATTGCTTCCACAGTAGCTCCTCCAATGTGATTAGTTTAACCAACGACGGCACCCGCGGGGCACGACGCCCAGCTGTGTTTGCAACAAGTTGTGTAATTACCTGATGACCTTAACCACTAGTAGTACCTGGTAAATACCGGAGACAACCTCGCTAGCACGCTCTGTTGGTTCGTCGTTCAATCAGAGACTTCTTTGCCTCTCTTAGCGCCTGAGCGACGAGCTGTTTGACGATCTCAAAGGGTATCGATGAGTAACGCTTTTCGTTTATCTCAAGGGACCAGTTCTGATCCAAGGAATTCCGCAAGATCTGAATATTTAGCTCACTGATAAAGATTTTCTCCCTGCCTGATGCACCCGTGTTGCGACGATCCTCCGGCATGTACTCTCCTGAATGTCCCACATGATCTCCTCTACAAGAAGCGAGCAATGCCTAAACGGATTTGGCCGCGGCTTTGGAACGAGGCTGTAAGGTGAGCCGCCAGCACAGCAAACCAGCGATAACCAGCGCTGATTCAAAGACCATGGCCGAGACCACACATCGAGTCCAGCCAAAGCGATTATCGTGCTCAATGTTGGACGCGTTTTCAAGTAGGACACCGACCGGACTCCGGATGCTTATAACCTTTCGGCGACCCGTTGTGCGCACCCCTACCCTTTCCGGGCAATTTGGCGATACTGGTTGTGTGCGGGCTACGAGTCGTAGGCGTTCGTTCATACCTCAGAGAATCTAGCAAGCAAACCTGAAGGATTGTTTAGGCATAAGTTAAAAATGTTTCATCTGAACCAACCCTATTGGTGGGGGTACGCGGCCTTTGAAGCGGGTACGACCGCTGGCCATCACCCCGGTTGTGCAGAGTCTTCCGTCCCAGATCCTGTTTAAGAGGTTCAGCCGGCCTTCCGGGTAGATAGAGTTCTGAACTGCCCTCGATTCCCTGGAAATTCGCCTCAATCCTTCGCCTGGCCTACAATGGCAATAGAGTCCTCACTGTTTACTAAATAAGAACCGGTCGCATGCTCTTATGAGGTGCGCTTCTGCATGGCCGCCTTCTGGAAGGGACCATCGAGATGGCCGAGCTTAAGACACGTGTATTCGACGCTCCAGCATTTCTCGCTGAAGCCGGCCTGGGGAGAAGAATCCTCCAATTGAAACCAAAGCAGGCCTTTTTCTCGCAAGGTGATCCTGCTGACTGTCTTTTCTATCTTCAGCGTGGCCGCGCAAAACTGACGGTTGTTTCGAAAAATGGCAAAGAAGCCACCATCACGCTTCTCTCCACGGGCGACTTCATTGGAGAGGAGTCGCTGGCGACCCTGGGTGGGAAGCACATGACAACCGCGACGGCCATCACCGCTTGCCAAGCACTGGAAATCCAGCGGGAGGAGATGGTCCGCGTGATGCATGATGAGTCGGCCTTCTCGGATTTGTTCCTAAGGTTTCTGCTGGTCCGCAGCATGCGAACCCAGGCTGATCTTATCGACCAACTTTTCAACTCCAGCGAAAAACGTTTGGCGAGGGTTCTTTTGTTGCTGGCGGAGTTTGGCAAGCCGGGTGAACCGGAATCGCTGATTCCGCAGATCACCCAGGAAACTCTTGCAGAAATGATCGGCACCACCCGGTCCCGCGTTAGTTTCTTTATGAATCGCTTTCGTAAGCTGGGATTTATTGAATACAACGGTCGCATCCGGGTTCATAAAACACTGCTCAATGTGATTCTCCACGACTGAAGCTTCTCGCATGCCTCACGGTTTTCTTTGGCGATGGGGCGCAGGAGGTATCGGAACCGGTAGAAATGCCGCCGGCCGCTCTGCCCTTCGACAGAGGCTTTACTGTTTGCGCCCAGCTTTGGAAACCTTCGTTTTCTCAAGATCGGCGCCAGGATGCTTCGTGAGGGTCGCGCCCGCGCCCCGATCTCTGCCTTCACTGCGAACTGACGCCGTCAATCTCGGCTTCTGCATCTCCTTATGGATGCTGGCAATCATTGCATTTTCCACCGCCATGGAGTGCTTTCTCTTCTTTGCCATGCTCGAGATATAAACACCGATCGCCGCGGTGTATGGTCCCAATTGCTCACAATGGGTTGCGTTTCTCCCTCAAGGCGCACTGCAGATCCCTCCGCTACGCTACGCTCCAGTCCCACGGCACGCCGGGGCAGGCGGGATGACAAAGTTAAGGGCGGTGGCTTACCTCAGCAGCAGTGGAGATGGATGGACGGAACACACCACCGCAGCAACCAACCTGATTTCGCTTGCCGACGTTCTCTTCAACGCATTCAGCAAGTTGCGCCGTCCAGAAGGCCGTTGCTCCGCTAACTTGAACAGCTCTGACTCTCAGCCGTCCCAGTCGACAAGCTCCCACGGCACGCCGGGGCAGGCAGGGCAGGCTCTTCGGGACTAACGCCTGGACCGGCAGATTCTCACGCAGACTCTAACGCCAATGGTGTGAGCAGAATTGACCAGTAAGTAACTCAGGAGAGGGAGATAATCTCTTATATACCCTACCTGTGCAAAGCAGTTCTGGGCCTACTCAAAACGCTACCGCGTGTTCCTCCGCCTACGGCGCGTTTGCGACTCACGAAAAAATATTCGGAAGAGGACTTATGTGTTTTCCGATCCAACCACACAGATTTTCGTCGTGGATGATGAACATGTCATCGCATCCACTCTCGCCACCATATTGCAGATGAACGGTTTTTCCGCAAAGTTTTTCACCAGCCCACTCGAGGCGCTGGCGGCGGCCCGCGCGAAGGCTCCGGATATACTCATATCGGATGTTACGATGCCGGGCATATCCGGTATTGATCTAGCGATGAAAATGAGAGCGCAATACCCCAGGTGCAAGATCCTGCTCTTTTCGGGGCACCCAGCCACGCCGGCTTTAATAGAAGACGCCCGCGTTCAGGGCCATGAGTTTCATTTGCTGTTGAAACCCCTGCCGCCGGCTGAGCTTCTCCTGGAGATAGGGAAAATGGTCGACGTCACGGTCGCAGCTCCCCTCATACCACACCAATAGACTCCTGAACGGCCCGAACAATATTCTGTCTCGTGCCTCTCCTCTTATTGTGAATTGGAATCGAGAATCCTCTTCGCGTACGCCTGAAGCAGAGTCATCGCAACCGCGAAATAGACGACGACCCAAAATATTCCTACGATTAGCTCCGCTGAGACCAGGGCCTGGGGCAAAAGCATTGCACTGCCCGGTTTTATCTCGCTGAGACCGACGGTGGTGATGGTGGTCACCGAAAAATAAATGAAGCCCCAAACCAGATGGGCGTGTATACCACAGGGTATTTGAAAGAAATTCGGGTTCAGGCGATATAACGCCATATAGAAGCCCGCAAACACAATGATAGTGAAGCCGTATCCAATGGCGAAGCTGGCCAGGCCGGCCCACATGGCGCGAAGTAATGGCTTGATTTCCTGATAGAAGAGCATGGCGGGCCGGAGATTGATATTCAGTAGTATGAAAAGCCCCGTGGCCAGGGTATCAGCGAGATAGAAGAAGAATCCGGCGCCCCAAAAATGACCTTCCGTTCGCAACGGCTCCGGCAATGACATAAACATGAGCACGAGCGCGCCTAACGGAACAACCGCGAATTGCACGCTCAGGAGCAGCTTGCTGGCCTGGGTGTCGCCCGAAAATATGTCTGCCGCCGGATCGACAGGTTTGGCAAGCGCCTTGCCAACAGCGAACAGGGCGGCAAAAAAACAACCACTTACCGCTGCGGCAATCTTGAATGTCGCCGTGGTTGTAACGTAAGCGGCAACGCTGCTCAATACGGTCCCGAGAAAAACAACACTGATGATCCCGAAAATTGCGCCCGAGCCCCAGCTCGTCATGTACGCGTAGAGCACGCCTAGCAGAAGTCCAAAACCGAGCAATGCGTAATCGTTGGAACCGCCGACGGCGTAGGCCCACGGACCGATGGTTATGCCGATGACCAGAACGGTCTTCAGGAACGGCTTTAGTCGCGCGACCATAAGCATTGGAGCATGAAGGGATTCTCGCCTCAATGATACCGGGCAAGGCGGCAATTGGAAATTGGAAGACGCCTCTCTTGACAAACCATAGCCACGCGGTTATGGTTTTGGGTGTGAAGACGGTCAATGCCAATCCCCTGTTCCGCGCTCTTGCCGATCCGACTCGCAGAGCTATTTTCGAGGAGCTGACCCGGCAGGGCGAACAGACCGTCCACGCATTGACTCGCTATGCGCGCGTGTCCCAGCCTGCTGTCTCCAAGCATCTGACGGTGCTGAAGCGGGCAAAGCTGGTACGGCATCGCCGGGAGGGACGCGAAACTCACTATCGCGCCCACCCAGACGCGCTGGCGCCGATGGTGGATTGGCTCAATCATTACGGCGCCTTTTGGCGCGACCGATTTGATCAGCTTGAAAACCTACTGAAAAGGATGGACCCATGAGCCAGGAATCAAGGACGAATGCAGCAGAGTGTCCCCCCAGCCTTGTTGTCGAGAGGGTATTTCCGCACCCGCCGGAGAAGCTGTGGCGAGCGCTTACCGAGGGCCCACTCCTCGCGCAGTGGATGATGAAGAACGACTTCGAGCCGGTGGTCGGGCGCAAGTTCCAATTCCGCGCTGAGCCCATGCCTAACTGGAACGGCATCGTCGACTGCGAGGTGCTGGTCGTCGAGCCACTCCAACGCCTGTCTTATCACTGGGGTGTTGGCGATGCCGCCGGCGGGCTGCAATGGGTGGTGCTCTGGACGCTGAGTCCAGCGGAGGGTGGCACGCATGTCCGCATGGAGCAATCCGGCTTCCGTCCCGATCAGCAGGCCGCGTACCAGGGTGCAAACTACGGCTGGCAGAAGTTCTTCGGAGGTCTGGAGCGGGTGCTCGGGGGAAGCGAAAGTTGAAGGCCGGCGGGATGAACGAATCCAAGGGGCTGGTCGCCTGCTTCTGGATCTTCACCGCGCTCTTCTGCCTGGAGATGAGCTTCACCGCCTACTACGAGCTGCTGCGCCTACCGGAGGCGGCGCAGGCGTTCAGCCGCCTCGGCTTCTCCGCCACCTCCTTCCGGATGGAACTCTCGTGGGCCAAAGTGGCGGGTGTGGCCGCACTGCTGATACCCATGTTTCCGGCGCGGGGCGTGATCTACGTGATCAAGGAGTGGGCCTACGCGGCTTTGCCGTCAACCTTGTCTCGGCGCTCATCGCCCACCTCTCCATAAGCGATCGCCCGGCGGCGCTGGTCCCCTCCGCGGCCACCAGCGTCCTCTGGGGGCTCTCGTACTTCTTCTGGCGGCGGCTGCAAACGCGCTCACCAGAAGTAACGGATTAAGCTAACCGTTTTCTACGCGATCCTTTATGTCAGAGTACGCCGCCTCGATGAGCGCGCTGAGCGCTGCTGCGGGTGTGGCCGTTCCCGGTCTCAGCTTCACATGGCGCATGAACTTGCCGGCGCCCTGCAACAAGCCGGCCGGGTCCGGCAGCGCTGCTCCTTGAAAAAAGCCCACGTTGGCGTGCGAAGTGAATACGTTGACGTAGGCGAAGGGCGCATCTCCCAGACATGCAACCGGACAGCCATCATGCAAGAGTTCGCGGACCTCGTCCCCGCATTTTCGCATCACGTCAAACCAGTGCTGTGCGATGGCTCCCAATTCGCCTGGATGATCTTTCATCCAGGCATCGATGGCGAGATCGTGCTCGACAGCGCCGTTGAATCGCAGCAGTTCCCTTCTCATCTTCGCTCCGTTTTTTGCCTCCACTTTTTGGCTTTCGAGATTCATGCTAACGTGGAGTTCCTATGCGAGGAACGAAAAGAATAGGTCCACAGAAAACGCGCTTTGAGGACTAATCCTGGTCCGGCTTCGTCAAGTCCCAGCAAGGCTTCCTGGCTCATTCTTCGACTTTGCTCTAACCTTCTCTTTATGGCAGATCGGATACCGTACAAAGCAATCACAAGAGGGATATCGGTAAGCGTGGTCCCAACTTACCTTGAGGCGGATTCATCGCCTTCCAATTCGCAGTATTTTTGGGCCTATCACGTGATTGTCGAGAATCAGGGGCGGAATACAGTGCAATTATTAAGCCGGCACTGGATGATCACGAATGCGCGCGGCGAATTGACTGAGGTCAAGGGATCGGGCGTGATTGGGAAGCAGCCATTCCTCAAGCCTGGCGAAAGTCACGCATACACCAGCGGTGCGGTTCTTAACACGCCGTCGGGGATGATGGGTGGGAGTTACCAGATGGAAAGCGATGGTGGCGAGCTGTTTGATGTTGAGATACCAACGTTCTCGCTGGACTTCCCAAATCAACGCGTATTGCTGCATTAGAGAACTTACCGAAACCCGACTTCAAGTCGCTGTATCAGAAGCGCCCCCCTCTAGACCGCGCCAGGGAGCTGCATCAACGTCACCATCGGCAAACCCTATCATTCTGGCTCGTAGACAGCAGCCTTTCAATCCTTCTTCCCTGAAAACGTTGGATTTTCGGTAACTTGCGCCTCTGGATCCCAGCGGCACGGGAATTTATCGATAACCCGCCTTCCAAGGTACTCCCGCGCACTAGCAGCCACCAGAGGGGGGCTAGGCGCGTTCGGTTCAACACCGATCCTCCACACTCGATCTTGATGCCAAGGTATTCTGGATCGTTGGCCACTTGGGGGCAATCCCAGCGAGGTGCGGTTTTGAGAACGGAGAGATCTATTCTGCCGGGTTTTCTCCTTTGCCTTTTGGCCTTCGTTCGTGTGCCCTGTGCTGATGCTCAACTTGAAACTTCGCAAGTTCCAGTTGAGGCCACGGTGTCGTCCGAGCCTGTCAAGATGCAGGCGAACGCACCTCCGGAGGGTCTAATCCATCTCGATGTCGCTGCAACAGACCGCGAAGGCAAGCCATTTGCGGGGCTTGCTGCGAAGGATTTCACGCTGATGGACAACGGCGTGCCGCAAAAGATCGTTTCCTTCGCAGCGTCGAACGATACCACAGATGAAAATGAGCGGCTTACCGAAGTGGTGCTGGTTCTCGATGAGGTCAACCTTTCGCCCGTGCAGTTGGAACTTGTAAAGGACGAATCGATAAAGTTTCTGCGGCAGAATGGCGGACATCTCGATCAACCCGTATCTGTCTACTGGTTCACAAACTCCGGACTGTACGCATCGGCGAGGCCCACGACCGACGGCAACACCCTAGCCGAGGATGTTGCTCACCACCGCTCACCCCGCACGATCTGGGCGATGCCGCGAAGTCGTGATCCCTTCATGACAGCGGAATCAGAGAGGGTCGCGCGGTCGGAACGAAGCCTGCGAGCCGTTTACTCCATCGCCGTCGGGCGAAGAGGCGACCCGGGCCGAAAGCTCTTGGTGTGGATGGGCTTCGGTTGGCCGGTAGTTCACGGGCGAGAGGAACACAAGGACACTGCTTTTTCCTCGCTGGTGGAGCTTTCCACCCGCATACGTGAGGCGCGGATGGTCATCTCTGAGGTCACAGCCCGGACTGAACCAGCGGCTTTCAGCTTCAATGACCTCTACAAGGATAATCTGGCGGGGGTTCGCACGCCGTCGGAGCTGGAGGAGCCGGACGCTCTCGCGCCGTCGAAGCTGGACGAGCCAGGCGTGCCTCCGTACATACATTTTGCGCTTCCGGTATTGGCGATTCAGAGCGGTGGCCTGGTCCTGGACCCAGTGTCAGACCTCTCGCGCGCTATCGAAGATTGCGTGGAGGACGCGCGCGTGTTTTATACGATCTCCTTTGACCCGCCGCATGCAGCTCAGCCGGACGAATATCACGACCTCAAGGTACAAATCGGAGCACCTGGATTATCTGCACGCACGAGCACCGGCTATTACGACCAGCCGGTTTTCTACGATCAGCCTCGCTTCCCTGCCAGGCGAGTGAGTGTTTACGAACTGGAGCAGATCCTGGACAAAGCCAACGGCGAGCACGACGGCGAGTTGGCAAAGGAGCTGGCGGGTCTGGGCCTGAGCGAACGCTTCAACAGTAGCCTGCTCTCTCTCTGGAAGAATCGTCTGCGCGGCAAGAAGTCGATCGCGGCCCTGGTGGCTCTGGCCGATGAGTCTGCTTTCCTGGACCCTCCCGTAGCAGAGATTCTCTCCGACCCAGCACCCGATCTCGAAACGCAGCGCCAGATGATTTCACGAACAGTGAAGTATCTGAAGGAAGTGATTCCTAAACTGCCGGATTTTTTCGCAATACGCACCACGACCGAGTATGAGCAACCGTCGCCCCAAAAAGCACATACCTGGAAGACCGCCCCGGCCGACCAGTTGTTGCGCGAGGCGGTCACTGAGAAGGCAACTCTCCGCTATCGGAACGGCCATGAGGAACAGGATACAGAAAAGAAGAAGGGCAGCCCGGGCGCCAGGAAAAAGGACCTCAATTTCATCGGTGTTTTCGGTCCGATTCTTGGCTCGGTGCTCGTAGATGCCACGCGCGGCGATAGCATGCTGATCTGGAGCCATTGGGTACAGGGCGAACGAGGAAAGGAGGCAGTCTTTCGCTACGTCGTGCGCGCCGAGAACCCTCATTACGACGTTACGTACTGCTGCCTTGTGGGTGGGAGTACTTTTTTGACGTCGCCCAGATACCTCGGAGAATTGGCGATTGATCCCGGAACCGGAGCAATTCTTCGACTGACGATGGAGGCCGAACTGGGATGGATTCGTGAGCCGAATCTGACTCCGGTACTGCCCGCAGAGGGAGCGGTCATGATGGTCGAATATGGGCCCGTCGAGATCGGCGGAAGAAAATATGTCTGCCCGCAGCGCAGCGTCGTGATTATGCGAGTCCGAACCGTGAGCACTCTGACCATTTGGGGTCAGACATTTGATATCTATGCCCCGTACGAGACGCGATTGAACGATATTGTGTACACCGATTACCACAAGTTCGGGTCGGAGGCTCGCATGCTTCCGGGATTTGACGTTGTACCGGACGCGACAGCCTCTCCGGCGGTCAACGGCCAGTCTCCCACCAAGCCGCCGCCCAACCGCTGAACGATAGCTAGGACAAGAATCCCGCAAACAGCTCTTACGCGTAGCACGACGAACTTCCAAAACACCGGGGTGGTCGGTAACTTGAGCTGTTTGCCACGCGGTCATAGGCAATTAACGCGAACTGCCTGCGAAGTATGGCGGTCTCAACCACTGGCGGCGGAGTTTCGTACCACCGCGGGACTGGGCACGGCCGGCTTCGCGACCGGCGTGTATGCGGATCTGATCTATACGGCGACCATCCTCAAGTCTCCTGACATTGGTGTCGCGAGCATAAGCGCGATCGCACCAAAGCTGACGAATAGAACCATCGAAAATTTATCCGAGGCCGGCACCTGATTCCCTGCGGACCCCAAAGGTTTTGAAGAAGTCGGGGGTGCTCGCTCCAAAGCCAGCCTTGGACCACTTGGAGGAATCACTGTCGGGGGCAGACTCTCCCGCAACTACGAAGGGAGTCATGTGTGGTGGAAAGAGGGGCTCTCCGGTTTGTGCTGAGGCAGAGGACACGCCCGCCACTGCCCGTATACCAGTAAGCATCTGCCTGTAGTAAGGGGCGATCTTCGCCGGCTCTTTTTCCTGGTTTTTAGGAACGCTGAGGTAGAAAGTGAGTACGTGATCCGTCCTGACACCCATATCTACATTGAAGAGATTTGCAAAACTGTGCAAGGCCAGTCCTGCCCCCGCAACAATGGACAACGCCAGGGCCAACTCACCGATCGTGGTGGCGAATTCAGGTGACGATCACAACCATGGGTCCGTGAAGAACCGCTGTTGCGCCTAGTCGCAGCGCCGGACGGCCAACACCGTCATGTCGTCGAAGCTCTGGCCGCCATTGACAAACGTTCGCAAGTCTTCGACACAGGCGGCTATCAGTTCCGCAGGTTGCCGCGCAGCCTGCTGGTGCACCAAAGTCATGACGCGGTCCACGCCGTACTCGTCGCTCTCGTTGCGGGCTTCGGAAAGGCCGTCTGTGTAAAGGAAGAGCGTGTCGCCAGATTCCAGTTGCACGCACGTGGCGTTAGACTCCATCTCGAGGAACATGCCCAGCGGCAAACCGGTTGATTCAATGCAAGACACGCCGCTGCGCCCAACGACGATTGCGGGGCAGTGGCCGGCGTTATGAATTTCTACCTCCCCGGTTGGCTTCGCCAGCCCGCACACCAATGTGGCGTATTGTCCCGCCAGCGCACTTTCGCACAAGACGCGGTTGACGTGGCTGACAATCTGTCCGAGCGGGAGGGACATGCCGGTAAGGCTGCGGAACAAGGCGTGAAGCTGCGCCATCATCATGGAAGCGGCCACGCCTTTACCGGAGACGTCACCCAAAAGGAAGAGGAGCTGCCCATCGGAGGGGATCAAGTCGCAGTAGTCGCCGCTGACGGCGCCGACGGGCGCGAAATGATAGCTCGTCTCCCAGCCACCCACGCGGAGGCCATTTTGCGGTAGCAGGTTGCGCTGCACCTGGGAAGCCAGGTCGAGGTCTCGCTGTAGCGCAGTCCGCTCAGATTGGGTCAGGTGGTCAAGACAATAGCGCACCAACGGATCTGCGAGCAGGCGGTCCTCTTCCACCGATTCGTGGCACTCAAGACATAGACCGTAGATACCTTTGGCCATGCGATCAAGCGCCGAATCTACTTCGCGCAAGAGGCTACCCAGCTCAGGGTTTCGCGGCGCGGAGGCAACCACCCCTTCGAGGAGGCGTTTGCGCTCCTCCAGTTGAGACTGCAGAAAACCAGACCCTAGCGTGGCCACGAGAATCTCCCTGGATATCTGGATATAAGGCCCACTATTAGATTCCGCAAGCCCGCTTTCGATTCGGGTATCCATGACATGGCGGCAGATCCCCCAACGGTCGTCCTCAACCCTATTCAAAAGCAATCAAGTTGGCGGATCGCGGCCGAGTCGTGCCCATCCGTCAGTAACAGGTTGAGTTTTAGCCCCGCCGAGGTCTGTGAAGCCGACAGCGCCTCGTTCCTTGGAGGTTCCCGGTCACCTCCACCCAAAATCGACCGTTTTAGTCCAGCGAGCAGGATACTCCTCGAAAACGCCCCAGTGTCAGGGAGCATCCCGGGAACCTCATCCGGGAGGCCGGGTATGGCGTCGCGCGTGCCAATGCGCTGGAGGCGAAGGGTCAAGAGGGCGCCGACGCAGATGCGGCCGGGGTGCGGGCCCTTGCCGCTTACAAGGCTTTCCTCGACTTATGGAAAAGCGCCGAACCGGGGATTCCCATCCATGGGGAAGCCAAGTCATGCGCGAAATGCTTCGTTGGTGATCCGGGCCAAACTTCCCCTTGCAGTCGCGCGGCCAACCATACATTTACGGTACGGATTTCTGTTCACGTACTTCTGAAATGAGATGGAGTATGGCGTCGATCACGAGTTCGGGTCGGTCCTTGGATACGTAGTGCCCACTTCCTGCAGCAAAGATCGCCACACGGTTTGGGGAGGCCGCTACGAATGCAGAGTGCGCGCGGCGCATCGCTGCAAGCTCGTCTGGTGCGTCAACCCAGGTATGTTCTGCAGTGATATCGATTATTGGGAGATTCAACGGTATGTGTACGCCGCGCATGTGACGCGCGGTAGCAGGATAGGCTTGCACCACCGGGATTAGAACGCGAGCAACGTCAGGCTTATCCCTTTTTAAAGCGTCAGCCAGCGGTTCATAACGCGCTTTGATGACTGCTGCTTCTTTATCGTCAAAAAAAGAAGGGATGTTCGCGTCTACCAACACAAGACCCTTGACTTGCTTGTCTTCAGAGGCGAGGATCTCGCTAATGAACCCCCCATAGGAATGAGCCACTAATATGATGGGCCCGTGAATGTCGCATTGATCGAGAGCGCGTCGTAACGCCGTGCCCTCATCCTCGATCCGATAAGGCCGCGGATTAGGATCACTTTTCCCCAAACCGGCGCGGTCGTAAACTACAGTTCTTATTTTTGCCCGTTCCCGGATGACTGGTTCGATATTGGACCACTCGCTTGAATCCTCCCCGCCGCCGCTCTCGAAGACGACCGTTGGGGTTCCATCTCCCGTGCTTTGCATCCACAGCGCGTATCCGCCTACGTTGACCTTCCTTCCAATGCAATCAGCAACCGCATCACTACACCAGAACATTGTTATCGATAGAACTAGCGTCGCAATGATTCGCAAGGATACCCTGCGTGACAAGCCGATTAAAGAGATCATCCAGGCATGTACGTCTTTGCTTCCATTTTTGTTCCATTCATCCCCCACCAATCGACGCTTATCCAAGAAGCCGACCGCACCTATTGTTCTGAGTGTTGCGCCGTCCCCGATCTGCTTTCCATTACCTTTCAAAAAGTGCGGGCTCACCATCAGCAACACACTTCGTCTCGATTTTGATTAAACTCTGTTTGGGAGCAGAGGAGAGAGAGCCACAGGCGCTGCAGTTGGTGGAGTTTTTCAGGCATTGGCTTGGCCAAGTTGTTCGCGTGGCTTCAGTCCTTATTACCCCTGACCAGCCGCCATAGACTAGATCTGAGCTTCCGGAGGACGACGCTTATGTTCAACTATCCAATTCCCTTTTTCCTGCTTTCAATACTCGTGCTGTGGCTCTCGGCGCGTATCGGTGCTTTCGTACGCCGCCGGCACCCCTTGAGTGACGACGACCGCGAAGATTTTGGCTTTGTGCAGGCCGCTACCTTGACTCTTCTTGGCCTGATCATTGGGTTCAGCTTCTCAATGGCGATCGGCCGCTACGATCTGCGCAGGAATTATGAAGAAGCAGAGGCTAATGCAATCGGAACCGAATTTGTCCGTGCAGGATTGTTGCCTCTGTCCGATGCTGTTCGCGTGCGTGCGCTGCTGACAAAATATCTCGATCTACGGATTGCGTTCTTCCAAATCACTGACCGGTCTGAACGTCACCAGATCGATGACGAAACCAATAAGCTGCAGGCGGATATGTGGACTGCGGTTCAGACGCCGGCCTTGGCTCAACCAACACCCGTCAGCGCTCTTGCCGTTGCGGGCATGAACGACGTATTGAATTCGCAGGGGTATACCCAAGCCGCATTATGGAACCGCATCCCAACCGCCGCGTGGAGTTTAATGATTGCAATAGCCATCTGCAGCAACTTGCTAGTCGGATACGGTGGGCGTAGCAATCGTGTAAAAAGCAGCATTCTCTTCGTTCTTCCGCTTTTTGTATCCATCACATTTCTTCTAATCTCTGATATCGATAGCCCGCGTCGCGGTCTGATTCACGTGCCTCCGCAAAACCTTTTAAGCCTCTATCGGTCATTGCCCCGACAATAGGCGTAAGTGGGCCGCTGGTATAGTTTCGAGCCGATGCCCACAGAATCCGATCAAGGCCCCTCACCGATGGCCAGGCCATCATCGTCGACGATCCGCAGCGCCGCGATTTAAACTAGGGGGGCTCCGGAGGCTGTAGCGCAGGCGCTTTTTTGGCGAATGTTCTGCCGTAGTTCCTCGAAAACGGGGTTTGGCAAGTTGCTGGCCCCCGGCCCCTCCGGGCCGGGAATTTATCTATATGGGGATTTCCAGAAACTTCCAGCCTCGGCAGGCGGGTAGCCATCTCCCGTTACGGTGGAGACGAACGCGCGCAGGTCCGCGAGCAGCAGGCCGGGCTGTTCCAAGGCAGCGAAGTGCCCACCCGAGGACATCTCGCTCCAATGAACAATGTTGTAAGTCTTCTCGGCAAACGAGCGCGGCGGTGGCAGAAACACGGGATCGGGGAAGGCAGCGACGCCGGCGCCGGAGTATCCCCAGACCAAAGACAACGACGCAGCGAAGAACGTCTCCGTGCTGCAGATGCCCGGCGTGCACATGCCCCAGACCATCGTCTTTTCGCATATATCCCGCTCAGGCAAGTGGACGCCCTTCTCGATGGCGAAGGTAACCGGGGACGGCACACGCGTGGGCTACGAAAAGATCGGGAAGGAATGGGTGGCGATGCCCCAGGGCGGGCTAGCGATCGGCCCCGGCGCGGGCGCCCCGCCGGCGAGCGCCGCTGCGGAAGCGGGCCTGGCTCAAGCGCCGGGCGCGCCGCGACTGGTGCGCGCCGGCTACCAACAAAGTCCGCTAGCGCCCAACACGCTGTCGGGCATTCCCCTGCCGGGCACGGGCTTGCGCGCGCCCATGGTCCCCTATATGCCCAAGTTGGATATACCGCCAATACCCAACATCCCGCCGCTGAACCTGACAAACCAACTGAGTGCGGTGCCCGTTGGTACGTGGAATTCGATTGGGGTGCAGTGGTCGTACGAAAAGAACGGCGTGGGCATGACGGCCACGGGCATCATCAAGTTCGATGGCGCACACGCTGCGTTCGATATCGCCATTGGTATGCCGAACCGACCTCCAGCGGAATGCGGCGTCGACATATCGGCGACCGTCAGTCTGCATATCCAACTGCTGGCGCATACCAAGGAAGAATTCCATATCAGCGGGCAATCGATGCAGAAATTCTGGATACCAGCTTCGCTCAGCATCCCCCTGGCCGGCAATGTTCCGTTGGCCGTGAACTTCGACCAGGCGGTGGTCTACAACACAGGCTTTAGTGCAAAGAATGCCGTTCTCGACGCGGAGGGGCTCTATACGTTTACTGGCGGCATCAAGGCCAAGTACTCATCCAGCGATGGCTTCACCGTGAAGATTCCTACCAGCATCACCGCCGACACGGATATTGCCAGATCGGCGCAGGGCGTTTCCGTCGGCATCAATTCTATTGTTATGTCGGCGGAGTTTCGTACCACCGCGGGACTGGGCACGGCCGGCTTCGCGACCGGCGTGTATGCGGATCTGATCTATACGGCGACCATCCTCAAGTCTCCTGACATTGGGTTTCCCTGCAGGGCGGGCACGATTGAAGCGTGGGTTTATCCCGGGCTAGGCTACTCGATTCCGGGATGGCTGACAGAGGCCATCAACGCTGTCCTCTCTTTTTTCACGCCCAATCGAATCGAGAAGGCAGGATCGTTCTTGAAGGGAGACGGCACCAGGCTCTTTCACGGCGATACTTCGATTCCCTCGAAGTGCGCCACCCCTAAGGGGGGATAGACGTGCTCGATCAGATCCCCCTCCGTCAGAGGGACCAACCCACGGGCGTGACGGCCTCGGCCACAACTTTGCGCATCAGAACGACCGCTTCTCCAAGAAGAAAGATCTGCACCTCGTGTCCCGCCTCGGCGAGGGCGAGTCCGTGCGAAAACAGAAATGCCGCCTTGGTCTTAACCAGAATCCGCAGGTTTGCTGTTGCTTGGCGTCGGTGAGTCGAAAAGGCCTGCGGTTTCTTCCGCAATTTGCCGGCTCATCTCCCGGCGAATATGCTGAAGGCCATGCGCACGCTGTCCATCCTTATTTCTTTCGCGCTTTCGAGTGCAGTCGCCGTCGGCCAAGCCCCAGCAACCGTGCCGGCGTTTGATGTTGCTTCCGTGAAACCGAGCCAACACCTCGTCGGGCCGGACTATAACAATCAACTTTCATACTCGCCTACCGGGATCATAGCCAGAAATGTCACCCTGAAGCGCCTGGTGGCAGAGGCTTACCAACTGCAACTGAATCAAGTCTTGGGGCCAAGCTGGCTTGACAAAAACGAATACGATATCGAGGCAAGATCAGCAGGAGCCGGCACGAGGGAGCAACATGGCGTGATGCTGCGAAGCCTTGTTGCCCAGCGATTCAAACTGACGCAGCATAGCGAGACGCGAGAGATGCGCGTGTACGAGTTGGTTATCGGCAAGTCGGGCCCAAAAATTCACCCGATCGGCGGCGGAGAAAACCCCACTGCACAAACCGGATTTCATTTTCACGGGGATTTGCGCCAGTTCGCGGACTTGCTTACCGTCCAGTTATCCATTCCGGCTGCAGACAATCCAGCCGAACCAGCTAGAGCCAGTGCGTCCCCGACTTTGGTGCTGGATAAGACAGAACTTCCGGGCATTTTTGACTTCAGCGTGGACATCCACCCTGAGTTGGGCACTGATATGTTCGCGACATGGCAGAGGGCCCTGGAAGATCAGTTGGGACTGAGGATCGAAGGCCGCAAAGGGAACGTAACCGTATTGGTTGTGGACAAGGCGGAAAGAATCCCGACTGAAAACTGACCGCAGCTGCCACGCGTTGAAGCCAAGTCACGCTTCCCAGATCCCGCCTTCACAGCCGGGGTTACCGGGTACCTTCAGCATCCCCAGACCCGAATCCGACTCTTCGGGCAGTTCGTCGGCACAGGCAAGACTTTTCACTTCAAGAGCTTTCCCTCCTTCACAAGGCGGAGGTATTTCTCGGCATGAAGCAGGGCGAGACGCAGGTCGAGGAGACAATGGCGAACTTCGGCACCGAGGTAAACGGGTGGAACGTCGACTCAATTTTCGGTGATCGTGACTTCTACAATGGCGACTGGCTAAAGCGTGCCGCGGCTGCCAAGTTCGGCATCTTTGGAAATACCGCCGAGGAGGCTTCGTACCCTATCGTCACAAAGGACGGGAGCGAAAAGCTCCTCAACGCGAGCAAACATAACTACACGCTCATTTTTGCTGCCAACCAGCTTCCCCCAGTGATCTCTGACCATGTACGACCCTAAAACGCAACACCTAATCGCGAACCCGGTCAAGGAACCTGGCAGCCCCCGCCGGTTGTTGCCGTCGTGTAGTGGCATCAAGCGCGTCAGCCCTCGGACACATGGCTTTCAGCCAGTTGAACCTGAGTACCCGAAACGGGGTTATCAGTAACTTGCTCGCTTCTCCAGAGCGATTTGCCGAAACCAAGGCTTTCAGGGCGCTCACCAGAAAAGCCAAGGCAAGCTAGTGAGGGCTCACCTGGTAAATCGTGCTGTGAGAGGGCAAAAGAATCCCAACGACGGAGCCGCCCACACCACCGAGCACCGCGCCAACTCCTGCCGGCAGGGCGGCGCCGCCAATATCCAAACAAAAGCTTTGGGATGAGCACGATTTGTGGAGCGCTGCGCCAATTCCGGCTCCCACACCAGCGCCCACTCCTGCCAGGATAAGGGTGTTGCGCAAACGGTGTTTGTGTTCCATGAGTTTGACGCTGATAACGTCTTGCTTCGGAATACTCTGTTCGCCATTCGTCTCTCGGTACGAGATCGCTGTATCGGAGATGCTCACGAAGTTTCCGGAATGTTTCTTCGAGGTCGTCCCAACCACTTGAATCCTCTGTCCCGGCTGCAAGCCACTTAGATTTGCCCAGGATGCTCGATCGGTCTGGGCGGACGCCGCGCAAGATAGCCCGAGGACAAAGAGCAGTAAGAGTATCTTCTGCATAAGTGTTCCTATCTTCTTCACTGTGGTGGTCAGAATACTACCGTTTGATCTTTTCGGTCTTGTCTCTCTTTATCGACAAGATGACCTAAGGAACTGGGTCCACCGTTCAGAGCTTAGCCCCAGGGATCCCAATCGACTCTACCTCTAACCGAGACGTTGCAGGCAGTTCACGGAATGTATTTTCAATCGACCGTAATACAGCGGGAACGGTGAATTGCTTCTCGTAAGTGCTCAATGAGAGACGTTGGCGGGGATGCGCTCGTTGAAATTACGGGCCGGCATTAGTTAAGCGGCCAAGGTATTCAGCGTAGTGCAAGCGCCTCGATCAACTGAACGCTGGTTGTAACAGTGGCTAAGACCGGGAACAGTCTCTCGACGAGGTACTTGTGACCATCTGCATCCAGATCGGCGCAACAGTCTTTGACAACGATCAGGCGATAGTCTTCATCGCTGGCATGAAGCAAGGTGGAGAGGACAACCCCGCTGGTCGCAATGCCAAACAGAATCAGGGTGTCAATCTCCTTTGCCCGCAGAATCATCTCCAGGTCTGTGCCGGCAAAGGCGCTGATGCGGTGCTTGGTAACGACAACGTCCTCGGCTTGCGGAGCCACGGTTGGGTGAATCGTGCCGGCGGGTCCCAGAAATAGCTGCTGATGCTGAGCCGACCTTTTGATGGCGCCGAAGAGCGGATTACGTAGACTGACTTCCGGCAGCCCGGGACGGAATCCGACTTGCACGTGAATAACACACATCTTCCGGTTCCTGGAGCTTTCCAGTATCTTCGCGGCCCGATTCGGCAAGGCAGGATCGTCCTTCGCATAAATCGCCACAATTCCGGTCTGCAGATCCATGCTGAGCACAGCCGCCCGCTTGGGCTCAAAAGCGAGTGAATCTTCCATTGGGCACCTCCAACTCTATTGCGCATAAGCGGTGTAGTGTTCAGGCCGCGCGGGCGCAGCCTACAGGACACATTCTGACTTCATGACGGGCTCGCTCAGCGGTTTTGCATATCGGCCTTAACTATCTCTAACGACATGTCGCATGGCGCCATATTCGTCGATGATCTTGTGCAAAGTCAACTTCTTTTTTCCAGCTTTCACAAGATTTGTGGATGTCATGAGGGCAGCATTGTTTCAATGCTACCCGTGATCGGGCACACGAACTGTCGCAAGTGACAGTTATAAGGGGCACAACGTCTCTCATAGACTCCTATAACGCGGAGGAAAGAGAAATGAGCGCGAACGACAAAGGAATCAAGCAGGATTATCTGCCTTTCCCGCCTACACCGTCGGCAAGCATCGCCGGCCGCACCATGCAGGAATCAGTCTACAAGCCGCGCGTTCAACCCCGCCGGCTTCCCGCCGATTCTCCAAACATCCTCATCGTGCTGATCGACGACGCAGGTCCCGGCCTGCCGTCTACTCTCGGGGGTGAAGTACAAACCAGGACAATGGACCGCATCGCCATGGGAGGGATCTCGCTCAACCGCTTCCACACGACGGCCATGTGCTCGCCCACACGAGCATCCATATTGACCGGCCGGAATCACCACCGGGTAGGTGCCGGGCAAATCGCGGAGCTGGCGAACGATTGGGACGGATACTCGGGGCACATCCCCAAGAGCAGCGCGTTGGTGGCCGACGTGCTGAAAGACTACGGCTACAATACGGCCGCCTGGGGAAAGTGGCACAACACGCCTGCCGAAGAGACCACCGCCGCCGGGCCCTTTGAGAACTGGCCAACTGGCCTGGGTTTTGAATACTTCTACGGGTTCCTGGCAGGCGAGGCCTCGCAGTATGAGCCCAACCTGGTGCGGAACACCACGGTCGTTCTGCCGCCCAAGAGTCCGGAGGAGGGGTACCACCTCAGCGAAGATCTGGCGGACGACGCTATCGGCTGGCTTAACACACACAGGGCCTTACAACCGGACAAGCCATTCTTTATGTACTGGGCGAGCGGCGCGATCCACGGACCACACCACATCATGAAAGAGTGGGCCGACAAATATAAGGGTAAGTTTGATGACGGCTGGGATGCGTACCGTGAGCGTGTCTTCAAGCGCGCCAAAGAGAAAGGCTGGATCCCCGCCGATGCTCAGCTCACACCCCGGCACGAGACGATGCCGTCGTGGGAAAGCATCCCCGAAGATGAGAAGCCCTTCCAGCGTCGCCTTATGGAAGTGGCCGCCGGGTTCGCCGAACACGTAGACGTTCAGGTCGGCCGGCTCGTCGACGAAATAGACAAGTTGGGCTATGGCGACAACACGCTCATCTTCTACATCTGGGGTGACAACGGTTCCTCATCAGAGGGACAGAACGGCACGATCAGCGAGTTGCTGGCGCAAAACGGTATCCCCACCACCGTCAAGCAGCACATCAAGGCGCTGGACGAACTTGGCGGCCTCGACGTGCTCGGCTCGCCCAAAACCGATAATCAATACCACGCAGGGTGGGCCTGGGCCGGCAGCACTCCCTATAAAGGAACCAAACTTCTTGCGTCGCACCTCGGGGGCACGCGCAACCCGCTGATCATCCAGTGGCCTGCAAAGATTAAACACGATGCCACACCGCGCCCACAGTTCCATCACTGCAACGACATCGTCCCCACAATTTATGAGGTTGTCGGTATCACACCGCCGCTCGAAGTCAACGGCGTTCCTCAGGATCCGATCGATGGCGTGAGTTTCGTTTACACCTTTGACGATGCGAAGGCCAAAGGCCGAATGCTCACCCAGTACTTCGAGATCATGGGTAGCCGCGCCATCTATCATGATGGCTGGATGGCCTCCGCCCTTGGACCGCGTATCCCCTGGGTTCCCGGTGTGCCTCCAGGTATTCGCGAGTGGACACCAGACAACGATGTTTGGGAACTTTATAACCTGGAGGAAGACTGGAGCCAGGCGAACGACCTGGCCGCAAAAATGCCGGAGAAGCTGGCCCAACTGAAGGATCTCTTTCTCATAGAAGCTACCAAGAACAAGGTGCTTCCCATCGGCGGTGGCCTTTGGGTTGTCGTGCTCCACCCCGAGATGCGGATCACGCCCCCGTTCACTGAGTGGACCTTCTCCGGCAACGCCGTCCGCATACCGGAGTTCTGCGCGCCGGCGCTGGGCAACAAGCCCAACGTCGTTACCATCGATGCCGAGATCCCCGCCAACGCCAACGGCGTGCTCTACAAGCTGGGAGCAAACTCCGGGGGCCTCACCTGCTTCGTGGAGGAAGGCATCCTCTGTTACGAATACAACCTTTTCATCATCCAACGAACGAAGATCCGCGCCAAGCAGAAGCTCCCTGTCGGCAAGGTGAGGATCGAGGTCGAGACCGCGTACGCCGTGCCCAAGCCCGGTGGACCCCTGAACATCACCATGAAGGTCAATGGTGAAGTGGTTGCGACCGGTCAGGTGCCGATATCTGCGCCACTGCTCTTCACCGCCAACGACTGTCTCGACATCGGCGTTGTCCACGGTTCGCCGGTGTCGCTTGACTACTACGACAAGATGCCGTTCAAGTTCAACGGGACCATCGAGCAGGTGCATGTGGAGTACGTGACGGGGAAGAAGGAACTAGCTGTTGAAACTCCAGGAATGCTGCCTGGCGCCCGAGGATGAATAGACGCGTGCGGCGCGGTCAAGAACGACTATCAATTGTTAGACCTTCCAGGCATATTCATGCTTGCCGCCTTCGGCGTCATGCTCGATACTGCAACCGGAAAAGCCGCCAGCCTCTTCGGAAAGCCACGCTGTGAGTTCCGCTTGCCGATCGGTCATTGCTTGTTCATCTAAGTTAGTGGGTTCGCCTTAGGTCTTCAATGCGTCACCCTTGCATCCCGAATGACCGCATTCGCACATCAGCTCCGTGGTTCCCTTTGCCGCCTCGCAGCGAGCACTGCAAAAACTTTGACCTTTTTCCAGGTTGCAACTACACGACGGGTGGGGACATTTCTTTAGATCAGCCATAGGTATCCTCATTTCAACGGCGTTCTCGCTTACCTGAGATGGGATGCAGGAATACAGTTCACCGTTAGCTTGCCGACCGAAAACCAGGTATGCAAGACGCACTCAGGGAGCGGGACAGTAGCAAGCTTTGTAGGTTGCGGGGTCCAGGGCGGCGATCGCGCACTCCAGGGTACGCACTCCGTTGGCGGGCACGGGGTGGTACGTACTGGAGACATTCAAGAGCGTCAGCCATCGTTGGCCTGCGTCAGGATCGCTGCGGATCTGATCGTAGATGGAGTTGAGGCTGGCCGCGTCCAGACGCGGGCTTTGCCACTTGGCGGCGAAGGTGTACTCCGGCATCCAGGTTCCTGGAACCGTAGTCCGGGCCGCCTCCAGGTTGGTTAGGTACCAGGTGGTTTGATCGGTCAGTGCGCCGCCGGTGGCGAAGGTGACGATACGAAACGCAGGGTTTTGCCCGTAGATGGGGGAAACCGGCGGATCAATGAGGACAAATTGCTGGTTGGCCTGGCCGGCATGGATGACGCGGAAGTCGTCGGTGTGATCATGACCGGCGAAGATGGCGGTGATCGTCGTTGGGTATTGAGCTATCAGGCGATCAAAGAGATCTGTCCAGAACGGCTTCCACATGGGGACGATGGCCTGACTGCACAGATCCCCAGGCGCGGAGGACGCGGCTTGAGACAAGGACCGATAGCTGACCATGGTGGAGTAGCCGTCGATTCCCGGAGGGATGTGCATCATGATCCAGACTTTCTCGTGATTCTGCGCGGCGCGGCTCAGCGTGGACTCGAGCCAGCTGAAGGTGCGCGCCGGACCATCCGAGTGGGCTGCTGCGCAGCCATCGGAAAAGTTTACTGACTGATATTTGTTGGAGAAAAAAACCGAGTTCACCGAGATGATACGCAGCCCCCGGATATGCCGAGGCTGGAGAGTATAACTGCCAAGCGACTTCCATTCCCCGGTGAGTCCGCCAACGGCCCGGCCGAGCCGCCAAGTCGTCCAGGCGGTATCGCTCAGGAAGGCTCCTCCGGCCTCAATGTTGTAGTCGCCACAATCATCATCGTTGTTGCCCGGGGTGAGGAGGATCTGCGACTTGCTATAGCGTTTGCGCAACTCGAGGGCGATAAAGGACACCGTCTTCGCTACAAAAGCACGGTAGTGATCGCGGTTGGTGTCGGGGATGGCTTGAGCGTACTTCTGAGGAAATCCATGGGCCAGCAGGTCGCCGGTAATCATCACCAGGGTGGGATTGGGCTCAGCCTTGCGCATGGCATCCAGAGCGGATTGCAGGAGCGCCCAGTTGGGGTCCTGTCCGTACGGACTGTAGGCAGTGGATGAAGACCGGCTGAGAATCGCCTCCCATTTATGGACCGGCGCCTTCGCCAAACCGGCGGCCAGAGCGGGGTCGGCCAAGGGGTTGAAGTGGAGGTCCGAGGCGATCAACACTTGCTGGCTGGTTGGACGAGGCTTCGAAGGATGAGGCCTGGGCAGGTGGGGCAGCGGTCGTGCCGTCCCGGCTAGCAAAACCAGGACAGCCAGGAGAACGAACGAATCACGTTTGTGCGAGCTCAGTTCCCTGTTCCTCCTGTTTGTTCCAGCTTAAACGGGAATCGTGATCTCACGCTCAATTTTCCTGAATCCGATTCAATCCCACGTGCCGTCGCGCACAGTCAATCACGTGTACTGGACTCTCTCGGTCAATCGTGACGGAGAGCCTCCGCTGGATCGACTCTCGAGGCTCGGTAAGAGGGTACCCAACCAGCGAACAACGCCATAAGCAGCAAAACCACGGATCCGCCAAGCGTGATTGGATCCTTCGGCGTAAGGCCATAGGGCATCGACTTCACCAGGCGAATCGATGCAAGGGTGACTAACAGGCCGATGATGACCCCGGAGAAGGCGAGCAAGCCGGTCTCGCGGAGGACAATTGCCTGGATCTGCTCACGCGCGGCTCCAAGCGCTCGGCGTTAACCGAAACGCGGAAGGCGAATGGGCCTTGGTTCGATAAGCGCATCGGCGATTGGCACCAGGAGTGGATAGCCGGGAGCGATCCTCCGAAACCTGCAATCGACTGTGTTTTCAGCGCCTCGAATCTCGCACTGCGATTTCCACTTGACATCCAAGTGATCACCGGTTTCACTTGAATGTCAAGTGAGACACCATTACCAGGGCGGGACTGAAGGCGCTCAATGAAGAAACCGAACGCTGCCGCCAGATGGCCGGCGTGGTTGAAAAACTTCTCGCGGAGGAACAGTAACCATGGCGCATTGGAGAAGAATCATCGCCCAGTTCCGCAGTCTCCTCGCCAACAAGCGCGCGGAAGAGGAGCTTGCGCGCGAAGTCACGGCTCACCTCACCCTCCTCGCCGACGACTTCGAACGCCAAGGCATGTCGCCCGAAGAAGCACAGCTGGCCGCGCGACGCGCTTACGGCGGCGTGGAACAGGCAAAACAAGCACATCGCGACGAGCGCTCTCTGTTGTGGGTTGAACAAACCATGCAGGATCTGCGCTATGGTCTGCGCACTTTGAGCAAGAGCCCCGGCTTCACCATAACCGCCGTGCTCACGCTCGCCCTCGGGATCGGCGCATGCACGGCCATCTTCAGCCTGGTGAACGCAGTGCTCATCCGTTCATTGCCGTATGGCGATCCAGGAAGGCTCGTCTATTTCTACACGCCCAACCCGCAATTCAAACTGCCGGTCGAAGACTTCATCCCCGCCTACGCCGACTTCTACGACCTGAAAAAGGAGAGCCATTCTTTTCAGGACATGACGATCTTCGATCAGTCAGTCTTGAGCCTGGCTTCGCAGGGCACGGCGGAACGCGTCGGCGCGGCGCGTGTCGATGGCGATTTCTTTCAAACCTTCCAATCCGCTCCCGAAGTCGGCCGGGCTATCACTCCCGGCGACAATCAACTTGGCCGCGAAAAGGTCGCCGTCATCAGCCATGCCCTCTGGCAGTCCATGTCCGCGTCCGCTGCTGATATTCTTCATCGTTCGCTGTTGCTCGACGGTAAGAGCTACCAGATCGTCGGCGTCATGCCGCAGGGCTTCGAGTATCCGCATTTCTCTGATCTTCCCTATGGCGAAGCTCAATACAAAACCACGCAGGTCTGGATTCCGCTGGCCCTTACGGCTCACGAACTGGCCGACCGCGACAACACAAGGGGAAATGCAGTTGCCCGCCTCAGGCCCGGCGTCTCCATTGTCCAGGCGCAGGCAGAGATGTCCGCCATCATGGCACGGCTCGACCGGCTTCACGACCGCCAAATGCGCGGTTGGGGGGCTTCCGTAAAGAACTTCGTCGACAGCACTGTTGGCCGCGTACGTTCTCTTCTCTGGCTGCTGCTCGGGTCTGTGGTCATCGTCCTGCTCATCGCCTGCGGCAACGCGGCCAATTTGTTGCTGGCCCGCGCCGCAAGCCGCATGCGCGAGCTGGGCGTGCGCGTTGCGCTGGGCGCGGGACGCGGCCGCATCATCCGCCAGCTCATCACGGAAGCTCTTTTGATCGGCCTCGCCGCCGGAGCCATCGGCGTGGCCTTCGCATACGTTTTCCTGCGCATCCTTCCGCTCTTTAATCCTGGCAACATCCCGCGCCTCAACGAAGCCTCGCTCGACATGCGCGTCCTGCTCTTCACTGTTGCAGTCTCGCTGCTTACCAGCGTCCTAACTGGCGTCTTCCCGGCGCTCGCCGTCTCGCGCATCAACCTCACCGACTTCCTCGCCACCACCGGCAGCCGCGGCGTTGCCGGCGCGCACACCCGCGTGCAAAGCACGCTTATCGTCGTAGAATCCGCGCTGGTGGTCGTGCTGCTGGCAAGCGCCGGCCTGCTCATTCGGAGCTACATCAACGTCGAATCCGTCGACACCGGGTTCTCGCAATCCACCGTCACGATGAATATCGGGCTTGATGCGCGTTACGCCGAGCCGCAGCGCGTCGAATTCTTCCGAAATCTCTTCGCAAAGATCGAAGTATTTCCAGGCGTCCAGGCAGTGGGAGCAATCAATGACCTTCCCCTCAGCAATGCCGAAGATCTCCGCATGTTCGCCGTGGACGGCTACACGAATGAGATCGGTCAATTGGCTGAAGCGCGCTGGGTCACACCCCAATATTTTTCAGCCATGAAGATACCTCTCCTTGCCGGGCGCCTTTTCACCGAGAATGAGCCATCGGGTCTGCACGGCATCATCATCAATCAAGCATTTGCCCGGAAATACTTTGCCCATCGCAACCCCATCGGCGGCCGCGTCAGCAGACAGGATGACCCCACTCGATGGAGCACCGTTGTCGGTGTCATTGGCGACGTGCGCCATACCAGCCTGGAAGAACCCGCCGAGCCGCAAATCTATCATCCCGACATGGAGTTCGGAGGTGGATACATCGCTGTCCGCTCCACGCTTCCGGCAAAAGCTCTCGCAGCCACCATTCGCACCATTCTTCACTCCCTCGACGCCAATCTCGCCGCATCCGATATTCAAACCATGAGCGATCTTGAATCGGAAGCCAGCGCGCCGCGCCGCTTCCAAACCTCGCTGCTCGCCGTATTCGCCGCCATCGCTCTGTTTCTTGCACTGGTCGGACTCTACGGTCTCATGGCTTACTCCGTCAGCCGCCGCACCCGCGAAGTGGGTATTCGCATGGCTCTCGGCGCGCAGCGGACGGACGTGATGCTGCTTGTGCTCAAGAAGGCCGCGCTCCTGCTTGCGCTGGGTCTCGTCTGCGGGCTCGTTGCCTCGTGGTTCGCCACACGCGCCATTCAGGCATTTCTCTTTGGTGTCGGCCGGCACGACCCAATGACAATCCTGTCGGTCTGTGCTTTGCTAGCGGTCTCCGGCTTGATCGCTGCCACTATTCCAGCTCGTCGTGCCGCCTCCGTCGATCCCATGCAAGCACTTCGGATGGAGTAGGAAACGCCCTGCAAGCGATGACAGGGCTTGGCAAGGTCAGGCTATCCTTTGTCTCGAGGTCAAGCATGTCGAGTCGCCAGTCGTTGTTGGTGGGCTCGGAGGGGGGCCGCGACTGGACGATCACTAGGTTGCGGAATCGTTGTCGATTGATTCGTCCAGGATCAGCCTGGCATGATTGGACCACTGATCACGGTTCTCTTTCGATTCTGCGCCTGTGGATGGTCAAGAAGTAGACCCAAGTCCCAAAGAACGAGCCAACACAACCACTCAATAGGTGGAGAACTTCATGGATACCATGCCACTGAAACAGCTCGTGAAGGAATTCGTGAACCATCTATGCCCCCAAAATACGAGCCATGATATACCTCGCCAGGTAACGGGCGCCCAAGCCTACCGTGTCGATCTTCTCCCCTCGCGGGTCAGTCAACAGGCCAGCCGAGTGGCTTCTTTCCGTAGTCGCCGCAAAAAGAATGGAGCGCCGAGAATCTGTGGATTACATTCGCCTTTTGTTCTTCTATACTGATTCTCGTGTTTCCCGGACCAGAAAGCTCAAAGCTTGTCGTGATTCAGTGCAAGGGCTGCCATGAGCATCGGCGCTATCTGCCATCGGAGGTGTTCCTCGGCCGGCACTCGCACCTGATGATCCGCAAACCGGTGCGTACAGCAGATGGGCGGTTAGGGTGATGACGCCACATAAGAGCAAGCAAAATTGGGCTGGTTGCTGTAGTGGTGTGTTCTGTCCATCCACCTCCACCCATTCCAGGTGGGCCGCCGCCCTCAGATTTGTCATCCCGACCGGAGCGTAGCGTAGCGGAGGGATCTGCAGTTTGTGTTAATGGAGAAACGGAACCCGGAGGCTATTTGGGCCCACGGCACATTCACTTGTGCACGAAGGTGAAACTGCAGGTCCCTCCCCTACGCTCCCACGGATTTCCTGTCCGGCTTAGTGGCGTTGGCGAACTTCCTGCGGCTTTCTACGGAAAGCCGCATACGTCGCTTTCGGTGGTACCGCGATATAGGAAATCCCGGTCCGCTCCGGTCGGGATGACAAATCTGAGGGCGGCGGCCCACCTCGGCATGGGTGGAGGCGGATGGACAGAGTTAAGCAACGACGATCCCTACATTCTAACTAGTGCCGACTTATGCTCTCAATCAATTACCGATCGAAAAAGGTAATTTTGGACAAGCCCGACTTTCAGCCGTCCCTGCGGGACTGGGTTTGTCAGTGGAATTCTTGCGGAGACACTTTCGGGCTTCGTCGAGAAACGACCCAATGATGCCGGCGCCACCCATCATCCAGATGTCTTTCCCTTTTTTCTTCCGCAGACGGGTTGCAAATGCTTTGATGGATTCGCTCACAAACTCCACGCCGGCAGGCGCCGGCGATTGCGGGAGGCTGCGCGTAAAGACATAGTTTTTAACCTTTTTTATCGAAGGCCGACCCAGGCACCCCTTTCTTTTGAAAGTCGAGCGCCGTATCGCATGTCTTCCTGCCCCACAAGATCGTGTCGATTGATTTATAGAACGCACCCATGCCGTAGTTGCCTTTCGGACTCGGACGGTCGAGCCAATCGACGGAGCCGTCCGGCCGCGCAATAAAGCCGTCGGCGCTAATAGAGAAGGATAGTCTTGTCGGCCAGCGCATCGGCTTCTGTCTTGTATCCATATCGCTGCAAAGCTTTCCATACGAAGTAGTTCACGATGATCCAGACTGGCCCAAGCCAGTTGCTCGGGTTGGAGCTAAATTCCAAAGAGTACATGGTCTCGCGGTCCGAAAGCGACCTGGCGCCCCATCGCGCACAGAGGCGGTCGTCCGCCAGATAGTTGATGCTTACCAGCTTCTGCGCGTTCTGCTGCGGCGCGATGCCGCACCATAGCGGGAGGAAACCGGTAAACATCTGGATCCTCATCGGGAGACATCTCCACGACATGTCCATTCCTCTCCGCACGGTTGGGATGAGCTTAGCCCGTCGATCGACGCATTGCACATCGACGGTGTAGTAGTAACTATCCCTTGGATCCCAGCAGAACGTCTGAATCCGTCTCGCCAGCTCTTCCGCTTGGCTGGAAAGCCGATCATGATCCGCCAGGCGCAAGAGCCGTCGTGCGATTTCTGCCGACGCCAAAAGATCCTGATAGAACAAGCAGTTGAGAAGCAAGTTCGCCGAGGAAAAGAAGGGCCGGCCAAATGTGGTTGGATCATTGTCATCGCCAATGGCAACATCGTCGCCCCACACCGAAGAGACCAATCGAGGAGGAGTTGTGCGCTATCCAAGAATCGTAGAAACGCAGAATGGAATCGAAATGCTGCTTCAACCAGTTTGCGTCTCCGCGTTGATCGCAGGCGAGAAGGCCGAGCTGACCGAAAACAGGCTTGGCCTGGTTTCTCGACACCGGGTTCTTGCCCAGCACGCGGAAGGGGTCCGGGTCCTTCGCGGTCATCATGATTGGGATTTGCCCACCCGGTGAAGCGTACTCGAGAAAGTTCAAGAGACTTCCGGAGACATGCTCGCACAGCTTCTGCTTAAGCTGATCGTCGTGGAGCAACACCGCGAGTCGAAAAAGCCCCTGGCTGGTCCAAAGTGTGTCCCAATCCCAAAGGTTCGTTGAATAGCTCTTGCCGACCTTGGCTGCAGGCACGGGCGACCGCGCGGTCAACTGGTGACTAGCCGAGGTGAGACTTTGCATCGTAGGCTAAGCCTTCGACTGCAAGCTGCGTTTCGCGAATCATCAGGACACAGCCGCAGACCAGCGCGATAACCGCTGATGCTCCACACGCGACGCCTATTCCAGCTGCTATCTGGAATGCCGATGGCCAACCGTAATACACCACGATGGAACCGGCGATCGAGATGAGCGCCGAACTTGCGAACAGTCCGAGACCCAAGTAAAACCAGCGAAGCGCACGTAACAGCAGTTGAGCACGCGTTTGCAGCGCCCGCAGCTCGGCGGTCGATACCTCGTGTTCACTGCCGCCCGGTCCGAGCTTTGCCAGTTGCGCGGTCACGGCGTGACTACGATCGGCCACGCGTGCGAGGCGGTTGTTCGTGCCCAGCGCCAAAACGGACGATGCATTGGTGAGCACTGCCGGGGCTACCACGATGGTGAGGATCGAAAACGGATCGGCGGCGAGCGAAGTATATTGGATCATTCCGTCCTCAGCCCTTGCACAAGTGATTGATTTTCTTAACTGATTTCATTTCCAAACGTTCCGCTGATTTTTCTCAAGCATTGCATGAGCGATAAATTCGCTCAGAGCATTCTATCCCGGGAAATCGTTGGACATGAGCTTTACCGACCCCCAATGACCATGGGTATAGGCATAAATCCCGTGAACGGAACGTTACGCCGCTCACGCTGTAGGGGGGATCTCATAGCGAACGAAATGCAAAGGAAACGTGGCAAACCCAAAGTGGAAACTAAAGCGTTCTGGTGAAAGACCGGCGATCCCGCGTCGCCGGGGTTGGTTTTCGCTGGATTCTCACGGCAATTGCCTACTGGGCTCGCAGCGCCTGCATCGGTTCCACTGTTGCGGCACGGCGCGCTGGCAACAAACATGCTGTTGTGCCTACCGCTAGTAACACGCCGACCGCACCAGCACTCAACATGGGATCATATGGGCTGACCTGAAAAAGCAAACCGCTTACCATACGCGCCGATCCGAAGGCCAAGCTGACTCCAGCAGCCGCACCGATTGCAACCGGCAGTAGTCCGTCGCGAAGAACCAGCCAATATATACTCGCCCGATGCGCTCCAAGCGCCAGGCGCAATCCCATTTCGCGATAGCGCTGCGAGACCGAATATGTGAGAACACCATAAACGCCCAGTCCCGCAAGAAAGAGTGCGCTCACAGCGAAGAGGAGCAAAAGGTCCATCTCGAATCGCCGGTTCGCTACCGAATCCGCAACGATGCCTCCCAGCGCGCGCACTGTTGGAACCGGTACATCCCGGTCAACCCTCCAAATGGTCTGCCGGATCAGCTCCGCCATTTCGGAAGGGTCCTGATGGGTCCGGATTACCAGCCCGCCCATGGATTCGCAGCGATACCAGTACGGTACGTAAATCAGCATTGGGTCAGGTTTGGCCAGAGAGACTGTCCGGGCATCCGCTACAACACCAACGACGGTGAATGCTTCTTCGGTGACCGGATCGTCCAGGTTGAATTGCTGCCCAAGTGGATCTTTTCCCGGCCATAGCGTCTTCGCCGTCTTCTCCGAAACTAATGCCAGCTTCTTGCCCCGGTCACTTTCGCCGAAGGTCTTCCCAGCGATCAATCGGAGACCGATTGCCGAAAAATATTGAGGACTGACAGAGCGAACTGTCTCAAGCGGCAATTGCGTAACCGGTCGACTATCTCCGGCAATTCTGGCCAGCTCTCCCCAGCCGTCTCCTGTCAACGGCAGGACACTCGCGAATGCTGCATGTTCCACCACCGCCAGCCCGTTGATACGCTCGAGGACTTCGCGGTAGAACGCTGCGCGATGCTGGTCATCGCGATAGGACTCCGAGGGCAGATTAACCGTTGCCGTGATGGTCCTCTCAGTGGTGAAGCCAGAGTCTACTTTCATGAGCTTTACCATACTCGTGATGAGCAGTCCCGTCGTGAGCACCAAAGCAACGCTCACCCCGGCTTCCACTGCAATCAAGGCGCGACGGGCGCGTCGGCTTCTGAATGATTCGCTGGTCAGACGCGACTCACTGTGCAGAACCTCCTGCGGAGCTGTGTTGGAAACCATGAACGCCGGCGTGGCTCCTGCTGCCAGTGTTGCCAGCACCGCCAGCAGAAGCGCGCACCCCACTCCAACCCAATCCAAATGCAGAGAACCGCGAAAATCGACGGAAGGAGGCAGATATCGCTGCATGCCGGGAACGATACCCGCTGCCAACAGAACCCCCAGTCCTCCTCCCAGAACGGTGAGCATAGCGGTTTCACGAATGGCCATCCGCACTATCTCGGCGCGGCTTGCACCTAATGCAGCTGCAACCGCGAATTGCCTCTTATGGCTGATCGCGCGGGAAAGCAACAGATTCGTAACATTTACACAACCCACTAGCAGCAAGCCCGCAACAGCCGCCAGCAGCATCATGAGGGGTTTCCGGTTGTTTCCTACGAGCGTTTCCTGGAATGGCGTGATGACCGCAGAGAGAGTAGCTTTCTCATCCGCAGGCAGATTGGCAGAGATGCTGTGCTGAAGTGCATTCAGTTCGGCGTTCGCCACAGCGATCGATACCCCAGCTTTCAGCCGCGCCAGCCCGAAGTAATTCAGATCACTCATCTCTTCGGCCAGCCTCGCCTTCGAGAACACCAATGGCAACAGGATGCCAATTGGGAGGTGGTGGCTGCGGCTCCCAATGCTGTCTGTGGTCTGTATCGAAGGCAAATGGAACGATTGCGGCATTACGCCGATGATTTTGTAGGGAAAGCCATCCAGCGAAAGGGTCTTACCCAGAATGTTGGGATCGCCACCAAACTGCTCGCGCCACAGACCATAGGTGAGTACCACAACATACCCGTGCCCCGTCTGCGCTTCATCAACGGTGAATCCCCTTCCCTGAGCCGGCTGCACCTGAAGCACTGAAAAGATTCCCGGCGTAGCCAACAGCGCCTCCACCTGCAAAGGTCGCCCGCGGCCGCCAAGCGGCAAGGTGGCTTGCTCCATGAGCGCCATGGAGGCGAAGCCGCGGTTGTGCTGCTGCCAAAATACGAAGTGGTTCGCGCTTACCGGTACGGTCGGATAGATATGGCTCCATTCCGCTACCCTCTCTTCAAGCGCCACAAGCTGGGCCGGTTGCGGGAACGGCAGCGGACGCAGCATTACGTCATAAACCAGCGTGAAGATCGCCGTCGTCGCACCAATACCGAGTGCGAGTGTCATCATCGTAATGATGCTGAATCCCGGAGATCTCCACAGTTGTCTTAATGCATAACGAGCATCCTGGAGAAGTCGTTCGACCGGCGCCCAACCCCACGACTCGTGGACTTGTTCGCGGATCAGTGTCGTATTTCCGAAACCACGGCGAGCCACGCGGCGAGCCTCCTCCGCGGACAGGCCGTTTTCACGTTGCTCCTCTTCTTCCAGTTCCATGTCAGATTGCAGTTCCCGCTCGAGCTCCGCGTCGCGTTTCCGAATCTGCCACCATCTCATCTCAGCCCCCTAACGCGCGGGCAATCTGAAGCGCGCAATCGGTTCCGCCGTCTGCTGTTTCACCATGGAAGACAGGCGACCCTCGATATAGCGGCAAGGGTAGACATTCGACTATCAGTTGTCAAGCTTAGGCGGCTTTTGGCGACCCCAAAGTGAGACACGGTTGGTGCGCAGTTGCAATAGGTATGTCTCTTCTTTATCTCCCCCTTACTGAGCTGCTGCCCGGAGGCGCACTCGATGCCCATCAGGGGCGCCCACCTTGTTACTGGGGCTCGCCAGCCGCAGTCCCCACGCGATATCGTACCCACCGAACAACCGTTGAACTCTTCCTGTAGACACTGCAAATCTTGCATGCCACCGTCAAACCCTCGGTAGCGGCTGGACGGAACTTAGAACCCCACTTCTTGCCGCATGCGGAGGAGCTTGTGCTGTACCCGCCTCATCGCGCCCCTGCGGGCCGCAGGCCAGATAAGCTTCGCGTATTCCTCGCGCCGGAAACGGGCCAGGGCACGATCCAGCTCGCCGGGCGCGAGTGAGCCACGGTTGTGCAGCATAGAGGAAACGTAACGCCGCCGGTCAAGCACCGGGTGGATGAAGGAATCGTCATCGCTTGGCCTTAAATCTTCTTCCATCATCGGCGGAAACCAGTCGCAGTGAGAAACATCACCGAAGTCGGCAAGCGATAGCCATGTCATGCCTGCCCGCACGACCTCGCTCGGTACAAACACCTCACTGCTGGGCCATGAGCGCGTGGACCGATCAGAGTTCATGGCGAGCCGCTGCTGATGCAAGAGGTTCAACGCGGGAGAAGAAAACAAACACACGTTCAGCAGAGAGAGCTTAACCTCGTCTGCAGGATAGACATCGCGCTGATACGGCATCCAATGCCATTTGTTGAAGGGTCGTGAGATGGGCAAAGCAACGAAATCAGCGCCTCTTGATACGGCACGTGCGACAAACTGCTCCAGCGAGCATTGCACAACGCAGTCATACTCGACGAACACGTAATAGTCGTAATCTGGATATTGCGCCAGAAACTGATAGTGTGCGTAATCCGGATTCCACCACAGCACGCCGCCCACGGAGAAGCGCATAGGCATACCAGCGGCTGCGAGATCGGCACAGGTGAAACGGATGACACGATCGAAGGGTATCGGCCCGGCCGGGCCGTTGGTCTCGTCAACCGAGACGTAAAAATCCAGCTGCCCGGCCGACTCGGCCAGTCGCCGCGCCTGGCGTGCAACGAACTCGTCCCAAGCGTACGTTTTGAAGACAACAGCACAGCGGGGCGCAGTGGTGGTCATATCTGTTTCTCTCTAAGAATCGGTTGCGGCACCAAAAGCGAGTCACGGCTGGCCCGCGTCAGCCGGTGCCCCAGGTTCGCGGCTGGAGCCGTCACCGCATAGTCGAAGGCATCAGCAAGCGCGATCGAGGCAGGGACCACAACCAGAATCAGCAGGGGTAAGGATAGCGTCCCACGGGTAAGGATCGTCAACGTCAGAATGATGGGAACATGCACCAGGTAAAGGCTGAACGAGAGCCTGCCGAGATAGCGTGGCAACCTCTTCAAGAGCATCTTCTCTACGCCGCCCGGAGCAATTGCGGCGCACAAAATCAAAACCGATCCGACGGCCACCATAAACTCCTGTACGGCATGCCAATGCGACCAGTGCCCCTGAAACACAAGCAAACCGCAGCCCAGAAGCACAAAGACCCACCAGGATCCGGCACGCGCAAAGAGGATGCGGATTTCCTGGAGCCGGGTAGCGAGAAGGCTCCCGAAGACAAAAAGGCAGGCGTAGTAGGCTGTCCACTGCAGTTCAATGGCCAGCTTGTTGGCGAGACTCTGATGTGGTATCGAAATTAATAAGTTGCCCAGCGCGCTGATGTTTCCGTAAAGCAGCTGCATACCCACAATAAGAACCAGGAGGCAAGTCAAGACGGCAAGTGCACCCCGCACACCCCAGCGAGCTATCGGGACGATGATCAATGGGAAAAGAAGCGACACCCTTATTTCCCAAATCAATGTGTGGGTGACGCCGTTGATCGTAGCATGGTGCCCGATGGCAGCGAAGTGATCGAACAACACGAGTGGGTTGACCCGATTGGTCCAGGTCATCTCATTCACCCACTTACTCGCTCCACTCACGTCGGCATGCTGCATCAACGTAACGTTGAGCACAGCAGCGAATGCAATAGCAACCGCGTAGGGAATGTAAAGCCGGCACATACGTCTTATGGCGAATTTCTTGTACTCGACGGGGCGTCCTTCAATCCAGGGCAAAGCGAGCACGAGCCCGCTCAGCACAAAAAACAGCGTCACCGCCTCGTACCCCGCCCACACAAGGCGAGCCGGGGAATAAAGAAAAATCGACGAGACCACTCCGCTGGCATTGGTTTTCCAGTGGGAAAAGAAGAAATCGGAGTAGACCGGCTGCACCAGAAAGCAGTGGTGGATAACCACGATAAGCGCGGCAATGCCACGCACCGAGTCTAACGCCTCGATCCTGCCGATCTTATTCAACGGCAATTCCCTCAGTCGCGCGGGTCATGCTTCCATAGACCACTGGCAGGCGCTGCTCGCTAGGCGACCGTCTTGTCCTTCTCCGGCCCTGCTCTGCGCCTACGACTGCGCGAAGACCTGCAACCACCCGGTCAACCTGATCGTGAGTCATGCTATCGAAGAGGGGTAGGCTCAACATCCTCGCGGAAACATCGTCGCAGACTGGCAGTGGACCTCCCACGCAGACCCTCTGGAAGTATGGCTGCTCCATCAGGTGCGGACTGAAGTAAGCTCCCGTCGTTATCCCCCTGAGAGCTAACTCCTCGCGGATGGCCGCCCGGCGCCCAGCCAGCCCAGGTGGTAACAACGCCGGCACAAACTGATGCGCCTGTGTGCCTGGCGCCCGCAATTGAAACTGCAATTCCGGCAACATATCGCGGTAGCGATTGAACAACGCGGCCCGGTGCGCCAACACGCTGTCGTAATCCGTAAGGCGTAAGCGGCCGAGCAACGCGCTCACTTCGCTAAGTTTGCCGTTCAAGCCAGCCATGGTGGCGATGCGTGGCTCACCAAAGCCGAAACTGCTCATGGTGCGCAGCCTTGCGATACGGTCCGGATCCGCGCTGTACATCAACCCGGCCTCTCCCACAGCAAACGACTTGGTGGCGTGCATGGAAAACACGACGCTGCCGGCAAAGCCAGCCCCGAACCCGCGTCCATGCTCGTTACATGTGCCCAGCGAGGCTGCGCCATCCACTACGACAGGCACGCTTAGCTGAGCGGCGAGTCTCTTATAGCGCTCCAAATCAATCGGGTAGCCAAATGTCGCGTAGGGCATCACCACAGCGACCTTGCCCGCATGACGTGCGAGCATCTCCGATTCGACTGCAGGATCGGCCGCCCAAGTCGACGGATCAATGTCGCAGAGCAACGGCGTCAGTCCGCACCAAAGCGCGGCGTGGGCCGCGGCTGCGAACGTGAAGCTCGGCATCAGGGCAAACCCTCCAGAGGGCTGCTCGCCGACTGCATCCTTGATCGCCAGCATAAGGCCGATGGTCGCATTGCAAACCGTCGTGCAGGCACCTTCACCACCGAAAAAGCGCTCCAGCATCTCCAGTTCGAAGCGCGTATTGATGGGACCGAAATTGCTGAAGATCCCGCTCTCCTCGAGCGACCGCAGCTCCGCGACCGCAAGCGAGAGCTGCGGCGGAGCGGGACGAACTAACGGTATCTTCATATCTCGAGCCTCTGAGTTGTGTTGATTCGTCCCAGGCCCGCAGGCGCAGGTGGTTTCAGTACGTAGTCCTGCGCAGAGCTGCCGGACAGAATGGCATCGGCAATCATCGCGCCCACGTCGTTCTGCCAAAGCCAGAGGCCATTTGCCTGACCCCTGAAGCTCGGCTCACCACCAAGCTTTCCATAAGGGACAAAGCCCGCGGCGAGACCGATGGCAAATAAGTTACGAATCGGGTTGCCGCTGGCGTCGACCACCCGGCAGTGATTATCCACGAGCCGCGCCTGCGGACCGGTCTCTGACTGAAGGGGCACCGCTGTCCCCTCCTCATCGAAGACCGGCAGAGCGCGAGGCCGGTAACCGAGCGCCGCGATCACCAGATCCGCATTGTCCAGCAGCGCCAGTGAAGCCGCATTGTCTACGCCGAGGCGATGTAACTGCAGCCGAGGCTCGGGTGGCCGCCCGCCAATACCGCGCGCACGCATAATCAACTCACGCGAGTCCAGCCTGAATCCGCTCAGACGGAAAACCCGCCCGCTGACCGGACAGATGTCATCAGCTCCGAACTCCGTATATCCGTCGGCCAGGGCTGCTTCCACGTTGGGATAAAAGATGCGCAGTTCCCGCCGGTGCAGGATGGTGAGCCCGCCCGGACCAAACGTGACTTCTGGCATGCGGTTCAACAAGGCATGCGCAACAGCAGCCGCGCTGGTGGAACCGCCAACGATCACAACGCGTGGAGGCCTCCCAAGAGCGGCGAGACGGGCAGCAACCGCTCGGAAACCTTTGATATTCACCACGTCACTGGATTGCAACAGTCTTTCTCCACAACGCTCGATCAAGTTGACCCCGGCCACGACCTCACGCCGAAGGCGCTCTATCGGCTGCGAGGCGCCAGTGGCAAGCACCACATTGCGGGAATCGATCATGCGCTCGCGTCCATCATCCACAGCTCTAATGAGCGTGAGCCAGCCGTTCATTGTGCGCTGCGTTGAAATTGCCTTAAATCCCGTAAGAACGCGGCCGTTGGGTGAGGCCGCAATCACCTGGTTCATCGCTTGCCCGACTAAGCTTAGAAACTCACTTGCGCGGCCCAACGGCACTGTGCCATCTCCCACTTCCAGGAACTCCCTGGTGAGCGGATGGCTTCGTAATGGCGCAAGCTCGCTATCGGCTGGTCCAGCAAGGCAATCCGCAAAAGTGAAAGCAGTACTGTCGGAGTTGATGCACCAGTGGCCGATGGTCCCTTCGCCAACGGAGCCGGACTGCTCCACCACCGTGACGCCCTTTTTTAGTAAGTCTGCGAGACGCCCACGTCTATGCGCCGCGAGCAGAGGCGCCAGGCCTGCTGGACCTCCGCCGATGACAACTACACCTGTAGCAGAAAAGTTCAAAGTCACCTGCTTTGATGGCGTGGCACAAAATGGCGCACGACTCCTACATGTTTTTCGGGGGGGGAGGGCCTGGAGAATACTCTGGTCGTCGCGCGCTCTCGCTTTAAGGGGCGCCTACCGAGTAACCTTTGAGGAGATTACGATAGGTGATGCCTAAAAAGCAACACTGATTGCGCTAATAAAAACTTTATTTCTTATTTTGTTAAGAGTTCCTAGCGGACGCTACTGGATTTTACGGCTCGCTATGATCCAGCGAGACGCGCACGTCTATTCGCCCCGAGCAGAGGCGCCAGCCGTTCTGGACCTGCGGCGATTACAACTGCATCGGTACCAGAAAAGCCCAAAGGCAACCTGCTTTGGCGTGGCGAAAAAGGCGGGCAACTCCTACTTGATCTTTGTGGGGCCTAAGGAGAAATTCTCTGCTCGTCGCGCTCGCGCTCAAAGGGGCGCGCCTACCGAGCAACCTTCGAGGAAGGTTACGATAGGTGATGCCTAAAAAGCAACACTGATTGCGCTGCCTTAAAAAAAACTGCGCAGGTGGGGACTTTGTTTCTTAGGTTATTAAGAGTCCACGGCGTAGACTATAGCTTCTTCATCGATGTTTACTCCCCGACCGAGTCAGCCTCCCTTAGCCCCCCAGACATCTGGAACATCACCTGTTCGAGGAAGGATTTCTCTCGAGATCCTGGCGCTTGGCTTCATTATCGTTCTGTGCGTGGCGCTGAGGGCCTACCATATCGGGGCAGCGTCTCTGTGGAGTGATGAGATCTTTTCCCGGTATTACGGAGACCTGTTTGGACTGCACTACCTGGTAACTGATGGCCTGTCCCGCGAGCCGACCCCTCCCACCTACTATTGTTTGCTTCGTGACTGGATCGCGTTATGGGGCGACAGCGAAGGAGCTTTGCGCTCGTTGTCCGCGGTCGCCTCCACGCTATGCATTCCAGTGGCCTACCTGTTGGGCCGCGAGTTGCTGGGAAAGCCTCAGGGGGTGCTCGGTGCACTACTCCTCGCGCTTTGCCCTATGAGCTTGTATTTCGCTCAAGAGGCAAGGGTTTATGCCCTGTTCACGTTAGCTACCTCGGTCGCCCTCTGGGCCGCCGCCGTTTTCCAGCGCGACCCGCGCTCCAGGAAAGCGGTCGTTTTCTATGCTTTGTTCGGTACCTTCTGTCTCTATCTCCACGCGACCGGAGTACTGTTCGTGGTAGCGTGCGGGGGAACCGTGGGGCTGTTTCTGCTGACGCGAGGCGTTCGCGGACGCCGGACGCTCTTGAAATGGACCGGATTGAACGCCTTCGTTCTGTTGCTCGGGACCCCTTATCTCGTCCATGCCCTCGCAGCCAGCCACGGTGGCGGACTTGATTGGATGCCACCACCAAGCCTCCGTATACTCATCTACTCCACGTCGAAGGTGGTTAGCGGAGGATTAACACCGTATCCTTGGCCTGGGTTTCTTCTGGCGGCCGCGGTGGCCGCAACCCTGTTCATCTCGCTATTCCTTCACCGGCTCCCTATCCGAGCAAGTGTCACGCTGATCGGGGTGCCTTGCCTTTTTGTCGCGCTCGTGTTCGTGATAAGCCTTGCCCGCCCGATATTGTTGCCGCGGGTTCTCGCCTGGACGGTCGTGCCCTTGTGTGTGACTGGCGGAAGCCAACTTTTCGCGGCTGGACGAGCCCGTTATGCTGTCCTGATTAGCCTGGTGGCCGCTTTCGGAACTGGCTTGTTCTTTCAAATAACAACGCCAGGCAGCAACAAGGAGCCATGGAGAGAATGTATGCGGTCGATTGCACCTCAGCTTGAACGAGCCGATCTGGTGGTGCTTAGCCCTCTCTTCGATCCCATGGTGCTGACCTACTATGCGCCCCAGGTCAAGCATGTTCGTCACTGGGATGCATCGTTGCGCCCGACAATCATGAATGCGGCACAGAAAAGGCTGCATATCGCCGATATCACAGAACCCGAGATTTTGCAGGCGATTGCGGCAAAACAGTCAGTGTGGGTGCTATCGAACGGGCTCGACCTCAGTCGCGTCAAAGATCTTCGAAGTCGAGTGCCGGCTACATTCTATCGGGAATGGTCCTGCGGTAAAGATCCCTGCGTCGGCGCGGCGGGCTGGCAGCCTGGCCGCTAAAGACTTACAGATTTCTGGTTTGCTATGCCGCAGGGGCGCCCGCCGTTCACACCACACCCGTGTCGGTGGTGAAATTCGCCAGCCTACTCGCATCATCTCACTGAATTGCTGCAACAGGTATGCCCTCTCTTTATCTCCCATGACTGAGCTGCTGCTCGGAGGCGCGCTCGATGCCGATCAGGGCCGCCCGCATAAATCCGAGCGAATGCGCCATGCCGGCATGCCACGGGGCGTCGCAGGTGATCTGCGGCGTGTGATCGGGAATCAACACCCCGTCGAAACCATTGCGATGCAGGATGGAGAGCACGCGGATCATATCGATCTCACCATCGTCAATGAAGGTCTCGCGATACTGCGGTACCCTGCCGGCGACGTTGCGGAAATGAACGTAGCCGAGCCTTTGCTGGCGGCTGTAGGACTCGACTGCCTCGTAAAAGCCGTCTCCGGTCATCTCGCCAAGCGTGCCAAGGCAGAACTCGAGCTTGTTACTGGGGCTGGAATCGATGTCGATGAGACGCTGGTAAAGACGAGGCTGGTAGACGAGGCGCGGCTGCCGGCGCATGATTGGCATAGGCGGGTCATCTGGATGTGCGGCCAGTTGCACGCCGGAGGCTTCGGCGACAGGGAGAACCTCTCCAAGGAAGCGCTCGAGACGACGCCAGAGTTCGTCGTGCGAGATTGTCGGGAGCACGCCCTCGTCCGCGTGCTCGTCGTAGATCATGTTCCAAACCACACCGTTGGGAATTGGAGTGTCGACGGGACCGTCCATCCCAACTGAGACGGCGCCGCCCCGGGCGAACGGTCCGTGGACGCGGCCACACACACCGGCGATGCTGAAGTTATAGCCGAGTACGGGAATACCGGCTTCGCCCATTCGCCGCAATATGGTCTTTACGTTTTCGATGTGCAGTGCGCGCTTGGCGCCGTCCAGCAAAATGTCATGCCAGTGGGCGGGGTCGAGATTCTCGATTGCTTCGAGCTTCAGCCCGGAGGCCTCGATCTCCCGTTTCAAGCTGACCAGCTCTTGCAGTGTCCAAAGCTTGTCCGGGTCGCCGGCGACGCCCCAAGGCTGGTCTTTGCCGCCCGTGGGCTGGTTGTTGCGCGGGTTTGAGGCGCCGCCGCGAAAGTAGTCCACTAAATGCACGACCACGTGCGTGCACCCGGTTTGGACGGCGAAGGCGTAGTAGTCCTGGTGCAGCATGTGCCGGTAGAGACCAAGTCCGAGTTTCATGGATCGAGTCTTCTCTTATAGGTCGTAGCGGAAATCATCGAAGAAACGAATGAGGTTGCCATCAAGATCGACGGCCACCCTGTTCGTCCCCGCAATCATAGGTTACATCTTCCCCTCAGCCTTCAATCCTGGAAGGTCGGGATGCCGTCTCCCATACCAAAGAGGGGGGATATGCAAACACCTATTGAGCTTTCCCAAAGGCGATGATGCACCGATAATGGGGAACCGGAGGAAAACGAGAATCCGCGCCGGCCGAAACCCACAAAGCGAAAGCGATAGGAGATGTCAATGGATACGATCACAGTGAAAGACGGCACGCAGATCTACTTTAAGGATTGGGGCAAAGGTCAACCTCTTTTTTTCCATCACGGCTGGCCGCTCTCCGCGGACGACTGGGATGCGCAGATGATGTTCTTTCTGGACCACGGTTACCGTGTGATCGCCCATGATCGCCGCGGGCATGGCCGTTCCACGCAGACGATCAATGGGCACGACATGGACACCTACGCCGCCGACGTTGCAGAACTCGTCACGGCGCTCGATCTGAAGAATGCCGTGCATATCGGGCACTCTACAGGCGGCGGCGAGGTGACGCGCTATGTCGCTCGCCACGGCAAGGGGCGGGTGGCCAAAGCGGTCCTGATCAGCGCGATTCCGCCGACGTTCATGAAGTCAGAGAAAAACCCGGACGGCGTTCCCAAGGAAGTGGTCGACGGCCTCCGCGACGGCACCGCGAATCATCGTTCGCAATTCTATAAAGACATCACCATGCCGTTTTACGGATTCAACCGTCCGGGCGCGATTGTCTCCGAAGGAATTCGGGAGAACTGGTGGCGGCAGGGCATGATGGGTGGCATCAAGGCGCACTACGACTGTATCAAGGCACTCTCCGAAACCGAGTTCTACGACGATCTCAAGATGATCGACGTTCCGGTCCTGGTGATGCATGGCGAGGACGACCAGATTTGCCCCTTCCTCACGACCGGAGCAAGGTCCGTCAAGCTTTTGAAGCACGGCACGCTGAAGTCTTACCCCGGATTTCCGCACGGCATGCCAACCACGAATGCAGACCAGATCAACGCCGATCTGCTCGAATTCATAAGAGCGAAACCGGCAACGGCCGAAGAGGCCGCGTGAGTTCTTAGCCGTTATTAGGGCGACATGGTTATTAGGGCGACATGATACCTGGTGCAACAGCTCCGGCTGCTCGCCGGGAACCAGGTATCATGTCGCCGAATTTCCGCCTTCGGAAACTATAGAAGCGTCCTTGCTCAGAGGAAATTGAATCGAGACTAAGAACCGGTTGTTCTGCGCCGTCGAGACTGTAACACTTCCCTGCTCTCCATAAAGTTTTTCCAGTCGCGCCCTGGTGTTTGCCAGGCCCAGCCCATGTCCTTCTTCCCCGGAATGCATCATATCTTCTCTACGGTCATTTTCTATCTCGATGCGAAGCCGTCCTTCGCTTGCAGAAGCTCTGATGGCGACCTCTCCACCATTCGGACGACGTGCAATGCCGTGGCGGATCGAATTCTCCACAATCGGTTGCAATAGAAACCTGGGGACCTGTGCCTCGTAAGCTTCTGAGCTAACGCTCAGCGAAACAGCCAGGCGAGGTCCAAAACGGACCGTTTCGATGGAAAGGTATTCCTCTGCCACGGTCAGCTCTTCCCGTAAAGTCACAAGGTGAGCTTCAGGATTACTGAGGGTTGTTCGTAGTAAGCCGGCGAGCTTGGCGATCATCTCCGTAGCCCGTTCGGGCTGTTTGCTAACCACCAGCGACGAGATGGCATTCAGGGTATTAAAGAGAAAGTGCGGCTGCAATTGGTAACGCAGCGCCTGAAGTTGCGCCTCACGGGCCGTCGCTTCCGACGCCAACAATCTACTCCTCTGCTCCTCGACCGTCCCGTAATGCTTGATTCCGAAGTAAAGTGCGCTCCATGCGATGAAAACGATTGCACCTTGGAATGCCTGTGCGGCGACCATACTCCAGCTGACGGGTGTCCGGGGCTCGTTCAAGTGGAGTGTCGTGAGAGCTGATACGAGGGTGCATAGAAATCCCAGGATGTACGAGATGCCCACGGATAGAAACAGAGCAGTAGCTAACGGGGTAGACCGCTGCCAGAGGAAATGACAACAGGCATAGAGAACGAAGCTGGCCAAAAACGTGGAGCAGAGAAAAGCGATCTGGTAATCCACCGATTCGCGCATGTGCCGAAACGGGATGTATGAGACGGCAGTTGCCAACCCATAAACCGTCCATCCGCCGATCTGGAGGGGCCAAAAAGAAGGTGCGCGGCGCTGGAAAGCAATCTGGGGCACCTACCCATTCTAACGACCGGGTTCTTCCACTGAGACCGGCTGGGCGCATGCGATGCACGGCTTACCGCAGAATTGCGGAGCTTCGACCCTTCGTCTTTCCGCCTGCGTCGATTCGACGTTAGGTTGATTGCTGACCTTTGGGCGAAGGGTGGCGGGATGACTGTACCAAGAGCGATGGAGAGTTTGTGGCAGGATATCCGCCAGGCCGTCCGCACCCTGCGCAAAAACCCAGGGTTCACCTTGGTAGCACTTACCGCCCTTACAATCGGCATCGGCGCAAACGCAAGCATCTTCAGCGTTGTCGACAAGGTCCTCCTGCAGCCCCTCCCCTACCGGGAGCCGGACAGCATCGTGCAACTCGGCCGGAAGTTTCCCCTTGGCGTCTCATTCACGGCCTCCATTCCCAAGTACATGGTCTGGCGGGATAACAGCGTCTTCTCATCCATGGCCCTGTACGATTTGGAGGGTCCGGGCTTCAATATCGACACTGGCGACTTTCCCGAGCAGGTCAAGGGCGCTCATGTGTCAGCCGGCTACTTTACGGTCTTCGGCGTCTCACCCCTGATCGGCCGCGCCTTTAACCAGGCAGAAGACCTCCCCAATGGTCCCAAAGCCGCTTTGATCTCAGAAAATCTCTGGCGATCCCACTTCAACTCCGATCCCCAGATCCTCACCCGCACTATCAATCTCAACTCTTTGCCCTACCCGGTCGTCGGCGTTATCCCATCGCGCTTCGCCGCAAAACCAGAGGCCGAGGTATGGATACCGCTGCAAGCGGATCCGCACAGCATCAACCAAGGCCATTTCCTCCAGATCGCCGCGCGCCTGCGACCTGGCGTTTCCCTCTCGCAGGCGCAAGCCGAGATGCAGGCGGTCGGCGAGCGCTTCCGCCGCCTGTATCCCAAGTTTATGGACAAGTCCGAGAGTGTCGCTGTGGTGCCTATGCGCGATTCCATCGTAGGCAACATCCGGGAAACGCTTTACGTTCTCTTGGGTGCGGTCGCCTTGGTGCTGCTAATCGCTTGCGCCAATGTTGCCAATCTGCTGCTCGCGCGCTCCAGCGGCCGCCACCGTGAACTGGCGATTCGCGCTGCCCTGGGCGCCAGCCGCCGGCGAGTCATCCGCCAATTGCTCACCGAGAACGTGCTGCTCGCCATCGTGGGTGGCTGCCTGGGCCTGCTTCTTGGAGTTCTGGGCGTGCGCACGCTCCTGCTTCTCATCCCCGGCGACATCCCGCGTGTCGATCCGGCTCAACTCAGCAATCCATTCGAGTTCCTCGACTGGCGAATACTTGTCTTCACCATCGGCGTCTCCCTGCTTACTGGCATCCTCTTTGGCCTTATCCCGGCGCTCCAAATTTCAAAGCCAGACGTCGCTTCGACCTTGAATGAGGCGGGCACACGCTCCTCCACCAGCCGGCATCAGAACTTCACCAGTAAGACCCTGGTGGCCCTCGAGATGGCCCTCGCGCTCATGCTTCTCATCTCCGCCTCGCTTCTCATCCGCACCTTCGCCGCCCTCAGTTCTGCCGAATCCGGCATCAACCCCCATCACGTCTTTACGATGCTCACCTCCCTCGCCGGCGATCGTTATCAAACCACAGAGGCCACCACCCGCCTAACCCGCCAGGCCCTTCAGAACATCGAATCGATTGCTGGGGTGGAGAGCGCTTCCACTTCTCTCGTTATTCCCGCAACCAGTGGCGTCGGGCAGCTCGCCTTCGACATTCCGGGAAAAGCCGCCCCTTCCGGCCAGGAGCATAGCGGACCCGAGCAATGGCGCACTGTTTCGCCTCACTTCTTCCAGGTGCTCCGCATCCCCCTGTTGAGCGGCCGCGTCTTCACGGAACATGACGACATGGGCGCTGCCCCAACCGCCATCGTCAGCGCGGCTTTTGCCAGGAAGTACTTCGCCAATGAGAACCCGATCGGCAGGACGCTCGATATCGGGAAAGGGATCGGCCCCACCTATGCCGACTACGCGCGGCGACAAATCGTAGGAGTGGTGGGTGATACCTGCGAGACCGGACTCATCCGCGGCAAAGTCCCCGTCATGTACATCCCTCAAGCCCAACAACCGCAGGGCATGACCAAGCTATTCAATACCTCAGTCCCGCTGGCCTGGGAGGTGCGGTCAAGCCTTGACGAAAAGTCGCTCATCACCGCCGTCGCCAAAGCAGTTCATGAAGTGGACGGCCGGTTGCCCCTGGGGGAGGTGCGCCCCATGGACAAAATCCTGGCGGACAGTATCTCGCGGCAGAATTTCAACATGCTTTTGCTCTCCATCTTCGCCGGCTCGGCCCTGCTGCTCGCCGCGATTGGTATCTACGGCGTAATGTCCTACTCGGTCCAGCAACAAACCAAGGACATCGGAGTCCGCATGGCTCTCGGAGCAGACAAATATACGATACTCGCGATGATCCTGCGGCAGGGCCTATCGCCGGCGTTCATCGGCGTCGCCGCGGGCCTGGCCGGAGCTTTCGCTGCGACGAGACTCTTGCAAAACCTGCTCTATGGAGTGAAATCCGCTGACCCCACCAGCTTCTTCGGCGTTGCCGCAATTCTATCGATGGTCGCCCTCCTGGCCGTTCTCATTCCGGCGCGCCGCGCCGTTTCTTTAGATCCTGTCGCGGCCCTCCGCGGTGATTGATGGCCATGGCTATGGCCTCGAAACTCTAAATCAAGCCGCGACGACGAGACAATACAGATGCACCGCTTTTGGAGCATGCCCTCCATTTTGGGAAAGACCGTCGTGAAAAATGCCTCCAAATCATATTCCGGATGAAATAAGATGGGTTGGACAAACGGATATCGTGTCTCCGTGTGTCCCCGGCCCAAATTGCGAAGCATTGAACCTGATGCCTCCGCCGCTCCAGCTCCTAATCGGCACAAATTCGTCATCCTGAGGAGCAACCAACTTCAAGTGATATCGCTCTAGGACGAGATGGGCCGCAGCAAACGCAACATGAACCGCACGCGACATTGGAGACGATCTATGTGGAAAGAAACCGCCGCTACTGAAGCACCCAAGACTACCGCCCCGGCCGCCACCTCGAAACCGGTCACCGAAGACGAACTGCGCGTGATATTGGACCGGTTGGAAGCAACCCGGGACATTTTCCGCGAGAACCGGGAATTGCGGAGTGTTTTGTCCCGCCGCGAGGGCGAGACCCAGGCGCTGCGGAGCCGCAACAACGAGTTGGAAGAGATCATGCGGCAGTTCGCCCCGATGCTGTTGAACATGGCAACCACAATGGGGTTGGCGGCAAAAAATGAAAAGAATGGTGGCCGTAGCGAGTAGGCGTAATTGGGCCGACACGATATTGATGACAGCAACTCCGGCTGCTCGCCGGGAAAATAGATGTCATGTCGCCGAATTTCTACGCTTCAATGCGCGGCGGGCAACCAGTGTCTGCGTGTGAACTGGCAGTTCAGACTTCAGTCCTCTGAAAATGGCCCAGGACGCCAGCCTGGCTAGACATAAGAGCCGTCATCCCGTCTGTTTGCATGGAGAGGAGTGGACCAGGGTTTCGAGGACAGGTCGCGAAACTTACCGTCGGTTCCTGAAAAATGCGCTGAGATGCGGGCAACCCCGCGACCATTTATTGTTAGCAGCATGAGTAGCGGAAGCCGAAATCGTGCGTGGGCATGGCTACTTTGCGCATGGATGCTCTGGCTTGCCGTAAATCCGCCGCATTGCGACTTGTGTGATGGCAGTTCCCTTTCTGTCGCCCCATCGTCCCAGTTCCTCCTCGAGCATTCTCATCCCGTCGCGCCTGATACTTGTAACGGTATTTGCGCTTGTTGCGGATTCCATGGACTTTCGAATTCCTGGCAGGTACTGATACCGGTGAACGTCAAGCCGGAACGTGTTTCCCCTGATGAGCCTCGTCCTGCTTCGGCGCCGCTCTCCACGATATTTCGACCTCCGCGTATAGCCGCCTCCTAGCTTGCCGTCCCGCCCTTGGCGGAGCGAATCAACCTTGCACCTGGAGATCTTCTATGCGTACTCGCGCCTTAACGCTCACCGGAGTGTGTGTTCTTCTATCGTTGTGTCTACCTGCTTTTGGCCAGGCGGTCCATAGCAGCCCTTCGATCCATCCAGCCGAAGCCGCGAAGGATATGGACGATCCAATTGCCATTCTGGAATTGGGAGCGGCAACCAATTGGAACTTCAGTGGAGGCGCCGCGACGTTCGCGCCGAACCTCGCGGCGGAGTGTACCCCTGTCGAAAACTGGCTCGAATTGGAGGCGGGGGTCTCGCCCTTTTACACCCGGAAGTCCACGGAATGGGATACCGATCTCCTCTTCAAGAAGCCATGGACTCTCTCCAGGAGGGCCGAGTTCATGATCGGTGTGGGGCCCCAATGGTCCCATCTGAAACAGAATGGAAGAACCACAAATACCTTATCCGGAGAGTTGGCTGGAGACTTCATGTTCTGGCCGTCGGGAAGGCATAGGTTTGGATGGTTCCTTGAACCGGCCTACGACTACAGCTTTGCCGGTGGCCATCAGCAGTCGATAGGCATGTCTGCTGGTCTGCTTATTGGCATCCGGTGATTGGCCCCGTCCATGCTGCATACAAAGATCGCAAGTCGGAAGTGGCCGCGCCCCTTATGCCTTCTTTACCATTTAAACGCTAGGATTGAATTGCGTTGGATAGGAGGTACTGTCAATGCCGAATGTACATGGTGTTGAATTCAATGCCAATCAGTCTGAGCTAGTGAAAGATATAGTTCGAGAGCTGCTCAAGGATGGCAACTGCGCTGTCTATGCAGTCTCCCACATAAAACCAAATGGTGAGTTGCGAACGGCTTCAACGCCACCGACTCCGGGACCCAGGCGACAGCACGGCGTGTTCCTGCGCATCCGCCCTGGAGTAAACGAAGCAACGGTTGTGCGCCCAATGAACGCAAAGGCAGGAGAGCCGCTTGCCAAGCTCACCAAGTTTAATCGGCACGAACTCCTGGAGGTAATTCGTGTTTGGCGTGAACAGACTGCGTCTTTATCAGGCGACGAGAACACGCGTTCTGCCGAATTAACTGGAGCCCACCAACACGCCTAACCGGACGGAGTTTCGGGGACCAAGTAACGACCATAACTTAGATCAGGCGTTACTCAGTCCCCGAAATCGAATACTAGGGGCCTTGAAGCGATGCAGCAGCCCGCACAATGAACTCTGCGACACTCAACGGCTCTTGAAGCATTGCGAGATGAAAGGTTGGCAACGTAAGCGCAGCCTCATTGTGAGGCCGCCGTCAGAATTGCTTCGATCTTGGCGTCAAGATCTCCCGCCACCTTGAGAGCTTCGCTATTCCCATACGGAGCAAGATAGGAGGCCATCCTGTCATAAGAGATATGCACGCCGTCCGGGCGTTCCGTAATAAGGATGGTTACCGGCGCATAGGAGCCGGCGTCAGGAACATGCTTTACCATTTCCTTCATGATGAGCGGATTTCCCGCAACAATGCGCAGAATTCTTGGCGCCGTGGCTCCGCTCTCTTTCCTGAGAACCTCACCCAGGTCGAACCGTGCGAACTCCATAATGCCGTTCGGCCTGGTCACCGGTTCGACAACCCTCTCCATTTCGGCTTCATTGCATGCCGCTGCGAGGCTCTTGCGAAATGCAGCCATATCCGGATGACCGATTTGCTCGTCGATTCGGGCAGCCACCTGGTCGAAGGGCTGGCTGGAAACCACGCTGACACGCTGGACGTGAACTTCTCGAATGCTCATGTGCTTTGCTTCTCCTTTTGTTGTCTGACGCGGCATTCCGGCACCCGTGGCTAAGCCGAGAGCCACGCTCATCGGGGCAACCTTCTTACAATCTCATGACAAGCTTAAGACAAGTCAGTGACATACCGACAGCACCACGACGATAGCCTGAGTCACGAATGTGTGCTTGTCCGGAACGGTACAATCACCACACTCCAAAACCCGTAAAGATTAACGAGCGGCCCTCTGCGTTGCAAAGCAGATACCGCGCTCTGGAGGCAGATTTCAACGATCACCTCAAGCTATTTGTCTCCGTAAAGGGTCGCCGTCCATTGCCTTCTTTAGCAGGCCTCGCAATTCAGCAGTGTTTGTCTTTGGGAATAATCGTATGTCGATGGTGAGCGAAGTTCGCGGTCTGATCAAGAAGATTGCCTTCGGGAACACTTTACTCCCACAGGAGTTTACTCTCGGACTCCCAGAACCACAGGCGGAGATCGCCGTGTGGCTGCATGGATCGGGTGAACCCCGCGACGTGACTCGCCGGCACACCATGGTGTGTGCCGCCCCACTCACTATCTGCATTGGATTTGACGAAGGGCAGGTTCCACCAGAGAAAGACCTCGCTCACTTATCGCTGAAATTCTGCGAACGAGACGGCCGTAAACAAGTGCTGGCAGAGATCGGACTTAAGCCTCAGACCACGGTTGCGGAAGCTCGATCGCAGTTCATCCTGTTTGAACCTCGCAGTTCAAGGAACTTTTGTCTGCCGAGAGCGCGCCTCTGCACTCACTATTTACTTCACGCATATCGGCAGTGGAGGAGCGATAACACCCAGGGAATAAAGATGACGTTCCTCGAAAGACGCGCTGGGATGGTGATCTTCATCGTCCCTCATCCCATCATGCTCGTAACTGTGGGCACCAGAGAGGACGGGAATGTCTTTCCCATGAACATACTTGGCGATCTCGGCAATGGCTATATGGGTTTTGGCTTGAGAGGCGAAAGATTGGCGGCCGGCCTCGTAGAACGTGCCGGCCGTATCGCATTGAGCAGCCTTCCCCTGTCGCAGGGAGCCCTGGCATATCAGCTCGCACATAACCACACCAAGAAATCGATTGACTGGAGCCAACTCCCCTTCGCAACAAAGATGTCGATAGCATTCAATATTCCGGTCCCTGAGTTCGCCCTACGAGTCAGAGAGGTGGAGATCGAGTCCGTCCGTGCGATCGGAAGTCATCAGTTTTTCATCGCGCGAATCATTCGAGAAGACAACTTTTGCGATGGCTTGCAGTTCTGTTCCATCCACGGGTTCTATCAGTCCTGGCGACTCGCGAAACTCAAAGAGGAAAACGAGGAGTTAAAGGTCTCACTGGCAGAAGATGCGTTCAACAAACGAGGACGTTACCGCCCGCAGCCTGTTAAGAAGGTCCGGCCGAGGTGGTTCTACTGAATGGCCTCTTCTCTCGCTTCCTCCAACGTCAGCGATGATGTGAGATCTGTCGATCAGACTTCACGTGGCACCGGCAGTGCCACGAAAAAGGAGCCCGTCTCATCACGTCCAGTCTCAAAGCAGACTAGACTGATGCCAGAGATTTGGAAGCTGGTCGAGCCATTTAGGTGGGTTCTTGCAGGCAGCTGTCTGCTGATGATCGTGAACCGTATCTGCAGCTTGGCCGTTCCCGTTTCTTCTCGTTATCTTGTCAATAACGTAATGTACAAACACCAGACCGAGAAGCTGCCCCTGATCGTAGGCGCCGTTGTCTCTGCTGCCTTCATCCAAGGCATCACCACCTACATCCTCTCTCAGCAGCTTTCTATCGCCGGCGAGCACCTTATCGCAGATCTGCGCATGAAGGTGCAACAGCATATCAGCCGTTTGCCCATCTCTTTTTTCGATAGCAATCGCGCTGGAGCCCTGGTCACTCGCATCATGACCGATGTGGAAGGAGTTCAGAACCTCGTAGGCGCAGGCCTCATAGACTTTGCCGGCGGCGTTCTCACGGGGATTATCGCGCTCGTCATTCTCGTTCGTATCAGTGTCCTCATGACGATCCTCACGTGCTGCATCTTGATCGCTTTCGCCTGGTTTCTCAGAAAGGCATTTGGTGTCACGCGACCGATCTTCCGCGAACGCTCTCGAATCACCGCGGAGGTTACCGGTCGTCTCACCGAATCCCTCAACGGTATGCGTGTCATCAAGGGCTATCACGCTGAGGCCAGCGAAGCGCGGGTCTTTGCTCAAGGTGCTGTCCGCCTCCTCACAAATGCCAGCAGCTCGATAACAGCTCGGTCGTTCTTGTCGCTCTGCTCCACGACCGTCCTCGGAATCGTCGTCGCGCTCATCATGTACCTTGGAGCAAAAGGAACGATGGCCCATCGTCTCGATGTCGGAAGCTATGTGGAGTTCACCATGCTCCTGGCCTTTCTCGCTGCGCCCATAGCCCTTTTGGTCAACGTTGGAACTCGGCTCACCGAGACGTTCGCCGGTCTCGATCGCACCTTCGAGATCCTCAACGAACCTGGGGAAGATTCCGAATCAATCCGCACTGAGGCCATCGATTCAATTCTGGGCAAAGTCGCGTTCAAGGAGGTAACCTTCTCCTATGTTCCTGACAAGGCCGTTCTGCACGGCATCAGCTTTGAGTCGATGCCGGGAACCGTCACCGCGCTAGTCGGATCTTCAGGCTCCGGTAAGTCGACCATCATCTCACTCCTATGCGGTTTTCATAATGCCGCCGGTGGTCAGGTACTGATAGACGGCGTCGACCTCTGCACCATTCGTCTGTCGAGCTTTCGTCGACAACTCGGCGTCGTGCTGCAGGAGACCTTCCTCTTCGACGGAACCATCCGGGAGAATGTCCTGTTCAGCCGTCCTGACGCCATCGAAGCGCAGCTGATGGAGGCCTGCCGCATCGCGCGGGTCGATGAGTTCGCCGAACGATTTCCTGAGCGCTACCAAACTCTCGTAGGAGAGCGAGGAGTCAAGCTATCAGGCGGCCAGCGTCAGCGGATCTCGATAGCCCGCGCCGTTCTCGCTGATCCCCGCATCCTCATCCTCGATGAGGCTACCAGCTCGCTGGACTCCGAATCTGAAGCTCTCATCCAGAGTGGACTGAACTTTCTGATGCAGGGGCGCACCACCTTCGTGATTGCACACAGGCTCTCGACGATTCGGCGTGCCGATCAAATACTGGTGGTTGAGCAGGGAAAGATCGTCGAACGCGGAACTCACGAGTCCTTGTATCAGCGTAGGACACGCTACTACGAGCTCTACACTCGTCAGCATGGCCTCGACGCTAATCTGTTCCTCGCGCCGGGCGAAGGCGACAGGATCCGCTAATCGCCCGCTCGGCTCAGACAGCCGCGACAGGGCAACTCCTTGTGTAGGCCACCTTCTGCAGGGAGTGCGGTGTGACAAATGAATGACAAACTCTAGACGATTGGCTGACACACTCGCCAAGCACCCCGCGATAGCTTTGAGACAGCATGCGGCAAAGTGCTGTTTTCCTCGTCCATGCTGGGCTACGTGCCGGCTCTGATTGCGAGCATATGCGCGTACGTACGGGATTGAGGAGTGAAGAGGAAAAAGCCCTGCTACGTTTTCTGAATGGGTAGCCCAGAAACTCTGCAAACGCCTGGAGCAAAAATTACATGGTAAAGATCAAATACCTCCGCCATCCCCTTCAGACAGCAAATAATGCCAATAATCTATTTGCGACGCGCTTGAGCATGTGGAGATTTGCACGTCACGGCGCCCGTCGTTTCAGGAACGACCCTCGCTACGATCTACAAAATGTAACGGATGGATTCAAATCTCGCATCGATGCCTCGAGCGATGATGACGCATTGCTGGAAAGAATATGTACCGCATACATCAAAGCTGTAAACCAGCAGCAGTCTGCTCCAAGCGCATACCAGGCTACGGAATGGTGGCAGGAGGTGCGACATCGAGGCCTGGCACCCGTAATCCGAGCGCTGCTCGCAAAAGATATTGCCTCGCTCCGAGGGATGTACCGGAATTTTTTTCGTGATTCGTGCTCATTGGGTCTGCTCGCGCCGCCTTTCGGTATGGCGAAGGCTTATTTTGGCGGAAAGATCAAGGACATGCATCGGCATTTTTATCTGAGCCACGTTTTATACCGGTTTGAATACTGGAAGGAACAGACCCATAGCCGCTTTGCACTGCGTGACCTCGCCGGTCCTGGGATAGGCAATCCATTCGGCGTGCTAATCGATGGAACGCACATAAACGTAGGTGCCGAGTACGCACACTACTGTGCGCATAGAATCGACAGCATGCTCGACACGGAGTTCGCCGCCGTTGCTGAGATAGGAGGCGGTTTCGGCGGCATGGCTTACTATCTTTTGCGGGACCGGCCGAACGTAACTTACTTTGACTTCGATGTTCCAGAGAGCATCGCGCTAGCCTCTTACTATCTGATCAAAGCATTTCCGAAGCTTAAGTTTCTGCTTTATGGCGAGAACGAGCTGACAAAGAGAGCGATCTCTGATGCGGATGTGGTGTTATTGCCGGCGTTCGAGTTGGAAAACATGCCGGCGGAGAGTATAGATATCACTTTCAGCTCTCACGTAATGTCGGACCTATCTCCCGGCGCGATGGCCGAGTACCTGGAGCATATCGAACGTATAACCACAAACTGTTTGTTTTATATAGGCAAACAGCAAGCAAGTGAGTCCATATCGGAACTCCTCGACCTTATGGAGAACTCATTCAAGTTGTCAGAGACACGAACGTCCGGCTGGCATAGTCACAAGGTATCCGGTGCGGGGGTGGGTGGCGCTGCAGGTCTGGCCGCGTCCACAATGTTTGAACAGTGTTACACGCGAGACCATCTGTCGAAACGAGTGCGTGCTAGCTGATACGAACAGTGCACAATACGGTGCTGGGTCAGCGCGACGCTCTTTAGGGGGAAATTCCGTCCCCGAAAAGAGTCCTAACCCCGAAACCGGCGCGTGGTCTGTTTGACGAAACCGGGACGGAACAACCCACCATCGTGCCAAGGCGCGTCAGGAAATCAAAATGGGAGCGGTGATTGCTCCATCTAACCCTTTGGTGGCGGAATATATCGGGTCTGCCGACTCTGCCGCCAAGCAAGGCTTCCTAGCTGTGCTAAATTGAGAGCGTCACGACGACCATCCAGGGAGGCAAGCGTCTTCGGCAACATCATTGCAAACACGGCCAACCGGTTCCGCACTCATCGGAAAGGATCGATCCTGTCTGGTCACGATTTTCCAGGAAAGGTCCCTTCCTCATGACCCTCCTGCGAGGTCTTCAACCGCGCGCTCGTTGGATGCGCCTCGGCACCGCCGAAATTCTTAAGCGCTTCTACTTTTGTGAGCGCTCCCTGGTGATTGGTTGCTCGGCATGGCTGCCGCTCATTGGCGCCATCGAACCCAAAACTCTCCTCCCACTCTTCTCCTGGCAAAACGCGCAGACCGCGAACGAACTACGCGAGCGCACCTTCGAATTGCGGTATCCGAGTCGCTCGATGGAAGAGGAAGGAGCCGACCGATCGCTGGTCGAGCTCTTCGACGAACTCCACAACTCACCCTCAGAGGCGGCGTTCTTTTCTGTGCTGGCCACCGTGTTACTCCCAGCGGTGCGAGACGCCTATGCAGAATTCCTCCGCCACTCGGATCCGCTCGCCGACGCACCGACGCACCGCTTCCTCAATCTCGCGTTAGCGGAAAAACATCGGCAAATCGAGACCGCGCGGGCTTGGGCCGATCAGGAACTAGCGCGCCGGCCGGCGGATCGCGCCGGGGCAGAGGCCTGGACAGCTGCCTTCCTGGAGCGTTTGAGCACCCTTGGTGGCGTCGGTACAGAGCGTGTGCCGGTCGATCTTCCCCGCGAACCCCTGCCCGGGGGCCGTCCTTACGCAGTACCGATCGAGCCCTCACGCGACCAGCACTACCACCTCACTCGCTTCTACTGGCCAGACAATGTCGATCCCAGCTACCCTTACGGCGAAGGCTATCGCCTTCAGCTTCGCTCGGCAATCAGTCACTTGAACGAGGTTTGGGCGGTCGAGACGGGCGGCATTATTCTCAGCTCCTTCGCCCCAGTGTTGCCGTGGGAATGGATCCGCGATGCCGCACGCTGGACTTACGACGAGTCGCGGCACTGCAGAATGGGACGCGACCGCCTCACCGCCTGGGGCTACAAGCCGGAGGAATTGCCTCTCGGCAACTACATCTATATCGCCTCCTCCGGGCAGGACCCCATCTACCGCCTCGGCATGCTCTTCTTCTTTGAGACCAAGAACATTCGCCACAAGCCGGAACGGGTCAAAGCCTTTCACTCCATCGGCGATGCCGCCAGCGAACACGACATGGATTTCGACTGGGCCGACGAAACGATGCATGCCGGCTATGGCAAACGCTGGTTACAAAAGCTCCTGGAAATCCGCGGCGAAGATCAATCCAGGTATCAGCAGATTCGTGACCGCTGTGGGGAAATGGTCAGCGCTGTCGTAAAGACCGCGCGGCCCGACGAAGTTACGGAACTGAAGGCGCTGGTAGACGCCATCCTGGCCAAAGCGGAAAACCCCGGCATACAGACATCCTTATGAGCACAGTCACAGTCGTGGGCAGCTATATCGCTGCGTTGGTGATGGACGTGGCGTGCATTCCGCTCGAAGGCGAGACGGTGATCGGCCATAATTTTCACACTACGCACGGCGGCAAGGGCTCCAACATGGCGGCGTGCGCGGCGAGACTCGGCGCGGCTACCAGGTTTTTCGGCAAGGTCGGCCGTGATGCTTTCGGCGAAGGGTTCATTCGACTCCTTGATGAGGAGAAGATCGACAAGGGTGCTCTTCTTTTCTCCGACACAAAGCCGACGGCCGTGGGTTTCATCATCTTCAGCAGCAAGGGTTCTAACATCATCGTCATCGATACCGCGGCCAACGGGGAGTTCTCACCAGCCGACATTCACGCTCACCGCGAAGTGATCACCTCGTCCGCAGTGGCGGTATCGCCCTTGGAAATACCGCTTGCCACGGCACTCGCCTCCGCGTCGGTGGCCAGGGCTGCCGGCACCAAGTTCATTCTTAATCCAGCTCCTGCAATGGACTTGAGAGATGTCGATCTGAGCGCCGTGTTTGCGCTGACTCCAAACGAACTCGAGGCCCGCGTCTGTCTTGGATTGCGCCCCGACGATCCCATTACAGACAACGACGTTGTGCTGGAGCTCCTGCGGCTGGGCGTCGACAATGTCATGCTCACACGTGGTGGTAAGGGCGTTCTTTGGGCTTGTTCCGCGGGACTTCTGGACGTGCCGGCGGTGCCTGTGCTTGTGGTCGACACAGTCGGAGCCGGCGATGCATTCAATGCCGGGCTTGCCGTTGGTCTGAGCGAGAAGAAGAGTACCCTTGAGGCGATTGCGCTCGGAGTGACGGCGGCATCCTTGTCCACGCAGCGTCGCGAAACCATCGCATCGTACGCGTATCGCGACGAAGTCGATCTTTTTTACGAAAAGACGCTGGGGGCCGCCCTTGCTGTACAGCCGCGACGAATCGTATGAAACTCGTTCACGGTAAACAATGCACAGCCGAAGAACACCGGTGATTCACCTACTATTGAGGGTTCGAGGACGCTGTTACCCTTCGCTCCCGCAAGTCTGTCATCTATGACATAATCATGTCATGCCTGTCCGCACCACAGTCGACCTTCCGGACCCACTGCACGACCGGTTGCGGAATCGGGCCGAGAAGTCCGGGGCTTCCATCCGTTCGCTGATCGTACGGGCGATCGAGCAAGCGTATCCTGTCACGAACAAGAGCGGCGACCGTCTCACGCGTCCGCTGGTTCAAGGTTCGGGGAAGCTTGGCCCTGCGTTTCCGGAAGACGAGAATCCGCATGACTTCATTTTTTCCTGACCTGAATGTGTGGCTGGCGCTCTCCGTTGCTGGCCACTCCCACAGCGCGGACGCCTGGGCGTGGGCAAATTTGCTACCCCGGGAAACACGGCTCATCTTTTGTCGCTATACCCATATAGGCCTACTGCGCTTGTTGACCAATCAGGCCGTCATGGGTGAGCAGACGCTAACCCTTGGTAAGGCATGGAGCGTATACGATCGGTGGCTGGCCGACCCGCGGGTTGACTTCTATCCTGAACCGCGAGATGCGGATGCAGAGTTTCGCCGCGTCACCGAGCCGTTCGGGGCGAGGCCGGCCTCTAAATGGATCGGTGACGGTTGGCTCCTCGCATCCTCCCACGGCTTGCAAACCACGCTTGTTACCTTTGATAAGGCACTGTATCAGCAGGCCCGCAAGCGGGGTTACTCCGTCGTGATGCCCGGCTGAGATCGCTCAATTGGGAGTGTCGGGTCCAGGTAAAACCCGGAATCCGGCGGGAAGATACCCCTGCTGGGCGCAATGGATAGGGGTGAACGTCCCGTCCACCCTTTCATCCTGCGGGCGTCTGCAATAACCGAATACATGGTCACAATTGCATTCGGCAGCGCAAAGTGCGTGTTACACCTGCGCTAAAGCAGATACTTGCGCGCCCAGGCATCGAGCTCTTGCAGCACGGGCCAGAGCTTCCTTCCGAAAGGGGTCGGCGAGTATTCGACCCGCACCGGCATTTCCGCGAACATTTCCCTTTTGACAAGACCATCCCGCTCAAGTTCTCGCAACTGCTGCGTCAGTATCTTCTGCGAGATGCGTGGAATGCTTTGCCGCAGAACTTTGAACCGCAATGGTTGTTCGCTGTCTATAAGCCACCACAGAATTACTGGCTTCCATCGGCCGCCAATCAGCACCAGTAATTCTTCAATGGGACACTTGCTGGCAATTCGTTTGGCGCACATGTTGTCCTTTGGTGACCAGGTATCCATTTGGTTCCTGGTATCCGGTCCGTAGTATAAAACGATTCGAACTTGATTTCGAGAGTAGCGAAGTCTGGCTCAACGCAGCAATCGGCGAAGCGACGTGTAACTACCTTCAGCGCGTCTGGAGCTAACGGGAATATGTAATATCCCTGCGACGGATGCATTGCTAAGGTCGGATGAGACGATCTCGATCTCTTGATATCGAGAGTAGCGAATCTTATTCAACGCAGCAATCCGCGCAGCGACGCGTAACCACCACCACCTTTGTTGTGAAGGCGGAAACGTCTTATGTAATCCATCCATTCCAACAGGAGACGACAGTCATGGTTCAGAATAACGGACGTGCGAAACGAAGTGAGAAGGGGTTGCTCACTCCTGACAATTGTGTTGTGGCGCTGATCGATCATCAGCCACAAATGCTGTTCGGGACTAGCAACTTTGACCGCCAGGGAATCATAAACAACACCGTAGCTCTTTCCAAGGCTGCCAGGGTGTTCGATCTTCCGGTGGTGTTGACCACGGTAGAAACAAAAGCATTCAGCGGTAACCTTTGGCCTCAGATACGGGCCGTCTTTCCCAACCAGGAACCAATCGAGCGTTCATCGATGAACTCCTGGGACGACGCAAACTTCGTGGCGGCGATCGAGCGCACCGGACGCAAGAAGATTGTGTTGGCCGGGCTCTGGACCGAGACCTGCGTGGCCCTCCCCACGGTACAGGCGATCCACGACGGCTACGAAATTTACGTCGTGGAAGATTGCTGCGGAGATGTCAGCCAGCTCTCCCACGACAACGCTATGAAGCGTGTCGTTCAGGCGGGCGCAAAACCTGTGACCGCGCTCTCCGTGATGCTGGAGTGGCAGCGGGATTGGGCTCATCGCGATAGCTACGATGCCGTCATGGATATCGCGAAGACGCACTTCGGGGCCTACGGCATCGGTGTGGAATATGCGTACACCATGGTGCACGGCGCTCCTCCCACCAAGCTCCCCGAATATGTGATCCCCTCCGCGCTCGCGGGCGCGCACAAGTAGCTAAAGGCTCGGAGGGCAAGATCGCTCTCGCCCTCTGGCCTCACACCCCAGTGAGGAAAATCTTATGCCAGCGGACACGATCATACACAACGCAAAAATTGCGACCAACACCACCCCTGCGTTTGTGGAAGCTCTCGCCATTACGGATGGAAAGGTCATTGCCACGGGCAAACAGCACGACATCTTCCAGCTGCGTGGCCCATTGACAACGGTGATTGATGCCAGACGACGGACCGTTATCCCCGGACTGAACGATTCCCATATGCATCCCATTCGCGGCGGCCTCAATTACAACATGGAGTTGCGCTGGGACGGGGTGCCCTCCCTTTCAGACGCACTGCGCATGCTGAAGGAGCAGGCCGCGCGAACGCCCGCACCCCAGTGGGTTCGGGTGATTGGAGGATGGACGGAATTTCAGTTTGCCGAGCGGCGCATGCCGACTCTGGACGAAATCAACCAGGCAGCTCCGGACACTCCTGTCTTCGTTATGCACCTGTACGACCGCGCTTTATTGAACGGAGCAGCCCTGCGTGCTGTCGGCTACGGGAAAGACACGCCCAATTTTCCCGCCGGCGAAGTGCAGCGCGACCGGCATGGCAACCCCACTGGTCTTCTGCTGGCAAAACCGAATGCCAACATCCTCTACGCGACCCTGGCCAGGGGTCCAAAGCTCTCCCGTGAAGATAAGCTGAATTCTTCCCGGCTGTTCTTTCGCGAGCTCAATCGCTTTGGCATCACCAGCGCCATTGATGCCGGCGGAGGTTTCCAAAATTATCCCGACGACTATGGGGTGGTCAGTGAGCTCCACAGAAACAACGAGCTCTCGGTTCGCCTGGCCTACAACCTGTTTACACAAAAGCCCAAGCAGGAACTGGCGGATTTCAAGAATTGGACCAGCATCACGAAGCCCGGCGAGGGCGATGACGTCTACCGTGTAAACGGCGCCGGAGAAATGCTCGCCTTCTCCGCCGCGGATTTTGAAGATTTCCTTGAGCCTCGTCCTGATATGGCGCCGGTGATGGAAAGCGAACTCAAGGCCGTGATCCGTCACCTGGTCGAGCACCGCTGGCCATTTCGGCTGCACACTACATACAACGAAACCATCTCCCGTGCCTTGAACGTTTATGAGGAAGTCAATCGGGAAATTCCCTTCGATGGGCTCCATTGGTTTTTCGATCACTGCGAGACCATCTCCGATCGCAACATCGAGCGAGTGAAGGCCTTGGGCGGCGGCATTGCGGTGCAAAATCGCATGGCTTTCCAGGGCGAGTACTTCGTGGAACGATATGGCGCCCAGCAAGCGAAGCGCACACCGCCGATAAGACGGATGCTGGAGATGGGAGTACCGGTGGGGGCAGGAACCGATGCTACGCGAGTCTCCAGCTACAACCCATTCCTCTCCCTTCATTGGCTCATTACTGGCAAAACAGTCGGCGGATTGAGCCTGTACGGCCAGGAAAATCGATTCGACCGCTCTGAGGCTCTGAAGCTTTATACCCTCGGTAGCAGTTGGTTCTCCAGCGAAGATGGGAAGAAGGGAGCGCTCGCTCCCGGGCAGCTTGCGGACCTGGCCGTTCTTTCCGGCGACTATTTCTCCATCCCGGAGGAAGAAATCAAGGGCCTCGAATCCGTGTTGACCATGATGGGTGGCAGGGTTGTGTACGCCACAGAAGAGCACGCAAGCCTCGCGCCTCCTCAGCTTCCCGTCAGCCCTGATTGGTCGCCGGTCGCGCATTACGGCGGCTACGCGCAGGCTTCACAATCGCCCGCGATAGCGTCTCATTCCGTGCTCTGTCAGCACTCGCCGCTGGGTCACGCTGTGAGTGCAAAAGAGCACGTTCGCGTTGCCGGCAAATCAGGGCTTTGGAGCCTGGGTTGTGACTGCTTCGCGTTTTAACCTACAACCGCTCTTAGCGACTTACAAAAAACTCCAAGGGAGCGCGACTCATGAAGGTACTACTCATCTCATTTGCTGTGGGTTTGTTTGTCGGCGTCTTGTACGGCGTGATCCGGGTAAAGAGTCCCGCTCCGCCGATTGTCGCTCTACTCGGCCTGCTGGGAATGGTGCTCGGAGAACAACTCGGCGGTTGGATTCTTACCCAAAAGGTCAACGTCGCGCATGCGGCCTCCGTGTGTCTCGTGGCTAAGTCCTGGGTCCAGCAGTCGCCTGTGAAGGCAGTTGTGCCGGCCCCGCCTCACGCGGACTAAGAAAAGGAGCTATTCACTATGCATCCGAGGCGGCTACCCCGTCCTCACGAAAGGCGGTCTTAATGCATATCCTTCGATCCCTGGGCGCAATCGCTATTGCCGTTCTTCTGGGCGTCGCAAGTGCGGGTCAATTCCCGTTACCAATTTCCGCCCAGGTAGTCGCCCACGCCGCTACGGCCACGTCCAGCGTAGCGGTGGCGCCGCAGTACGATACCACCCACGTCTATGTTGCACCGGAGGACTTCGACCGTTTCGTCGCCAGCCTGATCGCAACCTTTGGCGGCACCACTTCTAAACAAGGCGTCTTCACTGTGACCCCAACCCCAAGCAGCACCATGTCGCAGCTGGTGTTAACCCCTGTAGGGACTGTGTCGGTTTTCGGTTTCAAAACGCCCATCCCCTATCCGTTTGGCGCTGAGCGAACGGGATATCTGGTGACCAATCTGGATACGGCTATCAAGGCCGCACGCGCGGCCGGCGCAGACGTCACAGTGACTCCCTTTAACGATCCAATCGGGCGAGATGCCATTATCCAGTGGCCGGGCGGGGTGAATATGCAGCTCTACTGGCACACGGCCGCGCCGTCTTACAAAGCACTTCAGACCGTTCCCGAGAACCGCGTATATGTGTCGACAGACCGGGCGGCTGCGTTCGTACGGAGCTTCCTTGCATTTAGTCATGGCAAAGTCCTCTCCGACAACCCGCACGCCTCCGGGGTGGAGATCGGCCGGCCAGGCGAAAGCTATCGCCGCATCCGTATCCAATCCATGTTCGGTAAGGTAACTGTATTGGTGACCGATGGCCACCTTCCCTTTCCCTACGGACATGAAACCACCGGCTACGAGGTGACCGATATCGCGAATACACTCGACAAGGCTAAGGCTGCTGGAGTCGAGATCCTTGTTCCCCCCTACACTGCGGACGATCGCCAGGCAGCCATAGTGCAATTTCCCGGCGGGTATATCGCTGACATCCATTCACTCGCCGGCGGCGCCAGTACACCCCGATGAGAAAGTATGTCTGATGAGAATCTTTGCCATGCTGGTGGCCGCACTCCTTTTGGCAGTGCCGGGCGCCAACGCGCAATCAGTTGTAACCGCAGTCTCGGTGACTCCAGACCGCAATTACCAGTTGCTCCGGGAGGATGAAGACTGGAGTTTTCTACGCGACCCTAACCTGCGGAAGGACTTTTGGGATCCGGTCAAATACATTCCGCTGCGCAAGAAAGCCCCTGATTGGTACATGACGCTGGGAGGTGAAGCGCGCGAAGTCTGGGAGCAGATCGGCAACGATAATTGGGGCCAATCACCCTTTTGGAACGGGTATTTGAACGAGCGATACATGCCCTATGTGGACCTGCACTATGGTCCCCACGTTCGTACCTTCATCGAACTGAAGAGTGGATTGAATTCATTCCGCTTCGGCGGGCCGCGCCCCATCGATGAAAAGAAGCTGGATTTTCAGGCGGCATTCCTTCAACTAAGCGCGTCCGCAGGCCGGAGCCACATTGACTTCAGAGTGGGCAGGCAGGAGTTGGAGTATGGGTCCGGACGACTGATTGATCTGCGCGAAGGCCCGAATGTCCGGCTGAGCTTCGACGGGTTTCTGTTGAGAGACAAGATTAACTCCTGGCAAGTGGACGGATTTGCCATGCGGCCGGATGAGGACAATCCCGGCTTCTTCGACAATGCGCCCGAACATAGCGTGGGCTTTTGGGGGGTGTATGCCACGCGACCGGTTCCCCACAAAAATTTTATAGACTTGTACTATCTGGGTCTGGATCGGAAGGACGCGACTTTCCAGAGGGGCACCGCGCACGAACTGCGCCAGTCGCTGGGGGCGAGGTTTTCGCGCCCCATTGCCACCCAACATGCGGGATGGGACTTCGACGATGAGGCCCTGTGGCAGTTCGGCTCGTTCGGATCGGCGAATATCCGGGCATGGACCGTCGCCACGGAAACCGGATATCGATTACCAACCGTAGCCCTCAAGCCGCGCTTCAGCCTGAAGGCCGACATCTCCAGTGGCGATCACCCGGCTTCGAATACTCTGGGGACGTTTAATCCATTATTTCCCAAAGGCAACTACTTTGGCGTCCTGGCCACAACAGGACCCGGCCCCATCAACTTTATCGATCTTCATCCTCACATCGAGACGGCGCTTCCACATAACGTGACCGTATCCGCCGATTGGATTTTCCAGTGGCGAGAAAGCCTTGAAGATGGAGTCTACGCAGTGCCCGGGTTCCTGATCAGGGCTGCGAATGGTAGCCGGGCGCGGTCCGTGGGAAACAGGCCAGGCACCGAGATCCGCTGGCAAGCGAACCATCACCTCTGGTTTCAGGGCGATTACGGGATTTTTTACGCAGGACGCTTTCTTAAGGAGACACCACCCTCGCGCAACCTGAATTATTGGGCGCTGTGGGCGGGCTATAAGTTTTGAGGCCTGCATCGTGGATTCCCCAATCGAATGTCCCAAATACAACCAGACTTGTCCAAATTAGCTTTTTTTCGACTCTGTCCATCCACTCCACCAATGCGCAGGTGGACCATGCCCTCAACTTTGTCATCCCGAGAGGCTGTGACTTTTTTCATTTTTGTGTTTTTGGCACAGCCACCCAGAATGCTTTTCAAACTCCTCACAAGGCCGTCATCCTGAGAGTTTGTGACTTTATTGGTTGCACACAAAAGCCGACGCTGAAAACAAAAAGGTTAGGTGCTGCCAAACAGCGTAAAAATCAATAAAGTCACAACCTCTGAGCGAAGCGCCTCGCAGATCTATCGCTAAAGACGGTTTCTGGCGCGGAGTCGAAGGACCCCGAGCATCCTTGTTGGCCGATGCTCTTCAGAGCTTTCCGGACACCAAACCTGAAAGACATCAAAAAAGTCACAACCTCCGAGCGTAGCCGAGAGCCTGCCCTGAGCGAAGTCGAACGGGGACCTGCTGTGCGCCCTTCCCTCTAACAACTCCCTACAGCTCCGTCCATCCATCTCCACCTTGGCATTGGTCGAGGTGGATGGACGGAAGCACTGCCACAGCACCAACCCGATTTCGCTTGTCCACGTGCTCTTCCACGCATTCAGCAAGTTGCGCTGTCCAGAAGCCCATTTGCGCGCTCATTTGGACAGCTCTGAAATAAAATACAACCGGCCCAGTCACGCCGATCCGCGCAGCCGTGCTCAGCAGCAGCTTAGAAACGGGGGCGGGCCGAAGCGGGGGCTAGCTGGATTCTTTCGGTAGATCTACAGGTTTTCCGTGCGGTGTATGCCGATAAGCATCGGCCCAGGCGTCCTTGCGAGCTAGCATCTCGTTGGGATTGGAGAGTCCTTTCGCAGTCACAAGACGTTCCAGTGCAGCCAGCCAGTACTCGTAGTAGTGGGAACCGTCGTCCGGGTGGCCACGATCCGCCGCCGACTTGAGTTCATCGGCCAGCACGGCCGCCCACTCTTTCCAGGTGAAGTAGCCTTGAGCGGAAAGCCGCACAGCCAACGCAAAGGCCTGGGCCTGCCAGGGCTCAGCAAACACGGGACCGCCTTCGTCGCGAGGGAGCGAGGGCAACGAAGCGAGCCGGTCACGATCGGATGGCAAGTCAGGCATGATCGAGATAACTATCCCACATATCAATGGAAACAGAATCGCGCGGCGAGGCGTCCTCGCCCCATAACTCCCGCGCCATAAAACGAACCGAATACAAGTGCTGCGGCTGCTCGCCCAGAAAATGCGCGTTTGTATCCGGGAATACGAAGATGCCGTGGCAGCGGACGACCGTTCCCTTCTTGCCTCTCGCGTATCGCGGCAGGCGAGTGTGGCCCACTGGATTCATATTCCGGGCGCGGACCTGCTGTCCCACTTCAAAGCGAGCCTTGGCGTCAGCTTCCGGTCGCATAAAATTGCCGCGGAGCCCAGCCACGGCGGGTACGCCGGCGGCGGTAAGAGGCGGAGTTGCCTTCTGCGATCCCGGTGCCGGCTCGCCGGTTTCGATCTCCTCCCGCGTCACCAGGCCAGACGTCACCAGCAACTCCAGGTTGCGGGTCAGCCATTTCTCGTAATAGCTCATCCGCAGATAATCAGCGGGGGGAAGAAGCTCGATACCGTAACGGCCTGCATCGATATTCCACTTGCCCCACGCGCCAAGCGCGCGGTTCGTAGCAAACACACGGCCTTCCCAAGGCTGGTGAAATACGGGTTCGTTTTCTTCGCGCTCGATCGGACCCATATCTTGCATGCCGCCCATGTCGTGGATACCGTTCATACCCCGCCTGCTCCCGGCGGTGCAACCTTGGCCACCCCGATCATGGCATCCCGTGTAACCAGGGCCGCAAGCTCCTCTTCGGTCATATCTTCTGTGCCCGCCGGCCTTTCCGGCAAGACGAGGTAGCGGATCTCCGCCGTGCTGTCGGAGACACGAACCTCTACCTCTTGGGGCAGTTCCAGGCCAAATTCGCGCAAAACGCCGCGTGGATCGATCACCGAGCGCGATCGATACGGCGCCGATTTGTACCAGACAGGTGGCAAACCGAGGATTGGCCAGGGATAACAGGAGCAGAGCGTGCACACCACCAGGTTATGCACGCCTGGGCTGTTTTCGAGCACGACCATGTGTTCGCCCTGCGCCGCTCCATAGCCCAGTTCGGCAATGGCCGCTGGGGCATTGTTGAGCAGCCGTTCCTTATATGCCGCATTCACCCAAGCGCGCGCCACCACGCGAGCGCCGTTGCGCGGTCCAATCTTAGTTTCGTAGGCGTCTACCAGCGCATCCAATGCGGCCCGGTCTACCAGCCCTTTTTCCACCAGCAGCGATTCCAGTGCCTTGGTTCGCAGCGCCGGATCGGACGGAACAACCTGGTGGTCGTGATGATGGTCATGATCATGCGCGCGCATAAGTTTCAAACAGCCATGACAGCTTTCGGTCTAAACCGGGTTTCTGCCTTGGCCTCCTCGATGGCGATCATCTTAACACCGAAGGATAAAGGGCCAGCATACCTGTTGCCAGCAATTCCCCCCACCGATGAGAATCAGAAGGATCGACGACACAGGTACGCTAATCCTGACCTGCTAAAGACCTACTACGGCCCTGGATCCAACAGCAAGGCGAAGCTGCTTCCCGAGGTGCTTCCTGCGGCCCACGCAACGATGACGGCCATACTGCGCTAGCCCTCAACCCCGAATTGGCGGCGCCGCGTCCTGGTCCCATCGACAGATGCGACGTTTACTGCGTGCAGGCAGCGATATCCTTATTGGTACTTGTAACGGTTACGTTCCGCAAGTCTCTCCGGGCCGGGATACGATTCGGGGCAGCCCATCGCGTAGGCACCGGGGAGTCCCGTCGCACCGCTGGACGGGGCAAGATAATCGGAGTTTCCCCTGCAACGATTACACTCTATCGAGAAGACCAGCCGCCCCGCGTCTCATTGTAATACCAACGGCCTCATCCGCTTCGCCCAAACGTGAAATGATGGACATGGCTTCGTGGCAGCGTGAATCCCGAAGCCACGCAATCGACGTTTTTTGGGAGATAAAGCTGATGGCAAAGTGGACACGAAGAGGATTTGTAGGATCCCTTTCCGGGATAGCAGGGGCAACCATGTTCGGGGGCAGAGCGAGCGCTGCTGCGATGAATCCCCCTGAAGCAGCAAAGGCAAGCGGGCCGATCAAGATTACCGGCCTCAAGTGCGCCGTCATCGGCCGCAACCCGACAGTTCGCATCGTTACCGACCAGGGAATTTCCGGCTACGGTCAGGCGGAGACAGCCAAACCATATCTCAAGCCGATGGTGCTGTTTTATAAGCAGTATCTCATCGGCCAAGACCCGACCAACGTGGCCGCGATCATGCTGAAGATTCGCCGCATGGGCGCCTCCAAGCCCTGGGGCGCGGCGATCAGCGCAATCGAAATCGCGCTCTGGGATGTCGCCGGCCAAGCGGCCGGATTGCCGGTCCACAAGCTGCTTGGCGGCAAGATCCGCGACCGCGTCCGTCCCTACGGAAACTCCGAAAATAACATCGGCGCCACGATGACGATGCCCAAAACACCGCAGGACTACGCCGAGTTTGCGACCCAGATGAAGGAAGCCAAAGAGGGCTATACCCTGGTCAAGATGCCCATCGGCTTCCACAATACGGCCATGATGACGGCCATCCCCAACACCTGGTACGGTTCCCAATGGCATGGGCCGGCCGCGCCGTACATGGATCGTGGGCTCATGACGGAACGTGGCATCGACAATTGCATCGCCTGCGCCGAAGCCGCGAGAAAGGCCCTTGGGGAAGACATCGGCCTGGCCTTCGACTGCGGGCCGGGGTGGGTAGTCAAGGACGCGATCCGGTTTGCGCGCGCGGTAGAACCACTGAAGCTAGCCTGGCTCGAAGACCTCATCACCGGCGATTACGAGCCTTACCCCAAGCCGCAAGTCTTCAAGCAGGTGACCGACAGCACGACCACGCCCATTCATACCGGTGAGGAGCTCTATCTCCGGGAGAACTGCATGGAGCTGATCGAGACCCAGGCCGTCAATGTGCTCGGGCCCGACCCGGAAGATGTGGGCGGAATCGCCGAATTGAAGTGGATCGCCGAGTACGCCGATCTTCACGGGATCCTGGTAGCTCCGCACGGAATTTTCGACGGATTATTCGGCGTCGCTGCACAGGTGCATATGGGCGCGGCGCTGCCGCAGAACTACATCGCTTTCGAATATGCGAAGGGCCAGCCCGAATGGTGGTATGACATCGTGGATGGCCTGCCCGATCCAGTGGTCAAGAACGGCTTCATCGACGTTTGGGACAGACCTGGTCTCGGTCTCACGTTCAGAGTCCAGCAAGCCAAGGCGCACCTCGCGGAAGAGGATCGGGACTTCTTCGACTAGACTACGGTCGAAGGATGGTGGTGGGAGCCCCCGCATTTATGCGGGGGAATGACCGCCTTAGCGCTCTGTGAAAGAGTCACTATTCTGATCACGCGCTTTAGCGCTGGCAATGTTCATAAAGCCCAGGGCGCCCGGCGAGTCTACTCGGCTTGGCTACACGCGGCACAGCTTTGCCGATGCAACTGCATGAGATAAGCAATCCGCGCTTGCGCGGCCCGGTACCTTCCAGACGGCGCGTTCCGCCGTTCGGAACTGGGCGGAATCGCTTGACAGCGCCGCTCTTCGTATCTGCTACAGACTGCTTCAAGCTCTTTCATTTCTAAACAAGGCATTCGGGGCTCCAGCACGGCAAATGACACAATTGATTCTTATGGTAAGGTGCTGTCCCCCAATCCGGTCTAGTGGTAGCGTGAAGATATACTGAACACACGTAATGCATCCTTGAAGACTGGTAACCTCTCTTCTACAACTGTTGGGTAATCCCGGGTGTCGGCATCGTCGCGGGCGGCCCGATGAGATCATGAAAGAGGGACAGGCTGAACTGCGTGATTTACCGATTGCGGACGGAAAGATGGTGTTCAAAAGGCGCCGGCGTCAAAGCGGTTAGCCGTGGAGCGTCTACTGTGATGGCTGGGGGAAGTGTCGTGCGGTTCCATGCAGTCATGGCCTATGTGGCTACCCTAACGCTCCTTGTCTCGTGGGGAACCGCGGGCGGGCAGAGCGTATCCTCCGGCGAACAGTTAACGCCTGGGCCCGGTCGTGAACTGGTGATGCGTGCCTGCTCGAGTTGCCACTCGACTGCGACCGTGATCCAGCACCGCGATACAGCTGCCGGGTGGGCCAATGAAGTGGATACCATGGTGGCCCGCGGAGCGATGCTGTCAGCGGCGGACGAGTCCAAGGTCGTGGCCTACCTCGCCCAGCATTACCCCTCGGGAACTCCGCCCGCACCTCCGCCGGCGCCGGCATCAGCGGCCGACGGCGAGGCACGTGCAGCCGGTCCCGGGCAGCATCGACCGCCCGAGCCGCCGATTGCACCGCCCGGCCTTGCTCCCTCCTCCAAGGCCGTTACACCGTCGCAGCCAAACTCGCCCACTCACCGCGCGGGAGCGGATTGGCCCTCCATGAATCTGGATCCAGGCGCCAGCCGATTCTCTCCACTCACACAAATCAATGTGAAGAACGCCGGGCAGTTGAAGGAAGCCTGGACATGGGAAAGCAATCCCAGCGCGCCCCAGACGAAGTTGAGCATGGCTGAGCGGCTCGACTCGTTTAACGGAGGGTATGGGCGGGGCGTGCCCATCACGGAAGTGACGCCGCTGGTGGTGGACGGCGTGCTCTACGTCACCACGCCTTATGGTCAAGCCGTCGCCCTCGAGGGTGATACCGGCCGCGAAATCTGGAAATATACACTCCCGCCAGAGCAGGGGCGGCCGGCAGTCCGCAGCCTGGCATATTGGCCTGGCGACGGAACAACACCAGCAGCCATTTATTTCTCCACTACAGCGGGACTGATCATGGCCCTCGAGGCACGGACCGGGCAACCGTTGAAATCCTTTGGCATGGACGGCGTGCTGAATTTCACAGCTGTGGCTCGAGGCAAGTTCACCGATCTCTCACCCACCTTGACGTCCTCGCCGGTGTTCTACAAGAACATCATGATCACCGGAATGGCTGCCTACGGAAGCGGCGGCAAGGGACCCTTGGGCACAACCCGCGGATGGGACGCCGCCACTGGCAAGCTCCTATGGGAATTTCATGGCGTTCCCCAGCCTGGCGAACCCGGCCACGAAACCTGGGTCGGGAACACCTGGATGGACCGCGACGGCGCCTACAGTTGGGGAATCCAAAGCGTCGACATGGCGACCGGCACGGTCTTCGTACCGCTCAGCACCGCGCATTTCGACTATTACGGTGGCGATCGGCCCGGCAATAACATCTACGGCACCAGCTTAGTCGCGCTCGACGCCAATACCGGCAAGCTCAAATGGTATTACCAGACCACTCACCACGATGTGTGGGACGCGGACCTGCACCATGCGCCGGTCCTGATCACGGTTCAAAAAGGAACCCGACGGATCGCTTCGGTCGCGATTGCCACCAAGCGTGGCCTGATGTTCATCCTGGACCGGGACACGGGTAAGCCGATCTATCCCGTCGAAGAGCGCCGCGTTCCGACCTATGGTTTTGTGCCAACGGAACTACCATCCGCGACTCAGCCGTTCCCCATTTGGCCTGGGCCCCTGGCAAGGGACTACTTTTCGCCCGATGACCTCAACCGCATCACGCCGGAACAGGCGAACTTCTGCGAAGACATGCTGAAGCATGGCCGCCCGGATTTGCCGGCCGGGCCCGATGGACTCCGCACAGGAGGCCCCTATCTCCCTTACGACGAAAACGGGTCCATCCTCTTCCCCTGGACAAACGGTGGCGCCGAGTGGGAGGGCATGTCGTACGACCCTGGCCTCGGATATGTCTTCGTCCTTACCGCGGATGTTGGCGAGGTCTTCCAAGCCATTCCTAACTCGTCCCCGCCGATGATCGAGCGCTATCAGTTCCGCAATCCCAACACCGGCTGGCCTTGCAGCAACGGCCCTTGGGGCGAGATGATTGCGGTCAACGTCAACACTGGCCTCGTCGCCTGGCGCAGGCCGATCGGCGAAGATCCTCGTCTCGAGAAGCTGGGCATCAAGGATTGGGGCACGCTCCTGATGGGCGGCCCCACGTCGACCGCCGGCGGCGTCACCTTTGCCGGCGGCACCATCGACGGAATTTTACGTGCCGTGGAATCTTCGACGGGCAACGAGTTGTGGCAGGCCGACGTGGGTGCGTCTGCCCACGGGATAACGATCACCTACCTCGGCCGTGACGGACGCCAATATGTAGCAGCCTTTGTCTCCGGCGGCGGGTTTCTGGGCGATCCTTCGGTCCCGGCTGTGCTCAGAGTCTTCAGTCTTCCCAAAGATGGACCACAGAGTAAAACTGGCTCGGCGCGGGTTCGAAATTGATATAGGGCTGAATAACCAGACGTAACGTAACCATAACTGTGTCTCATGCTACCGGCGGGAGAGAACTGGCCGCCCAGGGTCGGAACAGAGTTTCATTCGAAGGCGTCGACTTTTTCAGGTTCCTGTCCCGCCTTTGTTACATTTGAGCTCGAAGCGGTGGTGCCTATGTCCACGAACTCCGAAAGTCCGGAGCGCGCAATTTCCAGCTGGTGGCAGCGGAAGGATTTCGGCGATGTGGCCGTCAGCGCCTTCAAAACCGGGCTCGCTGCTGTGCTCTGCGTGTGGTTAGGGGATCTCTTCGGCCTGGAGCACAGCTATTGGGCCGCAGTTACGGCCATCGTTGTCATGGGCGCGGACACCACTCTGACTTTCGCCGCATACCGCGACCGCATTATCGGCACTGCCATCGGCGCCTTTCTAGGCTGGCTGACCTGTTACGCTTGGCATGGCCACTACCTTCTGTATGGACTGGCAGTGGCCGTCTGCATCTTCGTTTGCAGCGTATTGGCGTATGAGAAGGCAGGGCGCCTCGCTGCCGTAGCGCTTTCCATCATCGTCCTGGTAAAAATTGATGGCGGTCCTGCCCAAGCCGCGCTGGCAAGATTTCTGGAGGTCGGCTTCGGCATCGTTGTTGCTCTTGCCGTTACGATGCTCGTATTTCCTCCGCCCTCTGACAAGAGCAGGCAAAAGGCTACCACTTAATTCTTCTCTGATCCTGAGACGAAACGTAACCCGGAAAAAGAGTTCCCCGCCCGAGTTTCCTCCAACTCCTTAAACCTGCAAGCTCTTCAGGTAAGGAATGCTTTGCGCCATCAGTGCCGGATCCTGCTCCAGTTCGACAAAGTAGTTTTGGATGTGAGCCTTCCCTGCCGCGGTGAAGACCTTCTTCCAGTCCACGACGCCCTTACCGAGCGGCACCTCTTTCGCTTTGCCGTCGGAAGTCATCACCCAGTCCTGGCAGTGCATGGAGATATAGCGGTGCGGATAGCGGGTGAAGTAATCCACCGGATCGAACCCGTGCTGCATGGTCGAGACCTGAAACTGCAGTTTCACCGTCTTCGGATCCAGCCGTGCGATCTCCATGTCGTAGACCCGCTTGCCGTCGATGCTGGTTACCTCAAAGCCTTCGTTGTGGAGCACCGCAACTATGCCCGCATCATGCGCCTTCGCCGCAAACGTGTTGAAAAGATCAGTGACCCGGTTCACGTCACCCACGGTTGGCGGAACGCCTTCACGCAGCGTGCCGAAGCCGAGGCTGGCCGTGGCCATCTGGGTCAGGCCAAGCTCCTTGGCCCAGGCGATCCGCTCCTCCGCATGGTCGAACAACTCCCCCGTGTCAAAGTGACAGCTGATACAGGTAAGACCGTAATCGTGCAGCATCCTGCGCAGTTCCTGCGGCTTGTACTGCGCCAGGCTCGAGAAATCCTTATAGCCAAACGGAGAACAGAGCTCAATGGTCTGAAAGCCCGCTGCGGAAAGGCCCTTCATCGTCCCGGCAAAATCCGGATTGATCGAGGTGCGGACGGGATAAGTCTGGCAGCCGATGGGGAGGCCCAGCGGATCGGCCAGCAGGGACGGGGTTGTGGCCAGAGCGACGGCAGCGGCCGCCCCCTGCTGAAGGAAATGACGTCGGGTCGTCGATCTGAGCATACGGTGTTCTCCTGATGCGTCTTCCAAGAAGATTACGACAGTCGCCCGTAGGCTGACGAATGCTGTGGCGGATCAGGCTGATTGCTTTCTCAGTACATCGGTGGCAAGCCCATCTTCCGGATGAGGGAGCGATAGCGCGGGTCGGCATGGAGAAAGTCGAAAGCGGGGTCCGATTGAGCCAGGAGCAGCAATAGTGGATCGCGTTCATTTACTCCTTGCTCGAACAAGGCAAGAGTCTCATCGTGCTCACTGAGCCTCCCGTGCAGGTCTGCAAGCGCGAAGGTAGAAACTCTACAAAATGATCTAGCCGCAATGCGGCATGACAAACTGACACTTCGGTCTGCCCAGAAACTCTGGCTTTCAACCTTAGTGCTTTGCTGCCACCATACTCGCCATGCGTTCCTCGGCCTGGCGGGTAAGGTGGGGCACAATGCCGACTTCCCGCTCGATGAGCATCAGCTGACCACGATGGTGCATCTCGTGCTCCTTGGCCCCAAGCAGTTGTTCGAAGCGCGACTTTGTGCCTGAGCCATCGGCTACGGGGATCATTTCCGCGAGAAACTCGGGCGTCAGCGTTTCCAACCACCCTGCAAACTGATCGCCCTCATCGCGTAGCAGATCGAGAATCTCCGCCTTCGTTCTGGACTTTGCTTCCTCTGCCTTCACCTCGCTGCCCAGCCGAACAAAATCAAAGCCGACCAGCGTTTTCACCCGCTGCTTGCCGTGCACCTCATACCACATCCGTGGAGAAACTGCGATGTGCGTCAACAGAGAGCCGATCGTGCGGCAGTCGGGCGCCGGCACGAAGTCGTACTTAGATTCAGGAATATCCTGTGCAATCTGAAGAGTGTTGTTGCGTACCACGCGAAATTGCCTGGCAAAATCGTTCCCACCGTAAATGCTTAGCGTCATGACTCGCTCCTCGTCCTGGAGAATTCTACTCGGTGAAAGGGCATATGTCCGTCAACTAGCTCTCCCGCTCCTGAGTTTGACCCGGCCCGATGGCCGCTCGGGCACGCCAGTTGCCCGCCTTCGAGATCCTAGTCAAGACGAATTTGCGGGACGGACGGGAGCGTGAGGAGAACACCTGTCACTTCTGCCAGTCGCAGGCGCATGCAACGCCGCCTAATCTTTCCGCAGACCTCCGGTCCCAAGAGGCCGCCGAACATCTCAGCAGCCGCGGAACTAGCAGGTTACGGACAAGAAACGGACGGAATAAATGCTGGCATCATCCATCGGATGGATACTCATAATTTCCGGAATCGGGACAGCTGCCGGCGGGCTTGCCGTACTCTTCTTGCCCCGGACTATGCTGCAATTAATGTTTGCAGTGAAGAGTTCGGACGGAGTGACGATGTTTTTCGTTCGCCATTGGGGAGCGTTGCTCTTCGTGGTCTGCGCACTGACCGTATATAGCGCCTATGTCCCCGCTTCTCGCGCTCCGATCTTGACCGCTGCCATCATCGAAAAACTTGTCATCGTTGCACTGATCTTCTTCGGCCCCTTCAAGCGAACGCTCACGATAACAGTTATCGGCATCATGGACGGAGTTTTGGCCATCCTGTTCACTGCCTATCTGGCAGGGTCCTAGTACCCTGTGGATGCAAACCAAACCACTACCGAAGGGGATAAAGAAACAGCATTCCTATTGCAGCAATTTCTGGGGATGCTGTCCCCTCTCTCTGTCACGTTCTATCGGTTCCCCGGTTCTCCCCCCGGTTCTCATCTTGGGTGCCACGGTACGACATCCTTCTGTTCTTCCTTCGAGTAGGGCTCACCAAAATATGGGAACTCGGTACGGATCCGATTGCGATCAGGGGCAACGCCGTCCTGGAGGGGCCTGTTTGTCGCCAAGGTAAGCATCACATCCTGTACATCATCACCCAGTGGCCTCCCATTGAATCCCGCGACATCAAATGCAGCTGCCGTTCCTAATTCATAGGGCAAGGTGTCCGGGCATAGTCGAGAGGCCATTTGCTTTCCGTATTCTTCCGGGTTCATGACAGATCCTGCATAGGTAGTCATCTTCTGGGTATAGTCTGCGATGTATCCCGAGAATAGAGCGACGTCATCGGATGGCGCCGATTTGTTGAAGGTCTCTTTCACCTCTTGATTACCGGGATCGTTGAGAAAGAGGTGCGTGATCAGGGGGAGGCCCCAACGTGACACCTGCATCTCGGGAGCATGGCCGTAAAGTGACACCGTGGCCCAGGCATGAACCGTTCCCTTGCCGATCAGATGGTTTGGAACTTCGAGGACAATCGCAGTGATATTGCGATGGTTGAAGAAGTTCTGCCGATGGCGCAGGAACGAATCGCCGTCATACCTGTGTTCTTTGTAGAAGGCATTCTGAAGATCACGCATTGCGACAGCGTCGGCGGCGAACAGATCGGGAGCGATTCCGACGAAGGCGCGAATACCAGACTTGCTATGGACTTTGCCCGTATCGCCTTCTATCAGAAGCTCGCCCTTGTCCCCGCCGATAGCCTCGCCCGTGGCTCTACGGACCTGAAACTTCTGAACATGGACATGCTCGTCCCCGTTCACATGTCTCGGTTCGTTGAACCTGAACTTGAAGACAACGTCTTCGCGAGCGTCACCAGTCAGGTCCAGGCGGAAGGCATACAAGCCCTCCATGTGAAGGGTATCCGGTGCAGAGAGGACAACATCGGGATTGACGGTCATCGCCATCACCGTTGTGCCGGGAGCGCCCTGAAACAGATAGAGATCACACACGTTCAGGCTTGGATCCTCTTTCGCAAGTTTGGTATCGAAATGATGGGACATGGTTTCCTCTCTGCCACTACGTTAACCCTATGCCGTCAGGCGCGAAGAAGAGGAGCTCCCCACGGGGCGCCAGTGGCTCCGCCATCGACCATCAACTCGACCGCATTGACGTACGATGAGTCGTCGGAGGCAAGGAAAAGCACCGCTTTGGCAAGTTCTTCCGCCTCCCCCCAGCGGCCCAATGGAACAGCAGACGAGACGAAATCAGCGAGCTTAGCGGCTCGTTCTTCAGTGACGTTGGCGAGGGGCCCACGCTTCCAGATGGGAGTCTTGGTGGCGCCGGGTGCGACGACATTCACGCGAATGTTGCGCGGAGCGAGGTCGGCGGCGATGGCACGCGCCATGGAGACAAGACCGCCCTTCGTGGCTGCATATGCGGCAAGGCCGGGCTGGCCGAGATAGTTGTGCACAGATCCATTAAAGATGATGCTGCCGTTGTCATTCAGCAGAGGAGCGGCTGCATTGACGGTGAAGAAAGCGCCATTGAGGTTGGTGCGGATGATGTTCTCAAAGATGGCTTCGTCGGCCGCGCCGGTAGGCGTCCTGCCGGAGATGCCGGCATTTGCGAAGACGATGTCGAGCCTGCTGAAATCTCTGGCAAGTGCCGAGAAGAGCTGCTTGCGGTCTTCGGCTATGGTGACATCTGCACGGTAGCCGCGTGCGCTCGCTCCGAGTTCGGCGACGGCCTCGTCAAGCGTCTTCTGGTCACGGCCGGTAATGGCGACCTGGGCGCCTTCCGCAACGAAAAGACGGGCGGTGGCAAAACCGATGCCACTGTTGCCTCCGGTGATGAGAGCCTTCTTTCCTGCCAGCTTCATAATTCCCTCCCCTGCTTGTGATTCCGGAGCATCGAAAATGTCGTACATTTTTTATGATCATCTTCCTGGATAGGGGATGCGGGAGAGGCGCTCATCGTGAGCACCGAATCTCGATCCGGTGCGCCCCTTGCGAAGAATCACTCAGAAGCCTGTTACGGGTTGTTGTTTCGTGGATCGTCTTTCGCACTGATGTATTCAAGGCCAAGCGGTCCCATCCCCGTCACTTGGGTGACGTATTCACTGGATTTCGCCCAGTGGAAATGGGACGTATTGCCGGGCAGAACGAGGACGCTACCGGGCGGATACGCCTGCAGCTTATCAGGGTTGAACTGATCGCCGAGGCCTATGTAAAAAACGCCGGATATAACTGTGTAAACTCGATCCTCCGGGTGCCGGTGCGGCATCACCTTCACGCCGTGGGGTATTCTGACCCTCAACGTGTACGGGCCGGGCTCAGAGGGCTGACCAACAACGACCGCCAGGCGGGCCGAAGGTGGAAACGCGGCGAAGGGTTTCCAGTCGATGTCTTCGGACAGGATCGCTCTGAAAACGTCTTGGCCGGGCTGGTGATGTCGAACGCTACTTTGTTGTGCTTCCATGACAATTCCTTCTTTCTTGTCTGACATATGGGATCTCCTTTTTAGAGTTTCGGATTCCATACACCATCAGATGAAGCCACAGGCGTCTAGAGGCATTGGACGAAGGTATCGATCGATACCTTCGTATCAGCCACGGCGACTCGTTTGGGACGGAACATCCCGTGGTATGCACATCCTTCGTATCAGCCATCTGCTCCGCATTCCCACCCGTAACGGGCACTCTAAAAACACCGGGACCGTTCAAAAATGGCACGAAGTAGATGTAGCGGCTATCGCTTGACCAGGTCGGAAACACCGTGCCGCCGCCCTTGTACAGGACGGACCATTGTTGGGTGTTGACGTCGAACAGTTTCATGGCCATCACATCGAATGAGAGAGCGACGATCCATCGGCCGTCCGGTGACCAGCGTGGGGAGATCATACCCACCGAGCCAGGCAGCGGCGTGACCGTGTTCTTGGCAAGGTCGAGGATGTTTACGGTGCTGTGCGGATTCCCATTCACTTCTAGGCTTGTAGAAAAAACAATCTTTTGTCCGTCGGCCGACCAGGTTGGATCCGACTCCGGCTCACTGTCGTTAGGCAGAAGACGACGGGGCATGCCACCCTGCGAGGAGACAATCCACATTTGGGGGACGCCTTGGCTCGGAGATGAGTCCACAAACAGGATTTGGGTGCCGTCGGGCGACCAACGGAGCAATCTCGGAGTCATGGTTGCACTGGTCAATTGCATGCGTTGGCTCCCGTCCGTGTTGGCTTTCCACACAGCGCCCTCAGGATAGGAGATATATGCCACAGACTGGCCGTCTTTCGAAAAGGAGAGGAATTCGGCGGAGATGCCCCCGAGGAAAGGCTGAAATTGGTTAGACTTCGAGTGGAAACGTATGAGCTCGCCGCGGCTGGTGGAACCGCTGGCAAAGATTTTCGTTCCATCCTTGCTGAAGACTGGAGAATTCCACTCGATGGGACCAAATGTCAATTGAACTGGTTCCGCAGAACGCCGACGGAATAGCCTGCGTTGCTCATCCATCGCCCATAGCTCGGATATAGGTCCGAGAGGTCCGGCAGCGAAGACAAAGTACTCTCCATCAGGAGACCATCTCCCGCAGCATTTGTAGTCCGAAGTACGCCAACCCGGGAGCAACTGCCGAAGATTGGAGCCGCTCGACGACACCTCCCAAAGTGAGCCGTCTCTGGAAAACCGGATGGTTCCGCCGTCTGGCGACCAGCTGAAGAGCGAGTCTGGAAAGCCTCCCGCGGACGCCAACCTGTGGGTACCGGTCCCATCGCTCCGCATAAGGTTGATGTCGCCGTTCGCCGCAGCGTAGACGATGGATTTCCCATCCGGAGACCAGTTTCCTAGACCGAAGTTGCCGAGATAAGGTCAAATCCGGCAAGTTGCGATTTCAGGCGGGGAGATTGAGCCGGTGACCTCCGTTACCCTGCCAAATCCCATGTTGGATGACGTTTCGATGGATGCCCCCCACCAGATAAAGTCTGCTCCCATCCGTTCCAAGAACATCTCCTGAGTGGCCGTCGTGAGTGATCTGGGTATACTCTGCGACCCGCAGAGCGGGCGCCGAACGCATGGTATAGGCGTATATTGCCGTCAGCAAAATGAGTAGTGCCGCGCCTGCAAACCAGAGTTTCCGGTTGCGGCTGGCAGGCGGCGGGACAGCTCCAAGCGCTGGAATGCGTGCGGATTCCGTGTCCCTCTTCAGCCGCTGCAGGTCCGTTCGCAGTCGGCGGCGCTCTGGTAGCGTAGATTACGGTCTTTCTCGAGAGACTTGTCGATGATCCTTTGCAACTCCACCGGTAAGTCAGGATTCAGTCGCACCAGCGGCGTCGGATTCCCATCCAGAATGGCCTTGAATATAACCGCGGAGCTTTCGCCCCGGAAGGGTAAGGCGCCGGTCGCCATCTCATACAGCACGGCTCCGAAAGAAAAGAGATCCGTTCGGGCATCCAGTTCCTTCCCCATGGCCTGTTCGGGCGACATATAAGCGACTGTTCCCAGGGCCGCGCCTGGGCTCGTCAGGTGCTGCTCAGCTACCGTATCCGCCGCAGCGGTGGCCGTCGCCATCTGACTTGACGATGTGCGCGTGGGTGCAACCTTCGCTAAACCGAAGTCCAGAATTTTGGCATGCCCGCGTTCAGTTACAAAGAGGTTGGCTGGCTTGATATCGCGGTGGACGATCCCTTTGCTGTGAGCGGCATCCAGCGCGTCGGCAATCTCAATGGCCAGCCCCACCTGTACATCGGTCTCGACAGGTTTTCCGGCGATGCGATGTTTAAGGGTTTTGCCTTCAAGAAACTCCATCACGATGAAGGCTCGGCCATCCTCCTCGCCGATGTCATGAATGGTACAGATGTTGGGGTGGTTGAGCGCGGATGCGGCGCGGGCTTCGCGGCGAAAGCGTTCGAGTGCCTGACCGTCTCGGGCCGATGATGGTAAGAGCGAAACTCCTGGCAAGTCAATTCACTCGCCGCTCGCAGTCTTCCGTTCCCGAAGATAAAGGCACCGAGTTAACGAGACGAAGTAACCCACTGATCTTAAAGATATGGTGGGTAATCCGTCCGTCTCCTGAACTCCAAATTCTGGTTGCGAGCCGAGCGCAATTGCTCTAGCGTGGATGCATCAAGGAGCGCCGCTGGCCGTACTTGTCTAATTCGTCCTCTCACACTGCCTCACTTGGAAGGTGAGTTGAGGTGTGTTCTCGTGTTGTGCCAACCGAGAGGATGAGCGGAAATGAATCTCGAACAATTTGGGTGGAGTGATTTCTTCGCGCGGCAAGGCGCTGCGGGAATTCCCGCGCGCGTCGCTTCCGCGTGCCGCGAGCAATTTGTAGTGTGGACCCAGGGCGGCGCGGTGGATGCTGAGCCGAGTGGTGGATTGCGATTTGAATCGGCGCTATGGCCGGCCATCGGCGACTGGGTAACGCTCCGCGAAGATGGGCTCACGATCGAGCGGGTGCTGGAGCGGCGGACAACGCTTTCGCGCAGGCAACCGGGCCGCGAGGCGAACCAACAGGTGCTGGCGGCGAACGTCGACGTGGTGTTCATCGTGAGCGGCCTTGACCGCGACTACAATCCACGGCGGCTGGAGCGATACCTGGTGGTGGCGCGCGAGAGCGGGGCCAGGCCGGTGATTGTGCTAAACAAGGCGGACCTCGCGGATGACCTTGGATTCGATCTGGAGGAAGTGGTGATGCGGACACGCGCACTGGCAGGAGAGGCGATCGTGCTCCCGCTGAGTGCGATGACCGATCTCAGTCTGGGGGCGCTTGCCGGAGAGCCTGGCGAGACGGCGGTGATGATCGGCTCATCAGGCGCTGGAAAGTCGACCATCTTGAACCGATTGCTTGGCAGCGAGCGGCAAAGGACGAGTGCGGTGCGGGCTGGGGACGATCGGGGCCGGCACACGACGACTACTCGCGAGCTATTCATGGCGCCGGGCGGATGGCTATTGATCGATATGCCGGGACTGCGTGAGGTACAGCCTTGGGCTAGCGACGAGGCGGTGTACGCCGGGTTTCGCGACATTCAGGAACTGGCGGAGGCGTGCCGTTTTCGCGACTGCACGCATGCGGGCGAACCGGGTTGCGCGGTGGTGAATGCAGGCATGGATGAGGCGCGGCTCGCGAATTATCACAAAATGCGGCGCGAGCTTGCGTTTCTCGAGCGAAAGGCCAATCCCGAACTGGAGCGGCAAACGCGGGCGAAGTGGAAGGCAATTCACAAGGCGGCGCGGCGCCATCCAAAGCGGGACTGGTAGGTGCTCGGGGCCCACGTCGCGGACGGCCATCACATCTTGATTGTCCAATCCGCCCCGCCAGCGCCATCCTCCTTGAAATCGATATCGACCGGATATTGTTTGCCGCAGCCCTTGACTATCCACTTCTCCTGCCACTGTCTTTTGCCGGTCGGGCCGGAAAAGGGCGTTACGACGTATGGCGTAACATCCTCAACTTTGTGGCATCCCAGCGTGCCCACCTTGCCGGCGACCCCTTGCATCGTGTCGTGCATGAGCAGCGGACTCGTCAGCGTGCCCTTTTTAATCGTGCCCGCAGGCAGATCTGTGTTGGCAGCAGCAGGGGGCGGGCTGGCGGGGTTCTTCACGGCCAACACCATGCGTGAGGCATCGAACTGCAGAACCGCCTGTTCAACCTCTGCAGCGTTCTTCGTTACCCATGCACTCGTCGTGCCGGCAGCTGACTCGCCGTAGGATCGGTGGGTATAGAACACCCCGACAGCCTCTTTGTCGACGAGGACGAAGTGTATCGCATCGAAATCCACACCATGGGGGGTTGGCATCACTGCGGCCAGAAAATGCTCGCCCGGTTGTTGCCCTGAAGCGGAAACCGAGATCGTTCGCAGGATGGTGGCTTTCGCGCCCTGGGCAACCCCCTGGACCCGGCTGGTGATCGTGGCCAGAGCCTCCTGGTCATGGGCCGAGGGATATAGATCGAGTGACAGCATGTCGGTAAAGGTAGCAAGGTCCTCCTGGCCCCGGGGCGTGAAATCGTATACGTTGCCGTGCGACGAGCGCAGCAAATATTCGGTGCCCCGGAACGTGACCTTGGCCGTCGCCGGCGACTGCAGATCGGCCATGGCGGCGGCCAAACCTGTTGGCCCGTGCGGCGTTGCTCCGGCAGCAAGTGCGGCCGCCGTCGCGGCCAAGGCGAATGCAAAGACAGATCGGCGTTTCATCATTTCGTCTCTCCAATAGAAACTGCTGCGGCGCTTCTCTCACCAACGCAGAGTTGCAGAAAGGTCTGAGACGTCGCGATCTCGGCAAGGTGATTACCGCAATTGGATGACTATGGAGGGAAATGGCGGAGTGGTCAACGGATTGACCTTTAACGCTCAATTAACCGTGAAGCTGAGCGTTTTCAGCCGTTTGCAGAGCCTCATTAATCAGTCTTTCGGGGTTTGCTGCACGGCATCACGGCGATGCCCTTCGCTCGCTCGCGTAGAAGTCGGGAAGCATCCCCTTGCTCTCATGTTGCGGCGGCTGCTTCCATTCATCGTTGATGGAGTTCGCGCACTTCAGCTCTTGTGTGAGCTCGAGACTAGATGACGAAACTGGAACAACCACCGTTGAGTCAGGGCGCGTCACGAGGTCAAAATTGGAGCGGTGATTGCTCCGTCTTTCGATGTGTCTATCTGTTCAATGTTACGTGCGCATCGATGAGGCGCTGCGAGGGCCAGCGATTGGAAGAAGCCGACTTAGAAGTCTCTGCACAAGTCTCCCCGATTGGCGTAGTCAGTTGTTGTGGCCAGGCTGGTCTCGCAAGCGGCTTCGCGATCGGCCGCCGCTTCCGCCGACTGCCGTTGCAGGTCATGCATTCTGTCCATTGCCGCCTTTCTTTGCTCTGGTGTCGAAGTGGCGTCATCGACGATTCCCACCGCAACCAGCAGAACCATGGTGCCCAAAAATGCGTCGGTAGCGGAAACAGGCCGCGTAGACTGCGTCATAGCCGCGGAGGTGGGCCGGGTGGGCGGTTCCACATCGGGCAACTTTTGGGGAGCAGGCAGCCCGCCTGCTTGCAGTTTCACTAAAAATTCTGTGGACCTTCGACGAATTTCAGCCGAGGCGCCTTTGCAATCCCGTGCCTTAAGGAACCAGGAGCGTGCTTCACTGGCGCTCTGCGGCACACCATCGCCATTAAAATACATCCCTCCAATGTTCAGAGGGGCATCGCAATCACCGAGAGCTGCTGCCGCCTTGAATTTTGCCAGCGCTTTCGCAAAGTCCCCCCGCCTGAAACCTGCGAAACCTGAGCCTTCGTGGAGCGCCGCTTCGTAGCTGATCACGCCCAACTCATTGGAGGCAGCCGGGCTGCCGGATTGTTCGGCCTTCTCCAATAGGGGAAGGTAGTACTGCGACCATGCGATTCCCTTGCCGGCATAGATCATTGCCAGGGTTAGCATCGCCGGTACATGGCCGCCGTCTGCGGCTTGCTTCAGGTAACGGATGGCAAGATCTTCGTTCCTGGGGACGCCCTGACCATCGCGGTAGAGAACGCCCAGGCCGTAGCTTGCCTCCAGGACATGCTGGTTGGCGGCTTGCCCATACCAGTAAGCGGCGCTCCTGTAGTCTGGGGTAAGCCTTCCCGCTGCATTCGCCGCACCATACTGGTAGCTCACGCCGAGCGCAAATTGAGCTTGAGCATTGCCAGATTGCGCCTTTGGTAGCAATTGCTGCTGAATCTGAGCAACTTTATCGCTCGACAGGGCGGACCCACCAGGGGAAGGTTCTTTCGTGGGCAAGTCTACATACGCTCCGAGAATTTCTTTGGCCAGATTATGTGCCTCGGCAAAGGCGCTATTGGGAGGACTTGGCCAGTCAAAGAAGTCAAGTTGCAGCACCTTCTTTTCGTTTCGGTACACCACCAAAGACTGCCGGTAGTGGTCGTAATCGTCCGAAAGCACGCACAATTCCGCCATCTCGCCCACGCCATTGACCGGTTGGCAGCGTCCTTCAGACTTTCGATAATCCTTCAGGGCTGGACCGTTACTTCCGTACTCTGTCACCACCAGGGTCCCCACCGGCGAATTGCGAATGCCGGAGTCGCGACTCCGAACTTTGCAGCTTGTGCCGTCTGACGGAAGGGGCATGACCGTCATTCTTGAACTTGTGACGAGTACTCTCTGCGCCGCCTGATCGATGCGGGAACAATCTTCGGCCGTGCTGGCGTGCGTAGCAAAGAAGGCCAACCCAGAACACGTCCAGAGAACGGCCAACAGTCGTATCGCGATCCTGGAGAGCGCCAACTAGAACCTCCCTGCCAGATTGCTATGTCGAGGGGAAATTGCCTAGAACTATACCACTGGGCAGACCGTGTATATCTGGTGTTTTTAGGTGAGGTGCCCTTGAATGAGGAGATCGCTGAGAGAGTTTCGGAGATAGACGAAGTAAACCAATCGTTCTGAGTTGCAGGATTGGAGGCTAAGAAGCATCTGTGCCGGTGGCTTCAGGAAATCCCGCTGGGCGAAGCGGAACAGCCCGCGGTCGAAGATGGTATCCCTGCTTACGAAGACCTCTTGTCGAAATGGGTGGACGTATCCACTCCGGCCGGCCCCACGCCGCGGCAGATCGGCGTCGAGCGGATGCAGATTACATCGTCGCGGTCCATGGTGCCGCCCACAGTGCGGCCTACCGAGGGCTTTGGCCTGGATAATAGAACGCGCGAACTTCAGTCAACCGTCCACCGACAACAAGGCACAGATCCACAACATGATCCACACCGTTAACCGTCTCCATGTCGAAGACGGTCGCGACATAGTCGCCATCGACCACATGCTGCTTTATTTCTATACCTTTGATGAGCGGCAAGATGCTGGTGAGGAAGCCCACGATCGTCTCCCGGCCTTCCAGTTTAGGCATCAGTGGCCCCTCAAACGTTATATCCGGTGCGAAGGGCACAGACGAAAGGTCTTTGCTCGCGAGACCGTTCAAATAACTCTCTACTACCGCAATCTTTTCAGATCGAGACATCGGCTCTCCCTAATACGGTTCTACCTAGACAATAAACGAGTTCATCCGAACTCCGGCATCACGTGATCTGTGGGCCATTCCCCAATACTTCGCAAAAGATTTCATCAAGGCCACGCCGCAGCCTTGAGGATGCTGAAGTTTATGCAAGCGATTTATTTGGGTTAGTTTGCTCGATGGTTTCGTCCGAGTTCGCTAGCCAGAAGGAACCAGACCGGGGTAAGCTTCCTCTCCGTCCCCGAGTTCCCCCATTACGGTCGTTTCCGTCTAACCTGCTTTTCCCTCAGCGCTGGAAACTTCAGAGAACACGAATGAACTCGGGCACGAGGTGCTGTCATTTTATTCAGGCGAATAGACCAGCAGAGCGCTCGGAATGAGGGAGCACGTCGCTATTTGAGCAATGCTACTCCGAGCGCAATCAGCGAGATCAGCAGCGCCGCTGCGGGTAGGCCGTACGCTAACAGTAGCGAAGCTTGAGACATGGTTGCAGGAGCGATCACATCCGGTTCCGGCATCCCGACTGTTTGATCCGCAAAGATCGACTGTTGCATCACGCGCTTGCCCGCCATAACTTGTTCTATCCCTGCCTCAAAGTGACGCTGATAGATTCTCTTTACGGAATCGGGGATTGGCTCGGCGGCCGCAGCCAGTGCGGCCTTGATCACAGCATTCTGGATGTCTCCGCCGCTTACTTCATAGCGGCGCGCGAGGGCGTTGAAGTCGACGTCGGAAGCCAGCGGCGTTCGGGAAGGATGCAACTGCACCTGCCAGATCCGAACGCGTTCTGTCTCACCGGGCAGCTCAAAAAGGATGTGGGTCCGGATGCGGCGCTCAAACGCCGGATCGAGGTTCGCTGCAAGGTTGGTGGCGAAGATCACGACACCGGTATAGTTCTCTAGCTCCTGCAACAGCACACTGACCACGCTGTTCGATTCGCGCTGGGCGCCACTATCGACTGAGGTCGATCGGCGCGCGGCAATCGCGTCGGCTTCGTCGAAGAACAGAACGGCTTGCTCCTCGCGCGCGGCACGGAAGATTGCGGCAACGTTCTTCGACGTCTCGCCCATCCACATGGATTCGAGCTCGGCGTATCGGACGACCAGAAGATAGCGGCCGAGCGACTGCGCGATGGCCTCGGCGCAGATAGTCTTGCCGGTGCCCGGAGGCCCAGCGAAATTGAAGGCGAGACCAAGGCCGGTGGAATGCCGTTCCCCGAGGCCCCAGCCGTTGAATATCAGATCGTGCTGTGTAATCTGGGCGAGCGCCGTCTCCAGAGCGCGGCGGGTCGCGGGCGGCAGAATGACATCGTCGAAGGTTCGGCGCGGCGCGATGGACTCGACCGCGCGGCGGCCAGGAAAGCCAAAAAGACGCGAAAATGGAATGGGCGCCACCAGCTCCACCCTACCGTTCTTGCCGGGTAGAAAGCAATTCGACCGGCGCCGGTCCTGCGGTTTGCGGGAGTTACCCGGACCGGGACAACCTGCCCTGCGTGATTTACGCGTTGAGACTAGAGAAAGTCGCGCACCCGGGCTGCCCCATTCTCTCCTCTGACGGTGGCTCTACCCGCATGGCATACACTGGGTCCCGTGCCAACCAAGCGGGCATTGCCTAAGCAGGCGGCGAGTTTCATCGACACGATGGATTGCCTTCCTGCCTCCGAATTGCCGGATGGACCGCAGTGGACGTATGAAATCAAACTTGACGGCTATCGGCTTGAGGCAGTACGGACGAGCCGTGCCACTACGCTCTATTCTCAACCGACGGTTCCCTTACATCGCGACGGCATTGAAGCATCTTCCCCATGACACGGTGATCGACGGAGAACTCCTAGCCCTCGGCCTTTCCGCCTTTCGGTCGCAACGACTCTCAACCCCCTATTCGAATAACCAACTTCAAGGTGCGCAAACCACCTAACCTTTGTCATCAAGCGAAGCCGAGAGCCTGCCCTGAGCAACCTGTCCCGGCGTGCCGTGCAAGTCGAACGGTGACCTGCTGTGCGCCTTTCGGCCGCAACGACTCTCACCCCCCATCCGATTAACCAACTTCAAGGTGCGCAAACCACCTAAACTTTGTCATCCCGCCTGTCCCGGCGTGCCGTGGAAGTCGAAAGGGGACTTGCTGTGCGCCTTTCGGCCGCAACGACTCACCCCCCCCATCCGAATAACCGACTTCGAGGTGCGCAAACCACCTAAACTTGTCATCCCGCCTGCCCCGGCGCGCCGTGGGAGCAGCCAAACTTGCCTATGGCAATTTGAGAGAGAAATGACACTGTAAAATCGCCATGGATGCGAGGCCTGGAGGGCCGACCGCTAAACGTGAGCCCAGCCCGGAAGGGCTGGGGCACAAATCCCAAAGATGATCTGAGCGCCGTAGGTGCGGCACTAAATTTGGGCACGCTCCCTGTGTGTCATCCCGAGAGCCTGTGACTTTTTGATCTTTTCGTGTTTTTTGCACCCGACCAGATGTTCTTCAATCCCCTCCAGAAAGGCGTCATCCTGAGCGAAGCGCCTCGCAGATCTATCGCATAACAGAGGGTTTTATGCGCGCAGCCGAAGGAACCCCGGCGATGCTTGTTGGCAGATGCTCTTCGGAGCTTTCCGGCCACAGACCACAAGGGAAATTAAAAAAGTCACAACCTCCGAGCGAAGCCGACCTGTCCCGGCGTGCCGTGGAGGGACCTGCTGTGCGCCTTTCGGCCGCAACGACTCTGTTTCGGACCGATCGCCCCCGACGGCCGGCGCCGGAAATGCTGCAGTTCGTAAAAGACCACGGACTGGAAGGCTTGGTCGCGAAACGCTTTGACAGCGCAGACCAGCTTGGTCAGCGAACCGGGCTCTGGAGCAAGTACCGGATCGATCTTCGCCAGGAATTCGTGGTGGGTGGCTACGTCCCAAGCAACTTGGGCGTTGATTCGCTGGTGGTGGGCGTCTACCGCGGTAAGGATCTTATCTATGCGGCTCGGGTGAGAGCTGGACGAGTGCCTGCTACGCGCCGTGAGCTCTTCGACCACCTGAAGCATTTGCAGACCCCGAGGTGCCCGTTCGTCAATCTCCCTGAAGCGGCGGCCGGCCGCTGGGGTCAGGAGCTTACCGCGGAGAAGATGGAGGAGTGTTTTTGGGTACGACCGGAGGTGGTCACGGAGATTCAGTTTCTGGAATGGACCGGAGCTGATCATCTCAGGCATACCAAATTTGTCAGGCTCAGAGACGATAAGGATCCTTCTAAGGTCATTACGGAAACTTAATGTAACGATGCACGGCGCGGGGTTTTCGGGCCGCGTATGATCCTGCTATGGGCACAGCTCATAGCCTGCGCAAATTAGTGAAGGAGACCAGTAGCTCGACCTGCACGCGCATCATCTTTGTTGAGGATAGCGCCGATGGCATTGCAGTAAAGGTAAATGAGCATTCGACCGACTGGGAGAAGCCATTCCCCAATACTTCGCAAAAGGTTTCCTCAAGGCCACGCCACAGCCTTGAGGATGCTGAACTTTATGCAAGCGATCTATTTGGGGTTAGTTTGCTGGATGGTTTCGTCCGAGCTCGCTAGCCAGCCACGGATCCAGACCGGGCTGACGGATGGGAAGTTCGCCGTTGATTCATTTCCTAATCTTGAAGTGTTCCTGGAAAGTGGGGTCAACTTTCCGTCCTGTAACGTGAGATCGGGGAACCTTCGGTCTGTCACCAACTTTAGTCAAAGCTTGCTAAATCACAGCACGGTCCCAAGACCCCGGAGATAGAGTATCGGTCGCATTTCTGAAGATCGCCTCTGCTTCCTTCGGGCCTGCTATTCGCATGCTCGATCCATCAATCTCACAGAGAATCACCATCGGGCTTGAGAGTTCGCTACCCTGACCAAGTTCCACACGGAATTTGAATCCGTAAAGACACACCACAGCGGCCGATCGATCGTGCGCCGGGGATAAAATCACGTAGTGCGGTTCATCGGAAGTCTTCGATGTCGCAGGATCTGGTGCCGCCGAGACCGGTTCAGAGTCATTTTCCTGGTTTGGCAGGCCGAGAATGTACCGTCGCATGCGCGTATCCCAGGGTCGTTCAAGAGTCCGGCCGGATAGGATTGCGAATAGCGCATAGGCAACCTTCGCAGCTATCCGTCTAACCGCCTGTGGGTTATAGCTGAGCACTAATGAATGAGGGGTACCGCCCTTTACGACGGTTCCTTCGCCCCATTTTGCGGCATCAACCTTATAGTCGCTCGTCACTAGGCCCATGAAGACGTTTATGTACCGCATCGCCTCTTCCGGATGGCGTGCCCGCAGCAACAGCCGATCGCCGGGAAGCAACACGATTCTCGGCCAGAAGCCCGGATCTCGAGCGATATTGGGGTCTAGATCGCATCTGACCTTAAGGAAGAAAAGGCTGCCGTCCGCAGCAGGCTGGCGCGTCAACCCGCGCCGAAACGTGTCCAGCAGCCGTTGCGCACCCTTTGCCGATGGTCCGTGGAATCTTCCTTGTGTGTCCGCACCGGTGGCGACGTTTATCTCGAAATACGGCAGAGAGCTCAATCGGTCCCCGCACGAGAACAGGGCTTCTCCGTAGCCTCCGTATGGATGTTTAGCCAAAAACTGAACGGGTTTCAGATGTCCGCTTGTCGGCCTATTCGGATGACGTGGGCCGAGAGAGGAGGAAAGGGCATGAATCGCCAATACCGATCTTCTCGCGACCTCGTCCTCTGCCTTAGACAGGCGATTCTGGCAGGCATTGCAGGCCTGTACAGAAAACCGCGGCGTCCCGCCAAGAGCGCGGGGCAGCGCGTGGTCGCGCGTCAGATTCCCACCTTCGGTCCGACACCAGAAACATGGCATTCAGTCAATATTATCTCCGGCTCGTTCTCCGGTTTCGACTTTTGATCGGCCGCGTATGAACCCACATGGAGATGCAGGACAGGAGATGCAGGACGAAATTACCCGCGTCATCAAACGCTGGCGGGATTCAAGCGACCAGAGTTTCGGGGGGGGTATTTCGTCCCGAATCTCCCGAATCTCCTCCATGTCAACCCTCGCTCCAAGACCGACGCCTTTGCACGAAGAAACGTTCAACCCCTATGGCAGTAGCCGCTCCCACGGGAGAAACGAGGTAGACCATCAGCCGCACGAGCTTAATGTAGGGCGTCGGCACCGATAATGCATCCGTTGCATTGCCTCCTCGCAAGATTTTTGAGAGCTGTGTCTGCCTCTTCCGTTAAGTGTCTCGCTCGTTCCTTGTCTCCCGTTGCGCGCACTACCCGGGCGTATAGAATTTCACTCCGAAAGTAAACCGGCGAGCTTCCTAGCTCATGACCTTCCAATAGCTCGAGTGCATCCATTAGCTCCTTATCAGCTGCCGTCAAATTGCCAAGTTCTCGGTAAGCGTCGCCCAGCAATGCATGTTCCCAAGCAATTACCTCGAATGGCTGCCTCTGCGCGCTGCTCCATAGCTTGAGGGATCTTTCGTAAGCACCGACAGCTCCTGCAAAATCGTGACGATGCACCGCGAGAGCTGCACGCAGAGCATACATGCCCGCACGATCTGAATCGTCGAGGCTAGCCGAATGCTTCGCGTCGTCCCCAGCGTCCCTGAGAAACTTGTCAGCGGCCCGCAGGTTGTTCTTTGACAACGCAATCGTAGCCAGGCCGTCGTCAGTGCGCGCCAGTCCCGCCCAGTCACCATGGTTCCGATATATCTTTCTCGCTCTAAGCAGAAGGTTCCTTGCGGCGTCCAGCTGCCCCTCGAGACTGCAAAGCGATGCAAGGTCGTCCAACGAGCTCACAAAAACATCTTCCGCGGCTGGCAGTCCTTGCACAAGGCGTATAGCTGATTCGTAGGACTGCCTGGCCACTTGGTACTCCCCCAGTCCCTGGTATGAAGAGCCAAGGATGTTCCACGCTATCGCCATTTGTCTTTCACCCAGACCAGGGGGATGACTATGCACAATGGGATCGAGGATTTCGATGGCCTCGGCTTCGTTGCCCCGATCGCTCAGCTCCTGAGCTTGCTTGAGCTGAAGAACGGGATCAGACACAGCAAGCGCAGAGGAACAGCACCTTAGAAACGCTACCGAAACAACGAGCCTGACGACTGCTCGCGGTATCAAATGTAAGACACTCTTTGTGTTCATAGTCACTCCCTCACACCTTCGGGCTGATCAAGTGACTGAATTCTGTGCGCTGTCTAACGCCTTCTCAATGCACCGAGGGTGATCTGGCAGCGATTTCGTAGTGATCTGGCAAGGACGGGGGGATTGACCCTTTGGTGACCACCCAAGAAGGCAGACAACGTATGGCCGCTTTTGGCGTGATAACCCAGGGATTGACAGTATGTGGGGTCGCAGACATACTGAAACCCATCTTTGGCAGAACCTTTGTATGCCGATATGAACCGCATTCCTGATCCGTCGCGCACGAACATTCTCTGCTTCGGCCCCTTTCGGCTCGACACTGTGGCGGGTGAACTGCAGCACGGCGAGCGGCGACTGTTGCTGCAAGAGCAGCCTTTGAAGATCCTGATACTGCTGCTTGCCCGCCCAGGCGAAGTGGTTACCCGGGAAGAAATACGGAGAGCACTGTGGCCAGATGACACGGTGGTGGAGTTCGACCATAGCATCAATGCAGCGCTGAAGAAGCTACGCAATGCGTTGGGAGATTCCTCCGATGAACCACGATTTGTAGAGACTGTGGCGAGGCGCGGTTACCGGCTGATCGCGCCATTAATTGGCGTAACGACTACTACGTCCGAACTTACCCAACTTGCCGAGCACGCGCCATCACCAACCACGCCAGCCTCGTTTTCAGAAGCAGCCCTGCAGGATATGCGGTATGGCCGCTGGCCGAAACGAGCGGTATTGGCCACGTTCGTCGTATTGGCATGTATTAGCTTTTTGGTTTGGTATATGTTTCGCCCCCTCCCTGTTCTGCGGGTTACGAAATACAAGAAAATAAGCCATGATGGGGTGTGGCGCAAAATTGTCGGTGTCGATGCAAGCAGGATCTATCTAAGCGGGGACGGGGATATTGGTTTAGAGGTCTCGACCTCGGGAGGAGATGTTCAATCTTTTCCGATTCCGATCGCCAATCCATGGCTGCTCGATGTCTCACCCGATGGTTCAAAGGTCTTACTGAATTCGCCCTCAAGCTTTAGAGAGAATTCTCAGCTATGGACCTACTCTCTGGTTGGTGGGGCGCTTGAGCGAGTTGGAGACCTTGCAGCGGATGCAGCGATTTGGTCGAGTGACGGAAGATCGATCGCTTACTTCACACAGAATGACGACATTAACATAGCCAAATCTGATGGGAGCGCAGCTCGCAAACTTGCGCACGTTGAGCCATGGAGTTTGGACCTCAGCTGGTCTCCGGATGGTAAGCTACTCCGGTTTTGCGGCTGGGACGGCCGCTTTTGGGACGTCGACATAATGGATTCGAAGCCACGTTTGGCTCATCCGGGGTGGCCCATCGTGGAATACGGAACAGACGCCGACTATCATTGTGGAGGGACTTGGGCGCCGGACGGTCACTTTTTTGTTTTCGCGCCAAACGATCAAATATGGTTTTCTAATGAGCAGCACCCCTTCTTGCGCAAACCGGCGGACAAGCCGATCCAACTAACCCTGGGACCCATCCATTGGAGTGCGCCTACATTCAGCAAGGATGGAAAGACGCTCTTTGCACTCGGTTCAACGTCGTTCGGTGAACTCGGTCGAATTGATAAGAGTCGTGGACTTTTCCAGCCAATTGTTGGGGGTATTTCGGCCGTTGATGCCGACATCTCCCCTGATGGCGGAACGGTAGCCTACGTTTCGTTTCCTGAACGCAATCTTTGGCTCCAAAAGCTGGACGGCAGTAAAAGAATTCAGCTAACTGAACCGCCGATCAACCCCTACTTTCCCCGCTGGTCGCCAGATGGGAGACAGCTTCTGTTCCAAAACGTCGCGCCCGCCGGCAAAAATCTCGTCACGGATTTCGTGATTTCGGCCGAGGGTGGTAAGCCGCAGCAGTTTTTGCCGGATAACCTTGGAGACGAGACTAATCCGAGTTGGTCCCCAGATGGAGGAAAGATCCTCTTCGACGATTTCCCCGCAGGTACGGTTCACATCTTCGACATTCACAGCCACCGAATCGAGACTTTACCCGATTCGAATGGCTTTTGGCTGCCGAATTGGTCGCCGGATGGCCGCTACATCTCCGCTCTTTCAATGGATGGGAGGACACTGAAGATATTCGATGTAAAGATCCAGAAATGGAAGGTGCTAAGGGTGGGAGCGACTGACTGTCCCGCTTGGTCACACGACTCCAAGTTCATCTATTTTTTAAACTTTAAAAACGGTGCGGAGCTTTTTCGCATGCGGATCATTGATAGAAAGGCGGAGTTGGTTGCTGATTTGAAACAGTCCAAATACATCGATATGGGCCGTATGAGGCTCGACGCAAACGATGCGCCGCTTCTCACTCGCGATAAGACAACTTCAGATGTCTACGCTCTCACTGTAGAGGAAAAGTAAGGGCCGAGGTTTCTGGAAACTCGAGGAGAGAAGTTTCGGGACACCCCGAATTCCGCCGAAGCGGGGCGCTAGCAGCGCTACAGAATCAGGTGATTTCGAAATGAAAAATTCTCTTTGCCGCTCCAAGCTTACGCACAACGTTTAGGCCTCACTCCGCCCGCTAGTCTTTTTCATCCTTTGCCGCCATTCCCATAATGGTTGCCATGCTCAACAGCGCCGGGGCAAATTGCCGCATGATCTCTTCCAACTTAGCGCTGCGGGTCCGCAGTGCCTGGGCCTCGCCTTCGTGGCGGGATAAAACACTCCGCAATTCCCGGTTCTCGCGGAAAATGGCCCGGGTTGCTTCCAACCGGTCCAATATCCCGCGCAGTTCGTCTTCGGTGACCGGTTTCCCTATGGCGGCCGGGGTGGTGGTCTTCGGTGGTTCGGTCGTTTCGTTCGTGAGCGCTATCTGAACCGCATCTTTTCATCCGTCATTTGAGGTGTCAGTCTGAAGGGATGAGAGTGCGTGGAGCAGAAGCAGAGGCGAAATGGCTAGGGCTGATCTCTGAGCAAGAGCAGAGCGGCAAGACAGTGGCGGAGTTTTGTCGCGAGCGCGGGATAGCGGCTTCTAAGCTATATTCCTGGAAGCAGCGGTGCGTGGGTGCCAAGGCGGCCTCAGGTTTTGTGCGGCTGAAGGTAGGGCCGGCGGTGGAGACCGAGACAGCCGCGACAGCACGGAGCGGGATTGAAGTGCGGCTTTCAGGCGGACGCAGTTTTGTGGTCGAGCCCGGGTTTGACGCGAGCCACCTGCGCGCATTGTTAGCGGTACTGGAGAGTCGGCCATCCTAGACGGGAGATGCGGGACGGGAGATGCGGGACGGACGAAATAAACCCCAAATGAAACAGACAGGACGTTTCCGCCTTCATGCGCGGCTGATAAGGTAAACGTCCGCCTGTCACCAGCTTTCTCTGGGCTGGGCGAGCGCTTGGTGCTTATGGTCGAACGAGGGCTCCACGAGAGTTGCTTTTTCTTCAAGCGTGGCGGTTTATTGGGTCACTTCGAATGATGTATGCAGGGACGCCGACGAGTCTGGACCCACCCAGACGTCAAAGGTGGAAGGATCGATCACCCAACTGCGCGTCGCCGCACTCCAGTAGGTCCGTTCGTCCTTGCTGATTTTAAACCGCAACGTTTTTCGCTCGGCCGGTTTAAGCTCGATTCGTTGGAAGCCTTTGAGCTCGCGGACCGGGCGAGATGCACTACCGTATTGCTGATGAAGATATAGCTGAGCGACCTCATCAGCACTGACGGACCCTGTGTTCTCAACAACCACTGTTACCTCAAGACTCTCTTCTGACTGGATCTTTGCTTTACTGAGACGCAGGTCAGAGAAGGTGAATTGAGAGTAGCTGAGGCCAAAGCCAAAGGGGTAAAGCGGAGTACTCTCCACATCCCAATAGCGTTTGCCCTGATCTTGCGGCGCCTGGGTGGTGTTGTGGGCGTAGTTGATGGGGATTTGACCCACATCTCGTGGCCATGAGAACGGTAGCTTGCCGCCGGGAACAACGTCGCCAAACAAAAGTCGCGCAACCGCGCTGCCACCCTGTGTTCCGGGGTACCACGCCTCCAGGATTGCCGGGACATGTTGGGATGCCCAGGCGATATTCAACGGACGACCGTTGACTAGAACCAATACCACCGGCTTGCCGGTCGCTACCACCTTTTCCAACAACTCCTGTTCCCTTCCGGGCAGATCCAGCGATTGCCTGGAGGCAGCCTCACCGCTCATATCATGCAGCTCCCCCAACACAACAATGGTTAGGTCGGATGAGCCGGCGAGATCGACCGCCTTTTCCATCTCCTGGTCTTCTTGTGCGGCGGACCAGGCGGCCGGGTGCGTCGAGTGGTCTATCTTGTCGAAGAACGAGAAATACTTCCGCACGATTTGCACCCCCGGAGCAAAGGAAAGCTGCGCGCTGGTGCCCAATTCTGATCTGAGTCCATCCAGCACCGTAACGGTTTCGGGAAGATCTTGCTGGAAAGCCCAGGGTCCAAGCATGTCGAACTTCGAATCCGCCAACGGTCCAACGACCGCAATCGTTTTGTACCCATTCTTCTTCAGCGGCAACAAGCCATGCTCATTGCGCAGCAGGACGGCCGTACGTTCCCCTGCAATCCGTTCCTGGGTCCGGTGCTCGGGAGCGCTCAATACACCGGCGATTCGGGCTTGATCGACGTAGGGATGCTCGAACAAGCCCAAGCGCACTTTGGCGGTAAGAATGCGCCGGTCGGCTGTCTCTATCTGCTGCAGAGTGATTTCGCCCGCCTTCAGCGCAGCGGCCAGGCTTTGCCCATAGGCAGTGGCATCCTGCGCCATCTCCATATCTACGCCGGCATCCAAGGCGCGCACAGCAGCATCGTGAAGGTCTCGGGCATATCCGTGCTGCACCAGGCTTTTTACCGCGTCGGCGTCACTTATCACGAGGCCTTTGAATCCCCATTGCTGGCGCAGAACGTCGTCGAGCAGCCAGCGATTGCCGGTGGCCGGCACATCGTTAAGATCCATGTAAGCGCTCATCGCGGAGCCAACCCCGGCCTTCACAGCCGCGTGAAAGGGTGGGAGATAGACATTTTGCAACTGCGCGTCAGATATATAAGAGCCGTCGTAGTCACGACCGCCCTCCGCGGCTCCGTAGCCGGCAAAGTGTTTCATGCAGGCCAGCACATGATCGGGGGCACCGATATATTCACCCTGAAATCCGCGGACCTGGGCGGCGGCCATGGCGGATCCGAGGTAGGGATCCTCTCCCGCACCCTCAACCATCCGGCCCCAGCGAGGGTCGCGTGCAATGTCCAACATCGGTGCAAACGCCCAGCTGATGCCGACGGACCGAGCTTCTTTGGCCGCAGTCGCCTGTCCCTCAGTCTCCAGCGATGGATCCCAGGAAGCAGCCATCGCGATGGGGACCGGAAAAATAGTACGAAAACCATGAATGACGTCGTAGCCAAAGATCAGCGGAATATGCAAACGAGATTTCTCGACGGCGAGATGCTGCAGCCGGTTGATCATGGCTGGATCGGTGATGAACAAGAGGGACCCCACCTCGCCCCTGGCCACCGGCTTTTCGACTGGGTCCGAAGAATCGAAGACAAACAGCTGGCTTAGTTGTCCGATCTTTTCTTCCGTCGTCATCCTTTGCAAAAGGGAATCCACGAAATGTTGAACGTCGGCGTCCGTCCGTTGAGCGGACTGGGCGACGTTTCTGCCGCCCGCAGAAATGAGCGAAATGGAGCAAAGCGCCAAGCGGAATAGGCGTCGGCCAGACACTGGTTTCCTGATCATCCGTCCTCCTCCTCGCGCCAGGTGTGCCAAGGCCCCGCCAGGTGAAAAAACCCGGTCGCGGGTATCCGGAGCAGCTTGTCTCGGCCAGGAAGGTTCCTGTACTGAATCCAGCGGGCATTAGAACACTGAAGAACTAGGAAGAACAATACTTGGTTCAGCTCTGTGCCAGGCTCCTGCGCCCCAGTTCCATATACGGTGTTCTCGACATGAAACCAGGTGACGAAATAGCCCCCATTTGCGTCGTTATTTCTGGGCCGTCCGGGTTGGATTTCACGGCGCCGGGCTCGCTGCTCAACGCCGTGTCCCGTTGGTCGGCCTGAAGGACCGAGCGGGTCTGGGTATCGTAGGAAATGATTAGGAAATGTAGGCCACATTCTCCGTCTGTCCTACTTTCCTCGTCCTACTTTCCTCTACTTCCCTCGAAATCTCCGCGTTCCAAGAAGCATCTAGCGCTAAAATATTGGTGAATTGAAGGGAGCAAACACTGCAAGATGCGAAGCGAATCTCAGCTCAAGTATCGTATCGAAGTAATTCAGCAGCTAGCGGAATGGAAGATTCGCAACAAAGGAACAGCGGAACAAATCGGAGCGGCTGAAAGACTCCTGGATGCAATTGAGTCCTTTGACAGGCTACGAGGTGGAAGCAGTTCTTTTGAAGCTGCTGTACCCCCTGCCCGTCTCGGGCGGCTCTGACGTGGATAGCGATCCGACGCACTGAGACAACCCTTGGCCGCGCCGCAACCCAGGAGGCCCGAACCGGGCCTAGAATCGTTCAAGGCTCAATACGGCCTGTGACCGAGGCCTGACAAAACCTTCCTCGCGCGGATGAAGGTACCGAGCGGCGCTCTCCAGCATGTGCGCGCTGCCGCCGCAGAATTCTACGGAGATCGTCTAGTGTTCCTGAATTCGGAAGGGAAGTCGGCTGCTCTGTTCCTGACGGAAATCCTCGTGAGTTGGAATGAGATAGGTTCCTGACCCGGTTGATCGCTATGAAGCGTTCCACGAATTGATGAGGCATTACACCGTCCAAACGCCTAACACGAACGTCAAAAGGCATCCTCTGGGGTGCCTTTGGAGTTTCGGGAGTTCGGGACAGGAGGACGAGACATCGAGGGGACCTGGTTGCGGAAAACCAAAAGCAATGAAAACTTAAACCTAGTGACAAACTTAAACCCGGTTACATAATGTACAGTTTCCCCCTATTTCGCCCTGTTTCAGAATCAAGGTGAAACGGCGGGACTGCACTCTTCACTACTGCGATAGAGCCTATGCCTGAAAACTTCAAAACCCAACATGATTTTCTAGATGCGGTGCGACAGTCGTTGCAAGACAGCAAGGCCAACTCTGGGCTTCGCAACGCGATTGTGGATGGTGTGCGCCAAGCGGACAACGCGCTGGCGACCTGGACAGAGCAAGATAATCCCGGCCAGGAATTGCGTCTCGGACGATGGTTCATCCGAAATGACGATTTCCCCTTCTTTCAACTGATTGAAGCGATCGTGAGCGGAGCCTTGACGTTGGCTGCCAGCGGAGGCGTGGAGGCTTCGGCTCTGATCGGACCGATTACGAACTTTGTGTCTGCATGCTGGCAGGTTCGACGGAAGGGTGCGAAACTGACGCCCGAGCAGGTAGCGGTCTTGGGAATACTCAGTACGAATGAAGGAATCAGCTTAAGGACACTGACGGAGAAGCTCACCGGCCTGCGGCGAGACATTTCTGCGAGCCAAGTCGTGCCAACGCTTCATTCGTTGGAAAACGTCGAACTCTACGATGGATCCGTTGTTCCTCTCGTTCGTTCGGACGGGCCGATGTGGAAAGCTCTGCGTGTTTGAGAGGCGCCGTCCGGGCCAAGAAATCCTTTGAGGTGCCCTTATGTTTGAAGATTCCGCCATGGATATAAGGGACCTTCAAATCAGACTGTCGCCCGCCGTGGGGGCGCTCTTCGAGCCGGTATCGGGCATCATGGTGATGAACATCACCGACGACGAATTCGATGCTATGAGGCAGGGTAGGGATGCGCAACTCGAAGAGGAATTCGCGCACGAGATGTACCACTGTTTTCAGGTCTACGCAACGGGATATCAATTTAGAAGTGTCGGCCAGCTGCGGGATGTGCTCCTAAAGGAATACCTCGAAAAGCAATCCCTCACGCAGGCGTCGCGCAGGCTAGTGGCGCACTATTGGGGAAAGCTTTATATGAAGCTGGCCTTGTGCGTTCCGAAACGCTACCGCTTCTATGCAAAGGCACGTTATCTCGCGAAGGTGGGATTGCAAGATCGAGCCGAAATTCAGCAGCTTTTCGGGAGCGGGCAGGCCTCGGTGGTGGGAGCTCGATTTCCTGCCTTGTACAACAGTCTCACGAAGGCGAAGCAACAGCGGCTCGCGGCGGGCCGGGATGGGCTCTCGGCGAATGATCTCCTGGAGTGTAGTGCGGCGGTCTATGCACGAATGTCCCTCGAAACTTCGCCGGCGAACACCACGCAAATCCTCGAATACTTAGATGGATTGGCTGAAACTTACAGCCGCGCCCTGCGCAAGGCCGTGGAAATCTGTGGTGAACGGGCGAAGGACATCATTCTACCGACCGTTGCGTTAGCACTCCGTTACGAGCGACCGGAGAATGCGTTTTGCGAACTTGCGCGTCGAGTCGCAGAGTCGGCCCCCGGCGAGGAAATCGCTTCTGCAAAGAAGTTAGCGCCTGCCTTGCCACCGATCGAGGGGGCGGGCGAGATTCTCGGTACTGCGGTTGAGTCTCGGTACAAGATTGGACGGCGCTTCGATGTCTACGCTGAGCAGATGGATGCGCTGACGTCCAACTCATGGGGCATCGACGAACTTGACCTTCTGACGAAGCCGGATGCCATCCGCGCAATTCCTCCTGGCTCGCTTGGGTTCGGGATCAAGACGCTTGACGGTGCTAGAGGACCGAGAGAGGGAGTTTTCATCGCGGCGATTATGCTGCGGGGTGGACCGTCGGTGTACCAAGCGAAGACGGAAGTCGACGAATCGCTGAAAGACTTGGCGGCGGACCTGTTGATTTCATCCGGAGTTGCCGCAGCATTGTTTTCTGACGATTCAGCGCCAGATACAGGGGTCCAGTCTCTGGAGATGCGGGACGGGAGATGCGAGACATCGAGGGGACGAAATAACCACTACCCTGAACAGCCCCAGTGTCCTACGAAGGATGGTGGTTAGTTCGTCCCCTCAATACCTTTGGAGGCATGCCAACTACGAATGTTCTTAGTGGAAGACACGTGATGTCCAGGCCGATAGTGCGGCTCCCACTTCACGCAAATCTCGTGCAACAGCTTTCTTGGAGGCTTCTTCCGCCCGGTCGGGACTGGCATAAAAGTCCGAGATGGGATTGAATGGGGCGTCGGAAGCTCGACTGGCAAGCATAGTGGCGAGGCCATGATTGTCGACAATGAACTTTTTCACCAGTGGCAGGACCAACGTAGACGACTCAAAGAAACTGAAAGGGGTAGAAAAGTCGGCTGCCAGGGGCTTGAAACCAACATGATCGGCGCGAAGCGAGGATTTTGTCTTGTTGGATTTATCCGAAATAAAAATGTTGGTAATGAACACGGCGAGAAATTCTTCGGTATTTTCGTAGCGGGTAAGGTTAGGCTGATTCGTCCATTTTCCGGACACGCCACGGAAGGCATGAATGAGTTCGTGAAAAAGAATTTCCTGTCCCAACCGGGCACTCGTTCCGACTGCGGGGGTACAGGAGCCGTGAGGCCCAAAAGTATCGGGAGAGTAGTTGGCGAATCCCCGCCTTTGGCCGGCCACGGTATTCCATCCCCCTCCGGAGTTGCAGGCGCCACCAGTGTAAGGTGATATCTCGACCGGCAGGCCATGGAACCGGATGCAATCTAATAAGATTTTACCCACCTTGGTGCTGTGGATCATGTCTAGATGGTGATTGACCTTCTTCGTGTAGATGAGGGCGCCAGGGCCAACCAAGCCGATGGGATTGATCGTAATTTTGTATCCCCTGGCAAAGTCCATTTTTTCATCTCCTCGGGTGAAAGAGTGTCTTGAGAGTGGTGATTGCCAAGCGGCAAACGTTACAGGCGAGCACAGCCAGAGAGTCTTTCTCACTTTCTCAAACAACGGAAACCTTATGGGCAAAACTTTCAGGCCTCACTCCGCCCACTAGTCTTTTTCATCCTTTGCCGCCATTCCCATAATGGTTGCCATGCTCAACAGCGCCGGGGCAAATTGCCGCATGATCTCTTCCAACTTAGCGCTGCGGGTCCGCAGTGCCTGGGCCTCGCCTTCGTGGCGGGACAAAACACTCCGCAATTCCCGGTTCTCGCGGAAAATGTCCCGGGTTGCTTCCAACCGGTCCAATATCCCGCGCAGTTCGTCTTCGGTGACCGGTTTCCCTATGGCGGCCGGGGTGGTGGTCTTCGGTGGGTCGGTGGTTTCGTTCCACATAGATCGTCTCCTATATCGCGTGCGGCTCATGTTGCGTTTGCGGCGGCCCACCTCGTCCTGGAGCTATAACACCAATGCCATGCGGAAATTGAGGACGGTTCTTAATTGTCGGTGGTTGATAGATATGCGGGCTTGGAGCCGTTCTTATCGATCTTCAGCGACTTTATCTTCGATTCCAACATAAATGCCGGGACACCTAATTTGGCAGCAGCTCCCGATGGTCCCGACACCCGTCCTGCGCATTCGGTCAATGCAGCCTCGATGATTGTTTTCTCACAATAACGAAGCTTCTTTGAGAGGCCGAGCTCCACGCTCGGCTCAGTTGCAGCAGGTCCGCGAGAAAGCCGACTCCCGTTCAGCACCGGCGGCTCCGGCTGGACCGCTCGTTCCATAGGCCGGTATCGCCACACGGCAAAACCCGAATACATAAGTCCGCCGAGTATCCCCGCCAATGGCCAGTACCACAATAAGCCGCTCTCGCTTTGACCCGAGCGCCATCTCCGGCGAGCCGCACCAGTCTGAAGGGACGTTGCCAGGTCTGTACCGCGACGGGGTTTAGTGACTGACGTTGGCCCCTTCGCATGAGCATTCATGACTCCAGGGTCAACCCGCCGGGCAGCGCCCGCGTCGAATGACAGCACAGCTGTTGTCGCGGGCGGCGGCGCGCCATACCGCGACCAGAGAAACAATCCGCTCCCAATGCCAGCAGCGCCAGAAAGCTGCACAAGCTGCGCTGCGGGGCACGCGCCATGCTCCGCAGTATAATCCTGATTCTTGATTGGAATGGGGATGTTACCAGAATGCGGAAAGCGCAATACGACCGGTTACCCGGGCCGGTGTAAAGCGGTTACGCAAAGCCGCATGAAGTTCATCAACGCCGCCAAACTTCACAAGAAATCCCCGATAACGTGGGGACGTCCCCAAGTTTCCAAGGCAAGATGTTTCTCTGCAACTCACTCATCGGTTAAGCCATGATATGTCCACTCGTAGCGGCCTCCGCTGGTACGAAATGCGCTATCGAACACACCACCTTGATTCTGCCAGTCCTCCGCAAACGTGCCGCCGAGGTTTGAGACCTCCAGCGGCATATAGTTCGCGTCCTCCTTCTGCAAATCTACCTTCGTCAGGCGTGAACCGTGCCGGGAACGCCCGTAGCTACTGACGCCCTGCGCGATGAAATCGGCAAACTCCTGTGGCGACGCAAACAACTCCGATTTCGGCGCGGCGGAGGGGCGAACGGTCGCAGCAAAGAGCGATCCGTCTTCCAGGCTGTCGACGTGCACCATTGTTCGACCGGCCTGATGATCGATAACAGCCTCGACTTGGGGATGAGGCGCAGAGAATCCCAGGGCGGTAAACCACGCGCCAAAGGCAGAGTTGGTCTGCCGTTCGGTAACGAAGACAGCCGGAGTCGCCTGCTCGCGCGATACGTCAAGCACGGCGTAACGCGGAGCACAACTGATGCTGGTAAGACCGATCTGCGTGGTCAGCGGGGCAACCGTGATCCCCCGTAAATCGAGAATACAAAATGAGGCGACGCCATAGCCTCCCACCTCTTGCGGGGCTAGCCAGGAAACCGGCAGGTATCTGGCGAGCGCCTTCGCGGGTAGCCGGAAGTTGAAAATGAATCGTTCGGCGAGCGACGCGCGCACAGCAGGCATCAATGACATAAAGAGTCTCCGGAGAAATTATCCCCCAATCTTCCTCCCGGCGCGCTGCGCAAGTAACGAGACGGCTAGGAGTTTTGTGGACGCTCTCAGGCTGTCCCTCGTTGTCAGAAATGGAAAAGGGGTCCCATTTCCAATGTGCAGGTGGCCTTGTTCGAATAGCTGTCATGGGACAGAAAGCTCAGATAGGGCGCGCTGCCGGTACCTGGCGCGGTTCGCAAGGGATTGCGATAACGGACCAGATTGACCCCAAAGGACGAACGCCACGCAATCGAGCGAGAAAACTTGTAATCGTTCGAGAGCATGACCGTGGTCGCGGTATGCGAGACCCTCACCTCCAATGGGGCAAGGTCGTTTCTGCTGGAAGATATAAGAGTATGTTCGGTGATGATTCCGGGCCGCACGGCGAGCGATAAGGTGTTGTTCGGCCGATCATGGATCAAACGTAGGCCAAAACTGGTGCTGACGGTTGACCCGGCCGTCGTGGGCGCCTTATGCATCACGCTTTGCTGCTTGCTCATGGCAAAGCTGACGGCGATCCATCGTGTCAACGCAACGTCGGCCTCGATACCCACTCCAGGATTTTGCATGCAAAAGCTGCAAGGGTGAGCTGAGGTGCCAAACGGCATCTCAATGAAATAGGGCGCCACTGCAAATCTTCGAAAATCCGCTGCAACTTGTATCGATTCATCTGAGGGGAGAACGTGGATACCGTACGAGCGCTCTAATTCAGGACTATGTTGGTAGTCGCGATACCAAGGCGCCTTGAAGCGTAATGCATTGGCCATGGTCCGGCTCGGGTTCAAACCACCGCGCAAGATCTTGGGCAGGACGCGGGAGGTATTTCCGCCCTGGACACGGTCGCTGACAAAGCGATCGAGCGTGTCCTCAGCGAGCATCCAGAGAGTTCCAACGGTCGGGGTGATGATGAAGTCGACCCATCCAGTATTGTTTGTGTACTTCTTATAAGTGCCGGGGCTGGTACAAATGCTGTGGCAGTGGATAGGATAGGTCCAACCACCTTCATTGCCGATGCCCGCTTCCCCGAGTGGACTAATTTCCGAATGGGTGCTGAATGCAGTTGCCCACAAGAATGCTTTGAATCGGCTCTTCCAATAGGCCCGGGTTGCGCTGATTTCCTGAAGCCGGCCGTTGGGGTCGTTCTGCACCTCGATGAAACCGCTGACCGCACCCTGCATCGGGTGACCCACATAATTCACCAGAAAATCATCCCCATCGTTCCAACGGCGCATGTTGAAGTGATGCATGGAGCTGGCATAGTCGTGCCAGAAGGGTTTATTCGCAAGAAGAACCCGGATCTGGTCATCGCTGGCCGCGCGGAAGCCATTCTCAATCACATTGAAAAACAGGGATTGAACGAGCAGGCCTCGCCAGTGATACGGCTCCCCGGCCCCGTCTTCGTCGGCATTCACATCGGCCGGCATGTCATCTCGAATCTGCCGGGCTGAGCGAAAGAAAGAATGGTGCATACCGGCAAAGGCGGCATTCAGATTGATGCCGTCGACGCCGGCATTCGCAGTGCCGGACGGGATGTCCTGCTCTGTCTTTGTGGGCAACGGCTGCAGCATTTTCTGCATAGGCTCCGCGGTAGGATGGCTCGGATCGGCCGCGGCGGGGCCTGGTTGCGGGTCCCACGAATCCTCAGCCATCCGTGGCACAATACGGGCGTTCGACGCATCAGGCGCGAGCACTGTGCCGGGAAACGGCTGATAGATATCATGTTCAAATCCCAGAAGCGGGTGAGACACGCCAACCAATTGAGCAGAGCCGATGCGAGTTGCCCAGAAAAGAATTACCGTTGCAGCGACGACGAACCTTCCGGCGAACGTTCTTGACCTGACCAGACACATGTCTCTTACCTCTCTGCCGTTCGGTTTCCATCTTGAGGGGGCTTTGGCAAATGAGCCCCGGTGAACTGCGGTAGAGACACTTGTGGCGCGCGCCTGGAGGGATATATCTCCGAGGGACCGCCTCGATCTATCGTGGGGACCGCAGGCGCTCAATCAGCGCCCGCATCTAAATTTGCCGGCCGATGGAAAGCATCTACTTCGTAGTGTCGCCATCCGGCACGAACCCGCTCGCGAAAAGACCTGATCTCTGGTTGTGCGCGTCAGCAATAGCCCAGGTCCGGAGGGTGGAGCCTCGAGCGATCGTGATGGGCACTCGTATTTGAGGTTTCTTCGTGTCGTATCTCCTGGATTTTTTGAACACCTCGACCGGCTGGCCTGGCTCTTGCTGTCGGGCTGCCATGCTGTGGAGGACCGGCGCCATGTATTACGAGGTCGAGATTACTACTCCCGGCTTTGGTGCAAAACTGTCACAACGGACAGGTAGCCGAACCGCTGCGCAGGGATGGACCCAAGTATGCCGCGACGATCCCGGCGCGTGCTGTCGGGCGCGGCTGGACGAGGATGTCACCGCATATACGCCACAAAAACTGAGTGGTTCACACGCAGGACTTCCTGTCGGTTCATTGCAAGCACTCACCCGTTTCCGTAGTTCCCCTACCCTACTTCCACATCTTTTTTTCCCGGAACTCTGGACGATAAAGCCGAGCCGTAATACCGTCCTAACTAGGACTCCGATGATTTCAGATTCTGCTCATCGAATGAGCCGCGGCACATCGTGCTCTGTGTCGGGGCACGGCTTTATAGGCTGCGGGAAAACTCATTTTTCTGAAGGGTACGGCCTTCACTTCTGAAGGGTACGGCCTTCACGCCTGAAGGGTACGGCCTTCAGGCCGTACGTAAAATGCTTTGCCATGAATCCGGCTTTAGCCGCTGAGGGCACTCTTTTCATCGCCCTCCCGACTCTTTCCGAGAGCTGTTTAGCCGAAAGTCTCGCCGGCGCCGGGCAAGTACCGGTCTCCTAAACAGCTTATGGGGGCGGGAAAAATAAAAATTTGAGCACCTTCGTAAAACAAAGGACTTAGCCGGCACCACGAGAGAAACCAAGACGGGAACCGCATCCTGAAACCAAACCGCAACCAGGGCCGTCGCCCCTGGCACGCCCCAAGGGGCCAATCAATCGATCTTTCTCATCTCAAAAAAGGGAGAGACTGGATGGACACTCATGGAGCGCGTTGGTATTGCCGGCGCATTTCATAGGCCAATCCAGTCTGTCTTCTCGAACATTGGCGGCACCCGTGCTGTAATCAATTTTCTCGCCCTGGACAAGGTCCAAAAACCGTACTACTGTGGAATTAAGAACCCAAACCAGCGCTGTCATACCACGACGGTCCTGCTTGGCCTTGCACCGGCTCTCTCCACCCGTGCATCCGCCGCCCACTCGCAAAACATCAGCGTTCGTGTAAGTAGGGTGCGCTCAGTGCGTCCTCTTGATTGAGCAGTCTTGACAACTTGAAAAAACACCACCGGCCAGCGCCTTGAGCGCCTCCCCGGCCGGATGACACGGACGCTGAATCACGAGCGGGACCTTAGCCAGGCTGTAGTGTGTATGGCGGAGCGATTGTCCCGTTTGTCGCCGGACCGACGGAGCAGAAGCGTCTCCGATCTGCACCCGATCTGCAAAGGATCAGCGAGCCCGCACAAGAAAGGGGGGCTTATAGTGCTGATATATTTGGCCACCATCCCCTATGCCGGCCTCCGAAACGACCTGTCTGAGGCCGGCCTTGCCCTCTGCGGCCAGAAAGACCCCAGCCGCACCTTAGGCAAGATGATCAATTAATTAATTTGATCATCTTGATCATCTTGATGAAACAAACGACTTATTTGGCAACCTCGATCCAGAAGGCGCGCATTAACTCCTCAGCCTGCGGGTATTTGTCCTCCTGCAGAAGAATCGCGCCCACATTGATTTCAGATGCTATGGTTTTCGGATCATCCGGTCCAAGACTGTCCCGATCCATCTGCAAGACCGATCGGACTAAGCCTCCACGCCTGCATCCGCTCACAAAAAGGCGCAAACTCTCTTTATGCAACAGATCACTCTCCAAGTGAACCGCGCCACCCACACCGTGGAAGTCGATCCCGATACGCCGTTGCTGTTCGTGCTCAACGACGAGCTTGGCTTGCGTGGACCCCGGTTTGGCTGCGGCATGGCGCAGTGTGGGGCCTGCACCGTGATCATGCGCGGCCAGGTCGTGCGCTCCTGTGTGATGCCGGTGCGCGCTGTGGGCCAGGCCGAGATCACCACCCTGGAAGGCCTCGGCACTCCCGAAAAGCCGCATCCTATCCAGCAAGCGTTTATCGACGAGGGAGCCGCCCAGTGCGGATTTTGCCTGAGCGGCGTAATCCTGACCGCCAAGGCTGTGCTGGACGCAAACCCGCAGGCCTCCGACCAGGAGATCCGCACCGCGCTGGGAGGAGTGTTGTGCCGCTGCTTTGCCCACGTCCGCATGCTGCGCGCCATTCGAAAATATGCTGAGGCCAAAAAGCATGACTCCGTCGCGTCGTGACTTCCTGAAGGGTTGCGGCGCCCTGATCGTAAGCTTCAGTGCCGCGCCGCTCGCTCAGCCCTCGGCCAACGCTCAGGGGCCATTCGCAACCCATCGCGGCCACATTGACCCGGACAAGCTCGACTCATGGCTGGCCATCGGCGGCGACGGAACCATCACCGCCTATACCGGCAAATGCGATTTCGGTCAGGGCATCTTTACTGCGCAAACCCAACTCATCGCCGAGGAGCTGTGCGTGCCCATCACGCGCGTAAAGCTGATCGAATGCGACACCGCCATCACACCCGACCAGGGAACCACCTCGGGAAGCCAGACCACACCCACCAACTTCAACAACGAGAACCTAGCCCTTGCCGCAGCCACTGCGCGCGAGGCTCTGATGAGCCTCGCCGCCAAACAGCTGGGCGAGCCAGTGGAGAACCTCAAGCTAGACAACGGCGTCATCACCAGCAGGTCGGGGCGCCAAGTCACGTATGCAGAACTAGTTGGGAGCAAACACTTCAACCTCCCGTTGAACCAAGCAGCCAGGCGCCGGCCTGCGGCCGAGTGGACCGTGCTGGGCAAGCCAGTTCCCTCCCTCGACCGGGTCGCTCTCATGACCGGCCAGTTTGAGTTTCTGCATCACCTTCGTGTGCCTGGCATGCTCCACGGCCGCGTGGTTCGGCCCCCTGAGATGGGAGCCACCGTCGCCCGTGTGGACGAGCATTCTGTGCACGATGTGCCCGGCCTGAAAAAAGTAGTGGTGCGCAAAGACTTTGTCGGCGTCGTCGCGGAGACGCAATACCAGGCTGTGCTGGCGGCTCGGCAGTTGGTGGTGCAGTGGAACCCCGGTCCCGCGCTCCCCGCGCAGAACACCTTCTTCGAGCACCTGCAGCAACAGCCCTCCCACGATGCTCTCAGCGTCGATTCCCAAGACCTTGACACGCAACTCGCCGCCGCGGGCACCGTGCTGCGCGCGCAGATACACCTATCCTTACCAGATGCACGGATCGCTGGGGGCCTCCTGTGCCGTGGCGGATGTAAAGCCAGATCGCGCCACGATATGGTCTCCCACCCAATCGGCTTATCCCACGCGCAGCGTTGTCGCCATGCTGCTGGGCCTGCCCATCGACAGCGTGCGCGTGATTTATACCCGAGGCTCCGGATGCTACGGCCTAAACGGCGCAGACGCGGTTACGTTTGATGCCGCCCTCTTGTCCCAGGCGGCCGGCAGACCGGTCCGCCTGCAGTTTTCACGCCAGGACGAAATGATGTGGGAGAACTTCGGCTCCCCCATGGTCGTGGAGCATCGCGCCGGCATCACCGCCGATGGGCGCATCCTCGCTTGGGACCGCGAAAATTGGGTCGCCTCTCTGGGCAACCGGCCCGGCTATGACCAGCCGGGAAACGTGATCAGCGGCATGTTAACCGGCTACCCACCGGAACCGCTCGAGCCCGGCCCAGCCAAACCACCTGCCGGCAAACTTCGCAACGGCAGCAACACCGTGCCCTCCTACTTCGCCGGCTGTATCGCCGGCAAATGCGGCGGTGGAGGAACCATCCAAAGCGAACGCGCGCTCACCCATACGGTGCGTTCGCCCTTCTTTACCGGGCCGCTGCGCTCTCCTCTGCGCATCCAGAACACCTTTGCCACCGAGTGCTTCATGGATGAGCTCTGCGCCCATGCGAAAGCCGACCCGGTGGCCTTCCGCCTGCAACATCTGCGTGACAGCCGCGTCATCGGAGTGCTCAACGCCGCGGCCAAGGCCGCCGGATGGGCGCCGCGTCCCTTCCCTGCCCCCGCGGTCGCGCAAGCCGGCGTGGCGAAGGGACGCGGCATCGCCTGCGTCGCCTACGAGGGAGAGAACGGTTACGCCGCACTGGTTGCCGAAGTGACCGTGGACCTGGAAAGCGGATTAGTCCGCCCGGTGCGTTTCGTCGTGGCCTTGGATTGTGGACCTGTCTCCAACCCCGACGGCCTCAGAAACCAGATCGAGGGTGGACTCCTCCAAGGCATGAGCCGCGCCCTGGTGGAAGAAGTTACCTGGGACGAAAAGCGCATCACCTCGGTCGACTGGGAGACCTATCACAGCCTGCACCTTGATTACGAGATACCCGCGATTGAGACTGTCTTTGTCACTCCGGCCGGCGTGCCTGCGACGGGTGCGGGAGAGACAGCCATTACCGTCACTCCCGCTGCCATCGGCAACGCCATCTTCGATGCCACGCATGTGCGTCTGCGGCATCTCCCCTTTACTCCTGCGCGCGTTAAATCTGCGCTGCTTCAAAACACCCACCGCAGCGAAGGGCTTAGTGCATGAGGGGCCAGTTAAAGGACCTCGCCCTCGTCGTGTTTCTGCTGACGATGTGTGCCGCCGCGGAAAATCCAATAGCCCAGCGCGACGATGCTGCGGCGGCTGCCGCCTTCGAAGCCCTGCTGCCGGTATTACGTAACCCTCGCTGTATGAATTGCCATTCCGCCGGAGATTACCCGCGCCAGGGAAACGACAGCCACCGACACACCATGGACGTCCGCCGTGGACCGGGTGGCGACGGAGTCAACGCGGTCAAATGCGGCACCTGTCATCAGGATCGCAACACGGTGGGCGTGCACACGCCTCCGGGTGCGCCTGGCTGGCATCTTCCCTCACCCGCCATGCCGATGATCTGGGAAGGCCTGACCGACCGCGGGCTCTGCGAGCTGCTGAAAGATCCAAAACAGAATGGAAACCGTACCCTCGCGCAGATCGTGGAGCATATGTCCACCCCGCTGGTGCTCTGGGGCTGGCACCCCGGCGATGGCCGCACGCCCATAGCGATGCCGCAGCAAGAGTTTCAGGCAAAGGTAAGCGATTGGGCTACCAAGGGAGCACCCTGCCCCTGAAAAGGTCGAAGCCGCGGCCTAGCCGTTAAAGTGCTCGATCCGGTTTCGCCTTGTAATAGGCAGGCAACATTGAGGTTCTTGAACCTTCAAGACAGATATTCCGTAATATGGTCAGAGGGAGGTACAAGCCATGTATTGCAGCGCTTGTGGTCAACCTATGGATGCCTCGCAAACGATGTGCCAACGATGTGGGCGGCAGAGTGTTCCGATCGCCTCGTACGCGCCCTATCAGAGCAATCGAGTGCACCGGCATATGCAGGCCCTCGCAGTTCTTTGGATCGCGTACAGTCTCTGGATTCTGCTGCATTGGGCCATTACGGTCGGTGTGCTTGCCGGAGCCTTCACCCGTTGGGGCCATCACAGCGGTGCGTTCGAGGGGCTCTACGAATTCCCATTTTTCCACGCGACCTGGCTCGTGCCGATCATCACGGTCTTTCTGGTTGGTCGAGCAATTCTTTGCCTGGTGACCGGAATCAGCCTGGTGCGACGCGCATCCTGGGCCCGCATACTTGCCCTCGTAGCTGCGTTTCTCGCCCTCATTCATCCAATAGGCGGAACGATCTTAGGCATCTACACGCTGTGGGTACTCTTACCGGCCGCGTCCGGCCAGGAGTATGAGCAGATGGTTGTGGCCTAGGGCGGGGCTTCTTACCCCGCGCGTTCCTCTGCCTCTTCGGCATCCCCGAACACCTCTTCGCGGATGATTCGTTCCGTCGCTTCGTTGAGATACGAGTCCAGAGCAGCTTTAAGTTCCAGGTACTCGGGCCACAGCGTGTTTTCCAGCAATCTCCTCGGAGCCCGCACCATCACCGTGGTGTAGCGCTGGCGCGGATACCGATATGGCTTGAGTTTGTAGCGCCTGCACAAAGCGGTAAAGAGCAGGCGGCTCCAACGATCGGAGAGCGAGAACTGCATCTCAATCGTGGGTTCCACTTTTTCCGCAGCGTTCAGGGCGGCCAGCACACGCTTGCTAGCGGCAGCTGCCGCCTCGCGCTCGCCAACCGTCGATGCCCCCTCGAAGAGCGCGGCGATCTTGCGCAATTTTTCGCGAAGTTCCCTTTCAGTCGTCACTTAGCCAGATCCCCGATCCCTGAACAAACGCTCTACCTTGCAGCATAGAAGAGAGCGCGGCAACGGGATTGTGGGAAACGAGGCAATAACTGGTCCGTATGGAAAGTTTTTGTTTGGACGGCGCCTCAACCAGAACCCCATAGGACCAGGACGGGTGCGCCTCGCCAAAGTGTACCTGGGCCGAAGAAGACGGGCGACCTGGATTTCCTGCTACGCGGCGCTCACCAACGACGCCGCAGCAGGTCCCCTCCAATCGCTAAGGCCCGGAGGGCCGACCGCTAAACGTCAGCCCAGCCCGGGAGGGCTGGGTATCAAGCCCGATAATGACGAGCGCCGTAGGTGCGGAACCCACACATTTAGTCATCCGCACGGGCCCCACTTACACAATCTCCGGAACCGTAGTAGTGCCGAATTATGGTACGTAACACCAGCGTCGACGTCGTGCGCTCCCACGTGCCTGCCTTCGACCAGCAACGCGGACTCTCTGCCGAACAAAATGCAGCCCATGGGGGGTTAACGCTTTCAGCGCACTCAAATTTGGCCTGAATCGCGAACAGACGAATCCAGTGAGCCAGCACTCCCTGCAAACAGTTGGCCCTCGCATCGTTTTCGCCGCCCTCAACTGGCCCGGCGAGTAAGGAATGAATATGATGGCGGATGGACTTGGGGCGATGTGGAACTCCCCCCGGTTTTGATGCTCGACATCTTCTAAGGCGAGGGACTCATGGCTCATTGGACGCGAAGAGGATTTATCGGATCGCTCTCGGCGGCAGCCGCCGCAAAGGCGTTTGCCGCTCTACCGGCCGCTGAAAAACGCGTGGGTCAAGCACCGATCAAAATCACTGACCTCCGCTGCGCAATCATCGGCCAAAACCCAACGGTACGCATCGTTACCGATCAGGGCGTCTCCGGATATGGTCAAGCCGAGTCCTACAAGCCCTATCTCAAGCCGATGGTCCTCTTCTATAAGGACTACCTACTGGGTGAAGACCCGACAGACGTCGCGCGCGTGATGCTGAAGATTCGCCGCATGGGCGCCTTCAAGCCCTGGGGCGCCGCAGTGAGCGCGATCGAGATAGCGCTGTGGGACATCGCCGGGCAAGTGGCCGGAGAGCCCGTATATAAAATGCTCGGCGGCAAGATCCGCGACCGCGTCCGTATCTACAACGGAGCCGTCCGCTTCCCCATGACCGGCCATACTCCACAGGATTACGCCGAGGCCATGGCCAAGATGAAGGACGCCAAAGAGGGCTTCACCCTGATTAAACAGGCCGTCGGATTTCACGATCCGGCGATGATGCCCGCCGTGCCCAACGCCTGGTACGACGAACCCCCACGCAAAGGTGCATCGCATCCCGATCGCGGCATGATGACGGAGCGCGGCCTCGATAATGTCATCGCCTGCGTCGAGGCCATGAAGAAGGTCCTCGGCAGTGAGATCGGGCTCGCCCTCGATTGTGGACCAGGCTGGACCGTCAAGGATGCCATCACCTTTGCGCGCGCGCTGGAACCGCTCCGCATCGCCTGGCTCGAAGACCTGATCACCGGCGACTACACTCCTTACCCCAACGCCGATCTCTTTCGCGAAGTCACCGTGAGCACGACCATCCCCATTCACACCGGAGAGGAGATCTACCTCCGGGAGAACTTCAAAGACCTGATCGAGAAACAGGCAGTGAATATCGTCGGCCCCGACCCGGAGGATGTGGGTGGGATTGCGGAAATGAAATGGATCGCCGAATACGCCGACCTTCACGGCATCCAGATCGCCCCCCACGGCGTCTTCGACGGGCTTTTCGGACTGGCCGCCCACGTTCAGGTGGCTGCCGCCTTGCCGCAAAACTACATCGCCTTCGAGTATCCGCTAGGACAGCCGGAGTGGTGGTATGACATTGTCGAAGGCCTGCCCAATCCCATAGTCGAGCGTGGCTTTATCAACGTTTGGGACCGGCCGGGTCTCGGTGTCACCTTCAACGTCCAGGCAGCGAAAGCGCACCTGGCGGACGAGGATCGGCACTTCTTCGACTGATGGCCATCCGGCTATTTCACGACATACGTGATGCCGGCAGTGAACTGAAAGCTATTACGACGGAAGCCCTCGGGCGGATCGCCGAGGTAGTTGTCCGTAGATGAGAGCGTGAAGTTGAGCTTCTTGTAGACGGGAAAGACAAAGTTTGCGTTGCCTACGGCGGAGTAGGCCCTGACAACGTTGAAAGTCGGCGTGAGCGTGATGTACTCGCTAAACTTGACATTGTGGGCAAAGGTGCGCGACCAGCTCTCGCCTAGATCGGCGCCGATCACGTTGACTGAAGGCGTTCCGAGTCCACTTTCGATGCCGTTGTAAAACTGCTGCTGCTGGTACAGCAAGGTTGCTTTAACATCGAAGGTTTCTTTCGGTCGCTTGATGATGCTCCAGCCAAGACCCGCACCGTAGGCCTGCTGTAACTGGAGGCCGTTGCCAAAGTTGTGATCGGCGTTCGCGTTGACCAATCCGAATATGACCGGTGACAGGTACTTGTCCCACTCCGCATCGCCGTGCAGGATATCGGTTTTGCTGATGGAAGCGCCTTGATAAATCGCTCCGTCGGAGATGATTTCCGGGTTTTTGGCCAGGCCGTAGGTACCGCTTAGATTAAGCGTGGTCTTGCTCGCCGGCGGCAGCCACGCGGTGGTTGGGATGGAGCGGACAAGGGCGACGGCGCCCGTGTAGGTCTGGGCGCTGTTGGTGGCATCCACCAGGCTGGCGCCGAGGGTGATGGAGCCGGCCCAGCCATAAAGGTAATCCGACTCGTTCTGGATCTCGCGATGGAAGGTGGCGGCATCCAGGAGGGAGGCGATCCGGCTTTCCGGAAAAGATTTCTCTGGGGCATTGGGAGGGCTGACGTTGAGCGAATTATTCTTGAGCGCGATGCTCCCCACGGGGATTTGTTCCACGGCGGTCTTGCGGGTAACGCGCTGATCTTTTTCCACCACCGCGAACGGATGGGCCGTGTTGAGCGTCTTGACCTTTTCCAGGGGGACGGTCACATTCCCGAGGATCTCGCTGTGGAAGGTGACGGTGCCGCCCAGAACACTGATGAGCTTGCCGGCGAGTTGCTCACCATCGTTGAAGGTGATGGTGTCGGGCGTCTCGGCATAGGCCCGGCCAGCCCAGAGGAACAGCAGAGTACAGACGCAAGCCCACGCAATGTGGCGCACAAGGGTAAGGAGCGGTTTCCGATTGAACATGTTTTTCCTAAGATGAGAACTGCGGAGTTGGCGCTGGATCGATCGGCTAACGAATGGTCATCTCCCGAGTGCGATCGGGGAGGGCGGCGGCAACCTTTTGTGCTTCCCGCAAGAAGAAGTCGCGGTCGCGATCGGGGAGGCTGCGGATTTCGTCGAGGGCCATCTCGAATGTGATGCGGGCCTGGCCCGGGTCAACGGCGGATTCGACGCGGGCGATGCGCATCCGGGCGGCGGCGCGGACGGGAGGTGATGACCGCTCGGCCTGCTTGCGCGCGTGCGCGATAAGATCGTCTGCCATGGAAATAGTCTAGCGCTGGGCGGGTGCACGGGGCAGCGCTTGAGTCCGTTTTTGCGCTTACCTTGTAGCGGACGGAGGATGGCTAGTTCGTAGGCTGGTTCTTGCAAACAGGACAATTCATTTTATGCCGGCCTAAATCCTTGATGGCAGCCTTCATTGCTGCGTATCCCTCTTCGACCAATTCCTCGTAGCGGCGTTTCGATAAGCCGGCCTTCCCTTCATTGAGACGGATGTAGGCGTAAGCCTCGCGTTTGCGATCAGACAGACCCGCTAGCCGCATGTATTCAGGGCAGGACATGGAGGTACACCTCGAATTCTATCCGCCGTATACGAAGGATGCTTTGTCCGCCTTTAGAGCTGACGTTTTAGCAGAAAATCGAGGAGGTTCCAACGAGGAGTGCCGGGCCGGCGCGGACGAAGCTGAAACCAATAGGCAATCTGCTCCGCACGAAAGCCGTCATCGGCGCGTAGTTGCAGCCATTGACTCACGAAGGAGCCCAGTTCAGCGGAATCCGGCGCCATGGCGAAGACGGTGGAAATAGGACCGGAGAGATGATCCGGCGCTACTGCTGTGAAACCTGGATGCTCCGCTGCCCAGGCCGCGGCCTGCTCCAGCGTCCAGACAGCGCCTTCGACAGGACGATCGATGCCAGGCAAGCTGTCGTAGTTGGGGACGATCACAAGCTCCGCCTTGGGAAACAATCTACGGCTTAAGGGGATCAGGACCGGGTCATCAAACACAGCCAGCTTTAAGCCGGGACGGGCGAGCTGGTTGGCATCAAGGAAGGTCTCCGCACGGGGAGACGGCACGATGAGAGCCAGCGGCGTTGCATAGTAGGGCGGCGACACAATGAGCGACTGGATACGCTGGTCCGTGTCATAAATGCCAGACATCGCGATGTCAAACCGATGATCGACCAGATCGCCGACAAGGTTGGGCCAGTCAAAGGGGACCAACTCGATGGACACGCCCAGATCGCGCGCCAGACGGTACGCGTAGGAGATGTCAAACCCCACCAACTCTCCGCGATCGTTTCGATAGCTGAACGGAATGACATGGGGATTGACCCCCACGCGCAGAACGCCGCGTTTGCGAATACTGGCAATGGAAGACGTCGAGGGTTCAGGATCCGAGCCGGCCTTGGCCGCTGGTGACTCCGCAGCCGCTATGTTCGATTGGATTCCCTGGGTCAGTTGCGGGTCCAGATGCAACCCGGCGTAGCGACTGGTAACTGCCGGGAACAGCGTCGGACGCAACGCGACCGCTACGCCGACGATGCTTATGCAAACAACTGCGGCGGCGCCGACTCCAGTCAGAAATCTGCCGGCGCGCAAGCGTACCTTTTTGAAGTAAAGCAGTGGCACCACCAGCGTGATGAAGAAAAATCCGCTGACCGAAACAAGCACTTGGCCGAAGCGCGTGATGGCCGACGTCTCCACGTAGAAGTCAAGGACCGTCCCCGGCAGATGCAGCCAGCTGCTGAGAAAAACGACCGAATCATAGGTCGCGCTGGGAGAGCCAAAGCATGACAACAGAGTCATCACCGGAAGCAAGATCTTCTGGGCCAGCCTTAGCGGTACATCCGAAATATAGCCGGCATAAAGGATGAGGAGATAGATGAAGTTATTGCCCACTTGCGCGAAAACGTAGCTCAACGACAAGCTGGTCTGCACCACGCTCCTCCGCTCCTCGGAGTCAGCGCACCCCGTTTCATCGAGAGCAGACTCCACCGCCCGCTCCACCAGGGGCAACGCCGCAACCGAGAGGGTCGTGACGACAGCCAGGACAATTGCCGGGCGAAGATTGCGCAAGATGGAACGATAGCTCCCCGGCAGCAGGGCAGAAATCAGGAAAGGTATAACGAACAAGCCGAGGATGCCGGCGCCAAGGAGATATAGGACGACATAGAGCAGCATGCCCCCCAACCGTTCCGGACGCACGGTACCCGCCGTACTGGCAAGCAAGGCGAAGACGCCAAACGGAGCCAGCCTGACGATCCAGCCCCAGATTTTGACGCTTGCCTTCTTTACGGCGTCAAAGACCTCGAGCAATGTCTGCTTGTGCTCCGCGCCCTGGAACGCAATGCCGTAGATGACGGCGAAGATGGCCACAGCCGGGACATAGTTCTTGCGCAGCGCCGCGAACGGATTGGAAGGAATGAGCAGGTTCACCAGCGGGATTCTGGCGCGCAATTCCGATGCCGTGAGGGATACGGGCGGCGCTGTGGGTGGAATGGCATGCGCCAGGACCCAGAGGGTGGTGAGGGTGAGGATCCAAAGAAAAAGAAACGGCATCCAGGTCGCGCCCAGCAGCTGACGGGCGGTGGCGGAAGTGAGCCGGCCCAAGCCATACATGAGGGAACAGAGAAGATAAGGGTAAACAGGGATCTGCAGCATGGCTCCATAGGCATCGCCGATGGGCTGTAGAAAGGCTGTCCGCTCGCCGAAAAAAATGCCGCAGGCGATGCCCAGGATTGCTCCGAGGAGGATCTGCTGCGGCAACCTGGCGCCGGGATTTTGAGCCGGACTCATTGTCTGGCCCTTAAGCTCACTCATGCATCCACCTCAGCCAATGCTGAATCTCTACCCGGGCAACCGCTTCAGCATCGCCGCGCGCACTCCGGAACCATGGACGCTCCCGGCGGCGCAGGTAGTCGGGCATGGTCGGCTTCTTATCGAGCACCTTCTGCGCCCACTGGCGGGCTTCCGCGTTGCGTCCCTCAGACGCCAGCAGATCCGCGAAGTTCAAATAGGTTTCCGACAATGTCGACAAGACCGTCGTTTGCCGGAAGAGCGCTTCGGCCTTTTCTTTTTGTCCGGTCTGCGCGTAGGCATGGGCGAGCAATCCGGCCGCGCGATGAAAATCGTACTCCGGGTCTTTGTCCACCGCTCGCTTCAGGTCAGGTATGGCCGCCGCTGCATCGCCCAGCAGGATGGCGCAAACGCCCCGCCGGTAGAAGGGATCGAGTGTGTCGGCACGGGCGGCAATGGCTTTGTCGAACGCGGCCCGCGCCAACAGGAGCCGGCCATCGTCCATGTAAAGGTCGCCCAGTTCTTCGTAATTCCCTGCCGACGGATTGTCTCGCACCATGGTCTCGAGTTCGCTAATCCGCTTGCGACGGGGAAATACCTTGAAGGATTGGCGGAGCAGCCCTGCGTCGGGTATCACCTCGACGAAGATATATACCAGCGCGCCCAGCGGGCCGAGAAAGAGGATGATGAAAATCCAATACATGTCCGGCCGCCGCCGGATGAAATGGACAATCGCAAATACCTGGAGCAGGAAGCCCCAGGGGAATAGAAGATGGCTCAGAAGTCCCATGCAATATTGATCCCAGCGTCAGGTTAGCATTCGAAGGCCTGGCGGACAGGTGTAGGCAGGATGACCCTGAAGGAATCGCGGCTTCAGCGCGCCGTTGGTTTGCCAAGGTGATCATCAAAAAAACGCGCCATAATGGAGTCCGCCTCTCGCGATTCAGGGGTGTTCGGGTTATACCAGAAGGCATGGTTGAGGCCGTCGAAAACCACCAGTTGTGCCTCCACTCCGGCACGCAGAAAGGCACGATGGAGTGTCGCCGTATCGCTTAGAAGCAGGTCGCGCGTGCTGGTTACGAAGAGGGCCGGCGGCATCCCGTGCAGATCGGCATAGACGGGCGAGAGGACCGGGTCTTTGGGATCGGCAGAGCCAACATACTGCGACAGCCACTGCACGCCGGGGTTGGGCGGTTCCAGGTATCCGGCGAGGCCGCGGACCGAATACATCGCATGCGAATCGCCCTCCTTGCTGAAATCACCGGACCCCGTGAAAATACCCAGTGCTGCCGGCAAAGGCAACCCCAGCTGTTTGAATTTCACCGCCGCTTCCGCAGTAAGAATGGCTCCGGCCGAGGTGCCGTAAAGAGCTATATTTTGTGGCTTGTAGGTTTTGAGCAGTTCCCGATAGACCGCAACCGTATCGTCCACCGCCGCAGGAAACGGATGTTCGGGAGCGAGCCGATACAGCACCGAGATGACCTTGGTACGCGTGAGATTGGCAATCGGGATCGACTCGTTGAGGGAACCGGAATCGCTGTTGAAGCCGCCCCCATGGACATTGATCAGGACCCGGTCCTGCTTATCCGCCGGGACGCCGCCGACAGGAGTCACCACCCAATCCGGTATCCCGGCAATCGTCGATGACGCGATATCCACCGGATACACGGCGCGGTTTGCCTTGGCTCCAGCGGCTGCCGCGGCATCCGTCTCTGCGCGTCTCTGTTCCAGAGTTTGGTTCGGCTTAGCATCAGAGGCCTGGTGTGCCAATCCCTTCTGCGCCTCGGGGCTGATGGTAGCCGGCACTGGCACCACGCGCGTGATGTGCGCCGTGCCATCAGCGTCGATGTAGCTGGAATCCTTCTGAGCAGCGGAGTCCTTAGTCGTTTGCCACGCAAGCGCTGGATGCGCGAGAAGAGTTAGTACCCCACAGCTGACTGCAAGCACGCTGAGTCGACGAGCCAAATCAACCTCCAGTTGAGCCGAAGTCTTGAGACGGGACATTCTCTAACTTTACTGGGGGATTAGCAACTAGCCTTTGCGTGTTCATTCGCGGACAGGTGTGTCCGAGCTTGAACGCCCACGTGGTCCCGCCCGGCACATGCATTTCATTCGCAGGAGCTTAAGTGCTTCATGTTTTGGCCTGTGAAGTGCTCATGAGTCTTCCAGCCCAATGAGGTGACCATCGCATGACGACCTGCACGCTTTCCGCCCCGGGGTTCGGCAAGACCATTGAGCTATCCGGCTTATTGCGCGCCGCGGGAGCCGCATTGGTCGCCACCACTACCCTCCTTTCCGCGAACGCACAGTCCCATCACACGCCACAGCCAACGACGCTGGCGACGCAGAATTTCACGCTGAACGATCCGAACGATCTGTTCGTGACCGGCGGAAAGGCAAAGACCGCCGAATACCAAGGACGCAAGGCGGTTCGTCTTACCACCCAATCAAACGAAGAGGTCTTTGCCTTTCTGAAGGGAGCCCAGTTTCAGGACGGAACGATCGAGGCCGATATCGCCATGAAGCGGACGACGCCTCCAGGCGTACGGATGCCCGGTTTCATTGGCATTGCGTTCCGGGCCAGGACGGATGTTTCGCACTACGATTTGTTTTACCTACGGCCCTGGAATTCCCGTGCCGACGACCAGTCAATGCGGAACCACTCCGTGCAATACGTGGCTGCTCCGGGATTCGATTGGTACAAGCTGCGCAGAGAATGGCCGTGGATCTACGAATCCTATGCGGATCTGCAGCCGGAAGGATGGAACAAAATAAAGATCGAGGTGCACGGCCGGACTGCGAAGTTGTATGTCAACGGATCGGAAAATCCGAGCTTGATCGTGGACGGCTTGAAGGGCGAGGACCTGCAGGGCGGTGTTGCCCTATGGGGTTATTCCGGGGAGGAAGCATACTTCTCGAACGTAAAAGTCATTCCCGCCAAAGCGGAAGCCGTAACCAATGACGGCGACGCCTCAGGAACATGGGAAGTAAAATTTGCGACGGATTACGGCAAGTACGACGGATCAATGAACCTTCATCGCGACGGCAACGTGGTGAAAGGCACTTGGTCCGGAGCGTTTGGCAAGGATCAGCCGGTCAGCGGTACGTGGCGCAACGGCTATGTCGAGCTCACGTTTAACGGAACTTGGCCGGGTGAAAAACCGGCACCCGTGACTGTGACCCTAGCCGGGTGGGTGGATGGCGATTCAGCAAAGGGCCGAGTGAAAGCGGAGGGCCGAGCCGATGGACTATGGACCGCTCTACGCAAGAAGTGAAGTTGGCTCACTCACGCCGAGAAATTGCGGGTCGACCTTGACGACGATTCCTGGGGCTTGATACCCACGCAGACATGCTTCCAATGAGCGTAAAATGTTTGTCGCTGACGGGAATGTTGATTTTCCCACGCTGGTTCGCGGTCAACGATGAACAACGTTTTACCGAACTATTTTGGTGGTCGTTGCGTCCAGTTCTCTAGGACCACTCAGCAGGAGCAGATTTGATGTACAGGAATTCCAAACAAATATTTAAGGGAATAACACGCGCATTATTTGCGCGTTTGCGTAAAAAGGCCTCGACCATCGGTTTCCCAGTCGCTAAGCCGGTTGGCAGCGCACAGAAGGACGGGATCAGAATCGACTGGAACTATGACCCACGGTTGGAAACCCTGGAAGTGCAATGCAGCACACTGTTTTGGATCAACTCCGCCCGCGTCAACGAGGAGCTTCGTCGTGAGATCGAAGCGACGATTCACTCTTACCGGGCTGCTTGATCTTCGCCCCGGAAAACGACGGAGGACAGGGGGGTGTGAAGAAATCTCCTCATCCGTTGTTAAATTTTTACATTTTCCGGTCTAGCGGTTCACGCTTCAGGGCTGGCTTGGCGATTCTTTAAGGTATTGTCGTAACTCGGCGACGTTGTAGCAGTGGGAGAAAGCTGTATCACGCAGGATGCGCCCGCTGCCAACCAACTCGGCCAGCGACTGCTCCATGGTCATCATGCCCTCGGCACGCCCGGTCGAGATGTGGGAGCGAATCTGGTGGTCTTGACCGGTCCGGATCAGATTGCGTATAGCTGTCGTGGCCATCAAAATCTCGACGGCGGGGTAGCGGGTTGCGCTGTCGGCAGCCGGCACGAGCTGTTGGGTGACAATTGCAACCAGGGCCAGGGATAATTGCTGCCGAATTTGCGACTGATGCCCGGCGGGAAAAATATCCAGGATGCGCGAGATGCTCTGAGAAGTATCGTTGGTGTGCAGAGAGGAGAGCACCAGGTGCCCTGTCTCGGCTGCCGTAAGCGCCGCGGACATGGTCTCGGCATCGCGCATTTCTCCCACCAGGATCACGTCGGGATCCTGACGTAATACAGCCCTCACCGCTTGCGCAAAGGAGGGTGTGTCATGGCCCACTTCGATCTGCTCCACCAGAGAGTTGTGGTTCGCGTGCTCGTACTCGACAGGATCCTCGATGGTGATGATGTGGTCGCGACGACGGATGTTGATCAGATCAAGCAGCGCAGCGAGGGTCGAAGTCTTGCCGCAACCAGTGGGGCCGGTGAGCAGCACCAAGCCTTGCCGGCGTTCCGCGAGCTGGGCCAGCGTCGCCGGCAGATGTAACGATTCGAGCGTTGGGATCTGGGCAGGCAGCAGGCGAATGCTGGCCGCCAGCGTACCGCGCTGATAGTGGAAGTTGGCCCGGAATCTCCCGATCTGCCCTCGCGCGAAGCAGAAGTCCAGCGACTTGTTCCCTTCCAGCTCTTCTGCCTGACGAGCCGTTAACAAAGGCAGCAATAAGCCGCGTATATCCTCTGACGACAATGGTTTACCGGCGGCCGGCGTCAAAGAACCCTTGACTCGTAGCGCGATCGCCGAGCCAGCCACCAAAACAATATCGGAAGCGCCCCGCTGGACGGCAAGCGCCAATAAGCGGTCGATCGAAAGACTGCCACCGCTTACCGTTGCAGCCTTCGAACGATTCAGTTCATCGACAAGCCGCGACAGTTCATTCCCGAAGGCAGCCATAGGCCCTTTCAGCAGGCAGAGTAGAGAATACCTATTTTAGCAACGCTTCCGCGCGACGTGCGTCGCAAGTCTCTTCCCTGCCTCACCTAGCCTGGAAAGGAGCCCATCCCTGCGCTCGACAGCGAAACCTTGCAAGGTCCACCTCGGAGTTCTTTCGCTTTGTTGATCCTGCGATACTTTCCTATTCGCCACAACGGCAGTCACAATACTGCGTTAATGTACGTCCCCGTCCCGCGTGGTAGCCTGGAACCGGAGTAAACAGGTCATGAGTGTAAACCGCAGAGACTTTCTCCGCAGGGCAGCCGGGGTGGCCTCGGCCGCCGCATTAGCAGGAAAACCCGCACTTGTTTCCGCCCAGACTGAATCTCTTCCTGCTCCAGGTAATTCCGGCATCGAGCACATCGTCGTGGTGATGATGGAGAACCGCAGCTTCGATCACTTACTTGGCTGGCTGCCGGGAGCGAACGGCCAACAGGCGGGGCTCGCCTACCTTGACAAGAAAGGCGAGGCGCACGCGACATACCGGCTGACGACGTTTGGCGGATGTTCTCATCCCGATCCGGATCACTCGTATGCGGGAGGCCGCAGCGAATACGACAACGGCAAGATGGATGGATGGCTGCGCACCTCAAAGAATGACACTTTCAGCATCGGCTACTACGAGGAAGCGGATCTGCCCTTCTTCGGCGCGCTGGCGCGCAACTACACGACTCTGGACAATTATTTCGCTTCCATCATGGGACCAACTTTTCCCAACCGCGTTTTTCAGCATGCGGCCCAGACCGATCGGATTTCAAACACGATTGACCTCTGTACGCTCCCAACCATCTGGGACAACCTTGCCGCTGCGGGGGTGAGCAGCAAGTATTACTACTCCAACGTGCCCGTGCTGGCATTTTGGGGAGCGAAGTACCTTGGTATTTCCGCACTATTTGCCGATTTTCTGGCCGATGCGGCCGCGGGCACGCTGCCTTCGGTTTCATTTGTCGATCCGCGCTTCACCCTTATCGAGGGCGGTCTTGGCAACGACGATCATCCGCACGCAGATCTTCGTGCCGGCGAGGCTTTTCTGGGTCAGGTATATCGCGCAATCACCAGCGGCCCGGACTGGGAAAACACCGTACTGATTATCAACCGTGATGAGTGGGGCGGCTTTTTCGACACCGTCGTGCCGCCGCGGGTGATTGCGGCCAATGCCGTCGATACCGATCTTATCAATGGAAACGCGCTGCTCGGATGCCGTGTTCCTACGGTCGTGGTATCACCATTTAGCGGCGGTACCCCGGCGACACCGCGGATCAATTCCGCACTTTACGATCACACCTCGGTGCTGAAGCTGATCGAATGGCGGTACAACTTGCCGCCGCTTAGCCCTCGAGACGCCTCGAATCAGGTTGCGAATCTGGCGCTGGCACTGAACTTCCAGGCGGCATATACTCCGCCGCCGGTGCTACCGACAGTGAGCTCACCGGTCCCAACGCTTTGCGGGCTTTTCGAACTAGGAAGCCAGATCGATAACGAAAGCTACGACTTCCTTAAGTTGCTGCTATCCGATCTTGCTTCCGGGTGGAAGACGCTGGGGTTGTAGGAGCAGATGACTGAGCGGGGCGAATCTCAATGAGATCGGGCTGGCTCTTGATGATCGCCTGCCACATTCACGTGTGATCCAAGTTCCCCAGGACTGCCCCGGATTTCCTGCACGCGGCCCTCACCAACGTCCACTTGCGCGGCTTTCCATTAAAGAAAGCCGCATGAAGATCGCCAACGCCATCAAGTTCGACAGGAAATCCGGGTAGCGCAGGGCAGGGACCTGCGGTTTGCCTTGATGGAAAAACGGAACCGGGAAACGATTCGCCCACGGCGCATTCGCTTATGCCCGAAAGTGGAACCGCAGGTCCCTCCACTGCGCTTACGCTCCGGTCGGGATGACAAATTTTAGGACGGTGGCCACCTCGGCATACGTAGAGGTGGATGGACGGAGTTATCTGCTACAACAACCAACCGGATTTTGCTTGCCTGCGTTCTCATCGATTTGCTGCCACGAAAGGAAAAAGCCGACGGTCCGGGATGTCACGGTCGTCTTGTTGAAGAAGAACCTGACACTGACGGCCTTTTTTAACAACGATTTGGTGAAGTGCGGACGCGCCATAGCGAGCAGCCCTGCAAGCGCCTTTGGGCTGCTTGCTGCCGGAGTGCCAGAGGCGGCCATCGGAGTCGGTATCGCGGCGGTTTAGGTCGAAGCCTTAGGACTTCTTTCGGAATACTTCAACACGGAAGACGCGTGCCCTCCCGCGCAGCGAGCATTCGTGGAAAGCGGCGCGGTGTTCTTGATGCAGCTGAACCGCGCTATTTTCGATTGGGTTAATTCACAATCGCTGGACGGCGCTATACCTGCCGGAGCCTCTCTATTTCGAGAATAGCTTGGCGGTTGTCAGCGCTGTTAGAGGGATTCAAACAGACGAAAAGTAACTCAGCCTGAGGATCAGCATAATTTGGTGAGCAGCTAGGCGCCGAAGGTCAACTGTCATTGCGGGGAGTTTCACTTGCAAACGGTCCAAAGCTAAAGACCTTAAGTGTCACCAGCCCGGGTCGTTTGTGGGTGCGGCCCTCTCGAGGTCCACGCCCTCCCTGGTTGGAGAGGGCGTGGACTTCCATACGGAGGCCTTCAATGAGAGAGCAACCCGCAATCTAGTGGCCTCCGGCACTTCCTGAAGCAGAGACGTTGCCGCGCGCGGCAGTCACCATGGCGAGCGAACGAGATACGGAGATGTTGTAAACGAGATCCCCGGTATGAATCGAGCTGAGTAAGTAGCGCGCCCCAACCCGTTCGAAACCCACTTTTGGTTTGTCAGAAGCGGGTTCAGCGATCGAAAGAGGCAGCACAAATACGCTGGCAGTACTGTTATCGTTGGTGAGCATCAGCACACTCAATGGATCATCCCCCAAACGACTTACTTTGTATGTGCCTGCAGGGAGGGTTTTTCCACCAACCACAAACTGGAAGGGGAATTTGGCAATGATCTCAGGCCGAGTCTCCGCTTTGGCAGCCATACCCAGCCCAAGAAGGAAAGTGACGGCGACTATAATTTTTGCATACTTCTTCATAAGTTATCCTTTTGAGATTCAGTTATCGTTGCTGATCCGTGCAGCACGTCGCCCTGGGTTACGCCAGACGGGTGCTTGGCATCGGCTTCAGCAATCATTCTTTGAACGTAAGGGTTTGGCCGGGAAACCTTGTCACGTCCGAGTCACAGTGTTGTCATATCTTGATCGTCAAGCCCAAATAGGGCAGCAGCGCTGATCGCATTCGGGGCGCTGACCTTCGGCGGGACTGGACGGAGATTACCCCAATAGAGGTATCGAGTTTTCCGTCGTGGAGCTGCTTGTGGCCCCAGGCGCTGTAGTCGTCCTTGCGGCATGCGGACAGGCGAGGCATCCCTTAAAAAGAGACGCTTTCCTGACAATCGCATGACAAGTAATGGTGTCGCTCGCGCTTATCGTGATCCTAGGTCACCTCTTTGAGTGAGACCCATCTTCCCAAAGGCAGGAGCAGGTAGAAACAGGTATGGAAAATCCAGCGAGCAACACGAAACCTGCGGTGGAACGTCCAATCGCATCGGGGGTGGAAGCAAAAGTGGAGCCTACGTCCAAAATCGAGCAGTTTTCAGCAACTCAACTTGGAAATTTGCGGACAGCACTGATGGACTCCGCAATTGACTCCTGGCAAGCTGCGGATCTGCTCAGCACCTTTCTCACTGGGCGCGGTTACGGCATCAGCCCCCAAGGGGCACGCGACGCGATTGCTCGCTTGGAAGGCACGGATCGAGCCCTCGATAGCATGCAGGAAGAGTTGGAGCGAGTAGCCGTCGTGATGTAGTGGAAGCACTCCGCCGCGAGCCGTGCTTGATGCTGCATTGGGGGCAAAACTCGGAGGCGAACTCGGGGACGGACAGGAGAGTTTCGGGACGAAATCACCCCGGATTACCAACAGCGGCCCACCTAACGGTCAGAGGGCATCGAAGGAGAAGATGGATTGTTCGTGACTGCCCTCAGGCCGTCACCTGGCGGTGCACAGCGTATCACTGCTCTATATTGTCGCTGCTTAGGCTCCCCAGTGAATCAGCATCGAAGAATGCGTTTGGAGCATATGGACCGACGCCATCGATCGCTTCCACTTGATTGTTGATAACGCTCGAGTTGGTCAAGGTACCGGTTGCGCCTTGGAGATACAGTCCGCCAGCAAAGGCGGCTGAATTCCCATTAAACGAGGATTGATCGATTGCGGCTGTTCCCGCTGTAGCGTCATCGACGAAGAAGAAACCTCCTCCGTAAGCGTTGGCTTTGTTGGTGTCAATGTGCGTTCCACACATTTTGATACTGATATGTGCTCCGTCCATGTAGACGCCGCCTCCGTTTCCTCCGTTGCCAGGATTGCCACCACTCCCGGTGGCCTGGTTTCCTGTAATCGTGTCGTTGACAAGATCAATGGAGGCTCCTAGATTCCCGAGCGCTCCGCCATCGCTCGACTGATTACCGTTGAAGGTACTTCCCACAATCGTCGTTGTGCCGACTCCGACGGAGTAGATGGCTCCGCCCGCAGAATCTTGCCCACTTGCCGGGCCTACGTTGTTGATGAACTGACTGTTGATGACATTGAGCGTTCCTCCATAGCGATAGATCGCTCCGCCTCCGGTCGGCGCGCCTGTGCCTGCATTATCGGTCCCATGACCGTTGGCTAACGTAACATTCTGAAGCGTCAGAGTTGGGGTAGTCGCATCGAAGTTGCCGTTGTTGAGGAGCAGTTGTCTGATCTGGCCGGCGCCATCCAGTGTTACTAGATTTCCTCCGTCGATCACGGTGTCCTTGGTGATTGACTTGGTGGAACTCAGGACGAGCCGATAGGGCGCGGCGCCGCAATTGAAGGTGACTACCCCGCCGGCAGCAATGGCCTGTTCGAATGCGCTCTCCGTACAGCTCGCCGGCGTTCCATCCCCCACGACATTGGTGTTGCCTGCTGTCTTTACAGCGCTGATGGGCAAAGCACACGAAGAGGTTCCAGGAGTTGTGGGCGTCGCCGACGCCTGATTGGAATTTGCGCTTTCTCCATTGGCGCTAACTGCCGTGACCACGTAGTAATAGGCTGTTCCGTTGGTTACGGCCGTGTCGGTATAACTTGTGCCCGCAGGCGACGCCACGGTTGTGTAGGGTCCGCCGTTGGTGGCTGACCTTTTGACGTTGTAGCTAGTTGCGCCGGTGCTGGCCGTCCACGCAAGCGAGACTTGTTGGTTGCCTCCCGTGGCCGTGAGGTTAAGGGGAGGAACCGGCGCGGTGGGCGCAGCCATCGGTGTCGCGGTCGCCTGGTTGGAATTGCCGCTTTGTCCCGCCGCATTCACAGCCGTCACGACATAGTAGTAGGGGGTTCCGTTGGTTACGGTGGTGTCGGTATAACTTGTGCCCGCAGGCGACGCCACGGTTGTGTAGGGTCCGCCGTTGCTGGGCGCCCGTTTGACGTTGTAGCTGGTTGCGCCGGCGCTGGCCGTCCACGCAAGCGAGACTTGTTGGTTGCCTCCCGTGGCCGTGAGGTTAAGGGGAGGGACCGGGGCGGTGGCCGCAGCCGTCGGTGTCGCGCTCGCCTGGTTGGAATTGGCGCTCTCCCCCGTCGCACTCACAGCCGTCACGACATAGTAGTATGCGGTTCCGTTGGTCAGGTTCTTGTCAGCGTAGGTTGTTCCGGCAGGCGTACCCACCGTGGTGTAGGGGCCGCCGCTCGCCGTTCCCCGTTTTACGTAATAGCTGGTCGCACCACTACTCGCCGTCCAGGTAAGGCTAGCCTGCTGGTTACCAGCTGTAGCGGTGAGGTTCGTGGGGGCAGCAGAAGGGCTGTTTCCGTCACCGGTATTGCCACTATTGCCGCTATTGCTGCCGGAGTTGCTGCACGCGCTGCACGCAAGCAGCATGGCGAACAGGGAAATTTTCAACCAGAGTTCGAAAGCGATGGAAGACGAGCGGAGCGCGCGAAGCCTCATAGCTTGACTGGAGCCTCAAACGAAGTCTACTTACAATGAGTCGTTACGGAATGGGCACCAAAGTTGTAGAGGATTGAAGAGACAAGATAGAGTGGACCCCTCGGTTGAGACAGCGCATTTCTCCCGACAACAACGAAAATTCATACTATCCTCTCGTTCGCCGGCTGAATCTTGTCTCCGGCTAATATGAATCACTTGTCGGACAATGGTTCTAGGAGCGCTTATGGAACCCATCGGCAGTGCAGGCTTTCTGACGTCTGTTTTGGGCGGCATGATTGTGGCTGCAGCGAATTGGCTATTCAACGGTGCAGATCGAGAGAAGAAACTCGACGCCGCCGACCGCCCGGACGCTCTCGATCTGCCCGGCATGGCCTTTCACCCGCTCAAAGGTGATCTGAAAGGCTTCTATGCCGTGACCGTGCGCGCCAACTGGCGCCTCATCTATCGCTTTGAAAACGGTAACGCGTACGACGTCTCGCTGATCGATTACCACTAAGGAAGGGAAACAGAGATATGCCCATGAAGAACCCGCTCCACCCCGGCCGCATCGTCAAGCACGAATGTCTCGAGCCACTGAACCTGACAGTCAAGCGTGCGGCGGAGATCCTGGGCGTGACGCGCCAGGCCCTGAACAACATCGTCAACGAGAAGGCGGCCATCAGCGCCGACATGGCGATCCGCCTGGAAAAGGCATTTGGCGGAACCGCGAACGCCTGGCTGCAGATGCAGAGCAATTACGACCTCGCCCGGGCCCGCCGTCACGAGGATCAATTGAAGGTGCAGCGTAACGCCCCGGAACTTGCCCGCTCGGCCTGAGCCCGGCATCGAATGAAATGGGACGGGCGGGACGTTTACTTATTCAAGGTCATCATTGAGGCGAAGGTACCGTTCCGTCTCGGTCCGCCATTCAGACGCCGCCCGTGACGACCTTCCCAGGACGCGCTCTAGCACCGACTTGCCGCCCGACTGCAACTGCTCATGCCACAAGTATAAGAACTTCCACCGCACACCTACCTCTTACGCCAAGGCGGTGACAGTCTTCCCGCCCTGCCCCATGCGACGGACCGCATCCTGCTTGAACTCCGTGCTATACCTGCTTTTCCTGCTCATCGATCATCTCCATTATGGCCGTTGAGTGTCCCCCTTTTTCCGCACACGCGGTGTCTCAAGTTTGGGGTCCACTACAGGTGCAGTCCAGCCTGACCCGCGTGATTGATTAGCGTTGAGAGTAGAGGAAAATCGCGCAGTCAGGCTGTCCATTCACCCCCATTGCCCCTAATGCTTTGAGCTGCAAGAGATTACGACGATTTGCTACCCCATTTATGCGTGAAAAATACTCCTGATATGCGTATTTGCCCCCTTTAGTACCCGCTTATGCGTGGATTCGCACCCCTCGATATGCGTGGAAATCAGCCCGATTTCGCAGCGGATTAGAACTAGTCTTGATGTATGGGCCACCCGCCGAAGGGGTGGCGAAGTTCAGCATTACAATTTTGGGTTGGCTACTCTCGTCGGATCCTCACCGCCAAGGGTGTTGAAGGTGTTTCAAATCGGCCTTCAATATTTGACAACGATGGATCATCACATGAAGGAGTTCGTTTATGACTGAAACCACATCCGCTGAGGCGTCGGGTAATGCTGTGCGCGGATCTCAAGCGAACACAGGTAACAAACTGCAGGCGAAGAGTGTTCTAACGAAGATCGCAGCGTTTGTTGCAGATCGAAATATCCCTTTCCTTGTTTGCAGCATTGGAATGATCGTGATGTTGCTGTGGGCAGGCAAGTTCAAAATGACAGCACCCGGGGCAGAGGGCATCGTCCCGCTCGTCACTAACAGCCCACTTACCAGCTGGGAATTCAAGGCCTTTGGACCATATATTGGGTCGGATATGATCGGGGCCACTGAATGGACAGCAGCAATCCTGCTGATCATTGGTTACTTTAAACCCAAAGCAGGCATTCTGGGCGGGATCGTTCTAGTCGGCATGTTCTTCACCACAAGCACCATGTTGATCACGACTCCGGATGACACCGTCGTGGTTCACGGCATCCATTACATGAACAATCTCGGCCTGTTTCTCTTCAAGGACATTATTTCTTTCGGGGTTGCGTTCTATCTGATCAGCTATTATGGCCGAAAAGCGATCATGGCTGAAAATCAGAGGTGAATACTTTTCCAGGGACCGTAAACCTTTCTCTTGCCGGGACACTGCCTCAAGGTGTGACCGCGGCGATCAGCCCTCACACCTATCCCCGTTCGTGTGGACGGCGGCAAAGAAACATCGGTGACATTCGACCCACGCGCAACGCGGCGCTTCGACCACGGTTATGCTGCGACCTCGCACAGCTCCCAGAGCTTAACTTCAGAGCGCGTGCTGATAAATGGGGGGGATGGGGGACATGATACCGTCCCCCGTTCTTCCCGATCTGAAGGCTAACTACCCCCGTACTGCTGAATCATTTTGGAAAACGAAGGACCGGCCTTGGCTAAATCTTGAGCGTTCATGACCGGCCGAATAGAAACATGCGCATTGAACGCCAGAAACCAAGGCTCAGCGACTGCCGGAATCTGCGACGTGTCCTGCAAATCGAAAACGATACTGGCCGATCGTTGGCCGTTGTCGTCTGCAACGAAATAAGCTGCTTCCGGTTTAAGATCGGCCAAGATTCTCTCAATCGTCGAACCCAGGGTCCCAGCCTTAACGGCGGCATTGCCAGCTTCCACGGGAATCGATGCCCTTAGCAACATGCGCATACGGTTTTCCTCCTTTAAGGAAGGCACACTTGTACAAGAGGCCGCACCCGGATGTCAAGGCAAAGCCACGGGCAAATCCGTTGAATGCGTTTGCGGGTTCAGCAGCAAATGCAATCGAGGGGCTTCGCCCGGATCTCCTGTGCAGCTTGGTGGCTCCGGCACACTTCATGCGGCTTTCCTGACGAAAGCCGCATACGCAGTCGCATCAAGGGCAGCGTGCAGGAAATCCGGGTCGCCCCGTCTTTTTCAACCCATGTAGTGCCCCGGCTACACCGGTGCAAACATGGGGCACCCGTCCAGTTCCTAAGGAATTCTGCTATGAAACAGACTCAAGTTCGAGGCTTCAGAATGTGCTGTTCCAATAGGAGTGCTGCCCGAGATAAAGGTCGTCGGCAACGTTCTTCAATATGGCGCGGCGCACGTCTAGAACGTTCATGGCTCCCTGCGTTCTGAAGAGCACTTCGCCCTTGGTCCCAATCAGAACTGTGTAGGGAGCGCCACCCTCCCACCCCGTGCCGAGAGCTTTTACGGCGTCCGCCGCATCGTTGCTGTTAAAGAGAAAGTTCTTATTGAAGGCGTGCTGTTTCTGAAGAAATGCGGAGACCAGTTGCTTCTCGTCAGGATTGTTGATGCTTAAGGTCACGATATTCAATGGCCGGTTTGCATACATACGGACCATTGTTTGCAATTCCGGGAATTCCTCGACACATGGCCCGCACCAGGTAGCCCACACGTTTACGAGCAAAAGCTTGTCCGTGCCGGCATTCTGGCGCAAAGTCTTGAGCTGATCGGCGGAGATCAAATCCAGGGTTACCGGCCTTTCGTTGAAACGGGCAATCTCATTTTCGACGTTGGCCGCTTTGTAGGCCCACTTTGTAGAGCATCCAACCGCGGGCGTATCTGTGACGGCGACCGGCTTTCCAGCAAGCAGAGCATCGATGGCGTCCCTGGCCTCGTGTTTCGTCGCCAGCTGCTCACGTTGATTGCTATCGATCCGTCCCTCGTAGCGAAGAATGCGCTGTTGGTCAAAGATGAACGCATGGGGAGTTGCAGTCGGTCCGTATTTCAGCGCAACCGCCTGAGTAGCACCATCGTACAGGTACGGATACGGGAAGTTCCTGTAGGCCGCGCGTGCCTTCATATCCGCAAAGGAATCGCCTACATCGGTGTATCCGTATTCGCTGAGCTCCTCTGCTTTTGGATCATTCCCCATGATCACAACCACGGCGACTCCCCGGCCCTGATAGTCCGTGAATAGCTGCTTGATTCGTTTTTCATACATCTGTGCGACCGGGCAGTGATTACAACTGAAAATGACAACGAGGATCTTGCTCGATGCATAGTCTTTGAGGCTATGCGATTTTCCATCGACTCCCGGCAGATTAAAATCCGGCGCTTGTGAGCCAATTTTTAGAATTGGTGGGACATCGCTACCCGTGTGCGGAACGTCGTCCTGCCCCCTTACTGTAGGGCATGAAAGAAAGGCTAAGCCGAGAGCAATCATTGTCAGCCAAACATGTGACCTAAGCCTGGTCTCCCTGGCTGGTGTGGATGCAAAGTAATCCAAGTACACGGAGCCTCCTTTCGAACACCTGCAGTCTGAAAAAGATTATGAGCGTCCGCCTCCCTTTTACTGCTCGGCGGCTAGCGAAGTCAATCATCACGCCACCCCACTCGACTTCTCAGGACTCATACGGCCGCCGTAACCCAGACGGAGGAGGAACAGCGACCTAGTTTTCCGTGGGAGTCTCCTCGATGTGATCGATGACCAGGACGGGGTAAGAACGTTTGGTCTTTTCCAGTTTGAGACCCAGCTGTTTGTTGACGGCGTCGAAGACGGAAAGGGCTCCATTGGGGTCGGAGTTGTTGGCTGCATCTCCGGGGGTGGGAAGGATCTTATCAGCGGAGCTGAAGCTGAGCGTGAAATCGTAGGAGCCCTTCAGACCCGTGCCGTCAATCACCGTGTTGTAGATATAACCGTTGGCTACGTGCTGGAGCTCGTCGCCGATCTGGGCAATGGTCATGTTCTGACAGGTGAGGAGGCGGTTGAGGATGGGGTTCGCGGTGCGGGGATCTTTGCCGTCCGGACCCGGGCCCTCCTTGCATTTAGTGCGTTCGGTGGGATCTGCGGTGGGCTTAAGTTTGGGGTTGGCAGCTACCAGAGTGTAAGCGGTGACGGGGCGGTCCTCCATATGCCACTTCATTTGAAAACGCTCGCTGATCATGGTCCGCATCATGTTGCGGAGGTCCTCGTAGTTGATGAGGCTGGTGGAGGAGAACTTGTCCACCCGAACATTGGCTCCAGCCTTGGCGGTGATGTCGAACTTGGCGTCATCGAGCCATTTGGGCGCGTTGGCGATCCCTTCCTTATTGCTGGGGTTGATGTCCCAGGCGAAGTTAATAAGGAACCTGAGGGGAATGGCGCGGGTCTCGACCTGGTTACCGGTGATGCGGCCGTAGGGCTTCTCATCAGGGGCGCTGGGCTTGATGACGCTGACCTCGAACGCGGCTGCAGGCGGCTCGGGAAGGGCTTCGTCGATGTTGGCGGCGTTGCGGGTCGGGGTTTCGTCAACGCTCGCAACCTGGAAGACGGGGCGGGGGGCGGTTTTGAGTTCCAGCTTGAGTCCTAGTTGCTTTTCTACGGCGGCGAAGATGGAGATGCCATCCGCACCCTGCTTTTCCAGCTGGTTGCGAGGGGACCATTTGATGGTGAAGTCCCAGGCGCCGGCAAGGTTGGTTTCATCGATAACCGGTTGATCGAGATACCCCCCGGCGAAGTTGTGGAGAGTGTCGGCGAGAGCGGGCATGGTTAGATGCTTGCAGTTAACGGTAATGTAGAACGGTGCGCCGGGAGGATTGTTTGGTGGCGGAGGAGCAGGGATGCAGGAGCTGTCGCCCGAACCTTCCGACTCCGTCATCTTCGGTTTTCCGGAGCCGGTGGAGAGGATGTAGGTGGGCATAGGAGCGGTAGCAGTTTTGACAACGAGGTGAAAGCGGTCGGCGAGGAGAGCGCGAAGCATGAGCTTGACGTCCTCCGGCGTGGTATTGGGCGGCACTTTCGCGCGGATGTCGTAGTGATCGCGCTCCAGCCAGGTGGGACCTCCCTGCACATTGGCTACATCGACGCCATAGGCGGTGGCAATGAGTTCGGCCATGGTGGCCTGGGTAAGGAAATAGCGGTCGCCCTGGATGGAGTTGCCGTGCATAAAGGGATTGGACGTGAATGGGCTGGCGTGGACGTCGGCGATAACGAAGGATTTGGGGGCGGCCGGGGTCTGAGCGCGGGACGAGATGGAGAGAATCGCGAAAAGGACGAGAACTGTTCGCATCCGGGAAGCCTCCGGGTGGCGCAGATCGAGTGCTGAATGCTACTTAGGTTAACGCGGAAATGAGGGCGGCGTTATCAGAAGGTTTTGCGGACCAGGCGAACCTGGGGTAGAAGATTGGTACGCACGATCAGGCGGGACGCGTCACCGTTTGTCTATGATTCGTTCAACATGGGAAGCGGGCACATGAATAAAGCGGATGGTCAGGACACAGCAAGTCGCCTCTCTGCAATTGTCGCGAACTCCCTGGACACTCAGGCGAAAACGCAAGATCTGGCGCGCCGGGCGTATCAAAGCCGCACGCAGTTTCACAGGTTGTTCCGAATCGTGATCGAAGAAACTCCGGCAGCCATGCGACGACGGCTATTGTTGGAGAGAGCAGCATATCAACTGGGGCATACCGGAATATCGGTCACAGACATTGCCCTGGACGCCAACTACGGTTCGTTGGAGGCGTTCACTCGCGCTTTCCGAAAAGGTTTTCGGACTTCCCCCAGCATCTACCGGCGCATGCGCGATCCGCACTTTCATTTGCCGGCGCCCAACAAAATTCACTTTTTTGCCCCTGGTTCACCAATAAAAGGAGGGAAAGACATGGATCTATTCGATCGTTTTGCAGGCAATGACTCCTGGCACACGCGGCGTTTGCTGGAATACGCGGGTGCACTGACAGAGGAACAATTGGACCGGCCGCTGCCCACAGTCGTAGAGCTGCTGCCTTGGCGAGAGTCGAATAAGACTCTAAGGCAGCTGTTGGAAAACATTATCTTCACGAAGGAAGTCTGGACCGCTGCGCTGTCCGGAGGGGAGATGGATATGAACGGCCCTCCCAAATCGCAGCGCTCCCCGCAAGCGATGCTGCAAAGGCTCGAAAAGACGGATGCTGAACTGCATCGGATTTTCGGAGACATCCGAAACCGCTCCAGCTGGGATGATACCTTCGTCGACGCTCTGTGTGAACCGGCGGAGACCTTCACCTACGGCGGCGTCTTCGCCCATATCATGACATTCAACGCGCATCGGCGATTGATGGCCTTGGAGGCTCTACGCCAACTCGGCGTCCAAACCGAAGGTTTCGGCGATCCCATGGAGTATGAGGAAAGTGTGGCGCCCTGGAACCAGCCAGTAGCTCTCAAAATGCCATGAGAGAACACCCCCGCTGAATCCAAAGATCGCCCGGCCTGAATCCGGAGCGCCGAGCGGTTTCACGATAGGCCCTCGAGGTAAAAAAGCTGCCCACGGGGCTGTTCCTCAGGAAAAGCCCCACCTGACCTAACTGTTGCTTTACTTTTGATAAAATGTAAAGCGAGGAGCCAGCCCATCATGGAAGCCACTCTCAGCAGCAAGAACCAGGCCACTATCCCAAAGGCTGTACGAGAATACCTGCATCTCAAAGCGGGCGACCGCTTCAGGTTCTTTTTTCAGCCCGATGGGGCTGTTGTGATCCTGCCCAGGATCCCGACATCGGCGCTCAAAGGCAGCGTTCCAAAATCTTCCCGGCCCCTCTCAGTCGAGCAGATGAATACCGCAATTAGGGCCGGCGCGACAAAAAGATTCCGCTGATGGTCGGACTCGATACGAATGTGATTTTGCGGTACCTGCTTCAGGATGACCCTAAGCAGACAACTCTAGCCAACCATATCTTCGACCAGGTACTGAGCGACCGGAACTCAGGGTTCATCAGCCTCGTGACGATCCTCGAGATGGTATGGGTGCTCCGTAGTCTTCTGAAGCAAACGCCTACTGAAATCGCAATACATCTTGAGCACCTTCTTGCTGCAGATTCTCTCGAGGTTCAGAATGAGCAGCAGGTCTTCGAGGCTGCGTTTGCCCTAAAACGCGGTACTGGGGAGTTCGAGGACGCCTTGATCGGTGCCCTGAACGCCTGGGCGGGCTGCCCGCATACGTTGACATTTGATAAGAGAGCCCTACGGATGCCCTACTTTCAACTAATTTCCTGATCGCGACCATCGCAGCGGAAGAGGGCGCATAATTAGGACCGTGGAAGCCGTCTTGGTGACCACACTTGAAAGGAGGCGCCCAATGGACGTGGGTGACTGCCTCGCGCGGATTGCGGAGAGCCAAATCGGTACTCGTGGCGACATGCATTCAGGGCGAGCTGCGTTATACGGGTATCTGTTGGCAACCGACGCGAAGCTCGCCGCCTTCGACCCGGAATGGACGAAGACGGGGTTCGGCGAAAAGGCTTCTCGCGTGAGTTTGCTCAATCCAGGAGTAAACGACTTATCTTCGCGTTTTCGGCTGCTCGACACTCAGAAGCCTCCGGAATTACCTGTGATATTACGCTTTCACAGTTGGTGCGCGGCGTTTGTAGATTGGTGCGTGATGCAGCTGCTGACGAACTCACCGCACGCGACATCGCTTGCACTCGCACACCGGCCAAAAACAGCTTTAGCGTTTGGGCTTCTGCACTGGGGAGAAAACAAGCACAGCAAGTGCACGGTCGTTCATGGGCACCACACTGCGCCGGTTCGGGGCGACATCGCGGTCTTCAACTTTTCGCACACCGGTATCGTGGTCGAATCCGGCAAGGGACACTTCCATTCCGTTGAAGGCAATACAACGTCAGGCGCAGGTGGCAACCAGGGATACCTCGTAGAGAGACGGTTGCGGAGCCAGAATTTGCTGAAAGGCTTTGTCAGGCTTCCCCCCAAGCATCAACTCGGCGACTACAACATCTCCTCAAAAATTTCCCATACGGCGTGAGCCTACGGAAACGATGAGGAAGTATTATGGTTTACCCGGTTGGAGAGTTTCAAAAACTTGATAACAGGCGGAGCAATCACCGGTCAGAGAGTCAGGGTAAAGCTCAAGCGATCTTTGAAACGCTCTGAGCGCAGAAGTCACTACCCGCTTAGTTAAGGAGAATTATGGCCATAACCTACAAGCCAGAGGGTTTGGCAGTGCTTACTCTGGATGACATCCCAAAGCTGTTTCATCATCCGAAAACCAAGGTTATCCAGGACCAGCTTATCGGGAAGAAGTTTATGTGTACGTTTCCCAGTGGCCAGTTATTTTTTGATTCCAAGCTTGATCTGGATACCGACGGATCGTTTTATCACTCTCAGGATGGTACGGGCCAGGGGGTGACCGCGACCAGATGGGCGGATAAGAGTTCCCTCGATGCTGACCTGATCAACTACTTCGTAATGCCGGGAAATTTTTATCAGCGTTTTGGTATTTCCAAAGGGGATATCGGGGTTGTAATCTTTGGCATCCGGAAGGCCTACGCCTGCTTCGGCGACGTGGGGAACTCAGACAGAATTGGAGAAGGCTCGATTGCGCTGCACCGGGAACTGGGCCACGAAACAATTGTCGGCCGTGAAACCGCCTCAGGCGGCCGCCTCATCAATGCCGGAATTACTTCGGGAGTGATTACCATTGTCTTCCCCGGTTCGGGCAACGGATTTGGCCGAAGTAACGCCGAGAGTGCGGCGATTGGCGACCCTCTATTTCAAAAGCTCCAGAGGGAAGCGAATGCCATTGGCGATTTTCCCGTGCCCATTGGGCGGTCGAAGTTCGCTTGATAGGCCCTGCTGCGCGGCACTTAGGGAAGACTGACCGATAGGGTAGACTGCTACAAGTTTCAGATTCTGCATTTAACCGCCAATTGCGAGGTGCTCGCGAACATGGCAACAGTGCCGCCACAATATCTCCCTCGCGACCAGAGAATCAAGTTTGAGTTCGGCGCGATGCCCTCGGGTATCGAAGCCGTGCCCGCTCGAGACATGACCGCCGACCAGGCGCGCGATGTCGTCGTGGCTTTGGCCGTACAGTCGGAATTCACCATCAAGGACCTGAAGATCTCCGACGACTTTAAGTTACTTACTCCCAAGGCGGCGGATGCAACGCGGGTGACCATCGACCCCAACATCATCGCGGGAATTCCCTTTCGCCTGGATAATGGAAAGGATTACGGACTCAAGCCGATTACTCTTCCGTTTGCGGTGGTTCTGTGGCGCATGGCCACGATGCTAAAGAAGGACTGGGGTGTGAAGACCATCTACACCGGCGGGATCGGTATCGGCGGAGATGCGACTCCTGCTGATTGTCACAACCAGGGCCGTTGCGTTGATTTCTTCGGCGCCGATACCAACCGCGGCAACTTTCGTGTGTACAACGACTGGGGCATGCGCAACTTCATACGCCCGGATAAAAAGGTAGGTAGGACCTGGCTAGGGTATACCGGCAAGACGTTTTATTATCGTCTGCGGCATTTGTCAGGCCCTCCCGCAAACGACGCGGCTACGGAGTTTTTCGAAGCGATTTATCAGTTCGCGCAGGAGCAGTGCCGCGACATGGCTGGGATGCCAACGACCATCGGTCAACCGTCGTTCATCATGCACCCTGATCATCCCGACCCCAAACGCGAAAGCCATCAAAACCATATCCACTTCCAACTGGGCGCCACGTAGTAACTGGCGGGCAGGTATCCCGCTGGCGCACGGGGCCTACTGTTCAGGTCGGGTCAGAAATCCGCAGTCCACTGGGAGAATTCGGAATGGGCATCGGCGACACCATACTGGACCGGCATAAGCCATTCTTCGCCGCGGTGGCCAAGGAACCTCCGTTCGGCCTCGGCGTATGGATCCTCGTGCGCGGCACCAATAAGGAATCCCTGGAATACCTTTCCAGAGACGACTATAAGATCCGCTATACACCCAAGCCCATTGACTGCAAGGCGAAGACTGCGCGCAAGGGGCCTTGTGCCGGCCTCGTGGTCAATCCTCACAACGCGCAAAACGCCTTTGACGATGTCGACCTCAAGAAGGCCACCGAGCTTTGGGATGACCGGGACAAAAAGAAAGGCAACCCGCTGGTCTTCAGCGCACGCAAGGACCACTATTCCGAGGAAACTTCCGGCCCGCTCAAAGGATGCATCAAGCTGGAGGGGAAGTACATTCACGGCGACTACGATCTGAAGGCCATCATTGTACCCGGCCATGAGTCGGCCACCATTGCTCTCGTCACGGAGCTTCAAGGCGTTTCCAACGTGCGCCATGGAGCCCGATTTTACGAGGTGCAGCGCCGCATCAACGCCGCCATTGGTGCGGACATGGTCCAGCACGGTGCTGAGGACGAGTTCACCGGCCACTCAAACGATTCCATCTTCGTCTTCGGTCCCAAGGGTGAATACGAAGAGCTGCACGGTTTGGGGCAAGTCCGAAGCTGGTACGACAAATTCCGCCGCAACACTCTGGACGCGAATTTTCGTGGCGGCGTTCCTGCGGGCTTCAAACCCGGCATCCGCGGCATCGTTCAGCCCGACGGTTCCATCCGCAAACCGTAACTGGCGGTCGCCTTCGATTTCCAACATTCAAACCGACGAACTAACCACCACCCTTTCACGCTCACGGTCGGGCGGAAATGCGTATTCGGATGTCGACGGATTCCCCGCCCGCCGGATCGGGCCAGGCTTGAACGCACGCAGAAAACTTTTTACCCTCGAAAAGATCCGCCGCTTCAGATGATTCGGGGCGAGTGATACGAAGGTGCTGCCAATACCTTCGTCCAATTGTGTGCACCTTCCCTGTCTGTTGTGATTGTTTCGACGCGGCCCATTTGATTGGCGTGCCGGGCGTGGCAGGTGGCTCAGATTATGCAGGCGCTCAAAACGGTGAATCAGGATTGAAGGCTAGCTAAAAGCGGAGGAACACTCACATGCAGGAAATATTGATTACGGGAGCAGGCTCCGGATTTGGTGAAGGAACCGCTCTCGGAATGGCGCAAAAAGGGCACAGCGTAATAGCGGCTGTTCAGACCTGGCCACAAGTGACGGCTCTACGGGAAAAGGCTCGCTCGCTTGGCCTCGCAACACTACGAGTTGAAAAGCTCGACCTACTAGACGCTTATGATGTACGTCACACCCTCAAAATCAAGTTTGACATTCTGGTGAATAACGCCGGCATCGGTGAGGGAGGGCCCATATCTGAAATTCCCGTTGAGTTGGTGCGGAAGAATTTCGAAACAAACGTCTTCGCGGCTTTGGATTTTACACAGCGCGTGGTGAGGAGTTGGGTAGCCACGGGCATTCACGGAAAAGTGGTATTCGTCTCTTCAGCTGTGGGACTACTTACGGTCCCGCCAATTCCCGCATATGCCGCCAGCAAACATGCCGTGCAATCCATAGCTGAAGCGATGTACGAAGAGCTGAAACCCTTCGGAATTCAGGTCCAAACGATCAATCCCGGACCCTACCTTACGGGTTTCAACGAAACCGTGGTTGAGGCCGGTCTACGCTGGCTTAGTGACGACGTGAACTTTATCAAGCGCGCAGCCTTCCAGAAAGTGGTTGACGGGCTGCTCGGTAAACCAGAGGGAAGACTCGATCCAAAGGATATGATCTCAAAGATGGTTGAGGTGATCCCTTCTCGCACGGGAAAGTTTCTCAATATTTTTCCTCCTTCGACGGAAGAATGGGTCAAGAGTTACCAGCAGCAACTCTTTGATCGCACTATCTAACAGACTCCCAGGCTACAGGCTGCGCAACGAAAGCAAAGGCTAGTGCCCGTTCGGAAACGGCCGTGGCATGCCTGGCTTCCAGTTGGGTATGGCGTATCCGTCTCGATTCGGCATTTTCACTTGCGGCAGCGTCGTTTGGGCGAGGACTTCATCCTCCTGAATCACGCCGTTCTTGTAGAGCAGGAACGCGGTGAGCGAGTACACCTCGTCCGGCTTCAGCGAGCCTTCCTGCCTGAAAGGCATGCCGCGATTGATGTAGTCCCAGATGACCGTCGCGTAAGGCGCATGCAACGCCATGACACTTCCCGGTCCAATGCATGGCTCAAGGCATGGCGTCGAGCTCTTCACCGGCGTTTCGGGCTTGATCAACATCGGAGCAAGGCCACCCGAACCGTTCTGTCCGTGGCACATCGCGCATTTCTGGGCGTAAATCGCCGCGCCCTCTTTTGCCGTTCCCTTCCCCGGCGGAAGGTTCTTTCCGTCCGGGCTGATGGTGATATCCTCGGCGCGAATCTCCTCGGCCGTCGGCGTCTTTCCGACGCCATAGGTCGGCGATTGGGCCCACATAGCGCCGCACGCGCACAAAACCAGCGCCGGAAGCAGGGCTTTAAATCGCATTGTGCACGCTCCCATCGCCCGCTACCCGCCACGGCTGAATCGTGTTGTCCGAGCCTTGGACGCCGTGAGTCTTGTAATGGTCCGGCGGCACCTTGAAAAACGCGGCCAATTGCGCGCGCGAAGGTTGCACCTGCCCAAGCTCATCGGTACAGCGCGACTGCAGCACGCATTCTCCCCCGTCCCACTTCCAGTCCATGCCAAATCGCGTATGCGCTTTGGCATGGACCGCCCCGCGGATCTCCGCGTCTTTCCACGTTTGGCCGCCGTCCGTGGAAACTTCTACGCGCCGCACCGCGCCTCCGCCCGACCAGGCCAACCCTGTCAGTTGGTAGATTCCAGGACCGGGAAGCTTCTGCCCTCCTGACGGAAACGTGATCACCGATTTCGGCCCCCACTGGAACGTCAACGCGGCCACTTCTTCATCCTTCGAAATATGTCCATAATCGTTGTACGTCATGTAGTAGCGATCCACGACCTTGATCCGCCGCAGCCATTTGGTGTTGTAAATCCCTTCGAATCCCGGAGCCACCAGGCGCAACGGAAAACCTTGCTGCGGGCGTATCGGCTCGCCGTTTTGCCCGTAGGCAACGATGCAATCGTCCATCGCCTTCGCCAGCCGGATACTGCCGGCGCCCTTTACCTCTTCCGCGCCTTCCGACACTACCCACGAGGCGTTCTTCTGTACGCCGCACTCTTTGAGCAAAACCGAAAGCAGCACGCCTGTCCATTCGCTGCAACTCGTCAGCCCGTGCGTCTCCTGCACCGTTTTGTCTTCCGGCTTGGAATGGTTGCCCAGGCACTCTATGAAATGAACGCGCGATACTGAGGGAAAGCGCTTCAGATCATCCATGCTGAACTCCAGCGGCCGGTCGACCAGGCCGTGAATCATCAGCCGATGCTGCTGGGGATCGATATCCGGCACGATCGCCCCGCGATGCGTCCCGATGAAGTGAAGCGACGACGGAGTGATACTGCCCACCAAATCCTGCAGCGGCGCTAACACGTGAAACGTCATCCCAAATTCGTCCGGCGAAGGTCTCCCGTCTACCGCCACGCGATGCGAGGTCACGTAGTGCGACCGATCGCCATACGCGACCTGGTCCTTCAGCGACCTTGTTTCGGCAGCCGATGCTTGGCCGGTTGCGGTTCGCACGGCGCCCAACGCGGCTGCCGCGGCGCCCGTGGTTAAAAATCTCCTTCGGCTAGCCTTGGTCAAATCGAGCGGTTTTTTCGATGCCGGGTTTCTTTTCGAATCCATGGGGTCTCCCCTTCTAAAGCGGTTTTCACTCGCGCCGGGCGAATGTTTCGAGGGAACTTGCGTTCCGCGTTCTTGCTTGCCGCAAAATGTACGCCTGCGTGGCGGATCAAATCAAGGTTGGATGGAATCCGAAGACAGCATACCTATTCCCGTGACGTTTGTCGCACGCCGGCTGAGCCGAAGGCCCGCCCTCTGCCCGAAGTTGTGGTGAATAGGTTCCTTGTCCCCCAGCTCCTGTCCACCCTTTCCCCCGTCCTGGTCTAGGAGTAGCGCAGACAATAACCTGCCGTAGAATAGGCCCATGAGCATCTGGCCACCTGCCGATCACTACTTTGCTGCAGAGTACGTCCGTGATGGAAAACCTATATTCCATTGCTTCGTGCAGCATCTCGCAGGCCGTTGGCGGGCGGCGGTCGTAGACGCAAGGCAGGCCAATGACACTCCAGAAGGAGCAAACGAACTATTCGGCGAGTATGTTGCAGACCCGGACGCCGGCAAAGCCGCTGTCGAGCAGATATTGCCAAAGCTGCTCGACCTTCACCGTTTGCCCCATCAGCCCCTCACCAACTGGATAGAGGTCCGGCCGGGGCAAAAAGAAGTCTGGCTGGACCCGTAGTACCCACCGTCGATGCCGGGGTTTCTCGGAATGATGCTTGCTGGAGGATGTCGGTGCAATCAAGGTTTCATTTAACCGCGCATGCCAAAGAACAGCGGCTTGCCGCCGGCATGGCGCCGCGAGTTCCATTCCATGTTTACCGCAGATCTCTCTTCAGTCTTCTGCTGTTTGCCTCCTCTCTTTTCGCGCAGAGCAGAACCCTTCACATCTCGAAACACTATCTGAATATTCCGATCGCACGTGCAAGCGAAATGCACGTGTTCCAGATCCAAGTCTATGGGACTCAAAAACGGGAGTTCCCTTTACAACTGGCAGAGCATTCGCCTGACTACTGGATCTTTGTCGACGTCAGCGAATTCAAAGGACAGACCATCACGCTTTCGGGCCCAGCCTCGCAGGCCGCCCTTGACCGTATTTATCAGGCTGACAAGATCGAAGGTGCGGACTCCCTCTACAAGGAGCGCAATCGTCCTCAGTTCCACTTCACGGTAAAGCGCGGTTGGAGCAATGACGTAAACGGCCCCATCTTCTACAAGGGTCAATATCATCTTTTCTGGCAAGCTTTTCCGTTCGGCGTCACCTGGAACACCGGTTTCATGTATTGGGGACATGCCGTAAGCAAGGACCTGATCCACTGGCGGGAGTTGGCTCCCGCGCTCATGCTCGACCATCTCGGCTCACCATGGTCCGGCACCAGTCTGGTTGATCACAACAACGATGGGGGATGGGGGAAAGATGCTCTGGTGCTGGTCTATACCGCTTTCGACCGCAACTCAAAGAAGCAGGTGCAGTGCATCGCTTACAGCACAGACAACGGAGTTACCTTCACTCGCTATGCGGGCAATCCGATTTTGGACAGTAATCGCGAGGTAAGCTCGAACGATACCAGGGATCCAAAGGTCTTTTGGTACGAGCCTACCAAGCGTTGGGTGATGGTGTTATTTGAGAAGGATGGGATGTCGTTCTTCACTTCAAAAGATCTGAAGGCGTGGACGCGAAAGAGCCATTTCAAGGGCCTGCATGAATGTCCCGATTTCTTTGAACTACCCGTCGATGGAGACCCCCGCCACAAGAAATGGATTCTCCATGGCGGCTCGTCGAGCTATTTTATCGGCAGCTTCGATGGCGAATCATTCCACCCTGAATCTCCTGCGCTTCGTTATGCAGAAGGGGTAAACGTGCAAGGGAACGATGTTCTCTATGCAGCACAATCCTTCGTGGAGATGCCGGATGGCAGGCGAGTACAAATAGCCTGGGGAAGGATTCAGCTGGAGGGAATGCCTTTCAACCAAATGATGCTATTCCCCACCGAATTCAAGCTGGTAACCACCCCGGATGGTCTCCGAATGCACGCTACACCCATTGAGGAAATTGAAAGGCTGCATGGAAAGGCGCAGACATTGTCCTCGTTGACGGCTGCCGATGCCAATCAAGCGCTGGACCGGACTGGATCCGGACCTCTCGACGTGCGCTTGAAGGTTACTCTGGAGAAGGATGATGAACTGGCCATTCGCTACCAGAGAAAGACGATCGCTACGATTCATTTCGCGGAACTTAAGAATGGCCGGGGTTCCCTCGAGATCTTGATCGATAAGGCTGTCGCAGAAATCTTCGTCGATGGCGGAGCGCGCTATATCGTAACAGAACTACCCACTACCATTGGCGGCCACGGTTTGGAGCTTGGGATAGGGAAGAATTCGAGCGCGATCACTGGCCTTGAGATCTGGCAAATGAAGTCGATATGGGGACATAAGTCGGTGATGAACTAACCAGACGGAGTAACCCTAATCTAAAATATGGTGGTCGCCTAGAAAAGTAACGTTGTCCGCCATCGCTTCCACTAACCCGGATAGAGCCAGGCCCCCTTCCTATCCAACCGGCCGGTGATCCGATCCACGCAACTTCGGAAGATCCGAAGATGGATTACCGAAGACGAAGCGAGTATACAGCGAACTTAGGCGACAGAAATTCGATGACAGGCCCCCCAAGCACGCCCAGCGAGATGCCCCTAAAATTCTTGGAATACTGCTCGACGCGGGTATGCCTCTAAGCGTATACCTTCCTCACCGCGAGGTCCGCAGCTCGGGCCCGGATGAAAGAGGAGGTTCATGGAATGCAATACATGATCACTTGGAACGAACGTCAGCAGGGCTCGCCCATCGAGTACGAAAATGCGCAGAAGCGAATCCTGGAGGTCTTCAGCCCGTGGAAGGCGCCAGCTAATTTCAAGATCCACGCGTTCGTCATCCGCGTCGGTGATTGGGGCGGGTATATGTTGATGGAATGTGATGACCCGCTCGAAGTGCATAAATTCTGTTCAATGCTGCCTGCCTTCACATTCGAGGCTCGACCCGTCGTCCCCGTCGCTGATGCCATTCGCGTAGAACTGGAAGCAATGGCCTACCGCGATGGACTGAAAAAGTAAGTGAAGCCAGCTCAGGCGCTGACCCTGACATTCGTCCGAACGCGCCGGCCATTTGGTATATCGTGGCCAAGGAGCCTCGGGTCTCCTTGGCTGCGATGCGTCCGGGCGCGATTTTGCCGTCCTTCTGAGGAGCCAGCCGTCAGCTCTCTCGCTCGAGAAGGATGGCCCAATCATTGGCATCGGGCGGGGCCGGCGAGTTCCAAACCGGACCGTCGACAGGCGGAAGGTCGATCTGCTCCCCTGTCACTGCGCTGAACCAAAATGCGCGGTAGCGGCCGGGCTCGAGTTGCACGCTGACCTGACCACCCTTGGGCAGATAGATTGCGTAGGTCTTGCCGGGATCGGCGAGGCAGTAGTTGCCATTGTTCACCAACTCATCGTGAGGATTGGTCTTCCACCACTCGAAGCCGGTGAAGAAATCGACCATGTGACCGTAGCCGAGGAACATGGTCATGGTGTCGTCGCCACGGCCGTTGAACCAACCCCCGCCCATGTCGGCGCCGACGTTGACGCCGCGGCGAACAGTTTCTCCAGCGGTTTGGTAGGCGCCGGCCATGACGATATCCCAAGCCGTACGGCGAAGCGCATCCGCGGAGTCGGAGCCAGGTAGGGCCCAGTGCGGGTAGTGGTCCTCGTAGCCGTACTCCTCATTGGTTTGCGGAATGATGCGGCCGGTTTTCTCCTGCAGTTTGCGCGAGGCGAGCATCAGGTTGTGCTGATCGCGTCCCCACTCCTGATAAGAAGTGAAGCCGAACCACGAGGAAGCGCGGTCCTGGTGGTCGTTGCTCTTTGCCGGATGGCTGGTCTCGAGGTGCTTCCAGGGATCGCGCTCCTGAATATACACGCCCGTGTCGTGCGTCCATTTCTCGTCGCGGTAGACGTCGAGGTCGTCGCCGAGATCCCAGGTAATGTTGGAGAACGCACCGAAGCGGTCGATTGCGTAGCGGATGAAGCGGCGCTCGTCTTCGCCTCCCGCTTCGGGATGGACCTTGCTGTCGCCCATGTCAAGGACGAGGGAAATGACCATTTCATGCTCGCGGGCGAACTTGAGCATGCGATCAAACCGCTGCCAATAGGCAAGGTTGTAGCGTGTGTAGTCGAAGCCGGGGTGGAGGGGATCTTCTGCGTTCTGCGCGATCCACGCGGCGGTTAAGACGGTGAAGTTGGGCCCGGTCATGACGGGCTCGCCGAAGAACGTCGAGGCTTCGCGTCCGGCGATGGTTACGCGCATGCGGTTCACCTTGAGGCGATGCAGGCGGTCGATGGTGAAGTGAATGACGTGGTCATCGCGCCAGTTGACGAGCCAGTAGGCGGTGGTGCCATTGAAGAAGTAGTGTTCGCCGGTTCCCTGCCAGATAAAATGCCACGGATATTGCGGATCGCCGGCGAGGATGCCGCGGCGATGCGCTTCGACGGCCTGGAATTGGCCGGCGGTGGATTGGGTGAAGCTACCCTGCTTGTAGGTGACCGAGTACTTGTAGCTGCCGGCGAGTGGCGGCATGAAACGGATGCGGAAAACGCTGCCATCGGCGGCATCGCAAAAACCTTCGACACTCCAACGGTGGGCGCCGTCGGTCGTTTCGAGTGTGCCAGTGAGCGAGGCGTCAGTGAAGCAGTTGCCGGCCGCGGGCGACTTGACGTTCGCGGCGACCTCAACGAAGTCGTAGCGATCGATCTGGGCGGCGGGCTGGGTAAAGGTGATCGGCTCTGCCCGGAGCGAGGCTGTCGCGAGAGAGGCAAGAATCATCAGGGCAGTGCGAAAGGTTCGTGGCATGGTAGTTCCTTCTTGAAGTTTTTTCCGGACGGCGGTCAAAGCACGCGAAGACTGCCAATAGATTCTAGGATTCGGATTGCACCGAGTCTCTGAGAATCGAACAGATTTTTGTTGCAGACCCACGGTGGACGATGAGTGGTTGACCGTTAGGGATGTTGCAGGGCTTTTCGAAAGTTTGCGTTCATGGAAAAAGGAACCTGGAGATTCCTCCGCTGCGCTAACTCCGGTCCCACGGCAAGCCGGGGCAGGCGGGATGACAAAGTTGAGGACGGCGGCCCACTTGGGCATGAGCGGAGATGGATGGACAGTCGCCACTGCAACAAGCAACCCGATTTCGCTTGACTGCGTTCTCTCTTCAGCGCATTCAGCAATTTGCGCCGTCCAAAAGGCCGTTGCTCCGCTAATTTGGTAAGCGCGCGGCCGGAATCGGCCGCTACCTGCTAGTGGTGGCCGCCGCCATGGTTACCCTCCTGGGCTCCTGCTCTGTGTTCACCGGCCCCATCATGACCGGCGTTGCCTACGTGGCCCTGGCTATCCCGCGCCTCGTTTGCGCGGAAGTGGTTGAAGGCCTGATCTCCGCGTGCGGGCATCGGTCCGGCGTAACCATGACGAGGATCATAGTGATTGTCGACGTGGCCATAGAAGCCGTGAGGGCCGTGATACCACGGACCCGTCCCTACGAACAGGCCGCCCCTGAACCAATCTGGCCCATAGTAGCCGTAGGGGGAACAACTATAAGGCGCATAGTCGTAGTAGCCGTAAGGACACATAGGCGCCTCTCCAATGCTAATGGAAACCTGGGCCGGCGCTGCTGTTGCACCAGTCAGCAACGCAAGAGCGAGAGCCGACAAAACAGAGATACCACGATTTTTCCGGTGGGTCATAAGTTCTCCTAAGTGCTTGGCTTTAGCACCTCACGCACGGCCTGCGATCGCCGGAATTAGGCAATTTAAGAAACGACGTAAAACGCTGAGGCTGGTTCGTTCAGGCGAGCGTTTCAGCCCCCGGCAGGCGGTTGTGCTGACCGGGGGCTGCTTCCACTACATGCCCATAGCTGCGCCTGGGTATGCTCGAAGCTCATGGATGAGAGGTCTGGCAGAGGATGGAACCCGTATCTGGCCGTCCAATATCTGATGTGTGGTTACACTGTCTCCATACTGGGCCCGGTCCCCACTCTTGTCGGCCTGAACCACGGCACCATCCAAGCTGACCCCGGCAAAGATGCCCTTGCTGCGCGAATAGGAAAGAATCTCCGCGTTCAACTTCAGGTCAGTTCCCGCTGCCGCGCTCCGGCCCACCGGGCCTGCGGCTACAGAAGCATCCGCCCCAAGTTTGAATTTGTCGCTAAGCAGGCTATGCAACGCGTGGTCATTCATAAACAACATAATGAGGTCCGTGGAAGAGCCGCCAATCTGGTATCCCACGCTTCCTCCCTCGACGGCGAGGAACATCGGAGCGCTCCATCCGTGCGACGTACGACAAGTGACGACTCCGCGGCCGTAGCTACCTCCAAAGATGAAGGCAAACTTCTTATCTCCGGGGATGATGGCGATGCACTTCGCCGAATCCAACAAATCGTGCGGTATGCCCTTATCGGGCGTATCCATAATCTCTTTGAAGACCTGGGCTGCCCTTTGCATGCGATCGCTATCGTTCTGGCGGTCGGATGCTCGTGCCATCGGGCCTGCAACCAGAAGAATTGTTGAGAAGAAGAGAAGATGCTTGACCATAGTTTTTCCTCACAAGATGTCCACCGAACCCGGGGATCCCTATCCGCTCATCCGAAGCGACGAGCAAAGGCGATTGGTTGATTCGACTAACCCAATTCACTGTCTAAATGCTAGTCAGGAGGAAAGGTGAATACCGATCACAATTGATCAGAACATGCTCTTATTTCGCGCCAGTTGCAGGCATATCTGACTTCTATTCAATGATGTACCGGGGATTGCGCGTCGCTATCCAGTACACCGGATGACCTGGGTTACCGTTCCGTACCTGATTTTCGTCCCCGCAGTAAGTCAATCAACTGATTGACAATTCAATCAACTGATTGATTAAATAACCCATAATGACAGAATCTCCTCACCCCGAATGGTGCCGCGCGCTCCTGGATCCCCAGGATGAGCATGGCAGGCGGCGCACGGCCTTGTTGCAGGCTGCTTTCGAAGTGGTCGCAGAGGCGGGGTTTGAAGGTCTACGCACCCGCGCGGTCGCCCATCGCGCCGGAGTGAACATCGCCACCCTGCACTATTACTTCCCATCCAAGCAGCACCTGATCGAAGGGCTGGCCCAGTTGATTGGCGCGAAATTTGTCACCCTGCATGGCCGGCCGCCGCGCCCTTCCGGGCTTTCCGCCCTCGACCGCCTTCGCCAGGAGTTTTCCGATGGCCGGTTTTACCTCAAACACCATCCGGAAATGCTGCTGGTGCTGCAGGAGTTTGCCCTGCGCGGCAAACGCGATCCGGAAGTGCAAAAAACCGTTGAACAAATGAATGCACACTGGCGCGATGGAATCGAGCGGATGGTACGGGCGGGTGTAGCGGACGGCACCTTCCGCGATGACATCCCTCCCGGCGAGATGATCTCCATGTTGATGTCGCTCTTTGCCGGCACGGCCGCATCCGGTGGCGGCCAGGTCGACGCCATTGAACGAAATACGGAGACATGGATCCTCTCCGGCAAAGCGAAGAAAAGACTGCAAAAGCCCATAGGAGCAAAAAAATGAAAAATCGCGCCTTCCACGTAGCAATCATTGGCGGCGGCATGGGTGGACTGTGCCTGGCGAACGGATTGAAGAAGGCTGAAATCAGCGTAGCCGTCTATGAGCGGGATCAGTCCCCGGACTCACGCCCGCAAGGATACCGCATTCACATCAATCCCCAGGGCAGCACCGCACTCCATGAATGTTTACCTCAGCACCTGTGGGATATTTTCCGTTCCACAGGCGGGGACTTTTCGCAGGGCTTCAGCATCGTCACCCAACAACTGCACGAACTCCTCAACTTCGCCCGATCTCAAGCAAGGGTCAGCGGCACAGCAGACACGATCGCCCGGCATCGGTCGATCAGCCGCATCACCCTGCGGCGCATCCTGCTGGCAGACCTGGCAGATGCGGTGCAATTCAACAAGCGATTTCTGCGCTATGAAGAAGGTCCCGATGGCGCCATCCGCGCGTATTTTGAAGACGGCAGCAGCGCCCAGGCGGATCTGCTGGTGGCTGCGGACGGCGTCCATTCCGGCGTGCGCAAACAGTACCTGCCCCATGCCGAGCCCATCGACACAGGGGTGGTAGGGATAGGTGGAACCATCCCTCTTACCCATGGCGTCATGGCGCTGGCTCCCCATCTCCTGCTCGATGGTCCCGTGATGGTCGTTCCGGCCACCGCGTGCAGCATGTTTATGGCAATGTGGAAGCGTTCCGGAGAGGCTGGCCAAACGCTGCGCCGTCTTGGCATTGAGGGACCGTTGCCCGGCGATGAAGACTATCTGATTCTGGCACTCGGGGGGCGGCCGGATTTCTTCGGTCTCGATAACCAGGCAGGATCCGCGAGCGGTAGCACTTTGAAAAACGCGTTGCGTCGCACTGTCGTCAGTTGGCACCCCAGTCTCCGCAAGCTGGTCGAAATGCTCGACGAGGAGCAACTTTTTCTCAACCATGCGCGCACCGCGCCGCCTCCCGTCCCCTGGAAGTCTACGCAAATCACTTTGCTGGGTGACGCTATTCACAGCATGACGCCCTATCGCGGTGTGGGCGGTAACATCGCCTTGAAAGACGCAGCTCTGCTCAGTTCAAAGTTGCAGCAAGTGCATCGCGGAGAAAAGCCGATGCTCCAAGCAATTGCGGAGTATGAAGCCTGCATGCGAGAGTATGCGTTTGCCGCGGTCGCGGATTCGCTCAAAGCGATGAAGCAGTTTACTGGCGAAAAGAAATATCCAGCCTTTTCGATCTTCAAGACCGGTATGCGTGTAGTCAATGCCATGCCGAAGCTGAAGAGCAAATTGATTCCTGCGTAGCCGGCATCCAATTATTAAGCAAACTTAATGTACGGATTGAGCTTACATTTCCAGGCTGTGCGGGAATATTGGAATAGCCGCCGACTCGATGTCGGGGTCTTTTCATTGACAAGCTGCTGTCCTTGCTCGTCTGCTCACACAGCAAATCTCTCCTTGTCGCCGCAATCAAAGGGCGTCATGCCGGCAAAGCGGCGAAGACGAATGGGTATCATGTTGCTGTAATTTGTCTAGATTGCCCAGGCGAGTTAAATCCTGAAAGGTTGAATATGGTACCCATAGGCGTAAAAAGGCTGCATCCCAACGCAATTCTTCCGAGGTATAGCCACGACGGTGAATTTGGAGATCTAGCAGCGGATTTATTCTCAGTCGAAGAATTGACGTTTACAAAAAGTGACATCAAGACAATCTCGATCGGGATCGCTTTGGAGTTCCCCGCCGGCTACGGGGGGATGATCGCGGATAGATCCGGCCTTGCAATGAAAGGTCTTACAACATTTGCCGGCGTGATTGATCCCGGCTACAAAGGGGAGCTGAAGGTTGTCGCCGCATATTTTGGAGCGGCTCCACTCCAAATCAGAGTTGGCGACCGAGTCGCTCAGCTACGGATAGTGAAGCGTATAGTCGGCACTTTTAGCGAAATAGACGACCTTAGCATCAGCGAACGCTCCGATCGTGGTTTTGGCAGCAGCGGCTCATGATGGCGTAGGGGCGTCGGGGGTAAACATAGTCAGACTTGTCCAAATTAACGCGCAAATGGCCTTCTGGACGGCGCAACTTGCTGAATGGGTAGAAGAGAACGTCGACAAAAGAAATCGGGTTGGTTGCTGTGGCAATCGTTCCGTCCATCCGCCTCCACAAATTTAAGGGTGACGGCCCACCTTGGCATTAGTGGAGGTGGATGGACAGGGTTGTAGGGAGTTGTTAGGAGGAAGGGCGCACAGCAGGTCCCTCCACTGCGCTTCGCTCCGGTCGGGATGACAAAGTTGAGGGTGGTGGCGCACCTTGGCATGGGTGGAGGTGGATGGACAGGGTCGAAGAAAGCTAATTTGGACAAATCTGAGACAAAGTAACCACTTCTCGCCCTTCCCCTAATTCGAAACCGCAACCACCGAAGGAGCAAGCTGATCGCGGCGTTTGCGATTGCAACCACCGCTTGCTGCAGGATGCGCGCCTGCTCGAGTTCCAGTCGAATCCATCACCGGTCATCTTACAATCGATCCATGGTGTGCAACAGGGCTTTGACCCAGATCGACGCTGACCTTCTCCCGGTGTTTGAAGAACTCCGCCGCCGGGAGCCCATCTTTCACACTGCGGATTTCGGCGCCACGCGGATCGACTTTGAAAATGCTATGGCGCCGGAGTATTGGGAAGTTGGCGCATCGGGCCGGCGTTATAGCCGAGAGTTCATCCTCCGGACTCTGGAACTGAGTCCTCCCGTGGACGCGGCTACAGCAGGCTGGCAATGCTCAGACTACGGCCTTCGCCGCCTTGGTCCCGATACCTATCTTTTCACCTACACCCTCCGCCAGGGTGAGCGCATCACCCGCCGCACTACGATCTGGCAAAGCGCCGACGACGGGTGGCACATTCTCTATCATCAGGGCACGATCGTCACTGCAGAAGAAGAGGATGTGCGGCCGTAGCCCGGCCCGGGATCAGGAGGGTTGGGCAAGGTTCATCGTACTTATCTCCACCACAACACCCCCAGGGGCGTCATAGTAAAAACCGTAGGTAGGCGGTCCGCCGCGCTGCAGTTGCGCAGGTTTGGGAGCCACGTAGTTGCGGGCGGTCAACTCCTCGTGCAGCCGGTCCACCGCATGCAGCGTGGGCTGCAGAAAGCCAACATGAAACAGCCCGGGATAACCCTGCTCCGGCGTCATGCGCTTGTCGTACATCAATGTCAGCAGAAAACCCTCGGGATTCCGCAACACCGCAAATTTGTCGCCCCGTTCATCCAATACCTGGAAATCGAAAACCGAGCGGAAGAACTCCTTCAGTCCGGGAACATTGTAGGTGGTAAGGTTGGCGTGGTTAAGCGTTGCCATCGCGATCTCCTTGTTATACGAAGTTCCGTCGCGTGGCTATCGGGCGTTATACCGGAACGCGGCACGCGACAGCGAGCAATGCCGTAGCACTGCCCCTATCGCCGTGGGTCCCTTCTCCCCTGTCGTTCGGGAGTTGACTTGACTGCGGATGGAGTCCGCAGCGAGCCGTGCTTACCAATCCGGCTCCGCGTTTTTCGGCACTCTTAGGATGAATCCCCTTCTTCCCCGGACGCAACTTTTTTTGCTAAGCATTGGTCTGTGCCCCCCCGGGCCTGGTTTTCGTAGGTTGCCGGGCTCAGATGCGAAAGAACGCTGTCAATTCACCAAATGAACGGCACCAGGCGGTGCCTCACCCTATTTTGATACTCCGAATAGCCCGCTAGGTTCTTCACCAAAAACCTTTCCTCATTGAGCAGTCTCCATATGAGCGCAGGCATCATCAGCGCAATCGCGAACAATCCCCACAACGAACCAAGCGAGAGAGGGATGCCGACTAACAGCAAGAGAGCTCCCATATACATCGGGTGGCGTACCAGTTTGTAGGGTCCCGTCGATATAACTGTTTGTTCGGGAGCGAGCTCAATCGTTGCCGAGGCGAAGGTATTTTCCCTATACACAAGGAATACGATGACGAACCCGAACGCAACCAGTGCGTCCCCTGCCAGGGCAACATAGGGTGGCAGTGGGGTCCATGCAAACCGATGATCAAGGGCGGAAACAACCAGTAGCCCGGCAAACGATATGGATGTGATGGTCTGTATTATTTTTTGGCTCGTCTCCTTCTCGGCCGTTGGCCCCGCATGGACCCGCCGCTCCAAGAGCTTCGGATCTTTTCTCGTCAGGTACACCGTAATCGCAACCGCGGACACTCCGAACACCGCCAGGAAGGCCCATGCTTGCCAATAACTAAACGTCCACGCCGGAATAAACAGGAGTGTTGCCATGACCAGGAGCAAGAACAAGAGGCCGCCAGCTGCCTTTTTATACAACTCCTTCAACGGCCCACCTTTCGTGCTGGAGCTGCCGGAGGTGCCCGGACTTGCCGTCTGTTTCTTGTTTTCACCCATCAGGTTAAGCCTCTGTAGAGTGGACAGCTCTGATGCCTTTGTTCCTTGAGTGTAAGCGTAGCGCCCCATTGCAGGCCTGCGGTTCATTTTTCGGGGTGGATGACAGTTTCATCCGATGTAACCTGGCTTCACAGCCTTGGTAAGGCCGTTTTCCGTTGGCTGAACTGATACTTCGGATAACCCGCTAGTGCGCTACATGAGAATGAGGTCTACACTGATCTGCCAGGAGGATTCAAGATGCAGCGAGTGACCGTGTACAAGCCAAATGGTGAGACTCTCTTGTCAACGACCGCGAAAAGGTTTGAGCAGACCAAGGGGGCTTTGATACTTCATCTGGAGGGTGAACACGCCGAGGCTTATGGCGCGACGATGATTACAACCTTGCCTTACGCGATCCAATGCGGGAATCGTTGCGACGAAATTCCGCCGGACGCCAGCTAGTTTCTTTTTACAAGTGGTCGTTCGAGTGGGCGGCGTCGCGAAACAAGCGTGCGAAGGCTGGTAGCAGCCGTACGCTCTCGCGATCCTCATCTCACTACGTCACAGTAAGAGTCAGACCCTGCTTCTTCCACCAGTCTGCAATCGTCTCCGCGTAGATTTTCCTAAGGCTGCAACCAACGCACGATCGCATCAGCAACCGTTGACGGCGCCTCCCTATGCGGGAAATGACCAACGTCCGCGACCACGATGCGCTCGTAGTCCGCGGCAAAATATCGCTCAAATCCTTCGGATTCGCTGGGTGGATCGCAAAAGTCTGATCCGCCTTGAATCATCAGGGTTGGCACAGAGATGGGTCCTGACTTGCTCAACATTGATTGGAGTTCGTTGTAACGCGGGTCGCCGGGTTCAGTCTCCAGCCAGCGCGAACGATAGCTGTTAAGGGTAATCGCCGGATAGTCGGGATTTTCCCAGGCGCGAGCGGCCGCATTAAAGTCCTCGTCCGTGAACCATCCGGGCGGGCTCCAAGTCTCCCACTGGAAACGCGAGAAACCGATGGGATCTTCGGTTACCCGGTTCATCCCCTTATCGCTGCACATGAAGAACTGATACCAGAAGCGGCGCGACTGCTCGTATGTGGGCGTGCGAAAAGCGAAGCGAGGTTGAAAGGGCACCGACAGAACGCAGAGGCTGCCAAATCGCTCGGGCGCAAGCGCAGCCAGGGCATAGCCTGTGCGCCCTCCCCAATCGTGGCCAATGACCGAGAAGCGGTGGACGTTGAGGCGGTCCATGAGATCGAGAGCATCTTGTGCAAGGGCCGCGGCCCCGCCAACACGGAGTGTGTCCGAAGACAGAAAGCGTGTAGCCCCGAAGCCGCGGAGGAAGGGTGCTATCGTGCGGAAGCCCGCATCATGAAGGCGGGAAGATATCGCATCAAACCCCGCTGGGGACTCGGGCCACCCGTGCAGAAGCAGGAGCGGTACGCCGTCTTGCGGTCCATTATCGAGGTACGCAATTTCTAACACTTGGGTGCGAATCGTTTTCATCTAGATAGGTTGATGTACGGAGCAGAGAAGGGCCGCAGAATATTTCGACGGGATGTCAACCGCCGATGCTTCTGAGTCCTCGGCCAGGTAAGTGGCTCGCTCGACGCGGGGGGCACTGCGCGACAAAATACAAGAGAGATCATTCCTCCTGGTTGGTCACACGCGATTCGTCCAAATCCAACTCACGCTCGATGCGCCGCAAAACATTGTCACCGATGCGTCCCTCATTCCGTAGCCGGATTGCGGTCGCGCGCTCCACGCCTAACCCCTCCAGGAAGAGCGCGCGGTGGCGTTCGCTGGCCCTGAGGTCTTTGGGACTTGCGTCCACCTTGAGAGTCGCGAGCCGGTGCCGGTAGTGATTGGCCAGGTCGTCATAGATCTCGGCGGATTCCTCACGGTCCCGGGCTTTCGCACCTTCCAGCTGGTCCAATGCAGCCTGGGCTGCGATCCGCCGCGCTTCCAGTTCCTCGCAGTCCGGTCCTTCTCCGCCGGCCAGGCCGAGCAGACGGATAAGCGGCGGCAGGGTAAGGCCCTGGAGCACCAGAGTCACTAAAATCACGCAGAAGGTTAAGCAAATAATCAAATCCCGTTGAGGGAAAGGCGATCCGTCCTTCAACAGGGTGGGGAGGGCCAGAGCGGCGGCCAGCGAAACCACGCCTCGCATGCCCGTCCACCCGAGGACAAAAATTTGCCGAGGTTCCGGTGCCCCCTCCTTCTGATGTCCAATTCGCGTACGGAGGAAGTAGGAAAGGTGGGCACCTGGAAAAACCCACGCCAGTCGCAGCAGGATGAGGAGAACGCTGAAAGCCGCTCCATACATCAGGATGGTCGACAGGTGGTAGCTGTGAATCGAGGCGCGAATCGCGGGAAACTGAAGTCCGATGAGAACGAACACCAGCCCGTTCAGAATGAACGTCAAGGACTCCCACACCGACCACAGACCGATACGAACCGATGGCGAGAAGAGCCGGGCGCTCTGTCGTGAGAGAAACAATCCGCAACTGACCACCGCCAGCACACCGGAAGCATGAACGCCCTGAGCAGCAAGATAGGCCGCATACGGAACGAGAATGCTGATCGTCACTTCGATGGGGCCATCATCAATCCATCGTTCAAGGTGGCCGACGATCCAGCCGATCACCAATCCAATCGCGACTCCACCGGCGGTGAGCCAGACAAAGGTGAGTAGGCCTCCGGAAACGGTCGGCATACGTTTCTCAACCAGGATCCCGACAGCAAATTCAAGCGCCAACAGCCCGGAAGCATCGTTAATGAGGCTTTCTCCTTCGAGGATGTCGACGATACGGCTGGGAAGCCCGATACGCCGTGCGATGGAACTTGCGGCAATTGCGTCGGTGGGCGCGACAATCGCTCCCAGTACCAGTCCGAGCCGCCAATCGAAGCCGGGGAAGACATGGGGCGCTGCCAGGGCAACGCCGATCACGGTAAATGTCACCAATCCAAAGGCCAGCAGTGAGATGCTGACAATGTTGTAGCGAAAGTCACGCCACGAAGTTGTCCATGCGGAAGAATAGAGTAGAGGGGGCAGCACAACCAGAAAGATCAGGTCAGGCTCGAGGGTAATGTCGGGAACGGCGGGAACAAAACTGAGAAGCAATCCGCCAACCACCATGATGATGGGATAGGGCGTCCCCAGCTTTCGGGCGAGTATCCCGAAAGCGACGATGAAAAAGAGGAGTAAGAGAAAAACGAACTCGACTGTCCCGATTCCGCTCATTTAAGAGATTCGAACACGCCGGCTGCTATTCGTCATCTTTCTCAGTGTGGAGAGTAAGCGAACCGGACCACCCGGTTCTTACTCCAGCAGGCCTCATCGGGTTCGGCACAAGCTGGATACAACTGCCCCCATGGCACTCCCAGCACGATCCGATTTTCCGCGATGCCCTTGCTGATTAAAGCCTGCCTGACCCAATCAGCGCGCCGGTTGGAGAGCGTCAGGTTGTAACCCAGGAAGCCGTCCGACGAGGCATAACCTTCGATGTAGAAGCGATCATCCGCATGTTCCTTCAACCATTCGGCATCCTGATCCAGGACGCTCGGGTTCAAAGGCCGGTCATAGACATTCAGGGGAAACATGATTTCGTGCACGTTTTGGTGGAACGCTTCCTGCTCGGGAACAAAGAGAACAACTCTGTGTCCCCAGTAAGAAACCCAGAAGGCAACATCGGTGGGCGCTTCGGTAAAGGCAGCATCCCCAAACCCTCGGGAAGTACCTCGTTGCGCAAACAGCGTGATACTGCTTGAAAGCGTTATGGTTAACGCGACGAGAACAAGCCGGGATTTCATGGGATTTTGTAACCTCCGCTCAACTTTGATGCGCCTTTTTGTGATGCGTCTTGCCAGGCGCGAGGCCCCGCCGGAACCAGCTCCTCGCCGGCAGCCGAGATCGCTGACACAATGTTAAGGATTTGTTGTTAAAGAATGTCCGCGTTGTTGGTAGAATTTTGCGAATGCTGTCCAATCGGTCGATGCCTGGTAGCGTTGTGATTCCGGAAATGGCCTACCCAGACATCGGGAACGCCATCGATTGGTTGTGCAATGCGTTCGGATTCACCCTCCGCATTCGCATGGGGGATCACCGCGCTCAACTGAATATCGGCGATGGAGGAGCGGTTGTCCTGATCGAACAGAGCGCGGGCGTCTCGTTGCGGAGTGCAGTCATGGTGAGAGTCGAGGATGTCAACACTCACTACGATCGTGCCAGGCTAAGCGGTGTAAAGATTGTTCGCGAGCCCAGGGACTACCCTTACGGCGAACGACAATATAACGTTGAGGACTTCGCCGGCCACCATTGGTGTTTCTCGCAATCCATTGCCGACGTCGATCCTAGACAATGGGGCGGAACACCGGCCGAGCTTTAACGCAATTTTGCTAATACTGTGATCCGGTGGGATCAGTCATGTGCGCCCATTCTTTGGCGGGATGACCGCGTTGAGTTCAGTTTCCTGGTCTACACCATTAGCAAAAAAGCTTTAGGGTTACGAACTGCAATCACGCAGTCGAGCCGGCAAGTTCTGCGAATGCCCTCTCAAGAGCGCGGCTCCTGAAAGAGCCCCACTGACCTGTAAGTCAGTGGGGCTTTCTATTTCTGAAGCAAGCCAATGCCGAGCAAGCGCATGAGCCTGTTGATTTCCGACTTCTGCACGTCAATCACTTTCCGTAGCCTGGCGTTCTCGCACGCAGCCGCAGTCAGTTGATCCTCGTCCATCCGTTCGGGAGCACGCCGGACCACACCGCTCGCGCCACTTTCCAGGCGTTGGTAGTCGATCATACCGTCACCGCCTGCTGGTTCAACGATCGGTCCACCGGAAGGAAAACACCAAGAGTCATTAGCTGATCCGCTGTTCTGCAATCGCTGCCCGGCAGAGACCATGCGAGACAGGTCGCAATCGGCGACTGAAAGATGAACTTTCTCTGTTACGTTTTCCAACTCCCCTGATTCATACTGAACAACCTTGCCGAATTGTTGTGATACCTTTCCTGGTTCAACCCATACATCGTGAGGCATCGTTACTCCAACATGTAGTGTTGCGCTTCGCAAGCAGCACCGCCGTTGCCACCAGCACAGCTAATGTTGCTAATGTACATGTCACTACTTGCCGAAGCAAACGATGCACAGGGGTTCCAGCGGAAGATGAGCTTGCTCGCGTGCACGCAACGAAATATGTTCCAATTGCGCCATGTAAATTCTGCCCAAACCTTCCATATTTTTCTTCTTCGGGTAGCGAAAATGCTGATAACTTTCCTCAAGGGCCCCCGCATTCCTGGACCGCGGGCAGGTTGGGCAAACATGGGGCACCGTCCAGGTAACTAACGTCTGTCTGAGAAATAGAGCCGTAACTCCTTTCGTCCATGTGTTCCTGGCTGCTGATGTTATTGGCGGACTAGCTCGACACGGCGGTTGCGGGCCCGGCCTTCCAGCGTGTCGTTGCTTTCCACCGGACGAGACGCTCCGAACCCGTCGTTGGCGAGCCGATCCGGTGCAATGTTGTATTGCGCCACCAGCGCTTCTTTCACCGCCAGTGCGCGCCGCTTGGAGAGATCGAGGTTATAGGCGTCTCCTCCGATATTGTCGGTGTGGCCCTCCACCGTCAGCTTCCAATCGGGATTGTCCTTCATTGCCTGGGCAATTTCTTTCAGCACTGGCTCGGATTCCGGCTTCAACGTTGCCTTGGCAAAATCGAAGTAAATGCCATAGGTGACGGCGCGCTTCTGCTGCGTCAACTGCTGCTCCAGCACGTTATCGGGCTTGGCGACGGGAAAGTTGATCTTCACCACTTCGACGCGAAAGTTTCCCGCATGGAACGAAGGGTGTCTCAGCCTCCACGAGAGGACCAGGGGATCCGGAGCATCATCCAACACAAAAAGTTCAGCCCCAATATGAGTGGGACGGTCACTCTGAGGACGAGGATCTTTGCTCTCAGTCTCAAACGTTCCCGTAAGGTGGATCACCGGCAGAGTCACGCGTTGATCGTTGACGATCATGGGGTAGTCCACGTCGTTCGGCTCGACCCGGGTAAGAGTTCCCGACTCATAAGTAGGTTTGACGCCGTCACGTACGAACCAGATATCCATATACCGCAAGTTCACTTTGCCGCTCTCCTTGATCGCCTGAAATGCGGCGTCGGAAAGACGCGTGCGCGTGACATCATGCAGAAGCCGTGGCAAGTTATGAGAATTGACGGTAACAAAGGTGCTGGCCGAACGGAAGTCGGCGTTGCAGTTCTGGTTGGCGTGAGAAGTTGCCTTTATGTCGTTGCCTGAGTCGTCTTTGTACTCCGGGGATGTGGAAGTGGCGGAGAAGGTCGAGTTATCAATCGAGTCTATCTCGTTGATGAGCTCTACATCGCCATACTTGATTCCCCACGCGTTGGTCAGCACGGTGTGCGGTTCCAGCGGAATGCGCGCTCCCTTCTGGTCCGGAAAAGGAGCGGGGGGGCACGGAGTGACGGGAGCGCTCGCAGAGAGAGTAGGAATGTCGTCACCGGGCGCATGGCCGGCTAACAGACCTTGCAGCGGATTGCGTGGCGTTCCGCTTGGGCCGGTGGTGGCTTGCGAGAGGGTCCTGACGGCATGGGTTGCCTTTTGCCCAACGCGGTAGCCTACGTAGATAACCCCTGCCAGGATGGTGAGCCCGGCAACAAGAAAGAGCACCAGCGCGATAGCCAGCAATTTGAACAGAGGTGACCGGCGCTGCGGTTGGGCCGCGGCCGGCGGCACATTCAGGGTGGAATAGGTCACCGGCATCGACGCCGGTGGCGTGGACGATGGCGGCGGCTCTGGCGCTGGCGGAACGGGTGCCCACGGTGGCGTGGGCGGTGCTGACGTGGGTGACGGGGGCGTGGAGACAGCAGCCTGCGCGGTGTCCGGCGCCACAGCGTTCCCGCACACGGGGCAGAACCGGGCTTCTGCCTCCAGCGCATTGCCGCATAGCGCGCAGAATCGGTTCATGGCTTTCTCCGTTGCGCGGCCAGTTACTTCGCACCACAGGCGTCGATATCCGGCTCCCGCGTCGTTTTCTTGACCTCATTGAGATTGAGCTTGGGCGACTCCGCGGTGGTGCCCAGCAGGGTCGCATCCGCGCCCGCCTGGGCGTAGAAATTCAAGTGCGTCATGGAGCAGGGGACGATACTCATCGGACCCGAGCCGGCATAGTCGAACTCTGTCACCAGCTGCAGATAGGCGCCGCCTTCGGTTTTGAAGAAATTTTCCTTAGGCGAATTGATCAGTCCTCCAAAGGGCCCTTTTTCAAGCAATTCCGCCACCTTATCGCCTATGCCTGCGGGAACCGCCTCCTTGAGCGCCTCTTTGAAACTCTCAGTGCCTACGGAAACGGATACCTTGGGCGCGTTGATGGCGATCACCACCCCGTGCGGCGCCAGCGATTCGGCGGTGGTCTTTCCGTTCTCCGGCTGCCCCTCCATTTTTCCTTCGGGGGAGCTTTGGCCGCCATGGATGGTAAGTCCGCCGCTGCCGGTGTAGACGACATGAAAGTTGCCGTCAGCCACGTCTTTCTTGCCCCCGAAGCCGGGCTTGAAGATCAGCGCTTCGTCCACTTTGAAGAGAAAGGGAATGCCGTAGATGTCGAAAACATCTTTGGCAAAGGGCGGCAGCTTAAGTCTTGACTCCCCGATGCTGCTGCCCGGCGCCATGGTCAGCACAGACCAGTCGACATCCACCGTGCCCGACATGGGGGTCATGTAGGCAAATTGCTGCAGTTTGCCGCTGTTCATCACCGCCTGGAAGGTGGTGCTCACGTTCTCCAGCTTGCCCTTCACATTCACCGTGGCGGTTAGCCCAGCCAGCTTTTTCTTGGCCGCCGTGAGGGTCAGGGCCACACCGGTCCCTTCCGGTTCGCCCTCCAGTTCGAACTCCCAGCCGTCGGTTTCTGCTTTCACCTTGGCGGTGTACTTGAACTCCGGCGCACTGGCATAGGCGACGGGAGGAGAAAACCAGTGAAAGATATCTTCGAGCGGTTCGGGCTTCCTGTAAGTGGTAACGGAACTGCGCGCGGCGAGCTGGGAGAAATCTACCGGCACCTTGAATTGAACCGTCCCGTCCTCTATGAGGTCCGGCAGGCTCGCGGTGTCGGTAAGTACTGCGACCTGAGAACCCTGGACGTTCACGGCATCCACGCGCCGCACACCCAGGTGCTCGAGGAATAACACCGACCCTTGTTTGAGCCCATGCAAGCGAGCATCATCGCTCGAGAAAACCAGAACCCGGCCATCGTCGCTCACGCTGGTCAACGATTTCTGGGCAGTCGGCAAGTCGATGCGGACAGTCGCTGGTGTGTAGGTTACCTGGAAGACCGTTCCCGGCAGCTTGCTGATGTCGCGAAAGCCCACTGGAAGCCCGGTGCTGTTCACGGGAATCGTCAGGGCCGGATGCTCCTCCGCACTTCTGCATCCGGTGAGCAACGCCGCGCAGGCGAGCATCAGCGGCCAGAGCGGAGATTTCGAAAGCCCTTTCATCGCATCTCCCCCGGCCAGGCAATAGAAAAATCCCGAGGTCTAAATCGGCGCCTATTCTAGCATTTCTTAACGCACGTAAAGCGAGTGAGATTGCAGGCCAGGAACACGGGCGGTTACCTCATTCACAATGCAGGGCGGAGTTCGGCTGTCTTTGTTCGGCTATTTGGGTCTGACTTAGGGAACGTCGAACTGGCAGGTAATCGGAAGAGGATGAACTTCACCCCGCAAGCCGCCGGCCATCGAACATCCGTTCGTCCCACCTTCTATCCTCAGTCGACTTGCGCGGGCGCGCTCCCATCCGCAATGCCAGTTACGTCATCGCGCTGGATCAGCGTCAAGCTTACGTCGTCCAAAAGCGGACTGCCGTTGGCAAAGTCCTGTACGGCGGCGAGGAGCATCATGAGCGTGGCTTGAGCGGACTGCTGTTTGGCCTGCACTAACGATGCTAGTAACCGGTCCACTCCGAACTCTTCTCCCGCCGTGTTGCGGCATTCGAGTACGCCGTCGGAGTATGCGACCAGCGTGTCACCGGGCTCAAGCATCAGCTCGCCTGATTGGAACTCCGCAGCCTTCGAGCGCACCCAGCAGCGGGCCGCCTTTCTCGAGCAGATCCGTGCGTCCATCCCGGCGAAGCAGGATCGGCGGGAAGTGGCCGGCATTGCAGTAGGTGATGGACCCTAATTCGCAATCAATTTGCGCGAAAAATGCCGTGACAAACGGTGCTACCGGCTGCAGATAGCACAGGTGGCGATTGATTTCCCAGGCGATTCTTGCCGGGTCAAAGTCCGGACGGCCATAACTCTGCAAAAGACCTGCCAGATGCGTGAACCACATTCCGGCCGCCACGCCTTTGCCGGCAATATCTCCAAGCACGGCAAGAACCTTGGAACCATCCTGCGAGAAGGTGGTAAAGTCCCCGGAGAGAAAGCGCGCGGCGAAGACCTCGCTGGCAAACTGCAAGTCGCCGTTGCGCAACATACGTGGGCCGCTGAGTTTGCGCTGGATCTGTGCGGCGTCGAACAACTGTGCATGGAGATCAATTCTCTCCCGCAGAAGCGAGTACACATCATCCTGCAGAGGCAGCGTCGACGGCGGCGTCACGATCGACGACATCACCAGCGGTTGAAACAGGGTTTGAGTCGTGGTCCCACTCTGGTGCTTGCCGCTGCTCCCGTACTGCGAGTCAAATGGCACTACTCGATAGGTGTTCAACATCCACCTCGTTTCGATTGTGATCGTTCGTTCTATCCGACGAACCGATAGCCGGTTCCGTGCACGGTGAGAAAGTACTGTGGTTGTTCAGGATCGGGCTCGAGCTTTTGGCGAAGATGCACCAGGTGCGTATCCACGGTCCGGGTGGTTGGGTAGTTCTCGTATCCCCAGACATCTTCCAGCAGACGATCGCGGCTCAGCGTTTCGCCAGCATGGCAGATGAAATACTTCAGCAGTTCGAATTCTTTGGAGGAAACATCGAGAGCTTTGCCCGACCTGAGCACACGACAGCGGCGCAGATCCACTTCCACGTCAGCGAAAGAGTGCTGATCCTGATCCTTGGGGAGGACCGCCGTGCGTCGCAGGACGGACTTAACCCGCGCCAGCAACTCGCGAATCGAGAATGGCTTGGTCACATAGTCATCCGCGCCGAGCTCAAGGCCCACCACCTTGTCTACTTCCTGGCCGCGCGCGGTGAGCATGATGATGGGGATAGAAGCGCGTTTGGCGCGTAACTGCTTGCATACTTCCAGTCCGCTCATCCGGGGCATCATGACGTCCAGGACCACCAGGTCCGGAGACTCGTCGAGCGCGCGCTGCAGGCCCTCGACCCCATCGCGCGCTGTGATCACTTCGTAGCCTTCGAACTCGAAGTTGTCGCGAAGTCCAGCCACCATGGTCGGCTCGTCCTCCACGACAAGAATCTTCGCCGGTTTATGTGCTTCCATTCGTTTTACTTTTTCTTCCTGTCTCATGCTGACACCTGCTGGACCTCGGAATTTTGTACCGGGAGAGTGATGATGAATTTGCTGCCGCGCCCGGGCGCGCTCTCCACCGCCACTATCGCCTCCATGAGCCTGCACGATGTGGCGCACCAGGGAGAGCCCCAATCCGCTGCCCTTGGTGTTATGCACCAGCGGATCGCCGACGCGATAGAACTTCTCAAAGATTTTGGGCTGCTCCTTTGCAGGGAATGCCGATTCCGTGATCGACGACCTCGAGGTTGACGCCGCCGTCGCGACGGTAAAGATGGACGCCAAGGTATTTCTCTGTCGCCGAGTACTTCACGGCATTGTTCACCAGGTTCAGCAACGAACGGGCGATGGCTTCACGATCCACCCGCAGTGGTGGAAGATTGTTGTCGATCTTCTGTTCGAACTGGAAGCCGTTCTGCTCAATTTCAAAACGATAGGAGTCGAGCGTGCTCCGCACCAGGTCGGCCATGTCGGTTTCGCGAAAGCTGTACTCCTTCTTGCCCGCCTCGATGCGGGAGAAGTCAAGAATATTGTTGATCAGTGACGTCAAACGCTCACTTTCTTTGCGGATGATCTCGTAGTATTCCTGATGTTTCCCCGGGCTGGAGATGCGTCCCAGCTCCAGGGTCTCTGCATAAAGCCGGATGAGCGACAGGGGCGTTCTCAGCTCGTGCGAGACATTGGAGACAAAATCGGATTTCAATTTCGCCAGTGCAAGCTCGCGAGCGACGTTTCGATAGGCGAATAGCATGCCGCCACCCATCAGCAGCGAAAGCGCCCCAGGGTTAAGAAAGCTAAGCGCGTCCAGTGATTGCTGATGTCCGCAATCGTGGTCCCGTGCGGCCTGATCCCCAGAATCAGGCTGTGGGAAAACACTACCGAAGGGCCGCTCCACTTCGGGTGCTCCTCCATCCCAGCAAAGCGAAGCAGCGAAGGGAGCCTGGTCTTTTTCCTTTCGAACCATGATCGCCGGCTGTGGATGGGACGTATCGTTCGGGTTCTGATCCGGCAATGCATCGTTCAGACGCTTGCGGGAAGAAGCTGTTCTTCAAATAGTCTTCATCGTAGACAAACCCGGCCAGCGCGGGATGCTCAGGCGTTGAGCCGCGAGGCAGGAAGTACACGAAGGACTCATACTGCATTTTGTCACCCTTGGCCCAACCACTCGGACATTGATGAAGACGTGCCGGCCTTCCATCCGCTTCATTCCTCTTCACGCTTGGCGATTTGCTCGTCGGACCACATGTCAAACCCCCGTCCGAAGTCGGCGGCAAGCTCTTTGTTTTCTTCTTGAAAATCAGGATCGGTCATCCGGGCAGGCTGCGATCGAAATTCAAGATTGCCTTTCCCAGTCCAAAGAAATGCGTGGACGATCTCGGGATGGGTAGTTAGAAAAGTGTCGAGTTCTTCAGGATTGTCTACATCGGGGAAGTTCGCGCTGGCCCTCTCCGAGGTATCGTAGGCGCGCTCGACGATCCGCTTTTCGGCGATCTTTAGCGTGTGTTGATAGTCCAACTGGATGGCGGCCTCAAGCATTTTGCCGCGCTGAATGTGCCTGAGATAGGCGGCACTCACGACGATCAGCGCGGCTGCCGGCAGCATGACTGCCAGCATGAACACCAACATGGGTGGCGGTTTGCGCCAACGTCGGAGTTGTAGGCTTCACCATATATGCACGTCCGGAGAGATGCTCACTGGATCGAGGATAAGCGAACAGCTCCGTCGCTATGTCAGGGCGATGCAAGAAATTGCAAAAAGTTGTGAACTCACAGGATCATGCAACTTTGGGAGCCGGCTGAAACCTCGAACAACCAATATTTCAGGTGTGAAAGCTCAGACCGCTTCTTCGCCCGCCTGAAAAGTCAGCCTTGGGTCGCCGGCGGTAGTAACAACCAGACCAAGGGCGAGTGTGGATTTGATGTTGATGTTCACGGTTTTCTCCTTTTCGAATCCAGTTTTGATCCACACAGGCCGGCCTGTCCAAGCAGTAAAAGTGATGGCGTATAAACGCCTCCGATCGCTTTCAAGGCCCTGCTTATAAGGCATAAGAATTTGCGAATTCCGTTGGTCGCGGCTTCGTTCTAATGTCGAATCATGACGACACGGAACGACCCCATCATGACGATCGCGATCATCGGTGGAGGAGTAAGTGGAACCCTCACCGCGTTTCACCTGGTTCGCCAGGGAGCTCCGGCGCGTGTGATTCTCATCGACCGGCGGCCTGATTTCGGGCTTGGCCTGGCCTATTCCACTCCCAGCCTCCGGCACCTGTTGAACGTTCCCGCGGGAAAGATCAGCGCACTGCCCGATCAACCAGACCACTTCCTCCATTGGCTTCGCGAGAATCATGACCCGGCCGCAACGGAGAAGACTTTTGCTCCACGAGCGGTGTTTGGGCGATACATCCAGTCTTTGCTGGCATCGACGAGCCCGATCGAACAAGAGATCGCAACCGTCGTCGATGTCCGTCCGCAAGACTCCGGGGCAGTCCTTACATTGGAGAACGGATGCGAGCTACGGGCCGACCTGATCGTTCTGGCAACGGGAAACTTCGATCCAGCTCCTCTTCCGGGAATCACGAAGGCCGCGTCGGACTCGGGTTTGTATCGTCACAATGCCTGGGCCGCGGAAACGTACGAGGGATTGCATCCCGACGCGCCTGTCGCTCTTATCGGAACAGGTCTGACCGGGGTCGACGTCGTGCTGAGGCTGCGTGAACTCGGACACCGCGGAAGGATCATTGCCCTGTCTCGTCACGGCATCTTCCCCAATCGGCACGGCGATTACACGCCACTGAGTTCAACTGCAATCCCGTCAGATACCCCGGCTACCTGTGTTGCGTATCTCCGCGCTTTGCGCGCTGCCATTCGTGGAGGTGCGGAGTGGAGGGCCGCTATCGACAGCCTCCGTGAGACGACCAACGAACTCTGGCTCCGTTTGCCGATCGAGGAAAAGAAGCGCTTTCGCCGCCACCTGCAGCGCAGGTGGGAAGTTGTACGCCACCGCATGGCGCCGCCGATTGCCGACATCCTCGAATCCGAACTTCGGAACGGCACTCTGGAGATCCGCGAAGGTCATCTGAAGACCGTCGATGCCTCTCCCGCAGGCGCACACATAACTCTTCGCGACCATGATGACAGCGAGAGCTTCTATGCAGATCGAGTGATCAACTGCACCGGACCGAGCATGAACTACCGCCGCATCCCTTCAGCTCTTCTGCAAAACATGTTCCATAGAGGACTCGTAGCATCCGGTCCTTTAGGCACTGGATTTCATTGCTCGACGGATGGAGCAGTGATCGGCGCCAGTGGTCACGCTTCAGAAATCATCTTCAACCTTGGCCCGGGCCGCCTCGGCGACCTTATCGAGTCCATCGCCGTTCCTGAAATCCGCCAGCAGGCCGTTGAGCTGGCCTCGACACTCGCCGATCGCGTGAGGTCGCAATACGGAGGGTTGGTAGCAGCATGACCACGGCAGCGGTCACCCACCCCGGAGGCACTGAGCGGGCAGTGACATCGTGGCCGGCATCCGTTGCTTGGGCTATTGTTCTCGGCGCAGCCAGCGGCTTGGCCTGTGTTGCAATAAGGCTCTTCTTTCGCCTTCTTCAGTGGGTCTTTGTTCAGCAGACCGGAATGTTACCGATCGCGGCAGCAACGCTAGCGCCCGCGCGTCGTATCTTGACCCCGATCATCGGAGCGGCATTGGCCACCCTCGTGCTCTGGATGATGCGGAGGTGGGCACCGGATTTGCACTTTGAAGAATATGTGGAAGCCGTTCGTCTGAGAAACGGCCGGATTTCTCTTCTTTCGACGGTTTGGCGGACTGCTTCCTCCGCCTTTTCCGTAGCCACCGGCGCGGCGATCGGGCGAGAAGGATCGATGATCCAATTCGCTGCTGCCATCTCCTCATGGGTGGGAGAGCGATCTCCCCTACGGAATCTGTCGTTGTCGCGGCAGGTAGCCTATGGCGCCGCCGCCGCGGTCGCGGCAGCTTATCAAGCTCCGATCGCCGGAATATTCTTCGCCACGGAGATCGTCCTGAGGGAGTGGGCCTGGAGCGACATTCCTCCACTGCTCTTCGCCTCAAGCACCGGTTGGCTCATCAGCTGCTTCTTTCTGGGTGCCGGCCCCCTCTTCCCGGTAAGGGGATCATTGCTGATTACGCACGATCTGCTTTGGGTTCTCCCACTGGCTGTTGTTTTGGGCGCGGTTGGGCCGGCCTATCAGAAGCTTCTTCATTTCTCGGGAGCAGCGAAGCGTCTGCCCTTCGCACTGCTGTGGAGCGGCCTCGCAGTGGGTGTTCTCTCTCTGATCGAACCGAAGGTGTGGGGAAACGGCGGCGCCGCTCTCCTGGGTATTCTGCAGAACAAGACGATGCTCCTTGGAATCTTCAGCGTGTTTACCTGCCGCCTGGCCGCTACAACCTTCTGCGTCGGAACAGGCACGGTGGGAGGAGTTTTCACGCCTACACTGTTCGCCGGAGCTGCCCTTGGTCTTGCAACAGGTCACTTGCTGCACAATCCGGAGCCGTCCATATTGGCTATCTACGGCATGGGCCTACTGATGGCTGCTGTGACCCACGCCCCTTTAATGGCAGCTCTGATGGCCGTGGAACTCACCGGGCAATGGCATCTTCTGCCCATGATTCTGCCCTGCACTCTACTCGCGTCGTTGATTGCTCGTACAATCTCGTCTGAGTCCTTATACGCCATTGCCAGCCCGGAGCCAGCGCAATGAAAGATAGGCCTGGATATACAAGATTGTGGTCATCCACCGGGCGTCGACCTTTGGACTTTCGAGCGACACAGGAGACGGCAAGGGATCATGATAGAGAATTTCCGCATAAGAGTCTTCAGGGCGGTCGCGCGGCATCTGAATTTCAGCCGAGCCGCCGAAGAACTGTTGCTCACCCAGCCTGCCATCACCCAGCAGATCAAGGCGCTTGAAGATGAGTTCGGTGTTCCACTATTCGATCGCGGCGGTGGACATATCGCGCTGACAGCCGGGGGAAAAGCTCTGCTGCCCTTTGCAGAGAGAATGAAGGAGCTCTCTGACGAAGCCTTTGCCGCGGTGGCGGAAGCAATTGGACAACACGCCGGCAAACTCGCGCTGGGAGCCTCCCAGACCATCGGTCAATACCTGCTGCCAACCTTCGTAGCTGGATTTCGGAGGACAAATCCCAAGATCAGAGTCACGGCTCGCAGCGGGAATACCGATGAGATGCTGGAGGCCCTGCTCGCGCGAGAAATTCAGCTGGCGCTCATCGAAGGTCCGGAGAAGCGGAAAGACCTCCATATAGAACCGTTCATGGAAGATCATATGGTACTGGTTGTTCCCGCCACTCATGAGTGGGCCAATCACGATATCAAGGTAGAGAATCTGAAGAGCGAGCCATTGCTCATGCGCGAATTTGGGTCCGGCTCAAGAAGAGTGGTGGAGCAAGCGCTCTCGAAGGTCGGAGTGAAAACGAAGGATCTGACCATCAGCATGGAGCTCGACTCGACCGAAGGTCTGCTGAATGCGGTGGAAGCCGGTCTTGGGATCACGTTCGTCTCCAGGTGGGCGGCTCGAAATCAACTCTCGCTTGGAACGCTAAAGATCGCCAGGGTAACCGGGTTGAAGCTGTCAAGGCGATTCTCGATGGCCTATCCTGCCGGCCCGGAACCAACAGGTATCGTCGGAATCTTCCGAACATTCTTGCTCTCGCAAGCAATGGAAATGGCGCCAAAAAGGATGACCACCGGCTCTCCAGTCAACCCAAAGTAACCCCCGAAACGATAACCGATGATTCGAGAATTACTGGACAGGTCAAGCCCCTCTCATCCCCGACCGTCGCGCCATTCCTTCGGAGAAGAAGTCCGCCCCTGCACCCACCCGCGGGCACAAAACCACAACCATTCCACAACGAATGACCCCCAGCCGCGCCCTGGCCTCAGCCAGTCCACCTCCGCCAACCAATCTATCCCCTCGGAAGCCCCGCACCTTGCGTCCCCCGTTCACTTGCGTTCCAGACCTGGGAGTGGATTTTGCTATACGATGCGTTTACCCGCCCGCACGTGTGGTGTCCGGTCTACCGCTTCACGTGAACCGCCGCAGCAATCGCCGACAGGCAAAGCTTGGTAGACCGAGAGAACCAGGACTTTCACAAAAGAACAAGCAAAAGAAAAAGCAGGGCAGCCTGAGAAATGTGATCAAATCCTGGCTGGGCGCGCCTGCAGTGCCGCCTATCCCCGGTTTTCAAAATCCAAAGTTCATAGGAGGCAACATGAAGTTTTTGTCTACCTTTTCCGTTCGTCCAGGATGTTGGCAGGAGGCCGCATCTCGGTTTCTCGCCGGCAAAGCCCAACCGACGCAAGGAGTGAAGCTCCTCGGCAGATGGCACAACATGGATTTGAGCGGTGGATTCTCTCTGATAGAGACTGACGATCCCGCCGCCGCATACGCATTCTCAGTCCAATGGTCCGATGTCCTCGAAATGCACACTCACCCTGTCATCGAAGACGCCGAGGCCGGCCCGGCCCTTGCCCAAAGATACGGGCAGCCGAAATAAGCCATAGAAGTCCTATCGAGCAAGCAGAGGGCGGGCACCGGGGCTGAGCGGTTATCCAGAACCCGATTTGCGAGGGATCGAACAAATGCAATCGTGGGAGCTGCCGCCCTCCATAAGCGCTAACTTGTTTGGCGGACAATAAAAATTCGATAATACGCTGTCTTTTCTTGCATCTCCAACCCGCCGCAAAGACGTCATCCTGAGCGAAGCGCCTCACGGATTTATCGCGTGACTCGGCGGTTGTAGCGCGGAGTCGAAGGACCCCGAGGGTCCTTGTCTTACCCGTGCCGCTCGGACTTTTGCAACCGCACGACCAGTCCCGAGTTCAAAGACCTTGCACAGACATGGGGAGGGAAGGTGATTACAGTGCATGAAAGAATGTACTCGTGACCATCACTTGTGTACCGCAGACGATCCTGTTCTCGGGCTTCGGTGCTCGAAAGCTCCGAGCAGCATGGTAAGACAAGGACCCTCGGGGTCCTTCGACTCCGCGCTACAACCGCCGTGTCACGCGATAAATCCGTGAGGCGCTCCGCTCAGGATGACGTCTTTGCGGCGGGTTGGAGATGCAAGAAAAGACGGCATATTCTCGAATTTCTGTTGTGTGCCAAACAAGTTAGCGCTTGTAGGGCTACGCCCCATGGTCTTTGGCCCACATACGCCCCTCGGCGAGCCGGGGCAGGTTAGGCGAACGAGGGGCACCCGTCGTATTCCTTCCGTCCTCGTCAGGGAACAGGAGGCAGACCCTTGGCAGGACTGAGTTCGTGGCCGCCGTTACTTGCCCGGCCCATGCCTTCCTTCGGAATATGTGGGGAATACATGATCCAGCAGGTCCTGTCGCAGTGCGAGCCGGAGGTCCGTGCCGGGCTCAGGCTCGGTATTCGATAGGGGATGCGACGTGGGGGAGGACGCAGGGGCTCCGATGTCGGTCGTGTTGACGGCGAGAATGCAGGCCGTGTGCCGCGCCGGTTCGATCAGCATCTCGGAGGAAAAGCCGCCCTGATCACCGTCGTGATATACCAGGCGACGCCCCTGGAGGTCCGATACGAAAAAGCCAAGCCCCATCATCGGCGCGCCCTTGGTGTAAGGCGTCGCCGGTTTCCCCGGCTCCGTGACGGGCAGCACCCCCTTCCATGCCTCCTCCAGGGATTCGCGCTTCAGCACGAACGCGTAGCGCGGATTCGCTGGATCCCCTATCAGGAACCGGAGATACTTCACCATGTCGGGGATGGGAGCTTTAAGGCCGCTGTTGGAGGTCGTGATGCCCGTATCGAAGTCGAAGGGCTGTGCGGTGAGCTTATCGCCCGCGCGCAGATAGCTGGCCGAAACATGTGATTCCAAAAAGTACGGCGAGCGATCGAAGTAGCTGGCGGTCATCCCCAAAGGCATGAGAATGTTCTTGTGAATGTAAATTTCGTAGTCATCGCCCGAGAGCCGTTGAATGACCTGGCCAAGAAATACGTAACCGAGATTGGAATAGCTCCAGCGCGATCCCGGACGAAAGGCAACCTGCGTATAGGGCAGCATGGCGACGACCTGCGACCATTGCGTCGGTTCAAACGGTTGCCAGTTGCAGTTGGAAGCATCCTCGCAGTCCCAAGGCCATGTGGGATTGCGAAACCCCGCACTATGCGTGAGCAAATCGCGAATCGTGATGTCATCGATCGAGCCAAACTCATCGTGCACCTGCCGCAGTTCGGGCACATAGCGGACCGCGCTATCATCCAGCGACAGCTTGCCCCGATCGCGCAACTGCAGAATGGCGATCGCGGTCATCGTCTTGGTGATCGAGGCCCAGTTGTACGACGTTTCTTCGTCGACCGGCTGCCCGGTGTCTTTGCGCACTTTGCCGAAGAACCACTGCGCTGCCGGTTCCTGCATGTGGACGATGGCGATTCCGCCGCCCACTACCCCGTGTTGCGACAGAACTGCATCGAAGCGCTGCGCAAAAGCATCACCTTGTGCGCACGCAGGGGCTGCAACGATCAGAGAACCCGCGAGCAGCGCTGCGCAGGCGAGGGGAAAGCGGTTCGACATGAGGGTCATGATAATACGCCTGGCTGCTCGCGATGGTGCATTTGCGTGCCGCCGCATCCGGAAACCTTCCGCGGACTTTGTCGCCGCCTGCAACGCTTTCCTCACTCTTTCAAAAAGATGCCGCCCCTTCCTATTGACAATCTATACGAAATGAGCTCACACTCATATAGACGTCCGATAGGTTTAGTCAAAAATGAGTCCGCAAAAAGCAAACCTCCTGCAAGGCACTCTCGATCTGCTCATTCTCAAGGCACTCGGTGCAGGAGAGCTCCACGGGCTGGGCGTTTCCCGGCGCATTGAACAAATCACGCGAGGAACTTTCCTGGTTAAGCCCGGGTCGTTGTTTCCAGCCCTTCACCGCATGGAGGAGGCTGGCTGGCTGAACTCGTTCTGGGGCGATTCGGAAAACAATCGACGCGCCAAGTTCTACCGCCTTACCAAGGCGGGACAAGCTCAGTTGGATGTCGAAACCAAGCAGTGGCAAACGATCGCTTTGGCGATGGCGAATGCGTTGAAGGCAACCACCTAGAGGCGGAGCATGCGATTTTTTTTCCGGATACGCAGTCTTCTGGCCAATCTCCTCGGAAAAGAGAAGGTCGAGCGCCAATTGGATAACGAACTTCAGGCATACGTGGAGATGGCTACCGACGAAAAGATCGCCGCCGGCGTCTCCGCATTCGAAGCGCGCAGAACCACCTTGGCTGATTTTGGAGGAATGGAGCAGGTAAAACAGGCGGTTCGCGATCGTCGCGCCGGGACAAACTTCGAGGTCATCATCCGGCAACAACGCTGCGCAATGAGTAGAGCGGCGAGGCAGTCGATCCATTCTTCCGCGGTCCACGATTCGCAACCGGCTAATTGCTAGCCAGGCTGCCATTCGTGGGTTGCTGCACGCCATGGCCGGCTTCCGCGGCGGCATGTGGCGCCGGTTCTTGTGCCGGCGGCTGGCTGGAATCCTGTGCGACCTTGGTTGTGGTCGAACCCGGATAGGTGCAGTGATAGACCACGGTCAGACTGTCTCCGCTGTAGCTCCTGGGAAGATGGTCGAACGCCTGTATTCCGTTTACAGCCCCCAGGCATGAATTGTCGAGGGACGTGGACCCGCTCGATGTTTCCATAATCGGGGCCGCATGCACGCCGCTCCGTCGTATCGCGAACTGAATGTAGACAGTTGCGCCTGCCGGGGTGCTGCCGGCAACTTCCGACGAATCCCATTTCTCTGCGACCTTGTTCTTTGCCGCTTCTATGTACCCGCCAAGTTGTGAAGCAGGACTGTCTACCCGCTCCGGCCGTGGTGACATGGCCATCCCCGCCGTTTGTGGTGTGCTACTGTGCGCTGGAATAGCGTTCATCGCAGTGAGTTCGCTGTACGAACAGGGATAAAGTACGTGCAGGCTTTCTTTGGCGCCACCCTCAGGTGGACCGAACGTTCTCACCTGCTGTACGGCAAGAACACAGGAGGAATCGAGCGATGGAGAACCACTAGGCCTAAGCAACTGGACATCCCGCGGTGAGCCGTCATGTACGATCGTAAACGCAATGTCCGCGGTAGCACCTGCAGGGGTATTGACGACCGCCGACGGGTTCCAACTCTGTCCCACCCTGGTTTTGATTACATTCCAATACCGTTGAGATGGGGGCGCATCGTCTGTGTCTTTCAAGGCCAGAGCCCGGGCTGTTGCAGCGCGAGCCGAAGGAAACAGTGGATTTGCCCTGGGACGGCTGTCTAAAAGGCAGATCGCCATCAGGATCATTCCGCTTGCGACTGCTGCCACCCACCTTGTTTTGTGCTTGTACGACAACTTGGAGCGCTTAGCGATCAACCAGAGTACACCGGCGGTCAGCAGCACCATCAAAAACAGGGACGTCTTTCGTCCCACGGTTTCACTAAGTGCGTAGAAAATTCCATAGAGAAGAAAGCAAAGGACCGCGCAGGCTGCCACCAGAACAGCTAACACCTCGCGCCCGATCACGTTGGGTGGCTGTTGCGGCGCCAACGGCGGCTGATAGGTAGACTGCGGCGGCGGCGCCTGTTGCACTGGTGCCGTCGCTTCCCAGTCGTCATGCTGCGGGTATCGGAGCAGCGTCGGCCCCTTGGGTTCGAGCACCGCTTTCAGCGCTAGTTCATCGCGTCTCGCATAGGCATCATTCGCCTGTTGGGTGAGCCGTTCACACCGGTGCCTATCCTGCTCATCAACCGCCAGGTCAGGATGAACTCGCTTGAGAACCCGGATCCACAGTCTCTTGAATTCGGGCGACTCGTCAACCAGTGCGCTCACTTGACATCTCCGTTTTGCAATACAGCACCAAATTCCCCGGCTGCTAAGGCAGCACGGACTTGGCCTCACACGAGGCTGGTTGTATTTGACCAGTGACCAACGGTCCGCACCATTACCCTTTCCGGTACTAGGCGGCCACGCTCGTGTGGACGGGATGAGGAAAAATGGCAGGCGCGGGCAATGTAGGCCTCGCTTCTACCCGGAACGGGCAGTCCTCTGTGCCACTTGTGTAACCGTTGTGGTGGTTACTAGCGGGGGCGGACTACGGGGACAGCATTGACAGCATATCTATCGCAGCCCCACGGAAACAGAATGCGCTAGGTACGCCTTCTCCGCATTCTTCTATTGTTGTGTGAAACCCCAGATCCGCTCCATACCACGATCGCAGTCACCAGGTGAATCCAAAACCACAAGTCGAAACCCTGGTGCGCATGGATAAAGATCAGGACCAGCACCCTTGGAAGCGCAACCCACAACACGGCAGCCCACGGCTGGGGGACAAAGAACCACCACATGTGGATCCACCCGATAAACAGCGAAATCCTAGGCAGAAACAAGGCCAAAACAAGGAACCAGATAGGGATCCCGTGCGTTAGCGTCAATATGGGCATTGGCATGTATTGGCTCCGGGCCCGGAGTGCGTCGTCACCAGGATACGGTAGCGAACCCACCCTCGGCTTCCATCGCAATAGCATACCTATGGTTGGCCGGTTAGCCAATGGACCGGACCTGAATACGGGACTCCGCAGCGCCTTCGTTCAACATCCAGTGGCTGAACCTGGTGTAGTGTTGTGCGTATTCTTCTACATCGCCGGCGTACTCCACTCAAAGCTGTCCAAATTAGCGGAACAATGGCCTTCTGGACGGCGCAACTTGCTGAATGCGTTGAAGGGAACGTCGGCAAGCGAAATCAGGTTGGTTGCTGCAGGGGTGTGTTCTGTCCATCCGCCTCCATCCATGCCGAGGTAAGCCACCGCCCTCAAATTTGTCATCCCGCCTGCCCCGGCTTGCCGTGGGACCGGAGCGTACTCGAATTTCCTGCCACGCAGCACTTGGACGCGCGTGAGACGCGCCTGCCCGCGTTTGGATAGGGAAAGAAACCGGATCTCACTCAAATTCCACGGAACCTTTCAAGGGTCAACTTCGTATCAGACTGCCATGAAGACGAAGTGTGCTGTTAGCCTGGCCGCGCTCACCATTCTCTCCTCGTTGACCACCCTCGCACAGGATCCGGATCACTCGTGGTCCAAAACGTATCCGATCGATGGCAAGCCCACGATTACCCTGGAAACCGCGGATGCCGGGGTTGAATTTCGTCCCTGCGGGGACTGCCATGAAATCCGGATCCACGTCGAAGTGGAGGGGCGGAAGATGAGCGACTATCGTTTGGAGGAGGGCCAAAACGGCGATCAGGTTCACTTTCTCTTCAAAGAGCTGCCGCATATTGGCGGGCACATCGCCTGGCACAGAGAGCAAACCCGGGTGACCGTCGAAAGCCCCGCCCAGCTCACGCTGCAAGCCAGGACCTCTGACGGAAGTGTAACTCTCTCTGGATTGCAGGGCGATCTGGGTCTGACCACTGGCGACGGGAACGTGACCCTCGATCATGTCTCGGGCAACCTGCGCATCAAGTCCGGTGATGGGCAGGTGAAGGTCACCAACGCTGATGGCGCAATCGACGCCCACACCAGCGACGGCAACCTCAGTGTCGACGGCCTCTTCCACGCGCTTGTGCTGCACACCAGTGACGGTTCGCTGGACCTCAACTTGCGCGAGGGAACAAAGCTCGCTGGACCCACGACCATTCAATCATCCGATGGCTCGGTGACCATTCGCGTCCCCCAGAGCTTCGCCGCCGACCTCAGCGTGCATACCAGCGACGGCCATGTGGATTGCGCTCTTCCGCTCGTCATGGACCATTACCAGTCCGGCGGATCGGGCCATGAGTTGCACGGAAAGCTAAATGGCGGAGGTACGCCGCTCACCATCAACACCTCGGACGGCAACGTAAAGATCGAACAACTCTAGAACTGGTTTTCTTAGAAGCGCTGTCGGTTCAGTATCATTGGGAGAGTCGGCCCGATACGTGGCCCTGAATTGAGAGAGCTTTGACCAGCAAGAAGGCTTCGCCTGACGCCACCCCGGATCAAGCGCAATCACGCCGGGATCGCGGAAAGACAATCCGCCGGAGTCTCGTCGAAGCAAGTGAGGCCCAGGAGGCAGCACTCCTCGCCCGCGAACTCCGGACCTCGCAAACGCAGCAGGAACTAGCCGTGATTGTCGTGGTCGAGTTCACCGCAGAACTGCGCAAGCGCAAGCAGCTTACCGCATCCGCTCGACTGGCTCGCACCGCGGCTGCTATCGGCGCTGGAGAAGAAGACCTCCCGGACCATGCAGGCGCGACCCTCGACTTCGATGCCAGCCGCGCAGAATTTGAGGAACTCGCCCGATCAGCAGGTGCGACCATTGCCACCACGCTGGTCCAGCGCCGCCAAAAGCCCGACCCTTCCAGCCTCGTCGGCCAAGGCAAGCTCGACGAAATTGTGAGTGCTGTGGCGAGCACGAACGCATCGCTGGTTCTCTTCGACCACGACCTCACCCCCTCGCAACTGCGCAACATCGAAGCCCGTCTACCTTGCCACGTGATCGACCGTTCTCAGCTCATCCTCGACATCTTCGCCCGTCATGCGAAGACCCGCGAAGGTCAGCTCCAGGTAGAACTCGCTCAGCTCGAATACCGGCTGCCCCGCCTCGCCAAACGCGGCCGCGCCATGTCGCAGCTTGGCGGAGGCATCGGGACCCGCGGGCCGGGCGAAACTCAACTCGAGACCGATCGCCGCAAAATCAACCTGCGCATCGACGAAATCAAGACCCAACTCCACGCTGTCCGCCGCATCCGCCATCAGCAGCGGCAGCGCCGCGAGGCAGTCCCAGTCCCTGTGGTTGCCATTGTCGGTTACACCAACGCCGGCAAGAGCACCCTTTTCAACGCCCTCACCGAGGCCGGCGTGCTCGAATCAGCCCGGATGTTCGCTACCCTAGACCCCAAACTCCGGCGGCTGCAGCTTCCTTCCCGCCGCAAAATCTTGCTCTCCGATACCGTCGGCTTCATTCGCAACCTTCCCCACACGCTCGTTACCAGCTTCCGCGCCACCCTCGAAGAAGTGGAGCGATCCGAAGTTCTTCTCCACGTGCAGGACGCAGCCAGCCCTATGCGCGAAGAGCAGAAAACCCAGGTTGAAAAAGTCCTGGCCGAGCTCGCGGTCTCGACCAAGCCCGTCATCCAGGTTTTGAACAAGATCGATCTCGTCCCGCGCCATGACCTCGCACACCTCTCGAGCGATCGCGAAGCAATTCTTGTCTCGGCTCATCGACACACAGGCCTTGACCAACTCCTGATCGCCATCGATGCCGCGCTCGTGGCCGACCCGCTTGTCGAATCCAGTTTTCGGCTCCCGCAATCCGAAGGCTCCATACTCGCCTCCCTAGAAGGTGGAGCGATCATCGAAGAAAAACGCTTCGAAGGAAATCTTGTCTTTCTACGAGCCCGCGGACCAGCATCACTTCTTAACCGATACCGGCGTTTCCGTGAGAAGGATCTTTCTAACCAGCGTCTACGAGGGAATCAGAGTTAGGGATGCTGGGCACGAAACAACCACCATTACTTACCGAATATTGAAATCGTGAACGACCAGCCGCGTGTCCACCATGACGTGTGGCGTAATGGCGTGGAAGCCCCACATATGCACCCAGGCATTCCCTGTCCGGAATGTGAGAAATGACTTCATAACACCTGCAGGAAAGAACGTCAGCAAAACGAAGATGACAGACACTACCGCGTGGTACAGCGAGTCATAGCGTGTCCATGATTCGAAGACGTGCATCAGCGGGTAGGTGACGGCGCCTGCCAGGAAAGCGACTGGCGGAGAGAATAACCGGGCATAGCGCGGCAGCAGAATCGCATAGATGAAGATCATGATGGGGAGATCTGTTCCGCACAGATGCAGCACCAGGGAAAGCGCTCCGCCCACGAGCTGCTGATGCGGCGTGAGCTGAAAGATGTTAGGGCCGGCTAGCTCGTAGGCGCAGCCGACGAGCATGACGACGGCGATGATGAGCGCGTCATTCTTCCAGTTCGCGGATCGCAGATTGAGCGCCTGGCGGGAATAGCCGCGCAAGCGAAAGATGAGATACGGAAGAAGGGCGAGGAAGACACCGTTGTACGCGGCCCAGGTGTAGACCGCGGCCGGCGACTGGACGTGCGTCGCCCCAAAGAGGCAGCCGTTGAGATGCAGCGCGATTCCTTCGCCGAAATAGTGCTGCCCAATCACGCGGCCCGCAAGCAGGACAACGGCTCCGTAAATCCACATTGCCACCGTTTCGACCAAAGCGATTCCCCGCTCCGGAGCGCGTTCGGAGAGGTTGGGAAACGGACGATAACGCGCCAGAAAGGAGACAATGCCGATGAGCAGGATGAGCAAAAAGAGACCGACGGAGTTGTTGAGCACATCGGTGATGGGCGGTGTAGTGGCGAGTTCGGGCCGGTTGAGCGGGACGCCGTTCCGGCACAACAGGATGGCTGCCGCACTGAGCAGGCACCAGATCAGGAGAGCGATCCAGAGGCTTGGCTGCCGGATAAGATACCTGATACGTGAACCGATATCCATTTACTTCAGTCTACGGTCTGGCGCAGAACTCTTCTTGATTTTTCGAAGTGGTAAAATTCAATGCAGGGAGGGGTATCCTCAATGAGTCTCCTCAGCAAAGCACTCAACAGAGTTTTGCAGCTCTTCGGAAGAAAACTGCCCCCGGAGGACGACCCCTACTCGTACGTCATGGCGCCTAAGAAACCACGACCGCCTCACCGCAGCGCCGCTGCCGTCGCGGAACTACCCGAGTAGAGCCAGTGGCCTTTCCTGCCGGCTCCTCGGCGCGCCGGTCACCTGGCGATTCCTAGCGGAGATAGGCAATCAGTTGGTCTACGCTTGCACTGAAGGGGATCGAACCGGTATCGAGGATTTCGTAACCTCCTCGTTTAGCCTCCTCGCGAAGAAAGCGGCCCCAGCCCATCATGTTCTCGTTTGCTAAATCGGGCTGCTGGCGATCGTGCGTAAGTCTGGCGCCGCGGACAAGATCGCTGCAATCTATAAGGACAATCCGCGCATTTGTAATCCCTGAGGCAGCAATTGCCTCCTCAATAAATGCAATTCTCATCTGGCCCTCAAACAAGACCCTCTTCCCGGAATTCAGAAGAGGAGCGATCCGTTGCATCCACTCCATCGTCATTGCCCGCTGCCAACCGCCTCCGGGACCATAGTCGCCAACATATTTGGCCATGACCTCCGCAGATGGAACACCGATGGAGTCGAAAAACCTGACCTCACACATTGGAAGCGCTTTCCGAACAGCGTCGGCCAGAGTCGTTTTTCCTGAACCTGAAGCCCCCGTAAGAATGAGCAGTGACCCCGTCACAAGACGAGTATAGCTTTCAGCCGCTGTTGCATAGTACAAACCCCTGAACTAATGCCGTCGATGCGTTACCTTCAACGCCTTTATAAACGTCGCGCGCTCTTCGGCGTTACGGGGAGAGGCCAGCCTTTCAACGACGATACGTTGTCGAGCGAATTCTTGAGCAAAGCCGGGAAGAACCTTTGTGAGCGTCGCGATCAGAGCTATCGCATTCCAGGCTAATTCGTCTTGTTGTTGCTGCAGAGCGACGACTCTCTCGCACAGCACTGTTATGACCTTATCTGACATTTGATATGTTTCTCCTCGCAATGGCTAGCAAGCAATTCGGCTCGAATCACACGGTACTGCTTCGCGTGTGAAGGGATGTCACGCGATTGTCACGAGCTTGTAATTCTGCCAGTGCGAGTGCCGGAAAACTGCAGTGGGGCATTTTTGATTTCCGCCGGCAGAGATGAGATAGGAAACACGATACCCGCCTCATCTGAGCTTGCCGGGTCCGGTTACAAAGCGGCTCAAGACTTCATGCGGAGAGCACATCCCCCAGCGAGCAGTTAGAATTCTGGTGCATGCTAGCCCCGTGGGTGCCCACCTTTCCCGTCCGACCGGACCCGCCGCTGCTGGAGGTCTTTGCCATCGGCGCACCCGTGCTGGTCGGCGTCACGCTCGTGCACGGCTCTGTGCTCGGACAGATCGTTCGCGACTATCATCGTGGGGCCAAGCGTCTTCTTGAACACGCAAGCCATCCGTTCTGGGCATCGATGCGGTTTGGCCGCTCGGTGCTTCTTATGCTGGTTCTGCATATCGTCGACATGAGTATCTGGGCCACCGTGCTCACTCGGCTCGGCCTGATTCCCGACGCACGGACCAGCCTTTACTTCACCGCCAACAGTTACACCACCTTAGGCTACGGAGGCATGCCGCTCGGCTTTGGATGGCGCGAACTTGGCCCCATGATGGCGATCTGCGGCCTTTTCACCTTTGCCTGGACCACGGGCGTCATGTTTAATGTCGTGGGCTATCAACGCCAGCTGATCGACCAGTTGGCGGAAGAATTTGCCCGCAAAAAGCAATTGCATCGAGAGTTTCTTGCGGAGCTCAGCGCGCTACGCCGCAAGGAAGCAGAACAGGAGAGACTCGCCCTAGCCGCAGAGCGCCGGAGCGAGGAGGGCAAGTCCCTCTTTCGCCGATTCCAGATGAGGTGGGAGGAACGAAAAGAACTTTACGCCATCCGCCGTACAGCCATGAAGCAGGCTGCGGAAGCACTGGAAAGAGAACGCCAGGCGAGAGCCAAAATCTATCACCGCCTCCGCCTCATCTCCCTCCCGCGTCCTGAAAGTCATTGCCGGTCGGCTTCTAAAACGCTAATCCACTAGTAGGGAAGATCGTATTACCGCGTTACGCACTGCCACACTTGCCGGCAGCTGAAGCATCCATCCTCATACCGAGACTATTCAGCGCGGAGAGCTTCCACCGGATTCACCGATGCTGCGCGCCGTGCCGGCATAAAGCTCGCGCCCATCGCCGCCAGCCCCAGCAGCACGGCCACGCAACTCAACGTCACTGCGTCCCACGCCTGCACACCGAACAACAGATTGCGCATAAGCAGGGATGCTCCCACCGAGCAGACCAGCCCGATTGCCAGCCCAACGGCCGTCAGCCATCCAGCCTGCCGCATGACGAGACTGTACACCGAACTGCGCTGGGCCCCCAACGCCATGCGCACGCCGATCTCTCGTGTCCGCTGGGTCACCGAGTAAGCAATCACTCCGTACAGTCCAACCACGCCCAGTACCAGCGCCATCGCCGCAAATCCTCCCACTAGCCACGCCGAGAATCGGTGAAGGAGCGCCGCCTGCGTGCCGCCAATTTTCTGTGCCATGCTCGCTTCGTCCGATACGCCCAGGTTCGCATCGATCTGATGCAGCGTGCTCACCAGCGTAGGCAGCAGCGTTCCTGGCTCTTGCGATGTGCGCACAGCCAGGCTGAAAGAGTGGTCCAGCGTTTGGTTGATGGGGAAATACTCCGCAGGCCAGATGTCCTCATCAAGCGAGCCCTCGCGAACGTCGTCTACCACGCCGACGATCTCCCACACAGACGGACGGCCGCCCTCGTCATTGGCGATCCTCTGGCCAATCGGATCCTGGCCGGAGAAATACTTCCCTGCCAGCGCCTGGTTGATTATGGTCACGCCGGGAGCAGAGGCATTATCGGCCTCGGTAAAGACTCGTCCGCGCATCAACTTGGCCTTGACTGTAGGCAAATACTGCGGGCTCACATGACGCTCGACGACCTCATTCTGTTCGCCATGGTATGGTCTTCCCGGGAACTGGATCGAATCGCTAGGGCAGTTACACTCCACGGGAAGCACGCTGCTCAAACCGGCCGACTTTGCGCCCGGTAAGCTTGAGACGCGGCGCACAATCTCCTGGTAAAGCCCCATCGTTTGCTCGCCGGTTTTGTAGACGCTGCCGGGCGCCATCAGTCGCACGGTTGCAAGATGATCCGGATCAAAGCCGAGCGGCACATGGAGAAGGCGATAGAGGCTCTGCCCCAGTAGCCCCGCGCCAGCCAGCAGGACTACCGCGATTGCCAGCTCAACGACGACCAGGTTCGCTCCCAATCTCCGCCAGAGCAGGCCGGCGGCGCCGCGGTCCCCATCGGCCAACGCGTCACGCAACTTCTGCAATGAAAGCCGCAACGTTGCTGTAGCGCCCAACAGCAACGCCGTCATCAGCGTAATGGCTGCGGCAAACTCGCCCGTGTGTGCGTTCCACCCGACCTCTCCCAGAAACGGCATGCTGGATGCCATATCCACAGGGACCAAGCGGCGCAGGAACTTCATAGTACCGATAGCAACGGCCGCGCCTGCCAGGCTGCCGAACATGGCAAGTAAGAGCCCTTCGGTCACAAATTGCTGCAGCAGCCGGGTGTAGGTTGCGCCCAGCGCGCCACGGACGGCGATCTCACGCTTGCGGCTCTCCGAGCGCACAAGCACCAGGCTGGCCACGTTGACGCATGCAATCAATAGCAATAAGGCGGACCCACCCAGCAGGGTTAGCAGGATGGGCCGCACATTGCCTATGATGATCTCTGAGAAAGGCACAACACTGGCGCCGGGCTCGCGGCCGGGCTTGGGATATTGCTGTTGGAGTTGTTGTGCGATGCCCGCCATTTCGGCCTGCGCTGACTGCACGGTGACGCCGTCTCGCAGCCTTCCTATTCCCATAAAGGCGTAGAAGGTTCGCGAATGCTCGTGAGGGGACAACACATTGATGGGAACCCAGAACTCCGCATTGCCGCTTGGCGCGAATGAGAACGACCGTGGCAGAACGCCGATGATCGTGTACGCCTGGTTATCCAAATCCACGGTTCGCCCGACGACCTCGGGCTTTGCGCCAAAGCGATTGAGCCATGCCTGATAACTCACGATTACGACATTTGCGCCACCGGGCGCGTCTTCGCTGGGATAGAAGTCCCGTCCCAGCATGGGATGTATACCAAGGGTCGCAAAAAAGCCGCCGCTTATGCGCTCGCCCTGGACTGGTTCCGCGCCGGAGTTGGTGTGCAGAAGATAGCCGCTCCCGCTGTAAACGTCGAGCGAACTGAAGGATTTGTTGAGTCTCCGCCAGACGAGAAAATCTGGATACGAGAGCGGCCAGCGCTGCGATTCAACGCTGCTTTCGTTCACAGACATCAGCCGGCCGGGATTCGCATACGGAAGCGGCTGCAACAAAGCTGCATCCACAAAGCCGAAAATCGCCACGCTCGCGCCGAAGCCGAGAGCCAGTACCAGGATCGCCGTGACCGCGAAACCAGGATTCTTCACCAGCTGGCGAATCGCAAAGTTGGTATCGCGGAACAAATTGTCAAGCCACACCACCCGGTTTCTCAGGTAGAACCGCTCCTGCGCCGCGTGCACATTGCCGAACTCGACCCGTGCTCTCCGCCGCGCCTCCTCTTCTGTCAAGCCTTTCCCCTTCAGCTCATCGGCTTCGAGCCTCAGGTGCGCCTTGATCTCCTCGGCAAAATCATCCGCGCTCCGCCTGCGTTTGAACATACTGAGTCCTTCTCGCCGATCGATTGCCCGCTGACATAGGGATAAGTCATCGGCTTCTTTGGGTCGGCATCCGTCCCAAGAATCTCACCTGCCGGGCCGGCTGTCAACATCCCGGTAATCCCAGATTGTTTCCCAACTTATGGGACAGAAGAACCGCGATGCCGTCCGGTTGGAGACCGGCCTCGCCTCTATTCGTCCGACGATAAAGGCTCAGTGAATTTGATCTCGTTCCCGGAGTCGTCATGCACACGGAAATCGCGATTCCCCCAGGGCTTGCGTAGAATCTGTTGCGAAATACGCGCACCACGGCTCTTAAGTTCCGTATGCAGCGCCTCGAGGTCTTCGGTGAAGATGTGGATTCCTACAGGCGAAGGACGCTGGGCATCGTCCTGGAATAGATGAATCGCAATGTCATCTCGTTCAACAATCGCGTAGTTTCCGCCAGGCATCTCCACGACGGCCCGGAATCCAAGTTGTTGCTCATAGTACTTTACGGACTCTTTGAGATTCGAAACGGGGAGCTCCGGGGCTACTCGTGAAAGCTTTACCATCACTCATCCTCCGTGCGACCTAGCTGGCGCTCACATCGAAAGAGGTCACGGACCGCAAGCAGGGTAGCACAGAGCAATCTTCTCAAACCCTGTCGTCCTAAAAAATCCTAAACGCAAGTGTCGTCTTTTACCCCCCATTCTCGATTTCCCCTATAAGAGCGTTTCCGAAGCGCGAAGCGATTCGTCGCAGCTGGAGCGGGACGCGCCTATACTGTAGGTGCGCCCAAAAACATCCTCGCTCGCGGAGGTCAATCGTGGCAGCAGCCTGTTCCCCGGCGAAGCATCCCCAAAGAGACGTGCTCTTCAGCACGTTGTATTCCGAATTGCACCGATTGGCGAGACGCCAATTAGGCGGCCAATTTATCCCGGGGCGACTCGGCGCTACTACCCTGCTACACGAGGCCTACCTGAACATGGCCAAGGGTGCCGACCACTCGTTTCCTGACCGCGCTCGATTCATGGCCTACGCTGCGCGCGTGATGCGAGGGCTCATCATCGATCACGCACGCGCGCGCAACAGCGCGAAGAAGGGAGGCCGGTATCACATCACCGCGGTCACGCTCGATAACCTGGAAAATCCGGTAAACGCCAGGGAACTTACCCTGATCAACGACGCGCTGGAGGAACTGACCCTGGTTGAGCCAGATCTCGCCATACTGGTCGACCTCAAGTTCTTCTGCGGATTCTCCTTCGCGGAGATCGGCGCGATGCAGAGCATCTCAGAGCGCACCGTGCAGCGGAAGTGGGAAAAGGCCCGCATCTATCTGCACCAGAGCATCGGCGGGAGTGCGCGCCATGACTAAACCGGCCTCTCCTCAGTGGAAGGACGAATGGCGACTCCTAAGCCCGCTGCTCGACCAGGCGCTCGCGTTGGACGGAGAAGAACGCCAGAGATGGATCAAGGCTCAGGAGCCCGAGATCGCCTACCGGCTGGAAATACTGCTTCTAGAACACAGCGTCCTCGCATCTGATGGCTTCTTGGAAACGGGTGTCGTCGATTTACCATCGACGACCGCAACGCTAGCCGGACAAACGATCGGAGCCTTCGAGGTCGTTTCCCAGATCGGCCAGGGTGGCATGGGGAGCGTCTGGCTGGCGCGGCGCAACGATGGACGTTTCGAACGCCAGGTAGCCCTGAAGTTTCTGAACATCGCGTTGCTCGGAAAGGAGGGTGAAGACCGGTTCAAACGCGAAGGCAAGATACTCGCGCTGCTTGCCCACCCTCATATCGCCGAGTTGATCGACGCGGGGGTAACGGACGCAGGCCAACCCTATCTTGTGCTCGAACACGTCGACGGCGACCAGATCGACCGCTATTGCGATCAGCGCCAGCTTGATCTTCACGCGCGCATCCGCCTTTTCCTACAGGTACTCGATGCGGTCGCAGCGGCCCACGCAAACCTGATTGTGCATCGCGACCTGAAACCGTCAAACGTGCTGGTGCGTAAGGACGGCGAGGCGAAGTTGCTGGACTTCGGAATCGCCAAGTTGATCGAGACCGAGAGCAATCCCGAACACCAGACAGCCTTTACTATTGGTGGAACCGCGCTGACCCCCGAGTACGCTGCTCCCGAGCAACTGAAAGGCGAGGCCATCACCGTATCCACGGATGTTTATGCGTTGGGCGTGCTGCTCTACTTGTTGCTGACTGGGCGGCATCCTACCGGTGAGAGCCAAAGCTCACCGGCGGAGCTGATAAAAACCATCGTCGAGTGCGAGCCGTTGCGTCCCTCCGATGCCGTGGCCGGCGCGGTGAACAGCGCGGGCGACACCGTAGCTCGTGCACTCCTGCGCAGCGCTTCGGTTGATAAGCTTCGCCGCGTCCTACGCGGTGACCTGGACACCATCCTGGCCAAAGCACTCAAAAAGGAGCCCCGGGAACGGTATGCATCCGTCGGCGCGTTTGCAGACGATCTACGCCGTTACCTGAAGTCCGAGCCGATCAAAGCGCGGCCCGACACGCTCACGTACCGCGCAGGAAAATTCGCTCGCCGGCATCGTGCGGGCCTAGTCATTGCTCTACTTGCGCTGGTGGGTATGGCCGCCGGCATCACCGGAATGGTTGTGCAAGCGCGAACAGCACGCATTCAGCGCGACCTGGCGCTGCGGCAATTGGCACGAGCCGAGCGCATGACCGACCTCAATGAGCTTTTGCTCAGTAGTGCCGCACCCATGGGCAAACCGCTCGCTGTCGACCAGTTGCTGGAGCGCGAAGAGCGCGTGATTGAGCATGAACGGAACCCTGACGCGGCCAATCATGTGGAGCTGCAGCTTTCGCTGGGCAGCCAGTACTCGAGCGAAGACGAAAACGGCAACGCATTGCGGGTGCTCAACGCAGCCTATCGCGTTTCCCGCGATTTGAAGGACCCCTCCATTCGTGCCAAGGCCTCTTGTGTTCTGGCTGGGGCCATGGTTCCGGTAGGGGAGTTGTCGCAAGCGGAGGCGCTTTACCAGGAAGGTCTGCGCGAGTTGGGGAACGCGCCGCAGTTCGCATCTGAACGAGCCGTTTGCCAGCTTCATGGCAGTGAAGTGGCGTATCGCAATGGGAATTCGGAACAGTCCATCGCACGCGCACGCGCAGCAGAACAGGCCATCCAGCGGTCGCCGGTGCAATGGAATCTTGAGGGCCTCAATATCCTGGTCAATCTGGGCACGGTCTTGGGAGATGCCGGCAACTTTCGCGAGGCCGAAACCATCTTTCAACGAGCATCAGATCTGATGACCGCGCTCGGATACGACGATTCCCAAAAGGCGGTGAAGCTCTTCCACGGTTGGGCGTTCACGCTGTATTATGACGGACGCGAGCTCGAGGCGCAACGACTGTACCGGCGCGCTCTCGATATCAGTCGCAATGACGAAACCAACAGCGCCGTCGCTCCTGACCTATTGCTAAACTACGCGATCTTATTGCGGCAACTAGGACAAAGAACTGAAGCGGCACGGTATTTTGCCCTTGCATCTAAAAAGGCCCATGACTTAAATGACAACGTCCTTACGGATTACACCGAGCTGTTGCAGACCGATATGTTTACAGACGCGCATGTGTTTGACCAGGCCACCCGACAGGCGGCTGAGTTGGAGCAGAGGCTGCGCAAACGATATGCGCCCGAGCATTACATCTTTGCGGAGCTGTCTTTGAGGAGAGCCCGCATTGCGCTAGGGCAGGGCGATCTTCCATCCGCCGCTCATTTCGCGAAGGAGGCGGTGGAGCTCGATGAGGCCTCCATTCGAAGAATCGGGCAATGCGCGGCCCTTCTTTCGACTCTTCTGGTGAGCAAGTCCGGAATCGACCTCAAAAGTGGACAGCGGGAGCAGGCCGTATCCGACGCGCGGCGCGCGATCAAACTCCTTGAAGACCGTGAGGATCCAAGCATCCTGTCAAGCAATGTCGGCCGCGCTTATCTGGTCCTGGCCCAGGCTTTCGAAGCCGAAGGTAAGCCAGACGAAGCTCAGCTCGCGGCGCGCAAGGCCTATGCGAATCTGCAGACCACGCTGGGCTCCGACCAGCCCGACACCCAGCGCGCGCGTCAACTGACAAACACTCGTTTCGCGAGCCACTGACCACCGGCACTTTTGTCTTTCCGCGTTGTCGCCTTTCATCGCTTCTTTTCGTTTTCTCCCATAGTGGCCTGGCGACACCTGATCGCAGGTGTCGTGCCCGGCCCTCAAATGAGAGGAGAAAACATCCATGCCGAAGTTTGTGATTGAGAGAGAGATTCCCGCAATAGGCAACGCAACCCCGGAACAACTACGAGCGGCCTCACAGAGTTCCTGCAGCGCCCTGCGCACGATCGGTCCCCAGGTTCAGTGGGTGCATAGCTACGTGACTGAAGATAAGATCTATTGTGTTTATCTGGCGCCGGACGAGGCTGCGATCCGAGAACACGCTCGTTTGGGAGGTTTTCCTGCTAACCGGATCTCGCGCGTTTCCGCGACCATTGATCCAACCACAGCTGAGTAGGCAGACAAAAGAATAAATTGTGCCAACTGTCGTCTTTCCGGCTGGGATTGCGATTAATCAGATGGAGCCCAGCTGCAGGCCGCCAAATGTTGATAGCCGTGGCTCTCCAATTCGCGATAGGAGCAAGACCATGCAGAAAGAAAATGGAATGAGCAAACGAATCAGGGCTGCCAGCCATTCGGCAAGCCTTACACTGCGCCTGCTGTTGCTAGGGAGCTTCGCCATGACCACGCCTCTCTTCTCCCAGAGCGGCACCGCCATGGATCACTCCGATTACGCGCAAACACCGCCGGAGCTTGTCCAGGCCGTACGGGCGGCGACGCAAAAGTACACCGATGTCAATGCTGCGATCAACGCCGGGTATCATCCCGTTCTGGGCTGTGTCTCAGGACCCGATCATGGCGCCATGGGAGTGCACTACCTGAACGCAAGTCTATTGAACGGAGAGGTCGATGCCACTCAGCCCCAGGCCCTGATTTATGAGCCATTGGGGGGAGGAAAAATGCGGCTGGTCGGCGTTGAATTCATCGTGGACGCGGCCACCTGGCAAAAGAAGAATGCGGCTCCGCCGGCGCTCTATCAGCAGCTGTTGCAGTTGATTCCCAGCCCAAACAGATACGGCCTTGACACCTTTTACGAACTGCACGTGTGGGCATGGCAGGAGAATCCAAATGGCGCATTTGTCGACTGGAATAACAAAGTGAACTGCAACCTTCAGGGCACTACTCTGTAGCCGACTCTTGACCGCGAGTGCAGGCAGTCCAGACGGGGTTTCTGCTGTGATCCAAAGTGCCACTCGTGTTTGCATCGCAGTTGGGACGCCTTCGCCATCGGTGGGTGATGACTGACAAAGCAAGGGCCAATCGGCCCTTGTTTTGTCTACACTATGTTCGCTGCCGGCGCAAAGTATGCCTTCACGGGATCGTCGCTACCCAACTGATGAATGCCTGTGGTTTCATATAGCTGAACGTGCCGCGGTGGGGCCGTTTCTTATCGCTCAAAGGCACGTTTGCTTCCCCCGTGTGTGCGAAAAGGATCTGCATGTCCAACCAGTCTGACAGTGAAGGTATTTCTCAAAGGCTTTGCGACTGCCTCACACGGAACTGAATTCGCAGCATACATTTCCGTGCTGGAGGCCTTCGACCGGCTCGAACAGCTCCGGGAGCTGAAGGCATTGGGGCTCGAATATACCGGCATCGGCCCAAGAGAGCCTAGCAAAATAATCATCATTGAGGCCGATCGCGACCTTCGATGCCTGGATAGCGCATCTCAAATATCCACGCGCTTTGCTTGTGTGCTTTTGACAGGGCTGCAGCCGTTGTTTCACGGAGACTATCTTGTCAAGCTGCTCAATGGCGCCGAGCTCACATTGAGCCGGAGCTTCCGGGAATCATTCTTTCATCAAATGAGCCGCTGATTCTGATGCAACTGGAGGATAAAGGGAGCTTACGATTACTTATTCGTTCCAATACGAGCACAGAGCCGCCCGCGGCTTAAAGCAGTAGCGAGGAGCGCGACAGATAGGAACGAGATAGCCACTAGCGCCACCTCTGAAGGCCATTCGACAAGAGGTACGCCAGCAAGAAATCCCGGAACGAATCTGTTCGAAGCATTGAACGCGGAGTGCATGAGGATGGCGACAAGGACCGCTTCCCCAGAGGCGTTGAACGCGAACGCCATGATGAGCGAAACACCGATAAGAATCAAGGTAAAATAGGCTACCGAAGCGCCGCCGAATCCGACAAGAAAGAGGGGCAGGTGCCACATACCCCATAGGATTCCTACAGCGACCGCCGCTATCCATGGTGGAAACATTTGCTGCAAACGGCTCTGGAAGTAACCGCGCCACCCAAACTCCTCAAAGAGAGGCCCGCCGAACAGGTTGTAGTTGAACATCGGGATCAAGATGCCCGCGAGTACGCCTGGGTGCCAATGCCAAGCTGCTGGGCCGCCCTTTGTGATGAGAGCGGCGAAGACAAAGAAACGGCAAAAGAGAATCGCGAGTGGACCACCCAATAGCCACAGGCTCCGCCGATCCAATGGCGGGAAAACGCGAACAGCACGCCAGTTTCCCGTCTCCACTCGATGGCTGACGAAGCAAGCAATCGCCGGGCCCAGAGTACCGATGCAGATCGATACCGGAAATGATACGGAAGCTCTTATAACTTTGAGGCCGAGCGGACCCAGGATCAGAGGCAACCAGACAATCCAGGCGAATCCGCAAGCGACTGCGTAGAACAGAATGATGTATCTGAACCTGTTCAGAGCGCCTCCGGCAGGACAGTTTGCATGGTCGAGAATATAGCTACAGTTCGCGACAGTCCACGGGCATGAGGAATCAGCCCACCTAACTACCGCGTAGCCGCGCCAGCGAGTCCGCCACAACCCAGGCGGCGCCCGTCACGGCGAGATTCACAGCGCACTCGGTCCAGTTCACGTGGTTCGCGTGATCGGCCAAGAGCATCGGCCCGTTCGCCAGCAGGCCGAAGGACGCAAGCATGACGGTCACCAAGATCGCGGCTAGGCGTGACTGCACGCCGGTCAGGATCGCGACGCCCGCCGCGACGAAGCCAACCGCAGTCGCATAGCCCCAGAACGCTTGCGAAGGCAGCAGCCACTTAGGCACAGCGGGGCGCCCACGGATGAACCTGTTGACATTCCACCTATGACGCGTTCAATCTATAGGTAGACGGTCAACATGAGAACGAACGCGCCAACTCCGTCGAATTAGGAGGCGATTATGGACTGGATCCGGATTCTCCTTAGCCGTGGCGCAGCACTCTTCCGCAACAAGAAGCTCGATGAAGAGCTCGATGAAGAGCTGCGCGCGCACATCGAGCTGGCCATCGAAGAAAATCGCGCGCGAGGGATGGATGAACCGCAGGCGCGCAACGCCGCTCTGCGCGCCTTTGGCGGCGTCACGCAGATCCGCGAGAGCTATCGCATCCAGCGCGGCTTGCCTTGGCTCGAACAGGCCCCTCGCGACATCCGCTATGCGGTTCGTCAACTGCGCAAGTCGCCCGGCTTCGCGCTCACTGCCATCCTTACCCTTGCCCTGGGCATCGGTGCGGCTACTTCGGTCTTCAGCGTGGTCAACGCGGTTTTGCTCAAGCCATTTGCCTTCCGCGACCCCGATCGCCTGGTTGTGATGCGCGAGGCGGTGGAGGACAAGGTGACCAGCGAGCGATCCTCCATTCCCAACAACTACCGGCATTTCCAGCGCCTGAAAAAGAACCGCGGCGACCCTCGAAGACGCCGCGATCTTTGCTCAACTGGGAAAGAGCGTCTCTCCCAACGGAGAGCACCCACGCATGGTCGGCGCAGTGATCACTTCGCCAAACCTATTCCGGCTGCTTGGCGTTCAACCCATCCTGGGCCGGGACTTCATCGAGGAGGATGCCCGGCAAAATGCCGAAAGGGTCGTGATCCTGAGCTACGACGGCTGGCAGACATTGTTTGCGCGCGATCCTGCGGTGATTGGCAAAACGCTGCGCATCAGCGGCCATCCGGTCACCGTCATCGGTGTGCTGCCGCCGGGTATGCGCTTTCCGCAAATTGCATTGGCGCCCGAGATCGCCTTTCAGGAAACCGCAGGTCATGCCCCCCTGCTCTTTGAGCCGCTCGTGCCGAGCGAGTACGACCTGAACAGAGATATGGGCAACTTCAACTACAAGGCGATCGCGCGCCTCAAGCCTGGCGTGACCTTGTCCCAGGCGAACGCTGAACTGGAGGCACTGCAGAAGGCGTATACGCTCTCCGCGCACCTGCCGCTTCATTTTGGCATCGCGCTTACGCCGCTCGAGAAGGATGTCGCCTCCGGGGTGAGCGGCGCGCTCTGGCTGCTGCTTGCGGCGGTGGGTGCGGTGCTGCTGATCGCGTGTGTCAACCTGGCCAATCTACAACTCGCTCGCGCCGTAAATGCGGAACGCGAGACGGCCGTGCGCGCCGCACTGGGCGCCAGCCGCAGCCAACTGGTCAGGTCGCGTCTTACCGAGAGCCTGGTGTTGGCGTTCGCCGGCGGCGCGGCCGGAGCAGCGCTGGCCTTCGGCGGCGTGCGCCTGTTGATCGCATGGGCGCCGGCTAACATCCCTCGTCTCGATGAGGTGCGGGTAAGCCTGCCTGTCCTCATCTTTAGCGGCGGCTTATCGATTGCAGCGGCAATCATCTTCGGCATCTTGCCCTCCCTGCACTCCCTTCGCGTTGCTCCGCAAGCCGCGCTGCAAGCAAACTCCACCCGGGCGGCCGGCACGCGACGCAGCCGCCGTACGCGCAGCCTGATGGTGGCGGCGCAGGTGGCTTGCACGGTGGTCCTGCTCATCGTTACGTCGTTGGTGCTGCGTAGTCTTTCTCACCTTCTGGGGCAGGATCGTGGCTTCGATGCCAGCCACGTCACGCTCGCGCAGGCCGTCCTCGTTGGGCCGCAATATGACGATCCCGGTCGCAAGGGAAATGCAGCCAGGCTGGCCTTTGCCGATAGCGCCCTCACGGCTCTCGGTCAATTGCCGGGCGTGCAATCGGTCGCCCTCACTAGCGTTACACCTCTCACCGGTGAGACCTGGGTGGATACTCTTTCCCGGCCGGATCATCCCGTCCCGGCGGGAAAGCAGCCCCCGATCAACGTGCGCTGGATCAACCCCAGCTATCTGCCCACGATGCTTAGTCCGCTCGTCGCCGGCCGCAACATCACTGCGCCGATCGCAACCATCCCTATGTCGCGCTCATCTCGGAAAGGACAGCGCGCGAGGGCTTTCCTGGCGAGAATCCCATCGGACGAAAGATTTCCGATATTGTTCCCGACGAGAATCCCGTCGGACGAAAGGCCTCCGACATTGTTCCCGACGACCAAACCGTCACAGTAATCGGGGTGGTCGCCGACACGCGCATCAATGGCCTCAAGGACGATGCAGCGATGGTCTATCTGCCCTATTGGGCCTACACACCGATGACGCTCTCATTCCTGGTCCGCAGCTCTCGATCCAGCGATCTATTGATTCCCGAGATAAGGCGTGCGATCTGGCAGCTTGATTCACAGGCTGCCATTCCGACACTCAAGTCCATGGATGACCAGGTCAGCGATTCCGTGGCAGGCGACCGCTTCCAGGCCACGGTGCTTAGCGGCTTTGGCTTGGCCGCATTGTTCCTGGCTTTGCTCGGAGTGTATGGAGTGCTTGCGTACTCGGTCACGCTGCGCCGGCAGGAGTTCGGCATCCGCATCGCCTTGGGTTCTGGTAGGAGCGCTATGATCGGGCTGGTGCTCCGGCAGGCTGCATATCCCGTTCTCCTGGGCACAGGAGTTGGACTCATGATGGCGCTGATCGCGCTGCGCTGGGTCCGCAGTCTCCTGTATCAAACGCCCGTCATGGACCCAATCGCATTGGGCGGCAGCATATTGCTGCTCTTGGTTGCCGCGACGATAGCGGCGATTGTACCGGCCCGGCGCGCCGCATCCACCGATCCGATGCACGTATTGCGGATGGAGTAAAAGTTGTCATCACGCCAACTTGCGATGGGCGGCAGCCGAGAGATTAAGCGGTCATCCTTGCATGTAATGCGTTTTTGCATTACTATGTTGGAATCAGCTGGGAGGAATCCGGGACAATGAGCACTTTGACCGTCACCGCACGAGGCCAGGTTACCTTCCGCAAGGATGTACTTCAGCATCTTGGTATCCAGCCGGGAGAGAAGATTGAACTGGACAAGCAGCCGGATGGGGCTGTAACTCTCAGAGCTGCGCGGCCACTAGGTAAGATAGACAGCTTCCTTGGTCTGCTCGCAGGTAAGACCAGAAAGGTTGCGACTCTCGATGAGATCAGTGAAGCCGCGGCGGACGGCTGGTCCAGGCAGAAGTGAGAATCACTGCGGATACCAACGTCCTCGTCCGCGCCGTGGTCGCAGATGACAAAAAACAGGCCCGGGCGGCCGCCAGGATTCTTAAGCAAGCTGAGCTCATCGCAGTTACCCTTCCATGCCTGTGTGAGTTTGTTTGGGTTCTGCGCCGCGTTTACCAATTTGGGCAAGAGAGCATTTCCGCCGCCCTGGAAGCGTTGCTCAGTGCGGACAACGTCTCCGTCAATCGCCCTGCTGTGGATGCCGGGTTGTTGATGCTAAAGGCAGGCGGCGATTTTGCGGATGGACTGATCGCCTACGAGGGCAATTGGTTAGGCGGCGATATCTTCGTCTCTTTTGACAAGCAGGCTATCTCCTTGCTTTCTCATCAAGGGAAGCAGGCGAGGTTACTGAAATAGATCAGAGCTTTCGTAGTATTGGATGAGCGAACCCGCGGGCGGACTGTGAACTCACCGCGTCATTCCGGTATATTCGCACTAGCTACCGATGAAAAAGTACAGCAGCACCTTGGAGAGGCTCTTCGCCAGGAGGCCCCCGCACTCTTCCCGCAAGGACCTTTCGCGCAAATTCCTTTACTCTGCTGTCGCCGTATCCGCACTGATCTGTACCACCGCCTTCTCCGACGAGTGGCGCCCGCGTCATGCGCTCGTCCCGCCGACCGGCGTGCTCAATCTCACCCAGCCGGCCGGCCCCGCGGATGTATTGCTACCTGGACCCGAAAATCCCGCCGCAGCGGATGCGTGGCGGGCGCAAATGAAAGCGTGGCGGGAGGATCGGCTCCAGCGGTTGCGTTACCAGGGCACGGAGTACGAGCGGCCCGAGCTGGCTTGGACGCAGCACGTGTATTCCCAAGTCCAAATGCTGATCTGGGACCGCACATTCTTCGATCCGGACAAGAATCAATACACGGTTGACCGGTTTCTGGCGGACGTCGAAGGACGCCTCGGCCCCATCGACGCTGTCCTGATCTGGCCGCTCTATCCCAATCTAGGCGTAGACGACCGCAACCAGTTCGACCTGATTCGCGACCTGCCCGGCGGAGTTTCCGGCGTTCGCCACATGATCGATGAATTCCACGCCCGCGGCGTGCGCGTCTTCTTCCCCACCCTGGCCTGGGACACCGGCACGCGTGAGCTGTCCGCACCCACCGCGACGGCCTTAGCCGAGTTGATGGCGGAAATCGGCGCCGACGGCGTCAATTTCGATACCCTCGAAGACGTCCCGGCCGCTTTTCACGCGGCCGCCGATACCGCTCACCATCCGCTTGCGCTCGAACCCCAATTTGCCATTCGCGACGAGTCGCTGGCATGGAGCACCATCAGTTGGAACGACTGGGTAACCTGGGAGGACACGCCCTACCCGTTCGTGCCCATGGTCAACCAGGCGAAGTGGCTCGAGCGGCGGCACACCATCAATGTTACCGATCGCTTCACTCGCGATAAGACCAATAGTCTGCAGCACGCTTTCTTCAACGGCGTCGGCTATGCGTCGCTCGAAAACCTGTGGGGCTTTTGGTATGGCATGACACCGCACGACGCCGAAGCCGTGCTGCGATTCACACGCATCGAGCGCGCCTTCGCGCAAACGCTGCAAAGCCCGGACTGGGAGCCCTATACGGCAACCCTGCAGGCCGGCGTTTTCGCCAGCAGGTTCCCCGGCGAACACGCAACGTTATGGACGATGGTTAATCGCAACGAATACGACGTCTCGGGGGATGAGCTGAGCGTAGCGCACGCCGACGGCATGCATTACTACGACCTGTGGCATGGGGTCGAGCTCACTCCCAACGTAGCCGGAGGAAAGGATAGGCTGCGATTTTCGATCGAAGGCCTTGGTTTTGGCGCGGTACTCATGACTCCGGCGCTGACTGGCGAATGGAAGGACTTGCTTGCGTTTATGGCCGAGCGCGCCAAGCGCCCTCTCAGTGGGTACTCGCGCGAATGGAAGTATCTGCCCCAGACTATGGTCGAGATGACGGCGACAAAACCGGCCGCCTCCGCGCCCCCTGGCATGATTCGTATTCCAGGCGGCGATTTCGATTTTGCCGTACGTGGGATTGAAATCGAAGGCGGCAACGATCCTGGCGTCGACGTGCAATATCCATGGGAAGATGCGCCGCGCCGGTTTCATCGCCGCCGGCTGCAGATGAAGTCGTTCTATATCGACCGGACGCCGGTAACCAACGCCGACTTCAAGAAATTCGTCGACGCCGCGCATTACCATCCCGCGGACAGCCACAATTTTCTGCGGCCCTGGGCCAATGGAACATTTCCCGAGGGGGCGGCGAACCAGCCCGTGACTTGGGTTTCCATCGAGGATGCACGCGCCTACGCGGCTTGGGCCGGAAAGCGGCTGCCGCACGATTGGGAATGGCAATATGCCGCGCAGGGCTCCGATGGCCGCCTCTATCCCTGGGGGAATGATTGGAAGGATCGAGCGCTTCCTCCTCCCGACCACGGACGAGTGATGCGCGCAGCGGCCAATGTGGATGCGTTTCCGGCAGGGGCCAGTGCCTTCGGCGTGCTCGACATGACCGGAAACATCTCGCAGTGGACCGACGAGTTTCGCGACGAGCACACGCGCGCAGCGATTCTGCGCGGCGGCGCGTCCTATCAACCGCGAGGATCGATCTGGTATTTTCCTCAGACCTATCGCCTCGATGAACACCAGAAGTTTTTGCTGATGTCGCCGGGCCGGGATCGTGCCGGGACGATCGGCTTTCGCTGTGTGGTGGATGCTCCCTGACCCTGCGAAAACCCTGCGACCGATTCATTTAGTAAAACTGTAATTGCGGGTGACAGGACGATTTGCCAAGAAAGCGAGCACGATGAATAGAAGAGAATTTACCGGCGGCCTGGCCGCTGCGGCGTTGTATGCCTCGATGGGAAAGGCTTCCGCTGGATTAGCTTCCCGGCAGCGTCTCGGAGTTGTCCATGACCGAGCTGCAGCAGCATTTCCTCGATCTGCGCTTCGGCATGTACATCCACCTGAACATGGCCACGTATGAGCAGCGGGAATGGGGAGATCCGAAGGCTTCGCCTGCGCTCTTTAATCCCAAGGATCTCGACACCGATCAGTGGGCGCATGCTGCCCGCTCCGCCGGGATGGCGTATGGCTGCCTGACGACGAAACATCATGACGGGTTTTGCTTGTGGCCTACTAAGAGCGGCAGCGCCAACGTGCAGGATGCGACCTATAAGCAGGATATCGTGCGCGCCTATGTCGACTCCTTCCGGGCGCAAGGGCTCAAAACCTGTCTCTACTTTTCGATTCTCGATCTACGTGCGAATATCCGGCCGTATTGTGTAACCCGGGAGAAGATCGGCAAGGTGAAGACGCAGCTGACCGAGCTTCTGACAAACTACGGCGAAATAACGGCGCTGGTGATCGACGGATGGAACGCGGCATGGAGCCGGTTGAACTATGAAGAGATGCCGTTTCTGGAGATCTATAACCATGTAAAACAACTGCAGCCGAACTGCCTGATGAGCGATTACAACCAGGGCAGGTATCCGGCGCCCGCGCTCTATTACACCGATGTGAAGCAGTATGAGCAGCACGCGGGGCAGACGATTCCGTCCGGGAGCGAAGTGCCGTCGCAGTCCGCAACGACTTTGCAGAGCGACTGGTTCTGGAAGCTGGATTATCCGACGCAGGAACTTCGCCCGGCCAAGCAAATTGTGGAGGAGTGGCTCATCCCGTTCAATGCGCACCACTGCAATCTGATCTTAAACGTGGCGCCGAACCGGGAGGGACGCTTCGACCAGAACGCGGTGGACCGGCTTGCTGAGATTGGCGAACTCTGGCGGGACCGGGCGCCCGCGCCACGGCTTGCAACAGCACAGCAGATCACTACACCAGAACCTCGCCTATGCGCGGCCCTCGTATGCAAGCAGCATTGCCGATACGTCGGGGCCGGATCTGGCGAACGACGACCATCCGCGAACGTACTGGGAGTCTGATGCCGGGCAAACGTCCGGTTGGCTTGAGATCGAACTGCAGAAGCCGACTGCATTCAACACAGTTGCCGTCGTCGAGCCGACCTATCTCAGCGATTACGGAACCGAAAGCCGCATCGTTTCCTATCGTGTCGAAGCGTGGAGCGGAGGGCAGTGGCGAGAAGTGTTGTCTGGCGAATCACCGAGGGAGATGGTGTACCGGGTGAAGCCCACCTCTGCGCAGCGTCTGCGCTTGAGCCTGCGTGGAGCGGGCAAGCCACCGGGTATTGCAGAGTTCGGGATCTATGCGCAACCGGAACGATCTCCCAAGCCGGCATAAGGCGAGCGTGACTTCCCAAAGCCCGAAAGGCATAATACGAGTTATTGTCGAAACCGGCTCCTGCCTCGCTCAACTTAACCTCAATGACGGTCCACTATGGCGCTTAGTCGTCCCCGCTGGCGAACCTTTTGTTGGCTCTTGATTTGCTGCCTGCCCGCCGCCATCCATGCGACGCCGGCATTCGCGAAGCAGCGAGTCGATCTGATCGTGGCTCACGGCACAGTGGTCACCATGGACGGGACGCGCCGCATCCTGGAGAATGGCGCGGTCGCGGTCCAGGGAGACGCCATCGCCGCCATCGACACGACCGCGAAAATCGACGCCGGTTATGAATCGGCTAAGGTCATCGATGCACACGGCGGCCTGATCATGCCGGGACTGATCAATGCCCATACACATATGGGCATGAGCTTGTTCCGTGGGCTGGCGGATGATCTCTCTCTGGACGATTGGCTGAACAAGTATATTTTTCCCGCCGAGCATCGCTACGTCACCAGGGATTTCGTTACCTGGTCGACGCGGCTTAGCCTGCTGGAGATGTTGCGCGGCGGCACAACGACCGTCGCCGACATGTACTACTTCGAGGAGGAAGTGGCGGAAGCTACGAAAGCCGCTGGAATGCGCGGCGTGCTGGGAGAAACCCTGATCGGCTTCCCTTCCCCCGACAGCGCAACCTCCGCCGCCGCGCTCACCTATACCGAATCATTTCTAAGGCATTGGAAGGGCGATCCACTCATCACCCCTGCGGTCGCGCCGCATTCCATCTACACCTGCCCGGAGACGCTTCTCAAGGATGCGGCGGCGCTCGCTCAGCGGAACCAGTCGCCACTTCTGATCCACGTAGCCGAGGCACCGTTCGAGATCGAGAGAAGCCGGCACGAGCATGGCCTCACCCCCGTCCAATATCTCGCGCGCATCGGCCTGCTGGGACCGAATGTCCTGGGCGCGCATTGCATCTGGCTAGATCAGGCGGATGTGCAGACGCTGGCTCACTTCGGAGTTGGCTGCTCCTACAACCCATCCAGCAATATGAAGACCGCTGCCGGACTGATGCCGGCCGTTGAGTTGCTCTCGGCCGGAGTAGCCGTCGGTATCGGAACCGACGGCGCTGCCAGCAATAACAACCAGGACATGTTCGAGGAGATGGACCTGGCGGCGAAGGAGCAAAAGTTCGCCCGCATGGATCCCAAGGCGCTCAATGCAGCACAGGTGGTCGAGATGGCTACCATCACCGGTGCGCGCGCACTGCATCTCGAGCGGCAGATCGGCTCCCTGGAAGTGGGCAAGAAGGCCGACCTCATCGTAGTGGATACCAGTGCTCCGCACGCCACCCCGATGTATGACGTCTATTCGGCCATCGTCTATGCCCTCAAGTCCTCCGACGTCAGGACGACCGTCATTGGCGGCAAAGTGGTAATGGAAGACCGGCACATGCTTACCCTCGACGAGCCGGCCATCCTGGCAAAGGCGGCGGAATACTCCAAACAGATCAATGCCTCCTTTGGCGCAAGAACGCCCGCCGGGAAGTAAATGAAAGGCTCGCGAATCCTCAAAACTAGATCGCCTGTTCTTAAGGCGTGACTTTCATTATTTTTCGCAAACAGATGCACCTCCTGCCATTTACGTGCATCTGAAAAGTGGTTTTTGAGCGGCGTTGAACATGGGGAATCGCGCACAACATAGGTTCGGTTCAGGTGAACCATAGGAGAGAACAACATGACAAATCTGAAAGAAGAGGTCCGTAGCAACGAGGCCGGCGATGCGAACGTTGCCAAGGTGGACTTGAAACTCGAAGTGGTCGTCATCCCGGTCGCGGATGCCGACGGCGCGAAGAAGTTCTACGCAAGCCTCGGGTGGAGGCTCGACGCCGACTTCCCTTTTGACAACGGCTTTCGGGTCGTCCAATTCACGCCGCCCGGGTCGGGGTGCTCGATCCAATTCGGTACCAGAATCACGACTGCCCCGCCCGGCTCGGCCCGCGGCCTCTACCTCGTCGTTTCCGACATCGAAGCTGCGCGCAAAGAACTCGCCGCTCGTGGGGTCACGGTCAGCGAGGTCTTCCATCCGGGAACACCAGGCGCGCAGTTCCAGCACGGATAGTACAAGCGGTCGCGTGCCCGGGCCCGCGCCCGATCACGGCACCTACCGCTCCTTCGCCACTTTCAGCGACCCCGACGGCAATGGGTGGCTGTTGCAGGAGGTCACCACCCGGCTGCCTGGTCGGGTCGCCGCCGCCGAAACCGTGTTCGCTTCCGCAAACGATTTGGCCAGCGCGCTTCGGCGGGCGTCGGCCGCCCACGGCGAGCATGAGAAGCGCATCGGGCAGGCCGACCCGAACTGGCCCGACTGGTACGCCGCGTACATGGTGGCCGAGCACGCCGGCACAGCCCTGCCGCAATAAACGGCTGGTTTCCCTCACGAAGCGTGCGTCCTTGGTGAGGGGAAACGGGGCCCGTCGTTCACGCAGGCTCTTAAGGCACACGCTTTCCCCGAATCACGCTCTCTCGCCGCCCTATCGCCGGTACACGACATCCATCTATACTTCCGTTCGAGACCCCTCCACCAGATCTGCAAGCTCCTCTACGACCGCCTTCGACGGGAGGCGTGCGCAGACGTGGACGGGTGTCTGAGGAAGCCACGTGAGCAGATATGAACCGGCACCACTCCAATCCGTCACTCGCCGATCCTGGTATCCATGGCTCGTGGTTGGCGTCACCTGCATCGGTGGATTTATTGGGCAGCTCGACGCCAGCATAGTTCAACTGGCGCTGCCCAGGCTTGAACGGGAATTCGGCGCGAATCTCGACACAGTGAGCTGGGTGGCCATCGCCTATTTACTGGCCTTTGCATCCGCGCTGCCTATCTTCGCCCGTCTGTCGGAGACAAAGGGCCGCAAGCTCCTTTATCTCTTAGGCTATGCCGTATTTACGCTGGCTTCCGCCCTATGCGGTGTGGTCTCTGACCTGCGGCTACTCATCGCGTGCCGGGCCCTCCAAGGCGTCGGTGGCGCGCTGTTGGGAGCGAACAGCATCACCATCCTGGTCAAGGCTGCGGGCCCCAGCAGGCTCGGGCGAGCCATGGGACTATTCGCAGCGGCACAGGCGGTCGGCATTAGCGTCGGCCCGGTGATCGGCGGCCTAATCTTAGCGAGATTTGGCTGGCGATGGATATTCCTGGTCTCGGTTCCCTGCGGGCTGGCAGGCGTAATTGGGGGATGGTTGGCCTTGCCGCAAACGTCTGCGCCCACGGCAAGCAAACGCTTCGATTGGCAGGGTGCGATTTTGCTGACCCCTGCGCTCACCTCTCTCGTTCTGATACTGAATGAAGGGCAAGCCTGGGGATTTAAGTCAACCGCTATGCGTTGCGCACTGCTTGCGGCCGCCGCGTTCTTCCCCTTTTTCGTGTGGCGAGAGTGGCAACAGCCCGAGCCCTTGATCGATCTTCACCTTTTTCGCTCTCCGGCGTTCTCCGGCGGTCTGGCGGCCGTCTGCCTCTCCTATGCTCTCCTTTACTCGATGTTCTTTCTGATGTCGTTCCTGTTCATTCACGGATTGAACGAACCATTCACTTTGGCTGGCCTGCATCTTGCCTTGATCCCGATCGCCCTTGGTTTGACAGCACCCATTAGTGGAAGCATCTACGCGCGGGTAGGGGCGAGGACGATGACTACTTCCGCCATGCTGCTTTGCATTTGCGCCCTGGTGGTGTTGTCGCGCAGCCTGGCAGGTCACCCTGTTTACCATTACGGAGTGATGGGCGCGCTGGCCCTCTTCGGCGCAGGGTTGGGTATGTTCATCGCGCCCAACAACAGCGCGACCATCGCTGCTGCGCCGGGGAATCGAACCGGCGAGGCTGCAGGCATGCTCAATCTGATGCGGGCCTTAGGTTGCGCCATTGGGATCGCTACCGCTTCGGTTACGTTATCATGGCGTCTCTTTGTGTATACCGGAAATGGTCATCGGACCATAAACGTTCCCACGCACATTCTGCTCACGGCAACGGCCGACGTGTTATGGGTTCTCGCCGGCTTTGCGGTCTCGGCTGCCGGCTGCGCTCTGCTGCGAGACGCCGTCGCACCGCGTTCGAGCAGGTAATCGAAACGCGTGTTTGTGAAAGAATGAATTGTGAGTCCTATAGTTGGAAAGGAACGGAATGCCAATTGATCCCAAAACGACAGCTCTGTTGCTTATCGAGTACCAGAATGACTTCACCAGCGAAGGCGGCGCGCTGCATCAGGGGGTGAAGGGGGTGATGCAGAGCACGAACATGCTCGCCAATTCCGTGCAGGCTGCGAACCAGGCGCGAGCGGCGGGCGTCACCGTGATGTTCGCTCCCATTACGTTTGCCAAGGGCTATGGCGAGATTAACCCGGATCCCTATGGCATCCTCAAAGGTGTGGTGGACTCGAATGCGTTCGTGCGCGGCACTTGGGGCGCTGCCATCACGGACGCTATCTCGCCTGCTCCGGAAGATATCGTCGTCGAAGGGAAACGTGGGCTCGATACCTTTGCCAGCACAAATTTGGATTTCATCCTTCGCTCCCGGGGGATCAAGACCTTGGCTGTTGCCGGCTTCCTGACCAATTGCTGTGTGGAATCAACCGCGCGTACAGGCTACGAAAAGGGATTCAACATCGTTGCCCTCTCTGACTGCGCAGCGACGCTCTCCGACGAGGAACAACGGTTCACCTTCGAGAAGAACTTGCCCATGTTTGCCCGCATTCTCACCTACAAAGAGTTCCTGGCGGACCTGGCTTCTAAATAATGGCCGGCGTGGTGGAGAATAAGGTAAATCGAGTGTTTAAACGAACGATTGTCTACGCTATTTTGCTTCTCTTGCCTGCGGCCGCCCTTGCGGCCGACCCCGGGAACCCCGCCATTCGCGCGGCGATCGAGAAGTTTATCGACGCACGGGATATTTCCGGAGCAGTTACGGTGGTCGTCTCTAAGAACAAGGTGCTCGCCCTCGATACTGTCGGCTTGGCCGATATCGCGAAGAAAAAGCCCATGGAGCCGAACACCCTTTTCTGGCAGGCCTCCATGACCAAGCCCCTCACCGGAGTCTCCATTCTCATGCTGCAGGACGAGGGAAAGCTGAAGACCAGCGACCCAGTGGAAAAGTTCATTCCCGAGTTTGCCACGCTCAAGACGCCCGCCGGTCAGCCCGCGCACATCACCATCGAGCAACTCCTCACTCATACATCGGGCCTGGGTGAAGGCGATGCGGCCGCCATCAAGGGTGCCCATACCCTGGCCGATCTGATCCCCATCTATCTTGCATCGCCCATGCTCTATGAACCAGGCGACCACTGGCGATACACGCAGTCAGGGATCAACGTAGCGGCGCGCATCGTCGAGGTGGCCAGTGGGCTCTCCTTCGACGATTTTGTAAGCAAGCGCATTCTCAAGCCGCTGGGCATGAAGAACACGACCTTCTACCCCAACCAAAAGCAGCGATCTCGCCTGGCAACCCCTTACATAAAAGACAAGCAGACTGGTGCCCTGACCGCGGAGCCTTACGCCGCCTACGGAAACAAGGGCCAACCGCCATTTGGCAATGCGGGGCTTTTCTCCACCGGTCCGGACTATGCGCGCTTCTGCCAGATGCTCTTGAACGGCGGCACATTTAAGGGCAAACGCTATCTCAGCCCCGCCGCCTTTCTAGAGCTCACCACCGTTCACACAGGCGAACTCAAGACGGGGTTCCTGCAAACTGAAGAATATGGTAGCCGGGGAATGAACTACGGTTGGGGGATCGGTGTGGCCATCCTCAAGACCCCGCACCCCGGTGTAGCGGAGATGTTGTCGCCGGGCACCTACGGACATGGGGGAGCCTGGGGCACGCAGGCATGGATAGACCCGGTGCGCGGCCTTGCTTACATCCTCATGGTGCAGCGCCCGGGCACCAACGGCGACGCCAGCAAGCTTCGCCAGGCCTTCCAGCAAGCAGCCTCCGACGCCTTTCCAAAGCCCCAATCTCCGCAAAAGTGATCTCCCGGTTGGGCCGGGTTGTGGCCTCGGCCGGACCTATGGCGCCCGGAGGATCTATAAAGGAAAGAGACACATTGAAACCTGCCCCCTTGCAGCCGAGGTGAAACTGCGATGTGGATCGTCAAGCTAGCGCTCAACCGGCCATACACTTTCATCGTGATGGCGCTGCTCATCCTGATCGCCAGCCCGGTGATGATTCTTCGCACCCCGACCGACATCTTCCCCAATATCGACATACCAGTGATATCCGTGGCGTGGCAATACGCCGGTTTGAACGCCGAGGAGGTGGAGGGACGGATCACTGCGCCTTTCGAGAGATCACTGACGACTCTGGTCGATAACATCCAACACCTCGAATCAACCTCCTATAACGGCGAATCGGTGATCAAGGTGTTTCTTCAGCCGAATGCGAACCTGGCCAATTCGATGGCCCAGGTAACAGCCGTTTCGCAGCAACAGCTCAAGCAGATGCCGCCCGGCGAACAGCCTCCGGAGATCATCAATTACAGCGCCTCGAGCGTGCCCATTCTCCAGATCGGCCTTTCCGGCAAGGGCCTCGACGAGCAGCAGCTTAACGATCTGGCGATGAATTTCGTCCGCACGCAGATTGTCACCGTGCCGGGTGCTGTCGTTCCCGCTCCCTACGGAGGCAAGCTGCGCCAGATCATGGTGAATCTCGATCCCCGGCGCATGCAGGCCAGAGGCCTGTCTTCCACCGACGTGCTGCATGCCGTGGCCGCCCAGAATTTGATCTTGCCCTCGGGCACGGCGAAGATAGGTCAGGATGAATATGACATCCGCCTCAACGCCAGCCTGAGAACCGTCGCGGCGCTGAACGATCTGCCGATCAAGCAGGTAGGCGCAGTCCACCATTTACCTGCACGATGTTGCCACCGTCAGCGACGGCTTTACGCCGCAAACCAACATCGCCCGCCAGGATGGGCAGCGCGGGGTTCTGGTCCTGGTGTTGAAGGCGGGCAACGCTTCCACCATCGACGTGGTCAAAGGGGTGCGCCAGCTGCTGCCGCGCATTGCATTGACCGTTCCCCCGCAATTGAAGATGCAGCCCCTGCAGGATCAATCTATTTTTGTGGAGAATGCGGTCAGCGGGGTCATTCGCGAAGCGATCATCGCCGCTGCGCTCACCGGCCTGATGATTCTGCTCTTTCTGGGCAGCTGGCGCAGCACGCTCATCATCGCGATTTCCATTCCGCTTTCCATCCTTACCTCCATCCTTATCGCTCAGCTTCCTGGATGAAACCATCAACATCATGACCCTGGGCGGCCTGGCCCTCGCCGTCGGCATCCTGGTGGACGATGCCACGGTCACCATCGAGAATATCGAGCGCTACCTCGAAGATGGCTACCAGGTGTACGACGCGATCCTGGAAGGAGCCGCGCAGATCGCCGTTCCCGCCCTGGTCTCGACCCTGTGCATCTGCATCGTCTTCCTGCCCATGTTCTTTCTCACCGGCGTGTCGCGCTTTCTCTTCGTTCCTCTGGCGGAAGCGGTGGTATTCGCCATGCTGGCCTCGTATGTTCTGTCCCGGACGCTGGTTCCCACTCTGGCGCTTTACCTGCTCAAGCTGAAGGATCACCATGCAGGCGCCTACCCGAAATCCTTTCGCGCGCTTCCAGCAGGGCTTTCGAAAGGGGATTCCAGCGGCTTCGCGCAGCCTACCACCTGTTGCTCACCGGGCTGGTTTACCGGCGATCGCTGTTTGTCCCTGTGTTTCTCGGTCGCATGCCTCTGCGCATTTCTACTGGTGCCCTTTCTGGGGCAGGACTTTTTCCCCACCTCCGACAGCGGTGAGTTCATCCTGCATGTGCGAGCCAAGACCGGCACCCGCATCGAGGAGACGGCGCGGCTCTGCGACCTGGTGGAGAACTCGATCCGGCAGTTGGTTCCGCGCCAGGAAATGGGCACCATCGTCGACAACATCGGCTTGCCCTATAGCCCCATGAACACCATGCACAGCACCAATGGCATGATCGGGGCGGGCGATGCCGACATCACCGTGTCGCTCGACCCCAAGCATCACCCGACGGCGGACTATATCCGGATGCTTGCGCAAGAAGCTGCCGCAGCAGTTTCCCGGCGTGATCTTCTATTTCTTGCCTGCCGACATCATCACCCAGATTCTCAACTTCGGCCTGCCGGCGCCGATCGACATGCAGATCGAGGGCTCTGACATCGAGGCCAACCGCGGAGTGGCCGATCAAATTCTCAAGCAGCTTCGCCGCGTGCCCGGCATCGCCGACCCGCGTATCCAGCAAGCCTTCGATTACCCCAGCTTCAATGTCGATGTGGACCGCACCAAGGCCATGCAAGCCGGCTACACCGAGTCCGATGTGGCGGGCAGCATGCTTGAATTCCCTCAGTGGCAGTTTCCAAACCTCGCCCATGTTCTTTCTTGAATTGGCGCAATGGAGTGGAATACAACCTGGTCGCGGAGGCTCCGCAGTACGACATCCAGTCGCTGCAGGACCTGCAGGGTATTTCCTTGAGCGGGCAAAAGCGCTGCGCCCTGAGATCCTTGCCGATGTTGCCTCCATCCAGCGCTCGCACGAGATGCAAGTGATCAACCACTACAATATCCGCCGCGTGATCGATATTTACGCCTCGGTGCAGGACCGTGATCTGGGCGCGGTCGGCCGGAATGTCACGCAGATCGTCGATCAGGACCGCAAACTTTTGCCGCGGGGGAGCTTTATTACGGTTCGCGGGCAACTTGGAGACCATGCGCGCGTCGTATATCGGGTTGGTCTCCGGCCTGGGCTTCTCGATTGTTCTGGTGTACCTGCTCATCGTGGTCAATTTCCAGTCCTGGCTCGACCCTTTCATCATCATTACCGCGCTGCCCGGCAGCTCTGGCGGGCATTATCCTCTTCCTCTTCGTCACCCATACCACGCTCAGCGTTCCGGCGCTCATGGGCGCTATCATGTGTATGGGGGTGGCGACGGCCAACAGTATCCTCGTCGTTTCCTTTGCCAAGGAGAGGCTTGTTGTAGCACGGCAATCCGGTACGGGCGGCCATTGAGGCGGGAGCGACGCGCTTTCGTCCCGTCATGATGACGGCCTTGGCGATGATCATCGGCATGGTTCCGATGGCGCTGGGCCTGGGCGACGGGGGCGAGCAGAATGCCCCGCTCGGCCGGGCGGTGATTGGCGGATTGTTGTGCGCCACCGTCGCTACGCTTACGTTTGTCCCCGCGGTCTTCAGCCTGCTGCACCGCGAGCCCTGCATCGGGCGATGGGCAGTTGGCGGCGGAGCGCGGCCGCGAGCCGATGCATGCGTAAAGCAACTTGGCGCCCGGCCTGATGTTCAGGGGCAGCCGTGTTGGAGAAGGATGGAATGACCACCGGTCAGATCAAGCAGGCTGAAGTCGATCCCGCTCCCGAGGCCCCCGTCGAGGGGGCAAGCACGGCCGCCTTTCCCCGATGGATATGGCTGTGCCTGGCGGCTGGGGTTCTGGCGCTCGGCTTTGTCATCTATACCGGCATCCATGCCCGCACCACCGCGGAATCCAATCTGGTTCAGGCAACCGACGAATCCTCGCTCCCGACCGTCGCAGTGGTTCACCCCATCCCGAGCGGCTCAGCCGCGCAGGAGATCGTGCTTCCCGGTAACGTCATGGCATTCATCGACACGCCCATTTATGCCCGCACCAGCGGATATCTCAAGGCCTGGTATGCCGACATCGGGGCGCACGGGTCAAGCAGGGGCAATTATTGGCCACCATCAGCTCTCCCGAAGTGGATCAACAACTGCATGCAGGCCCGAGCGGATGTCGTCACGGCGCAGACCAATGCCGGCCTGGCCCAGAGCCAACGCCACCCGCTACCAGGGACTATTGCAGCAGAATGCGGTTACCCAGCAGGCCACGGATACCTTCGTCTCCCAGGCGCAGGCCACCAGTTCCGCGGTCAAAGCGGCCCAGGCCAATGTCCGGCGCCTCGAAGAGATGCAATCGTTTGAAAAGATCTATGCTCCGTTTGACGGAGTCATCACCGCCCGCAACACGGATATCGGCAGTTTGGTGGCAGCCGGCGCAAAACACGGCGCCTCAGGAGCTCTTCCATCTTGCCGCCATACGCAAACTGCGGGTGTATGTATCGGTGCCCGAAGCCGATTCACAATCCGTGCGAACGGGCGCCGTGGAAACACTTACCCTCGATGAATTTCCCGGCCAGGTCTTCCATGGAGTGATCGTTCGCAACGCGAATGCGATCGATCCTGCTTCCCGCACCCTCAATGTCGAGATCGATGTCGACAATCCGCAGGGCCAGATCATGCCCGGAGCCTATGCCTTTGTGCATTTCAAGCTTCTGCAGCAAGCAGACTCCGCAGCCGAATCCCTGGTCATTCCCGCCGACACGCTGCTCTTCCGGGCAGAAGGTTTGCGTGTCGGCGTGGTGCGCAACGGTGTCGCCCAGGTGATTCCCGTCACCATCGGCCGCGATTATGGCAGCAAGGTTGAGATCGTCCAGGGCTTGCTCCCCAGCGACAACGTCATTTTGAATCCTGCCGACTCGCTGGTCAGCGGCACTCCCGTGCGCGTGGCTGCTTCCAACCCCTGAACTATGGCACTCAACTCATTGCGCCGGCTTGTAAGCAACACCGAGTTCCTGAAAAATAAACGTGTATAAATCAGCAATCTGTTGCTGTAAGTCCGCGCTCGAACTGGAAGCGTGTCCGACGTCCGCAAAGGTCTTTAGCAGGATCGGAGCCTGTGAACTGGTGGCCGCTTGCAGACGCGCAGTGAACTTACGGGACTGCGCCGGATTCACTCTCGGATCGTTGTCGCCCGTTTCCATAAGAACCGCTGGATATTTCGTACCATCCACCACGCGGTGGTAGGGCGAATAGGCATACAGCGCCTTGAACTGCGCAGCGTCCTTCACGCTGCCATACTCTGTCGTATTGAACTGGCCGTTGGGGTCCAGCTCGACGCGGAGCATGTCATAGATGCCGACCAACGAGACGACGGCGCGGAACTGCGCCGGGTGCTGGGTGATCTCCGCTCCCATCAGCAGACCACCATTCGAGCCACCAAGGGCGGCCATGTGAGCGGGTGAACTCCAATGCTTATCGACCAGATATTGCGCGCAGGCTGAAAAATCGTCGAAGACATTCTGCTTCCTGGTCAGGTTTCCCGCCCGGTGCCACGACTCACCATACTCCGCACCCCCACGAATGTTGGTGATCACCAGCGTGTAACCCTGTTGTAGCCACGGTGTCCAGTAGATGCTCCCAACGTATTCCGGTGATTCGCTGATCCCGTACCCGCCGTAGCCATAGACGAGGGTGGGCACGGTTCCGTCCATGGCCGATCCACGGCGGTGGATGATGTTCATGGGAACCTTGGTCCCGTCCTTTGAGGTCGCGAAACTTCGGTCGACGACATAACCCGAAACAAAATCGTTAGCTGGCTGAGAAAGCGCGGTAGCCTCCAGTTGAGCGGGCGCCGCTGCATGATAGGTCAGGTAAGCAGGCGGAGTCAGGAACCCACTCGCCTGGATCGTCAGGGTTTCCGCGCCTACGGCCACTACTTCTGAGACCCCTGAAACTGGCGGCAGCGGCACTTCCGGGAGCTGCCTGCCTTTGTGGTCGTACACCAGCACACGGTTCGGTCCGCCGTCGATGGTAGTTACGTAGAGACGGTCCTTCGTCACCAGCACAGGGTGGGAATCTCCCTCTGGTCCGTCGTGTTGTATGCTCGCCGTGCTGTCGGGGATGATGGTTTTTGCCTCGCGAAGTACCGGGGTTTTCGCTGAGATTTCAAGGATCTTGCCGCGCGGTGCATCCTTGAGCGAGGTTAGGTAAAGCGCATCCTCCTCCGCGGTACCTGGCGTAACAGTCACGACCTCGTCACTGTAAGTAGAGATCTGCACCCACGAGCCATCCGGCTCTCGCACAAAGTTCGCATACGTCCCCCCGTCGCCGTCTTCCGCGCTGGCGACGATCCATTTGCCTGTCGGATCACTATCGAGCGCGATCTGCGCCAGTGGGGTCAGCCCTTTGTCGAGGACGACACGATCTTCCGTCTCCGGGGTTCCGAGCGTGTGTTCGAAGACCTTCTGGTTTTTGAGAATGGTGGCCTGAGCTGCCGCAGCCACTGCGGGGGTGTACCCGGCATAGATAAAGCCCTTATTTCCCGGTAGCCAGGCCACGCTACGTCGTTTGCCGTGGAAGCCCATCGCTACGAAGGCGGTCCCTACCTGCTTGCCGCTAGCGGTGTCAAACACGGTAAGAGCCGAGCGTTCACTGCCGCCAACAGCTATCCCAACTGCGATCAGGCTGCCATCTAGCGATGGCATGTACCAATCAATCGAGGTGTGACCCGTCGGGTCAAGCTTACTTGGATCAAGCAAAACTCTGGCATCGGCCGGTGCAGAGCTCGGTGTTCCCAGGCTGGTGGACGTCATCAGCACCGCCTGCTGTTGCACCGTGCGATCCAGCTGCAGATAGAAGAATTGTCCACTGCCGGAAGTCCAGGCTACGTTCTTCGGCGCCTTGTTTCTCTTTTGGATTTTTGATGTCGTGCAACACTAAGGGCCAGGCTGGTGCATTCTGGAAGTAATGCATGCGAGTAGGCATTTTCTGCCGCTACCCATTGCTTGGTTTCTGCGCTCGTGCCGTCTTCAAGCCAGCGATAGTTATCCAATACTTTTACGCCGTGGTACTCATCCGTTATCGGCCGCTTCATAGCCGAGGGCACATTCTGGCCGAAAACGCCGGCGGTGATCAATAAGAAGCAAAGCAATCTGCGCATCCGCAAACACTCCATCAGGCAAATGCCAATCATCCACTGGGGTCAGAAGCTTGGGCGATTGTAGACCAGCGATCGTTGCACGTTGCTCGCAGAATCCGAGCCGCAGGCAAGAGCAAGGAGACGACGTGTGTCGCTCAGGATTTCCTGGTTTTCTCGTTGGACTTACTGTTGGCCCCAGATCGCTTAGCTTTCGGCGGAGGCACATAGTGAAAGCGAACTAAATAGATAATCTCGCCTTTGCCGTGCTTCGCTACCTTGAGCAGGTCCAGAACACCCAAAAATCCCGATGCGCGCGCCAGCTCCGGAGTGATATCCGGAAAGCCGATGGTTTCGATCGAGTCCACCTCGATCTCGCCATCCTCCATGCGGTATCGGGCACCCACCGTAACGCGAGGATTCAACCAGAATCGGACGCTGCAGGTAATCTCTCCGCTGCGAACTCCCTCGCGCAGCCGTTTGGTAAACATCATAATGATTCCTTTGCGCCTGGCTCACCGTCAGCGGCAAGCTGCCGCCTCGCCAACACCTAAGATAAGGCGCGCTTGCTGGAACCTATTATGGAGCAACTAGATACGAATCACCCTTGCAACCGGGTCTTATATCGTCGTCGTTCACAAGCGGCTATCCTGACGATAGATGGCTCCGCCGAGGCTCGCCAGATCCGCTGAAGCAAACCTCTGATTAGCCACATCCTTCCGACCCAATCCGGGTTCTACCGAACAGGGCGCTTCCCTGCCTCCACGGGAAAGCCTGAGGAGAACGTCATGACCCGCTCGAATACCCCGTACCTTTCCGTCGCCGCTCGCCCCAACCACAGCCCGGCTTTTCGGTCTATTGGGCATCCTTCTCCTCGGCGCCGCCCCTTTGCTTGATGCGCAGAACGATAACGGCGACCCACCCAACCGGGTCGCTCGCATCTCTGTGATCCAGGGCAACGTCTCGCTCGAGCCAAACGGCGTCGACGCCTTCTCCCAGGCCGAGATCAACTATCCCCTCACCAGCGGAGACCGTGTTTACGCTGACAACAACTCCTTTGGCGAGCTGCAGACCGCGGGCCTCGCGGTCCGCCTGGGCAATGGCGCGGATGTCACGCTCTCTTCGCTCACCGACAACATCGCCCAGTTCGGGCTGGCGCAGGGCTCGATTCGCGTGCGCACCCGCTCCCTCTCCGCTTTCAACGGCCAGCCCGCAACGGTGGAAGTCGACACCCCGAACGGCGCGATTCTCGTTGATCCAGCCAGGCGACATCCGCGTCGACTCCTACCCGCAGGACGACACCACTGTAGTGACCGTCTCCTCGGGTGCGGCCGAAGTGACTGGCCAGAATCTGGACCAACAACTCGGCCCCAACCAGTCCATGCGACTCGCCGGATCGAACCCCGTCTACGCCGAGCAGGTTCAGTTACTACCGCCCGACGGTCTGGACCAGTTCGATCAGCAACGCGAGTATCGCCGCGAACGTGCCTGCGCCTACCAATATGTCTCGCCAGACATGATCGGCGCCGCCGACCTCGATGACTATGGCGATTGGCAGCCGGCCAACCAGGACAATCAAGGTTACGGAGCCGTCTGGTACCCGCGCGGCGTACCCGCCGGATGGACGCCCTACTCGAATGGCCATTGGGCCTGGGTCGCTCCCTGGGGCTGGACGTGGGTGGAGGCCGAGCCGTGGGGCTTTGCGCCTTTCCACTATGGACGCTGGGCGAATTTTGGTGGACGCTGGGGCTGGGTCCCAGGACCGCCCCGCTCGGCCTTTGGCGGCGAAATTCGCCCCATCTATTCGCCCGCCCTGGTTGCCTTTGTCGGAGGTCAAGGGGGCGGTCTTTCCGTCGCCATCGGCGCCATCGCCGCCTGGTTCCCTCTGGGCCCACGCGAGCCTTACCAACCCTGGTATCATGCCAGCCCGGCCTACTGTAACCGGGTGAACGTGACCAATATCTACAGCACCAACGTGACTGTGATTCACAACACCTACATCAACAGGACGGTCAACGTTTATAACACCACGAAGGTTACAAATATCACGTACGTCAACCGCAACGTGGCGACGATCGTGGTGCCGCAGCGTGCTCTGGCCTCTGGCCAATCAATCGCCCGTGTACAGCGCGTCCAGCTCACGCCGCAAGTTCGTGCGCAGTTGAGCGCCGCGCCCATTCTTCCCCACCCGCTGGTCACTCCGGCAACCGCGATGGTGGCGGTAAAGGCCCCGGCCCGCGCTGTTCCTCCTGTCCAGGGCCGCCCGGTGGTCGAAACCCGGCAGGGTTTTGAGCGAGCGGGGGCTCCGGGAACGCCGGTCCGCGCTCCTCAAACTCCTGTCACGGTCAACCGTCCAGTAGGGCAGCCCGCACCCGTGGCGATGCAGCCGATAAACCACGCCGCCTTCCCGCAACAGCGCCAGGCACAAGTCATTGCTCCAGCGCCCGATCGCGCATCCAGTTCCCCCGCCGCAGGTTCCGGTCAACCGGCCTGTCCCGGAGAGCGCCCCCGTGCGGCCACCCGTAGTCCCGCAGCCCGCTATCCAGGCACCCAGCGCAGGTTACCTCAACCGGCTCCCGTTCGCACGCAGCAGGTTCCGACCCAATTCGTGCGGCCTGCGCCGCGCCCGCCCGAACAGCCGCGCCCGCTTATCAACAAGACTCCGCCGGCGCCTGCTCAGCCGCCTTTCGCCGAGCAGAAGACGCGCGATTCAAGCGGTCGACCCCGGTCGTCCCCTGGGCCCGCAACAAGTGCAGAACCTACGCAATGGCCGCCCTGCTGGTCCAGCGCAACAACTGGAAGCGCCGCACCCGCTTCCGGCTCCTCACCCGAATGCGGTTCCGCCGGGCAAAGCGCAACCCGGGCAACCCAAAGAAAAGCAGCCTACGCCGCCCCGCGGCTGACGGCTTGAGCACAGTGCGCGCGAGTGCCCGTTACCTGCGAGACGGGCACTCGCGCGGTTCAAGATCCAAAACCCTAAAGCCTATTTCTTAACGGCCTCACCAAATAGTAGAAAGTTCCCGCCGCCGATCTTTGCGATCTCATCCTGCACCGCAAATAAGTCCGTCATGGGACCATCCCAGCGGTCCGAGCAGAGGTGTTATCCGTCCTCCGTCTTGATGAGCTGCACCGTGGTGCGAACAGAATCGCAGGATCGCCGCACAGTCCCCTCGACGATGAGATTCGCGTGGAGCTTTTGTTCCTAGGGAGGGATGCATGCTCCGGTCCGCCACGACTCGGGATTCAAGACTGCAGGCAGCAGAGATCTGCTTAGAGCCGGCACTGCTGGCCAGCTTGAACGGTCCTCTTGAGCTTTTCAAAGGATCCTTTGGTACACTGAAAAGCCGCAGGTGAGCCATGAAGGAGTTCCCGCCATTCCTGCTGGATGACGAAGGCCAGTGTCTATGGCGCGGCAAAGAGAGAGTAGCGCTTACGCCCAAAGCTTTCTCGATTCTTTGCTACATGGTGAAGCGCGCCGGGCGCCTGGTTACCCAGAACGAACTTCTGGAAGCGCTTTGGCCCGATACATTCGTTCAACCCGACGTACTGAAGAGTCACATCCTGGATGTTCGCAGCGCACTCGGCGATGACGCAAGAAATCCATCCTTTATCGAGACCCAGCAGCGACGTGGGTATCGCTTCATCGCGGCGGTCCAGGACAGCGCCGTCCGAGAGCCGAAACGGAGCATTGCGCTACAAGAAGCGGCGGCGGAGCGGGCCGAACGCGAGGCGTCGATCGCCGTGTTGCCGTTCTCCGATATGAGCTCGTCCAAAGAGTACGAATATTTCAGCGACGGGTTGTCGGAAGAGATCATCAATGCGTTGACGAAGATCTCCGGCCTCAAAGTGATCGCACGCACCTCTGCGTTCGCATTCAAGGGGCAGAATAAGGACATCCGCCGGATTGCGGAGGCGTTGGGCGTGGCTAACATACTCGAAGGAAGCGTGCGCAAAGAGCGCAACCGCGTCCGCGTTGCCGCGCAGTTGATCGCCGCTTCCGACGGCAGCCACATTTGGTCGGGCAGTTACGATCGGGAAATGACCGATATCTTTGCCATCCAGGACGAGATATCGCACGCCATCGCGGAGGCAATGGAAACCAAGCTGAGGCGGCCGGTCAAACGCCAGGCAAGCGCCGGACAACCGGCCAATCCCGAAGCCTATCAGGCGTATCTTGAAGGCCGCTATTACATGCACCAGGTCACCCCGACGGGGATTGGGCGTGCGCTCGAATGTTACCAGCGCGCGATCCGGCTGGATCCTGGCTATGCTCTTCCTCACGCCGGAATGGCTGAGCGAGTTTACTATCAGGCGATTTATCTGTCGGCGCGCCCGCGCGAGATCGTCCCCGCGGCCCTTGCCTCGCTGGCGCACGCCTTGGAATTGGACCCCGGCGCCTCCGATGCGCACCTGGCGCGGGGGATTTTTTCCGCGTTTTACGAGTACAACTGGAAGGCCGCCGATGACCACTTTGTGCAGGCAATGGAACTCGATCCGGCGTGCCCCAGAGTCCGCACGGCCCGGAGCTTCTGGCTGCTATCGCCAACAGGGCGATTGGAAGAAGCGTTGGCCGAGGTCAAGCGGGCCGTCAACCTTGACCCTCTGAGTTCTGTGGTTCGAAACAGGGAGTGCTTCGTCCTCAATTGTATGAGGAAAGCGGAAGCGCTAGAACGCGCCCGCGCAATGCTCCAGATGTTCCCCGCACATCCCGTCTGCAGCTTTAACGGGGGCCTTATCTTCCTGGCCCAGGGCTTGCACGAAGAGGCCGCGACTACGCTCGAAAAGGGTTTGGAGGCCGTCCCGGGCAGCGTGTATCTGTTGGGCGTTCTGGCCCTGGCTCGCGCTTGTCAGGGACGATTTGCCGAGGCGGAGCAGATCCGGTCCGATCTGGAAGAGCTATCAGCCAGGCAACATGTTCCTTTCCTGCCGCGAGCCTGCGCCAGCGAGGCTTGCGGCGATATGGCCGGCGCCTATTCTTTGTTTGATCAGGCCATTGAGGAACGCGAACCCCTTGCGATTCCGGTTCTGACCGCGCGGCGCGCCGACCTGTTCGCGGACCCACGCTACCAGTCGCTACTGCGCAAAATGAACCTGGCGTAATACGCTTCGAAGCGGACATGTTGGCAGCGTCAACAGGCGGCCACCGCAGCCGGGCTCGCGGCCAGCATCTCCTTCAGGGTACGGCGTTGCACTTTTCCCGAAGTACCCTTGGGCAGCTCCTCGAGAAAGATGATTCGGTCCGGAACTTTGTAGTCCGCCAGGCGCTGTCGGGCGCATTGACGCAAGGTCTCTTCGTCCACCATCTGACCGCCCCGCACAACGACAAAAGCGACGACCCGTTCTCCGTAGAGTTCGTCCGGCGCGCCCACGACTCCGGCTTCAAGCACCGCCGGGTGCAGGTAGAGCGCCTCCTCCACCTCCTGCGGCGAGATATTGGAGCCGGCGCGGATGATGACATGTTTCTTGCGGCCTTTGAACCAGTAATAGCCATCGGCGTCTCGTGAGGCGAGGTCACCGGTACGCAGCCACCCATCCCCCAGAGCGGCCTCGGTGGCTGCCGGGTCGTCCCAATAGCCAACGCAGTTGGCGGCGCTGCGCACCACGACCTCACCGGTTTCGCTCTCACGCACGTCACAACCGGCATGGTCAACGAGGCGGAGTTCGAAACCTGCCCGCGCAACGCCCATCGAACCCGGTCGCAGTGCGCCCTTGGGAATCAATGTGATCGGCAGGGTCTCAGTCATTCCATAGATCTCCTGCAGGGGTATTCCAAAGTGCATTTTGAAACGGTCCTGAAGTGCGATCGGGACGGAGTCGCCGCCCGACATCGCGGTTCGCAATGAACTGACCACGCGCGGTTTGCGTGCCTGCTCTTCGACTACGAACTGCATGACCGTCGGGAGGCCGAACAGGACGGTACAGCGGAATTGTTCGATGGCATCCAGCACAGCTGCTGGACCGAAGCCCGGCAGCAGCGCTATCGAGGCCCCCAAGTAGATACACGGCATCAGGCAGACGTTGAGTCCGGCGGCGTGCATCAACTGGGTCATGGGCGCCACGACGTCGCTGGCATCCATCAGATCGCGTGCCATGATCTCGGCCGTGCGCAGGAGCGAACTGTGCGTATGGGTGACTCCCTTTGGGTGGGCCGTCGTTCCAGAGGTGTAGAGGAGAATTGCCGGTTGATCGGGATCGACCGGCGGCATCCTCGAGCTTGGATGGATCTGCTTTTGTTGCGGAATTGCGGTCAGGATAAGGCAACGGGCGCCGGCCTTCTCCGCTTCCGAGGCCAGAGCCGGCTCACTGAAACACATCCTGGCCCTGGAGTGATCGAGAATGTAGGCGATCTCGGCGGGTTTGAGCCGCACGTTGACCGCGACTGCGATTAACCCCGCTTTGAACAAGGCGAAATAGATCTGCACGACTTCAACCGAGTTCGACCAATGAACGGCAACTCGCTCGCCGGCCCGCAGACCCTGCGCCAGGAACCATTCTGCGAGCCGGGTCGAAGTTTCATCCAACGCCCTGTAGGACATTGTTCTGCGTGCGCAGAACAGAGCTGTCTTCTCAGGGTATTCGGTTGCTCTCGCGCACAGTAGGTCTCCGAGATTCATGGAACCGGCCAATTTGCTTTCACCAGCGATCGCTTGAACAGAGCGCGGCCCGTATTGGAATTCCCGACATGGACGCAGTTAGAGCTTAACCGTCACGGTCTTTACTTCAGTGTACTGCTGCAATCCGTATTCGCCCATTTCCCTGCCGATTCCCGATTGCTTGAAGCCACCGAACGGCGCGGCCGCGTCGAACACGTCGTAACAGTTGACCCAGACCGTGCCCGCACGTACGTTGTTTGCGATGAAGAGAGCCTTGCTGATGTCGCGCGTCCAAACTCCCGCGGCAAGACCGTAGAACGTGTTGTTGGCGCGCTCCACAACTTCGTCGATGTCCTTGAACTTGATGATGCTCATCACGGGACCGAAGATTTCGTCCTGGGCAATCTTCATGTGGTCGCGCACGTCGGCAAATACGGTCGGCTCCACGAAGTACCCACGATCGCCCGCGCGATTTCCACCGGTGACCAGCCTCGCTCCATCCTTCTTGCCGGATTCGATGTACGACATCACTTTCTCGAACTGAATGTCATCCACTTGAGGGCCCTGCTCGGTTTTTGGATCGAACGGATCCCCGACCGTGCGAGCCTTCGCGCGCGCTGCGCTGCGTTCGACAAACTCGTCGTACGCCTTCTCTTCGACAAACAAGCGCGATCCGGCGCAGCAAGCCTGGCCCTGGTTGAAGAACAGGCCAAAGTGCGCGCCTTCGATGGCGGCATCCATGTCTGCATCCGCAAACACGATGTTGGGGCTCTTGCCGCCGAGCTCCAGCGTGACGCGTTTGAGATTCGTCTGCGCGGCCGCCTCCATGATCAGGTGCCCGACTTCAGTCGATCCGGTAAACGCAACTTTGTCGATATCCATGTGGCGTGCGATTGCGCCACCGGCCGTGGGACCGTAGCCGGGCAGCATATTGACCACGCCGTCAGGAAATCCGGCCTCTGTGATCAGTTCCGCCACGCGCAACGCGGTGAGTGGAGTCAACTCGGCTGGTTTCATGACGACCGTGTTGCCAGTCGCGAGCGCCGGCGCGAGTTTCCACGCCTGCATCAACAACGGAAAGTTCCACGGAATGATTTGCCCTACAACGCCGACGGGTTCGTGCCGGGTGTAGCAAAAATAGTCGCCGGCCACGGGAATCGTCTTTCCCTGGACTTTATCGGTCCAACCGGCGTAGTAACGGATGCAGGCGATCGAGAGGGGTAAGGCCACGGCTTTCGCCAGCGAGTAAGGCATACCGTTATCGAGCGATTCAAGTTTCGCCAGCTCGTCCGCGTGCTTCTCCATCAGGTCCGCAAGCCGGTTGAGAAGCCGGCCTCGCTCGGCGGCGGACATGCGGCGCCATGGAGCTTTCGTGTCGAAGGCTGCGCGGGCCGCTTTCACGGCCAGATCGACGTCAGCGGCGTCGGCCTCTGCCACATCGCAAATCGCCTGGCCCGTGGACGGGTTCACGGTCTTGAAGCGTCTACCGGAAACACTCTCAACCCATCGACCATTGATCAATAGCTTCGTGGCTGACACGGCTACACGATCTTCAGTGGGAGAAACTACTGCGGTTGCCATTCTGGAGCTCCTTTCGTCTCAAGCGGTGTTATGAGAGACGCGATGTGGCAATACCCTAGTCGCGTTTTCAAGTATGCGGCAGATAGAGCGACAGTTGTAGACTCCCGGTGGATGTTTGGTGGAATTCCGGTAGAATGGCGGCGTTCTCAACTCGATTCGTTCTCCTGCGATCTGGTCATTTCCACTGCCAGGCGAAACCGCACAGCCAGCGAAGTGTGGACAGCCCTACCGCCGGGATCGAACCGCAACTCATTATAAAAAAATAGGTTAGACAGCAAAGACCGGAATCGGGACCGAGAAGCATCGCGTCCCCCTTTCTCGCGGTTTAGCTGCGCTATGAGCCGGAGGCAATCACATACGGAGTTGCTTTCATGGCAGCACCGATGCCCTCGAAGCCTCGATCTACAAGGTCTATGAATGTCAATTGCACTTCGCTGCTGGTTTTTCCCTTACGTTGCCGGCGGAGTGCTTCTGCATATGCCGTGCTCCACGTTGCCATAAGCAATGAGGCAAACAGATGTGCCTCCGGATCAGGATGAGTCCGGCCAACAGAATCCGCAAGGATCTTAGCGCAATCACTTATAAAGTCGTCACGCAGTTCGCGCACCCGCGCTGACAACGCAGGACTCTCCATAACCGTTTGCCAAAAGCGTGCCGTGCCGGCCGTAAACTTCGTAAAGGGATGCTTCTGTTTCGTCAGTCGATGCACTAGATTTTGCATCGCAACCGTGGGCGACTCATGAGGGGGACGCTGCGCGAGCGCGTCGCGAATCATCTCCCTTCCTTCGTCTTCACGATCGAAAAACAGGTCTTCCTTGCGTGGAAAGTAATTAAACACGGTCATTTTCGCAACGTTGGCCGCTTCGGCGACCTCGGCAACAGTTACGTTGTCAAAGCCGCGTTCCATAAACAAACCAGTAGCTATATCAGATATGGCTTGCCTGGTGGCCAGTTTTTTACGTTCGCGCAGACCTTTTTCGTCAGACATCCATTAAAGTATACCGGTACTAAATTTGTACTAAGTACAAATATTATATAATTCACTCGTCATGATGAATAAAACGGCGGATGTTGTCATTGTCGGGGGCGGCCCGACCGGCTTAATGCTTGCTATCGAAGTTGTCCTCGGTGGCGCTACGGTAATGGTTCTCGAGCGTTTAGCCAAAGCAGACGAGACGATCAAGGCGGGTGCGATAGGCGCACTCGGCGCTGAAGCACTAGAGCGTCGCGGCATGGGGCCCGCCATTGAAGCAGAGGAGCGCGCCATGACCGATGCGATGGCCGCGATGACGAAGTCTAGCGGCATAACTACCGGTCCACCCCCCTGGAAAAAGATTGGCGGGCATTTCGCGGGGTTGTTTCTTATTGATCAGACGCGCCAACGCGAACCGGAGCGGAGACTGCGTGGTGTGAGGCAACAAGCTCTCGAAAGGATGCTCGGCGAACGTGCGTTGGAGGTTGGCATTGAGATAAAACGAGGATGGGAGCTCACCGATTTTTCTGAACATACTGCAGCGATCACGGTGGAAGGGCGCAATTCGAGCGAAGCTTTTCGGTTGAATTGTGCTTTCGTGGTGGGGTGTGATGGCGGACGCAGCCTGATACGAAAACGTGCCGGGTTCGACTTCCCCGGTACTGAGCCCACCCTTACGGGACACCAAGCGATCGTTGAACTCGATCATCCAGAGCGTTTATTGCCTCTCGGCTGGCGCAGAACAGCAAAGGGTATGCTCGCTTATGGCCCCGGGCCTGGCCGTGTGTTTACGGTGGAATTCGATGGGCCTCCGGCGGATCGTGATACACCCATTACAGTCGAAGAGGTGCAATGCAGTCTGCGCAACGTCAGTGGGGCGGACGTAACAGTGACAGCTATGCAATCTGCCACGCGATTTACCGACAATGCCAGGCAAGTTTCTACATATCGCAAAGGCCGTGTGCTCCTGGCGGGTGATGCCGCCCACGTGCACTCTCCATTTGGCGGCCAGGGCCTGAATCTTGGTCTTCTCGACGCAGTCAATCTGGGGTGGAAACTTGCCGGTGTCGTACGCGGGACGCTCCCTGCGGAGCTGCTGGATACATACACTGCGGAACGTCAGCCGGTTGGCGCTCGCGTTCTGGCCAATACTCGTGCGCAAGTCGCCTTAATGCGACCGGATGTCCTGACAACAGAACTTCGGGAAGTTGTTACGGGCCTCATGAAGACGGACGACGGAAATCGTTTCTTCGGAGAGATGATGAGCGGCATCACAACCCGCTACGAGCTTGGTGATGAGCATCCTCTGGTGGGGAGGTTGTGTGGCAATCTCACCCTATCCATCAACGGCAAAGAAACAAAACTGTTCCCCCTTATGCAGAACGGTAATGGATTGCTCCTTGACGCAACCAAAGGAGCTGCATCAAGGATTGCGGAGGGATGGGCAGCTCGGGTCGATTGCGTTCAGGTACAGGACGGAACAACGATGCTACTTCGTCCCGACGCTTGTATTGCCTGGGTTGGCGATGGCAATCATCACAATGGACTTGAAGTTGCCCTCGAGCGATGGTTTGGCAAGCCTGGCGCCTAGTTTCCATCGAATGGATAGCGGCATACGCTGTTACTGCCTATTCGGCCCGCAGAGCCTCTATAGGCTCAATCGATCCGGCACGGTATGCGGGGATGGCCGATGCCACGAGGGCGAGCAGAAAAATCGAAAGGGCTGCCAGCACGGTTGGCCTGACGCTCGATGACCGGTTCGACCACGAGTCCGCGCTGAACGTGTTCTTCCGCTCCGACCAGTTCCCTTTTGTGCTGCATAACATCCCGGCCTTATGGTGGTTCACTGGGTTTCATCCCGACTATCACCACACGACCGATACGGTCGATAAGATCGATTTCGCCAAGATGCAGAAGATACTCGAGCTCGCCTATCTCACCGCCTGGCAGTTTGCCACCGAGCCCACGACGCCGCGCTTTGTGGCCAATCCGTCAGGTGGTGATAAGTAGTCGCATTGGCCTCTCATGCTGTTGATACTTTACGATGGCTTTGCCCGCTGAAAAGTTCTGCGAATCTTTAGGAGCTCGTAGAAAGCGGTAAAGAAATCGAGCGGTCCCACCTTCGAACCGGCGACGTCATCCCAGCGGGGTAATGGGCTCTCGTAAATAACCTCGTCGGCGAAGGAAGCGTCCTTTTTATGCAACGCCATAAAGCGGGCGATGATCTCGACATCGAAGATCCAACGCGATTGAAAGGGTGCAGCGAGAATCGATTTCAATTCGGGTGTAATGCGGAAGAGTTTTGCGCCACACTGCGTATCATAGATCGGCAGCCCTAACATAATCGAAACAGCGGTCGCGAAGCAGCGCCCGAGGTAATGGCGGATGGGTCTTCTATGGATGAAGTGGCCGAGAAGGCGCACCCGGGAACCGAAAATCATTTCCAACTTAGGGTTTCCGATCAATCGGTTCAGCAGCTGAGGAATCACATGCAATGGTGTAGCCAGGTCCGCGTCCCAGAACCCTGTGACACCGACGTCCCCGCGAGCAATGGCAGCCAGCATACCGCAGCGTACCGCCTCAGCCTTACCGCCATTCGGCTGCTTATCCAGGACTTGAATACGGTCCGGGTGTTTCGCGCGCAATGTCTCGAGCACGCTCAGGGTTGCGTCGCGGCTGCCATCGTTGACAAATAAGAAGTCCACTGGCCGGTTTTCCGCGAGGAACTCGGAGAAGCGGAGGGGTTGCAGGCGTGCTGCTTCGTTATAACAGGGAACCACCACAACACACCGGGCTGCGGGAGTTATGCCGGCGGCACTACTCCCGATTTGTGTGTCCATCCAGAAACCTCAAGAACGCGCGGAATCTTGTACTGGCCAGCTCGCTGGTGATCGCCCACATAGAAGAAAAGCCAACCGAAAATTAGGAGGGCCCGCTTGTCGTTCCCTAGGGGACCAGGAGCACACGCCGCTACGAAGAAGCGGCTGAGTGTTCTGCGCAGATTCTCTCGTAGACGTGGCTTTCCTGTTCGCGCTGGAAGCCGGTCAAGACATACCCGCACAGAATCTCTACGTCGCAAGTCTTGGCTATTTCGTCCGTGAGGTGTTCGACCTGAACCGCTCCATCCGCCTTGCCTTGCGCCCACAAGGTAGGCGCAAGCTCCCCACAAGCTGCAACCCGGGCATGCTCCCCGATCGCCATCTTGGCCACGGAAGAAAGTAGATCACCAAAGACTTTCAGGAATCGGACCGGGTCAGGCAAATCGTTCACCATGAATGTCGAGAGCGCTTCGTCCACATCCAAAGAGAGATAGAACCCTTGTTCCATGGCGGCTTCACCATCCACGCCGCGTGCCAGCAATCTCTCAAGAAGACTCTTCCGGTGTGACTCGGTCGCGATCACAATAACCGGATTTCCTGCCCTTAAAGCAGCCTCTATAAAACAAGTAAAGCCAAATAAAAAAGCTGCCTCATCAGAATAGTACTGAACTTCGTGGCTATGAGTGATCTCACCCCCCGTCGCTGTCAGCGACGGCGGAACTTCCTGCGGGATAAGGTGGCGGGGAGATTGTGCGTCAGCAGCGCGGGTCCAATAATCTCCCGATAGGCCCTTGCTGACAAACTGCCTACCCTGACAAACTGCTTCTACAGCAACTAGCAGTTCGCTTCCGGCATGTGCCTTGACAACGTAGCCCATTGCCCCCAAGCGGAAAGCCTCTTCCGCCAGATCAGCAGAAACCTCCTGACTCATGAAGAGTATTTTGCATTTAGGGCAGAGGTTGCGGATTCGTCGAGCCACTTCAATCCCACTGAGTGTGGGAAGCCCTATGTCGAGAACAATCAAGTCCGGTTGCAGTTCTTCGGCTTTGCGAACCGCTTCCAATCCATCAGAAGCCTCACCAATGACCTGCAAATCCTGCCTTCCACTCAGCGCTGAACGCACGAATTGTCGGAACGGTTGGTAATCGTCGACAATCAAAAGCCGGACTGTTGGGGGTTCCAAGTGGCCTCCGCCTCCTAACTGTTTCAAGCCCAACTCCGTTCGAGTGTAGTTTGAGCTTTATAAGGATTTCATAGCAACCGAGTTCGGTCGTTGCGCAAGGGCAATAAGCGATTATAGTGCCGAAGACGCGACATGAGGACCATATCTTCGCCGTAGTCCGGTTCGAGAGGAAGGCCGACCGCATCCTGCCGGCCTTCCATCTCGTCAGGCCGCCGGACTCTGCAGTATCTGCGCGAGCGCGTGCAGCCGATTGGCTTCGGTAATGTTCTTGGCAGCTGATGCCTCGGTCTCCACAGAAGCCGCCATCCCGTGGAGCTTTGCCCGGTCTTTCTTGCCCAGATGCGACGCCTGCGCACGTGCAATCGCCTTGTTGAGATCAGCGATCCGCTTCGCAGGCAACCCCTGCGAGCGCCCTAACTGATCCAGGTAAGCTCGCGCAACAATGAGTTGAGAGGGCCATGTAATTCTTTGCTGGTTCTGCACGTTGAGCTCGCCGAATTGGACCAGGTTGGCCGCATCGATCTCGTTCTGCGTAAGAAATTTGCTGGGCACCAGCTTGAAGACATCCACCCCGCGGGCGATTTCCGATCCATAGATATAGCCGTTGTACCAATACGCAGACCAGTCTCCGCCTAAAATAACCGTCTTGGCATCGATGGGTCCGCGATCGAAATAGGCAATCTCGAAGGGATGCGCCGCGTCGGTGAAATCCACCACCGAAATACCGCCTTGGTACCAAGCCTGCACTTCGATATCACGTCCGGGGATTGGTATCAGCGATCCATTATGCGCGACGCAATTTTCCGTTTCCGTCTGAGCGGCGGGCATCTTGTAGTAGCTTGCCAGCGAAAGTTTGTCGTCCTTCAGGTTGAAGATCGCATCCGCTCCCCACTTGTTGGGGTCCGTCGCACGGCAGCGCGGCTGCAGCCCCCCGCCCCACTCATCGGTGAAGACCACCTTGGTTCCGTCGTTGGAAAACGAAGCCGAGTGCCAGTAGGAATAGTTCGGGTCATTCACCGCGTCTACTCGCTTGGGATGGACTGGATCTTTGATATCCAGCAAAATGCCGTTTCCAGAGCAGGCGCCGGCCGCGAGGCCGATGGCCGAATACACGGTGATGTCATGGCATTGGTTGGTGTCCGCGGGCTTCTCCGCTCCCTTGCCGTGGCTTCCGCCGTTGTTTAGTCCGTTTAAGGCGCCGCTGCGCGCATCGATAAATACCCGCGGGCTGGAAACCACCTTAGCTTGCTCCGGCGCGGCCACTGGGACCTTGATCACATCGATACGGAATAGAGACGTGTTCGGGTCTTTATCCGGAGCCTCGTCCGAGCAGCCCGCAAGCTCGGCTGCCGGCCGCACAAACGACGTCCCCGAGACATAGAGGTAGACGTTATCTTTATCGTCAGGATCGAGAACCAGCGTATGCGTGTGTGACCCGCGGCAGGTCTGCACTGCCGCCACTTGCTTCGGATTCCTGATATCCGAAATGTCGAAAATCCTTACCCCGCGAAAGCGATCCGGGCTCGCGGCCGGTACTCGGTGGTCCTTTTCATGGCCCGGCTCTGGCGGAGGCATTGGGGGGAAACCCTGTGTCCCGCAATCCAGGCGGCCATTCGGCATTTCAACCGACATGAACAGCAGGTTCTTATACACGGAGACATCGCCCTGGCCTCCTGGACAGACCAGCGAGGTCAGCAGCGATATTTTCGCGGGGTTCGAAATATCGTAGAAATTCACACCATAGAAGTTGCCTTGGAAGAGGTGGGTCCCCTGGAATGCAAAATCAGAGTTCGAAAAAGCAAGCTGTGCGATGACAAGCTGCATGGGCTTGGAAAGTTTGGCTTTGTTCACACCAAGCGTGTCGAGTGTCTTCTGGACAACTGGATCGTCTGGTTGCGTGGCCGGCAACTGAAAGGCGTCGGATTTCTTCAGGAATGCGAGGTGCTCCAGGCCCATCGCCGCCTCGCCGGCGTCGTAAAGCCCGGCCTTGAGCCCGACTCGGGGGTCGTTCGTCGTGGAGCCTGTCATCCCCGGGGGAAGCGGCGGGGGCGGTTGCGGAGTCAATGGCTCTTCGTCGTCCGCGGGAGCGGCCGGCTTGGCTGCCGGAGCGGCCGGCGCCTGCGCTTTCACTCTAACGATCGTGGGGTTAAAGAGAGCCAGGGCGAAGGCCGCGGCCACCAAACGGAAAGCGAGAGCCTGCGTACGGTTCATCGTTTCTCCTTCAACATATCTTCCATAATGTTTATCTCCGCCCGCTGGCTGTTATCCGCGTCCGTGGCAAAGTCGAACAGGTCGGCATCCTCACCCGCACCGGGGGTATCGAACAACTGCTTCACCATCACCAAAGCCCCCTTGTGGTGCTGTATCATCCCGGTCAAGAACAACCGGTCAAATTCTGAACCGTTAGCCTGCCGCAACTCGTTCATCTGCCGCGCGGTAAGCATTCCCGGCATAGCGGGCATCGGCTTGCTGCTCATATCCATATCGGGCATGCCGGGCATGGCCATCGAAACGGGCGCGCCCCGCGCTGCCAGCCAGCGCTTCATAAACTTGATCTCATCTGTCTGTGAAAGGCTGATGCGTGCGCCGAGAGCGCGAACGTCTTTGTTCTGCGTGCGCGATGAAATCAGCGCGGTCATCTCCACCGCCTGCGAATGATGCATGATCATGCCCTGCATGAACTCGATGTCGGCTGGCGAGCGTGGGGGGGCCACTGCGGTTGTCGAAGGCGGCAGTCTTCTGCTTGGGGCTCCCGGCGCGCCGGGCTGCACCACCGAGACGGAGCCCGACGCCGCCTGTTGGGCATAACCCGCCGAGGCCGGCAAGCTACAAAGCAGCGCAGCGATCATCGAGTCAAAGCAAGCTAGAACCAGGGTTCCGAAGGTGTGAGATCCACCCCTGCGACGCAAGATCAACGCTCTATTTCCTCATTCGGGCGGACATATTCGCTGCTCACACCGTATCACGGCGTGCAGTCCGTGCAATCGGGATTGGAGAAGGCCGGTTATGACGATGCTTTCAGCGGCTCGCCTTTCAGGAAGGCTGCGATATGCTCGTTAAGGAATTTTTCGTCCGCCGGGCTCGCCCCGGCGCCGGCCGGGTGCCCCCATAGCGAAGGGATGGGCAGCAGGGTGCAGTGAGGGATAAAGGGTGCTTCATAGCGGGCATCGGCGACGGGGAAATACAGGTCCGTCGCCGACGGCATGTAGAGCACCTGCGCCTTGATCGATCCCAGCGCTTTCCCCACATCTCCGCCAAAGCCGGGAGTGGTTCCCACGTTGTGCTGTTCCCAGGTGTGCATCTGCAAAATGAGGTTGTTCGCGTCTGCTCCGGGAATGAAGTTTGTCTTGTAGTGATCCACCACCTGGGCGAAGGTGGTTCCGGCGGGTTCTACCGACTTCCACAGCTCCTGACGCCACCACTCTTGCGAAAAGAGCCACGCAGTCCATACCAGCGAAAAGGCCTGGATGCCCTTCACCGGTTCCCGCTTGTAGTCCCCGCCCTGGAAGGCCTCGTCCGTGGTCAGCGCAGTGATCTCGCTCTCCAGGCGGACGATGCCGTGGCCGTAGGTTTTGGCCGTGCCCGAGGTGGTAACGATGCGGTCCATGTAATCGGGATAAGAGACAGCCCATTGGAAGGCCTGCTGCGCTCCCATGGAGAAGCCGATGACAGCTTGGAGGTGCCGGACCCCGAGTTCCCGCGTCAAAAGCTGATGCACTGCTTCCACATTGTCCCGGATCGTGGTGACAGGAAAACGGGGTCCGTGAAATGGCTCCGGCGTGTTGCTGGGCGACGATGACCGCCCATTACCAAACAGCTCTGAGGTAATTAGAAACTGGCGCGCGGGGTCCAGCGCCTTTCCTGGTCCAATCAGCCAGTCATAACCGCGCATATCCGCCATGTAGTGCGAAGGCAGAAGAATGGCGTTGTCTCCGGCCGCGTTCAGGTGTCCGTAGGTGCCGTAAACAACCTTCGCCTCCGGTAGGGTGGCCCCGCTCTCGGTATGAAAGTTGTGGATCACGAACGTGTGCTCGATCGGCTCAGGCTTCGCCGGCGTGGTCTGCGAATACCCTGCCAGCGAGCAGGATGCTAAGAAAACCCAGGCAAAACGTTTCATGCCGCTTCATCCTTGTCTGACGAGAGATACCACTACCGCCTGGGTCGCATTTTCCCTAGGCGAGTGCGCTACTTGGTGAAAATGTTCTTCGGACATATGGCATGGACTCCCACGCTGCCGTCAACCAGTTGCGTGATGTCGACATCGACCGCTACGCTGGTCAGCATATAGGCGTTATCGCGACCCAGGTGCTTCTGGTCAACCAGGAAGTTGATCATGTCGCGCACCGCGAGGGTAGTCGCTTCCTTCAAGTCCGGACTGAAGCCCATGCTGATGTAGGCAGTGGGCGTCTCGGCTCGCGGCCACAGCAGATGCTGGTCCTTGTGAACAACGAATCGGAATGTTCCGGAGAGGAAGGTCTCGAGAGCGGTGATATCCACTTCACCGTTGCCCTGTCCGGCGTGGCCGTCGCCAACTTCAAAGAGCCCACCCTTGGCGTGGACGGGAATGTAGAGCGTAGTGCCTGCGACCAGCTCCTTGTTATCCATGTTGCCGGCGTGCATCCAGGGTGGCGCACTGTCGACGCGGCCGGCTGAGGGCGGCGGCGCATCACCCATGCTGCCAAAGAAGGGATGTAGAGGAATGTCGATCCCCGGAGCGAAGTGGGCGAGCATCTTGGTGCGGTCCAGCGGAATGATCCTGGTGCGGCCGTAAGGATAGTCATTGGGCAGGAAACCGCGCCCGGCGCCAAAGCCATTGCAGGCCCAGGGCACATCGATGTCGATCTTCAGAATCTGCACCTCAAGGACGTCGCCCGGTTCAGCCTCGGCAATGTCAACCGGGCCGGTGAGAATATGGCCTCCGGGGCCCTTGTCCTTTACTTCCCGGTATATGTCGGCGTTATAGGAAGGAATGTCGGCGGCCGCGACGCCCTCTCTGATCAAACGTTCGTTTGGACCGCAGGTGGAAAGGGTCTGGATGCGTACTGTATCTCCCGAGTGAACGGTAAGCACGGATTTAGCTTCAGACGAGTAGTAACCCCAGACCACAGTGGCAGGGGTAGCAGACAGCGTAGCTTGTGGTGCCTGCCCGGCTGCAATGGTTGCGAAGGCGAATGACATTGCCGCAGCGAGAAGACGCTTCATCGATGGCTCCCTGTATAAGGCTGGAGTGGTGATGCAGAAGCACGATTTCCTGTTGAGCTTAGGGGGCCCCCACGCATAGATTATGGCCCCTCAAGTCTGCGTTGATAGCGGACTTCGTCGACCGTCACTCCCCACACCGAGTCTGTTCGCCTCACGCCATCGGCCGCCCACCGGTCAATTTGGTAGAAACGCTCCGCGCGGACGTTACCCCTCAGGACCCACAGAAACGCATGTGGAAATCCAAGTTCGAAAAGATAGCCGCGAGCTGCCGACAAAAGGGCGCGGCCCATTCCACGACCCCACTGTTCGGGGTCCACATAGAGAGCACATAGCTCTCCATAGTTTGCCAGATCCGGGTCGCGCGATGGCGCCGCGGTGGCAAAGCCATGGATCAACCCCTCTTCGACGGCCACGATTGTCCGCGGCTTAAATGGGTCAAGGGTGGTGAAATCGTACGCGCCTGCTCGATCCTCAGGACGAAGTTGATCCAGGTAATCACCAGGAAGAAGCCCCCGGTAGGCCGCTTGCCATGACCGGACGTGCAACCGGGCTACAACCATTGCGTCAGGGGGTTCAGCCGGCCGGAGTTGCATGTTCTAGCATGTCATGAATACCAGCTATCGGGGCTTCTCGAATAGGCAAGGCACCCCGATTCCCGATAGGACAAGGACTAGCTGCGGAGAAGTCCGGTTTTGAAGGTACGGGCTGCAGTGTCTATTGCTACTGCTATTGTTACTACTCACGAAGAACCTGCTTTCTGCGTAGACGAGGGAAATCGATTAGAAAGGGGCGTCCCGTAGTCACTTGCCATGACCGGATATGCACGCGAGAGACGGTCATTGCGTCGGCTGGTACATTCGAGGCCGCCCGAGCGCTGTGCGTGACCCGAAAATGGCTACGGGATGGAGCGTTGCCAGGGGTTCCCCTTGATTCACGGAAGGGGATAGACGCCGACCAAGCCAAGGTTTTGGGATCTGGTCCATTTCGGCTAAGCTCAGTGCATGACTAGACGTGTGCCGCTCGTTCGTTCGCTGTACGTTGACGGGCCCCGATGTCGGTGGAAAGGAACCGTCCCCTAGTGGTTGGATCGTCCTTTCTCCGGCGTATTTTCCGCGCGTTTCGCCATCGTGACTTCCGGTTGATGTGGATCGGGGCCTGCGTCTCCACGACGGGTACGTTTGTGCAGCAGTTCGCACAGAGTTGGCTGGTCTACGATCTGACCAAAAACCCGTTTTATCTCGGCCTGGATCTGTTTCTCGGACAGCTTCCCATCATGCTGTTCTCGCTCTTTGGCGGCGTCTTCGCGGATCGCATGGATCGCAGAAAGATGCTGCTCTATTCGCAGTACATCCAAATGACCTGTGCGTTCATTCTGGCCGGCCTGTTCGTAACCCACACCTTGAAGGGGATGGCCTTTATTGCGGTGATCCTCACGCTCTCCTTCATCGTCGGCTGTGGCCAGTCTTTCGGCGGACCGGCCTATTCCGCGCTGTTGCCGGCGCTGGTGAAAGGCGAGGACCTCTCCAATGCGATCGCCATGAACTCGATCCAGTTCAACCTGGCGCGCGTTCTGGGTCCCGCGCTCGGAGGACTTGCCTATACAACGTTGGGCGCCACCTGGTGCTTCACTCTGAATGGTATTTCCTATATTGCGGTGATCGTCTCGCTCTTCATGATCCAGGTGAAATTCGTTCCTCCCACATCACGCGAATCCATCCTGAAAAGTATGGGCGAGGGCATCCGATTCATACGCCAACGCGAGGGGCTGGGTCCGCTGGTCGTGCTGGCTTTCTTTACTACCTTGCTGGGCTTCTCCATCACTGGATTTCTACCGGTCATCGTCCAGACCATCTTCCACAAGGGCCCGGAGACGTATCAACTGTTGCTCGTATCATCCGGCGCCGGGTCGATCACCGGCGCGTTACTCGTGGCCGCCATGGAACGCTTGAAGGGACAAGGCCATGTGGCGCTGCTGGCCCTTCTCGCGCTGGGGGCCGCGACCGCTGCCTTCGCCCTTTCCCACTGGCTTCCACTTTCCTGCGTCCTGATCTTCGTCGCCGGCGCAGCTATCATGGCGTCGGCGTCGCTCATGGTTTCTCTGGTCCAAGTGATCGTTTCCGACCAGATGCGCGGCCGGGTCATGAGCGTATACAATCTCGCCTTCCGTGCCGGAATACCGCTGGGGAGCCTGGCACTGGGAAAGCTGATCCCCATGATTGGCATCTCCTGGGCGCTCGCCGGTTCCGGAGGGATTCTCATCGGGCTCTCGCTGTACTTCCTCACCGTGATGAGAAATATTCCGACATTTCAACCTGTCGCCAAAACAGGACACTGAAGGTTTGCGAATGAACGCGCAGAGAGCGGGAGTATTCACGGTCGATGAGCGCAACCGCATCCGTGATCGTATTCTGGAGCTCGCAAATTCCGATGGACGGATTGTTGCCGGTGCTGTCGTGGGCTCATTGGCGATCGGTGAAGGCGACCGATGGTCGGACCTCGATCTGACATTCGGGGTCGATCCGGAAGACCAAATCATCGACGTGCTCAACCGGCTAACGACGGCGCTGGCGAGGGAGTTCAGTGCCGTTCATCTCTTCGATTTACCTCATCGCCAAAGCATATTTCGGGTTCTGCTGTTGGAGGGATGTCTTCAGGTCGACCTTTCGGTAACTCCGGCATCCAAGTTCGGCCCGAATGGCCCCAGATTCAGAATGCTTTTTGGCAGCTATACGGAAAACCCAGCCTATCCCGGCTCCGCGTGCGGGCGAGTTGATCGGGTACGCCGCGCATCATGCTGCGCGCGCCCGCTTCTGTATCGAACGCGGTCGCTTTTGGCAGGCGGAATACTGGATAAGCGGCGCACGCGATTACACTCTCAGCCTTGCCTGCCTCCTGCGCAATCTGTCCCCACACTATGGAAGGGGTTTTGACCAACTCCCTGCCGAAATTCAGACACGAGCCAAGGATGCCCTGGTCAGGTCCTTGGATCGCGCCGAGCTGCTGCGCGCCCTGGCATCCGTAGTCAACGAACTTTTGAACCAGGCTCGCCACTTCACGGGCAATCCGGCCGAAATCGAACCTCATCTGCTCTTGTTGACAACCCCTTGGTCTGAATAGAAACCCTTGCGGCAAGCAAAGTGTATGCTTGGTGCCGTGTTTGCCCGTAACAAGAACCGGAGCGAACGAAAGGCAGAAGGCACGAAAACATGGAAAGCACCGGCCGGCGTTTTATGTTTCATGGCATGGTCCTGTTTCTCCTTGGACTGGGAACAGGCTTCGCTGAGCAGCATTTCGCAAACGTGCGCATGGGGCTCGCGGCACACTTGGAGGGCCTGATGAATGGCATCTTCCTCCTCGCGTTGGGGGCCAGCTGGAAAGAAGTACGACTATCTTCTCGCACCGCCTCGGTCGTATTCTGGGTTACGCTTTATGGCACCTATGGGAACTGGCTCATGACCACGCTGGCTGCGGTTTTCGGTACTGCGGCCCTTTCTCCCATCACAGGAGCTGGACATAGCGGGCTACCCTGGCAAGAGAGCCTGGTCATGGTTGGCTTCATGACGGTCGGTATTACGATGGTGCTTTCTTCGGCGGTAGTTCTTTGGGGTCTTCGCGGCAAAGCGAGCAAATGATTCCGTGGTCGCCGTGTGATAGAGTTCCGCATTGGAAGGTGTTATATGCGGCATTGTGTCGCAAGGGACTCCCTGGGGAAAACTTTCCTCCTCTCTGGCGCGCTCTTAACTTCTGGATTTCTGGCAACTTCTATCTCGGCCTTCCCTCAGGCGAGCGGCCAGGCCAACGCTTCATCGACTGAGAACCAGGCGCCGTTCCAGCTGAAAATAAATAGCAACCTGGTGGTCGTGCGCGTCGTGGTGCGCGATGCGCAGAACAAGCCAGTGGAGAACCTCACGAAGGAAGACTTCAACCTTTTCGACCGAGGCAAGAAGCAATCCATCACGCAGTTTGCCGCGGAGACCCCGGTTTCGCAGTCTTCTGGTCCGGCTCCGGCTGCCACGTTGAGACAGCCGGCCACTGCGGTTGCGCCAGCTTCAGCCATGCCGCGGCGTTTCCTGGCTCTGTACTTCGATGATCTGAATACGTCGGCCACCGACATGATCCGGGCGCGCGACGCGGCCGATCACTACCTCGCCACCCACCTCCAGCCAGGCGACCGGGTTGGCATATTTACTTCAGGGACAAGCCTCTCTGACTTTACCGACGATCCGAAGCAAATTCACGAAGCTCTCTTCAAGCTCCATGCCAGCCCTTTATCTCTGACTCTGGCTCAGAAGCAGGATTGCCCGGATCTATCCGACTACCAGGCCCAGCAGATTACCGACTACGAATTCGACGAAAATATCGACGCCTGGGTGATTGCCATTGATCAAGCTCTTAACGATCCCAAGTGCGTGAGGGTGCCTAAGGGTCTCCATGAACCCGAACTATACATTGCAAACTTGGCGCGGAGCGTCATAGAACAAGCCTTGACGCAGTCGCGCGCTAACTTGCAGAAACTGGATCAAGTGGTGAAGTATGTCTCACAGATGCCCGGGCAACGCACTGTCCTTCTCGTCTCTCCTGGCTTCCTATCACGCAGCGAACAATCTCAATTGGACGAGGTGATTGACCATGCATTGCGCTCGCAGGTGGTCATCAGTTCGCTGGACCCTAAGGGCCTAGCCAACGTTACGCGTGAAGGTGACGCATCCCGCAACTATCTACCAGGTCAGCAGGACGCTGGCGGTTGGTAAGACGGAGGGTTTGGATTCGCAGAGAGAGGTGGAGGTGCGTGACGTGCTGGCGGAGGTTGCGCAAGGCACGGGCGGTGAGTTCGTTCACAACAACAACGATCTGCAGGCCGGGTTCGCGGCGCTTGCGGCCGCTCCCGGGTATTACCTGGCCTTCGATCCCACCGATGTAAAGCAAGACGGCAAATTCCACGAGTTAAAAGTGGAGCTGGCGGAGAAACATAAAGGCTTCAGTGTCCAGGCACGTCGTGGCTATTTTGCGCCCGGAAAGAATGCCGAGCCCAACGATCTCGTCAAGCAAGCGGGAGCAAGCGAATCTGATGCTCAGGCACAGGAGCAGCTCCGCGAGGTGGTTCAATCCAAGACCGACTTACAGCAATTACCGGTCACGATGGACGTGAAAGTCTCCTCCACCAAAACTGAGGACCGTTCACTTGCGCTGACCGCTCACCTCGACCCGAACTCACTCCACTTCCGCAAGGACGGTCAGCGCAACCTGAATAACGTCACGTTCGTCTTCGCCATCTTTGACGCAAAGGACAACCTGATTCAGCTGCAGAAAGGGCAGGCCAAGATGGACGTCTCGGACACAGAGTTACAAAAAATTCTGCGTGCGGGCCTCAAAATGGATTCGACCTTTGAGTTGAAGCCAGGCATCTACCGTGTTCGTGAGGTCGTGACGGATTCTGAGGAGCATCAGATCACTGCTGTATCCCGCACTGTAAATGTTTCTACCGAGTGTTGTGTGCCTCCCGCCGACCTGGCAAGCAATCGCCCGGCCTCGCCCAGCCAGCCCCCGCCGTCTCGCGACCTTACCAGCACCCAGCCGAGTTCTCCCAGCCAGAGCGCAGTTCCGCCGGCATTCGCAAATGCACCCTCCTATATTGACTACCCTCTGCGCAAGCTGGTCGCGGTGGTTCCCACGTTGGAAGGGATGAAAGCCGATTCCCATCAGGATCAGTTGGCTGGGATCCTCTCCAAAGTTGGCGAGGCGACCGTGAGATCATTGTCCGCGGCGCCCAATTTAACTTCTCGCGAAGATGTGTACTCCGTCGTGCTAGCCCGGGACCCGGGATTGACGAATAGCGTAGTAGGGATGGAGGAAACGCCGGCTCTACTGGATCTGGAGACGCAGCTACTTCAATCCCGAAGTATTGAGTTTAACTACTTGCTCCTCTTTGATCACCACGCGGATGGCGCAACCTCCATCAAAGAGTTGCGAACCGATTTCAAGAACCGGCAGGTCAACTCACCCGTGAACGGAGTCGCTCCGCATGGTTTTGGCTTTGCCTATCAGTGGTTGTTATTGACGCCTGGGAATCAATCCGAATTGCGCTTCCGCTATCTCGGGCAGCAGAGAATGGACGATCACAAAACCTTCGTTCTCGGTTTTGTGCAGGTCCCGGATCAGGTCAAGATACCCGGAAAATTCGACTGGGCGGGCAAGGAAGCTCCGTTTTTCTTTCAGGGAATTGTCTGGGTCGATCAGTCTACGTTCGACGTGGTTCGGCTACGCACCGATCTTCTGTCGCCCGTCCCCAGCGTCAATCTGCGGCAAATGACTACGGAACTCCATTTCCGTTCCGTGCGCATTCACGGTTTTGGCGCCGATCTTTGGCTGCCTTCCGAAGTGCTCATTCGTACGGCACAAACCGACAGCATTGTTGAGGAGCTGCATCAGTATTCCGCGTACAGATTCTTCCACGCTGAGAGCCGCCTCGTCCCTTGAAGTTCGATACTGCGCTGAGAACCTGGTTCACGGTTCCGCGTAATACATCGTGTTGGTCCGCACCGTCACTCCCGGTTTGTCTACCTTCACTTCGAGCGAATGGTACTCGCTTGGGCCTGCTGCAGCATTCGAATCAAACGACAGCACGTAATACGTGGCGGCATCGGCAATGCATGCGGCAATACTGTCGGGAATGTTCTTCTTCTCTATGAGTATCTGGCCGCCGCTCTGATGCGCGAAAGCCTGCAAACTAAGGCTGGCGGCCGTGACCTCGTCTTCGCTCTGTAGACCATTGAGCAACACCTTGTCGTGATCGTTGAGCGACTCGGTTTTGCGTAGCAAGTCGGACGGACAAATCATATTCAGCGTCACCTGCCCCTCCCGCAATGCTGTCGAAATATGCACCAGTTGGGTAAAGAGGTTTCGCCTGAGCGCCGCGTCGTCGTGACGAAATTGCGGATTGTAAAGATGAGGCCATCCAGGCCCGATCCAGATCAGGATCACTCGCCCCGGGACGTTTACCTGCTTCTCCGCCAGCTTACTGAGAGCGCCCACGGATTCTATGAATCGCTGGTTTAAGCAGTTGAGCTGGCGAGCTGATTCGGGGGTAGTTACTGCGTCAGGTATCATCAGGGCCTGAAATGCTTCATTGGGGTTCATCTCGTCCGCGCAGCTGATCGTCTGAAGGTTGCTGGTGAGATCCTTCAGCTCATTTAGGACAGCATCGCGGTCACGGGAAGGTTTGCCCACGGTCAGCCCGGAATCGGATACGGCCGCAATCGACATTGGATAGGTGAGAAGGTCCTGGCTCTGCTTCAGAAACTTCTGAACCTCTTTGCGGTCATTGGCGATATCCCGTTCTGAGTTGTTCACTGCATCCAGCACCACGATGACGTGGGCAGCCGTTGCGGCGCCCTCCACGGCTTTAAAGGACAGGTTTGTCCGGGGCCTCTGGTCGTCAACCAGCGTGAAGTCTTGCGCCTGCCACCCGGTAGCGGGCTTGCCGGATGCGTCCGTTACCTGCACATTCAAGATGATGCGATGCTGAATCTGGTAAGTTCGTTCCCTGTCCAGGTGCGATCGGGGGACCAGTCGCGGTGATTGACCGGAACCTTCTCCAGCAGGGTTTGCCGAAGAAGGAGGAGCAACTTGCGCAGCCAGGGAAAGGGCGGCGCAAAGACTCAGCGCACTCATCCATTTCAGTCGTGACAATTTGAGTTCACCTCCCGGGAAGCCGGTTGCGCGAACCAATGCTTAATCATCCAGACCCAATCAGGCAACTGGTGAATGGATCCCAGTTCCCTGCTAGCCAAGCACTTTCCCCTGTCTCAGGCTCGCGCGCGCGAGTTATCCTCTTACGCATGCCCACGGTACGTTCGTCTTTTGCACGCCTGACGGCGTTCTGCGTTTCCCTGTTCGCCCTTTGTATCCCGATGTGTTCCAGGGCCGCAGCCCTGGCGCAACCGGCTCCCGCCGCCCCCACTCCGTTTGTCGCCGAATACCTCGGCAACGGCGCGGTCCCTGTCGACGGAGCATGGCAGTTCCACCTCGGCGATAACCTTGCCTGGGCCCAGCCCGGCATCGAAGACGCGACCGGCCAGGACGGCTGGGAAGAGATTAAGACCGACGCCCCCTGGGGCGCGCAGAGTCACCCCAACCATGCCGGCTATGCCTGGTACCGCCGACACATCCAAATCTCGACCGCTCCCGGAGTTTCACCCGATGTCGCCCTGCTCTTCCCTGCGGTTGACGACATCTATGCGCTCTACTGGAACGGCGTCCGCATCGGCGGCCTGGGTAGCTTTTCGCCTCACCTGAGTTGGAAATTCGTTGTGGGCGCCCAAACTTACAGCCTTGGCCCTGCTCGCGATGGGGTCCTCGCCGTCCGCGTTCTGAAACTGCCCCCGCCCTCCACCGACGACGGCACCGGCGGCGGCTTCGAGCACCCGCCGCATATCGGTAGCCCGGAAGCCATCGCCAAATTCAAAGACTCGTTGGACTACCATTGGCTGCTTGACAACCAGTTCGATTTTGGCCTCTCGACGCTTTACTTCCTCACCTCCTTCCTGAGTTTCGTTGCCTGGCTCCGCAACCGTGGCCAAAAGCTACTTTTCTGGCTCGCCGCTTATACCTTCATGCCCGTGCTGGAAACGCTGTTTAGTTTGCGGCTGCCCATTACCGGCGATTGGCTCGTCTTCCTCATTCAGTCATCGATTCAATTGCGGGAAATATCCCAGTGGTTCCTGCTGCTCTACCTGCTGCAGCTGGAAGACTCCGCAAAGCTCATCCGCTTCCTGCGCATCATAGCCTGGATCAATGTCATCGCGGGGAGCCTCGACGGAGCTCTCGGCTTCATCCTCTCCTCGTTGCCCGCAACTGCTTTCGTAGCGTTGGATGCGGTGCTCACTGTCATCATCGTGCCCGCCGAGATCCTTCCAACCATCCTCGTCCTCATCGCGCTCTACCGTCGCAAGCGCCTCGACAGCGCTCGCTGGTTGGTTGCCATCCTGGCCTTCTCGACGGCTATCTGGTATGCCATCTCCAACATCGCTGATCAGGGAACCCGCTTCACCCACTGGACGCTTGGCGCCAGGATGGGCGCCCCGCTGTTCGCGCTCTTCGGCAGCAATTTCTCGGTCCAGACGATCTTGCGCACGCTTCTCTTCATTTCCATCGTCTACGCTGTCTTCCGTTATGCGGCCGACTATCGCCGCCGCCAGGCTGCCCTGGAGCAGGAATACCAGAACGCCCGTGAGCTGCAACAAATCCTGGTTCCCGAAACCTTGCCCGAGATACCGGGCTTTCGCCTCACCAGCGCCTACAGACCAGCGCAGGAAGTCGGCGGCGATTTCTTTCAAATCATTCCCCTCGAGCCCCGCCAGGGGGAACCCTTGGGTTCCACCATCATCGTTCTCGGCGATGTGAGTGGCAAAGGCCTGAAAGCCGCCATGACGGTCTCGCTCATTGTCGGCGCCATTCGTACCCTGGTCGAAACAACCACTAGCCCGGCGCAGATCCTCGCCGGCCTCAATCGCCGTCTCAGTGGCCGGCTGCACGGCGGCTTTGCCACCTGCATTGCGCTCCGGCTCGACCCCGACGGCCGCTGTACCCTCGCGACTGCGGGACATCCGGCGCCCTTTCTCAATCGCCAGGAGATCGAACTTCCGGGCGCGCTTCCCCTGGGCATCCTCCCCGCCACCGTCTACCAGGAATTCCCTCGTCAGCTCCAGCCGGGCGACCATCTCGCTCTCTATACAGACGGACTGCTGGAGGCCCGCAGTGCCTCAGGCGAGCTCTACGGTTTCGACCGGCTCACCATCCTCTTTGGCAACCAGTCCAGTGCTGAGCAAGCCTCCGCGGAAGCAGTGGCCTTCGGTCAGGACGATGACATCACCGTGCTGACCCTTACCTGCATCGGGCCCGGCAACCGCGCCTTCGGCGAGTTGGCGACACCCGCGCTCGGCATGGCCTAGCGAAATCGATACCCAATCCTGCCGGGCTGGGTTGACGTTTGGCGGCCTGCTGTGTCTTCTAGCTCTCACGCAGGAGCTGAAACCCTCTCCGATCGCACACTCTACGGCATGCAGAAGCCGTGTCCTTCGTGCGGAGTTTGTTCCGCAGCCTGCCCGGGAGGCCCATCAGAGTGGGAAAGCAAATCCCGAAGTCATGTTTACGTACTCATCTTCGCCAGATGCACGGTAGAGCGATAAACGTCTACTTTTTCGCTTTCCCTGCCGGAATCCCGTGAGTCGAACTTACAGGAACATGTAATTTCTTTGCGAACGAGGCCCGGCTAACATCGCTGTGTACCCGGGTCGATCCTCTCACTTGGAAAGGGTGGACTCTCGGACTCAGTCAAAAACGTAAGGTCAAGGAAAGTGCCCTGTGAGAGGGAGCGAGGTGTTCGCAGGATGCAAGACAATCCGACGCTTAGCAGAGAACACATCGACCGGATTCGTTCGGTAGCGCAACTCCGTTCCGTGCGTAGTGGAGAGGTTCTCTATGAACCCTCTTGTCCCGATGTTCCTCTGTTTGTTGTCCTGGACGGGACAGTCTCGATCAGCAGAACCGGTGAGGATGAGAAGATCCTGGCAGTTCGCGAACCAGGACAGTTCACAGGAGAAATGTCCGTAATTTCCGGCAGTCGATCGCTCCTAACGGCGCGGGTAACAAAAGATGGTGCTGTCCTTGAACTCACTCGTGAAAAAGTGCTGTCGCTCATGGCCAAGGACACGGAACTCGGCGAAATCCTCATGGGAGCTTTTGTCGCACGCCGCTTGTTGATGATTCAGCTGGGCGAAGGCAATGTCGTCCTCTTCGGCACGAGGAGTTCTGCACGCGCTCTTGCGCTCAGAGAATTTCTCACCAGAAATGGGCATCCGTTCACATACATCGATATTGACACCGATTCCTGTGCCGGCGAGTTGATGGAAAAACTCGCCGTTCGTGATGGCGAAATTCCAGTTGTCTATTGCAACAGACGATATGTGCTAAGAAATCCGTCTATCGTCGAGCTAACGGCCTGCCTTGATCTCAACATCAACATCGACAAAAGCGTGCGCGACGTTTTAGTGATCGGTGCTGGCCCAGCCGGACTCGCAGCAGCAGTGTACGCCGCATCAGAAGGACTGAAGACGCTGGTTATCGAGAAATCAGCACCTGGCGGCCAGGCAGCGTCGAGCTCAAAGATCGAAAACTATCTGGGCTTTCCCACGGGGCTTTCCGGACAGGAGCTTGCGAATCGATCCATCGCGCAAGCTCAGAAATTTGGGGCGCAGCTGATGGTCGCCCAGTCAGTCGTGCATATCGATTCCAGCCGGCAACCCTATAAGGTAGTTTTGGCGTCCGGCCTTAAGTTCAATGCGCGCAGCGTCGTAATCGCAACGGGCGCGCAATATGCGCGACTGCCTGTCGAGGAAGCAGACGCTTTTACAGGCAGAGGGGTCTATTACAACGCGACGTATATGGAGGCACAGCTCTGTGACTCGCAAGAAGTAGCAGTGGTGGGTGGGGGAAATTCTGCGGGACAAGCGGCCGTTTTCCTAGCTCAGACATCATCGAAAGTACATCTCCTGGTGCGTTCGAGGAAACTTTCAGAATCGATGTCGCAGTATCTGGTCGCCAGGATAGAAGCGCATCCCAGGATCGAAATCCACTATCTGACTGAAATTGTTGCTGTCACCGGTACCGTGCATCTGGAAAGCATCCAGTGGAGGGACGACTCATCAGGACTTGAGGTAACCAGTCCAATTCGCCACGTGTTTGTGATGGCGGGTGCTGCGCCTCGCACGGAGTGGCTTGAAGACTCGTTTGTCCTGGACAAAAAGGGGTTCCTTGTTACCGGACCGGACCTTGTTGAATACAAGAACTTTCAATGGCCATTGAGCCGTTCCCCACTGCTACTCGAGACCAGTGTGCCGGGAATATTTGCAGTCGGTGACACTCGAGCCGGCAGCGTCAAACGGGTTGCGTCAGCGGTTGGTGAGGGAGCGATGGCGGTCCATCTCGTGCATCGCTTTCTCGCCGAGAGCGCAGAGCGGCATAGCGCAGCATGAAATAACGCATAACCGCATTTCCTCAAACCAATCTTAACCAGAGGACCAACTCATGAGCCAGCACGTCACAGGGCATAGGATGACACCTCGAAAATCTGGCGCTCAGTGATTGTTATTATTCTTTATGTCGACATGTTGTCTTTATGGCGGTCAAAGAGGGAAAGAGGGACCGCCCGGGACCGCCTGAAATGCATCCATGGCAACAAACTTCACAGGAAATCCGGAGGTGTCCCATCACGAAACTTAAAATGATGGAGAGGAAATCAAACGCATGAACCGTCTTCGGCAGGCACTGGCACAGCGCAACGGCAAAACGCTGCTCGGCGCAGCGTGCTATTTTTACGACCCGATTTTTCTGGAGATTGCCGCCCATGTTGGCTTTGACGCCATCTGGATCGAGATGGAGCACGCCGCGATCAGCTTTGCCGAAGCCGCCGACCTCTGCCGCATGGCAACAGGCACGGGCATGCTCACCATGATCCGGGTGCCCGACACTCGACGCGACAGCATCTTGAAGGCCGCCGAATTGGGACCAGACATCATCGATGTGCCCATGGTGGATTCACCGGAACAGATGAACGAGATAGTGCGCTACGCGCGCTTTGCTCCCGAAGGAGCGCGCGGGTCATTCAGCGTTTCACGTGCCGTGAAGTACGGCATGGTGGACAGTGTGCCCAAGGAGCAAGCGCAGCTAAACCAGGAGCTTTGCCTGATGGCGCAAGTAGAGACCAAAGAGGCGGTGGACAGGATTGAAGAGCTGTGCGCCGTTCCCGATATCGAAATATTCGTGGGCCCGGCGGACCTCTCTTCCAGCTACGGCGTACCCGGCGATACTCTGCATCCCAAGGTGACGCAGGCGGTGGAACGTATCGTCACCAATGCCCGGGCGCGGGGTAAACTCCTGGCCACAGCATGTGCGCCCAAGGATTTCCCTTTCTGGGCGGACGTGGGAGTGGACCTGCTGTTTTGCGCAAATGATGTTACCTGCTTGAAACAGGGGGCACAGGCGGCACACCTGAGCGCGCTGCAATCTCTGCAACAAGCTAATCTGGTACGCAAAAAAGAATGATTCGCCCTTCTGACGTTACTTCGAGATTGCTTCAAAAGGAAAAGCTGCAGGTAGGTCACGGCGCATGGCGCGGGCACGGTTCCAGGCGTCGAATTCAGCCAGACGTTCACGCAAGCTGATCTCAATATGCTCCGAGAGGATACGCATCGCGCGCTCCGGCTGGCGCTCACGTAAAGCCATCACGATCTCGTTATGCTGGGACTGGATCTTATCCAGCATCTCCGCCTCGTGTCCGCTGCGGCGAATGGCGAAGATTCGGATCATCAACTGCGTCTCATTGGCAATCTTCTGCATCCGCGGATTGAGCGCCATCAGCATCAGGCACGCGTGGAAGTTAAGGTCGAGATGCATAAAGCGCCCCATCTGCTCCTCGTTGAGCGAATGCCCTCCCGAGGCGACCAATTCTTCGCGTAGTGGCTGGATGCCGTCGACCAACTGCTGCAACTGGTCCAACTCGGCAGCCGGCACGCCGAGACGGGCCACTTTGCGCGCGGCAAAAACCTCCATTGCCTCGCGCAGCTCGTATAAATCGACAATATCGTCCCGAGTCAGTCGCGCCACGGTGGTGCCGCGGCCAGGTATCTGCTCCAACAAGCCCGATGCAACCAGCTGCCCAATCGCTTCCCGGACAGGCGTACGGCTACTGCCAAGGCCCTCTGCCACTTCGACCTCGGAGAGAGGATCTCCGCTGGTAAGTCCACCGCTGGCAATCTTGTGCCGGATGTAGGCGTAAGCCCGCTCGCGCACGGATTGGTCCGCGGTGGACGGCCTGGACGGTCCGCCGGCTGGATTTGGACGAGCTGGCCGGGTCTTGGATTTGGGCACGGTTCTCTCCCGAACTTCTATACGACCCACGGATACTGTACATTGTGGAACACGATCCTCCAAGATGTATTCGCTGTGTCGACACGAAATAGACGAAGTTTGTAATATCGTTCCGGGAAGCCTCCCTCCCCCCAAAGGAGCGTTCGCGGTCCCTGGGGATTGAAGATCATATCGGAGGAACGGCAGTTAGGGCCGGCGACATTCGCCATACCGGTCGCTCCCGAACGGCAGCAGCAGATGGAGCATCTTCGCACCTGGTACCGGCAGCGGAGCCAGATGCTCTGCGCGGCCGCGTACTAACGTCCATCGAGACGTTCAGGATCGTTACTCGTGCCGTAAGGCCTGCATCGGCTCGACCCTGGAAGCACGCATCGCGGGCAGCCAGCCGGCGGTGAGCGCGACCGCAATCAACAACCCAGCCGCGCCAAGCAGAGACGCAGGATCCGCAGGCTGCAGGCCGTAGAGCATCGACCTTACCAGCCTCCCTAGAGCCAACGCGATCGCCAGGCCGCACAACACACCTGCAACCGAGAGCCAGCCGGCCTCGCGGAGCACCATGCCGCGAACTTGCCGCCGCCTGGCTCCGAGTGCGAGGCGGATACCAATCTCGTTCATGCGCTGCGCCACCGTGTACGACATGATTCCGTAGATGCCTACCACGGCCAGCGAGAGAGCAAGCAAAGCAAATCCCGAAGTCATGCTGGCGAACATCCGCTCTTGTTGCAGGTTGTTATTGATCTGCTGTTCCTGGGTACGGACATTCATCAAGGGAAGGTCGGGGTCGAGGCGATGGACAACGCTTGTTAGCGAGGGCACGATCGATTCCGGCTGCAACGGCGTACGAATCATAAACGTCAAATCGCTAACCGCTGGTTCCTGACGATACAGCCCCAGAACCAATGGCGCCGGATTGTTTCGCATGTTGTTGTAACGGGTGTCGGCACATACGCCCACAACCTGTACCCAGGTGGATTTCGATGTTGGAGGTCCCTGGGTGAAACGTTTGCCTACCGGGTTTTGATGGGAAAAGAATTTACGCGCCAGTGCCTGGTTGATGATGGCCACCTTGGGAGAATTCTCCGTATCCTGCCTGGTGAAGGCTCGGCCCGCAATCATCGGTACCTTCATGACCGAGATGAAATCGTTTCCCACATGAGCCATGCTAGGGAAGTTGCTCATATCATGGCGCTCGCCCTCGCTTGACTGAGAGAAATCCCGCTGGGGAGCGCCTTCGGGGAAGAAACCGCCATTCATCATCTCGCCGGAGAGCAGAGGAACGTCGGAAGCCGTCACTCCCTCCGTGCCAGGCACGGTCCGCAGTTCCTCTTCCAGCCTGGTTTGCAAGGCGACATCTTTGGGCGGCTGATAACGCCTCTCCGGGAGAGAAATCTCGAACAGAAGAAGATGATCTGTCCGGAATCCGGGATCGATCGCAATCAATTTCGTCAGCGTCCGCAAGAACAGGACCGCTGCCACCACCAGCAGTGTAGACAAGGCAACCTGAAAGGCGACGATCGACTTACCAGTCAGGGCTTTCCGGCGTCGCGAGGCGGTCTGGCTACCTTGCTTGAGCGCAGAACCGATTTCAGCACGCGTAGCAGCCCAAGCCGGGAAAATACCGAATAAAATGCCGGTGCTGATCGTGATTCCGGCCGTGAATGCGAATACCTTCCAGTGGAAGGGTATGTTCATTTCAACATCTTGCCAGGAGCTGGCGACAAGGTTGGGCAAGAGGGTTCGGCCTGAGTAGCCGAGGAGTAGGCCAAGTGCGCCGCCGGCGCAGGAAAGCAACAAGCTCTCGGTCAACACCTGGCGCAGAATCCGCCATCGGCCGGCGCCCAGTGCCAGCCTGACACTCATCTCCCGCTGCCTCACCGCAGCACGGGCAAGCATCAGATTTGCCATGTTGGCACACGCCAGCAACAGCACCGACGAAACCATCGCGAGCAGCACATATAAAGGCGCAGAGTAGTCTTGCGCGGCCTCGTTGAGCCCTCGGCTGCCGTCTTCCACTTCCATTCGAGGCAAAGTGCCCCCTTTGTCGATCTGCATCGTGCCACGGACGGCTGCGCGCAGCACGACATCGAGCGCGACTCTGGCCTGCTCATTGGAGACACCTGGCTTGGCGCGCGCCATCAATTGTATCCACCACAGATCTGTGCTCGAAAGCACGGAACCCGGCTCCCCTATGGATCCTCGCATCGACGGCGCCATGGATAGCGGCATAAACAGGTCTGGCGAAACCTGAACGCTTTCCGCGCCGGTGAAACCCCGCGGATTTACGCCCACAATCGTCACGGGAATCATGTTCACCGTTATCGTTTTGCCGATGACGCCAGGCGAGCGATTGAACGCGCGATTCCAGAAAATGTCGCTGATCACGACTACAGCGCCTGTTCCGGGGGTCCGGTCGTCTGAGGGTAAGACTGCACGGCCCAGTTGCGGCTGCACCTGCAATTGCTGGTAGAAATTGCCCGAGACGAGTTCCGCGCTCACAGACCGCGCATTTCCATCAATGGTGACGTTGGCGCGGCCGAAATTCTTAAAAGCAAAAATCGGTTGCAGCACTTGATTCTGAGCACTCAACTGCTGATAAACCGGGTAAGTGAAGGTGTTGAATCGAGCCCTCCCGTTGACAGTCCCGCCGTCATCACCCCAGAAGAAATGGACCACGACGTTTTGGTCACCAGTGATCGTCAACAGGCGCAGCTGCTCTGGATGCCGCACAGCCAAGCGCTCCAGCAGCAATTCGTTGGTTACGGAAAAGATCGTGGTGTTTGCGCCGATTGCCAATGCCAGCGATCCGACCGCAATGGCCGTAAACCCTGGACTCTTCTTAAGGATTCGTAGCCCATATCCGAGATCGCTCCAGAGCTCGTCCCACCAACGCAACCCCAAAGAATGCCGCATCTCATCCTTGTGGGTTGCGACCCCGCCAAACTCAACCCTCGCCTGTCGAGCAGACTGGCGTGGAGCGAGGCCCTGGCGTATCAGATCCTGGGTCCGCGCTTCCAGGTGGAAGCGAATCTCCTCCTCCATCTCTCCTTCCAGATGTTGCCGCCTGATCACGGAACGCAGCCAGGAACGCATCCGGGCGAGTGACGCATTCACGAGCGCACCTCCCCGGCGGTCAGTCGCAGGATGGCGCCCATGAGCTCGCCCATCCGGTTCCACTTCTCCGTCTCTTCCGCCAGTTGTTTACGGCCGGCCGCTGTCAGCGTGTAGTACTTAGCGCGGCGATTGTTTTCGCTCTCTCCCCACTCGCTTTTGATTGCCCCTTCATGTTCGAGGCGATAGAGCGCCGGATACAATGAGCCCTGCTGAATCACCAGCTGTTCACCACTGATCTGCTGAATGCGCAGCAGCACGCCGTAGCCATGCAGCTTCCCCAGCGAAACCGCCTTCAAGATGAGCAGCTCGAGTGTGCCCTGCATAAGGTCAATCTGTTTCGGCATCCGGTCTCCCCTCGGCCATCTAGGAAAGTCTCGCCCAATTCTCCTAGTTCGTCAAGGAGAGCTGCGATTTTCATCGGATGCGCAGAAAAAGGTCAACACGAAGGGCACGGGTTCAGCCGTGCCGCACACGGGTAGGCTGATGAGGGCTTTAGCCCCTGAGGTACGTTTTTCCCAGGGTCTATTGTCAAACTATTTTTGACGGCGCGTCTCAGCTGTCCGGGGACAGCCCAAAACCGTACCCCAGCGGCTAAAGCCCGCCTCCGGCATACGACATCTACGGCACGGCTAAACCCGTGCCCTTCGTGCAGGAGGGCTTCCCGGCGCCTCTTTGGGTCTATGTTTGACTTACAATCTTCTGATGTCGATTCCGTCTCGTTCCGACGGAGCGGGAACTTACTTTGTGACCAGCGCCACGTTCGACCGCCGCCGTCTATTTCAGGTTTCGGCAAACGCGGAACTTTTTTTGGAGGTGCTGCAGCAGTACCGCAGAGTGGGCTACTACAAGCTGCACGCTTTTGTCGTCATGCCGGACCACATTCATCTTTTGTTGACTCCGCAAGGTGCACCGATCGAACGTGTTGTGGGGGTTATCAAAGGGGGCTTTTCGCATCGGATGGGTTCAAAGCTCACGGTCTGGCAACGTGGATTTACGGATCACCGTATCCGGAATGGCGAAGAGTTCCAGACGAGGCGTGAATATATTCATCAAAATCCAGTTCGCGCACGGATGGTGGAAGTCGCAGAATTGTATCCCTACTCGTCTGCTTATCGCTTGGAAGCCCGACAAGGATACCTGGGCGGTTAACCCACTCGAAAGGGCCGTCTGGGCAACTCTGTTCATATCCACTCACGCATTACGGCGTTACGTTCAAAGCCCTGCCAGGACCGCACGAATCGCAGTAAACTTACCCCGAGAGGGACTCATCATGGAACGGCGAAAATTTCTGCAGCAAGCCGCGGCAGCAGCAGCCTTGGCCGGATGGAAAGCAGCCTCCGGCCAAAGCACGAACGGGAACACAGAATTAACGGGGGCGGCGGCACTTACCCCCGTACCTGTCGTGAGCACATCCAACGGCATCGGCCGGCGCAAACTAGGCCGCGCCGACGTCGAGGTTTCCATCATTGGCATCGGCGGCTACCATATCGGGATCTCGGCGGTCACCGAGCAGGAGGCCCTGCGCATTGTCCGCACCGCCTTGGATCAGGGCATCAATTTTCTCGACAACTGCTGGGATTACAACGACGGCGCGAGCGAGGAACGCATGGGGAAAGCTCTCGCGGATGGCTACCGCAAGAAAGCTTTCCTGATGACGAAGCTCGACGGACGCACCGGCGCCTCAGCTAAGCAGCAACTGGAGCAGTCCCTGACCCGGCTGAAGACAGACCACATCGACCTGGTGCAGATTCATGAAGTGATTCGTATGGGAGATCCGGAGCAGGCCTTTCAAGCGGGAAACATCGTCGAGGTGTTGCAGCAAGCCAGGAAAGAGGGCAAGATTCGCTATATCGGCTTCACCGGTCACAAGAGCCCCAACATCCACCTGCACATGATCGAAATGGCAGACAAGCATGGCTTCACCTTCGACACCGTCCAGATGCCCGTCAATGCGCTCGATGAACACTACCAAAGTTTTTGCCAGAACGTGATTCCGCAGGCGCAAAAGCGAGGTATGGCAGTGTTGGGGATGAAGCCTTTGGCCTTTGGCGCCATTCTCAAAACCGGGACCATCACCGCGCCGCAAGCATTGCACTACGCCATGAGCGTGCCTGTGACGGTGACGATTACCGGCTGCCAATCCATGGCTAACCTGGAACAGGCTCTCAGCCTGGCGCGAAATTTTCAGCCCATGACCCGGGAGCAGAAACTTGCTGTGCTGGAGAAGACGGCGCCGGTCGCGGCGAACGGACAGTTCGAAGCCTACAAGTCGTCGCAGATTTTCGACGGCACGGCCAACAACCCGCAGTGGCTGGGCTGAAAACTGCGATGGATTAGTCCAGCAGATCCGGCTGCTCGCGGATGATCAAGTCCCATAGCGGCTGGTACTGGAACCAGGCCACGCGAGGATTGCCCACTTGCTTTTGCGCAACCAGGGCGCTTTCATGTGAGATAGGGCGCGGCTTGCCGGCAGCTTCCGCCATCAGCTGTGCCTGGCAGCTGCGGTCCATGGTGATGAAGAGCCACGCTGCTTCGTCCACGGTATTCCCTACGGTCAGGATGCCGTGGTTCTGCAGAATGATGGCCTTCCGCGGCCCCAGCGCCTTTGCGATGCGGTCCCCTTCTGAATTGTCATAGACCACGCCAGTGTAGTCATCGAAGAGACTGTGATCTTCGTAGAAAGCGCAGGCATCCTGGGTTAAGGGATCGAGCAGGCGTCCGAGAGAGGACCAGGTCTTGCCATAAAGCGAATGCGCGTGTGCTGCCGCCACTACCTCAGGCCTTGCCATGTGCACCCGCGAGTGAATGGCGAATGCAGACTCATTGATTTCGCGCCCACCTTCCACAACCATGCCCTGCTCATTCACCAGCACCAGGTCGGAAACGCGAATGTGCCCAAAGTGCATGCCGAAGGGATTCACCCAGAAATGGTCCTGCAACTCGGGGTCACGCGCCGTGATGTGCCCCGCGACTCCTTCGCTAAAACCAAACTTTGCGAAGAGCCGAAAAGCGGAAGCAAGCCGCTGCTTGCGGTGCAGGCGCTCCTCCGCCACGGTTGCAAAGGACGGTGGATTCGGAGTCTTGGCGATCTTGATTTCATGAACAGTACCTGGCATGGATAAGCCTCGCGATCAGGAACAACCACTTGATTCTAGCTCCCGCAAGAACAGCAAGACAACGCCGAGGCTGCTGCGGACCCGTTAAACGGTCGCGTTCGCCAGCGTACGCGGATCCAATTGAGCGGCAGAGTCTGCGTCCAGATAGACCGTCGCATCCGGGTGGGTGCGAAGAATGGTCGCCGGGCAATTGGTGGAGATCGGCTCCTCAACAACCCTACGGATAATCTCGGCTTTCCGGCTACCGGGCACCGACGCAATGATCTTCTGGACGCGAAGGAGTGCGGGCACGGTGAGGGTAATAGCCGACTTCGGAACATCCTCGAGACTTTTAAACCAACCCTCGGCGACTTGTTGTTGCCGGGTAACGCCATCCAGCTGAACGATCTTTACGTCGAGGGGATCGTTAAAGTCGGCCTCGGGAGGATCGTTAAACGCCAGGTGCCCGTTCTCCCCAATCCCCGCCAGGCACAATTGCGGTTTTGCGGAACGCAGCTTCTCCGCATACTCCCGGCAGGCAAGCTCCGGGTCGGGCGCATTGCCATCGATACCAAAAAACTCTTTCATCGCCACGTGCTGGGTCAGATGCTGGCGGAGAAAATAGAGGAATGACGCCGGATGATCTTCCGGCAGATCGGCATAACTGTCCATATGAAAGCCGAGAACCTGCTTCCAGGAAACATCCGGCATTGCGGTCAGCGCCCGCAGGGTCTCGATCTGGGAAGCAGCCGCCGCGAAAATGACCGCAACGTCTCTTCCCGAAGAACCGAACTGACGGACCGCTTGCGCCACCGCCCGGGCCGCGGCCTCGCCCGCTGCTTTGCGGGTTGGGTGAATCTCCAGTTTCAGGGTTCCCACTTGAAGCCGCGTTACCTCTTTGTTCTCGATGGCCATGGATCACCTTTCCAATGTTTCAATTCCCAGGTTTCACCCCACTCGGGTCGAGAACTATATTTCCCGAATTTTGTGATGAGGGCAAATCGGGCCTCTTACCGGCATCCGTAAGCGGCCCGATTCCCTACCGGACCTTGCTCACGCAAAGCGGGAAGCATGTGCCTGTGCCCACGACTGAAAGCTTCTGGGCGGCCTTCCAGTGAGTTGCTTGACCGTATCTTTGATCACCGCCATCCGGCCATCGCGAATTGCCTCGAACGACTTCCCCACGGCCGCAGCCACCGGTGGCGGGGTACCAGACTGGGAGCCGGAGCCTGTGGAGCTCCACGCCTTGTATTCATCGCGATTGAACTCATCCCCAAAAGTGCGCGCCTTTCTTCAATTTCTGCGCGGACCTCTACTGTACGGTCAAGAGGATTAGAGGACCATTGTCTTGTGTTGCGTCCTCACCTTTCCTGGATAGGAAAGCAACAAACGCTTGACATACATTCCGATATGGTTATATATAATCTTCATGGCTAGAGCGGCGACAACCACCGACGTCTTCAATGCAATTGCGGAACCGCGGCGACGAGAGATCATCGGGCTTCTGAACGACGGGCAGGAATGGGCGGTCAACGATGTCGTTGCGCGGGTGAAGATCGCACAGCCGGCGGTCTCCAAGCATCTACGCGTGCTGCGCAAGGTCGGGGTGGTGACGGTTGTGAAGCGCGGGCAGCACCGCTTATACCGGTTGCACGCCGCCCAGCTCAAGCCGATTCATGATTGGGTGAAGCCCTATGAGCGTTACTGGACCCATCAACTCGGCCGCATCAAGGAACGGGCCGAACAAAAGGCCATGGATCGCATTGCCCGTGAGAACAGTTAACGGAGGGAGAGATTGCCCATGAAAACTCTCTTTGAAGCGGCGACGGTGGAAGAGGTGAAGACGCGGATGGATCAGCTGAAGCCGGATAGCGAACGCCTATGGGGCACGATGAGCCCAGCACAGGCGCTGGCGCATTGCTCCACGGTGATGGAGCTGGCGGTTGGTTTGCAATTTCCTCCGCGAACTTTGGTTGGGCGGCTCTTCGGGCGCTACGCGAAGTCGATGTTTGCGAAAGAGAAGCCGCTACGCCGCAATATGCCTACGGACAAACACTTTATAGTAAGCGATGAACGGGAGCTGGTAGTGGAGCGGCAACGCCTGAGCGGACTGATCGACCGCCTCGCCGCCGGGCCAGAAGGTTGCACCAAGCATCCGCACAGCTTCTTCGGGCCGCTGACTCCGATGGAATGGGCGTCACTGACGTACCGGCACCTGGATCATCATCTGCGCCAGTTTCAGGTTTAGTAAATTAGGAGGCCGGGTGCGTTCGGGATTGAGCTGCCGCCCGGGTTACTTGCCATCCGGGGCGCCTACAACGTCAACCCAGTATGAGTTGCGCGCGCTCAATTGCAGACCTGGCCGGTCCTTGAGCGTGAGGTTCAGCGCATGGGGTCCCGGTAGCGGCGATTGCGGATGGAAGCTCAGAACATAGTAATTTGGCGCGTCGTTCGAAATCGTGATCAGGTGCCGGCTGAGCGTCGTCGCATCCTTGAAAGCGAAGTATTCGCCCCCCGTCAGTTGCGCGACCGATTCAGGCACGTTGCGCTGTAGTCCGTCTTTCGCCGCCAGATATGCCATTCGCCCTAGTCGCAACGGTGGGATCAGATCGCTCGCGCAGTCCAATGCTTGAACACTGCGCTTGCCGTGCGCGTCCGGGTCGGCATCCGGCGCGCGACTCATGCAGCCGCCCTTCGCGTACGGCGTGTCTTCATAAGGGGTTCCCCCCGGCCGGGGCAGCTTCGATCCCTCGTGCTTCACCGCCATCTTCGTGCTCGAAAAGCCGAAGCTGTAAATCGCGGTGTTGGTGTCGTCGACCGTGCGTATAGCCTCCTCGAAGCTGGTTTGGCTGCCGTCGTCGATGGTCTCGCTGAAGAGTAGCACTGCACGGCGATACTCCTGCGGCTGCTGGCGCAAAAGATTGATGCCGAAATTGAGCCCGTCCAGAATCGCCGCGCCCGGATCCCCTTCTCGAAGGGTGCGAATGGTCCGCAACGCCGCATCCGTGTCGCTGGTGAAGTCCTGGACAAGGCGAGGTTTGCTATCGAAGGTGACCACCGCAATGCGATGTTCCACATTGCCGACAACGGCATCGAGCACCGCATCGAGATCGCGGTAATCACCCAGATGGGATGCACCCCGGCCGCCGGTCTGTACGATGATCGCCAGCGCCACGGGCTGCGAATCGGTATCGGGCTCCAGTCGCAGCGACTGGGGAACGCCGTTATCGGTAAGGATGAAATCGTCCGCCGTCAGCGCGAAGACCAATTCGCCACTCTTCGTCTTTACTAACGCGGGCACCAGCACCAGGTTCGAGCGCACGGAAAGAGCCGGAACCTGCGAGCCAGCCGATGATGGGGCATTAGTTTGCGCGCTGGCCGCCACACCAGAGAGCAGGACCATCCCCGAGATAACGCTCGCCACTGCGCAAAACATGCTCTTGAGACGGAGCATGGGAAGACGCCTCGCGAACAGCATACATCTTCACGGGATCGACCATCACATTAATACTCGGGCCGGTTTCCACAGCCGGCACGGTGCCTCCTTAGAAAGTAATCTTGACAGCACCCTGGAATACACACGCCCCATAAGAGATGAGAGTGGACGTTCCTTGGCCAAACGTTGACGAGAGCAACGACGAGCTGGATCCCAGGTTGCCGCTGCTGCCAGGAGCGGCGAAGGCCGGATGATTCAATGCATGGAAGGCCTCAAGCCGCAGAACCAACGCCAAGCTCTCGTGCAGAGGAAAGGTCCGGCTCAAGGCGCTATCCAGTTGGAAGTAGCCCGGCCCGCGCTTTCCAGCCAGTCAGAGAAAAATTGCCTGAACGCGTGACCACATTCACCATCGGCCGGCGCCCAGCCATCACGGTGATAGCTATCCCCAGGCGGCTCACTTCGCGGCTCTGGTAGCCCCGGGCCATGGTTGGACCTTATAAATTATAGCCACCATGAGGTCAGACCTTTAGAGCGGAAACAGTGTCCTGGAGCAAAGATGAAACTGTCGAGGGTAAATTCATATATCTTTCGGTGATGCCCGGTGAACACTGGCCCTAAGCCTCCATTGGAACCTGACATGCCGCGCTAGCCTATGGCGCGCTACAACATACGGCCCTACCGAGAGGTCGGACCATTAGAGTTATCGCCCGCGAAATCAAGTCCGGCCGAAAACCTTGAGCAGCCGAACGTGGAGTGCTAATCTCGCAACTGTACTGTCTGGGCTCAGAAACGCGCAGCACGGGGAGGCACCGGGGCAGTTATGCCGACAGAAACAAATGGCGCCGCCGACAAGCAGCTGACGATGAAGGTGGTCAACCATATTCAGAAGCTTATCGAAACAGGTGTGCTGAAGGCCGGGAACAAGATTCCGCCGGAGCGCGAATTTGCCACCCAGTTGAAGATCAGCCGCGCCAGTTTGCGCGCGGGCATCGGATATCTGGCTGCGATGGGCGTCTTGAAGGTACGCCATGGAGTGGGCACATTCGTAGCCGAGGAGGCCCCCGCCGTACACTCTTTCTCGATGCACCTGCTGAGCGCTCTCAATGGATTCAAGCCCAAGCAGATGTTTGAAGCGCGCTTAGTGCTGGAAGGCGGCATCGCTGCCATGGCAGCGGAACGCGGTGGCGACTCACACTTCGCCATGATGGCCGAAGAAGTGACCGAAATGTATGCCACCTTTGATGACCCTCAGGAGTACTTGATCCACGACGTCCGCTTTCACCGGGCGATCGCCGAGGCGGCGGGAAACCCCATCCTTGCCGTACTGATGGAGACAGTCGTAAGTGCGATCTACGATGACCGCCGGCGGACGGTGGAACGCTCCTCCGACCTCAGGCAATCCGCCGATATGCATCGCACCATCTATCGCGCCATTCGAGCGAGAGATGCGGTGGCAGCCCGCAAAGCCATGGAGCAACACCTGCGCCTGGCGGAAACTGCCCAGGTAAGCGAACCTGCGCCACACCCGCGCAACGGAGCGCGCAGGCGCGGCGGCCCCAAGGCCTCGACCACAGCGACCGCGGAAACAAAACCCCGCCCCCAGTCAAAAAAGGAATAGGATGAGTTCCCCCGGGGTTCCCGCACGCCTGTTCATCGTGGGGAACACAACGGATTTTCTCGCGGCCTCTATACCTATTTCTTGGGCTTCCAACAATGGGCAAACTCTTTTCGCGTATGGCTGATTCCCATGACGTTAAACGAGCGTGTCTGTTTCGAGTAGATGACCTGTTGAATTCCCCCGTGAATCGAATTCGAGTTGTTGTAGTGGCCGATCCCGGTTCCTGGGTATTCCCGGCTCATCCGGATGTAGCTATGCCATTCCGGGTTCCCTGTTGCCTGAAAGCCTGAGGCTTCAAGTAAACCGTCCTTGGGCTGCCATGTAATGTCCACGATCCCACCCGTCGGCTCATGGGTTCCGTCATCCCGGATACGGTAATTTTCGTACCGGCCGGCCAGAGAACCATACTCTTTGGTGAGCGCCCGCAACTCAGACCACTTCCGCAACCTGGTACCGATCTGCCAATCACCGATTACGCCCAGAATTGCGCCCAATACGGACCCGATTGCAAGATTCGGCCAACTGATGGTCATTTCACATTCCCACAACGACGTTGATGTAGCTCTTCGTAGGGTTGTACGTTGATTCCCCCTCGCCGGTTCCCTCTATTCTCAGTCGCATCGTAAAGCAACGATCGGATTCACGCTGGTGGCAGATCTGGCCGGGATAAGGGCGGCGACGATCGCGACCAGCACTAGTAGCAGCGTTACCAATCCAAACGTAACCGGGTCATGTGGGCCAATGCTGTACAACAGGCTCGAGAGCACGCGGGTTGCAGCCAATGCGGCCACCAGGCCAACGGCAATTCCCGATAAAATAAGCCGCAAACTCCTCCCCATCACCAGCCGCAAAATGTCGCCTTTGTCTGCCCCCAGCGCCATGCGCACCCCGATCTCCTGCGTCCGTTGCGCTACCAGGTAAGCGATCACCCCATAGAGCCCGATCATGGCCAGCGCCAGGCCGGTCGCAGCGAAGAAGCTCACCAGGGTCGTCTGAAATCTTGGCTGATCGGCCAGCTTCGCGACTCGTTGGCGAAGGGTCGCAATATCCACCGGAAGCGTCGGGTCAAGCGCGGCTACCTGGGAGCGAATCCATCGACTCGTCTGGTCGGGTGGCAGCGAGCTTCGGACTACCACAACGGAAGTCTTAGCAAAGGTGCCACCGTCGTCCCAGTCGTCGGCAAGGTTTCTCCGCAACCGGTAATACTCAGGCGCCTCCTCTTTCCTGAGGCCCCCGTTCTTGACGTCTGAGGCGACCCCGACGATTGTGCTCCAGGGCTCAGACGGATCGGTCCTCCCAAACCGCATTTGTTTCCCAATAGGATTCATGTTTGGGAAGAATAGGTCCGCGAGGCGCTTGCTGAGGACAATAGACCGTTGGCTCGCGTTCATATCCTCTTCACGAAAACCCGCGCCCTGCACCATGGCGATATCCAAAGCGCGAAAGTAATCAGGCGATACCAGACGTGAGGCAACCACCCCGGTGATGGGTGACATCGGCCTTCCGGCAACAACGATCTCATCGAGGCGACCGCTAGGACCCCCATCAGGAGGGATAGAGTTGCTGACAGAAACGAGTGAGATACCGGGTCCGAATTTGAGGTGCGTAGTCAATTGTTGAAAGAAGGCGAGCCGGCTTGCGGCTGTGGGATACGTGTGATCTCCCAAAGTGACGCTGGCGGTGACAGTATTGTCGTTTCGCATACCAAACTTTTGATCTTCAAGACTGCGGAAACTGCGCAGCAAGAGAATTGCCGCAACCAGTAGAACCATGCTTGCGGCGATCTGGGCCACCACCAGCCACTGTCGCACCATCGCATGGGAGACCATGGTGAAGGACCGTCCGTTTAACGCACCATCTCCGGGCTTTTGCAAGGCAGGGGCGAGGCCAAAGAATGCGCCGCAGACGATCGCAAGTACGACGGTGGCACACACGATGCGAAGATCAAGCCGAGTTTGGTCGAGGTAAGGAATGGTTGCAGGAGCGATGGCAACGAAGAAGCGCAACAGCCCCTCTGCCAGTGCGCATCCCGCGAGCGCGCCAGCGAAGGAAAGTAGCAATGCTTCCGTCAGCGCCTGACGCAGCAGTCTGCCTCGGCTCGCTCCCAGGGCCGAACGAACCGCGAGCTCGCGTTGCCGCGCTGCGCCCCGCGCCATGAGTAGACTTGCCACGTTAGCGCACGCGATGAACAAGACCGCGAGAACAGCGCCCAGCAGAACCCATGCAGCCGTTCGTACGTCTTGCATCTGAAGATCGCGAAGGGAGCGAACTTTTAAGTGGAAGTCATACCGAATATCTGCCGGAACCCGTTTCAAAGCGCTCTGGAATAGTGGCTGCAGCGCTGCCTCGGCCTGCTGAACATCTACTCCAGGTTTGAGCCTGGCGAAGGCTCGTCTGGGACCTCCAAGTCCACTGTTAACTACTTTGTCTGCCGCTTCGTCTGCCGGCATGGGAAACAGCACATCGACCGATTGCAGCCTGGGCATCTCAAAGTTTTTGGGTAGCACCCCGACCACCTGGACCGGAACGCCATCTATTTCAATCGTCTTGTTGAGAATGCCGCGATCCAGGTTGTAGTGGGAGAGCCAAAGGCCGTAGGAGATGAGCGCCACCTTTGGCCCGTTGGGGAGATCTTCTTGCGGCAGGAAGTTTCGCCCGAGGACCGGCGAGACCCCTAGCGTGGGTAGGAAATTTCCTTCTACCGACGTACAGTTCAGTTGCGCCGGGTTTCTCTCCGTCAGGTCGCACTCGCCTGTCACGGCACGCTCGGAGGTAAGCGCCTCGAAGGGCTTTTGGCCACGCTGCCAGTCGTAGTAGAAGTAGCCCAGCATAAACTCCTGGTTTCGAGCGAATGAACCATACCAACCGAGACCAGACGGTCGGCATGGGCGTAGGGAAGGCTGCGAAATAGGATGCGATCGACAATGCTGAACACCGCAGTCGTCGCACCAATGCCCAGCATCAGCGTCACAAGAATGGTGATGGTAAAGACCGGGTTGCGGCGCGAAGCCGCGGAGGGCATAGCGGATATCCTGAAGGACGGTTTCGATATAGAAGCTTGGCCGCTGTTGGTGAGATTCTTCCTTGGTACTCTCGACTCCCCCAAACGAGATGACCGCTTGCCTCCGCGCCTCCTGCGGCGTCATTCCGGCGGCGACATTTGCCTTGGTCTGTTGTTCGAGGTGGAATTGCAACTCCTCATCTATTTCATGATGAGGCTTGGGAGCTAGCAGGAAACGGAGGCGCGTCAGCCATTGCTTCAGCATCGAGAATCCTCCTACTCGAGCACCAGGGCGATCGCGGTGGAGATACGGCCCCAGTTTTCGAGTTCGACTTCGAGCTGCTTTTGCCCGGTGCGCGTCAGCGAATAATACTTGGCCTTACGGTTGTTTTCGGAGGCTCCCCAGTCGGCACGAATCCAGCCCTTGTACTCCAGCCGATGGAGCGCTGGATAGAGAGACCCCTGCCCGATCTGCAGCGCCTCCTTCGATACTTGTTGAATGCGCTGCGCGATGCCCCATCCGTGCATGGACTCAAGGGCCAACGTCTTCAAGATAAGCAGATCAAGCGTCCCTTGAAGCAGATCCGTAGATGGCGGCATGTCTCCCCCTGACACTCAACAAGAGAATGAGGCCGCCTCTTGTCGAATGTCAAGGGGGAGAATTCAAATCATGCTTGTTGATGTCGAGTTGCCGCGCCTAACCGATGCGTTCGGACGATTGCACCAGCGATGACGATCGCCAGGGAATCGGAGAAATACCACATCAGCCTGGACAGAGGTGTAGCATACCCAAACCGCATCACCTCTACTGGGAGAGCAACGATAATCATCGCGCCGAATATAAGACCCAGGGTCATCGTGGCCGCCATTTCCCTTCCCTTGGCCACGAGCGCAACCATGAAACCAACGAACAGGAATGTGATGAGGTGTCCGAGGTCAATTCCAGTGGATGCGAAGAACATATACGTGCTGAAGTGATGCTCGTAAACGTGGTATCGCTCAAGCACTGCAAATATCGGCGGCTCGACCAGTCGAGCGACAAGCTTCCGCAGAAAAAATCCTCCGGCAACGGCTGCCGTTGTCACCCACGGGGCAGTGCGGAAGCCCAGGACCGCAAGCTGGAAGATGGTCTTCAACGTCTGTCGCCAGTACCACCTGCGGGCGAATAAAACTCCCGATTTTGACGCGAGACGCGTGAATTCCTCAAGCAAGTCGCCCAGAATGTGTTCTGCTGCATCGTCAAGCGCGAAAAGGGTGAGGAGCCACATCGCTAAACGTGGCGGCTGAACGAGATGTGATTGCGACGTCATGAGTAGCTCCTGATGAAGCCCAGGCCTTCTGTCATGCTCTCGAGTGCCCGGTGGGTGCGGCTCACAGCCGCGATTCCCTTTGCGGTGACACGGAAGAAGCGCTTCGCACGGCCGCCGCGTTCCGGGGTAGGATCGCCGCGGTGGGACTTGACGTACCCCTTGGCCTCCAGACGATCAAGGGTCGCGTAGACTGCGCCTATGGAAACCTCACGATTGGTGCGCAGTTCAATCTCCTGCCGCACGGTGACTCCATAAGCCTGATCAGCCAGGCGCAATAGCGCCAGGACGATGATGTGCTCAAATTCGCCGAGGTAATCGCGATCAGCCATTTCTTATACAATATAGATCAAATCGCCGGAGTGGGACAAATAGCTTCGGACCATGAGGACCTGGAGAGGCTGCGTGAGAACCGCCGGTCCAGAATTGAGTCCGGCGGCGTAGCTCAGCGGCTAAAGCCGGGTTGCGCGTAAGATTTTACGGCACCGCTGAAGCCATGCCCTTCGTTTGATGAGTGTGCCGCTGGCCTTCAATAAGCAAGTGGATCGGGTCGAATCTGAAAGTGGACCACCTTGGGGTTCGTCCCTTTTCCCGTCTCGCTGTGGAACGGCGTGCGCGTACCCCATGTGGTCCAGACTCCTTTGCCCTTCCAGCCGGCCTTCGGGTTGTCGAAACGCCCGTCCATCCCCTTGGCAAAGAAGCCAATCGGATAAGGCACGCGCATGATCGTGAACTTCCCGTTGACCAGAGCAATGAGCGAATCCGACGAATTACCCGTAATAATCGGCGTGTTGTTACCCAGCCCCAGGGTATCGAACTTATCCACCCAAACGTAATAATGCGAATCCGCACTGCCCGAAGCGGTTACGTTTTTGAACTTCGGTCCCGGGGTTTGATAGAGCGTCCACCCTTCAGGACATTGCCGCCCGGTGGCCGTCGGCCCCTTGAGCGGACCTTTGCACTTCTGGCGGTCGAAGCTTGCCAGGTGCCCGCTGGCCAGCGCCACCCAGACGACGCCGTTGCCATCGATGTCCATCCCCCGCGGCGAAAAGCCCCACACTGGGGCTTTCGGGTCGTTCCACGGCGCTTCATAGTATTCCGCAAGAGCTGTCTCCGGCGGGTTCGATCCCGGGTTGAGGCGCACGATCCCGCCGGGAAAACCGAGCACTGAACCCCAGACCATTCCATCCTTACCAACTGCAACGCCATAGAACGCTGCGTTGAGACGCGTATCCTTGGTGGGATCAGTCGCTGCGTTGAACACTGTGGAAGTGCCCAGGCTTTCGCCGCTGGGCGCGGTCGCGACTTTCTGCTCCCCTTCCACATAGGCGTCCCGCTTGCCGTTGCCGTTGGTGTCCAGCACCAAAGCAGTCCAGCCTTGTGATTTCTGCGCATCGTGCGTCGCATCCCACATTTTCGTGTTCAACCAACCCACTACTCCGCCGCCACCGCCGCTGCTGGTCCAAAGCGTATCGTTCGCATCCGCGGCAAACACCAGGTGGTGGGTCCCGAAGCATGTGTCGATCATGGCGATTTGCTTGGTCGCCGGATCGTACATCTCCAGTTGCCGCCCGGAGCTCTGCACAGGAGTAAGCACCGCCGAAATGAGACTCGATCCGGCTTTGCAGAACGCCGGGTTATCGTTGGCGCGAATGCGAGCCGTAAACCACAAGCGTCCGCGCTCGTCGAACATGGGATTGTGCACGGTCGTGTGGCTATCCCAGATCGGCTCGTCGCCCCAGATCGGTGACGAATTCAGCGGCTTCGGTTGCCCAGGTGTATCAGGATCGCGGTACTGAACTTTGAGCTGGCTGATTGCGTTGCGCACGGGATCGAGCACAGGAAGATAATCGCGACTCTCCTCGGGTGATCCGTAGATGAGGCCGTTGGCGTTTACGCTGGGATAACGCTTGTCGGTTGAGATCTCGTCGTGCAGATAGGCCTTGGGATCGGCCCAGTCCCATTGGGTAATCACCACGTTGCGCTCGATGCCCTGCGGCCGCGGAGGCGCCTCCGCAGGCAATTCTCCCTTCGCGATGCGAGTGGTCCAATCGCCAAACTGCTGCGTGGCTCGTTGCGCGCCGAGTTGAGCCAGTCCGCCCATCATGGCCGAACCGGCTTGCCCTGACTGCAACCGTCGCATCCATGCCTGTGCCGGAGCAAGATCGCTGAACATTGCCGGAATTGTCCGCGTGTATTCGTTGCCCAGCTGATGGCACGACTCACAGCTATCGGTCTTGATCAGGTGAATCCACTGCGCCTGAGTTTTAATATTCGGGGAAATCCCGTTTCCATTGGTAGAGGTTCCGGGGAATTCGTTTTCCCCCGGCACTTCGAGCAGCGAGTACCAATAATTAGCCGGGTAGTAATGTGCAGCGGATTTCGCATCCGGCGCAACACTCGGTTTTAGATCCGCTCGTTTGCCTGGCTCGGTCTCCACCTTTGGCGAATCCACTAACCCGTAACCGCGAGCCCAAACGGTGTACCGGGCTTTCGGCAATGCCGGAATCAGGTAGCGCCCCTGATCGTCGGTCACCACTTCCTTGATATAGCGCGTGGGCAAATCTGTTGTTTCCGCGATCACCCACACCCCGGCTTCCGGGCCCGCGGAGCTGGTAACCGTCCCAACAATCACATCGGGCATCATTGGTGTCGCGCTTGTGGCGCCGAGCGAGGCGGCTATGAATGCGGAAACGCCGAACGCAAGCATTCCGGGAAACAGGGTCCTGGTCATCTGATGTGACCTCCCTATGGCTTTGCCGATTGGCCGCTAGAGCATTTTAGCTAATGGTGTAGACCAGGAAACTGAACTCGACGCGGCCATTCCGCCAAAGAATGGCCGCACATAACCGATCTCACCGGACCACAGTATTAGCTAGAATGCGTTAATATACGCTCGCCTGCCTCCCAGAGGCAATCAAGCTCACCTCATGAAAGGAAGAGAGTGCACCCAGGACTGCCGATCGCTGTATATCGTCCGGTGAAGCTTAACAGTCCGGTCTTTCGGTCGACTCGAAAGGACGCGATGCTATCGCTGCGTTGATTGCAAGCAAACATAAACCATCCGCTGGGATCGAGTGTATGTGCCTCGGGTAATCGCCCATGGTTGAGTCTCCTGTCCCGCATCTCCCCGCATCTTCTAAAGTGGGAACGGCCGCCGTGTAGACTGGCGAACGCAGGTTGAGGAACGATTTTCTATGCACTGGAAGACGGCGAATTGGATTGGCGCTGCTCTGTTGACGGCAATGGTGGCGGTGAGTGCGGCTCCGGTGCGGGCGGCGGATGCGCAGCTTCAAGTCAAGACGAAACAGGGCAAGGTCGAAGGGCGGATGGATGGGGACGTGAAGGCGTTCCTGGGGATTCCGTTTGCCGCGCCGCCGGTGGGGCCGCTGCGCTGGAAGCCGCCGATGCCCGCGGAGAAGTGGAGAGGGGTGCGGTTGGCGACCGGGTTCGGGTATCGCTGCATGCAGCCGTCGATCTATCACGACATGAGGTTTCGCGATGCGGGTATGAGCGAGGACTGCCTGACGCTGAACGTGTGGACGCCGGCGAAGAATGATCATGCGAAGCTGCCGGTGATGGTGTGGATCTACGGCGGCGGCTATACGGCGGGAAGCACGTCGGAGCGGCGGCAGGATGGAGCGGCACTGACGAAGAACGGCGTGATCGTGGTGACGATGAACTATCGGCTGGGGATCTTCGGGTTCTTCGCGAATGATGACCTGGCGAAGGAGTCGGGCAGGAATGCGGCGGGCAACTATGGTTTGCTGGACCAGACGGCCGCGCTCGAGTGGGTGAAAGACAACATCGCAGCGTTCGGCGGCGATCCGGAGAATGTGACGCTGTTCGGAGAGAGCGCGGGATCGTTTTCGGTGTGCGCGCAGATGGCGTCGCCTCTGGCCAAGGGACTGTTCAAACAGGTGATCGGGGAGAGCGGCGGGGCGCTGTATGGAAGCAAGGGCGTCTCGTTCAAGCCGTTGGCGGAGACGGCGGAAAAGGACGATGCGTTTGCCAGGACGGTGCTCTCGGCAACGACGCTCGAACAGCTTCGAGCGATCCCGGCGTCGGAGCTGCTCGAAGACATGATGAAGAAGAACGAGGCGGGCGAGACTACGCGGTTCAGTCCGGTGGTGGATGGTTATTTTCTGCCGGAGAGCCCGGCGGCGATCTTTGCGGCGGGCAAGCAGAACGACGTGCCCATGCTGGCGGGATGGAACCGCGATGAAGGCGGCTATGATCCGAAGGTGACGGTGGAGAGCTTCAAGGCCGCGGTGGAGAAGCAGTTTCCTGAGCAGGCGGCGGAGCTGTTGGCTCTGAACCCGGTGACGGATGACACGAGCGCGATACGGGCGAGCGCGGACCTGGCCGCTGACCGCTTTATCGCCTACTCCACGTGGAAGTGGATCGAAGCGCAGACGAAGACGGGTAAGAAGCCGGTTTACCGGTTCTACTTCGAACAGGTAGCGCCTCCGGACCCGGACCATCCGGTGGGTCTGGCGGCGTATCACTCGTCTGAGATCATGTATGTCTTCGGGGACCTGGACCTGGTGAGCAGCATCGGCTTTCATTTCCGGCCAGAGGACCATCAGACCAGCACGGCGATGCAGAAGTACTGGACCAACTTTGCGAAGACAGGCGATCCGAACGGCGAGGGGCTGGCGAAGTGGCCGGTGTATGCGGCGGATACGCAGTGGCAGGTGATGCACCTGGGGCCGGAGCCGATGGCGGCGCCGGATAGGCACCGGGCGCAGGATCTGCTGCTGGATAGTATTTGGGGTAAATAGCGGTTGGGGGAAACCGAAGAGATGGGCCGGCTCATCACCTGGAACGGCTGACGCGATCGCGAGGGGATGGTGGTTACTCTGTCTTTCCCGCATCTCCCACGAGGGGGTCCGAGTTTAATCCGCCGTTGGGGGGAGCGGTTTCCGTCTCTTGGCATCGTTCGCGAGCAACAACTCGATAAGGTCCGGGGCAACATGAAAGTTGGTTGCTTGTAAGGCGGCGAGTGCCTGCGGCAGATCCAGGAAGTTGCGACGAGCTGCTTCCGCGAGAATGCCGAGAGTCCCAATCACAGGGAGTCCGCGATTTGCAGCTTCGCGTCTGCCCTCCAGGTCATCGATAATCAGCCGCTCAGCCTTGAATGATTCTGCCAGCAGAATTGCATCCTGCTCCCCCCGGTCCAGCCGCTCCAGGAGGGGGTCTAACCGGAAGATGAGCGTACTGATTTGCAGCCAGCGCGGGGGAGCCCCAGCCCACGCGCGAACCTCTGCGGGCGCGTCGCTATCCTGAAGCTCATCGAGGACGGTTTGCGGTACGAGAATCTCGGCGTATATTTTCGCGAGGATATCAATATGTCCGAGGAGCACAAGATAGTTGAGGGGCGAGGTGTCTGCGACGACGATCATGCAGCTAAGCGTTTGCCCTATTCTTTCAAGGTCTCTTCAAAGTGCTTGAGCGAGGCTAGATCATTCTGAAGTTCACGGATGGAGTAATTGAGATAGACGTTGTGGGCCTTGAGGAAGGTGTGAACTTGCATCCTGGTTCTGAAACCCAGCATACGGCGAACCTGTCCTTCCGACAAACGCTCGCTGCGATATCCCTCCAGCGCTAAGGCTTCTAGAGCGGCGCGAGAGAGGTCTGGCTGCTGGTTTTGGATCACGCGTGCGACATCGTCCGGGATTTGAAGTTGCACATCCATGCTGCACAATTATCTCATTGTCCGCGGCCGGGGGAACTTGGGGACGACAGGAAGTGTCACTGATGTTCCGGGAATAGGCGGAATAAAACACTAAATCGTTTGCCAGACGTTCAGCGTCTAGGAAACGTCCCGTCCCCGAGCTCTCGGTGATTATTTCGTCTGTCACCGATCCCTGGTCGTCGATCTCTGTCACCGATTTCCCCAATGCCTGTCCCTTCAATGCCACCGAGTGGCGCGACGGGTCCATGGCTCTTACTTGTTATGTTCTCTCGCTTTCCTGATCATTTTTAGCAGAGTTGGGAGTTCGCCGGGAGCGGGTAGCAAGCCAGCAGCTCGTTGTTGTCGAATACTGGCTATCTTACCGCTCAGTGTAGTTGGCTGAGACTCGTTCTCTCTTTCCGGGCCAAAGTAGACGGTTATTTGGTTGTCGGGTAGAGCATAGTTTGCGCTACCTTCCGCTTCGATATCGATGCTAGAAAACGCTTGGTACACGTCCTCATACGTCGGAGAGAGCGTCGTCCAGCCGCCGACATTCCATTTCCATTTGGTCGTTTGGCTCTCCTCAGTTCCACCGTGCTCAACGAGAACAACACCTTGCATTGGGCGCACTCAGGTTACCCGCTGAACCGTTCCATCCACATCCCATCCAGCCTCGCCAAAGTAGTTTTGAAATTGCGTTGCATATACGCATGTATGTTCATCCGCAGCAGGGCACGAAATTTGAATATGCATCGGTGGCTTCTGAACACCCTGTAGGGGTTTTTCAAAAAGCGCACGTTCCTTTTTTGTAAGGATGTGCCGGTGACCAACTGGCCAAACAGTTCTTCCGTACAGGGTGACCCCAATAACCATTACAAAGAAAAACAGAGTTAGGCGTACTCGCCTCGCCTTGCCCGATGGCGCATTTCTCACCCAGCCCAGGTGACGAATCGGTGGAACAAGAAGTAGCCCAATCGATGCCAGAGCAATTGTTACTGCGACAGGATTGCGGTTGGGGAACAGTTGAAGTGCTATGGTCGTGGCACAGGCCAGCAGAAAAGCACCGAGTCCCCTGGAGCGAGAACCTGTTCTGGTGTCGTCTGCCTTGCTCTACTCGCCGCTTTCGGCCATAGCCATCGCTGGCTAGCGTAACGCAGCTTAATCTTCCATCTAAGACTCACCAGAAATAACAGCCTTCTGATGTTGGCCGGAACTGGCATCGGTTCGACCGGAATTCGCCGGTTAGGGCGAAGGGCGAACCTAGTAGTTCGTCGCTCCTTTCAATTGGGGGGCATGTTTTGCTTGGGAGGATGCGGGATGCGTCGACTGCGGGGATCAGTGACAGGGATACGTGACAGACGAAATAACCCCTATATAGATTAGAGCTACGCCGCGAATCGCTTGTTGAACCGTTGAGCGACGCGGGTTTTCCGGATAGACGAAACGGAGTTGCAGCATAGGAGTTGCAAACGAGGCAATCCCGCGAGCTATTTCGGGGTCATTTCGTTTCTGCTCACTCGTCGCCTGTCGAGTTGACAGGAAACCAAGAATACCGATCCGCGAACTGTTCACCTCAACCAGACCGCATTGGACGCTATCAAGTCGGTGAAGTCAATGCCAAGCCGAATGATTTTGTCTTTCAGCGTCGATCTGAGCAGCTCCAGACAACCGTTTCTGGTTTTTTCCGTGTCTGGATGAGGCCAACATTGAGGACTACACTTGGCACAACAATCGACACACGTTCGGTAGTTGGTTGGCGATGGCTGGTGCGTCAGGTCAAGGAGATTCAAGTGGCTGGTGGGTGGAAGTCGATCCAGATGGCTGCGAGATACTCACACTTGAGTCCTGCGCACACCGCGTCAGTGGTCGAAAAGCTCGTTTGAAAGAGGAAGCACGAAATGGATGCACCGCAGATCAAACTCAGGCCAGACGATAGCGGTTGTGAGCACGCGGACGGGCCAAACAAGAACAGTCAACGGAATGCTGGTGTGGAGATGCCCATTATGTGGCCACACCTTAACAGAGACCGATTGGCAGCACCGGCACGACGGTTGGCGTAATTTCAATAGTCGAAATTAGTTGAGCAAGTACCCGCGCGGTTACTCATTTCCGAAGAGCAAATGCCCCATCACTCTTCCAAGTAGCGCTTCGCACGGCGCAAGTAGTCCTGTTCTACTTCCAATTCAGCGATGACCATCTGAAAGCCGTCCAGCTTGACCCGTTGAAGAGCTTCCATGCGCTTCTCCAGGCGAATCAGAAGGCGCTCGAAGAACCTGAACCGGTGTCAGCTTCCGCGGTGGCATAATCAGGGCCGTCTCAGCCTCGCGTACTGGTCGGGCGATAGTCGCAGGTACACACCACCCTCACCCTTCGCTATCGCGTAGTCCAGCATTTGCCGATCCTCCGACGTTTGCCAGGCTTCTCCGCGTCGCGCCAGTTCGCGGATCTTGCCTTCATCCTCTGAAGGTCAGCGTCTTGGGCAGTGGTGTTTGCAGTCCCGGCTCCAGGAACGTGACATGCCAGACGTCGCGCCGAACGAACTGCATGAAGATCCTGTGGTTCGCCTTGGTGTACCGGCTCATGCCTGACAGTGATAGGCGAATATAAGGCGAAAGTCATCCACAGCGATGCTCGGTGGGATTAAAGTTGAAGCATGCCTTGGTACGAATGGGCGTTGAGTGGCGTTGGAGCGACAGTGTCGGGTGGCGCAGGCTTTCTACTGCGACGATTCTTCACAAAGCCACAGGTGGCAATCCCAACAGTCAGCGCGAGACTGACCTCGGTCTCGGACTCACAGGTAGCAGTCGGCACCAACGTGAGTCAGCACATCACGGTACATCATCACCAGCCCACTCCAGAACGACCGACCTTGAACGCAGGAATGAAGCCGACCGAACCTTCACCCGGTCAGATCGTGGCAGATTTGGAAACACTGCCACCGTTAGAGACATCAAGCACAGAGAAAATTCTCAAAGACTTACCTGTGGTTTGGCTTCTGACGCTGATCTCGCTGAAGCCATCTGGTAATGCTTGGAGTGTAGTGTTTTGGAGTCCTCCAATCCGTCATCGTTTGTGCAGATTTCACTGAACTACCACCGGAGTTTAAGGTAGCGCCTATTGACACGACGGTCTTGGTTCGAGGAAGAATTCTCAAGGTCAGAACATGGGTCATCGAGTTGGAAGGTGATCCAGAAATTATCGAAGTGAGACGACCGGATTCGCACCCCGGCTGAGATCGACTCCGGGAACCTTTTCCGGAGCACACCAGCTAGTGGTACGCTTCCGGGTATGAAAATTGCGTCCGTCTGCCTGCTGTTTGTAGCGTTCAACCTGCGTTCATTCGCTGATGAAGAGACCGGTCTAGAACTCAGAGATGCCTGCAGCCACACATTTGGACACTACAGATCCCACCAAGCTCCAGGTGATGAAGATGGTTCGTTGCATTGCCTACGTGGATGGAGTTACGGATGGCTGGGTTCAGGCCGGAGGTCGCCTATGTGCTCCGCAGAGTGCAACTCTCGAAGAATTTGGCGCGGTGGTAAGCAAGTACCTAGAAGACCATCCTGAAGAACTTCACTTAGCCGCAGCTAAGCTGGTGATGCAGGCCGTAAATCACGCTTGGCCATGCAAGTGAAGACAGTCGGTCAAATCCGAGAACCTATTGGGGGCAAATTCAGTTATTGAGGAGAGAAGATGAGCAAACTTAGTCCAAGCGTACAATCGCTGCGATCACCGGAGAGTGAGGACTTGAGACCGCATACGTCTTTGATGCTCGCGTGCAGTCCCCGCGCCGTTATCAAAAGATTGCTTGCGCGTTCGTGGGGCAAGGTGATAAACACTTAGGCCGCCCTGAAAGCTGCCTAGGAGTCGGTGTTCAAATGAACAAGGATTCTAAGCTGACGCTTGTTGCGTTAGCCGTGTTTCTCTCTGCCTTGATGTCCGTCGTTGCCAACGCTCAAATTACTCCCAACTTCGTCCGACCACGCAATCCCGACGAAACCCCTGCTTCCAAGGTAGTATTCGTCGGAGACTGGCTGACTACGGGCTGGAGTGCCACGTTCCCAGCGAACTGGATCAACATATCAAGCACTTTAACCCCTGAACCCTACGGAACACTCGCACAACAGATGACAACGGCACTGGCACTGAAGCCGTCCACGATTCACATCATGATCGGGTCAGCCTACTGGGACGATGATGCGAGTTACAACCTTGTAACCGCCGAACTTGAGACGGACCTGACGACGGCTATTACGCAGGCGCAGGCCGCTGGCGTCACCGTATTCGTTGGTATCGAGCCGGTGCAGTTAACCAGTTACGAGTCACTTCCACAAATGGACTTCGAGGTGTACGCCATAGCCACCAAGTACGGCGTCCCTATTATCAACTACAACGGTGCTTTCAGTAGTGCTACGACACCATCTCCAGGTATGTCCCTTGATTATGTTCAAGGTGGTACTGCGCAAGGATTTAATGGAATCTCGACGCCTCGGGACCGGCATTTTTCCAACCATCTGCCGGTCTTAATGGCTATTCTCTGAATGCCCCCACACCTGCCGGATACGCAATCATGACCATGATGGCTCAAACAGCCTTTACCGCCCTAAACGCACAACCCAAGTCCGTTTACCTGCAGGACACCGAGCAGCCGAGCGAAGACACCCCAAGCAGCGGAGGTGTTGGCATCCCCAACGTCAACACAGTGAGCCCAGGAAACACCGTGCAGTTCTACCCGGTGATAAGCTACACCAACGGTGGATCGGGAGTCGGATTCAACAGTAATTTCCTCACAGGATCGAACGGAACCTGGACCTCAAGCAACCCGCTGGTAGGGTTCGTTAACCAGTCTGGTCAGTTCTGGGCGTTCAACGAGGGCACAACCACCGTCAAGTTCACCCTACCGAACGGCGTGTGGAACGAGTGGATCATGTACGTTGGGGCCACCATCGAAGGGTGAGGACCGAGATAATCCTCGCAGACTGTCACCGCAAATCCCTGCGACGTCCTCGGCCAACTTGTCGAGGTATGACTCGGTGATGTCCAGTTCTTTCGCGAGACCCTTGACGAGCGCTTTGGTCGGCGTTGTCTTCCCGTTGCACTGCCGCATGAGGTCGTGAACGTCCATCTTTAGCGTCTCAGCGAGATCGATGAACGTCCGCGTCTTTTTGGTGCAGGCTTCACCGATGCAGACGCTGAACGCGAAGGGTGGTTTGTATTTGGCGTCAGGCATAGGGTCGTCAGTCTACGTTTATGTCTTCGAGGTCGAAAGCTGAACAAAAGTGTCGGATTCCTTGTGGTGGTATGACTATCGGAGGAACACCCGGATAAAACAGAACGCCAGTGACACTGAGCGTGTGCGGATTCATGAACCGGACATTTAGCACGGCATTTCCATACGAATCGGTGATACGCAATGTGCTGAAATCTGGGCGCTCTTTAGTGAATATCTCGTTCGGGTTGATTTCGAAATGATTGTTTCTCAACTTCGCAACCAGCCGCATGTCTGGGCTGTGAATGTCTGCATTGACTTCAATTCCGCCGTCTTTGTCGAGTGTGAACCAAAGCAACGATACTGTGCGATGAACCGCGATGACGGTATGCGGAAACTTTCTGAAGATTGCGGCATCAGAGCCGAAAAGGATCGTGTAATCATTCTGTTTTAAGACCGGAGAGTCGGAACAGGCATTGGTAGGTGTCGGGTCGGAAGCTGGAACAAGAGAGCCGTTGTTTTCAGTGAGTTCTTTTTTCGTCTGACCGACGCGTACATAGAGGCATAGGACCACTGTTGTCAACACGATCAAGGTGGGAATGATAAGCAAGACTGGAGATTGCTTTTTGGACGCTGGTCCCCTCGGCATGAATCCCACGTAATCTGAACGCTTGAGTTGTCGGCGTTTCTCTCGCAGAAAGTCCGAACTGAACCAGCAACCTAAACTCCAGAGACCGCTGACGATGGCGCACGCATAGGCCGAAACAAACCAATCGACCGTGAGAAATGCTATACCCGCGGTCAAAAAGAAAGGTACAGGTATCGCCCACAGCGCACCCTTGTCATCGAAGAACTCTCGCAGCAGCCGAAACATGGTGAGCCATTGTCAGGCCCATCGGTGAAATTTTTCAAAAAATTTTTCGGACTCGGAAATCAGGGGAAACGAAAAGAGACATCGATTGACACGCAAGCTCGTCACGCCAACAGGTCTGAACCACCGAAGTCCCCCTACCCTTTCGATTTGACCGGGGATGGTTGGACTGGAATTCCCTGGCCCAGAAAGATAACTACTTCATCAACAGACAGCACCCCGCAAAATCTAGGCGATTTTGCAGAAGTCAAGGGAGCCGAATCCCCCGAGCGGCAACTTCAGTCTTTTGAGACTGCTATTCGTGGCGAAGGGCGTCCATCGGCTGCACGCTTGCGGCACGCCGTGCAGGAATCCAGGTTGCCGCTAACGCAACCGCCAAGAGCAACCCGACTGCCGCTGAGAGGGTGACGGGGTCGTAGGGGCGAATGCCATACAGCATCGACTGGATCAGCCGTGTGAGTGCGAGCCCAGCCGCCATCCCCACTGCGATCCCTGCGACAACCAGCCATGTGCTCTCGCGCAGAATCATCCCGCGCACCTGTCCCGGCTGCGCTCCCAGCGCCAGCCGGATTCCGATCTCATTTCTGCGACTCGCCACCGAGTACGCCATGATGCCATAGATGCCTACCGCAGCTAGTGTGAGCGCCAGTACGCCAAATCCTGAGGTCAGCACGACAAACAGCCGTTCCTGCTGCAAGTCCGCATCAATCTGCTGGCCCTCTGTGTGCACATCAATCAGTGGAAGAGCCGGATCGATCGCCTGCGCCGCGCGACGTAGCGCGGAAACAATTTCACGGGGATCATTCACGCGAGTGCGGATCGCGTACGTCATTGCGCCTACACGAATCTGCTGTGCGTACGGCAGAAAGAACTGCGGCGGAGGTGCATCTCGCAGAGTGGCATAGCTTGTGTCGCCGCAGATGCCCACGATCTGAATCCAGTTGTTCGTGTTCACGCTGTCATGCCCGCGAGTGTCGTGCATGCTGGTTCGGAAGAGCTTGCCGATTGGGTTCTGGTTGGGGAATCGCTTGCGCGCTAGGCTCTGATTGATGATCCCTACTTTCGCCGATTCGCGTGTATCCTCCGGTCCAAACGCCCGTCCGGCAACAATCGGTATGCTCATGGTTCCGAAGAACCGGTCACCCACGAGGTTAAAGTCTTCCGACTGGCTCTTGCTCCGATCGTACGCTTCTCCCTGAAGCAGAAAATCTGTTGTCGACGTGCCATCCTCAAGGTAAGGCACGGTACCCGCGGCTACGGATTCAATTCCCGGAATCGCATCAAATGCTTGTTCGAGATGCTGGTGAAGGGCAATGTCCTTGCCCGCCGGATACCGGGCAGCCGGCGGGTCGACGACTACCAGCAACAGATGGTCGGTGCGGAATCCCACGTTTACGGCGCTCAATCCAGCAAGCGTCCGGAGAAACAGGCCTGCACCAATAATCAGCAGCATCGAAAGTGCAATCTGAAATCCCACTAGCGCTTTGCTGCCCATGCCCTTGCGCCGACGCGTGGTGGTTTGCGCCGTCTCCTTCAACCCATGCACCGGTTCGGCGTTTGCGGCAGCAAGCGCTGGAGCTAATCCAAACAGGACCCCGGTCAGGATAGTGACTCCTGCGGTAAAGGCAAAGACGATCCAGTTGAAATGAATCTGCAGGTCGTCGCTACGCTCCCAGGCATTTTTCAGAAGTTTGGGAATCGTATTGCCGCCAAAGTATCCGGTCAGCAACCCGCCTGCGCCGCCCAGTACAGCCAGCATCAGGCTCTCCACCAATATCTGCCGCGCAATGCGCGCGCGTCCTGCACCCAGCGCCATTCGCACGCTCATCTCCCGCTGCCGCTGTGCCGCCCGTGCCAGCATGAGATTGGCGATGTTCGCGCACGCCAGCAGCAGCACGAGCCCAACCAGCGTCATCAGCACAGTTATCGGCTTGGCGTACACCTGCTCCTGCTGGAACAAACCCCTGCTGCCATCGCTCAACTCAAGGCGCGGAACATCCTCGCCAGGGCGCGGCTGCATGGTTGCGCGAACAGCCGCCGCCAACTGCGTATTCAGGGCAGCCTGCGCTTGCGCTTCGCTCACCCCTGGCTTGAAACGGCCCATTACGTTCACCCACCACTCCCGAGTGTTCGCTAGCTCAGAGAGTGCATCGGGGCCGTTCCACGAAGCCGGTGAGACCAGCGGCTGCATCGATAACGGCACAAAGATGTCAGGCGAGGACAGCGTGCTTTGCGCACCAGTAAATTTCCTCGGGTTCACGCCAACAATGGTCAACGGAAAATTGTTGGGAGTTGCGGGACGGACGAAATAATCACCAAACAAAATGTCGCGCACCCGCAAGGGCTGCACAGGCGGGCAAGGGAGATCGGCTGGAGTGCCAGGTAACCGGTAAAACGACGATAGCCGGCCCTGCCGTGACCGAAACTTCCTCGAACTTTCCCCACAGCACGAGCAAAGTTTCCGATCCTCAAGTTCGCCGAGAAAAAATAACCGAAAGCCAGCCTAACTCGCATCTATATAGGCAGCAAATCAAATACCGCCAAGGGTAGAGCCTAACGGACGTCGTTGCGAGGATAGCGCAGTTCGACGATCGTGCCGTGACGGCATCCCTTGAATCATGGGGATTGCTATGCGAGAAGAACTCGCTCGAATCCCCAGCAACGGGTCACCGCGATGGAAACACGCCGAAGATCGCTCCACCCCCCTGCAGATGCTCGCCGGCAGCGGCAAATGCTGCTCTCCTAAACAGCTTATGGGGGCGGGAAAAATAAAATTTGAGCCCCTTCGTGAAACAAAGGACTTAGCCGCTATCTCGAGAGAAACCAAGCCGGGAAGATCGCATTCCTGAAACCAAGCTGCAACCCAGGGCCGTCGCCCCTGGCACGCCCCTAGGGGCGGATCAATCGATCTTTCTCATCCCAAAATGCTTTGATTCGGTGACAGCATCCCGCGCGCGCAGATGATTTACGTCATAGACAGCGGAAGCGTAGCCGAATTGGGCGACTGGGAGAGCCTAAGCAGAAGGCCCTCCCAGCGCGCAGGTTCGCTCTTCCGGCTGCAGGATGCGCTCGCCTGAGCAAGACCGCTATTGAGGACCGGTCTATTTAGGATCAGACCAGCCGCCAACCGGCGCAGTCAGCTTGTCGGCCTCCGCTGGCCCCCAACTGCCGGGCTTATACGGGATCACCTTGGAGTCGTCCAGGATCGGGTCCACGATACGCCAGGCCTCCTCGACGTAATCCTCGCGCGCAAACCAGGTCTGGTTCCCAGCCATGGCGTCGCCCAACAGCTCCTCATATGGCAACATGACGTCTTCCCCGCATTCCTGGTCGGCGATCAGCTCGATCGGGCAACCGCGCAATTGGTCGCCCGCGGTTTTGATCGAGGCTCCAATCGCGATGACCGGATCGCCGCTAATGCGGAAGCGCACGTAATTGGGCGGCGGAGGTTCTGAAGAAAAGATCGCACATGGTGGGCGCAATTTCGCCACCACCTCGGTCTCCGACTTGGGCAGACACTTGCCCGCCCGGACGAAGAAGGGCACGCCTCTCCAGCGCCAGGAGTTAATGGCCAGCTGCAGTGCCACGTAGGTCTCGGTCTTCGAGCCTTTCTTGACTCCCGGCGTATCGAGGTAACCATCGTATTGACCGCGAACCACAGTGTCGTCCGTCAACGGCTGGACGCTCTTCAGCACCTTCACCCGCTCGTCGCGCAAACTCTCGATGCTCAGGGTCGGCGGAGGCTCCATGGCAATGTTCGAGAGTATCTGCAGCAAATGGTTTTGCACCACATCGCGCACGGTTCCCACGGCGTCGTAAAAGCTTCCTCTATCCAGAACATCGAACTGTTCAGCCATCGTGATCTGGACGCTTTCCACGTAGAGGTTGTTCCAGATCGGCTCCAGAAAGGAGTTGGCGAAGCGAAAGAAGATCACGTTCTGGACGGTGTTTTTGCCCAGGTAGTGATCGATACGGAAGACATCTTCTTCGGCAAATACTTCATGAACCGTTTTGTTCAGCGCTACGGCCGAGGCCAAGTCGTTCCCAAAAGGCTTCTCAATGACCACCCGTGCGCCCTCAGACGATCCCGACGCCTTTAACTGGGTGAGAACCTGGCCGAAGAGGAAAGGTGGAATGGCCAGATAGTGGATGGGATGTGTGGCGCTCCCTAGTTCTTTGCGGACATTGGCAAAGGTCTGCGCATCCTTATAGTCCCCGTCGACGTAACGGAGCTTGTCCAGCAGGATGGGAAAACCGACTGGATCGGCTCCCCCGTGTTTTTCGACGCTGTCCTTGGCTCGCGCCTTGAATTGTTCAAGGTTCCAGCCCGCCTTGGCGACGCCAATAACAGGGCCGGTCAGCTTGCCTCGTTTTGCCAGTTTTTGGAGGGAGGGGAAGATTTGTTTGTAAGCAAGATCGCCGGTAGCGCCAAAAAAAACAACAGCGTCGGAATATGGTTGCTCCATGTGACTAATGTACCGCCTTCTCTGGATCGAACACACCCCTCAAAAGGAGGCGTGGCGCACTCGTTGTGTTTGAGTAGGGGTGGCGCCGAAAGGAGTCGGGATCAGGCTGTTGGATGCGTAAAAAAAATGGTTACGAAGTTGTTACCACTGGGTAAATCCATGCACAGGGAAACCCTGTATCGTTTGCCCAAACGGTGATTTTCCGCAAATGGTTGATCTGGTTCCTCGGGGGAGGGCCCCAGGCGGCAATTCTAAGAAAATCACCGTTTGCACTATTCAACCGGTTGACCGTATCGACGTGACTCTCCTGTAGGCGGCATCCACCGGAGACTACCGCCGCGTCCTTAGCGTCAGATCGTCAAATGACTTTCAACAGCAGCAGAATGATCACGATGAGAATGATCAGGCTGATGCCGCCGCCACCGTAATAGCCAAGCCCTGGTCCCAGACGATATCCACCGAACCCGAAGACCAACAGCAAAATAACCGAATCAAAATGATCGACATACTTTCTCCTTCGCGGCGAGGGATCCGCGTTCCACCTCGTAATAACCGCGTTGCGTTGAAAGGCGTACTGCACGCCGGATTCCTAAGCGCCGTTTGCAATACAGCCCGATTTTGTACCACCAAAACACTTATGAAGATTCAATCTTCGCCTTTTTGGATGTATGGGCGCGCCTCAGCTTGTGCCCTAAATGAGCCCCCAGCCTGCGCACTCAATAGGAGGCGATACTAAAATACGTGCTGACATGCACCGGGCTGCAGACGCAGTCGGCGATCACGGAAGGCGGACGACTGCGTTGAAAGCACTCCTCAGTGCAGGACTTCTTTTGGCTTTATGCCCTCTATTTGCTGCGGCGGAGACCACCTCCTCCGGGTGCTCCTCCCTACAGCAGGCAAACTACCCAAAAGCATCCATCTCGAACGGACAGGTCAGTGCCGTTCTCTACCTGCCGGATGCCAAGAATGGCTACTACCGCGCGTCAAGGTTTGACTGGTCGGGAGTTATGCCATGCTTGGCCTATAAAGGGCACACATACTTTGGCATCTGGTTTCCGCATTACGATCCATTACTGGCTGACGCCATTGCCGGTCCCGTGGAAGAATTCAGGTCGAGCGACGGCGCTCTGGACTACGGCCAAGCGAAGCCTGGTGAGTTGTTCGTAAAACTGGGCGTCGGCGTATTGCGGAAGAAGGACGACTCCCCCTACCAATACATGCACACCTATCCGCTGGTGGACGGGGGCAAGTGGACGGTTCATGCCAAGCGCAGCGAGGTGTCTTTCCGGCAACAACTCCAATCGCCCATTGGCATCGCCTATGACTACGAGAAGACGGTAAAGCTCGACCCACATGACCCCGTACTCATCCTTGAGCACCGACTGAAGAACACCGGGACGAAGACCATCGACACCGAGGTCTACGACCACGACTTCTTTATGTTGGATGGCGCTCCTAGCGGACCGGATATGGTGGTCCGGTTTCCCTTTGCGCCCAAGGCGGAGAAATCGATGGAGCCGCTGGCCGGGATCGACGGGAAGGACATCGTCTATCGCCAGGAGCTGCAAGGGGAGCAGTACGTGGAAAGCTTTCTCACCGGCTATTCCAGCAGCCCCTCGGACTATGACATTACCGTCGAGAATCAAAAGACGGGCGTTGGAGTCGAGCAAACTGGGGATGTCGCTATTTCCCGTTTCAACTTCTGGTCCATCCGCACCACTCTTTGTCCCGAGGCCTATATTCACTTGGTGATCGCGCCGGGCCAAACAGCGCATTGGAACATCCGCTATCGTTTTTATGCCAAATAACGCATTTTTGCTAATACTGTGGTCCGGTGGGATCAGTTATGTGCGGCCATTCTTTAGCGAAATGGCCGCGTTGAGTTCAGTTTCCTGGTCTACACCATTAGCAAAAATGCTCTAGCTGCGGATATATCGAGTACATGAGCCTATGGAGGGGATGCAATTGAGCACGGATCTTGCGGGAAAGAGCGGTGGTCAGGGCAAGGTAGCGATTATTACCGGAGCCGGCAGCGGTATAGGCCGGGCGGTCGCGCTGGAGATGGTTTCTGCCGGATTTTCGCTGGTGCTGGCTGGGCGCCGCGTCGCGGAGCTGGAAAAAACAGCAGCCATGGCGGGCGGCGGTCGGATGCACGTTATACCCACGGATGTGCGTCAACCCGATTCGGTGCGCGCCTTGTTCGCCGGCACGCGAGAAAAATTCGGCCGGCTGGATGTTCTGTTTAACAACGCGGGCGTGAACACCGGAACTCCCTTTGAAGATCTGAGTTACGAGCAATGGTGCGAGGTGGTGAACGTGAATCTTACCGGTTCCTTTCTCTGCGCCCAGGAAGCGTTCCGCATGATGAAGGCACAGCAGCCGCAAGGAGGGCGCATCATCAATAACGGCTCGATTTCGGCGTATGTGCCGCGGCCGCACTCCGCGCCCTACTCATCCACCAAACATGCCATCACCGGGCTCACCAGATCCATCTCCCTCGATGGCCGGGCGTACAACATTGCCTGCGGTCAAATCGATATCGGCAATGCAGGCAAGGAAATGAGCGGAGAGCCGGGATCTGCCTCACTGCAACCGAACGGACAGATGGTGGTAGAACCAAGACTGGATGCAAAACACATTGGGGAAGCCGTCGTGTACATGGCCAGCCTGCCGTTGGACGCGAATGTTCAGTTCATGACCGTGATGGCGACGACTATGCCTTATATCGGGCGCGGTTAATTGGCAAAGAAGAGAAACAGCAGGTCCCTCCACTACGCTACGCTCCGGTCGGGATGACAAATTTGTTTGCGTGTTGGCATCCCACCGTCAACAAATTTGTCATCCCGACCGGAGCGACCTGTCCCGGCGTGCCGTGGAAGCGTAGTGGAGGGACCTGCTGTTTCCCTTCCTTGCCCCGGAAATTCTGTGAGGAAAGCGATGCTCCGTGGCCGTTTGAAGCTTGGTCTGCTCCCTTTTCTACTCTTGAGCCTGCTGCAGTGCGCGCACCCTCAAGAGACTGCCAGGATAGCCGGACCGCTGGTAGTCTCCAACAACCCTCACTACTTCAAAGACGCCAATGGCAGGGCTCTCATCCTGGCCGGGTCACAGACCTGGAACACATTGCAGGATTGGGGCAGCGGTGGGTCTGTTCAGGCTCTGGATTTCCCTGCCTTCGTCAAGTTCCTCACCGCGCACGGACAGAACTTCACCCTGCTGTGGCGGGTGGAAATGCCGAAATTCTGCTCCCTACCCTCCACCAGCAGCGCGCCACCGGAGTTTACAGTGAGCCCGCAACCGTGGCAGAGGACAGGGCCTGGCAATGCAACCGACGGCGGCTTGAAATTCGACCTTACCAAGTTCGACCAGGGTTACTTCGATCGCCTGCGGGCCAGGACGCAAGCTCTGAACGACGCCGGCATCTATGCCGGTATCTACCTCTTTACCGGGGAGTTCATCAACCTCTTCCGTTGCACCAGCGATGGCTATCCTTTTACCGGCGCCAACAACATCAATGGCATCGACGACGGCTACACCAGCGGTCCCAAAGGCATGGCGTCCATGACCATGACGGCGCCCAACGACATTACCCGCTATCAGGACGCCTTTGTGGAGAAAGTGATCGACACCCTGAACGATTTGCCGAATGTGCTGTGGATCGTTTCCGAAGAAGCTCCGAGCAACACGGACTGGTTTAACTACTATCAGATCGCGCACATTCGGAAATATGAGGCTCAAAAGCCGCACCAACATCCGATCGGGCTAGCAGGGCTTTTGCCCGCGAATGCAGCCACCGACGCGATTCTCTACAACTCCAATGCAGACTGGGTGGCGCCCAATAGCACCATTTCCCCAACCACCTCCTGCGGGAGCGGCACTCCGGCGTGCAAGGTAAACGTCAACGACAGCGATCATTCCTACTTCGGCGCAGCGTGGAAGGACACCCCGCAACAAAATCGCAACTATGTATGGAAGAACTTCGCCAACGGCAGCCAAGTGCTGTTCATGGATCCTTACCTGCTCTACTACCCGCGCGAGAACAGGAACCTGTGTGCCGGGCCCACCAGGGGCATCTGCGACGCTCCCGACAAGCGCTATGACAACTTCAGAGATAATCTCGGGTACACGGTGAAATATTCCCGCAAGTTGAACCTGGTGAACGTGACCCCACATCCAGCTCTCACTTCGACAGGCTATTGTTTAGCGCAAACCCCACCAGCCGGCGCGGAATACCTGGTGTACGCTCCTTCCGGCGGATCGTTTACCGTAGATCTATCGGCCATGCCGCGGTCGAGAAGCTTGAAGGTGGAGTGGTTCAACCCGGCGAACGGCGCGACGATCGTCAAAGCTCCGATTCACTCCGGCTCCTCCGCCCAGCCATTCACCGCACCGTTCAGCGGCGATGCGGTGCTCTACCTGGTGGATACGGCCGGACATGCACGCTAAGATAAGCCCAGATTTCCTGTGTACCTTGTTGGCTTCGAAGCACTCATGCGGTCGTATCCAGTGCGGCGTACAGGAAATCTGAGACGCCTTCCATCCCCACCAGAAAGCAGGGCAATTCCTTTGTTGAAATCGCATATAAAAACACCGGCTCTCGTAGTTGACCTGGACGCAATGGAAGCCAACATCAAAAAGATGGCGGCCTTTTTTGCCCAAGGCACAAGCCGGTTGCGTCCCCACTACAAGAACCACAAGTGCGTGGCCCTTGCCCGGCGGCAATTGGCGGCCGGCGCCATCGGAATCACCTGCGCCACGCTGGGCGAAGCGGAGGCACTGGCCAGGAACGGGATCGGGGGCATCCTGCTGGCCAACGAGATCGCGGGCGCAACCGCGATCGAACGCCTGGTGCAGATCGCGCGCGTTACGGACATCATGGTGGGCGTCGACAATGAGCGGACCGTCGCGGCGCTCTCCGCGGCGTCGGCTCGCGCCAAGGTGCCGCTCAGCGTGGTCGTTGATGTCAACACGGGGATGGGCCGTTGTGGAGTCCTGCCAGGAGAGCCGGTGCTCGCTCTGGCCCAGCTTGCAGTGGCGCAGGGTCTGCGCTTGCGCGGGGTGATCGGCTATGAAGGGCATTGCGTTCGCCTGGCGCCGGGGCCGGACAAGGTCAAGGCTGTACACGAGGCGATGGGGAAGCTGGTCGATTCAGCGAATCTCGTCCGCGCCAACGGTCTCGCGATGGAAATTGTCAGCGCCGGGGGAACCGGAACTTATTCCATCTCCGGCAGGTTTCCGGGGGTCACTGAGATCCAGGGAGGATCGTACCTGCTGATGGATACCGACTACCAAACCGTATGCCCGGAGTTCGACCCGGCGATCAGCGTGCTGGGAACCGTCATCAGCAGGAGCGGCAACGAGCGGCTGATTCTCGACATCGGTCTGAAGGAGATCAGCGGCGAACGCGGGCTTCCCGTGTTGAAGAATGCCGACGGTGCGCGTCTGCGCAGGCTCAACGCCGAGCATGCCATCGTCGATATTGTCGATCCCAATTTTCCCGCGCAGGTAGGCGACCAGTTGGAGATTTGGGTCCACTACAGCGATGCCACCGTCAATCTCCATCGCCATATGTACGGTCTGCGCGATGGACACGTGGAGGAGACATTTCTCTTCGAGAGTTGAACACCTGATGAATGCTTTGCCCGATTTCCTTGAAGATGCAATCGATCTGCACGTGCACAGTGCGCCGGACGTGGACGTGCGGCGATTCAACGATCTGGATCTGGCCCGCGAAGCGGAGCGCGCCGGCATGGGCGCCATCCTTATCAAGTCTCATCAAAATTCCACGGTGGAGCGCGCCTGGCTGGTGTCGAAAGTAGTCACCGGCATCCAGGTCTTCGGCGGCCTGGTTCTGAACGAGACGGTGGGTGGGCTGAACGTTGCCGCCGTAAAGCTCGCGCTGGCCATGGGCGCGAAGGAAATCTGGATGCCCACCCGGTCCGCGTTGAATCACCGTTCGTATCACGGTGAGTCCGGCGGCATTACCGTTCTCGATGCCGGCGGCGGCCTTGTTCCAGCAGCACAAGCCATCCTTGAAGCCGTAGCGCAGACCGATTGCATCCTGAGCACGGGGCACTTGAGTCCCCGTGAGGCGGTCGTCCTGATCGACCAGGCGCGTCAATGTGGGGTGCGAAAGGTGCTGGTGACCCATCCGGAGTGGGCGCCAACCTTCTATCCTTTTGAACAGCAAAAAGAGCTGGCGGCGCTGGGCAACGTGTGGTTCGAGCGGTGCTTTGTTTCTACCACCCATCTTTGCGGATGCGTGCCCTTCCCAGTGATAGAACAAGCGATTATCGAAGCCGGCGTGGAGACAACCATACTATCGACCGACCTCGGCCAACCGCAGACACCTCCGCCGGCGGAAGGTTTTCGGCTTTACGCGGAGCGGTTGCGCAGTTCGGGCTTTTCCGTCGATCACATCCGCCAGATGATGTGCGACCAACCCAGCCCACCTGCTGTCCACTAAGGAGTGACCTTGAAGGTATTCAAGGGTGGCCTGATCGGATGCGGCTTCTTCTCCCGGCATCACCAGGCAGCTTGGTCCCGTATACCCAATGTCGAGATCGTAGCCGCCTGCGATCTATCGATCGAAAGGGCTCGGGCCGCGGCGCCGCGAGCTTATACCTCCGCGGAAGAGATGCTGAAGGTGGAAGAGCTGGACTTCGTCGATATTGCCACTCGTTCGAAGACGCATTTGGAGCTCATTTCCATGGCGAGCGGAGCGAGGGCTGGCGATTATTTGCCAAAAGCCCATGGCGCCCGACTGGGAAACCGCTCGCCGCATGGTGGAGATCGCTGAGAGCCGTGGCGTCCGAGTCATGATTCATGACAACTGGCGCTGGCAGTCCTGGTATCGCGAGGCCGGCGCAATGATCGCCCGCGGCGATATTGGGACTCCGCTAGCCTATGGATTCCGCACCAGGGTTAGCCATGGCGCGGGCGATGAGCCCTATCCCAAACAGGCCTATTTTCGTCAACTCCAGCGCTTCATGATCGACGAGGTGCTAGTGCACCACATCGACACCGCACGTTTCCTTTTCGGAGACATTGCCTCCATCTATGCCGCGGGTGCGCGACGAAACCCACACATCCTGGCCGAGGACCACGTGATCCTGACGCTGCGCCACTCCAAGGGCGCGATGGGATGGGTTGAAAGCCACAGCTTTCTGAAACACAATGACAGCACGTCGACGATGGACGAGGCTACCTTCGAGGGAGACGCAGGGATCGATCCGCATCAACGGGCTGGGCGAAATCTGGTCCGGAGACGAGCGAGTTTGGCGGGATTCAGGAGTCGGATACCGTGGAGACAGCGTTTACGCAACGCAGGCCCACTTCATCGACTGCCTGGAAAGCGGGCGCCCGTTTGAAACCGAAGCCCGCGACTACCTGGAGAAGACCTTTGCAGCAGTCGAAGCAGCCTACTCGAGTATGGCTTGCCATCGCGCAGTTGAAATTGTCGAAATCCTCCAGCGTTGAATCCTCCTGCCTCGTATTCCGCATCTTCGCTGTCGGCAAACATAGCCAGAGAGAAAGTGGTGCAGCCATCCATTTCGGGTCACAATGACTCCATGACCTTTTGTTTCCATCGCTTTGGCGGCAAGAGTGAATGGTTAACGTTATCAACTTGCGACGGCTTGCTGCCAGGAGACATCTCTATTTCATGTCTCTTGCCGTTAGCCCCGCACTCCATGAGCCGATGACCTCCGCACCGGCAGTCCTGTCCGGACGAGGACTAAGACCTTATAGCCAGGTGTTCGCACCATTTCTGTGCGGCATGTTCGCGTTTATCGATCTGTACTGCACCCAGCCACTTCTGCCGTTGCTGGCTACTGTTTTCCACGCGTCGGAAGCCAACGTCAGCCTGACCATCAGCGCCTCGACGCTCGGTGTCGCCCTGTCGGCGGCGCTAATGGCCATATTTGCCGAAAGAGTCGACCGCAAACGGATGATCGTGGGCTCCATGACGGTGCTAGCGCTCTGCACGCTGCTGACCGCAACGGCGACCAGTCTCCCTATGCTCGCGGTGTGGAGGTTTCTGCAGGGCCTGGTAACTCCGGGGATCTTCATCATCACCATCGCCTACATCACCGAGGAGTGGCCCGCATTGCTGGTACCCCGGGTGATGAGCTTTTATGTGGCCGGCACAGTCTTTGGAGGATTTTTGGGCCGCATCCTGGGCGGCGTGATTGCCTCTGGTTACGGCTGGCATACGGTGTTTGTGGTGCTCGGCCTTATGGGGCTGGGCGGCGCCGGACTGACACGGTGGCTATTGCGACCGGCGCAGACCACGCGTGCACTGGTCCAACCTGCATCGAAGCTGGCGCCCCTGCTGAACAACCTGCGCAATCCTCGTCTGCTTTCCACCTTCGCGATCGGCTTCTGTATGCTCTTTGCGCTGGTAGCGACATTCAGCTATATAACTTTTTACCTTGCGGCTGCCCCCTTTCACCTCTCGACAAAACAGCTAAGCTACCTCTTCACGGTCTATCTTTGTGGACTGATCACCACGCTGGTTGCCGGGACGTTACTGGCACGCGTAGGGCTGCGCCACGGAATGATAACGGCCATAGCCTTCTGCATGGCTGGTGTCTGCCTGACGTTAATCCCTTCTTTGTGGATCGTGGCTTTGGGGCTGGCGATTGCCGGCTCAGGTGTTTTCGTAGCGCAGACCTGCGCCAATAGCTTCCTGCGGGATGCCGCCCCGGCCGGCAGCCGCGTCTCGGCCGCGGGAATGTACATCTGCTGCTACTACATCGGCGGTACGGTGGGCGGTATCGTTCCGGGCTTGCTGTGGAAGCACGGCGGTTGGCCCGGCTGTGTCGCGCTGGTCTTAGGGATCCTAGGCATTGCCGGCATGGCCGCCATTTTTGGTTGGCGCATACGGCCTTCTGTACCCGACCCCATCCCGCTTTAGTGGGCCGGAAGGGTTAGCGCGTGGGTTTTAAGATCAGCTTCTGCACCCGCCAATTCAGCAGCTCGGCCACGTAGAGCTCATTTTCAGACGGGCAGGCAATCTCGTGAATCCATCCGAATTGCTTGAGCTGCTTTCCCGACTCGCCCAGGTAGCCAAGCACCTTCCCGTCCAGACTCAGCTTGTAGATCCGGCCTGGATAGGCATCCGAACTGAACAGTACCTGGTGGGGGCCGGGCGTGATGCAGAGAGCCCAGGGGGATCCGGCTTTCATGGTGCCGTTGGCGGAGGTTGCCTGGCTCGGTGTGGGCCCAATTGCAGGGCGAGCGTTGGGATCAAAAGGAACGTCAATGGTGATCTGGCGAAGGAACTTGCCGTCAGTGTCAAAGACCTGTATCCGGCGGTTGCCGCGATCCGCCACATAGATATTTCCTGTGGCATCGACCGCGATGCTATGAGGCACACTGAATTGACCGGGTTTGTCCCCGGGCTCGCCCCACGACTTCAGCCAGTTGCCGTCCTTATCCACCTTGGCCACTCGCGAATTGATGTAGCCATCGCTGATGTAGGTGTTCCCAGCCGAATCCCACGCCATGTCTGTCACCTGGCGAAACATTCCATCCACTGGAGGCAATGGCGGTTTGGGATGCTTGAGCGGTTCGGTGCCTTCGTCCGAGGCTTCCTGCTTGCGGCCGAAGACCATGACCACGCGGCCCTCGGGATCGAACTTGATGACCATGTCCGAGCCCTTGTCCGCCACCCAGATATTGTCTTCGGGATCGACCTTGACCGAGTGGCCAAACGACCACGCGTACAGATGGTGGCCTATCTCGCGGATGAACTTGCCGTCGGAACCGAATTCGAGCAGTTGCGATGCAGCCGCCCCATAAGCAGGACCCGTCGTGTTGCCACGAGATAACGCAAAGACGTGTCCCCTGGAGTTGACGGCGACACCGGCCATCTCTCCCAGATACATGTCAGGAGGCAGCTTGAGAAAATTTGGAACCGAAGTGTAGTCGATCACGGGCACGGAAGCTTGCTGCGCGAAGACGGAAAGGTTAAGCAGCAAAAACGATAGCAGCCACTTCAATTTTGACCTCCCTAGCATGCCAACTCACTCTATTTGACCCCGGCCTGCATGTAAACCGCCCGAGCTTGCATGGGCCGGCTCCGTCCGGGTTTAGAGCATTTTCACTTCTACTCTGTATAGTCAGGTCCAGCGAAGTGGCTTCTTTGTATAGACCAGAAGTGAAAGTGCTGATCGATTTCAAATCCTCGCGGAATAAGGAGCGTCATGTCGCAAAACTATCAAAGTCAGGATGTATGGAGCCGGGCAACCTCGGTCAACGGTTATGCCTTCGACGAGCTCCGCTCTGTCCTGCAGAAGTCGATACGCCGCGGTTGGGTCGAGGAGGCGGTGCTCGCCGCCTATGAGTTTTTCTCGAGTGGCCCCGAAGCCGAGGAGGTGCTATGGCGCAGGCTGGAGATCATTGCCACCGAAGATGTTGGCTTTGGGCTGATGGAGGCTCCTGCCATCCTCGAGGCTCTCAACGCCCAGCGTCTGCGCATGGCCGATCGTGGCGACCGCTGGATGTATTGCGTTCATGGAGTGCGCCTGCTCGCGACGGCAAAGAAAGACAACACGACGATGGAGCTCGCCACCTGGGCGCAATTTGTTGTCGCCCGGGGAGAGCGCCGGGTCGAAGTACAAGATTTCCAAGTGGACATGCATACCCGCCGGGGCGCGGCGATGGGTCGCGATGTCGTGCACTGGTGGACGCAAGGCGCAAAACTCGAGAACAGGCTCGACCCGGAGCAAACCAAGTGGGGCAAGTATCTGGACGATCTCTACATGGGAAGAAAGGCTCCGGGGCCGGAAGAGAAAGCTGATGAGCCGGCTCAACGGTAGCGCTCGCGCACCCGCGTCTCCACTGCGCCGGCAGCGTTGTAAAGCGCTACCGAGAGCGTCATGGCTACCAGGCTGGCTCCCCAGGCGCGTTCGGTCTCGAAGGCCTGACTGCTGAGGGCGAACATATTGCCCAGCCCGCCTGTCTGCATCAGGTATTCCGAGATCATGGTCACCATGACGCTGTAGGCCGCTCCAATGCGAAGCGCCACTGCCATGCCAGGCACAGCGGCGGGCAGAGCTAGCCACACCAGCCGCTGGCCTCGCGTTGCCGCCAGCACCGCGAAGAACTCGCTCGAGCCAGGCGGCAATGTTCGTAACCCCTTGCTGGCAAAAACAAAACCCGGGAAAAAAGTCATGATGGCCACGGTGACAAATTCGGTCCGGCTCTGGTAGCCAAAGATGCGCGCCAACAGCGGTATCAGGCAAACCACGGGCGTCGAGCTGAGCAGCAGCGCAGCAGGACTGATCGTAGCTGAGAGGATCTGCGATCTCCACCCGGCTATCGCCAGCAGCAGCCCCAGGATTAACCCCGCGGCAAGTCCGCTGAGCGCGAAGCCGAGCGTCCACAAAGCTGGCAGCAGATAGATCACTGGATGCAGCACGATATCGCGCACCACGGCAATAGGCGAGACAGCCACGATGCTGTTGTAGTGGGCGGACATGACCCACACCTGCCAGGCAGCAAAGATCAGCAATAGTCCCCAACTCTGGGCCCAGCACTGTGTAAAGACACGGCGCATCATAGAAATCTACTCCCGACATAGCGTTCCGCGAAATGCGCCGCTCCATAACCCGCGAGCGAGATCAATGCCACCAGCAACACCGCCGCCCACATCAGCGGTATCTCAAAGTTCTGCATGGTGTTCAAAATAACGATGCCCAACCCCGTGGGTGCCCCAAACCACTCCCCAACGACGGCGCCGATCATCGCAGCCGTGACAGAAACCTTCACTGCCGCTGAGCAAGGAAGGCACGGCAGACGGAAGGTCGAGGTAGCGCAAGCGCTGCCACCTCCCTGCCCCAAAGGTCGTCATCATCGCGGTCAGGCCGGCGGAGGCGGCGCGCAGGCCGGAGGCCACCGCCACATAGATGAGAAAGAAGACAGAGATGGCGGCAAGCAAGGCCGGCGTCAGTTCCCGGCTCACCAGCAGGATGAAGATCGGTCCCAACACAATCGCTGGAATCGCGTTGACGGTAACCGCCAGGCGATCCAATCCTGGCCGCAGCGGTGGAAGCACATACGAAACTATCGCGGTGACCGTTCCCAGCAGAGCGCCCACGGCAAAGCCCCCCGCCGCAGAGCTTAGGGTGGCAATCGCGGACCGGTAGAGCAGAGCCGCGAATCTGGGCTGAAGATAAACACGTATGACGCTGGCCGGTGTGGGAACGGTGAGCCCGGCGGCGCCCGAATGGGCCAATGCTTGCCAGGCGGCCAGCAGACCCAACTGGGCCAGGACAACATAGACGACCGTCTTTTTGCTCGCGCTCACTTTAGTGCTCCAGGAGCAAAGTCAGGTGATCGATCAGCTGGTGAAACTGCTCCGAGCGCATGCAGTCGATTCGGCGCGGCCGCGCGAAAGGAACCTGGATAGCCTCAACGATCACGCCGGGCCGACCGCTCATCACCACCACGCGATCGGCTAGAAAGAGCGCTTCGTCCACCGAGTGGGTCACCATCAACGTAGTCAGGCTTCCCTCCAGCCAGATTTGTTGCAGCTCGAGATTCATGCGCCGCCGGGTGACGGCGTCGAGCGCACCAAAGGGCTCATCGAGCAACAGCAGCGTGGGTTCGAGACAGAGCGAGCGGGCAATTGCGGCGCGCTGACGCATGCCGCCGGAGAGCTGGCTGGGCCGTGCCTCTTCGAAGCCCTGCAAACCTACCAGATCGATCAAATGCTGCACCCTGGCGTAGTCGACCGGCAGGCCGGCAATCTTGAACGGCAGCGCGACGTTGGCCTTCACCGAGAGCCAGGGCAGCAGCGCATGATCCTGGAACGCGATGCCTAGCCGGTGCTGGTCGCGCAGTAGCGCCGGTGATTCGCCGTCTACCAGGAGGGAGCCTGTCGATGCCTCCTCCAGCGCGGCGACCAGGTGCAGCAGCGTGCTCTTTCCGCAGCCGGAGGGGCCAAGCAAAGCGACGAACTCGCCGTCTGCGATGGTCAGGTTCACGTCCTTGAGAGCGAGCACGGAGTCACGCCGATCGAGAGCATACGATTTGCTGACACCATGGATCTCAACCTTGGCCATAGCTCAGGCGATGGCCCTCTCGAAGCGGTCCATGAGAATGCCGTATTGACGTCGCAGCCGCTCCTTCATAGCCGCCAGATCGACGGTGAGCAAGGCGCGGTCCTTCATCACCACCCGGCCATCGATAATGACTGTCCTCACATTGGGGCCGACCGTGCTCTCCGCCAACGTAATCATGGGATCGTAATTCGGGAATTGGGCATGGCCGGTGGATTCGACCAGGATGAGGTCGGCCAGCTTGCCCACTTCCAGGGACCCGATGTGCCGCTCCAACCGCGCCGCGCGTGCCCCTCCGCTTATCGCGGCACGCAGCATCTGCTCATGCGTGATGGGAGGATCGATGTGGTACGGAGTTCCTCCCACTGCCTGCTGGCCGACCGTGGCTGCGTGCACTACCTCGAACATATCCAGGCTGCCGCGAGTCGCCGCGCCATCGGTACCTAGCCCTAGGCGAATCTTGCGCTGCAGCATCTCCAGCACTCGCGGCGCGCCCATGGTGTAGTTGTTGAATGCACAGTGACAGGCGGAAACATCGCGTGCCTGGTAGAGGTCGAGTTCGTGCAGGCTCAGCAGAACAGAGTGGGCGGCGTGGACATGCGCGTCGAGAGCCCCGATGTTCTCCATATACTCGGCCGGCCGCAGACCCCATTTGCTGATGGCATAGTCCACCTCGTAAGTTCCCTCTGCCAGGTGAGTGTGGATGGGCGTGTCGAGCTGCTTGGCCAATGCGCTCATGCCGCGCGTCAGTGGAGTTGTGTTGACCATGATCTGGCGCAGAGAGAGCCAAGCATGCACGCGCGGATGATGCTGCCAGCGCTTGACCAGCTCCTCATTTCTTTTGAGAGCCTCTTCGGTGGTGAAGCGCGAGCCTCTGGGAATGCTCTCATCCATGTCCATAGTGGAGAGCGCGATGCGGCCGCGGATGCCGATCTCGTCCGCGGCCCTTCCCATCTCATCCGGGAAGGGTCCGCCTGCCTCGAGAAAGCAAGTGGTGCCGCTGCTGATCATCGAGGCGTAGGCGGCGAGTCCGCTGCAGTACACATCCTCGGGTTCCAGCCCGCTCTCGAAGGGGATCAGGTAGCGGGACCACATGGGACTCTTCAACTCGCCCCTGCGCCGGATGGCGGCGATCTTACCGTGCAGAAACTGCTGTGCGGTATGGACGTGCGCATCGACAAAGCCTGGCATGGCGATCAGCCCGGTGGCGTCGATGGTCTCCCGCGCGCGAACATGTTTCGCGCTCTCGGCCGTGGGCCCCATCCAGGCGATGGTGTTGCCCACGATAGCAATGGATGCGTCGCCCAGCTCGGTGCCGGCATCATCGAAGGCGACGATGCTGGCGTGATGAATCAGCAGGTCCGCCTCTCTCACCTCAGTCATGCTTCTTTCCTCTCCATTGCCAGGCTTTGGTACGCCTCCTGGAGCAATGACATGTCCATCAGCCGCGCCGGATCAGGTAGGCTCGTTCGACCAGCGGCGCTTGCGGCGACATACATGTTGTTGACCAGGTCCTGCTCCGAGATCCAGAAGGGACCCGGTGACCCGGGCGTCTGGTACAGCGGTAACTGCAGTTGGTTGGTGCGCAGCTCATGCTGGTACGTGAGCCCGAGATCGACACCGAATTTGTCCACCGCGAGCCGCGCTGCATACGCCGGATCAAGGTCATTCTGTGCCTTGCCGCGGAGGCGTGCCTTGAGCAATCCGACCAGCTCTGCTCGTCGCGCGTGCAGCGTTTGCCGGTCGACAAAGAGCAGCGTCGATGGGACCTTGTACCCGAGTTGGTCGAGCCTGGTCACAATGAAATCCACGCCCGGACGCATGCCCATGTCCTCGAGCATCAGCGGCTGGTTGGTAATGAAGCAGTAGTAGGCATCTCCCGCGCCATTGAGCAGCGCTTCGGGGGAAAAGCCGACGGGGATCAGTTGATAGTCGGGCGCAAGATGATTCAGCTTGAACATCGCCTCGATGGCGGTCCGCTCGCTCGGCCCTTGGACGAGAAAGCGAGCATGAGGAAGGTCCTCAGGCCGGCGGACTGGGCGCCGCGGCAGAGACATCAACGCGGCGGGGTGCACGGGAAAGATCGAAGCAATGATGACGAAGTCGTTGCCGCGGAGGCACGCATCGAGCAGCGGCAGCCACTCCGCTTCTCCGATATGCGCCTGGCGGGCGGCTACTTCGATCACTGGCTGCGGTGCATTTGGTCCACCGGGCCACACCTTTATTGCAAGCTTTTCCTGGCCGAAATATCCCTTTTCCAGGGCCACCCACAGGTCGGCGTACTCCACGTTGGGCACCCAGCCCAGGGCTAAGATGAGGTCACGCTGATTCAATGATTTGCAGGAACTAAGCCACGGCAGCGAGGCTAGCGCGGCGCCGCGGCGGAGGAAGGTCCTTCGACTCCATTGAGACGCGGCGGGCATGTGCTCCATAGAATTTAATATGACAGGTTTGTTCGCGGGTATTGCATGCAATCTCAGGGCGCGTGGGTCGCGCTCTCGGGCACGAACCATTTCGTCGAGGCGGACTTACTGCGCAGCGTAGTGGACTCATCAGAGATTCGTGGCGCCCTCGAGCGGAACTGCAGGTCCCTCGGCTATGCTCCCGCGGCAGGCTGTCGGCTGCGCTCCCGCGGCGGGGCAGGCGGGATGACAAATCATGGAGTGGCGCTTCCATGGGGAAAGTAAATAGTGGCTGAAAGAACTGCAGGCAGCTGTTAGAGGGAAGGGCGCACAGCAGGTCCCTCCACGGCACGCCGGGACAGGTCGGCTTCGACGGGATGACAAGGGGAGGGCGGTGACCTTTATTAGAAGCCGTCAGATCGGATGGACAGAAAGAAACCGCGGGTCCCTCAACTGCGCTCCCCCGAATTTCCTGTCCAGCTTAGCTGCGTTGGCGTACTTCCTGCGGCTTTCTTTAGCGGGTACGCTCCGGTCGGGATGACGAGTGGTTTGCGCTCCAGTTCCACGGCAAGCCCAACGGTATACCGGTGCAGGCGGGATGCATCGGTCTATTCCTTGGGATCCGGGTTGCGGCCGAAGTTGTTGGTTAAGTAGTCCACGATTTCATTGAACTGCTCATCGGTTGCGGAGGCTCCGTGCTGCGCCATTCTCTGCACCGTCCCCGTCCACTCGTCGCGATTCTGGCGATGGATCGTGATCAGGTCTACTGAGTGGCAGCTGTTACAAACCCTCTGCACCAGTTCCCTGCCGTTGCCTTCCGGCAAATGCGTTTGCACATTCAGAATGCTTGGTGTGCTTCCTGGCGACATTTTCCCGTCCAAGGCAAAGGCGACCAGGTTCTCACCCGCTGCGACCGCGACGTATTCTTTTCCGCTCTTGCCGGTATACACGATGGGAACCGCCAAGGGAGCCTGGTCCATTTTGAAGGACCACAACTCTTTGCCGGTCTTCGTTTCCAGAGCCCGAAAATACTGGTCGAGTGTGCCGGTCATGAAGATGAGGCCACCCGCAGTCGTCGTCGGACCTCCGCGAGAGCTCGGTGCTCCTGTCTTGATTCCGTCCGGAATTCCGGCCATGGTGCCGTAGGGTATCTGCCAGGCAATGTCGCCGGTGTTCACGTCTACCGCGGTAAGCCGGCCCCAGGGCGGAGCCCAGCAAGGCCAACCGTTGGCGGAAAATGAGTATGCCGAAAACGAGATTGCCGATTGGGCCTTGCTCGGCTTGGTGCTGTAAAGGATCGGCGATTGACCATCGGGATCGGCATAGAGCGGTGCCGGCTTTGGATTGGGCTGGTTCTCGATGAAGTGAAGGGCGCCGGAATCCGTTGTATTGATGATGTAGTAGCCGAGTTGGGGATCGAAGGCTCCGCCCCACATCCAGGCTCCCCCCCAATGATCGGGAAATTGCAGAGTTCCGTTGGGAGAAGAGGGAGTATACGGGCCTTTGTTCACTCCGCCGCGCTCGAGGAATTTTGCGTACCACTCGCGGCATGCGGCCTCGTGTTGGGGAGTGATCCTGGCGAAGTCATTTTCCGTAAAGGTTAGCCGGGATAAGGGTGGAGGCTTGAGGGGAAACGGCTGAGTCGGCGAATACCATTCGCCGGGCGCGTCTCCTGCGGGCACGGGACGCTCTTCGGCGCCGTAGATCGGCTTGCCGGTCACGCGGTTCAGAATGAACAAGAGAGGATTCTTGGTGATGACCGCGACGGCGGGGATTCTCTCACCGTGATGGACAACGTCGAAGAGCATCGGCGCCGCGGGCATGTCGTAATCCCAGAGATCATGATGGATCGCCTGGAAATACCACTTCAGCTTTCCTGTCTTCACATCGACGGCAACCAGGGAGTTTGCAAAAAGGTCAGGCCCCGGACGATCCACGCCATAGTGATCGTTGTTTACCGAGCCCACCGGCATGTAGAGGATTCCGCGCTTCTCGTCGATGGTAAAGAAGGACCAGACGTCGCCCCCGGCAATGTCCTTCCAGGAATCGCCAGTCCAGCTCTCATGTCCTTGCTCGCCAGGCCGCGGCACGGTATGAAAGGTCCACACCAGCTTGCCGGTGCGGACGTCCCAGGCGCGTACGTCTCCGGCAGGGCCCTTGGAACCGGTTTCGTCGTCGATGTGGCTGCCGGTGATCACCAGGTCCTGATAAACCAGCGGCGCGGAGGTGAGCCCGTAGTGCATGCGCGGATAGCTCTTCATCACCTCCGGCGTTTTGAGGTTGACGATGCCTTTGATGCCGAATTCTTCAACCGGGGTGCCTGTCTTCGCGTCCAGCGCATAGAGTTCGCCCTCTTCCGTGCCGAATAGAATGCGCGGCCGCCCGCACCTTGTCTCCCGGCCAGTAGGCCAGGCTTCGCATCGACGACAACCCAGGGCCCCGGTAAGGGCAATTGGGCGCGGTATATTGCCAAAACTGCTGACCGGTCTCCGGGTCGAGCGCAGCGACGTGACAGAAGGGCCACGAGACATACATGCGGCCGTTCACCACCAGGGGCACGGATTCTATCGTCCTGCTGCCAGTACGGTCGGCCTGGTGGGTGAGCGGGTAGGTCCACACGGGCGCCAACCGGGAGACGTTCTGCACATCGATCTGCTTCAGCGGCGAATATCGTTGCGCCTGATGATCGTGGCCGACGTCTGGCCAGTCGCTTTGCGCATGTCCACGGGCAAGAGAGAAACGAAGACGACGAAGGCAATGATTCGCAACGCAAAAGTACTCCCTGCTTGACAGGAAATCCGGAATGCGAGTGTACCGGTTGCGATGGCGCAAAGTCACCGGATCGTCATCATCTCGTCAACCAGGCTTCGAAGCCAATGGGCGAGGAATCAATCCGCGGTTCGATCCAGCCTGCTTCGATGGCCATGCGCCGAATCTCTTCCAGCCGATAGGCGCGTCTGATCAACATACCGCGGAAGACCGCCATCATGAACCAGCGGTTCAGCAGATTTACACCCAGCCCATCTACATACCGCTTCAGCTCCTCGACCTTAACGTCCCGCCGCATATCGATCAGCAGCGCCGTTCCACCAGGACGCAGAACGCGCCGCATCTCCGAGAGTGCCTTCACCGGCTCAGCTGAAGTTTTTAAAGGCCGCCCGGCACACCACGAAGTCCACACTTCCATCCTCTACCGGCAAAGCCGCCGCGTTGCCCACTTCGAACCGCGCTTGCACACCGTCCGCGGCCGCGTTGCGCTGGGCGATCTCGACAAAGGTCTTGCTGATGTCGACCCCTCGCACCTGCAATCCGCGTTTGGCCAGTTCGATCGAAAGAAAGCCCGGGCCCGGCGCTACCTCGAGCACTGCGCCGCCGGCAGGGAACCACCGCCGCGATGCGCAGCGCCAACGCCTTGAACTCCGGCATGTCTTTGCGCGTGGTGCGGTCATACCAGCGCGCCGTGCTGCCTTCCATGCCCATTCCCTTGTAAGCTTTGACTGTTGCGGTCATTTGTTTCATCCTCCATGTATCTTATAAAATAAGATACATGGATAGTAAGGCATATGTGAGTTTGCATGTCTATATCCACTAAAGCCAAATCGCGCCGTGTTGCGGCTGCCAAAGCGGACCTCACCAAGTTGCCGGCGCCGGTCACTACCGCCGACCGCGTCGTCCTCGAAATCCGCAAGTTCATCGCCGCAGGCATCTTCTTCAATGCCCAAGCGGCGGAAAAGGCTGGTCTTGGCCTTACCGACATGCAGCTGCTCCATATGCTGCAGCTCTACGGCCCCTCCACGCCCAGCCGGCTGGCAGCGATGGACGCGCCTGAGCAGCGGAGGCATCACGGTTGCGCTGGACCGGCTGGAGAAGGCGGGCTACCTCCGCCGCGAGGCCAATCCTGCAGACCGGCGCAGCCTGCTGATCACGCTCATACCCACGCGTTTACGCAAAATTGCCGCCATGTATGAAGGAGTAGAAAACGAGACCCGTCGCCTGCTGGCTACGCTGCCGCAGGCCGATCTTGAAGCGGTGGTCCGCTTCTTCGAGGCCATGCACGCCGTCAGGACAGAGCGAAGAGCCGGCGCAACCTTAACTCAGGAGCGGCGCGCAGTTTTAGCGACGCGCGGTCTCGGTGACCGCGGCATCCAAGCGCGCTGCGATCGCCGGGAAGGCTGGCGTGGGTCCGTTCCATCGCAGTTGGTCCACGTCGTCGAAGAGTGGGATATCTGTGCGTAGCGTCGCCAGGGTTCGAAAGAGCTGAGCGTGTTCCCACTCTCGTGCGAGCGTGGTGGCGAGAGTGCCCGCACTCGCCGCGTTCACGCGCCACTCGCGGTGGTCCTTGGGGATGGATTCCAAGATGAATATACTTGGCCAGCACCGCGGCGGAGGACTTCGCACCCCAGCCCTGCAACCCCGGATAGCCATCCGCCGCGTCGCCCACCAGTGCCAGGTAGTCGGGGATCGACTCCGGCGGTAACTCCGAATTTTTGGATCACACCAGCCTCGTCGAAGGTGACGCGTGTTCTGCGATTCAACTGGACAACCCGCGTGCCGCGGACGCATTGTGCGAGATCTTTGTCTGGGGTGCAGATGATCACGCGATCGACTCGCGTATCCTGTGCCGCCAGGGATGCGGCGGCGGCGAGGGCGTCATCTGCTTCGAACTCGACCATGGGCCAGACGACGATCCCCGCTGCGGAGAGGACCTCCTCGAGTGGATGGAATTGCGCCAGCAGGTCGGGTTCGACGCCTTCGCCGGTTTTATAGCCAGGCCAGAGTCCGTTGCGGAAGGACTCGATCACGTGATCGGTCGCGACGGCAACGTGGGTGGCGCCTTCTTTGATCAGGCCCAAGACGGACGCTAGCACGCCGCGGACGGCTCCGACTTCGTGGCCCTCGGCGTCGCGTGCGGAGGGTACGCGTAGTAGTGCCGGAATAGCTCGTAGGTGCCGTCGATCAGATGGACGTTCAGGGTGGGAGCTCCAGAAACAACCCTATAGGAGGGGCGGGGGTGGGATCAACTGATGAACCGCAGGTCCCTCGGCTCCCTCCGGATTTCCTGTGAGGCTTAGTGGCGTTGGTAAATCTCGTGCGGCTTTCTTTAAAGAAAGCCGCATACCTTGCCGTTGGTTGGTGCAGCGTAGTAGGAAATCCAGAGTCCGCTCCCACGGCACGCCGGGGCAGGCGGGGTGACAAGTTAAGGGTGACTACTCACCCTGATATCCGATAACCGAAGGGGCAGATGAAGCCCTTTCTTCGTCACGGAACTAGAGAGGTGCTGGGACCTTAGGTGCTACGTATCCCACTCAAGCCAAAAGAGGGCTTGAACCCCAATTTCCTGCCACGCTGCGCTAGAGAGGTCCGCGTGTGCGCTTTTCAATAAGGCAAGGCGCATAGAGTTTATCAACGCTACCAGCCTCCACAGGAAATCGGGGCAAATGGGGCACCCAGCATTTGTTCCGGTGTGGCAAAACGATTAACAGAGACGCCCAGTGGAGACTCTCACGCTAGCGAAGCAGGGCGGAGGCGGCCCATAGGACGGGAGCTTGCCCGTGGAAGTCGCCGGTTATGCGCTTTCTTTGCATGTAGTAATCGTAGTTGTTCTTTTTGCCGGTGCCTTCACAGACGCTGGTTATGTTTTGATTTTGATCGATGTAGCCAGTTACGGCGATCCAGGCGTTGCGCGCGGCTGGGCCGTAGGTTTTGGCGTCGAGCCAGCCGTTCTTTACTCCCGTGATCAGAGCGAAGGTGAACATCGCGGAACTTGAACTCTCAGGCCACGCCTCATCGTGATCGATCAGCTGACGCCACATCCCATCCTTTCCTTGATACTTGACGAGCGCAGTCATCATCGCCAAGTAACCTTTGAGAATGCGGGCCCGCTGGGGGTGATCCTGAGGGAGCTCACGTAGTATCTCTGCCATGCCGGCGGCTACCCAGCCGTCTCCGCGGCCCCAGTAGAACGGGACGTCGGGAGCGTGATAGAAAAGTCCGTTGGGCTGCTGTAGCTGGTCCAGATAGGCCACCATCTCGACCGCATCGCGATCCAGATATTTTTTGTCTCCCGTCGCGCGATAGGCCTCCAACTGCAGGATCGTCAGCATATACATGTCGTCGATCCAGAAGCGGGTCTCGGCCGATAACCCATCCGGCCGTGGATTTTCCCATTGCCGGTCGGCCCAAGCTTTTCCAGTTGCCAGGTACTTCGCATCCTTGGTCTCTATCGCTATCTCCAGCGGCACGACGCCAAAAATGGAGTCGTCCACATGGTGGCGCACCGGGATACGCGCCGTCTCTGCCCCACCCGGCATCAGTGGCTCAAAGCGATGAATCAGCTCTGTGCGCAGTGCGTCATCATGCGTCAGCGAAGCGAAGGTAAGACCGCCGTACCAGGTGGCAACTTCGGAGTAATGGATGGTCGGGCCGTACTGGTGCGGGCTGGTGACGAAGTGCTCCGCAACCCGTTTGCCAACTTCCTGGGGAGAGAGGCCGACAGGCCAGTTGGTGAAGTAGGTGTTTTCCTGCCCGAACGCGCTCAGGTTGAGGGCGAGGATCACTGCCGCACATAGGGACGCAATCTTGAGTCTTTCCGGGCGCTTCATTTCAGTCCTTCCCCAGCGGCACTAGTGTACTGGATCGCGCTTTCCGGAGTAGCATCGATACCGGCCAGCACATCGTCCGCCGGAGACTCATTGCCTATCCCTACCCAAGTCGATGAACGGCCTCCAGATGCAGGCGCGCGCATCCTCGGCGGCATGGCTTCCGCCCGGCGTTATGCGTCCGTTCGTGCTCATTACCGGGCTGTTCTTTCTCTGGGGCATTCCCAATAACTTGAACGACGTGCTCATCCGGCAGTTTATGAAGTCGTTCGAGATCAGCCGGTTTCAGGCTGGATTGGTGCAGTCGGCCTTCTACCTCGGTTATTTTCTGCTCGCGCTGCCCGCGGGTCTGCTCATGAAACGCCGCGGCTATAAATCGGGATTCCTGACCGGCCTGTTCTTGTTTGCGACCGGGATGCTTTCTCTTCCTTCCCGCGGCAAACTCCGGAAAATATGGTTCTTTCCTGGCGGCGCTATTTGTCATGGCGAGCGGACTCGCTTTTCTCGAAACAGCCTCCAACCCTTTCGTTGCGCAACTTGGCCCCACGGCGAGTTCGGAGCAAAGACTGAACCTGGCGCAAGCATTCAATCCTCTGGGCTGCATCACCGGCATCCTGGTCGGAACCGCCTTCATTTTTTCCGGCGTGGAGCTCTCGCACACGCAGGTCGCCGCGATGCAGGCCGCCGGAACGTATGCCGCCTATCTGCATAAAGAGACGATGCGCGTGGTTGCGCCGTATTTTGCATTGGGCGGCCTCGCGTTGTTGTGGGCAGTCATGATCGGTGTCACACGATTCCCTGCTTTCCTCGAGGCGAGGTCTCACGCGGCCGAGGTAAGCGGAGATTGGCGCGAGCTGCTGCATAAGCCCCATTTTCTCTTCGCCGTTCTCGCGCAGTTCTTATACGTGGGCGCATCGGTCTGCACCTGGAGTTACTTCATTCCGTACGCGAAAGAATATGCCCATACGACCGACCGCATCGGAGGAATTCTGTTGGCATGCAGCATCGGTCTCTTCGGCATCGGCCGCTTCGTAGCCACTGCTCTGATGCGCCGCTTTTCACCCGGCAAGATCATGACAACCTACGCCCTGCTCAATGCTGCTCTGCTGCTGGTGGGAATTTTCTCGCCGAGTTGGATGGGGCTCATGGCGATTCTGCTGACAAGCTTCTTCATGTCCCTGATGTTTCCCACCATCTTCGCCATGGGCCTGAAGGATCTCGGCCCCAACACCAACATCGCTGGTTCTTTTCTGGTGATGGCGATCGTTGGCGGAGCGGTGATGACGCCCCTGATGGGGCTGCTCGCCGAGTTCCTCCACAGCACCGCGCTGGCTTACCAGATTCCCCTCTACGGAAACCTGGGAGTCGCTGCCTACTCGCGCTACATGGCGGGCTACCGCAGAAGAAGGCTGACGATCTCGACCTTTGAAATCTAAAGTTCGTTACAAGGAAGAAGGAAATCTTCCCCGTCCAGTTGCTTTGTGCCTCACCGATTACGCAAAATGGTTCACTATGGTCGGTTTGGTCAATTACGCAAAGGATCCGCACTCGGTTGAGCTTCGTGAACTTCCCGTTCCCGGAATTGGTGAAGAGGACGTTCTATTCAAGGTGCGAGGCCGTGGGCATCTGCGGCAGCGATCTGCATCAATACACCGGCAAGCAGAGTTGGCCGGTCAATTATCCCGTCGTCCTCGGCCATGAATTCGCTGGTTACGTTGCCAAAGCCGGCAACCGCGTGAACGGCTTCAAAGAGGGTGACCGCGTGGTGAGCGAAACCGCCGCGTTGCTGCCGCCCGACTCGGCATTCATTCGTCAGGGACTCTACAATCTGGATCCGAAGCGGCTCGGCTTCGGATATGGGGTCGATGGGGCGATGGCGCCCTTTGTCAGAGTGCCCGCGCGCTGCCTGCACCGCGTTCCTGCCTCGTTGGCCTTGGAGAAGGCGTCGCTGACCGAGCCATGCTGCGTGGCCTACAACGCAGTGTGCGTCAATTCCCGCCTGCGGCCCGGCGATACGGTCGCAGTGATTGGACCGGGTCCGATCGGATTGCTTTGCGCGATGATGGCGAAGCTTTCCGGAGCCGGACATCTCATCGTGATCGGCATTCCCGCCGACGCCAAGCGGCTGGAGGTCGCCAAGCAGATCGGGGCCGACACGGTTCTCGGCGCGCAAGGCGAAGATGTTGCCGAGTGGGTCAGGAATTTCGGCGACGGCTATGGTCTCGACCTGGTCATCGATGCTGCCGGCGTTTCCGCGTCGCTCAAGCTGGCGCTCGATATTGTGCGTCCCGGCGGGCCAAATCACCAAAGTTGGATGGGGACCGCAGCCGCTCAATTTTTCTCTCGATCCACTGGTCCAGAAAGCGGTCACGCTCCAGGGCAGCTTTTCCCACAACTGGCCGATCTGGGAGAAAGTCATTTCCCTGCTGGCGAGCGGCAAGATCGATCTCGATCCGATACTCAACCGCATCTCCCCTCTCAACGAATGGCACGAGGCCTTTGAGGAGATGCATTCCGGCGTAATCGTCAAAGGAGTGCTCCAGCCATGAACGCCGAGACAGTATGCGCCTGAAAGACAAAGTGATCCTGGTGACCGGCTCGACCACCGGCATCGGGGAGGGCATGGTGAGGCTCTTTGCGCGCGAAGGCGCGAAGGTCATGATCCATGGAAGACGGAAAGATGCCGCGCAAAAATTGGCTGCCGAAATCGGAGAAGGAGCGTCCTTCGTCATCGGGGCGCTCGACGATCCGCAGGTGCCCGCGAGGCTCATCGCGGAAACGATCGCTCATTTTGGAAGAATCGATGGCCTGGTCAATAATGCCGCCGCAATCGTACGCGCGGAAATATCGAGAAGACCGATGCCGAATTATTCGACCGGACGGTCGCAGTCAACCTGAAGGCGCCATTTCTTCTGATTCAGGCCGCGCTTCCCCATTTCCGCAAACAGGGCACAGGCCGCGTGCTGAATATCGGCTCAATCAATGCGCTATTGCGGAGAGCGGAATCAGTTTATCTACTCCATCTGCAAGGGCGGCTTGATGACCCTGACGCGCAACCTCGCGGACGCACATGGAGCCGAAGGCATCCGGGTCAATCAGTTGAACGTCGGCTGGACGCTGACGCCGAATGAATTTGCATTGAAGATGAAAGAGGGCTTGCCCGAAGACTGGCCCAGCAGGGTATCCAGGACCTTTGCTCCCTCGGGCCGGCTGCTCTCGCCGGAGGACATTGCCTGGGCTGCGGTTTATTTTCTTTCCGACGAGGCGGCACTCATCAACGGCGCGATTCTCGACGTGGAGCAATACCCCGTCATTGGCCGGAATCCAGTAAAGGAAAGTCTCTGACGGAACCCTTTCATGAAGCCCAGACTAGCCGCTTTCCCGAAGTGCTACATGGATGAGCTGTGCGTCCATCGCACCATGACTGTTTTCGAATGGATCGAGCTTGCCGCCACGCTCGGCGTCGAAGGACTCGAATTCTATTCGGGCTTTTTGGAGGACGATGAGGCCTTTCTCAACAAGGTCAAGGCTGCGCTCGAGAAGCACAATCTTGCCATGCCGATGCTCTGCTGCTCTCCCGATTTCACTCAGCCCGATCCCGTTCTGCTTGCAGGAGGAGATCGAGCGCGAAAAGCGGATGATTGAGATCACGGCTTTTTTCGGCGGCCGGTTTTGCCGCGTCCTCTCCGGCCAGCGCCGGCCCGAACTCACGCGGGAAAACGGCGTTGCGCAGGTCGTCCGGGTCATCAAGGGCCTGTTGCCGTTTGCCGAAGAGCATGGCGTCGTCTTGACCATGGAGAACCACTACAAGGACAACTACTGGCAGTATCCGGAATTTGCGCAGAAGATGGATGTCTTCGTCGAAATCGTGGACCAGATCGATTCGCCATGGTTCGGCGTCAACTACGATCCTTCGAACACGATCCTGGCCGGCGAGGACCCGCTGGTGCTGCTGGAGCGGGTGAAGCACCGCGTCGTCTCCATGCATGCCAGCGACCGCTATCTGAAGAGCGGAACGATCGAGGATCTGCGCAAAGAAGAGGACTCGGTCGGCTACGCCAGCCGCCTCTCCCACGGCGTCATCGGAAAAGGGATGAACGACTACGACAAGATTTTTTCCACGCTTCACTCGGTTGGGTTTAATTCCTGGATTTCGATCGAAGATGGTATGGACGGGATGGACGAGCTGCGGGAATCGGTCCGTTTTCTGCGGGCCAAGATCGATCGCCATTTCAAAGATGTAGACGCATGGAAACCATCGTACAAATTTCGCTCGACATCACCTCGATCCCCGAAGCTCTCGAAACCGCGCGGCTCGCCATCCGCTCCGGGGTTGACTGGCTGGAGGCGGGAACTCCCTTCATCATCGCCGAGGGAATGAACGGCGTTCGCGCCCTGCGCGCCGAGTTTCCCGGCGTTCCCATCGTCGCCGACCTGAAGACCATGGACGGCGGTTGGCTCGAGGCCGAGATGATGGCAAAAGCCGGGGCAACTCACGTCGTGGTGATGGAGCGTGCTCACCCTGAGACGATCAAAGATGGTGGTGAAGGCGGGAAAGGATTTTGGCGTCAAGGTCATGGGAGACAACCTCGCGGCCGAGGACATGGTCGCGGCTGCAAGAAGGCTAGAGGATTTCGGCTGCGATTTCGTGATTCATCACATTGGCTACGATGAACGCCGCGGCCTTGCGGCGATGGGAAAACCATACCCCAGCCCGCTCGATCAATTGCGCGAGGTCGTCGCGGCGGTTCAGGTGCCGGTGCAGGCGGTTGGCGGTCTTTCTATTGAGCAGGCAATCCGCACTCCCGAATACGGAGCTCCTCTTGTGGTCCTCGGCGCTCCCCTCACCATTGACGCCGACTCCTTCAAGACGGCTTCCGGGCAATCTCGAAGATAGGCTTCGCCTGGTTTGCGACAGGGTCCATGCCTATCGCGGCTAGCCCGGGGGCGGTCGGCCCTCCGGCCTTGGCGATAAGAGGGATCTACATCGAGAGCCATTATCCCACTCAAGCCCAAAGAAGGCTTGAACCCCGATTTCCTGCCACGCTGCGCTAGAGAGGTCCGCGTGTGCGCCTTTCAATAGGGAAAGGCGCATCGAGTGTATCAACGCTACCAGCCTCCACAGAAAATCCGGGCAAATGGGGCACCCAGCATTTGTTGCCGGTGTGGCAAAACCGAGGTGGGTGTTGGAAAGGCGAAACGAAGCAGTCCTGCGGATTGGAGTGATGAGAAAGCGCTTGAAATGATGTTACGGGGCGGCTTGGAGTCACCTTAGGATAATTACCGGAGTGCTATTCCATGCGGGCTTTTCCCTTTTTGCTGTGATCCCGGCGGACTAACGTTCCTTCAGATGAAGGAACTCCATCTTCAAATCTCGCGAAACGAAGAGGCCGGAGACTGGTCTGTCGTTATCAACGGTCTGCGTTACGAACACATCTCCAGCCAGATTCTGGAAGATCTCGTCGAGTGCGCCGTTATCGTTGCGGAGAATTCGCTGATAGGACCGACGCTCGTGGGTTCTGACACCCCACCCGCTGGGCCACAGGAGATCGTTCAAGAACAAACTGAGAGCCGGATTCGGGGTCTGGTGCAGAGCAACGATGACCTCGCGACCGCACTGGAGCGCCTATGGGAGTCTTATAACCAGCTCCTGGCCGGAAAACCGGTGAAAAATGTCGATGAGCTTTGGGAACAAGGCAAGGAAGCTCTGACCAAGGCGGCAAAAGCGAAGAATGTGAGCTAAAGACGCTCGAACGAAACCCGGGCGTTAGGACGTCTTTTGTGCAGCGGATGGCGTTGGCTGCGCAGTCTGCGAATGAATCTCGAAAAAGTGGAAACCCCAGGGGTCAAGTTCTACGTACAGTCCCATGGACTCCATCTCGTCTATATCGCGTAGGTAGTTGGTCCCAGGAAAGACTCCCACTAGCCGAGCCTGCCCGGTGCCCAGGCCCTCCCACCGCGCTTGGACCCGCCCCGCTGCCTCTCCCTGGCTCAGGTTGATAACAACCAGCCGTCGCTCCTCTCCCATCACCCAGCGCCAGGCGACGAGGTTTTCCGCACTGTGGTTATCCGGCCATCCCGTTACCTCGCAGAGCAGCCATTCGCCATGGCGGAATATTGGATCTTTGACGGCCTGTAGCAACTCCTCGTAGAACATTTGCAATGGGAGATCAACCGGCTCCTCCGGCCGGCGCCGCAGGAAGACAGGGACTCTTACTCTCCGGCCTTCCAATTGTCCTTCGTGGAAAAGGGCCACTCCAGGCAGGGTGGCAATGGCCGTTGCCCCTGCTCGTACCTTAGCGGGCGAGAATACACTCGCGGATCGGGGCTCATCATGGTTCTCGAGGAAGTGTACGACCTTTTCCTGGTAAGCAGCCGGCGCCGAGAGGTGGCGACGAACGCCGGTTACATCCGCACTCCGGAACTCGTCGTATAAAAGCTTGTCATAGCAGAAGTCGAAGCCCTGGTCCTGCAGTTTCTGCTCGTTACCCCAGTAGGCTTCGGCCAGAAAGATTAGGCCCGGGTAAGCATTACGGACTGGCGAGATGACCGCACGCCAATAATCCATGGCAGGCGCCTGCCCTGCACGCCCTTGCCAGGTGCGCGCAAATACTTCGTTGAGCAGGAGCTCTGCCATATCGCAGCGCACCCCATCGCACTGGCGCGCGATATCGAGCAGAGTCTCCACCATCGCTGCACGTAGGCCAGGGTGAAAAGCGTTCAGCTGTAACACGTCAGGCCACGCGGGAAAGTTAGGATCTCGTCCGGCGGCGAAAATTCGTCCGCCTGCGCTCACGTACGAGCCAGGATCATTCCTCAGGTCTTGCTCACTCCCGGCAATGAAGTACTCCGCGTGTTCTGTGACCCAAGGAGAGTCCGGCGCTACATGGTTAGCCACGAAATCCAGGATTAGCTTGATGCCGCGTTTGGCGAGCTCTTCGCGGGCAGCGGAGAGAGCTGCCGGGCCGCCCAGGTGTCCATCGACCACGTAGCGTCGTATGCAGTAAGCCGAGCCGACGTTATCTTCGACTGCGAAGTCAGGCAGGGTCCGCCGAAATTCGTCCACAAGATTGTTGTTGTGATTGGCAATGGCGATGCCCGCCGGGCTTCGTTCCCAAACGCCCATGAGCCACACCGCGTCGAAGCCATAGTTTGCAATACGGTCCCACTCGGCCGCAGGGACAGAAGCCAGATCGATCGGCGTGTTCCATTTCCGGTTTAGATCAGAGAGCCACACCCAGGTGTTGATCTCGTAGATCGAGCGCAGTTTATCGGATGTCAATTCTCATCTCCTCACCTTCTTGATGCTAAGGGCATGAATGAGCGTCGCGGTGAACAGGATTATTCTCTTGCGATTTAAACGTGGGATCCCAATTCTATTGAGCTGGCAACCGGTTGAAAAGCTGTTTAAGCCAGAAGCCCGGTAAGAGCGTCTCGATGGCATATGCTACGATTTCCCCGATAACGACAGCGGTCGACTTGAAGGAGATCGATATGGCGGAAAATCCACAGGATGGCGCGAAGGACTTCACAAGGGCCGAGGATACAGTTTTGAACCTCAGCGATAATTTCGCCACCCGGGCAAACGCTAAAAGTGTGTACGGAGAACCGATTCATGCGGGCAGCCGAACAATCATCCCCATCGCCAAGATCGGATACCTGCTGGGAGCTACTTCTGGTGGACGAAACGGTGAAACCGTGGGAGGGGGAAGCGGCGGTGGTGGAGTTGGCGCGCGTCCTGTGGGCTACATCGAAATTACGGATGCGGGGACGCGGTATGTCGAGTTGTCGGCGGTCAAAAAGCTGTTTGTGGCCGTAGCCCTAGGATTTGTGGCAGGCTATTTGCTCCGTGGCCGCAAATCGTAAAAGACGTTGGAACAGGGACTACCGCGTCCTTTAGCCGCAGGGCATCACGGCCGAGGCTTCTTCAAGCGTTAGGTTGAACTGGATGTAATTGGATAGGCAGTTGGTGGGCAGTGAGGGACTCGAACCCCCGACATCCTGCTTGTAAGGCAGGCGCTCTAACCAACTGAGCTAACCGCCCAACTGGATCGATGGTAACACGGTCCCTTGCTAGCGTATCCGAGTTGCTTGCAGGGAAGGAACAGTGCAGGTCCCTCGGCTTCGCTCCCACGGCACGCCGGGGCAGGCGGGATGACAAGGTTTAAATGGTTGGCGGACCTTGACATTGGTTATTCGGAGGGAGGCTTTGACAGTGGTTGCGACCGAAAGGCGCACAGCAGGTCCCTCGGCTTCGCTTGACAAGGGAGGAGGGGCGCTTCCATGAGCAATTAGCTAGTGGCTGAAAGAATCGCCGACGACAGCATTGGCTTTGGTCAAGGCGGTCCGGAGTTAATTCACAAACGACAACACGAACGGCGTATTATGGGCGCGAACCTCACTGCATAACAAAGGAGCAACTATGGGCTTACTCGACGCCTTGACATCTATTGCCGGCGGAGCTTCCCCGGAACACCACGGTGTCGCCGACGCACTCAGCCAGGTGATGCAGGAGCATCCGGGTGGAATGGACGGCATCCTTAACCAACTGAAGCAAAACGGCCTCGCCGATCAGGTGCAGTCCTGGATCAGTCCGGGAGAGAACAAAGCCGTCAGCCCCGAGCAAGTGCAGCAGGGCCTCGGCACCTCGACCGTGGAAAACATTGCGCAGCGGGCGGGCATCTCTCCAGCGGTCGCGAGCTCAATTATTGCGGTAGTGCTTCCCTTGATCGTCTCCCACTTCTCTGGCGGCAGCGGACAACCTGCCCAAGCCGGCGGCCTGGCTGGCTTGGCGTCCAAGATCTTCGGCAGCAACGCCTAGACGTTAGACCCGGGAGCCCGGCGGAATCGGAAGCATCCACTTCCATCCCGACCGGGCTCGCCAACCCTCCTTAATCTCCCAATTAGCCTGCTCGCCTTCGGCTTGTTAACTTGATGAAGGCGAAAGGCACAATGACATCTAAGGGGCGTTAGGTTTTGAACAGGCAGGAGATTCCATCACCAGCTAGCCCGCTCGCCGCATCGAGCAACAAGAAGGGCCGTCTCACCGTCGGGGTCGACCTGGGGGGGACGAATCTGCGCATTGCCGCATTCGACCCCGCATGGAACCGTCTGGCGTACATCAACCTACCTACTCGTGTAAGCGAAGGCCCCGACGTGGTGGTGGCCGACATGTGCGACGCGATCGGCCGCGTGCTGGAGCAGTGCGGGCCGAACCAGGAGCTGTTGGGTGTCGGTATCGGGGCTCCCGGCCCACTCGAACTGCCTTCGGGAAGATTTCATCGGCCTCCCAACCTGCCTGGTTTTGATTCTTTCCGACTTAAGGACGCAATGGAGTCGAAACTGCAGACCCAGGTAATCGTCGAGTGCGACGCCAACGCGGCCGCCTTGGCGGAGTGGAAGAGCGGAGTGGGCAAAGAGATGCCGGGCGATTCCATGTGCATGCTGACATTGGGCACAGGCGTGGGCGCGGGCATTGTTCTGGAAAGAAAAATTTGGCACGGCATGAATGGCATGGGCGGGGAAGGAGGACACATTCCGGTGGTTGAGAATGGCTTCCCGTGCGGCTGCGGCGGCCGCGGGTGCCTGGAACAATATGCATCCGCAACCGCCATTTGCCGGGCGGCGACCCGGGCTGCCGCTCGCGGCGGCGCCGACCGTATCGCCAAACTGATCGCCCGGCGCATCGAAGCGCAGGGTGAATTCACCGCACGCGATCTGGCCGGCCTGGCCCGCGAAGGGGACGAGCCGTCGCGCCAGATTTTTGCCGATGCGGGCAAGTACCTGGGCATGGGCCTGGCTATGCTGGTGAATGTCTTCAACCTGCCGCTGTATGTTATCGGCGGCGGAGTGGTCAGCGGTTGGGATCTGTTTGCCCCGCGGATGTTCGAAGAATTGCGCCGGCTGAGCTACATCTATGGGCTTACCGAGCCGGGGGCGGATCAGAGCTTTACGACGGGTAAGACCTACGTTGTTCCGGCCGCCACCGGGCCCGACGCTGGGTTGCTCGGGGCGGCGATGCTGCCTTACCTTGAGGCCGGCACATTGTGAAGAAATAGATCCAAATCTCCGGAATGCGGCAGTCTTCTGGCGGTCGCCGTTTCTTTATTCCCTTGGGCGGCCGTGGCAAACGGGAGGTCGCACGCCGAGAGCCGTCATCCCACTCAAGCCGAAAGCGGCTTGACCCGCCTTCGTGCGGGCACTAGAGGCTTCACCCTTGTGTTGAGCAAATGGGTGGAAGGTTAGGTTGCGGGCAGCGCTGCGGAGGAATCCTTGTGCACAGAGCCTCGGTAGCCGTAATAGGCGATGTATACGTAGCAGAGCGCGGGCAGGATGAAGGCGTGGTGAATGCCGATGCGGTCTGCCAACGCGCCCTCGGCCAAGGGGATGATCGCCCCACCGACGATCGCCTGCACCAGGAGACCGGAACCCTTTGCCGTGAGTGGCCCCAAGCCATCTACACCCAAGGCAAAGATGCTGGGAAACATTACAGAATTGAAGAGTCCTACAAAAATGATGGAGCCCATCGCCAGCCAGCCGGTGCTCAGCATCGATGTCACTACCAGGATGCAGGCCACTACGGCGACCGTGCCCAGCACCGCTCGCGTGGATAACTTCTGCAGGCCAGCCGCGCCGATGAAGCGACCGATCATGGCCCCCAACCAATAAAGCGAAACCAAACCGGCGGCGGTTTTGACGCTCATGTTGCCGATTTCGGGCTGGGTAAAGTAGTTGATGAGAAAACTTCCGATCGATACCTCAGCACCGACATACAGAAAAATGCCCAGGGCACCCAAGACCAGCTGTCGCTGCTTCCACAAGTCTCTGGCGGCCGTATCGACGTCTCCCACGGGGCGGAATTCCCTGGTGGTCTCGATCTTGGGCAAGTTGAACATCGCGATCGCGAGCGCCAGGATGGTGAGCGCCAGTGCGATGCCGATATAGGGAACCTTCACGGTCGAGGCTTCCTGCTGATGGTAAGCCTGCAACGCCGGGCCTGAGAGTTGCTGCAGCTGAGTCGACGACAACGGCGCCGCGGCCAAAATAAGAATTCCCCCGACATACGGAGCAATGGTGGTTCCCAGCGAATTGAACGCCTGGGTGAGGTTGAGACGGCTGGAAGCCGTACGCGACGGGCCAAGCACAGTGACGTAAGGGTTGGCAGCCACTTGCAATGCGGTCACGCCGGTAGCCAGCACGATGAGCGCGGCTAGAAAAAGCCCAAAGGAAGGCACGTTGGCGGCGGGCACAAAGAGCAGTGCCCCGACCGCCATAACCAGCAACCCGACCACCATGGTCTTCTTGTATCCGATTTTCTCGATCACCATGGCGGAGGGAATGGCGAACACGAAGTAAGCGCCGAAGAATGCGGATTGGATCAACATCACCCGGGCATAGGTCAGCTCGAAAATCGACTTCAGGTGGGGAACGAGAATGTCATTGAGCGCGGTGAGAAAACCCCACACAAAGAACAGGGTGGTCACCATGGCCATGGCGCGATAGTTGCTGGGATAATCGCTGCTGCTTACTGACGTCTTGGTTACGGCCGCTTGAACCATGAGGTAGGAGCTCCGCCGGTTTCTGTGGTCCGTCTCAAACCGGGCGGATCAGCATAGTCTTGGATGCAAACCGGCAACGCCGGTCGCACCCAAAGTTAACACAGGGTTGCTCCGGGACGGAATGCACAGGTGGGTTCTTTGCCCTGGTCAATGTTAAGCTGGTGCGTTTCACATCCGCCTGCGAGGAATACTGGATCATGCTCTCTGCCAAGCGTTTACACGGTCTCCTTTGTCTCCTCTGCCTGGCTGGGTTGGGCTGCCTCCGGGCGCCTGCCCAGGATCTAAAGGAAGCGCCGCTGCCCTCCTTACTAACTGCGGAATCGCAAAGCGTCCTGGACAAGCTAGCCAGCTTATCGGCTCTTCCCGCGCCTAGTTGGCGCTATCACGCCGGTGACCAGGCGCACGGAGAGTCGCCTTCGCTCGACGATACCGGCTGGCAACCCGTAACCGCGCCTGCGACCTTGCCCGCCGAGGCCCTGTGGATGCGGGCCACCATCGAAGTGCCCAAGAACCTTAACGGATACGACCTGACCGGCACGCAGATCTCCTTCCGGCTGCGGGTTGAAGCCGATGATGCAGTGACCCAGATCATCTATTTCAACGGGCGCCGCGTGGCCATGGGGCCAGACCTCGAGCCAATCACGCTCTTCGCAGACGCACGACCGGGAGACAAGGTGCTGGTCGCCGTGAAGCTGCTGCACAACGAAGGTAAAAAACGATTTCGCGGCTCGGACCAGGCCATTCAATTCGCCGCCAACCGTCCCAATCCCGAGGATGTTCGGCAGGAGGTGGTTTCCGCTTCCCTGCTGCTGCCCGCTCTTGGAGAAGGCGGAAACGACACATCGCAGAAGCTGCAATCCTTCATCCATGAAGTTAGCTTGACTGCCCTAAGTGGTGCCAACCAGGACGCTTTTGATGACTCGCTGCGGGAGGCGCAAAAGGGCCTCATGACGCTCCGGCCGTTGCTGCAGCAAGCCGACATTCACCTCACCGGAAATGCTCATATTGACGCTGCGTGGCTTTGGCCATGGACGGAGACCGTCGAGGTGGTGCGGCAAACCTTCGGCACTGCTCTGCAGTTAATGGATGAGTATCCAAAATATACGTACTCGCAATCCGCGGCGGCCTACGACGAGTGGATGGAGCAGAAATATCCCCCGGAGTTTGCAGAGATTCAAAAGAGAGTGAAAGAGGGCCGTTGGGAAATGGTGGGAGGCATGTGGGTGGAGCCTGACCTGAATATGCCCGACGGCGAGTCGCAGGTGCGGCAACTGCTGATCGGCAAACGCTATTTCCAATCCCGTTTTGGCGTGGATGTGCGCATCGGCTGGAACCCGGATTCCTTTGGCTACAACTGGCAACTGCCGCAGATCTACAAGCGCTCCGGGGTCGACTACTTCGTTACCCAGAAAATGGCGTGGAACGACACCAACCAGCTTCCACTCAAGCTTTTCTGGTGGCAGTCTCCGGATGGCAGCCGGGTGCTCACTTACTTTCCCCACGACTATGTGAATGAGATCGATCCCGTCGACATGGCCAAAGCATTTGCCCACGCACGCCAAGACAATCCCGGGACGACAGAGATGATGCATCTCTACGGCATTGGGGATCACGGCGGCGGCCCTACCCGCGCCATGCTCGACTCGGGCGACCGCTGGCTTGCGCCCGACAAGGCTTATGCGCAACTCCACTTCGGCGATGCGCAGAGCTTCTTTTCCGCAGTAGAGAAAGAGTTGGACACGGCGCACGCGCCGGTGTGGAACTACAAGACCCTGGCCGCAGGTGACACCAAACTGCCCCCTCCACCGGCCGGGTTGTGGAGCCTCCCGGTCTGGAACGATGAACTCTATTTTGAGTACCATCGCGGCGTAATGACTACCCAGGCAGCGCATAAGCGCAATATGCGCGAAAGCGAAGAGGAGATGCTGAACGCCGAGAAGTGGTCTTCGATCGCGTGGCTCAGCGGAACTCCCTACCCTGCGCCGCAGCTCAATGAAGCCTGGAAGAAGGTGCTCTTCAACCAGTTCCACGACCTCGCCGCGGGATCGGGGATTGGCGTCATCTATAAGGATGCGCAGAAGGACTACGACATGGTCCGCTTTACTGCGGACGCGGCCACCAGGCAGGCGCTCGGCGCGATCTCCGGATATATCGATACGCAGAGCCGCAGCAAAGGTGTCCCGGTGCTGGTCTTTAATCCACTGGCCTGGGTGCGCAGCGGCGTCGTCGACTTCACTGTGCAGTTGCCGGAGGCGGCTCCGGCGATTGAGATTGTGGATGAGGCAGGGCAGGTTCTTGCGTCGGAAAGCTCGCTCACGAACGCTGCAACACACACCTTCTCGGTCCACGCCCTGGTGCCGGATGTGGAGCGACTGGGCTACATGTTGGTCTTTGCTCGGCCCGCCGCAGGTCGGACTCGGGCGGTTTCTGGCGTTCAGGTTAGCGCAGATGGTCATACGCTGGAGAATCAGTTCCTGCGGGTTACGGTCGACGCAAAGACTGGTTGCATTAGCAGCCTGGTGAATAAGAAAACCAATTTTGACTCCATCGTCGCAGGAGGATGCGGTAACCGGCTGCAGGCGTTCGTGGACACGCCCAAAGATTACGACGCTTGGAACATCGACGCGGACTTCGACAAGGTCTTCACCAACCTGGACATGGTCGATTCCGTGCAGCTGGCAGAGAACAATTCACTGCGCGCCGTGATCCGCGTCACGCGGCATTGGCAGGCGTCCACCTTCGTCGAAGACATCACGCTCTACAACGGTCTTCCCCGGGTCGATGTCGTTATGGATATCGACTGGCACGAGCGGCACAAGCTGCTCAAGGCGGCATTCCCTCTCGCTGCCAGCAGCTCGCAGGCTACGTACGAGATACCCTACGGCAGTATTGAGCGGCCTACGACGCGCAACAACAGTGTCGAAGACGCCAAGTTCGAGGTGCCGGCGCTGCGCTGGGCGGACCTGGGGGATGAGAAGAACGGCTTCAGCCTGATTAACGAGTCGAAGTATGGATACGACGCCAAGGGAAACGTGCTTCGGCTCTCGTTGTTGCGGTCGCCTACATCTCCTGACCCTGAGGCCGATCAGGGCCGCCAGCATTTTTCTTATGCGCTGTATCCCCATGCCGGAAGCTGGAAGGAGGCGCTTACCGTTCGCCAAGGGTATGACTTCAACTATCGCCTCGCAGCGATGCAGGTCTCGCCGCACGCGGGAAAACTACCCGGCACCTTTCATTTTCTTGATGTGGATCAGGATAACGTGGTCGTGACCGCAGTGAAGAAGACGGAGGATGGGGACGGCTTGCTGGTGCGTTTCTATGAGTGGGCCGGCAAGGGCGGGAACGTCATGTTGACGCTGCCGCCGGGCATTCTCTCAGCGAGCTTGGCCAATTTGATGGAGAAGCCGGAAGGTTCGCCGCTACCAGTTGTAGGGGGACAAAAGGTCACTGTTCCGGTTACGCCTTTTGAGATTCAGACTGTGATTGTTCATTATCCTTCTCCTTCGCAGGGTTTTCTGGCGGGTATTGCTGGGGCGTTGAAATAAATGGCTTGAGCAAAGCTTACAATCTGCGTGGGAACTGAAACCGCAGGTCCATCCACTTCCACTGCATGGCCGGAATGACAAAGAGAAGCGGATCAAATGTATGGGCAGTTGCGTTTTCCCGTCGAGGGAGGCTTAGCCGACGACTACGCGGGCCATAGCCAGATCCAGGATCTCGGGCGTAAACACGAGGTCAGCCGTTTGCTTGCTGCGCTTGCGGTAAAGGGCGGTGGTCTCGCAGAGAGCCACGATGTCTTCCACTTCGGCAGGGTTGATCACGTTTTCCAGAATGCGCTCGCAAAAAAGATGCTCGTCGAGGCCTTGCAAGATGAAACCGCGGCGCTTCGCTTCCTTCAGGTAGAAGGTCGTCACATCCGCGAGCATTCGCTGGGCGTCGTCTGGGATATCTTCGCGATGCGTCTTGCCTACCTTGGCTCCCGGAAGCACCAGCTTGATGCCGAAGATATTGTCCAGATCACTGTTGGCCTCGAACGAGACTGTGGTGGCAGCCACCAGAACGTTCTGCCGCTCAGATGTGGTCTCAATCAGAGCGTCGAGCTCGGTTAGAACCTCAGGGTCACCCTGCTGGTAGGCAAGGTCGATGCGGGGCAGCAGCAGCATCACCTTCTGCCATTTATAGCTGCGAACCAGGCTCTTTGCCTTGGCCAGCGCGTCGCTGTCACGGGGATTGAAGACCGTGACCACCCGGTCCATCCCAGCCAGTTGCGCGATCTTCTGCGCCAGGCTCTTCTTGCCTGTCTGGTTGGGACCGATAATCAGCACCTCATTGCCGATCTTCAGGTCCTGATAGGCGGCTGGATTGCGCGCACGATCGATCAGGTCGGCGATGCTGTTGAGCAGGTCGTCCATGCCCGCGACCCTCGGGCGAAGCGTGCTCACCAATTCGTCTTCCAGGCTCAGATCGATGCGCTCCTTACGCTTGCGCACCTCGGTGATGAACTCGATGAATGCCGGCAAGGCGGCTACGGAGCCGACGAAGACGGCAAAGACCAACACCTGCTCGGTGATCAGAAGCGCCGAGGTGTTGCCTGCCGCAGGGTCGAACATATGGGCAGGATAGCAGGCAGCCGTGTCCCGAATTTCCTTTACGCTGCACAGGACGCGACCGCGGGTGGGGCCTTCATTAAGGAAGGCCCCATGAACTCTACCAACGCCAACCAACACAACAGGGAATTCGCGGTCAAGGGTTATCTTCAGCGTTACCCGTAACCAAAGATGGATTCCCTCGAGCGATGGTTCCACTAGACTTCATAGGGCGTGGGAACCATTCCAAGCAGGACGCAAAAGAGCCTTGTGCAGGCCCTCGCCAAATGGGTTGGAGTGGCTGTGCTGGCGACTTTGTGTTGCTGCTCCGCCTGGCCTGCGGACCGGGTCACCGTCCAAGCGGATGACAATAGCCTGAGCAGGCTCACCGGCAACACCAGCAGTCGCGCGCGGCGGGAGTTTGACCAGGGCCGGGCGCCCGATAGCCTACCCCAGGAACACATCCTTATGATGTTGCGGCGCAGTGAGCCGCAGCAACAGGCGCTGGAGCAGTTCATCGCCCGGCAGTACGACCCGCAGTCCCCTGACTTTCACCGCTGGCTTACGCCGCAGCAATTCGGCGCGGAGTTCGGACCGTCGAGCGAAGACATCGGTAAGGTCACCCAGTGGCTGACGCAGCATGGATTCCGGCTGAACAGCGTACCCGCCGGAGGCCTCTTTGTGGACTTTAGCGGCACCGCGGGCCAGGTGGCGCAGGCATTCCATACCGAAATCCATCGCTATCGCGTTCACGGGCAGGACCACTACGCCAACGCCAGCGATCCCTACATACCCGCTGCCCTGGCCCCGATGGTCTCCGGCTTTCGCGCCCTGAACGACTTCCATCCCCACCCCATGGCCAGCCATCTCGGAGTAGCCCATTTGGATCGGACCACGGGCAAGTGGTCGCGATCGAGCGCGGAGAGCGGGCACTTGACCTCGACTGCAAACGCCCTCTATATCGCCGGCCCCCAGGACTATCGCCAAGATCTACGGGGTCGACAAGGTCTGGAAGGAGAGGGTGAATGCAAGGTCGTGGGCGCCGCCGATCGTTGGTACCGGGCAGACCATTGCCGTGGTGGGAGAGACCAACCTGGAGAGCGCCGATATCCAGAGCTTTCGCGATACGTTCGGAATCACCGCGCTGGGCCCTAACGGGTCGGTGCAGATGGAGAACCCTCCGGCCAGCGTGTGCGCGGCGCCTGATCCATCCGATAACGAACCGGAGGGCTACCTCGACGCGGAGTGGTCCGGGCGCTATGGCCCCGGACGCCACAGTAGACTATGTAGCCTGCGGACGGCAGGGCGTCACCTCCGGGGCCGATCTGGCTGCCGCCTACGTCATTCAGGACCCGGCTCACGTGCAACGGATTTCGGTGCTCAGCACCAGCTATGGCGATTGCGAAGCCCAACCGCAGAGCGAAGCAAACCAGTTCTACGTCTCGCTGTGGCAGCAGGCAGCGGTGGAAGGGATCACGGTGGTGGTGGCAACCGGAGATACCGGCGGCGATGGCTGCCAGGATGTCGGCGCCTACGCGACCGACGGCCTCTCGCTGGTGAACGAGGCCTCTACGCCGTACAACATTGCCGCCGGGGGCACGGACTTCAGCGATGTCTTCAGCGGAACTACCAGCACCTATTGGTCCGCGGTCAACGGCCCCAACTTTGTGAGCGCGCAATCGTATATTCCGGAGATGACGTGGAACGAAAGCTGCGCCAGTCCCCTGGTTCTGGCTTACTTTGGCCAGGGCTTCAGTAGCAGCTCCGGGCCCAACGGGTTTTGTACCTGGGCGGCGCAACAGCCGGTCGATCCCAACACCGGCTTCTCCCCCTACGCGAATGCCTGGGCGGGGAGCGGCGGACTGAGCACGGTGTCGGCCCGGCCGGCCTGGCAGACCGGCGTCCCAGGGATTCCACAGCAGGGTGGGCGGGCGGTTCCGGATATCTCCATGTTCGCCTCCGGAGGCTATACCTGGTCGCAAACGCTGATTCTTTGCGATTCGGGCCTGGCGGGGATGCCGGCGGGGACCGCGTGCGATTACACCAATGCTAATGACGTCTTTGCCAACTATGGGGGCGGGACCTCGTTCGTTGCTCCGGCCTTCGCCGGCATCATGGCGTTGATCAACCAAAAGAGCGGTGATCGCCAGGGGCAGGCCAACTATGTCCTCTACCCGCTGGCCGGCGGAACAGTATGTCAGCTATGGCAGCTCCACCCAGCCCAGCCTGGCCAATTGTGCTGCTTACCTGGGTCCCCAGGTAAGCTAGCGGGTGCTACTTCCATGACATCAGCGCCACGCCCAACCCGGGGAGCTTCGCCGTCAACGCCATTTATCACCGGCACCACGTCTGTTCCCTGCACCGGCACGGCCACCAGCGCGGGGACGTTCACCGATAGCAGCACGGATCCGGCTTCGAACAATGAGAACTGTTACGGATACCAAATCACCGTTACCGCCAACGGCGGCTCGCTGACCAATACGCCTGACTACTACGGGGTGCTGAGCACGGCGGAGAATGCAAGCTCTCCGGCCTTCGCGGCGAGTCCGGGCTACGATCTGGCCACCGGCCTGGGCAGCCCCAACGTCTATAGCCTGGTCAACGCCCCGCAGTGGTCGGGCGGCGGCCTGGCAACCAATGTCACCCTGACGCTCAGCCAGGCGACCATCGCCGCGGGGCAGAGTGTAACCTTGCTGGCGACCGTGACCGACCAGGGACAGCTGCCGGTCCTGGGGGGCACCGTTACTTTCTACTCGGGAAACACGGTTTTGGGTTCGGTCACCAACCAATGCTCGCTGCGCGGGATTTTTGGCCTGCAGGTGAGCAGCTCAACCTTGGGAGGAGCCGGGAGCTATCAGAATATATTCGCCTCGTTTGCAGGTGGCGCGCAGAGATGCCGGCGAAGAGCCGCAACTTACTACGGGTCGCAGTCGGCCCCGGCTACGCTTGTGGTGAGCCAGGGACAGCTTGGCTTGCTGTGGCCGCCGCTCCGGGCGGATGTGCCAAGGGCGTTGGACGGGCCGTGGAAATAGGCGGGAGGGGTGCCCTCAGGGCTATGGCCGGACTGTTTACAAGCACTTAAAGGGAATCCCGTCTACGACTTGTCGCTTGCAGGTGCTTCCAACATACTTGTGGAAGCGCGATAGAGAAAAGAGTAGAGCAACGGAAGAGCAAATGAAGCCGGGCGGGACCGTCTACTCACCTGAATTTGATCTTGTGCTGGCCTGCCTTCGCTGGCCGCAGGAAACAGTCGACGGCGATCGCATCCGGTCGCTTGCCCAGCAGCCAATCCGTTGGCCTCATCTGCTCGAGATCGTCGACCATCATAAGGTGGTCCCGCTCTTCTCTCGCAATCTTGACACCTTCGCCCCCGGCTACATGCCGGACGAGCAAGCCGCAGCGCTGCGTGCCAGCAGCGTGGCCAATGCTCACATCTGCCTGGCGCGTACCGCGCATCTTGTCTCTCTGCATCGGCTCTTCCGCGAGCAACAGATCGATCTCCGGATTTTCAAGGGCATTCCTCTGGCCATCGCGGCCTTTCAGGATCCCACGTTGCGCGATGCCGGTGACATCGATCTGCTGGTCGCGGAGAAGGACATTTTCAGAGCCGGCGAGATTCTCGAAAAGCAGGGCTACGTGCGTTTCGAGCCGCAGGCGCGGCTGACCCCGCGCCGGCTGCGCTCCTACCTGGCGCACCAGAAGGATTTCTCCTATGAACACCCGACAGCCGGCATGGTCATCGATCTGCATTGGCGGCTTTTCCGGAACTCGTTCCTGCCCGCCAACGCCCGACTGGAGGAGGTTGGCGAGGACTGGATCCACCTTGGTTCCGAGCGTATTGCGACCTTGCCCGCCCTACGGCTGTTGCTCTATCTCTGCGTGCATGGAGCACTCGACGGATGGCTGCGCCTGAAATGGCTGGCCGATATCGGCGCCCTGCTGCCCACCATGACGCCGGAGCAACTCACCTCGGCCGCGACGGCCGCGGCAGAGCAGCAAGCGCTGCCGCAATTCAGCGCCGCCCTTCTTCTTTGTCAGGATTTGCTCGGCTATGACCCACACACGCTACCGCAGGGGTGTCTTGACCGGAACGATCGCAGAGTCGCGCAGATTCTGCGCTTCGGAAAACAGCTGCTGACCTCAAACCAATACCGTCCCATACGAGAACGAATAGCCTCCCCGCAATGGTTTCTCAATGAATTCCGCCTTCACAGCTCTCCGCGCTATCGCCTGGAATCTGATCGAGCGATCTCTCTTTCGTCCGCGTATCTGGCACACGTTTGATCTGCCCGACGCGCTCTTCCCTCTTTACGCACTGCTCAGTCCGTTTGAGTCGTTGGGCTTTCACCTCCGCCATCGCCTGGCAATGCTCAGGCGGCCCAAGCCGGCTCTCCCCGCGCACGCTGCCCAGCGTGCTCCATTCACCCGCATGCTCTTCCGCCGCATGATGGAACTGCCCGCTGCCGACATTGCCCTGGCAATCGAAGCCGCGTGCATGCTCACCTTTTTTCGCATTGCGCTCAATTTTCTCCCGGTGCAAACGCTCACTGCCTGGATGGGCAAAGCCGCAACAATCCTCGCTTGCGCAAGAGGAGCCGGCGCAGACGCTTCGCCGCATTGAGTGGTCCATCGACGCAGTGGTGCGTCATCTCCCCTTCACCTTTGTCTGTTTTCCTCAATGCCTGGCGGCCTACTTCATGCTTCGCCGGCGCCACATCGCCAGCAAACTCTTCTACGGGGTCACGCGCGATGCGGATCAGCTCAAGGCGCACACCTGGGTCAAAGTGGGAGATCGCACCGTGGTGGGCGGCGACCTCGAGTCGCGCTTCACCGTCCTCACCACCTTCCCGTGAAGGCGGGGGAGTCTAGTCGTCGAGCAAGAATTTCTCCAGTGTGTCCAGCGTCGACTTGAGGTGCACGAGACCCCAGGGACGGATCAGACGATACGCCCTGGCCTGCGAGGAGACGCGGCCGCAGAGCAAAAAGCTTTTCTGGCGCTGACCCGTAGCCTCCAGCAGGTACGCCTGGTGGGTCAGATTCATCAATGACGGAATCGCCTCAGTCGCGGATACATCTTCGATCCTGGGAATCGTGGAAGGGTCTTCGGTGTTCTCGAGAAAGATGAGCTTGCGAATCGGCTCGGGCGCAAGAGCACTGGCCAGCGGCAAGCGATATTTGTCGTCCTCGCTGAACACTCGTTGCAGCCCCTCCGCTTGCTCTCCCAGGTGCTGCAAAGAGTCGCGCCACAACTTCAACCAGGGGGCGGTTGGGATCACCATCGCTTGATCTGCCGTCGTGGGATCGACGAGGCAGACGTCGTCGGCCAGCACGCGGAAGCCTCGTTGTGCCAGATGCGCGGCCAACGATGACTTACCCTGGCCGGAGCGAGCCAGAAAGGCCGCCGCTCCCAGGCGTCCGTTGACCGGGTGGCTGCTGACCGCACTGGCATGCAGAGGAAGCAGCCCTCGCTGCTGGCACAGCACGGTGAAGATGGTCCCCAACAGGTAAGCGCGCACATCGAGCAGAAGCGCACCGTTATCCGGGCTTACAACAATCTCCTGCCCGTTGGTTACCAGGTAGCGTGCAATTCCATGGATATGCAGGAAGTACTGCGATGCGGTCGCGAAGCAATCGGGATCGATTTCTACGGCGCCGGGCAAATGATCCGGGACATCTCCCAGTCGAATGGTGACCGGATGCGGGGTGGCGCTTTCGTGTTGTATGAGGGGTAATTCCGGGAGCACAATCTCGGAGAAAAGAGTAATCCCGCCAAGCAGATACACTGCAGCAACCTTTATCATCTACTATCCCCAAAAAGTGTCAGCCACGTCCATTGCCAGTTAACCTTTAGATGGTAGAAAACCCCCACTCCAGGGTTTAGTATCTACTCTAGTAACTAACACGGGGAGGAACGCATTGACGCTGGTTACCTCCTGCGTTACGCTCTAGCTGTACCGGGTGGCAGGGCGTTAGTTTCAAATTTACGGGGTCCAGGGAGCTTTCAATGAAGAGCTACGACGCTAAAGATCACGGCGCATCTGACCGGGTTGCGGGCCAGGCGAAAAAGCCGTGGGTCACTCCGTCGCTCGAGATAATCGCTCTTAAGAGTGCCGAGGGTGGTACTCATCCTTCGCACGCTGACGGAGCCGGCGGCCACTTTAATCGTCCTCGTTCTTAGATCACTACCTTCCCATCGTTGTGGGCTTCTTCAGAACATTTCTCGTTCGAGAAAGATTACAGCAGATTAAAATTTCAAGATTGACGGTTAACCACACCGCTTCCTCGTATGAGTGCAATTGCGGGAATCTGGTCCTTTGACGGCGGAGTTCCCGTCTCCTCAGCCTGCCATGACATGCTTCAGGCGCTCAGCGTGTATGGCATGGATGACCGCTCGCAATACACCGGTTCGTCAGTTGCCATGGGCCGTTGTCTTCTCCGTCTTCTCCCCGAAGATCGTTCGACCAACAGCCGCTCTCGGCTGCCGGCGTCACTGCGCTGGTGGCGGATATACGTCTCGATAATCGCGCCGAGCTTGGGGCAGAGTTAGGACTCTCCGCGCAACAGAGCTGCGGTGATGGCCGATAGCGATATGCTGTTGGCGGCTTGGCAGCATTGGCGGGAGCAGTGCGTTGATCATCTTTGCGGAGCTTTCAGCTTCGCGGTGTGGAACGAGCGGAACAGCATCTCTTCCTGGCGCGCGATCACACCGGGGAACGTCCTCTCTTCTATACGTCAAGGGCGAACAGCTTCGCCTTCGCATCGATGCCCAAGGGTCTGCATCGGCTGCCCTTTGTAGCAGCGGAGGTGGACGAGGATTACCTGGCCCGCTACCTCACTCTGGCGAACATCCCCATCGAACAAACCATCTTCCGCAATATGCGGCGCCTGCCATCCGGCTGCGCGCTGAGCGTGCACCGTGAGAAGACGAAGCTCTGGCGTCACTGGCGCACGGACCAACTGCAGGATCTTCGCCTGCGCTCGCCGGAGGAGTACCTGGATTGCTTCCGCGAAAAATTCGACCACGGAGTGCGCGCGCGCCTGCGCACAAGCGGGGGCGATTGGCGCGCAACTGAGCGGCGGTTTGGATAGCGGGGCGGTGGCCGCGACTGCGGCCCGCTTGCTCGGAGCCGAAGGTCGCGAGCTCACCTGCTTTACCGCAGTGCCTCGCCCCGGCTTTGCAGGCTTAGATAGCAAGACTCACTTTCTCGATGAGGGAGGGCCTGCATCCGAAGTAGCTGCGCTCTACCCCAACATGCGCCATGTGCTGGTGGACTCGAGCGGGACATCGTTTCTCGACATCCTGGATCACAATAACAATCTTTACGACCACCCATGCTTCGGGCCCAGTAACGAGGTCTGGTCAAACGCCATCTTAGATCGCGCGCGCGCAAGTGGAATTACTGTGTTGCTGAATGGCAACTGCGGCAACTCAACGCTCAGCTATGACGGAATGCCGGCCTTTTCGGCATGGTTTCGCTCCGGCCACTGGGGAACGCTGGCCCGCGTGGCGTGGCAATTCACCCGCACGCGAAACACCTCCTTACGGTCGATTGTTCGCCATGCTCTGTGGCCGTCGCTTCCCTTCTGGCTGCGCAGCATGACCGATCCGCACATGCGCGGCTTCTCTCTCGACTACAGCATTCTGCATCCTGAGATCGCCAAGCGTCTGGATCTGGAGCGTGCTGCCTTTCACGATTTGAATCAGAACTCTCCCGACGGGCGCACCATGTTGCGCACGCTGCTTGAGTATGGCGATATCAGCGACACTCCAGTGGCAGCGCAAGGGGGATGGCAGCTGGATTTTCGCGATCCTACTTATGACCGACGCATCGTCGAGTTCTGTCTCACCGTGCCGCTGGAAGAGTTTCTCCGCGGAGGCCAGCTGCGTTCCCTTGCCCGGCGCGCCATGGTAGGGCGTCTACCGCCCAGCACGTTGCGCAGGACGCAGCGCGGCCGTCAGTCCGCGGACTGGTACGTGAACATGGGGGCGGTGCGCGGCCGGATGGCGGCGGAAGTGGAGCGGTTGCAAAGCTCTCCGCTGGCGAGCCGCATGCTTGACCTGGCGCGCATGCGGTCGTTGATCGAAAACTGGCCTAGTGGTGGGTTTGAACAGCTGGATGTGAACCGCTCGCATCACATCGCGCTGACTCGTGGTTTTTCTGTGGGCAGATTTTTGATGCAGTACGACCCGGGAAAAGGCTACGGCGGCAAGAACTAGAAACGGTCCTGCTTTTCCTTTGGGTGCTGTGTTTTGATTTTGCTCCAGCAGAACCCAATAGGATCTGGACGGGTGCCCCACGTTCGCCCCAGTGTACGTGGGTTGAAAAAGACGGGCGAAGCCCTTAAGGGCTTTTTGCGATGTTGACCAGCAAATCCAGGGCAGGGCTAGGAAAAGCAATCGAAACATATCATTTTCGGCCCACGTGCGCTGAGGCGAACGTGGGGATATGCAACCGGTCCAGTTGCATATCCGGCGAAGCAGCGCCGCGGTCGTTGCGGGCATTGGCCAGCGGGTGGACCGTACCGGGCAGGGTAACCCGGGCGTGGTTATCTACCGGCTGGTTCAGGCGCGCCACTTCCTGCGCCGGGATGGAATTGACTGCGCCAAGGCATACCAGTAGCAAGGCCAGGGGAGATACGTACTTCCGGCACGAAAAGGAGTTGGGTGGCATGGCCATCCGTTCGAACCGGTTCCGTTCACCGGGAAATGGCTCCACGAGGCATTCTACTCACGCGATACGTCACCCGGGGTTTATTCCTCCCCGTGTACCAGAAGTGGCAAAGGTGTTCTTCCCCCTCAGCGGAAGACAAGGCACACGGGGGAGCTGAGCGGGTATTGATTGCCGGTTGGAGTCAGAAGTCCAGATCGCGCGTTGCGCGCAAAGACGACGATATTGGAGGAGTCCTGGTTAGCCACCAGCAGCCACTGATTGCCGGGATCGAGAGCGAAATGGCGGGGCGTCTTGCCTCCACAGTCCACATGCTGAATCGCTTTCAGCGTTCCCTCACGATCGTCAATGGAGAAAACCGCGATGCTGTTATCGCCGCGGTTCGAGGCATACACAAACCGGCCCTCGGAATCGACCGCGACCGTGGCCGCCGTATTCGAACTCTTAAAGCCTTCAGGGAGAGTTGAGATGTTCTGGATTCGGGTCAGAGTCCCTCGCTCACTATCCCATGCCAGGGCGTCGAGCGTGCTGGCAATCTCGTTGAGAGAGTATGCCCACCGTCCACTGGGATGAAAGGCGAAACTGCGGGGACCGGAGCCGGGCAGCGCCTGGTACCAGGGAGGAGTGTTCGCAGTGAGCTGCGCCGTGCGCGGGTCCAGGTGATAGACGGAGACGCGATCGAGGCCCAGGTCATTGACCAGCACGTAGCGATTGTCACGGGATACGGTGGTGCAATGTGTGTGAGGAGCAGCCTGGCGTTGCGGATCGGCGCCGTGGCCGGTGTACTGAAAGCTGGAGACTGCCTTGCTGAGTCCTCCGCCAGGCAGCACCCGGAAGGATGCGGCGCTGCCGCCGCCATAGTTAGCGACAAAGACGGCTTTCCCCGTGTAATCGACCGCGACATTGCACGGTCCGCCGCCCGTGGAGGACAACAACATTGATGAGGCGCAACTTGTCCCCGGTGACGTGCAAAGGAGGAGACGGAACCGCTCTTTTCTCCGTGGAAGTTGTCCACCTCGTTGACGGCGTAGAGATGGCGGCGATCGGGCGAGAGCGCCAGGAAGCTGGGGTTCACAGTGGCCGCCGCCAGGCCGAGTGGCGTCATGGTGCCCGCGTCAGCATCCCAACGAAACCCGTAGATGCCTCGGCTGGTGCCCTTTTCTGTGTAGGTGCCGGCAAAAATGAGTCCAGCCGGTGGGGCGGCCCATCCGCGGACGGGTGCTGAAAGGGCCAGGGCGGAGATTTTCGCCAGGAAGGAGCGGCGGCTTGTGTTTTCCATCCCCGTCATACTACTGTAAGTCGTCGCGGCGGACGAGGAGCTGTCGTCATCGCCAGAGTCCGTTGTCAGGCGGTGGCCTGCTTGACATTGGCCTTACTTATGTGAGGGTTACAGCCGATTCTTCATCTTTAGCTGCTAGGGTAGTGGTACGAGTTTGGCGGAGGAGAAAGCATTGCGAGTTGGACTCTTCACTCGGGAATACCCACCGCACGTCTATGGCGGGGCCGGCGTTCACGTGGAGTATCTGAGCCGCGAACTGGCGCGCAAGGTTCAGTGGAAGTGCACTGCTGGGGCCAACAGTATTCCGATCAAGGCAACCTTCATGTGCGCGGCCAGGAACCGTGGAAAGAAATCACGCTAGGGCACCCAGGAGAAATTCAAGGGCGCCCTGGAAGCGTTATCCCTGAACCTGACCCAGATTAAAGCGCTGGCCGGAATCGACATAGCGCATACCCACACCTGGTATGTGTCCATGGCCGGCTTTCTGGCAAAGAAGCTGTATGACATTCCGTTTGTGCTTACGACCCATAGCCTGGAACCATTGCGCGCATGGAAGGCGGAGCAGTTGGGTAGCGGTTACGCCATGAGTTCGTGGATGGAGAGAACTGCGATCCTCGACGCGGACGCGGTCATCGCCGTCTCCAACGGCACGAAAGACGATATCCTTCGCGCCTACCCGGTAGCTCCCGAGCGGATCCACGTCATCTACAACGGAATCGACCTGGAGCAATACCAGCGGACTCCGGAGACCTCGGCATTGACTGCCTACGGCGTTGATCCGGCCGTCCCCTACGTGCTTTTTGTGGGGCGCATCACGCGCCAGAAGGGCGTAACCCACCTGGTAGACGCGATTCGCTACTTGCCCGCTGGGACCCAGGTGGTTCTGTGTGCGGGTGCTCCTGATACTCCGGAGATTGCCGCGGAGCTGCAGCGCAAGGTGGAGGAGGCACGCGCCTTCAACCCAAGAGTGATCTGGATCGAAAAGATGGTCAGCAAGGCGGAGACGATCCAGTTCTACAGCCACGCGACTGTGTTTTGCTGCCCATCGGTGTATGAGCCGTTCGGCATCATCAATCTGGAAGCCATGGCTTGCCAGGCAGCCGTCGTAGCCAGCGCCGTGGGCGGTATCAAAGAGGTCGTGGTGGACGGAGAGACTGGGTATCTGGTCCCCTTCGATCAGGACCCGGTCACCGGTTTCCCGCTGGATCCTGATCGCTTTGCCCGCGATCTGGCTGCGAAACTGAGCGATCTGCTCGACTGACCCGGCTAAGTGCAAACGATATGGGGAAGCGGGCAGAAAACGTGCGGAAGAGAAGTTCAGTTGGACCCGCATTGGGGAGCAAACGATTGAACTCTATCAGTCGTTGATTGAGGTCAGGAAACGCTCAAAATAGACGCCGCGTACCCGGAGTGGGTTCAGTTGCACGTCTAGTGAAAACATTCGAAAAAAACATTTTCGGCCTAGGTATCCGGATTTCCTGCGCGAGGCGCCACCAACACCCGCGTGTGCGGCTTTCATTAAGGAAAGCCGCATGAGGTTCGCCAACGCCAGCAAGGTCGACAGGAAATCCGGAGTACGCTGGTGCGAACCTGGGGCACCCGTCCCAGTCGTCAACCTATCTACTCATACATGGTCCGTGGTCAGGATAGAGTTTCGCCTTTAGCTCCAGTTCCCTATCGGTCCTCCTGAGGATGAGGGTTGTCCGCCCTTGGCCTTGGTTCCTGTTGCGGCCTCGCTCGCCGCAGCCTGACTCTCGTTCGCCGGGGCAGCTCCACCGTTATCGCTGACCGGGCGCGAGGTTTCCATTCTCCGACGCATTCACTTGATCGCTATCGTTCTTGTGGCAACCGGCCGTCAAAATAGCCAACATCAATACAGGTAGAAAAACCAGTTTCCCCGGGGTTCGTCATTCGTCCCTCTGCCCTCTCGAGCGGGCCGCAGCCTACCCCTGTCGTTCCTAACCCCTGTTGGCGGTTAAGTTCTCGACGTGTCTCGTTGTGAGAGGCGCAAGGAGCGGTCCACGCGACTGATTCGAGGCTCTTTCCCGTTTAGGGCTGCTTTTCGAGGATGACCGAAGTACTGTCATAATCGCCGTGCAGCGTTAAGGTCGATGCCGTGGTGCATCAGGTAAGCGCCGCTTACGCTCTCCGTTGACGTCAGTTGTTTGGGATCGATGCCCTCCACCTTGTACATGGCGTTTTCATCCAGGCCGCGCAGAAAGACGGTTGGGAACGGCGTCCCGAATTGCTGTGAATGCAGGAAGGCAAAGAGCACCGCTTGGCGCCCGTCCTGGGAAACATATTCGGTGGCGGAAATTTCGCTGCTCTCAGGTGCGATTAGGCGATAGAGCCCACCCCTCTGCACCGTTGCGCGCACTCGCTTGTAGTAAGCAACGAACTGGGCCGCCGCATCCATCTCCTCGGGCGTCCACTTGTTCAGGTTTCCTCCCACTCCCAGTGAGCCGGTCATGGCTACCAGGAAGCGAAACTTGAGCGGGACCACTCGACCATCGATGCCACTGGGTACATCGGTGACCCAGGCCATCATGATGCCCGGGGTATAAGCCTGCGTGAATCCATCCTGCAGCGTGAGCCGGTCCAGCGCGTCGGTATTATCCGAGGTCCAAACTTGATCGACACGGCGCAGGATGCCGAGATCCACCCGGCCGCCGCCACCGGAGCAGGACTCGATTTCCAGCTTGGGATGCTTCGCCCGCAGCCGATCGAGGATGTCATACAGGTTGTGGACATAGGCCACATAGATCTTCTTCTGATCTTCGACGGGAACCGCGTCCCAGCCGGCTTCCGCCCAGTTGCGGTTGTAGTCCCACTTGAGAAAGGCGATGTCGTTGTTGGTGACCAGCTGGTCGAGCCAGTTAAAGACGTATTCCTTTACATCGTCCCGGGCCAGGTTCAGGAGCAGTTGGTTGCGGGCTTCGGTGCGCGGACGCCCGGGGAAATTCATCGCCCATTCGGGATGCTTGCGATAGAGGTCGCTGTTGGGGTTCACCATCTCCGGTTCCACCCAGATGCCGAAATCCATGCCCAGCGCGTGCACGCGATCGATCACCGGCTTCAGCCCGTGAGGAAACTTCTGCTGGTTCACATACCAGTCACCCAGGCCTGCGTGGTCATCTTTGCGCTGGCCGAACCATCCATCGTCGATGACGAAGCGCTCCATGCCCAGTTTGGCGGCCTTTTCCGCCAGGGCAATCTGCCCCGCTTCGCTGACATCGAATTCCGTGGCTTCCCAGGAGTTGTAGAGGACAGGCCGCAACGGCGCTTTCTCTCCGCCGGGCAAGATGGATTGGCGCTCAAAGCGATGCAAAATGCGCGACGCCTCGCCCAGACCGCCATTCGTGAATCCGCCATAGAACGGCGGAGTTTCCAGCTGCTCGCCCGGCTTCAGGCGGTAGCCGAAATCGAAGGGATTGAAGCCGCCGGTCACGCGCACCTGCTGCATGGCGGTCTGCTCCACGGTGATGCGCCAGCTGCCGCTCCAGCCCAGAGCGCCAAACCACACCGGGCCGCTCTCCTCCGTGGTCTGCTGCGGGCGGTCGATGGCAAACCAGGGGTTGGATTGATGCGAGGTGCTGCCGCGGCGGCTTTCGATGACGTGCGCCCCGGTTTGCAGAGGCTCGGAGTGCAGCTGCCACTCCGCTCCCCAGTGGCCGGTGAGATAGTGCCAGCCGTAGCCCTCACCGTGGGGCAAGGTCCAGGCGGCCGATTGCGCGCTCTCCAGCGTGATGGCCTGATCGGTCTTATTTTCTACGCGTGACCACCGCTCGAGAATGCCGGTCTCGGGATAGATCCGGTAGTAGAGGTGCACCTCGAGGTCGGTGGCAATATCTTTCAGCGTGATCTCCAGCGTATTGCCATCGATGTGCTGATCGCACGAAATGCAGAACCACGTCGCGATTTCCGTCGGCGTAGGTCGCCTTCAGCGCAGGTTCGTTGTAGAACTCCGCGCCCCAGCCCGGATACTCCTGCGGGGTGGTGGTGGTGGAGAGATCAAACGAGGCCACTTCCGGCCTGCTATGCGCGGCAGGAAAATCCGCATCGCGCGTGACCCGCTGCCCCCAATAGATCGGACTGCAGCTCGCCGCGCTCGTTGACGCCAAAGGCGTAGGTCGTTTCGCCGGCCTGCAGCACCCAAACCTTGCGCTCGGGGAAATACTGAATGTCCGCCTTTGCCCTGAGCCAAGGGCTTAGCAACAGGAAAAGGGCCAGAAACCAACGCGTTCTCATTGTCGCTTTCAACTCCAGAACTTGAATGGTGAAGCCGGGAACGGTGTGGGCAAACTCGGCCGCTGCGTCGTGCAACTCACTCTCCACCGGCACAATCGCGGTGGGCTGGGTGATGCTGTTGGTAGCTGCCGTGGTTTTGGCCGACAGGGAGATGAGTTTTCCCGTCTTATCGATAGTGGAAGCCCCGTTGAACTGGATGCGCAAGGGCTGCGGCGTGGAGCTGGCGTTTACCAGCTTCAGATAGACAGTTCCATCGCTCGATTTACGGGTGACAGAATAGAACAACTTAGGCGCCATACCTTCAAGGTTCGCATTCAATATCTGGTCGCCGAAATGGTTGCTGAACATGACCTGGGCGTAGTAGCTGGGCGAGCCGTAACTGTTCATCGCATCGTAGCCGATCAAATCGGACTCCCACTGCATGCCGCCCGGGTTCACATTGACCAGCAGCGGCGCATAGCTGGCCATGATGACGATGTCGCTATTGCGTCTCCATGCCGGTCATCCAGGCCGCATCTCCCAGCGCCGAGCCGAAGTTGGGCGTGGGCGTGCCCTCGCGGGTGGCCCACTCGCCGACGAAGATCTTGGGCCCGTTGCGATCGGTCTGATCGTAGTGGTGTACGTCGTCGTAGAACTCCTGGGCGCGGCGGTAAAAGTGATCGTCGATCACATCGGGCTTCATGGTGGTGATGGGGGTGGTGGCGATCAGCTGCAGATCAGGGTATTTGGCCTTGATGGCCTTGTAGTACTGGGCATAGCGGTCACCGTAGGTTCCGGATTTGTCGAACCAGTCCTCGTTGCCGATCTCGACGTAGCTGAGCTTGAAGGGCGCCGGGTGACCATCCTTCACCCGCTCCGCGCCCCATTTCGTGTTTGCGTCGCCGGTGACGTATTCGATTTCGTCCAGAGCATCCTGGACGTAGGGCTCCAGATCGGGCCCGGGTTTTACAAACTCCTGCTGCATGGAATAGCCGGCATACACGGCCAGCAAGGGCTGCATCTTCAGGTCCTCGCACCACTCCAGGAACTCGAGCAGGCCCATGCCGTCGCTGGAGCGATAGTGCCAGGGGCTGGGATGGGTCGGGCGATCCACCAAGGGGCCGATGGTCTTCTTCCATTCGTAGCGCTCGTTGATGTGGTCGCCCTCGAGATAATTGCCTCCGGGAAAACGCAGAAACGCCGGCTTCATCGCGGCCAGCTTCTCCATCAGGTCGATGCGATTTCCGTTGTTCCGGTCGTGGTAGGTGGGGGGAAACAGCGATACCAGGCTGAACCAGACCGTTCCCGGCTTTGCGACCGAGAGAACCAGGTGGTACTGCGAAGATTTGGCGGCAGCGCTGGAATGAAGCGTGAACTCATGCTGCTGCCAGGCAGTGGTCAGTGCGGGCACGGTGGTGCTGATTGCCTTGCCGGTTTCATCCTCGACCAGGCTGACGGTCACCGGTCCAATCGAGGGATCGCTGGCCTTGGCATAGAACGAACCGTGGTAGGTGGTTTGCGGCCGACGGGAAAGCCCCAGTAACCCAGGTTGCTGATGCCGGCCTGGTCGTGATCACTGGCGCTCTTGACCGTCAGTTGCAGGCTCAGCGGCAGGGCTGCGCTGGGGCCGGTGGTGCGATCGATGTCCATCGATGCATCCGCATTGCCCCACTCGTAGAGAAACCAGCTCGGGGGGATCTTGCCCCGATCCTGAAAGGTGCGGTTCCTTACCAGCTCGGCATAGAGACCGCCGTCGTAGGAGTAGTTGATCTCTTCGGTCATCAAGCCGTATAGCTGAGGGCTTGCTTTCGCCTTGACCTGCGCCAGGTCGATGGTCAACGTCGTGGCCTCTTGGCCCATGGCAGCGGCGGTCGAAAGCAAAGTCGCCGCCAGAACAAAAGCAAAACACGAACGGTGCACGGTGGATCTCCTGGTACAAAGCCCGGTGATAGTTATACCCCATCGCCATGGAACGGAGTTTAGGGCTATAAAGGATGGCTGTTGTTTTCTAAGGAGCGCGGATGAAGATCTGGTCGGCAATGCAATTGCTTGTCTGCTCATTTCTGGCCCTGGCGGTACCCGGTGTGCAGCTGGGGGCGCAAAGCCCGGATACCGGCGGCGCGAAAGCGAAGCTTTACAACACCACCAAGCAGAAGCTCCTCGATGGCAAGCAGGTTTTCAGCTTTACGCAATCGAAGATGGATATCGCCGACTATTGCGAGCGGGCCAAGCATTACGACTTCACGTGGTTTGAAATGCAGCACAGCACGCTGGAGTTCGCGGACATTGAGAAGATGATTGCCGCGTGCCCGCACGTCAAGGCGACTCCTATGATTCGGCTGCCGGATGCGCAGGAATGGCATATCCAGCATGCGACCGATATTGGCGCGCTGGGCGTGGTTATTCCCACCGTCGACGATGTCGATCGGGCGCGGGAGGCGGCGAAGTGGGCCCGCTATCCTCCGGTCGCGCGACGGAGCACGGGCCAGGGCCAGGCACCCAGCATCTGGGGGATCAATGGCGTCGACTACCACCACACCATCAATGACAACATGCTGGTGGTGGTCATGATCGAGACGCCTACCGGCGTGGCCAATGCATATGACATTGCGTCGGTTCCGGGTATTGATGTGGTGATTATTGGGAACAACGACCTGAGCTGGTTCTCTGGATTCGCACAGACCGACGAACGCTATCACCAGTTGGTGGACAAGGTTCGCGCGGATACGCTGCGGGCGGGGAAGATTTTTGGCCAGGCCAACGCGACGTATGCGACCGGGCCCGTATAGCAAGGATTCGTTTTTCTTCCAGAATGGCCCATCCAATGATGGGTGGCAGCCTCCGAAGAGTGGGGGCCTGTGAATGCTCCTCCGCCGGGCGAGCGGTAGGGGGTTAGAACAGCATCGGCTGGTGGTCGAGAGAACGGCAGGTCCCTTGCGTTACCCCCAGCAGCAGTTACCAGGTATTCATAGAGCCGCAGACGATCCACGCCCTTCTCAGTTGCGTTCGGGAAGGCGACAGCGGGTCCCGTTCGACTTCGCTCAGGGCAGGCTCTCGGCTTCCTCCGGATTTCCTACTACGCTGCGCTAATCAACGGCCCGTATGCGGCTTTCAGTAAGGAAAGCCGCACGATCTATCGACACCACGAAGCTTGACAGGAAATCCGGGGAAGCGAGAGCCTGCCCTGAGCGAAGTCGAACGGGGCCTGCTGTGCGCATTTCCGTCTAACAACTCTTCATGGAAGCACTACCTTCCAGCCCGGCTTCAGCTTGGCTTAACCTTGCAGGGGGATACTGCACTCATGCGGGTTCTGGTGGTCGAGGACGAGGTGCGGCTGGCGGAGAATGTGGCTTCCGCTCTGCGCGAGGGCCCGAACTTCGCCGTCGACTGCGCCGAAGATGGGCTCACCGGTCTGGATCTCGCCGAAAACCGCTGCTATGACCTGATCATCCTGGATTTGATGCTGCCAGGATTAGATGGCCTCGCGCTGCTAAAGAAAGTGCGAGCTCGCGGGGATGGAACACCGGTGCTCATCCTGACCGCCAAAGGCGAGGCCAGTTCCATCATTTCCTTGCTCAATGCCGGCGCGGACGACTATCTGAGCAAGCCGTTCGACCTGGGCGAATTGATCGCCCGGGCCAAGGCGCTCATCCGCCGCGGCAAAGGAGTGGCCAATCCCCTGCTCCGCCTCTCCGATCTGGAGGTCAATACCGTCGAGCAGAGTGTCCGGCGCTCGGGCAAGCTGGTGGATCTGTCGCCGACCGAGTACCGCATTCTCGAGTATCTGATCCATCGGCCGCGCGTGATCGTATCCAAGCGCGAGCTGCTGGAGCATCTCTACGACTACAACTGGGAACACCACTCCAACGTAATCGAAGCGCACATCTCGAATCTGCGCCGCAAGCTCGAGGCAGCGACCCAGCAGCCGAGCATCGAAACCCTGCGCGGGCGGGGATACCGCCTGCTGATGGGCTTCGAGGAGAGCCGATGAAGTCCTACTCCATCACGCATCGACTGATTAGCACTGTTCTGCTGGTAGAACTGCTGGCCGCGCTCTCGATATCGACTGCGGCGATGCTCTATGAGCGGCACCAGCGCTTTCGGTCCTTTGACATCATGCTGCGTGGCCGGGCCGATTCGCTGTTGGGCGCCGTCCAGGATGCGGAAGATACACAGGACAACGTGATGCTGGATGGAACGGAAGTGAATTTTCCGGCCGAGGATATCTACCAGGTGCAGGACGCCAGCGGCCGCGTCCTGGGCCACTCGCCGAATTGGAGTGGGCCGGACGAACGCTTGCTGGCGGCAAAGACCGGGAAGTTTCTCAGAGTCCATGTCAACGGTATCCATTATCGGGCGCATGAGAATTGAGGGCCTCAGGATCGTCGATCCCGGCGATAAAGGCGGAGGCATCCCGCGGCGCGTAAGCATCTTTTACGGCTCGCCGATCGATGGCGTGTGGAGAGATATCTGGAAGGCGGTCGGGTTTTACGCGGTCACCAGCTTATCTTTGCTCGCCGTTTCAGGACTGTTGATTTTCTGGCTTCTGAATCGTGGCCTGGCTCCCCTGCGCGCAGTTGGCGGCGGCAGCAGGCGGCGTCTCGGTGGATTCATGGAACTTCGTTCCTCCCCAACGTGCACGCATGATCAGGGAGCTGGCACCCCTCACGGTCGCCCTGGAAACAGTAATTACCGGCCTGGAGCGCTCATTCATGCAGCAACGCCGATTTGTCGGCGATGCCGCGCATGAGCTCAAGACCGCGGTCGCGGTTTTAAAGTCTTCGCTGCAACTGCTCACGCTGAAGCAACGGACAGCGCTCGAGTATGAGCAAGGTATCGAACGCTGCCAGTTGGATTGCGATCGCATGGAAGAAGCAGTGGCCAAGATGCTCACCCTCGCGCGGGTGGAGACAAAGACGGAATTGCCGTCAGCGCGCGTCGCTACTGACCTGGCCCAGACCCTGCGCCAGGTGGCAGAGCAATTTGAATCCATGGCGGAGCTGAAACGACTGCGCATCCTGGTCATGGCTGAAGAAGCCGGTGATGGTCGACGTCGAGGCGGAGCAGTTGCAACTGCTGTGCTCCAACCTGCTTTTGAATGCCTTGCAGCACAGTCCCGCCGGCTCTGCGATACGCGCCGTGGCGCGGAACAGGATGGAGAGCTTGCCATCGAGGATGATGGCGACGGCATCGCACCCCAGGATCTGCCCCACGTCTTCGATCGTTTTTACCGCGGCGATCCCTCGAGGAGCCGCAACACAGGAGGCACCGGCTTGGGGCTATCTATCTGCAAAGCCATCGTCTCGCGGTGGCAGGGAACGATTGAGATCACGAGTGAGTTAGGGGTTGGAACCAGGGTGATGGTGCACTTGCCGCTTTCTGGAGTTCCTTCAGCTTCGGTTAAGGTAGCTGTGCGAAATTGAGATCGAGCTTGATGGGAGATTCTATGAGACCGAACTGCCTTCGCCATACTCTGCAGACACTCGCCCTTTCCGCGTCGATTTTGCTGGCGCCTTCCGCGGTGCTGGCACAGACGCCGTACAGCGTCCTCACCAAGTGGACCATTGGCGGCGAAGGCGGCTGGGACTACCTCACCTCCGACCCGAAGGCGCACCGCCTCTATGTCACGCACGGACCGCGGGTGGAAGTGCTGGACAGCGATTCCGGGAAGGTGGTGGGCAGCATCACAGGGCTGAAAGGCACCCACGGCGTGGCGCTCGACGATAGCGGCAAGTATGGTTATGTCAGCGATGGCGGAGCCAATGTGGTGGTGGTCTTCGACCGCGCCACGTTGGCCACGATAGCTTCGATTCCCGCAGGCACGAACCCGGATGGCATTGCGTTCGAACCGGTAACCAAAACGGTCTGGGCCTTTAACGGCCGCAGCAGTAATGCAACTGTGATCGATACCGCAGAACGCAAAGTGGTGGCCACCATCCCACTCGACGGTAAGCCTGAGTTCCCAGTCGCGGATGGCAAGGGCACGGTCTTCGCCAATATCGAGAGCAAGAATGAGATCGTCCGCCTGGATGCGGCAGCCATGAAGATTACCGCGACGTGGCCGTTGGCCAACTGCGAATCGCCCTCCGGACTGGCCATCGATCCCGTAGGCCGCCGGCTCTTCGCCGTGTGTGACGGAGGCAAGATGGCGGTCGTCGATGCGAACTCGGGAAAGATCTTGGCCAATCCCTCTATCGGCGAGGGTCCGGATGCGGCACGCTACGATCCCACGCGCAAGCTAGCTTTCTCCTCCAACGGCGGCGGCACGCTGACCGTCATTGACGCGGGCAAAGACAGCTATCCAGTACTGCAGAACCTGGCCACGCAGCGAGGCGCTAGGACCATGACCCTGGATACGGCAACCGGACGCATTTACCTGGCCACCGCCACATTCGGCGAGCGGCCTGCCCCCACGGCGGACAACCCCCGTCCCCGGCCCGCGATTGTTCCTGGTAGTTTCACTATCCTGGTCGTCGGGCAGAAATAACTTCGGGGGTCTATGCGTCTTCCCAGTATGACGAGCCGGCTTTCTTTCATTGCGTTTGCATTGTTCGTGAACGCGGCGTTGGCACAACAAGGAGCCCCAGCGCCCACTTCGATCACCTTGGAGCAGGCCATCGCGCTGGCGCGTGCAAACGAACCTAACTTCGCCGCTGCGGCGGCCAATAAACGCGTTACCGCACTCGATCACTCGATCGCCCAGGCAGCCCTGTTGCCCGGTGTCAGCTATCACAATCAGGTTCTGTACACGCAGCCCAACGGCGCAATCAATGGAGGGGGCCCGGTGGGAAGCCAGGCTGCTCCACGATTTATCGCCAACAACGCGGTACGTGAGTACGCCAGCCAGGGCGTGGTCACGGAAACGTTCGGGCTGCAACAATTAACGGCCGTCTCGCGCGCCAGCGCCGCGGATGCGGTTGCCGCGGCGGAGTTCGAGATTGCCCGGCGCGGCCTGGTGGCCACCGTGACCAGCCTTTTCTACCAGAGCTTAGCCGCCGATCGTAAGGTGGAGGTGGGGCGCCGTGCCGCCGGCGAAGCGGCCAACTTCACGCAGCTGACACAACAGCGGGAGAGCGCGCGGGAAGGCGCCCATGCCGACGTAGTGAAGGCGCAGCTGCTACAACAGCAGCGAGATCGCGATTTGGCGGATGCCCTGCTCGAGAAGCAGAAGGCTCACCTGGATCTGGGCGTGCTCCTCTTTCCCGATCCTCGGGCTGCTTACGCGCTCGTGCCGGGCGCGGTTGTGCCGCTGCCCGATCGAGCGGATGTGGATGCGGCGGCGATGAAGCTGAACCCGGAACTGCACCAGGCGCTCGCTTCGCTGCGTGTTAGCTCTCTCGATGTGACGGCGGCTCAGGCCGCGTATCTTCCTGATCTAGGTCTCAATTTCACTTACGGTATCGATGCCGTGCAGTTCGCCGTCAATGGCCGTGAAGGGGTAAAGAATCTTGGATACTCCGCAAGCGCGACGCTCGATATTCCTGTTTGGGACTGGCTCTCTACGCAGCACCGCGTTCGCCAGAGCGAGATTCTGCGCGAGGCCGCACATACCGCGCTTACTGCTACGCAGCGCCGGCTGATCGCCCAGCTGGACGAGTCCTATGCCGAGGCGGGCACTTCGCGGGATCAATTGCAGTCGCTCGATCAGAGCGTGCAAACCGCAGCTGAGAGTCTGCGGCTGACGCGGCTGCGCTATACCGCGGGGGAATCAACGGTGCTGGAAGTGGTGGACGCGGAAAATTCTTTAACTGCGGCAGAGATCGCACGTGAGGACGGAACCATCCGATATCAATTGGCTCTCACCAATCTGCAACTGCTGACAGGAGCGATCTGAGCGATGAGCTTACTCGACACCAACCGCCCTGTAGTACAGACAAATTTAAACCCCTTGACGGGTGCCCCAGGTTCGCCTCACCTGCCCCGGCTTGCCGTGGGGCGTACCTGGGCTGGAAATGATTTTTTTCGAATGCTTTCTGCAAATCGCAGATCTGAGCTTGGTGGCACACACAAGAAAAGCGATCGAGGGGCTGCGCCCCGTCTTTTTCGGCCCAGGTACCCTGAGGCGAACCTGGGGCACCCGTCCAGCTCGATTGGGTCTCTTGCGGCCATATACCATTCCAGTTCGATTGGGTTTCTTACTGCCGTTCTCCCGTCCCGTTTGATTGGGCTCTTTGCAGCCATGGTGCTCTGTGGTAGCTGCCTGCTGGTCACGGCCTGTAGTAAGACCGAGGAGGCCGCGCCCACCGAGGTATACGTGCAGGCCGAGCATCCGGAGCGGGGAGAAATCTCTGAGCAGATTACCGCTGACGCTACGCTCGCGCCACTGGCCCAGGCCGCTATATCGCCCAAGGTCACGGCGCCGGTCAGGAAGTTCTATGTCCAGCGCGGTTCTCACGTCAAAGCTGGCCAACTTCTGGCAACCCTCGAGAACAGCGATCTCGAGGCAGCCGCGCTGGATAACAAGGGTGCCTACAGCGCGGCTCAGGGTACTTACGACATTGCCACCGGGGCCACGGTACCGGAAGACACAGTAAAGGCGCAGTTGGACCTGACCCAGGCAACCGCTAACCTGAACCTGGCGCAAAGTATTGTGGACAGCCGTACCCAACTCTTCTCTGAGGGAGCGATCCCGGGGCGCGATCTGGATACCGCCAAAGCAGCGCTGGTGCAGGCCCAGGCTGCCCACGAGATCGCCAAGCAACATCTCGAAGCGGTGCAGAAGATCAGCCACAAAGCGGCCCTCGAGAGCGCGGAAGGACAACTCACTTCCGCCAAGGGCAAGTACCTCGGCGCCCAGGCCCAGCTCAGCTATACGGAGATTCGCAGCCCCATTTCCGGAGTGGTAACCGACCGGCCTCTCTTCGCCGGAGAAACGGCCGCTGCCGGCAGCCCCGTGATCACCGTAATGGATACTTCGGCGCTCCTGGCCAAGCTGCACCTCTCGCAGTTGCAGGCACAACAGCTTTCGTTGGGGGCGGCAGCTAACATCACTGTTCCCGGGCTGGCTGATCCGGTGGCGGCCAAGGTTTCCCTCATCAGCCCCGCTCTCGATCCGGGAAGCACGACGGTCGAAGTGTGGCTGCGAGTGGAGAATGCGAAAGGAACATTCAAAGCGGGCACGCCCGTACATACCACCATAACCGGCCGCACCGCGGCCAACGCGCTACTGGTTCCGATGGAAGCGGTACAGACTGACCCGGATGGCGTAAACAAATTTGTTCTGGTCATCAAGTCCGGACGGAAGCGCGGAGAAACGTCCAGTGACTCTGGGGCTCCGCAACCAAGAATCGGCACAAATTCTCAGCGGCCTCGGACCCCGGGCGATACCGTCATCACCAGCGGCGGGTATGGGTTGGACCCTGGCACTAAAGTCAAAGTTGGCGGCGCTCCCGCGGAAGCCGGAGGAGAGAAGGAGTGACGCCCGGCACCCCTGAGCACGTGGGCGACGACGGACCATTCTGGCTGGCGACCGCGGCCAAACCCATCTTTTTCTTCCTGGCACTGCTGACGCTGGCCGGCGTCTACATGGCGTTCCAAGTGCCGATCTCCGTCTTTCCCGAGACTAATTTTCCCCGCGTGGTCATTGGCGTCGACAACGGCGTGATGCCGGTCGAACAGATGCAGGTGACCATCACCAAGCCCATTGAAGATGCGGTCAACAGCGTTCCTGGCCTGGTTACCGTGCGCAGCAACACCAGCCGCGGCTCGGCCGAGGTGAGCCTCTTCTTCGATTGGAACGTGGATATGTTTCGCACGCTGCAATTGACGGATGCAGCGCTAGCGAGAATTTCGCAGTCTTTGCCCGCCACGGCGCGCATCACCACCAACCGCCTCACCTTCGCCACTTTTCCCATTCTCGGCTACGCGCTCACGGCAGAGGATCGCGGGAAGGACACAATCCCTCAGACCCGCCTGTGGGAGATAGCCACGTACGATCTGAAACCGCCGCTCAACCGGGTCAACGGGGTGAGCACGGTACTGGTGCAGGGTGGCCAGATCCCCGAGTTCCACATCGTACCTAATCTCTCCCGGCTGCAGGCGGCCGGTGTAACCCTGCTCGAATTAGTCAATGCCGTCCAGGAATCGAACATCATCGACTCTCCTGGCCTTTACGAGGCCAACCATCAACTGATCCTCGGCCTGATCGGGGCCCAGGCGCACAGCGCTGCCGAGCTTAGCAATCTGATCGTAAAGACATCGCCCAATGGGGTCGCCATCCGCGTCGGCGATCTCGGAACGGTAGAACCCTCTACCATGCCGGTGTATACGGCGGTCAGGTCGAACGGCAAGCCCGCCGTGCTGCTCAACATTACCCGGCAGCCCTCGGGCAACACAGTCGCGGTGGCCAATGGGGTAGCGGCGGAGATGGCCCAGCTGCAATCCAAGTTACCCGCCGGTGTTCATATCGAGCCTTTCTATGACCAGTCGGAGCTGGTGCGGGAGAGCATTCTCAGCGTCCGCGACGCTATTCTCATCGGCCTGGTGCTCGCCTGCATCATCCTGTTCCTCTTTCTCCATGACTGGACTTCTTCGCTGGTCGCCGGCCTGGTCATCCCTGTCACCGTCGCGGTGACCATTCTCTTTCTTCGCATCACCGGCCAGAGCTTTAACCTGATGACGCTGGGCGGTTTGGCCGCGGCGATCGGACTGGTCATCGACGACGCGATCGTAGTGGTCGAGAACATCGCGGTACATCGCGAAGCAGGTGAGTCACGGACGGCTTCGGTGCGTAAAGCCATCCGCGAAATCAGCCGGCCACTGGTCTTTTCCACCATCACGCCGGTTATCGTATTTCTCCCCCTGGTCTCAGTCACCCAGGTCACGGGAAGCTTCTTCCGCGCTCTTGCCGTAACCATGACGGTTGCGTTGCTCACTTCCCTTCTGCTCGCGCTTACTTTCACTCCCGCCCTCTCTCTCCGGCTGGAAAAGAAGATTCACCCTGGGCCCGTCGTACGCGAAGAAGAAGAGCGAAGTGGCTTTCTTGCTGGCATCAAACGAAAGGGGGGATCCGCCTTCCACCGTCTCCTCCAATACCACGAGCGCGCGCTGCAGTGGTCATTTCAACGTCCGCTTGCCCTGGTGGTGATATGCGCAGTGCTTATCTTCGCGGGGTATTTCAGTTACCGCGGCCTCGGCTCCGATCTGTTGCCGGAGATGGACGAGGGCGCGTTCATATTGGATTACTTCACTCCTGCCGGAACCTCGCTGACCGAAACCAACCGTATCCTCGACCACGTAGATCAGATTCTGCGACGCATACCCGAAGTGTCCGTCACCTCGCGCCGGACCGGTCTGCAGATGGGCCTGGCAGCGGTCACGGAAGCGAATACCGGTGACTTCACGGTTCGCCTGAAGACGGACCGCTCGCGCGACATCGATGAAGTGATCGCCGATGCTCGTCAACAGATCCATGCGGCGGAGCCGTCGCTCGATATGGAGTTCACGCAGATTCTGCAGGATATGATTGGCGATCTCTCCAACTCGCCTGAGCCCATCCAGATCAAGTTGTTTTCCAATGACCAGAACCTTTTGCTGACACTTGGTCCACGCGTTCAGCAGGCCATTGCCAAAATCCCCGGAGTGGTGGATACGCAAAATGGCGTCGACAATACCATCAGCGGGCCGGCCACTAACTTCCAGATAGACCCCGTGGTTGCCGGGCGGCTCGGGTTCACGCCGACTGAAATTGCCGAGGATGCTACATCCATTCTCGATGGACTGCCCACCAACGATCCGCTGATTACTGGTGGCAGGCCGTACACCATCCGGGTGCGCTTGCCAGACGCCAATCGGGCTTCGCTCGAAGCCATCGAGAACACCGTCTTCAACAGCAGCAGCGGGCACACCGCGACCTTGAGCGCCATGGCCACGGTGACGCAGCTGCCGCCACAAAACGAGATTCGCCGCGAGAACCTGCAACAGGTGATCCAGGTGAGCGGGCGCCTGGAAGGCTCCGATCTTGGTGGGACCATGGAGTCAGTCAAAGCTGCCGTGGACCGTCTGCAGCTTCCGTCCTCGGTTCGCGTAGAGTACGGTGGTACCTACCAGGAGCAGCAACGATCATTTGCCGATCTGGCCCGCGTTCTGGTGCTGGCACTCGCCTTGGTCTTCGGTGTACTGCTGGCCGAGTTCCGCAATTTTGCGGCTCCGATCTCCATCCTGACTAGTTCCGTCCTCTCCCTCGCGGGCGTTGTCTTCGCTCTGCTCATCACCGGCACCAACTTCAATGTGGCCAGCTTCATGGGGCTCATCATGGTGATTGGGATCGTGGCCAAGAACGGAATTCTGCTTCTGGATGCTGACGAGCAACTACGCGCCAGCGGAATGGACGCTCGCCAAGCCATGCTCCAGGCCGCCGAGCGGCGGAGGCGGCCCATCCTCATGACCGCCATTGCCACGATATGCGGGATGTTTCCTCTGGCGCTGGCCCTGGGTGCCGGTTCGCAGATGTTGCAGCCCCTGGCCATAGCAGTCATCGGGGGTCTCTCGATTTCGATCGTGCTCAGCCTGGTGGTTACCCCGGTGGTGTACTTCCACCTAACTCGGCGGCGCCTGGTAAGCTCAAGCGATTCGTAACCGTGCCTTATTCCGAAGAAGATTTTGATTTTTCTGGTTGCATTCTACGGCACTTAGGGTTAGTTTAGCTAAACACTACGAATCTGTAGCGCAGGTGAACGCCTTCCTTGTCGAAGCCGATATCGTTCATCTCCAATGTGCCTTTCTCGTCGGAACAGGCCTGTAGCACCCTTCCAAGTCGAAGATAAGTCGAATGTTACTCATCCGCCCCGGGGTCTCAGAGGGTCTGGAAGAACTTTTTTCGTACAAATCTTTGGAGGATGTTCCATGTCATCTGGCGACACCCGCATTCGATCTTTCCCCGTACCCGTTTTGTTGATGATGCTGCTGTTCTGTGTGACGTTTGCCGCAGCGCAAAACTTTCGTGGTGGCATCAACGGCACGGTGACGGACCAGGGTGGCGCCGCCATTCCCGGCGCGACCGTGCAGATCACAGACGACGCTACGAGTATCGTTCACTCAACGATCGCGTCCAGCGCCGGTGAGTTTAGCGTGCAGGACCTTCCGCTCGGCACGTACACCGTCTCGGCAACATCCTCCGGCTTTGAAACACTTAAGGTAGAAAAGGTTCAGGTCTCGGCCGGGACGATTTATACCCTCCCTATGAAGCTTGCGGTCGCGTCGCAAGCGACCACGGTCGAGGTAAATGCAGCCGGACTGGCACTCGATACGACCAATCCAACACAGACGACCATCCTCGGCAGCAGGACGATTCAGGACATCCCGTTAAATGGCCGCGACTTTACACAGATGATCGGCATGGCTCCGGGGTTTGCAGGCTACTCCCTGGGCGGCTACGGTTCCGTGAATGGGACGCGCGCCAACCAGGTGAACTGGCAGATTGACGGTTCAGACAACAACGACCTGTGGCATAACATTCCCGCGGTGAACCAGGGCGGCGTTGAAAACATAGCCGGCATTACCCTTCCCATCGATTCGGTGGAAGAATTTTCTCTGCAGACCCAATCCTCGCCGGAGACGGGACGCAATCCCGGCGGATCAGTGAACCTGGTTACGAAATCAGGCACCAACCAAATCCATGGCAGTGCATACTATTACAACCGCAATGAGGCGCTGGCAGAGGTTTCCCCGTTCCAGCAAGGCAACCCTCCACTACGCAACCAACAGTGGGGAGAGTCAGCCGGCGGACCCATTTGGAAGGATCACACCTTCTGGTTTGAAAACTTCGAGAAGCAGCAGTTCACGATAGCCACCGGCTATCAAGGGACCGAGCCCTCCACGGCATACCAGGCCAGTGCTGCACCATTACTTGCTTATTACGGCGTTCCGCAAAACACTGCTACCAACAATCTGCTTGGTGAACTGTGGCCGAAGGGTTCGCTGGACGGCCCCGCCGCCAGCCCAAACTACTCGGCCCCTGCCCCTCAAATCGGTTATAGCTACAACGGCGTAATCAAACTGGATCACACCTTCAACGAGCGTCAATCCATCTCTGGGCGCGCCTTCCTGGGACAGGGCAATCAGATCGCGCCGGTTTGCAATTGCGTCATCCCTTACTACTTCGAAAGCGCTCCGATTCACGTTTACAACTACTCCGTCGTAGACAATTGGACGTTGACGCCCCAAATCACCAACCAGGTTACGCTCGGAGTCAACTACTTCAATCAGGTTTTCAACGATCAGCAGACCGGCTTCGACGTTGACTCTCTTGGTTTCGTTACCAATTCGCCTTATACCAACGCTCCCAACATCAAGATCACCGGTTTTGAAGCGATCGGCCAGACTCCCCCGGAGGGACGTAACGACATCACTGGACATATTGACGACGCCTTGTCGTGGGTAAAAGGCAAACATGACTTCCGTTTCGGCGGGGAGTATCGCAATGCGCAGGTAGATGAGTTCTACCAACGTCACTCTGTCGGCACATTTGTGTTCAATGGTTCGACGGGCCCATGGGCAGCCGACTACGACAACTGCACGGGCTACTTCGCCACAAACTCCAATGGGGACTGCCAAAACAAAACACTCGGCAGTATTCTTTCGATGGCCGATTTTCTTGGCGGCTATATGTCGTCGGCGAGCATCGCACGCGGCAATGCAGAGCGGCAGGTCTTTATTCAAACCTTCGATCTCTTCGCCCAGGACAGCTGGCAGCTAACGCCCACACTCAGCTTCGACTATGGCATTCGTTACGACTACATGCAGCCGATGCGTAGTGATTTTCAAAATCTATCGGTCTTCCGGCCCGAGCTGACCGCGAGTCAGGGGCTCGCGTTCCAGGGTACGCAGATCGGTTCGGTTTATCCCTCTGATTGGACCAACTTTAGCCCGCGCGTAGGCTTCGCGTATTCTCCAGCCTCAGTGAAGGGAACCGTGCTGCGCGGCGGCTTTGGCATGTTCTTCGACACACCGAACGCCAACCCGTTTTTGGACAACCGTCCAAGCAACAACGCACCCAATGGACTGGAAGGCAATCCCGGCGGACCGGAACCGGTCTACACGGTCGCTACTTATGGTACGGCCGTCGTTCCTGGTCAGTCCATCTTTCCGGTCATCACGCCAACCACCACCAGCCTGTGCAACCCGGGAAGCCCTTGCGGCGTTTTCTCGGTTGACCGCGGTTTCAGAAATGCATACAACTTCAACTTCAGCCTCCAGCTCGAGCAAGCGATCAGTCAATATGCGATGTTTCAGATCGGGTATGTGGGCAGCGAAGGGCGGCGGCTGCTTAGCCTCCTGAACATCAACCAACCGGCTCTCGGTGGTCCGACAACCGATGTTGCTTATCAGGGAGCGACCTACACCGATGTACTGGTACGCCCCTACGTGGGGACCTACCCTCAATATGGCGATATCAACCAGATTGAGAGCATTGGAACCTCTAACTATAGTGCGCTCCAGACCACTTTTAGAGTACGGAACTATCATGCGCTGACCGCTCAGTTCAGTTACACCTGGGGCCACAATCTCGATGAGGTCACCGCATACCGTGGACAGCTACCGCAGGACAGCACCAACTTCAAGGGCGACTACGGTAACAGCGACTTCGATACCCGTAACGGCTTCGTTGGCTATGCTAACTATGCGATACCCGCATTTCGGGGGCCGAAGCTTCTTACCGACGGATGGGAGCTAAACGGAGTTATTACCCTGAAGGGTGGCCAACCTATGAATCTCTTCACGGGTACTGACACCACGGGTGAAAATCAATACGCGCAGCGTCCGAATATCGTCGGCAATGCCTTTGCGGGAGTCTCCCACAAGGTGCAGAACGGCGTCGTTCAATGGTTCAATCCGGCGGCTTTCGCCGATCCCGCGGCCGGCACCTACGGAAACTACACACGTAACAGCCTCTTCGGACCGGGCTTGGAGGACGTTGATCTCTCTGTCTTCAAGAACACTCATATAACTGAGCGGGTCAACGCGCAGTTCCGGGTCGAGATGTTCAACCTGTTCAATCATCTGAACCTTGCCAGTCCTGGATACACACAGCTCGGCAATTCCTTCACGGATACGGACAGCTTCGGGCAGATCACCTCTACGATCGGAGCGGGAAACTACTCGCCAGGTATTGGTCCTGGCGAACCCTTCAATGTCCAACTGGCTCTCAAGATCCTTTTCTGAGAGCCGTTTGAGGGCTTCTCCAGCACTGGCGCCTGCCGGTGCTGGAGTAAGTTCCGGTTAGGAGCTGGGATCCTCAGGTGACGGTTTCCGCGCTCGCAGTTCGTCTAACAAGTGCCTGGTGTAGACGCCCGACGCTACCACGGTTGCTCCCTCGCGCATGATCATGGAGAGAGCTTCTTCGCCGCTCTTGTCGATGGAAGTCACCTTATCGAGATTCACAATGCGACGCCTACCCGAGGGACAGGTGGATGCTCTCCAACTGGAGAGCAACTCGTCTACCGAGTACTTGGTCAGCGTGCCTTGAAGAGTCCACTGGTCCTCCAAGGCGTTCTCCACAACGGTGATTCTCAACATCTTTTCGGTTCCTTAGAGCGGCCGTCCGTGCTCGACGGCGATTCCTCCGATCCCTTTTGCTGCTTCGACAGCACCGATTACTTGTGATTGGCTTACATGCAATCCGCGTGCCTAACGCGGAATAATACAGACGCGCTGGACCTTGGTGTTCGTCAGACGAGGCTCATCTATTAAGAGGGGCGATCGCCGCAAACTGGTGCCCCGCCAAATGGTTGGCATTCTGCCAGCTTGTTGGCAGCGAGTGGGGATGAAGCTTTTGCCACACCGGGAACCAATGGTGGGTGCATCCTCTTGGGGTGGGCCGCAGCAAGCTGTAGGTGGTCGGCCGATTTAAGGTCTGGCGGGCCGGGAAATTCCTAGCTTTTGCATGCGAAATTGCAAGGTTGGGCGCTTGATGCCGAACCGCGCAGCCGCTCCGTTAGGGCCGGCGAAGACCCAGTTGGTTTGCTCCAGAACCGATAGGATATGCCTTCGCTCGACTTCCTCAAGGGTTGCCAATCCATTCCCGTTTCCATTTCCCCCGTCCAGCGAGCGGGGCTTGAGATCACTGAGCGGGACCTTGAGCGACGGGCCCTTGGAAAGGATGACCGCTCGCTCGATAACGTTCTGCAATTCCCGGATGTTTCCCGGCCAGGGATAACGAACCAGCGCGTTCATGGTTTCAGAAGAGATGGTGTCGATCTGCTTGGACATATTGAACGCAAAGTATTGCGCGAAATGCCGGACCAGGAACGGTATGTCTTCCGTGCGTTCGCGCAGCGGGGGAACGTGGATGGGAAAGACGTTCAGTCGATAGAACAGATCGGAGCGGAACTTCTGCTCGTCGACCATCGATTGAAGATCACGATTGGTCGCGGCGATCAGGCGAGCGTTGGTGCGAAGGGTTCGTGACCCACCCAAACGCTCGAATTCTTTCTCCTGCAGAACGCGCAACAACTTCGGTTGAAGGTCGAGGGGGATCTCTCCCACCTCGTCGAGGAAGATGGTTCCGTGATTGGCCAATTCGAAACGCCCGATCCGCTGGCTGATGGCCCCGGTGAATGCTCCTCTTTCGTGGCCGAAGAGCTCGCTCTCGAGCAGGCCGGTGGGGATGGCCGCGCAGTTCAGTTTTACAAACGAATTGGCGTGACGCTGGCTGAGATTGTGGACCGCCCGGGCTATCAGTTCCTTGCCCGTACCGGTCTCGCCGTGGATCAGTACCGTGGAGCCCGTCGGCGCTACCGCTTCGACCTGGCGGAGAACACGCCGGAGTACAGGGCTGTTGCCGATGATCTCCTGAAAATTCATCTCGCTGCGGAGTTCATCTTCGAGATAAAGCTTCTCCTGGGTGAGTTTGTCCTTGAGCTCGGTGATCTGGCGATAGGCAAAGGCGTTGTCGATGGCGATCGCGACCTGCCCGGCAATCTGCGATAAGAACTCCAGCTCGGGCTGGTTAAAGGCGTTTTTCTCGGTCCGAACCAGGCAGAGCACGCCGAGCACACGGTTGCCCCGGAGCAAAGGCAACATACATAGGGTCTCCACTCCTGCCGCGGACGCGATTCTGTGGTCCAGGCCTGCCCTTTGCAACTGCCCGATATCCCCAATCCATGGCTTTCCCGAACGAAAGGCCTGCCCCGCAGCGGAATCGTGGAGCGAAACCGGCAAATTCTGGCGAACCGCGGAATCGCCGTCGGGAAAATCCAAGGCGCACAGTTGAAGCTCTTGACCCTCCCTGTCGGGCAGGAAGAGAGCCACCCCGTCCACTCGCAGCGCCTTTCTGATCCCAGGGGAGATGGACTGGATCACGTCGCGCAGTTCAAGGTTGGAGACCACGCTGTTGTTCAGGTCCAGGATCAGTCTGAGCTTGGTCCTTTCCTTCTCCAGCTGAGCACGCACCTGCTCGGACTGGGCAAAGTTAAGCCGGTCATCAATGGCCAGAGCCGCGTAGTGGCTTATGAGCGAAAGAAGACTGACCTCATTCTCTGAAAAGGCGTCCGGATGCTTGCGTCCGATACAGAGAGCACCCAGGCGATTGAAGCGCGGTCCTTAAGGGAAGCAGGCAAAGAGATTGACTGCCGCATTCCCGGAAAAACCGGATTGCCTCGGAAAATCCTTGGGTTGCGTCGGGCCAGGACCGGTCAAGCGCGGGAAGAACGAGACGCCTTCTCCTGCTCGGAGATCGCTTGCCAAACCGCCTCCGGCCAATTGCAAATCGCTACCCATCGGTAGCGGAATGATCTGTGGCCAGCGCAGCATCCCTCACTGTCGACCACGTGGGTAGTGAGCTGCCCCTCATGCCAGAGAATAAGGGCTGCCGTAGCAGCAGTCCACCAGGACGCAAATCTCAGCCGGCAGCGCGCGCAATAGCTGCTCATGATCGCTGTGCCTCTCCAGTTTTCGTGCAAAGCGCAGAACTTCCTCAACCTGCTCTGCACTGGGGGGCATTCCGTTCGAGCCATGAAGGTTTGAGTTCGGCGACCTCTGCATATCCAGCAGGACGAGCTCCTTTCTGCAGATGTTTCATAGATGACTATTCAGACAAGAAGTAGCAGCAATGGGATTGCGCCATTTGACGCCCATATCATTTTTTCGATCCGGATGCCCCGTGGATAGTGCCAATCGGCTGACACCGCCGCCGCTTTGTTGGCACTCATGGCCGAGGGCCGGAACGCCTTCGGCCAGCCTTCGACACCAGGTGTGCCGCTCTATCAATCACTTACCCAGGCATCAACGGGTCTGAGGCCATGTGGCACGCTACTTGCACCAGAGAGGCTGGCGAGCCTCCAGATATCGCTTGTTCTCCGGGCCCAACTATTTCCATTTTTTATCCTCGTGGGGGTGCGATGAATTTCACCGAACCCAGCGAACAATCTACGAGCTTCCGGCTCGATGTTCCGCTGCATAGCCTTCTGACCAAGCCCCAACCTCCTCTCCCCGGCTTGCAGCCGATCGGGGAGCCACAGCGATTTCCCGATCCAGTTTTTCCACAGTATCCCGATTTGCTGGGAGCTATCGATGAGGAGTCCGACTGGAATCCACCGGATAAGCGCCATTGGAAACCAGGCCAGATCTACCACGCGATGCGTGGCTGGCTTTTTCCGTACATCCGTTCCCGGGTCACGGCAGGGGACTTCCATCCACTCATCGCATATCTGTTCACGGAATTCAAATGCAATCTCGACTGCCACTACTGTTGGGCCTTCGACAACAAAGTCAAAGGGATGACGGAAGATACGGCCAAACGATCGATCGATTGGCTGCACGGAACGGGTTGCCGGGTGCTCGCCTACATGGGTGGCGAGCCGCTGTTGCGGCCGGACCTGATCCAGCGCATCACCTACTACGCGGCCAAGAAGGATTTCTGGATCTACCTTCCGACCAACGCCCGCCTGCTGCGCATCGACGTAATAGATAAATTAGCGGATGCTGGAATTTCCACTTTCAATATTGCTGTAGATGCGGTAGATATCAAACAGGGCCTTCCAAAGGCACTGGTCCCGATTCGGAAGCAGTTCGATTACCTGGTTCGTAAACAGTACGGGTACGGCTATTCAGTTTTCCTGAACATCAACATCTGCCGCAACAACCTGGACGATGTGCGGCAGCTGACGGAGATAGCCCATGACTGTGGCATCGCAACCGACTACCACATCAATGAGTCGCCTCTGTTGGAGCAGGACGAGCATTTCAAGCACGCCGACAACAACGTCACCTACATCTCGAAGGATGACTGGCCGGCGGTAGAAGAGACGATTCAGTGGTTGACAGAGAAACAAGATAGCGGTTACAAAATGGTCAACTCGAATACCCGGCTATGGCAGATGGTCGATTTTATGAAGGGGAATCATTTTCCCTGGAACTGCCGCGCCGGACAGAATTCGATGATTATTCGCGTCGATGGAACGCTCGCCCCATGCTTCCCGATGTACACGGCCAGCTACGACTGGGGCGTCGTGGGAAAACATAAGTTCGAAACCAAACAGCTGGACCACCAGAAGGAGACGTGCCAGACGCACTGTTTCTCCACCCTTAACCACATTTTGGGCTGGTGCTACAACGATCAACGGGTCATCAAGTATTTCTTCAAGCAGCTCGCACATGGATTCCAGGGGATGTCCGGGCAGATGTAGCCCTCCATCCCTCTCAACCGGGAACGAAATTAACGCTAGGCGAAGAACAGGAGATCCCCCATGGCGGTAGTCGTGAACGAGATTGTGCAAACCGACTTCGAAGTAGAGATTCAAGCCCGTATCGACGCCGAACGGGCGCGTCTCCGAGCGCAAGCCGGTTTGGCGCGCATGCGCGAGTTCAAAAAACCAAAAGAGCGCACCTTCACCGGGCCGGAACGCGATTACGTAACCATCCTCTTCGGGGGTCTCACCTGGAAACACGAAGAGATGATCAAGGCCGTCTTCCACGGCAGCGGCTACAAATGTGAGAACATCCCCACCCCGGAGGTGGCCGACTTTCAGGCGGGGAAAGAGTTCGGAAACAACGGCCAGTGCAACCCGACCTATTTCACGGTCGGCAACCTGGTCCGGTACCTGCAGAAGCTGGAGCAACAGGGAGAAACGCGCCAGCAGATCATCGACAACTACGTCTTCTTCACCGCCGGCTCCTGCGGGCCTTGCCGCTTTGGCATGTACGAGGCGGAGTATCGCTTTGCGCTGCAAAATGCCGGCTTTGAAGGCTTCCGCGTATTGCTCTTCCAGCAAACCGACGGCATCAAGGCAGCCAGCGGCGAACCGGGCTTGAAGTTCTCCGTCGACTTTGGCATGGGCATGCTCAATGCCCTCAACCTGGGCGACGTGATCAATGAGCTCGCGTACCAGGTTCGGCCCTATGAGGTGAATAAAGGGGAAACCGACCGGGTGATTCGCGACTCAGTGAAAACGCTGACCGACACCTTGCGCGATCGCAAACGCTGGCACATCCTCGAGGCGGCTCCCAAATGGGCCAAGCCTTACATTGAAAAAAACAAGAAGATCGAAGGGCTGGGTTGCACCCTGGGAAAGATCGCCCACAACCTCTATGGCAAGGAATACGTGGGTGCCCTACACACTTGCCGGGATAGCCTCAACGCGATCGAAGTGGATCGCCTGCGGGTGAAGCCGGTGGTAAAGATCACGGGCGAGTTCTGGGCGCAGACCACCGAGGGCGACGGCAACTTCAACATGTTCGCTTTCCTGGAAAAGGAGGGTGCGCAAGTCCTGGTGGAACCAATCGCCACCTGGATCGCCTACATGATGCACGTGGCGAAGGAAGGCGCCAGAGCTCGCGCGAATGCCGAGGCTCCCTATCAAGATCCCAAGTGGTATGAAGTGAAGAAGCATCTCGCTAACCGCCTGAAAGTATTTAAGAAGACCGGTGGACTCAGCGCCGGCACCGTGATGTGGAACCATTTCTATCACCGCACCATCCGTCACATGGGGGACACGGCGCATCACCTGATTCCGCAAAAAGAGCTCGCCCGGCTGGCCCATCCCTTCTACCACCAGCTTGCGCGGGGCGGCGAAGGCCACATGGAAGTGGGCAAGAACGTCTACTACACCGTGAATCACCTCTGCCACATGGTGCTGGCGCTCAAGCCCTTTGGCTGCATGCCTTCGACGCAATCGGATGGTGTGCAATCGCGGGTGGTCAATAAATTTAAAGACATGATCTTCCTGCCGGTCGAGACTTCCGGCGAAGGCGAAGTCAATGCTCACAGCCGGGTGCAGATGGCGCTTGCGGAAGCCAAAGCAAAGGCTCGCGCGGAGTTTGAGGGTGTCCTTAGCGAGACAGGGAGGACGATGGAGGAACTCCGGGCGTACGTTGATGAGCATCCGGAGCTCAAGCATGCGCTCTATAAGTTTCCCCATCGGCACGGTCTTGCGGGAACGGCTGCCCAGTTCGCCTGGCACGTGAACGACCTTATGAAAAAGGATCGAGCCTACGCCCGGCGTCCCAAGGTTTCCGTGGCCACGGCACAAGTAGCCTGAAGCGGTTTCGCAATGACTTGGCCTGATATAAGGTCGCGAGGTGTGGTTTTCCTTGGAAGAAAACCACGATGAGCGCTTTCGCTTCGGTCTACACCAATTGCGAAACCGCGAAGCGGCTCACGACTGCCGCCTGTGATCCCACTGTTGTCAAAAGACAGCCCTCCAGGGAGACGTGATGCAGAAATTTTTCGTTGGTTTGGACGTCGGGTCCACCACGGTCAAAGCGATCGTGGTGGATGCCGCCACAGATAAAACCATCTGGCAGGATTACCAGCGCCACGAAACGCGACAGCCGGAAAAGTGTCTCGAGTTTCTGCGCCGCATGGAAGCGGAGGCTGGGATTGCTCCGGGAAACACGCGAATCTTTATTACTGGATCGGGCGGCGGCACGATTGCCGAGATGGTCGGCGCCAAGTTTGTCCAGGAAGTACACGCCGTCTCGCTCGCCGTCGAGAAGCTCCATCCCGAGGTGTACTCGGTCATCGAATTGGGTGGGCAGGATGCGAAGATCATCATCTTCAAAGATGATGCAGAGACCGGGCGCAAGAAAAAGATCCCCTCCATGAACGACAAGTGCGCCGGCGGTACGGGCGCGGTCATCGACAAGATCAACGCCAAGCTGAAGATTCCTGCGGCCGAGCTTGCCAACCAGGCGTATCACGGCGTCAAGCTGCACAAAGTGGCCGGCAAGTGCGGAGTCTTTGCCGAAACCGACATCAACGGCCTGCAGAAGACGGGTACGCCTTCGCACGAGCTGATGGCATCGCTCTTTGAAGCCATCGTCCTGCAGAACTTGAGTGTATTGACGCGCGGACATACGCTGCGTCCCCATGTTCTGCTGCTCGGTGGGCCGAACGGGTTCATTCAGGGCATGCGCGAAGCATGGCAAGTCAACATCCCCCGCATGTGGAAGGAGCGGAAGGTTGAAATCCCAGAAGGGATGAAGCCGGAGGAACTGATCAAGGTTCCGGAAAACGCGCAATACTTTGCCGCGCTCGGCGCGGTGGAGTTCGGCAAAGACGAAGAAGTGGAAGTGGGTCAATACTTAGGGATAGAGAAGCTTCTCTATTACATCGATTACGGCCGTGCCGAAGAAAAGGCGCAGTCCGGCGGCAAAGGCCTGGTTGCAGATAAGTCAGAGCTTGAACTCTTTCGCGAGGAGTATCGCAGGAAGAAGTTCATTCCTGCGGAATTTCTGCCCGGCCAGACGATCTCCGGTTTCATCGGCATCGACGGCGGATCCACGTCCACCAAGGCTGTCCTGCTCGGCAAGGGCGGCGAAATCCTTTGCAAAACCTACCAGCTTTCCAATGGCAATCCGATTCAGGATGGCATTGAGATGTTTGAGAAGCTGCGGGAGCAAATCGAGACCAAAGGCGCCAAGCTGGAGGTTCTGGGGGTGGGCACCACCGGATATGCGAAGGACATCCTTAAGGATGTGCTGAACGCAGACGTAGCGCTGGTCGAGACCGTCGCACACACGGAATCCGCGCTCAAGTTCTACGAGGATCCCCACGTCATCATTGATGTCGGTGGGCAGGACATCAAACTCATCGTCCTCAAGGACGGCCGCGTTAAAGATTTCAAGCTGAATACGCAGTGCTCCGCTGGAAACGGGTACTTCCTGCAGTCGACGGCAGAGGGCTTCGGCAAGAAGGTGGAAGAGTTCGCGGATATCGCCTTCTCCGCCACATCCATGCCCTCCTTTGGATACGGCTGTGCCGTCTTCATGCAGTCCGATATTGTAAATTTCCAGCGCCAGGGCTGGCGGGCCGAGGAGATTCTTGCCGGCCTGGCCGATGTGCTGCCGAAAAACGTATTCCTCTACGTCGCCAGTATTCCCAACCTGGCTTCGCTGGGGTCGCGCTTTGTTTTGCAAGGTGGCACGCAGAACAACCTCGCGGTGGTGAAAGCCGAAGTGGATTTCATCAAGTCGAGCTTCCGTGCCAAGGGCAAAGTGCCGGAGATTATCGTGCACGAGCACTGCGGCGAGTCGGGCGCCATCGGCGCCGCGCAAGAGGCGTTGCGCTTGTGGACCAACGGCAAGGAGACCACGTTCATCGGCTTGGAAGCTGTGGCCAACATTCGCTATCGCACCACGCGTAATGAAGACACACGCTGCTACTTCTGCAAAAACAATTGCCTGCGTACCTTTATCGACGTCGATGTGACTGCTGCCCAGCACAGTCATGATCATGACCATTCATCAGCGCCCGCATTGGCAGTTGCAGAGGATCACTCGGCTAAGGTTGTTAACCAGCTGCCGAGTCTCGAACAAATCCAGGCGCATGCGGAAGGCGGATCTTCCTGCAGCACCGGCAGCAGCAAAGGGTCGTTCAAGGCGAAGGTGGAACCGCTGATCCAGATCCAGATTTCTCCCGGATCGAGCAAAGTGATTGAACTTCCCAAGCCGGTCGACTTCCAGCCGCGCAAGACAAAGGTGCCTCTACGCGTCGGCGAACAACGGCTGATTATTGCCACCTGCGAAAAGGGCACGGTGGAAGATCTTGCCGATATGAAGGACATCAAGGCGGACATCGACAAGATAAAAGAGGCGAACCCGAACTTTGTCGATATCGCGGCGCGCGACGTCTTCCGCCATCGCCAGGTGGAGCTTGTTGCCGATGCCGTTCCCAGTACCAAGGGACTGTTCATTGGCAAGGCAGTGAAGGAACGTGCGGCCGCAATGCAGAAGCGCAGCGAGTTTCGTATTGGCATGCCTCGACTGCTCAATACCTACACCTACGCGCCGATGTTCAATGCCTACTTCGCGAGCTTAGGGCTTAAGGCTGAAAATCTCGTTTACTCCGATTACACGACACCGGAGCTCTACCGGGCCGGAGCCAGCCGGGGCGCCATCGACCCCTGCTACCCCTCAAAGATCGGCATCGCGCATGTCTATAACCTGATCGCAACCAAGCACAGCAAGAAGCCGTTAAACGCCATCTGGTTCCCCATGTACGATCGGCTGCATACGCCGCTGGTCAACCTGACCGGCTCGAATGCATGCCCCACCGTGACCGCTACACCTGAGGTAGTGAAGGCCGCCTTCACCAAGGAGAGTGAGATCTTCGCCGAGAACGGCATCAGCTATATCGATCCGATTCTGGACTTGCAAGATAAGAAGATTTGCGCCGATCAGATGTTCAAAGCGTGGGGACCGGTGCTGGGTCTCTCCCGCGAGGAAAATGAGCGGGCTATCGAAGCCGGATTCAAAGCCCTGCTCGACTGCGAGGCGGAGATTCGCCGCCAGGCGCGGGAGACGCTCGATCAGCTGGAGCGTGAAGACCGGATTGGCATCGTGATGCTGGGACGGGTTTATCACCATGACCCGGGCTTGAATCACGAGATCATGGAGGAGTTCCAGAAGCTTGGCTATCCTGTGTTCTCGCAAAGTACGCTTCCGATCGATGAGGACATCCTCGATCGCCTCTTTGGCGAGGAAGTGCGCGCCGGGCTCATCACCCATCCTCTGGACATTCAGGATGTCTGGAAGAACCGCTACTCGACCAGCACGAATCACAAGGTCTGGGCGGCGAAGTTCACGGCTCGCCATCCTAATCTCGTGGCTTTGGAAGTTTCCAGCTTCAAGTGCGGCCACGATGCGCCGATCTATGGCGTGATCGAAGGCATCATCGAGCAATCGGGAACGCCGTATTTCTCATTCAAGGATCTGGACGAGAATAAGCCGTCGGGGTCGATTCGCATCCGCGTCGAGACCATCGACTATTTCCTGCGCCGCTATCGTGAGGACATCGTCAAGCGTCGCGGCCTGGAAGTTGATATCGAAGCGCAGCTTGCTGCATTCGAGCAGACCATCAGGAACCAGTCGGCTGAGACGTTGGAAGCCGTAGCAGGAGACTAACGGGCTCCATAAAAACTTATTTTCCTGAAGGGTACGGCCTTCAGGCCGTACGTAAATGCTTTGCAATGAAATTCGGCTTCAGCCGCTGAGGGATGCCTTTCGCTCTGCGCATATTCACCATCGGACACTCGACGCGGCCGATCGCGGAATTTATCGCGATGCTTAAAACGCACGGAGTCGACCGGCTTGTCGATGTGCGCACCGTACCGCGTTCACGCCACAATCCGCAGTACGAGCGCGACGCTCTCTCCGAAGCGCTTAACCGCGAGCATCTGGGTTACACGCACATGCCCGGGCTTGGCGGACTTCGGCATCCCCGCAAAGGCGCGATGACGAACCTGGGCTGGCGCAATCCGAGCTTTCGCGGTTACGCCGATTACATGCAGACTCCAGAATTTGCAGGACAACTGGATGAGTTGATTAAGATGGCGCGGCTGGAGCAAGTCGCGGTGATGTGTGCGGAGGCTGTCCCTTGGCGATGCCATCGATCGCTCATAGCCGATGCCCTGCTGGCGCGAGGTATCGAGGTAGGAGAGATCGCAAGCGTCTCACAAATCAAGCCGTTTAGCTTGCATCCATGGGCCCAGGTGAATGGAACACAGGTGAGCTATCCTGGGTTGCCACTGGAGCCTTCAGAGCTTGAGCAATAGATGCGCGGGGCTGGGCAGCGCGTAGGATTCTATCAGCCACTAGCCAATTCCTCTTGAAAGCACTGCACTCCCCTTTGTCATCCCGAGCGCAGGTCCCTCGGCTGCGCTCGGGATGACAAAGGGGAGTGCAGTGCTTCCAAGAGGAATTGGCTAGTGGCTGAAGGAATCGAAGGTCAGTTGCGAGTTTTAAGTCGGCGTGATGACCGCTTCCTTCTTGGCAATCTTGTCGAGGAATTCCTCACCGGTGAAGAGGTGCTGGTTCACCAGGCGCGCTGGGGTGTGGGCCAGCCACTCCGCCGCGGAGATGTCCTGATAGGTACCGATGGGGAAGACTTCGAGAAATAGCAGGTCTTCCGTCCCCGTGTTCTCGATGTAGTGGGGACGCGACATCTTGATGTAGCCCACGTCACCCGCCTGAAAGTCGAAGGTGCGCGCTTTGCCGCCTGCCTGGAAGACCGTCATGCGGGCCTTGCCTCTTACGTAGTACTGCCATTCATCCGAGAGCGGGTGCCAGTGCATTTCGCGCATGCCGCCGGGCTTCACACGAACAATTGCCGCGGCGATATCCGTTGCCGGGAATTCCTTTTTCGACACAATGCGCACTTCGCCGCCTGCCGTTACTTTGGTCGGCGCCATGGTGCTCGCCCTGAAGACGTAGTCGCCGTCGATCGCGCCGGTACCTTCCGCCGCCGCCTTTTGCTCTTCCTCCAGAGGACGGGGCAAATCGGCGGCGAAGATAAAGAGCTCCTTCTTGGGAACTTTGTCGAAGGTCGAAGCAGGCACAGAAAAGTTCTTGGCCAGAACCTCCTTGGGTGTGTGCTTGAACCAATCGGTAAGCAGAAAGGTCTCAAACTCGTTGAAGCTTCCATCGTTGAAGACCAGCAGGAACATGGCTCCGTCGGGTCCCAGCCCCTGGATGGAGTGCGGAATACCGCCGGGGAACAGCCACAGATCACCCTTAGCCACATCGTTGACGAAACTACGCCCTTGCGCGTCGACCGCCGTGATGCGCGCGTTGCCATAGATCATGAATGCCCATTCGGCGCTGGTGTGCCAGTGCAGCTCGCGCACGCCACCCGAAACCAGCCGCATCTCCACCCCGGCCAAGGTCTTTGATATGGGCAGCTCCCGCTCGGTTACCTGCCGTGTCCAGCCGCCATCCTCAATGCGTTTGTGCGCCAGGGCAAAGGAATACTTAAATGGCTCGACCGTCCCGTTATCCGTCTCCGGCGACCACACAGAGCTTGGATTCTCTTGATCGAGCGGGGTATTGTTTTCTCCCGGCTGCTCCTCGTTTGGTTTACTGTGGTCGTCCGACCGCACCTGCTGCGCATTTGCCAACGGCGCCATCGCCGCCGTTGCCAACGCGGCCCCCAAAAACTTGCGCCTCGAAACCTCATCAGACATAGCAGGATCCCCTCACTTCAAGTCTAGCGGATGGCCCCATCACCAATGAAAGAGCGTTCCGTCTTCCTTACGGTTGACCGGCAAATAGGCCCGTTGATACGGAAGGCCCGCAGCCACATCTTCCCTGATGTCTACCCCAAGACCAGGCCCATCCCCGGGATACATCGAGCCGTCGCGAAAAGTATACGCATGAGGAAACGTCTCCTCCGTCTGGGCGTTATGCAGCATGTGTTCCTGAATGCCGAAATTATTGATCGCGATATCGAGATGCAGCGCCGCGGCCATGCACACCGGCGACATGTCACTCGCTCCATGGCAACCCGTTCGAACGTGGTAGATCGCAGCGAAGTCCGCAATCTTCTTCATCGCTGTCAGGCCGCCGCCATGCACGACGCTCATACGCAAATAGTCGATCAACTGTTCGCGCATTAGTTGTTCCGCGTCCCAAATGGTATTGAAGACCTCGCCGACAGCCAGCGGTGTGGTGGTGTGGCGGCGGACGAGCCGAAAGCCATCCTGCAGCTCGGCCGCGACCGCGTCCTCCAGCCAGAAAAGATGATAGGGCTCCAGCTCCTTGCCGAGGCGAGCTGCCTCTATGGGAGTGAGGCGGTGGTGAACATCGTGCAGCAGATCCAGATCGTCGCCAAGGGTCTTGCGCAACGCCTCAAAGAGCTTGGGAACATGGCGCAGATACTTTTCCGTGGACCATAAGCTCTCGGAAGGCAGGCCGCGCTCGGCCGGCTCATAGTACTTGTCATCTTTCGACACGCCATAGGTTGACTTTAGTCCGGGTACTCCGCTCTGGGCGCGAATGGCGGTATAGCCCATCTGCCGGTAGCGCTCGACCTCGTCCACCGTCTCTGCGATATCGCGCCCGGTGGCGTGGGCATAGACCAGAACCTGGTTGCGGCTCTTGCCTCCCAGCAGGTTGTAAACGGGGACGCCGAGCGCCTTGCCCTTGATGTCCCACAGAGCCATGTCGATGGCTGAGATGGCGGTCATGGTCACCGGGCCTCGCCGCCAATAGGCGCCGCGATAGAAATAATGCCAGATATCCTCGGTCTGAAAAGGATCGCGCCCAATCAGGCAAGGAATGAGGTGATCTTGCAGATAGCTGACGACGGCCAACTCGCGTCCATTCAGAGTGGCATCACCCAGACCGTAGATGCCCTGATCGGTTTCGATCTTCAGAGTCACAAAATTGCGGCCTGGACTGCAGACAATCACCTTTGCGCTGAGAATTTTCATCTATTGGTTCACTCCGCTGGCGAGAAATCCGCCATCGATGACCAGGATCTCTCCGGTCACAAAGGAGGCTGCGTCGGAGACCAGGTAGATGGCCCCCCCAACAAGCTCATCCGCCTCTCCAAAACGCTTCATGGGTGTGCGCATCTTCAATTCGCGCCCGCGGGCCGTATGCTGAATCAGCTCGCGGTTCAGGGCCGTGGGAAAGACTCCGGGAGCAATTGCATTCACGCAGATGTTGTGCGGAGCAAGTTCGATCGCCAGCGACTTGGTCAGCGCGCCCACTCCCGCTTTGCTCACCCCGTAAGCGGCCACCTGGTTGAAGGCAACGAAGTTGGTGAGCGACGCGATGTTCAGGATCTTGCCGAAGCCCTGAGTGACCATCGTCTTGCCGAAAATCTGGCAGGCCCTCCAGGTGCCGTTCAGGTTTATGTCGATGACCTTGTTCCAGCCTTCTTCAGAGCATTCGAGGGTGGGCGTCTTGTGGGTGATTCCGGCGGCATTGACCAGGATGTCGACCTTCCTGAAACGCTCCACCACCTTCTGGTGCAGAGACTCGATGGAAGAGCGGTCGCGAATATCGACCGTCGCGCGCATCGAGCGGCGTCCTAAAGCCTCAATCTCGCCCGCAACCTGTTCTGTCTCTTCCTGGCGGCGGGAGGTAGCCACCACATCCGCTCCAGCTTCTGCAATTCCCAGGGCGATCGCCTTTCCCAAACCCGACGTACCGCCAATCACCACCGCGCACTTACCGCTCAGATCAAACCGGCCAGGACCCAATGTTTACTCCAGGATGCGAACAAAGTAGGATGATCCCGCAGCTTATCATGACGAGCCGTACCGGGGAGCGGGACAAGTGCAGGATGAGCATGTGGATCGGCGTTCTTTTCTAAAGGTTATGGGCGCCGCCGGCATGTCATCCAGCCTGCTGCCGGAGGTGGCGTTCGGGTTGCACCCCGCGAGCGGACATATCGTGGAGCAGGCTGCCGGAGCGGGCCCCGAAGCGGCCACAAAACCAAAGTACTCAATCAAGTTTGGGGTGATCGGCCTCGATCACTACCACATCATGGGGATGACCGCGGCGGTGATCCGTGGAGGCGGCGAGCTGGTCTCTTTTTATTCCAACCTGCCCAAGGCGATCGCCGATTTCCAGAAGCTGTATCCCAATGCCAAGCTGGCAAAAAGCGAAGACGAGATCCTGGACGACCCTTCGCTGAAGCTGATCGCGGGCGCGCCGATTCCCCGGCTACGCGCCCCGTTGGGCATCCGCGCCATGAAGCAAGGCAAGGATTTTCTCAGCGACAAGCCTGCAGTAACAACATTAGATCAACTGGCGGAGGTACGCCGAGTATCCGCGGAGACGGGCAAGATGTTTGCCATCATGTACTCCGAGCGGTTGGAAGTGCGGGCGGCCGTGCAAGCCGGTGACCTGATCAAGGCCGGCGCCATCGGCAAGGTAGTGCAGACGGTCAATATCGCTCCCCATAAAGTGAACGACATTACTCGCCCCGATTGGTTTTGGGATCCGGCAGAGTACGGCGGCATCCTCTGCGATATCGGCTCCCACCAGGCAGACCAGTTTGTCTACTACACCGGATCGACTACGGCCGAGGTGACGGCATCGCAGATCGCAAATGTGAATCATCCCACGCACCCAAAGTTTCAGGATTTTGGCGACATGATGATGCATGGCAATGGCGGAGCGGGCTATGTTCGCGTGGATTGGTTCACGCCCAATGGGCTTAGCGTTTGGGGCGATGGGCGTCTCTTCATTCTGGGAACCGAAGGCTACATTGAGCTGCGCAAGTACATCGATATTTCCGGCAAGCCCGGCGGTAATCATCTGTACATGGTGGACCAGAAACAGGTGACCTACATGGACTGCACCAAGGTGGAACTACCGTTCGGTCCCCAGTTTGTCTCCGATATCGTCAACCGGACGCATACCGGACAGAACCAGGAACAGGCACTGCTGGCTGCGGAGCTGGTGCTGAAGGCGCAGAAGAATGCCAAGATCTTGACCTTCACCAACAGCAACACGTCTTACGGCAGCGCGTAAAACCCTGGCATGAGTTCACCCGTGAACAAATCGAATCTGCGCTGGGTGGTTTGCGGCTTGTTGTTTCTGGCCACCACCATCAACTATATGGATCGCACAGCGCTGGGCCTGGTTGAGCCCATGCTGAAGCACATCCTCGGAGGCGATCAGAATATAGCGCTCTACAACCGGCGTTACAGCGACATCGTTAACTGCTTCATCTTTGCCTATGGCCTGGGGTTTCTGGTGGCCGGGCGCGTGGTCGATCGCGTCGGCGTGAAGAAGGGATATGCGCTGTCCATCACGGTGTGGGCGCTCGCCTCGCTAAGCCACGTGTTTGCGCGGACCCCGGTTGGCTTCGGGATGGCTCGTTTTGCGCTGGGGATCGGAGAGTCCGGCAACTTCCCTTCGGCCCTCAAGGCGACGGCCGATTGGTTTCCAGCCGAGGAACGGGCGCTGGCCACTGGCATCTTCAATTCAGGAACCAGCGCCGGGGCGCTGATCGCTCCCATGATGATTCCCTTGGTGGCAGTGCGCTACGGGTGGCAAGCGGCGTTCTACACCACAAGCAGCCTGGGACTGCTCTGGCTCATCGGATGGCTGTTGTTTCCCTACAACCGGTTGCAGTCCAAGTATGGCAGTACGACAAAGGCTGTGGCTGTGGCCCCACCGGCGGCATACAAAACTCTTTTGGTTAGCCCGAATACTTGGAGGTTCGCGCTATCCAAGGGAACGACGGACGCGATCTGGTGGTTCTATCTCTTCTGGCTGCCCAAATACTTCAACGAGCGCTTCCATGTGGATATGCAGCACCTGGGGCTGCCGCTGATCATTGTGTACATCGGCGCCACTTGCGGCAGCATTTTTGGGGGTTGGCTGGCGGGCTTTTATATACGACGCGGACACTCAGTCCGGATGGGCAGAAGATTTGCCATGTTGGTGTGCGCGCTCTGCGTCATGCCGGTGGCACTGGTTCCCTTTGTTCATCCACTATGGCAGGCGATCGCGCTGCTCTGCCTGGCGACAGCGGCGCACCAGGGATGGTCTTCCAATCTGCTTTCCACGCCGTCGGATATGTTTCCATCGAGCTCCGTGGGCACGGTGGTGGGAATCGGAGGAGCCGTTGGCGCCGCGGGCAGCGTGTTGTTCACATTTTTGGTGGGGCTGTTGTGGACGAACTATGCGCTGCTGATTTTCTTTGCGTGCGGGTCGGTTTACGTGCTCACGCTGTTCGCGTTTCAATGGCGGGCTCCGGCGCCGCTCGCCGTCGAACAGGTTTCCGCAGATTAACGTGGGACCGCAGAGGACCCACTCAAGCCACACAAGACCTTAGCCCCTGGACGGGTGCCCCATGTTCGCCCCACCTGTCCCGGGTGAACCTAGTCGGCGCGCGAAGAAAGCCCAATTTGGACAAGTCTCAAAGGGTGTAAAGAGCGCTTTGCTTTGCAGGTGAATTCAGGAGGGCGGTGCGAGCTGCTCTTCGACCAGCTCGCAGATGGTATGCAGCAAGAACTTATGACCTTCCTGGATGCGCGCGGTCACTTTACCCCTGACCAACAATTCCACATCGGCCAGGCCGGCGCATTTGCCGCCATCCCGGCCCAGGAAGGCCATCGTCTTTACGCTCAAATCTTTTGCTGCGACCAGTGCACGGAAAACATTCTCGCTGTTGCCGGTCGTAGTGAACACCACCAGCACGTCGCCTGGCTTTCCATACGCTTGTACCTGCCGGGCAAAGAGATCGGCGAAGGAATAGTCATTGCCGATCGCTGTTAAATCTCCGCCGTGGGTGGCTAAGGAGATCGCTGGGTAGGCGCGGCGTTCGCGGTCGAAGCGGGCCACGAACTCTGTGGTTAGATGCGAGGCATCCGCAGCGCTGCCGCCGTTGCCGCAGGCCAGTAGCTTATGGCCCGAAAGCAAAGCAGCCGCGATCATCTCCGCGGCTGCTTCTATAGTTGACTCCAGCGCCGCCAGTTGCTCCAACAGTGCCCTGGCATCGGCAATGTTCGTGCTTACCACCTGGCGGGCGCGACCCTTCACGCTAGACCCCGATCACGCTGCACAGCTCTTTCACCGCGTCGGCGCTCTTCTTGAGCGCTGCGGCCTCTTCCTTGGTGAGCTTGATCTCGATGATCTGTTCCAAACCGCGCTCACCCAGCTTGCAGGGAACACCCACATACAGTCCATGAATGCCATACTCGCCTTCAAGATAAGCAGCGCAGGGAACGATCTTCTTCTTGTCTTTGAGGATGGCTTCGACCATCTCCACCGCGGCCGCGGAAGGAGCATAGTAGGCGCTCCCCGTCTTTAAATGCTTGACGATCTCGGCCCCGCCGTCGCGCGTCCTCTGCACCAGGCGCTCGACCGTAGCCGCGTCCATCAGCTCGGTGATCGGGATGCCGGCAACCGTGGAATAGCGGGGCAGCGGCACCATCGTATCTCCGTGGCCGCCGAGAACAAACGCAGTTACATTTTCCACCGAGACCTTCAATTCCTCGGCAATAAAGGTGCGGAAGCGGGCGGAATCGAGGATCCCAGCCATCCCGATAACCCGCTCGCGGTTGAACTTTGAGAGCTTAAAGGCCGCCTGGGCCATGGCGTCGAGCGGATTGGAGACAATGATCAAAATGGCATTCGGCGAGGCAGCCACTACCTTGCCCACCACCTCCGACATGATCTTGTAATTGGTGTGCAGCAGGTCATCCCGGCTCATCCCGGGCTTGCGGGGTATACCGGCGGTGATGACCACAATGTCGGAATTTACCGTGTCTGCGTAGTCATTCGTCCCGATTACGTGCACGTCGCGCTTCTCGATAGGCAGCGCTTCCAGCAGATCGAGACCTTTGCCCTGGGGCACGCCCTCGACTACGTCAACCAGCACGATATCAGCCAATTCCTTGGCCGCGATCCAGTGGGCCGAAGTCGCACCCACATTCCCTGCTCCGACGATGGTTACTTTCTTTCGCATATCTCTCCTAACCCATGTTCTCGATCATTCGCGCGGCAAATTCGCTGGTCTTCGCCTTAGTCGATCCAGGCATCTGGCGCTCAAAATCGTAGGTGACATATTTTTGCAGGATGGTCTTTTCGAGTGCATTCTCGATCAACTTGGCCGCCTCCTTCCAGCCCAGGAACTCGAACATCATCACGCCCGAGAGCATCACCGAGCCGGGATTGATGACGTCCTTGTCTGCATACTTGGGCGCCGTGCCATGGGTAGCTTCGAAGACCGCGTAGCCATCGCCAATATTGGCCCCCGGCGCAATACCCAGGCCGCCCACCTGCGCCGCGCAGGCGTCGGAGATGTAGTCGCCATTCAGATTCGGGCACGCCAGCACGCTGTACTCTTCGGGCCGGATGATCACCTGCTGAAAGATGGAATCCGCGATCCGGTCGTTGATCAGCAGCTTCTTCTTCCATTGCCCGTTGCCGTGGGTTTTGCCGATGGAATCGATCACGTCCTTCACGCTCTTGTAGAGGCCGGCGCGGAAGTCATCGGATCCGAAGGCTATGCCTGGCTCGATCAGCGCGGCGTTTTCTTCGACGGTCAGCTTCGGATTAGCTTCGAGGTTGCCCAGGATCCAGCTCTCCGTCTCGGTCACGGTCTGTTGGCGAAACTCCTGGGTTGCCACCTCGTAGCCCCACTCCCGAAAGGCTCCTTCGGTGAATTTCTGGATGTTGCCTTTGTGCACCAGGGTTACGGATTTGCGTCCATTTTCGAGCGCGTACTTGATCGCGTAGCGCACCAGCCGCTTGGTGCCGAAGATGGAGATCGGCTTGATCCCAACGCCGGAGTCCTCGCGCACTTTCTTCTTGCCGCCCTTGAGCATGTCGTTGTTGAGGAAGTCGATCAGCCGCTTGGCATCCGGCGTGCCCTCTTTGAACTCGATGCCCGCGTAGACATCTTCCGTATTCTCACGGAAGATCACGACGTCGAGCTTCTCCGGGTGTTTTACCGGGCTGGGAACGCCCTGGTAGTACTTCACCGGCCGCACGCAGGAATACAGATCGAGGATTTGCCGCAAGGCGACGTTCAGCGAACGGATGCCGCCGCCTACTGGAGTGGTCAGCGGTCCCTTGATGGAAATGCGCAGGTCGCGCGCCGCGCTCACAGAATCGTCCGGCAGCCAGTTGGAAAACTGCGAAAATGCCTTTTCGCCGGCGAAGATCTCAAACCACTTCACCGACCGGCGGCCGCCATAGGCCTTTTCCACCGCGGCATCGAAAACCCGCTGGGAGGCGCGCCAGATATCCCGCCCGGTGCCATCGCCTTCAATGAACGGGATGATGGGATGGTCGGGAATCTTGTATTTGCCATCGGCATATTGAATCGCCTCGCCCCCGTTGGGCAAGGAAAGACCGTTATAGCTTTTTTGCATGGATGCGTTTCTCTCCGCAGACGGATAAGTGGAAGCCAGGACGAATAGTCAGGCTACCACCATGCGAATTGCAGTGGCAATCGGCGGCGGCCGGCGAGGGCATTTTCCGCCGCCGAGGAGTAATCTATATACATGCGTCGTTGGATCTTGCCCGTTGTTGCGTTAGCTCTTACTTTAATGGCGCCCGCCTGGGCGCAGCAGTATTCAGCGGACAAACCCGTGGGCGCCATCGCGCAATCGACCCCTGCATTCCTCAAAAAGGCCAACATCAATCAGAACCTTAACCAGCAGCTCCCGCTGAACGATCGTTTTGTCGACTCCAGCGGTACCGAAGTACCTCTGGCCACCTACTTTCAGCACCGGCCGGTCGTAATGGCGCTGGTTTATTACAAATGCCGCATGCTTTGCCCCCAGGTTCTCAGTGGCATGGCCAGGACCCTGCGCGAGGTGGAGTTCACGCCAGGCAAGGATTACGACGTTGTCGTGGTCAGCATCGATCCTGCGGATACACCTTCCGACGCGCGGTGGAAAAGGGACGCTTTCTGCAGTCGCTGGGAAGGCCCGATGCAGGATCGAGTGTGCATTTCCTGACCGGGCCAGAAGCCTCGATCACCGATGTCGCCCACGCCACCGGCTTCAACTACGTGCGCGTTCCCGGGCCGGATGGGAAGATGGATCAGTTTGCCCATTCCAGCGTCATCATGATCGCCACGCCGGATGGCCGCATGTCAAAGTATCTCTTCGGTATTGACTACCAGCCGCGCGATGTACGTTTGGCGGTGATTGAGGCCGGCAATCACCACATCGGGTCGATCAGCGACCTGATCCTGCTTTATTGCTGCAGTTACAGTCCCAGCGCCGGCAAATACACGGTGTCCATCCTGCGGGTGATGGGGTTGGCTGCCATGGGCTCGCTGTTCATGCTGGTGGCGCTGCTCTACGCGCTCTCCCGCAAGCCCAAAACCACGGCGACCCACGCGTAGGACCCAAATAGAAATGGGACGGGTGGGCGACAGCGTACATGGGTTGAAAAAGACGGGCGCAGCTCACCATTATTTTACGTGGACAAGCGAAATCGGGTTGGTGCTGTGGCAGCGCTCCCGTCCATCCATCTCCACCCATGCCGAGGTGGATGGACGGAGCTGTAGGGAGTTGTTAGAGGGGAGAGCGCACAGCAGGTCCCCATTCGACGTCGCTCAGGGTAGGCTCTCGGCTACCTCCGGACATGGGCACCCGTCCAGAGTTCTGAGATTGCGGTTAATCCCGACCAACTAGTCGGCGACCATCAGTTGGCCGGGTACGATGGGCCGGGTGCGGGGAAGTATTCCGAAGGCGGCTGCCGCGCCTACCACGCACAAGCTGAGCACAAAGGCAGCCAGCTTGATCTGGTTGGTGGCCGGTGATCTGGGCAAGGTCTTCCATAGCAGCAACAGAAGGGTCTGCGAAATCGCCACGGCCCAGACCGCTCCGTAGAAATACCGGCGCTCGATGCCCTCTCCCTTGGTCGAACGCCCCACCCTTGGCAGCAGGCCGAATAGGCCCAGCAGCAGCACGATGGCGCAGAGCGGGAAATATGCATCCAGATAGAGCTGCTTCATCACCCATCTTCCCGTCGCGGCCGCAATCACCAGCCCCGCCAGGTTCAACAGCGTAAAGGTGATGACCGCGTTCCATGCGAAGGTATAGCAGACCTTGCGGTAGAGAGGATTTGGTTTGTCTTCGGTAAAGCGAAGAATGTACGGCCGCGGTTCGACGCCGGGAAGCTGGCCGAAATAGCCCGCGACCGCGGTTCCCAAGATCACCAACAAGAGCCACGCCACGTTGCTTCGGTTTCCGCCGTGGGCAAAGAGGTCGAAGGTGAGCGGTCCGGGGGCGAGGAAAAACACCCAGATCCAGATCGGCAAGTGGGCAACGCGATAGCGGGTGGTGTTGCGCTTGCGCATATTGCGGTTTTCCGCGTATTCCACCTTGATTGGGTAAGCCATCTCTCTGCTATTGTGCCTCAACGCGCATCTTTTTCAATCACTGACGGGCCGTGTCGCATCCATATCATTTGTTTGTGTTAGGTTCGTTTTGGAGGATTCAAGCATTGGGTAAAAGCATGATCCCGAAGCGTCTGTTTTTGACCAAGGGCGTCGGGAAGCACAAAGAACGGTTAACCTCTTTCGAGTTGGCTCTGCGGGACGCGGGCATCGCGGCGCAGAACCTGGTTCGGGTTTCCTCTATCTTTCCGCCACAGTGCAAGCTCATTACCCGCAAGGAAGGGCTAAAATATCTCTCGCCCGGCGAGGTCGTCTTTGCCGTTGTGGCGGAGAACTCCACCCGTGAACCGCATCGCCTGGTTGTTTCCAGCATCGGTGTTGCAATCCCCACAGATCGCAACACCTACGGTTACCTGAGCGAGCACCACAGCTTCGGGGAAGCGGAAGAACAGGCCGGCGAATATGCCGAGGAGTTGGCGGCGGAGATGCTCGCCACCACGCTCGACGTGGACTTCGATCCCGATAAAAGCTGGGACGAGAAAAAGGAGATGTACCGCATCTCCAACAAGATCGTGCGCACGGCAAACATTACTCAGTCCGCCGTCGGCGACAAGCGCGGCCTGTGGACGACGGTCATTGCCGCGGCAATCCTGATCTTCGAGTAGTCCAATAGAGAAGTGAATATGGCAAGCAAAACAAAATACCGCGTGGGCGCGGTGCAGATGTCCTGCTCGCCCGACCCCGACGCCAATCTCGACAAAGCCGCCGACCGGGTGCGGGATGCTGCGCGCGGCGGCGCAAACATCGTCTGTCTCCCTGAGCTCTTCCGCGCTCAGTATTTCTGCCAGCGCGAAGATGCCGAGCTCTTCGATCTGGCGGAGCCCATTCCCGGCCCTTCCACAGAGCGGCTTTCCGCTGTCGCGCGAGAGGAAAAGGTAGTGGTGGTCGCTTCCCTCTTCGAGCGCCGGGCGGCCGGGCTTTATCACAATACAGTGGCGATGTTGGAAAGTGATGGTTCGCTGGGTGGGATCTATCGCAAGATGCACATCCCCGACGACCCCCTGTACTACGAGAAGTTTTATTTCACGCCCGGCGACCTGGGTTTCAAGTCCTTCGATACCTCGGTGGGCCAAGTGGGCGCGCTCATCTGTTGGGACCAGTGGTATCCGGAAGCGGCACGCATCACCGCCCTACGCGGAGCCAACCTGCTGTTTTATCCCACGGCCATCGGCTGGCATCCGGCAGAAAAGGAAGCCTTCGGCGTGGCGCAGTATGAGGCGTGGCAGACCATCCAGCGGGCCCACGCTATCGCAAACGGCGTATACGTCGCTGCGGTCAACCGCGTCGGGCATGAACAGGGAGACGTCCGCGGCAAACGTGCTCCCGGCGTCGGGCTCGAATTCTGGGGTGGATCCTTTATTGCCGATCCCTTTGGCCGCGTGCTGGCCCAGGCGCCGCATGACAGCGAAGCCATCCTGATTGAGGAAGTTGACCTCAAGCACCTCGAGGATACGCGGCGCAATTGGCCCTTCTTGCGTGACCGGCGGATCGACTTCTATCCGCCAATAACGGCTCGCTTTCTCGACGAGCCGGCCCAGGAGGGGAAGAAGACGCTCGGCAATGGCCACTGAATCTCCAACCCCGCGCAACCAGGGCTATCGCATGCCGGCGGAGTGGGGAACCCATGCCGCAACCTGGCTGGCGTGGCCTCACAATGCGGATGACTGGCCTGGCAGATTTCACCCCGTTCCCTGGGTGTACTGCGACATAATCCGCCATCTCTCCCGGGTCGAGGACGTACACCTCCTGGTGGAAGATGCTGCTGCTGAGCAGCGCGCGCGGGGGATGCTGGGCCGGGTGGGCGCACAACTCGATCGCGTGCACTTTCACCAGTGGCCTACCAACCGCGTGTGGATGAGCGACTCCGGCCCGATCTTTGTGGCCAAAGCTGGGGCGCCGGTCGGTATCACCAACTGGCACTTCAACGCCTGGGCCAAGTACCCGGACTGGCAGCTGGATGACCAGCTGCCTTTGAAAGCGGCAGAACTGCTGCAGCTACCCAACTGGACCCCGGTGTTTCCGCCCGACCACCGTGTGGTTCTGGAAGGTGGAAGCATTGACGTCAACGGTCGCGGCACCCTGATCACAACCGAAGAATGCCTGCTGAGCCCAGTGCAGCAGCGCAATCCTGGCCTTACCCGCGAGGATCTGGAGCGCGTCTTCCACGACTATCTCGGCATAGACCAGGTGCTGTGGTTGGATCGCGGCATCGCCGGGGATGATACGCATGGCCACGTGGATGACATCACTCGTTTCGTTAGTCCCGTTACCATCGTCACCGTCACGGAGCCAAATCCGGCTGACGAGAATCACTTGCCGTTAGCCGAGAACCTGGAGCGGCTACGCGCGGCTCGCGACCCGGAGGGCCGGCCATTCACCATCGTTGAGTTGCCCATGCCCTCGCCAGTCGTCTTTCAAGGCCAGCGGCTGCCCGCAAGCTATGCCAATTTCTATATAGCGAATGGGTTGGTGCTGGTGCCTACATTCAACGACGCCAACGACCGCAAGGCGCTTAATCTGCTGGCTGACCTCTTTCCCGGCCGCCAGGTGGTGGGGATTCACTGCGGCGATCTGGTATGGGGTCTGGGGACGCTGCACTGCATGACTCAGCAGCAGCCAGCCGGGTAATGACAGACGCGGAGGCACTCACGCTGGCTCTGGACGAAGCGCGTGCTGCGGCCGCAGCCGGCGAAGTGCCCGTGGGCGCGGTCGTAGTCGAAAACGGCATTGTGGTCGGCCGGGGACAAAACCGGGTTCTGCGCGATGTGGATCCGACCGCGCATGCAGAGATCGTCGCCCTGCGTGAAGCGGCACGCGCCGTCGGCAACTATCGCCTGGGGAATTGCGAGCTTTTTGTCACGCTTGAACCCTGCGCCATGTGCGCCGGAGCGATGATCCACGCCAGGCTCAGCCGGCTCATCTACGCCGCGGCCGATCCAAAGGCAGGCGCGGCCGGTTCGGTGCTCGAGGTCCTGAATCACCCCAAGCTGAACCATCAAATGCTGGTAACGAGTGGCGAACTGGCGGAAGAAAGCGGAGAACTGCTGCGCGAGTTTTTTCGCCAACGCCGGATGTAACGTTACCGAAAGCTGAAACAGCAGATCCCTGCGCTGCGCTCGGGACGACAATCACTTGGGAACACACATCCTTGCTTCCAAACAGAATTGTCATCCCGAGCGCAGCCGAGGGATCTGCTGTGCGCCTTTCCATATAGCGACTGCCCATGGAGGCCCCGCCCCACCCCTTGTCATCCCGACCGGAGTGGCGGGATCTGCGGTCTCCTTCCCCGTCCAGGGTATGATTAACAAATGCATGTGTTGGTCTATTCCGCTACATGGTGCCGCGACTGCCGCGAGGCCAAACGATTTCTCGACAAGCACCAGATCTCCTATAGCGAGATCGATATCGAATCCACGCCCGGGGCCGCGGAAGAGGTTATTCAAAACGTCGGCAAACGGGCCATCCCTCAATTCGTAATCGATGGCAAATGGATTCAGCCCTACCGCCCTGGCCGTGGCTTCCTGCACGAAGAGATGAGCGAGCTCTTCGGAGTTGGGGGCGCTACCCAACAGACTTCCCTGCACCCCCGCTAAGATATCCCTTAGGAAACCGATTTAACCTCGCCGTCCGGCTGTCCGGGATCATTCAGGATGCTGCGCGCATCCTCTTCGTCCTCAGGGCTCACCTGTAGTTGCAGGCCCCCTAGCCCGGTTCCGTAAAGCATGGCAGTGTTCTCCCCTACCAGAAAGCTGGTAATTCCGGCAGAATCCAGGCGAGTCTTGGCCATGTCGGCCTCCAAGGCATCGCGGAAGCTTTCAATTGTGATCAGTTCTGGTTCTTCATCCATAAAACGTGTTCTCCCTACTGGTGAGATGCAGCAACGATAGAATAGTACGTCGTTCTTGGAGGCGCTGGTTGATCACTCGTTACACCCGTCCGGCCATGGGCCGGATCTGGAGTGAGGAAAACAAGTACCGCATGTGGCTGGAAGTCGAAGCCACGGCCTCTGAGACCCTGGCCGAGGCCGGCATCGTGCCCCACTCCGCCGCCCGCGCCATCCGCGCCTACGGGGATGTCGACGTCGACCGCATTCAGGAGATCGAGGCCGAGGTGAAGCACGACGTCATCGCCTTCACCACCGCGATGGCGGAAAAGATCGGTCCGGAATCCCGTTGGCTGCACTACGGGCTCACTTCGAACGACGTGGTCGACACCGCCCAGGCGCTGCAGATCAAAGCCGCCTCAGGGCTCATTCGCCAGGGCATTCTGGCCCTCGCCGCCGTGCTCCGGCTGCGCGCCCTGGAGTTCAAGCACACGCCCACCATCGGGCGCACCCACGGCATCCATGCCGAGCCCACGACCTTCGGCCTCAAGCTGCTCAACTGGTATGCCGAAGTCATGCGCGACCTGGTCCGCTTCGATGCGAGCGCCGAGGACATGCGGGTAGGCAAGCTTTCCGGCGCCGTCGGCACCTTCGGGCATCTCAAGCCGGAGCACGAGGAGAGCATCTGCGCCAAACTCGGGCTGCGCGCCGCACCAGTAGCTACCCAGGTGATCCAACGCGACCGCCACGCCGCCTATATCGCCACGCTGGCGGTGCTGGCTTCCACCCTGGATAAGATTGCGGTCGAGATTCGCCACCTGCAACGCACCGAAGTCCGCGAAGCGGAGGAGTTCTTCTCCGAGAAGCAAAAGGGCTCGTCCGCCATGCCGCACAAGCGAAACCCCATCACCTCAGAGCAGATCAGCGGGCTGGCACGCGTGATGCGCTCCAATGCCCAGGCAGCTTTGGAAAATGTAGCGTTATGGCATGAGCGGGACATCTCCCATTCATCGGTCGAGCGCATCATCTTTCCCGACTCGACCATCCTCGCCGACTACCTGCTTGTCCAAGACAACTTCTCTGATCGAGAAGCTGTTGGTTTACCCGCGACGCATGCTCAAGAACCTGGAGAGCACGGGCGGACTCATCTTCTCCGGCCAGCTTCTGCTCGATCTGACCGAGGCCGGTATGTCGCGGGAAGAGGCATACCGGCTGGTGCAGACGCACGCCATGCATGCCTGGAGAGAAGACCTGGTCTTCCGCGACCTGGTGGCGCGCGATCCCGCGATCAGCAGCCGGCTTCCGCACCTGGAGAAGACCTTTGATCTCCAGCGCCAGCTATCCAATGTGGATGCGATCTTCGATCGGGTTCTGGCGTGAAGAACCTGACGGTCGCCCTCACCGGAGCCAGCGGGGCGATTTTTGGTCAATATCTGCTGCGAGCGTTGGACCGCGACGAGCGTATCGCCCACATCAACTTCATTGCCTCGGAAAACTCGCTGCGGGTGATGGCCGAGGAACTGCAACTCAGCGGCCGCAGTGAACTGGTGGCGAAACTGCTGGGTAGGCCTTCGGGGAAGGTGCAGCAACTGGCGGAGAACGACATCGGCGCCGGGCCAGCCAGCGGCAGTTATCCTTCGGATGGCATGATCATTCTGCCTTGCAGCATGGGGACCCTGGCGGGAATAGCGAACGGACTAGCCTCGAACCTGATCGAACGCGCTGCCGACGTAAGCCTGAAAGAGCGCCGCCCGCTCATTCTTTGCATCCGCGAGACGCCCGTTCAACAAGATCCACCTGCGCAACATGAACCTGGCGGCGGACGCGGGCGCGGTGATCTTTCCCGTCATCCCCGCTTTTTACAACCGGCCGATGGACTCAACCGAGATGGCAGAGCAATTCGTCTGCCGGGTGCTGGCGCACATTGGATTGCCACAACCAGATGCCTATATCTGGAAAGGCGATCACTGACCGGGAAATACGCTGTCGTTGGTGGACGTACCCGGGATGTGCCGAACCATCGCCATCCGCGCCGGCTGGGCATTCAGAAAATCCACCACACTCGGCCCTACCTGGCCGACACACTGCCCCGGCGCCAGATGCCCGCAGTTGGCATAGACATCCAGCTCCGACTGGAGTATCTCGGCGTGCAGTCGATAACCGACGGAGAGCGGGATCAACCGGTCTTCCTCGCCCCAGCCAATCAGCACCGGCATGGTCAAAGCCCCCAGTTTTCCATCCACCAGGTCCTCTCCGGTCATCATGGATTGCACGCTGCGATGGACCACCCACCCGATGTCATCGCCCCGGCGCAGCATCGCCATGGCCAGGAAACCAGGCAGCGGCCGCGGATGCGGGACCAGCAACTCTTCCAGCGCCGCCAAATCCGTCGGCGATTCCGGCTGAAACAGAGCGGGATCAAAACCCAGCTTAAAGCGCAGGCCTGCGCTATCCAGCAGCACCAACCGGCGGATGCGCTCGGGATGCTGCAGCGCCACCCGCATCGCGATCCATCCACCCATGGACCAACCTGCCATATCCACCTGCTGCAGGTGCTGGCTATCCAGAAACCCTTCGACCATGACTGCCTGGTCCGAGATGGAGTAGCTCGCATCCCTGGGCTGCGCAGAGCGCCCATATCCCAGCAAATCCACGGCATATACGCGATGGCCACCCTGCGATGAGCTGCGGAATCAGGTTGGCCCAATCCAGGCCGCGGCTGCCCAGCCCGTGCACCAACACCAGAGGCCGGCCCGACCCACCCACCAGGTAATGCATTTTGTAACCATTGACGGTCACAAACTCGCTATGCACGCCCTGCAACCGCAATCTCGCGTCGACCTGCTTGTCCACCAGCCACAGCGGATTTCGCCACGCCAGAATGCCAAAACCTAACGCCAGCAGCAGCAGAACAAGCACCAAGCCGCGCCAGCCCCGCTTCGCCTTGGGGCTCTGCTTCCGCGTAGAATTCACCGCCCCTGTGGTTCCCCGATCAACACTCATGCTTCATTTTCCTTATCATCGGATAGATCGCTCGCCAGGCCCAACCGGAAAGCCTTCTCAATCACCTGCACTGTCAATGGCGCCAGCCGATAACAACCCTGTTCATGCAATTCCTCTTGCTCCACCCAGCGCGCCTCTTCCGCATCGCTGCCGCCGCACAGCGTGCCGCCGGCCACGTGGCATAGGAAGTCGACCAGCACGTAGTGATAACGAATCCGGCCCGAGAGGTCGTCTTGCGTAATCCGGTCGAGGACTTCGACAATGCCGGCCGGCACTACGGTCAGGCCGGTCTCCTCGAGCACTTCCCGAACCACGCCCTGCTGCAGGGTCTCCCCCAACTCCAGGGCGCCTCCGGGCAGTGACCATTCGCCCTTGAGCGGCTCCTGGCCGCGACGCACCAGCAGAACCTTGCTACCGTCGATCACCACGGCGCCCACACCTATGATCGGCGCCTCTGGGTACTCTCGACGCAAGGAACTGCTCCTGCAAACGGCGTTTGCCGTGGAAAACCCGTCCTTAATTACCGGGGAGAAAGAAGCTTGTTACAGCCGGGTTAATTCTACTCTGAAAATCGGATGGGTTTACCGTATTCTTCCGCAAAAACGGTGCGCGCCATATTGAAGCGTTCGCCGTAAAACTTGTCCGGTCCCTTCAAGTGGCCGATCCCCAGCAGCGCTACAACGGAGTAGCTGAGGGGAAGCTTGAGTACTTCACGCACCTTTTCTTCCTCAAAGCCCTCCATGGGCGCCGTGTCGTAGCCCAGCACCTCGGCCATCAGCAACATGTGGGTAAAGGCCAGCATCACCTGGCGATTCAGCCACAAGGGCATATTGGGGTGGTTCGACAGAAAGTTGGGAATGGTGACCTTGGCCTGCTCGGCGTAGTTTTCCGGCATGCCGCCTTGGCGGCCCAGGCGCAGCATTTCGTCCAAATCTCCACTGCGCCAACCGTCCGCATCGCCGCAGGCCACAATCATGACCGAGGCCTCTTCTACCTTGGCCTGGTTGTAGCTGGCCGCGCGCAGCTTCTTTTCTGATCCGGACTGCGCACCACAATGAAGCGCCAGGGCTGCAGGTTGTAACCACTGGGCGCCTGCAATCCGGCCTGCAGAATCCCCTTCAGATCGGAGTCCGGGATCGGGCTCCCATCAAAACTGGGCGATGCCCTTCTCTCGGCAATCGCCCGCGACAACGTCTTTTCTCATCTCATATTCCATACAGCAACGTATCCTCGTCAAACCTGCATTTCAGATGTACTTTTCGGAAAGTGCAGCAGATATGCGGGTGGCCCATCTCACGTGGTTCTTGGCTAGGATGCAAACCCGTCCTAATGAATGTCGCTCATCACCAACTCATTACCGAAGGGCCGTTCCGGCGGGGCTTCGGCGAAGACCCACAACCCGTGGAATCCCTCCCGCAGCTCCGGATGCGCCTCCAGCGATCGCCTTCATGACCTCCAGGTTCTGGGCTCGGGTGGCCACCGGATCGCTCACATCCTTGGCCGCATAGCGGATCACCAGGTCCAGGCCACCCAAAGAGCCATCCGTATGCAGGTCGTTGATGGAGTAAGTCTTACTGCCGGCGGTAACCACCATGGGCTGGGCGCCGGGCAGGCCGTCGGGCCTGGAGTTGACTGTCTCCTGATTCAATTTTTCCAGGTTGGTGCTGGTCAGGAAATCGGCCGGACTCGCCAGGTAGGCTGCGGTCGTGTAATAGAAATAGGCGTTCCATTTCTGGTTCTTCTGGTCAAAGGCGCGCGCCCGGGTCCAATACCACAGGCTGTCGTGCCCAGCCACCAGGAGCGGCTTCACAAAGAAGCCGGCCATCTGCCAGTCTCCGTTCTTCTGCAGCAGGAAGGCCATCTGCTGGGGCTGACGCACCCCCGTCGCATGCACCAAAGCCAGTGCATATCGGCCCTGGGGAAGCTGTGGAATGGTGAAGTCAACATGCAGCGGAGAACCAGGGATACCGCAAAAAAACTGGGTGTCCTCGGCCGACGACTTCAAATCGGAAGCGTCCAGGCCATACAGTGCGTCTATTGTCACAGTGGCGCCGGCCAGCAGCGGAGCTGTCTGCTCTATGGTGCTTGCGATGGAATCAAATTGTGCTTTGACCTTGGGAATGGTCAACGCCTGCACCGCGGCCACGTTTCCGCTCTGGACTGCGGACGCGAGGGTGGTCGCGGTCTTTACCAGGGTAGCGCGGTCGGCCTCGGCCATCTGCGCCTGGGTGGTGCACGAGACGGCAAAGATCCGGCCGGGCGCCAACAGCGTAAAAAGAGAGACTACGAGTGCAAAGCGAGAGCGCGAGCGGGCAAGCAGAGACATGCAGGATTAGACCGTTTGATCGAAGCACCGGGGAGCCAAAGACGCCAGCAAGCGCGGCTCGCTCTCCGGTGCGACCACTGCTAGTCTAGTACACAGCGGCTCCAATCTTCGCAGCGGATGGCGTTTCATCCCAGCGGGCTGAAGTTCGCGGGTAGTTTAAGAGGTATGGGCATGGCGTGCTTGAATCGGCATGTTTGCTCGCATCGTCACGAGCGGCGGATTGACACTCCTGGTCTCGGTCCTCGTTCTGGCGGCATCCCAGCTCTACGCGCAGAACGTTCCTGCTCGCCTGCGCGGCGCCTGCCGTGGCCAGCCGACCATCCGCCGCTGCGCACAACCGCACCGGCCCAACCGGCCCCGGCACAGCCAGCCGCAATCCCCTGCCCCGGTGCCGCCAGAGTTGCACCCTCCATGCTGCAGCAGCCGGCGGGCGAAGCCCAGATCGTCTTCTCCGGCGGCACTCTATCGATTCGCGCCGATAATTCCAGCCTGAGCGCCATTCTGCACCAGGTGGCCGGCAAGAGTGGCATGCAGATCGAAGGACTGAGCGGAGACGAGCGGGTCTTTGGCACTTTCGGCCCGGGAGCGCCCCGCGATGTGCTTGCCGACCTGCTCAACGGAACTGCATACAACGTGGTCCTGCTGGGAGATCTGAGCAACGGCGCTCCGCGACAACTCATCCTCACCCCGCTACGCATGGCGGAGCAGCTCTGCCGCCACCTCCTCAGGCGACATACGCGATGAGGCGAACAATGAACCGGAACCCGCGGAGGTTCCGCCGCCACCGCCGGAGGCTCCGCCGGCTGGAACAGCGCCGCCCCCCACACCGGGGGTAAAGACTCCACAGCAATTGTTCGAGCAGTTGCAGCGAATGCGCTCGGCCCAGCAGCAACAGGTGACTACACCGCAAGATCCACAGCAACAAGCGCCGCAGTAAATGGCAGCATTTTTGGCTTGAAAAAAAGGGGGAGAAAATCTGAGGATCGGAGGCCAATGAGTTTGGCCTTGCACGTTTCGATCAGCCTAACGCATTTTTGCAAGTACTCTGGCACTGGAATCGGCTATGTGCGGCCATTCTTTGGCGGAATGCCCGCGTTGAGTTCAGTTTCCTGGTCTAGACCATTAGCAATAATGCTTAAGCTACAGAAGCGAGGTCTCCGCATGACCGCGGATTCCACTTCAAACCTGGGCAACCACCCGGGCCTCAGCCTTGGCGCCATTCGCCGGCGATAACCGGGCGGTGAAACGCAAGACATCGAACAAGGTTTTGCAGCACATGTAGCCCAGCATGACACCAAGCGCGAGAGCGGCGATCGCCGCACAAAACACCATCAGCATACTTACATCGATTCCCATAATGGCCCTTAACACCAGAGTTTTTGCTCACCCATCGTGCGTCGTGTGCGCACTTCCGTTTCGACAAGCGTGTATTCGCTCGTATCATCAGTGTGTCATTGTGACAGACAGCAGCCCTACGTTGACCCTCGTTTCTATTGCCGAATAAGATACATGTAGCAGTTACTCGTGCCATGCGCCTTACGTATTCCTTGCCCGTGGCCCTTATCCATCGTTGCTGCACTTTGTTTCTAAAGTTCTAGCTGAGCCTCATGCCCATTACTCATATCACCGTGCGCGGAGCGCGTCAGCATAATCTGCGCGACATCAACATCCGAATTCCCCGAAATACGCTTACCGTGGTCACCGGCCTCTCGGGATCAGGCAAGTCTTCGTTGGCCTTCGACACCATCTATGCCGAGGGCCAGCGCCGTTACGTGGAAACTCTCTCCGCATACGCCCGCCAGTTTCTTGACCAGATCGAGCGCCCGGATGTCGATTCCATCGAAGGTCTCAGCCCGGCCATCTCCATCGAACAAAAGACCACCAGCCGAAGCCCCCGATCCACTGTCGGCACCATTACCGAAATCTACGACTACCTGCGCCTGCTCTACGCATCGATCGGAGTGCCTCACTGCCCCAAGTGCGGCAAACCGATTTCCCGCCAGTCCGCCGAACAAATCGTGGAGCGCATTCTTTCGCTCGCTCCCGGAGAACGCGTCATCATCTATGCGCCGATCGTGCGCGGCCGCAAAGGCGAGTTCAAAGACCTGCTCGACGAACTGGATCAGCAAGGCTTTCGTGCTCGCATCGATGGTGAGATGCGCGATCTCGCCGACTCCATACGTCTCGAACGTAACAAGAAACACACCATTGAAGCCGTCATCGATCGCGTCGTCCTAAAACCCGGCGTAGAAAAGCGCCTGGAAACCTCCGTCGCCAAAGCTCTGCAGTTGGCCAATGGCCTCGTTCTCACCGCAGTTGCCGGTGAAGAGGAGCAGCTTTATTCCTCTTCCATGGCGTGCCCAGACTGCGGACTCGACATCCCCAAGTTGGAGCCTCGAAGCTTTTCGTTCAATAGCACTTATGGCGCATGCGCCGAGTGCCATGGGTTAGGCAGCATTTATGACTTCGATGCGGCCAAAGTGATTACCGATTGGTCAAAGCCGCTGACCGATGGCGCGCTCGGCCCGGGCGGCGGATCGCAGTATCTGAATCGCCTGCTGCAGTTGGCTGCGCAACGCTACAAGATCGATCTGAGCAAGCCTTTCGAGGAGCTGAGCGAGCGGCACCAGAAGCTGCTGCTGCACGGCCCAGGACGCGACGAGGCGCCGCGCACCGGCTTCCACGGCATCCTCGCCTACTTGCGCGACTCGCTCGAAGAATCCAAGTCAGAAAGCTATCGCGATTGGCTGCTGAACTACATGTCGGCAACCATCTGCCCCGCCTGCCAGGGCAAGCGTTTGCGGCCTGAATCGCTGGCGGTTAAGGTGGGCTCCTTGTCCATTGCCGATTTCACGGCGCTGCCCTTGCGCAGGGCCCTGGAGGCGGCGCGCGGCTTCGAATTTACTCGCCGCGAGGCTTTGATTGCCGAGCGGCTTCGCCGCGAAGTGGTGGAGCGGCTGGAGTTTCTCAACTCCGTCGGCCTGAGCTATCTCTCGCTGGATCGCAATGCCGCCAGCCTCTCCGGTGGCGAAGGACAGCGCATTCGCCTGGCCACGCAAATCGGTTCTCGTCTGCGTGGAGTGCTCTACGTGCTCGATGAACCTTCCATCGGCCTGCACCAGCGCGACAACCAGCGGCTCATCGAGGCCCTCAAATCGCTGCGTGACCTCGGTAATACGGTGTTGGTGGTGGAGCACGATGAAGACACCATTCGCCATGCCGATTACGTCGTCGACCTGGGCCCCGGCGCGGGCAAACTCGGCGGCCACGTGGTCGCTGCCGGAACCCCGCAGCAGATCATGGAAACCGACATTTCGCTGACCGGCCGCTATCTCTCCGGCGAACTGCAGACCATCAGCCGCGACGCACCGCGCCCGCTGAAAGGCAACTGGATCACCGTCGAAGGCGCCAGCGGCCACAATCTCAAGAACCTGACCGCGAGCTTTCCGCTAAATGTAATGACGGTAGTAACCGGCGTCTCGGGCTCAGGTAAGAGCACCCTGGTGAACGACACCCTCTATCGCGCCCTGGCCCAGGAACTCTACGGCTCGCGCGAAGTGCCAGAACCCTACAAGAGCCATCCAGGGCTTTAAGAACATCGATAAGGCAGTGCGTATCGACCAGTCCCCCATCGGCCGGACGCCGCGCTCCAACCCGGCCACCTACACCGGAGTCTTTACCGCCATCCGCGACCTCTTCGCCCGGCTGCCGGAGTCGCGGGAACGCGGCTACAAGCCGGGCCGCTTTTCGTTCAACGTCTCCGGCGGCCGCTGCGAGGCCTGCCAGGGTGAAGGCCAGCGCCGCATCGAGATGAACTTCCTGCCCGATGTCTACGTGCTGTGCGAGGTATGCAACGGCCGCCGTTACAATCAGGAAACCCTGGCGGTCAAGTTCAATGGCTACTCCATCGCTGACCTGCTGGAGCTCGCCATCGAGGACGCGCTCCCGGTGCTGGTCGATATCCCCCTGGTGCGGCAGAAGCTGGAAACCCTGGTGGACGTGGGACTCGGTTACATCCATCTGGGCCAGGCCGCGACCACGCTCTCCGGAGGCGAGGCGCAGCGCATGAAGCTGGCCCGGGAACTCTCCAAGCGGCAAACCGGCAAGACCCTCTACCTGCTCGATGAACCCACCACCGGTTTGCACTTCGACGACGTGCGCAGGCTGCTGGAAGTGCTGCACCGGCTGACCGACCTGGGCAACACCGTGATCATCATCGAACACAACCTGGATGTGATCCGCAGCGCGGACTGGATCCTCGACCTGGGCCCGGAGGGAGGAGAAGACGGCGGCCTCCTGGTGGCCAAGGGCACTCCTGCCGAGATAGCTGCTACACTCGGCTCGCATACCGGGGAATTTCTCCGCCGTTATTTTCCAGTGGCTGAGTTGAAGCCCCTCGTGGCGATCTCCGCGGAAGGCAACGGCAACCACGTTCACGCTCCGCGCAAAGGTGCAGGCCGGGCAAAGAGCTCCGTCCGCAGCAGGAAACCCGCCCTGAGCCATGTCGACTGATCCGGAGATTTTGTCCTCATCCTACGTCCCCGGCGACCCGCCGCCGGAGCCCCCGGCTCCCCCTGCGCCCGACCCGCTCGAATATCGAGCCTTACGCACGTCCACGCCGAATCCCTAACCTCGGTCACACCGTGCTGTTCTTCCTGGTGGCCATCATCGTGCTTCTGCTCACCAGCGTTTCCGCCTTCGCCCTGGTCATGGGCCTGCATCTCATGGGGCCGGAGACGCCGGAGCAGCTGCTGCGCGAGCCGCGCCTGCTGATTCCCAGCATGGCCGCCGGCTACCTTATCGCCGGGGCCATTGTGTGGGCCATTTTTACTTACATGTGGCAGCAGCCGTTCCCTCAAGGCTTGCGCTGGAATTTTTCCGTCGTGCGCCGCCGCTGGGTTCCCCTGCTGGCCGGCGGCGTTGTCTTGAGCCTCGCGGTCCAGTTCCTGTCGAATTTCCTTCCTATTCCCAAGACACTCCCCATCGACGACTTCTTTCGAACGCCTGCCGACGTTTGGATGGTGGCCCTGTTTGGCACCTTGCTGGCCCCGGTTTGTGAAGAGCTGGCTTTTCGCGGCTTTCTGCTGCCCTCGTTGGCCTCCGCCTGGGACTGGTTGCGCGGCCTTCGGCCCACGGCGGAAGTAAGTCTCGTAGCCTCTGACAGGGGAGCGCAATACGATCCCCGCTGGAGCATCGCGGCTTTGGTGGTTTCCTGCACCATCACCAGCATCGCCTTCGCACTGGTCCATGCCGATCAGCTAGCCCACGCCTGGGCGCCGTTGGCGGTGCTCTTCGGCGTCAGCCTGGTGCTCTGCGGGGTCCGGCTGTGGACCCATTCCCTCGCCGCCAGCACTTTCATCCACGCCACTTATAACGGCACCATCTTTACCATCCTGTTTTTCGGCACCGGCGGTTTTCGCCACCTGGATAAAATCAGCTAATGACTCTTGCCCATCGCGACGCGCTGCTCAAGATGCTGGCCCGCATCTCTTTCCGCCTGGGAGAGTTCAAGCTCTCTTCCGGAGCCACCAGCGATTACTACATCGATTGCCGCACCACCACCCTCACGGGTGAAGGTGGGCGCCTTACCGGCTTGGCGGTGTTCGATCTCATTCGCCAGCACGAGTTGCGGGCGCGCGCGGTGGGCGGTCTCACCCTCGGCGCTGACCCCATTGTCTGCAATGTAGCGGCGGCTAGCGCCTGGCATGCCCTGGAAGCTCCCGGCTCGCCGGTGCTGGATGGTTTTCTGGTGCGGAAGGCGGAAAAGACGCACGGCACCGGGCGCCGTATCGAAGGCTTTCAACAGCAGGACGCGCCCGTGATTATCGTCGATGACGTGTGCACCACAGGCGCTTCCACCATCACGGCGATCGAGGCTGCGCGCGAGGCCGGGATGCGGGTGATCGGGGTTATATGCCTGGTGGAGCGGGAAGAGGCCAAGGGGAGGCCGGCGGTCGAGGCCGCGGCGCAAGGCGCGCCGTTCTATCGGCTTTTCAGCGCCGCCGATGTGCGCGCGGAACATGTGCGGCACCTGGCCATGTAAGGGAGCTATTTCCCTCCTCTTACTATGTCCCTCTCCCGGATCACGGGAGGAGGTTAGGATCACAGCACTCGCAGGGTGGTATCAGACCGTGGCTCCTCCGAGTCCGAGAACCCGGTGTCAAAACCTCCAACTATCCTGCGCAGCAAGAGCCGTAATTGCGAAAAAAGAATGCACTTTGTGAGAGAAAAGAGGGATAAGCCCCCTTTCGTCGCTTTCCTGCTGGAAAAAGATTGAGCGAAAAGCGAGATAAGCGAGATAAGACCTACTCGCTGGTTATTCGTTTCCGTTGGTGTGTCCACGGTTTGCTCTAGTATTGGGTGGCCAGCCAGAGGGTAGAGTGCCGGCCGTTGGTTTGCTCTGTGTAGGCGGCGAGTGCGCCGAAGGCGGCAAGTTGTTCGAGCGCGGCATCGATGCGTTCGCTACTGACGTGGCCGTAGAAGAGACGATTGATCTGATTCCTGGAGAGGCCGTTGGGGGCGGCTTGGATGGCTTCGCGAATGCGGTCGGCGATGGGGTCTCCGGTAGCCAGGCCGAAGAGGCGGACGGCGCTTCGGTAGCAGTAGGTCCATACTGCGTAGGCCGCTTCGAGGTGGGGGACGCAGACGATTTCACTACAGTCGAGCGCGGCATAAAGGGCGCTGAGGCGCAGGACCTGGGCCTCGCCGCGGCTTGTGGCTGCGCCCCGCAGGCCGGGATCACGATAGCTGAGCGACTCATAACAATCTGCCCAAAGCTCCTGAGCCTGTTGGTCGCGGCGAAAGAGGATTTCGGGCCGCGCGGTGGCCCAGGCAACGGCGTTCCGCAGTGTCTCGGCGATGGCGGCTAGTTCATGCGCGGGCGCGCCGGCGTCGCCGGGGAGACAGTTGCTGCGCTCGACCCATGTCCAAAGGCAGCGGTTGGCGAAGCCGTTATGGGCCTGGTCACGCTGGAATGTTTGGGTGAGCTCCCGCTGGGTGATATGCGCGATCAGGCTGAGGTGGGTGCCGGTGGCGCGCATTTGGTGGTGCATGTCGAGGGTGGGGAGGTTGCCATTATCCCAGGCGCAACGGAGCAGAGGAGAGAGGTGACCGTTGCCGCGCTTGAGGGCGTGGACGACGGTGGCGAACTCCTCGGAGAGGGCGAGGAGGCGGCGGTCGGTGGGCGGCTGCTGATCGCGGAGGGCGCGTACGAGGCCGTTGGCGGTGAGACGCGCGCTATTGACGCGCGTGGAGAGCCAGGAGGGGTCGACGCCGGTGAAGAGATTGGCGATGAGGTTCCAGCTGGTGCCTTTGCGGGCTTTGCTGGAATCGCCGACGAGGATGACGAAGAGGTTGAGGGCGTGGCGGGTGGATTCGACCATGCAGTGGGGGCCGGGGCCGATGAGATTGCCGAAGGCCGCGAGGAATTGGAGGAGGAGTGCGGCGGGATGCGCTTCGGTGTGGGGCGCGAGGCAATTGAGGATGCGTCCGGCAGGTCCGTGGAGGGCGGCTTCTTCGAGTTCCTGATGGGTGGGTGGTTGAGGTGAGGCCTCCTGCGCAGGCTCTGGCTGTTCGGGAATGGGTGGCGGGTCTGGCTTTGGGGGACGGCTTTGCAGTTGGGCCAGGCGGTGTTCTACTTCGGCGCGAGTGGGCACGTAGGGGGGCGGGATGGTGAGGTCTTTCGAGGTTTGGCTTGGATTGGTTGCCATGAAAGGTCACTCCGTTGGTTGCTTATTGTTAACGCATTTTTGCTAATACTGTGGTCCAAAGGGATCAGTTATGTGCGGCCAATTCTTCGGCGGAATGGCCGCGTTGAGTTCAGTTTCCCGGTCTACACCATCAGCAAAAATGCTATAGAGGTTCTGTGGTGGTTACGAACCCCTCGGTTGGTTGCTGGATTAACGATCCCACGGGTTGTTTGTGGCGCACAAGGAGCTTTGAAAATAAACATGAGGAAGAAGGGGTAGTTAACTGGAAGTTACTCCCTGCGGGTGTTGGTAGTCAGGGAGTGGGATTGGCTGCGCGGCGCCCGGTCATGCATTTTACGGGATTCATGCTGCGAAGGGCAGCTGGTCGGGATAAACTTCATTCGTGCTACCTTAAAGCATTTTTCGTAATACTGTGGCCTGATGAGAGCGGTTATGTGCGAGCCAGTCTTCGACGGAATGGCCGCGTCAAGTTCTGCTCTCCGGTCTACGCCATTGCGAAAAATGCTCTAACTGCGGGCGGTCGACGTGCAATGTTACCGAGACCAGGCTATGCAGGCTCTCTTCCTGACTTTCGACTTTATAGGCGAGGACTAGGAACCCCTGTCCCCCGAACGCCCTGGTTAACAGGCTGTCCGCGAGTATTCCCCCGCATTCCGGCCTGCATCTCTTGTGCAACTCGCCAATGGCTCGATCCGCGGGATCCTACACCCGTTTTGCTAAACTCTAAGTATGGAAATTACGGTACATCTTCCTGATGATCTTGCGGCGCACCCGAATCCGGGACGCGAGGCCCTTGAGGCGCTTGTCATCGAAGGGTATCGGGCAAGTACGCTCTCGCACTATCAAGCGAGCCAAATACTGGGCTTTGATCGGTTTGAGTTCGACGGCTTTCTCAAGGAACGGCACATTTACGATCACGCCTACGACGTGGAAGATCTCGAACGTGACCGGGATACCCTGCATCGGCTTCGAGCCCAGGGCCTTCTGCCCACGGCATGATCGTTGTCGCGGACACGTCGCCTCTTAACTACCTGATTCAGATTCAGTGCGAGCACGTTCTCCCTCGGCTTTACCGCGTCGTGGTCGTTCCCTTGGGAGTCATCGAAGAGTTAAGAAGCGACAAAGCTCCGTTCGCGGTGAAGGCTTGGTTGGAAAGTCTTCCCTCCTGGCTTGAGATTCGTCCTCTCGACTCTACTCCAAATCCTGAATTGAACCATCTGGGACGTGGCGAGCGCGAGGCGATTCAATTGGCAGAAGAACAACGTGCGTCGTTGCTCCTGATCGACGAACGTAAAGGTCAGTCGGAAGCAGCGCGGCGTGGTCTCTCCACCACGGGAACCTTGGGCGTCCTTCTCGATGCCGGTGAAGCAGGCTTAATCGACCCGCCGCAGGCGTATCGGCGGTTAATCGAAGAGACGACTTTCCGCACATCACCGGCCCTGGAAGGTCACTTCCTCCGCCGGTTTGTTTGACAGCCGTCTGACTGATTAAGGTTATTCATCTGTTTCGCATCTCTGCCGGAGGTTATTTCGTCTGTCGCGCATCTCGGAGGTTATTTCGTCTGTCGCGCATCTCTCGTCTGTCGCGCATCTCTTGTCGCGCATCTCTGAACTCGCAGTTGCCTCTCGACGCGAATGTAGTGTTCTTCGGGGTTCTGCGTAGGCTCTACGACCTCCAGAAGGCCCCTCTGGTGAGTATCGCGGTGATCATCGAGAGAATCTTCCTGGTGGCATCGTCTCTTCCTGAGCAGCATCAACGCAGAATTGATCGCGATCCGTGTGAGCCATGTTGAGAAGGCCGACCTGCCATCAAAGGTTCGGATATGAACAAAGGCTTTCATCAACGCATCCTGAATTACATCTTCGGTATCGTGGCTGTTCTTTGTTATCCGGTGCACAACCTGAAACACCAGGCGTTGATGGCGCTCGCACAACTCTAAGTAGGCCCAGTGCCCACCGTTTTGTGCCACCATTACCAGGAACTCATCGCTGACAGTTGTCATTAGATTGGTTCTTTGCACTCGGGATTTTGCTGCGCTGGTCGAACGAGGTCACTGCAAATGTTGATGTAGGAATTCTGGCTTCGAGGAGGTCACTGAAAACCGTTCCATCTCAACTTTTCTGATCATTCTGGCTCCTTAGCCTTCGTTTGCAATGCTGAGCGACGGCGTTTTGGCTGAAAATAACGGAGCTACCGCCGATCGACCGGGTAGTTTCCCTAAGAGCGTCCGGCAGTCATCGCAATTGGCGATTCAGGAATTCGCTCGTCCGACCGTTGGCAAGGTGAGCCGCGGCGGCGTTGTAGTGTTTTCCGTTATGGCGGGAGAAAGCATGACTCTGCCCCGGGTAGCTGTACACCGTCGCATTTGGTTTCTTAGCAAGTGCCGCTCTAATCTCCGCTTGTGCAGCCTTGGAAATGAACTCATCCTCCTCGGCCAGATGCATGAGAATGGGCGCATGAAGCCCATCGACCTCTCCCAGATATTTCTCGGTATCGGCGCCGTGATACCAGACCGCGGCGTCGATGCCGTCGTTGCGCACGGCTGTCATGAAGACCATCAGCGCGCCGAGGCAATAGCCGAGCAAGGCAACCTTGCCGTTGCATTCCGGGAGATTGCGTACTGCGTCGATGGTGTCCTTGATGTCCTTGACGCCGGCATCTCTGTCATAAGCCTGATAGAGGCGAAGGCCGTGGTCCCAGTCGGCTTGGGAGGTGACGTTCAGATCGACGCCCGGCTCCTGCCGCCAGTACAGGTCTGGAGCGACCGCGAGGTAGCCTTGTTCCGCCAATTCATCGCAGTGCTTGCGAATGTCGGCGTTCACACCGAACAGTTCCTGCAGAACGACAACAGCCGAAGCCGGCGAGGTCTTCGGTCTTGCGATATAGGCGGCGAACGTGCCGCCCTGTCCTTTTACAGTGATGTGATCCATCATTTCGCCCTCCTGAGGCGGCTATATCCATACAGAATCTCCGCCGACCGGGACCGGATCGGCGGAGATCATTTTGTCCGAAAGCATATGGCTACTCACTGACGGAGGTGGCAGCCTCTTCGATGAGCTTGGCTGCTTCCTTCGGGTGAGACATGTAGGCCACATGGCTCGACTTCACTTCGACCGTCTTGGCCTTGGCGCGCTTCGCCATCATGCGCTCCTGGTCCGGATTGATCGACCGGTCTTCGGTGGCCACCATGTACCAGGTGGGCTTGTGCTTCCAGGCGGGATTCTTAACCTGATGGGTGAACGAGTCGGTAGAGATCGGCACCTGCGCTATAGCCATGAACTCCGCCTCATCCCGTGGAATGTCCGCTGCGAAGTCGGCCACGAAATGCGCCTCGTCTATCCACCAGAGCCCGTTGCTGTCCGGTTTGAACGCCTTGGAGGCTTGCGGCAGGGCCTGTTCGATCGACGCACAGCTCTCACCTTCATCGAGAGCAAAGGCGGCAATATAGACAAGCGCCGCAACGTTTGGATGATTGCCGGCCTCGGTGATGATGGACCCGCCGTAGCTGTGGCCGACCAGAACCACTGGGCCGCCCATGGCGTCGATTGCGGCCTTCGTGTACTTTTGGTCGTCGGCGTACGAAGTCTCGGGAGGCTGCGCCACCGACACCTTGTAGCCATCATTCTTGAGGATGTCAGCGACCCTCTTCCAGCCGGAGCCATCGGCGAAAGCTCCATGCACCAGAACCACGTTCTTAATATGCTGTTTCATGATCATTTCTCCTTTGCTAGTTTGAGCTTCAGTCGATGTCGTGTATCGAGCCTCGCACTTGCGACCAACCATAGTCAGGAACGAGCACGGCACTATTGAAGACATGAACCATTTTTGTCGATTCCTGCTCAAATGCGGAGTGAAGGCGGGCGAAAAGACCACTCCCGGCTCGAGTTCAACGCGAGAACTCTAACCGAATCTCAAACCGCGACGATATTGCGTCCAGAGACGATTCCGAGCAACACTGCCCCGGGCCGCTGAACTTGAGGATGGGATCTATTCGTGTGGTTGAGGGAATTGGAGTTTGGGTATTTCGACAAAAATCCCGCGACGTGAGTGTTCACGCCTCCACTTTGCCGGAGTCGCACCGACCACATTTGCAAACGCCCTGGTAAACGCGGCTTGATCGGAAAATCCAGTCTGCGCGGCAACTTCCACCAACGAGTTATTCGTTTCCGACAAAAGGGCCTTGGCGATCTCAACGCGCTTCAGAATCAGGTAGCGATGTGCGGAGGTCCCAAACGATCTCCTGAATGATCGCGCAAAATGGCTGACTGAAATCCCACATTCATCGGCAAGTGTTTCCAGTCTTAACTCGCCGTCCAAGTGCTCATGGAACAAATCCACAACGCGGCGTCTTTGCCACGGTGCCAGACCGCCCTTGAATTGCGGGAAGGCTTCGTGAGTTTGAGCGTACCGTCCGACAAGGTGCGAACAAATCATCAAGGTGAAAGAATCCATGAACAACTGAGAGAACATCTCCGGCCTATTTAGGCACGGCAAAATCGTTTGCGTTAGGTGATGGAGCGTCGGGTCGGGGGTTCCATAAACGCAGTAGAGACGTTTAGCTCTAGGCACTCCGGCATCGTCCGAGAGGGAATCCAAGGTTGCACGCGGAACATGGTAGTGGATCCAATCGATCGGGCCCGGATTTCGAATACTCGAATTTGACTCCAGGTCGCACATTGCGACTCCGCCCACTGGCCATGCCCCCGTCTTTGTGTACTTGTCATCGGTCCAAAGTTCCCATTCTCCGGAATTCGCATGATTAAGATGAAGCGAGACAACGTAGGCCTTTTCAGATGGGATGGACGCAGTTCGTTCCGGGATGCCGCTCCGTGCAATCAGCCGGGTAATCGCCAGTTGCGGCCGGACGACGGAAACCGCAGAATCGATGGCAACATGGGGCGGTTGGTTCATGGTGAAATACTTCGCCATCTGCGCACCGTAAGCGTTTGCCGGGTTCGATGATGTCGTCATGGATAGCTCTGTTGCGGCAAGCGATTTTGGCTGAGAGTCTCAGACCGACTCAAAGGGAACAATGCGGACGTCGGATTGCGCCGGAGTGTAGCGTAGCGCCAAAAAGAACGGTCATTCTTGTACAAAATGACCGTGGTTGAATGAGATGGCTCCCAGAAATGCTGGTGCTGAGCAGGATTTATGGTCCTTTCACTGATTAATGCGCTTCGTTTGGACTCGAAAACTGAGTCCGAATCGACAAATAGGACGGATATCGGCAATCCTCCAAGATGGTGTACCGCGTACCATACCTCTCGGAGTCGCCTGGCGGCGTAGCTTACCTCGTCGGGAATGAGAAGAGCTTTTGTAGAGGACAAGTAGAGGACGATCAGTGTCTGGTCAAGTAACTAGAACCCGCATCCTTCGGGTGGGGCTTGATTTGGCAAGCGCAGAGGGGCTCTGCAGGATCACCTTTGGTTCGGTTGCCGGACGCGCGAGCCTGTCAAAGGGTGGCGTTGTCGCGCATTTTCCACATTTGGGCGACCTAAAGCGGTCCATTCTTGATGTTGCATTGGACCTTTGGAGCCGTACCTGCCTCGGAGTCGACACTGGCGTTGGAGGCGGGTTGCCGTCGCTGATTCGCTACCTAAATGTATGGATTGGATGGACGAGGAGGGCAGGACTGCCGGGCAGTTGTCCGATCGCTCAAGCCATTGTTGAGTTGAGTTTCTTGCCGGGACCTGTTCGAGAGGCTGCCGCTGCGGCGGAATCTGTCTGGCGGCAGACCCTCATTATGTTGATCCGTGATGCGATCGACAAGCGACACTTATTGCAGGATACCGACGTCGCCCAGCTGGCGTGGGACTTGCTCGGGATCTATCTGAGCCACCATGTCTCCAGCCATTCTCTTCGGGACCCGGACGCGGACAGAAAAGCACAGTTCTCGGTGAAGCGGATCGTTGCTTCTATAGAAGCGATTAGCGAGGGCGCAGCTCACCAGAGACAAGGTGGTCAGTAGCAACCGCGCCATCGACCGTTCAGTTTGCGCCAGCGAAACGGCGTTGTCCCTTCGAGCGTGGTAAACGCGCGTGTGAAGGCAGCCTGATCGCAGAATCCCGACCGAAATCCCACCTCTGCCAGACTCAGTTCGGGTTCGCGAAGCAGATTCTTCGCCGTGTCGATTCGAAGCTTGATGAGCCATTGATGAACTGAAGTGCCAAAGCTCTGGCGAAAGCAACGAGAGAAGTGACTCGGGGAGAGCTGACAGGCGGTTGCAAGGTCCGCAATTCTGATCTCGCCTTCAAGATGCGCACGCAACATCTCCTCGGTGCGAATCTTTTGCCAGCTCTCCAGGCTCGGCTGTGCCCGGAGAATTCCCTTACCGTTTCCATAGTGTTGCAGAAGATGTGTGCTCACAAGAAGTGAGACATCTTCTAATGCAAGCATGTTGAGCGGTTCACGGTTGCGCACCTGACTGAGGATGGTCTTGGTCAATTGAGCAACGACGAGGTCCCTTTCAAAGAAGACCATCCGAAACGAATCAACTGGATGCAATCCTGTTGTCTGCTGCAACTCTGTCCAGCAGATCGCGCGACACATAATAGTGCAGATAGTCGAACGGACCTGCCGCCCACATCTCCATCGGCTTCATAAGATCGATTACCGTTGTTGCGAATGCGATCGAATGAGAGACGCTGACTTCTTGTCCGGCGATTCGTGCGCGCCACCGGTCAACCGGAGTTGGAGCTAAAGCCACGCAGATGAGCATGGCGCGGTCCTCAGGATAGGCCGGCGCCCGCTGCATCTCCATCGATCCACCCTTGAGCCTGGTGAGCGCGAAGTCGGGCACGCCAGACACATTCTTAAGGGAGCAATCATATGCCGGTGTTCGGAAGACCTCGGCTAGATTGGCGCCGTAGAACTTCCGGTGGTGATCGGGACGTGTCAACAACGGCTTCTTCGGAAGATTTTGCTTGCGAGCCACACTCACCTCCGTTCGGGCAACAGCCTCAATATAAACCGCCCAGAAGAAGCGCGTCCGAGTTCTTCCAAAGCAGCGTGGGGAAAGGTGCAGGAAGGGGGCATCCTCCTGCACTCAAAACACTAAAAGGCTTTTCGAGCCTTTCTCGGTTGATACCGGGACGTTTCTCGGGTCTTGGGGAAGGTCATCGCCCAATCGACGAGCGTCTTCATCGCCGGACAGAGCGTTTTCCCAAACTCGGTGAGTTCATATTCCACCTTTGGTGGAAATTGAGGATGAACGGTTCGCTTCACCAACTCGCACTTCTCAAGGAGACGCAGCTGTTGCGACAGCATACGTTGTGAAATGCCGGGGACGGCGCGTTCAAGCTCAGAGAATCGCCAGATAGGGCGCGCGAAGAGCCGGTTCAGAATAACGATCTTCCATTTGCCTTCGAGAATTGAGAGCGCCGCCTCAACCCTCTTGGCTCTCTCGAACTCGAAGGGAGTCGCCCTGAGATCTGAAGATTCGGCGATTTCCTCCGTAACTAACAAGTCCGTTCGTATACCCATCGCGCATCCAATCCTGAGTTTGAGAAGCTTCTCCAGAATATCCGCGGTCGGTTCGGCTTCGATACAGGAGGATGAATGGCGCAGGTATGGTTAGTCACCGGCAGCTCTCGTGGTCTGGGTCGCGCAATTGTTGAAGCGGGCCTTGCTGCGGGCAATAAGGTGTTGGCGACAGCTCGGGGCATTGAGTCGCTGGCTGATCTGTCGGAACGATATGGTGATCAGGTCAAGCTCTTCGCGTTGGATGTTACCGACGAAGCAGCAGCAGCAAACGCGGTAATGTCGGCGATCGATCTATTTGGCTCGCTGGATGTGGTCATCAACAATGCGGGATATGGCAATCTTTCGTCCATCGAAGACACGCCTCTATCGGAATTCCGGGCACAGATCGAAACGAATCTCTTCGGAACGATTATTGTGACCAAGGCAGCTCTTACGTATTTTCGCGAAAAGAAAACAGGCCACTTCATTCAGTTTTCGTCGGTGGGCGGAAGGATCGGCCCTCCGGGACGTGGGCCTTATTCGGCGGCGAAATGGGGTGTCGAAGGCTTCTCTGAAGTGCTGTCACGCGAAGTAGCACCACTCGGCATCAAGGTCACAATTGTTGAACCCGGTGGGTTCCGCACGGACTTCGCGGGGAGTTCCACCGAACTGAGCGAAGGTCATCCCGCATACGACTCGACTGTTGGAGCTACCGCAAGATTTCAGCGCAATTACAACGGGAAGCAGCCTGGTGATCCGAAAAAGGCGGCTCAGGCGATCATCCAGCTGACGCAGGAGCGAAACCCTCCGTTGCGACTGTTGCTCGGCAGCGATGCGTACGCCGCGGTGGAGAAGAACGATCTCGCGCGATTAGAGGAAGCACGAATATGGAAGGAACTCAGTGTCTCCACCGATTTTGAGACGGAGTGACGTAGCGGCGGACATCAGCCCGTAGTTGCAAGGCGCGGATTGGCGATCTGTTCGGCGACTCGTTTCCGAAATAAGCACGAGCGGGACACCACTCGGTACGATCAATCACATCCCGCGAATCAGCCGCATGAAGGCGTCGATCTTGTTCGTAATTCGCGCCCGGTCGGGACCGAAGTTCTGCTCCAGGCAAATTCCGCTAAAGAACGTGATGATCAAGCCAGCGAGAGAATCATTATCGTCACGAGCTCCACGCGCTGCAGCTAGATTGTCGATGAGCAGCTGATGGGCTTTCATTACGCTCGCGACCATGATCTGGCGGGCTTTTGGGGGAAGGTCTGCGAACTCGCGCATAGAGTTCACCGAGAAGCAGCCTTTCTGCCCCCAACTCCCATAGCAGACCTTGAGAAAACTCTCAACATTGGTCCAACCCAGAGGCTGTTTCGTCAGGTGTCCGCGTGCCATCAGGACGTCGAAATACCTGCGCAGGCTCTCCACGAACAGGTCTTCTTTGTCCTTGAATTCCGTATACAAGCCAGATTTGCGCACACCTGTGGCCTGTTCAAGGTCCTGAACACTCGTCTCAGCGAGGCCATGCTTCCAGAAGACTGGGATTGCTTTATCGAGGACATCCTCTCGGGTGAACAGTTTTCGTCGTCCCATTGCAACATTATCGGTCAGTTCACCTGAGGGACTTGCAAATAAAGGACCAAATGGTCCACTATTGCAGAGAACGAGCTTGTCCTTGGAGGACCCATGCCCCCTAGCCGTAAACAGCAGGTCGTCGATCTCTTGAAGTCGCTTGAGACTAAAGATCCAGTCCCGTTCGCGTATGTCAACCCGAACAAGTACATCCAGCACAACCTACAGGTGGGACCTGGCCCTGAAGGTGTGGCCGCCCTCATTCAGAACATGCCGCCCGATGCGTCGGTCAACACCATCCGTGTCTTTGAAGATGGCGACTATGTCTTCGCTCACACCGAGTACAACTTCTTCGGGCCAAGAATTGGCTTCGACATCTTTCGCTTCGAAGATGGCCTGATCGTCGAGCACTGGGACAACTTGCAGGAGACCGCGACCGAACCCAGCCCCAGCGGACACACTATGATCGACGGCCCCACCGAGGTGTCTGATCTCGACCAGACAGGTGCCAACAAGGCGCTCATGCAGCGCTACATGGACGACCTTCTCGCAGGCCGTCGCGAGACCTTTCCCAGCTACTTCAACGGTACCGAATACATTCAGCACAATCCATGGGTCGCCGATACTATCCCTGGTCTGATTGCGGGTTTACAGGCTCTTGCCGCCAAGGGGCAGGCCGTCGTCTACAAGCGCGTGCATATGGTACTTGGCGAAGGTAATTTCGTGCTTGTCGTTGCCGAGGCTACGTTTGGTGGCGTACCCACTGCCATCTATGATCTATTCCGCATTGAAAACGGCAAGATCGCTGAGCACTGGGACACGCTCGAAGCGATTCCACCTCGCGATCAATGGAAAAATAGCAACGGTAAGTTCTAGTGCGGTGCGAGGCAGAACATATGCTTCAAGGCATGTTTGGAAAAAGATTGGCGGAGCATTTTTCTCTGCTGGAGTCTTCCTCACTTGTGCTTGGTCCCAAGGGAAACTCTCAGGTTGCGTTGACACGTATGCGAATGCCGAACGGCTTTCCTGGACCCACTCCACACATTCCACCAGAAAAGGCTTTTTCGATATCCGTGCACCTGCGCCGTCCCGACAGCATTAAGGGCTGGGGAACGTGGCTTGACGGACGCTTTCATCGTGTCACCGAATGGGATGCCGGCGGGATTCAGATATTCGATATGGAGTCGGAGCCGGTCGCACTGCGAACTTCAGGTTTCGACTCGGTTCACGTCTATATACCCCGGTCAGTTATCAATCGATTCAGTGACGAGAACGAGCAAAAGCGCATTCGCAACTTGCATTGCACCCCGGGAACCAAGGATGACGTGATTCTTCATTGGGCCCGGATGATGTTGCCGTTCTCTGATCGTCCGCTTCAGCTTCCACGCTTAGTTATCGACGAAATGATCATGATGTTCTGCGCTCATCTGAGCCGCACATACCAGGGCCGGAGCCAGCCGCCGGAGGTTGTTACCGGGGGGTTGGCGATCTGGCAACAGGATCGAGCGATCGAGGTGTTGAACGAACATCTGGATGGTGATCTGGCGCTTGCCGATCTTGCAAAAGAGTGTGCGCTATCGGCGGGTCGTTTCATGCGCGCATTCAAAAGGTCGTTTGGTGTTCCCGTCCGGCGCTACTTGCTCTATAAGCGAGTTGAAGCCGCAAAGTCTCTCTTGTTGCACTCGAACGACTCTTTACTAACAGTCGCGTTGGAAGTGGGATTCACTGACCAGCCAGCTTTCAATCGAAGCTTCCGTGAGATTGTTGGAACTTCGCCAGGACGGTGGCGAAGAGCAAACGCACCGATGCCGAAGGCGTTCAACCTCCCCGCGCCTGAAGAGAAGTAAAGGTCGTCACTCGCGTTTCCCACCCACTAAAGCCCAACAGAAACGCCAAACTGCGGCACTTTCAATCAAGACAAGGATTGAAACTTCCAAAACAATGGGAGAGGCGTAGTTGGTCACAAAGGCGTCCTCTGACCCAGCTCTGTCTCGCGACATAGAGCCAGGATCGCGAGCAACGGCGAATTTTCAACCTGCCGCTTGTCCGCAATTCTTGTGAACGACGACACATGAGTTCTTCCAGATCGATAGGAGACGAAAATGGGAAAAACATATAAGGCGGTCGAGATAACCAAACCCGGGACTTTTCGCCTCGTCGAGAAGCCTGTCGTCGGGCCGGGTGAGGAACAAGTACGTATCCGGGTAGAGGCTTGCGGTGTATGTCACTCAGACGCGGGTACCGTTGAGGGACAACTGCCCGGCGTCGTGTATCCGCGCGTGCCGGGCCATGAAGCAATTGGCCGCATCGAGGAGGTTGGCCGGCGTGTTACGACCTGGAAGGTCGGCCAGCGTGTAGGAGTCGGGTTCTTTGGAGGTGAAGACGGAACCTGCGAGACCTGTCGCCGCGGCGACACGGCATATTGCCAGAACCCCATTATCACTGGCGTGACGAGTGATGGCGGCTATGCGGAAATGATGATCGCAGAGGCACGCGCACTGGCTCTCATACCTGAAGAACTCAAATCAGAAGATGCGGCCCCGTTGGTCTGCGCCGGCATCACCACATTCAATGCGCTCCGCAACGCCGGACGTGCTGGCGATACCGTTGCTATCCAGGGTATCGGCGGTCTGGGGCATCTCGGCGTGCAATACGCCAAAAAGATGGGCTTCCGCACCGTTGCGATCGGCTTCGGTCCAGACAAAGAACATCTTGCGCCCAAACTGGGAGCGCACGTTTACATCGACGCCAAAGCTGAGGATGCGGGAGCAGCGCTGCAGAAGCTGGGAGGTGCCGACGTCATCTTGGCGACCGCCCCCAGCGGAGCAGCAATCGCCAGCCTGCTTCCCGGCCTCTCAGTTCGCGGAAAGCTCGTGGTAGTTGGTGTTTCGGGTGATCCAATTCCGGTCAACGGAGTTCCGCTCATCTTTGGTGGCCGCTCGGTCATTGGAAGCCTGACGGGAAGAGCGATCGAGACACAGGACACTCTTGATTTCAGCGTACTCACCGACGTTCGCCCCATGATCGAAACGCTTCCTTTGGAAAAAGCCGAAGAAGCGTATCGACGCATGATGTCTGGTGATGCGCGATTCCGCATGGTTCTCACAATGGCCTAAAAATCACGACGCCGCTGAAAAGCGGCATCGACAAACCGATGTGCGAAGGAGACTCAGATGAATCAGTTCCAGGAAATCTTCGACAAGCAGAAAGCATATTTCGATTCGGACGCGACCAAGTCTTACGAGTGGCGCATCGATCAGCTGACACGCCTTGAGAACTTGTGCAATGAGAACGCCGAGGCTCTTGAGGCTGCGATGAGCAGCGACTTCAAGACCGCCAGCCAGGAAAAAGTCTTCGAGATTATGGCGCCAGTTGGAACCGCCGCTTTCGCGAAGCAGGAGTTGAAAGAGTGGATGAAGCCCGTAGATGTCGTCGTTCCCAAGGCCCTTCGGGAGAGCGGACATACTGCCAAGGTCTATCGAGAACCTTACGGCGTCACTTTGGTGATCGGTCCGTTCAATGGGCCATTGACGCTGCTCTTCGACCCCGCTGTCCAGGTTATTGCGGCTGGCAATCCATGCATCCTCAAACTCTCCGAGGGTTTGCCCGCCACCAGTAAGGTCTTGCTGGATCTCATTCCGAAATATTTCGATCCTCGGGCCGTTACTGCCGTCACCGGAAGCAAAGACGAGGTGACGGAGCTTCTCAAGCTGCCCTTCGACTTCATCTTCTTCACCGGCAGCGTCAAGGTTGGCAAGATCGTCATGGAGGCGGCCGCAAAGAATCTGACTCCCGTTCTTCTCGAACTAGGCGGGCAGAATCCGGCTTTCGTTGACGCGACCGCCAATATTCCGGATGCAGCCAAGAAGATCGTCTGGGGTGCGACGGCCTGGGGCGGCCAATGGTGTACCTCGCCCGGATACGCCTACGTGCACGAATCAATTGCAGAGGAGTTCGTTGCGGAGTGCAAGAAGGCTATGGTCGAGCTGTACGGGACCGACCCGAAGAGCAGGCCCGACGACTACTCCCGCATCATCAGCCCAAAGGCCACCGAACGCTTGGCGGGCCTCATCGATCAGAAGAAAGTCGTCATAGGCGGGGCCTCCGACCCGGAGGCACGCTATCTCGATCCCACGGTCATCTATCCAGTGACTTGGGACGATCCGATCATGGAGGACGAGATCTTTGGGCCGCTTCTTCCAATCCTCACCTACAAGGACATGGATGCGGCCATTCGCGAGGTGAAGAAGCATCCGAAGCCTCTTTCCGGCTTCCTCTTCAGCCGAGATCAGAAGGCGATCGATCACTTCCTCGCGAGCTTGTCGTTCGGCGGCGGCGCGATCAATCAGGTAAACATTCACCTATTTATCGAAACCATGCCCTTTGGCGGGGTCGGATATTCCGGCATCGGTCACTACTACGGCAAGGCCGGGTTTGACGCTCTCACGCATGCGAAATCGGTTCTCATTTCGCCGCCCGACGTGGCCATCGAGCACTTGTTTCCGCCGTATACGGAGGAAAAGGTCAAAGCGCTCAGCCAGTGGTTTGAATACTAGGGCACAAGATCCCCGACAAAAGCGACCCCAAAGGAGCATAGAGATGAAAGGGAACGCGAAAGACTACGTATCGACCGCCCAACAGTTCTTCACTGCCTACGATGCCCACGACGTCGATGGCATGCTCGGTCTTTGCGCAGATGGCGCACTGGGACGATATGCCCCATACGGCCGCGAAAGCGTCGTGCCGATCCGTGGTGGCATCGATGTTATTTGGCGCGCGTTTCCGAATGCCGTTCCGAACTTCCGAGTCAAAGTGATCGAGCTGATCCCTGCCGACGGGAACACAGTCGTGATCCAAGCTGAAATGAGCGGGCCCATACCTGCCGAAGTGCCTGGGGTTGCAAAGAAGGGCCAGGACGTACATATCCCTCACTGCTACATTCTGCGTTTCGACACGGACTCCAAAATCACACGGCTCGACGCTTACTGGGACAACACCGTCCTCAACAGTATCAAGGCGAGCGGCGTGTGATGGAGCGACCTAGCCGCGGAGGCCTTTACTATCGCAACTGTTTTTGTGCAGCACATATCAAGAGGAAAGCTAACAAATGAGTGAACTCAATACTTTCAACCAATTGATACCCGGC
>CAVVBS010000015.1:0-1123517 GCA_963746595.1 uncultured Acidobacteriaceae bacterium
CCAGTCGGAATCTGGCTGGTTTCTGTTCGGCGCGAAGAACGAGTTGATCGGAGGGGGGACTATCGTTAAGCATAAACTACTTCTCGAAGACACGCATGGAAGCAACCACCCGCACCGACCGGATCATGGTCAGGTCGTGGATTAATGAAAGCTAGGGACTTCACGTCTTCCCGAGGTATCCCCGGGAAATGCGTCCGGTTAAGTAGAATCGTCGCCGACGGCGCGATAAGCACGATCGGCACGCACGGCGGGCGCCCGTTAACCGCCAGTTCTACTCAATACCACCGACAGGCCGGACATCTCTGAGCTCATTCGCGTCCATCAATCAAGCGGCCCGGGAGACGTTAAATCGCAATGGGGGCAGGTTGAGAGGCCACCCAGGAACGGTCCGCCGCCTTTTGCAGCTTCATCCTCTGTCCTGTAGAGCTGCTTATGATTCTCTAGTTTCAGATTGTTAAGCACGGGATACTAGTCGAACACGCCCTATCGGGTCAGGGCATATACATCGCGGAAGCCGAAAACGACTCTGATCGGACTCTCAAAAATCTCGACCGTCCCAAGGTCATCATCGAGTTGCCAAACCTGGAGTTCCAAGAAGTATGGGACAAAGTTCTTTCACTGGAGCATATGGTTCAACATTTCAAAACAGGCGGTCTCAATCGCGCGCAGGCCCGCGGTGCCGCTCGGCAAGTGATCGTCGAGTTTCGGCAAGCTTGGACCTTGAAGAGCTCGCTGGACTCCTGAGGCAAACGGAGATTGTGGTCAGACGGGACTGGAACTTTGCTCGAAGTGGTGAACCGGCTATCACTTTTCTGAAGTTTTGGCGCTCCGCGTCGCCCCCGCAACATGAACGCATTTTCACATTTGTAGAACCTGCGGTACGCCGAAAAGATTCCTGATATCGTTTCCTGGCATGGGACGATTCACTCGTGTGGTTGCCGTTGACGTACCACACCATGTGACGCAGCGTGGGAACGGGCGGCGCTTCGTCCTGGAGCGCGACGCCGATCGAACAATTACCTCAAGTTGTGCGCGAGAACATCGTCCTCTACGGGTCGCCCTCATTGGATATTGCCTCATGTCGAACCATATCCACTTGATCGCGATTCCTCACAAAGTCGATGGTCTGGCACAGGCACTGAAGCAGACCACGGGCGGTATGCTTCCTACTGGAATGCGGCTCACCAATCGAACGGACACGTCTGGCAAGGGCGATATTACTCTTGCCCGCTGGACCAGTCGCATCTCTGGGAGGCGTTGCGCTATACCGAGCTTAATCCGGTGAGAGCCGGTTTGGTCTTGGGGGCGGAGCTGTGGCCCTGGTCCAGCGCAGCCTGTCACTGCGGCGCCAAAGAGCAAGACGAGTATTTGACGCCGGAGCCGTGGCGCAGCCACTGGACTAGCACAGCTTGGCAGGAACTACCTCAGCGCAGGGGAGACGGAAGCGAGGTTGGCCGTCATTCGCCAACGCACGCATACCGGCCGGCCTCTGGGCACTGAGGAATTTATTCAGGATCTGGAGAAGGCAACGCAGCGCCGGATAGCGCTACAGAAGCGAGGACCACGCGAAAAGATCGTCACAGATCGAAGGCAAGGTGAACTCACCTTCGACCCGTAGAAGCCTCTCTATCCATAAGTACCAGTCCCCGACCACCAATTTGCGGATCCCGCAAGTCCTGCGATGAAAACTCGTCCGTCTTTACATCGAAGGGGGTCAGACTTCCAAACAAGCACGCCTGCCAGCAAAGGGGAAAGACTATCAGCGTGTCAGGGCGCTGCATTGCCTCTTCCAGCGTCGAAAACTTTCCCTCAACTACGCATGGAGTTTGGGTGAGGACAAAAGGCTGCTCGGGCGAGGTGGAATACCTGTCTTGCCCAGTCGAATCGGTTTAACCAGTCAGCGCTGTTTTGAATTTCCTGATGCATTTCAGCTATTGCTTTGTTCTTGAGCCACGCATCAGTCGGTTTAACAGGTTCAGGGTCGTAGGTCAGCGCTCTTCCTGACACTTTCAGCACTCTGAAGAATTGTTGATTCCTGTCCCGCTTTTGCCTGTCGCTGAAGGGGGTGAGTGCATCTTGCTTGCATCATCTGGCGTAGGTACCGCAGTATAAAATCCAGATGATCAGTCCAGTTTGAGAACTGATGGGCCACCATTTCATCACGGACAAACGGAAGGTTCGCTCCAACTCTGCGAATACCTGGTCCGCCGTTTCAACGTTTGTCGCAAGCCCCCTGGAGTCGTAGGACTCCTGTTCCAATCCAATCTCAGCCTGGGCCTCAATCTCTGCCCATTGCTTTCGATGAACGTCCAAATACCACAGAGGCTTCTGGAGTTCCGCACGCGAAGGGCCGACGAACCCTCTGAGGTAGCCTTGGTGGGGCAGAGAGCGATCTTTGTGCTCTTTCGTTCGGTGCTTCTTGCCGACACCTTTGGACGTTTTTGAGAGCTTTTTTCCTTTGACGGGACTGTGCATATCTTCGCCTTATCTTCGCCTATACTACACCCATGTCCCGCTACACAAAAGCGAACCACTCGGTCTACATGACGTTCTTCTTTCGTAGCGGCTGGCAGGTGCAGTTCACGGAAGGAGACCTGAAGACACCTCTGCCCAGGACGTTCACGTTCGCTGACCCTGAGAAGATCAGGGAGCTGGCACGGCGCGGGGAAGCCTGGGGAACACTTTAGTCGAAGGGAATGGACTGGCGGTCTGGCATCGCTGTCAACCTTCCGTCCTCGGCCATCTCAATCCACCACGCCAAGCGCGCTGGAGGCTGAGAATAGTCCATCAAGACGTGGTCTCACCCTTGATATGGTCGCGAAGAGTAACAGACATTCACACAATTTATCCCAAACTGCCTTTTGCGAAAACTTTCGCGGCTTGGGATTACACGCGAAGATCATGAGTTTAAGAGGCGCCTTCACTACGAGCAGCTTCCGAAAGTCGGTGGCGACTCCTTCGATGTTCTGCTCCCATTCGCTTTCCACCGCAAGAGAGACACCTTCTCCATCTCACGGTCCCAGATCACCAGATCGAGCAAAAACTCATGTCTGTCCAACGCGTTGGAGGAATAAAGCGCCTGGGTAGTGTTGGTCCCCTCGCTCTCCAAAAGTTGTCGTAACGATTCTTTCAAGACCCTCGTCCACTCGGTCGAGTGTTGCCAATCTAGGTTGGCATTTCGCATCTTCTCTGCGAGTTGCGGAATTAGCGTAGTGGGGTGCAGTGCGGTTTTCATCTACAGGGCCATCTTTCGCCTTAGCGGTGTCCATGGTCGAATTATAGCGGCACGCAATCGCAAAGCGAGTACACTTCGCAACGTCATGGACAGAGAGTGTGCGGTTCGGTGGGTTTCTCGAAAGTTATCTGGATGCAATAAAGTCTGACGGGTACATCTAGGGTTCGGGGAACGGAGGAATTCGTGAAAAAACACTTTCTGGCTTTGGCTCTACTCTCAATCGGTATCGTAATCGCAGGTTGCAGCAAACCTATTCACCTAGGGTCACTCAATGAGAAGGGGACCCAACGATTACTTGGCTGGACTTCAGAGGTCACGCAGAGATGGCCCTGCCGATGTAAAGACGCAACAGGCTCTAGAGTCGCTAAGCATCGGAGCAGCATCGGACAGCTTTACCGTGACGAACACTCCAGCTTTTTTATCGATCAGCTTGGTTTCTCTTGCGACGTGGCACGCGGTCAGTCTGTCTACTTCCTCTGGGATGTTGGGCATGGGGCGACAACAGTGATCCTTTCAAACATATCTTTTGGTTGGTTCCTGGCACTAAAGGACGCTCGCTCACGCAAAACAACGGGGAGGTCCACTCCTGCACAATGACGCGAAAACAATGAATATCTGGGGCCGAATCAGGTTTCATGGTTACTGCACAAGTACGATTTCAGCAACTGTCGTCCGTTGGATACCTCCGATGCCACGGAAAATAGCCCCATCAAAACGCAGTCGCAGGTTGACAAGTGCAAAGAGAAGGCCAAAGATGTCGTGGACGAAGTCGCATGTGGGGCTGCGGGGGATGCGACCGACGAGCGTCCCCAATGAAGCGGCTACTAATGATCGCAGCGCTGACGGTCGGGATCATGGGTCGCGGGCCTCGACTACGGTAAGCAGCGGGCAGACTCAGACCCAACGCACATTTACTTGGTCGGACTGGAGAACAACCAATACGTTTTCAGGTATAACCGCCTTCCCTATCCGCGCGTTGCGAGTCGTCTCGGAAACTTGATGCTGCCGAGGTAGACGCCCAGCCGAACTGCAGCAGTATCCTAGATCTGATTGGCCAGAGGATGCCGATTTGATCGGGCTTCGGTTCGTCAAGTATCACGTTCAATGATGTATTCGTGGACACAACCAACAGAAGTTTTTGGTTCGTGGCTTCCACCATAGAGGATAAATGGTGAAGCTATTCATCATCGCATCGTTACTGACAGTTGGGCTGTCAGACTTGACTGGATGCCAGCAGCACAAAGCTATTCATGCTGTTGTTCTAGACGAGTGGTGGTCAAGTGACTATGCGGCAAATGCAGGATGGCATAAGTGCCAAATGGAGGGCGGGGCGCCAGAATCCTGCAACTCACAGCAGCGTAAAGACGAGTCTCGACAGGAAGAAGCGCAATTTACTGACGAGCTTTCTACAGCTTTCCAAACCGACACAACATGTTCAGGGGCTAAGCTTGCAGTCTTCAAAAACCCCCAGAGTCAATGACTCACAGGCTTGTCAAATCGTGAACAGAAGCGACAGCTATTGGTTTTTCCAAGTGAACCTTGAGCCTGGGGAGAAAAAGCAATGAGTGGCAATGAATCTCAACCACGCGGGGAAGGTCAGCAAACGATTTCTCAGGGGAAGGCGACGTTCGGTCGATATACACGCGGTCTGTTTGATTGCGAAGGGTGCAGGCGGCTCGGTTGCCGAATAGGCATCGCGCTGCGAAGCTGAGGGCAGACGACAGCGCTAGTTGTTCATGTAAGGCTGCACGAACTTATTGAACTGATCAAGGCTTGTGCACTTCGCGTCGAACATCTCACAGGTAATTACCTCGTCCTTGGGGACGTATTGATCTAAACCGTAGACGTGCTCCTCAAGATAGTTTCCATACTGAGCATTCTCATACACATTGTAAAGAGACATGTTATTTAGCCATGCCCGCCCGTTGCGGTAGGAATATGCTCTTCAATAAAAATCAGGCACTGATTCGAAGCCGAGTTGTAGTGGTTACTGAAATCCAGCATCATCGTATCTTTGTCCCGCGAGTAGTTTTGGTTGAACCACGCTCTGGCGTCTTTCGAGCATCTGGGAGATGCGGGACAGACGAAACAACCCCCAACGAACAGAAACAATGGCGCAATGGGGGTTATTTCGTCTGTCCCACATCGTCCCCAGGGTTGCCCCGGCGGCGATGCTCTTCTTACGCCCAAGCCCTCGTATAGGCCGGAGTACGTACGACCGGCAAAACCGTAGTGCCATCGGACACACGATGCGGGACGAAACAACCATCGTCAGGACTGATTCAGATCGTGACGATACGATCCTTCTCGGTTGTGGATTTTTCGAACTCGCGCGCTTTAAACCCTGCCGGAGGCTTCGCACCCATCATGCTGAGGATTCCGTAACGCTCTCCAGCAACATGCAGAAATACTTCAGCAAAGGACCGGGTGTCGGCTGGAGTTTAGTGGACAGACGGAGCTGACAGTTTGGAAAAGCAGAAAATCACTGAGCCCAAAATGCTTCGATTTGGCTCGATGCCCAAGCATCGAAGCTCATTGAGCGCCAATAGGATAATAAGGGGAGATCGGCGGAATGTCTTACAGGACGTCTCTTAGCGGTCGGTTTAGGCGGAAAAATATCGCTCATTTAAGCAAGCGTGCGGAGGAGACAGGTGATGCGCGACATGTGTTCTACGAGGCAATGTTGGAACACGACACTTATGAGAAATACCTCGGACAAGTTGGCGAGTTGAAAGTTATCGTACCCACCTTTAAAGCAGGCCCGATTTCTGGTCGTGGTGAGATTCTTTATGCGCGGCAGCGTCGTTGGATAGTTGATGAGTAGGAGCGCGCTCCGTATTGCAACGCCTCGTAATCGACTAAGACCAGAGTTTATGCGTCAAAAACCCGGTAAAACCCGGTGACAGACAGGACCTAGCCCATACCGCAACTGGGGTTCGTCCTGTCTGTCACCGCTTTCTGTGCGCAACTCTACCTCACCCAGTTGTTGATGAACTTGCCGGCGGCGCGAATGAACGAACTCTCGGTCTGGCTGCCGGATCAATGGAAACAACTTCACGTCGCAAGAATCGCTAGCAAGCAGGCTCCGCCCGCCTGCTGCGTAGGCATTGGTTCTCCTAGCGCTCACGACAAGGCAGTTCACTTGGGATCAAAAATCACAAAATGATCGGTACCGCTGATGAAGACTCGTTGGAAAAGCATGGTCGGTAGCAGACCGTCTTCACGCTGCTTTGGAAGGTTCTTCGCGACGATTACAGGGGTCACGAATGAGATGTGGGTAAGGATATGGTTGCCGATCTGCATATTCTGCGGCGGCACGACGGCAAAAGCCCGTTGCGCGCTGGTTGCGTTGCCTCCCTGCAGAGCGGCGGCGTGGATGAGTGTCTGGACTTCCGGCTGCTCGCTGCCGGGATAGAGGATAGGACCGTCGCTGCCGGAATCGAGTTGGAGCAGAATCGGCCTAGTTCCAGTGCCGGAGAGATGAACCAAAATAACGAGCCGCTCGATGAAGGGCAATTCATCCTCAGGATGTTGCGGGGCCACAAAGGGAATGCGCTCCCCGCGCAAACTGTCCCGCATCGCATTTGTCTCGTCGAGACAAAGCAATTTGTGCCGATAGTCGACAAACAGGTCGAAGTGAGCGAGAAAGCTCTCACCGAGAACCCCCCGAATGCGAGGATCGGCTGCCTGAATCTGTCGGAGGTCCTGGACTATGGCAGGTGAGTTCTCAACCACCTTGGAACCCGCTTCCAAACTATCCAGAATGGTTGCGGACGCCTGCGCAACGCTGGCAACGGAAACAAGGCCGACCTTGCCTTGAGGCCTGAGGTCGAGTTCCGCGGCCAGCGATGGATCGATGACCGTAACCTGGCTCCCGGTATCCACCATGAAATCAAACGGGCCTGCCTGGTTGATCCTCACGGGAATAACAATTAGTGCGTGCTGGACAAACTGCGGGGTTACACTAGCGACATTTCCCGGGCAGCGCGGCTCTGCTTCGATTACGGGAAGGATGACCAGCGCCAGACCGACTGCGGCGAGCAACTGCATGCGGCGAGTGGAGACCAGGTGTTTCATGTCGACCTCCGTCTCGCGGGGTTGCGAGGTGAAGGCGACATTGGCGCCTGGGAGGGACTACCTCAATCGACAGCGGGTAAAATGCTGGTCAATGAAAGGTCGAAAGAATCTCCATCGCCTAACTGATTGCTGCTCAGCGGATTACACCGCTCTCCCGTAGTCCGGGAATGTGATCGGTATCGCTACAGATCGCGAGGGCATCAGTGATGGAAGACGCAGAGCGCCAGATTCGACTCCTGCGATTTGAGAATTTCGAGGTGGACCTGCGCAGCGGCGAACTACGCAAGGCGGGAGTGAAGCTGAAGTTCGGCGGCCAGCCGTTTCAGGTTCTGACCATTTTGCTGGAGCGGCCAGGCGAGGTGTTGACGCGGGAGGAGTTGCAGAAGCGGCTCTGGCCGGACACCTTTGTCGACGTCGACCACAACCTGAATACCGCCATCAACAAGATTCGGGAAGTGCTGGGGGATTCGGCGGAGAGTCCGCGCTTTGTCGAGACGCTGCCTCGGAGGGGGTACCGATTCATCGGTGAACTGGAGCTGCCGGTACAGCCCGTAATTCCCGTCGTTGCAGTCGAACCGGACCGCGGCTGGCACTCTCATCGAACGTGGTTGAAGATCGCCGCAAGGTTTCTCGCCATCTCAGTGTTAGCCCTTGCAGCAATCCTTGCCTATCGATGGCATCGGCAGCAGCGTCCGCAGGAGCAATCGGCCTTGACTGCCATTCCGTTTACCGCTCTGACCGGACAGGCGAGTTCCCCGGCTTTTTCCCCTGATGGCTCCAGAATCGCTTTCGCCTGGAACGGTGATCCAAAGGGTGGGGCGAAGGGTTTCGACCTATACGTGAAGGCCCTCGGGAGCGAAACTCTTCTCCGCCTGACGCAGCATCCCTCGGACTGGATCAGTCCGGCATGGTCGCCCGACGGAACGCAGATTGCGTTTCACCGCGTAGCCGCCGCTGACAGCGGAATCTATGTTGTCCCCGCCCTCGGCGGCCCCGAAAGAAAATTACGCTCCACCCGAGTACCCGGGGAGGACTCCCCAACGATCAGCTGGTCGCCTGACGGCAGGCGGATCGCCTTCAGCGATTGGCTGCCGGCGGACGATCATACAGGGATTTATCTCCTCTCCCCGGAAACGGGGGAAACCGAGCGGATTCCGAACGGCGCAAAGTGCCTTGGACAAATTCAACCCGCCTTCTCCCACAGCGGCGAGTACCTCGCATACTGGTGTTTTCGAAGCGAGAACGTAGCCGTTCTGTATTCCCTACCCCTTCAGGGCGGTGAGTCCAAAATGGTTTCGTTATTTCGGGATTGGCCAACGGGGTTGACATGGTCGGCTGACGACAAGAAACTCATTTATTCCCTTTGGCATGGATTCTCAGGCGGCCAGTTCGGCGAAGTTACCGTCGCGGATGGTTCGGTGAAGCGGCTAGCACTCGAAGGAGGCGCAGAACTGCCGACAGTTTCTCCCAAAGGCGACAAACTTGCCTATAGCTCCTTTTCCGCTGGCTCAAAAATCTGGCGTAAAGACCTGCTTCACCCGGAGGCTTCCGCTGTAGAACCTATCCCTTCCTCGCGGGCACAGTTCGAAGCTCAATACTCTCCGGACGGAAAGAGCATTGCCTTCGCGTCTACACGATCGGGCCGGGAGGGAGTCTGGATCAGCAGTGACGATGGCAGCAACCTGGTGCAAATCTCAAACCCTGCTCGACCGAGTGGCAGCCCGCAATGGTCGCCGGGCAGAAATAAGATAGCGTTTGACTCGCTTTCTCCAGACGGCTGGGAGATATACGTGGCCGACGTATCCGAACGGATCCCTCGAAAGCTGGTTACAAATATCTCCGACCTCTCGCGACCTCACTGGTCCCGCGACGGAACGTGGATTTATTTCAGATCCGACAAACCTGGCAGGATGGGAGTCTATCGTTGTCCCGCGTCCGGAGGAGATGCCGTCGCGCTCTCGAAAGATATCGATGGATTCAGTCCGCGGGAGTCTTTCGATGGGAAGACAGTATATTTTGCAAGCCACGACGAGAAGTCGACGCTGAAGAAAGTGGCTCTGCCGGGGCAGCCCGGCACGGAATCAGAAGTGGAGGGATTGCCTCGCCTGAGCAACTCCGGCCTTTGGACCCTCTCACCAGGCGGTATCTATTTTGTTCCTGCCGATGCGCCCAGATCTCTCCGCTACTTTGATTTCGCGAGCAGGCAGATACGCCCAATTTTTGAAGTGGACAACGATTTCGGCAACGGGCTTTCGGTCTCTCCCGATGGCCGCTGGATACTCTATTCACAAGCTCGCGATGTAACCGGCGACATCATGCTCGTCGAGCACTTTCGGTAACAGTCCCCCATTCACCGCGAGGAACCTGGATTCTTGCTTCCACTCTCATCGCTTAACAGTGCGCCGCCCTTACATCGGCCCTCATCAATATGCGGTTCACAGAGCGCTCACGAACAGTCAGACGCTCTTGAGCACCTTTTGGATTGAATTCACACCATGACAACGGATGACGCCTTTTCCCTCAGAGGTCCCGAGTTAGGGGAAAACCAGGACAGACGGATCTGCGTAGCGTGGAAAGCACACAAGTATAGGATGGTTTGGTTTCCAACCCCGGGAAAATCGCGGCGCGGTGCGGCTTTTCCTACGTCAGCCTCGGCCCATCCTGGAGAGCCGAGCGAGATAAAATGATTCGATGGCAGCTGCGTTAGACGGAAAAGTGGTTCTGATTACGGGCGGAAGTGCCGGAATCGGCAAGCTGCGGCGAAGCTCTTCGCTGAAGCCGGAGCAAGCGTCGCGTTCACCGCACGCGGAGCCGAACGCGGACAGCGAGTTGAGCAGGAGCTGCGGCAAGCCGGCTTGGATGTTTTCTTCGTGCAGGCCGACGTATCTCAGTCCGGACAGGTAAAGTCCCTGGGAAAACCAGGACACACTCTCCGTCTGTCCTGCTTTCCGTCGTCCTGCTTTCCGTCTAGCCTGAGGCTGCTTCGAACCCATTCTCGCCAATGGTAAAGGGTGAACGCGCCGTCAGCTAAGCTCTTGTACTTAATACCATACCGGATGCTGGTATAAACTATGGTGTGGGAGAGTTCAGGATGGAAACGACGAGAAAAATCACGGTTGAGGTACGGGCCGACCTTCTCCGAAAGGCACAGGAGGCCAGCGGATCCGGAATCACAGAGACCGTCCGCGCCGGTCTTGAACTTATGGCTGCTTCCCGCGCCTATGCACATTTGCTGCGGCTCAAGGGAAAGGTTCACTTTTCACGTTCGCTGGCGGATCTCAAGGCCGATAGATGATCGCATCCGACACCAGCACATGGATCGCGTTCCTTGAAGGGAACAGCGGTGATGATGTCGAGATGCTCACCAAGGCACTCGGGGACCGCCAGGTCGTGATGGCACCTGCAGTCCTGACCGAATTGCTCAGTGACCCGGAACTCCCCTCGTCTGCCGCGCATACTCTGTCGGACTTGCCGCTGATTGACATCAGCCCGGGCTATTGGCAGCGCGCGGGCGCCCTGAGAGCTCAAGTGCTGGCAAAGAAGCGGAAGGCACGTCTTGGTGACGCGCTCATCGCCCAGAGCTGTATCGACGGCGGAGTACCGCTTATCACCAGAGACCGTGACTTCCAGGCCTTCGCTGAGACCGCTGGGCTTAACCTGATCCTCTAATGAGCGGGCGTTTCGAAAATCGCAGGTTTATGCGTCTGACGCATAAAATTGACGCATAAAATGCGGGATCTGCTTTCAGGAGCTTGCGGGTATCGCAACCAATCCGTTATGGAGTTTGTGTCGGGGTTACTCAGGACTTGTACTGGATGAATTCGTCGACATGATACCTATTGCAGCAATTTTAGCTGTGCGCCGGGGACGCTGGCCGTGGGTTTGCGTCCTGGAGCGCGGCGTGCGATTTGCCGAGAATCGTTCAAGACCGGCGACAAACTCTGCTGTGCCAGCGGTCGCCCGCTTCCCTCAGCTAGCCGGAGATCCTCAGAGATGCGTGACAGACGAAATAATCCCTAAATAAATTGGAGATTCAGACAAACGAAATACCCCACAGCGAACGCAGCCGGGCGATTCAGGCGACCGGCGTTTCGGGGGTCCTTTCGTACCGAATCTCGACGCGCGGGGACTAAAGAGGGACGGACGGACTAAAGGGGGACGGACGGACTAACCACCATGTCTTCCATTAGGGGCTACTCCGTCCTGTCGCCGCATTTCTGTCCAAATTTAAAGTCATAGCCGGGCAGTCACCTGGTTCTGATACCGTGCGCCAGCCTCGATCACAGTATCGGCGCAACATGAACGATTGCCCGCCAGCCGGCACTATGTTTTCAGCTCAAGTTCTTTTCGTTTCATCCGCTGGGAGCATCCAACGCCAGTGGCAAAACCGGAATGACTATTAGATATACTTATCTGCACTGCTCCGGCGCGCACCGGCGGAAAGGCTGTTCGCAATGCCTTCCTTACCCATCGTCTTAGCCCACGGCTATTTGGGTTTTGGCGCCCTCGGACCGCTGAACTACTTCAACAACGTTGCTTCGATACTGCGGGCCGCCGGAGCTACCCAGGTGTTTGCTCCGGATGTGGCTCCGAAAGGCACGCTACAGACCCGCTAGGCACAATTGGCCCAGCAGATCAATGCCCAGTTCAACGATCAAAAGGTTCACGTGATCGCCCACAGCATGGGCGGACTCGATGCCCACTCTCTCATCGTGGCAAGATACTTCAGTAAAGCGGTCAGGTCCTCATCCTGAATATTGGGAAAGGGTGGCATTCGGCCCTTTCCGGCAGCGACGCTGGCCCCTTTTGTCGCCCTAATCCGCGATAAGATCAGATATGCGCCTACCAACGCGGCGATCAGGACGATAACACCGAACGCTAGACGTTTCAAAGCTTTCCGCCGACCCCCTACAATCCGCTAGCCAACATCGCTGGCGACTTCGCTTGCTGTGCAGTTTCGCGGATTTGCAATGTCCGCCCGGCTGGGCCCGTGCTTGCATTTTCAGTATTGAAAACCGGAGGCGTAGCTTGAACGCTTATGCTCTGGGTGATTGTCCCGATCGGAAGATTCGCGTCTATACGGCGCCTCGCGGCCACATCCAACTTAGTATTATGGACTGCGACCATCTTGCATCCCTGCCTTGCCACCATCAACGGTAAGCCCGCATCTTGAGGAACTAGGCCACTAGTCCCGTCCATCCCCAACCTCGCCCAGAAAATAATTCCCTTAACCTCTGACCGAAATTACCCTAACTCGCATCTATATCGGTAGCAAATCAAATACTCAAAAGCATTGAGCCTGACGGACATCTTCGTAGCCAGGATGGCGCACCTCCGCAGATCGTACCTGGGCGGCATCCTTTGAACCAAAGAGATCTCCATGCCAGGGAGATGCTCGAACCCTAACCATAGGGAGCGTAAATGGAAACCTGCCTCAAAATCGCCCCAACCTGCCTGCCCGTAGAGGACCGTCAGTACCCTCGGCTCGCAATCGACGCCAACAGGCTTCCAATCCGGGGGGCTTATCTCTCTTTTCTCTCACTTTTTCAATTAAAATCTGCGCTGCTCTGGCTGTTTACCATCCCGTCGGTCTCAACCCAGGGGGCTTATAGCGCTTATAGCGCTTTTGGCGCTCATTTTTTTAGGCTGCTCCGGCCGTTTACCATCCCGTCGGTCTCGCACCAGGACTTACTTCGCTTAGTTCGCACATTTCTACAGGCGCGCCGCTCGAAGCCGGCACACTTGTCATCGACACAGACTCCGAAACCTGCTTCGGCACGGCAATTGCCAGCATCCATCCGTTTCAGCTTCTAAGAAGGGACGTAAGGAAGAGAGTGCACGCTGGACTGCCGATTGCTGTATATCGTCCGGTGAAGCTTAACAGTCCGGTCTTTCGGTCGACTCGAAAGGAAGCGATGCTATCGCTGCGTTGATTGCAGGCATACATAAATGAACCGCTGGGATCGAGTTGTATGTGCCTCGGGTAATCGCCCATGGTTGAGGTTTCGCCCAGGTAATGCAGCCGGCCTTCGCCGTTAAGGGAGAAGATCGCAATCGTGTCGTGGAGTCGATTCGCGGCGTATAGAAAATGCCCATCGGGCGATAGCACGATCTCCGAGGTGAATGTTGTTCCCTTAAAGCCTGGCGGTAGCGTTGAGATGGTTTGCTGGGGACGAAGCTCTCCGGTCGCCGGATCGAAATGAAAAAACACCACCGTAGACGCCTCTTCCTGAAGCGAATACAGCCAGCGCCCATTGCGGTGAAAAGTGAAGTGACGCGGCCCATCCCCCGGAGGCACCGAAACAAAGGGAGTTGCAGCAGGAAACAGTTTGCCGGCAACGGGATCGAAAGCGTAGACATAGATGCGATCCTGGCCCAGGTCGGTTTGCAGCACGAATCGATTGGAAGGGTCAGCGTGGATCATGTGGGCATGCGGCTTGTCATGCCCGCTAAAGGCAAAACTTCCCGCAGGACCACTCGATGGGACCTTCGGTCCGACCGACCCTGTGTCCTGGTGAACGAACGTAGCTGAGCCAAGCGCGCCGGTGGGCAGTATAGGCAGCACCGCTATCGTCCCGCCGGCGTAATTGGCAACAAATACATATTTGCCCGTAGCGTCGACACTCAGATGAGCCGGGCCCGCCCCCTCCGAGGAAACTACATTGAGTGGTTGAAGACTTCCATCTGATCGATTCACGGCATAGGCACTTACGGCCCCGTTCTTACCTCCAAACTCTGCGACTTCATTGCCGGCATAGAGGTATCGTCCGGATGGATCGAACGAAAGCCAGGAAGCGTTGTGGGCTTCGGCAGCCAGCTTGATCAAGGTGAGCTCTCCGCTCGCGGGGTTCATCTCAAAGAGGTAGATTCCCTTCCCGTTGCCTCCCCCGCCATCGACAGCGGTGCTATAGGTCCCCACGTAGACCAATACTTTTCGATTAGGGTCTACCATAGCGGCCCCGCGAATCGGTCTGAACGCCGAAAGAAGGGCGAAGGCAGCGGAGCCTTGCAGTAATCCGCGGCGAGAAATGTAGCCGCCGGTCTTATCCGTTGATTCATTATTATGCGGACCCACTTGATTGATTTCTCCTCATCTATAGAGACCCGAACCATCAGCTGTACTTTAGCCAGCGCAACATCTCTGGCAGCGTCGGCCGCTTGCCGTACATCAGGATACCGACGCGATAGATCCGCGTAGCCACCCACACCATCCCGTAGATGGACAACACCATCAGCACCAGGGAGAGAGCGAGTTGCCACGCCGGCACCGCCATCGCCGCCATGCGCAAGCACATCACGATCGGCGTGCACGGCGGAATGAGCGACAACAACACCACCGGCCACGCGCCAGGATTGCTCAGGATGTAGACAATCAGCACCAGACCAATCACCTGCGGCAGCACGATAATCATGCTGAACTGCTGTACCTCCGACTCTTGGCTGACGGTCGCGCCGAGACCTGCGCTCAGCGCGCTGTAGAAGAAAAACCCCAGGATGAAATAGAGCACGAAGAAAATCAGCTGCAGCGGCGTCACTCCATAAGCTGCCAGGCCGCCGAGCCCGAACGTCATCCAAAGCGAGGACGCGCTCAGGATCAAAACGAAAACAATCCAGATCGCCATTTGGGTCAGGCCCACTGCGCCTACCCCTAGCAGCTTGCCCAGCATCAGTGACTCCGGTTTGGCCGAAGAGAGCATCACTTCAAATACCCGCGAGGTCTTTTCCGCAACTACCGAATGGGCCACATTCACGCCGTAGAACACCACCGCGAAATACAGCATAAAGGCCATAATGTAGGCGCCCCAGAAACCCTTGCTCGCGTCTGCCGCAACGGCTGTGCCGTTCTTCACCTGCTGCGTCTTCAGGTCTACATCTTTGAGCAGTGCCTGGATCTCTTCGCTGGTCGCGCCTCGCTTCACCAGCTCTTCCCTGACTAACGCGTGGCCGATCGAATCCTGCATCCTGTCCTTCCCCACAAAGTCGGCCGATCCGCGAGAAGTGTAGGTAGCTTCGAGGCGCTTTGTTCCAGGCCGTAGATTGAGCCACAAGTAGCCATCAATCTCCTTGCTCTCCACCTCCGCGTTCAGGGCTGCCAGGTCGCCCTCCGTGAGCGGAGCTTTCACATCTACGGTCAGTCGCGAGGATGGGTCTTTTCTAGTCTCAGCCGCGGCGTTGTCAGCCGCTATCAACTCTGCGCGCTCACTCTCGGCCAACTGAGGATCATTCGAGACCACCAGAACATGCCTCGGGCCGCCGCTAAGTTTGCCGGAAAGGGAGCCCATTCCAAAAATCAGCGCAAAAAATAGCGGAATGAGCACCGTGCTGATGCGGAAGGCTTTGCTGCGGATCCGCTCCAGGTACTCGCGCCGCGCGATCAGCAATGCCTCACGCATCCACTTTCTCCCCTACCGTCCGTATGAAAATTTCTTCCAGCGACGGCTCTACCAGCTCAAAACGGTAAATCTTCGCGTGCTGTTCGGCAGCGCGCAACAATGCCTGCGCGTCGCCCTGCTCCTTCAGCCTGATCTCCACGTGGCCCGGATATTCCCTGCTTTCGGCAATCGCCTCATGGCTGAGAAATCCGTTGTCCCCTTCGAAATCGATAATCACCCGGTTGCGTTCGTAGCGCGATTTCACCTCCCGCATCCCGCCGGAAAGCACTGCTTCTCCTCGATGGACGAGGCAAATCTCGTCGCACAGCTTCTCCACCTGGTCCATGCGATGGGTCGAGAAGAGAATCGCCCGCCCTTCCTTCTTCAGATCCAGCAGAGTGTCTTGCAGCAGCGTCGCGTTGACTGGATCAAGCCCTGAGAAGGGCTCATCCATAATGATCAGTTCGGGCTCGTGCAACAGCGTCACAATAAACTGGATCTTCTGCTGCATTCCCTTGGAAAGTTCCTCGGTCTTGTTCTGTGCCGCATCGATTATTTGCAGCCGCTCGCACCATGCTTGGGCTCGCTTCAGGGCGACCTCTGAGGTCAACCCATGGAGCTGGCCCATAAAGACCAGCTGGTCCATCACCTTCATCTTCCGGTAGAGCCCGCGTTCCTCCGGAAGGTACCCAACCCTCTTCAAGCTCTCACGTGTAAATGGCCGGCCGAACAAATTTACTGCGCCGGAATCCGGCACGGTAATTCCCACCATCATGCGAATGCTCGACGTCTTCCCCGCCCCGTTTGGCCCCAGCAGGCCGAACATGGTTCCCGGCTCTATCCGCAGATTCAGATCGCGTACCGCCACTTTCTGTTCGTACGCTTTCGACACGTGATCGAGTTGCACCAGGGGCGCCATGCCTAAACCTCTCGCGACGAGTTTAACAAAGGCTCCTTTACAGAGGGAGCTCTGCGGTCAGCTCAAAGTGCGGCGCTCACAACCCTACTCGGTTCCGCCTTCGCTCGCCGCCGTCTTGCCCTGCAGATAGCGTTCAAACCAGGCTGCCGAGCGCGTTAGCTCATCTGTCTGATGCTCCCGCTTGAGAAAGCCGTGGCCTTCTTCCGGATAGTACACAGCGTCGACGGTTCGGCCCTCTGCCTTCAGGATCGATACCACTTGCTCTGCTTCTTCCTTGGGCACACGGATATCCCGCTCACCCTGCAACACCAGCAGCGGCGCCTTCTCCTTGCGGACATACTTGAGCGGCGAACTTGCCTCGTACACGGCTCGGTCTTTCTCCGGATCGCCCAGCAGCGTCTTCTCATATTCCTGCAGAGATGGGTCCTCATGCTGCAGCATGGTGTACCAGTTGAGAATCCCGTACTCGTCCACCGCGGCCGCCCAAACCTCGGGGGTCTTCCCGATAGCCATCAGGGTCATGAAGCCGCCGTAAGACCCTCCCCAGATGCCGACCTTTTTGGGATCCACGAAGCCCGTCGCCTTGAGAAAGTCCACGCCGGCGATCTCGTCTTTTAGATCGCCACCACCCAGGTCCTTGAAGTTGGCGTTCTGAAACTCCATGCCGTAGCCAGTGGAACCGCGCACATTGGGCGCAATGACCACAAAGCCACGCGAAGCCAGCAGTACGGCGCGGCTGTTGAAGCTATCCACCGTCTGACCTGTGGGTCCACCATGGGGCATCACCACAGCAGCGGCTGTCCCGTCGCGCTTGAGGTTGAAGGGCACCCACACGAAGGCCGAAATCAATCGTCCATCAAAGCTCTTGTAGGTCACCAGCTGCGATGCCGGCACAACGGCTGCTGCGAGCCCGGGCGATTCGTTGTGGGTGATCTGCTTCAGATCATTGCCGGCACGCAGCAGGTAGAGATTTGCCGGGTGCGTCGAGTCCTGATGGAGCAGGAGATAACTGCCATCGGGCAAAAACGACGTCGGGCTCGCTCCACCCGTATTCAATCCCAACGGCGCGTTGCGTTCACTGGCCTTGAGTGTTGCCGTGTCGACGAATTGAACGCTGGCTCGGCCGTCCGCGTTCAGCTCGTAGGTAAAACTCTTTCCATCGGGAGAGAATTCTCCGGCAGAGGACTCCCATTGTGTATCGGTCACCCACTTCCACTGCTTCGATGAGAGATCGAGCAAAGCGACATTGTTGAAGCCCGCTTTGCGATTGGAACTGAGCAGCAGCGTTTTTCCATCCGGCGATATATCGCTGATCGACACCAGCTCTTTGCCTTCATGCGCGGTTAATTTCTCCGCCACGCCACTGTGCACGTCGATCCGATATCCATCGGAGTCATCCAGTCCCACGCTGCGATCGGCAAAAAGAGCACGGCCGTCCGGACTCCAGCAGACGGGCCTCCAGGAGGCTTTGCGATCGCTCTCGTGCGTCAACAGGCGGACGGCGCCGGCGGGCCAGCTCATTACGGCGATATTCGTGGAGGGTGAGGTTTTGTCTTTGGCGCCAAAGGCGAGCATCGAGCCATCACGCGAAAACAGGGGTTCTGTTTCGCTCGTCTGGTCGGTGTTGGTCAGGTTGCGCGGCTCGCCCCCGGTCAGCGCCAAAGCGTAGAGGTCATACATCTCGTCTCCACCCTTGTCCTGGATGTAGACAATCTGCTCGCCGTCGCGGGTGAAGGTGAGCCCCGCCTGGCGGTCATTCGCATGCAGTAGCTGGTGTGCCTCTGAGCCGTCGATGTTCATGAGCCAAAGGTTCAGGCGCCCCGAGGCGTTGCCGACATAAGCGATGCGGCGACCATCAGGAGACACGGTTGCGTCCGCTATCCGGGTTGTCTGCAGCAAGTCGGCTACCTTTACCGGAACAGCATTCGCCTGCGCCGTGGAAACCACGCTCTTCGGGTCAGTCGCCACGCGGTCCGCAGGCCCCGAAGCCAAGGAGAGAATGCTGGAAGTCGAAAGCAGGAGTAAAACAGCGGAAGAGCGGATCATAAGGCCTCGAAGAAGTGGAAAGGACGAAGTCGAAGAATACGACAGCTAAGGATACCCGACGGTCCAACCTGGCGGTACAGCATGGGTTCAGCTTTCCCTGCAACTCTTTGGACGGTGTGCCGTCGACCCAGGACGCAGTCCCGGAGCAACGCACCTCGTATCCCCGACTGCGCGAGTCATCTCCTCGATGAGTAGAATGGTTCACAGACTGGAGCAGCCTGGTGACCAAAGCTACTCGGGCCTTATGCCTGCTGATGTTCTCCGCTCCCGGATGGGGACAGGCTGCCTCATCCGTCCCTGCGCAGGACACGGATCAGGCCCAACAATCGGTGACCACGCTCAAGGTCGTTACACGTCTGGTGGCCATCTCAGCTGTCGTGAAGACCAAAGACGGCCAGGCCCAGGAAGGCCTGAGCAAAGACGACTTCATCCTCAAGCAGGACGGCAAGGAAGTGCCGATCCACGATTTCTCTCGCGGGTCCGACGTGCCCTTGAGCTTTGCGCTCATGGTCGATACCAGCGGGAGCCAGGAAACCTTCATCGGGGATGAATCTCTGGCGAGCGACGTCTTTTTCGAGACCATGCTGGGCCGTCCAGAGGACCGCGCGATGCTGGTGCAGTTCGACACCACGGTCCTGCAGTTGAAGAGCATGACGAACTCCGCGAGTGCGCTCCATTTTGCGTTGTCGCGCATGAGTGAGCGTGCCGCCGCTAAGGGAGGGACCCTTCTTTATGACGCGGTGTATGTGGTTGCGAAGGACGCCCTCGCGAAGGAGACGGGACGCAAGGCAATGGTGATTCTCAGCGACGGCGGCGATGTAGGAAGCCGCCGGACGCTCGCCGAAGCCATTGAGCAGGCGCAGCGCGCGGATGTCCAGGTTTATTCCATCCAGTACAGCATGTTTAAGGGATTAAGCGGCGGCAACACCGGTCGTTCACCCCAGGCCGATCCCGGCCTGGAAGCCTTGGAGAAACTCTCGGAGAGCACGGGCGGACATGTATTTACCGTCTCGCGCACGATGAGCCTGCGAGAGATCTACGCGCAGATCGCCGATGACCTGCGATTGCAGTACGAGCTGGGCTACCACCCTCCCCCAGACACCCGGCCGAACAGCTATCACAAGCTGGAGTTGAAGGCGAAAGACAAGAAGTTGACCGTGCAGGCCCGCAAAGGCTTTTTCCAACCATCTTAGATTCTTGCCGCAGTGCCCCCAATAGAGGGGGGTGAACCCTAAGAGTTTGGCCAATTCATGGAATTGCTCAAACCCGTCACTTCACCCGTCAGCCAGCTCGAGGTGTCTTTCTGCGTTGCTGAAAGGTGTATGCTGATAGCACTTAATAAGGTGCGCTAAATGGGATCGCCGATGCTGGACATCACGAAGGATATTCAGTCGCTCACAACTTTCCGCCGCCGCTCCGGCGAATTCATGAAGCAACTGAAAAAGAGTAAACGCCCCGTTGTCCTCACAGTTAAAGGGAAGGCCGCGGCCATTGTGCAAGACGCCGAGGCCTATCAACGTCTTCTCGACCTTGCTGCCAGCGCCAGTGCCGAGGAAGGTATTCGCCAGGGTTTGGATGATGTAGCCCACGGTCGCACCCGCCCAGCAAGAGAGGTATTTGACGAGATTCGCCACAAATATGGCATATCTCGTTGAACTAACCGCTCGCGCAGCGCGCGATCTGGAAATACTGTATTTGGAGAAGCACGCAGCGGAATCTCGAGTAGCCGGCCGCTGGTACAACGGTTTGGCAGAAGCAGTATCCACCCTTACCGCACATCCCCATCGTTGCCCTGTTGCTCAGGAAGCCCGAAGGACGAAACCGCAACTGCGGCAAATGCTTTACGGCAAGAAGCCTCACGTTTATCGGATCATTTATGAAATCCAGGAACAGATGCAGACGGTGTGGGTAATCACAATTCGCCACGCCGCAAGGCGGAAGGCCCAAGTCAATCGACGTTAAGAGTCGCCCATGCTTAACTCCAACTAACCCCTCCTGAAAGAGCAATCAACGTGAAGATGCCAACATTATTTGACTTAAGCGGTCGAGTGGCCGTAGTGACAGGCGGTAATGGCGGAATTGGCCGCGGCATTGCGCTCGGATTAGCCGGAGCCGGGGCTTCCGTCGCGGTGTTCGGACGAAACGAGGAAAAGAACCAGCGGGTGCTCGCTGAATTAAAAGCCATCGGTGTTCCTTCCCTTGCCATGAAGGTAGATCTGACCCAGCGCGCCACATTAGAACCAGCGCTAAACAAGGTCGAGAGCGAACTCGGCGCCATCGGCATCCTGGTCAATAACGCGGGCAACGTCTCCTTAAGCGGCGGTGTATTGAACGAAAAACCTGAGGATTGGGACAACGTCATCGAGACCCAACTCAATGCAGTCTTCCTGCTTTCCAAGCTTGCTGCCCGGTCGATGCTTAGTCAAAAGAGCGGAAAGATTATCAACATAGGCAGTATGTACTCGTACTTTGGATCGGGGCTGATCCCCTCGTACAGCGCGGCAAAGGGAGCGATCGTGCAGTTGACCAAATCCATGGCCATCGAGCTCGCCCCACACAACATTCAAGTGAATGCCATCGCGCCTGGGTGGATTGAAACCGACATGACCGCGCCTGTACTTACCATGCCTTTGAACGACGAGGTTCTTGCGCGGACACCGGCCGGCCGATGGGGTCAACCGGAGGAGATCGCTGGAACCGCCGTATACCTGGCCTCGCGGGCTTCAGACTTCGTTACCGGCGAGACAATTCGCGTCGACGGCGGGTATGCGATCCGGTGACACCGCGAAAGAACCAAGGATAAACAAGAAAAATCGTTTCTGTCCGTGATCCCTGCGTAATTTTGGACACCCTATCCGTATACCCCTCGTATGTTCGAATACGATTGGACATTGGCGGGGACCGTGAGCACCGAAACGCAACAAATTGCGCGTGGTCTTCGCCAAAGAGACGTCGCTCTACTGCACGCGCTAGTCGGGCAATATCAGTATCGTCTTGTCCGCTACTTTACTTACCTTCTGGGGAGCCGCGATCCCGTCGACGACCTCGTACAGGAAACCTGGCTGCGCATCCTCGAGCGTGGACACTTCTACGACGGACAATCTCGCTTCGAGCCGTGGCTCTTTACCGTTGCCCGCAATCTTGCCCTCGACTATGTGCGGAAGCGGCGAGTCCTCAGCCTCGATTCGACCGACTCGTTAGAACCAGATCTCGAATCGCTCTCGCCTGTTTCCCAATCGCCCTCGCCCTTCGAGCAGGCGGCGCGCACTGAGGATGCCCAGCGTCTGGCTCACTCGCTGCAGATGCTGGAGCCCGTCTATCGAGAAGCCCTTGTCCTTCGCTTTCAGGAAGATCTATCGCTGCAGGAGATGGCAGACGTCGTAGGCGCGTCCGTCTCGACCGTATCCTCAAGGATTTACCGCGGCCTCGCGGCACTGCGGGCGCAGATGGAAGGAGGAACCAATGCAAGTTGATCGTCACCAGGAGATCCGCCAGATCATCGACCGGTCTCTCGAGGGCGCGGCTTCTCTTCAGGAGGAGCAAACTCTGCGCGAGCACTTTCTTACTTGTGCCCCGTGCCAGGAGTATCTGAACGCTTCTCATCGAGCCATTGCCGGTCTAGGAGGCTTCTCCTTCGAAGTGAATCCAGATCTTCATGGGAAAGTGCTCGCGGCCCTCACGCAACGCGTACAGCAATTGGAAACCAGGAAGGCCGAGCGAAGGCCGATGTTGTGGAGTTACCTGGCCGCATTCCTGCTCACTGTGGCCGGCTCGTTGGCTGCTGCGCGATTTAGCGGTCTTGCTGTTGCTGTCTTTCACCTGCAGCCCGCGCCAATGCACTTTGGATTGCTTGCCTTATGGATCGTGCCGTCCTTGTGCTTCTGTTTGCTGTTTCCCATCCTGTACCGGTTGTCGGAGGGCTGGATGAATGAGAAAGGATTATCCCAATGAGTGTTCGCCAATTCCTGGATGTGGTTCCCAAGTCTGTTAAGACAGTAGCTTTCGTAATAGGATGCGGCGGCGCGCTGATCGGCCTGGCCGGCGCCTTAGTTAAGGCCGGCAGCGATGGTCAATTCTCCGCGCGTGGGGCCTCCGTTCCGGTTCTGGTATCCATTGCCGCGCCCGGCATCGCCTTCGGCTTGGTGGCGGGTGTTGTGATCGCAATCTGGATTCTCGGTCTCGGGTACGTGTACGCAGATGCCCGCCGGCGCACCATGCCGCCCATCCTGTGGACTCTGATCGCAGTTTTCATCCCTAACTTGCTGGGATTCCTTCTCTACTTCGCCTTGCGCCGGCCCATCGCGTCGCCTTGTCCGCACTGCGGGCAGGCGACGACGGCGGAGCAACGATTCTGCTCGTGGTGTGGCTATCAAGGGTCCTCCGCGCTCTCCAGCCAGGCTTCTTAGCGCTTTCCTTCTGTTCATTCACGGACACCCTTGGGTGAAACCGAACATGCAGTTCCCTTTCCTCATCGCTGCCAGAGTCCGCAAGCCGTTTGATTCTCGTAAGCTTGCTTCCACCGTACTTTGGCTTCCGAATTGCACTTCTTACTGTCGAGCCACATCGTCAAGCTGAGGCCGCCCCGTGAAGAACCTGCTGCAAGACTTGCGATTCGCACTTCGCCAGATACGCCGTTCTCCCGGCTTTGCCATCACCGCCGTGCTTACCTTGGCGCTGGGGATTGCCGCCAACGTCATTGTCTTTGGCATACTGCAGGCGCTGATCCTACGGCCCATTGATGTGCCCAATCCGGACCAGGTAATGACGCTCGCGCGCACCGACCAGACCTATCCGATTTTTTCTTATCCCGAAGTGCGCGATGTGCGCGAGGCCACGAATGAGATGGCAGCTACCATCCGCAAAGTGATCCGCGATCTTGACCCCTCCGTTCCTATCGAGGAATCCAGCGCCTGGAGCAACCAGCTCGGACTGACGTTCTTTGTATCCCAGGTAGCTACCGTCGCCCTCGGCATCTTCGGTGCGTTCGGACTGCTGCTCTCGATCGCCGGCACCTTCGGCCTTGCCTCTTATACGGTCAGCAAGCGGCTGCGTGAGCTAAGCATTCGGGTCGCCCTTGGTGCGCAGGCGAAGCAGATTCTCTCCGCAGCTCTGGGCCGTATGCTGATCCTGCTGACCAGCGGTTGTGTGATTGGCCTGGTGCTGGGCGCGGCCACGAGCCGCTTTCTCTCAGCCATCGTCTACCAGGCCTCTGCGTTGGATCCATTCGTGCTTGTCGCGGTTGCATTGACCATGGCGCTCACCGCAACCCTCTCGGTCGCTGTTCCGGTGAGACGTGCCCTGCACATCGATCCGGCAAATCTGCTCCGCGAGCAATAGTGGCCGGTTATTTACCCTGACCTCGCTCTGTCCATCCACCTCCACTCATGCCAAGGTGGGCCACCGCCCTCAAACTTGTCATCCCGACCGGAGCCTACCCGGATTTCCTGCTACGCGGCCCTCACCAACGGCCACTTGTGCGGCTTTCCGTTAAAGAAAACCGCATGAAGATCGCCAACGCCACCAAGTTCGACAGGAAATCCGGGGTAGCGTAGCGGAGGGACCTGCGGTTTGGCTGAAAAACGGAACCCGGAGGCGATTCGCCCCACGGGCATTCGCTTGTACCCGAAAGTGGAACCGCGGTCCGTTGCCCTTCGCTCCTCCGGTCAGGATGACAAGTTGGAATGCGGTGGCCCACCTTGGCGTGAGCGCAAGTGGATGGAAAGAAGCACCACTACAGCAACCAACCCATTTCGCTTACCAGAGGGCACACACTCGGTCACCCAATCCTGTCAAGCACCATCGCGTCGACGCGACCCCATCCGTAAGTAACTTTGGGTCGTCTATTTGACCGCAATTGGCCCGTTCGGGGGAGATGAAAAAATTACCACCTCTGACAGAGTAGGTCAGAGCATTCCCGATGGAGTGACGGGAATGACGCCTCAAAGGAGCAATACCTCGATGAAACTCCTTGTAGCGGGCTTTTTCGCGTTTACCGGAGTAGCCTTCGCCGCGCATCTTGCGCCGGTTACCTATCACGATGGAACCCTTATCTCTTTCCCCACGCAGAACTCCGTGGGCAACTGCCCTGGTAGCTCAGAACAGATCTGCAACGATTACCAAGCGGAATACATGGTTAAGTCGGAGGGAATTCTCTACGCCCTCACCCCGGCCAGCGCTGCGACGGGCAGCTTTGCCGAAAGAGCGATGCTCGGTTGGAGCAGAGCCTTCAACCGGACCGATTCGCTATATCACCAACAGCCCGGGACACCTCTCCTGGTGCGAGATGATGGCAGACATCTTTTCGTGAAGGTGGGTAGCCGGGAGTCGATGTACATGGCTATTGAGGCACGATAGCGGGCGCTGCGACAGCTGTATGTTTGTTTCACACCTGCTGAGCGACCGACCACAATTTTTACCTTCACCAGGGGCTCCGCGTGAGAATCAAGCGCGGGGCCCTCAGCGTCCCATTCTTCATCCCTAAAGCAGTCGTGCCATCCTGCTCGTCACGAGTCTCCTATATTTTCCGAAGAAGGTAAGCGCCGCTCGTCCGCGCTACCAACTGCCCCGTGGAATTTCTGATAACTTGGTGGCCCAGGCCGGAGAATTTCCTACTCTCGTCCGTTCTAAATTGGTTGAAGTGACCATCAAGCGCGTGAGGAAATATGAACTCCGGGAATCTAATCAAACTTGCTAACTTGTTCCTCGCATCGGGCGCTTTCCTCACCCTGATCACGGCCGTGGCTGCGCAAACTCAGGCGCCGGCAGCGCCGCCTGCCGCCCCTGACCGCGCCGCGATTACCGCCGCCTCCGCGGCGGAGCGCGATCGCGAACTCAAACTGCTGGGCATCACCGCCATGCAGACTCCGGCGACCGCCTATGACATCGGCAAGCCGGGCAATGCCAATTACGATGAGGCCAAAGCCAATCCCTATCCCAAACTTCCCGACGTCCTGACCATGAACGACGGGACCAAGGTGACCACGCCGGTGCAGTGGAAGAAGCGTCGCGCCGAAATCAAAGCGATGTTCGACGAAAATGTTTATGGCAGGTATCCCGCCCACATTCCCGCCGTGACGTGGAAAATAGACAGCGTCGAGCAGATGACTGTCCAGGGCATTCCCGCCATCGTCAAACACATCACTGGTCACGTCGATAACTCGTCTTATCCGGCCATCGCGGTCGAAATCCACGCGGATGTTGTAACGCCGGCCAGCACCAAGGGCACCAAGGTGCCGGTCATCATCGGCGGTGGTTCGATACGCCCTCGCCCGGCTTTCCCACGCCCCGCGCCGGGCCAGGTAGTGCATAAGCTCGCTTCCCCGCCCGATGCGCCCGATTCTGCCAAGCTGCTGCTTGCCCATGGCTGGGGCTTTGTCGGCCGCAACTCCAACGACGTGCAAGCTGACAATGGCGCGGGGCTCGATAAAGGCATCATCGGCCTGGTGAACAAGGGTCAGCCGCGCTCGCTCGACGATTGGGGCGTGCTGCGGGCCTGGGCCTGGGGCGACAGCAAGCTCCTCGACTATCTCGAGACCGATCCCGATGTTGACAGCAAGAAAGTCGGCGTCATGGGCCATTCCCGCGGCGGCAAGGCGGCGTTGGTGGCCCAGGTGGACGACCCACGCTTCGCCATCAGCTTCATCTCCTCATCGGGCGCAGGCGGCGCCGATCTCTACCGTCGCAACTACGGCGAGACAACGGGCAACATCGCCGGGACGAACGAGTTCCACTGGTTCGCGGGTAACTTCCTGAGATACGGAGCAGCCGGCCACTCCGCCAACGAGATGCCGGTGGATAGCCATGAATTCATCGCGCTGGTGGCGCCGCGCGCCATCTTCATCGGCGGCGGAGCGCTGCTCACTGATCCGGTCTATGTCCCTGGCGATGCCTGGCAAGACACGCGGGGCATGTTCATGGCTGCCGTCGCCGCCAGCCCAGTCTGGGATCTGCTTGGCGCCAAGGGCCTGGGGACAACCACCTTTCCTCCGATGGGCACGCTTATCGATTCAGGCGACGTTGCCTTCCGCCAGCACGAGTATGGGCACACACCGGCACCCAACTGGCCCTACTTCATCGAATTCGCGGATAAGGAATTCAAGAAGCGCTGAGAAAGCGTGCGGAGAAACAGCTGTTGGCATCGAAGGCCGCGTTTCAGTGCTTTCCTCTCCTGGAAGCAGGCGACACACCTGCGTTGGAAGGCTGATTGAGCCTATCGCCGGTCAATTCTAATTCCCATTCCTGACCAATGAGATCATGGCCGAAGCTGTGGTGAGGTTCTTCCTTGATAAGTCGAAAGCCTGCCTTTTTGTAGATGCGATGTGCAGAAGTAAGAATGCTCTGCGTCCAGAGAACAACCTTCCGATAGCCTGCTGTGCGCGCGAAGCGGATACATTCGTTCACTAAAGCGTCCCCCAGGCCAAGGCCACGGGCACAAGGCTCGACAAAGAGGAGACGAAGCTTCGCCGTCTGCGGTTCGCTCGGATGCTTGACCAGAAAGACGTGGCCCACATTCTGACCATCGATCTCGGCCATCCAGCAGCGCTCCCGGCTGGCATCGAAGTTGGTGACAAATCCATCCACAATGCCTGCAACCAGGGCTTCGAAGGTATTGTCCCATCCGTACTGCTCCGCATAGCCAACGCTTTCCCGATAGACGACCCATCCCATATCGCCCACACGGTGCGGCCGCAGGATGAACGGTGGCCGGTTGCGATCGACTTTCATGAGAATGCTCTCGATGGTCTGCATGCAATGGATAAGTTCCGTTCGAGCCGCGGGGGCCAGGTCCTGGAGAATCGTGTGAGCCTGTTCCTGAGAAAGAGCGTTGAGCTTTTTGAATGCCGATTGGCCCTTCGCTGTCAGCATCAATTCAGCGTAGCGGCCATCCTGTTCTGAAGCTTTTTTTCGCAATAGGCCGGCGCGCTCGAATTTTCCCAGCATACGGCTCAGGTACGCGGGATCCACTCCAAGCCCTTCCGCGATGTCGCTTGCCTTCGGCGCGGCGCGGTTCGCCAGCTCGTAGAGAACTCTGGCTTCCGCCAAACTGTAATCGCTGTTGAGAAGCCCCTCGTTCAGAGTCCCGATGAATCGTGTGTACATCCGGTTAAAGCGGCGGAAGTTCGCTGCTTCGCCGGCCACGCCCGACGGCGATATGGGATGCGGTGCCATATGGGGCATGGTCACCCATATTGATTGACTTTGTCAACCTATTGAGATGATCCAATCGACAGCCAAGCCACGCCTGAAAGAAACGGGGGTTCTTCGACAAAGTGATGCTTGCTGAAGAGCAGTGCCGGCCTCCGCCCCTTGCACGGACTGATTTTGCGTTCCATGATGGAAGGAGCGATGAGACTTATCAACTGCTTCAATCTTCAGGTTGCGGCCTGCGCAATATAGCTTACTGGCTCCCGCGGCCGCACTCTCAGCCAGCACCACCACCCATTCGAAGTTTGTCGGAACGTATCTATCCCATCCCGGCGACGACGCGCAGCCTGGGCCATCGATGAATTTAAGCCTGGGCGCGGACGGCACGGCCACCATTACCGAGGACCCTGGTAACGGCACCACCACGCTCTTTGGCCATTGGGTCGATTCCGGCAGCCAGGTCAAGGTCACGTTCGACGCTGTGGAAGGCAAGCCGGCCGAGCCTCCCATGGTTTTTCAGCCCGGCCACGATGGCTTGCAGGCCATCACATGGAACCATGCCACCTGGGGTAAGACCAATCCGCCGCCCATGAAGAACCGCTCCAAGGTGAAAGAGCGATTGACTCACAACAAGTCCACAGACTGAATCGCAACCGAAATATGGAAGGCGCCCTCAATCAGATCTCTACCTCGCCTTCCAGGTAAAAGACGCAGGAGCCTTCCAGTTCGACACCAGTCTCGGTAAGCCGGCAAATGACCTCTCCGCCACGGGGCGAAGCTTGAAAGGCGCGAAACTCTTTCTTGTTGAGTTGCTTCGCCCAATAGGGGGTAAGCATGCAGTGCGCCGCGCCGGTCACGGGATCTTCCGGGATGCCTTTGGCGGGGGCGAAGTAACGGCTAACGAAATCATAAACACCATCCCCAGGCGCCGTCACAATCAATCCACTTCGGTCCAGGCGCGCGATGCCGGCAATATCCGGAGAAAGTTCACGTACTGCCTGCGCGTTCTCCAGCAAAGCCATGTAATTAAAGGCGTTCGCAAACACCGCCACGGGAACGACGCCCAGCGCTTCGGCTAGCCCGGGCGGCGCCGCAACCGGCTCCGCTGTCCTGGCTGGAAACTGCATCACATAGCCGGCATTCGCCCGATTTACGGTGAGCGGTCCGCTGGCCGAGTGAAAGACAACCCTGTTCCGTGCAGGCTCCAGTCTCTCCATCACCACGGTTGCGCTGGCGAGAGTGGCGTGGCCGCAAAGCGGCACCTCGGTAGCAGGCGTGAACCAGCGCAGCCGGTAGTCGCCTCCTTCTGGAACTAAGAACGCCGTCTCCGCCAGGTTGTTCTCGGCCGCAATGGCCTGTAGCGTCGCATCGCCCAGAAAGCTTTTCATCGGCATCACTGCGGCGGGATTTCCCGCGAATCGGCGGGTGGTAAAAGCATCGAGCTGGAATATCGGCGTACGCATAAGGTGAGTCCTGCGGAAGCGGCTCTCTCCACGACACCGCAACCTTTGGCTTCTATGATAAACATCCCATCGGCCGAGGCCCGCAATGGGACCGCCCAATCCCGGCTTGCACTGTGCCTGCCGTATTTTGGTCCAATACCATAACGAAAATTCCGCTTTTGGGGGAACGTGCATACCATGCATTGCACGAACCGCCCTGTCGCTGGCGAAGAATTCTTGCTTCATTTGTTTCGAGCCCGCAGCAGTTGGTAAACTCGAGATGTCCTGCCCCGTAAATCCGGTTTGAGAACTTCTACCGAACTTACATTGCCCCTTGGGCCCATCTCCCTTTGAAGCCATTCTCGCTACCACGCCTGCGCCTTCGACTGCTGGCTCCCTCAATCGCCCTGATTGTCGCAGCCACGATGATCCCAGTAGGACTTCGGCATCCTTCGCTAAGGTATATCGACAACCGCCTTCGAAGCTCGGCGATTTTATAAACAATGTTCTCATGTACATGCCTTTGGGGATCGCCTTGAGCGGTTCGTCGCTCCTGCGCACATTCCTCTTCGGCTTTTGCTTATCAACTGCTGCTGAAGTGCTGCAGTTGGGATACGTTGACCGTATCCCCTCAGGCTGTGACATTACGAGTAATACGATGCGGAGCCCTGGTCGGCTACCTGGTCGCAGTGGTTTGGCTCAGGGCTACGGGCGTCGATCCGAAATCACTGCGGATTCCTCGGCCCGTCGCGGCATTGGCGAATTCCAGTTGCGATACTTCGGCACTCATCATGCTCGTCCACCACCCCACACGATCAGATTTCTCCAACTGGAGTCCAACCTTTCACCTGGCAATCGGAAACGAATTGACCGGTGACCGGCCGTGGGTTGGAACGGTCTCAGAATTTCAAATCTATCCCTTTGCCATGGCTCCATCGCAGATCGACGATCTGGCGCACCAAGCGGCTCATGCGGATAACACTGCGTTGCCGAGCGGCGGACTGGTACCGTCCACGAATCCCCAGACACGTTACGGCCATTCGCTTCTTTCCAGCGACGAGGAACTCAGCTTTCATGACGCGCTTGTCAGCCAGAACCAGCTCACGCTTCTGGTTGCCCTGCGGACGAACAACCTCGATCAGACGTGGTCCCGCGCGCATCATCACTTATTCTCAAGATCCCGGCAACCGAAACTTTACCCTGGGCCAGATCCACGACACGCTCACATTCCGTCTGCGTACACCCGCCTCCGGCTCGAACGGGGCCAACCCCGCGCTGTACTCCGGACCTGTTCTCTCGCTCAACCGCACAGCGTTTGTGGCGGCCGTCTACGACGGACGTATTTCCAGGTTGTACGTGGATGGCAAACTAGTCGCGCATGCAGACCTGGGAGCGAGAAGACCTCGCTTACCCAGGCGAGCTTTTGTCCTGGCTTCCACGGGAGATGCCAATTCGTGAGATCGAGCTGGGCGCGTCCGAGAGTCTCCTGAGCGGGTTATTCGCGCTGGGAATCTTTGCTTTGAGTGGAGTTCCTCGCCGGCCGTCGACGCGCTTGTTCGTTGGTGCGGTGGCAGGGGTTAGCGATCGGCGGAGCCGTATGGATCTTTGGGGTATCCGAGCCGCGCCTGGGAGTGCGCATCCTGCTGGAGTGCGTAGCCGCCGGATTGGTGATCGCTACGTCGATTGAGACCGAGACCGAGAACGCGAACCGGCCCCCGCGTTACGGAGGCCAGCCTCGGTTTAGGGAAGTTTCGCAATTATTGTGGCCTGATAAAAACTGCCTAGATGCGCGGTACATCGGCAAGGCGATTCCTGTTTTGGAAAGGAATCATCCAGCCAGGGTATTCAGGCGGAAGCGCGCTTACCTCTTCGAGCTTCTGCATCTCGTCTTCAGTAAGCTGAAGATCGACCGCCGACAGGTTCTGTTTTAGTTGATCGACACGCTTGGCCCCAATGATGATGGACGTGACAAACGGTTTGGCGAGAATCCACGCCAGCGCAACCGTGGCCACGCTAGCTTCATGAGCCTTGGCGATGGGCTGAAGCACATCCAGGATGCGCCAGGTGCGCTCCTTATCCACGATGGGGAAATCAAAGGCCGAACGTCTTGAGTCCTCCGGCTTTTGATGCTCGCGGGAGAATTTGCCCGAAAGCAGCCCGCCCGCCAGAGGGCTCCAGACCAGGAGTCCGGTGCGCTGGTCCTCGAGCAGCGGCACAATCTCGCGTTCGAGGTCACGGCCTGCGATGGAGTAATAGGCCTGCAGCGTATCGAGCTTGGCGAGATTTTTTGCTTCGGAGATGCCATTGGCTTTCATGATCTGCCAGGCATACCAGTTGGAGCATCCGATGTAGCGGACTTTTCCCTGCGTAACCAAAGTATCCAAGAGCGCGCAGCGATTCTTCAATAGGCGTGACCTGGTCGGCAGCATGAATCTGGTAGAGATCGATGTAGTCGGTTCTCAGCCGCTTGAGCGAGGCTTCCACCGCATCCATGATGTGTCCCCGCGAAGCGCCGACGTCGTTACGGCCCGGCCCGGTGCGCCCATAGGCCTTGGTAGCGATGACGATATCTTTACGAGCGATGCCCAGGTTGGCAATCGATTGGGCAAGCACCTTCTCCGATTCGCCATTGGTGTAGACATCCGCCGTATCCACGAAGTTGATGCCCGCGTCTACGGAGAGCCGACGAAGTTCATCCGCAAGATTTTGCTCGACACCCGCAATCGGTTTCCACATGCCTTCGCCCGCGGCAAAGGTCATGGTGCCGAGGCAGAGCTCGGAGACGAGAAGGCCCGTGTGGCCAAGAGTGTTGTATTTCATAGGCACCTTTTGCTTGGAGATGGGTGGTACAGCTCTTAGATGTGATCCGTGGTCTGGCAGATTATCTTTCGCTCCTGCGGGTCGCCGAACTAGACTGCAACCGAGTGCCCTTCGGATGTTGAATCTGCAAATAAAGCGCGAGCAAGCCTCTTGCGATTATCCTGTTCCCCTGGAGGCTTCATGATGACCATCGCCGAAACTCTGCTTCAGGACTATGACGTCGAGGCAAAAAATACCCGCACTACTCTGGAGCGCATTCCCGCCCATCTTGCCGACTTCAAGCCCCACGAGAAGTCGATGCCGATGGGCCGGCTGGCCATGCATGTGGCCACGCTGCCCCAGCTTTGCGACCGCCATCCTCACGCTAGAGAAAATGGATCTGGCCAAGGAGAAATTTCCGCCAACTGGTCTTCGAATCCCCTGAGGCTGCGGTGCGCGACTTTTGATCAGGTCTCTTCCGAACTACGCGATACGCTTATGCGGCAATCTGATGCCGACCTCGAGCGTAATTGGACCATGGTCTTCGGCGATAAGATCATCGCGGATGCTCCGCGCTCGCTTCTCTTCCGTACCATGTATTTCAACCATCAGATCCATCACCGTGCCCAGCTCGGTGTCTATCTGCGGCTGAACAACCTTCCTGTGCCTGCGCTCTATGGCCCCTCAGCCGACGACAGGATGGGCTTTTAGGTACGGAGCACCTCTCTGATTCTCTTCGCTAAGGGGATGAGGACGTAAAGAACGTACTGACTAGGGAAAGAAACAGCAGGTCCCTCCACTCCGCTGCGCTCCGGTCGGGATGACAATTTTGTTGAGCCGACAGAAGTCTCCGGGAGGGGCAGGCCAACCCCGCAACAGAATTGTCATCCCGACCGAAGCGTACCCGAATTTTCTGCCACGCAGCACTGGACGCGCCCGCGTGTGCGCCTTTCCGTAAAGAAAGGCGCATGGAGTCTGCCAACGCCACCAAGTTCCACAGGAAATTCCGGGTTGCGTAGTGGAGGGATCTGCGGTTTCTTTCCCCATCCCCAAGCAGGCTCTCGAACCGCCCGAAATCTCTCAGCGTGATAACGTGTGGGCGAGGATTATTCCATGCGCACACTCGTCTCCGGGCGTTTTGCACTGATGGCTCTGGCCTACTGCTTAGCGCAGCCTGTGACGGCGCAGAATACGCCGCCCACCTCTGCGGAAGTCGAGCAGCACATCCAACATGTCACCTCCGGCCTCATCGGCGGCGTGGTGATCAAGGGCGATGAGCATGCAACCCACACGCTCGCCGATCAGGATGACGGAGCTCAAGGTTCCCGGCGTAAGCATCGCAGTCATTCATCAGGGCAAGATCGAATGGGCACAGGGCTTTGGCGTGCGCAGCTTGGGTGGGCCGCCCGTCAACTGCCGATACTATGTTTCAGGCCGGTTCCATCAGCAAGCCCCTCGCTGCCATGGCGGCTCTGCGCCTGGTACAGCAAGGAAAGCTTTCGCTCGACATCGACGTAAACACCTACCTGACCAGTTGGAAGTTCCCCAGCAATCCGGTCACCGCAGGCAAACCCATCACCCTCCGCGAGCTATTGACACACACCGCCGGGACCACGGTGCACGGCTTCCCCGGCTATGCGAGCAATGAGCCGGTCCCGACCCTGGTGCAGGTACTCAACGGAGAAAAGCCCGCGAACACGCCGCCAATCCGCAGCGAGGCAGCGCCCGGGGTTAACTGGAAGTACTCGGGCGGCGGATACACGATCATGCAGCAAGTGCTTATCGACGTGACCAAGGAGCCGTTTCCCAAGCTACTGCACGATTCGGTGCTGGCGCCGATCGGGATGAGCCACAGCACCTATGAGCAGCCGTTGCCGCAGGCGTTTCAGAGTTTCGCAGCTACTCCCTATCGCGGCGATGGCAAGCCGGTGGAAGGCGGCGCACATACCTACCCCGAGATGGCCGCCGCCGGGCTTTGGACAACGCCGACCGATCTCGCTCGCTACGCCATCGAGGTCGAGCAATCGTTGCAGGGTAAGGCTAACCATGTGCTCTCGGCAGAGATGACGCGGCAGATGCTGACGCCCGGGATCGGGCATTGGGGTCTCGGCCTGGAGATCGGCGGGTCCGATGCCAACCCGTACTTCTCCCATGGTGGTGCGAACGAGGGCTTCCGCAATATCTTTTGTGGCCTACGAAAAGAGTGGCGATGGCGCTGTGGTGATGACCAGCGGAGACGTCGGCGGTCTGCTGGGCGACGAGGTCATGCGCAGCATTGCCGTCGAATATGGATGGCCCGACTACCGCCCGACGTCCGCGCCGCGGTTCAGGTCGACCCCAAGATCCTGGCCCAATATGTCGGCGTCCTTCGAGCTCCAAAAGGGTTTTGATTTGGTGGTTACTTTGGAAGATGGCCGGCTCATGACGCAGGCCACTGGCCAAGGTAAGATCCCGATCTACGCCGAGTCCGAGACAAAGTTCTTCCCAACCGCTAATACCCGCGGAGATCGAATTCTTCAAGGACGAGCCAAGGGAAAGTAGCCTACCTCGTCCTGCATCAGAACGGGCAGGAAATGAAGGCGCCAAAGAAGTAGCAGCGACCATCCCGGCACTGTTCGTTAGCGAACAATCTTGTCTCGATTCCGGACACGCCACGCCGGGCCACCAGCGGAGGAGCTTGAGAACGCGGCGCTTGCAGGCGTCGGATTTGGCCACAGAAGTGCTCCACTTCAGGCAAGCGATCGTGTGCGCCTGGGGGTTTCCATGCAGAGTTTGCTGAACGATTTAACCGGCGCCTTGCGCCAACTTCGTCAGTCACCGGGACCGGCACTGCTCGCGATTCTGACCCTGGCGCTCGGCATCGGCGCAAATACGGCTATCTTCACCGTGATCGAAAGCGTCTTGCTGCGGCCGCTGCCCTATGCGCATGCCGATCGCTTGGTCTATATCGGTCCAGGCGACAAGCCGGGTTTCGCGAGCGACGTCATGGCTGAACTATCGCGATATTCGCGACCAGTCAAAGCAATTGAAGACGGTTGCGGCCTATTCCGAAGACGTGGCCGTGATCGAGAGCCACGATGGTTCGCAAAGTGTCGTCGCCCCGCGCACCACGCCCAATCTGTTTTCCATGCTGGGTGCACAGCCTTTGCTGGGCCGCGCGTTCACTGAGGAGGAAGGCGAAATGGGCGGTCCGGAAGTTGTCCTGCATCTCCGAGGGTCTCTGGCGGCAAAGCTTCCAGGCCGATCCGGAGATCGTCGGCAAGGCGGTGAAGATCAGCGGCAAGCCCCACACCGTGGTTGGCGTGATGCCCAGCTCGTTCTCCTTCCCTGAAAGCATGGGACCGGAGATGCACACCGGCGTATGGCTGCCGCTGCGGCCAACGGGAGAGATGCTGCAAAGAGCGAGGCTACCACTTCACCAATGTTGTGGGCGACCTTCAGCCGGGAGTCAGCATTGATCCAGGCACAGCGCGAGCTCGATGCCATCGCTGCTCATATTCCCACCACGAAGGATGCCCAGAGCATCACATTTCGCGCCACGCCCTACCAGGAAACGCTGACGGGGCCGGTGCGCCCGACACTCTTGTCGCTCTTTGCTGCTCTGGTGCTGGTGTTGTTGATCGCTTGCGCGAATGTCTCCAATCTCCTGATTGCCCGCTGCCTGGGCCGTCAGAAGGAGTTTGCAGTCCGTGCGGCGCTGGGCGCGAGCCGGCTTCGTCTGGTCCGGCAACTGCTCGCAGAAGGAATGATATTGAGCCTCGCCGGTTGCGGCATCGGGCTTATCCTCGCTCAACCTGGCCATGCGTGCCATGAGCAAACTGCCGGCAGGGACGATCCCCCGAGCCGATTCCATAGCCATCCATTGGACCGTTCTGCTGACCCTTGCCGCCATCGCCATGCTCACCACATTGCTGTCTTCGCTGCTGCCCGCGTTGCTGGTGGCGCGGGCCAATCCACAGGCGGCCTTGCAGGCAGCTTCCCGCGGCATAGGCTCGCGCGCCGTGAGCAGAAGGCTGAGCGGATGGCTGGTCGCGGGCGAAGTGGCTCTCTCTACCCTGCTGCTGGTTGGGAACTGGCCTGCTTTTTCACACACTTTGGAATCTGCAACAGTCACGGCTGGGTTTTGATACGGCTCATCTAACAACCTTCCAGGCCATGCCCGCGGATGCCGCGGGCTTTTCGGGATGGCGGTCTCACAAGACGCCGGGCACGCGCCGCCTTCCGTCGCCACGCTCGCCTATCAGCCCGTTCTCGATCGCATCCGCCAGGTTCCCGGCGTGCAGAGTGCAGCGCTCACCACCGTTTCGCCCCTTTCCGGTATGGACATAGGAACAAGCTTTGCCGTCGTCGGTCAGGCGAAGGATCCGACGAATAAGCCCGGAAGCTCGCATCTCCGCTGTCAGTGGCGACTACGCCCGCACCATGGGCACACCGGTCTTGCGCGGCCGCATGATCGACGATGAGGATGGCGCGACCGCTCCCTTTGTCGTGGTCATCAACGAGTCTCTGGCCAAAAAGTACTTCGCGGGCCAGGACCCACTGCAGAAGCAACTCGACCTGGGTGGCAAAGACACCGGCATGATCAAGCCGTACAACATCGTTGGCGTTCTTGCCGATCAGGTGGATAGCAACGTCGGGGGTGCGGTACAGCCGTTCATTTTGGTGCCTTACCAGCAGGTTCCCACCACCTCGCTCTTCTATCAGGCGCTGTTGAAAACCGTGGTCAGCTTTGTGGTGAAGACACGCGGCGACATTCCCGTCGCGGCGGAGATGCGCTCGGTCTTTCACCAGGTTGCTCCGGGTTTCGCACTGGATGGGTTTCAAACCATGCAGCAGGCCGTCGAGAAGAACACCTTCAACCAGCGGTTGGGATTGAATCTTGTGGGCTCGTTCGCGGGACTTGCGGTAGCCATGGTGATTGCCGGGTTATACGGCGTCTTATCGCAATTGGTGAGCTATCGCCGCCGTGAGATAGGCGTCCGCATGGCGCTGGGAGCGACCCGTAAGAGTGTGGCACAGCTCGTCCTCCGCCAAGGTTCGATCCTGATCGGCGCCGGGCTTGGTGCTGGCCTCCTGTTATCTTTCGCCGCCGCTCGCTTGATCAAGAGCTTCTTGTACCAGGTGCAGCCATTGGACATTTTGACTTATGTCGCCGTAGCTGTGACGCTCTCGGCAATCGGATTGATCGCCGCGCTTATTCCCGCCCGCAGGGCGGCGTACATCGAACCCATGCAAGCTCTGCGTACAGAGTAATCTTTCTCAGTTGGCACTCACCGATTCGAAAATATATCCCAGGCCGCTGACGCCCAGCTGGGGGAGTTGCCCGGGCGGGCCTAGTCAGGGCCTCTATTTCACACCTTTGACCAGATAGAGTTCGGAGAGCATCCGAATGTAGCTGTAAACGTACGCCCGGCCGTCAGCCGCTGAAAAGAACGTGAGACATGTTGCACAAACCGGTGAGATCGCCGGGGTGAAATTCTCTTAAGAGTTGCCGCTCGCCACTGACTATGTTCAAGCGATAAACCCTGACCGGTAGCTGTTTCACCTGATAGGCGTACAAGATGTGCGGGTCGGAACTCCATTGAACCATCTCATGCGGCAATAGACCCGGAATGTCACGCGAGGGTCCACCGTCCGTCGGATAAAACTGGCCTACTCCTCCGGTGAGACTGTTGCCAACGATCAATTGCCCGTCCGGCGATACCGCACAGCCGCCGACGCCCTCGGGGGTAAGGGGCTTGGGTGTGCCACCGTCAATGTTCTGAATGAAACAGCGAACCCCATGTCCCGGCAGGTTCCCGGTAAACACGATCTGCTTGCTATCGGGCATCCAGTGGATCATGTGGCCATAGCGCTCGATCCCCCCCTTATCGATTCGCCTGACCGTTCCGGCACCCGTTGGCAGGAGCATGAGCTGCGAATAGGACACATCCGTGGCGGCCCACTTACCATCGGGAGACAGGTCGCCCGCCATCCCTTCGCCCAGAGGAATCGGTGGGGAGCCGCTGGTGCTGCGCATGGCCACTGTGTAGGTAGGTCCCCCCTGCTCTCCCTGCTCATCGAAGAGCAAGGTCTTGCCGTCGTGCGACAGATCCACGGGGAGAGACCAGTCCTCCCAGGAGAGATCTTGCTCCTTGGTTGCCCCTGGGCCGGCGCCGATCATGCCGGCGCGATTTTCATCGCGGGTTAACAGCACTCTCCCGTCGGGAGCGATGTCTTGCAGCGTGACCCCACCGAGTGCCTGGTAGGCCAGGCGTTGGTGGCCGGTCAGGTCGACCGCGTAGATGCGGCGTTCGAGGCCGGCGCGGGCGGCCGAAAACCAAACCTCGCTTCCACTCGGGGACCAAGCCAGTCCTTCTTCGCTTTCCCAGCCGGTGGAGAGCACGCGCTTGTGCCCCGCAAGGTCGACGTACGAGACCACACCCTGGTCATCGTCCTGCGAAGGGTGATCGAGGAAAGCAATGGCGTCCCCTTTGGGCGATATCCGGGGATGGCTAATCCATCCTGCAGTCTCATAAAGGACATGGCCCAGGGGATATTCCAGACGTCGCTTCTGCCCCGTAGCGTGAACAACGGCAAGGGTCTTGCCGTCCGGAGACCAGTCTGCCCATTCAACATTCTCGGCGATCTGGCGAGGCGACCCCCCGGTCAGAGGGACCTTACCCAAGGTGCCCTGGATGGTCATCATAAAAAGGGGATCGACCGATTGCAGTACGGCCATCTCGCCGGACGACGAAACCGCAAGCAAATGGGTTGCCGGTAACTCCATATCTCGCGAGGTACCCATATTAAGGTCGGTGGAGAAGATCTCGATCGGTGCGCCGTCCCACGAGGCCGCATAGATTACATTGTGCCCATCTGGCGCAAACCGGGCGTTGTATACCGTGCCATGGCGAACGGTCAGGCGCTGAAAATCCTGCGATTGCGGCCGGGCCGTGCGGTGGCCAAGAAACACTCCCAATCCAACCAGGATCGCAGCGGCAACAAAGGCCAGTAGTGCCAGCAGTGCACGCCTGTTGCCGGCCGGGGGCGCGCCGGGTGGTGGAGCAATGACTGCCGGCTCCTTCGGCGGAGCAGCCTCCACCGGTGGAGCTTCCAATTTGCCGACAAAACGATACCCGCGCCGGGGCACCGTTTCAATGAAGCAAGGATTGTCGGCGGTATCCCCCAGGGCTGTTCTCAGCTTGCCAATGGCAACATTGACTGCGTGATCAAAGTCTCCAAAGTTCTCCGACGGCCATATCCGGGACTGCAACTCGTCGCGTGTCACCAGGACGCCCGGTTGCTCAAGCAGGATCTGCAGCACCTTGAACGGCTGATCCTGGAGCTTGATACGGCTGCCCGATTTACGGACCTCTCCCGAGTGGAGATCAGCCTCAAAAGCCCCAAACCGGACCGTCCGGTTCCCACTATGCCCGTTTGATTCGCCGTTCCTGTAAGTCTCAAGCATCAGTAATAGTCTGCTTCCTCTCTACGCAAAAGAGTAATCAATTGTTCAACTATTTTGCGGGAGAGAATGGTCACCGGCTCCTCTCCCATCCCTCTCCCGGCGCCTAACTCGCGCTGTACCTATAAGCTACCGCCAGTGCATTGAGGTACCAGTCGGCCCGATCGAGCATGGCTTCGAGGTGAGCCTTTATGCGCGATCGTTTCCGCTGGTTCGTTGTCCTCCTGGGCCTTGTGCTGGCCGGCCAATCATTTGCCCTCGGAGATCAGGAAATCGGGCCGCGCCGGCCCGTGGAAGGGACGGTCCACTTTGATCTCTATCGCGGCTACCTGATGGTCGCCCGGGGTTCGGCCGGAACGGTGAAGGGTCTTACCTTCCTCCTGGATACGGGGGCCAGCTCCTCCGTTCTGGATCCGCAGTTAGCGCGCAAGCTTCACCTGCAACGGCTCCCTGCCAGCATGTCGGTTCTGGGCGGCAGCGTGCAGGCCGAGAAGTCCGTCGCGCCCAGTTTGAACGTTGGACTCATGCAAAGGGAGAACGTCCCGGTCCTGATTGAAGATCTGTCCTTCCTGCAGAAGGCTCTCCCGGTCCGGGTGGACGCAATCATCGGTCTGGATGTCCTGGGCCAAACCGCCTTCGTGATTGATTACGCAGCACGCCAGATCCGCCTTGGTCCCCTTCCAGCTTTGGCTGACGCCATTCCCTTGCACATGGCGGGCGGTCTGGCCATCATCGACGCACAGGTAAACAATCTTCCAGCACACCTGCTGCTGGATACCGGTGCGTCCTCCCTGTTCCTTTTTGCCAGGAGCACGCCGAGGGCCGTTTCAGACGTGAGAGTCAGCGTCGTTCAAAAATCGTCCGGCACCATCGGGGAAACCGAGCGCAAGCAAGTGAAGTTGCACAGCCTGAGGCTGGGCACGGCCGAGTTTGCCCAAGAGACAGCCTTTCTGGTTCCTGACGGCAGCAATGGAGGCCACCCATTCGACGGTTTGATCAGTCCGGCGGGGCTGGGCATACGGAGAGTCGCAGTCGATCTTGCCCGCGGTGAGGTCGCATTCAGCCGCTAAGAAGGACCCTACTTCCCGCTGGTCTCGTTCCACAGGAAGGCCAGTTCGTCCGCCTGGTCTGCTACCAGTTGCGTCAACGACACCCCTGAGCTGTGCCCACCTTTGAGGGAGTAGTGCAGCAGGACTGGACGGTCTCCCCCATCAGAAGCCTGCATCCGGGCGGTCATCTTGCGCGCGTGGAGGGGGTCAACGCGGGTATCGCTATCTCCGGTGAAGAACATGATCGCGGGATACTTCTCGCCCGGCTTCACGTTCTGGTACGGAGAGTATTTGACGAGGTAGGGGAAATCGTTTGCTTTGTCCGCGCTTCCGTACTCGGTGGTCCAAAGCCGGCCCATCTCGAAGTTCTGATAGCGCAGCATGTCGAGCAAGGGATAGCCGCACCAGATGGCGCCAAAGAGATCGGGCCGCTGCGTGATGGCTGCGCCCATGAGCAGGCCGCCGTTCGAGCGTCCACGGAGGGCGAACCGTTCCGGGGTCGTGTAGTGGTTGGCGATCAGGTACTCCGCCGCGGCAAAGAAGTCGTCAAAGACGTTTTGCTTGTGCTCGAACATCGCCGCCTTGTGCCACGGCTCGCCATATTCATCTCCGCCGCGCAGGTTGGGGAGCGCGAAGAATCCGCCTTGCTCCATCCACCACGCGTATTCGGGGTCCCACTCGGGAAGCATGGGAACATCGAAACCGCCATACCCGGTCATCAAAAGCCGTGCCTGGCCGTTGCGCTCCAAGCCCTTCTTGCCGGCGATGAACATCGGGACGCGCGTGCCGTCTTTCGAGGTGTAGAAGACCTGGGTGACTTCGTACCGGGAGGAATCGAAAGGGACTTTGGGTGTGGCGAAAACTTCCGATTTTTCGCTTCGCGTGTCATAACGAAAAATCGTGGGCGGCTGTATGAAGGATTCGAAGGTGTAAAAGCCTTCGTTCTGGGTGGGCAGGCCAAACACTCCTGAACTCGATCCGATCCCTGGATAGTCGATGCTGCCGGCGGGACGGCCTTCCAGGGTATAGATCGACGTCTCGGTCTTGACGTCGTGCAAGCGGGTGACGAAGAGCTTGCCGCCCACGATGCTCGATCCGTCGATGACATCCTTGCCCTCAGGGATAACGGTTTTCCATTCCTCGGGCTTGCCGCCGGGCACAGCTTCAACGATACGTTTATTCGCCGCCTGGTAATCCGTTTCAAGAAAGAAGCGGTCCCCGATATCCAGGGCCCGCGTATGCGCCTCGATGCCGTATATCAGCGGTACAAAATCGCTTCCAGTCTGGCGCAGATCCTTTACCAGGATGTCGTCTCGTGTGGCCGGAACGCCGTGACTGATGTTGAGCAGCAAATAGCGATCGTTATCGCTTACCCAGGCCTCTATCAGATCGATCTCGCCCAGTTTCTCGCCACGATATTCGCCGCCAAAGATCTTGCTGTCGCTCTGGACGGGCGTGCCGAAGCGGTGATAGTAAACATGGGTGCCTTGGTGGGTGAAAACGGAATAGTAGATCCCTTTGTCCGCAGGGCCCAAGCTCACGCTGACGTACCGGGCTGATGGCAATACATCCGGCAGTTCTTTGCGCTCCCCCACTTGCATTACATGCACGGATTCCTCATCTGCGCCTCCCTGCCGCACGCCGTAGACCAACAGGCTGCCATTCTTGGCAATATCGTCAATGCTCACGGAGGTGTTCTGATCAGTGCTCAGCTTGGTCGCGTCAATCAGGCGCTCGTCTGTGCCCTTCCAGCCCTCGCGCACATAGATCGAGCTCTGGTTCTCGTCCGCCAGCCGCTTCGCGAAGAAGTACTTCCCGCCGCGCAACGCAGGCATGGAGTACTTATCGACACGCTCCAGCTCGGTTAGCTCGTGAACGATTTCCGGACGATTCTTCAGCTGGGATAAATATTGCTGAGTGTACTTATTCTGCTCGTCGATCCAGGCCCGCGTTTGCGGGCTCTTTGCGTCCTCGAGCCAGCGATAGGGATCCGCGATCTGCGTGCCTTGATATACATCGATAACCGGGTGCACCGGGGTCGGCGGCGGCGGAGGCAGCGTGACTCCATTCCCTCCGCGGATCGTCTGTGCCGGATTTTGTGCGTAAAGCGCCAGGGCAAAAAACGCCGGTAGCGAAAACGCGCTCCATTTCCGCCGCCAGAAAAAAGTTGATTGCATGTCCGGCTCCTTGCTGAGAAACACCTACCCTTGGACGAAGCGCCATCCAGAATTGTTCATCGCCTCAGTCAAATTCCGAAAGATCCAGAAAGACGCATGCGCTATCGCCTATCGTAGATGTAACAGAACCCAATAGAACCAGGACGGGTTCTGCTAGGACACAGTTCTCGCAGCTACCGCGTGGTCGTGAAATGGGCAGCATTGGTGGCGGTCGAACTGCCGCCTATATAGACGGTATAGTCAGCCGGCTCGACAACCTGCTGAGCCTTGGCGTTGTAGAAGGAAAGTTCGCCAAAGCCAAGTGGAAAGTGAACCGTCTGGGACTGGCCTGGGTCGAGCGTGACGCGGGTAAAGCCCTTGAGATTGCGTACCGGCTGCTCGGTGCTGGCGCCTCGAATATTGACATAGCACTGAACGATTTCGGTAGCACGGCGCTTGCCCGTATTGGTTACTGTCGCGGTTGCGACAATGGGCTGGCTCTTCGGTATCGCGCATGAGCGAAGCCGAGCTTACGGATTGCCGAGAAAGCGAAACGCCGGAGTAGGCAAACGTCGAATAAGTAAGACCATGTCCGAAGGGAAAGAGCGCGTCATTGGGCACGTCCAGATAGCGTGAGACGAACTTCATCTCAACGTAGGCGCCGGGGTGAGCCGGGTCGGGGTGCTGGATCGGGCGGCCAGTAGGAAGCTGGTTGTAGTAGAGCGGCTCCTGCCCCACCGCGCGTGGGAAACTCATGGTGAGCTTACCGCTCGGAGCGACATCGCCGAATAGCGTGTCTGCGATTGCGGGGCCGGTTTCGACGCCAGGGAACCAGACTTCCATGATGGCGGGCACATGCTGAGCAGCCCAATCCAGTACCAGCGGCCGGCCGGAGAAGACGAGCAGAACGACTGGCTTGCCAGTCGCAACGACCGCCTCAAGCAACTGCTGCTGGTTCCCGGGCAAGTCCAAGTGAGCGCGCGACGCGGCTTCGCCGCTCATGTCGCTCGATTCGCCAAGGGCAAGGATGGCAACATCGGAATTCTGTGCGGCAGCAACCGCTGCGGCAAACCCGGAGTCCGAAGTGCCGGAGATCTCAGTTCCCTTCTCATACGTAAGCGTGGCGCCGCTTTGCTGGGCTCGTTCCGCCATAGCGGCGCGCAACGTACGGACATCGCCGAAATTGTTGGCGCCAGACCAGGCGCCGACCATGTCGTTCGCATCGTCGGCCAGCGGGCCGATGAGGGCGATCCTCTTTGTGGTCTTGTCCAGGGGTAGAAGCGAGTCTTGAGGCGCGGGGTTGTTCTGCAGCAGAACGAAGGACTCCTCCGCCGCCCGGCGAACAAGAGGGCGATGCTCGGCGACGGCTCCTGTTACCTCTGGGCCTTCAGTGAAGGGGTGATCGAAGAGGCCGAGAGCGAACTTGACCCGCAGACACGCGGCGCACGGCTTCATCCACCACAGGCATGGGCACGCGGCCGGACTTGACCAGCGCGGGCAGCTCGGCGTCGTAGTAGTGCGACATCATGTCGATGTCGACGCCGGCGATAAGCGCCTTCTCGGTGGCCACGGCGGCATCGAGTGCGATGCCATGATGCGTGAGCTCCATGACGGCGGTGTAGTCGGAGACAACGGCGACCGTCGAAGCCCCACTCGTGGCGCAGAATGGTTTGGAGCAGGAACGGGTTGGCGGTCGCGGGCACACCATTGAGCGAGTTGAAGGAGGACATCACGGTGGCCGCGCCGGCCTCAACCGCAGCGTGATAGGGCGGCAGGTAGACCTGGCGCAGCAGCAATTCGCTCATGTCCGTGGTGTTGTACTCACGGCCGGCCTCGGCCGCACCGTAAGCGGCAAAGTGTTTGACAGATGCGGCAACGGAGTCTGGCGCGGAGAGGCTGTCGCCCTGGTAGCCGCGGATATAGGCACGAGCGATGGCGGAGCCCAGGTAGGGGTCTTCGCCCGCGCCCTCGGTGCAGCGACCCCATCGAGCATCGCGCGCGATGTCGACCATGGGTGAATAGACCCAGTCGACGCCGGCGGTGCGAGCCTCAATCGCGGCCATGTGCGCGAGGTCGGTGATCAGGGCGGGGTCCCAGCTGGACGCAGTGGCCAGCGGAACGGGGAAGATGGTGCGGAAGCCGTGGATGACATCGGCGCCGAAAAGCAGCGGAATATGCAGCCGCGTGTCGTCCACGGCCGCGTGCTGGAAATGGTTGGTAAGGCCCTGCCCCACTGTGTTGAGCATGGAGCCGAGTTGTCCCTTTTGCGCAAGCTCGTAGCTATCGACTCCCCCAGGGGCGGGTGGGTTCACATTGAGAGCGGTGGTTGTGTTGCCGGGGGTGGGCGCGGGGTGCGCTTCCGTAGCGCTGTACTGGACCAACTGGCCTATTTTCTCGTCGAGGGTCATCTGCTTGAGTAGTGCATCGACCTTCCGCTCGATCTGCGGGCTGGCGAGCTGCGCGTTGGAAGGCGCTACACGTGACACCTGCGCGAGAGCCGGAGCGAATGCAAGGCAGAAAGAGAGACCGGCGAGCAGGGTGGATCGACAGTAGGTCATACGCGACTCCTCTAGGCTACTCTATCGTCTCCTGAAGCCGCCTGAAGGCGACAGGGTTGCCTTTTGCGGAACCACGGAAGAATGGACTCCGTACAGCAGGACATGCGGCTGTCGAAGGTGCTGATGTATTTGGCGTTTTCCGTGCAAGTGCTGCCAATCTGTTCACAAGTGAACGTCCCCAATCGATTGGCATCGGCTTCCCTTCCTCAGCTGTGGGGCGATTTGCGATCAGGCGCCTTTGCGGTCGGATTTCGTACGGTCTTTCGATACGACGACTCTCGCACCTGGAAGTTGACGCGCAGCTACGACGGTACCTTTTCGCCCGATCTGTCGGGACGGCCTATCCAGATCAACATCTGGTATCCCGCGACAGTGGATAACCTGCCGGGCCGCATGAGCTTTGGGGATTACGTGAACCAGAGCGCTCCTGAGGCCTTCCTAAAACTCAACAGCGTGATGAAGCAGCGCAGCCGCGACGACGCAATCGGGTCTGTCCCGCACAGCGAAATTCCCTCGCTGCAGTCCGCCGAAATGAATGCATACCGCGATGCCCGCTTGGTCCCGGGACGCTTTCCCGTTGTCCTGTATTTTGGCGGCCTGAATGGCGCGATCAACGGAAACGCCATCCTGGCGGAGTACCTGGCGAGCCACGGATACGTGGTCGCAAGCATTTCGTTGATCGGTCCGTCAGACGAGCAGACATTCCAATCGCGGGGCGCGGACGATCTCGAGGCATCTGTTCGCGATATGGAATTTGCCTGGTCGGTGCTGCAGGATGAACCAGAGGTTGACCGGACGAAACTTGCGGTGATGGGCCACAGCGTAGGAGCGATCGAGGCCGTGATCCTGGGGCTGCGCAATGCAAATGTATCGGCGGTGATTGCTCTCGATGGAACCTATGGCTTCGAGGCACTTTCGACCGTGCTTACCCACTCCTACGGATACGCACCCGAGACAATGCGGGCGGCGTTTCTCGATTTGCGGCGTGCACAGGGTGCGCAAGGCAATGCCCCTTTGGACTTCACCGCTGTCGAGTCCTTCCGCCATGCAGATCGCACCTTGATCACGATCGACAAAATGCATCATAGCGATTTCACCTCGTTCGCCATGGTGGGCGCACAGTTTCATGCGCCTGTGCCGACGGGCTACCCACTGAATGGATGGAGCCGCGAGACCGGGCGCGCCGGCTATCAGAACGCGTGCAGGATTGTCCTCTCCTTTCTCAATGCAAAGCTAAAGTCGGACGCGAAAGCCACCGTTGAGCTTAATCGTGTGCACGAAATTGCCGGAGTCACGCTGAGGCATGAAGCCGCCGTTCCGCCGCCTCCATCGCCGCCGGAAGCTGCGGCCATGGCAAGCGCGGGGGGAATCGAGGCGGCGAAAAATGCCTTCATCGCCAGTTGCGGCCAGGGCGCCCTCGGGTCTTGCATGGGTGTGGAGCGATTCAATACCTGGGGATATAGCCTGCTCGGCCAGCAGCGCCCAAAGGACGCTCTGGCACTGTTTCAGCTGAATGCCTGGGCACATCCCCACTCAGCAAATGCCCAGGACAGCCTGGCCGATGGTTACCTTGCGACTGGCGATAAGGAAAGCGCAAAGGCGGCCGTTCAACAGGCAATTGCTCTTGCCCCTGCTGACCCATCGTTCGATGCGGGGGCAAGAGCTTCCTTTTTGGCGGAAGAGGCTGCCAAGCTCCAGCAGCTCAGGTAACCGGGCCGCTTGACAAGCAATATTCCATCATGAAACATGTCACTATGCGACATGTCGTAAACGATATCAAGCCGCTCAGCGAACCGGTAGTGCTCATATTGACAAGCCTCGCCTCAGAAGCAAAGCACGGATACGCTCTCCTCAAGGACGTGGAGAAGTTGAGTGAAGGACGTGTGCAACTCAGTACGGGCACGTTGTACGGAGCTATCCGGCGACTGCTCGAGGATGGATGGATTGAGCGCTTCGAGCAGGAGGACACATCGCGCGACAAGCAGGCCTACCGCCTGACCCCAAAGGGCCGAGCGCAACTTCACTATGAGATCGCCCGCCTACGTCATCTCCTTCAATCAGCCGCGGCCCGGCTCGGCCTGAGAGGAGCTTAAATGAGGGTGAGCCACTGTTTTCGGATCTTGCTTTTGCTTTACCCTGCGGGCTTTCGCCGGCAGTTTTCCGCGGAGATGCTTTGCGTCTTCGAGCAAAAAGCAGGCGAGCACTTTGCTACTGGAAAGTCTGCGACCTTCGCCTTTCTTTCAGGGGAGTTCTTCAGCATTGTGAAAGGAGCGTATACCATGTGGTTCGCCAGAATGCTACACATCAATCGCAACCATTTGCCTTCGCAGCCGACCAGTTCGAATTTCGAACCCCTCAGCCTCGCGGAGGCGACAAAACAGCGCGAAACTGCAATCAGGAATATGGTCGCATCGATTGCCAGTCACGACTTTACCGATGCCCGGCGGTATTCCGAGGAGGAAACGCGGCTGAAGAACCTTATCCGGGATTTAGCAAAGGACAGCCGTCAAAGTACATCCCCTGGCTCCCAGCTTTCAGCCCAATCATGAGCACCCGGGTGCGATCCCCCCAGACTCTGGTCTGGCGACGATGATCTGATTCATTTTATCTGCCGGCGACCCGGATTCACTGCTACGTGGCACTCATCAACGATCGCGTGTGCGGCTTTCAATAAGGAAAGCCGCATGAAGCCCGACAACGCCACTAAACTCAACAGGAAATTCGGGGGATCGAAGAAAAGTTAGAACCAAAGAGCGCGAACGGCAATCAAACCTACGAAAGGTAGAGCTGCTGGGGGATGCGAGATCGGTTTTGAATAAAATAGCCCGCGAGATTTCTGACCGACCCTCCGGCAACGCATCCAGGATCGTCGGCACCACTGGTGCCTACGTCGTGCGGGTGGGATTGCCCTTGTACACCTCAAATCACGGGCGCCTTTGTATCGGGTATGATCCACGCTGGGTATTGGGGTGCCGCCAGGTCGGTGGGTCTTTCTGCGGCTGCCTTTATTTTGTTTTCGTAGTCCAACAGCCGAGCATGAATTTTATCGACCGCGCGAGTACCCGGTTTCCTATTATGTTTGACCAAACGGCACCGCGAGTGCGGCTTTCATTACGGAAAGCCGCATGACGGTTATCAACGCCACCAACCTCGACAGGAAACCCGGGGTATCGACGGATCTTGACTTAATGAGAGCGGCCACCTTTATGCGATTTGTTATCAGCTGCGCGGTCTGTCTGTTATTTCTTAGGCCGGGCATAGCACAAGAGAGCGCCACCTTGCTTCCATCCACTGCCGCGCAGCAAACCGCGGTGGCTGCGGCAGCAATACCGGACGCGCCCACACCCGCTCCGGTGCCTGAGGGACAGCAAGACCCTTCCCCCTCGACAAGTTCCTCAGCTTCCGCCGCATCGAATTCGCAAGAACCGCAGCAAACCAAGCGGATCCTTTGGATCATGCCGAACTTTCGGGCCGTCAACGCAGGAGTAAAGTTACCTCCGCAGTCCGTGAAGGAGAAGCTCAAGACCGGCGCCTTGGACAGCTTCGATTATTCTTCGTTCATCTTCGTCGGCATCCAGGCGGGGATTAGTCAGGCCACGAATGCGTATCCGGCATTTCGCCAAGGCGCCGCCGGATACGGCCGGTATTATTGGCACACCTTCGCAGACAACACGGATGAGAACCTCTGGGTAGAAGGCATTCTGCCGATCGTCCTGCATCAAGACAGCCGCTATTACACGCTCGGCCACGGCGGCTTTGTCAAGCGCGGCTTCTATGCGGTGACACGAACGATGATCACTCGCACAGACTCGGGGAAGGAAACCTTCAACGCCTCAGAGATCTTCGGATCCGGCGCAGCGGCCTCCATCTCCTCCCTCTACTACCCAACCCAATACCGCACTTGGACAAAGATTGGACAACGCTGGCTGACCAATGCTCTGCTGGATTTTGGCACCTTCGCCGCCAAGGAGTTCTGGCCAGACGTCAACCACGCGATTTTCCATGAATCCGATTAACGACGCAACGCAGAACTGCCGGTCGTGCGAGTGATCAGGCCGGCCGCAGTTACTCAAGGTTCGACCGTTCACCGAATGATACAAGGTAGGCGCGACTCCGATGACCGAACAAAATCCGCAAGCCATGAAGCATGTCGTGATCGTAGGCGGCGGTTTCGCGGGAATGAACTGTGCCCGCAAGCTCGCCTCGAATCCTAATGTTCGCATTACTCTGCTTGATAAAAACAACTATCATCAGTTTCAGCCACTGCTCTACCAGGTGGCCACCTCGACGCTCTCCCCCGACAATATAGCCTTCAATTTGCGCTTCACCCTCCTCCATCACCCCAACGTGGAGGTGAAGATGACGGAGGTCGTCTCCATCGATGTCAACTCGCGGACGGTCGAAACCGCTCACGGTCAGCGATACCAGGGGGACTATCTGGTGCTGGCCGCCGGCTCCCAGGCAAACTTTTTCGGTACTCCGGGAGCACAGGAGAACAGCTATCCGCTGTATTCACTGCATGACGCGGAACGGTTACGTTCCCGCATCCTGGCCATGCTCGAGTCTGCGGAACGCGACCCTTCCTTGGCCGCTAAGGGAGCGCTGAATTCTGTCATCGTGGGCGGGGGCCCGACGGGCGCGGAAATGGCAGGCGCCTTTGGGGATATGTTGCAATTAGCGCTCAAGAAGAAACGCGAGGAGCGAGTCTACAAGGATATCGTCGCGGAGCATGTGCAGATTTTCCTGGTGGATGGCGGCCACGCAGTGTTAAGTGCCTTTTCCCCTGCGTCGCAGGAATATGCCGGCAAAATGCTCGCGGAACGAGGTGTGCAAGTGCTTCTGCACACGAGAGTCAAAGAGATCGGGAGTGGGCATGTGCTGCTTTCAGATGGCACCCGCATCCCGACGCACACTGTGATTTGGGCCGGGGGCCTTAAGGCCGCATCTCTATCCGACAATCTGGGAATGCCCACGGGGCACGGCGGCCGCATAGACGTTGCGGCAGACCTCTCGGTGCCCGGACTGACGGGCGTCTATGCTTTGGGTGACTTCGCGAATATTGCCGGCAAAGACGGCTCGCCGCTGCCTCAATTGGCCTCGGTCGCAGAGCAGTCCGGCAAATGGTGCGGCAAAAATATTTTGCTGGAAATCGCGGGAAAACCAAAAACCCCGTTCCACTATTTGGACAAGGGCATCATGGCTATCATCGGACGCAACTCCGGAGTAGCCGAAGTGGGTGAGCAGCGACTCCAGATTCACGGTCCCATCGCTTTCGCCGCGTGGCTCGGAGTGCACGCAGCCCTGCTCTCCTCCACACGCGCAAGAATCGAAGCCTTTATGGAATGGGCCTGGGAATATTTTGGAGGGTCCCGCGGCGACGCGGTTCTCGACCGCAGGGAAGAATTGCACGTCGACTGGAACGACGGCGAGAAGAGCCACTCTGAGGAGCAACCGCAAGAGGCCGTCAAAGGATAAGGTGGCCCTTTAACGAACATGTGAGTCTGCGCGCTTCCAGTGTGTTGCTTTCCTAAGCGAGTCAACGCGTAGGCCATTCCCACTTCGGAGTGTTGAAGAGGGTGGTTCCCGCAAGCGTGGTCTCGCCGAAAGACTTCTCCAAATGCAGCCGCTTGCACACACTCGCGGCGTCCAGGGCTTCAACGAGCACTTGGGCGTGCGACACAATAATCAGTTGAGTGTGCCCGGATGCGGCCACGATCAGTCGCGCTAACGCTGGAAGGAGATCGGGGTGCAAGCTCGTCTCCGGTTCGTTGAGAACCATCAACTCAGGCGGGCGCGCGGTCAGCAGTGCTGCCGTCCACAGAAGGAAACGCAGCGTTCCATCGGATAGTTCAGACGCAGACAGAGGTCGCAACAATCCATGTTGTTGCAGCTTCACCTCGAATCGCCCCGCCTGCACATCTATCCAGAGCCTGCTCCCCGGAAAAGCGTCATCAATCGTGCGCTGCAACGCTTCGTTGTCGCCAATCTCAAGAATGGTCTGCAGAGCCGCGGGCAGGTCTGTGCCGTCGTTATTCAAAACCGGTGTGAACGTCCCTATCTGGGGGGTCCGCACCGGCGAGGTCATGTCCGTTCTAAAGCCATCATAAAAGCGCCATCCGCGGATCCCTTCGCGGACGGCCAGCATTTCCGGCGCACGATGCGGGTCAGCGATACTGGCTAGCATGCTGTCGGCGGCCCTGAGGTTCTTGGTCAGCACGATCGATTCTTCGCCGCCTCCCTGCGGCAGCGAAACGAAACCGCCTCGCCGGTTAACAAGGACCGATGCCTTTCGGTAAATGCTACCGTGCCAGATGCACTCCCGCTTAATCTCCGGATCCAAATGGAAGGCGGAAGGCGGAACTTGTGGAGGATAGCCAAGATCGATGCTGTAGCCGTATGTTTCGCCACCGAACCCAAGCTTCAGGCTGACTGGCTTGCGCGGCGCATTTCCCTGGACCGTATGGTCTCCGGCCCGAACCGACCGAGCAATCGTTTCCGGTCCTGCCCACAGCGTGGACTGCAACCCGCCCTCCCGCGCGAGTGAGCCTACGACTACGTTCAGAGCCGCATCTCCGAGTAGCCGTAGCGCGCGATAGAGGCTCGACTTCCCGCTTCCGTTTGCGCCTGTGACAACGTTGAGCCGAGCCAGGGGCAAGACGAGGTTCCTCAAGGACCGGTAGCCGGAAATGGCTAAAGTTTCAATCACTCAAGAAGGATAGCGTTTTACGGCGCGTAACACTTCTCGCTTAAACTGACGCCATGTCTTTCTTGCAGGTAATTATCCTCGCGGTCGTCCAAGGCCTTGCCGAATTACTCCCGGTTTCAAGCTCTGCCCATGTCGTCGTGGCCGAAAAGCTTATGGGCCTCGATCCGTCTTCACCGCAAATGACGCTGCTTCTGGTCATGCTGCACACCGGGACCATGTTTGCCGTCATTGCTTTCTTCTGGAAGACCTGGAGGAAGGCTTATTTTTCCAGTACTGCCGCATTTAAGCGATTTGCCATTCTCGTGATCTGGGCCACCCTGCTCACCGGGATCGTAGGAGAAGCGATCAAAAAGGTCATAGAAAAGACCTTGTTCCACGGCGCTGAGAAGGCAGAGATCGAGCAGTTGTTCAGCCGCCTTGACCTGATCGCTCCTGCTCTCGCCGCGGCCGGAGTGCTGATCCTCATCGCCGGCCTGCTCGAAAGACGCCACGACCTAAACAGCGATTCAGATTCCTTTGGCACTGTGAGCTTTCGCCAAGCCGGTTGGATGGGCATGGTGCAGGGCCTTGCCCTGCCGTTTCGTGGATTCTCCCGGTCTGGCTCGACCATCTCGGTTGGCATGCTGGTTGGTGCGACCAAGGAGCGCGCGGAGCGTTTCAGTTTCGCCATGGCGGTGGTACTGACGCCGCCAGTGGTGGCAATCGAGGCATTGCGCTTGCAAAAGGCGTCGCACGCCGCTTTGCTTGCCGGCGCACCGATTGACCTGCGGGGTTCGCTGGTCTCCTGTCTGCTGGGAATGGTGTTCTCCTTCCTCGCAGGACTGGTCGCCCTCAAATGGTTAAGCAGTTGGCTCGAGAATGGCCGCTGGTACCTGTTTGGGATCTACTGCTTGCTCGCTTCAGGAATCGTCTTTTACCTGCACACGAGTGGCTATTAGTCTCGCCCGCTAAATCGAAGCCGGCCGATTCCCCCGGTTCTCACCCACCTCTTTGGGATAACGGCTATTCCCCGCGCAGTGCTTGCATGGGGTCGATGGAGGCAGCGCGCAGCGCCGGTAGCATCGAGGCGGTCAGGGCCAAAAGCAGCACGCCCACTGCGGCCAAGGTCAGCACGAGCGGATCAAACGGGCTCACGCCGAAAAGCAACGAGCGCAGCAGGGTTGAATCAGCAGCAGCGCCCGCCAAGCCAAGGACGCAGCCGAAGGCGGCCAACTTTGCACCGGATACCAGAATCAGGCGGATGATTTCAGACCGCTGCGAACCGAGCGCCATGCGAATGGCCATCTCCTGCACCCGTGAGGCAACCGAAAAGGCGATGACGCTGTAGATGCCAAGGACCGCCAGCAATACGGCAGCAAAGGCAAAGCTGCTGATCAGGACAGTGTTGAACCGGCGCGGCGCTTCGCTCTCAGAGACAGCTTGCTCCATGGTCTGCACCTGCGTCAGTGGCAGTTGCCGATCGATCGATGCCACGCTAGCGCGCAGAGCGTTCTCCATCTGCTCCGCCGGCAGCGCGGAGCGCAACACAATAAAGCCTCCATTGCCATTCAGATCGCCAGGCGAGGCAAGAGCGCCAATCTCTTCTTCCGCCTGGTCCACCGGTTCGTAATACTCTTCCTTGGTGGTTTCATCGGGGGAAGTTAGCTTAACGTCCGCGACCTCTCCCACGATCGTCATCCACGGTGTTTTCATCTCCTGAGTACCAACGCGCATCCGTTTCCCGATCGGATCCTGATTGGGCCAGTAGTGCTGCGCGAGAGCCCGATTCACGATCACATCCAACTGTGCGCCCTCCTTGTCCGCATCGGTGAAGTAACGGCCGCCCAGAAGCGGAGTCCCCATCGACTGGAAATAGTCGCCGGTCACCTGCGAAACCGTGGCCAGGTTCATGTTCGCGCCCTTTGGCGGTGTGTAGCCCTCGGCCACGAAGGTTTGGTTGTTATTGTTGCCGGAAGCGGGTAGGAGGCTGGTGAGACCTACGCTGGTAGCGCCCGGCAACTGCCTGAGGCGTCGCAGCAGCTCGTTGTTGAATGCGTCCACGGCCGGCTGCGTCGCGTATTGCTTTTGCGGTAGTGAATATGCGGCGGTGGTCACGTGCTCTGGCCGAAATCCGAGATCGACCGAGCGCATCTTTTCAAAGCTGCGCAGCAGCAACCCCGAAGCCGTCAATAGAACGAGCGCAATCGCAATCTCCGTCACCACCAGAGTCGAGCGCAGACGTGCGTGACCTCCGCCCGCAGTGCCGCTGCGGCCACCTTCTTTCAGAGTGCCGTTGACGTTGGTGCGGAGAGCGGCAAACGCCGGAGCCAACCCGCAAACCAGTCCCGTGCCCACCGCAAGCAGCAGCGCAAACCCCACCACGTTCCAATTCAGCGAGATTTCGCTGATGCGGGGCAAGCTTTGGGGCAGCAGACTTTTGCCTACGCGCAGCGCCAACCCGGCAAGCGTCAACCCCAACAGACCGCCGCTCACGCTCAACACCAGGCTCTCAAGCATCGCCTGGCGCAGCAGGGCCGCCGCGCTTGCGCCCAGCGCCTGGCGTACGGCAATTTCTCTTTGCCTGCGAATCGCACGCACCAGCATCAGTCCTGCCAAATTGAAGCAGGCGATCAAAAGCACCACGGCCACCGCCATGAAGAGCGTCCGTAATAGGGGACGCGACTGCCCAACCGTTTCCTCCTGCAGCGGCCGCACCACGGAACTGATACGCAGGCTTGCCATATCCGCCGGATAATTGCGCATGATCTCCTGCGCCACGCGCTGCGCGTCGCTCTGCGCCTGCGCGGGAGAGATGCCCGGCTTTAGACGCCCTACCATCCGGTAGCTCCAGTTGCCCGCAGCCGTCGATGTGAGCTCTTGGGGAGTAAAGCTCATGGGAACCCACAGCTCCATGCGGTTTAGCTGCCCCGCGACCAGGGGAAATTCAAAGTTTCGCGGCATCACCCCGATGATGAGATAGGGCTTGCGATCGAGCAGAATCTTGGTACCCAGAATCTGCTTATCGCCATGGAAGCGCTCCTGCCATGTCGTATAGCTCAGAACCGCGACCTGCTGGCTGTGCTCGACTTCCTCTGCAGTGAAAACCCGGCCCAGCTGCGGCGCAACTCCGAGCGCGGAGAAAACTCCGGCAGCCAAGCGCGAGGCGCTCACCTGGGCGGGCTGACCGGCGCCGGAAAGTTCGTAGCCCGCGAATTGATAGCCTCCAAGAGCTGCAAAGGAGTGCGTATCTCGCGTGTACGCGCGAATATCCGGCACGGTGACCCCCGCCTCGCCATTGCCACCTACATCTGCCCCCTGGAGGCGATCCGTCAACTCCACCAGCTGATGGGAATCCGGAAATGGCAGTGGCCGCAGCAGAACCCCTTCCACGATGGAGAAAATCGCGGTCGTCGCCCCAATGCCGAATGCCAGCATTAACACCGCCGTGACGGTGAATCCTGGGGACTTGCGGAGTTGGCGAAACGCGAATTTGAGATCGGGAAACAACGTCTGCATAAGGCTCCTCGTATGCCGTAGTACGAAGAGACAGCACTTCGGGTTCCACACTGCCCGCGCATGAAACAGGTTATTTTCAGTGCGTTCGGGGTTATTGGTCGAAGGATCGCCGTCCGGAGGTGTTCAAGGTGTGCAAAAGTGTCCGCAAATGAACACGAATTGTCTCCCGCGAGTGGGTTAACTTTGGGGCTTGGGAGCGGGCTCGATGTCCATCGCTTTGATCAATCCGCCTTCGAATGTGTAGACATGTGCGACCTCACAGTCGTTCAGTACATTGCCTGATAGATCTTTGACAATCTGGTGTACGCGAACGGAGATTCTGCCATCGTCTCTGTGCTCGAAGGAAATGGGGACAACGTCCGGATCGACCACGGCCCACTGCCGGCTCCAATATGAGCGCACCTGGTCGCGGCCAGTGACGCGTCCTCCCTCCCACCCGTTTGGCCAATCCACCGCGGGATGCATGGCTGCCAGCACGGTATCCGTATCTCGCCGGTTGAAAGCTTTATAGATGCGTGCGAGCGACTTCTCCTGGTCATACATTTGGCTGTTCATTCCCTCTTTCGTCCCTGATCACTTTTTCCAAAAATTGAGCGCTAAAAGCGCCATAAGCGCTATAAGCCCCCTTTTACCTCTCCCGAACCCTTGTTTCTGCAGAAAAAACAGCGTTATCAGCGCTGGAAAGTCCTTTTGCGTTTTTCAACGCTTGTTGGGCGTGCGATTGTGCGTAGTTGTCTCTATGCATTAGATACATTTGGAGGGGCAAAAGGGGACACCTGAAAGAAATTATTCTTCAGTGGCTGGGCCCGTTCGAGTACCTACGGATGGCGAGCGAGATGGGCAGTCCTATGCAGAGCATATGCACAGCCAACCCGATCATAACCGCCAATGGCGGGTATGAGAATTTGAAAGGCACGGCCGACAACGGAACCACAACCACATTCATAAAAAGGTAAATGGCGACGCCATAGAGCAGTCCACAAACGATAGGCCGCTGGAGGAGGAACTTCAGCTTCCGGCTCGCCATGTAGTAGACGGTTGCAGCACCAAAGGCAATCAGGAAGTGCGATCCAAGACCCAAGGCCGCGGATGCTAGACCGTCCTGAAAAGAAGACTCCCCCAGAAAGCCGCTAGCGACCGCTTGCAGGACCACGATTGGGCTCCGCCCTCGAAGTCCGCTGTCCACGAAAGCAGCGGTGATGTCCAAGGTCCCGGCTATCAGACCGCTCAAAAGGATTCCCTGATACGCCTTCGATCCTTGCGATCGTTGCAGCGAAAGTTGCGCAGATGTTGCAGAAGCTGTTGTCATAAACCGCTCTCCGTTCAGATAAGGAATATCCCCGATCAGAATCGAGCTTCGGCTCTTTGTGAGAAAGCGGAGTTTGACAAACTGGCTTAATGAGTTGATGAAGAGGCCGGGAGGCCATCAAAACGGGAACACCCGTGGCAACAATCCTAGATCAGTAGCAAAAGAAGTGAATACCCGACCGCTCCCAAGCAGAATGCCCAGAAGCGCCCTTCTTTCTCTGTTGGCAATTCCATGACCATGCTATTGATGACCACGCCTCCGGAGTTGAACCCCAGCAGTGTCGCTAGCAGTTCCTCAGACATGGAAGTGAAGATTCCCGCAGACCCCCCAACGATTACGGCGGCTGCCAGGAGCCATCTTCCGCCTTGGTCGTAAGTAGAACCGTACTCACGTTCGAATGAATGGTTCACTGCTAAAAAGTGCAATGTCATTGCGATCAGATAGAGAAGAGTGGGCAGGGTGCGTTGATGAACCATCAAGTAACCGACCAGGCCGCAATAAGCAGCAAACCCACCCAGTTGTAATTTATAAGTCAATCGAGAAGCCGGCTCTCCTTGTGTTCTGCTGCGTTCGCCTGACTGCGAAACCATATTCTCCAGCCCATAGAAAAGCAGGAACCCGATCAGGGCGGCCGTGTAAACGCGACGTTCTGGGAATGGCAATCCGCGCTCAAGAGTTACCCGCGTGAAAACGTCCTGGGCCTCACTCATTTCCGGGAGAGCCCGGATAAAAACATAAGCTACCGAAACGCCTGCCGCTGCTGATAACACCCGTCGGGGAGCATCCGCAAACGGACCTCGTAGATACCTGCCAAAAATGAAGGTACAAGCAAGCAAGGAAATTGCCGCGAGTTCGATGGTCAGGCTATTCATGGCTTCGTCCTGCAGAGCATTGTGCGACTGCTCCCTTAGATCCGTACCTACTGCGCAGTCGAGTCTTAGCGAGGCTCGAAAGCGAAACAATCCCTGTCCAACTCAGCAGACAAATTTGATCGCCTCTGTAACCAACTGATCGAGGGGCATGATCGTCAGCAATAGAGGGGTCATGGGGATGACAGTTGCGACGAGGAGCCGGACCACATCACTGGTTGCGAAGGGCATGATTCGCATTTCGCGAACGACCGCCCTTATCTCGCCAATCTATGGATACGGCGGCCCCTTTGCCAGGACTGCATTCAGAGCTTTGTCGTGGCCATAGATGTCGTTGAGGAAGTGCACCGAGTTATCCGGTTCGATCACCGCGGTCACATAAATCATTAGCACCGGAACCGGCGTCGTCAGGTTCACCTGCTGATTGTCTGGGCCCGACTGCATAGCCGCCTGTGCCCGCTCCAACGTCCACGGCGGCTGGTTCCGCAGCAGAAACGCGGCTAGCTCGGCTGGCTTCTCCACGCGCACGCAGCCATGGCTGAAGTCACGCCGCGACTGCGAAAACAACTGCTGAGCCGGCGTGCTGTGCAGGTAGACATTATTTGCGTTGGGGAAGATAAACTTCACCAGGCCGAGCGCATTTGTCGGTCCGGGCTTCTGCCGCACCATCAGTTTACCCGCGCGCAGCTGCGCCAGCACATCATCGCTTACCGTTCCGCTAGTGATGACTCGCCCGCTCGAGTCCGTTACCTCAAAACCTTTGCGCCCCAGATAGTTCCGGTCTTTCGCGATCGCCGGAACCATCTCGCCACGCAAAATGCTCGGCGGAACATTCCAGTATGGACGAAAGACAAGGTACTTCATGTCCTCGGCAAACACTGGCGTCTGCGTGCGGACCGCTTTGCCTACCACCACATTCATGCTCAGCGCGAGCTTCTGATTCGGGGAAAACGCCCGCAGCACAAACTCCGGTATATTTACCACCACCGGCGGCTGCGGAAACTGCGCCGGTAACCAGCGCCAGCGCTCCAGGGCGTCGTCCAACTGCACGATGCGGTCGGACAGTGGCACATTCAGTTGCCGGATCGTCTCCTTACCGAGCTTGCCATCCGCAGCTAGTCCATGCCGCGTCTGAAAGTGCTTCACAGCATCTACCAACGAGGCGTCGTACTTGTGCGGATCCACATTCGCGGCCGCATCCTGCGGCAAATCACCCAGCAGCCGCAACCGAGCAGCCAGCTCCGTACTTCCCACATATGCATCGCCTGGGCCCACGGTCTTCTGCACTTCCGGGACCTTCGGCCCGTCCCCCTTCACCGTCAGCTGCTCGTACTGCTGGAGCATGGCCTCCGTGCGCCTGTAGCCTGCATATGGAGGCTCCACTGCCGCCAGCGCGACCGCCACATCAGGAGCATTGATTATTTTTGTTGTTACAAAATGCGGCAGATCGTACTTATTCTGTTCAATATCGACGCCGAACTTGAAGTGCTTAGGGTCTACACGTCCAATATGCAAATCTGAGATGTAGCGCATCGCGTTCACGGTGAGCGCAGCATCAAAATTCGCTACCGTATCCGCACTGACCCCACCCGCCTTAAGCACGGTTATTCTAGCCTGCCAGCGCGGCGCGTCATATTCCGCCGGGTCCAACCCCTTCCGCTGGCTGACCTCTAGCGCCTGAATCACGCCCATCGCCTGCAACGTTGGCTGACCGTCGCGCACCCATACCGGGGCGAAATTCGACGCGTCGTACACATGCTGAAAATGCAGCCGGTAATCGGAGAAATCGGGCCATCGAAGATCCGCCAGCGTCCCCGCCGTGGCAATTACGTGTAGCCGCGCAGAGACTGCCGCCACGTCGCCGCCCCCCGGCGCTGAAGGCTGACTCGAAGTTTGACTGTTTCCCTCATTCCCAGCTTCTGTGGCACCTGTCCTCTGTGGTTGCCGAGTAGCATGCGACGTGCAGCCGCCTCCAACCAGCCATAAAACCAGCACCGCAAGGAAGCTTTGAAGCACTGAGACAAACATAGCCAATCAAACCCCAATCTGCTGCAACTTGGGAGATACCTGCCACGAATAAACGTGCGAGCAAGCGGGCAAATTGCGCGTCATGAATGGCCAGGCCATTCATGACGTCTTAGGTTAAGGCAGAATCACCAACTCGGGCTTGCTGCCAGCACTCATACCGTAAACAGCCCCGGAGTAGAATGCGCCTGCGTCATACTTGTAGCAACCGGGGTTCTGTGCCTTCACGGTTATCGGCTTGCTTCCGCCGCCGATAATGGGATTATCGGGATTGAACGGCGAATCTGTCCCGAATGCGATTGAGAACCCGGTGTTCTTATTCGAGGTCATCCACACGACCGTAGTGCCTGCTCTTATACAGAAGAACTGATTGCCCTTCGCATCGTGAATGCTCGGCTTGACGCTTGCGCCAGCCCCGGATTTCTGGACGTTGATGGTACACGGTGTGGATGCGGATCCGCATGTATTGCCGGTGTTGCACTTGTCTGCCGGTGTAGGTTCATCACAGATGTACTTGCTCTTCGCATTGGCCAGTGTGCTGCCGAATATCATGACGGCCGTCACCAGCACGACACTGCAGGAGCGGATTTGCATTCTCATAGTCAATACCTCACAGGAATTGTGGACGGCCCTTTTTTAACGGAAGGCATCAGCTGGACGGAGCTATTTCTCCTTATTTTTGCTCGGCCAGACGATGATGTTGTTGAGTTGCCAGGGGTTCATTCTCAGATCCCACTGTGGCTCACCATCTTTGTTGATGGTGAGTTGGGTAGCCGGAAAGAGGACGCCGTCGCTCTTATTCTTGTCCTGATCGTTGATTCTTATTTCACCCGCCGTCAGGTTGAAGGACTTCGATTGGGTACTCCAGTAAGATTCTCCGAAAGCAATCCTGCGATTGGTGACGAAACGGATCGACCGTCCTGTGGGAGTCTTGATCTCATGAACGTAACTGACGTCGAATCCCAAGGTTCCCGGCATCGAGATATGGCCCACGGCCTTCATTTTTTCAAGTGCGTTGGCCAAACCGTCGTTCTGACCATGTTGAAAGGACTCGATCAGAATCTTCCGGTCTTCGGGAGTGGAATACTCATAGATTACGAGCCTCATTGTGAAGTTCTTGCCCAACTGGGTGCTGGTGCCACGCGCTTGGGCATCGATCGTCTCAGTAGTATCGCGGGCGAATCCTGCGACGGCGGACATGGCTAAGATCGCCGCCGTGGCAATACTTATCTTCAGTCGCTTGGATATGATGTTCACCTTTTCCTCCGATTGCCTCATCGTTCGGTACCTCTGGAATCAATTTCGACTCATTCTGCCGAATGGGTCAGTAAAACACGGTGCGGGCGTCAAGCTCAGGGCCGGCGGCCTTCGACCACCGACCGTGAGATCACTGCGAGAATCCCTACTGCCGCGCCATAGCTATGCGGACAGCTTCCTCCGGCGAGACGAGGTGATCGACGCTCTCAGCGTCCTCAGCAATGGCGAGTTGTACGCCCTTGATGTGACCTGAAAATTCGTTTCCGCGCGCCCCATAGTCCGGTGAGACAGGAGAGCCCGTGTCCACCCCCACGTCGCAACCATCATCGGCAGAGAAGACCATGGCCGCCGTGGCGCCGACCTTGCCTTCGCCTACCTTTTTCCCATCCACGTATAGAGACGCCCCATGCTGCCAAAGAGAATTTGAGAGTTGCCCTTGATCAGCACCGGCCGCCCCGCCAGATCTGAGTTGATCCGGGCGCCGATGCACCTGCCGGTGGCCGCAACGGCGTGATCGGTGGGTACTTATTCTCGGGATCCTTGGCATCATAAAGAATAAGGCCCTTACGCGGTTGAGACGGAATTGGAAGTACCGATCGCTGTATGTTGTCTGGCGAGCTCATTGGTTTCTCCTTAGAATCGATTCCTGTTGCGGTGGTTGAAGTCACAGATCGAATATCGGCGCACAATTCACTAAGACCGCCGGCTCCTCGTGCGCTCACCACCCAGCCGGTTCGCGCGCCCTGATTGCTGATACTGTCGTGTTCGCTGGGTTCCTGTCTGACGCGCCTGGGCATCTCGATCGAGCTGTTGCATTGTCCCCGAAGAGATTGCCGGTTGTTGTGCAGCAGGGCCGAGCTTGGAGAAGAAGATAACCAACTATTTTTCTAACTGCAGATTCTTCCCTCAAGCGAAATGTGAGCGCCATCTCCGAGAGCCTCCGCTCAAATTGGATACCGATGGAAAGGTTGGCGCCACGGCACTGCTCTATCCGGTGCGGTGGCCTGTTATTGCATTCATCGACGCTTAACCATAGCGAGAACATATGGTCCGTCTAACATGCAACCAAGAATGGACCGCCGCGGAGGCAAAGTCTACTTATAAAACTACTAGTCAGCCACCGCAAAAAATGACAATTATCCGTTGCCCGGTCAAGCGGGAAGCGAACGACCCTATTGACCGCGAATTACATGGGTTTGCGGATGATTGATGGATTCAGAAGAGGCCCCATGTAAAGCTTTGCGCGCCAGCTAGCAAAACTGCTAGACGTTTCCACGGATCATCCTGTGTACCATAGCCCCTGCGCGGCACAACCGCTCACACCCGTGCTGCTGAAATCAGCCTGCATCTTCATGGCGGACTTTGATGACTCCGAGAAGCTTGTGAGATATATTGTTTGACTCGTTGTGTGCTGGGTGCCTGCTTAGGACTAGAAACACCCAGGAGGGAGTATGAAAAGAGGCACCTTGACAATCGTCCTAGCGGGGCCGTTGGCCATGTTCACGTTTTTGTTATTTTGCGTGCCGTATCCGCACAGACCAACAAAGTGAATGGACTAATAACCGGCCAAAATGGGGCCGCCATGACGTTGCAGACCGCGTGCGAGCCGAAATTGATGATCCTGCTCACCGACGACACGCGAGTGGGCCAGGTGCAGGGAATGTTGAAGGCAAGACGCAAGGCAATGTCGATTGGCGCGCTTATACCAGGTCTCCAGGTCCAGGTGGAGGGGTCATACAATGCCGAAAACCAGCTTGCAGCGAGCTCTGTCGTGGTCAGGGTGTTGCAGAACAAGGGAATCGCCGGTTCGTAGTAATAGTGCGAACCAACCGATAGCCGGCCGGCACTGCAATCGCTATGGAAGATCAGGAAGGCGTTCCGGTGTTTAACGCCTCCCTTTTTTTTCAATGCCCTGGGGAGACTGATACGGAACGACGATATTCGACCCATGTGTGATGTCGCCTGGCATGACAGAGGTGAAGCCAGCATTGAGGCAGGACGCGCTGTGACCATTCGAGCCATCATTCTGTGCTGCGCCTTTCTTTGCTCTGTTCCCTTGTACGCACAGAAAAACACCGACGTAATCGTGATGAAAAATGGCGATCGCTTTACCTGCGAGATCAAAGGTCTCAGCGCCGGTGTACTTTCGGTCAAAGTGAAGTACGTAGATGGCGACATGGCTGTGCAATGGTCGGAGGTTGCTCACCTGGAGAGCAATCGGCTGTTCCTGGTGCACACTGAAAGTGGTGCAGCATACACGGGAAAAATCTCCACCAGCGGAGCATCCGATGACCCCCCGATAAGAATTGAAATTGCCGAGACGCCAGGAAAGGAAGTGGCGGTTGCACAGCATGAGGTCATCAAACTGAACCAGACCTCCGATGGTTTTTGGCAGCGATTTGTAGGCTCGGTCAACACGGGACTGCTCTATTCCAAAGGCAACGAGTCGACGCAGTACAACATAAGTTCCCAGGTGGCCTACAACAGAGAGCGCTGGTCGAGCGAGCTTCTCTTCAACTCATCGTTAGCGTCCAATAGTGGTTCGACTCTGACAACCAGAAACCAGATTGACCTAAACACGTTGAGGCTTCTGCGCTGGAACAACTGGTTTTATGCGGGTACCGGGTCCTTTCTGCAAAGCTCAGTGCAGGCGATCAATTTGCAAACGACGCTTGGTGGTGGGGTGGGACGCTACTTGAAAAATACCAACCGGGCGAGTATCTACGTGCTTGGCGGGCTAGGGTGGCAAAATGTGGGCTACGGGCAGAATACCGTCGGTCATGGGTCACAGAACACCGCAGTTGGTTTTGTTGCCAGCCAGGTTAAACTTTTCAAATTCAAAAAGACGAACCTGGATGTCTCGACTTCACTACTGCCGGCAATCACAGAAGCGGGACGGGTTCATTTCAATACGAATGCGGTCTATTACGTCAAAATTATCCAGGATCTCTCGTGGAACTTCTCGTTTTACGGAAGCTGGGACAGCCGCCCTCCGGCAACGCTTCCGAAGAGCGACTATGGCACCAGCTCAGGAATTAGTTGGACGTTCGGTAATCGATGACCGGTGCGAGATCTCCGCTGTTCTGACTGCAAGGCTCGGTCGCTATTTCTTCTTGGGGGCCAGTTCTTCTGGGATATCTTTGGATAGAGCAGGGCAATCTGAAATTTAAGACTCCATGGTGAAGCACCCTGCGGATGAACTGCGTTCCCGAGAAACTGCAGGCTCCAGTTTATGCGCTGAAATCCAAGCCGCCTGATTTGGCCTATCGCTCCGCCGAAGGGCACCGTCCACGTGCCTCCGGAAACGTCGGTCCGGGTCGCCGCGTCGTCGCGAGGTCAAAATTTAGCCGAGTACTCTACACCCCGCGTTAGGTATCCCCGTGCGGGAAGAGCGGAAACTAGCAAAATTACTAGTTTCCCGGTGCAATCTGATTGCCGTGAGCCGCTGGCCTAATGGATTGATGAAGAGGCCGGGAGACCATCAAAACGGGTTGGCGGCTAAGGCTCTCAACTTCTCCGAATAGCTTCGCCCGGATTGCAGCCGCACGCCGTCCTGCAAGGTGACCAGGTACTCTCCGTGCGCGGCTGGTTGCAGCGCTCTGATTCGCTTCACATTGACCATGGTGGAACGGTGGATACGCAGGAAGATCTCCGGATCGAGAGATTTCTCCAGGGTGTTCATGGTCACGTGAAGGAGGTGGCTCGCCTTCCCGGCATGAAGTTCCACGTAGTTTTCGGCGGCTGCGAGCCAATCCACTTCTTCGACATCGACAAAGATGGTTTTTCCCGCCGATCTTACGGCTAGCCGCTTCATATAGCGGCGAGGGGAGGCGATCGTCTCCAGCAAGGAGAGAATGCGCCGGTTCGTCCCCCCGGTGGAATCCGCGTAGAGGCGAGTTTTAGCCCGCGCCAGCGCCTTGAGAAACCGCTCCTCGGTCACAGGCTTTAGCAAATAATCAATGGCATTGATCTCGAATGCTTCGATCGCGTAACGGTCATGCGCGGTGACAAACACCACCGCGGGCATGCGTTCCATGCCCACTTCCTGCATGACGGCAAAGCCGTTCATCTCCGGCATCTGTACATCGAGAAAAACAAGATCTGGCTGTGTATTGCGAATCGATGCGACCGCTTCCCGACCATCTTTTGCTTCCTCAATCACGGAAACCTCGGGATCGAGTGCCAGGAGCATGCGAAGGCCTTCGCGGGCCAGCGGCTCGTCGTCGACAATGAGTGTTTTAAAAGGCATCAACTTCCGTCATCTCAGGTTGTGCATTTTCGTGTGCGGCATGGTAGGGAAGAATCATCGTGACCGCCGCCCCGCCGCCTTCCGCGTTCTGAAGCGTTAACCTGGCTGCGCCACCGTAAAGCTGTTCCAGGCGTGCTCGGGTGTTCGAGAGGCCAATTCCCTTTTCATTGGAATCACTTTTCAGTGCGCAATCGCTTTGCCGGGCCAAGCCAGGCCCATCATCCTCGACTCGAATTTCCAGCGTATCGTTTACCCGCCGGGCGCTGATGGCGACTCGCCCGGCAGAGCCGCTTGCGCCTATCCCGTGGCGAATGGCGTTTTCCACGATCGGCTGCAAGGCGAACTGGGGCACGGCGGCATCCTGCACGGCAACGTCCGCGGAGATCTCGACGCGGAGGCGGTCCGGGAAGCGCACCTGTTCAATGGAGAGATAGAGTTTCAGGTAATGCAACTCGCGGCGCAGCGGAACTTCCTGCGCCTCGACGTCCTCCAGGACACAGCGCAGGAGGTCACTCAAGTGCGAGAGCATCTGTTCCGCGGCCCGGCTATTCTGCTGCCGCACCAGGACCACGATGGCGTTCAGCGTATTGAAGAGAAAGTGCGGCTGCAGCTGCATTTTCATCGCGCTCAACTGGGCGCTCATGAGTTGTGCTCGAAGTTCCGACGCGCGAAGCTCCAGGTCCAACGCCTGTTGCGTACGTTCCTGATACCAGCGGTAGTACAGCACTCCCCACTGCACACCCAATACCGCCCAGTAAGTGAGTATGCCGCCCTGCAGTCCCCTGGCAAGCAAGAACGGAAATGTGTTGCGGAATGACTTGATCTGCATGGGAAAAATTCCCAGGTGGGGATAGATCGCGCTTTCCATCGTGATTTCAAATACGGAAAACGCGGCGCTCAGCAGCAAATGGATGCCGACTCGTGAGGGCCAATTGCCGCGCTCCAGTGGGAATCGGCGGCCGAGCCACAACATGACAGGGGTTAGAAACGCCCAGATGTAGACATCCACCAGCCAGGCAAGCAAGTAGTACCACCATGGCGTTCGGTCCTGCCCAAGCAATCTTTGCGTGAGGTTTTCACTGTAGTAAAAGAGCCCCACTAAGGTCCAAAGTCCAAAGTAGAGCGGCCAATGCCGCAAGTCGCGCAGGAGCGAACTGTCCAGCGAGTGGTCCTCTGCACGATTGGTACTGCGGGACTGAGAATCGAAAGTCATTGCTGTGGTTCGCGCTCTCTTCCACCCGCTCTCGAACACAAGGAGTACCCGGGGTTTTTCGTCGACCAATCGGCTTGTGACGGCCAGCCGGGAGTGGCTCCCGGCTAAGACGGCAGTGTAGCAAGTCTTACGGAAGCTGTGAAACGCAGCCGGCGATAGGAAAGAGATCCCTCCGAGACTGCCCTCCCCCTGTCTGGAAAACTGAAGGCGGCCTGCAGCCAGTGACGTTCACTCGAAGTGAAGCACTACAATTTCGGGATTGGATCCGAGTCGCAGCGGCGGTCCCCAAGTTCCCGCTCCGCTTGAGGTGAAAACCTGCATCTTTCCGATCCGACTTAAGCCGTAGGCAAACTGACGGTATATCCGCCGCGCCATCCAACTCCAAGGGATGAACTGCCCAAGGTGCGTATGCCCGGATAGCTGCAGAGAAACGCCCGCAGCCTCCGCAATTTCCGGATGGTCAGGTGCATGCGTCAATAGAATGCTCGCGCGATTGGGATCCAAGCGGATGCGTTGTAGCACCGCAGTAAACTGCCCGCCTTGCGCCGCGCTCCGGTACGGCACACCAACAATCTGCAAACCGTCAACCTCCACCTTCTCATTGATGAGCACACGCACCCCGGCTGCCGCAATGGCATGCAGATATTTGCTGTCGTCCCCAAACTGCTCGTGGTTTCCCGCGACAAAATACACGCCGTACGGCGCCACGAGCTCGCTCAACGGTTCTGCTGCTCGCGGGACGTCGATGGCCGTGCCGTCATACAAATCGCCGGCAATAAAAATCGCGTCGGGCTTTTCCTTCAAAATCTTCGCCACCATCCGGCGCAGAAAACTGCCGTTTCGCACATGACCCAGGTGTAGGTCGCTGATGAGCGCGGCCCTCCGCCCGCGCCACGCCGGCGGCAAGTTCGCGAGTTGCACTGTCGTTCGCGTGATTCGCGTCCAGCTTGCATTGAAAACTCCGTAGAGGCCAGCCAATGCTGCCGCGCCGAACAGCCATTCCACCATCCGATGGAAGCTCACGTCCAGCCCAGCTAGCCACGCAACTCCGAAAATTATCCAGGACAAGACAGCGGCGAAGAAGAGGAATGTCAAGAAACCCAACCAAACCGCAGCAATGCTGTAAAACGCTCGCACCGCGGCATCTGTATAGCGGAAGGCAAGGAGGGAAGCGGCAACAAAGCTCACCGACAAAAAGCCGAGAGCCAGCTTGATCCACAACATCCCGGGGATATAGCTTCCCGCGGGCGAAAATGTCCACGTCTCATAGACAAGAAAATGCGTCAAAAAAAGCACGGCCTGCAGAGTTACGATGAGACCGATCAAACCCTTTTGTACCCGCATGATGGGTTAGATTCCCCAATCTGCCCTTCGGATTGTTGGGGTAGTGTCCCGGAGATTAGCAGAAAAGTCAAACACAGGGACCCAATCACCTTAGGCAGGAAGTGATGCGTCTAGTTCCTGTTTGACCGTCCGCAATTACAAGTCGGCGACACACAGGTAAGTTTGTACACAAACGTCGTTACACAGCGTGGGGCTGGTTGAGGGGCTGCATTATTGTATGCATTCCCATGGAGGCAACGACCGTTCTCTTGAGCCCATCCTCTCAAACCCCAAAGTTGGGCGGAGTTGAACTACCAGGTCCTCGGCTACTAGCCGCCTCGTCTTATTAATGAAAGTGCTCGACGAGCATGATGTCGCCGTTTGCGTCGCCAGTTTGTGTATAAAGTAGCCAGCGGCCATCGGGAGAGACTGACAGGCCGGCGCTGAAATCCGTGTCCACTTGAAAGATCGTCCGTATCTGTCTGGTAGCGAAATCAAAATAGCGGAGGGATCGGGGCGCCTCGTCGGAAACAAAATAAATACCGCTGGGAGAGATTTCCCAGACGGAGCAATTTCTCATGCGAGGCAATCCGTCCAATACCGATTTCGTTCCGGGCTGCGCCGACAGAGGTATTCCCCTCAGGGTCGATTTGTCAACGGGACTTGCAAAGTACACCGTCTTCCCATCAAACGACTCCTGCGGATTGTAGCCATCGATATCTCTGGAGAGTAAAACGGCATCTCCACCGGAGGCGGGAGAACGATAGATTCCGAACCTGCCAGGTTCTTCGGACCTGAAATAGATCCACTTTCCATCTCGTGACCAGGATGGCCGGATCAGATCAGAGATATTTGTGACTAATTTTCTAGGCTTCCTTTCGGCTATATCGGCCACATATATCTCCCAGTGGCCGCGGGGTCGCGAGTCAAACACGATCCTGTTTCCGTCCGGCGACCAGCGCGGACTGCCACTCTCATCCTGGGGGTTCGAGATTCGCACCAGGTGGCTGCCATCATCATCGCTCATCCAGACCCCAGATAAGCCAGAGCGCAAAGACGCAAAAACAATGCGCTTTCCGTCCGGAGAGTATTGAGCGTTCCATTGCGTTCGCGAGGAGGGGATGAGGTCTACGGCTGGGGCGTCGGGGTGAAGCAGGTCTCGACGCCGGATGTTAATGCTAGTGAGAAGAGAGGCATAGGCAAGCTTATCGCCCCTGGGAGAAACTGTGGGCAGCATTGCTTTTTCTGCGAAGGCGAGTTGTTTGGTCGATCCATTGGCGACAGTAACTTCAGCGAGTCCATTTCCCATGGTATAGGAGGAATAAATGAGTTTCTTATCGTCAGCCGACCACGCTAAGCCATTTGGATAACCAAATGATGAAATCGCTTTCGGCTGACCACCCGGGATTGGCAAGGAATACAGAATGTCTGCGTCGGTCTCATGGCGGATACACCAGTATGCGAGGTACACGCCGTTGTGGGAGAAGGCCGGCAGACCTTCACCAACGCACATTGGACTGATTGGAATCTGCGTGACCTCGAGTGTTTCCGTTGAGAGGAGATAGATCCTTGAATGTTCCTCTCCTGACGGCACATCTGCGAAGGCTATCGACTTGCCGTCCGGGGACCAATTGACAAGAGCGACGTTCGCCGAGCCGACAAAAGTGTAGTTAGTGGACGGCATTCGGGTCGAACGCAATTTTCTTTCCATACCGCCAAGCGCGGGCACGACATAGATTCCGGTCTCGGCGCCGGCCATGCGGTAAAAGGCGATCTGCGTGCCGTCGGGAGACCATGCCGGACTTATCGATTCCGAGGCATGCTGCGTCAAGCGGAGAAGAGTTTCGCTCCCAAGGGCCTTCACATACAGATCGAAGCCCTTGTTTCCGACCTTTGGATCACCGTTCCACGCGAAAGCGATTCTGGAGCCATCGGGCGAGAAAGCCGGAGAAGTCGCCTGTCCGGCCAAAGCTGTGAAGGGAACGGGAGTCAGGCTCGCCTGCTCTTGCGGGGGCTGGGGCTGGGGTCGAAGCCGCCTATAGATGCCCATGGCTCCGAGGGCGATGGCCACAATGGCGAATATTCCAATTCCGATCTTCAGCCAGACTTTGTCTGAGGTTGACACGCGCTTCGGTCCGATCCGGATCGCTTCCTCTACCGCGGGACCGGGCGAAGGCTGCGAGCGCTGACCTCGCCGCAGATCAACGACCATCTCTCGCATGGATTGGTATCTCTCCGCCGGACTCTTCTCCAATGCCTTCTCAACGACGTTTCGGTAGGCCTCTGGGACTTCTTCGCTCAACGGCGGCAATTCGCCGTGGATGATCGTTTTCAGGACCTCCAGGTCCGTCCGGCCGCCAAATGGCCGCTTGCCGGAGAGCATTTCGTAGAGCACGACGCCGAAGGAGAAGATGTCGCTGCGCGAATCGAGCGGCTGGCCCGACGCCTGCTCGGGAGACATATAGGCGATCGTGCCGAGAATCAATCCCGGGCGCGTCGGCCCATCCGGCAAACGTGCCGCGAGATCGATTTTGCCGTCTTCGGCAAGCTTCGCCAGCCCGAAGTCGGCCAGCTTGGCATATCCGTTTCTGGCCACCAGAATGTTCATGGGCTTGATGTCACGGTGCAGGATGGCCGCCTGATGCGCTGCAGCCAGGCCGTCGGCCACGCCGGTCAACAACTCGGCGACTTCCTTCGGCGTCCTCCGCTTTTCCTTAACCCAATCTTTCAGCGTCCCGCCGTCGACATATTCCGTGACCAGGTACTGCCGGCCCTCAAATTCACCGATGTCATACACGGTAACGATGTGCGGGTGATTCAGCGAAGAGGCCATCTGCGCCTCGCGCTGAAAGCGGCGGCGGGCCTCAGCATCGGCGAGATTGTCGGAGAGAAACTTGATCGCGACCCGGCGGCCGAGCCGCGTGTCGAGGGCGAGCCAGACCGTACTCATGCCGCCCTCCCCCAGCTTCGACTCGATGCGGTATTGCCCTATCTCAAGCCCTGCGGGAAATTGCACAGCCGCCGTAACCGCGGAGCCGGATCCAGGATTTCCGTCCGCGATGATGGCCACCGGTTGTTGCAGGAATCCGCCCATGCGTTCTTCCCAGGAGAGGGCCTCCGCCACTTCGCGGCGCAGATCCTCGTCGCCTGCGCAGGCGGAGCGCAGGTAGGCATCGCGCTCCGCCGCCGGCTTAAGGCGAGTAGCCGCCAGTATTTCCATCACCCGTTCGTCTTCTTCGCGGCTGCTTGTCATGACTCCCTCGTCAGTCGTTCGAAGAGCCAGCGGCGAGCCCGATACCATTCCCGCTGCATAGTGTGCAAGGTGATATCCAAGCGCATCAGCGGTCTCCTGATCGGTTGATCCGAGAAAGAACTTGAGTTCCACCAGGGCCCGTCTCGAGGGCGATTCCCGCTCCAGATCGTCAAGTAGCTCGTCAACCTCAATTACCAGCTGCGACGGTGTGCGGGTACCGAAGAAGCGCTCGGGAAGTCCTTCCATGGGCAGAAACAGAATATCGGGGCGGGCCCGCGCGTGGTCGATCAGGTAACGGCGCATCACTCTGGCCGATATCGCGAGGAAATGACCTCGGTCCTGCCAATCCAGGTCCCTTGACTTTGCCAGGCGAAGGAAGGCCTCGTTCACCAGCGCAGTTGGCTGGAGGGAGTTGCCGGGCCGCTCGCGGCGGAAACAGCGTTCGGCAATCTGATGCATCTCCGGTGTCAGGAGTTCGAACAACCTGTCCTCCACCTGCCGGTCGCCGGTTCGCCATTGCTGCAGCAGTTGCGTGATTTCGCCCGGATCGGGTCCCATGTTATGCCCGTGCTCAGATGCGCCATTATAGGCACAAGTTCCATCGAGTTGCGGACTAAGTAACAGCTCGTCTCTCAGCCAGGAAATATTTTTCTGAAAATGTGGCGGGGCGTCGGCGGTTTCTGCGCTTTCCATAGTGAGACCAAGTTCGCAAGGGCTCGGCCATCACAAGAAAAGGAGACCTACCGTGAAAGAGAATCTGTTGTCACTCGCGATGTCCCTGGCGCTGCTGATGAGCGTAGCCGCCCAAGCGCAAACCACTCACATGAAAATAACAGTGCCCTTCGAATTCACTGCAGGGAGTGTTCAGCTTCCGGCCGGCGAGTATGAAGTCACGGCCCTCGGACCCTGGGGCGGACCGGCCCTTTCAGTGCACAACGTGAATTCGAACGCAGAATCAGTCGTTGTTTCGAATTCCTGCAGGTCGCAAAAGCCCTCTGCCGCCGCCAAGCTGGTCTTCTACCGCTACGGGCACCAGTACTTCCTTGCCCAAGTGTGGAACCGGAACAGCTTTGCAGGCAGCCAGATACAGATCAACCCGCGGCAAGCGGAGTTGGCAAAAAACCAATCGAAAGACGAAGTCGTGCTGATCGCTTCGGAGAGGTAGTCCTTGCTCACAATTCCAACTTCAAGCCCGGAGGGGACTCCCTGAGACCCTTTGGGCTTCGTTTGCCTCGTACCATCTGATACTGTTTCTGTTTCCCTTACTTGACTATCCTATGGCCACTGCGTTTCAAGTGTATGGATTTTCTGGGTGATGATAATCCGCGATGGAAGCGGTAAGGAAGATCGGTTTCACCATCGCTTCAATCTTGGCAGCCATTTCCTCAGCGGGAATGCGGTCGGGAGTCTGGTGCCACCGTCGCGCGGCGCCGAAGATGGCCCAGGCCGCCGTGGTTGCAAGCAGTTTGGGATCGGTGCCGGGTGCCATCGCGTGATTCGCGGCGCCTTCCTGAAACATACCCTCCACGACCGGGATGATGGAGCCTTCGAGGGGCATCTTCGCCAACTGGCTTGGGCAGCCCGTAGTCTCGGCGAGATAATCGCAGACGCCGAGCGCAATGGCCCGTAACGCCCCATCGCAATCTGTGAAGGAAAGGCCGCGGCGCGCGATCAGATCGCGGAAGCGGGCGGCCGTCATGGCCTGCAGCAGGGCATTCTTGTCTGGGTAATGGAGGTAAAAGGTGGCCCGGTTCAGGGTAGCTTCATCGGCGATCTCCTGGATGGAGATGTCGTCGAACTCCTTGCGGGTCAATAACTTAGCTAACGCCTCCATCAGCATGTGACGGCTGCGAAGGACGCGAGGGTCGGTGGTTTCCGCCAGGCTGCCAGATTGGAATGCCGTCTGCCATTGCATCTTTAAGCATAGCCCCTTCTGCAGCAATAGATGCGTAAGCGACATTTGTCGATTTATTTGAATCGACAGATGTTTATTAAACATCAGTTGTCGTATAGGAGGTTTTCTACATGCCCACGCTTCTTCACATCGACTCAAGCCCGCTGTATGGGCGGTCCGTCTCGCGTCAGCTTACCGATGCGTTCGTTACTCAATGGAAGTCTTCGCACCCGAATGGAACGGTCGTCGACCGCGACCTTAACGCAACCCCGATCCCGCCCGTCACCGCTGAATGGGTGGGTGCTGCCTACACGCCGGAAGAGGCGCGCACTCCGCAACAGAAGGAACTGCTGGCGCTTTCGGACACGCTGCTCGCCGAACTCGAGCAGGCGGATGAGTACGTGTTCGGCGTGCCGATGCATAACTTCGGGGTGCCTTCGGTGCTGAAGCTCTGGATCGACCAGATCGCGCGCGTGGGCAGGACTTTTTCCTATGCGGATGGAACGCCGAAAGGACTGCTCACGGGCAAAAAGGCGACGTTCATCATCGCGACCGGCGGGATCTATGATGCGCAGACGCAGATGGCGTCTTTCAACTTTGTCGAGCCCTATCTGCGGTCGGTCTTTGGCTTCCTCGGTGTGACAGATGCGACTTTCCTCACGACAGGCGGAACCGCGGCACTCAACTACGGGCAGGACCGCGACGCGTTTCTCGCGCCGCACCTTCAGGCCGTGCAAACGCACGCGCAGGCGATCTAAGGGAGACGACACATGAAGATTGTTTCCGTCATTGCGCGCTATTTGCTGGGGCTGATGTTTACGGTCTTTGGCCTGAACGGATTTCTCAACTTCATCCACCAGCCGCCGCCGTCGAATCCGCTTGCGATACAGTTCTTTGTCGCCATCAGCGCGTCGCATTTTGCCGCGTTCTTCTTCGCCATGCAGTTGATTGGCGGGCTGCTGTTGCTTTCAGGCTTCTTTGTGCCGCTCGCGCTCACGGTGCTTGCGGCGGAGCTGTACAACATTCTTGCCTTCCACCTCACGCTGTCGCCGGGCATCGCTCCGGCGCTCGTCGCCTGCGTGTTGTGGCTGCTGGTCTTCCTGCAGTACCGCAACAGCTTCAACGGCGTTCTAGCCGTAAAGCCTGTGGTGCAGGAATAGTCTGCTTCGTGGCAGGGAGGCCCAGTGCCTCCTTGCTGCGGAACATTTTCAGACTCGATACAACACTGTTACGAATCAGAGGATTAGTACAAACGCGCTTCTTTTTGCTTGGACGGCATCTCGGACACCTGCCCGTTATGAGCAACTTGGATCAAGTCCAAACGAAAAGTACCCTAATGAGAGGCCCCTCACTGTGGTGCAACGCGGAACCCATTGACGGGTTACGCTCGTCTCTCCCCGCCTTCCTGTCCAACTCCGCCGTGCCAAGGTAGGGCCACCGCCCTAACTCACGGCACGTTGGCGAGGGCTGCGTCTTCAGCACTGTAATCAAACTGTTGAGGATCGACGGCGCCGGGTGGGTTTTGCTGCTCCCAGGCGATCGTTCGTCGTATCGATTCCTCGATTTCAACCGGTTCCTCGTAACCCAGCCCGGTCCGGATGCGGCCGGAGCTCGCGACCACATGCTGGGCCGCATTGCCGGATTGCAATAGATGCTTTGGCGTCTGTCCTCTCGGCAGCAAAACGAACTTCCCATTCCAGTTCATCTGTTTTGCTATCTTCGATTGCCACGCAAGTTCTGACAGGCTTGGCTCATCACAAATATTGTAGATGCGGCCGGCTGCCTGATCGGATGTTGCGACGACCGCAATCGCATGCGCAACGTTCTCCACATATCCTCGCGGCCCCCGCCACGCGGCGAGATCCTCGGAAAAAAGTATGGAGGATCTCCCGTCTGCAACGCGTTTCAGCAGCGGGAAGAATCTATGGAGGGGATCGCCCGGGCCGTACACCATCGGCAGCCGCAAAATGGTCCACAGCACCGCAGGATCGCTCTGTATCGTCTCTTCGACCGCGATCTTGTCGTAATGCTCGTCGAGCCACGTGAAGGTGTTCTGCAGCATCTTCACCGTCTCCTGCGGGTAGAACCTGCGAGTGGTGCGGAGTGGGGAGTCCTCCGTGATCGGCAACGGATCCAATGGGCCCCCTTCGACCTCGAGCATCACGCCCCACGCACGGTAGACGTCCATGCTGCTGATAGCGATCACTCGTCGCGCAATTTCGTGCGCGGTCTCCACCAGTTGCTTCGCCTGCTCTCCCGAACTCAGGATCAGGTCGACGATGACATCAGGAGAAAATCGGCGCAGCTGACCTTCGTAATCCGAAAGCTGATTCCTGTCTCCCTGGATTTGTACAGCCCCGGAGCCGGCAAGACCAGCGTCGAAGCGACGATGAAAAACCGCGACGTCATGTCCGGAAGCGAGCAATTCGTTCACCAAGGGTGAGCCGATGAAGCCATTTCCGCCGATCACAAGGATTCTCATACAAGATTGGATGAACAATTCCGGAGAAGCTGCAACTCTGCCGCCATTGTCGCGCCTCCCGGCGAGGCTGAACCATTATGCTTCATCTACTAGCTATCTCTCCGGACCGCAGTCTCGCTCGGATAGTTGAAGAAGAGTTGATTGCCGTCGGGATCATCGACCACCAGGAGCCGGTAGCCCCACGAACCCTCCTTGACCGGAGCGCCCTTGGCCTCAAGTTCCGCGCGAAGCGCGTCCAACGCGGCGATCGCGGCTTCGCGCGTCGCGGGCTCGACGTTCAGGGAAATGAACATCAGCCCCTTGCCAACCTTCTCCGGCCAGGTGTCGGCCAGGATAAGCGCGCAGCCCTGCCGGTCGACCTGTGCGACATGCGCTCTGCCGTCCTCGTCATAACGCCAGGGGCTCGTGAAGCCGAGCCGGTTAACGTAAAAGCGAAGCGAGGCCTCAACATCTGTTACGTGCAGGACGGGGCGTGCGAACCAGTCTGTCATAGACCATGAATCCTCGAATTACGGAAAATGCGACCTATCACGCATTTTTAGAGAGCCTGATCTTCGCCCACTTGCCAAAGATACAGATGCATCCGCAGGGCTCAATGAGCGCCTTGTCAGGCCGCAGAGAGCGCACTGATCGAAACGTAATATCCGTCCGGATCCCGAACCGAAAACTCCTTGGTTTGAGTGTTCGGATTTACGTGTGGCTCCTCTTCGAACCGATTGACGAGAGACCGTGCCCTTTGAAGCGCCAGGTCGAAATCATCGACACGGAAGAACAACAGGAGCCCATTGCCGGGCACACCGTGATCGGGGCTCATCAATGAGGGATGCCCGTGCGCGCCCCACTCGTGGAGGCTGAGCAAGACAGTTCCATCTGAATCGAGGATTTGCCCAAAGTCATCATGGGCGGGAGGGGTAACCGGCTGACCGAACAGCACCTGATACCATTTCAAGCTGCCCGGCACGTCGCCTACCCCTATGATCGTCCACGTGCGCTTCATCGGGTCCCCTCCGCTAACTCAATCTTGTCTAAGACCGGACTGGATACGACCGGTGATGGACGGCCTAAAACGAAGCCGTCGCCCACAAAACGTCGTGTTTACACTCGCTTGCTGCATATCCCAGAACTTGTCGTACTATTTTATGCCGACAGGCGGGTCGGGCTAAAGCTGCCATCGCCTGGATAGATCGTAGTTCGGCGCGGTTGCTCGCCGCAACACATACCTTAGTGCGCGGCCGGGACGGGCGGTTGAGGAAGATTGGGAATCGCAGCGATCTGAGCCGGCGACGGAGGCGGCTTGAGGCTGAGCTGCTCGACAAGGAAGGCTATGCGGTCGCGGCGGGCTTCCGCGTTGAGCGCATGCGGCGCGTCGTAGAGTTTGAACTGCTTCGGTTCGCTGACAATCGCGGCATACGCGTGCGCGCGCTCGGGCGTGAGAAAGTCTTCGTGCGTTGCGTACTGAAGAAAGACTGTAGCCGGCGCAGCGTGGGGTGTGAACTTGCCGGCATCCAGCCAGGAATATTTGGCCTGAAAGGCGTCGAACTTTTCGGGCCCCACTGACTGGCGGAATTGCTGAAATTCTTTCGATTTCTCATCCACTTCATCAGATAGGCCGCCGGCCATGAGGACGAATGCTTTGAAGCGGTGGTCGCATCCACTGAGGAAGCCGCCAACGGTGGCATTATAGCTGTGGCCGACATAGGCGAGACGCTTTGGGTCCACATCGTTGCGCGCGAGGAGCAAATCGGCACCGCGGCGCATATCGATGATTGCCTGAATCAAGTCCGTTTGACCCTGGTCGCTCAACGGATCTTTCTCGTCGACGTGGCCGGGGCGCGCAACGGGCCCGTCAATCAGCAGCGAGACAACGCCGAAATGCGCCAGTAGAACCGCCTCTTCGAGAAATTCTCTGCGATTGCGAAATTCTGAATTCAACCAATACCAATGCCCCCAAATCACGGCCGGGAACGGCCCTTTGCCATCGGGTACAACAAGATAAGCCGGCACGCGACCGCCCTTGGGGCTGGCGTAAGAAATGTCGTCAATCGCGACATGGCCGCGGCGGTTGACGCCAGTTTCCTTGATTTCGAGGGAAGCAGCGTGGTCGTAATCGAGCGCTGACGGGCAGCTAGTGCTTTGGGCCCATGACGTGAGCGGTAGGAAAAGGAGGAAGCAGGCAGCGAGTTTTCGCATTGGCACTCCTGATTCGGGACGGTCCTTCTTGCGCTCTATTCTACGACCCCGGAACGCAGGTCGAATCAGTTGAACCCGCCGAAGAAGCAATCGCCCGGATGGCAGTCTCCTTGACGGGAAAGGAGAGAGCGTGTACTCTCCTTTCCCAGAGAGGAGAGAGACTTTGACGAAGCCGGTTGAACTCCCGCAGGGCACCCTCGAGATGCTGATTCTCAAGGCGGTCTCGCTCGGCCCGCTGCATGGCTACGGCATCCTGCTGCGCATCCAACAGATCTCCGGCGAGCGCCTGGAAATCCTGCAGGGTTCCTTCTACACCGCCATCTATCGTCTTGAACGCCGGGGCTGGATCAAAGGCGAGTGGGGTGAGTCAGAGAACAATCGCCGTGCCCGCTTTTACACGCTCACCGCCGGCGGTACGCGTCAGCTCAAGGCCGAGGCCGCCAAATGGACCGACATGGCCGCTGTGGTCGCCGGCATTCTCGGTAAGAAGGCCATATGAGTCTCCTCGCCGCAATTCGCAAGCTGTGGCGCTGCATCGCGCCACGCACCCACAGCGACGTCGAAGAAGAGTTTCGTTCTACCCTCGAAGCCTACCAGGAAGATTTAATCCGCCAGGGCCTCCCCGAAGAAGAAGCGCGCCGCAAAGCCCGCATCGACCTCGGCCGGCCAGCCGCACAAAACGAAACTTACCGCGACGCCATCGGCCTCCGCCTTTTCGACGAGTTAGGCGGCGACATCCGCTACGGCCTCCGCGCCCTGCGCCGCAACCCCGGCTTCGCTACCGTGGCCGTGCTCTCACTCGCGCTCGGCATCGGCGCCACCACTGCGATGTTCTCGCTCATCTACGCCGTCCTGCTGCACCCGTTTCCCTACGCCGGCGCCGACCGCATCATGAACCCCGTCGTCATCGACCAGCAACATCCTGACGAGTGGAGCTGGTTTCTCCTTGGCAAGGCGCAGTTTGATGAGCTGCGCCTTGCAGCCCCGGTTGAATCAGCGCTTGGCTTCGACAACGGGGGAATGGAGATCACCGGCGGCGCACTGCCGGAAGACATCCAGTGCACCTACCTCACAGAGAATGCCGGAACTTTCTTTGGTGTGCGCCCGCTTCTCGGCCGCAACATCGAGCCATCCGACGGCGAGAACGGTGGCCACCCCGTCGTTGTTCTCAACTACCGCTTCTGGCAGCGCCACTTCGGCGGCGATCCCCGCATCATCGGGCAAACACTCCAAATCGATCACGCCCCCTACACCATCATTGGAGTCATGCCGCGCAGCTTCGCATTCAATGACAGCCTCGGCGTCGGCGATGTTTACCTGCCTCGCAGTCTCATGCCGAGTTTCAACCTTCCCTTCCAGCCCTACGCACCGTGGATCAAGCTCCGGCCCCACGTCACACTTGCCGCCGCCAACGCTGCGCTCGAGCCCATCGTGCGGCAGTTTGCGCAACAGCATCCTGAGCGTTTTCCCGATCACTGGCATCTCGCTCTGCAACCCATCATCGTGCCTTTCCAGCAAGGAACTGGCCGCACCCTGACGCTTCTTCTCGCAGGCGTCGTGCTCTTGCTGATCATCGGCTGCGCCAATTGCTCCATCTTGCTGCTGGCCCGTGGCCGCACGCGCCAGCATGAGCTCGCCATCCGCAGTGCAATTGGGGCCAGCCGCTGGCGCATCGTCCGCCAGTTGCTGGTTGAAGCCGTCGTCATCTCCTCGACCGGCGCTGTCCTTGGCGTGGCTGCGTCTTACTGGCTGGCAAAGCTTCCCTTATTGCTTTCTCCGGATTCCTTTCCGGCCGAATCCGTCATCCGCATCAACGCTCCCATCCTCGCGTTCTCCGTCGCGCTCGCGCTGTTTTGCGGCATCCTCTTCGGTCTCGTCCCCGCATTGCGTCTCTCGCGTCACGATTCCGCGCGTGTGCTTCCCGGCAGGCAGATTGGCATTGCCGCTGCTCCCGCAAAGCATCGCTGGAGCATTCTCATCGCCGCGCAGGTCGTGCTCACGCTCCTTCTCATGGCTACCGCGGGCACCGCGATCCGCAGCTTTCTTGGGCTTATGCAGATGCCGCTTGGCTACGATCCCGCAAACGTCATGAAGGTCGGCGTCCTGCTCCACCTCCTGGACCCAGGCGAGTGGAGCCGCATTCAATCGCGCGACGCGCGCACCGCTTACATTGAGCAGATCCGGGAGAAGATTGCATCCGTTCCCGGTGTCGCACTTGTCGCTGTCTCCAGTGACAATGCAGGCGCCGATGCCACGCCGCCCTATGCTGGTGTGGAGAGCTCCTTCAACATCGACGGAGCTCGCGATCGGCAGCAGCCGCAGGCCCGTGTGATGCTGGTCGACCAACGATATTTCGCTGCGCTCCGCATCCCGCTGCTTCAGGGCCGCCTCTGGAATACGGATGAAAACACTCGCGGAGACTTCATCGCGGTCGTCAATCGCGCGTTCGCGACACGCTATCTCTCCTCGTCCAATGCCTTGGGCCGACAGCTACGTATTCCCGGTCTCGCACATCAGAATCGCTTCGCGGTCACCTCTGCGCAAAGCACCGCCTGGCGTCAGATCATCGGCGTTGTCGGCGATGCGCGCAACGACGGCGTCGATCGCCCTGTAGTCCCCGCCATCTACCTTCCGTACACCACCGTGATACCGTCCAACGTGCAATACTTCGTCCGCACGCAGGGCGATCCGCTCACCTACCTGCACTCGATGCGCACCGCCATTGCATCCGTCGCTTCCGACCAGCAGATCTCCAACAGCACCTTCAACGGCAGCTTCACCCTCAACGAAGCAATCGAGCGCGACGCACAATACAGCCGCCAGCGGCTCTTCTCCATATTGTTTGGCGTTTTCTCTGCCATGGCGCTGGCGCTGGCGCTGGTCGGCATCTTCAGCGTCGTCGCTTACAGCGTGGCGCAGCGCACTACGGAGTTCGGCGTCCGCCTGGCGCTGGGCGCACCGCGCGCGCACGTCGTGTGGGTCGCCGCGCGCATCGCCCTCGTGAGTTCGACCGCGGGCATTGTCATCGGTCTTGCCTTTGACAGCTTTCTCGGCGCCCTCCTCGCCCACTGGATGCAAAGCGGCTTTGCCGCCGGCAGTTTGTTCGCGGCCGCTGCGCTCCTCGCTCTCAGCGCACTCCTCGCCTGCCTGTTGCCCGCCCGCCACGCCATCGCCGTCCCACCCGCTGAGGCCCTTCGCAATGAATAAAGCTTGGCCCTAAACCACGCGTTTCACCGACGGGCGTGATCCGGTAGGTTAAGCCGGGAACTAATCGTTTCTCCGCACTGCCACGACTGCTGCACCTGCTTTGCTCACGATCTCGTCCTGAGAATCCGTCCCTCCCGAAGAACCGATTGCGCCGATAATGACCCCCCGATCGATCAGTGGAATGCCGCCTCGCGACGCAATCACTCCATCGAAGGCGAGCAGGTAGTTGAGATGCATTAGCTGGATACCGTCCTCGAAGACCTTCGTTGGGCGCCGGAACGTTGCGGCTGCTCGCGCCTTGTGTTGCGCAATCTGAATTGAGGCGAGCATCGCGCCGTCCATTCGCTGGAAGGCAACTAAGTTACCACCGGAATCGGCTACTGCTATATTCATCTTCCAATTCCGCTTCCTGGCCTCTGCCACGGCGGCTTGAATAACCGCCTGGGCCCGATCTAAAGATATCGGGAGCCCATAGGGCACATCGAATGGCATTTCGTCTGGGATGACATCTAGAGGATTCGACGCCAGCCTCCCTTCCATGGCGGTTTCCGTGCTGTTGCTTGACATACATTTCCCTCCGAAGAGTTAGGAAGTTACTTTCAAAGGCCTGCCCGAGATACGCGTTGTTCCGTCAAACTGCCTAGGCGTGTATCACACTGGCCGGCGCAGCAGAGGCTGACCGAGACGGTTCAGACCTCAATGGGTAGCACACAGTTAAGCGGCTTTGCGCGCGAGCAGGTTTATGAGGTTCTGTGCCGCAAGAGTTGAGGAAGCGGGATTCTGGCCGGTGATGAGACGGCCGTCAACGACAGAAAACGGCTGCCAGTCGGCAACCTTCTCGTAGATGGCCCCCAGCCGTAACAGCTCGTCCTCGACTAGAAAGGGCACAACATGCGTCAGCTGGACTTCGGCTTCTTCCCCATTCGTGAAACCAGTCACATGTTTGCCTTTCACCAGCGGAGCCCCCTTGTAGGTCACCCGATGAAGTACACCGGGGGAGTGGCAGACCAAAGCCACTGGCTTGCCGGAATTGTAGAAGGACTCGATCAATGAGATGGAATCAGCGCTTTCAGCGAGATCCCACATTGGGCCATGTCCACCCACATAAAACACCGTGTCGAAATCCTCAGATTTCATGCCGGCAAGCTTGGCTGTATGTGCCAGGTCGTTCTGCGCGGTCTTGTCCTGCTTGAAACGAGCCATCGCGGGAGTCTGATTTTCAGGCACATCGCTCTTGGGGTCTACCGGTGGTTGTCCGCCCTTGGGTGATGCGAGCGTCAGTTGCACGCCTGCGTCCCTAAAGACAAAGTAGGGGGCGGCAAATTCCTCGAGCCAGAAGCCGGTCTTTCGCCCAGTATTTCCGAGTTGATCGTGCGACGTAAGCACCATCAGGATTTTCATGTTGGTCTCCTTTGTTTTGAAATGCAGATCTCGGTTCAACGTGCACCATGACACGGCTATCAAAGCAAAAGAGAACGGACGAGAACAATTAGACGATGGTATCGGCAATACCTTGGTATCGGTGTACTTCTTGGGCGCTGACCTCGCACCTGAAGTTGATACGAAAGTATCGCCGATACCATCGTCTAATTGCGCGACCCATGGTGTTCTGACTGAATTAATGCATGACAAAAGGCTGACTGCCATTTCTGCTTCCATCAACGAGTTTCTAAGACCAACAAGTACGAGGGAGAGTCCCATGGTAACCATGATCACGCAAACAAACACCGCGCAGATTCGCGTGACGAGGCGGTCGCAAACCTATTGGCGTGTCACAATCGATAATCCACCGATTAACGTTATGGGACCAGAAATGGTCCGGCAGTTCCAGGAAGTGATCGACGATCTCGAAGCAGATAAGCACGTCAGGGTCGTGGTCTTCGACAGCGCGGTGGACGACTACTTTCTGAACCACTTCGATTTTCTGGCCAGGCTCGAGGATCTGACCACAATGCCGGCCGGCCCTACAGGCTTGCCGGCTTGGCCGGATTTTCTGGTGCGTCTAACCCGCGCGCCAGTCGCCTCCATTGCCCTCATCCGCGGCCGGGCGACCGGCAACGGCAGCGAGCTTGCGCTGGCCTGTGACATGAGTTTCGCCAGCCGCGAAAAAGCCATCATCTCGCAATGCGAGGTGGGCGTGGGGATGGTGGCCGGTGGCGGCCCCATGGCGCGGTTGCCTCAACTCATTGGGCGAAACCGCGCCCTCGAGGTGCTCTTGAGCTCGGAAGACCTCAGGGCAGATCAGGCGGAGGCCTACGGCTACGTTAATCGCGCCCTCCCCGACGCCGATCTAGATATGTTCGTAGAGGCGCTTGCGACCCGGATCGCCGGGTTCGACAAATGGGCGATCGCCAACACCAAGCGCATGGTCAACGCCAGTCTGCCGCCGGACGTCGAGCTCACCGCCGGTTGGGATGCGTGCATCGCTTCGCTTGGGCGACCCGCGGCGCAGGATCGGATCAAAGCGCTGATGGCGCGCGGCTTCCACAAGCCTGGGGATGCAGAGGATCGGCTCGGATACTACCTGGGCCAAATCGCCCGCTAGATCCTTGCCGACGAATTCCGAGGTTTCGTCTCGACGAATCTAGAAGGGTTTATCTTCATTACTAAGCTCGTCACATAACCGGGGAGGTGCTACACACGTGGACGGCGGCGCGCACGCAGGCCGATGGTAGAGGCTATACAGCCTCACTCAAATTTAGAACGGTGACCCACCTGAGTGGAGCTGGATGGAACGAGTCAATAAAAGCCAATTTGCGCAAGGCTGATAGAACCCGAATCACCCGCGGAGGATCGCAATGCACGCACAGTCCGTTAGTCCGTCCGCACCGTGGAATAAGACTCGTGTCTCTTCCATCCTGGGGGTTGAGTACCCGATTATTCAGGGTCCTTTGGGTGGTCTTTCGACGCAGAGATTGACGGCGACGGTTTCGAATTTTGGCGCCCTGGGCTCCTTTGGGGCGCATGGCCTGGGCCCTTCTGCAATCAAAGACGTGATCGCTGAGATTCGAGAGCTTACGGCCAAGCCTTTCGCAATGAATCTGTGGATATCGACGGAAGATGAGGGTGCACGGGCTTCCGGCAAGGACGAATTCGCGCGAAGCCTTGCGCACGTGGCAGGACATATAGAGGCATTGGGCGCACCTCTGCCTGACTATAAGCCTTATGTCCCGGTCAAGTTCGAAGACCAGGTACGCGTCCTGCTCGATGCAAGGGTCCCGATCTTCAGCTTCATCGCCGGCGTGCCGCCGGAGGAGATCCTGGAGGAATGCCGTACCCAGGGAATCCTTACGATGGGAGCCGCGACGACAGCAGCTGAAGCCATGGTTCTGGATCAGGCTGGAGTCAATGTCATTGTCGCTTCTGGTTTCGAAGCGGGCGGCCATCGCGGCTCTTTCCTGCTGCCGGCCGAGGATTCGCTTACCGGAACATTTTCGCTCACGCCTCAGGTCGTAGATGCTGTTTCGGCACCTGTGGTGGCCGCCGGAGGTATCGCCGATGCACGTGGGATAGTCGCTGCTTTTGCCCTTGGAGCTGAAGGCGTGCAAATGGGCACGGCCTTTCTGGCGAGCGAGGATTCTGGTGCGAGCGTCCATCATCGCAATGTGCTACTCAGCGGAAAGGCTCAAAGAACGTCGTTGACCAAGGGCTTTACTGGACGACTCGCTCGCGGGGTTCACAACCAGTTGGTCGAGGAACTCAATCGCCCAGGAGTGGAGATTCTTCCGTATCCCCTGCAGCGCATGCTGGTAAGAAACCTGGCTATCCCTGCGGAAAGCGCCGGCAGAACCGAGCTGCTCCAACTGTGGGCGGGACAGAGTGCAGGCCTTGTCCGAGAGAGGGATGCGAAGACGCTGCTGCAGACATTGATATCCGAGGTCTCTGCCGTTGCCAATCCGGTTCTTGATTGGAATCGCGGACGTACGCGGTTGGGTTCGTCGACTACCGGCCGCTAGAGGCCGACAGCCCAGACCGCAGTGTCCAGCTGCGCTGAAGCCCTCCGGGATAGGTTCGTCGGCGCAATTTCAGGCGAGATCTAGCCTGCCCCAGTTTTGGGATACAATTAGCCTGCATAATCAGTGGCGTCCCAACTTTTTCGCATCACACTGGGTTCCCTACGGTCCCGTCATGTGTTCGATAGTTTTTGTTTTCCCGGCCCGCACAAACCGGGGTGGAAACTCGCCGGCTTCGCCGCGTTGCACGATATCTGTAGGAGGAAGAGGCCGTGAAGAGCGTCTCCGCACCCATTTCCCTTGCCGGCTCCCAGCTGGGCGAAACGCGTCACGTCTGCGCGTTTTTCAATAACGACGAGGAAGAATATCGCATCCTGCTACCGTTCATAAAGGACGGGTTAAAGTCTGGCGACAAAGCCGTTCACGTCCTAAACCCGGAGCAACGTCAGGACCATCTGCAACGGTTGACTGCCGCAGGCATCGACCCGGCGGTCGCACAGCAGAGCGGGCAGCTCGAGCTTAGGACCAACACCGAAGTCTACCTTCCAGATGGCCGCTTCGATCAGGACCGGATGCTGGAGGTGTTTGAACAACTGGCCAGCGGAAACGCCAAGGGAGGATTTCCTCTGAGCCGCATTTGTTGTCGGATGGACTGGGCGGTTGAAGATCGATCTCATGTCGATGACGTGATTGAGTTCGAGTCGCGTGTAAACGACGTATGGCTTCGGCACGACGACGCGGTCATCTGTACTTACCATCTCGGCCGTTTTGGGGGTGACGCGGTGATTGACATCATGCGAACTCATCCCATGGTTATCATTGGCGGCATCCTTCAGCAAAATCCTTTCTTTGTACCGCCGGATGAGTTCCTGAGAGAATTTCGCCAACGGCGAGCTGGCCGGCGCAGTTCGCCTGCAACGGCCTGAGATATGGATCAGCAACCCGGAGAGCCTGCAGAGGAAATCAAGCACCTTCAGCGCTGCGTTAATGATCTGATCAGCGTCCTCGCTCTTCCTGCCATGTGGAGCGGCGGAGAGCCATCCCAGATTGCTCATACCTTGCTTGACGCGCTGCTGCGTATGCTTCAGCTGGATCTCATCTATGTGCGGTTGAAGGAAACGGCCGGCCAGGCGCCCCTCGAGCTGGTTCGGTTCGCTCCATCGCAAAAACACATCGACCAGCCGCACGAGATCGGCAAGGTGCTTGAAAACTGGTTGGGGCCGGACCCTCAGGAATGGCCTGCGCTGATGCGGAACCGTGTGGAAGACCGGGACATTTCAATTGTGCCCTTGGGACTAGGGCTGCAAGGCGAAATTGGAGTAATCGTAGCAGGGTCAGAGCGAGCGGATTTTCCGCAGCAGACCGAGAAACTGATCCTGAGCGTAGCAGCGAACCAGGCGTCCATCGGGTTGCAGGAGGCACGGCTCCGGAGCGAACAGAAGCGGGTTGCGAGCGAACTGGATCGACGCGTCGCGACAACGAACTACAGAACTTGCCTCGGCCAACGAAGAGCTGCGAAAGGAAATTGCCAATCGCCAGCACGCCGAGGACGATCTGAGAAGTAGCGAAGAAGAGCATCGCGTGATTGTGGAAACAGCCAATGACGCAGTAGTCAGCATGGATGAAGCGGGCGCTATCCTCCTTGCTAATCCTGCGACGAGCCGGATCTTTGGCTATGAGCCGATCGAGATGGTCGGTAAACCTCTGACCATGCTGATGCCAAAGATGATGCGGAAGCTGCATGAACACGGGTTCAAACGGTATTTGGCTACAGGAGCGCGGCATGTCAACTGGCAAGGCGTCGAACTCACCGCTCAACGCAAGAATGGCCAGGAGTTCCCGGTGGAAGTTTCGTTTGGGGAACTAACGAGCGATGGGCATAAAGTGTTTACCGGGTTCATCCGCGATATCAGTGAAAGAAAACAGGCTGAGGATCAGCTTCGCGCGAGCGAGCGTAGCCTGCAGATGACACAAGCGGAGCTGGCGCGGGTTTCCCGGCTCACAACCATGGGCGAACTGGCAGCGTCGATCGCGCATGAAGTCAATCAACCCTTGACGGCGGTAATCAATAACGGCAGCGCCTGCCTGAGACTGCTGGCCAATCGTAATCTAGAACCCGAGGTTCTGCGTCGCGCCCTCGAAGGAATCATTGCCGATGGTACTCGCGCGAGCGCCGTTTTGGCCCGGATCCGCGCATTCATCAATAAAGAACCGGCGGAAAAGAGCCCGTTGGATATAAATGAAGTAATTCAGGAGGTGCTGGTCCTGGCTGGCCATGAGCTTTATGAAAATCAAGTCGTGCTTGACAGCCAATTGACAACAGATCTCCCGTTTGTGTTGGCTGATCGCGTTCAGTTGCAACAGGTCCTGCTAAATTTGATCATGAACAGCATCGAAGCCTCTGCCGCAGTGACAAATCGACCCCGTTTACTCCGGGTGCAATCCCGGATCGACGAATCCGGGGAAGTACTTGTTGCGGTCAGCGACTCCGGCACCGGCTTTGATTTAGAGGTGGGCCGCGTCTTCACTCCCTTTTTTACAACGAAAGCGAAAGGCATGGGGATGGGTTTATCGATCAGCCGGTCACTTATTGAAAGCCATGGGGGCCGGCTCTGGGCTACGCCCAATTCTCCCCACGGCGCGGTATTTTCGTTCACGCTGCCAGCAACCGTAGTGAGTCCCGCATGACCGGTGCTCCGCTTGTTTTCGTAGTCGATGATGATCCGTCGGTACGGTCTTCACTTAAGTTCCTCTTAAGCACGGTAGGGCTGCAGGTTGAAAGTTTTGACTCGGCGGATACGTTTCTGCGTAAGAATCTGCCAGATGCGCCCAGCTGCCTTGTGCTGGACGTCAGGCTCCCTGGATTGAGTGGACTCGATTTTCAACGCGAGCTGGCAGCCAGGAAGATTTATATCCCGATCGTCTTTCTCACCGGCCATGGCGACATCCCGATGAGTGTTCGCGCCATGAAGGCTGGGGCCGTTGAATTCCTGACCAAACCATTCCGTGATCAGGATCTGCTGGATGCTGTTGCCATCGCACTGGAGCGAGATCGTGCCAGACGTGAAGAGGAAAAGGAAGTAATGATTCTCCGACGGCGCTTCGACTCCTTGACTTCACGCGAGCGGGAAGTGATTTCCATGGTTGTCTCGGGCATGCTCAATAAGCAGATTGCGGACCAGCTTGGAACTGCGGAGAGCACAGTGAAAGTCCAGCGCAGCCGGGCATTGGAAAAGATGCACGCGGAATCGCTTGTTGACCTGATAAGGATGATCGAGAAGCTGAAGGGGTCCTCGGGGGGGCTGCGATAAACCAAAGTTTATCCTTATAGTACTTTTTGGGACGGTGGATGTCCCAACATCCAATAGATTCGTCGTCGGTCTGGGAATAGCTTCATGCTCAGGACGTGGTAAAAGCCTTGACAAAGAATCTAATCTCGATCGTTGACGATGATGAGTCCGTCCGTAGAACCACTACATTTCTCATCGAGTCTTTCGGCTTTCGAGCGGCTGCCTTTGAATCAGCCGAGAGCTTCTTGCACTCCGGCCAATTGCACGATACTTTGTGTCTGCTCGTTGACGTTCAGATGCCGGGCATGAACGGACTCCAGCTGCAAAGCGAGCTGGCTGCCGCAGGCTTCGGCATTCCAATTGTTTTCATTACCGCATACGAAAATAAGGACACGCGCCGGCAAGCGATGCAAGCCGGGGCAGTCGCATTCTTAGGCAAGCCTTTTAACGACGAGGAGCTGCTCCAAGCCGTCCGTTTAGCCTTGGGAGGAGAATTCGGGGCGACAAAGAATCTGATCTCGGTGATTGACGACGATGAGTCCATTCGCCGGACCACCACACTACTCATCGAATCTTTTGGCTTTCGAGCGGCAGCCTTCGCATCCGCCCAGAGTTTTCTGAAATCTGGCCAAGTACACGATACTTCATGCCTCATCCTGGATGTACGAATGCCGGGCATGAATGGATTGGAACTCCAAAGCGAGCTCTCTGCCGCGGGTTATGGCATTCCTGTTATTTTCATCACCGCTTATGACGATAAAGGCTCTCGTGGACGAGCGATGCAGGCCGGCGCCGTTGCATTCCTGGAGAAGCCTTTTAACGACGAGCAACTACTCCAAACCGTTCGTTCGGCCTTAATAGCACGGGACAGCAGTAAGAAATCCACGTGACTATGGAGTTCTAAACACGGATACATGTATGGATTCACCTGCAACACGCCTCCGGTCCTTCGGGAAACAAAGAACGTTCGCACAAACAGAATCTTGCCTGATATTAGACAGGCAGGAGTGATCGCCACGGGAGTGTACCGCTATGAGCTTAGCGCGCGTGATTAGCCATGAATTGAGGCCTTTATACATATCAAACGCAGAGCCAATCGTGTTTGTAGTCGACGGCGATATCTCTGTCCGCGAATCGCTCGAATCGCTCATTCACTGTGGCGGCTGGCAGTCGAGAGCCTTCGGCTCCGCTCATGAATTCCTCGCCAGGCCGCGCCCCACCGTTCCAAGCTGCTTAGTGCTCAACGTTTTTCTTCGAGACCTCAACGGTTTAGACCTGCAAAAGCGTGTTGCCGTCGACCGCCCCAACACGCCGGTCATATTCATCACGGATCAGCCCGATGTATACACGTCCGTCCAAGCTATGAAGGCCGGGGCCGTCGAATTCCTGATTAGACCATTCGGCGATGACATTCTTTTGGGTGCGATCCAGGAGTGTCTGAAACGGAGTTCCGCTGCTCTTAGCCACGATGCAGAAATACGCGAACTCCGTAACTCCTATGCACGACTCAGCCTCCGCGAACGGCAAGTCATGGCCTTGGTGGTCTCTGGCCTATTGAATAAACAGGTTGGGGCAGAGCTCGGCATCAGCGAGATAACGGTGAAGGCGCACCGAGGCCAGGTAATGCAAAAAATGAAGGCTGAATCTTTAGCCGGCCTGGTGAGAATGGCCATGGGGCTCCGTTCAGAGCACGCCCTCAACTCCTCACATTCAGATGAAGTCAGCGTCCCGCTCCAAAGGAACTTGCAGCCTTATTACGATAGACTGTCATTAGAAGAGGCCGTAGCCGTAAAGCACCCACGACCGAGCTGCGAAATATGCGGAAAGCGCAGCTAGGATGAGACGGTTTTGGGCGGCTCTCATGAAACAGGGTGTTAGTGCCTCGGCGATACATTGGTATTGGTCCGGGCGACGGCCATAGATTGAGGAGACATAGGTTATGCTGCGCTTTGTGTTGGCATGGTTCCTTGCCTTCTTGGTATTCACACCAGCCTGGGTTGAATGTGCACCGCAGCATAATCATGCGCCGGACCAACCGGACCGGATGGGAACAGTCCACTTCGACACGTCATGTAGCCCTGAGGTGCGCGACGAATTCGATCTGGCGGTGGCGACTTTACATTCCTTTGGCTATTCGAAGTCAGCGCAGTTATTTGCTGACGTATTGAGCAAAGATCCCAGTTGCAGCATGGCAGAGTGGGGCGTTGCAATGAGCCACTACCGCCAATTGTGGGATCCGCCGACTAAGGACGATCTAAGGATCGGCCTGGAAGCCGCTCAAGCAGGTTTGTCGATGGGACCGAAAACTCAAAGGGAACGCGACTATTTAGGCGCTATCCAGGGTTTCTATCAGAATGCAGGCTCAGAAAGCCACGGGATCCGCGCCAAACGGTATGAGACCGCGATGGAGTCGCTGCACAGCCGGTATCCGCAGGACAGCGAAGCTGCCATCTTTTATGCCTTGTCTTTGATCGCGAATGCTCCGCTCAATGACAAGACTTACGCGAACCAGAAGAAGGCGACCAATATTCTCGAACCGATCATGCTGCAGCAGCCGCGACAGCCGGGTGTCGCGCATTACATCATTCACGCCGACGATAATCCGGTGCTGGCGCAGCTGGCTTTGGATGCGGCAAAGCACTACTCCCAGATTGCCCCTGACTCGCCTCACGCCCTGCATATGCCCTCTCACATTTTTACACGGCTCGGTTTATGGGACGACTCCATTGCCTCAAACCTGGCCTCGGCCGCTAGCGCGCGCAAACAGAAGCTGGCCGGCGACGAGTTACATGCTCTGGATTACTTACTCTATGCGTATCTGCAAACCGGGCGCATAAGGGAAGCCCGTAAGCTGACTCAACCGCTTCCGGTTGTCGAACCGGGCGATGCGGCCCGCTATGCCGGGCGATACGCGACAGCAGCGATACCAGCCCGGTATTGGGTCGAGCGTCAGCAGTGGGACGCTGCCGCGGCCCTCCCCTTGCCTCTGCAACCCTCCCCCGGGGACGCATATGCGTCGACTCAGGCGACTCTTTATTTCGCCCGTGCGCTTGGCGCATCGCGGCTCGGGGACACTAAGGCGGCGCACGCCGCAATGCAGCCGCTGCTTTCCTTGCGCGACGCACTGACTCAGAGCGGCGACGGCGATGCGGATCAGGTGAATGTTCAATTGAAGATTGTGAGCGCGTGGATCAAGTGGGCGGATGGTGATCACGATGGGGCCGTGCAAGAGATGAGAGCCGCCGCAGCGATGGAAGACGCGACCGAAAAATCGCCTGTCAGTCCAGGCTCCATCGCACCCGCGCCGGAGATGCTGGGCGATATGTTGCTTTTGGCAAAGCAGCCGAAACTGGCGTTGAAGGCCTATGAATCGGCCCTGACATCCGCCCCTGGACGCCTCAGAGCGGAGTACGGCGCCGCAGTTTCCGCCCAGCAGGCAGGACTGCGGGCGGCCGCGGAGCGGCATTACCGCAGGGTTCTCACGAACTGCAGCCACGCCGATTCGGATCTTCCGGAACTCGCGCAGGCGAATTCCTTTTTCGGTAAAGAATAGCCCACTCCTTCGAGGGCCCGTTCGATGTGGCCTTCATGACGAAGTGGAAGAATTTTCCATTGACATTGACTTTCCAGTTTGTGCAAACTCATATCGTTCCTCGATAGGAGCATGGGTTGTTAAGCAAACGAATCCCGGTCTTGCAAGGTACTCTCGACCTTTTGATCCTGAAATCCATCGGCGATGGAGAGTTTCACGGCCTCGGCATCTCGCGGCGCATCGAGCAAATCACCCGGGGCACATTTCATGCCGCACCTGGTTCGCTGTTCCCGGCATTGCACCGCATGGAGGAGGCCGGCTGGCTATCGTCGCAATGGGGTGAATCAGAAAACAATCGCCGCGCGAAATATTACCGCCTTACTAAACCTGGCAAGCGTCAACTCGAGACGGAAACCGGTGAGTGGAAGATGGTCGTTCTTGCCATGGCACCTTCGCCAACATTCTCACGGGTAGACCCCGGCTTCCGCGCAGAAAATGTCTTTACTTTGCGCGTAAGCGTGCCGAATTACGATGTTCTGCGTGAGGTGCAGCGCGAGCTCACTGCGCTTCCCGGAGTGCAGTCATGTTTCGACAGTTTCTCATCTTCCGCTGGATGACTCAGGCAACTGGTACGACTACTACTGGAAGGATAGGGTACTCCGCGCAGACCAGCAGAACACCGTCATGGCTGATATGCGCTCTGTTCTGCCGGGCTACTTTGATACGATCGGCGCGCAGCTTATCCTGCAGGACCTGCGACTTCACAGAGTCGGACGATGCGGCCCACCAGCACGTCGCCGTCGATTGACGAAAGTCTCGCGCGCCAGCTTGGGCCCGGGCGAGCTTGCTCTCGGCAAACGCATCAACGGTTCCGACTCTCCAAAGGGGCCCTATCAGATTCGAAAGGGACTGGCTTGTCGTTGTGGGAGTTGTGCGGCACGTGCAGTGCCACACTCTGACCGCGACGGTGCGCCCGCAGATCTATGTGCCCTATCCGCTGGCTCCGCGGCCATCCATGTCCATGGTCATTCGAGCCGGCGCAGCCGTACCCGGCCTCGCGTCCTCCGTACGAAAGCAGATCGCCGGCCTCAATCGCAATGTGCCCGTCACCCACCTCGAGCCACTCTCGTCTGTGGTTGAGCGGGCTCGGGCCGAGAGCCGCTTTGTCTCGGTACTGGCAACACTACTTTCCATTGTTGCCCTGCAACTGGCGATCGGCGGCATTTATGGAGTGCTCTCGTATTCCGTGGTTCTGCGCACCGCGGAGATCGGAATCCGCATGGCTGTGGGTGCACAGCGAACAGAGATCATGCGCTTGATCTTTCCCGAGGGCTTCCTTCCCGTGGCTCTGGGTATCGTAGTTGGGGCGATTTTGTCGGCAGCCTCCATGCCATTACTCGATCACCTGCTCTTCGAAATCAAGCCCGGCAGTCTAGAGGTTTACCTTCTGGGCATCGTCTCGATCCTCTTGCTTAGCGGGATCTCGATGCTGGTCCCCGCGTTGCGGGCAGTTAGGATTGATCCCCGTACTGCGCTGGCATGCGAATAAGTACCCGGAACAGCCCAACGATAGGTCCTGACAGACGCGCGTCTCGTCGATAGACTCCCGGATTGCCGGCTAAGCCGAACTTATCTTCTGGTATGGCGAACCAGAAGATAAAGGGGCGAGCCCCGCTGGGTTGACTACTTTGGTGGATTGCGTCCAACAACACCAGCTGTTCGAGTGCGGCTTCGATAAAGCGTAGTGCGAAAACCTTAGGTGCTGCCGAACGGGCGTGCCCTTCCCTCTCCTAGCGGGGAAGTCGGCGGCTAAAACAAAATAACCGATAAGTCGGATTTTTCCTAGGCGGCCAGCTCTTATTGCGCGCATAACTAAGCCTCCAGCGTTCCATCAGCGAACGATGTTGTTCACGCCGCGTGCCTTCTGAGATCACGCCTGGGGCGGTATCGTTTGTCGAAATTCGCCGACCGGGCAGGGATGCCGCGGTGAAAGAACGCTGGGATGGGACGGCGCGCCATGAAGAACCTCCTGCTGGTCACGGCGATCTCGGTGAGCATTCTCTTAAGCGCATGCGCACAAACCACTACGCCGATGCAGGAAGTTGCGGGTGTTCCACTGGTAGAGGTTTCTGTAAACGGAGCGGGGCCCTATCCTTTTGTTCTGGATACCGGCGCGAACGTCACCATGATAAAGGGCGCGCTTCTTCAAGCACTGAAGATGGCCCCAACGCAGCCCGTAACCATCGCGGGCTCTCTCGGTGAAAGCCATCAGCAGCGGGTGTTGCCGGGCTCGCTCGTGGTCGCGGGCCTGGGCGCCGACAACATCGAAATCAATATGCTCGAAGAGGGCCAGCTGGGCATTCTGGAGGGCCATGCGCAGGGCATCTTAGGGGAGAACTTCCTGAAACACTTCGACGTGCTCATCGACAATGACCGCCATGCCCTGACCCTTGATAGCACTAATCAGCTTGCGCAGTCGCTTGCGGGTGAGCGTCTACCGCTCTCCTTCGGCGGCCGCTCCACGGCGGAGTTCACTCATGACAGGCTGATCGTCCAGTTGAGGGCTCCATCTCTTGTGGGGCGATCCATGCTCTTTCTGGTGGATAGCGGGACCAACACCGCCGTCGTGTATCCGCTCAAGACCGAGACCCTGCTCTTTTCTCGCGGGGTTGCAAGCGGCAGCATACACTCGATCAACAGAAATCAGATCTGCAGGCTCGCACGGACACCGTTGACGATTGGAAGCCACACCTATCCCCCGGTGATGATGGCGATCTGCGAAAACATGACGCGCGACAATATTGACAGCGATGGTTTGCTGCCTACCGGTATTTTTCACCGGCTCCTCATCAGCCATCGCGACAAGTACGTGATTGCCAATCCACAGGCAGCTTCGAAGGCCAAAGATGCAAACATCAGGCTCGCAGAGACCATCCCCGAGAACGTGACCAGCCCCTAAAACTTCTTGATTTGCGTTTGCGAGCACTCATCTCGCCGGCCCCGGCGAATTTTCCTGGTTCTCTTGTTCCGTGATGAGCGCAGCCGGGCGGACATCCCCCATTTGGGCAATCACGTTTGTGGGAGTATTACGGCCGAGACTTTCGAAATCATGCACCATGTGCATCTGGTCGTAGTAGCCAAAGCTATGAGCGATATCCAACCAGGTCCGCTTGGGTGAAGCCGCCTTAGCGTCGAGCGCCGCCTGAAAGCGGGCAACGCGGGAGAAGGCCTTAGGAGACAGGCCCGTCCCCTGCTTGAACCTCCTTTCGAACTGCCGCAGCCCCAGCCCATGGAGATCGGCAAGCGCAGAAATCTTGAGGGTCCCGCGCCGGCGAAACAGATACTGTGCGGTCGCCGCTATACCATCGCGTGAGCCTGCGGCTGCTGCGCGACCCAAAAGGTACTGCTCGACTATGCTGACCCGTGCCGCGAACGTTTTTAAGTCACCCAGGCGATTCCACCAAGAACGAAAACGAGGATCGATCGCCGTTGCGTCATCAAAGTGATTGCTGAGTGTCGAGAGAGGAACTCCGAACAAGGTTGAAAAGCCAGCGGGTTGAAAAAAGATTGCAAATGACTCCACGCCGGGACGAAGCTCCAGGTAACCGGAAAAGGAACCCTGAGCGCCTCCGAGAAGCACAGCGTCCGTGAGCATTCTGTTCTGATGACGAATTCCCGGCATCGCGCCGAATTCGAAATTGATGACCTGTTCTAGTTGAGCCGGCACAAACTCTATGACAGGAACCGCATCCGGATCGCACACACGTTGAGCATATGCGCGCACAAACGGTCTCAGTTCATGGTGAGGCTGCGCGCTGACAATGGTCTGCATCGATGGGTCCTCTCGCCCCCCAAGCGGTGCCAAATCACCAGCAGACTACCAACAAACAACGGTAGGCAGGGTTACTGGACAATTGCCATCCCTCCGAGGAACTAGAAATGCACTTAAAAGGCACTATCCTCTGATCGATGGGCCTGCGCCGGGTTAGTCAACACGGGACGAATCCAATGGCCATCAGGGCGGACGAATTTGGTAAGGCCAATATCTTAGAGCCACTTGAAGTTCTTCGGTAGTATTCATAAGTGACTCCGATTCGCATTGAACTGCTGGGCACATTGCGCTTCACATTCGGGCAGAGTCTGATCACATCGGTCAACACGAACCGAATGCGATCGCTGCTGGCTTTTCTTGTGCTGCACAGCGAATTGATGCAATCCCGTGAGCAACTCGCGTCCCTTCTTTGGCCGGAGTCGACGGATGCCCAGGCCCGCACCAACCTGCGCCAATTGCTGCACAATCTTCGCCGGGCACTCCCGATCGAATGCTCTCTCCTGGTGAGTGACAACCACACCGTTCGCTGGCTGTCCGATAGTTCTTGTGCGATCGATGTGGTCGAGTTCGAGGCAGCGGCCCGAGCGGCAGAGAGCGAAAGAGAGCCGGCGGCTGAGCGTGAAGCTCTGGAGCGAGCAGCACGGCTCTATCAGGATGATCTGCTACCCGACTTATACGACGATTGGCTTCGCCCGAAGCGTGAGCAATTACGTCTGCAGTTCGCGGAAATTCTAAGCCGGCTTGCTGTACGGTCAGAGAAGGAAGGCGATTTCCCGGCAGGTATACGCCATGCCGCGCGGCTTCTCGCGCTCGATCCGCTACGGGAAGGGTATTACCAACTCCTCATCCGGCTGCACATGCGCAACCATGATCGGTCGAGCGCAATCCGTGTATATCACCAATGTCTGAGGAACCTTCAGCGCGAGCTTGGCGTGAGCCCGAGCAAGGAGACGCAAGACCTATTCAAGCAGGCGCTTAGGTCGGAAGATGAGCCCAGCCGCCCCGTAGAGCCACCGCCGTTCGCCGGAACGAGGCTAAAGCCAATGGTGGGCCGGAAAGCAGAGTGGGAGCGCCTGCTCGCTTGTTGGCAGCGTGTGACGCAGGATGCAGCGCATTTTGCCGTGGTTATGGGAGAGCCGGGGGTTGGCAAATCCCGGTTTGCCGAGGAGCTCTATGAAGCGCGTTCCCGTGATCCCAGACAGGCTGTGGCGCGTGCCTGGTGCTATCTGGCCCATGGCCAGCATGCGTATGGGCCGGTGGCCGAGTGGCTCAGGACGGAGCCGTTGCGGGTTGCGCGCGGGCTATTGCCGAAGCCACAACTGGCAGAATTGGCGCGGCTGCTCCCGGAAATTCTAGTGGAAAATCCCGAAATTCACGCTCCACAACCGCTGACGGAGAGTTGGCAACGCCTTCATCTTTACGAGGCGCTGAGTGCGACATTCCGCCTGGCGCAGAAGCCACTTTTGCTACTGATCGATGACTTGCAATGGTGCGATCACGACTCGCTCGACTGGCTGCACTTTCTGTTTCGATCCACGGCGGGTGACCATTTCCTGGTGCTGGGAACCCTAAGGACAGGGGAAATTGATCGCGACCATCCGCTGGCTAGCTTCATGCGGGAGTTGAGCCAATCGGGGTGTTTGTCGGAAATCTCGATCCTTCCGCTCAGCAAAGAGGAGACCGCGACACTCGCCGTCCAAACTTCTACGCATGAATTCGACGCGGCGTTCTTGAGCACCCTTTATCAAACGACGAGGGGCAATCCTCTCTTTGTTGTAGAGACTGTGCGTGCATTGCTTGAAGACCAGGAATCGAAGAGCGCGGTGCCCCCGCGCCTCCAGGCTGTAATCTCAGGGCGCCTGGCGCAACTTTCTGCACCGGCGTACGAGCTTGCCGGACTTGCCGCCACGATCGGGCGTCCGTTCTCCTCCGACTTGCTGGCCAAAGCCGCTGACTGGGATGAAGACAGCGTATCGCGTGCATTGGAGGAGCTGTGGCGGCGGCACATCATCGACGGGCAAGGTAGCGGATCCTATGACTACACGCACGGGCTGCTGCGGGAGGTCGCGTATAGCGAGCTAAACCCGATTCGTCGGCGAACATTGCACCGGCGCGTCGCGCGTGCCCTGGAGGAACTTTATCCACCCGATTTCGAAGCCCTGAGTGGATGGCTGGCTGCGCACTACGACGCGGGCGGAATGGCGCAGGAAGCAATCCGCTCCTATGGGGCGGCCGCCGCAGTTGCCAAGCAACGATTCTCTGACGCGGAAGCGGCGGGCTACATCAGGCGCGCGCTCGAGCTATGCCGGGATTTTCCCGAATCCGTCAAACGCGACCGAGACGAACTGGAACTGCTGGTTACACTGGGTCCGTCCCTGGTGACGACGGATGGTTACAGCATGCCCGAGGTGGGCGAAACCTACGCACGCGGACTTCTGCTGTCGAGGCGGTCGGGCGACCAGAAGCACTTGTTTCCGTTGCTGAGCGGAGCCTGGCTATTTCACATCGTGCGCGGCCAAGTCGAGGAATCGAGGCAAGTGGCACAGGATGCCGTCGATGGTGCGCGCCGGGAAGGTGCTTCCGCGCAGGAAAATGCCAGTCATTTTCTCTTGGGCACCAGCCTATTTCATCTGGGACGCCTGCAAGAATCATGGGAACAGGTGGAGTTGGCTGTGTTGTCGTCGGGTGGTCCGCCGCACCCGGCATTAGCGTTGTTCGCCGGGCCCGATGTCGGCGTATTCCGCCGTGCCTACGTTTCGCATTTGCTGTGCTTGTTTGGCCACCCGGAGGAAGCGGAGGCGAAGAGCAATGAATCGATTGCCCTCGCCCGCAAGGTCGCGCACCCCTTCACCTTGGGCATCGCCTTGGACTACGCGGCAATGCTCAGCGTTTACCAGCGGGAAGGCAACCTCGCTCTGGCACGAGCCAACGAGGCGTCGGAGATTTGCAGAAAGTACGGATTCGTCTATTACCTCGCGGTGGCAGACATCCTGGCCGGATGGGCAACCTGCCGGTGCGGGGATACTACGCGCGGATTGGCAAGGCTGAGACAAGGCCTCGACGCATTGAAGATGATCCGGGCGGAACTTCGCCTGCCTTTTTACCATGGGCTTTTGGCGGAAGCCTGTGGATGGTCTGGCCAGATCGGAGATGCGCTGGCAAACATTGCCTCTGGTTTCGCCTTTCTGGGCAAGAACGCCGAAGCGTGGGCCGCGCCAGAGTTGGAACGGATTCATGGAGATCTCCTGCTGCAAAGCGGTAGTCTGTCCCAATCCCGGGCTAGTTATCGGCGCGCAATTGATCTGAGCCGGCAGACGGGCGCACGGTTGTTTGCGCTTCGGGCCGAATCGCGGTTGCACGAGTCACCCGCGCTGGAAAACGGAATCTCCGCCGAACGCTGACCGGCAGTTCCATAGAACGGTTTCGGAACGCCTGGCATTGCACATTAGGAGTTGAATCCGTGACCGTTCCCCGGATGGGAAGGAACCTATGAACCACGAAGCCGTTACTCAATTCAGGAGCCAGCTCCGAGGCGAGCTGATCGAACCCACAGACGCAGGCTACGACGAAGCACGCAAGGTGTATAACGCGATGATCAGCCGCAAACCGAGGCTTATCGCTCTGTGCACTGACGTCGCGGATGTCATCGCCGCCATTCATTTCGCCCGCAAGAATAACCTGCTGGTATCGGTCCGAGGCGGCGGCCATAACGCCGGAGGGTTGGGAGTTTGTGATGATGGTCTGGTCATTGATCTGTCGCGCATGAAATACGTTCACGTCGACCCCGCGGCAAGAACCGTCCGTGTAGGCGGCGGATGCACTTGGGGTGACGTGGACCACGCTACGCACGCCTTCGGCCTCGCCGTGCCATCTGGAATCATTGCGACAACAGGTGTTGGCGGCCTTACTTTGGGCGGCGGCATGGGCCACCTCACAAGACAGTACGGCCTGACCATCGATAACCTTCTGGCGGCCGATGTCGTCCTGGCGGATGGAAGGTTTGTCACGGCCAGCGCGGACGAGCATACCGACCTCTTCTGGGCTATCCGCGGGGGTGGCGGAAACTTCGGGGTGGTGACTTCGTTTCTGTTCCAGGCACATCCCGTTTCAACGGTATGTGCCGGGCCAATGTTGTGGGATCTCGATCAGGCCGCTGAAATCATGAAGTGGTACCGCGAGTTCATTGTGCAGGCGCCGCAAGAGATCAACGGCTTCTTCGCATTCCTTACCGTGCCACCTGGGCCGCCTTTCCCTGAAGAGCTGCATTTCAAGAAGATGTGCGGAATTGTCTGGTGCTACAACGGAGGGCTGCAACAGGCGAATCAGATACTCAGCCCTCTGCGCAGTTTTCGGCCGCCCGCATTCGAATTCTTCGCTCCGATGCCGTTTCCGACGCTGCAAGGGATGTTCGACGGGCTCTACACACCCGGCCTGCAATGGTATTGGAAGGCGGATTTCGTAAACGAGCTGGGTGACGAGGCAATCGCCCTGCACATCAAGCACGGCTCTCAACTCCCGACTCTGCACTCCACGATGCACTTGTACCCAGTCAACGGCGCAGCACACAAAGCGGGGGAAAATGACACCCCGTGGGCCTATCGCAATGCGGTCTGGAGTGAAGTGATCGTCGGCGTCGATCCGGATCCCGCGAACAAGGATCGCATTACCTCCTGGGCCAAAGAATACTGGGAGGCGCTGCATCCGTATGGGGCAGGCGGCGCCTACGTCAACTTCATGATGGAAGGAGAAGGTGAAGATCGTATTCGCGCGACGTATCAGGGTAACTTCGATAAGCTGGTCCAAATTAAGGCGAAATACGATCCCGATAACTTCTTCCGCGTGAATCAGAATATCCGCCCGGATGCAAACGCAAAAGACACCGCAGCCTGATCGGTCAGCTCGCCGATTTCCGAAGGTGTCAACACATCGAACCTGAAGCTTTCCTTCCCTGCTTCATGCCAGGAAGGTTCAGATCGAAGTTGCTATGCCCGCTCGACGCCGGCCCTCATTCGAAGAATCACAGCCCGCGCAATCGGGGTGCTGCTCCGAAAGATGAGATGCGTCGTCACCGGTCGCAAGCAAGGAGTGATACGAACAATGCAAGATCGCCAATATACCCTGGTTTCACGCTCTCATCTGCTCAGGATGACAAGGCTCGCACAGCGGGCTGTCGACTATTCGATTAAGGCATATGAACTCGGCAGCTACGAGCTTTGCCAGATCGTTCGCAATACCGAGGACGAGTTGCGCAAATTGCAATTGCACATCGGCGATCGAGGCCGCCTGCTTCGCGCTGAAGGAAGACCGGTTGATACAGAATCTACCGCGGCTTCCTGCGCCTTGCGCGTGTACAGCGGCCTTCAAGTCACTTACTTCGCGGCCGCAGAGATGGCGCAAAATACCGTGCTCCTCATTGAAAGCGGGCGCAAGATACAGTCTCCCTCAAAGATGATGACAACGACTTTTGTCAACGGCCTTGTGCGCCTGTACACCGTCGCCCTTTTCGATGAAGAGATTCAACATGCAAGGATGATTCTTCAGACCGATGAAGGCCATCCGCGATTGGATCTGCAACTCGACCTCAGAGCGGAGGAATTGATTTATCGAAACGATGTTAGCGCCAGATTTGAATTGGCAATCACACACTGCCTGGCTCAAATTGGGGGGCAAGCACGTGAAATCGCCAATACTATCACGCAGTGGTTCGACGGTAAGGACTGCGGCCGCGCCCCAAACGAGCTCGCGGCGTAGGCAGGAGGTGTGTTTGCACCGTTTTAGCTCGCTTTGACCGCTCGGCGCACGCCTGGCTTTTGAATGCAGTCACTCATCGAGAATGCACGATCTCTGCCAGCGTCTTCTCTTACTGCACGGAAAAGGCCAAGAGCACATTTCCCGGCATGCCTCCCCATTCGCCATAACCGGAGTTGACGAAGAGCATGCCATTGACTACTGCCGGACCACCAGCGTCTATCGAGCCCCCACTCGCGGATTTGCCGTTTACCGTGGAAAAGTCGTGCGCGGTATCCGTATCCCACAGGACTTTGCCCGTGGTTGCTGAATAAGCACGCAGATGACCGTCGATCGAACCGGAGAAGACTACGCCTGGAATTGCTGTAACAGCGGCTGATTGCGCAGGCGAGCAGGCTGTTCGTGAAGCATCACAGGGCGTCGCCGGCGTACTCCACACGATCTTTCCCGTTCGAGGATCAAGGGCGTAGAGCCCGCCTCCCTTGTGAGGATCGAGCACCAGCCGATACCCCTTAGCCGATTTCGGATCCGGTACTGCGCTCAGTGCAAGATCGGAGATAGCGACATAGACCCTTGCCTCATCGGACGCCGAACCCCACTGGCTACCGCCTAATACTCCTCCTTTGCCTACCCGCGTCCGCCAGAGCAGTTTGCCTTTTGCGTCGGGATCGATGCCATACGCCATGCCGGACTTCTGTGCGATCACCAAGGCTCGTTTGCCGGCAGGTAGGGGGAGGAGGATCGGCGGCTGGCCGAAGTCGTAGTCAGAACCGTGCGTCGCAGGGCAATTACCAGGTGTGGGGATAGAACATGCGTTGTTGAAGGCATCGTTGCTGGTGAGTTGAGCTGACCAGAGGAGTTTGCCGGTTTTGAGATCCATGGCAAGAACCGCGTCGCTCGTCCTGGTGGGAGGGTCGGAATAGTTGTCTCCAGTGGCAACGTAGAGAGCGCCCCGTTGCTCATCAATGGTGGGGGTCGCCCAGACGCCGGCTCCCGACGGACCGTATTGCTGCGTGCCTGCTGGACTCATGCGCGTGGGCACAGCGGGATCGGGAATGGTGAAGGATTGCCATAGCTTTTCGCCGTTGGCGGCGTTGAGGGCCACCACGCTGCCACGAAAGGTGCAGCACTGGTATTTGGGATCGCCGCTGACGACTTCTTCAAAAGAAGAAAACGTCTGGTACAGCACGCCTTTGTAATAACGGGGAGTAGCGGTTGCGATCGTGGCGAAGTGATCGACGGGGCGAACCTTCCAAATCAACTTACCCGTTTCCGCGTTGAGCGCATATACATTCGCGGCGCTATCAGAGAAGAATACGGCGGCCGTGCCGGCGGCGTCGCCGATGGCAACGCCGCCACGAATACCAGAAGCGGCGGCAAATCCCCAGAGGGTGCAGCCGGAATCCGCATCTAGCGCATAGAGTGCTCCAGTGGTGGCACCGATGAAGACATACCGGCCGAAAACGGCAGGCTGTGACCGAGCCTCGGTTGCATCGCCGAGATTGAACGCCCACTTGAGCTTGAGTCTGCCCAGATCGCCTGCGGTGAGACCGGCCGATGCGGCATCCTGGAAACGCGAATTACTGATCTTTGTGCTCCAGCCGTTCCATTCAGGGGTGTTGGCGCCGACCGAAAATGCCGGTTGCGTTGCGCACGTGGGCGTCACTTGGAGCGCGGCCGCGTGGGCGCCGCCAGTGGGCGCAATATAACCGAGCAGGCTGAACATTTGAGCGCTGGAGAGGCCCTCTGCCTGAGTCTTCATGACGCCGCGCGTCAGGGCCAGGTAAATGGCTTCACCGCTCATGGTTTTTATCGTGCTAAGTGATGGAACACGGGCCGCGGGGCTGTCATGGCAGGACGCGCAACGCTCTTTATAAATGGCTGCGCCATCTTGAGCCCACAGCGTCGAGGTGAGCAGTGCAAGGAGACACACGTATCGCATGGCATTTCCTTTCAGATCTTCGATCGAGACCAGCTAAATAAAATCGCGCTTCCTGGATTGGAGGAAGAACGCGAGACCGACGATGAACGCAATCGATCCAAGCTCCACTGAGAGGACGGTCAGAGCCGCCGAATTCCAGACTGCTACCGGGCGAGTCCAATTCGCAGTGAGCGATGGAATGCGAGCCAGCAAGTACCAAACAAGCCAGTATGAGGAGTTGCAGAGGATACTGGCCGCCATGAGCCAGCCCTCCGATTCTCCTACCAGCGCGGTGGCAGAGATAAGGAAGAAACCGATCAGAGGTAGCATGGCGAGCATGAGCAACATGGGAATGATTCCGTGAGGCATCGCATGACGCGTCTCAATGAGAACCAGCGCTGAGATCAGCAGCGTAAACCAGGGGACCAGGAACATGGCGGAAGTCGATAAAGCTTTCGCGATTGAGTACTGGACCGAAGATACGGGAAGGCTCATGACAAACGCCAAGGTCTGTTTCTTGCGCTCGTTCAGGATGGCTGAGGCAGGCAGCATACTGCCGAGGATACAGAGCGATACAAAGAACCACACGCCGCCCAGAACATGAGCGACTTCCCCCGCGTATTGCGCGATCACCAACGCGATCAGGCCGACACCAATGGAAAGCGAGATGAGCAGGCGGTTGAGGCGCCAATCTTTCAAAATCAGATGGCCGATGACGGAGCTTCTCATGCTTCCACCTCCTCGCGGCTGTGTTCTACATTAGCGACGAAAATCTCTTCCAGCGTCATGCTCTCGATGCTCTGAACGCGGACGCCGGTATGTTCGTAGGCATGAGCAAGATCGGGTACGAAGGCATTGGAGGTGGCGACGGCCAGTCTTCCCTGCCGTTGCACGCCTACGATTCCGGGCAGCGGCGGCAATTCGATTCCCAAAGGGACCTCGAGGCGCAGCCGCCGCCAACGGTCCAGGTAGGTCTCCTTGTCCATGGAGTCGATGATCCGGCCGCGATCAATGAAGGTGATCTGATCGGAAATCTGTTCCACATCCTGCGTGTTGTGGGAGGAGAACAGGATGCTGCGACCCTCATCGGCCATGACGCCGGTCAATTCGCGGAGAATCTCGTGACGCGCGACCGGGTCCAGGCCGGTCGTGGGCTCGTCCAGCACCAGCAGCTGGGGCTTGCGCGCCAGAACCAGGAGAAGGGCCGCTTTGACGCGCTGGCCGTGGGAGAAGCCTTTCATCTTCTGCTCCGCGCGCAATCCAAAACGCTTGAGAAGAATCTGCGCGTAAGAGGCATCCCAGTTGGGATAAATCGACTGCATAAAACCAATGTGCCAGTCGAGCGTCATGGAATCGTAGAGCCGCATATCCTCTGATGCAAAACCGATGTCCCATTTGGCGGCGACCTGTTCGGCGGGCATGCGGCGGCCGAGAACGAGAACTTCACCCGCATCCTGGTGAACCAGGCCCATCAGGATGCGGATTGTGGTGGACTTGCCTGCGCCATTCGGGCCGATGAGGCCCATGATTTGCCCCCGCGGCAGTTTCAAATGAATATCTTCGAGCGTGAAGTAGCGATATTTCTTGCTGACTCCGCTCAGTTCGACAGCGAGATCGTTCATATGAGCTCCTTATCCTTCTCGGCTACCCTGTCGCCGGCTTCGCGCAGCCGTTCTGCCAGTCGTTTGGATGGCATGCCCAGTTGTGCCGCGATGCGAGCAGCGTGCTCTAAATGGTGTTCCAGTTCCTGCTCGCGCAAGCGAGCGCCCAAGCCCTGGATAGACGTTACGTACGAACCCTTGCCCTGCTGGGTGACGATGACGCCTTCGCGTTCCAGTTCGTAATAGGCACGCTTGACAGTGATGACGCTTACCTGAAGGTCGACGGCAAGTTGGCGGATGGAGGGTATAGGCTGACCTTCCGCCCAGTCACCGACCATAATCCGCCGCTTGATTTGCTCCATGATCTGGAAATACATGGGGCGCTTATCCGACTGCGACAGTGTAAAGGTTCCGAACATCTGTGTATAGACAGTATATACAGATGGTTGTAGTAGCCGTCAAGCCTTTCCCTTATCACGTCGAGGATGCACAATATCGCCGAAGCGATCGCTGAGCGCATCCAACAAATCAGATCCAGTGGGCAAGTGAAATTCGGCAGCCGATTGCGCGGGCCAGCTGAGGAGGTGTGACATGACTTATGAATTTACAAGTGGAACGTACCGGCAGACGAATCTTACGAATGAATCCGAAGAATATCTGGCGAAGCGCGAGGAATTGCGCCTGGCGGAGATCGAGTTGATGGAGCACCGCGAAAGAGTAGCGGCGCAGCGGCGCGCGTTGCCGCAGGGTGCAGCCTTGCAGGATTACGAATTTCTCGAGGGGCCGGACAGTCTCGATGCGAGGCACGAGCCCATACACACCGTAAAACTCAGCGAACTTTTCACGGCGGCGAGCCGTCCGCTGGTTATTTACCACTTGATGTACGGCAAGAAGCAGGTCAAGCCATGCCCGATGTGCACGATGTGGATCGATGGAGCCAATGGTGTAGCGCAGCACATCGCGCAGAACATCGATTTTGCGGTTGTGGCGGCGGCGGATCCCAAAGCTCTGCGTGATCACGCACGCGCACGTGGCTGGAGCAATATACGTTTGCTCAGCGCAGGGTCGAATACGTTCAAATACGATCTTGGCAGCGAAGACGCCCACGGGGGGCAGGATTCCTCCGTCTCCGTCTTCACGAAAGATGCCGACAACACTGTCCGGCACTTCTACACCGCGCATCCGAGGATGGCGCCAGAGATCAAGGAGCGCGGCATCGACTTGCTCGCGCCGGTGTGGAACTTCATGGATCTGACGCCCCAAGGACGCGGGGAGTGGTATGCGTCGCTTTCCTATGGAACCAAAGCGCGAGCGTAGATAAGGATCCCACAAAAGGAAAAGCTACAATTCTTCCGAGCGAATCGCGGAACGTTGACGTCAATCCGGCATGACGCCAAGCAGGCTGGTCCTCAAAGCTGCGTTCCTGTGTGTGGCCGGCTTTGCCTTCTCGATGTGCGCTGTGCTCCACGGGCAGACAATCACCGGCACATGGCAGGGAACGCTGTCCACCAAGGAGAACCAACGCATCGTTCTCAAGCTTGCGAAGGGCGACAACAAGGGATCGCTGCGTGGATCCCTCACCTTTATCGACCGGGGACCGTCCGGTCCTCCACTTCTTTCGGTCACATTTGCGCCGCCGGACTTGAGCGTGACGGTTGCGGACATCAGCTATCGAGGCAAGCTGAGCGCGGATGGCAAATCGATTACGGGAGTCTGGACGCAGGGCAGCCGGAGCAACCCGCTGACGCTCGTTCTTGCGACTCCGGAGACGCTCTGGGTCTACAGCGGACCGGCTCCAATAGCGCCGATGGCGGCGACCGCAGACCCTGCGTTTGAAGTGGCGACGATCAAACCGAGCCAGGGAAACGAAAAGGAAACGGCCTATGGGTTCAAAGGCGTGCGTTTTGCAGCAGCGAATGCGTCGATCACCGATCTCGTCAAATTCGCTTATAAGGTGCAAGATCGCCAGATCGATGGCGGGCCGACCTGGATGAATGAGGACAAGTTCGACATTGCCGCGGAAACCGATACACCAGGCCTGCCCAGCCGGGACCAGCAGCGGTCAATGGTCCGGAAACTGCTCGCGGACCGATTCGGTCTTAAGGTGCACGTGGTGCAGAGGGAGTTCCCGGTGTACGCGCTGAGGGTGGTGGAGAACCCTGCGAAAGTTACCGCAGACGAGGCGACCGGCTACGACCACGGATACGTCAACGTGACGGATAGGAAGGACGGCCAAACGGCGGTGCAGTTCACTCACTACACCATACCGGAGTTCGCCGACGCACTGATGAATTTCATTCAGGACCGCCAAATTGTGGACGAGACTGGACTGACGGGCCGGTTCAACTTCGCGCTGGTGATTCCCACGAATACGGCTTACGGCAGGCAAGGTCCCGACGACATGGACAGGGCCACCGCTTACTTTGATGCGGTGCAGCCGCTGGGCTTCAAGTTGGTTAGGAAGAGATCTTCGCTAGAGGTGATTGTGATTAGCAATCTTGATAGGCCTTCGGCAAACTAGCTGCGTTGTCCTTCAACCGCCCAGTCATTTCGTCTTTTGGTTCGAACGAGACGGATGTTCAACGCGAGATGAATACGTCCATCTCGCCTACCTTCGACTCAATGAGTCGTTGTCAACCACCAAGGCGCCGGGACCGCAGGGACCTTATCGACACCCCCTCTCGGGAAGTTCAGCCTTCGAGCAAGCGACCACAGGTGGATCTTCATTCAGGTAATCCGATCTTCCGCAGCATCGCGGAGAATCGGGGATCTCCGCGCAGATTCTTGTAAGCAGGATCAAACTTCAACAAAGTCAGGTCCTGCCCTTCACGTGCCTCGTAACCCTTCTCCAGCAATTCAAATGCCTTGTCCGTTTGGCCGGCCATAGCGTAAGCACCGGCCAGGTTACTCGGCGATGCATACGCGCCGGGTTGTTTGCTGGCCTCCAGCTCACGCTCCAGGCGCTTCTGCCAAAATCTCTTTTCTCCTCCGTTTTTGAATGCACTCTCCATAACAATCGCCGCAGCCGCCGCTTCTTCGGGACTGGAGCCGGTGAGCACCTCGCTCTTTTCCTCCTCCTTGATCGCCTCCTCATATCTTCCCGTCGTCAGCAGGAACCAGGAAAAGTATTCGTGCGCGAGTGCAAAGCTGGGATCCAAGGCGATCGTGTGCTGGAATTGCCGGTACGCGCTTGTTTCGTCGCCCGCCAGCATGTACGTCATACCCATGAAGTTGTTGATTGGTAGCGAAAGGGGATCGATTTCCACTGCCCTCTTGTTTTCAGCAATGGCTTGCGCCTTTCGGCCCATGGGCATGAGGAAGCAGTTGGAATAAAAAAAATGGGCATTGGGCGAGTTCGGGTTGACGTCAATGGCCTTCAGAAACTCTCTTTCTGCTCCTGGAAAGTCAAATTCGTAGTGCGATTTCTCCATACCCAGGGCAGCGTGCGCCTCGGCAAGCGAGGGATCCAACTGTATCGCCCTCATCGCTGCGGCCTTTGCCTGCGGAAAACTATCCCTCGGGGAGAGCGTCCCAATGATATTGCTGATGTTGTAGGCGTCGGCCAAGCCAGCATAGGCCAGGGCAAAGTTGCCGTCTTTGGCGGTAGCTTGCTGAAAATATCCAACGCTTTCCTTAATGGCCTCCGGTGTTCTTTGGTTCCAATAAAAGCGGCCTTTCAAATACAGATCGTAGGCCTCGGGGTTCACCACGTGCTTCTTGGCCAACTCGATCTGCCGCTGTGGTGTGAGATTAGCCCGGACCTGCTCCGCGATCGCCCTTCCCAGCTCGTTTTGCACGTCAAGCAAGTCCTGCAGATCGCGATCGTAACTCTGCGCCCAAAGGTGAGTCTGGTCGCTCACCCGAATCAACTGGACGCTGACGCGGGCTTTGTTCCCCTCCCGCCGCACGCTTCCCTCCAGGACGTAGTCGACGCGCAGCTCACGGCCAATCTGGCTGACGGTCTTGTCCGTGTGCTTGTAAACCATGGCCGAAGTCCGGGCGATAACTCCGAGATCTTCCGGGCTCAGCTGGCCGAGGTCGGTAATCGTCTCCTCAGTTAGCCCGTCGCTGAAGTACTCCTGCCCTGGGTCATTACTCAGATTTTGAAAGGGTAATATCGCAAGCATCGCGCGTTTAGCGGGAGCATAACCCGGGGAAGAGCGCCTGTGCGTGACATATGCAACAACAGTGAAAACCAAAATCAGAAAAGCGGCGACCGGAACAACCTTCTTTTCTCGCCGCCTCGAATTCGCAGCAGTGGGCGGCCGCTCAACGTGCTGGGGACTCCCCGGCGCGACGACCGCAGCGGGGCCCTCAAGCATTGCCCCCTCCCCTCGCACTTCCACGCTCGACGGCAAACCGTCCGCTGGCTTGGTTTCGGTTACTGGAGCGATGAACCGATACCCTCGCCGGGGCAAAGTTTCGATGAATCTTGGATTACCGGCTGAGTCGCCGAAGGCCGTTCGAAGCTTGCGGATGGCGGTGTTAAGGCCCTCGTCGAATCCGACATAGGTGTCGGCCGGCCAGAGCCTATCCTTCAACTCCTGGCGGGTGACCACATCTCCTGGGTGCTCCAGTAGCATGGCCAAAACGCGAAAGGGTTGTTCCTGAAGCGGCAATCTCCGCCCGTTCTTGTGCAATTGGCCGACGGCCAGGTCAATCTCGAAAAGGCCGGCCCGAGCTTTGCGGCCAGAACTGGTTGGCAAATCCATAGGGTCACCATGACCCGCTGCCATGTTATCTCAGTTACCCAGTTCAGGAAATCACACAAATCCATTGGCAGCAGTTTCTTAGCAAGTCAGGAGCGGATTAGGTGCAGTCGATTGACTGGGTTGTGGAAGGTCGCTACAAGAAGGATCGCAGTTAACTACGGCGGAGGAATTATGAACAGGAAAATTTTCACAAATGCGGCGGCATTCGTACTACTCACACTCGGTGCTACCGGGTCAGGATATGCGCTGAGCGACACCGAGGGATGCAACGCCAAACTTCTTTCCGGTCATTACGGATTCACGCTTCAAGGCACCAAATTCGCCGTCTCCGGCGTCACCGGCCCGACGGGTCTGCAGGTAGGCGTCGCCATGGCCGACTTCGATGGACAGGGGACCTTTGAACAAATAGACACGGTAACCATCGCCGGTACAGTCGCCTCCGACTTCACGCACACACCGGCCCACGGCACGTACACGGTAAACCCGGATTGCACCGGTACTTTTACCATCGACTTCACCGATGGCAGGCCGCCTGTGGTCACGAACTTCGTAGTCGTGGAGAACGGCCTCGAAATTGACACGGTGGTCACTAGCGTCGCCGGCAAGGAAGGCATTCTCTCGTTAGGGAGTATAGGAAAGAAAGTCCGCGTTTGGAAGCCGTTTTGACCACGAAACCGGGTGCCCCAGTTCTCAATCCCGTCTGACTACGAATTCCCTCGCGGAGATTTCCGTAAGAAATAAGCTGTTCTTGCCTTTGGATGCGAGCTCGTCAGCCTTCTTTGCTCGGTCGAGAGCCTGCTCCGTGGGGCTTGACCATTGTGCCCTGATAACGCCGAACTGCCGACAGTTAACAACAGAGCGGCGAGCACCAGGAACCGAAGTACATACCGTTCCTCCAGATCCCCCAGAACTTTACGCTAACGTAACATCCGGTTTGCTTGGCGAACCTACCGAGACCAACTCTCTATCCTCGCAGGGCAAGCACGGGGTCAACTTCTGCTGCCCGGCGTGATGGCAAATAGCACGCGAGCAGAGCCGCTATCACCACAACACACGTTATGGTGATGTACGTAATCGGGTCGCCTGGGCTGACACCATAGAGAATCGCGGACATGAAACGCATCGTTGCGGACGCAGTCACCAAGCCTATTGCGGTCCCCGCAACGGTTAGCCACATGCCTTGTCGTACAAATGCTCCCACCACAGCTCCACGCTGTGCTCCGAGCGCCATCCGAATCCCAATTTCGCGAGTGCGCTGGGATACGGAATATGCCATGATCCCGTAGATCCCCACAGTCCCAAGAAGGAGCGCTATTCCCCCAGAGACGCAGAACATCAGAAGCGTAAACGATGCTCGCGCCATCGATTGCGTGTAGAGGTCACCCAGCGTTTCACTGTTCGCCAAAGGCACATCGGGGTTCACCATCCATACATGTTGCTGGATAGCTTTCAACAAAGATTGCGTACCCGCGAGCTGACTCCGCACCACGAAAACGGTGGCGCGTTGTAACCTTTGTTCATGGCCTGCGAAATTGTCCATCATGAGAGGCCAGTACACCATCGACGGAGTGGGTTTCTCAACGCCGTCGTAATGGACGTCCTCTGAGACGCCTATGATCTCGCGCCAGGGATCGGTACTCACCACACGTATTCTTTGGCCCAGCGCGTCCTGAGGGCGACGCCAGTATTCGCCGGTAAAGCTCTTGGAGACGATGACAACCGGCCTCTTCTCATACGTATCCGTCCAGGTGAAATCCCGGCCTGCAAGCAGCCGCGTGCCTAGCGTTGAAAAGAAGCCTGGCGCCACGTAGTTGAAGCGCCTCGCCGGAGGAACCTCACTGGCTTCGTAGGTACGGTTCTGAACGTATACAGGATTATTGGCGTTGTTGTTGTCCATCGGCACAGAGCGGCCGATGCTCACCGAGGAAACGCCGGGAATAGTGGCGAATCTTTCGCACGATCGCTTCGTCCATGCGAATCACAAGCTCTGGAGAGGCATCGGGGATTTGCGTGTCTGGAATATAGAAGCCGAAGGTTTGAACGGTTTCAGGGGATGTGAATCCGGGCGACACATTCATCAGCGCCCGAAATGTGCGAATCATAAGCCCCGAACAAATCAGCAGGATTACCGAAAGCGCAACCTGAATCATGACCAGTGCTTTGCGAGTGCCCTGCCCTCTTCGGCCATCACCCACTCCGCGCCCTCCATCCTGAAGACCGCTTATCAGGTGCGGGCTTATGCTCTTAAGAATCGGAACACAGGCAATCAAAAGGCTGGCGATCACAGCAATGGCGATGGTGAACAACAGTACAGCTGGCGTGATGCCAATGTCGCGGATGCGGGGAATATTTGTGGCTCCAAGCCCGGTGATGACGCGCATCGCTCCTGATGCGAGCAGTAGCCCAATCAGGCTTCCCGCAAGCCCAAGCAGACTGCTTTCAAAGAGAATATCGGCGGAAATTCCTTTTCTTGCCGCGCCGATGGCATAGCGGATGGCAAACTCATGATGCCTACCTTCGACGCGAACGAGCAGGAGGTTGGCAACATTCGCGCACGCCACCAAAAGCACCAGGATAGTAGAGGCCAGCAGAATCCAGAGAGCATTCTGAACATTCCCAACCACGTCGTCTTTTAGGCGAATCAGGGTCGGCCTAAGGTGCATCGATTGATAGAGGCTCACGCTAAAGCCCGCCGGCGGCGGGAAGGCTCTTGCTACTACCGGAAGCAGACGCTCCAGATCAGCAGTAGCCTGTTGTACGCTAACTCCGGGTTTCAGCCTTGCAATCGCGTTCCCGCAACTGGGGGTTCGTGAGGCGTACCACCCGCAAATCTCGAAGCGTCCGCAGTTCGAAGTACTCCCATGTCTCGACCTGGGACCGCATGATCTCGGGAGTTCGAATATGGGGCACCTGGTGAAAAACACTCTCCAGAGCAGCCGCATCATACGTCGTCGCCGCGTAAATGGTCGGTACGTTGTTACCATCTTTGTCTGGAAAAGGATTGAATCGAGCTCCATCTGTGGCGACGGTCCAATTCTTGCCCGCATTGGGATTGAAAGAATTAGGTGGGTACGCGGTCGCCGGAGGCACGGCAAGGTCGCGGAACCGTGTCAGCAGCGTCCCGACCGGTATCAGCAGGGTTTGCGGGAGTGCCCCTGTGGGTGATGCAGGAGCACTCGGACAGGCTCTTTTAGAACGCATCGGCCGGATGCGCGAAGGCATGGGCCAACGAAACCACGCGTTCGGGACTTGTTTTGAGAAGCTCCAGTGGTAGCTTCCCATCCAAATACGAATTTGGACTTGTTAAGAAGAAAGCAAGATCCCATCCCGTGAATGAAGAAGGCATTTCTTTCAAAATGTCAGCGATGGCCGGGATTGGTTCACCGTCTTTGAATTGAAATGCTGGATAGAAAGTCTGATTCTGAAATCGAACCCCAAAAATCTTCTTCTCAGCCGTCCATCGTGACGCTATTGCCGAACGATTCTTGGCCGTATTCCCAGTTTCGTCAGCAACCTGAGATGCTGAAAGTCCCTTGTAATGCAAAACAAAATGCTCTCGCCAAGCCAGTGATTCCCGGTCCATTCCTTCAGCAATGCGGGGCGGTGCTCACCGGCACCGCCATCATGGTCCAGTCCGGCGAGATGTAGAACAGCTCTCTGCCATCGCGGCGCCAGCGCGGTTGTACGCCGCCGCCGCGGGACACCATCCATCGGCCACCGTTGAGTGTGGGCGGAAAAGAAATTACATAGATTTCGCTGAGGCCCGATTCGTTGGAGGTGTATGCCACCCAGCGCCCGTCGGGTGAAAACTGCCCCTGATCCTCGTTCGCCGGAGAATCGGCCAGTACCAGCGGGCGCCGATCCCCGGCCAACGGGAGCGCGAACAGGTCAGCCGATCCGGTGGCAGGATTGGCCTGCGCATAGATAAGGTAACGTCCGTCCGGCGACCAGCTCTTGGGAACGGACAGAAGATCGGTCTTTAGCAGGAGCTGGTTTTCCCCGGCTCCGTTGGCAGCTTCCCGATAGATGCCCCCGGACTTGAACCTGGAGGCGACGTACTTGCCGTCGGGGGACCAGACAGGACTCATGCTCCCCGCATCGAAACCCAGCCGGGTGGTAACTCCGGTCGCGAGTTCGAGCACCAATACACCACCACCCAAATGATCACCCAGCACCCGCTTTCCATCCGGAGAAATCATGACCACCGAGCCCGCCTCGCCAGCCGCGCCGAGATCCTTGCCCTGCCGGTTCCGCCAGACATACTGCCAGTTCCGGACTGCCCTGAGACCCAGGCCAGCACGCCGGCGCTGGAGCTGGAAGCCAGGGACTGGGGCGTAAACGATCGCGCCACTACTCCTTCGGCCACCGGATACGGCTCGCCTGCGGCTTCGAGCCGCTTCAAGTCGAAGGGCACGGCGGTGAGCGTTCCAGCACGCACGAAGATGAGCGCGCCCAGGGGGCCGCCGGACGGCGAAGCCACAACTTGGGCGTTGGAAACATCCGGGAGGATGCGCCGCTCCCCTGGACCCTCGATTGGATCGTCGATCGACCCCAGCCACACGCCGGTGCTGCGTGTGGCAACATAATGGCGGCCATCGGGAAGGAATGAGGGATACATCTCGGTCAGCATATGGCCGGGAAGATCGGCAACCGTTCCGCCGGCATCGGAAACGGTTTGCGGCCTCGCCAGGCCCCCGATCAGAATCACGCCTTGCCGATTCCACGTGCCGCCGAGAGCGCCCAGCGCATCGCAGATGGTTTGCACTGGCCCTCCATAGCGCTCGATCTTCTTCAGCCGGGAATCGGCAAAGAATGCGACGAAACGACTGTCCGGCGACCAGAACGGATCCGCCGCGCCATCAGTCCCGGCGAGGGGCATGATATCGGCGGGGTCAAGCGCCCGAATCCAGATCTGCTGCTTGCCATCTTTGACCAGGACGAGGGCGACGAAGCGCCCGTCAGGAGAAACGGCAAGCGACAAAGCGCGCGACTTTTCCGGAAGGAGAATGTTCATGCGCGCCAACGGCGGCGGCGCAGGACGCTGGGTAAACCGCAGAAGCGCGAATACCACGAGAGCAATCGCGGCGAGAGTGGCGAGCGCGAGCGCCCAGGTTGGCAACTTGGACCGCGAACCGGATCGCGAACCGGGCAAATTCTCCGGGGTGGCCTGCGCAATCGACTCCAGCTCCCATTGCAAGTCGCGCGCGGACTGCCAGCGTTCGTCCGGATCGCTCTCGAGGCATCTCCTTATTACCCGATCCAGCGCGGGCGGCAGATCTGTGGGGAATCGGGACCACCGTCCGGTTGCCATCTCCGCCAGGATCAGCCCGAGCGCGTAGATATCCTCACGCTCATCGGATTCTTTTCCTTCGACTCGCTCCGGCGCCATGTAGGCAGGGGTGCCGATGACATGGCCAGGCTCAGTCAGCGTGGGATCGCCCGGCGATCGGGCCAGCCCGAAGTCCAGCACTTTGACGCCCGTCTTTGTCATCATGATGTTCGCGGGCTGCAAGTCCCGGTGCACGATGCCCCGGGCGTGAGCCACGGCCAAGGCTTCGGCGATTTGGGCTCCGAATCGAAGGGTCTGGGCAAGGGTCAGTCTGCCGCGCTTGAGGCACGCAGCCATGGTTTCGCCCTCGACCAGCTCCATCACGAGGTAGTTGGGGCCGACGTCATGCAGGGTGCAGACATTGGGGTGGCTAATGGCTGCAATCGAGCGCGACTCCTGCCTGAAGCGGTCCAGGAAGGCACGCTTGCAGATCTTGATGGCGACCGGCCGTTCCAGCCGCGTATCCGTGGCGCGATACACGTGGCCCATGCCTCCCTGCCCTAGCAGCTGCTCAATCCTGTAAGGTCCAAGCTGGGTACCGGGAGTTAGCTGCGCATCGACGGTGTCGGCGATGAGGTCCGCGGCATCCTGATCGAGCAGCTTGTCGCCGGATTCCGAGTCCTGCGCCAGTCCTCGAAATCTCGCCGGAAACCGTGATGCGAGACTGGAAATTCGCGCGCTCCTGGCTGCAGGCCGAACTGAGCCGCCGCTAAGCCTTCCCCAAGAAAATTCACCTGCTGCCAGTTTTCTCCTTCGCTTTACGCCTAAAGGGCAAAGCCGTTCAGAGACAGGTTCCCCTGCTCAACCGGACCTCTGCGCCGCTTCTCAATTCACACCAAAAAAGGAGATTGATATGAATCAGCGTATGTTCAGGATTTGCATCCTTCTGACTCTCGGCTTCGTGGCCTCGCAGACGATCCTCGCGGCGCCGGAGAGGAACGAGCTGGAGGGCATCTGAAGCGTGAGCGTCAACGTAACCAGCTGCCAAACCGGCGCACCCATCCGGACCGTCGCTTCTCTGCAGCAATTCCGGCCAGGTGGTTCCATGATCGAAACCGCCAACACCGCCTCGCGCGGCATCAGCGAAGGAGTCTGGGGTTCCGCGGGCAACAACGACGTCGCGGCATTGTACTGGTTCTACCGCTACAACGCGGACGGGACCTTTGCGTCGCGGGCCAGCGTCACGGACAAAATCGTCCTCGGGTCGAACGGCCAGTTCACCTCGTCTGGCATGGTCGTCGACTATGACGCGAACGGCAAACTCCTCACGACCGGCTGCTTCACGCACACCGCTACCCGACTGACCGCCGGCTTTGAGCCTCACGGCTGGAACCACTGAGGTGCCAAACCCGCGTGGGCCGGTCCGGCCTGTCGGACCGGCCCACGCGCAACCTGCTTGCTCGCAGCGGATCTTCGTAGCTCTTCCCATAGAAAGGCAACGCATCTGTGCTCGCACTCATTCGCTTCAGCGATGAGAGCAGGCTTAGGCATTGCTGAAAGCTCACGCGGGCCCTTTCGGGATTGCATCCGGGAACGAAGATCGATTTTCTGAACTGCATAGATGCCAGATGCGAAGCACGTGACGCCGGACGATCGAGGTCGCCCATCTCATGCCGTGGCCTTTTGGACGGAGGTGGGCACGGGCATCTATTATTTACCTTGGATCGTGACTGCTGACGTCGTCCAATTCGAGGCCTATCGGCCAGCGCTCCTTGGACATTGTTATCGCATGTTGGGATCGGCTTTCGACGCCGATGATGCCGTGCAGGAAACGATGATCCGCGCCTGGAAAGCCTACGACCGCTTCGACGGTCGCGCCTCGCTTAAGTCCTGGCTCTACCGCATCGCCACCAACGTATGCCTTGACGAACTGAAGAGCCGCGGTCGCCGTGCGCTCCCCATCGAAGAAGGCCCTCCCGCATCCGGCACGCCTCAGATCGACGCGCTTACCCAGCAGCCCGGCACCTACTGGATTGAGCCCATCTCTGACGCGGAAATCTCCAGCAACGACGCCGGCCCCGAAGAGAAGGCCTCGCTCCGGCAAAGCATCCGCCTCGCCTTCATCGCCGCGCTGCAGAAGCTGCCGCCGAAACAGCGTGCGGCGCTGCTAATGGCCGAGGTGCTCGACTGCCCCGTCGTCGAAGTCGCCGAGACGCTGGAAACATCCGTCGCCTCCGTGAACAGCGCGCTGCAGCGTGCGCGCTCCTCACTCGCCAGACGCAGCGCGGAAGAACCGGTCACGCTCACAACGCATCAGCAGGCGATGCTCGACCGTTACATCACGGCCTTTGAAAGCTACGATGTCAACCACCTGATGTCGCTGATGCGGCAGGACGTCACCTTCTGCATGCCGCCCTACTCGTTATGGCTGCAGGGGCCGCAGGAAGTTCAAACATGGATGCTCGGCCTTGGCTCCGGCTGCCGCGGCTCGCGCTTGCTCTCCACCTCCGCCTCCGGTTGGCCGGCATTTGCCCAGTACCGCCCAGCCCCAGATGGTGGACACAACGCCTGGGCCTTGATCGTCCTAGAGCTCGCTGGCGATGAGATCGCTGGGGTGAACAACTTTCTCGACGTTGAGAGGCTCTTTCCTCGGTTCGGCTTCCCCTTGCACCTTCCTCTCCAAAATAAATAAAAAAAATCGCCGGACCGATGAGTTTAGTGTGTGCCGGCAGTCATTGGATCAGAAGGAGAACATGATCCATGAGTGCCATGACACAAATCGCCGCCAGTGAGTTCAACCACTATCAACCTGAAACCCCATGCGTATCCCGAAAGCAGCTTTGGACCGGCCGGGTTCTGAGCGGCGTCGCCAGTGCGTTCTTTCTCATGGACGGCGCGATGAAACTTGCCAAACCTGCACCCGTCGTTCAAGCCACCCTGCAATTAGGATTTCCGGAGTCAACCATTCTTGGCATAGGTATCGTCCTGCTTGTTTGCACGGTCCTGTACCTAATTCCCCGTACCGCCCTTTTGGGTGCAGCTTTGCTCACAGGGTACTTGGGCGGAGCCGTCGCGAGCAACGTCCGTGTGAGCGCGCCGTGGTTCAACATCCTCTTCCCTGTCTTCTTTGGCTGCGTCGTCTGGGCAGGTCTCTATCTTCACGACAAACGCTTAAGATCGATTTTCGCGCGATAGCCATTTTTGCGGAGAGATCTTAGCGAGACTGAGCAAGTCTTAAGCCATTGCAGAAGGAAGTAATCGTTTATCAACTTCAAAATTGCAAGAGGAGAACACAATGAAGATCACAGTTGAGACAAAGGTCGCGGCACCGATCAAAGAAGTCTGGAAAGCCTGGACTACGCCGGAAGACATCAAACAGTGGAATGCAGCTTCCGATGATTGGCATACGACAGCGGCCACCGTGGATTTGCGCGTCGGAGGATCCTTTTCGTCACGCATGGAGGCCAAGGACGGCAGCGTGGGATTTGACTTCACCGGAAGCTACACGAGGATCGTTGAGCATAAGTTAATTGAATGCTCCTTCGGCGACAGAGTCATGCTGGTAGAGTTCCTGGCCGGGCAAGGAGAGGTCACCATCCGCGAGACATTTGATGCTGAGACCACCCATTCTGAGGAGCAACAGCGTCAAGGCTGGCAGAACATCCTGAACAGCTTTGCCAGATACGTTGAAGCAAAGAAGATCAGTTAACGGTATGCGAATTGCACAGAGAAGGGTCTCGATCGTGCGAGGCTTCCGGTCAAAATATCGGGAACTATCGTTACACGCCATTCGCCAGCCAGGCAATTGGCCCGGTCTGGTCTCCGGATGGCAAGGCGGTCGCATATGCAAGCAAAGCAAACGACACCTATTAGGTTTTCGTGCGCTACCTCAATTCGCCGGTAGCAGTCCAGCTGACCCACGAGCAGCGCTTCATCCAGCCAGTCGGGTGGTCAAGCGACAGGAGCCACATTATTGTGGCTGAGTCCATCGACATGAGCAACGACGCAGTCCACGCCAAGCTTTACTCGGTTGCGACCGTAGGCGGAGAACTCGAGTTCATCATGGATGCGGACTGCAATAACTGTGACCTTTCGCGAGACGGAAAGGCGTATGCAACCATTGCGAAAGGTCCGGACGACTATTATGGGGTTGCGGTATCCGATCCCCTCGGCTCGCCGCTACGGTATTACCAGCCCTCCCCGTTTGCGAGTAAGGATCTCTATAACGATCCGGATACAGCTTTCTCGCCTGACGGAAAAAATATTCTGTTGTTCCGCACCGGGAACAACAATAGGGATGAAGCCTGGCTTCTTCCCTATCCTGCCGGAAGAGGCGCCCCTAAACAGATCCTCAAGAGGCTGCCCACCCACCAGGGCACCCCGACTTTTCAGTGGATGCCGGATAGCCGGCACATTGTGGTCGCACTCGCCAGCGATCAGAACGTCCCCACCCACTTGTGGATCGCCGATGTCGAGTCCGATGACCTCACCCCGCTAACCACCGGCACTGCGAATGAGTCTTATCCCGCTACATCTCCCGATGGCCAGACCATCCTGTATCGACAAAGTGGCAACCAATTCAATGTGACTTCGGCTTCGCTGGCAGACGGCTCGACAAAGACATTCATCACCACTGGTCGTTCCGAGAGCATGGCCGCCTGGTCAGCACGCACGTCGAAATTAACCTGGGTGACGAATCGAAACGGTCCATTTGAGATATGGGTTCGAATGGCAGATGGATCCGACCGTCCTGCCATAACGACAGCAGACTTTCCGCCCGGAACCAACCGATGGTTCATGAACCCCTCCCTATCCCCGGATGGCGATCGACTCGTTTATGTCAAGATTGATCAGGCCGGGGTCGAGCGGCTATGGATATCTTCGCTCTCGGGCGGAGCGCCCGTCCGGCTTACAAACGCCGAGCCCAGCTCGGAAGACGGTGGCTCCTGGTCCCCGGATGGCAGCCGGTTCGCTTATGTGCAACTTCAAGCGGGCAAGGCATCACTGATGATCGTCAAGACAAGCGGAGGGGCTACGCCGCTCACGCTTCAGGAAAATACGGAGACAGATCTCCCCGATTGGTCGCCTGTGGGCGATGCGATCACCTTTGAGGATAAGAAAGGCTGGCACCTGATTTCCCCCGACGGCAAGACGACCAAGTTTCTCGGCAAAATCGAGACTTCTTACCTTGCGTTTTCCAGGGACGGGAAGCTGCTCTACGGCATTCAGACCGGAGATACCGAAGCCGACAAGGACCGGGCAACGCTCTTTTCCCTCGACCCCATAACTCTAAAGCAGAAGGTCATCAAGGAGTTAGGTAAGGATGATATTCCCAGAGAGAACTTCGGCCCCAGCATTCGCTTCAGCATCGCACCCGACGGCAAGAGCTTTGTCTACAGCACCGCCAAATATCGAAATGATCTCTGGATGCTGCAAGGCTACCAACAGCCCGGCTGGCTGGACCGCATCGGCGATCTCCTAAAGAAGTAGAAAGCAGGACGGTGACCTCGATATTCGTTCGCAGCCTTCGCACCTGAGATCGCGTACGAGCAGACGATCAGGAGTTATTAGCTGAAGAGGGGCTCGCGGGTTCAGACGGCTACGTTCCGCACCTTAAGATGGAACGGTTAATACGACTTTCCCCTGCGCATGTCCTTCAGCTAGATAACGGAGAGCTTCTGCTGCCTCGCTCAAGCGGTAACGCCGGTCGATGACCGGCACAATCTTGCCGGCCTGCAGAAGACTATTCAAGAAAACCAAATCTCTCTGATTCATTTTCGCGATAAAGAAAGTCATCTTTTTGCGCCCAAGCGCTGAAAGAAGCCGCCCCAGTAGCAGCGCTTGAAGAATCGGAACCAGACCCCCGATTGCGACATAGATCCCGTTCTGACTAAGCATACGCCTGTACTGAAAAATCGAATGATGACCGTTCACGGCCAATATCAGATCGTACCGCTGCCCAAGCCGCGCGAAATGTACGTTGGTGTAATCGATGACATGGTCTGCGCCTAATGATCTCGCTATATCCACATTCCTCGTACTGCATACGGCAGTGACTTCAGCCCCAAGCTCTTTGGCAATCTGGACCGCAAATGTGCCGACACCACCAGATGCGCCCTCAATGAGAACTTTGTGGCCCGGCTGCATCCGTCCCCAGTCGCGAAGACCCTGGAGCGCCGTAATTGCGGCGATGGGTACCGCTGCTGCATCCTCAAACGACAGGTTGGCTGGCTTCGGCGCCAATCTGTCTTCAGGTGCACATACGTACTCGGCAAATCCTTTTCCCTCGAATCCTGTTATCCCGAAGACCTCGTCGCCTGCCTGAAACTGCTTTACGTTCCTGCCGACTGCTTCTACTCGGCCGGCGATATCGCAACCGATGATCGTGTTTTTGGGCTTGGCGCGCAGTCCCGGGATGCGGTTCCACGGCGCGCCTTGCAGCACGAACAGGTCCACGGGATTTACCGATGCCGCGCAAAGCTTGATCAAGACCTCATTGCCGGCGGGGCTAGGCGTTGGCACCTCCGCGAACTGCAACTCGTCTGGCGATCCGTATTGCGTACGTACAATCGCTTTCATAGGAAGTGGGCTATTTCCCGTTCAGGCTGAGAGCATACACGTCCCGCGTTCCAAGGTCGCGAAGAAAGAGCGGAGCGTCACTCGGATCCACTCCCATCCACATACCGGTATTCCCCGTGTAGTTGAGCGTTTTGATGTCGACGATAGACCTCGCCCATTCCGCCCGCCCCGAGAAGGCCGACTATTACATATCCGTCTAGCTCGCTGCCTGCGGGCAAAGCCATCGTGAGCCGGATTATATCTCCAGTGCAAGGGTTCCCGGGATGCTCGAATTTGGTCCATTGGTGCGGAATATTCGGGAACTTTGATCACGGCCGGGACGTATCTCTCCCTGTAGCTCAAGGCTGGAAGGGGGCTTTATGTCTGTGCATTTTCAGCTAGTCCCGGGTTTACCGGCAACTGTTCTATCCGCGGCCATCCTGTTGGTTGGTAGCGCAGTATCCTCTGGGCAAGATTCCGGCGTCAATCTCGCGCTCCACGCGAACTCTCACACCAGGGCGGCTGATATCGGTTTGCCCGCCTATCCTGGTGCAACTCTATACAAAGATGATGGCAACGACTCCGGGGCCGATCTCGGACTTACCGCCGGCGACTTTCACTTCGCCCTTCTCGCAGTTAATTACGTGACCACCGACCCGGCGGCGCGGGTTTTGGCCTTCTATCGCAAACCGCTCTCACGTTACGGTGAGGTACTGGAGTGCGACCAAGGTAAACCTGTAGGCGCCCTGACTGTCACGCGCAGTGGCCTTACCTGCGGACAGGTTGGAAGCGGCGACACGAACTCCTCTACCGATCACGAAATTCGCGCCGGATCCCCTCATCAGTACCGCATTGTCGGAATTGACGAGTCTCATCCAGGTGCCACCCGCTTTGGCCTCGTCTACCTTGATCTGCCGAAGGACATGGGCGAGAAAACGAAGTAGCGCCAACGCACGACGGCCGAGGGTCCGCATGCTCCATTTCCGAAATCACTCGATTTAGTGTTGGCATCTATTCGTACCCCTCACTCACTATGATCGCCAAGGGCAGCGTTTACGAGGCGCATGGCGGTCAGCAGAAAGCTCTCGGTATCGAGTTCAGGTTCCCATGCCTGCTGCAGGATAAAGCCCTGCGCGAGTGCGAGCAACACGCGTGAAAAGGCGTCGGGGTCCAGGTCTTTTGGCAGTTGACCTGCCCGTTGCGCGTTGCGCAGCGCAGTCGTCAGCAGATCCCGCTGCCGGATGCCGCGCTCGACAATTCTTCTTATGCGTTTGTCGCGCAGAGATTCAGCCCATATCTGGATGGTTAGTTTTCGCCGTTCCCTTTCCTTTGGGTCCCGCAACATCGCGAAAAATGATCGGGCCAGCTGTTCGAGACCTTCCACAACATTGCCCGACGCGAGCAAATCAACCAATAGAGCTGATTCGCGCTTATGTCTTTGCTCGGCGATGGCCGCCACGATGTCATTTTTCCCGCGAAAATAGCAATACACTGCTCCGGGACTCGACTTCAGTTCCCGGATGATGTGCTCCATCGTGGTGCGGTGAAAACCTTGCCGCGCAAAGCATCGCTCGGCTACATGGAGAATCTCAAGACGGCGAGCCTGTCTTTGCTCTTCGCTGATCTTGGGCATCGTTTAGTCCCCGGCGCGCAGCATGCTCGCAACCCGGTATAGCTCGGAGCCGGTTTCCCTGCGGCCATTTGTGGAGCAGTAATGCTTGGCGGCGTCCGCGGTGGAGGCATCGCTTTCGAGCTGGAAGCCGAACCGACTGACTGTGTTCGCCAGCACAACCGGATCGAAGCCGAAGAGGAAGGGCTCATGGCTACGCCTGACCCAGGATGTCCAGCGGCGGGAACCCCGGAAGGTTACCGAGCCATCGAGAGCGCCTTTGTGCACATAGGTGAGAATCAAGCGGCTTTGGGGAGCAAGGAGGCGGCTCAGGACAACGAGGTTGGCGTTCACCGCCTGCTCAGTAAGGTAGCTGACAACGCCTTCCCAGAGCACCACAGCTGGGATCTTCGCGTCAAAGCCTGCTTGGCTCAGCTTGAATTCCAGATCGTCTTTCTCGAAATCCACCTCGACGAAACGCACGTTCCCGGGCAACGGTTCGAGTAAGCGCTTGAGCCGTTCACGTTTCGCCCTTTGGGTGGCTGGATGGTCCACCTCAAAGGTTCGGATGCATCTTGTTTCGTCCAGGCGAAATGCGCGACTGTCAAAGCCGGCACCGAGCAGGACCAACTGCTGCGTGCCCGCGTGAATCGAATCGCGCACCATATCATCGATCAATCGCGTCCGGACCACGCCGGAACTGCGTGTGCATGGCCATCCCAGGTCCAGAAATGTACGTACCAGCCTTCCCATCCCTGAGATCTGGGCAATTTGCGCGAGCGCCTTGAGCGTTCCGGAAAGAAATGGAATGGCGTAGGGATCTTCAAAGAGACGGCGGCTTGGGCGTTCTGCGTTTTCGACAGCGCGAAAGAGGGCCATGTATTCCGCGGTTCGGCTTGGTTGATGGCTGAGCATGCTTAAAACAGAATATACATTCTGTTTTATTGACACAAGTCTCTTGCCCGTTGTTCTGGTTGATCAGCGATGGAAGGCGGCGCGGAATTCCCTAGGGGTCTTTTTCTTGACCTCCTTGAATTGACGATTGAAGTTGGCCAGGTTTCGGTATCCCACTTCATCGGCGATTGCAGCAACGGCCTTCTGCGTATTCAACAACAGGGCGCAGGCGTTACCGACTCGCAATTGAGCCACGTATTCGACAATCGTGGTACTGGTGTGGAGCTTGAATAGGCGATGCAGCGAACTCCGGCTCAGAGCTGCGGTCCGCATCAACTTCGCTACCGAAATCTCCTCCCGGTAGCGCTCATGCAGGTAGGAAATCACCCGGCTAATTCTCTCCTCGGTTGCGGAGGGAGAACTTATCGCCTCGCTTGCCGCGGAGGCCAGGAAGATCGTCCTGCTGTCGCCCGCAAGCAGTAACAGCAGGTTGAGAAGGGATAACAAACGTTGCGCCGGGGCCTGATCGAGCATCGAGCAGATAGCCGATTGCGCTGTCTCGCGCGTGGCTGTGGAGAACGTCAGCGCCCGCGACGATTTTTCCAGAAGCCGCAGGATCGGGTGCAATTCGACATGCGGCTCGATCATGCTTTTGACGAACGCTTCGGTGAACCACAGAACCAGCGCGCGATGCGTACGGCCCGTGCGCTCACCCGAGCACCAGGTGTGCGGAATCTTTGGACCAATCAATACCAGGTCGCCATGGTGATACGCAGAGACGTTGTCTCCGACAAAGCGCTGCCCCCGGCTGTTCAGCGTCAGGGTCAGCTCGTATTCGGGGTGGTAATGCCATTCAAAGGGAATCCGCTCCAGCCGCCGGTCGAAGAAGACCCAGGATGCGTCCCGCGGCGTGGTCAAATGTTCGCGGTAGGGCCTCACGGCATCGCCTCGTAGTGGCATTGTAGCGATTTTTTCATCCCAGATGAGACTTTCGTATCGGAATTTGGCATCCGAGGCAAACATGCCGTCTCCTGAAAGCGCTAGATTTTCCTATGCGCTCCCCGCACGGAGGTTCTCCATGGAAACAGTGCACGCCGACGCGGCTCCCGAGGAAAAGAGGTACCGCAACAGCTTGACCGTCATCGTCCACAGAACACAGCTACGCGACATCCAGAAGACGCTCCCGCTTCGGATATTGTCCGAAGAGGATTTCAAGCACTGGCAGACCTACGGGTTCGTGGTCGTCCGGCAGGCCGTGCCGGCGGAAAATGTGAAGCGCCTGGTCGATTTCCTGTGGGAGTTCCAGGAGATGGACCCTGGCAACACTGAAACCTGGAACGGAGGTCAACTCCGTAGCCACGCCATGACAGAGCTGAACAATAGCGGCATGGTGGAGGTCTACAACCACCAGTATCTGTGGGATAACCGGCAGCATCCGCGCGTCTACGACGCATTTGTCGATATCTGGGACGAGGAGCGGCTCTGGGTCACCATCGATCGTGCCAACCTGAATACGCCTAACCGCAGCGCAAGAGCGTTTGGCGGATTCATCCACACGGATGTTGACACCACCCTGGATCCGCTTCCGGTGAATGTGCAGGGGGTCGTTTCTCTGGTCGATGCAGATGACGAAACGGGCGGGTTCCAATGTGTTCCCGAGCAATTTCGAAACTTCGAGGAATGGAAGAAGCGGCAGCCGTCGGACCGCAACGGCTTCAAAGCAGATATCTCCGGCTTCGCGGTGCAATCTGTTCCTTTGAAGGCAGGAGACCTGCTGATTTTCAATAGCTTGTTAGCCCACGGCATCCGCCCCAATACGTCTCAGAACAAAGCGCGCCTGGCACAATACATCTCGATGACGCCCTGGGAGCCGGAGAATGTCGGCCTGCGAGAGCAGCGTATTCTTTCGTGGCGCGAGCGGAGGGCTCCTCTTGGCGTTGCGTTCCCGGGGGATCCGCGAGAGTGGGAACGCACGAAGTATGCGGTTGCCGAGTTGACAGCCCTGGGGCGGAGACTTCTTGGCCTGGATTTGTGGAGTTAAGAGAGTTGCGTGAGAGTTCCACCTACGACCCATTTTTAGACCCCTTGGGCAGTGCGTGACAAACTGGAAGTGGCACATCGAGAGCCATTATTCCACTCAAGCCAAAGGACGGCTTGACCCCGATTTCCTGCCACGCTGTGCTAGAGAGGTCCGCGTGTGCGCCTTTCATTAAGGAAAGGCGCATGGGGTGTGTCAACGCCACAAGCCTCCGCAGGAAATCGGGGCAAGTGGGGCACCCCGCATTTGTTGCCGATGTGGCAATTGCCAGGTAAGCGCGTCTTCTTCCCCTGATTATCATATCTTGACGGTCATAACGAGTGCGTGCTAATGTGGCCTTCTATGACCGATCCGAATACCGACGTGATTCAAGGTACGCTCGACATGCTTATTCTCAAGACCTTGAGCCTGGAGCCCATGCACGGCTTTGGCATCGCGCGCCGCGTGGAGCAAGTCTCGCGCGGCGTCTTCAAGGTGAACCCGGGGTCTCTGCTGACTGCGCTGCAGCGCTTGGAGCGCGCCGGCTGGCTGGATAGCGAATGGCGTCAGACGGAAAACTCGCGCCGGGCGAAGTTCTATACCCTCACCAGGACTGGCAAGAAGCAACTGGAGGAAGAAACCGCGGACTGGACGCGGCGGGCTTCTGCGATCGCACGGCTGTTGAAAGCGGAAGGTTGAGCCATGTCCCTCTGGCGGCAGTTGACCTACGGCCTGCGTAGCCTGGTAAACCGGGCAAAACACGATCGTGATACAGCGGAGGAAGTAGAGCAATACTTCGAGGAAGCAGAGGCCGCGTGGAGATCACGCGGCCTCTCTGCTGAGGACGCCAGGAGGGCCGCACGGATGGAAGGCGGCACGATGGCGGTCGCTAAAGAGCGGGTGAATTCTTACGGATGGGAGAACACCGCTAGAAGCTTCTTCGCAGACCTGCGCTTCGCTGGGCGCCAGTTGCTGAAGCACAAGGTATTCACAGCGACGGCGGCGCTGACTCTGGCGTTGGGCATCGGGGCAAACGCCGCCATCTTTACCGTGATTGAATCGGTCCTGCTCGCTCCCCTGCCCTACAAGCATGCCGACAAGCTCGCTGTTCTGACCACGCACTGGACGAATAGCGGGCACACTACGGCACGCATAACCGGACCGGATGGGGTGGACGTGCGCGACCATGCCGGGAGCATCGAAGCCATGAGCCTCTACAGTGGCGGCAATCTGGGCGTGCAGTTGCGCGATCACTCGGTCTTCACAATCGTCACTTTTGTGGATGCGAATTTCGCTCGCGTCTTCAGCCTGAAGCCGATTGCGGGCCGTTTGCTTAGCGATGGCGATGCTCATCATGCCGCCCTGGTAAGCGAGCAGTTTGCCCGCGACGACTTCGGCAGCGCGCAGGCTGCGCTGGGGCAGACGCTGCACGTGGAGAACGAGCCGGTGGAGATCGTGGGCGTATTGCCCGGGAGCTTCGACTTCCCTGCCCAGACGCACGTGTGGGAGGCCTTTCCCTTGCGGCCTGAGTCGGAGGAGCGGACGGCATTCAACTACAAGGCGGTGGCGCGCCTCCGTTCCGGTACAAGCTTCGCCGCAGCCAGGACGGAATTGATTGGAATTTCGCGCCGGCTTGAAACGGCATACCCCGAAGCGAACCGGAATAAGCAGATATTGCCGCAGCCGCTGCAAGAGGCGCTGCTGGGAGATACACGGCCGACGCTTCTGTTTCTGTGGGCTGCCGTCGCGCTCATTCTGCTGATCGCATGTGTCAACGTGACCCATCTTCAACTGGTGCGCTCCATGGAGCGCCAGCGCGAGCTCGCCATTCGCCGGGCGCTGGGCTCTTCCAGCTGGCAGGTCATGCAGCCGGTGATCCTCGAGAGCCTGCTGGTCTCGTTGATCGGCGGTGCGGCCGGAGTGCTGCTGGCCTTCCCGGCGGTACGAGTGCTGGTGAACATGGCCCCCAAGGATCTACCGCGCACGAGTGAAATTCATCTGAACGGTTGGGTGCTGGGATTTACCTTGGCGCTCTCGGTGTTGACTGCGCTCGCGTCGTCAGTGCTCCCTGCGCTGAAGGCAGCCAAGGTCGATCCCGCGGAGACGTTGAAACAGGACGCCTCGCGCGGTATGACCCGGCAGGGCGCATCGATGCTTCGCGATGGACTGGTGATTGCGGAGGTGGCAGCGACGTTTGTACTGGCGGTGGGTGCGGCACTTTTGCTGCATACCATGATGGCTCTCATCGATCGGGACATGGGGTATCAGACGCGCCAGTTGCTGGTGGTGGATGCGGATGCGCCGGCACACTCCGGCCAGGATGCCCAGCGCGTGGTACAGCAGTTCAACGGGCTCTTTTTGCAACTCGCAGCAATGCCAGGCATACAACACGTGGCCGGGATCATGGGGCTACCGACGGGTGCGTACGGTTCCAATGGGTATTACACCGTGAGCGGCGCGGGGCCTGTCGATGTCAACCATTCGCCATACGCCAACTTCAGCGTGGCCAGTCCGGGTTACTTTCAGTCTATGGAGATTCCGATCAAACGCGGGCGCGACTTCAACGCGCAGGATACGGACAAGAGTCTCTTCGTGGCAGTGATCAGCGAGTCGCTCGCCAAGCAGAGCTTTGGCAATGCCGATCCGTTGGGCAAGCAGATCCAGTGCGGGCTTGACTCCGACAAGTGGATGACAGTGGTGGGCGTGGTCGGCGATGTGCGGCAGGAGTCGCCCGCGGAGAATCCCGGACCGACGCTTTACATGCCGATGACCCAACATCCCTTTTTCGCCAATCAAATCCACATTGTTTTGCGCACCGAAGTAAAGCCGCTGACCCTGATGAACGCAGTGCAGGAAGAAATTGCGCGAGTGAATCCGTTCATCGCGATGCGCTTTACCACCATGGATGCCATGGTGAACACCTCGATTGCGACGGAACGTTTTCGGGCGGCGTTGATCTCCTCGTTTCGCCGGAATCGGACTGGTGCTGGCGATGTTGGGGGTGTATGGCACGATGGCTTATACGGTGGCGCAACGCACCTTTGAAATAGGCGTACGCATGGCGTTCGGCGCGGAGAGGGGAGCGATTTTGAGCACGGTGCTGGCGCATGCCGCAAAGCTGGCCTGCTATGGCATCGCGGTGGGATTGGTGGTGAGTCTCGTGCTTGCACGGTTGATGACCAGCATGCTGGTTGGCGTGCAGCCGACTGACCCGGTCAGCCTCGGTGTGGCTTCGGTGCTGCTGTTGCTGACGGCGCTTGCGGCGGCGCTGGCGCCGGGGTGGAGGGCCACCCATGTCGATCCCATGGTGGCGCTGCGGTCGGCGTAGAGGTCGAGACAGCTCAACGAGTGCCTCTGCGGGAATGAGTTCGTAAGTAGGCACTCTCACCAGGGCTAAACACTCTGCGTGAGAATTAGAAGACACGGTAGATCCCTCCTATCGCCAAGGCCCAGAGGGCCGACCGCTAAACGTCAGCCCAGCCCGTAAGGGCTGGGTTTCGATCCAGAGGAGAATCCCGAGCGCCGTAGGCGCGGCACCATGTGTGCCCAACGATACTGAATGTGATCGGACGAGACGGGTGCCGCACCTACGGTGCTCGTCATCGCGTGGTTGCTATCCCAGCCCTTACGGGCTGGGCTGACGTTTAGCGGACGGCCCTCTGGGCCTTGACGATAGGAGGGATCTGGCGTGTCTTTCGTTCTCACGCAGACACTTTAGCCCCTCATCGGGTGCGTCTGTGCGGCCCGACTAAAGTCGCGCCCTGACACAAAGCATGAGTTTTTCCGCAGACTGTGAAGTCCGCGACTGGCATGGATCAAGCTGTAGCGCGCGGCAGGTTGTCTCAGCCACCCAACTCTCGGCTGGCAAGTTCCGTTCCTTCCACTCGGGCCTGAATCTTTTTGAAGGCTGTGTCCCGGGCCGTGGAGGTGTCGTCCCCAAATGGAGCAAAGCCGCAGTCGTCCGTGGTACCCAGTTGTTCGACCGGTAGGAACGATGCCGCTTCCAGAACGCGGTCGCGCACCTGCGCAGCGGTCTCAACCGTTGGATGAATAGGATCGACGACGCCTATGAAAACAAGCTGTTTAGCATTTGCTAGCTGCTTGATCATGGGATAGAGACGATGCTTGTCGGATTCGCTGGCCATCTGCAGGTAAAAGCGCCCGGCGTTCAGCTGGAACAGGTCGGGCAGTAGACCAGAGTAGTCCACGTCCGCGCTATGGGTTGAATCGTGATCGCCGCCAGGACAGACGTGGACGCCGATTTTGCGCCGCTCGTCCGCGGTGAAACGGTCCAGAACCTGGTTGTTCAGGGCCACGAAGTTGCGCAGAAGATTTCCAGAGGGATCGAGCTTGAGCGACAACCGGCCCTCGGTAAAATCGATCTGAACAGTCGCGGCGCCCGCTTCGAGAGCTCCGCGGATATCCGCCGCGGCTTCGTTGATTAAATCGGCCAGAAAGGCCTCTCGCGAGTAGCCTGGTATTTCCTTTGCCGGATACAGCAGGCTCAGCGCGGAGGCCGAGATAACCGCCTGCTTGACCGGGCGTTGGGTGTAGGCGCGGATAGCCTTGACGTACGTGTCTGCGTGAACGCCGTAGCGGAACGGGCCGCCGGTCAATCGAGGCAACTGGCGCTGGTGACCGTCGGCGAAGGGGATCACGACTCCGTCGGGCGCGAGGTTCTCCAGTCCGGTGAGAGGGTAGGTTGCGAAACTGGGCTTGGTTTGTTCGCCATCGGTCAGCACGGGCGAGCCGGTTTTTTGCAGGCGATCGATGGTGTCCCGGAGCGCGTCGGAGTACTCGGTGTCCAGCGCGTCACGAGCGATTTTGTGCGCTTGATAGTCAGCGATGGCTTGAATCAGCCGCGGAGGGCGAGGGATGCTGCCAATTGGCTCGGTCGGAATCACACCGGAATCCTATACTGATCCGAAAGAGTCGACCTCCACCGAAAGGTTGAGCCGCTCTGAGCCGGGTAGATCGAATCAGACGATCGGTTTCCCGGCCGTTCATCAACACCTTGGGCCAGTTGGTCACAGTTCGCTTCCTCGCATGGAGCAAGGGCGGCGATTCTGGGTTGTAGTGCGATCTGTATTAATATCAACGTCTAACTGGCAAGTCCTTGCAGGCCAATGGAGGTCTGGATGTCATTCATTCGGGATTTGAAAATCGCGTTGCGTTCTTTGTCCCGGGCTCCTGCGCTGTGGATCACCGTGGCCCTAACCCTCGCGCTGGGCATCGGGGCAAACGCGGCCATCTTCAGCGTGGTTCGCGCCGTGCTCCTGCGGCCGCTCGCGAATCGCGACGAAAACCGGCTGCTTTACCTGCGCCAGAGCGCTCCAGGCATCGGCGAATCTAACACGACGTTCTCCGTCCCGGAAATTCAGGACATGGGGCACGACTTAAAGACAATCCAGGCCCTTGGCACCTTTTCAGCGATCGACTTCACCGTCGTGGGACTCGGCACACCACGCGAGGTAGCCGCGGGGGTGGTGGATGGCAACTACTTCACGGTGATGGGTCTGCGTCCGGTGATTGGACGCCTGTTGACTCCCAAAGACGATGGCCCAAATGCAGCCGGCGCGATCGTGCTGACCTATAAATTCTGGAGCACCTCGCTGCACCATGATCCCAACGTCATCGGAAAGACGGTGCGCCTCGATGGCTTAATGGGCTCGCGTACCGCGGTGATCGTGGGTGTGCTGGAGCCATCGGTACCCTATCCGGTGGCAACCGAGTTCATGGCCAACGTGGTCACCAGCCCGCATCATCTATCCGCCACCATGGTGACCGGCCGTGAGCATCGCATGACGGAAGTCTTTGCCCGGCTCGCTCCTGGTGCGGATCTCCAAGCAGCGCGAGCAGAGCTCCAGACCAAATACGCCGCCATGATGGCCGCACACCCGGAGGTTTACAAACCCGAAGACCACTACACCATCGGTGTCACCCGCATGCACGATCAGATCAACTCTCGTGCCAATACCGTCTTGTGGGTGCTGTTCGCCGCCTCCGGCCTGCTGTTCGTAATTGCCTGCTCCAATGTTGCCAACCTGGTGCTGGCGCGCACCGTGCGCCGCGAATCGGAGCTGGCAGTTCGCTCGGCGTTGGGAGCAACCAGAAAGGCGCTGCGCCGTGCGCTGCTGGCGGAAAGCCTGGTGCTGTGCATCAGTGGAGTATTGGGAGCCCTGATCATCGCCGCTCCGATGGTCGCCGTGCTGGGCCGCTATGCTGCGCGCTTCAGCGTGCGCGCTGACGGCCTGACCCTCGATTTCAGCCTGGTGTGGATTGGGATTGCACTCGCTTTGGCCGCCGCCGTCTTCCTGGCGTATGTTCCGCGGCTGCCCTCCGAGGATCCGAAGCACAGCTTCGCACTGACCAGCAGCGGACTGCGCGTCGCGGGAGGCAGCAGTAACCGCCGGCTTCGCATGTTCGCCGTGACCCAAATCACGGCCTCATTCCTGCTGCTCGCCGGAGCCGGGGCGCTGATGAAGACTCTGTTTGTCCTCGAGAACACGCAGCCGCCCTTCGACACCGCAAGGGTCCTGGCCGTGAATTTGCCGGTGATGTCGTATGGGCGAACGCCGGAGCAGGTGCATAATTTTTATCGTGATGTGCAGCAGCGGGTCGGCGCCCTGCCCGGGGTACAAAAGGTGTCCTCAGGCTTCAGCGTTCCCTGGCGTGATGCGCAGGGATTGAACATCAGCTTCACCTTCGCCATGGATGGCGCGGCGCGGCAGAACGGCCGGGACGACTTGCGCGCGCGCTTCCGGTCGATCTCTCCCGGATTTTTCGACACCTTGGGTCTCCCGCTTCTGCAAGGCCGCGATTTCCGAGATACCGATCGCGAGGGCTCGGAACGTGTGGTCATCATCAATCAAAGCGTTGCGAAGATGCTGTTTCCCGGGCAATCGCCGCTGAATCGCAGCTTGCGCTGGACCGATCCGGTAATGAAGTTTATCGGCATCAGCGAAGAGCCACGGCGGATCATCGGCGTAGTGCCTGACGTCGACGACGAAAATATCATCCCGTCGCCGAGCCCGATGGTCTATCAGCCATCTGACCAGGAGGGATGGCAGGGCCGCTTGTTTGTGCGCACCGATCATGATCCGTACAGCCTTGTTCCCGTGATCACGCGCACGATTCACGACATGGCCCAGGACCAGCCAGTGGAGCGAGCCAGCACGCTCAAGGATATTCGCGCGGAGGTTCTCACCCCTGACCGCCTGAATGCGATTGTCTTCGGCGGGTTCGCCGGGGTGGCGCTTTTGATCTCGGTGGTGGGCGTGGCCGGTGTGCTTGCGTTTTCCGTGAGTGGGCGCACGCGCGAGTTCGGCATCCGTATGGCTCTGGGCGCTCAGCGGCGAAATATCCTCACCAATGTGCTGGTGGAGGGCCTGGTGATCGCCAGCATCGGGGTGGCGGCAGGTATGGTGGTGGCCTTCGCCTTCGCAAGCGCTATCAGCAAGTACGTTGCGGGGGTGCAGATGCCAGGCGTCCTTGCATTTATCGCATCGGCTGTCGTGCTTCTCGCTGCCGCGGTGATCGCATCCGCTGTGCCCGCGGCGCGCGCCGCCAGCGTGAACGCGGTGGAAACGCTGCGCGCGGAGTAATTCTCCGCGCGCATCACGCCGGTAGCGCCGCTCGAAGCTCTTCGACGCTTTGCGCGGCACTTCGTCCAGCGGTGTCGATCACTATGTGCTCGCGATCCCACGGGTCATATTCGCGAGAGACAACTTGTTCCCAGGTTGGCAGCTTGAGGCTACGAATATCCACCGATCGCGTTTCGACACGTTGACGATGAAGCTGCAGGTCGGAGCAGATCACTTCCACCTCTACAGGGCGTGCCTGGGCCCGATGCGCTATGTCGATCCAGGCGTCGCGGCTCAAGCGAATCGGATTCACGGAATCCGAGATCACGGTTCGACCCAGGCGAAGGTTGTCCTCCGCAACCGCATAAGCGATACGATACCCCTCCTCGTTTATCTGCAGGCTCGCCGGTGCGGAATCGCGAAGCGCTTGCTCAATGGTGTCGATGCGTAGATAAGTCGCGCCGAGTTGCTGCGCCAGGTTTCTGGCAATTGTTGTTTTTCCCGTAGCAGGCAGCCCGCCAAAGATGATCAGCATAGGCGGATGGTTTTGGGAAGACTGAGCATTCTCCATCGCGCGATTCTACTCGACAACGCGCTTCGCACCACCTTCTTGCAGGAATAAGTCGCTGTATTATTAGCCGGGTGCGACTGGTACTCTCCGGAGGCTCACGTATGCGGCGACGCGATTTTTTGATGTCTATTCCGCTGGCCGTTCTTATGCCGCAGTTGCGCTCTGCGGTCCCACTGAAAATCACCGGCATCCGGATCGTCAATCTGAAGGTCGTTCGCGAGACCGGCAAGATGGAAGCGGCATGGGATCCGGGCACAGTGACCACGTGGCGTATCGGCGGCGGGTCGATCGTGGAGATTCAAACCGACCAGGGAATTTCAGGCATCGGGCCGGGCATCGACTCTGCCCTGCTAACGGCGGCCAAGAATCAGCTCATCGGTAAGGATCCCTTCAGCATCGAACAACTCGCCGGTCCGTTGCGCTATTACGTGGGTGGAAGCTCGCGCACCGTGTCATCCCTGGAAATTGCCCTGTGGGATCTTATCGGCAAGGCCACTGGTCAACCTCTCTACAAAATCTGGGGCGCGGCCAAGAATCGGGTACCGGCCTATGCGAGCATGATCCAGCTTTCGACTCCGGAGGAGAGGGTGCGGATGGCGGTCCAGCTCAAATCGGAAGGATGGAAGGCGATCAAACTTCGTGCCCATTACGCGACCTTGAAGGAAGACGTACAACTGGTCGAAGCAGTGCGCAAAGCGGTGGGCGATGACATGGATATCATGGTGGACGCCAACCAGGCGCAGTCCTTCTCCGGCTGGCAGCCCGGCGTGACTTGGGATTTCCTGCGCGCGCTAGAGACCGCGCGAGAACTCGAGCGCCTCAACTGTGTCTGGCTGGAAGAACCGCGGCCACGATATGCATTCGATGAGCTGGCTGAGTTGAGCCGCCGTGTATCCATTCCCATCGCTGGAGGAGAGAACAATCGCGGAGTACACGAATACCGCTGGATGCTGGAGCAGAATGTCTTCTCCATTCTGCAGCCCGATATCATGGTGGCCGACGGCGTCACCGGTTTTCGTGAGATTGCCGCCCTGACCCAGGCATACCACAAGCGGGTGATTCCACATCACGGCGGAGGCAACCTGGGCACCATTGCCCAGCTCCACGCCATTGCATCGTGGCCGAACGCGCCGTGGATCGAGATCCTGCACGACCCGCCCGTCGCTGCCTATACTAATGGGTTTTCTATCATGCAAAACCCTCCGCTTGTGGATAAGGAAGGGTATCTCAACTTGCCGCAAGGTCCAGGTTTGGGAGTCGAGATCAACCAGGAATTGATCGTCGCTTGAGTGCGAAAAGCGCTTCCCTGTTCAGCTTGCGGTTTACAGTGGACCTTCATTGGGACGTGTCCAACCGTGACGGTAGCCGAGGGAGTAGCTGCGAGAATATCCCTCGGTTAGCAGAACGATCCAAGCGGTTTCATTCTTGGTTCCGCGAAACCTGTCGATCCGCCCGTTCTTCTGACCCTCTAACCATGCCTGATCGTTCATCGCCTCACGCCTCCAGTTAGCCCTTCCAGCTCATGTTCCGCCAGGACTGGCGCAGCTACAATCACCCTAAGGCTGACCGGTCCGGCGCTTTCCGGTGATCCTTTTACCTGTTGGGCGTATACAACTGGAGAACCAGGGGATGAAGAGTAACCCATAATGAAGGCCTGTGCCGCAGTGCAGTGTGCGTCTTCTCTTCCAAATACTTTTCCAGTCAACCCCCCGCATCCCCCATCAGTCTCCCCTCATGTCACAAACGTGTCACTGAATTAGCCCCTCATCATTGACAGATATCTCCCGAGTTGGGGGTGCAGCACTGCCCCTTGGAGCTTTGACACATCTGGCCAAAGTTTCCGCCGGCCGAAGGGACGTCGCAATTTTGCACGGTCTGGAAGAAGTTGGCGCCATTGACGACCCGGCAGCTCTGCAGGAGATTTCCTATGCAGCGACTCTCGGCGTTGGGAGAAACGCACGGAGTATTGGTCAGCACATCGTTGGAAGCATTGCGGTCGTCAACCGGCGAGAGGTATGTGTAGGCCGGCGGAAAGAATTTTGCGGAGTTGGGATCAAGCCCGGCCGGCAGGTTGTCGAAGTTGCCGACAAAGACGTTGACCATGCCACACACACCCATATGGTTGGCCGACGTATAGGGCGGCATCGGGTTGCTGGTTTGCGTAATCGGCCCCTCCGGGCCCGGACGGGGCGCAATGAGCGCCTGCAGCTCGAACCATTTCCTGCCCTGTCCGTCGTCAAATGCCTGCTCGCAATCCATATCCACATCAAGCATCCAATAGTTCGCGCCGAAACTGTTTTCGTCAGCGATACCGTAACCAGCCATGGTTACATATGGCTGGCCGTTGCCCTGCGCCAGGCTGGTGGTCCAGTCCAGGGGAGAGCCGCCGCCGAACTTTCCGGGTGGGATCGCCTGGCCAAGCTCCGCTCCGCTCAAATCAAGACTCACATCACCCCAACGATAGGTATTGGTGTGAGGGTTGAGCCAGTTGCGATGGCGGATCCGGATTGCTCCGCCGCCTTTGGTGCTGCCGCGGACAAACAGGTCCTGACCAGGAATCGTCTGGGCGAAAAGGAATACTACGGTTCGGCGGATGTCCCGCGTTGGTGTGGGGGAAGGATTGCCGAGACCATAGACCACCACCTGGTGGTCGTACGTTGCCTGATAGACCTTGCCGTTGGCCACCAGGGGAGGGGCAAACTTGGTGGACGCGCCGACGTGGTCGTTGGGCTCGGTTTCGCTGTCCCAGATGGACTGAAGGGTGCCGCTCGCGGCGGTTGAGACATCGTAGGCGCGCAGGATATCGGGAGTCGGGTTCTGGTTGGCGTCAGGGTCGCCGGGGAGGTTTCCGAAAGCCTCGTTCGCCCACAGGATTGCGTTCGATGTTCCGTTGGCCGATAGGGACAGGATCCCGCCCGCCATGCCTCCGGGAGAGGCAGTCCCCGAGGAGGCAGTGGCGGTTCCGCGTGCGGTTGGTTGAACACTGAAATGCCCGGCGCTCTTGGAGAAGACGCGGACCTTATTGTTCTCGCCGTTGACAAAGAGCAGGTTATTAAAATAAACGCCCGTTCCATGGATGTGGGCCGTGCGGCCGCTGGAGGCGGGGCCAATGGTGAACGGATCAGTCGAGGTCACCTGGTTGAGGTCGTCGAAAAGCGAGCTGTGGCCGTTGGTGGGCTGGTAGTCGAAGGAGGCGACGAACGGGCTATCGACGAGCTTGGTGTAGTCCTGCTTTCCCATGTTGGCGCGGTTCACGTGGTAGTAGACGCCGTCTTTGCCGCCGGCGATCAGGCCCGTCTCATCCGGCAAAGCGATCACTCCTCCCGACGCCAGGTCCTGGTCCTTATGACCGGCATCACGACCCGCGTCGACAAAAGGAGTGAACCAGTCGGCCACCGTGAGCGAACCCGGACTTCCGGGATTCCAGATGAGGTGGACGATGCTTTCTCCCAGTTGATCGACGGCGAACTGCGGATTATAGGGACCATTTCCGGTGACTACATAGATGTCTCCGTTTTGGTCGATAGCAGGCGCCGCGTTCGCCATCCAAATACCCCCTCCCCCTCCGGCCCCGTTATTGTTGGGTGGAGTGCTGCACCAGACGTTTGCCTGGGGAGCGTTTTGCGCCAGCTTGGCAGTGTCGTAGGCGACTACCCAACCTGGAGCCCCTCCTCCTTCGCCGCCACTGAACGCGATTACCACTGCCTGCGGACCGCCTGGCTTGGCGGCCAGTGCCAAGCCCGCTCGCTGTACCTGAAGGTAACGATTGAACCCACCGCCATTCACGTTGAAGCTGTCGATCAGCACCGAATTGAACTTCTGCTTGGTCAGGTCCGTTATGTCGAGGCCGAAGAGGCGGTAGGTCGGGCCGCTTATGCCGTTTTCGTAGCCCCAGCGCACAACGTAGAGTGTTCCCGTGTTCAGGTCAATCACCGGGGTGCTCAGGATGCCCCACTCGGTGTGAATGGTTGCCGGCTTAAGATTGTGCAGGTCGAGCCCGGTGACCGGGGTGCCGAGCCATTGCGCGGAGAGCTGGTTCCCGTTGTCTGCGTCAAAGGCAAAGACGGTGTTGTGCATGGTCGCGACGTAGATGACGTTGTGCGTTCCGCCGGCAATCTGGATACTCGATGCATAGAGCGGAGAGCCCTCAATCTTGCCATCGACCTTCATGACGAATTGCTTGTGAAACTGGTTGGCGGTGGAGCTTACATTTGCGGGGGTGAGGATCGTCTCTGCAGTATTCGCACCCGTGCGATTTGGGTTGTAACTCCTCTCCGGTACGTTCACTGCCGCGAGGATTGGGATTGAGCAGGAGAGCAACAACAGGATTAGCAGCGTCTGCAGTCCATAGCGTGGTGTCGTTTGCCGGAGCATATATGTCCTCCTTCGCGTGGCCCATTTGGTTTGATTGGCCGCAGACCCTGGTTGACATAGGCACGCCATCGTCCGGCATCGATTGAGAAATGGAATTCTCTGGATGCCTTTCGGACGCGCCTACGCGGTGCTTTCGCCTGATCCTTAGCGGCATCAACCACCTGGAAATTCCAGGTACCTTATAGTGCGTCTGCGAAGCGGAGTATTACAAGGTAATCTCTGTTCTCGGGAAGGTCGCAAGGGATCGTGTGTCGCACTTCTCTACTTCTTGTGTCCGAGAGCCTTGGACCAGGAAATCCGATCTTCCCCAAAGACAAACAACTGCGAGATAGCCTCCAGATCGGTGGGCAACTGCACGCGAGCCAGCCTGCCCTGAAACCAACGCTCGACGCGCAGCGTGCGCATCAACGTGGCCTCTTGCGCAGTGGTCACATGGGGAAGGATGAACTGCAATTTGGAACCTATCGGGACGTAGCTTCGTGCTCCATTCATGAACACTTCGAGCATCGGGCTGACGGTCACGACTCCGTCAAAAAGCACGCAGGTTATTTTCCAAGACTGCAGCGCCTTGCAGGAGATACCTGGATCATTTTCGATCGTCTGCGTTACCCCATTCAGGTCTTGATCGAGCGCGCCTCCAATCAGGATGGCTGGCGTCTTCGCACCGCCCGACACAGTCAGATCCTGCAAGAAAAGCCGCAACCGGGACGTGTTGGCGAATTCCCTTGCCAGCTCAGCATCCGAAGAGTTCGGCGCCAAAGGCTGTTGGATCCTGCGGATCTCTTCTCAACCCGAAGAAACTTGAGACTCGTGCCCGAACTCCCCACAACATCGTAATAAGTGATGGTCGTGCCTCGATAGTCGCTGGCAGTATGGCTGGAACTCTGGGGATCGAAGAAATCGCGTTCGATTCTCAACTGCATCTTAGGCGCCATGTCGACATAGCCCCCAGGCCCGTAGCTATAGCGGTAGAAGAGGGTGTCTTCGACGGGAGCAGAAAGGCTTGCAGCGATTTGCTGCTTGACGTGGAGATACTCATCCACCGAAGCAAAACACTGTTTCTGTTGCAATCCATAAATCGCGTTTTCGAAGCTTTGCCATTCCTCTTTCATATCGACGGCGCCGGCGCTCGCTTCCCATGCGGGAGCACTCGGAGTCTCTGCTATCCAATAAGCTTCTTTTCCTGAAGATCGAGCGAACGAAAACCATGATCCTTTAATTGAACAATCCACTTTAGGCTCGACACCCGGGGAGATCGGGATACGAACCGTCTGGCGGTCCTTTAGCGAAGTCGTGGCATCCGGCGATAGCAGGAAGTACTGGGAATCAATTTTGTCGAGAAGATAGCCGCCCTGCGGCCGCCGTACAGCGCATCCCGCGCATGCGGCAAGTAGGGTTATAAGCACGGCCGCGAATAATCTTTGCCTCAAGATCGGCGCACCTGAACCAGCGACAGCTTTCACTCCGCGCGGAGAGCTTCCATGGGATTCACTTGCGCGGCTCTTCGCGCGGGAAAAAAGGCCGCCACGCTGCCGCTGAGGATCAGCACTAAAGCAACCATCACCAGCGTCCACAGATCGTGCTCGGCGACTCCGTACAAAAAGACGCGCACAAACCGACCGGACGCGGCCGCCAGGACCATGCCGATGCCCACCCCACTCAGCACCAGTGCGCCCGCCTGGCGGAATACAAGCCACAACGCCTGTTTCCTCTGTGCTCCCAAAGCGATGCGCAGGCCGATCTCGCGCGTGCGCTGGGCAACCACGTAACTGAGCAAGCCGTAGAGCCCGGTAACGCAGAGCAGCAGCGCCGTCCCGCCGAAGAGTTCCAGCAGATGAGCCGCCAGCGTCTGGCTGCCGTAGGAATCTGCAACCACCTGGTCCATGCTGGTGAAGGTTGCATTGGCCAGCTCAGGGCTGGCCTGGCGAAGCAAGGTGCGCAATTCCGGGGTGATGGACGCCAAGGATCGTCCGGTACGAAGAGCAATGTCCATCGCCCTGCCTTCGAAAGCGAGGTATGAAACGCTGTCGGGCGTCATCTGCGAAAGGCAGACCACTACCTCAGGCTCGGGTCGCGTGATCGAGCTTTGTCGTGCGTCCTCAAGGACACCCACGACTACGGTCGGCTCGTTCTTTCTCATATTCAGAAGGTGCATGCCGAGCACCGAACGGGGATCCTGCTGATTTGGAGCGTAGAGCCGCGCAAACGACGGATTTACCACCGCAACTGGCTGCGATCCCGCCGTATCCTGCGCGGTGAAGTAACGGCCGGCCAGCATACCGAACCCGAAAACCTGCTTAGCATCGGGGGTCACGCCTCGTATATTCGACGTGATGGGGTCATTCTCAGCGCCGTGAGCGCCATAGCCCTTCCCTACCAAAGACAACTGCATGCGGAAGGTCTGGCCGAGCGGCACCTCCGTGATGAGCGTCGCAGCCTGCACTCCAGGCAAATGCTGCACCCGCTCCAGCAAGGGCTCGTACAACTCCGTCGTCATGTTGCGGTTCGCGAACCGGTACGCCGGGATGGTCAGGTTCGCGACCATGATGTGATCTGTCCGAAAGCCCAGCGGCACGTGGCGCAAGGCATAGATCGTGCGCAACAGCAGACCGCAACCGGCCAGCAAGGTAAGCGACATGGCAATTTCAGCAATCACCAGGGCACCCCGCGCGCGATGTTGGGTACGGTTGGTTCCGCTCTGCAGCCCACCCTGCTTAAGTGCGGCTTCGATAGGTATGTGCACCGCAAGAAACGAGGGCCACGCCGAAGCGAAGAGGGTCGTCAGCAACGTGAGTCCCACCAGAGCCAGCAGAACCGTAACGTTCGCCCCCGGTGAGATGGTAAGCCGGAGGTGAGCAGGAATTTGCTTCTCGAAGATCCTTATCGCCCCCATCGCCAGGAGGCTTCCCAGCAGCGAAGCGACTGCGCTGAGAATCAGGCCCTCGAAAAGTAACTGTTGCATGATCCTCATCCGGCTCGCACCCAGCGCACCGCGCACGGCAATCTCCCGCTGCCGGGTTGTGGCGCGAACCAGGAAAAGGTTGGTCACGTTGACGCAGGCAATGAGCCAGAGAACGCCGGCCGCCGCCAGCAGGGCGATAAGTCCTTTTTTCAGGCTCGCGTCTACGAGAGTGTCAGCATAGCGCTGAACGATCACGCTGTCCCGGCTCTCACGAACACTGGGATCCGCGTAGCTTTTCGCGAGCTGCGCTTGCAATGTTTTCAGCTCCGCTTCCGCTGCACTGAGCGGTACACCCGCTTTCAGGCGGCCGATCGCAGAGTAGTTACGCGGCCGATCTCCTTGTTTCCTATCGGCATCATCGAGCCGGACCGCTGTCCAGACTTGATTCCAATCCTGCTGGCCTCCGAATGAAAATCCCCTCGGCATCACACCAACAACGGCATATGGTTGACCATTGAGCAGAACGTCTTTGCCGAGGATACCCGGATCACTACCATACATCTGCCTCCAGGCAGCGTCGCTCAGCACGATGGTGTTCGCATTCTTCCCGTCGGTAAACGGATCCACATCCTCGTCAAAGGCGTGGCCTAATCGAGGCTGAACACCCAAGGTGGGAAAGAAATTCGGGCTGACGTTGGTGAGATAGACTTCCTGGGACCCCGTGGTGCCGTCCAGAAAATTTCCTTTGGAGCCCACGACGTAATAGGCAATCTGATCGAGTGTCCTGCTTTTCCGTTGCCACGCTTGCACATCGAGGTAGGCCGCGCCGCGATTGAGGCCCGGTTTTCCATGGATGCCGGCCTCGTCAATCGTCACTAGCCGTTCCGGATGCGCAAATGGCAGCGGCCTGAGCAGAACCTGGTCGACCACGGTGAACATGGCGGTAGCTGCTCCAATGCCGAGCGCGAGCGTTGCCATCACGGTGATGGAAAATCGAGGGGTTCTCCGCAGTTGGCGCAGAGCACTCGTTAAGTCTTGCTGGAGCGAATCGAGCCAAACCCATCCCCACATGCGGCGCACTACATCTTTCACCAGCGCTGCATTCCCGAATTCCCTCTCCGCCTCGCGGCGCGCCGTCTCCGGATCGGCGCCCCGGTCGCGCTTATCGGCGGCGGCCAAAGCGAGATGCGCCTCGATCTCGGCGGCGAGGTCCGATTTCGCGCGCTCAGGTCGAAAAATGCGGCTCCACAAACTCATGGAGATCCTCAGCCTTCCGGTGTCGGGGTCATAATGTTGCCGATGGCGGCTACCATCGTCTCCCACTTGGAACGATCACGAGCCAGTTGCTTCTTGCCTTCGGCGGTAATGCGGTAAAACTTGGCGCGCTGTTTCTGCTCGGTTTGCGCCCACTTGGAAACGACCCATCCCTGCCGCTCCATACGATGCAGAGCCGGGTAAAGCGAGCCGGTTTCTACCTGCAGAACATCTCCAGACTGGGCGCGAATCGCCTGGCTAAGGCCATAGCCATGCTGGGTGCCCCACTGCAATGTTTGAAGAATGAGCATGTCGAGCGTTCCCTGCAGAAGCTCAACCCTGTTCAAGTACGGCTCTCGTCCTGAAGTCACAGTGTAGACACTCTACAGCATAGGCAAGTAGAACGTCTACTGGCATGGCGACACCGCCCACGGACTCTTGCTATTCGCTGAGGTTGACTTTCTTCAACATGTCCTTGAATCGAGGATCGCCCCGGAGTGGGTCAAAGAGGGGTTCCGCTTTTATGATAGAGAGCCAAAAATAGCCCTCGTTGAGCAACCGGTTTAAGTTTTCCAGGGCGCTATCGTTCTCTCCTGCCAGCACATAGATTCTGACTAATCCACCCGCGCTACATTGCGAGTCTGGCTGGGCCCGAAGGAATTTGATTCTCGTTTCCCAATAAGCCTTTCGTCCGCCGCTGCGGTAGGCCGCATCCAGCCGATCATGCAATCTCTTCCCAGCGGGAAGGGAGAAGTTGCGCAGATCCGCCACGACAGCTTGTTCCGGCATTCCTTTCATCTCGTAGTCGTCGACCTCCCAGTCCACCGTAACGTCTACCAGTTCGGGCTCCATCTCTTCCGCCTTCCGAATATATTCCAGGGACTCATCGTACCGCCGTGACCAGTACAAAACAGAGCGCATGAGCCGCACATTTAAGAAGGACAAAGGGTCAAGTTCCAGGGCGCGTCGCATGTGCCTCACTGCTTCGTCGCGGCGCTCAACGATGCTCAGAAAAATCGCGTATCGCGATTCTGTTGTCGAATCGCTAGGACTGAGCGTGACCGCCGGCTGCAAATCGTACTCCGCGGTCTTCCAGTCCCGTTCGTGGTTAAAAGCGATCTGACCCAACACCGACCAGGCTTCACCATTCTCAGGGTCGAGTTCGATGGCGTGTCTTGCAGCGGCTTTCGCCTCGGGTATCAGCCCCTGATGGGGATCGGTCCACATCCCCAGCTCTGCTAATCCCGCCGCAAGACCTGCCCAGGATCGCGCAAAGTTTGGATCGAGCACAACGGCACGCCGAAACATCTTGACCGCTTCCTCAGAATCCGTTTTGCTCAGGAGATAACGCCGCTGCAGATAACCGTCGTAAGCTGACGGATCCAGCGGCCTTGCGCGAGTGAGCTTGACCTGCTGCGATGGAGGAAGAGGTATCCGGGCATGCAAGGCAATCTCTGTTGCGATGTGCTTCTGCAAAGCTGTTACATTTGCCAGCGCGTCTTCAAACCTTGCCGCCCAAAGTTGGTGGTGCAATCGCGCATCAGCGATAACCGACTGTCGGCACGGTCTCGATGTAACGCGGGTGGCGGATGTCGTCTCCCAATAGGCTGCGCAGCAGCCAGATGGAGCGCGAGAGGGAACCTTCGGTTACAGCCGTATCGCCCCAGATAGCATTGAGCAGCTCGTCCTTGGTTATCAGTTGTTGGGGATTGTGCAGCAGAAATAAGAGGACCCGAAAGGCTTTAGGCTCGATACTCAACACCTTGCCCGCCTTCGTGAGCGAGAACTCTCGCTCACGAACTTCCACGTCGTCGAAGCGGAAAACAAAGGATTTATCTGCCCTCATAAATCCCTAAGAATCTAAAGTCAAATCCCGGGAAGCGACATCGTATTGCAATGAATTGCCCGCTCATTTGTCCAGAGTGAGAGCGTATATATCTTGCGTTCCAGCGTCGCGCAGCAGCAGCGGCGCATCGGCAGGATCGAGATCCATCCAGGGATCGAGTTCGATCTCATCGTCCCCGCCAGCATGCCAATCCTTCAGGTCGGCGACGCGTTCCACTTCGCCCCCCTTGACAGGTACACGAAAGACGCCGGAATCGTTCTTGTGGGAGAACAAGACGTAAATGTAATAAATGTACTGGCTATCCCTGGAAAAGGAAGGGTATCTAGCCAATCCTTTCACCGGAAGCGCCGACCATTGCTGCGTCTCAATGTCGAAGACCTTCAGGATGGAGGCCTTCCATGACAGCGCTGCAATGTAGCGGCCGTCCGGCGACCAGCGCGGCGACCAAGTGCCATCCGACCCCGGAATAACTGTGACGCGGCGGCTTTCGAGGTCGAGTATCCGAAGGTTTCCTCTCTCAGCGTCCCTTGCGGTCGCCGAATCAAACACAATTTTCTTCCCGTCCGGCGACCAGTCCGGATCCCCTTGTCTTCCATTGTCTTCAGGAAGAATCCGTTTGGGGATGCCGCCCTCTGAAGCGACAGTGTAGCTATAAACGTGATCGGCAGTGAATGCGAAAAACAGAATCTGCGAGCCGTCGGGCGACCAGCGGGGACCTCCCACATGCATCGGAGGGTCCGTCAGCTGCACAGGACTGCTTCCGTCCCGGTTGACCTTCCACAGGACACCTTCGGGGAAGGAGGCATAGGCTATGAACTGACCATCCCTGGAGAAGGAAACATTATCGGCGGAGATGCCTCCGAGAAACGGCTTGATTTCTTTGGTCACCGGGTCGATGCGCGAAAGCTCACCGCGCAAGGTGTAGCCTGACGAGAAGATTTTCGTCCCGTCCTTGCTGGGATAAGGTGGGGTCCAAGCGATCGGACCCGTAGTCAATTGAACCGGCTCGGCGGGCGGCTGCCGCAGCAGCCCGCTCCGTTCATCAAGCGCCCAAATCTGATCTATGGCCCACGGCGATTCGTGCGACGTGAATAGGAAGAACTCCCCATCAGGGGTCCAGCGGCCGCAGCATGTAGTGCCAAAGGTATGCCAACCGGGAAGCAACGGATGAAGATCCGATCCGCTTTGACGATATCTCCCAAAGCCGATTGTCTCGAAAAAACCGAATGACTCTGCCGTCCGGCGACCATGCGGGCGATTCGGCTTTGGCGCCCACCGAGCCCAGCTTGTGGGCTCCAGTCCCGTCGGTCTGAACGAGCCAGATGTCTCCTTCGTGAGTAGTGTAGGCCACCGAACGCCCGTCAGGTGAATAGGCCGCATCCCACCCATCACCCAGACGGCGATATGAGCCATCCTGAATGCGAACATTCCAAATTGGACCGAGCGGCTTCCCTTCTTCCAGCGGTACTGGTAAGAAGATGGGAGCCATCCGGCGATACGTCCAACATCATACCGGGCCCACCGGGAACCGGAACCGGGATCTGTCCCAACTCTCCGCCCGCTATCGGAACCTGTTCAATGGAACTCAGCGTAAACTCGTTCGCATATATCCTGCTTGCGTCGACTCCGGCGAGCCACTTCCTGCGACCGTCGTGGGTAATCTGGACATATCTCGAGATGCGGGGCGGAGGCAGCGGGCGGTGCAGGTACCAGATTGTGGCAATGAGGCACACGGCGAGAACGGCAGCGGCCAACAGCCACCATCGCCGAAAACTCCGGATCGCACCGCCCGCGGCCTGAACGCTGAGATCCGGCCGTTTGCTGCCACCTCCGCCGTCCGGCAAGTCGACCGGCGCCGGGCCGCCGTGCATGTCCTCCGAAACCTCAACTTTGCACACGAACCGATAGCCGACCGTGGCCACGGTCTTGATGTAACGCGATTGGTGGATGTCGTCTCCCAGCGCGCTGCGCAGCAGCCAGATGCAGCGCGTCAGCGAACCTTCGGTAACAGCAGCATCGCCCCAGACGGTGTTAAGCAGTTCTTCCTTTGTGATCAGTCTTTGCGGATTGTTAAGCAGGAATAGGAGAGTTCGAAACGCCTTCGGCTCCACTGCCAACACCTTCCCCGCCTTGGTGAGCGTGAACTCCCGCTCCCGAACCTCCACGTCGTCGAAGTGGAAAACAAAGGACTTACTCGGCATCATAAATTCATAATCCGCCCTAAGAAACTCCCGATCAGCGCGGAGAATTTGATAACCAGCCCATCAAGACCAAGTAGAACCACGCGCCCAGAGTTCCTTCAGCCAACCCGGCTGAGGAGCTCTCGCAATGGCAACCTTCCAGTGGTTCGCTTCCTTGGTTCTCAGCGCCAACCATCGTTCCCGCGCTCGCAGCAGAAACCCATTGTCCTGGAAATGTCGCCAGTGTACCCTTCCGCTTCGTCAACCGCCACTTGATCGTTTTGGCCGTATCCATCAATCACACCGGCCCCTACGACTTCCTATTGGATAGCGGCACTCAGATCACGATGATCGATCCCTCTCTCGCCGCTGCGCTTCATTTGGATACTCATGGCAGTGGCCGTAGTCGCGGGAGTCGGATCTGGTCAGTCTGCTACCTATGCGCAACTCGACCTGGTCGAGGCCGGTTCTCACGCTGTTGCCAAGCAAAAGGTCCTTGTTTATAACCTCCAGAATTTCCCCGCCGATTCGCACCTGCAGGGCATTCTCGGGGAGGATTTCCTCGAACACTTCGACCTGCTGATCGACAACGCACACCGCCTGCTCTGTCTCGACGACTCGGCGGCGATGCGCGCAGAGGTGAAAGGGCCGCATATCCCGCTGGTCGCTGCGGCGGAGGCAGACAGGTCGGCGCGATGCCCGCTTTGCTGCTCATTACGGCGCGTCTATCCGACGGGCTGCGGCCTGTTCGCTTGCTGCTCGACTTCGGCGCGAACGAGCCCATCCTCTTCAACACCTCTCAATACATGTTGCTGCGGCCCTCGCACGAGGTGGCTCTCCGCGGGAGTGGTGTGGATGGAGCGCAGCCGATCTTTTCGGTCTTTGCCACCTCAGGACGTGAAGATCGGCTCACTTGAATTGCCCGGCGTGCCCTTCTTCAGCACTACCACCGAGAAGGATTCCTTTGTACAGGGGTTCGACGGTGTTCTAACTACGGGGCTGTTCCGGCGCGTCTTCATCGACCACGCCGATCGCTTTGCCGTCCTTGAGCCGAGATAGGAGCGAAGACGACTGGGCCGCGCACAAACTAAACACCCGAACCAGAGAAGCAACAAACTGGAATTGGGATGTTGGGTCGCCGCGGCAAAAGAATCCAGCGCCTGCGGAGAAAGAGTAAAATCGCGGTCGATGTGAACACTTACCGGACAAGCATCGCAAGGATTCTCCAGGGTTGCTTAGTACTCGTTTTGTTCACTCGGCCCTCGTCTTCACAGGCCAATCCAGCAGCGCCTCCACCAGCTGCCAACCAAGCTCCACCATCTTCAGTGAGCTCGGTCGCGGAGCAGGCCAATCCTGCGCCTTCTCAGAAACCCAACGCGCCTGAGACCCCCCAGGCGACCTCAGGTCAATCCGCAGCCCCCGTGCCCAATCAGCCGGTGAAACTTATTCCCCGATCGGCTGATGTTCGGGAACGCACATATCGGGCGGAGCACCACATCATCCTGAATGTTTCTGTGGCCGATGCATCCGGCGAACCGGTCACCGGACTGAGGCAGGAGGATTTTACCCTGGTCGATAATCAGCAACTACAGCAGATCGCATCCTTTAAGGCGGTGACGGGTAGCACGGCGTTTGCGCCGCCCCATGTCTTGCTCATGCTCGATAGCGTGAATAACTCTGCTAGTAGCATCGCCTATGCGCGCAAGGAGTTAGAGAAATTTCTGGGGCAGAACCAGGGTAGCCTCCCTTACTCAGTCTCCATCGTCCGTCTCACTGACTCCGGAATACACGCGGGCAAGCCTTCCCGCGACGGCAATGCTCTCCTCAGCGAACTGAGGATGCTTCCCTATGACATCCATGTGAAGATAAGGGGCCAGGAGCCCCCACCCAGCACAACGACGGTGAGCCATTCGTTCGACCCCACGATAGCTATTACCCGGTCCAACCCAGAGGGCTCGGATCTCAATCAACGGTTCGCACTATCCATACCGGCGCTCGCCAGCCTGGCAGCGGAACAGGAAGATGTCCCGGGCAGAGCCATCCTGGTCTGGATTGGCCCCGGCTGGCCTCCGCTTTCCGGCCCTGGATTTCTCCCGGATACGCCGGAGACGCAGCGTAACTTCTTCGCGCACATCGTGTATTTATCGACTGCGTTGCGGGAAGCTCAGATAACTCTGGATGCGGTTTCTTCTCCTAAGATGTTGCGCGACGCCGGGCAAGCTGCAGATTACTACCACGCCTTTCTCGACGGGGTACCATCGGCCAGCCAGGCAAATGCCGCTAATATGGCGCTGCCCGTTCTTGCCTATCAAAGCGGCGGTCAGGTCCTGGAGGATAGCAACGATCTCGTTGCGGAGATCAACAAATGCGTGGCCGATGCCAACTCGTACTATGTCTTGGGGTTCGATTCCGTTCCTGCTAGTAGCCCGGACGAGTACCGTTTGCTTCAGGTGAAGGTGAACAAGCCCGGATTAACGGTACGCACAAACACGGCCTATTACGCTCAGCCTTGATGATCGCTCGGAGTATCAATCTTGCCCAAATAGCCTTTGTTCGATCAGCCGATTCGTAGAGCTCTGCTGGAAGACAAATCAGCTATCAGGGCCTTTGTGAGAGCCCACTCCAACCACACAAGACCTAGCCCCTGGACGGGTGCCACATGTTCGCCCGGATTTTCTGCGGAAATCGGGGGGAACCCTTCCGAAGCTCACACTCCGCCGATTACATCGTGATAGATGGGGCTAAAAGCATTCGAAGAAACTCGTAACCGGCCCATGTATGCTCCCACGGCAAGCCGGGGCAGGCGGGCGAACATGGGGCACCCGTCCAGGGGTTAAGGTCTTGTGTTTAGACAGCTCTGCGGTTCAGCCATTTGTAAAATTTGATATTTTTGGGTCCTTTTTAGGATTTGCAGCTCAGCGCGGGCGGACAAAGGGGTTAAGGGGCGTCTTTTTTGTAGAGAAATCCACTCCCAGGTCTGGAACCGAAGTGAACAGGGAGACATAAGGTACTGGGGCTTCCGAGGGGGTAGAGCGGCTGGCGAAGGTGGACTGGCTGGTGCCAGGGGCCGGAGGCGCCTCTGCCACCGAGCCGGGAGCGAACTTGGACTCGAGGACGTCAGGCCCATCTGCTTGCTGGGCTCCACGGCATGCCGGGACAGGCGGGGCAGGGCTTGGCTGCGGGTCATTCGTTGTGGCAGGGGTTGTGGCCTGCTGCCGGCTACGCCCCACGGACGCATCGATTTGCGGTTGGGTAGACGCAAGGGGGGATTTTTTCTCAGAGGAAGCGGCGCGACGGTCAGGGATGAAGTTTTGCATGGCCACGATGATGGTGAGGGCCTTGACCTGTCCGGTAATGCTGCCTCGGGTCATTTCGGGGCTGAGGTTGGCGATTTCCCAGAGGCGGTCCAGTACTTTTTCGCGGTCCAGGTTCAGCCGGCGCTGTCCGTCGGCATCTTGCTGGACGAGTTGTTGCTGCACGGCGGCGCGGTGCTGGAGCATGAGTCGCGGACATGGGGTTTGGCTTTGGTGTAGGCGGCGGAGTCGGGGTTGAGGCCGACGGCTTCGGCGGCTTGACGGTCGGTCATGGCGCCAGAGAGGACCAGGCGGGCAAAGGCTATTTCCTGATCGGTGATGGGGTCGCTGACTTTATTTTTGGGCATAGGTGGCTCCTTGAGTTTGAGAGAAGTTAGGGACAGAGGTTTGCCACTGCGCTGGGAGGCGCGGTGGAGTGCAAGAAAAAATCCCGCCGCGGCGGGATGCTTGGATTGCCTTATTTGAGACAGGGATCGGGTGTGACACCGGACAGCGGTAAAACTGTCCTTCGCTCGCCTTAGGCCGAAACTACCGGCAACTGCCGACCAGCGGGAGGGTGACGAGAGGCCGCCCGTTGTGCCGAAATCGTCTATAACAGGATATAGCCGCTGCGGAATCGGATCTAGCTGCCGAGAGTCTTTTCTTGAATCGACGGTTATCGTTTCGGAGGTTACTTTTGGTTGACTGGAGACCTAGCGGTCAAGGCCCGCAATGCCGCCGATGAAAGCTCGCAGGAGCCAGTTGAATTTCAAAGAGAATCGGTTGGATTCTAGTGATCCCATGTCGGCATTCGCGTGCGGCCCAGGTTCAGCCAGGACTGACCCCGGATTTCCTGCACGCTGCTCTAGACAGGTCTGCGTATGCGGCTTTCTTCATGGAAAGCCGCACAGGATATCCGGGTCCGTCCTGGGCTACTCTCAGTCAGTCTTGTCCAAATTAGCTTTTTTCGACTCTGTAGGGAGTTGTTAGAGGGAAAGGCGCACAGCAGGTCCCTCGGCTACGCTCCCAACGGCACGCCGGGGCAGGCGGGATGACAAAGGTGAGGGCGGCGCCCCAGCTTGGCATGGGTGGAAATGGATGGAGGGAGCCGTAGGGAGTTATTAGAAGGAAGGGCGCACAGCAGGTCCCTCGGCTACGCTCGGGATGACAAAATTATAGGTCGGTGCCTCACTTTGGCTTGGGTGGAGATGGATGGACAGAGTCGCCACTACAACAAACAACCCGATTTCCCTTGCCCGCGTTCTCTTGAATGCATTCAGCAATCTGCGCCGTCCAGAAGACCATTGTTCCGCTAATTTGGACAGCTCTGACTCTCAGCCGTCCCCTTCGACAAGCTCCGACGGCAGGCTCTTCGGGACTGATCGCGACCGGCCCTGATAGCTAATTTGTCTTCCAGCAAATGCTGTACGAATCGACCGATCGAAAAAGGCTAATTATTTCCGCAGCCTCTTCAGCCAGCCGCTGATCAATGTTCCGCGCCGATCGTGATAGGCAATGGCCCCAGGAACCGTTACTTCCACTTCCGTGCCGGCGCCGGATCGATTCCACAAGCGGAATCGGGCGCCCATCTTCTCCGCCCGCTCGCGCATTCCAGAGAGCCCCCAGTGCCCGACTGAACCACCGGCACGCAATGTTTCCTCCCGGATGCCCTGACCGTCGTCGCGCACTCGCAGGCGCAGGGCCGAATGATCAAAGTCCACCTCGACCTCGACCTTCGATCCTTGAGAGTGGCAGAAAGAATTGACGACCGCCTCTCTTCCGATGAGAAACACTTCGTCGCGGATCATGGAATTCAGTTCTCGCTGGGCTCCTGTAACCACAACCGTAAAGGCGATCGGACTATCCTGCTGGAGTTCCCGCCCGGCTTCAGCAAGCGCTTCAGCCAAAGGTGTCACTGGCCCAGTCTCATGGCGCAGATCCCGGATCCGGTCGCGGCTGGCAACCAGCAGAAGATCGGCGCGATCGAGCGCATCCTCCAACACGGTGCGCGCCTTCGAGCCTTCCGGCATCAACCCAATCGCTCCTTGAAAGCGCAGCATCAGGCCGTGGAATCCCTGGAGAAGCGTGTCGTGAAGCTCACGAGCAATCCTGGTGCGCTCGGCGACCCGCTCTTCCAGGCGCATCGAATACTGCTGGGTCAATTGGCGCAGGCGATACCAATAGAGGAAGTAGCCCAGCAGCAAGAGGAACGAAACGTACATACACCGGAACCACCACGTGTTCCACCAAGCCGGCAGAATTTCTATAGCTAAAGCGGCCCCTGGCTCACTCCATGCGCCGCGTCCAGCCGCCGCCTGCACTGTGAATTTGAATTTACCGGCAGGGAGACTCGTATACGTCACCACGCGTTGGTTGCTCCCTACCTGATTCCAATCGGTATCGAGTGGGTCCAACTTGTAGCGATACCGGGTGGACGACGGATTGAGATAACTCAGCGCGGAAAATTCAAGCGAAAGCATGTCCTGATTGTGGGTCAGGACCAGGTCGCGTGATTGCGTGATCACTCTCTTAAGCGGCGACTCCGGCCCACGCTTCACGCTACGACCCAACACGCGAAGATCGGTCAACACGACGGGTGGTGTCCACGTTGTCTCGCTTATCCGCTTCGGATAGAACGCGACGCCTCCGCTGAAGCCCCCGAAGAACATCTCACCATCCGGACTCTTGAAGCATGCAGGCCAGCCGGTCAGGTCAGGACCGGGGAGGCCATCGGAGGTGAAGTAGTTTCTGAATGTCCGGCTTCGCTGATCGAAGCTGGAGATTCCCTTGTTCGTACTCATCCAAAGTGTTCCCTGGTCATCCTGCCGGATGCAAGCGACCACATTGCCGCTGAGCCCATCCCGCTCGTAGTAGGGGATAGCTAGACCGCTTTTGGGATTGAATTGATCCAAGCCGTTCTGCGTGGCAAGCCACATGGTGCCTGCATGATCGAAGAACACTGAGTTCACCCGGCTGTCACTGATGGTTGCCTGGTTTGCGGGATCGTGCGTATACGCACCAAACTGCTTGGTGGAAGGATCAAACCTCTGTACCCCATCGGCGTCGGTGCCAATCCAAAGAACACCTTGACTGTCCTCGATCAGCCCCATGTAGAGCGGTACCGCGTCTGCATGAGGCCGATAGACTGTGAAATGATTGGTTTCATGGTCAAAATGGTCGAGGCCGTCCCAGGTGGATGCCCAAAGGGTGCCCGCATGGTCGACTAACAATGACGTCACGATATTGCTGCTTAAGCTCGACGGATCAGCCGCATCGTGACGATACGTGGTTATATGCCCGGTTCTTTCGTCGACCCGGCTAAGACCGTCACCGAAAGTTCCTACCCAGATACCACCAGAGCGATCTTCGTTCATCGAGATCACATGATTGATGCCACTGAACTCCGTGGTCACATAAGTGGGTGGGTCACCGCCCTCCCGCTTAATTCGACGCAAGGTCCTTTGGCCAATCCATAAGTCGCCATTCTTGTCTTTCAAGACTGCACCGACTAACGTGTCTCTTCCGTTCTCTGCTGTTCCCGACAGGAGCGGGAGAGCTTCAAACGCCGTCTTCTTCTTGGAAAAAAGATTTGGCCCCTGTGCTCCCAGACCGATCCAAATATTCTCTTCCCTGTCTTCGTAAAGAGTGACGACTGAATTTTCCGCCAGGCTATTCGGATTCCCCGATTCATTACGGTACTGGATGAAGCGATGATGGTCACGATCAAACCTGAAAAGACCACCACCCTGGCTGCCAAGCCAAAGCACTCCATCCCGGTCTTCGAGGATGGCGACGAATCCGGAAAGAGCTGTGGGGGAAGAGGGACTTTTGCGTAAATGAATCGGCGTCAGCTTGTTCGTCTTTCGATCGAAGACTGCGAGGCCGTTACCAAGCGCGTGGATCAGCCAAAAGACACCGTAACGGTCCTCATAGAAAAAGCTTTCCCGCGGTTCGTTTTGAGCCACATGGAGCAGGATGTTCCCGGTCTTGCGATCGAATTTGTCCAATCCTTCGCTGGTCACTACCCAAAAATCGCCCTCTCGATCTTCACCACTGGACTTCACATCGCTGCTGCTCAAACTCAGCGGATTATTCGCCTCGTGGCGATAGACGCCAACCACTCCGGACAACGGGTCGAACGCGAATAGACCGTTGGTTGTCGACAGCCAGAATAGCCCCTTGCTGTCCTGGCTGATGTGCTTGATGGTAAGCTGTTCCTTCTTCGCCCGTGTAGCCTGGATCTGATAATGAATAAACGTCTCAGTGATTGGATCATATTTGTCCAGAAATTGATTGCATGCGGCCCAGATGACACCGGACCTGTCTTTGAACAAAGCAGTGATATATACCCCGCTCAGGCTGCTCGGGTCCGCGGGATCATGAAGGAAGACCTTGAATTTGTATCCGTCGTACCGGTTCAGTCCGTACTGTGTGCCGAACCACATGAATCCCTGATCGTCTTGCACGATCTGGGACACCCGTACTTGGGAAAGTCCGTCACCGGTCGCAGTGCGGTAAAACCGAATATCCGTTCCCGCAATTACCGGTGGGGTGCTGGGCAACCCCTGGGTAGCCTGCGGTGCAAGACCCACGGACCTTCCGGCCTTCTCCGGCTTCGCAGAGCTTCGCGGACCAGCCCACACCTGGATGCCGTGCGTTCCAGCAGAGGCAAACACGGCCACGGCCAGCCAGACCAAGACGCGGAAATGGATTTGGCAGCGATCTTCGAAGTGGTCTTCGAAGTGATCTTCGAAGCGATCTGGGGAGCGATCTGGGGAGCTCATGCCGGCGCTCACGAACCCGCGTCAAAAATGCAGGCAGGAGAGTTCCGTGGCGATCGACTGCGCGAACACTTTCGGGATGGAAGCGTGCAGCGGTTGAAAACCATTCCCCCTCATCAATCGCGGGCCGTCGGCACGACCACCTGGCGCCTGCCATACATCCGGGCGTCCATGGAATAGGCCCCTGGGCCTAACATCCCTAATGCCGCAATCACGATTAGTACAAAACACTCGTTTATTGTGTCACAGCCGTTACATAGGAATAGACCGATCACTCCAGCGATCACGCTAAACGTGGCGGTAAAGGGAGTAAATAGGCCGAGAGCCAGCAGGAGAGAAGAACAGCCAAACACGGCCATGGGTAGCAAAGAACCCCGTGAGTGCCACGAATGAAAACCCTGGAGAAGTAGAATCCAAGCCAGCGACAACCGCAGCAGCAGAAGAGCCAAGCCCGGTTGACGATCTGGAAATGTTGCGAAGAGCCTTTGCACAACTTAAGGCTAGCCGAGATGGGCAGGAATCCAGACCTCCGTTGGGAGTCTCTGTTTGCAACACTTTAGGGGGGCGAAGGGTTTCTTGCCGGGGCATATACTGGGTCTGCCGGCCAATCGGGATGGGCAGCTCCCATGGAAGGCAGTCGAGAGGCGTCGCCATGCAAGCATCTCACCCCGGCGTAATCACGGTTCTCGCTGTCGATGATCATCCTTTAGTCCGCGACGGCGTTAACTTCGCCATTCAGGCTGAGAGCGACATGAAGGTTGTGGCCGAAGCCAGCAATGGACAGGAGGCCATCGACCTCTTCCGCCTGCATCGGCCGGATGTAACGCTCATGGATCTACAAATGCCAGGCATGAATGGCATCGACGCGATGCTGGTGATCCGGCAGAGTTTCCCATCCGCACGAATCATCGTGATCACTACCTATTCGGGAGACGTCCAGGCGGCCCGGGCATTAAAGGCGGGAGCGTCCGGATACCTGCTGAAAGCAACCATGCGGAAGGAACTTGTGGATACGATCCGCCGCGTCCACGCTGGTTACCGCCGCATACCCAATGATGTAGCCGCGGGTATTGCAGAGTACGTGACATCAGATGCATTGACAGACAGAGAACTGGAAGTGCTTAGAAACGTTGCCGCCGGCAATTCGAACAAGAGGATCGCATCTGCCCTGGGGATCTCTGAAGAAACCATTAAGGGCCATATGAGGCATATCCTCTCAAAACTTCAGGCCAACGACCGCACCCATGCGGTCACCATCGCGCTCAAGCGCGGCTTTCTTGATGGTTAAGTCCTGGCAGATAGCAATTTGCCTAACGCGGTGGCTGCGCGACGCAGGTCGTCATCGCGGGTGAGGCAATCGGGACAGAGACGGAGCCACTGCCCGCGCGCATCGCAAATGATGCCGTCACGCTCAAGTTTGGCCGGAAACTCCAGCGCATTGGCAAGGCGGATGGCCAGAAATGCTCCGTGATCCTCGTCGCCGCCCTTCACGGTGTTGATGCCGGCGTCTGTGAGGTATCCACGCAGGGCGTCGAGTTGCTTGAGGCTGTACGCGCGTAGCCTCTCAACCCCCATTGCCAGCGTGAATTCCAGGCCGCTGCGGGCCTGGTACCAGGTAAGCACGGGTGGAGTGGACTCGAGAAAACCATCGCCACCGTAGGCGAGCACGGGCAGATCGGGCCGCTGATATCCGAAGGGAGCGGAGTTGGCGAACCAGCCGATGTCGAGCGGACGCAAGCCGGCCTCGAGGACTCCAGGCGCAATGTATAGAAAGCACGCTCCCGGGCCACCCCGAAGATATTTGTAACTTCCACCGATCACAAAGTCGGCTCCCAGGCGGACCACGTCCACGGGGATGACACCAACAGCATGGTAGGAGTCCACGAGCAGCCTCGTTCCCCGCTGGTGACAAGCGCTGCGCAAGCGCGTCCAGGTGCTTGACGATCTGGCCGGTCATGAACATGACTTGAGAGATCACAACCAGATCTACTCCTATTCCGTGGTTCACGGCGTCCATCACCGGTTCTATGGTGAAGTCGCCGTCCACGCCAGGCTCAACCCACTGGAGCTCTATGCGCTCAAGCGCGGCGTACTGCTTCAATATCACGTCGATGGAGTCGAACTCTCCTCGCGTGCTGATCACCCGTGGCCTGCCTGGCAGCGCGTTCAGCACGGTACGCAGACCTTGCCCCGCTGATGTCTTGGGAATGATGCAGTCGGTACGGGGAGCGCCGATGAGGGTTGCGACACGGGTGCGGAAGGCCTGCCGTTCCGCAAGCCACGCATCCCATGCATCTCCAAGCTCGGTGTACCAGGCAGCGGTCGCTTCGGCGACGTCATCGGCCATTGCGTCCAGTGGCCGGCCTAAGGAGTGATTCGCCAGATAGAGAGACTTGCTCGACAAGACACGGGAAAAAAGCGGAGCAATGTGTTGCTGAATGGAATCCTGCTCTAACGAGCCGCTACCCACTCCCGATATAGCCCGCTGAAGGATTGCATTCATCGCTGTAATAACTCTGTTCGCGCTGCAAGCAGCTCAGGGAAGAAGGTGAGTTCGAGAGCCTGCCTCAGAAAGCCCACTCCGGATGAACCTCCCGTTCCGGGCCGAAAACCAATGATTCTTTCGACCGTCTTCATGTGGCGAAAGCGCCAAAGCTGAAAGTACTCTTCGACGTCCACCAGCTTCTCACACATTTCGTACGTATCCCAGTTTCCCCGAGGATGCTCGTAAATCTCGCGAATGACCTGCACGACGCCTTCATTTTTACGGTAGGGCTCGCTCCAGTCGCGTTCCGTGCATTCCCGCGGAATGGAAAACCCTCGCCTTGCCAGGTGGCGCAGAAACTCGTCATACAGGCTGGGCGCCTCGAGGGCCGCCTTCAGCGTGTCGTGTATGACCGGGTCGTGCTCGAAGACGCGAATCGCATCGCGGTTCTTATTCCCCAGCAGGAATTCCAGCTCCCGGTACTGGAAGGACTGAAAGCCGGAGGCGTTGCCAAGTACGCCGCGAAATTCCAGGTATTCCGACGGTGTGAGCGTTTCGAGCACGGCCCACTGATCGAAGAGCTGCATTTGAATGAGTTTTGCCCGGGACAGAATCTTGAAGCACGGATCGAGCTCGTCGTGCTGCACGAAGCGGATTGCAGCGGTTAGCTCATGGATCAGCTGCTTGAGCCATAGTTCGGCGACCTGGTGCTGGATGATGAAGAGCATCTCATCGTGATGAGGGGGCGAAGATAAGGGGCGCTGTTGAGCCAGCAATTCCGGCAGGCAGAGATATCCCGAGTAGTTCATGCGGCCTGCGAAATCCGTCACGATCCCCGGTTCGAGTGGTCTTTGGTTGTTCTGCATAAGGGTCCACTGTACGACTGCCCGGTCAAGTGGGCAACGGCTTGTTCAAAATGGCTAGAGAGCATACGTTCCGGTTCGGTTCCACGGCACTCAAGGACAGGCCGGATAAGAGATGTAGCGGGATGGCTTCTATCAGAGTTGTCAGATGGAATGGAGGAAACCGCAGGTCCCTCCACTACGCTACGCTTCGGTCGGGATGACAAGTTGTTGGGTGACGACTTCTATAAAGAGTTGCCGGATGGATGGATAGGAACTGCAGGTCCCTCCGCTCCGGTGAAAACGTTACGGTGGAGAGTTTTTATTTCTTGCCCTTCGTACGCTATAGAAAGGTTGGTTCCGAACCTTTAGATCTGTTAGTGGGATCGCGAGCAACCTACTGGTCTTGCACCAGGGCCAGCGGGGATCTCTCTGCCAACTTCATCTTCATCACATCGAGAAATGCCTGCATGCCCGGAGACATCCATTTGTCTTTGTGCCAAACCAAGTGGGTCGCTATGGTCATCTTTGCGCCATGCCAGTTCAATAAAGTGAATTGCCTCTTCTTGAGCTCGCAAGCGATGACGATCCTGGGCAAAAGGCCCAAGCCCATTCCGGCAGTCACACATTGTTTAATGGCTTCGACGCTGGAAAACTCCGTGATGTGCTGCGGCCGGATATTTGCCAACGCCAGTTGCGAATCCAGCTTCTTGCGGTAGCCGCAACCAGCCTCAGTCAGCAGCAGGTTCTGATCGAACAAGTCCTTGGGATAGACCGTCTTGGCGTTTGCCAGGGCGTGATCGGGCGTACCGAAGAGATAGACTTCCTCGGTCCTCATCCTGATGGAACGCAATTGATCGCCGTCGACCAAATCCGACATGCTGATGGCCAGGTCCAGTTTGCCACTCTCCAGCGCGTCCACTAGTTTTTCGTCCAAATCAGGACGAAAGATGAGTTCCACTTGCGGATAACGCTTGCGGAAGAGCTTCAACACTTCAGGCAACCGGTAAGTCAGCACGCTCTCGGGCGCGCCAATGCGCAAAGGACCCGCAGGCTCGCTGCCAAACTTCACCGCGCACTGGCCCTGTTCCATCGCGGCCAATGCCTTCTCTGCATAAGGAAGGAAACGGCGCCCGGCCTCGGTGAGCAGGACGCGCTTTGCCAGGCGATCGAAGAGTTGTGCTTCCAGTTCCGCTTCCAGCGCCTTGATCTGCGAGGTCACGTTGGACTGCACTGTGTGCACTCGCTCGGCCGTGCGGGTGAAGTTCAACTCTTCCGCCAGAATGCAAAATGTTTGCAGCTGCCTCACTTCCATTTAGCAATCTCCTTTTGAGATCGATCCCATGCTAACAATCTATTGGACGGATGTATAGCGCAGGCCGAAACTCAGCCTATGAGCTTACTTCAACGTCAGTTTCGGGATGTATCTCGGGTGAGTGTTGGGTTTCTCTTCACGCTCTTGTTCGCCCACGCTCTAACCCCTGCTTTGCATGCGCAGCAAGCCGGCACCGCGGTTATCTTTTACGCACAGCCACAGGTTAAGGATGAACTATGGCCCGATTTGCTGGCATCGTTGCATGCTGATTTGGCGGCCGGTATCGGTAAGTCGCCAAATGGTTTTGCTTTGGAGCAAAGCCCTACCTATTTTCGCGGCAATGACCTTCCGGCGAGTCTCGACTTCTCCACGGTGATTGTCGTGAAGTTATTGGGTCGCTGCGATGTGCTGCCACAGTCGGATCATCCATCGCTGAAAGGTCCGCTCGGCTGGGTGCGGCAGGTCTCAGGAAAGATTCAGCCTTTTATTTTTGTCGACTGCGAACGGATCGCCCAGGTTCTTCGCACTCATTCCCCTGGCTTTACTAAGTATGAACGCCGCCATGAGATGGCCCAGGCAATTGCCCATGTTGTTATCCATGAGTGGATACATATCGCGACGCAAAGCTCTGCACACGGCGCGCGCGGTGTAACCAAGCAATTTCTCTCGCCAGACGAGCTGACGGCAGAACCCAAAAACGACACCGTGGCGATCGCAGCCCAATAGTCACTTCGCATGAGAGAGAGCATGGGCCTGATTGGCGATCAGCACGAGGCCCTGGGCCCTTGCATCGCGTTCAAGCGCGGTAAGCTGGGCAACGGCGGAAGTGGTTCCAGCCCACAGATCAATCTCTGCCAGAGCAAGGCGGCCATCGAACTCATAAGAGCGATAGCCGGACTTGCGCGCGGCAGCGAGCATGGATTCGAGTTCCTCGCGAGCCTGGGCCCACTTGCCCAACTTCGCCTTTACCCGGGCGTCTGCCAGCGTAGCCTCGAAGCGTGGTAACGGGGCTGTACTCTGCCCCGACAGGGCCATCGCCCTTTCCGCCGCGCTCTGCGCTTCCGGCAAGTTTCCTGCGCCCAGCAGATTCCTCGCTAACGCGGCTTCAGAAAATACTTCATCGTGGGGGGCTCCGGATTTCGCAAACATCGCCGTTGCCTGACGCGCCAGGGACGCTCCGTCGGCGAAGCGTTTCTCCGCCAGGGCGACCGACGCCAGCGCAACCTTGGCTTGCGCGATAAACGATTCATCGTTTGTTTCTTTGCTCAATGCGAGTGCCTGCTCATACTGTTTGCGTGCGCCTGCCAGGTCTCCCTGGGCCTGCAGAACCTCGCCCAGGCCGGCAATGGGATGCTTCTCGCCGACACGGTAGCCAGTCTCGCGATCCAAGGCCAGCGCTTTCTGGTAGTACCCCTTAGCTTCCTCGGCATTGCCCATCTCGAGGAGCAGATCGCCTAAATTGTTCAATGTTGACGCGGTGCCGCGCCGACTGCCAATCGCGTTGAAGGCTGCCAGGGCTTGTTGGTTCATCTTCAGTTCCCCCGTCAGGTCACCGAGCGCGCCGCGCGTATTCGCCAGGTTCCCGTAGTCGCTGGCCAGCCCCCCGGGATTATTGATTTCCTGATCGAAACGCAAGGCCTGCTGGTAATAGGTCTCCGCCTCGTGCATATTTCCTTCGCTGTAGAGGACATTCCCAATGCGCTCCAGGGTGGCGCGAATGCTTCGCTGGGCCCCGATCTCTCGAAAGACCGGAAGCGCCTCATCAAACTGCTTCCTGGCAGCCACAAAGTCGCCTTTATCGAAAAGCGCGTCCCCCACGTTGAGCCAACTGACTGCAGCCGCTCGCCGATCACCGGCAGCGGCAAAGAGATCTCTCGCCTGTTGCGAGAGTTCAATCGATTTCTGCGGCTGTCCCATGCGTTCCCAGGCGTTCGCTTCCAGCCGCAGAGCTTGCGCCTGCAGCAGTTTGGCGCCAATCGCGCGGCCTCGCGCGGCCGCCCGTTCGCTGAGCGACTGCTGCTGACGGAAATCACTCAACGAAAAAGCGATGTCGGCTTGCCCCAAATCGATGCGAGCCCCGTCGGCCTCGGATACAACCAGTTTGCGAAGTTGAGCCAGCGTCTCTTCCGCGTCCTTGCCGTGCCCTCCCTCCACCTGGTTTCCAAGAAGAGACAAACCATAATCGACGTTGTCGGGAAAGAATTCCCAGAGAGCGCGATAGCTTTCTATGGCTTGCGCGATCTGCCCCGATAGCTCATGGGCACGCGCCTCGATCAGCAACCGCTCTTCCCGGGATGATTGGCTCGAGAGGGCCAGCGCCCTCTGCGCCTCAGCTTTTGCCCGGCTCTCATAACCCAACACGGACCAGGCTTTGGCCAGTGCCGAAGAAGTCGGAGCATGGTTAGGATCAAGCGCCGCCGCCCTCTGCAAAAGGTCGATCGCAGAGCGAGCATCGAATACACGCAATCTCTGCAAACCTTCAGCATAGAGACGGGCAGCCTCGGGATTCGAAGGCAAAGAGGCCTTCACCGCCGTAGACTGCGCCTGGGAAAGAGGGCCGATATCCAGCTTGGCACGCATTTCCGCGCCCGCTCGGCTGACCAACTCATCGATCTCGGATTCCTTTCCCTTCTCCGAGACCGAGACCAGCGTCTCCCCAGCCACCGCGTCCTGGAGCCGTAAATCCAACCGCAGCAGTCCATCGCCCAACGGAACATACGAACCCAGCACGACATCGTCGCTGCCGAGATTCTGCCGGATGCGATTCAGGGTCTCGCGGCCATAGCTGTCCGCATCCGCAAGCGAGAGGCTGAGCTTCATTTGCGCGACGCTCTCGCCCGGAATGGTGCGCAATTGGTCTCCCTGGCTTAGTTCGGTGGTGAGCATCTCAGAGAGCGCCGTCGAAAGCCACGACTGCTCAGGCTTTCCAGAAAGATTCTGGAAGCCCAACACTGCTACGGTGCGGCGGCGATTCACGGGGGAGGAAGCGACCGGCGAGGAAGCGGCTTCCCGAGGTTTGCGCCCGTGAAAAAAAAAGGCCGCGGCGCAAACCAACAAAAGTACTATCCCCACCAGGGAAGCAATCGTGAGCGGCTTTCGCCAGAGACTCAGTTTGTGAACGGACCCGGAAATAGAGGCCGCATTGGGATCCCTTTGCAGTCGCTGCAGATCCGCCCGCAAATCGGATGCGTGCTGGTAGCGCAGCTCGCGGTCCTTCTGGAGCGCCTTGTCGATGATGCCGTCGATGCCGGCCGGCAAGCGCGTGTTGCTGCGCGTGGCGGGAACGGGCTGCCGGTTCAGGATACCGTCGAAGATGGTTGCGGCGGTTTCCCCGCGAAATGGCGGCATGCCTGTCGCCATTTCATAGAGCACCGCACCGAAGGAAAACAGATCCGTGCGGCAATCCAGTTCCTTTGCTGTGGCCTGCTCCGGAGACATGTAAGCGATGGTGCCGAGCATGAACCCCGGAGCAGTAAGGTCCACTATGTCATCGGTGCCGCTTCCGGTGTCGCTGGCTGTCAGGCTGGATGGAGCCCGAACGGCTTGCTTGGCTAAACCGAAGTCCACGACCTTGGCATGTCCACGGCCGGTGATAAGAATATTCGCCGGTTTGATGTCGCGATGAATGATGCCTTTTGCGTGGGCCGCGTCGAGCGCATCGGCAACCTCCATGGCCAATGAGAGCAGAACATCTATTTCCAGTGGGAGGCCGGCGATGCGATGTTTCAGGGTCAGGCCATCGATGAACTCCATGGCGATGAACGACGCGTCCCCAGACCCTCCGATCTCGTAGATGGTGCAGATATTTGGGTGGTTGAGGGCAGAGGCCGCGCGCGCTTCGCGGCGAAGCCGTTCCAGCGCCTGCGCGTCTTTGGCCACTGCGTCAGGCAGGAACTTCAACGCCACGAAGCGGGCAAGTTCCGTATCCCTCGCTTTATAAATCACGCCCATTCCCCCCGACCCGATAGGGGCGACGATGGAGTAGCGGCTGACCATCGTCCCTGGGGGAAGCTGGCGGCTTGTCTCAGTGCCGCCGGCAGACGGTTTCGAACCACCCTGTGGCGTTAGTAGCGGATCGGCCATGAAACTACCGGCACGTTCGTTCTCCAGCAGCAGCTCCTCGACTATCTGGCGGAGCTCAGGCGCGTCATGGCACGCCTGGTCCAGATATGCAGCGCGTTTCTCGGCCGGCAAATCCAGAACGACTTCGAAGAGTTCCTCAGCGAGTTGCTCCTGGTTATCCATCATTCCTATCCAGAGAGGTGAGGATCGCTTCTCAAAGTATTGCATCCCGACGGCCGAAGAAGCCGCCCAGGATGTATTTATCGAATATGGCCGAAAATCCGCGGACCAGCGTAGCCGGCCCGGCGGCCAACGGAACCGGTGACCTGGGCGGCATGGGCACGGGTTCGGGCGGGGGCATCGGATCAGGTCGGGTAATGGGTATGGCCCAGGTGAAGGCGGAGACTATGGGGGCGGCGTCTACCACGTCGGTGGCGGGGTTGCGGCACCGCAGTTGATCTTTGCGCCCGATCCGGAGTTCTCTGACGAAGCCCGGCCGGCAAAATTTCAGAGAATTTGCGTGGTTTCTCTCATCGTCAAAAGGGCTGTTGACGCTGTGAGGCAATACCGGTTCAAGCCCGCAACCCTCCAGGGCAAGCCTGTGCCGGTTGAAGTGAACATTGAAGTTACCTTTAGAATTTATTGACCCTAATCCAGTTCTCCACTGTTCGATCGCAATCCCGATGGGCTATAGTGTCCACGTGCCGAAAGCCGATTTTCGACACAGGGTCAGGAGGGATAGATGAGAATCTCCGACACGATTGGACACGTGCTGCAGAGCAAAGACAAGAACAGGGTTCTATCGATAGGGCCCGAGCAGACCGTCTACGAGGCGCTGGAGAAGATGGCTGAGCACGATGTCGGCGCCTTACTGGTCCTATCGAACCAACGGCTGGTCGGCATCCTATCGGAGCGGGATTACGCGCGCAAAGGAATCCTGATCGGCCAGACTGCCAGAGACACTCACGTCCACCAGATCATGACCAGCCCGGTTTTCTTCGTAAGTCCCCAACACACTGTGGATGAATGCATGACCATTATGACCCAGCATCGTTTTCGTCATCTTCCAGTGCTGCGAGATGAGACGGTGGTGGGTCTAGTCTCAATTGGCGACTTGGTGAAATGGGTGATCTCGGGTCAGGCGCAAACCATTCAGGAGCTGGAAGGCTACATTACGGGGGCGTATCCGGGGTAGCTTGCTTTTGGTTTCAAGCGACTCTTGCCATGGGCAATCGGCGCACGCGCTTCCCGGTTGCGGCAAAAATTGCGTTGGCTACCGCGGGGGCTAAGGGAGGCACTCCCGCTTCTCCCACACCATCGGCGGGATCACCTTCGGCAGGCACAAGATGCACCTGAATCTCGGGCGCGTCGTTCATCCGCAATACTTGATAGTTGTGAAAATTGCTTTGCTGGACCGCGCCTTCCTTGATGCTGATCTCTCCACTGAGCACCGGGGTCAGGGCGTAGTTAATGCCACCCTCAATCTGCGCCCGCACGCTGTCGGGATTCACCGCCAAGCCGCAGTCGACGGCGCTCACCACGCGATGGACGCGCAGTAAACCGCTTTTGTCGATGGATACTTCGGCGACCTGCGCAACGTAGGTGCCTCCAAAAACAGAACAGGCGATTCCGCGGCCTTGATTCTGGGGCAACGCTTTGCCCCAATCTGACTTTTCGGCCGCCATTTGCAATACCGCCCGAAGCCTGGCCGTTTTTTGCGCTTGGTCCAGATGCAACAGCCGCATGCGAAAGGCGTACGGATCCTGGTCTGCGGCATGCGCTAGCTCATCTACAAAACACTCAATGCCGAAGACGTGAAATGGGGCGGAGACAGACCGCCACCAGGCACGGGGCACGACGGAGAGAACAGGAGCATAGTCGGAGCGGTAGTGAAGCGCTTGATACGGAATACTGTCGTTGACGTCATAACTCGCCACATGTTTCGGATCCTTCAACCACTCCGGCGAGTCAAAGACGGCACGAATGGGGGTCGATACTATGCGGTGCGACCAGGCCACGATATTCCCGTCACCGTCGAGTGCACCGGTCAAGCGCTGATACGAATACTGCAGGTAGAAATCGTGTTGTATATCGTCTTCCCGGGTCCACAACAGCTGCACCGGAACTTTCATTTCCTTCGCTACTTGATAGGACTCGGCCAGGTAATCCCATTGATAGCGACGGCCGAACGATCCGCCCGCGAACGTCATATGCACGATGACGTTCTCCGGCGGTACACCCGCAAGGTGAGCGATCTCGCTTTGCGCGATGTCGCCAATTTGCGTGGGCGTCCACACTTCGATATGGCCGTCTGCTCGCACATGGGTAGTGGTGTTCATCGGTTCCATCGTGGCGTGCGCCTGGAACGGCATCTCATAGTCGGCCTCGATTTTCTTTTCCGCGCCGGCCAGCGCCTGGGTAACATTGCCACGATCGGCGGAAACGACTGTGGCCGGACCGGCTGCTTTTTCCCGAAGTTGCTCTTGTAATCCGGCGGTGGTCTCTTGCGCGCCGGGCCCCTTGTCCCAGACGATCTTCAGGGCATTTCGGCCCTGCAATGCAGCCCAGGTGCAGGTCGCCACGACCGCGATGCCGCCTGCAACATTCAAATTGACATCCATTCCCGGCGTAAAACCGATGGGGGCAACGGCGAAGACCGCTTTCACCCCGGGACTCGCCTTCGCTGCCAAGTCATCGCAGCTGATTAGTTTGCCGCCGAAATGAGGACAGCGTGCGATCACAGCGAACAGCATCCCGGGGACACGAACATCGATGCCGAAGATAGCGCTACCGTCGACCTTGCACGGCGTATCCACTCGCCCTGTTGGTTTGCCGATGAAGCGGAAATCCTTCGCAGCTTTCAACGGAACCTGATCCAGTTTCACTGTGGGAATTGTCGACGCGCTCTCGGCTAACTCGCCGTACAGCAAGCGTCGTTGCGTCGGTGTGTGGACCACCGCTCCGTTTTCCGCTTGGCAATCGTTTCTCTCTACGCCCCATCGCTGAGCCGCGGCGGTCAAAAGCAACTCCCGCACCTGAGCGCCTGCTTGCCGCATGGGAAGCCAAGTGGCGCTCGTTCCGCCGCTGCCGCCGGTGGCGAGGTGCTTGTAAACGGCAGGGATAGTAGGCGCCTGCTCCCAGTGAATGCGGGACCACTCCACCTCCAGCTCATCGGCTAGCATCATCACATTCGCGGTGCGCGTGCCTTGACCCAGTTCTGGTATCTCGGTCAGCACGGTGATCTGGTTATCCCGGGTGATGCGGACCCAGGCATTCGGCTTGAAGACCTCCGCATTACGCGAGACGGGCGCCTGACCGTGCCCCGGCAGATAGAAGCCTAGAACGAAAGCCGCTCCTGCCTTCATCGCTTCGCGGCGACTGAGGAGGGTTGTCATGCGCTTTCTTTGGCGACCCGCTCAATGGCTCGGCGGATTCGCTGGTAGGTCGCGCAGCGGCAGATGTTGCCCGTCATCGCCTGGTTGATTTGTTCCCGCGTCGGGTGCGGGGTTTTCGTAATGAGCGCGGCGGCCTGCATAATTTGCCCGGATTGACAGTAGCCGCATTGCGGAACCTGTTCGGCAATCCAGGCGCGCTGCACCGGGTGGCTGCCATCGCTGGACAAACCTTCTATGGTGGTGATCTTCCTGCTCCCAACGGAATTCACAGGTGTTTGACACGAGCGAACTGCTTGTCCATCAAGATGTACGGTGCATGCTCCGCACATACCGATCCCGCAGCCATACTTGGTGCCGGTCATATTCAGCAGGTCGCGCAGAGCCCATAACAGCGGCATCTCTGGCGTTGCATCGACGGCTTGTTCCCGGCCGTTGATCTCGAGTACGAAGTGAGCCATTCTCGGATCCTCCACCCCAAGCTCAGCTGCGCAGACGACGCGTGCCATCTCTATGCAGGGTGGCCCGGCAAAAATGCAGGGAGGGTCTTTCCTTGTGCAGGGAATGAGCGGTGGGGGTTGTCACGACACGGATGTTCTCACATACCTGTTGACATTCTGCCTATTCGTGGTCCAGGCTATATGTAGAAAGACAACAGGGAGTAGACATGGGAGAAAGCAAATCCGACGTTCTGCAGGGTACTCTGGACCTCATGGTCCTGAAGACCCTCGAGACCATGGGACCGCTGCACGGCTACGGCATTGCTCGCCGCATTGAGCAAGTCAGCGGGGACACTCTCAGCCTGAATCAGGGCACCATCTACCCCGCCCTCCTGCGTCTCGAGCAGCGCGGCTGGATCAAGTCCGAGTGGGGTATGTCGGAAACCAATCGCCGGGCCAAGTTTTATTCGCTGAGCCGCATCGGCCGCAAACAGATCGAGACAGCAACCGAGAACTGGGAGCGCGTCGCCACCACCATGGCACGCTTCCTCGCCCCTTCCAGCTAGGAGACGGCAATGGACCAGATACGCACCCTGCTGAACCGCTGCGCATCCTTCTTCCGCAGAAAACGGCTCGATGAAGATCTCAACGACGAGCTGCGTAGCCACATCGAGCTCGCCGTAGAAGAAAACCTGCAGCGAGGCATGTCTGAAGAAGAGGCACGGACAGCCGCACTACGCGCCTTCGGGGGCGTTACACAAACCAGGGAAAATTATCGTGAGCAGCGCGGACTTCCCTTCCTCGAGATTCTCTGGAGCGATTTGCGTTACGCTCTTCGCCAACTGTGGAAGGCTCCCGGATTTACCCTGACCACGGTGCTCACGCTTGCTATCGGCATTGGCATGAACACCGCGGTATTCAGCATGATGGATGCCGTAGTCCTGCGCCCTCTTGCCGTGCCGGACATGAGCCGCGTGGTCATCGTGGCCGAAGAGCATGGCCGCGACAGCGCCGATTACAAGCAAGTTGCCCTGGCAAATTACCAGGACTGGAAACAGCAGAGCACTTCCTTTGCTGACCTAGCCATCCGCAGTGATGCTTCTATGAGCCTGACCGGAACAGGCGAAGCGCTTCATGTGCAAGCTGCACTCACGTCGGCTAGTTTTTTTCAGGTGCTGCGTGCCAACGCTTTGCTGGGTCGCGTCTATCAGGACCGGGAGTGTCAGCCTGGGCACAACAATGTGGCCGTGCTCAGCTATGCCTTCTGGCAAAAGCGGTTCGGTGCGGATCCGGCGGTGCTGGGCCGGTCGCTCCACCTCGATGGGCAATCCTACAACGTGATCGGTGTCCTGCCGAAGACCATGGCTTATCCTTCAGTTTCCGAAGTGTTTCTGCCCCTGGCGCCCACTCCGGAACAACTGCAGAACCGCATCGCCCACGACTACCTTGTCATTGGGCGCTTGAGCCGCGGCGTCTCCGTGAACCAGGCTCAGGCAGAATTGCGCGCAATTGCTGATCGTTCGGCAAAGACTTATCCCGCTTCCAACCTCGGCTGGTCCGTTCACGTCGAGCCGCTGCTGGATGGCATAAATGGGGACCTGACTCCGCTCTACTACCGCCTTATCTTGGCAGCCACCGGATTTGTTCTGCTGGTGGTGTGCGCCAACATAGCCAACCTACAGTTTGTGCGCGGTCTTTCCCGCCGTCCGGAGATTGCTGTGCGTACGGCTCTCGGGGCAAGCCGTGGGCGATTGCTCCGCCACTTACTGACTGAGAACCTGGTATTGGGAGCGATGGGTGCGGCCGGCGGACTCGCAGTCGCAGCCGTCTGTCTGCATTTCCTCATAATCTCCTTGCCGAAGAGCATCGAAAAATATATTGCGGGATGGAGCAACATCTCGCTTAACGGCCGCGCTCTGGCCTTCTCTCTCTTCCTCGCACTGGCCGCTGGGTTTACCTGCGGGCTGCTGCCTGCTCTGAAAGCATTGCGCATCAACCTTGTCGATCAGCTCAAGGCAGGCTCGCGGAATACCAGCGCTTCCCGTGAGACACACCGGCTAAGAAACCTCTTCGCGGTATCGCAAATTTCGTTCTCTGTCCTGCTGGTCATCGGCGCGGCCCTCATGTGCAAGGGTATGTGGTCGATGCTGCATCTTGCCGACGCCTATCAGCCCAAGCAGGTCCTTACGTTTCACCTGGACTTGCCGGCGTCCCGTTACGCCACGGACGAACAGCGCGCCTCCTGGTTCGAGAGCAGCTTACAAAAACTGCGCGCCTTGCCCGGCGTTACTCACGCCCAAGTCACCACCGCGCTTCCTCATGGCCAGGAGGCCTGGGACGACGATTTCCGCATTGAGAATCGGCCCATGCCTCCAGGAAAGTTCCAAAGCGCTGTACGTCTTGCGGTAACCGATGGCTATTTCGAGGCTTTTCATATTCGCCAGTTATCCGGGCGCTATTTCAACAGCAGCGACTCCATCAACACCCAACCGGTGGCCGTCGTGAGCCGGAAATTCGCGGAGAGATATTTCTCTGCGGAAAGCCCAATTGGACACCGCATTCAGATGGGTGCGGCAGGCAGCCCGGATGCACGATGGGTACGTATTGTCGGGGTGGTGGACGATGTGAACTATCTCTGGATCGATCGTGCCGTAGAACCCGCGGTGTATTTGAACGCTCTTCAGATACCGCCCGCGGCCGCTACCTACGTCTTGATGACCGGCGCCAATCCGATGGCATCCGCGGCAGTGGTCCGCCAGGCGCTTGCGGCACTTGACCCCACCATACCTCTGGACGACGTGCAAACCTACGACACTTATTTAGAGGTCGAGTTGACAGGATTGCTTCATGCTGCGGCCTTGCTCTCGATCGATGCTTTGATTGCATTGCTATTGGCCGCGATCGGCATCTTTGGAGTAATGGCCAACCTGGTTGCCGAGCGGACGAAGGAAATTGGTATCCGCATCGCTCTCGGGGCGAGGCCTGAAGCGGTGTTGGCCCTCATCCTGCGCCGCGCTGCGCTGCTCACCGGTGTGGGCGTATCTCTGGGAACTGTGCTTGCCTTTGGCCTGGCCCGGCTCAGCGCGAATCTGCTCTTCGGCGTGCGCCCAGATGATCCTGGAGTGTTTCTGTCGATCATCGCGGCGATCGCTGCCATCGCGTTCCTGGTCAGTTGGGGCCCGGCGCGCCGAGCGGCTTCGATTGATCCGGCACGGACCTTGAGGACGGAGTAGCCCTCGAAGGTATGTGACTTTTGACTCTTGACAATGTCTCGCTGCCAGTTTACTTTGCACTGTAAAGCTAATTGGCCATGGACGACCTGCACAAAGCGCTGGGAGAGATCAGCAGCATACGGCGGCAGATGGCGCGCAGCACGGAGTTTCGCGGCTATGGTCCGGCCACCCTTGCTGCGACTGGTTTTCTTGCCATCTCAGCCGCCGGAGCGCAGGCCGTCTGGCTGCCCGATCCCGCAAATCACATCCCGATCTATCTCGGCGTCTGGATTTCGACAGCCATCGTGTCGGCTGCCTTGATTGGTGTACAGATGGTAACGCGCACCCATCGCATGCATTCCGGCATGGCAGACGCAATGATCCGCATGGCCGTGGAGCAATTTCTACCCTCAGCTGCTGCAGGCGCACTGCTTACGCTTGTGTTGCTACGGTCCGCTCCGTCCGCTCTCTGGATGCTTCCCGGCCTCTGGCAAATCATCTTCTCGCTCGGCGTGTTTTCATCGTGCCGCTTCCTACCCCGGCCGATGGCTGCAGCGGGAGTGTGGTATCTGCTGACCGGCCTCGCCTGCATTGCGCTGGCCGACAACCGCGCTCTGTCACCTCTCACCATGGGAACCTCCTTCGGGGTAGGTCAGCTGCTCGTCGCGGGAATCTTATTCTTTACAGCGCAGGAGAGCAGCGATGAAAGCTAAGCCTGCGCCGAGCGAGGCGCCCTTCGCTTACGAAGGGCTGGACCGGGTGATCCACGAACGGGCGCGGCTCAGTGTGCTCACCTCATTGATTAGCAATCCCAAGGGATTGACCTTCGGCGATCTCAAGCAGCTCTGTGCGCTCACTGACGGCAACCTGAGCCGGCACCTCAGCGTGCTGGAGAGGGAGAAGATCGTGCAGATCGTGAAAGGACATGATCGCAATCGCCCCCAAACGCTCTGCCGCATCACCCCTTCCGGCCGCAAACGCTATCTCGAATACCTTTCGACGCTCGAGCAGGTAGTGCTGGATGCGGCAAAGGTGACCAAGGAAGAAGCCGCTTTTCCCCTGCCAGGCCGGATGACCCCGCGCCAGGCTTAGATATTTTTTTGTGTAGTTACTTTGCACTGCAAAGTTATTTTGCAATAAGGAGCTAACAATGGATGAGGTTTCGTCGTTGCCGTCCACCTTGCCGTTCGGAATCAATTTCCGGTCCATGGGCATGAAACTCATCGTGGTGTGCGCCCTGGCTCTCTTCATGACCATACCCGCGCTGTTCGTCGGAGGATTGGTTCAGGAGAGGACTGTGCGAGCCGCGGACGTGGTACAGGAGATTAGCGGCCATGTGGGCGGCCAGCAGACCTTCCTCGGACCAACACTTGCCATTCCCTACACCATCCCGCCTCAGTCTCCGAGTGATACGGCGAAGCATGGCATGTATCTGGTGTTCCCCGCTACTGCTTCGGCTGCTCTGAAGACCGCGACGGAAGAGCGGCGCCGATCGCTCTTTAAGGTGCCGGTATTCCAGGCAGATCTAAACCTGAACGCGACATTCGATTTGAGTGGAGTTCCCTCTTCGGCCCCGCAAGGCGCCGTACTCGACTGGAGCCGTGCCGAATTTGTGGTTGGCGTGAGCGACGCACGTGGAGCGCAGACCGATGCCTCTGTTGACAGCGAACGGAAAAACCTCAACCCTGATGCCCGCGGCAATTACGCAGTACCTGGATATCGGGGGAGAAAAGAATCAGCCCATCAAGCTGACTCTCTTCGGCGCCAGGGCCGAAGGCATCGCCAAGCCAAATGCACGATTCGATGTAACCTCTGCCATGCGCTTTTCCGGCGCTCAGACGGGTTGCCGTGCTGGCTTACGGCAATACCACTCATCTCACGGCACAGGGCGACTGGCCAAGCCCAGGATTCGATGGAGGATTCTTGCCTGTTACCCGGCAGGTCTCCAGTCATGGCTTCACCGCGGAGTGGTCTGTGCCTTTCATCGCCCGTAGCGTGCGTGCCGAAGGAGCCGGCGACTCAATCACCGGTCTCGACGCGACTGCACTCGCCGTTTCGTTCATTGAAGTGGCAGACCCTTATCAGTCCGTAACCCGGTCGCTTAAATACGTGCTTCTCTTCCTGGGACTGCTTTTCCTCTCCTACTTCGTATTTGAAGTTACGACCGGCAAGCGGGTTCATCCCGCGCAATACGTTTTGGTGGGGATCGCCCAGATCATCTTTTATCTGCTGCTGTTATCGCTGGCCGAGCGGATCGGCTTCGACCTTAGCTTTATGCTCGCGGGAGCTGGCCACGGTTGTCCTGCTTTCGGCCAATGCGGGATGGGTATTCTCCAGCCGATTGCAGGGGATCAGGGCTGCGGCCATCTTCACTTTGCTGTATGCGCTGATCTATCTGCTATTGCGGCTCGAGGACAACGCATTGCTGGTGGGTGCGATTGCCAGTTTCCTGGCAGTGGCGGCCGCCATGTACTTCACGCGCAGGATCGACTGGTATAGCTCGCTTTCGCCGAGTCAAGGGATGCCTGGTAGCGCGGTTCCGAGGTGATTTACGACAAACGTAGAGCAGCACGAGGGACTGCATGTGGCCATCATCATGGATGGCAATGGCCGCTGGGCGATGCGGCGCGGGCTGCCTCGCGTCGCCGGCCATCGCGCCGGAGTGGCCGCGGTGCGGCGCGTGGTGGAGCGTGCTCCAGACGTGGGTATCGGCCGGCTTACGCATCTACGCCTTTTCCTGCGATAACTGGCGCCGGCCCACTGCCGAGGTGCAGAGCATCTTCTGGTTATTGCGCGCCTTCCTGCGTCTGGAGACGGAACGGCTTCGGCAGCGCGGTGTGCGGATCCAGATCATCGGACGGCGCGATCGCCTGGCACCTTCCGTGCTGCGCGAGATTGATAAGGCTGAATGCGCCACCGCCGGCGGACGCGGCCTTCATCTGCGCGTTGCCATCGATTACTCATCACGCGATGCAATCACGCGCGCTGCAGCCGGTGCAAATGCCGCCCTCTCTATGGAAGGACCGCCCACTCCCGATGTGCTCGGACCGATGCTCACGCAGGCGTTAATCGGGGAGAGTGGGGAGGTGGATCTACTGATTCGAACCGGTGGTGAGACACGGCTTTCGGATTTCCTACTGTGGGAATGTGCCTATGCTGAACTCTTGTTTACGGATCGAATGTGGCCCGACTTTGACCAGGCTGACCTCGACGCCGCGCTGGAGGAGTTCAAACGCAGGGAGCGTCGCTTCGGCGGCGTACCGGCAATCGCCTTGCAGTCTGCCGCAATCTAAGATGATGAACACTGCTATGGCGCAACCCGATGCTCTTCGTCGCATTCGCTTCTGGCTGGCAGTCTTCATCATCGGCCTGGTGATCAGTGGAATCACTGCCTTTCCGCTTCAGACCGAGATCGGTTGGCTCGTGTCCGTGCTGCGGACAAGCTCGTTGCGACCGATTGCCGGCCCTACGCACCTGCTCCCGTGGGTCGAGAGAGTGAACGAGGGCCTCAACGCTACAAATGCCCACTATCCTTTTCTCGCTTACGGCACTGATTGGCTCGCGTTCGCTCACCTGGTCATCGCCGTGGTGTTCATCGGCCCCTACATCGATCCCATCCGCAACAAATGGGTGATCACCTTCGGCCTGATCGCGTGTGCCGGCGTGCTCCCGCTCGCGCTGATCGCGGGCCACGTCCGCGGTATACCGGTCCCGTGGCGTCTGATCGACTGCAGCTTTGGCATCCTCGGGAGTATCCCGCTCCTAATCTGCAGGCAGTCGATTCTTGCTCTCGAACGGCGAGGCCGCTTGTAAAGCGCGGCCTGCGGCTTCACGCCAGGTATCGTTTGGCAGACAGAGTGTCAGGAGACGGCCCCAAAGGGGCTGTGTTGATGAAGGAGTGCCGCACCTACGGCGCTCGGCGTCATCATCATGCATACCCCAGCCCTCACGGGCTGGGCTCACGTTTGGTTCCGGCCCTCCGGGCCTGGTCGGAGGAGAAAGATCTGCGACCCTCGTTAGTTCCGCCAGGAACAGTCCCGTAGGGACGGCTGAGAGTAGCCCAGGACGTTAGTCCTGGGTCCACATAACCCGCGACGAACAGTCCCGCAGGGACGGCTGAGAATATCCCAGGACATGGTCCTGGGCATCCTCTCATCTTCCCCAAAAAACCCAGAAAACCCGCGCTTGTTAGGCCGGTTTCTCCTGCTTCGCCTTCAGGTCCTTGAGCAACGTCTCGATGTGCTCTTCCCGGTCCAAGGCGGCGAAGCGGTCTTCCAGCGAGTCTCCACTTAGCAACTCCACATCCGCTTCATTACGCGCCTCGCGGCCCACGATGCGCGACTTCATTCGATCCAGCGACACCGAGTTCTGCTGCTTGCTGATGGTTTGCCGGGCCTCGGTGGCTCGGCTGACCATGCGCGTCCTGCGGTCTTGCGCGATCAGCAACTCGCAGCGGCTGCGTGTCTCCACTAACTTCTGGTCCAGCTTGCGCAACGCAGTCCGCAGTGTGTCCGCTTCCGCCTGCTGATCCTCAAGCTGCTGCGAAAAACCCTTCGCAATTTGATCCTGGCTTAAGGAACGTTCCAGCGCGGCCCGGGCTAGGTCGTCGTGTCCTTTCTTGACTGCCAGCTCAGCCTTGTTCCGCCACTCTGCCGCGCTGTCCATATGCTCCTTTCGCTTCTTCTCCAGCAGGTGCTGGTCGGCAATCGCGATCGCCACCTGCGTTTTTACCTGCATCAACTGGTTCTCCATATCCAGCACCAGCTGCCGCAAGAGCTTTTGCGGATCTTCCGCTTTGTCGATCAGGTCATTCAAGTTCGCCCTCAGCAACGTACTTACCCGCTCCAGTAGTGCCATACCATCCTCCTTCTACTGCTGTTACTTGATCGCCGAGTTATTGCCGTCGTGCCGCGGCTGCATGCTCTTGACGTTCGCCATCAGCTCAGCCACGTTCATTCCCGAAAGCGACTCGAAGAGCGCCGGAACCTGGGACGCGATTTTCATCATGTCTCCAGTAAGTTTGTTGGCTCCGGTTACCCCATCACTTCCGGTGGAGACGATGGTGATCTTATCCACCTTGGATAAAGGTTCGGAGAGTGCGCGCATCATTTCAGGCATAGCTGCGATCAGCCGGTCGACGACAGCCGCCTGCGACCATTCCTGGTAGGCCTCCGCCTTGACGTTCATGGCCTTGGCTTCCGCCTCGCCCTTCTGAAAGATGATGGAGGCTTCTGCTTCGCCTTGCATCCGCGTCGCTGCGGACCGGCCTTCGGCTTCCGCCGTCAACCGCGACTTCTCGGCCGCTGCCAGGTTCTCGATCCGCTGGCGCTCAATCTCCGCGCCCTTCAACACAGTCGAGATCAGCTCCTTCTCGTGACGCAGAATTTCCGCATCCTGCACCTTGATCTGTTGCTCCTTCTCCACCTGCTGGATCTTTACCTGTTCGGCAATCACCCGCTGCTGCATCACATTGGTTTGCAACTCGTAGGACTTGTCTGCCGTTGCCTCCTGCTTGCGGCTCTGCTCCGTGAACTGCGCCTTCTGGATATCCAGGTCGCGCTGCGCCTCGGCCTGCTTGGCCAGCGAAGCCGTCTCCGCTATCACTCGCTCCTGGTCGGCCTGCGCCTTGGCAATCGCCGATTCACGCAATGCGTTGGCTCTGCGAATCGCCGTATCGCGCTCCGCTTCCGCCGCCGCTACATCGGCATCGCGCTTGATGCGCGCCACATCGGGCCGGCCCATGTTGGTGATGTAATCATTCTTATCGCGCACCTCTTTGATGGTGAACGATACGACTTCGAGCCCCATCTTGCTCATGTCATCGGCGCAGGTGGAGCGCATGCGATCGGCAACCATCTCCGGCTCTTTGACAATCTGCTCTACCGTAAGCTGGCCGATGATGCCGCGCAGGTGACCTTCCATCACCAGCCGGATTAATCCTTCGCGCTGCGGAGGGGTCTTGGTGAGGAACTGCTCGGCAGAGGTCAGGATCGATTCCTGATCGGAGCGCACCTTGATTTGCGCCACCGCCTCCACCGTCACTGCGACACCCTGCTTGGTGTAAAGATCCTGTTGCGGGGCAACGTCAAACGACATCAATTCCAGCGAGAGCTGGCGGCTACTCTCCACCATGGGAAAGATCACCGTGCCGTGTCCCTTCACCACCCGCGGCCCGCGAAAACCGTAAACGATAATCGCCTCGTTAGGGCCTGCCTTGCGAAACATCTTCGCGATCATTCCCAGCAGCAGGATTAAAGCAAGAACGCACAAACCAACTACAACCACAACTGTGTTCATCATAGGTGCCTCCTGATCCTTTCATCAGGAACCAATCGAACTACGTTTGTGCTCTCCTCATATCGTTGGAGAGCGATTCGCCGCCGGAAACTTCATCCCAGCGGCGTACATAGACGACGCCTCGTTCGTAGCGCATCACCACCACCTCCGTATCCCGCGCGATCGGCTGTCCGTTGTCGCTGCGCGCCGGACTGGAGCGCCGGGCGCCGTTCTGCGAATACAAAATCTCCCCCGTGCCGTCGCCCCGAATCGTTCCGCTCACGCGCCCGATCACGCCTGTCATCTCTGTCTCCTCCGCCGTGAGCGCCTTGTCATGCGGGGCCAGCACCTTGGCCAGGAACCAGAAAATCAACATCGCGCCAGCCAACCCGCTAAGCGTCGCCAGGAGCCAGAATGGCCGGCGTCACAAAGCCGCCATAGCGCTCCAGCAGATAACCAGCCCCGCCAAACCAGCAAAGAAAGGCGGTGAGGGTAAAACCATTCACCGGGGAAACTCCGCGGTTGCCCGTCTCCGTGGGCGTGGCCAATATGAACCCCGCGATGCAGCCCAAAGTGCACGATGATGGTGGAAACCTCCCACCAACGAAACCGCGGTCAATGCCAAGCCAACACCAAAACAGATCAGGTAAAACATCTCCCAGTTCATCGGCTTTTCTCCTTTCCGCCGCGCCTGGTCTTCCCTGGCGCCTGGATCCTTTACTTGAAGGACTGCCTCCATAGGACGCACTTTAAAGTGCTTATTGCTCCTCGCGGCGGGCCGCAATACTTCAACCAATCGATCAACCAGCCCCGGCGTCTCGATCAATGACTCCATCAACAGCAGGCATTGCCTCGAGTCCGGATGCTTGGCCAAGGCCAGCAACGCTTTCCTTAACTCGGGATCGCGCGGGAACCGCTCGGCCCCATTCACCAGCCAGAGGTCGAGCTTGTCGTCCAATACCCGCGCCTCGCTCATCAGTTCAGCGTGGTAGCCCTCCGGATCGTCGACCAGGTAGCCCGGGTGGACCTTGAAGAATTTGGCCAGCAGCTGCCGCGTGGTGTTGGTCAGGTGCGGCCGTGCCCCGCTTTCGATCTGCGACAGGTACGACTGGCTCATGGAAGTCTTCAGCTCGGCCTTGATGGCGCGCACCAGCTCTTGCTGGGTCATCGCTCGACCCTTGCCGCGCAGGCTGCCTTCCACTTCCCGCAGGTACCGTAATTTCTCGCCCAGTTTCATGGTTATTGCGATCCGGGATAATAATATCGCAATTTGCGATTCTGTCAAGGACAGCCAGTTCCCTATCGAATCCTTGGTAATTCAAGCGCGCAGGTAGGCCAGCACCGCTTTTGTTATCTCCGCCTTCGCGTCCCCGAGTGACAACCCGCGAGGCCGCCGCAGCACCGCTCCATGGCAGAGCGCCTCCACCATGTGGGTCACGACAAACACTACCTTGTCGAGATCGCCGCGCTTGCGAAGTTCCGGCGCTCGCCGATGAAATCGCCAGCAGAAAGGCTCCGTGAAGACGCACGGAGAAATCCTTGCTCCCGCCCTTCCGGTGAGGAACCTCGGTCAACAGCAATTCGTAGAGTTCCGAATCGTTGGTGTGCGCCTCGATCATGGCGTCCACCATGGCGCGAATGAGTTCGTCGAGTGGCGATCCGGCATGCTCCATGAACTTGTTTGCGAAGAGGCGGTCGATCTCCTCGATATGGCGTTGGTGCAAGGCTTCAAAGATCGCGGGCCTATCCGGGAAGTACTGATAGAGCGAGCCGATACTGACGCCGGCAACCTCAGCGATCCGGTTGGTGGTGATCGCTTGAAAGCCCTCGCGCTTCAAGATTCTCACCACAGCATCCAGGATCGCCTCGACGGTCTGGCGTGCCCGGCGCTGCTGCGGGCTGCCGCCGCATGGACGGCTTTGCGCTTTTCGATGGCATGAGGACGAGTGTAGAGCAAATGTGAGCATTCGTTTACTTTTTATTTACATCTTGCTTATTTTTCAGAAAGATAAGATAGCCCTCGAAGGCGAGTTTACAGATCATCAAGTCACTCCTTAGCCTTAATACAGTTTATGAGCGACAGAACATATTCCGTCGCTGCTAAGGAGCTTTATGACATATCTCATCACAGGAGCGACGGGAGATGTAGGGTCCAAGGTCGTCAACCATCTGCTCCAGCGCGGCAACCGGCCGCGTGTTTTCGTGCGCAGCGCGCAGAAGGCGCAAGCGCTCTTCGGTCATCGTGTCGAAATCTTCGTCGGCGATCTGGCCAACCCGCAAGCTTGCAGCCGGCCCTTGACTGGAGTCGACGAGCTATTCCTCGTCAACTCCGGTCCGCAAATTCCCATTCACGACGAGTTGGCCGCAAAGCGGCCAAGGCCGCAGGCGTGCGCCACCTGGTAAAACTATCGTCGATGGATGTGCAGCATGGTCTCGCTATCGGCGCCTGGCATGAGCTGGGCGAGGCTGCCATCCGTGCCAGCGGGATACCGTTCACCTTCGTGCAGCCAACAGGTTTCATGTCGAACCTGCTGGCGTGGGCCAGGTCGATCAAGACCGAAAGGATTGTTCGTGCATCCACCGGGTGAGGGTAGGCGAGCCTTTATCCACTCCGAAGATATCGCGGCCGTAGCCACAGCGGCTTTGACCACGCGCGAGTACGATGGAGAAGTCCTTACCCATCACCGGACCGGAAGCGCCTAACCTTCGCCGAAGCGACGGCCACGATCGCATCAGCGATTGGCAAGAGGCTTACGTTTCAACCCATCTCCGACCAGGAAGCACGTCAGCGATACTCGGCGATCAGCGGGTCGGTAGCGGAAACTGAGGCCCACGTTTCGCTGTGGCGTGCGATTCGCGAAGGCCGCCTGGCAGGCGTGACTGATAACGTCAACGGATCCTGGGACGAAAACCTATCCCTCTGAATCAGTGGGCGATGGAGAACGCCGCCGCGTTTTGCTGATGAGATTTACCTTCACTTGGCCGAATCGTTCGCCCCTTCGCGAACATCAGAAATTACGAGTGATAACGGCGGCCGGCTCAGCCTAGCGTGGCGGCGGTTCCGGCTTTAGCATGGTGCGCAAACTTTTTTCTTTATCGCTCTCGCTCTGCTCCTCGGTCTGCTGTGCATGTTGCATCCAGGGCCAGCTCAAGCTGCTTCGATTCCCAACAATGCGCTGGATCCGGTAACCGCCGATCTGGCCGCAGGCAGGGCGGACGATGCAATTTCGCGCCTGAACTTGTCCCTTTCGGCAAAACCGGGAGACGCGGAAGCACACAATTTGCTGTGCCGCGTCTACTACCAGGAGAAGCGATGGGATGATGCCATCCACCAATGCGAGACGGCGGTCCAGCTTGCGCCGATCGATAGTGGGTATCACCTCTGGCTGGGCCGGGCCTACGGCGAAAAAGCCAATGCCATCCATTCCATCAAGGCCTACGGCCTGGCCAAGAAGGTACACAGTGAATTTGAGCGTGCGGTCCAGCTCGACAGCAAAAATGTAGACGCGCTCTCCGACCTGGGAGAGTTCTATACCGCTGCCCCGGGGATCGTGGGCGGGGGCAAGAACAAGGCGCAAGGAGTGGTTCAGGCGCTCGAACCGCTTGAACCGGCGCAGGGGCACCAGCTGGAAGGCCTCCTGGCTGAGAAAGATAAGAACTATCGCGTGGCAGAGGCTGAGTTCAAGGCGGCGGTGGAGACCTCGCATCAGAGTCCTGATGCATGGATGGCGCTGGCTTCTTATTACGCGCGCCGCAAACAATCGGACCAGATGCTGGAGGCATTGCACGCAGGCATCGATGCCGATGCAAAGGCAGCCAAGCCCCACGGGCCCGCATTGGTGGATGGAGCTGTCATTCTTAGCCGCAACCACCAGGAGCCGCAACTCGCCACCCAACTACTCAGCCTTTACCTGGCATCGCCCAATCAATCAGCCGAGGCGCCGGCCTTCCAGGTCCATGCGCAACTGAGTCGCTTATTGGAGCAGCAGGGCGATCACGCCGGAGCCCAGCAGCACACCGAAGCTGCCGCCGCCCTGGCCCATGATTATCACCCGGTCGCGCCGAGGGCGGATTGAGCTTAGATCCTTCGCTTTCTTACGACCCAAGTCGTCATGCAGCGATAATCCTGCACGATGGTGGTCTTCAGTGGATCGACGAGCACCGCGTTCATCTTCTCGGTCAACTCCAGGAGCATCTCCTCATCCACCAGAAACCACTCTGAGCCGTCCCCAACCACAAAGATATTGCCCCGCACCTGCTTCGAAGTCCATGCCGATTCTGGAACCCAAGCGGCAGAACAACATCCCGCCGGGCCTTAGCACTCGCCAAAGTTCCCGCAGCATCGCCTCGAAGTGACGGTCATCGCGGGCAAAGTGAAGCACCGAACTGCAGATCACGACATCGGCGAATCCATCTGGAAACGGCATCCGCTCGATCGTCCCTACCTGGAAATTTTCCGCCGGTAATCCAGTGGCAAGCGAGGCTGACAACTGCCGAACATGCTCAACTCGCGTCGCTATCCCCGTCGAGTGCGAATATCTCGCACCCCTCGCGCAGCAGATGCACCAGATTGCGCCCATACCCACATCCCGCATCGAGCACCCGCATTCCTGCCGCGATGTTCCCGCGCAGAATCTGATCGAATACGTAGATATCAATCTGCCCGAACTGCTCCTGAACGCTCAGCGTCATTCCGTCACCCATTCTCACACAAGGCCCCAACCCCTGGACGGGTGCCCCATGTTCGCCTCACCTGCCCCGGCGTGCCGTGGGGCGTACATGGGCTGAGAAAGATGGCGAAGCCTTCCAAAGTTCTCATCCCACCGCTACATGGTCGCAGATGGAGTGAAGGCATTCGAAAAAATCATATCCGGTCCATGTACGCCCCACGGCACGCCGGGGCAGGTGAGGCGAACATGGGGCACCCGTCCAGGGGTTGGGGCCTTGTGTGCTTGAGTGAGTTTTCACGCAGACTCGGCTGGGCTCCCGTTTAGCGGCTTCGGCCCTCCGTGCCTTGGCGATCGGGTAGCTTCAATAGGCTTAGCCCGGGAACATGCACTCCACACGCAGTTCTTGCGCAGTGATGCACTGTGGCGTGCCGACCGTTGTGATCAGCGAGAAGTAAGAGAAGCGCTCATCGCCTCGCCGAAAGGTAATGGGCAGCACAGGGCTCTGAGGCGCCAGCGGCGGCTTCAATCCGGCAACGCCTGGATACTTACGCAGCCGCTCCAGCAACTCTGCAAGTCTCGCATCCACCACCTGCCCAACCGCTTCCCGCCGAACTCTTTGCAGCAGGCCGGCTGCGACCTTCTCCCACTCCTCAACAAAAGGCCGCATCCCCGCCGGATCAAACATCAGGTCGAGAAGGTTGCGCGGCTTTGGTCTCGCCTCCAGATCGACAAATGAGCCAAAGAATCGCGGCGCAGCCTGATTGGTCCGAATCACATTCCAGTAGCGGTCCAGCACCAGCGCGGGATGCGGCTCATGCTGCTGCAGCATCCGGTCGATCGCCCGGGTCACGATCGCCATTTGCTCGGCATCCATGCTCTGCTCGCTGTAGAGCGGAGCGTAGCCTGACGCAAGCAGCAGAACATTCCGCTCCCGCAGCGGAATGTTCAAGCGTCGGACACAATGGAAAGAAGATCCCGGCTGGGTGCGCTCCGCCCGCTCTCCACAAAGCTCAGATGACGCTGCGAGATGCCTGTGTCGAGCGAGAGGTCGAGCTGGCTTTTGCCGCGCTCCTGTCTCCAGTAGCGCAACAACTCTCCGAGCTGAGGAACTGCGGAAGCAGATTGCGTTGCCATTTCGATCTCCCTCTCGGAAACTCGGTTTGTTATCCTCGCCAGGCGAATGCTGGAATTGATCTTCCAGCGGAGGATTGGCGATGGTTCCAGCATAGTTGGTGATCGTAGAGGCGGCGACTATGGTGATCACCTCCAGGATCTGTTCCTTGGTGAAGCCGGCGGCGAGGAATGCATCGAGTTCCTGTTCGCTCAGGTGCCCCCGCTTCTCGATAAGCGTCTTCGCCAGGGTGGAAAGCGCGGCAAATCGCTGCTCCCTGGGCAGAAGCCGCGCACGGATCGCGTCGGTCTCTTCAGAACTCACTCCCTGTTTGAGAGCAAGCGCGGTGTGGAATGCCACCGCATACGCGGAGGAGTTCGCGACTGCGTCTGTCAGCAGAACGATCTGAATCTCCTGCTCGTTAAGGCTGCTGCTGTGTACCTGCTGAAAGACGGCAGCGAATGCGGTCAGCAGCTTGGGCGAATTTGAAATCGCGGCAGCGAGGTTGGGAATAAAGCCGAACGCCTGCTTGCAGCTGTTCGAGCACCGGCTCTGGACTTCTCTGGTGCAGATGCGATCGTGTGAATTTGATAGCTCGGCATGTGATTCTCCCGTGTGGTTTGCAGAGGACAGGTGATCTTGAACATCTACCTTTTCAATATCGAATGGATTGTGATGCGCAGCAATTACCCCGCAGGTAATCGTCTGGCGCTTCAATTCTTGTGCTGAATGAACATCTGTGGCTCGTTGTCCGATTACGGACAGCAGTTCTTGATTTCGGGCAGAACCTGCCCGAAATCCGCTGCGTACTGCAATGTAAAGTCAGGGCAACGCGTTGATTGCGCAGCACATGGTTTGGCCTGGAACGTGCTTCTAATCAAATGAACTTTGGCTGTGATCGAGGACTGTATGCAGGAATTGTTCCAGGATATACGGCATGCACTGCGCCAGTTGAGCAAGGCGCCCGGCTTTACTGTCACCGCCCTATTGACCTTGGCGCTTGGGATCGGGGCGACCACGGCGATTTTCACGCTCGTTTATGACGTGATGCTCAGGCCGCTGCCGTTTAAGCATGCTGATCGGCTAGTCGTGCTGGAAGAGCAGGTGGCCGAGTTCCGCGACATCTATCCAAAGCTGCCGGTGACGGCCAACCACTTCGTCAATTGGGAGCGAAACAGCCATAGCTTCGAGGCATTGACGGCGATCGAGCAGAACTCCGTGCCTATGGGAACGGACGAGCATCCGATCCAGGTGAAGGTCGTCCGCGCAACCCCCGGCATCTTTTCCGTGCTGAGCGCTACGCCGCAGATAGGCCGGCCGTTCACCGCGCAGGAGGCCCAGGAGGGACGCGATGGCGTTGTGGTGCTGATGAACGATCTGTGGCGGACACAGTTTCAGAGCGACCCGGCGATTCTGGGAAAAACTATCACGTTGAGCGGATACCCATATACCGTCATTGGCGTGATGCCGGCGTCGTTTCATCTGCCCGTCATGCAGGATCTTGCGAACAACACAGATCGCGCAAAGCCGGTGGAAGCTCTTCTGCCTCAGGTGTTCCCCCAGGACCGGCTGGCGGCACCGATGCGCGACTTCAATTACTTCGCGCTCGGCCGGCTCAAACCCGGCGTGACGGTCGCGCAGGCCAACGCCGAGATCAATGCGTTGCAGCACTCCATCTCCGCTTCGCTGCCTGCGAACGAAAAGGGCACTCTATCCGCGTTGCTGACGCCCTTTCAGGAAGCGCTGGTGGGCGACAATCGAACCCCGTTGCTCATCCTGCTGGCCGCGGTGGCTGGACTATTGCTGGTCGGGTGCATCAATATCGCGAATCTGCTTTTGTCGCGCGCAGTGGGCCAAAGGCAACAGATGGCGATAGCCGTGGCTCTGGGCGCAAGGCAGGCCGAGCTACTGCGCATGACGATTCGCGAACCTGTGCTACTGGCGTCGTTGGGCGCAGCGCTGGGCTTGTTGTTGGCGGCGGCTTTGGTGCCGGCGATGCAGAATTTCCTGCCTCCCGCACTGGACTTCCGTGGAACGCTCCATCTGGATTGGGCGGGCGCTGGGTGTGCCCTTATCTGGCAGTTGGGGCCACTCTGCTGGCAGGCGCGGCTCCGGCGTGGATCGGATCGAGAACGCAGCCGGTGGAGGCGCTGCGTGGCGAGTCGCGCCAGGCGAGCGAATCGCGCAGCAGCAAGCGCCTGCGCCGAGCGCTAGTGGCTGTGGAAGTGGCCGTCAGCGTGACACTCGTGCTTATGACCGGACTGCTGACGGTGAGCCTGGTCCGCCTGATGCGCACCCATCGCGGCTTTGACGCCGATCGCGTCCTGAGCGCCAAGGTAGATCTGCCTAGCAAATCCTATTCTGATCTGCAAACGCGCGCTGCGTTCTATGAAGCTGCGATCGACCGCGTCCGCCAGCTTCCAGGTGTCGAGTCCGCTGGCTATCGTCAGCGTGCCACCGCTGGGAGGAGACTTTTGGCTCGAGATGATCCGCGTTGCAGGCGAAGCGCGGCCTTACATGCAGCTCCCTTCGGAACACTTCCGCTGGGTCAGCCCAGGTTATTTTCAAACCGTTCACCTGCCGCTCGTCGCCGGGCGATTCCTGAACAAGAGCGACCAAGGCAAGCGATATGTGCTCGTCTCTGAACTAACGGCCCACACGCTTTGGCCGGGTCAAAATCCCATAGGCCGGCAATTCATTCGCGGGAATATGACGGAGGATCCTTTTACGGTGATCGGAATGGTCAAAGACGCGCGGACGATTACGCTGGCGCAAGCCGATCCGATGATGGTCTATGTGCCCTACTGGATTCGCAGCGACAACACAGGCGGTCTGCTGGTGCGCACCAGCCAGGATCCAGCTTCCATGGCGGATGCGGTGCGCAAGGCTGTGTGGGGCGTGGATGCCTCGGTGTCTGTACCCGTGGTGCGCACTCTCGATGGCGTAGTTGCGGACTCGGTGGCAAACCGCCGTTTCGAGATGGACCTCCTGCTCCTGTTCGCCGTTAGCGCCCTGCTGCTCGCGGGATTAGGCGTCTACGGCGTCGTCACTTACTCCGTCGTCCAGCGCCAGCAGGAGATCGGCGTGCGACTGGCTCTTGGCGCGCAAACTGCGAACATTTATGCGCTTGTACTGCGCGATGGAATGACGCCAGTGTTGGTAGGTGCGGCTGCCGGAGTTGGGATCACGGCCGGCTTTGCCCGCGTAGTGGGGAGTTTGTTGTTTGAGGTGAGCCCGTCCAATCCGGCGATCGTTGCCGGCGCGGTAGGCGTGCTTGTGGCTGTAGGAATCGCCGCTTGCCTGCTCCCCGCACGCCGCGCTGCCGCGATTGATCCCATGCGTGCTTTGCGAGCGGAATAGCGGCCTCCCCGAGTGCTTCTAGCGCGCCGTCCAGCCGCCGTCGATGACCAACGTATGTCCGGTGATGAGCGACGCGGCCGGCGAAGCGAGAAAGACCACTGCACCGGCCACTTCGATGGGCTCTCCAATGCGATGGAAGGCGGCGATGCGGTCAATCACATCCTGCCGAAATGCCGGATCAGCAAGAGCGCCTTCCGTGCCCGGGGTGTGGATGAACGTAGGCGCGACTGCATTCACGTTGATGTTGTACTTACCCCATTCCACCGCCAGGCACTTAGTTAGATGGACGATACCCGCCTTGGTCATGCAGTAGATGGCTTCCGTCGGCAACGCTGCGAATGCGGCTTGCGAGCTCATGTTAATGATGCATCCGCGCTTCTGCTGGATCATGATCCGTCCCGCGGCCTGGCAAGCGAGGAACGTGCCCTTCAGATTAATGGCCACGGTCCGGTCGAAATCTTCTTCGGTTACGTTTTCCGCCAGGTTGTCGGGCGCGATCCCAGCGTTGTTGACGAGTATGTCCAAGCGGCCGAAGTGCTGCACTGTGGTATCGACCGCCTGGCGGATCTGCGCCGGGCTGGTCATATCCATCTGCAGCGGCAAAGCCTTCCGTCCGCGGGCAGCCACCTCGGCGGTAACCCCGCTGTCGCTGCTGATCTCACGTAAACCAAGCGCGACATCCGACCCGGCCTCGGCAAGCGCCAGTGCAATCGCCCGGCCCTAATCCGCGCGCGGCTCCAGTAACCAGGGCAACCTTGCCCTGCAAATCAAATCTTGGTAGCGCTTCCATTTGTCTCCCTTCATTACGGAAATGCGATTTTCACCTCATGCTTGATGCGTCACCCGGCGTGAACTTCTTTCTGCTGGCTGACACTGCTGCCGTCCCCGCTCTTCAGCCTGGCGAAAGCGCATCGTGGATAAGATCGTGAATCCGCCCAGAACCACCAGTGCCTCGTGGATGCCGTGAATCATTTCACCCGGGTTGCTATGAACGTGGGGAACAAAAAAAGCAGTGGCCAACCCTGCCGACGCAACGCCAAAGCTAATGGACATTTGCTGCACCGTGCTGGCGATGGAACTTGCGCCGCTGGTTTGCTCTTCGCTGATGTCAGCATAGATGAGCGTATTCATGCTGGTATATTGCAGCGAGCTAAAGGTCCCATAGCAGAAGGCCTGCATCACGATCACCCAGACCGGTGTGTGCAGCCCGATGGTCGCGAACAGCAGCAGAAGCAAGCCGAGGATCACGGTGTTCGAGATCAGCACACCACGATAGCCGACGCGGGCCAGATACCTTGGCCATGAGAAACTTCGTGCTCATGGCCGCGATCGCCTGGGGCATGATCAGCAGGCCGGACTGGATGGCGGTAAACCCCAGGCCAACCTGGTAGAGCAACGGCAACAGGAACGGCACTCCTCCGATGCCCAGGCGGGTGAAAAAGCTGCCGCTCACCGCCGCGCTGAAGGTGCGAATGCGAAACAGACCCAATTGCAGCAACGGATACGCAATCCCTCTTGCATGCAGCAGGTATCCCCCGAGCAGAGAGCACGAAATCGCCAGTAGTCCCAAGGATTTCGCCGACGCCCAGCGTATGCTCACCGAATATCTCCAGCACATACGACAGCAGCGCGATGCCGGAACCGAAGAGGATGAGGCCGACGATATCGAGCGGAGGGGTTCGCTCTTCGCGATAGTCCGGCAGATGCAGATAGACCATCAGCAGACCCAAGAGGCCGATGGGGATATTCACGAAGAAGATAAATCGCCAATGGAAGTAGCCAACGATCAGACCACCCGCGATGGGTCCCAGCATGGGGCCAACCAACCCTGGAATGGCGACGAAGCTCATGGCGCGGATCAATTCGGATTTGGCAAACGTGCGCACCAGGGTGAGCCGGCCTACCGGCACCATCATGGCTCCGCCGCAGCCCTGCAGGATGCGGCAGGCGACCAGCAGATGGATATTGCTCGATATGCCGCAGAGAAATGACCCCAGCGTGAAGAGGCCGATCGCCGAGGCAAACACCCGGCGCGTTCCGAACCGGTCCGCCATCCAGCCGCTGATGGGGATAAAAACCGCCAGGCTCAACGTGTAGCTGGCCAGCACCGACTTCATGCTCAGCGGAGCCACATGCAGAGCCGCCGAGATGGCGGGCACCGCGGTATTCAGAATCGTGGTATCGAGCGACTCCATGAAAAACGCGACCGCGACCAACCACGGTAGAAGACGCTTGCTCGCAGCTGCCGGCTGGGTTGTCACGGGAAGCGCGCTCTGGACGGGATGACCGGATCTCGTATCACTCCGGCAGGCCAACGCGGCGCTTAAGATCAACAAAGCGCGGGTCGGCGTGGAGGCTATCCAGACGAGAGTCCGTAGGTAGATAAACGGCCAGGAAGTAAGACCGTTCCTTGTAGGCCCGATCGAGCCAGGCGAATACCTGGTCTTTTTCTCCCAGGCCCGCATAAATGATCGCCCGGCTGTAGGGCGAAACGTAGTTGTGCGCAGACAACTCGTTCAAATGGCTCAGGACCTTTTGTGCTTCGCTCTTGTTCCCTGACAACGCGTAGGCGTGGCCCAGGCCGGACCAGATCTCGGTATTGTCCTTTTCCAATGCCAACGCGCTTCTGAAACTCGGCAATCGCTTCCGGCAGTTTTCCCTTCGCTTCGTAAGCCCGGCCCAGAAAACAATGATCAAACCAAAAATTGGGCTCGAGCTCGATGTTGCTATGCAGTTGCTGAATCGCCGGGTCCCACTGTCGCGTGAAGACCAGGACCGATGCGACAAAAAAGTTTCCTAAGGAGGAGAGTGGAGCGATTTGCTGAGCGCGTTTGGCTTCCACCAGCGCCTCCGGGCCTCGACCCATCGGCGCCAGAAACCAGGAGTAATACCCGTGAGCCTCCGCATCGTTGGGACTCAGTTCAATGGCGCGCTTGAACTCGCTTTCCGCGACCGCCCAATTCCACTCGTACCATTGAGATTCGATCGCCAGCGCCAGGTGAGCGCCGGCGTCCTTCGGGTCGATGGCCAATGCCTTCTGTGCCGCCTCTTTTGCCTTGGGTCCGGCTTCGGCCCCACCCATGTACCAACCGTCCTGGTTGATGTAGTTGAAAGCCAGGCCGTTGTAGGCCAAACCATAGTTGGGATCGATGGCGATTGCCTGGTTGAAGTAGTCGATGCCCTTCGCCAAGCCGTCCTTGGTAAGTTTATCGGTGTAGAACTTGCCTTTGAGATAGAGCTGATAGGCTTCAGGATTGCCGGTTGAACCCTTGCTCATCTTTTGCTGGGTTGCAGCCGAAGCTTGGCCCCCCAACCGTTGAGAAACCTCCCGGGCGATGTCATTCTGTACCGCCAGCAGATCGGCCGGCTTGCGATTGTACTGCTGGCCCCACAGCTCTTTGCCATCACGAATGTCGTCGAGTTCGACGTTCACGGTAACGCCGTCGCCTTGCGGGGTGACGCTCCCCGTGAGTACCGATTGGACCTTCAGCTCGTCACCAACCTTTTGCGCATCCACCTGCTTGCCCTTGTAATGGAAAGCGACACTATGAGGAATCACTCTCAGGTTGGGCAAACGCGCCAGGCTGTTATTGACGCTTTCGGTGATTCCATCGGAAATGTAGTCTGCGTCGGCATTGTTGCTCCGATTCTCCAGCGGGAGAACAGCGATGGAATCAATTGCGCCGGTCTTGGACCGCTTCCAATAAATGCCGGCGGCGACGAATGCAATCAACAAGAGACGCGGCGGCGATCGTCACAGCGATCATGCGCCGTTTACCGCGAGGAATGCCCACGTCCCGAATGGATGCGCCTTCGAGCGCCCGGCGGAGATCGGTTGCCGACTGAAAGCGGCCATCAGGAGATTTCGCCAGGCACTTGCTCACAATGGCCTGCACCGCAGGCGGCGCTGTGAGTGGCTCCGGTTCCTTATAAATGACGGCGCCGATGATCGCCGCCGCCGAGCCCCCGCCGAATGCGCGGCGTCCGGCGAGCATTTCGTGAAATACCGTCCCAAAGGAGAAAATGTCGGAGCGCGCATCGGCCGGCTTGCCCTCGGCCTGCTCTGGCGACATGTACGACGGCGTGCCCAGGATGATGCCCGCCTGGGTGACGTCCATGGTCTTCGTTTCGTCGCCGGATGCGCTGCCAAGGTCCTGTTTTGCCAGCCCGAAATCCAGCAGCTTGACCACTCCGCTTGGGGTCACCAGGATGTTCGCCGGCTTCAGGTCGCGATGGACGATTCCCTTGGCGTGCGCCGCTTCGAGCGCGGCAGCGATTTGCGTACCCAGCCGCAGCGCCTCAGCCGGCGGCAGCGCCTGTGGTTGTTCTGAGGAGACAATCGGCGCTCCCTCAATTAACTCCATGACCAGATAATTGGGGCCAATATCGTAAATCTGGCAGATGTTGGGATGATTCAGCGCGGCAATGGCTTGGGCTTCCCGCTCGAAACGCTCGCTGAACTGCGCATCGGAGAATTTGATCGCGACATCCCGATTCAAACGCGTGTCGCGGGCGCGATACACCTCTCCCATTCCGCCCGCGCCGAGGAACGCAAGGATTTCGTAAGGGCCGAGTTTATCTCCGGGAGAAAGCGGCATATGGGGAACAGGGCTCAGTGTAGCCCATCCTGGAGCACGCAGCGAAGGGCTGGGAAAGGGGCCATTCATGGACTGCGAAAAATTCGGCAAGGAGAGTGAAGGGAGTCCCTCAGCGGTTAAAGCCGAATCCCGCTGTAACCATTTACGTACGGCGTGAAGCCCGTACCCTTCAGAAACCAGAGTGCGCAGCCTGTTAACGCCAATCGTCGATCACGTAGGCATCGGCCCGATTGAATCCGTCGGCATGCGGACGCTGCATGGCGACGCCTTGCATGGCCACTCGATATCCGCGGGAGCGCATGCGCCGGTAGGCATCTTCGCGTGCCAGGTTTACGCCCGCCTCGATCAGTCGCGCGTCGAGAAGACGCAAATCCCTCGCAAGCAGCCAGCAGCCGATCGAAACGTTCCCCCGCCCCCGAACCGCCGCGAGCCGCTCCGAACTTGACGTAACACGTCTTCTCGCCGCCTTCCGATCCGGGTCCATTCAGACAGATCGCGAACCCATCGAGAACAGTGCCCGTGTAGCGCAAGACGACGTCGCTGGTCCGCTGCGCCAGCACAGCCCGGATTTCGCCTGTGAGATCGAGCCCCTTGTCTATTTTTTGGGTAAGCTTGCCGCATGCCTGGATGGCTTGCTCCCGCTGGCTCTTCTTCATGGATGACAACAACGTCGGCGTTTCTGCCCCTTTAGCCTCGGACGGCCCGGTCATGATGGCGGTGAGATAGCGGGGCCAGTAGCCGAACTTCTGGTACAGGGCCACATGCTTGGTGCTCTGGGCGAAGGTATATAGCCCGGTATGCCGCACGCCCCATCGCTCGAAAATTGTCATCGTGGCTTCCAGCAGCCGCTGGGCGACGCCGCGCTCCCAATACTCCGGCAGCACCGTCAGGGGGCCGAAGAATCCGAAGGATCCCCAGCGCGTGACGACATTCGAGCCGATCAGACGGCCGGCATCACGCGCGGCTAGCACCTTCACGTGGCTTGAGCGCCAGCGCGGCGTCAGGAGATCGCGATCGCCCATGAATTCGAGCGGATTGGGCACTCCCAGAAACGTCCCAAACGCCAGCCGGAGGATGCGGGTCCGCCTCTTCGACTTCCTCTTTTTTAAGCAGTCCGACTTTAATGTGGTGATTTGCAGGCATGCCTGGGTTGTTATCTTTCCCGTACCTGGTACTTTTCAGTTATTGTTTATAGTCCAATTATCAGTCATCGTGTATCTCACTAAGACTTGAGAGCGGCCCGGAAGATGACGATCCCATCACAGCGGCTTTTGCTTCCCATCGTGAGCCTGGCGATGGCTGCATCCGCGGCTGCGCAAATCCTGCCCGCGGTTGGCGAGCTGTCCGCTCCGGTGCAGTTTTCCGCTGCGCCCTCGGTCTCGCTCACTCCGCAAAGCTTCTCCTGGGAGACTCCCGCGCCGCCGGATGGCGCACAAGTGTTACTCCAGTTCAAGGACAGCGACATCAAGTTCAGCCTGCCGGCCATGATGGAGACCCTTCGCGACCATCGCCACGAAGGTTGGGTGCTGGCTGCTTATCCCGACCCCAACACCGGCCGGCCGCTCATCGGCGCGGGGTTCAGTCTGGATGTGCCGGCAACTCCGCACCCCCAGCGCGATCCTCTCAATCCGCATCCTTTCGTTGAGCCTTCATCGGCTGAGCTTTGGCAGGCCGCCGGGCTGGCTCCGGATCGGTTGCAGCAAATCCTCGCTCAGTTTGACCACCATGTGGCGGCGTGGTCGCCGAAAACTTATCGCAGAAAGATCATTCACCACACACTCACATCGCAGTTAACTGAAGAAGAGGCCACACAGCTGCTGCGCATCTCTGCCCTGCAAGCCATCTACAACGCCAGGGCTTATTGCCGGGGTTTCGATCGGCTGACCGGCTCGCAGCAAATGGCATTGAGCCAACTGGTCTTCCAGATGGGCACAAATCTGGAGCAGTTTGTTCAATTTCTCGATGCTCTGAACGATAACGGCAATGCCCGCGAACTCGCCCAGCTCGACGGGTATATGGAAACCTACGGTGAGCACTGGCAGACCGTGCAGGGCACGCTGATCGACAGCCAATGGGCCCGACGCTACAGCAGTCGCGCCACCTCCGTCATCGCCATGTTTGATCCCGAGTACAGCCGGGGGCCTAACGAAGCGGAACAGCGAATCGAGGTCACCCTTCGTCCTCCAGCACCGCCAAGGCCCAGAAGCCACTCCACCGCCACTCTCCGGGTGGCCAGCTACAGCAAGCGATCCAGCCGCACCCACGGCAAAAAAGCACACAGCCCCCAGAGCAAGCGCAAGCTGACGTAAAGCAGAGTTTTTTGATTTTATGAGTTGAACAGATACTGCAGGTGGAGACTGCGCCCACTTCCAGGGACGGGTGCCCCATCCAGAACCATAGACCGTGGTTGCAAATCCGCAGTGCCCTTCTCCAATAGCAATCGTCGCTCTATAACGGAAGATGGAACTCCACATTTGCTTCACAAACGAAATACCCATCAGTTGAGGTGAGCATCCCCTCATGGCAAACTAAACCCAGGAGAATTGGCATGGAGCGAGTCAAGCTAGGTAAGTCTGATTTGGAAGTCCCGGTGCTTTGCCTGGGCGGCAACGTTTACGGATGGACACTCCCCGAGGCCGATTCCCTCCGGCAATTGGACGCGGCACTCGAGGCCGGGCTGAACTTCATCGATACCGCTGATGTCTACTCGCGCTGGATGCCGGGCCATACAGGCGGCGAGTCAGAAACGATTCTCGGCAAGTGGCTGGCGAAGGGTAACAAACGCAGCAATGTGATCCTGGCCACCAAGCTCGGCCTGGAGATGGGCGCAGGCAAAAAAGGTCTGAGCGCCGCCTACATCGAGCAGGCAGTCGAGGCCTCGCTGCGTCGCCTGCAGACCGACTACATCGATCTCTACCAGGCCCACCGGGACGACCCGGAGACGCCCCTCGAAGAAACCCTGGCTGCCTTCGACAAGCTGGTGCAACAAGGCAAGGTACGCCACATCGGTGCTTCGAACTACACCGGCCCACGCCTGGCAGAAGCGCTCCAGGTCAGCAAAGACAACGGTCTGGTAAGTTACGTCTCGCTCCAGCCCCTCTATAACCTGGCTTCGCGCGAAGACTTCGAGACCAACCTTCTGCCCGTGGTTCAGGAGCATACCCTGGGTGTGATTCCCTACTACTCTCTGGCGGCGGGCTTTCTCACCGGCAAGTACCGCAGTAAGAAAGGATGCCGAAGGAAAAGCGCGCGGCGGAAGCGTAAGCAAATTTCTCAACGACTGGGGATGGAGCGTGCTCCACGCCTTGGACGAGGTTGCCGAGGCGCACCACTCGACTCCGGCCCGGGTTGCGCTGGCGTGGCTCATGGTGCAACCCGGCATCACTGCTCCCATTGCCAGCGCCACCGATGACCGGCATCTGACCGATCTGATCGAGGCGACCCGCTTGCAACTGGATCATGCCTCGATTGAAAAGTTGAACGCAGTAAGCGCCCCCACGGCAGCTGCAAAGGCTTAAGCCCCGGGAAGCCGCGAGCCCTCCTGTTTCCAAGGAATGGCTCGCGGACGCACCGGTAATCGCCAAGTCATTCGATCCGCTTACCAGTAGCAGTCGCACATCCGGTGACGGTTGGTCCGCCGTCCGCTGGAACGAATACCACCGAGGCGGAAGGAACCTCAAATGTATTGGGGTCTGCTCCCATCTCAATCTTCTGCGTGATTGTTTGCGTCTTGGCCAGCACCCCGTTGAGCGTAATGAAGGCGCTCGAAAGCGCTCGATACGTTTGCCGGCCCGTGGGGCTCCACACCCCATGGCCATCTCCTCGAACGGCAGGAAAGAACATGGGATTGGAAGTGGACTCTACCAGCGTCCCTCCACGCGAGAACGTGAGCAGCGAAAGGAATGGCTCGCCCACCGGATCACCCGTTGTGCAATTTTGCTGGGTAACCTTGACCGTCCAACTCCCTTCCAGTCCCCCGCCTTCCGGGCCCCAGTTTCCCGTCTCCGCCCCCGCGGCTCCGGCCAATAACAAGGCGCACGCCCCGGCAGCCACCAGCCGATAAAACGCGACACAAACTACAGATTTCATTTGCTTTCCCCTTTCCTCTTACCATCGGCCGGCTCTCTCTCCAGCCTCCAGGCTTATACTCACTCTCGTGCCCACAACGAGTCTTTAAGTGGATCTGAAGGATTCTGAAAACTTCTGAAGATTGCGAGCACCGCGATGAACGACGCCGGGCTTCCCGTCTATGAGTTTGGGGACTATCGCATAAATCCCGGGAACCTGCTTCTCACGCGCGGGGGCCATCCGATTGCCCTTACCCCCAAGGTTTTCGACACCCTTCTTCTACTGGTCAAGCGAAGCGGAGAGGTGCTGGAGAAGGAAGAATTCCTTCGCACGATCTGGCCCGATACCATCGTTGAAGAAAACAACCTCAACCAGAACATCTCCACCTTGCGCCGCATATTGGGCGAAAGCCGCGGCGAGAATCGCTTTATCGCGACCGTTCCCGGCAGAGGGTACCGCTTCATTCCAGAGGTGCGAACCGTTTCGCAAAGGCCAATGGCGCCGCCTCAAACGGTGAGAATCGGCGTATTGCCTTTTGAGAATATTGGGGCCGGCCCCGACCGCGAGTACCTGGCAGACGGCCTCACCGAAGAGACCATCGCCTGCCTCGGCCAGATCGATCCGCAGCACCTGAGCACCATCGGCCGAACCTCAGTCATGGCCTACAAGCGAAGCAACAAGTCTCTACCGGAGATTGGCAAGGAGTTGGACGCCACCTACCTGGTCGAAAGCTCTCTGCGCGCCGAAGGGGCCCATCTGCGGGTCATCTCCAAGCTGATTCGTGTCCGCGACCAACTGCAACTATGGTCCGCGTCCTACGATAGCGAGCCCGACAGCATGCTCGCGCTGCAGCGTGAGCTAAGCAAAGCCATTGCTGAACAGATACGCCTCACTTTGTCTCCGGAACGTCTTCGCGCTCTCGGCCGCCGGCAGACGCAAAACGCCGAAGCCTATGATCTCTACCTGCACGGGCGTCACTTCTGGCAACAGCTCAGCCCACCGACTACCAAAAAGGCCATCGAATTTTTCACTCACGCCACCGATCTTGACCCAAACTACGCTCTCGCCTGGTCGGGACTTGCCGATTGCTACACCTCCGGCCCGGTCAATGGCGATGCACCGCCGCGGGTGTTCTGGCCCAAAGGTAGCGAAGCCACCGGGCGCGCGATCAGCGCCGAGCCAAATCTCGCCGAGGTACAAACTTCCTTAGGCAGCCTGAAATTCTGGCTGGACTGGGATTGGCCCGCCGCTGAAATCGCCTACCGCAAAGCCATTGCGTTGGACCCGTCCTATCCTCTGGGTCATCGCATGCTCGGTGTGCTTTTATCGCACATGTGCCGCCATGAGGAAGCACAGGCAGCAATCCGCCGCGCGCGCGAACTCGACCCGCTTTATGTAATGCACCAATCGCTCTCCTCGCAGATAGCCTTCGCCGCCCGAAACTATCCCGCAGCCGTTCAGTTTGCCCGTCAGGCCATCGTGGTCGACCCGGATTTCTGGATTGGCCAACTGCATCTGGCGCAAGTATTGATAGAACAAGGCGAGATGGATCTGGCGCTTGCCGCGCTCAATCACTCGGGTAAGTTGGGAGTCAACTCAAAGGTCATCGCGCTGCGAGGTTATGTCTTCGCCAGAACCGGCCGGCTGGAAGAGGCGCAGAGTGTCTTGAACACTCTGTTGTCTATCGCGAAGGAGCGTTATGTTCCTCCCTACGCCATGGCGATTGTGCACGCGGGATTGGGTGAGTTCGATCATTCTTTGCAATGGCTCGAGCGCTGCTACGACGCGCGTGACGTGCACCTGATCTTTCTAACCATGGACCCCAAATGGGATCCACTCCGAACCGAACCACGCTTTTCCAGCTTGTTACAACGTTGCGGTTTCGCACAGATTTAGACCCGGACGCGATTCTGCCGGTCGCCTACCGGAAGGATTGATGCGGTCAAGCGACGGCGGGCGCGACTTCGGTTGCACGTGGAAGCCGCAGGGAATACTCCTTGTAGCGGAAATTCACCTCATGTAACCTCCAGATACCTCGTGTCCAGCACAGCAACGATCGATCCCTCCATCCCGCCTGCGCCCAAACCCGCGAGCGGAGCTCTCCAGATCGCGGCCGCTACCATCGGCAATGCGCTGGAGTGGTTTGACATCCTCATTTACGGCTACTTCGCGACCACCATCGCCGCCGTCTTCTTTCCCAACTCCAACCCGGTGGTCTCGCTGCTGCTCGCCTTCGGATCGTTTGGCTTGTCTTACCTGGCCCGGCCGCTCGGCGCGGTTCTTCTGGGCGCTTATGCTGACCGCGCTGGCCGCAAAACCGCGCTCGCTCTCTCCATCCGGCTGATGGTCATCGGCACGGCCGTGATGGCCCTCATGCCTTCCTATGCCACCATCGGGCTGATCGCACCCATTGGGATTTTTGCCGCCCGCCTGCTGCAAGGCTTCGCCGTCGCTGGAGAGTTTGGCAGCTCCACCGCGTTCATGGTTGAGCATTCCGCCCGCCGCAAAGCTTTCTTCTCCAGTTGGCAGTTCACCGGTCAGCACATCGCGAAATTGCTCGCCGCGCTTTTCGGCTTCGGCCTCAGCAGCGCGCTGAGCGGGCCTCAGCTGCATAGCTGGGGTTGGCGCGTTCCCTTCCTCTTTGGCTTACTGGTCGGGCCGGTCGGTATGTACATCCGGCGCAAGGTGGATGAGACACCTGAGTTCCTCAACGCCACCCACACCCGCACGCCCATCCGCGAGACCTTCGCCACCGAGAAGATCGGTCTAATGCTGGGTGCAGGGCTGGTGGCGGTTGGCACTGCCAGCACGTATTTCTCTCTCTACATTCCCACTTATGCGACCACGCGGCTGCACATGCCAACCACCGTGGGATACCTGGTGAGCATCGTGCTGGCACTGGTAGCCATTGCGCTGATACCGATGGCTTCCCAAGTCGCGGACCGAATCGGCTGCACACGGATCATGCTTCCCGCAGCCATCCTTATGCTGCTTTCCTTCTACCCGATTTTTTTTCTGATCACGCGCCGCCCCAGCCTGTCGACCCTGCTGCCCGCCCTGATCTGGGATTGCCTCCTGCAAGTCGCCTATGTCTCGGCTTTGCCGGCGGTAATGTCAAGTATTTTTCCACCACGCACTCGCGTCACCGGGCTTTCTCTCAGCTATAACCTGGGGGTTACCATCTTCGGCGGCTTTTCCCCGGCCATCTTCACCTGGCTCACCGAAGTGACCCACGACAATACCGCGCCCAGCTTCTATTTGATGGCCATGGCCGTGCTGAGCATTGCTGCGGTGATCATCGTGAAGCGCCGCGATGGAATCTACGGCAACGCGAAGGCGAGCACATAGTCACCCTGTTTGGTGCCCAGCTTGCCGTGCCCGCCGGCCGCGATCACGAGGTATTGCTTGCCCTTATAGATGTAGGTCATCGGAGTCGCTTGGCCGCCGGCTGGGAGCAGATATTTCCATAGCTCTTTACCGCTGTCGCTATCGAAGGCGTGGAGGTAAAGATCCATTCCGGCGGAGGTGAAAACCAGGCCGCCGGCGGTGATTATCGGTCCCCCGAGGTTGATGGAGCCGGTCTGCTTTCCGGGAACCATCGTTCCCAGCGGAACATCCCACACCTGCTTGCCGGTAAAGAGATCCACTGCTTCGGTGGTTCCCCACGGCGGCGCGTTGCAAGGCGCTTTGCTCGGAGAGAAGAGGAAGGTGCGATAGAGCCCGTAAGGAGCGCCTTTCTGATCCCCGAATTCGCCATAGATACGGTTATCTTGGTGCTGGTGGTACTCAGCGTCCAGCTTGTCGCGCGGAATCAGCTTCACCCAGGCAATGAGGCGATTGGTGTTGGCGACCATAATATGACGCGCTGGATCGTAGGCCGCACTGCCCCAGTTCACCCCGCCCACGTTGCCCGGAAATGCGAGCGTCCCCTGGAAGCTTGGAGGCGTGAACATCCCCTCCCAGCGCGAGGCTTTGATCTTGTCCCTGCACCATGCCACATCCTCGGGAGTCGGCCCCCATGCATCCTCGGGAGAAATTTTTTCCGGCACCAGGGAGATGGTCGAGAAGGGCTGGGTGGGCGAACTTTCCTCGCCTGGAATATCACTCTTGGGCACCGGCCGCTCCTCTACCGGAAGCAATGGAACGCCGGTGAGCCGGTTGAGCACGAAGACATGGCCCATTTTTGTATTGATGACGATGGCCGGCGTGCCGTCCTTCCAGGTGAAGAGCGTGGGCTGCGAAGCTACGTCATAGTCCCACAGGTCATGGTGAACGACTTGAAAACCCCACACGAACTTCCCCGTGGACGCACGTAACGCCACCACCGAATCGGCCCACTTGTCGTCGCCTTTGCGGATTCCGCCGTAGTAATCCGGGGCAGCACTTCCGGTGGGAACGAACACCAGGTCCTCTGCCGGGTCGACAGAGAGCGTCGACCATGCATTGCCCGCGCCCGTTGGAGGCTTGGTATTTTCGGCCCAGGGAGTGGGATCCCAGGTCCACCTTAGCTTGCCCGTTCGCGCGTCGAAGCCGCGAACGATGCCCCGTCCCGTATCGACCTTCCAGTTGTCTGCGATCGAGGAGCCGGTGATCACAAGGCCGTTCACAATCGCTGGAGCGGAGGTGACCTGGTAGCCGCCGGTCCACTCCGTCGGTGTCGCTGCGCCCATGGTAAGGTTCACTTGGCCCTTGTCGCCAAAATCAAGACAAGGTTTCCCCGTCTCTCCGTCGAGAGCGATGAGCCTGCCATCGAGCGTGCCCATGAAGATGCGCAAGCGGCAGGCCTGACCTTGCTTACGGTGACGATCTTCCCAGGCCGAGACTCCTCTGGAGGTAACCTCGGAATACGATATGGATAGGTCTACATGGGCGTCGTACTCCCAAAGCCGCTCGCCATTTTGCGGATTGAGAGCGATGACGTGGTTGTAGGGGGTGCTGAGGAACAGCCGGTTCCCTACCAGGATGGGAGTCGCTTCAAAAGCCTCCTTTTTAATCATCGCCGTTTTCTCATCCAGCGCCCCCGTGCGGTAGGTCCAGACCGGTTGCAGGCGCGCGACGTTGCTGCGGTCGATTTGCCGCGCAGCGGAGTAGCGCGTGCCTCCGCCATCGTTGCCGTAATTCGGCCAGCCCGTCTGCGCCCAGCCCGGCAGGGCGATCCCCGCCAGAAGCAAAGCAAGCATTCTTCTCATAACTGCTTCCATACGCCGCAAGCACACATTAAGTTCCGCATCAGATTTTCCTCCGGTACTCGCTCTCCAACAACGATCCAAAAAGATTACTCTGCGCTCCTTTCTTCCCGCCATGCAAAGGACGTTAGGGAACCAGTTTGTAATCGGGACAATCGATGTCGAGAGGGAGGAGCCCAATGCCTTCACCAAGGACATCGAGGATCTGCTTGAGGCCTGTTCCAAGGCGATTCGACCCCTTTGGGACTATCCGCATTAAGATGCAGAGAGAGGCGTTCTCCGTGCATCCAGCTACTTTGTCCCGAACTACGAGGGAACAAGACAGGTTTTCTCCATCACTGGTTCGCGCCGTGGCCAATGCAGCCATGGGCCGCGAAGATGTTTTGCCATTCTGGTTTGGCGAATCCGATCAACCCACGCCTTCCTTTATTCGCGAGGCTGCGATCGAGTCTCTGCGCACCGGAGAAACCTTCTATGCAGAGAATCTCGGCCGGCCGTTTCTGCGTCAAGCCCTCTCCACTTATCTGACGGATCTTCACCAACGCGCCATCCCGACCGAGCGCATCGCGGTGACCGCATCCGGTAACTCAGCGCTGATGGTAGCCAGCCAGCTGCTGCTCACGCCGGGCGATCGTGTGGTCACGGTTACGCCGCTCTGGCCCAACGCGGTTGAGATACCGAAGATCATGGGTGGCCAGGTCACTTGTGTCTCGCTTGAAGTGCGGGACGGCAAGTGGGCATTGCCGTTGGAGAAACTGCTGCAGGCGCTGACCCCGGATACGCGGATGCTGGTCCTCAATTCCCCCAACAATCCAACGGGCTGGACGATTGAGCGCGCAGAGCAACGCGCTATTCTCGAGCATTGCCGCCGCCATGGGATTTGGATTCTCGCCGACGATGTCTATGAGCGCCTGATCTTCAGCGAAGGAATGCGGTCGGCTCCCTCGTTCCTTACCATGGCCGACGAGCGCGAACGGTTAATCGTGGTCAACAGCTTCTCCAAAGCCTGGACCATGACAGGGTGGCGCGTGGGTTGGATGGTCGCGCCGCCTGAGGTCTTGCCTGACCTCGCGTCGCTGCTTGAGTACAACGTCTCCTGCGTCTCCGATTTTTCCCAGCGAGCGGGCGCCATCGCCCTCGAGCAGGGAGAACCGTATGTTCTTAAAATGCGTGCCGAGTTAGCCCAAACAAAAACTAAATTGATCACCGCGCTGCGCCCGCTTCCCCGCCTGGAGGTCCCCCAGGCCGACGGCGCCATGTATCTTTTTCTCCGCGTTGCCGGAGAAGAGGATTCGCTGCGCCTGGCGAAGCGATTGATCGAGGAGGTGGGTCTGGGCCTCGCGCCTGGCAGGGCTTTCGGGCCCGAAGGAGAGGGCTGGTTGCGCTGGTGCTACGCGGCGGAGTGGAAAAAGAACGAGTCCGGCATAGAACGCCTCTCGCGATTCCTATCCAAGTAAACTTCCATAGGAGAGAAGCCATTGCACACGATTAAAATTCTCGCCCTGGGTTTCGTCCTGCTCGGCGCCTTTGTGTTGATTGGGCGCGCGCTGGGAAATGGATCAAGAGCCGCGCTTTACTTTCTGCCCCTATGGCTTGCCGCCGCCGCCATCAATCTTTGGTTTGGAGTGGCCAAAGCGGGCTACTCCGTTAAAGACGAAGCGCCGATTTTTCTGCTGATCTTTGCCGTTCCCGCGGCAGCCGCTCTTCTTGCCTGGTGGAAACTTTCCGCGCGATAAAACACTGCCCTGGGTTGTTCCCGTTCTAAATTCGTAGTCCAATATGCCCGGCCCTTCCAGCCACTCCCCCGAGCTCCGGTGGTATCACATCCCCATTAGCAGCTCCGATTGCACGGTGGCTGACCGGAACGTCCAACCAATACTTTGGTATGGGTTGATACGTTCGTCCAATAGACTCGGTCGTCAGGCCTCTGCCAGTGTTGCATTGAACAGTCACTCGCTCTGACATCGAAGGGGGCACAAAAATGGACGGCACAAAGGGACTGAAAGAGACCACGCGCGTGAGCGCGGCTGTTACGTCGAACACGCTGAGTGTGAACGTTTTTACCGCCCCGGGAAAGGCTATGGTCGGCGAGCGGCCAAGGCCCTTTGGCGAACCGCTCGGCTTTGACCCGATCACGTCGACTTTAATCTTCGGCGAGCACGACGCGGTGCTGGTAGACGCAATGATGACGGTGGCCGAGGCCGAGGCTCTCGCGAATTGGGTTGCTCTGCACAACCGCAACTTGGAGACCATCTATATCACGCACGGCCATTTCGACCACTTCTATGGTCTAGGCATTCTGCTCGACCGTTTCCCGGGCGCTCGGGCGATAGCAACGCCCAAGACGCTGAACGCCATGCAGATGTCTTTCACTCCCCCAGTGGAGCGTTTAGCGCGCCGGTTGTTTCCTGGGCAAGTGCCCACCAAGTTGGTTGCACCTGAACCCTATGACCACGACACGTTCACTCTTGAGGGCCACGAATTGCGCATCATCGAGCTGGGCCGCACCGATAGTTCCGATACAACGTCTCTCCACGTTCCATCGATCGGCCTGATCGTCGCCGGCGACGTGGTGTACAACCAATGCCGCATGTACGTCGGCGACACTACCCCCGAGAGCCGAAAGAATTGGATCGCGGCGCTAGACCGGTTAGCGGCGCTGAACCCGGCGATGGTGGTCGCCGGTCACAAGAAGCCTGGCGCGCCCGACTCGCCCTCGGCGATCCATGACACCAAGCGTTACCTGCAGGACTTCGATCGGCTGCAGAAAACCGCGATGTCCGACCAGGAGCTGTTCGATCAGATGACCGAGCTGTACCCGCATTGGGTAGCCAATCAATCGTGGTTGATGTTCGGATTCCCGCAGGGATAACCCACATCGACCGCTGATGTCGATGTTCCTCGCGCATGACGGGGGCTGTCCCTAGTTGAAAACACGCGAAGGCGCGGTTACGGGTTTCGCTGAACGAGCAGGGTAAAGCCGGCGGCGGCGAAGGTTGCGTGCACCTGGTGAGCGGCGGAGTCGTAGCGCCAGGCTTGCTGTGGCAGGGGTTGGTTGTCGAGTTGAACCGCGGCGGGTTCGGTATCCATAGCAGTTACTACTTCATAGGAACGAACGGTAGGCGAGGTGCCTACTATGCGCAATCCGGCGGGGATGGTTTGGAGGGTTGCGCTGGTGCCATCCGGCAGGGTGAAGGTGGAGGGGCTGCCTGCTTTGCTCGGGTAGGCTTTCCAGACCAGGGGGCCGGCTAAGAGATTCGGATCGCTCCAGTTCAGGGTCGCGGTTTCCTTCTCCGGCTTGAAGGGGAGGATGGAGCCGGCTCGCACCAGGATGGGAATTTGATCGAGCGGGGCTGCGACTGTGACGTCCGTGCCTCCGGTGAGGCGGTCTCCGGTCCAGTAGTTCAGCCAGTCTCCTTTTGGTAGATAGAGTTTGCGGCTTGACGGCTCCCTGTTCGATGACTGGGGCTACCAACAGGCTCTCGCCCAGCAGGTATTGATACTCGGCTGTCGCAGCGCGGGGATCTTCTGGGTACTCGAGCACCAGGTGGCGCAGGATGGGCACTCCGGTGCGGTGGGCTTCTGCGGCATAGGTAGCGAAGTAGGGCAGCAGTGAAGTGTGCAGGATGGCGTATCGGCGGAAGAGGGCTATGGTTCCGGGGTCGTGCCAGAGGTCTACCGAGAACTTGGGCCTGGACCAGGGGTGATCGCGCATGACCGGGCGTGAGCGCTCCGAATTCGGCCCAGCGCATCCATAGTTCGCGATCGTAACCGTCGCTGATGATGTCGGGTCCCCAGGTGGAGTAACCGGACATGCCCGCGGTGATGCCGGCGGTGACGACGGAGGGGAGGCCGAGGTCGCGGGTCCAGTCGTGCTGCTGGTCGCCGCCCCAGAGCATGGGGCTCCATTGCTGCGTGCCGACGAAGCCGGAGCGGGAGAAGGAGACGATATTGGGGTTGAGGGCCTGCACGATGCGGGTGGTGATTTTGTGATACAGCAGCGGATACACTTCGGAGAGACGGGTTCCGTCGCCTGCGGCCAGGTGGTCGCTGTCGTCGACGTATTCTCCAAAGTCTTCCATCCAGCCGTCCCAGGCCTGGTCGCGCGCGGCGTGGGTGAGCATCTCTTGCCACCAGTCGACGGTGCGGGGATTGGTGAAGTCCAGATTACCGGTGCGCACGGGCTCAAACATGGGACCGTGGGGAAGGCCGTCGATGCCGGTGACCAGCAGTTTCTCGGCTACCCCTCTTTGCCAGGTGGGGCTCGGCGTGGGATAGGGGAGCATGCGCTCGCGTAGATAAGGATGCACGTAGCCGAGGACCTTGTAGCCCAGGTCGTGGAGCGTGTCGTTGAAGGCGCGCGGGATCGCCGTAGTAGCTGGAGAACCAGAAGGGCCAGCCGAGGTTGTTGGGCTCATCGAGCTCGTCGAAAACCCAGAGGGCGCTGGCGGGAATGCCTTCGGTGCGGATTCTCTGCGCCTCCTCCAGTACCGCATCTCTTCCCTGGAGGGCGGTGATCCAGGGTCCGAAGGTCCATAAGGGCGGGTTTTCGGGACGGCCGGTGAGCGCGGTGTACTGCTCCAGGATGGCCTTGGGATTGGGGGCAGAGAGCAAGTAGAAGGTCACGGGGGTGTTGGCGACGCGGAGATCGAAGGCTGAACCGGCATCGTTGAAGTTGAAATTTGTATCAAAGACTGTGTCGGCATAGAGGCCGAGGCCGGTGGGGGTGTAGACCAGGGGGATGGCTACGTAGCTCCAGTTGTGGCCGGGTTCGCCGGAGCGGTCGGCGGGACGGACGTCGAAGTGGGTATGGGAAAGGGCCGCCTGGTGGAAGCGTTCGCCGAGGCCGAAGCAGGGGTCGGCTCCGGCAATGTGAATGGTGAGAGGGGCTGGGCCTGCTGCGGGGGCGGGGGCCGGTGAGGACGCTGCGCGCAATCGACAGTGTTGCCATGCCTGCATGCAGCAGTCCGAGGGTGACGGTCGTGTCTCCGGCTGGAGATTGGTAAGAGAAGGACCAGGTGTTTTGTTGCCGGGTGAGATTGGTGAAGGTAGGAGGGACGGTGGCAGCGGGGACCGGCATGGGTGTGGCCGCGGCTTGCCCTGCAAAGGAGAAGACCCACGCTGCCGCGGGTTTGCGAGATTGAGCATGGTGAGGGTGGCGGCTGGGCGGTCGATCGTGATCTGCAGCGATTGCGTTTTGAGCTCCAGGCGGCCGCGGGTGTCATGCACCTTTACTTTCAGGTCCTGCTCGGGGAGCGGTCTTGTTCCAGTGGCGAGGAAGATTGGGGAGGGCGCGGGTGCATGCAGTTCTTCGAGCATTCCCTGGTACTCTGCCGAGCTTGCGTAGGTGCCGGACTGCGCGTGTAGGCTCATGGCGCAAAGGGCCAGGCACGGCACCGTCAGGTACTTGACTCCGAGCAGTAAGCGAGGGATCCACATACCATCAAGCCTACACGGGTTGCGTGGGATGCAACCGGCGGCTCTTTTCCTGCGGAACTCACGGTGTTTGAAGTTGAAATGTACAGGAACCCGTCAAGCGGTGGCCTGCAGGTCTGGTCTTCCGTAACTTGACCGAATCAAGGGTGCCTATCTACCCCGTTTCCTCCCTGCTTTTATCGAATTATCCCGGTGCAGTAGGACGGGGGATTTGCTAAGGCTTTGTCCTGTGGCGCTGCTGCTGCCCGCTCTCGTAGGAAGAGTTATCACGTGGCGTTACGGAAACCTTTTGCGAACCAATTCGGGTCCGCTCACCTGCTTTGTTTTGAGGTTGAGATCGATCTCGCCGCGCCCGTCGATCTTCCTGCTGCTGGTCATCCCGTAATTCGTAAGGTCGAAGCGTACGACTCCCTGGACGTATCCTGAGCCACCACCCTGGTCGGCGATTACCAGATTCAGTGTTGCCGGCTTGGAAACGCCGCGCATGCTGAAGGTGCCGACAAGATCGTAGGTAGTTTTCCCCGTTTGGACAACCTTGTTGGATTTGAACGAAATGACCGGGTCCTCCGCGACGTTCAGCAAGTCCTTGCTCTTCAATTCGTCATCGTTCTTGTTGTTCCCGGAATGCACGCTTGCTGCCTGGATTTCGACCTGTAATACGGCCGACGTAGGGTCGGGTGACGCGAAGATCAGAGTCGAATGCCATTTGTCAAAATTGCCCGTCAGGGGCCTCGAAGAGGTCATATTGAACCGGATTGAGCTTTGGATGGGAGTAACCTGGAAGACAGGCACCTGCGCCCGGGACGGCGGGCACAACGTTGCACTCACAACTACGAGACAGATGACGGGCAGTCGCATAACGAGAGTCTGGATGCGAGAGGCATTCTTGTCAACCGGCCAGGGCTTTCGACAAATTGTTGCCCATCCGTCTGTAGATTTCGCGTGAGAGAGTGAGCACAGCCCGCATACAACCAGGAATTGGGAAACCCGCTGGTATGCATAAATCCCGACAGCGCTTATAAGCACCTGGGTTTCGAATGGTCGCACCTGTGCCCGTCATGCGGCCAGAACCGGACCTACAGCGCAATTTTTTAGCGGCCGAATCGCCTAGCGTGGTTGTCCGAGGAATCGCTTGCGCATTTTCGCCACGATGGTGAACTCCGGGTCCACCACGTTCGAGATTTCGTACTCCATCGCTTGGCCAAGCAAGAGGCTGGCGCTGCGTTCGTCGAACCCATAACTATCTATGAGCCAGCGCATCAGCTCAGTGGTCGCGTGCTGCAGGGCTTCATTGATGGCTCGCGAACTGCCAAGCACCATGATGTAGTCCTGATTTTCGAGGCGAGGCCAGTTGATTTTCTTTCCCTTAATGAGGTCCACGGAGAATTCGACGTCGAGCGATGTCTCAATGGCACTCCCAACGACTTCGCCATCGCCTTGCCTCGCGTGGCCGTCGCCCAGAAAGAACAGCGCGCCCGGCTCGAACACGGGCAACATCACCGTGGCCCCAGCGCCCATGCCGTTATAGTCCATATTGCCGCCGAAGTTGTCAGGGAAAGTGGTGGGAATGGCAGCCTTGTTGTCCGGGGCGGTTCCCACGCAACCCAGCATGGGGCGCAGCGGCAACTCGATGCGGGGTCCTTTGAACTCGGCCGGATCGGGATAGGCGATGCCTTTTTGTTTATCGATCTGCCACGTCATCGTCTTCGGTTCTCTCAGCGCATCCTCGCGTAAAAAACTGGGATCGACGGTGTAGGGGGCCAGCAGCGATGCGGAATAGCCCGTGGCGCGGTTGGTCTCCAGACGCAACAAATGAACCACGAGAGTGTCGCCCGGCTCGGCGCCTTCGATGTAGAAGGGGCCTGTCTCCGGATTGGACCTCTGGCCGCGCTGCACGCCAGCGGAGTCCACGCCGTGCGAGTCGATCGTGAAGGTGACAACGTGATCGCCTGGCTTGATGCGAAGCGCGGGTTTATGCGCGCCGGAGAAGGTGTTGTAGAAGTCTGTAGGCTCAAACTGATGGGTTTCAGCGAAGCCAGTAACAGTCAGCGCGAGCATCAGGAGCAGCAATTTCACATCCACCCTCCAGTTTGGGAGAGTATATCGGACTCGTTGCTGACCCATTTGCAGCCGGTAGCAGTCTCGAGACACCTGCTATCGGCCCTCTCGGCGGACACGGCGTAGCCGGAACCTATCAATCCGAATCATTCCAAGCGGATTTTCGCCTACTCGGAACTTTGGCGAACCCTCGCCACCTTCCGGTTACTTCCACCTGGCGGTAGTGCGGGAAAAATCGCCTGTCGTTACGATGCGATTCTCGAATTTGTGTTGCCGAGACTAATCTTCGCCAGACTTGGATTCGCTCCGAACCGCAGTGATCGAGATCGATGCAGCGCCTGAATTAAGCTGCGTCTTCGATGACTTCGATCGTCGAATCGTTTCAGCCCTGTCGGATACTTGGGTTGAATTGATTGATTGCCTTTCGGGTTTGCGAATGAATGGGGGGATGCGCGGACACGATACGTATCCCCCAGAATTGCTGCAATAGGTCTGCCGTCCCTTTATCTCCCGTGATGAGTTGCAACCCTGTTTTCGAGTTTCAAGCTGAAACTCCCCCTTGCTGCTCACTATGTGCTCTCACGCATCGCCTTCGCGACGATGCTGTCGGTAACGGCGTTCCACACCTGATCTGGGGTGATGCGGTGCACCCAGTAGGTGAACTTCACCTTCCAGCCAGGGATAATCATGGCCTCGTCGTGTTCGATGCCTTTCACCAGGCCGCGCACTGCGGTCTCGACCGGCATGGATCCACCGATCTTCTTTAGCGCGGCGCTGGCCGGGTGCAGGGTTTTCCGTTCCGCGGCGAGACCCGCAGTCTCCACTTCGCCGGGACAAAAACAGGCGACGCTGATGCCGCGCGGTTTCAGCTCGTAACGCAGGCACTGCGCGAGCCCCACGACGGCAAACTTGGAGCTGCCGTAGGCGGTGTAACCGTAGACCGGAATGATCCCACCCATCGAGCCAACCAGAACGATCTTGCCGTCACCACGTGCCAGCATGGAGGGCAGCACCGCCTCGACAATATTCCGGGTGCCGTAAAGGTTGATCTTAATGACCCGGTCGAAAGTTTCGAACTTCATGTCGATGAGGTGCGCCGCGCCGCCGATGCCGGCCATGTTAATGAGAATGTCCGGTGCGCCGGCTTCAGCAATTGCGGTTCCGACGGTGCCGAGCACCATTTCGCGATCGGCTACGTCGACCGTGTAACGCGCCACACGCTGCTCGGGCGAGCGCCGCGCCAACTCGATCTCGTGCAACGCGGCGTCGCTCGGGCTGCGATCAAGAGTCACGATGTGGGCACCGAGGCCGGCTAGCATCTTGCTCGCGAGCAGGCCCATGCCGCCGCCCGCCCCGGTGATATAGACAGTTTTTCCGGCAACGTCAGTCATTCGTGACCTATCTCCGCGCGGCTGATCACACTTGGCCGACATAGTTTTAAACCAGCCATGGCATCACTCTTTCCGTCCACGGAGCTCCAATTCTTCGGCAAGGATCGGCACACCCTTGGCGCAAGCTTCGACGCCCATCGAAACGCAGAGTTGCAGCACAGCCATGATTTCTTCGGGAGTGGCTCCCGCCTTGAGCGCGCCCTGGATATGCCGGCGTGTGCCGGGTGCGTACATGTGGGTGATGGATGCATCGAAGGCGATGCTGATCAACTCCATGAACCTTGGCGTGAAAAGACCGCTCTTGTAAACGCTGGCTCCAAAGGCGAAGAATTCATCAGTCCAGGCAGGGGACAGCTCGAAGAATGGATCCCACGCCGTGTTCCATTGGCCGATGGCGCGCATCGCGTCGCACGCTGGAGTCTCTGGCTTGGGACCTCCTGCCGCCTTTACTCCTGCCGCCTTCATTTCCTCAAGCAGGATCGGGGCGCCCAGGCTGCATGAGTGAACCGCCAGCCCTACACCACACTTGACAACCAGCAGGATCTCGTCGCGCGTCGCTCCTGCGTCGAGCGCAGCGCGGATCTGACGGCGTGTGCCTTCTTCATCCAGATTCGTGCAGGAACAGTTCAGCGCGAGGGAGATCAGTTCCACCTCTTTGCGTGGCAGAACGCCACTGGTCCACGGGTTCATGCCCACCCGCAACAGCAGGGCCGCTCCTTTCGGATCCCATTCCTTAAGCTTGTCCAAAGACGATCCCCAAGGTCCTGCCGATTGGCCCGTGGATGATGCTTTCGTTGTTACAGTTTCGGTTGCCATTTCTCCTCCTTTGGTCTGAAACGCTGAGCTTTACGTTAAGTAAGGCGAGAGTGATCCACGGCGCGGGCGGCAGAGACGCCGCGACCAGTTCAGGAAACGGCCACCATGATTTTTCCGTCCGCAACCTTCACCGGATAGGAAGCCACGCCGAAATGCGGAGTGCCCGCGAAGCATCCGGTGGTGACATCGAATTTCATCCCATGCACCGGACAAGTTACGATCTTGCCATCCAGCTTTCCCAATCCTAGAGAGCCGCCGGCGTGTGGACAGTGATCTGAGATGGCGCAGATTGTTCCGTCCACGTTGAATATGGCCATTTCCTTGTCCAGGACGATGAACCGTGATCCGGCTCCGGGCCGGATCTGCTCAAGACCCGTTACTTCGATAAAGTCCGCCATTGAATTCGCCTACAGAATCAAAGTAGTGACCCGAGAGACCGCACAGCATCATGCGAAGGTATGGTCCCTCCCTATATGCAGGGAGGGACCTTATTGTGCTTCGCACTGCGGATACCCGTCTTAGCTGTGTGTCCCAACTGCGGCCGGAACGTCCAGCTTTTCCTCCCATTCGCCGGCGTGGATGTGCCCGCACCCGCCCTGGGCCGCCGGATGAAACATTCCGTCTGTTTCATGCACCATGAACCCCATGTTGCCCGGGCGGCGGTTCGGCGGCAGGCCAAGGTTGGCCAGGGTTTCCGCTGTTGATGCGTAAGAGACTCCAATCTTCAGCATCTCGCGCGCCTGTTCGGGCGTAGCAATCGACCTTCCTAGTTCCTTGGCCATGCGAACATGTCGTTCGATCATTTCGATCGTCGACATGCGCACGCCCTTGGTGGTGTTCCATAGGTTGTCCTCGATGCCGGCCCGAGTGTGTTGCCCCAGCGCGATGCAGAGAGCCGCGAGTGGATGGGTCAGACGAAACGTAGTCTGGTAGGTGAAGAAGGAGCCATGCGGCGTGCGGCGGATCAGCTCCATCAGGTCGAACGGATTGGCCCCGCACACGCCCCCGCCGCCGATGCTGAAGAACCCGTTCATCGGCCCCATATAGTAGCCCTTGCGGATTAAGCGCTCCACGAGCTCAAGGCCGTGGACGTGAGCAAGTGCGAAGAATGGCTGGATGCCGTTCTGAACCAGGCGCTTGATGTTCTCGAGATAGAAGTCCGGCGTAGAGTCAGCCACCAGGTTGGCCATGGCGTGGAGCATCGCGGGGTTGGTGAAGCGCGTACCCTGAAAGGCGTCGTCGACGGGATGGAGGGCCGTCAGATCGTAGAGGGTGGTGCCACAGCTGACCGTGACCTGGTCCGGCTTGGGGTTGATTTCGGCCAGCTTATGGCGAGAGTCGTAGTTCTGGAATTTCGCTTCCTCGCCCGGCTCCGGGGCAAAAGAGATCGACCCGCCGAGTTGCAGGACCATCTTCGGCACTGCCTTGCGCAGCCGCCCTATCTGGTCGTTGTACTGATTAAAGTCTTTGGAGATGTGGCCGGTTTTGGGATCGCGCACATGGATGTGCAACAATGTGGCGCCGGCGTTGTAACAGTCCACCGCAGCCTGGACCTGTTCGTCCCAGGTGACCGGGAGTTTCTGTTCAGGCGTGCAATCCACCGGCATCCAGATCGGCCCATAGGGCGCGGCGGTGATCATCAGTGGAGCCTGATTTTCGGGTAGCAACGAGTCATCTGTGAAATACATCTTCTTCTCCTTACTTCGGTTAATTGGTTGAGCACAAAGTCCCGAGCGATGAGTGGGTTGCTATCTTTACCCACCGGAGCCTTTGGTTGAAATTAAGCGTCCACTACGCTGTCGGGGTTAGCTTTCACAGAGCCCGACTCACTACTTTAAGCTATGTCGCGCTGATCGGTTTGCAACCTGCCAATGAGGGAATCCTATGAGAGGGTGATGAGAGCGACAATTGGTAGAACTACTAGAGGTTCCCGGGAAAAATGAGCACAGGTTGGTTCACCGGCTTCGTCAGCGCACAGACAAAATTGAACTGCCCCATACGACGAGTGGACAGGCCGATGAAGCTCAAATGTACCCGGGTGGATCGTCTCAGTGCCCGCATTCGCCGGATTCGATTTGTGGGGGAATGTCTTCCGCGCAAAGTTAGGACCATCGTGGAAACGATGGTGCTGTGTCAAGGCTCACCGCTCCGAGAACGGTGAAACAAAACCGCGGCCTTGCAGCGCTTCCTTGATGGCCAATACCAAGTCTGATTTCAAACGAGTCTTTACCACGTAACCCAGCCCACCGGCGCGCTTTGCTGCAGCAAGGATATCGGTATCCTGATGCACCGTGAGGAAGACGATGGAAGCTTTCGAACCTCCTCTCCGCATCTGCCTGGCAGCATCGATGCCGCTCATTACCGGCATCGAGATGTCCAGGACCACAACGTCCGGACGGAGCTTTTCCTCTGCCTCGACCGCGGCCTTGCCATCCGAGGCGGTTCCAACGACGGTGAATTGCGATTCAAGGATGGGAACGAGCGACTCAAGGACAGCGCAATGATCGTCGGCCACTAGTATTCGAGTAGGCCACTTCTCTTTCTTTATTGCTTGCCGGCTCCTGTTCACGATCACCTTTTATCCAAGCCACGCCCTTCAATCGAAAATACAAGGCAAATCGGATTTTGGATATTGGTAGAAATAACAATAGAGTGCGGTATTTTTAGGAGGGCCTAAACGCTGATGATGTTATGCTTCACCGCGTATCGGTATAGCTCCGCGTTGGTCTTGATTTTTAGCAGGTCCATAATGCGGTACTTGTGAGCAGCCACGGTTCGGAGGCTGATGGCAAGGATATCCGCAATCTCCTTCATCGATCGGCCTTCGGCGAAGAGCTGGATCACTTCGCGCTGGCGTGGAGTGAGTTCGCGAGTCTCTTCCAGCTTAGCGGTAGAGCTTTGAAGCATGGCGGCAACGGCTCCGCCTGTGATTCGAGGTGAGAGGTACGATGCTCCTTTGAGGACTTCGTTCATGGCCTGCAGCAATTCCTTGGGAGCGGCATATTTCAGCAGGTAACCGGCTGCGCCTGCGCGGAAGGCTTCGGCAACAAGGAGGCTATCCTCATTCTGGGTGAGGACGATCACCTTGACGTTGGGTAAAAGCCGTTTGAGCATCTTCGTCGCGTCGATCCCATTGAGTTGGGGCATGCCGATGTCCACCAGGATCAAATCGGGCTTCAAGGTCTCGGCCGCGTCTAGTAAAGTCCTGCCGTCACTCACTGTGCCGACTACATCATAAAAAGGCGCCAGCATGGTCCTGAGGCCCTCGGCAACCAGAACGTGGTCGTCTGCCAGCAAAATGCGTGCTTTTTTCATTGGCGGTCCTTTCTATCAATCGTTGTCAAGGGAGCGGCCCCTGCGCGGTTGACCAGCGCCAGGGGCACTTCGACGAGAATTTCAGTGCCTTCCATGTGACGGGAATGGAGCGCCAAGCTACCACCCAACAGGCGCAACCGCTCGCGCATACTCGCCAGTCCTAAACCTCCTCGCACTGAATTGGCGTTGGGATCAAAACCCACGCCGCTGTCGACGATTCTCAAACGAATGTGGGAAGCCGTTCCCACGAACTGAACATGTGCCTGCTTAGCGCCGCTGTGCTTCACGATGTTGTTCAGAGCTTCTTGAACGATGCGAAAAAAACACAGTTCTACGTCCTGCGGAATCTCTTCCGGCAGGTCCCGGTGGACAAACTCGATCTGAATATGGTGCTGTTGTCCGATTTCATCGCAGAGGCTCCTGGCAGCAGCCATAAGGCCGACGTGATGTAGCTTGGAAGAATGCAGCTGGTGCGACAGTCTGTGAATGTCGGCCGAAAGTTCGCTGATCCCTTCCCACATGATGTGAAGCTTTTTATCGGCCGCTTTGTTCGAGTTGGGGATGCTCTCGCTTACTTGCCCGAGTTGCATGGCGAGAAGCGCCAAGCGCTGGCTGAAGTCGTCGTGCAATTCTCTCGCTATCCTGGCGCGTTCGTCCTCTTGTGCGCTGATCAAACGGCCACTCAGGTCGAGAAGGCTCTGCTCGGCGGATCTCCGGTCTGTGATGTCCATGCAGGATCCGATAAAACCGGCGAATTCCCCTGCCGGCGTATATCTCGGCACGCCGGTGTCGAAGACCCAGCCATACGCTCCATTGGGTCGCCTCAGACGGAATTCCATGCTGAAGGACCGGCGGGCTACGAAACTTTCAACGTAAGTGCCGAGGCATTGCTCTACGTCGTCTGGGTGCACATTCTTTGCCCAACCGTTCCCCAGTTCCTGATCCAGGGTACGCCCTGTGTAGTCTAACCACTGTCTGTTAAAGAAAGTGCGCAGCTTATCGGTCCCCGACATCCAGATCATGACTGGCGCGGTGTCTGCCATGGTTTGGAAGCGCTGCTGGCTCTCTTGCAGTCCGCCCTCGATCCGTCTGCGCGCTAAGGTGTTGGCAAATACCTCGGCCACGACCCGGAATTGCCGGATGAGTTCGTCGGGCCACGTGCCCTCGTGATAAGAGGTAAACGCCAAACTTCCCACAGTCACACGGGCGGCGCGCAGAGGCACCAATACGATGAATCGATAGTCCTTTTCGAGGAGAAAGGCTTGTTCTTTCTGCGCATCGGGGGGCAGGTCCTCCCTGGACCGTATGACGCAATCCTTTCCTTGCAGCAAATTCGCCACAATCCAGGGAAACTCGTCTCGGCTGAAGGCCTGGGGCCCCGGGGGAATGGCCGCGCCACTTGCTGAATGGATTAGTTCAAATGGACTATCAGCATCCATGGTCTCGAATAGACTGACCCGGTCCAGGTCAAGAAAGCCCCTGAGCTTTTCCAGCGCCTTTTCAATCTCGGCATTGGTTCGGTCGGCGGAGACGTTCGCGAAGGTGGCTGACAAACTGGAGAGTAGCGACTCGAAGCGAAGCTCATAGCTGAGCAAGCTTTCCGCGCGTCTCCGGCGTCTCCTTTGCACCAGGAGATAGCCTATGAGGGCAGTTTGGAGTAGGAGGAAGACCAGGCCGGTGATAATCCATTTCTTGTAGAGATCCCAGGGGGAGCGGACTGCGAATCTGACCACGCTGCCCGGGGGCAGCGCGCTTTCGCTCAAGCCAAAGCGGCGAAGCTGGCGCCAGTCGAATATGTAAGACGAGGCAGCCGTGACAGGCTCAACGTCTGCCGCTTTCTCTCCCCGGAGAATCCTTTGCCCCAATTCTGCGGCCTGTTTGCCCTGGGTCTCGAAGCTTACGACGGAACCCCCAACGATTCCGAAGCCGATGAAGCCGTCCGACAAACCGTAGATTGGGGCCGAAGAAGCGGCAGATAAAGAAGGAATCAACGCCAGTGAAATGGGGGTGTGGCCCGCCCCGTCGCGCACGATGCTGAGATACAGAACAATCGTATCCCTGGGAAGAGCGGTTAGCCGTAAACGCATCTCCTCGACGGGGATATTGTCCCAGTAGCTAATGTTCCAATGAGTGCCAGGGGGCAGCGGTGTGTTTCGGAGGCCCATTTCGACATGGCGATCCCAGGGAGTTGTCCCGCTAAGAACCACGACTTGATGTGCTCCTGGCTGCAATCGAGCCGCGGCGGTCAGGGTTCCCTCGAAATCCGGCGATGGCCAGACGGCTGTTGAGTTGGGAGGTAATGTCGCGTGAGAGAAACCATTGCGTTCCATTGCGCAAAAAACGGTTGGTACGTCCGGAAGAAGGGTTTGTGATGGTAAACCAACCGCGATGACGAGATCGATTCTTCGATCCCGGTACTTGTTTTTAAGCCAAGCCGACTGTGCCGCCTGGAACTTAAGATCCGGGAAGAGGGCCGTATCAAGATGCTCGCTGTAAATCCGGATGTCCCGCCTGTTGCCCAAAACAGACCGTATGCCGTCATCCGCCGCCCGCTCAGCAGGATGGCTCATTTCATCCATATAGAGGAGGAGCACACCTTGCGGCTCTTCTGCACGAGGCGATTCTGCGTTGCGTTCGGCCGCGAGAGCGCAAAAAAAGGCCAGAAAAAGCGAAGCGCAGGCTAAAGGCCTCCGAAGCCGGAGCACAGCGAGGCCGATCGAGATTCCGGGAGTGCCGTACTCGCTTATCACGACAATATCGCCGAGTGCGGTTCTGAGTGAAAATGTGGCCGGCAAAACGAAGCGCCCAACCGAGTAAGAACCGCCCGAACTTGCAGGGTCAGAACGCCGCCTTCACAACCGCTTCGCCCGAAATCTTCCTAGCCAAAGCAACGTGCCGGGTATAGAGAACTGTAACTTATGACAGGTGGTGATGGGGAGCCGAAAGTAATACTGGACAGCTCATGCCGCTTGTTTATGGGGCCGGCTACCAGCCGTTAGGGCGCAGCTCACTCAATGCGCAGGGCCCGTGCCGGGTCGATGGAGGCCGCGCGCCGCGCCGGGATGATGCCGGCCACGGCAGCCGTAATCACTAGCACGCCAACGGCGATGCCCATGACCAGCACATTGACGCCGGTGATTTCAAAGAGCTGCGATTTTACGTAGCGCACGCAGAAGATGGCCACCGGGATGCCGATTGCGAGGCCGGCAACGGCCTGCAGCATGGCGCCGCCCATGACCATTCCGATGACGCGGCTGCGCGCCGCTCCCAGCGCCATGCGGATGCCGATCTCCGGCGTGCGGCGCACCACGGTATACGCTGTGACGCCATAGAGGCCGATGGCGGCGAGCAGCAGGGCCAGCAGGCCGAAGAGAGAAGTGAGACGCGCAATCAGGCGCTCTTGTATGAAGCGGTCGTCAATCTGCTGCCGGAAGGTCTGAAATTTCACGATGGTCAGATTGGGGTTGATGCCGGCCAGGGTCTCACTGACGGTCTTTTCAAACCCGTCGACGGGATGGCCGGTCTGGATCACCAGTGCGCCGGCGTACATGGACTGGTCTTTGTCGAGCTGGTAGTCGGGATCGCTACCGCTGCCGGCCCGTTGCGTGAGCGGCAGAAAATACATGGCGTGGTTCTTCCAATAAATGCTGGTGTAGGTGGTGTCTTCCACCACGCCGACGATCTCATGCGCTCCATCGCGGCCGGCCTGTCCGGGGCCGGAAGAGCCAAAGAAATGGCCGATGGGGTTGCGTTTGCCGAAGAACTGTTTGACGAACTCCTGATTCACCACCGCGACGGGCGCGGCGTTCAACGTGTCCTGCGGTCTGAAGCCGCGGCCCATGACGACACGGGTGCCGACTGAGTCGAAGTACTCCGAGTTGCCCTTCACCCAGGACGCGCCTTTGTTCAGGTCCGGCTCGCCCTGAACTTTTACGCCGGTTCCCCAGTTGTTTTGCTCCATGGGCGTGTAGGTGGCGAGGCCTACTTGGAGAACACCGGGAATGGCATGGAAGCGGTCTACGATGGTCTGATAGAGGGGTTCGACCTCAGTGTTCTTGTAGCCGGCCGCCTGCGGATTGATGTGCGCGATATAGCGGTTCGTCGCATCCAGCTTCATGTCTACGTTTTCCGCTTTGTTGAGGCTCTGCACAAAGAGGCCGGCGGCGACGAGCAGCACGAGGGAGAGCGAGGCCTGCAGAACCACGAGGGATCGCTGCAGGAAGGATGCGCCGTGGGCGGTTGTACGCGCATTGGAGCGCAGCGCCTCGGCGGGATGCGTGCTCGCGGCCATCAGCGCCGGTGCCAGTCCAAAGAGGATGCCTGTGACGAGGGAAAGCGCAACGGCAAAGCCGATGACCGTGGGCGAAGGCGAAGCACTGACCGGCATGTTCTGCTGATTAGGAAAGGCCAGCGCCAGCAGTGCGTGTGCTCCGAGATAGGAGACGGCGAGACCGAGCAGGCAGCCCATACCCGACAGAAGAATGCTTTCGGTCAGTAGCTGGCGCACAATGCGGCTTCGCTGCGCTCCCAGAGCCGCGCGGACGGAAAGTTCTGCGCGGCGGCCCATGCCGCGCACCAGTAGCAGGTTCGCGATATTGGCGCAGGCGACGAGCAGGACCAGCGCGGCAATCCATTGCAGTAGTTTCAGTTGGTCCTTGTAACCTTCCTGCATGTTCTGGATGCCGCCGCCGCCGGGAGTGAGCACCACATGGGTGCGGGGGAGAACCTTTTGCGCACGCTGGTCAGTAAATGTCTTTAGCGTCGCAAACTGCTGTTTGAGCAGTGTGCTGGCTTTGGACTGGAGGGCCGGCAGGGAGGTTCCCGGCTTCACGCGGCCGATGATGTAGGCCCACTGCTCGTCGGGATCGGTGAAGTACGGTGCGCCCATGACTTGATCCATCGCGTTCATGGGAAGGAAGTATTTGGGCGGATTGGTATCGATGCGGTCGCCGTAAAATCCCTTGGGCGCAACGCCGATAATGGTGGCCGGCTTCGTATTGATGTAAAACGCGCTTCCCACAACGTGTGGATCGCCCGCGTAGTCCTGCTGCCATGCGTCATAGCTCATCACGGCGGTAATGGGCGCGCCCTTCTGATCGTCGGCATCCGCAAGCAGCCGGCCCGCCGCCGGCGAAAGACCAAAGACGCGGAAGTAATTGCCGGAGACGAAGGTGCCCATGACGGATTTCGCGACCGTCTGGGGGCCGGCGCGACGGACCGTAATCGGCCGCCAGGCATAGCCCGATTCCATCGCGGCCAGCTCCTCGAACTCCGGCAGGTTCTTCTTTAACATGAAATAGGTATCGGTGGAGAAGAGCGAGTAGTCCCCGTCGTCGTTCCATCCGCCGTTGACGCAGCAGTCGTCTTTATCGCCGATGCGGACAAGGGTTCTGGGATCGGTTACCGGCAGGTTATGAAGCATGATGGCATTGACCAGTGTGAAGATGGCCGAGTTGGCGCCAATGCCGAGCGCAAGCGTAAGCAGCACGGTCACGGTGAACCCCGGTGTCTTGCGAAACTGGCGGAATCCATACGCAACATCCTGCAGGAGAACTTTCATCGTCTACCTCGGCACACGTCGGCTTGCACATACAGATAACGGATTGCCTACCCCAGAAGTTCCGCGCAATTGTTAGGCTTCTTCGATTGACCATAAGGAAACCAACGCACGCCAGCCCGCCGCCGTCCCTTATCTACCAGGCAAAGCGTAGCGGCGTGACAGCAATCGCTTCTGCAGTTTCCACGACGGCATTGGCGAACCGTTCGCCCAGCTCGGGGCGAATGGCGTCATAGTGCTCGAGGGCTTCCATCAGCTCGGCTTGCGCCTCGGGTAACCATACAACCGGCAGCGTCACCGTTTTTAGGAGATCAGTCTTGACTTGCTCCCACGGCAGGACGCCGGCAGGATTTTCACGATACCGCGCTTAACGATAATCCAGCTCTCCAAGCTGTTCTGCGCTGAGGGCAGGCAGATCCGATTCCAGGCTTTCCCAAAGTGCATCCAGCAGCTCGAATTTTTCCGCTGCGGAGAGGCTTTCAAGGTTTTGACGCAAATGGGTCATACGCACCTTCATTTTACAGGAAGCCGCAAAGGCGGAAGGGGCCAAAGGGACAGCATACCGATTGCAGCAATTTCTGGGGATAGGTATGGAGTCCCCTCGTCTCCCCGGCTCACCCTCCGAAGGGTTACTTATCCTCACGAAGTACCACGGCGTACGATCGAGGGTTATCGATAAGCATGCCTAGTCTGCTGCCATCGGGCGAAGCGCGCATGTAGAGGATGGCCTTGCCGGGGAAGTCCATCAATCTTTCCCGTGCCCCATCGAGCGGCTGTTTCCAGATCGTCGAACCCGCAGCCGTGCGCGTCTCGTAGTAGACAACCCTGTTGTCTGCAGCAAATGCGATCACGCCAAAGCGTCCCGGCGACCGCGGAAAAGTTTTGATAGGCTGCAGAGTCTCGGTCGAAACGATGCTGAGCGCTAATTCGCCTCGCCCTGGTGCCTTCTCCTCGGGCAAACTCTTGTCTCCCGCAGAGCTGTCCACTCCGACTGCCAACATCTTGCCGTTGGGAGAGAGGTCGAACCATGAAAAGCCGTCTGCCGCTTTCTTCGCACCTGCTTCATCCAGCGCGCCGTTCTTAAATGGTAAGCGCTCGATGAACTGATTTGTCCCGATGGTATCGGCATAGAATAGCCACTTTCCGTCGGAGGTACATGCAGGAAGAAACTGTCTGGCTCTGTGTGTCAACTGAAGCGCCATGCTCCCGTCGAGCCGTATTCTGAATAGACCAGGATCGCTACCATCCACCGTGTTGCCGCTGACGATCACCGTTTGTTCACCGCAACGGGATGGGTATAAGAAGATGTGGTTTTTATCCACATTGACCGTGCTGACCTCATCTTTGCGCAGGTCCGCCACTTTCAATACGCTGTCCGTTCCCGATCCGGCGATTCTGTCATTATCCAGCCAAGTGAACCAGGCCATGCCTGGCAATGGATGCTCCCGGATGCTCGTAAGGTCGCCTAACGGAACCTCTGCGAAACGGGTATTTTCTTCTCTCTGCGTGGTCGCGAGCGTTTTTGCATCCGATGTCAGACTTATTCCGGAGTAATCGTCCAAGTCATTCGTGATTTCATGCATCTCCTGGCCCGGGTAGGAGATGTAGCTCACCTGTCCGCGGAACCTGGACTCGCTCACGGCGATTGCAAAAATTCCCTTGCCGTCGCTCTCCCACAGAAGATCGCCAAGGTAGTGTCCTGATTTTCCCGTCCACAACACACGCGTGGTGCGCGTTGCGAAATCGAGCATATCGAGACTCGAAGTACCATATTGAAAAAAGGCAGAACGTCGACCGTCCGGTGAACAAGCAGGCACTTGGAGCAGAGAGGCCTTCACGTCAGTGAGTATCCGTTCATCGCTGCCGTCAGCATTGGCGCTAATGAATTGATAACTTCCCCCCGCGGTTTCATTCTGCCTATACACGCAAATGCGCCCGCCTCCGTCGATGAAACTGATGGCGCCGTCCACGTCCTGCACAATCAGCGACGGCTGGCCCCCGAGCACCGGCATGCGGTACACGTCGTCCTGGTCAGATCCCGCCTTGCCGAGCGAGGAGACGCGGAAATAGATGTAGCTAGCATCGGGAGAGAAGATCAAGTCCTTGTACTTGAATTGAGGGTCCTCCAGGATGGCCCGATCACTTCGGGTGGGAAAGTCGTGTATCCACAGACTCTCATCACCCTTTGTATTTCGGACGACTGTCGCAAGATACTTGCCGTCGGGCGAGATGGCTGTGGACTGCACCTGGACGCTATCCGTCGCTCTCTCAATGGTGAAGTGTTTAGAAAAGGGCGGTGGACGCTTTTCTATCCACAAGAAATGCGCAGCCGTTAGGAGCGCTATCAGGCCCGCGACAGTTGCTCCCCATGCGAAGGCTCGTCGCCGGCCTGGCGCCAGGGTTTCCGAACCCGGAGCGCTCTCTTGCGTCCTGGTTGTGGGGTTTGTCGGTTCGGCACTGTAACGAGGGGAGGGCTGAGGGCTTCGACGCGGGGTCGTGGCCGCCACACCCGGAGCTGCCCTGTCGCTTTTCGGTAATGCCTCGGCCACCTCCTGCACCGACGCCGGTCTTAGGGCAGGATCCTTCTGCAAGCAAAGCAGGATCGTATTCTCGACCAACGGATCGATCTCCTTCACCACAGAAGAAGGCGCGCGGGGCGACACTTCAACGTGCATCCGCCGCCAGGTATCCTGGGCTGTCATTTCAAAAGGCAGGCGGCCGGTGAACAGTTCGTAGAGCACCAATCCGAGCGAGTAGATGTCGCTGGATACACTCGTTTCCCCCTTGGTGATTTGCTCCGGAGCCATATAGGCTGGTGTACCGGCAAATTCCCTCCGGCCTTGAGAAGCGTGAGCCTCGAGCGCGAGGCCGAAGTCCGTAATACGCACCCTTCCGCGCGCGTCGAGCATGATATTGCCGGGCTTCAGATCGCGATGGAGTAATCCGGCCTCGTGCGCCGCCGCCAGCCCGGCGCAAAGCTGGTGCGTTGCTTCCAGAGCCTTGTCGGCCGGCAGCCGGCCGATGCGGCGCAGCAACGAAGCAAAGTCTTCCCCATCGATATACTCCATGGTCAAGAAGTTCCGGCCATCCATCTCGCCTATGTCGTACACGCGGCACACGCATGGGTGCGAGACCTGGCGGGCGTTGAGAACTTCTAGATGCAACTGGGCCAGGGCTTCGGAATCGTTCTGCAACGAAGGCGCCAGAAACTTGAGGGCCACGGCATTGCCGAGCTTCAGATCTTCGGCGCGATACACCTCGCCCATGCCGCCGCGTCCCAGGAGAGAAACAATGCGGTAACGCCCGGAAAGGACCGTTCCCGGCGAAAATGCGTCGCTCAGTAGAGGCTGCGCCTCCCGTTGCGACGGGCTGATTGAGGCCTTGGTCGACTCCAGCGTAGGCATGTCGGCGCTTGAGGAGGCGCGTCCACAGGAAGGACAAAAACGCGCGTCCTCAGCCGATACGGCTCCGCAACTGGAACAACTCCTCATCCCGTGGATTGTACTGTCCACCATCGTCCGGTTAAACACGCAATCGTCTGGCCGTCGTCGAGGTTTCCTGGAAACGGCGCCTTCGGCAACAACTGGGGGAGTTTCATTGTCTACTCGACTAGTCACGAAGGTGGCGTATCAGATCGTGTCTGCCAGCATTCATCTGCCCGAGAGTTTTCGGACCGCGCTCATAGCGTTCACCGCCGAATTGTTTTCTGTCGCAACGCATCTTCCATCCAGACCGCGTTAGCGGTTGCGTGACCCAGCGCGACGGCGCAACTTGCTGAATGCGTGGAAGAGCACGTGGGCAAGCGAAATCAGGTTGGTGCTGTGGCAGTGCTTCCGTCCATCCCCCTTGCCCAATGCCATGGTGGGCCAGCGCCCTTAGATTTGTCATCCCGCCTGCCCCGGTGTGCCGTGGGACCGGAGCGTACCCGGATTTCCTGCTACGTGGCCCTCAGCAACGGCCGTTGGTGGGTGTCGCGTAGCAGGAAATCCGACGGGATGACAAATCTGAGGACGGCGGCCCAGCTTGGCATGGGTGGAGATGGACGGACGGGGCTGTAAGGAGTTGTTAGAGGGAAGGGCGCACAGCAGGTCCCTCGGCTCCGCTCCCACGGCACGCCGGGGCAGGCGGGATGACAAAGGTGAGGACGGCGGCCCAGCTTGGCATGGGTGGAGATGGATGGACGGAGCTGTCGGGAGTTGCTAGAGGGAAGGGCGCACAGCAGGTCCCTCGGCTACCTCCGGATTTCCTGTCAGCCTTAGTGGCGTCGGTAAACCTCGTGCGGCTTTCCTTAAAGAAAGCCGCATACGTGGCCGGTGGTTGGTGCAGCGTGTAGGAAATCCGGAGTACGCTCCCACGGCACGCCGGGGCAGGCGGGATGACAAAGTTGAAGGGAAACCGGGCCGCGTCTTAGGGATTCGTTGCCACCCTGGCGCTCTTTTCGAGCGCCAGGTATTGGTGAATAAACGCAATGGCCATGCTACCCTCGCCCACGCCGCTGGATACGCGCTTGATGGAACCATGACGCACGTCGCCGGCGCAGAAAACACCGGGCAGGTTTGTCTCCAAGGGAAATGCCTCGCGCTTGCCGCTCCACGTCTTGAGATCGCGACCGGTGCAAATGTAGCCCGCTTCATCCCGTTCCAGCTCTGCCGGCATCCAGGCGGTGTTTGGGTCGGCGCCAATCATGACAAAGAGAGCATCGGCTTCATACTCGACAAACGTCTCCTTCCCCGTGGGAGGCCGCACACGGGTCACGATTCGCTGTAGATGCTCGTCGCCCTCAACGGCGACGACCTCGCTAAAAGGAACCACCTCAATATTTGCCTTCGATGCAATCTCTCCGATCAGGTACTGCGACATGGTCAGCTTAAGCCCTTCGCCGCGCACCAACACCTTCACTTCCGCGGCATAGCTGGAGAAAAACATCGCTGCTTGTCCGGCGGAGTTTCCGCCGCCCACGATGAAGACCTTTTTGCCGTTCACGTTGTCTGCCTCGGCGCGGGAAGCGCCGTAGACCACGCCGCATCCCAGCAAACGATCTGCTCCGTCTACCTGCAACCGGCGCCACTCCACACCGGTGGCCAGCAGCACCGCGCGCGCCGTCACAGGGTGACTGCCGTCGAGCTCCAGCGAATAGCCACTGTCCAACTGTGTCAGCTTTTCAATGCAGCGGGTCATCGCAATCTCCGCACCAAAGCGGATCGCCTGCTTGAGCGCCCGCCCTGTTAGATCTTCACCCGAAACACCCTCAGGAAACCCAAGATAGTTCTCGATGCGCGACGAGGTTCCCGCCTGTCCACCAGCCGCTGAGCGCTCGACCATCAGAACGTTGAGTCCTTCCGAAGCCCCGTAGACACCGGCGGCCATCCCCGCCGGACCTGCTCCGGCAATGACCACGTCATAGCGATCGCGGGTCGGTTGGGTCTGTATCTGCAGCGCGTCTGCCATCTCCCGCACGGTCGGCGGATGCAGAAAGAGCTGTCCATCAATCGCAACTGCCGGGCAACCGGAATCGGGGGGCACGCCTGCGGGAACGCGCTCCGGCTCGCGTTCGCGATCCACCCACTCATAGGGAATCCGGTTGGCGGAGAGAAAGGCGCGAATATCCTGGCAGTCACTTTCGTATTGAGTTCCCAGGATGAGCACTCGGGAAGACGGAACCGTCGCTGCATATTTCTGCGCTCGCATGAGCCGCTCGTTCATGGCCTGCAGGATCATCGCGCCGGCTTCCTTTGAGTCGCGGATAAGATCCTGGAACTGTTGCCTATCGAAGCGGGCGAGGCGGCAAGGCAGCACCGCGCGCAGCGAGATCAGGGACTGGGTGCCAAGCAGCATCGACGTTTCCCCGAAGAAATCGCCAATCTGATATTCAATTTCGTACAAGTCTTGCTGGCGCCCGAGAACGTCCTTCGCCATCTGCAGCCGGCCCTCGAAGAGGACGAAAAACCAAGGCGGCTCACCTTCGCGAATCAGCCAGTCGCCGACGCAAAGCCGTACGTCGGCAGCCTTCGCCGCGTATCGACTGCGTTCCGTCTCGTCGAGACAGCTGAATACCTTGATCCGATTGAGCTCGTCGCTAGTAAACATCCAACAATTCTCCCATCTCCAGCACTTGTGCGCATGATCTCTTCGCGCAGGGGGCGAACCTGGGCACCCGTCCGGTTCCTATTGGGCACTGCTAGGAGAATAGTCGTACTAGAGCCGCTCGTCTTGAAAGCCGAGTGTCAGACCGGATTGACTTCCAACTCCGGCTGGCGATGACCGCTGGTAGTAGCCCCCGCGTCGAGCGGCAGGCTAAGGCTATCGAGGACCGGGCCAAGGGACACAACCGCCATGATGAGGAAGGCGAAGTGGAAGTCGCGCAGTTGCGGAGCAGCGGCCGTGTGCCCATGTGCGTGAGCCACCAAGCGGAGGGTGATCGCGCCGATGGCGACGCCCATTCCCATGCTGAGCTGCATAATCGCACTGAGAAAGCCGTTGGCCCGGCTCATCTTGCTGGGGGGAATTTCGCTGTAGGCAAGCGTGGTCAAACAGGTGAACTCCAAGGACCGAAGTGAGCCGTGGAAGAAAAGGATAAAGACTATCAGAATCGAAGGTGTAGCCGGGCTAAACGTCGCGCAAAGGGCCATCGATAACGAGGTAAAGATTCCGTTCACGATGAGAAGCCGGCGAAAGCCGAAGCGGCGAAGCAACTTGATGACAAATGCCTTCATGCTCAAGTCCCCGGCGAAAAGCGCCAGCAGGTAAAGCCCCGATTGAAAGGCATTCAAGCCGAAAACAATTTGGAACATGAGAGGCAGCAGAAACGGCAGCACGGAGACGGCGATGCGAAAGGCGCTCGCTCCAAAAACCGAAAGCGAGTAAGTTTTCAGCTTCATCGACTCCAGATCAATGAGCGACGTCGCTGGATTGCGCCGCGCCACAAGGATGGCGGCCAACCCGCTGAGCAGGCTGAGCACGAGTACCAGCGCGGACAGCTGCCACGCGGCACCCTCTCCTCCCAGCGTCTCCATCGCGTAAACGGCACCGGCCGAAGCAAAGCCGGCAAGCACGAAGGTCATCCAGTCGAAGCCATGCTTCTCGCCCATGCGGACGTTCTCCACCCAGAGCAGCGTCAGAACCAACGCAATGATGCCCAGGGGAAGATTCAGGAAAAAGATCCAATGCCAGCTGGCATAGGTGGTGATAAACCCGCCCAAGGGAGGGCCCACAACCAGGGCGGTGAGACCGGGCCAGGTGATGTAAGTGATGGCCTCCGCCAGTTTGTCTTTGGGCGTAGTGCGCAGCACAATGAGGCGGCCGACGGGCACCATCATGGCTCCGCCAATGCCCTGCGCGATGCGCATGAGAGTGAACTGGGTGAGCGTGTGAGATGCACCGCAGAGCAAGGAAGAGAGGGTGAAGATGGCAATGGCGGCCGCAAAGACGGAACGGGAGCCAAAGCGGTCAGCCACCCATCCACTGATGGGGATAAACACGGCCAGCGTGAGCAGGTAGGCCGTCATGCCGATGTTGAGGTGAACGGCGCTTACGCGAAAGCTGCGCGCCATCTGCGGCAGCGCGGTAGCAATGATGGTGCCGTCCAGATTCTCCATGAAGAAGGCGCCGGCGATGAGCGTCGTGACGTATAGCGGCGAGCGTGTCTTCTTCATCTTTCCAGTTTTACAAAAGGAGCGAGCATCCGCTCCGCCTGGAGCGGTGTCATCGCCGTTGCAGCGTGGTCAGGATCTCGGAGTTTCCATTCCGTTCAGACCGACTCTGCGCTCGAACGCCTGGATAAGAGAACCGAGGCTGCGTTCGGAACCGATCTCCGAACGGATCTCATCCGGAATCGGCATGGGCGCGGTCTGCACGCTCCGCTCCTGCACCTTGCGTGCCTCGTCGGCCGACACGGCAACGGGACCGGTGGGCACGAACCCGCTCAGTGCGGCAGGCGATTTGCCAGTCTTGTCAGTCTGGAGAGCCCGCCGTTCCATCCGCCGCCTGGGAGGAACAACGCGTACCTGCGGTTCCGGGGCTGGCTGAGGAGGAGGAGCGGCCACTGCTCGAGTTTGCAGGGGAGTTGTAACGGGAGCCGCTACTTTGGCCGGCTGCTTGCGGTTCTTCCCGGTGACTTTAGTCTTTGCCTTCGGTGCCGAAACACTCTTGAAGTTGCTTAGCGGAGCTGCAAGAATATCCCGGGCGCGCAGGAGGAGGTCAATTTCAGCATCAAGTTGAGCGATTATTTCTGTACGTGTCATGCAGAATCATTCTATCTCTCTCCGCAATCTTCTGCTGAGTAGAATACCCTGTGGAATTGATTGCCAGTTAATACCTCATTCGCAGGTACCGCATGCATGGGCTCACTCCGCGCCGCGCGCAGTACGGCAACAGAGAAGCCGCGCCGGCAATAATGCTCGGCGCCCCGATAGACCCGGCCGGCACCCAGGGATTTCTACAAAACCTTGACCACCACCACGGTCAGGTCGTCTGCCTGCGGCCTTTCTCCTGCAAAGCTGGAAACGGCCTCGGAGATCTGCGCGACCAGCGCCGACGCCGGTTCTGTCTCTTTGCTGCGGACGATTTCTTCTAAGCGGCTGACCGAAAACTCGTCGCCGGCCTCATTCTCCTGCTCGGTGACGCCATCGGTAAAAAGGGTGAGGATGTCGCCTTGATCGAGCATTACCAAAGTATTTGAGAACTGTGCTTGCGGCAAAATCCCCAGGATTGGGCCGCCTGCATCGAGCAACAGCGATTCGCCGGTTTTTGGGCGAACCAGGAGCGGCGGGTTGTGGCCTCCGTTGGCGTACTGCAGCGTCTTCTTGCTCTGATCGAAGCGCGCATAGAACATGGTCACGAAGGTGGCCGCGTTCGTAATCTGCCTGAAGACTCCATCCAGGTCTTTGATAATCGCCGCCGGTCCGTCTAGTTCCCGGGCACGCAGGCGCAGGGCCACCGCGAGTGACGGCATGAGAAGAGAGGCCGCAGCGCCGTGACCGGAGACGTCGGCAATCACCACGTCAACCACTTCTTCGGAGATCTTATAGAAATCGTAGTAGTCGCCGCCCAACAGTTGCGCGGGCTGCATGGCCGCTGCGAGTTCGAGACTGGAACAGACGATAGGTTTCGGCAATACACGCCGTTGTACCTGAGAAGCCAGGATCAGATCGTGCTCGTACTCATCACGCTGTCGCCGTACCTCGGCCACCAGGCGGGCGCGTTGCTTAGCGATCAGCGTCACCAGAAACGCGACCACCAGAAAACCAGCCAGGGCGATCGCATCACGAACAGTCCTCACCTGAACCGTATCTGATCTTCCGGCGAAGAGGTCCTGCAGAACCGTGCAACCCACGGCTAAGCCAATGGTGAGAGGTAGCGGGTTGATCAGTCCGCTTAACGCAATGGGCAGCACATAAAGGTAGCCCAGCGAAACATCGGGTACGACCATCCAGTCGGTATAGGCAACTGCCGCAATCGCCAGAAAAACGACGAAGTTCAGCGACCCCGTGATCCAGTTCTCTTCTGTTTCGACACGCCGCTTGTCATCGCCGCGGCCTTGCTTGCTCTTCATGATGGCCATCCCTGTGGCATTCAAGCCCATACCTGCGATGCTGTTACCCACCGTCGCGGGCTATCGCAGCGATCGATGACGTAGACATACTACAAGAGCAAGTGCGCAGGAAAGAACAGGCATGTCGACTCCGCCCCAGAGAAACCTCAGGACCCACCAGATAGACTTACCTCAAGACAATGACCACCCTTGCACTTCTCAGCCTGATCATCACCACAGCCGCTCTCTTCGGCTGGATCAGTTCACGTGTGCTTCGTTTGCCGGTCACCATCGGAATGATGCTGCTCACTGTCGTCGCATCCCTTATTCTCAACATCCTCGGTCGCCGCATCCCGGGCTTGGATATTTGGGTTCTCGGTCTCGTCGGCCGCATCAAGTTTGAGGATCTGATCCTGCACGGTATGTTGGCGTTGCTGCTCTTTGCCGGCTCCTTTCTCCTCGATCTCGTCTACCTCTCCCGTGAAAAGCTGGCGGTCAGCCTGCTCTCTCTACCGGGCACACTTCTTTCCACCGCGGCCCTGGCCGCTTTGATGCATTACACTTTGCCCCTGCTGGGGATCTCTGCTCCCTGGATAGAATGTCTTTTCTTCGGTTCACTGATCTCTCCAACCGACCCGATCGCGGTGTTGGAGATGCTTCACCGGGTCGGAGTTTCGAAAAACATACAGGCTCAACTCGCCGGGGAATCCTTATTTAACGACGGTGTCGGCGCGGTTCTTTTTCTCGCTGTACTGGATGCCTCTCGCGGATCTGCGCCATCCATCTATCACATCGGCGCTTTCCTGATACTTAAGGCAGGGGGAGGACTCCTTCTCGGTTCGGCGCTTGCCTGGATCGCCTCCCAGTTCATGCGCCGTGTGGATGCCTACCAAATCGAGATTCTACTGACGCTCGCCTTAGCCCTGGGAGGTTACTCACTGGCGGAAACATTTCGCCTGTCCGCACCGCTTGAGGCGGTTGCCGCGGGGCTTGCCCTGCGCCGCTTCAACCTTCACCGCGACCCCAGTGAAATTTCACACGATTCCCTCGATCACTTCTGGGGAGCGATCGATGAAGTCCAGAATGCGCTTCTCTTTGTCCTCCTCGGCCTGGAGGTTCTGGCCATTTCGTTTACGCGCGTCACCCTTGAATCGGGAGCAATGGCAATCGTCGCCGTCAACATGGTCCGAACCATCGTCGTCGCGGTCATTCTTGGCTTGGTCGGTCTGCTTCAACCTGGACATAAGACGTCCCTGCTTACTCTCAGTTGGGGCGGCCTGCGCGGCGGACTCTCCATCGCTCTGGCTCTTTCCGTTCCAGAGTCACAGGGACGGAGCTGGATACTGGCAACGACATATTTCGTCGTCGTGTTCTCCATCGTCATTCAAGGCGGAACGCTGGATCTTTTTCTCAACCGCTTTCGTGTCAGCTCTGAGTAATCCGGTAGCGATCTACGGGTTGATGGTTTGCGGACCCCGCGTGTGCGGAGTCAACTTACGGACCAGGAATTCCTGAAAGAGATTGCCGACAGCCGAGCCGCCCAGGCCGATAAATGTATTTTCAAAAGTCAGCCACGCTCCATTGCGGCTGCTGGCTGGATAGTACAGGTTCGATATGCCGCCGGCCGCGAGGCTGCCCAGGATACCGGAATAATCCGGTTGCCAGTGACCATTGTCACCCTTGCAGATGACCGCATTGGCCATCGCATACAAGATTCGCGACCGCGTGCTGCCAGTTCCCTTGTAGAAATAGCGTGGGTCCTGTTTGAGCAGCGAGGGCAGGATAGCTCCTCCAACCATCGTCCCGATAAAGCTATCGGCATAGGAGGCGCCGTAGCGCTTGGCGTAGCCTTGCGCGCCTTGCCCGTAGCCGCTGAATGTGTTCTCCGCCTGCTGCACTCCGGCAAATCCCCCGACTGCCGCAAAAGTGACTGGGTCCACATTGGTCTTCCAGGCGAGTTCGAACTTCTGCTTTGGCCGCAGAGGCAATGTGTCTTGCTGATAGGTGACATAGAAATTGGGAATCACACCCAAGACACGCTGCGTCTCTTGGATCTTGACCTGCTCTTCGGCCAACTCGTAATTCGTGACGCTGACCCGCACCTCGGTGGTGGCGGCAGCAATGGCTAACGAGATCTGCGGCACCTCCAAGTGCTTCCCCAGGATGAAGAACTCCCGGCACCTCCTGGTCCGCAAAACTCACTGCGCTGATGGTGAGTCGAAAGGGACCCGCAGGGACGCCCGCAAAAGTAAAGTGCCCATCCTTGTCCGACTCTGCTTCCCGCTCTTCTATGTGCCCTTCGCGCTCGAGTCTGACCCGGGCGGAGAAAACAAAATTTCCATTTTGGTCCACGACCGTCCCGCTGATGGTGCCCAACGATTCACCAGGGTTCTGGCCGGGGGCGCCCTGCGCAGCCGGACTCCCATCGTTGGTGCGTCGGGCAAGGGAGTGTCGATGCGCTCGATCTGCTGGGCTTGCGTCAGGAAAGGAAGGCACCAGAACAGGAGCCAGAGCGTATGCCGGCGTGGTCCTCGCGGGGCACGGAGCGGCAACCGGCGCCATTGGAGTCCGTTGCGCGCGACAGTTAAACCAAAAAACGCGCTCTGTACCATCTATCTGCAGGATAGAGGGTCGCGGCTCATTCCCGAGTAACTGTTGTTGGGAATGCGTTAGCAGATCAGGTGCTCTGGCGCGACGAAAGCAGCGAAAACGCGGCATTCCCTGTGGAAATGCCGCGCCGGCATGACTCGAAATGTGTAGACCAAAGTAAAGATGCTCTAGTGATGCTTACCGAAAAAGTGATGACCGCCGCCGCCGCCCGAGTGACCGCCGCCGAACTCTTGCCGCCACCACCGAAGCTTTTGCCACCACCACCAAAGCTTTTGCCACCACCACCAAAGCTTTTCTCTGAATGGCCGCCGCCAAAGAGATGGAAGCCTCCACCCGAATGCGGCGCCTTGAAGGAAGACCCGGCGAAGCTATTCCCCCCAAAAGCGGGAGACCGCTGCGCGAAATCATTACGCTGAAAACTTGACGCTGCCGGGGCGCGATAGGCTGGCTGCGAAACACCATAGGATGTACCCGGCCTGCTGCCATAGAAGCTGGAGCCATACCCAGGACGGCCGTACTGCTGCGTCATATTGACCGCCGGCTGCATGTGGCTGTATGCCTGCTGTACCGGGCGGCGGGCGTAGCCAACTCCGGGCGACTGGTAGCCCCGGTTGTAGCCTTCGGCCGGCCGGTTCCCGGAATATCCTTGGGAGCGGGCGGGCAAATCCCTGGCCATACGCTGAGCCGTAGCCACGATTCTGACCGTAACCGCGATTCTGACCATAGCCGCGATTCTGACCATAGCCACCCGCGCCATAGCCTCTGGCCATCGTCCCGCCTTGGGAGAAGTAGCGGCGCCCGCCGTGCGCAAAGCCCCAGTCAGCCACTGTGGTGCTGTGCGTAAAGTAATTCGATTGATGGAAGAGCACCGCCTGCGCCAGCCAGCTTAAGCCCCATCCAATAAAGCCAAAGGGAGTGCGGTTGAAGGCTGTCATCAGGATGCCCAATCCAAACGACACCGGCGATGCGCCGTAGGCCGCGCCTAAGGCCGCGCCTACAAATGATCCGATTGCCCCCAGTAAGGAAAGCCAGGATAGGGTGAGACGGGCTGTCCGTAAACTGCCCACGGGTTATAAGCCGGCACATACACTACCTGCGGATTCGCCGGCGACACTTCGATGTTGCCCTGGTCGTAGCTGACGGTTTCCTGAGGGGTATTTTGCAGGTTGCCGGCCGCCTGCGCGCGCTGGCGCATCACTTGCACCGCTTGCAGGATGTCCTGCGGTTGGTTGTAGTAGGCGGTGCCCAGATCCGTGGTCCAGCGCATGTTCCGGTCCATCTCTGCCAGCACCTGGGGAAACGCGGTCAACGCCTTCACGCTCGGGTCCCAGTTCTGGGCGTCGGCTCCGCCTGCAATCTGCTCCTGCGGGCGCGTAACCCTGCGCCTGCCGCCAACGGTCGGCGTCCGCCACCTGGGCCGGGTAGGTGGACGCGGTCAACACCTGAGCCACCAACGGGTCGGGATACAGGGCGATCGGCGCCACCAACTGCTCCAGTTGCTGGGCATTCAGGGGCTGCATTTGGGGTTGCGGCTGGCCATAACCTTGCTCCATCTGGCCTTGGCCGTAGCCGGGGTCAGCCTGTTGTGGTGCGTAGGACTGCTGCTGGGGATAGGCCGCCTGTTGTCCGTATGGTTGCTGTTGTGGGTAGTAGGGCTGCTGTCCGTAGGACTGCTGCTGGGGGTAGCCCGGCTGCCCATAAGGTTGCGGTGGAGGATAGCCCTGCTGTCCATAACCTGGCTGCGGGTATTGTGCGTTGTACGGATAGGCTTGCTGCGCTAACAACTCCACCGGCAAGAGCAGCAGGACTAACGACAACGCGATCATGCGTCTGAGCGCCTGCGCGACGTTTTTGGCGCCTCTGCTCGCAGAGGCGCGCAATCCGTGCAGGTTGATTCGGGATTTCATTTCTTCTCTCATGGCCCACACGATCCGTCGAGGGACGGCACCTGATCTTCTACGTCATCCGAGGTTGAACTTTCGGCCTGCGGCCAAAAAGTACATGCGCTTTGTCTTCATCCGCCGCCACTTGCTATCCGCGGACGAGACCAGTTATTCATGTTGACCCCAACCACCAATCTTAGTTCTGTGGGCTCGCGGCAACAAGTCTACAGATGAACCAACGTTTTCAATACATTGCAGTGGAATCACAACAACCGATCGAAAGATAGATCGACCATCTTGTGATTTTGGGGGTACACCCCGATTTTCTGTAGAGTGTGATGGCGTTGGCGAAGTTCATGCGGCTTTCCTTGACGAAAGCCGCACACCCGGTCGTCTCCAGCACGGCGTACAGAAAATCGGGGTTCTCGGTCGAAAAGAGAAATCCTTCATAATGGTGGAAGGCAGAATAATGACGAACCTCACCCAACTCAGCCCCGACAACATGGCCACCGCCAGCCAGCAACTCCAGGCCCGATACGACGCCTTCAAAGCCAGGGGCCTCAAGCTCGACTTGACGCGTGGAAAGCCATCTCACGCCCAACTCGACCTGAGCAATGCGCTGTTGTCGCTTCCTGGCTCACAGGACTACCTTGCCGAGGACGGAATGGATTGCCGCAACTATGGCGGGCTCCAGGGTCTGGCGGAAGTCCGCAGGCTATTTTCCGGATTGTTGGGTGCGGCTCCGGAGCAGATCGTGGCCAGCAACAACTCCAGCCTGGCGTTGATGCACGACATCCTCGTGTACGCGCTCCTTAAAGGAACCTGCGATAGCGTCACGCCCTGGTCGAAGCAGGGGGAGATTTCCTTTCTGTGCCCCGTTCCCGGCTACGACCGGCATTTCAAAATCTGCCAGGATTACGGCATCCGGATGATCCCGGTGGCACTCAAGGAAGATGGTCCGGACATGGACGAAGTGGAGCGGCTGGTCGCCCAGGACGCCTCCATCAAGGGCATGTGGTGCGTTCCCAAGTACAGCAATCCGACGGGAACGGTCTACGCCGATGCGATCGTGGAGCGCCTGGCAGCGATGAAGACGGCGGCGCCGGACTTCCGGCTGTTTTGGGACAATGCCTACGCGGTGCATCACCTGACCGACGAGGCGATCGAGATCGCCAACATCCTGGACCTGTCTGCACGGCATGGGAATCCGAACCGCGCATTTGTCTTTGCTTCGACCTCGAAGATCACGCTTGCCGGATCCGGGCTGGCCCTCTTTGCCGCGTCAAAAGAGAACGTGAAGTGGTTGCTGGCGAGGCTTACCCCGCGCACCATCGGTCCGGACAAGATCAACCAGTTGCGTCACGTTCGCTTTCTCAAGAACCCGGCGGCCATTGCGCAATTGATGAAGCAGCACAGAGCCCTGATCGCGCCCAAATTCGAGAAGGTGCTGGAGATCTTCGACCAGCAGCTGGCCAATGTCCCTGGCGTGAGCTGGACCCGGCCGAAAGGCGGCTACTTCATCACCCTTGAGGTGGGAAAAGGCTGCGCCGCGCGCGTCGTCGCGTTGGCCAAGGAAGCAGGCGTCGTGCTCACTCCCGCTGGAGCAACGCATCCATACGGGAAAGGATCCCGAAGACAGCATCATCCGCATCGCCCCCACCTTCCCCGAACTAGCGGAAGTTGGTTACGCCGCGGAAGGCGTCGCTCTCTGCGTTCTGCTCGCAGCGGCAGAGAAGCTTCAATCTGCGCCGACTTCGGCCTGAGCGCTGCGCCCAAGAGTGCGCAGGAGCCTGCCTCTCGTTCCGCAACGAAGGACGGATTAGAGTCAGAGCTGGTCGATGTTGCTGGCTCTGTCCATCCATCTCCTACCGCCGAGATGCCACCGCCCTATCGTCAGCGCCCGGCGTGCCGTGGGAGCGAAGCGGGGGGATCTCCATTTCACCTTCGGACACAAGCAAATGTGGGGGGATCGCCTCCGGTTCGGCACCAACGTACGCAGATCCTCCGTCCGTCCACGGCACGCCGGGGCAGGCGGTATGACAAATTAAGGGCGGTGCTTATCTCGGCAGTAGTGGATCGTCAAACCGGCGCCACTTGTAGAAGGCCACTGAGACGATCCAGCTGACAACGAACACGCCAACAATCAAATAGCCCAGCGTGCCGAAGTTCTCATTGAGCTTGCTCACGGCAGCCCAAAACGTTCCCTTCAAGTGGAACTGCCCGGCCAGGAGCCCCAGCGCCTCGATTCCTCCAACCGCCACAGCAACTACCACCGAAACGCAGGTGATCGTCATGTTGTAGTAGAGCTTGCGAATCGGCTTCACAAAGGCCCATCCATACGCGCCCAGCATCAGGATGTTATCGGTCGTATCGATCAACAACATGCCCGCTGCAAAAAGCGTCGGAAATATCAGGATCGACCAGACCGGAAGCCCCTTGGTTGCTTCGCCTGCGGAGATGCCCAAAACCCCAATCTCGGTCGCGGTATCGAATCCGAGACCGAAGAGCACGCCCAGCGGATACATGTGCCAACTGCTCCGGATCATGTTGAACATGGGGCGAAAGAGGCGGCCCAACAGCCCTCGATTGCCCAACAGCAAATCAAGATCTTCCTCGACGTACGGCTGGCCCGCGCGAACTTTGGTGAACGTCCGGTAGATGGATTGCAGAACGACGATATTGACGGCCGCAATCCCAAACAGAAAAAAGGTGGACACCAGGGTGCCGACCACTCCGCCGATTTCCCGCACCGCATCCATGCGATGCTGCAAGGTCAACGCTGTCCAGGCGATGGCGATGGATCCCAGCACCACGATGGTGGAATGTCCCAGGGAGAACATGAAGCCGACACCGACCGGCCGCTTTCCTTCCTGCATCAGCTTGCGGGTCACATTATCGATGGCGGCAATATGGTCCGCATCCACCGCATGGCGAAGGCCAAAACTGTAGGCCAGAAACGCAGTCCCCAACAGCACCGGGAAATGACGGAAGGCAAGCACCGCCCAAAGCCACGCTGCGGCGTTGAACACCAGCAGGAAGCTGTAGATGCCCATCACCTTGTTGCGCGTGTTGCCGGGTGCATCGTCGAACAGCGTGCGCAGACTTGATCGCGTCGCATCGGTTTTGGTTTGGGTCTCCAGTTCGACGGCCATCTGTCTCCGTACAGCGGTAGCACGATTCTGGAAGTCATATTACACCAGGGGGACTGCTTTCCCGGAAGCCAGTGGAGGATTCCTGGCATTGCTGGAAATGTTTGCTATGGCGATCCAGTTTCTGCGTTAAACTTTCGGCAGATGCGGCGCATTATCGCAATTTTGTTGCTCGTGATGGTTTCTTCCTCGCTGGGCGAGCCGCTGTTCGCTTTCTCCTCTGCTGCAGAGGGCGCCATACCGGCTTGTTGTCGAAGAGACGGCGCGCATCATTGCGCTTTGCACAAGACAATGGAGATGACCCAGCCCGAAAAGCAGATCACTACGATCACCGCAAAGTGCCCGTATTGCCCATGGGCGACGGTCACCGCGCAAGGGCACTTCTCTATTTTGCGAGACGGCCGGACGTTCTACGCCTCTGTGTTGAGCCACCCAGCTATCGCAGCGCAGACCCAAGCCTGTTTCCGCATTTCGTTCGACCGCACGGGACAAAAGCGTGGTCCTCCTACATCCCTCCTTTCCTGATCTCTGCATTCAAAAGCCATCGATGTTTTAGGATTTGCAAGATTTCGTACGCGAAGCTTGCGCATGCCTTCAAACATCACGACGCACAGCGCACGCTCGGCCGAGACTGACAGCGGCGTCGCTCATCCTCGATCGCCCGCTCAGACATTCCAGCTCTCATCCGCCTGTTGGGCAGATGCGGGTTGCCGTGTGCAGCAAAGCGGCCAGCCCCACGCGATCCTCAACCGAGATCCAGTAAACGAGGTAGATCATTGCCGTTCGCACAACAGCCCAAACACGGCCGGCTCAGCCGTTTCGTCGCATTTGGCCTTACTGTGCTGTTTCTGGCCCCACTCTGCCAGAGCCTCGTTTCTCTTGCCTCTCCATCCGCGGTTTTAGTACCCCCCTGCTGCCGTGCGCATGGCAAGCACAAATGTTCCATGCGCACGGAAGAGTTGCAAAGGTCTTTGCGTTCCACGTCGCAGACGGCGGCCTCCCAGATTTCGGAGCGGTGCCCGTACTCGCCCGCAGCTCCAGCTTCGTTCCACAACGACACTTTTGGACAGCCGACCGCCGCCTCTCACCTTTTGTGGAGCCCGGCTGTTCCATCGTCTCTGCAGCCCGCTCACAAGGCACTCCTCCGGCGGAGCGCCAGAGCGCATCAGAAACGCGGTCCTCCCGCTCATCTCCAGCCTTTCTCCTGAACGTTCGACGAATTGGCTTGCTCGCAGCCTGACCCGACTGCTTTTTTCACTGGAGATGACATGACCCGCATATCAAGATGGATTACTGTTTTTGCCTGGACGCTCTTCTTCGTTTTGCCTACGTTGCTCGTGGCCCAGGAGAGTTTGACTACCGGCTCGGTGACCGGCCGCGTGCTTGACCCACGGCATGCCGTGATTTCACATGCCACCCTATCGGCTACCGAACTCGCCACCAATCAGAGTTATACCGCGGAGACAGATGCTCAGGGCCGCTTTCGCTTTGCCTACCTGCCCGTGGGGCTGTATCGTATCAGCGCCCAAGCCAATGGGTTTGCCCGAGCCACCCAGCAGGTGCAACTCACGGTTGGCGCGGCTTTCGACCTCACGCTCCAGCTTTCTATTTCTGGGGCCACCACTAATGTAGAGATCACAGCGCAGCCGCCGGTGATCGAAACCGACCGCAGCCAGATCGGTGAAACCGTCAATCAGTCCGAAATCACCAATCTGCCCTACGAGGGACGCAACTACCTCGACGTTTCCCTGCTGCTGCCGGGCGTATCGCCGACCAACACAGCCAGCACGCAAACGCTGGCGGAGACTTCTGAAGTTGTGGGTCAGGGCTATTCGGTCAATAGCCAACGAAACTTCTCTAACAGCTTCATCGTCGATGGGCTCTCGGCCAACGACGACGCTGCCGGCGTGGCAGGCAACGTCTTCGGGATGGACGTCGTCAGCGAGTTCCAGGTGGTCACCTCGGGCGGTCAGGCGGAATTCGGCCGTGCGCTCGGCGGCTACTTCAATATCCTTACCAAGAGCGGCACCAACAATCTCCATGGCACGGCCTATGGCTTTCTCCGCAATCAGCGGCTGAACGCTGACAACGCGCTCTCTGGCACCAAGCTGCCGCTCACCCAGGGACTCTACGGTGCAAGCCTCTCCGGACCGGTGCAGCGAGACCGCACTTTTCTATTTGGCAACTTCGAAGAGGGCCGCCTCAACACAGACGGTATCGTCACCATCACTCCTGCAAATGCGGCCCGGATCAACGCCCAGTTGATTGCCACCGGGTACCAGGCTCCCCTGCTCACCGTGGGGACAAGCCCTACGACGCTTTACCCGACAACCCTCCACACCGATACTGCCTTTGTTCGCGGCGATCATCGATTCAGCCAGAGCGATCAGTTCAATATCCGCTACAGCTTCTACAAACTCAGCAGCATCAACGCCCGCGGCGTCGGCGGCTTGAATGCTGTCAGCAATGGAACCTCGGTCTACGACACCAGTAACACGATCGCCGCGAGCAACATCGCTTCCCTATCGCCGCGGACCTTCAACGAGACGCGTGGTCAATTCATCTACGACAGCCTGAGCGCGCCCCCCAATGACCTGATCGGTCCAGTCGTCGCCATCTCCGGCGTGGCCACATTTGGACGATCCACATCGTCTCCCACGGCTCGCCTGAACTACCTGTACGAGGTGGTCGACAACCTGGTGATGGAGCGAGGCGCACATACCTTCAAGACCGGTGTCGATTTCCTGTTCAACGACGACACCATCACTTACCCTCAGTCGCTGCGCGGGTCCTACAGCTTCTCCTCACTGGCCAATTTCTTAAGCGGAACCTATAACACCCAGGGCTACACGCAGAACTTCGGAATACCCACGGTGCAGCAAAATAACCCGAATATCGGCTTCTATGCGCAGGACGAGTGGAAGCTTTCGCCTGCCTTCACGCTCAATGCGGGGGTGCGCTATGACCTGGAATTCCTGCGCACCATCCATACGGCGACGAAAAATATCTCGCCGCGCGTCGGCTTCGCCTGGTCGCCCTACTCCAGCCGCAGAACTGTAGTGCGCGGCAGCTATGGACTTTTTTACGACCGTATCCCATTGCGGCCGCTGGCCAACGCGCTGCTGTCCGCACACAACACCACCGATCCGGCTGAGGCGGCACTGCTCAGCTACACCTTTTCTCCGGGGCAGCCCCTTGCACCGACGTTCCCCGACGTTGCATCCGAACCGCCCGCCGGAGCAGTGGAGAATTACTCTCTCATGAACCGGAACATTCACACACCCTATTCCCAGCAAGCCAGCCTGGGTGTGGAGCAGCAGCTTTCCCCAAAAAGCACTTTGGGCATCAGCTATCAGCATCTGCGCGGCTTGTTTCTCATCGGCTCAATCAATACAAATATCAACACCAATGGCAGCCGGCCCGATCCCACCCGCGGCAACATCAAACCCTACAGCTCCGTATTCGATTCCTACTATGACGGGCTCGAGGTGTCGTTTCAGCAACGGCCCGTGCCCTGGGGATCGGCGCGTATCTCCTACACCTGGTCGAAGGCCATCGACGACATCAGTGAGTTCTTCTTCAGTGCACCTATCAACAACTTCTACCCCGGCCAGGACCGCAGCCGCTCCGACGACGATCAGAGGAATCGCGTGGTCTTCAACGCCACCGTCAACTCGCCCACGGATCAGGCGTCCGGTTGGGCGGATCATTTGACGCACGGCTGGCGGTTGGGCGGTATTCTCCAGTACTACTCTCGCTTGCCCTTCAACATCACTACCGGGGCCAATACCAAGCAGGCAACCTCGCAGCGGCCGTGCGCTCCAGGCTATAGCCTGACCGCGAGCGGCGGCCTCAATCCGTGCACCGAGGCTCTTCCTGGTGCTGTGATCGGCCGCAACGCAGGCATGGGCTTCGACTTCTTCACGCTCAATGCTCGCCTGACCCGCACCTTCGCTCTCACCGAACGCATAAGGTTGGAGGGTATCGCGGAGGCCTTCAACAGCCTCAACCATCGCAACAACATGATCCCCAACACTACCTGGGGAACAGGAACCTATCCCAGCCGACCAAACGCTACCTTCGGGCAAGCCACCGCTGTGGGTGACTCTCGCAGCATTCAGCTTGGCGCCCGGTTGAGTTTCTAAAATCCAGGAGCCGGAGATGGCATGGATGGCATCTCCGGCTTTCCCTTATAAGATGACGGAGCTAAAAACGATGGCTACTACGACTTCCATGAACACCAGCGAATCAGGGCGATGGCTGGACTACAGAACCATCTGGCGTTGGCATTTCTATGCCGGCTTATTTTGCATCCCGTTTGTGCTCTGGCTGGCTACCACTGGTTCCATCTACCTGTTCCGTCCGCAGATAGAAGCGTGGCTCGACAGGCCTTACGAGAACCTTGCTGTCACGGGGTCACGCGCGGGCGGCGAAGCTCAGGCCCTGGCTGCGATAGCGGCAGTGCCGGGCTCGAATCTTCACTACTATCAACTGCCCCGAACGTCTCGCTCCGCGGTACAGATCATCGTGGGACGTAAGGCCGAGGAGTTCCGCGTCTATGTAAATCCTTACAATCTACAAGTTCTCAAAGTGGTCAACGAAGATCATCGCCCGATGACGCGGATCTTTCATCTGCACGGCGAACTGCTCATGGGGGACCGGGGCTCATTCGTCGTGGAAACTGCAGCGTCCTGGGCAGTCATCATGATCCTCACCGGTCTCTATCTCTGGTGGCCTCGTACCACTAAGGGACTCGGAGGTATCCTCTTTCCCCGTCTTCGCCAGGGGAGCCGGATCTTCTGGAGAGACATCCACGCCGTAACAGGAATCTGGGTCTCCTGCTTCGCTTTGGTATTTCTGCTAAGCGGGCTTCCATGGGCAAAGAGTTGGGGAGGCTATCTGAAGGCGGCGCGCAGGATCAGCGGAAGAGCGATTGTCCACCAGGACTGGACCACCGGCCGCTCCTCGGAGCTCGCGCAACGCATGGCAATGAATGGCGACGGTGCGGCAGCGGCCTCAGGAGAGCACGCCTCACACAGGATGCGCATGGGGAGCGCGCCGCCTGCGCCGGGCGCTTATGCTGCCCTGGACAAGATGATCGCCACGGTGGCTCCGCTTGATCTTGCCTTTCCCGCGCTCATCTCGCCGCCGATCCGCCACGATGGTCCCTGGACCGCAAAATCCGATTCCCAGGATCGGACCCTGCGCGATGACTTGACCCTCGACGCCGCGACAGGCACAGTTCTTCAGCGTGTCAGCTTCAGTCAGCGCCCATGGATCGATCGCGCCGTCGGCATGGGAGTTGCCGCCCATGAAGGCCACCTTTTCGGATGGATCAATCAGCTGGTCAATCTGTTTACGGCGATGGGCCTGATCACTCTCTGCACCAGCGCAGTGATTCTCTGGTGGAGGAGACGCCCGGAAGGTGTATTGGGCGCCCCCTTGTCCATTAGGAAACCTCGATTCACCTTCGCACTTGCGGCCATCGTGATCGTCCTGGGGGTATATCTGCCTCTCTTTGGCTTGTCGCTTTTCCTCGTCGCGATGACGGAATACTTCGTCCTGCGAAGAATTCCGCCGGTGCAACACTGGCTCGGCCTTCGCCCAGCGCCCTAGCTGCAAAACGGAGACTGAATCTGATGCTTCTGCTGGGTTCCTAAAGAAACGCCTTAGCTCGGCTGCTACACGCGTTGCCTCCGCGGGCGGAAAGCGGCCGTTTGCTAGACGGAGTCCAACCGCAAATCCATTTGCTCCGCGCGCTCGTACTCTGTACAACAGTTCATTTCGAGAGTAGCCGAGGCAGGTAGCACGTTTTTAAAAATTGTAATATCCTGATCTGGCACACAATCCTGGTGGGCCTGGTCATCCCTGCGATTCCCTGGCCGGTTGCACCCTCTCTGGTACGGCTCTAGACCCTGGGCGTAACACGATTCTCAAAGGATTGCTATTCCGTCGGTGGAGACACGGCCAACCCATGTCTAGCGGTCGATCAATTCGAGTTGTTAGGGGCGCGTCATGAGACGGCGGACCACTCTCCTTCTGCTTGGTCTCCTTGCCTGCTGCAGCGCATGGGCACAAACCGGAAATCCCGCTCAGCTTTCAGGAACTGTCGTCGACACGTCGGGCGCGGCGATTACCGGGGCTACCCTGGAGGTTCGAAGCGAGAACGGTGCTCTACAAGGAACGGCACGGTCGGAGAGGAACGGCTCCTTCATTATTTCTGGACTCGCGGCCGGGAATTATCGACTCGTCGTCTTTAATCCCGATTTTGAAACCAAAGAAATGCCCGTCACCATAGGGATCACCGGGGCGCCGGCCCCGCTGCGCATCTCTCTGACTGTGAACCCCGTGAGCACCACCGTAACCGTGCAGGGCCGGGAGGACGACCTCATCGGAATTGCCGATTCCGCTACCCAGGGAACGGTGGGCGCAAAGCAACTCCAGGATCGCCCGATTCTTCGTTCGGGAGAAATTTTGGAGACGGTTCCCGGCCTCATCATCACGCAACACGCCGGCGGCGGCAAGGCCAACCAATATTTTCTTCGCGGCTTCAATCTCGACCACGGCACAGATTTCGCCGTTTTCCTAGACGATATGCCGCTGAACTTGCCGTCGCACGCGCACGGCGAGGGCTACTCGGACATGAACATCGTCATCCCGGAGTTTGTGAAACGGTTGAATTTCGAGAAAGGCCCTTATTACGCGAATGTCGGAAACTATAGCTCGGCTGGCTCGGCCCATTTGGAATATTTCAAGACCCTGCCCCAGAACTTCTTCAAGGTGGAAGGGGGCATGTATGGCTATGGGCGGGCCGTCTTAGGCGTATCGCAAAAGCTCGGCCGGGGCAATTTGCTGTACGGCGGAGAAGAGTATTACTACAACGGCCCATGGAAGCATCCGGATGCTTATAACAAAATCAACGGCTTACTAACCTACAGCCAGGGCGATGACGCCAATGGTGAAAGCATCACGGCCCACGCTTACCACGGAAAATGGAACTCTAGCGATCAAATCCCCGTTACCGCGGTACCCCTGGTTGGTTTCTTCGGCGCCCTGAACCCGACTGACGGTGGCCACTCACAGCGTTATAGCTTGCAGGGTGAGTGGCATCGCCAAGGCACAACTTCCGAGTCGAAAGTCATGGCCTACGTGATTTTATTACGACCTCAATTTATTTTCTGATTTCACTTACTACCTGACGGACTACCAAAAAGGCGACCAATTCAACAGCAGGATAGGCGCTGGGTGGGTGGGCTGGACGCACACCACACGATTTTCAGCACATGGCTTGGCCGCAAGATGGCAAATACGTTCGGCCTGCAGTTCCGCAACGATTGGATCAACAACGGCCTTTATCGCTCGCAAAATCGCGCGCGCACGACCAAAACTGATTATTACGCCACCGGCATCACCTTCTACCCCCCCACCAGCGCCACTCTTCCCACCTGCATCACTACGACTAATACGACAAACCCTACGATCACTATTACTTTGCCCAACGGCACCGCTACCCCCACCACAACCACTGTTCCCACCACCACCTGCCCAACTTTGCCCGCGACCACGGAGCGGGATAACTTTACCGACACGATAGGCAGTGCTTATGTGGAAAACAAAATCCAGTGGGCGAACAAATTCCGCTCGGTCGTGGGCCTGCGTGGCGACGACGAAAAATTTGTCGTCACCAGCCTGGCTTACCCGACCGAAATTATTTTGCCCGACGGCACCACCACCACGGTGAACGCGGCCAATTCCGGCTCGGCCACCAAGTTCCTGCCCAGCCCAAAAGCAAGTTTGATTTTCGGCCCGTGGGCCAATACTGAGTTCTATGCCCAGGGCGGATTCAGTTTTCACAGCAACGACGGGCGTGGCACAACGCAAACGGTGGAACCGGTTTCGCCGGACAATCCTTACCCCAATACGCCGGTCGCGAAAATCTCCCCCCTGGTCCAAACCAAAGGCGGGGAAATCGGCGTGCGCACTGTGGCCGTCCCACATCTGCAAAGCACTCTTTCGCTCTGGTATCTCCACAGTAATTCCGAACTGCAGCAGGATGGCGACACCGGAGACACGGTTGCTTCACAACAGTCGAGCAACCGCTATGGCCTCGAATGGGCGAACTACTACACGCCAACGGAACATTTGGCTCTTGATTTTGACATTGCGGACTCCAGAGCCCTGTTTACCCAAATAGACTCAGATGATGCGGCACAGAGCATCGTGAATGGCAACGTAACGACCTCGTACGTAAATGGCAGCGGAAATACCATCACTCATACCTTTCCATACCCAAATGGTGTGTTGCAGGGCGGCCCGGGTGGCAAGCTTGTGCCCGAAGCGGTTCAGGTGGTGATTTCATCGGGCGTCACACTGCACGATTACCGAGGCTTTTCGTCGAGTTTGCGCCTGCGCTACTTTGGTCCGCGCGATTTGACGTCTGACGGAATCTATCGCTCAAATGCAACGGCGTTGGTCAATGGGGAGATCGGTTATCAAATTGTTGAAGGAAAATGGCGCGTTTCGGCCGAATTTTTGAATTTGCTTAACCGCCGCGATCACGACATTGACTACGCCTATACCTCCCAAATAACTCCAACAGCCGCGCCGGCATTCACAGACGTTTTCCACCCCGTCGAACCGTTTCTGGTGCGATTCTGGTTAGTAAAAACCTTCGGTGCAGGTAAATGACACCGTGGATGGCAGTCAACAGGATCAGACGCACACTGCAAGGTTTAATGCTTGTGCTTGAGCTCCTTGCCTGAGTTGGTCAGTACCAGTTTCCCCAATTCGACCCCGCGCAAAGCCAGCATGCGATCAGCGATCTCCTGCAGTTCCTTGCTTTTGCCCTTCATGATGATCACTTCCAGACAGTAGTGATGATCGAGATGGACGTGCGTAGCGGCAAGAACCATGGCGCCGGCCGAGTGCTGCGTCTCGGTCAGCTTCTCAGAGAGATTGGGAACGTGGTGGTCGTACACCAGTGTCAAGGTGCCGACGACAGGCTTGTTGGAGTCGATCGTCTCGGCAAGAAGCGCCTCGCGGATAAGATCGCGGAACGCCTCGGAACGGTTCTTGTACCCGCGCTTGGTGATCAAGCGGTCAAACTCGCTCAAAAGATCTTCTTCCAGCGAAACCCCGGTCCTGGCCAATTCTGACATTGTGCGCCCCCATCCTGATTGTAATGACTGAACGAGTGCCCGTTCCCGCTGTTAAGTCTTCGCGAGGTCGTCGTCTTTCGTCTCCCGGATGGAAAGCAATCCCAACAGCGTCAACAGCGCGGCCGCAGGAAAGGTAATAGCCCACGTATTGCAGCCCATACGTCTTGGCCAGCCAGGTAGCAATATAAGGCGCCAGCGAAGCGCCCAGGATTCCGGCAAAACTGAAGGCCAGCGAGCTGCCGGTGTAGCGAACGGGCGTCGGGAACAGCTCAGAAATCACCGTGCCCAGCGGTCCGTAAGTGAGACCCATCAATGTGAGCCCCAATGCCATCATGAACGCCGCTCCCGTGGTGCCGGCAACGAACAGCGGCGCCAGCACCAGGCCGAAGATGCCGATCGCTACCGTGACCCATAGCATTACCCGCCGCCGGCCTCGTTCCGCCAGCACCGCGGAAATAGGAATGAACAGGGCGAAGAAACAGATGCCGAATAGCTGAATCACCAGAAACTTCGATCGGCTGTATCCCAGCGCGGTGGTGCCCCAGGACAGCGCAAAGACCGTCATCAGGTAAAACAGCACAAACGTCGCCAAGCTCACCGAGATGCCCGCGATGAGCGGCCGGGTGTAGTCACGAAAAACCGCCAGCATGGGCACCTTCACCTGCTCGCCCCGCTCGAGCGCTTCGCGGAAGACGGGCGTCTCGGTGATCGTCAGCCGCACATAGAGGCCGAGAAACACCAGCACGGCGCTGGCCAGGAAAGGAAGCCGCCAACCGAAAGAGAAGAACTGCTTGTCGGTAAGCCATCGCGAGAGCAGCAGGAAGGTGCTACCGGAGAGCAGGAAGCCAGCCGGCGCGCCCAGTTGAGGAAACATGCCGTACCACGCGCGCTTGTTTGGGGGCGCATTCTCAATCGCCAGCAGCACCGCCCCGCCCCATTCGCCCCCCAGACCGAGCCCTTGGCCGAAGCGGCATAGCGCCAGCAGCAGCGGCGCAGCGAAACCGATGGTCTTATAGGTTGGCAGCGCTCCGATGGCGACTGTCGATATTCCCATGGTCGACAGTGCGATCACCAGCGTGGTCTTGCGGCCAATGCGATCGCCAAAATGACCGAAGAGCGCAGAGCCCACCGGCCGGGCCAGAAACGCGATGCCAAAGGTCGCCAGCGATTCGAGCGTGGCCGACGCCGGGTCGGCCGCCGGAAAAAACAACTTGGGAAACACCAGCACGGCCGCGGTGGCGTAGATATAGAAGTCGAAAAACTCAATCGTGGTGCCGATCAGGCTGGCGAATAACACCTGGCGCGGTTTATTGACAGGCATGCCTGTCCTGCTATGGGTCGTGCTCATCAAATCTCCAATATGCGGTAGGTTTCTATGCTAACCTGTCCGCACCGACAATGGCCGAGGCTGCGTACATCCTTGGGGCCACGCTCCAAACTTCAGACGTTCTGGATTCGCCCCGCCACTCTGCGCTGGTCCGCATCACGCACTGGATTTTCACGCTCAGCTTTTTCGGCCTGGTGATCAGCGGATTCGCCATCATCCTGGCCCATCCTCATTTTTACTGGGGCGAAACGGGAAGCATTGGCACTCCGTCTCTCTTCGATCTGCCGCTCCCTACCATGCTTGGCGGACCCTCCGGCTGGGGCCGATCGCTCCACTTTCAATCCGCATGGTTTGCCGTTCTCTCTGGCTTGCTCTATGCCATTTCCGGCCTCTTCACGCAACACTTCCGCAAGCAGCTTCTCCCCAGGCGCGCCGACTTATCCTGGCGCTCCATGCGCGCCACGGTTCTCGACCACCTGCGCTTCAAACGGCCGGTCGAAGCAAACTCCTACAATCCTCTTCAGCGCGTGTCGTATCTTGCCGTCGTCTTTGTCTTCTTCCCTCTGATCATCCTCACCGGGCTCGCCATGTCTCCCGCCATCACCTCCGTGATTCCCCAGATCGTCACCGTCTTTGGCGGCTACGAGAGCGCGCGCACCCTGCACTTCTTCCTGGCAAACTTTCTCGTTCTCTTTCTTCTGGTTCATGTCGCTATGGTGATCCTGGCCGGATTCAAGACCCGCATGCTCGCCATGATCACTGGCCGCCCCACCGCTTCGCGAAAGCAGGCCTTATGAGCAGCCCGGTCTCACGCCGCAAACTCATCACCGGCGGCATCGCCGCTGCGGCCGGGGTCTCCGGCATCGCCGTTGCCGCCAACATAGCCTCGCGTTATGGCCTCATCCCGCCCGATAGCGGCGGCATTTGGGGAGTTGGCGAGACGCTCACTTACGCTACCCAGCACCTTCTCATGTCCCATCATTCACTGGCCCGCGAATTCAACCGCAGCGAAGTCTCCAAGGTGGTGCCGGTCAGCGGCAATCCTCCGGAGACCGAGCCCTACCAGCGTCTCCTGGCCGGCGGCTTTGCCGATTGGCGGCTCGCCGTGGATGGCCTGGTCGCTCGTCCCTACGCCTTTTCTCTCGCCGAGCTGAAGCGCATGCCGGCTCGCTCCCAGATCACCCATCAGGCTTGCGAAGAAGGCTGGTCCTTCATCGCCGAATGGACCGGAGTCCCTCTTTCCTATGTTCTGAATCTGGTGGGAGTCAGCCCGAAGGCCAAGTACGTCGCCTCCTTTCCCTACGATGAGTCCTGGGACAGCCTGGATCTGGCCGACGCGTTCCATCCCCAGACGTTCCTTGCCTATGGCCTGAATGGCGAGGACCTGCCAACGCCCCACGGCGCTCCGATTCGCCTGCGCGTCGCCCGCCAGCTCGGCTACAAGAGCGTGAAGTACCTCTCCCACATTACCGTCACCGACAACCTGAAAAATATCGGCACCGGCAAAGGCTCCTCACAACTGGATTACGGCTACTCCTGGTACGCCGGCATCTGAGCGAGCATGGCCGGGCTGCGGGGGTCCCTCGGCTTGCATCAAGAACAAAGGAGCATTTGCATGAGCCAAACCCAAACCGTCTCTGCCGCAGCCGCTGGAACCATCACTCTCGGTGGCGACCTCACCGTCAACCGCCTGGGCTATGGCGCCATGCGCATCACCGGCAAAGGCATCTGGGGACCTCCCGCCGACAAACCCGCGGCCCTGGCCACACTGCGCCGTGCGGTCGAATTGGGCGTCAACTTCATCGATACCGCGGACTCCTACGGCCCCAACGTCTCAGAAGAATTGATCGCCGAGGCTCTCTACCCCTATCCAGCCGGCCTGGTGATCACCACCAAAGCTGGATGGGAACGCTGCGGCCCAGCGCAGTGGCTGCACAACGCCAGCCCTCAGCACCTTACCCAGGCAGTGGAAGGCAGCCTCCGCCGCTTGCGTCTCGATCGCATCGATGTCTACCAGCTTCACATTCCCGATCCGGCAGTCTCCTACGATGCCTCCATGGAAACACTGGCCGCGCTGCGCGAGCAGGGCAAGATTCGCCACGTCGCCCTCTCCAACGTCACCCAGGAGCACATCGAGCGCGGCCGCAAAATCGTCCCCATCGTCTCCGTGCAGAACCGCTACAGCTTCGCCGACCGCGAATGGGACTACGTACTCAACTATTGTCAGCAGAACGGCATCGCTTTTCTGCCCTGGGCTCCATTAGGCCAAAACCGGAAAGCGCTCGACGTGCTAGAGAAGGTTGCCCGGGAACTCGGCGCCACCACACTGCAGACGGGACTCGCCTGGCTGCTCAAGCGGTCCAAAAATATCTTGCCGATTCCGGGAACGTCGTCCCCTGGCCACGTGGAAGAAAATATCGCCGCGGCTGGATTAGAGTTGCCCGACGCCGCCTTCAAAGAACTGTCCAACGTGACTCCGCCGCCGGTAAGCTATCGCGTGAGCACGATTTCGCCGTCCTGATGGGAGCGGAGACATGAAGACCTATCGAATCGCCACTGTGCCGGGCGATGGTATTGGCAAGGAAGTTGTGCCCGCTGGCCGGCAGGTTCTGGAAGCGCTTGCGGGGAGCGGTTTTCGCTTCGAGTTCGAGAACTTCGACTGGGGTGGGGATTATTTTCGCCAACATGGGGCGATGATGCCGGACAACGGACTCGACGCTCTGCGCACCAAGGACGCGATTCTGTTCGGCTCCGCCGGCGACCCGCATATCCCCGACCACATCACGCTTTGGGGCCTGCGGCTGAAGATTTGCCAGGGTCTCGATCAATACGCCAACGTGCGCCCGACACGCATTCTTCCCGGCATCGACGCGCCGCTCAAGCGCTGCAAGACGGAAGACCTCAACTGGGTCATCGTGCGCGAGAACACTGAGGGTGAGTACTCGGGCGTAGGTGGCCGCGTGCATCAAGGGCATCCTCTCGAGGTGGCCACGGATTTGTCTTTGATGACCCGGGCAGGCGTCGAGCGCATTCATCGCTTTGCCTTTCGCCTTGCCCAGTCGCGTCCGCGCAAATTGCTGACGGTGGTGACAAAAAGCAACGCGCAGCGCCACGCGATGGTGATGTGGGACGAAATCGCGGCACAGGTTGCGAAGGAATTTCCTGAGGTCACATGGGACAAAGAGCTGGTCGATGCCATGACCGCGCGCATGGTGAATCGTCCGGCTTCGCTCGATACGATCGTGGCCACGAATCTGCATGCCGACATCCTGAGCGACCTCGCAGCCGCATTGGCCGGCAGCCTGGGCATTGCGCCCACGGCCAACATCAACCCCGAGCGTTTGTATCCATCAATGTTCGAACCGATCCATGGTTCAGCTTTTGACATCATGGGCAAGGGCTGGGCAAACCCGGTGGGCACCTTCTGGTCGGTCGTGATGCTTCTGGAGCACCTGGGTGAAGCCGAGGCTGCGGCGCGGGTGATGAAGGCCATCGAACAGGTGACGGCGAATCCTTCTCTGCACACTCGCGACCTTGGCGGCACAGCGACAACAGCACAGGTAACCGAAGCCGTCTGCACGCAAATCGCTGCAAACGCAAAAAGCCCTTTAACGGTGGCCTGATCGCGTCCTCACAGAAGCAACATGGAGCTGGATTTGATGGCGATGTGGCAGAGGCAGTTGTGGGGCTCCGCCCGTCTTATTCGGCCCAGGTACGCCTTGGCGAACCCGGGGCGGGTTGGCGATCCGGATTTCCTGTACGTGGCCCGATCCTACGACTGCGTGTGCGGCTTTCAGTAAGGAAAGCCGCATGAAGTTCGCCAACGCCAAGAAGCTTCACAGGAAATCCGGGGGGAACCTGAGGCACCCGTCCACTCGCTACAACGCAGCACCGTCGAACCACCAACACAGGTTGGCCGTCACATCTTGACAATCAAGATGAATACGTACTACCGTTGCGTCGCAAGTGGATCCCTCGATCACGCTGAGGTCGGAATAGTAGTCGCCGTTCCCATCGCTAGTCGCTCTTCAATCGAAGATCGCGGCGTTCGAAGATAGCCGTACCGGCGGCGAAGAGAACCCCTGCCCAGGCGATGATCAGCAGGAAGCCCGCCGGTTGATGCAAGAGACGCGCGGACTCAACCAGGTCCCCCTGGGTCAAGGTAAAGAGCAGCCGCGCAGGCGCGAAACCAGGCCACAGGTAGCCCAATAAGCCAAGCAGGGCGAGCAGCGCCAAAGAGGCCGTGGACGCCAGCATCATAGGGAGCCATGTGGCGAAGAATACAGCCGCCGCCGCCGTGAACAATCCCAGGACGAGTTGCGCCAGGGCCAAGGCAAGCAACAGTGTCGGTGGTCGATCGATGGCCGTAAAGAGCGCGAAACCGCTGATCACAAAACTGACGACGTAGAGCGCCAACGGCAGCCACGCTGCGCTGACCAGCGCAAAGAAGTACTGCCGCCGGCTGACCGCCCGCGACAGCACGCCGGCAATGCGGCGCGAGCGCTGCTCGTTGCCTAACAAGGCTCCCCCGGTAAACGCCACCAGCCCCAATCCGTAGAGGCACTCCTGGTGCACGATGGAGAGTACATCCTCGATCTCCGGCCTGCCCGCCGGCACCAGCAGGATGGCCGCCATGCCGAAGGGCCAGAGCATCAGGAAAAAGTAGATCCAGCGATTCTGATACAGCAATCGGCGCGCGATCTGCCAGATCTTCGACATTGTCGAGGTCTTCATCGACCGGCGCTCTCTTCGTGCACTACGCCGGCGCCGCTCCATTCGAGAAACAGATCCTCCAACCGGCGGCGCAGCGGCGCAAGGCTTATGATCTCGCCTCCCGCCTGCCAAACACCCTCGATCACGCGGCGCTGTTCTTGTACCGGAACCGATATGCGGATGCAAGCGGGGTTGGTGCCGGCGATCGCGGCTGCGGGGTGGATGCGGCTAAGCTCGGCGAGAGAAATGCCGCGCAACTCGATCTCCACTCGATCGGACTCGCTCTGAAAGTCCTTGAGCGATCCCAAACGAACCAGGTGGCCCTGGTTGAGAAAGGCGATGCGATCGCAGATATGCTCCACCTCGGTCAGCTGGTGGGAACTAAAGAAGATGCTCTTGCCGGCGTGGCGTGCGTTGCGCAGCAATTCCCTTACCTGAAGCACTCCTGCCGGATCAAGCGCCGCCGCGGGCTCGTCGAGAATCAACAATTCCGGATCGTTGATCAGGGCCTGGGCAAGCGCCAGCCGCTGCTGCATGCCGCGCGAATACTGCCGCGCGTCCTTACGTTCATTGGGCAAGCCCACGGTACCGAGAAGATCGCGAATGTCCTTCGCCAGCCGGGGATCATTGACTCCGTTGAGGCGCGCCGCCAACTCCACGCTGCGGAAGCCGCTCTCGGAAAAAAATACCGGGACGTCGGGAACAAACCCCAGCCGCGCCCGCGCCTCCGCATCGCCGAAGGGTTTGCCCAGCAGCGATCCGCTTCCCGAAGTGGGTCGAAGAAAGCCAAGCGCGAGGTGGATCGCCGTCGTCTTCCCTGCTCCATTCGGGCCCAAAAAGCCGAGGATCTCTCCATCCTCCAGGCTCAGTGTCAAAGGATGGAGCGCAGTCTGCTTGCCAAACTGCTTCGAGATTGCCGAGAACTCCAGGCGATGGGCCATGTCGGGGTCGAGGACCGGATAGAAGAGCCTAAAGCAGAAAGAGATCAGGCATCACCTGATCTCTCCTGCTTGCCGGATTTTCCTGTACGCGGGCCGGCGTGCCGCCGCTGATTATTATTGGACCTTGACGAAAACGATGACCAGCGTGAAGAGGGAGAGTGACTCCATAAACGCCAGGCCGAGGGTAAGCAGGAGCAGGATGCCGGCACGCGCTCCAGGATTCCGTGCCAGCGCTTCTGTAGCCGAAGCGGTTGCACGGCCCTGGCCGAGGCCGCAAAGCCCAGCGGCGAGGCCCATGCCGAGACCCGCGGCGATGGCAACGAGTCCATGTCCGGTACTCGCCTCACCCGAGGTTTGAGCAAACGCCGGAACCGCCAGGAACAGGGTGGACAGCGTCATGAATAGATATTGCAGTTTGCGCATTTTTTCTCCTTGCTTCCATAAATTGCCGCCAGTGGGTGGTTGAGGCTCACCGTGCTGGCCCCCTCACGCTTGCGGCTTCGAGCCGGAGTGGAAGCATAGCGCTCCGGCGCGACAACATCGTCAAAAACTCTAGTGGTCGTGCGCTACTGCCTGGGAGACGTAAATCATGCTCAGCAGCATAAAAATGTAGGCCTGGATGAGCGCCACGCCCATGTGCAATCCCATAAATACAATCGGTATGCCAAGGGGGATCAGGGAGAAGAAAACCAGCGTGACCATCTCTCCGGCGAACATGTTGGCGTATAGACGAACGGTAAGCGAGAGGATGCGCGCGAAGTGCGAGATCAACTCAATCGGCAGCATCATCCAGGAAATCCACCAGATCGGTCCCACAAATTGCTTGAGATAGCCAAAGCCGTTCTCGCGAACTCCATGGAAGTGGTAGTAGAGAAAACACAGCAGCGCGACCCCCAGCGGAACCGTCGCCACCGAGGTGGGGGCCAGCAGGCCTGGAACCAAGCCCAGGAGGTTCGAAAGCAGCACGAACATCAGCACGCAGGTCGTAAACATGACGTAGCGCTGGGCGCCCGGCCCGATGATCGACTCCGCCTGGCCAGAGACGAAGCCATGGAGCATCTCTGCGATCTGCTGGATCGGTCCCGGGTTTTCAACGTTAAGCGAGAGGCGCACCAGCACAAAAAAGATCAAAAGCAGGCCGAGCACCAGGATCTCCATGGCGAATGTCTCGGTGATCGGAACCTGCGGATTGTAGGGCTGCACGTGGACCGCGTGCAAGATCTGCGTGGCCAAGTTCCCGAAATGCTTGTTTAGGAAATCCGTGATTAGGCTTTGTTCATGCATACGAGTAGCTTGTGCTCGTGCTCTCCACTTTCAAGAATCGGTTCGGGGTTCTACGCGGCCCAGCCGCGTAACAGGCGAAGCGCTTCGATGAGTAGGGCGGCCAGCGCCAAGGCAAGGCCGATCAACAGAGCGGCCACCTTACCGTCCAAACTCCTCAGGCTAACATAAAGCACCGCGGCCGCGGCCGCGATCCGGATAAAAAACCAGAACAAAACGCCTCCCAAGGGCCTGGGTTTGCCCTGGGGGCTCCCCTCAACGAGATCCAGGCGCTCCAGGACGGCGGTCATCAGCAGCCGCCACTCCAGGATGCCGGTAGCGGCGATAGCGCCCCCTATCAGGAACAGCACCGTGGACCGCCAGCCCCAGGCGATCCATATTACGGGGACACCGATTGCCCCCGCGATGGCCACGCTACGCATCGCCCGGTTCAGTACCAACCTCAGATCCTGGTCGCTAAATTCCATCATTCCTTACTATGGGACAGAACCACGCGGAAGATCTGCACAAAACCCGCCACCGCGCCGGCAATCAGGCCCAGGATGTTGATCCAATGCTGATCTAACCAGCGATCGAGGACCAAGCCCAAGGCCCAACCGATCACCACCGCGGCAGGCAACAATAGGGCCAGTTGGATCAGGCTTTCGATGCGCACCAAAGACTGCAAAGCGCCGTCCTTGGACGAGGACTTCGCCGGCGGCGAGGGGCGGTCTGGCTGATCAGGAGGCATCGGTATCGGTGCTAGTTATACACCACAGACCGCGGGTGGCGGGATTTCCTCCCGCGCACGAAGGCCGGGTGCCCCGCAGCTCGCTCGTTTTTCGCGGGATCTCGCGGAAATTGGTGAAGATGCCCCCTTCGACAAATGCGTGGAAGAGCACAGTGGACAAGCGAAATCGGGTTGGTGCTGTCGCAGTGCTTGCGTCCATCCACCTCGACGAATGCTAAGGTGGGCCGCCGCCCTCAAATTTGTCATGGATGGAGATGGATGGACCGAGCTGTAGGGAGCTGTTAGGGGGAAGGGCGCACAGCAGGTCCCTCGGCTACGCTCGGGATGACAAGGTTGAGGGCCATGGTTCACTTGGGCATGGATAGAGATGGATGGACCGAGCTGTAGGGAGTTGTTAGAGGGAAGGGCGCACAGCAGGTCCCTCGGCTGCGCTCGGGATGACAAAGGGGAGGGTCATGGTCCACCTGGGCATGGGTGGAGATGGAGGGACAGAGCTGTAGGGAGTGGTTAGAGGGAAGGGCGCACCCTTCGAGCGACCGCAATCGGGCTCCAAATCAGCAAACGTTATACTGACTTTTTCCTCCAGAGGCTTCCCATTGTTTGAGTCAGAATTCGAGAGCAATCTCTTCGCGCTGCGCAAAGACAAGCTGCGCCAGATTGCCGACCTCGGCCAGCAGCCGTACCCTAACCAATTTGTCACCACCCACACGCTCGCGGAGGTGCGCGGGCAATTCGGAGAGATTTCCCCCGAAGTGCTCGACGCGCAGCGGACCGTGGTCACCGTCGCCGGGCGCATCATGGCCATCCGCGCCCAAGGCAAGGCCGGCTTTGCCCAACTGCAACAGGGCGGCGAACGACTGCAAATCTACGTCCGCCTCGATGCCGTGGGAGAGCAGGGCTTTCAGCTCTATAAGCTACTCGATCTGGGAGACCACATCGGGGTCTCCGGCTACGTCTTCCGCACCCGGACCGGCGAGCTCACCATCCATGTAGAAACCATCACGTTTCTAGCCAAAGCCATGCTGGCTCTGCCGGAAAAATATCACGGCCTGGCCGACGTGGAGCTCCGCTACCGCCAGCGCTACGTCGACCTCTTCATGAACATCGACGTGCGTGAGGTCTTCGTTAAGCGTGCCCTGGTCCTCAAGGCCCTCCGGCGTTTTTTCGACGCGCGCGGGTATATCGAAGTGGAGACTCCGATGATGCAGCCCATCGCCGGAGGAGCCACCGCCAGACCTTTCCGCACTCACCATAACGCGCTCGACCTGGCGCTATTTCTGCGTATCGCGCCTGAGCTCTACCTCAAGCGCCTGGTGGTCGGCGGCCTCGACAGGGTCTACGAGATCAACCGCAACTTTCGCAACGAAGGCATCTCCACCCAGCACAATCCCGAGTTCACCATGCTCGAGTTCTATCAGGCGTACGCCAACTATCACGACCTGATGCAGCTGAGCCAAGAGCTCGTCACCCAGGTGGCTCTGGAAGTAAACGGAACCACCATGACTACCTTCGGCGGCCACGAGATCGATCTTTCCAAGTGGCGGCGCTTCTCCATGCGCGAAGCCATTCTCGAGTTCTGGCCCGAGGCGGCGGCCGCCAAACCCGCGCTCGAAGATTTTCAAAGTGACACTGCGGTGGGAGGGATGGTGGAGAGAGTGCGCGCCGCCGGCATCTCTCTCGACTTCCAGCCCGGTCAGCCAGCAGGGAAAACAATCGCGGCTATCTTTGAAGCCGTCGCCGAGGACCACCTGATTCAGCCGACCATCATCTATGACTTCCCGGTCGCCGTTTCGCCGCTCTCCAAAAACAAGCCGGACGAGCCGGACTGGGTGGAGCGCTTCGAGTTCTATGTGGGGGGCTTCGAACTGGGCAACGCTTTTAGCGAGCTAAATGATCCGGAAGAACAGCGCAAACGCTTCGAGCAGCAGTTGGCGGAGCGGGAGCGCGGCGACACAGAGGCCCATGTCATGGACGAAGACTATGTCCGCGCCCTGGCCTACGGGCTGCCGCCGACGGCGGGCGAAGGCATAGGCATTGACCGCCTGACCATGGTGCTCACCGGCTCGAAATCGATCCGCGACGTAATCTTGTTTCCGCTACTCCGTTCCCAATCTGGAACTACGGAGTAGCGAAACTACGCCCGGCGCCGCCCACGACGATGGGAGCGGCCAGCCAGTGTGAGTGAGTCATGCGCCCCGGCAGTTCGAGCGAGCGGCCAGGTTTACTTTTTGCCGCCCGGTTTCGCGACCCGCTTCAGCACCTGGCTCAGGCTGGTTTTCTCAAATTCATCCAGCAGCGCTATCATGGAGCCGGAGAAAATCTTTTCCAGCGCAGAGTTTACTCGCAATGCCGGAGCAGCATGCACATTGGGAGTATGGAAGAGCGAGCCGGTCTCCACTGCCTTGTAAACATCCGCCAGCGAGATCGCTTTCGGAGATTTCAGGAGCCGTGAACCACCGGTTGGACCCTTTTGACTTTCGATCAGCTTGGCCTGTTGAAGCGAGGCAAGCACGCGGCGAACAACGACTGGATTGGTATCCAGCTTGAGCGCAATATCAGTTGAGGTTTGCAATGTATCCGGCTCCGAAGCAAGCAGAACCAGCACATGGACCCCAGTAGCAAATCTGCAGTTGACAGCCATTCCCGAACGCTACCATAACGGAGCGATAAAGAGCATGGCCCTGTGACGGCACGTTAGTAACTTCCAAGGTTGCAGTACCACCAACAGGTAACCATGACCATTTTGTACCCGTCGCAGGATCGTTTGCCCATCTACACCGGCCAGAGGAGGGTTTTTGCGCATTCTCTTTGTCGGTGACGTCTTTGGCCACGCCGGAAGGCGTATCGTTGGCGAACACCTGGCCCCTCTGATCGAGCAGCGGGAGGTCGACCTGGTGGTGGTCAACGCGGAGAATGCGGCCGGCGGCTTTGGCGTCACGCCGGGCATCGCGGACGAGCTGTTCGACCAGGGCGCCCACGTCCTCACGACCGGTAACCATGTCTGGGACAAACGCGAGATTATCGAATATATGCAGTCCGTGCCTGCGGACAGCCATGATCGCCCACGCCGCGTGCTGCGTCCCGCCAACTACGTCGCCGGCACGCCAGGGCACGGCGTCTACGAGGGCGAGCTGCCTTCCGGACAAACCTACGCGGTCATCAACCTGCAGGGCCGGGTCTTCATGGCCAATCTGGAGGACCCCTTCCGCGTAGCCGATTCCCTGCTCAAAAAGATCACAGCCAAAGTTATCTTTGTGGACTTTCACGCGGAGGCAACTTCCGAGAAGGTGGCGCTTGGCTGGTACCTGGACGGAAGGGTTACCGCGGTAATCGGAACCCACACGCACGTACCCACGGCCGACCAGCGCGTGCTGCCCGGCGGCACGGCTTACCAGACCGATGTCGGCATGAGCGGACCGTTCGACAGCATCATTGGTGTGGAAAAGGAGCAGGTACTTGCCCGCTTTCTCAGCGGGATGCCGGCAAAATTCGAAGCGGCCAAAGGAGATCCGCGCATGTGCGCCGCCTTGATCGAGTGCGACGGCGCAACCGGACGCGCCTTCTCCATCGAACGCATCATGCTGGGCGAGTAGCTTTGCCAAGCAAGCCTTTTATGCGCTAAGGGCCTCTGCTCCGCTGGCCGACTCGTCCACCAACCCCAGTTCCATTTTGAAACCGCTAACCCGCTCCCAACAGAACCAGGCAAGAAATGCCAGCGACGCCACGCCGCTCACCGCCATATCCATCCCCGGCAATCCTTTGGGGCCGAACCACTTCGCACCCCACCCATCGAGCGCCGCCATATAAGCCACCGGCAGGTTCGCCAAGCTCACGCCCATCGCGTATCGTCCGCAACCGCTGCGCCCCGGTGCGCCCACAATCTTCAGCACCAACGCGCTGTACATCGCCCAGCAGGCGCCTACAGTAAACAAAAACAGCGACGAACCCACGATGTACATCCAGGGTCGTGGAGTCCCAAAACAAAACACACCCAGTACCCCTGCATTCACCAACCCTGTCAACGCGTATGCCATCCGAATATCGAAATTCGCCGGCATCAACGCCATGGCAATCGCTCCCGCGAAGGTCAGCACTCCTCCCACCAGGCCATTCGTCCACGCTACCTGGTTGCCTGATACTCCATAGTCCTTGGCAATGGAAGAAAGAATCCCGATCGCGCCTCCGCTCCCCAGGGGAGACACCAGCAGTAGGACAGCCGGCAAAGCGCTCAGGCGTAGGAACGTTTTCTTGAATTCCTGTCCCATCACCACCATCTCTGCAACGAGGCTTTTTCCGCGCTTCGCTACTGGAGGCTCATCAAACGCCAGCGCCGGCAACGCCGGAAGGAAGGTCAGCGCTCCCGCAGCCAGGCCCAGCATCGCCTTGCTGACATGGGCCGCCAGCAACAGCAAGCCGCCGCCGGAGAATGCCACGCCAGCCAGGTTGCCTGCTTGCAGAAAACATCCAACCCTCGTCTTCTGCTCTGCCCGCATCAGCAACGCCACCAGCCCTCCGATCGCGGCGTAGGCCAGCAGAATCAAGCAGGACGAGGTCCACAGCAGCGTCACCGCACCCTTGCTCGCATAGCTCCTACTCTCCAAGGCCAGCATCACGGTCACGCTCGACGCCGCGGTGGCGAGCACCAGCCACGTCTTGCGGCGCAGCAGAAAATCGGTCAGTGGGCTCCATAGAAAAAATAGCGAGCCCGGCAACAGCAACAGGGCTCTCTGGTTAGCGATGGCATGAGGCGCCACGCCCTGCTGGCGCAACAGGAAGGAGAGCAGAGTACCCGACACGCCACCCATGACCACGGCGTGCGGCACATTCAGCAGGGCGAAGAGCCAGGGAGCGGGCGCACGTCGTGTCATACGTGCGTCTCAGGGCTTCAGCGCAATGTTAGGAGACTGGTGGGCCAGGCTTTTAGAAACGGAAGTGATTTCGCCGTGGCGATTGAAATGAAGACTCCAGTTGGTGGTGATGGTGGGGCGGGAGACGTCGCTGAAAGTGACATCGGCGCTTTGATCGCTTTCTATCAGCATTTGCGGCTGGTTCGCGTCCAGGCGCAACAGATCAAGGCTCTGCCCCGGGAGGGGCTTGTAGTTGAGAACCTGGACTGGATATCCGCTCAACTCGGCATAACACACCGCGATCATCAACCAATTGCGCGCGTGGCTGAGCGGCGTCGTACCACGCTCCTGGGTCAGCATGCCGTTGAAGACTTCGAAGGTGCCCGGCCGGTTCCATGAAGCATCAAACGGCAAAAGGCCATGGGCGTAGGTGGAGACGATGCGCACTCGCGCGCTATTGCGCGGCAGCATGGCGACAAAGCGCGAGGACCCGCTTTCGTCCGCGCCGCGAGTAAAGGCGAGGAAGACATAGTCGGGAAACGCCGGGCATACGATCTGCTGGTAATGCCACGCAGGATTGCTGATGTCGAAATTGGCTAGTGCGGCCTGCTTGGAAAGCTCGGGGCTCAGGTTGGAGACGACGTCGTAATCCGCTGCGTTCATCTGCCCGGGCTCGAGATGGTCGAGCGAGATCACCGAGGGCGGAGCGAACAGTGGAGTGGTCGCGATCGGAACCGGCGTAACTCCGGGAAAAGCTGTGTTGGTTGGGGTTGCACGAACACCGGGAAAGAGGTCTTGATTGGTTGTCGTTTGCGCTGGAGCGGAGAGGACAGCAACACTGGCGAGCAGCAGAAGCCGGAGCATTTGGGCAATTCTCGGCATCGAATTTTCACTCTACCACGCGCTTCGCGGCCGTTTGCCTACTGTTATCAACGGCTGAGCTTATCTTGATACGAGGGAGAGCCCAGTGCGGGCTTCGGTGGTTGAAAAGCCCCAGGCAACATGGGTATTTTAAGCACCGCCGGGTTTCCTTCGGCTACGCTCAGGACAGGCTCTTTGACTCCGCGCCATCAAGCGCCCTGTCACGCGATAGATCTGTGGGCGCTCCGCTCAGGATGACGATTTTGTGGGAGACATAGGCGCCGCAGGGACGGCTGAGTGTAGCTCAGGACGTTAGTCTGTCCGCACACTTAATAATTCGGCGCTAGCGCAATCGCACCCAGTCCCAACAAAAAGAAGAGAAACATCAGGGGGATAAGCCGCCGCGCACCTGCTGGTGCACCGCGAAACTCGTGCCACACGAAGACTCCCCATGCGGCCGAAACCATGGTTGCGCCCTGACCGATAGCGTAGGAAATAGCCGGGCCGACAAAGCGCGCCTGAGAAGCTACAAAATTAAACACCGCTCCGGAGCACCAGACGGCCCCCCCGATCAAGCCCCATATATGCCAAGCCGGCCGCCCCGAAAAATATTGGCTCATGCTGAGCGGCTTCTGTTCCGGGAGTGGGTGGCGCATCAGCCACAGCACCGTCGGCACACTGCACAACGCAATGCCCACGGCGAAAACTGGCACCACACTGTAAGGCCCGAGAGACCCGGGGCCATGCATGGAGCGCGCCACCAATGGATAAAACAACCCCATGAGCACGCCCGCCACCAAACTCAAGAGAATACCCCGGGCGGTAATCTTGGTTCGGCTCTGCTCCCGGCGGCGATAAGCGATGGCGTCGATCACGATGGCCACCGCCACCAAGGCCACTCCGATGAAGAGCAGCCACACGTTGCCGGCCGGGGAGAAGGCATAATTCAGTAACACCCCGATCACCAGGGCCAAGCCGATTCCCAAAGGAAACGCCACCGCCAGGCCGGCAATCTCAATGGCCACCACGAGCAAGAGGTTAGCGGCATTAAAGATAACGCCGCCGGCCAAGGCCAACAGGAGATGTCTTGGGTCAGCCCCGGCAATGGCGGGGAACAGGACTCCCGGACCACCTCCCAGGGTTACTCCCCAAGCCAGGCTGCCCAGCAGAATGCCGACGACGTAATCCCAATAGAAGAGCTGGATGGGCCAGCCCGGCGTCAACTTGATAGTGTTTGCCCAGGATCCCCAGCAGATCATGCTGAGCAGCATGAATGCGAGTTGGGCGGAATAGGTTTCCGGCAGGAACGCGATAAAGCTTCCCTCGGTGATGCGTTATCAGGAACCCGGATTTCCTGCCCTACTACACTGGACACCGGCGCGGGTGCGGTCCCGGCAGGCCGGGACCGCTTGGAGCTCGCCAGCGCCAACAATACCAACAGGAAATCCGGCAAGAGCAACCCCGTATGGGATTGCTCTTCCTGTTGCCGCTCTAGTGTGCGTGTGCCGGTGCGCGCCGGTGAGCGGCCGGTGCTTTGGCTGGTGGCTCACCGTCGTTCAGAGTGATCATGGGCGGGGTCGGGGTGTAGGAATCGAACGTCGCATCGTAAGTGACGGTAGCGCCGATTACCGGCACAACCTTCAGCGGGGTCTTCATGTTGATCGTGAAGTCCGCCTTCTTGCTCTGCTTGTTGTCTTCCGTGACCGCTACCTGAACCGAGTCAGCCGTTGCCGATATCACCATGCCTGGCACTTGAACACGGGTGCCCTTCATGGTGTCCCAAACCTTCTGCGCGTCGTCCGGCTTGCCGTTGAAGAGGATGAATTCCTTATCACCCAGGCTGAGCGTCTTCAGGTCCGGCGTGGAGGCGACCGTCTGAGCGGCAAGGTCCGCGGGTGATGGTGGAGGCGGCGCTGGGGTCGGGTTATATTCCGCCGGCGGGAACAGATTGGTTTTGGCCAGAGCCTGGACTGCAGGATAGCCGTCCATGCTGCCGTGGTACTTGTTGTAGAAGTACTCAGCGGCCTTTTCGATCTGCGGCTTGGCTTGCGGAGGCGCGAATTGCGCTGCCCGGGTGAAGAACCACGCAGCGCTCTTAAGGTCGGGCGGAGTCTGCTGCGCGTAGGCCTGTCCCAGCAGGTAGGTGTCATTCAGTCCAGGCCCGGATTGCGTTGCGTCTGGGGTTGGATAAGCCTTTAGCTCATTGGTGAAGGCAGCGATAGCTCCCGCGTAGTCCTTCTTGTTTTCGTCATCCTGGGCGATCGCGCTGTCGAAGATCGGCGCCGTCGCCGTCTTCAGCTTTTGATAGTCGGCTTCCGACATGTTAGCCGGCTTGGCGGCCGTGAGGCCGGTCTGAGCCTGGGCAGCGGCCTTATCCAAAATAGGCTGAGCATCCGCCGGGCTGGTCTTGGTAGCGGCCTGGCTCTTCTCCAGATAAACCGACGTGGCGAGAGCCCGGAGGTTTCCCGGATCAACCGCCAGCAACCGGTCCGCAGCATCCAACATCTTGGTCGGGTCCCCCTGGTAGGCCAACATCAGCTGTTCCAGCATGTCCGCCTTAACTACCGAGTTGGGGTACTGGGTCAAAAACGCCTCAATGGCCGAAGCCTTGGCGGCAGGTGTGGACTGGCCGACGGCGTTGGTGTACGCATTGTATTCGGCGGGATCTTTAATGGTGATCTGACCGGACGGAGCGGCTTGGGCATACACCATAGACACGCTGCCTGGAGAGATAGTGGCCAAGGCCAACAAACAAGCAAAGACGGACTTCTTCATGCAACGCTCCTAGGAGATGCGGGAATCAGGGAAACGCAGAAATTAGCGATCATGACACTATACAGCCGCAAGTTTCTCATCTTTATATGGGATATGCGCCGGAAAACTCGAGTCTGGGCTAAACGCTTTGATCCTTCGCTCTGTGGTTCACCCCAGTCAAGAAAAACCAAGGTCTTTCCGATGAGCTGTGGAAGGATTATAGAAACGGTTCTCGCTTCTGACAAGTAAACGTATCAATGAATGGCGAGACCGTAGTAAGCAGACAAATCACACGAGGCGCAGACCATGACAGAAACACAGATTGGGCGGGACGCGAACGCTCCCTTGAACGCCTCGTTGATCAGCCAGGTAGCGGTCGTCACCGGGGCGGGACGCGGCATCGGTGAGGCCATTGCTCTGCGGCTGGCCCGCATGGGTGCCGCCGTGGTGCTCACCGCGCGCGACTCCGCCCGGTTGACGCAGGTGAAAGCGGCCATCGAGCAGCAATCCGGAAAGGCCTTGGTGTTGCCCTGTGATTTGACCGACCCAAAGGCTGTGGCCGTCTTCGGGGAGCGGGTCCGCGAGCAGTGCGGCCGCTGCGACATCCTGGTCAACAACGCCGGCATCGCTGTGCTGCGCAAGCCCCTCGTCAGCTTGCCGGTGGAGGAGTGGGACCAGATGATGGATACCAATCTGCGGGCGCCCTATCTAATGATCCGCTCGTTGGCCCCCATGATGATCGCTGCCCGTGCCGGTCATATCATCAACATCTCGTCCCTCGCGGGAAAGAATGTTCTGCCTGAGGGCGCCGGCTATTCCGCGTCCAAATGGGGACTAAATGGGCTCACCTATTCGGTCGCGGAAGAATTGCGCCAATACAACGTGCGTGTTTCGGTCATAGCTCCTGGTTCCGTCAACACCGGCTTCGGCGGTTCCGGAAGCACGAAGGATCGCACCCGGATGGTCCAGCCCGACGACGTAGCCCAGGTAGTCGCCATGCTCGTTACCCAAGCGCCCAATTCGTTTGTGAGCGAAGTGCTGCTTCGGCCGACCATGAAACCCTAGATTCCGATTACCCCAATGAGAACAGGACGGGTGCCCCAGGTACGCTCCCACGGCTTGCCGGGGCAGGTTGGCGAACCTGGGGCACCCGTCCTGTTCCCATCAACCTTTGCGAGGGAACGAGAGACGCCCTGAGGCTAACCTAGCACAAAGCCGATAACCAATTTAAAATCAGCCCCTTACACGACGTCCCAGAACGTGCCACCTACGTTACTTGTCTCCTGGACGGGGCAGGTCTAGCTTTAATAGATACATTCTCCAGCGGGGGCGCCTGCCGCTATCCTTGACCGCCCGCACGCCGCGATGCATTGGGTTGTGCACGCTTTATCCACAACATGTTGGGGTCCCTATGTTGCTTCCAGTCATCATGATCGCTAGAGTCTTTCCTAAGGCCAGTCGTCGCCGTGCGGCCGGCACTCCTCTCCGGGCGACGAAAGGGACAGGTTGATGCTGAAGCTGAAAAAGATCCAGATGCTGGGGTTCAAGTCCTTCTGCGACCGCACCGAGGTCACTCTCCCCGGCCAAGGGATCGCAGTCGTGGTGGGGCCCAATGGATGTGGCAAATCAAACATTCTCGACGCGGTGAGCTGGGTTCTAGGAGAACAATCGGCCAAGAGCCTCCGCGGAACCAAAATGGAAGACGTGATCTTCGCCGGGACCCGGGAGCGCAAGTCCCTCGGCATGGCCGAAGTCTCTCTTTCCCTGATCGATCCCGAAGCCTACGCCGAAGGTCCTTTGCTTGAGGAACCCCCATTCGAAGACAGCGAGCCGGAGAAGTCCGACTGGGACGAAGAGAAGATCCGCACCGAGCGGGCCGCGGAAACAGAAGAGATCATCGCCGAAGTGCAGCCCGGAACCCTGATCGATGGAGAGCCAGTAGAGGCGGAAACGGCAGCAAAACCGGAAGCTCCCGTAGAACAGCCCGCGGAGGGCGGCAACCCGGTCGTGCTGAAGATCCGGCGCAGACGCTTCCAAAAGACCCCGGCACGCCACGGAGAAATCGTAGTCACCCGCCGCCTCTTCCGTACCGGCGAGAGCGAGTATCTGCTCAACGGCAAGCTTTGCCGCCTGCGCGACATTCAGGACATCTTTATGGGCACCGGCTTAGGCCCGGAGTCCTACGCCATTATCGAGCAGGAACGCATCGGGCAACTGCTTAGTTCCAAGCCCCATGACCGGCGCGCGATTATCGAAGAGGCCGCGGGAATTACTCGTTTCAAAACCAGGAAGCGGCTCTCCGAACTCCGCCTGGAACAGGCCAAGCAAAACCTGGCGCGCGTCGACGACATCTTCGAAGAAGTCACGCGGCAGATGGGCTCGCTCAAACGCCAGGCCATGAAAGCCGAGCGGTATGCCGCACTGCGGGAAGAGATGCGCACCAGGCTGCGCGTGGTATTGGCCAGCCGGATCACGCAGATGGATGCCGAGCAGGCGGCGCTGATAGAAGAGATAGCCGCACTGGGAACGCAGATCGAGCAAGGTGGCGAACACGTAACCGCGCTGGATGATGAGCACTCCCAAGGCATGACCCGCGGTTACGAATTGGACGCCAGCGCAAAAGACGCCAACGCGCGTGCCAACCAATCTTCAGTAGAACTGGAGCGCGCTACCACGCGGGAGATCGCCAACCAGGAGCGCATCGCTGAATTGCGCACCCGCGCCGCTGCGGGTTCGGCGGAATTGGAACAGGCACGGCTTCACTTGCAGGGATTGGTCGTGGAGCGCGAGTCCCACCGATCCTTTCTCGAGAATGCCGCAGCCGAAGCCGCAGGCGTTCGTGAGCAGTCAAGGCAGCGTCAGGAGCAGGCACGCGACGCCTCCGAGGCTGTCAACGGTGCGGAACAACGGCTGGAAGCCGCCCGCCGCTACGCCATGCAGTTGCTCACCCAGGCTGGGCATGCACGCAACCAAACCATGCATGCGGAGGAGTCCTTAACCGCACTGGAGCAGGATGCGGAACGGCTGGCTTCAGAGATCGGCGCCGCCAGCTCGGAACTCGCTTCGCTGGGGTCGGAACGGGGACAGGCTTCGCTTAAATTCGAATCAGTCACTGAACAATTGCAGCGCCTCGAGAGCGAGCTCGTGACCTTGCGCGGGGAGACCGAAACGCGGCGCAGTGAAGAGAGCGCAGCCAAGCTCGAAGGTGATCGTTTGCGCGCCGAGATGGCGACCCTGACCGGACGCCGTAACTCTCTGCAGTCGCTCATCCGCGAACACAGCTACTCCACCGACACGGTGCGCAAGCTGCTCAAGTCCAATTCGCTGGGTGGCGGCCTGGCCCCGGTGGGCACGCTCGCCGACTTTCTCGAAGTGTCTGGTGAATACGAAACAGTTGTAGATGCTTTTTTGCGCGATGAGCTGAACTACATCGTGGTCACCAGCTGGGATGCCGCGCACGAAGGAATGCGGTTGTTGAAGAGCGATGTCGACGGACGCGCCACATTTCTGGTCCATCCCGACGATTCCCAGGCCAAATTCTCATTTGCCGGAGACACTCTTGAATCCCAGCACAGTGGGTCCGGCGTAAAGCGGCTGAAAGACTGCATCCGGGTGCTCGATGGCTTTGGCCGGTCGCTCGAAGTGATTCTGCCCAAACTCCGCGAGGGTTTCGTCACTCCCAGCGCCGAGGTGGCAAAATCCCTGGCCTTGGAGAATCCAAACGCCTTCTTCCTCGCCCCCTCCGGCGAGTGCTTTCACAACGTCACCGTCACCGGCGGTAAGCCCAGCGTCGAAGGCCCGCTGGCACTCAAGGGCGAGCTGCGCGAGACGCAGAAGAGACTGGACCTGGTAGAAGCCGAGCTGGCCCGCGCCGAGATGACCGCCGCTTCCCTTGCCCGGTTGTTGAGCGAGTTAGCTTCACAATCGGAACGCATCAGCGAAGAGCGGCGCAATGCCGAGCGAGAGAGCGCCAACCAAAGCGCAGCCCTCCGTCAGATGGACGCGGAAGTAGCCCGTCTGGAGCGCCGGCTGGATGACTGGGTCGTGCAGAGCGAACGCAACAAGGACCTGCGCGGCGTTCGCCAGGCATTGATCGAAGAGAAGCGCGAAGAAGTTGCGCGCCTGGAAGCAGATCATGGCGCGGCTGAATCCAAAGTCAACGAACTGCAGCAAAACATGGAGGAGTTGCGCCGCCAACGTGAGCAGGCGCAGCAACAGGCTGCGGAAGTCTCCGCCCTGCTCGCGGGCCTCGAAGAGCGCAGCCGCGGTGCGGAAGCGGCCTTCACCCGTATCGATCGCATGTACGGCGACCTGGAACGCCGGGTTAACCAACTGGAGCAACAGCTGGCCTCGGCGACCGCGGAAGAACAACAGCGCACGCGCGAGAACGAACAACTGGCAGTGGAGCGGGAGCGCCTGACGGAAGTGCGCAGAACCGCCCTCGAAGAAGCGGCCAAATCTACTGAGGAAGCCAAGCTGCTGCGCGAGCAACTCACCGAGCTGGAGCACAATCTTAAGGCTTTACGCGCAGAGATGGATAGCTTCCGCGAGGAGCGCAGCACCCGCAGCGCACACTCGGCTAAGCTGGCCGTGGAGCTCGAATACATGGAAGCCGCTTGTGTCAGCGACCTGGGAATCGAAGCCTCCGAACTGCGCCGCCAGGAAGATGTGCCTCGCCTCGAAGGCGACGCGCTGAGCGAAGAGGACGACGCCTGCCGCGGCCTGAAGCAGAAACTCGAAGCGATGGGCCCGGTCAACATGATGGCGCTCGAGGAGTACCAGGAGACGGCGGACCGTCATGCCTTCCTCGAAACCCAGCGCAAAGATTTGATCGATGCCATTGAAAACACGCAGTCGACGATTCGCGAGATCGATCAGATTACCCACCAGAAGTTCGACGAAGCCTTTGCCAAAATTAACCAGAATTTCAGCCAGACCTTTACCAGTCTTTTTGGCGGCGGCCAGGGCTTCATGCGCCTGACAGATGAAGAAAATACCGCGGAAAGCGGGATCGACATCGTAGCCTCGCCGCCCGGAAAGAAGCTGCAAAACGTCTTGTTGCTCTCCGGCGGCGAAAAGGCTCTCACCGCGCTGGCTTTGCTGGTCGGCATCTTTCAATACTCGCCCAGCCCATTCTGCGTACTGGACGAAGTCGACGCGCCGCTGGATGAGACCAACGTGGGCAGGTTGGCCGGGATGCTCAAGGAGATGAGCAGCGAAACGCAATTTTTGCTGGTGACCCACTCCAAGCGCATGATGACCGCGGCCGACCTGATCTATGGCGTAACCATGCAGGAGCCGGGAGTTTCCAAGCTCGTCTCCGTCCGCCTGGGCGGGGACGACGTGAGTAACAACCGGACCCGTGAGCGCGTGCAGGAGCGGCGTTTAGCGACAGCGTGACACTGTCCTAAAGTAACCATCCCCACCAAACTCATCTCGTCGTCCGCAGCCTCCCGGGATTTCTCCTCCCACCTCGGAAACTTTTCCGAAGTTTTCCTGCGTTGACAAAGCGGTCGCCACCTCGGACAATCGGAAAGTCATTCCTCTCCCGAGGCTCTACCTTTGCCAACGCTTATCGCTACCGAATTCGAAGACCTGCAACTGTATGTGCGGGGCAAGGTACGCGATTTGTACTCGGTGGGAGATCTGCTGCTCCTGGTAGCAACCGACCGCATCTCCGCCTTCGACTATGTGCTGCCCACCGGAATACCGGGCAAGGGCCGCGTCCTGACGCAGATCTCTCTCTTCTGGTTCGACTATCTCAGCGATCTGGTTCCCAACCATTTGGTCACGGCGGACGTAGAAAAATATCCGGCCGAGCTAAGACCCTACGAAAGACGAACTGCGTGACCGGTCGATGCTGGTGAACCGTGCCCGGATGTTCCCGGCTGAATGCGTGGTCCGGGGATATCTCTCCGGTTCAGGATGGAAGGACTACAACCGCACGCGGCAAAATTTGTGGCATCCCGCTGCCCTCGGGTATGCGCGAGTCGGAGCAGCTGCCGGAACCGATCTTCACTCCCGCAACCAAAAGCATGAGCGGTGAGCACGACGAAAATATCTCCTTCGATCAGATGGTGGCGCGGGTCGGCGGCGACAACGCGGAGCAGTTGCGCCGGCTGAGCCTGGCGATCTACGCCAAGGCGGCGGATCATGCGCAGCAGCGGGGATTGATTCTCGCCGACACCAAGTTTGAGTTTGGCATGACCGCAAAAGGCATCGTGCTGGCCGACGAGGTGTTGACTCCCGATTCGTCTCGCTTCTGGCCCAGAGAGGGATACCAGCCCGGAGCACCCCAGCCATCGTTCGACAAGCAGTTTGTGCGCGATTATCTGGAGAGCATCGCGTTGGAACAAGCAGCCTCCCGCACCGGAGCTTCCCGGCAACGTGGTGCGCCAGACGCAGGAAAAGTATGAGCAGGCGTTTGCATTTGCTGACCGGCCCCGAACTAAAGGACATGCGCGTTACCCGGCCCGTTACCCGGTCCTGATTCAGAAAGTAAAGACATGAATCTGGCCGATCTATTGATAATCGTTGTGCTGGTAGTTTCGGTGGTTTCTGCTTTTGTCAAAGGCTTTTTTGTCGAGGTCTTCTCGCTAGCGGGTCTGATTCTAGGGCTCTTTTTCGCCGCGGCCAATTACGGAGCGTTCGCACCCTGGGTTCTGCGCGTGATTCAGAATCGCGAGGTGGCGAACTTGATCGCGTTTTTAGCGATCGCGCTGCTGGTGATGGTTGTTGGCGGGACTTGCCGGTCGATTGCTTCGCGGATTGTTCCGCGGAGTGGGCTTGGGTATCGTGGATCGATTACTGGGTGCGGTCTTTGGGTTGGTTAAGGGTTCTGTGGTCGTTACCCTGGTCCTAATGGGCATCGTGGCATTTTTGCCTCGGCAGGCCTGGTTGGATAACTCCCGTCTGGCTCCGGTCTTTTTGACCGCGGCCCACGGCGGCTCACATGTTGTACCGTTCGATCTGGGGGAAAAGATCCGTCAGGGCTTGCAAGCGCTCCGGATCGCGCCAAGCTCTCGGGGTCATTTCGCTACTGCGATGCATCCAATTCTCGCCCAGGGTTTAAGTGAGTGCGAGACAAACACAAACCCGGCCGTCGAGCGGGTAGGAAAAAGAAAGAGGTTTTTGTGAAACGTGAACTGGATAGTCTTGTGACGCAAATGCACGCCGGCGGCATTCATTACGACGAGGCAGTGCGTGAGTTTAAACGGCGCTTCATTCTCGAAGTGCTGTCGCATCACAGGGGCAACCAGTGCAAGGCAGCTCGGGAGCTGAGCATGCACCGCAACACACTCCGCCGCACCATCGCGGAACTCAAGCTCGATCCGGAACAAATTCGCAGCGGACTCAAGCGTCCGCCCCGCGCCGATCGGCCTGTCTTTGACGCCGCCAAACAGACGGTGCGCACTTAGTGCAGGAAAAAGCCGGCCGGCTTGTCGACGGCGCCGGCTGAGGGCCTCGTAACCATCCGCGAAGGATTTCGCTGGGATGACTGCGACGCCTATCTCTTCGACATTGATGGGACCTTGCTCCACGCCCACGGCGGCGTGCACACCGGCGCCTTTTCCTCGAGCGTGCAGGCGGTGATGGGGCATCCGCTCCCCATCGATTCCGTCCCCGTGCACGGCAGCACCGACACCGGTATCCTGCGCGACGCATTCCGCCTGGCGGCCATCCCCGACGAGGTGTGGCAGCCTCGCCTGGAAGAAATTCTTGACCTCATGCGGCAGACGGTCCTGGAACAGCGCGAGCGCATGAGCGTTACCGTCATGCCCGGCGTCTTGTCCATGCTGGCTTACCTCAAAAGCCGGGGCAAGCGTCTGGGAGTGGCCACCGGTAACCTGGAGCAGATTGGGTGGTTGAAGATCGAAATCGCCGGACTACGGGACTGGTTCACTTTTGGCGGCTTCAGCGATCGCCATGCTGTGCGCTCCGAAATGATCGCGCAAGCGCTCGCCGCAGGCCAGTTTGCCGGGACTGGCCAAGGTGTGCGTGGTCGGCGACACGCCCTCGGATATCGCCGCGGCCAAGGCCAATTCCCTGCCCACCATCGCCGTGGCCACCGGCGTTTATTCCTACCAGGCTTTGCTGGAGCACCAGCCGGAAGTTTGCACTACCACTCTGGAAGCGCTCATGCGAACGGTCGCCCAGCCGTGAGCCATCCATTCCGCGTCGGGAAACCCGGATTTCCTGTTGGTATCGGTGGCGTGGGCAAGCTCCGGGGTTGCGTCCCTGGTAACTTGTCCCTGCGCTGACCGCCCCCTAGGATAAATTTATGTGTTCGCTACGCGGCGCAACCCGAGTTCCATCCTTCTGTTCATCGCTCTGCCTGGTCACCGCCTTTTGGGCGCTCATACCCTTGGCAGCGTATGCCCAACAGCCCTCCCCGGCGGCAAATACGCCCCCCGCTGCTCGAGCCCTCAGCCCCCCAAACAGCGCCCTCAGCGAGTCAAAGAAAGGCAGCGGAGAAGGCTTATGCCCAGGGCGTGCGCGCCATGGAAAAGGGCGACGTCGACGCGGCGGAGAAGGCATTCGCCAAGCGCAGTCAAGGCGGATCCCTCTAACCGCTACTACGCCGCTGACCTGCAGATCGCAAGCCAGCACCGCGTCACCAAACTGGTCCAGGATGCGGACAAAGCGCGGCTCATGGGCCAGCCCGACGTAGCCCGCGCCAAGCTCGCCGAGGCGCTGGCGCTGGACCCGAAGAATCCTGAGGTGTCGCAGCACATCTACGATCTGGCCAAGCTCGCCTCCACCGCGTCGCCGGACGGCAGCCTGAATGCAACCTTCGCGCCTGCGATCGAACTGACCCCCAAGCCAGGCAAGCAAAGCTTTCACTTCAGGAGCACCGAGCAGGAGGTGTTGCGACGGGTGCTCGACGCCTATGGAATAAGGATGGTGGACGACGGTTCCCTTGGCATCGCATACCGTTCGCTTCGACGCCGATGACGTGGATTTTGCCCAGGCTGCGCACCTGTTGAACCTGGTGACCCACTCCTTCATCGTGCCGCTTGACCCGGTCCGCGTTCTGGTGGCCAAAGAGACCAAGGAAAATCACGAAAAATATGACCGGATGTCTCTGGAAACACTTTATCTGCCGGGCCTCACGCCGACCGAGTTCTCTGACATGAGCAACCTCGCCAAGAATGTGCTTGGTGTACACTCAGGCGACCGTACAACCAGACCGGGGTACCATGACCGTGCGCGCGCCGGCTCCAACTCTGGCGGCGCTTAATCGAACGTTTGCCGATCTGCTCGACGGCAAGAGCGAAGTGCTGCTGGACGTAAAGATCTACGAGGTGGAGAACACCAGGACATCGCTGATCGGCGTGCAGCTGCCGCAAACGACCAATGTTTTTAATGTGCCCAGCGAACTGAACAGCGTGATCGCGAGTAACTCCAGCCTGGTGCAGCAGATCATTCAGAGTGGTTTGGCGAGCGCAGGGGATCTACGCCGCCATCGCCGCCATTCTGATCGCTTCGGGCGAGGTGAGCAGCTCGATTTTGAGCACCCCCTTTGCCACCTTCGGCAACGGCCTTACTTTGACTGGCCTCTCGGCCGGCGGCATTACGGGAAACCTGAGCTTCAATTCGGCCGATACGCGTTCCCTCGATCAGGTCCAGATCCGGCTCGAAGACAACGCGGAAGGAACTATCCGCAGCGGCACGCGCTATCCCATCACCACCTCGAGCTACTCCAGCATTCCGCCACCGCGGTAAATATTCCCGGAATCACGACTGCCGGCCTCTCCGGCATTTTGGGCGGGTTGGGGATTAATGCGAGCGCCCTCTCCACCGCCGCTCCCATTCCGCAGGTCCAGTACCAGGACCTGGGCTTGATCTTTAAGGTCACTCCGCGGATCGAGCGCAACGATGATGTGACGCTTAAGCTTGACCTCAAAATTCAGGCGCTTCAGGGCGGCAGTCTCAACGGGTTGCCGGTGCTTACCAATCGCAGCTACACCGCGGATATCCATCTGGTGAATGGAGCCAGTGCGCTGGTGGTGGGCAACCTGTCGCGCCAGGAATCGAATGCAGTCAGCGGCAATCCGGGCCTCTCGGAATTGCCCGGCTTTACTCGCCCTCAGCGCGACCACCAAGGAATACGACGTAGCCAACATGGCCATCCTGGTGACGCCGCACATCCTGCGCCGCCGGCGTAACGAGATGACCGGGCCGCTCATTCCCCTCCCCCACCACAGTTAAAGTAAAAGTTTCAATTTATCCGCCAAATGCTAGCGGAGTAACGCTGTGCACCTAGAACAGGTGGAGGAACAGGACGCGGGCCCCAGGTTCGCCTACCTGCCCCGGCTTGCCGTGGGAGCGTACTGGGCCGAAAAAGATGGGGCGAAGCCCAACAATCGCTGTTACCCTTTGACCCTGAACGCCCCTCGATTTAGACTTTACCGATCCCCCATAAAACGTGCGCCCCTACAGGGTTAGGGACAACTGGGACATTCCCTCAGAGGCACTTATGGCCGGGAGAAGAACTTTAAGGCAGTTTTGCAACGACTGGGGCCTCATAAAGATCGCGAGGTGTGGTTTTCCTTGGAAGAAAACCACGAAAAGGCCGGTCGCTTCGGTCTACACCAATTGCCAAACTGCCCTCGCGCTCACCGCATTGCTGTGGATGTTGACTGCGTGTCGGCAGGAACAGCTGTCGCTGCCGGTCACGCACGCGGCCGTCGCTCAGCCGCAATCCCCTGTCGCCGTCGCGCCATCGCCCCAACCTGCTCAGCACCGGGCCTGAGCCCGGCTCCAGCTGCTATTCCTTTATCCTTCTGCGGCCCAAAGACCAGCGCGCGGTCGCAGTGCAGGCCCGTCTGAAGCAAGCCGATGTCATGATGGCGGCCCTCGACTCGCGCGTCATCCGGTGAACCTGCTGGGTGACCACGCCAACATCCTCTCCCTGCAGTTTCCCGTGCGCTGGCCCGCCCCGCCCAACTACGCCGATCGCGTCAGCGCCCTCGTCGAGAATTACTTCTCTTCGCCTGACGTAGAGGACGACCTATGCAACTCCGGCTTTGACCAGGTCCGGTTGCAGGCCCGGGGCCTGAACGACGGGCGCATTCATCCCATCTGGACGGCGCGCGTCACCAGCGAGGGCTTGCTGAAGTTAGGCGCGGACGGCGAGGAATTGGCTTCCGTCCATCCCGCCTTTTAGACTTCCAGCCCGATGGACCGCATCAGAGGCAGCGCATTGCTGGTCTGGACGATGCCCGGGTAGAGCTTGTAATCGAAGCGCAACTGCCCGTCTTCCAGGTGATCTTCGAAGTGGCAATTGATCGCCTTCGTTCCGATCTCCTGGGGGATCGCGGTCAGAGCCAGGTCATGCGTGCTCACCAACCCTACTGCGCCTCGTTCCACCAGTTTGGTGACGATGGATCGGGTTCCGATCAGCCGATCGTGTGAGTTGGTTCCCGAGAGCAACTCGTCCAGCAGAAAAAGAACCGGAACCGAACCCCTGGTCAGGTCCATGATCTGCTTTAGCCGATGGATCTCCGCATAGAAGCGGGAGATTCCACCCTCCAGCGAATCCAGAACGCAGATCGAGGCGGTGACGGTAAGCGGCGAGATCTTCAGTTTTGCCGCACGCACCGGCGCGCCGCATTGCGCCAGCACAGCATTGACGCCGATGCCGCGCAGGAACGTACTTTTTCCTGCCATATTCGGACCGCTCACGATGATGAGCTGAAGATCCCGGTCCAGCCGAAGATCATTGGCTACGGCCCGCTCTCGCGGGATCAGCGGATGGGCCAGCGCCTCAGCTTCGAAGCAGGGTGCGTCCTCGGCAAATTCAGGAAACACATCCTCGGGATGCTCGTAGGTGTAGCCTCCCAGGGCTGCCAGGGCCTCCAATTCCCCCACCGCTTCCAGCCACAAGCGGAGCGACGGCCCAAAGCGTCGACGCCAGCTCTCCGTGGCCAGGACAAACTGCAGTCGATAAAAAATCACGAAGTCGAACACGCGCACGAAAAGGTTGTGCGCATGACTCGAGATACTCCACCAGGCGGTTGAGTCTGGCGATCGCTCGCGAAGGAGGTAGACCTTGTTGCTTAAGCTGGGCCTGTAGTTGGAGCAGCCTCGGGCTCGAGAACTCTTCGCTCTCGAAAACAGTCAACACCTGGGACAGGAGACTCAGATCGTGGCCGGCATCCTCAGCCGCATGGGCCTCCTCACTCAGCCGTCGGCGAAAGCGATACGAAATCCAGAGATTAATGACCGTGGTGGCGAGCACCAGCAACTCCGGTGCGCCCCACAGCTGCCAGGCGGCCACGCTGAGAATCCAGGCGACAGCGAGCACCGGGGCCACGACACGGATCATCCCGGAGGGCAGACCCGCCTGGCTTTCTCCCCAGTCGGCCAGTTGCGCCGGGCGAACTCCTATTGCAACATCTTCTCCCATGGTAGAGAGGCTTTCTCGAAACCGCAGGCGAGGGCTTAGCTCGATCGCCGCCGCTTGCCGGGCGCGGACCTCGTCCGGCGGCGCAGGCGCAATCAGCCATCGCGCCAGCGCTTCCTCCCCGGCGCGGGTCCGCGCCGTGCACAGCAATTCAAAAAGCGAGGCCCTGCCCGAAGAGATCGAGGTCGCGTGCACAGGGGTCGGATGCTTGCAGAAAGCGCTCGCCGGTAGCTCCGCTTCCCGCCCAGGTGCCATTGAGCCGTGCCAGCCCCTGCTCATAAAACCTGATAGCGCGGGTGCGGGCAGCTCACTGCGCGCAGCAGCCGCCCATGCAGGACAGCGAGAACGACGAAGGCCGCGATCGGGAATCAGGACCAGCAGGTCGGTCCTGGCTGAAGTGGCGCACCCGGAACAGGATCCAGCCCAGGCAGAAGGCGCCCAGGCCCAGCTGTACATACCCAACCAGGCGTTCCCGCCGTTGCAGGTTGGACCGTTCGACCGACAGCTCCTCCACGCGCCGGGAGTATTCGGCTCGCGGCACAGCGGAAGGTTCGGTCTCACTCACCACTCGTAGGCCCTCAATCTCATGGTGTGAGAGAACATCCATCCACGTCGAGAGTTGTTTGTCACGACTCGAGGCAGAAGTACGGGATGAGTGGGAGACCGCAGTACTCGCCCTACCGCAACGACGGAGCCGGTTTAGGAGCAGGAGCCGGTGGCGCAGGAGGCAGAGGCACACCATCCAGCTGCGCCTGGAACTCGATGATCTTCTGCAGCATCGGATAAGGAATTCCGACGGCCGGCAACTCCGCGCCCATTGACAAAAATAGTAGGCGTAGAATTCACGCCCACCTTCTCCCCCAGCGCGAGCGAAGCATTGATGGCGTCCTTGGCAGCAGGGGTCGTAGCGCAAGCAGCGATCTTAACCGGATCCTGCCCAGCCTTGGTCTCGGCGTCTTTCAGAGTCGCGTCCGCCGTGGCCCCCGCAAGCCCAGCCTGGTTTTCAAAAAGAGCATCGGAAAACTTGAAGAACGCCTCATTGCCGCCCGCCTTGGCGACACAATACCCGTGGGTCGACGCCTTAAAGGCCTCGGTGTGGATCTGGGTAAGCGGGAAATCCTGGTAGACAAAGTGAGCGCTGGGATAGTCGGCCAGCAACTTGGCGATGGTGGGTTGTGCTTCCTTGCAGTGTGGGCACTCGAAATCGGAGAACTCTACAATCTCGAGCGCTTTGGAGGTTCCGCCCTTGCGACGGCCCGTTGGCTCCCGCCTGCAGAATCTCCCGGTAGGCCTGAAACGGCTTGGAGCCGAAGGGGAGCAGCGAATCGCGGCGACCAGGAACTTGCCGTCGGGCAGGGTGAAGAAAGAGAGCTGCGCGGTCTGCTCCTTTGGCGCCCGCCGCCGGTTGCCCTTGACCAGAACGATCACATGACTGACTCCCGGCGCCGGCGTGGGCAGGATGGCCTGAACCTGCCAGATCCGGCTGGTGTCGTAACCCCAATACGCCTTTAGAAATTCTTCCACCGTCTGCTTGGTGGGCGAGGTCGCAGTAAAGTTTGCCGGATCGACCGGCGGAAACGGAGCCGGCGCCTGCGGCGGCTGCAGACGGAACCTCCGGCCGGTGCCTGGGGAGCGGCGGGAGCCTGCGGAGTGGGAGCCGCGGGGGGCGTTCTGGGCGAGCGCGGCAGGAAGCCACGCCGCGCTTGCGACTGCCAGAACAGAAAGACATGTGGTTATGCGAAGCTGCATTCAATTCCTCTCTAGTTGTTGGGGCGGTTGCGAATCTCGGATAGGGACACTTCTGCTTATACCTGAACTTTAACGGCGATGGGAAAACGGCGTCCCATGCCGAAGGACTTGCTGGTGACCTTAAGCACCGGCGCAGCCTGCTGCCGTTTGTATTCGCTGCGTTCTACCAGCTTGACTACATGACAGACTGTCGCCAGATCGAAATGGTATTCGCTGGCGATCTGCTCGGGAGTTTCGTAGCGCTCGACGTAGGCCTGCAGAATCGGGTCCAGTACCTCGTAGGGCGGCAGAGAATCCGTATCCTTTTGTCCTGGGCGAAGCTCCGCGGACGGCGCCTTTTCCAGAATGGCTCGCGGGATAATCTCGCGCTCGCGATTCACATGGCGGCAGAGCTGGTAGACCTCCGTCTTGACCACGTCGCCGATCACGGCCAGTGCGCCCACCATATCGCCGTAAAGCGTGCAATAGCCGACCGACATCTCCGACTTATTGCCGGTCGTGAGCACCAGCGCGTTGAACTTGTTGGAAAGCGCCATGAGCAGATTTCCGCGGATGCGGGACTGGATATTCTCCTCCGTGATATCCGGCTGGCGGCCGGCAAAGAGGGGCGCGAGCGCCCGCGTGTACTGCTCGAAGAGATCGTGAATGGCGACGGTAGTAAAGCGAATATCAAGGTTGGCGGCCAGTGCGCGGGCATCGTCGACCGAACCGGCGGAGGAATACTGGCTGGGCATGCCAATCGTGGTCACATTCTCTTTGCCCAGGGCATCGACGGCGATGGTAGCGACCAGCGCCGAATCCACTCCCCCGCTCAAGCCCACCAGCACCTTCGAAAAACCGCATTTGCGCACGTAGTCCCGCGTGCCCAAGACCAGCGCCTGGTAGACTGCGGCGTCTTCGCTCGGGTCGACGGGGCGGCGATCGCCGGCCAGCGTGGCGCTGTTGAAGAAAGACCAGGTCCTCTTCAAACGAGCGCGCCTGCGCCACGATCTCGCCCTCTGGGCTCAGGGCAAAGCTGGCTCCGTCGAAGACCAGGCTGTCGTTGCCTCCCACCTGGTTGACCATCGCCACCGGAACCTTGTGCCGCCGGGCGATCGCGGCCAGCATGCGGTGACGCAATTCCCGCTTGCCCCGGTAGTACGGGGAGGCAGAGATGTTGAGGATGAGCGATCCGCCCGCGCGCATCAACTCTTCGACCGGATCGACGGGATAAAGCCGGCTTGACCAGAACAGCTTGTCGTTCCATGCGTCTTCGCAGATGGTGAGCGCCATGCGCTCGCTCCCGAGGCAGTGCAGGCTCTGGCTTGTCGCGGGAGCAAAATACCGCTGTTCGTCAAAGACGTCGTAGAAGGGCAGGAGCCGTTTGGATTGGACAAACTCGACCACGCCGTTGCGCAGCAAAGCCGCCGAATTTGCCACCTGCTTGCCTGATCCCGCGGGGGCTGCGGTGACATACCCGCAGAGGATGGCCAGCTTGCGGCCGGTGGTCGCGGTCGCGGCAATCTCCGCGATGGCCTCAGCGGAGCGCTCCACAAACGACGGTTTATCAAGAAAATCGGCCGGCGGATAACCGCAGACTGCCAGCTCCGGAAACATGACGACGTCCGCGTCGGCAGCGGACGCCTCGCCGGCAAACTCAATAATTTTCTTGGTATTGCCCTGAAAATCCCCCACCGTAGGGTTGATCTGGGCCAAAGCGATCTTCACTTTACCAGTCTATCAACTGTCTAGGTACCTTTAGCGACTTCTGGGCGGGCCATATCTCGCTCGTTCTTCGATATATGGGATACGAGCTAAAACCCGATTTGCGGCGATTGAGCAAATGCGACCGTGGGGTTTCCCGCCGCAAGCGCTAACTTGTTTGGGATGTTTTTCTCAAACTCCCACAAAGTTGGAAATACCAAAACTAGCATCTTCTCGAATTTCTATTGTCTGCCAAACAAGTTCGCGCTTATGGGGCTTAGCCACATCGTTTTGGTTGTAAATACGCCGAGCTTTAGCCCCTGAGGCGTTGCTTTCCGCCCCGATGCAGCAATCTGCTAAGCCGGGGCTCCTTAGGACCCGGTGCCGCCGGCAACCACCGACAGAGTGCGGATAAGAATCTTGAGATCGAGCCAGATACTCCAGTTCTGGATGTAGGCCGTATCAAGGGAGATGTAGCTGTCGAACGAAGGATCCTGACGCGCCTGTACCTGCCACAGTCCGGTCATGCCGGGGAGGACATCCAGCCGCCGCAGATGGCTTAGGTCGTAGCGCTTGACTTCGCTGGCGATCGGAGGCCGGGGGCCGACCATGCTCATGTCGCCGCGCAGCACATTAATAAACTGCGGCAACTCGTCCAGCGAGTACTTACGCAGGAAGCCACCCAATCCGGTGATGCGGGGATCGTTGCTGACCTTGAAGAGCACCCCGTCGCGCTCGTTCATGTGCAGAATTCCGCCCGGCGACGCTCTGCATCTGCCACCATGGTGCGAAATTTGATGCAGCGGAAGACCCGGCCCTTCTTCCCGATCCGATCCGAGCAATAAAAGATGGGCCCGGGCGAATCGAGCTTCACGGCGATCGCGATTGCCGCGATCAAAGGCGACAGGATGGCGAGCGCCAGCGACGAGAGCAGCACATCGAGAATGCGCTTGAGGAACATGCCGATCACCGGGGTTTCCCCACGGTGCAAGGGAATGGTAGGAAACTGGCCAATGTACTCGATCGGACTATTCCACGCCAGGCCGTCGTAAAGCTCAGGCACGACGCGGACATCGACACCTGCTTCCCGTGCCTGGGAGACGATGCGCGTAACCACCCGCGCGTCACAAGGCGCGGAGAGGAAGATCTCATCGGCGAAATACTTGCGAGCCAGCTGAAGCACCTGGTCGAGGGAACCGAGGACATCTCCGGCCAAAGCCGGACTGTCGGAATCGACTCCAGGGATTTGCACGTAGCCCTTGAAGCTGTAGCCCAGGTGGCGAATGCTATCCAGATGTTGGCGCATCGCCTGGCCGACCCTGCCCGTGCCCACAATGATGATGTTGCGCACTTCCAGGCCGTTTTCAAAGCGGCGGTATTTCATCATGCGCCAAACCAACCGCCGGCCGCAGAGCAATACCGTGGTCGTCACCACGGTGATGATCACTACTCCGCGCGAGATCACTTCGCCGTGCACCAGGTAGAGGGCGCCCGACAACAGCAACCCCGCCGTGAGGCAAGCCTGGATGGTGAGCCGCTGCTCGTGCAGCGTGTTGCGCATCTGCATCGGGCCGTACAGGTGGTAACGCTTGCTGACTAGAATCAGCGAGAGCATGAACCATCCCAGACAGGCGAGCAGGATTGTGGGATGGGTCTGGAACATGATGTTGGTGCGGTAAGGCGAATCAGCCCCAAAAAGCCCTTCGCCCAGCCAGCCACGAACCGCGATCATCAGCGCGACCAAAACAACAACAACATCACCCAACATCCAGAGGGCGACAACACGCGCTCCTTTTCCCTGGACGTTCGGCCGTTGTGGGACCGCTACATTCCCGGCCCCCTGTTCCTCGCTGCCGTTTGTCGCTAAGCGCTTTAGAAGTCCGGACGTTGCCATGCATATCCCCGGGAAGAAGTTCGAGAGGCTGCGAAGTGGAGTTACACTTCGCCCTCGTTAGAGCCGAATCACACAGTTTGCCTGGGTTACCGTGTTACCAATAAGGTACGCAGACGTTACCATGCTGCTGTCGAGTGACTAAATGAACGAATGAGCCAGTGCGAGGTGGCGAGGAGCACTCCAGGCCGGCAATCGCAGCGAAAATTCAGGTGCAAGACTCATCCGGAAGAATATTGCGTCTGCAGGTAAAAGCGCTGGGTTGCATAGCAGCTAAACCTTCATTCTTCAAGAGTTAATCAGGACTGAACCAAAACCCTCAGACCCCGCGCAAGCTTTCTGCCGGCGAGGCGAAGCGCCGCATCCTACGACGGCAAAAGCCGGGGAAGGCGAGAGTTGCTACCCGCGCGCTTCCCGAAAAGAGCATACCATTCTGGGTCAGAAGCAGGGCATAAGTAACTAGCGGGGCTTGGTTACTATTAGGGGACGCTGTAACCAGAGAGTTATAACCCGACCGGGCTATCAGCCTTGGGGCAGGACCAGCTTATCCAGGTCGAGGAACTCACGCAGAAACGCGTCGTCGGTTCGTTTGAGTTCATCCATGGTGCCGAAGAAGTAGGCTTTGCCCTGGTGCAGGAAAAGTACGTGGTCTGCCAGCCGCTCGGCAAAGCGCATGTCGTGCGTGACCACAATGCTGGTAAGGCGGAGTTGATGCTTGAGCTTCTGGATGAGATTGCCCAGCAGCCGGCCCATGAGGGGATCGACCATGGTCGTGGGCTCGTCATACAGGATGGCCTCCGGCTGCGCGGAAAGCGCCCGAGCAATGGCCACCGATCGCTTCATGCCGGTAGAGAGATCCGAGGGGAGCAGATCCGCCATGCCCGCCACACCGACCATGTCCAGTAGTCCGTTCACTACTTGCTGAATCTGATCTTCCAGCAACTGTCCGCGTTCCCGCAGAGGAAAGGCCACGTTTTCCCCGACCGACAAGGAGTCGAAGAGCGCGCCGTTCTGAAAGACCATGGTGACCTTCTTGCGCACGGTCTCCATTTGATCTTCGTTAAAGCCGGTGATGTCCTGTCCAGCCACCATGATCCGCCCCGAATCGGGTTTGAGGAAGCCCATGATCTGCTGCAGCGAAACCGACTTGCCCACCCCGGAGCGGCCCAGGATGCAAAGCGTCTCGCCCGCCTGCACGGAGAAGCTGACGTCGTCCAGCACGTGAACATCGCCAAAGGATTTCGACACGTGTTCGAAGGAGATGTAGGGCGGGTCCGGTTGCCGGACCGCTTCCCTCTCCTCTCCGCGTGGGGACTCGCCGACAATCTCGATGGGCGTTCCGGCGGGAATGCCCACCGCCGGTTGGTGAGGATCGGGAAACGTACTCATTGGCTCAAGACTAAAGCATTTTCTATCCCAGCCATATCCTCAGGCAGGTTGCAGTTATGGAACCAGCGGTACAAAGGCAGAGGAGAAAAGCCGAGCAGCTCAGGATCGGTCGAGGCCAATCGTTCTGTATCGAAGACATCGACCGTCTGAGATTGGGGTTGGCCGGCGGCCGCGCTCACCGCGGACATGACTTTGTAATTGCCGGCAAGCAGCGAGGCAGTGATGGAACGCAGCAAATCCCGGTGGTAGACAGCACAAAGGGGCTGAGGCCGGCCGTTGATGCGGGGAACGGTCACCAGCGCGCCTGTGATTTCGGCCCGCAGCAGCATCCAGTTGAGGAATCGTGCCGGCAACAGTGGCATATCCACCGGCAGAAAAAGATTGAGTGGCTGGCTACTTGCGGCCAGCGCCGCCTCGATGCCGCTCAAGGGACCGCACCCTGGATGCAGATCCGGCACCACGGGAGCATGGGACGACAGATCCGCAAGCGCTCCGGCGATCCGCGGTGCGGCCACACCGATGCTGCGAAGCTTATCCAGCGCCACCGTCGACAAGAGGGCGGCCACCGACCTGCAGCAGAGCCTTATCTCGCCCCATGCGCGTGCTGCGGCCTCCTGCAAGCACAAACCCTTCGGACGCCGAGACATCAGCGCGGTTGGCCCGTCATTTGCGGTCGGAACTGCACTGAACTTGGTCACTCCAACGCACTCAACTCCGCCCAGCTCTTCAAAAAACAAAATGATCGACTCGATTCCCCGATGAAAGTTGGCGATGTGGAACTTCTCATTCGGTGCGTGCAAGTTGTCGTCCGGCAACCCGAAGCCCATCATCACGCTGGGAATTTTCAGGTGCCGTTCGAAATCTCCCACGATAGGAATGGACCCGCCGGAACGGATAAACACCGTCTCTTTCCCGAACACTTGGTGCATGGCACGGGTTGCCGCCTGTATATAAGGATTGTCGGTCTTTATCACAATCGGATCGCCGGAGTGAATCAGACGGACGCGCAGCTCGATACCCTTCGGCTGCAACGACTCCACATAGCTCTTGTACTGCGCAAAAACCTCCTGCGGATGCATATCGGGAACCAGGCGGAAGGAGATCTTGGCCGTAGCCTTGGCGGGGATCACCGTCTTTGCACCAGCACCGATGAAGCCGCCGGGCATTCCGTGTACATCCATGGTGGGCCGGACCCAGGTGCGCTCCTGCACCGAAAATCCCGGCTCTCCGCTAAGCTCGCGTGATCCGATTTCCGAAACACGATAGTGCTCCTCATCGAAGGGCAGGCGTTTCCAGGCTTCTGAGTTCGTCGGCGCTTGGAGCTTGCACCTTGTCATAAAACCCGGGAATCAGAATGCGGCCTTGTGGATCTTTGAGTGCGGCGATCACCTGGGCCAAGGCAATGAAGGGATTGGGCGCTGCGCCTCCATATATGCCGGAGTGCAAATCCGTCCGCGCCCCCACCGCTTCCACTTCGGTATAGATCATGCCCCGCAGGCCGACACACAGAGTAGGCAGGCCGGGAGCAAACATCTCCGTGTCGGAGACCAGGGCAAAGTCGGCCTTGAGCTGCTCCGGATGTTCGCGCACAAACCGCGCGATGCCCTCGCCCCCCACCTCCTCCTCACCCTCGAGAAGCACCCGCACGTTGACCGGCAGTTTCCCTCCGGGCGCTTGCAGCAGCGCTTCCAGGGCCTTCAGGTGCATATACATCTGGCCCTTGTCGTCGACCGCCCCACGGGCATAAAGGTTGCCGTCGCGCTCCGTCGGCTCGAACGGGGGCGTAAGCCATTCGTCCAGCGGGTCGGGAGGTTGCACGTCGTAATGGCCATAGGTCAGGCAGGTGGGCTTGCCCGGGGCGTGCAGCCAGTCGGCATACACCAGCGGATGACCGGACGTCTCGATCACCCGAACATGCTCCAGGCCAATTCGCTCCAGCTCCCGGGCCAGGCTCTCGGCAGCCAATCGGACGTCGCCCTTGTGCTCGGGAAGCGTCGAAATGGAAGGAATACGCAGCAGCGATTTGAGTTCCTCAAGGAAGCGCGTTTGCTGGCTGCGGGCGAACTCGACTGCGGAGGGCATGGATCATTTCTCCTCTGGAAAAAGCGGAAGGTGGTAATCGTTGTCTTTTCTACGACTTTCGCAGCACTTCCGAATCCCGTCGGACAACAGGGGTAGCGGCTGCCCAAGATGTATCCTAAACCTGGAGAACTATTTCATGCTCGACCTGGAAATCACCCCACGCGATCTCGCCGCGCACCTGAAATCCGAGGGTGCGGGCACGATTTTGCTGGATGTTCGTGAGCCGTGGGAATTTGCAACTGCGCAAATCAGTGGGTCGAAGAGCATGCCGATGGGAGAAATCCCTTCTCGTGCCTTTCAGGAGCTGGATCCGGAAGCTCATATCGTCACCGTGTGCCATGCCGGCGTCCGTTCCTTGAATGTAGCCGTGTGGCTGCGCAACCAGGGTTTTGAAAAGGTGCAGTCGTTGAGTGGCGGGATTGATGGTTGGTCCCGAGAGGTTGATCCAGCGGTGCCACGTTATTGAGAAAAAGCCAACTTTAGAAAAGAGCAGTTATGAGCGCCACCGAAAGAGTACTGATTGTTGAAGACGAATTGCATGCGCTGGCCGGGTTGGCCGAGTTGGTCTCCGGCTGGGGTTACCGCACCGAGACGGCGCGAGACGGCATCGAGGGCCTGGAAAAAGTAAGCGAGTGGTTTCCCGGGATCATCGTCACCGACCTCAAGATGCCGCGGATGGACGGCTTGGAGTTGCTTGTCGCGGTTGAGCGAGATGCAGCTGAACGCAGCCGTCATCGTCCTGACCGCGCAAGGCAGCATTGAGCGTGCGGTCGAGGCGATGAAGATGGGCGCCTACGACTTCATTCAAAAGCCGATCGATCCCACCCGGCTGAAGACCGTTCTGGCCAATGCCAGCCGGCAGCGCGAGACCGAGCGGGAATTGGAAGTCACCCGCCGCAAACTAAGGGACACAGGTTTTCTGGGATCGCTGGTGGGCAGCTCGAGGAAGATGCAGGAGATGTTCGCCATGATCGAGCGCGTCGCTCCCAGCACCGTTTCGGTATTGATCACCGGGGAGAGTGGGACGGGCAAGGAGCTGGTGGCACGAACCTTGCACGAGCTGAGCCCGCGCCGCGGCAAGCCGTTCGTCGCCGTCAACTGCGCCGCCATTCCCGAGACTTTGATCGAGAGCGAGATCTTCGGTCACGAGAAGGGCTCCTTTACGGGAGCGATGGAGCGCCGCGCGGGCTGTTTCGAGCTGGCCGAAGAAGGCACTCTGCTGCTGGATGAGATCGGCGAAATGCCGGTGGGCACCCAGGCCAAGCTGCTGCGGGTATTGGAAGACAGGAAGCTGCGCCGCCTGGGCAGCAAGGTCGAAACGCCCATGAATGTTCGCGTACTGGCGGCCACCAACAAGAATCCGGAGGAAGCGGTCGCCGACGGCCATCTGCGTGGCGATTTGTACTATCGACTGAACGTTTTTAACTTGCATATGCCACCTCTGCGGGAACATAAAGAAGACATCCCGGCAATTATCGAAGCCCTGTTGAACGACATGAACACCAAGCACGGGCGGGAGGTCAAGGGAGTCGACGGAGAGATGCTGAGCCGCCTGATGGCTCATGACTGGCCGGGCAACGTGCGCGAGCTGCGAAACACGATCGAACGGGCGGTCATTCTTTGCGGTGAGGGATACATGGAGACACGGCATCTGCCGCCTACCTTCGGGCAGCGCTTCATGCGCGCGGATGCGGGCAGCTCAAACTACAGCGACAGCGGCGTTCATGTGGAGATCGGAAGCACAGTGGATGAAGCCGAGCGCATGCTCATCCTGAAAACCCTGGAGTCGACGCGTAACAACAAAACCCGTGCGGCCGAGATCCTGGGCATCAGTTTGAAGACATTGCACAACAAGTTAAAGGAGTATGGTAGCGCGCCCAGCAACGAGGACGGAACGGCTGCGTAGAAAGCGGTTATAAGATCTACAGGAAATCCGGGTTCGGTCTACCCCCATTTCGGTACTGTTTAGCCGGCAAGAACCCACTCTGATAATGCTGATCTCACTCTGCCGATCGCTCGATAACATACGGGTCAGGTGACTCCCCATGAGACTGAAGACCAAGCTCGTGCTCGCGATCACCGGACTGGTATTCCTGGTGGTGTGTACGCTGTCCTGGATTTTTCTTGGCCAGCTGCTACGCCAGCGCATGTCCCAGGCCTATTCCGCCAATGACATGGTGGCCCACCAGATTCTTTTTGCCACGCGGCGGGCGACAGAGACCAACATTCGCGGTCCCCGTCTCGACCCCAACGATCCCAAGTCGGTGCGCGCCGCGGTGGCGCAGGCACTGCGCAGCGATCCCGCGCTGACTGCGCTGATGAACTCGGCCATTCGCTACTCTCCGACGGTCTTCGACGTATCCATCGCGGACAGCGAGGGCCGCGCGCTGCTGAGTACCGATCCCACCAACGTAGACCACCTGCTGCCCCATCGCCAGGAATACGAGGAGTTGGAAAGCGGCGGCTTGCTGCGCCAACTGGAGGTCGTCTTTGGACCGCCTCGCGTCTACAACGTAACCTTGCCCGTGGAGCGCGCCGGCGAGCCATTCGCCACCATCCGGGTAGGGGTTCGGACTACTTTTCTGCGTTTCGTGGTCGAACCCTGGCTGATCGCGGCTCTCACCTATACCGGGGTGGCGATCGCCTGCTCGTTGATCTTCGCCGCGTTCTTAGCCAATCTGGCTCTCAAACCGATTGAACAGATCGGCGCCCGGCTGGATGCACTGGCCCTGGCAGAGGCCGAAGTGGCCGGCGAGGCGAGCAGCCGCTCAGGAGATGCCGTCGTCCTGGTCTCGCACAAGATCGAGCGCATCGGCCGGCGCATGCGCAACGTGGAAGAGGTCTTCTCTGCCCTCAAAGAGAACCTCGATCAGATCATGACCAATCTGCAGGACGGCATCCTGCTCTACACCCACGATGCCCGCGCCGTGCTGGTCAGCGATTCGGTGGAACGCTTTCTCGGCATCAGCCGCGCGGAGATCCTGGGCTCCAGGCTGCACGAGGTCTTCTCCCGCAATACCCGCTTGGGGAGGCTGGTCCGTGAGTCATTTGACGCCCGCATGGCCCTGGTGCAGGAGGAGATCACCACCGAGACCGGGCGCCACGTCGAGATCTCGCTCGACTTTATCCATGACGATCGCGCAGTGTTCCCGCAGGAAAGCCTGGGCGCGCTGCTGACCCTGCATGACGTGGAATCGGTACGGGAGATTGAAAGTGATCTGGAGCTTTCCCGGCGCCTGGCAGCCATCGGCCGATTAACAGCCGGCGTCGGTCACGAGGTCAAGAACCCGATCAATGCCATCGTGGTCCATCTGGAGCTACTGCGTAACAAGTTGGGCGGCACGGATAACAAAGCCATGCGCCATCTGGAAGTAATCGAAAGCGAGATCCAAAGACTTGACCGGGTGGTGCAGACGCTGGTGGATTTCTCCCGCCCGGTGGAATTGCAGCTCAAGGAGCAGGATCTGCGCCGCGTCGTCTCCGCGGTGCTGATGCTGGCATCGGCCGATTTGGAAACCCGCGACGTTCATGTGCAGAGCGATCTGCCCGACCGTCCCGTGATGGCTAAGGTGGATGCGGACCTGTTGAAACAAGCGCTGTTGAATGTGGTGCTGAATGGCGCGCAGGCAATGGCAGAGGGGGGAAAGCTGAAAGTCCGGTTGGCCGAGGACGGCCGCATGGCGCTGCTTAGCATTCATGACGAAGGAAGCGGAATTCCTCCGGAAGTTAGGGACAAGATCTTCGATTTGTACTTCACCACTAAGAAAGACGGAAGTGGTATTGGTTTAGCGATGACTTACCGTATCGTGGAGCTGCACAATGGTTCTATTGAAGTAGAATCGGATGCGACTCACGGAACTACTTTTATTTTGCGCTTTCCGCTGAACACTCTTCAAGACAGCAGAGCGCGTGGATACTTGATGCCGGACGGGAGTAGCTCAGCTGGATCAATCGTAGCTAAGGAGCCCAGGGGATGAGAGCAGCACGCGTATGCTCGTCGCTTCACCCTGCTCGCCGTTTTTTGTACTGGGTGTCTGTTCCATAAGAGCTCCTCGCCACCGCCACAGGCACAAGCTCCGCCATTGCAGACCGGAAAAGGGACGCTGAGCCCGCAGACCAAGTCGCAGCAGCAGGAAAAGACCGACACACCGCTTGGCTTCGCCTTTGCCGCCGCCGTCCGCGCAAAACGTGCCCTTGCCTCCGCCGCCCCCACCGAAGAAGGTGAGGCACAAGTCCAAGCCGCCTGCGACCAAACCGGCAGAGACCGCCCAGACCCCGGCCACTGGTGCAGCTTCTCAGCCCTCAGGCGGGTTCCCAGGCCTCTGCGCAGGCCACTCCCCCGCAAGCACCGGGAGCGCTGGGAACACCGTCGCCCATTGGTCAATTGACCACCGGTGACAGCGCGATGGGAGAAAAAGCCAAGCACGAGACGGCGGATCTGATCGGCGCGACGGAACAGGGTTTGAGCGGTATCAAACGCTCTCTCTCGACCGAAGAGAAAGTCACGGCCGCGCAGATCCGCACCTTCCTGAAACAGGCCCAGCAGGCCCTGGACAATGGAGACACCGACGGCGCGCACGGGCTGGCCACTCAAAGCCAAGCTGCTGCTGGACGAACTAACCAAACCGTAAAGCATGGAGTTGAACCGCTAGGTCCCGTACCACTACGCTACGGATTTCCTGCTACGCGGCCCTCACCAACGTCCACTTGTGCGGCTTTCCGTTAAGAAAGCCGCATGAAGTTCGCCAACGCCACCAAGTTCGACAGGTAAATCCCGGGCCTTAGCGCATGGAGGGACCTGCTGTTTCCGTCAAGCCGGCAACGAAACGCGGCACCGACTAGTCTGCCCCCTCACCGCTCACCCCAGCTCAGCTTGGAGCGAAGCACGTCGAAGAATCCTGTCGCCCCCATGCGCACCAGGTGAACGCTATGCTCGGAACGGCGGCAACACACCCGGTCTCCAACCCGCAGCTGCAACGCCTCTTGCCCGTCGACGGTGAGGAAGGTGAGATCGGGAATGCCTTCTACGCTGACACTCACGTGTGCATCCCCGCGCACCACCATCGGACGAATCGTCAGCAGGTGCGGGCAGATGGGGGTGATCACCAGGGCATCCACGTAGGGAGCGAGAATCGGTCCGTTGGCGGCCAGGTTGTAGGCGGTGGAACCCGTGGGCGTGGAGACAATGACACCGTCGGCCCGAAACGAGGCCGCAAGCTGATCAAACAGATGCACGCTGAAGTCGCCCATGCGCGCAATCGCGCCCTTGGCGATCACTACATCGTTCAGGGCTTCGTACTCCTTATACAACGCGCCGCCGCGCATGACCTCGGTGTGCAACAAGGCGCGAGCGTCGATGGCGCAGCAACCTTCCCTCCATCCCTCCAGCGTGGTGTACAGATCAGCCAGCCGGACCTCGGCCAGGAAGCCCAGCGCACCCAGGTTGACACTGAGAATAGGAACATCGGTCCGGGCGAAAGTACGCGCTGCCGCCAGCAGCGTTCCATCCCCACCCAGCACCACCACCAGCACTGGCTTCTGCGCCGGCAATTCATGGCGGGGGACGATGCGTGCGTCCTGGGTATAGCTGCCGCTTACGTGGTCCAGGATGGGTTCAAAGTCATGCGCCCGCATCCAGGCAACGAGCTCGGGAAGCAGGGTGGCAAGCTCTTCCTTCTGCGGCTTGGAAATGATGGCGACAGGTCGCATGGATTCAGAGCCTGGTATCTGACTTTAGGGTGAGCAACAGCAGTAAGTGTACGCGATGGCCTCAGAAGCGGGCCCCTCAGAAACGAGCGTGGAGAAGAAACTCCCGATTCCCGCTTCCCCCGCCCCCTCCACCAAGGATGGGAGAATCCGCGAGCTCGCTGGCCGAGGCGCCAAGATCGTGCACCGCCGTGCGCACGCGATCGATGGCGAACTGGTGCGCGGCCGGGTCGTGCACAATGCCGCCCTTGCCGACGTGTTCCCTGCCCGCCTCGAATTGCGGCTTGATGAGAACCACGGCCTCCAACGACGGTTCCCGGTTCCCGCACCGCCGCGATCACTGCGGGCAGCACCAGGGTCGCCGAAATGAACGACACGTCCATGGATACAAAACTAATTCCGCGGGGAAGATCGCCGGGCTTGAGGTAACGGGCATTGGTACGCTCCAGCAGGGTCACGCGGGGATCTCTGCGCAGGCCTTCAGCGATCTGCCCGTAGCCGGTATCGACTGCGACCACGCTGGCTGCGCCATGCTGCAGCATGCAGTCGGTAAAACCGCCCGTGGAGGTGCCGATATCCACGCAGTGGCGCCCGTTGAGATCGATTTGCCAACGGGTCAGCGCGGCTTCCAGCTTGAGCCCGCCCCGGCTGACGTAGCGCTGCTCCTCCCCCAACACGCGCAGCAGCGCAGTATCCTCAACCGCGCTCCCGGGCTTTTCCACCTTCTGTTGGTTGACCAGCACGCGCCCGGCCAGGATCAGGGCCTGCGCCCGTTCTCGCGACGGCGCCAAACCCTGCTCGACCAGCAACTTATCCAGGCGGTTCCTCATCTACTGTGGGGAAGCTTGCTTTCCATTCGGCGCGTATGCAGCCCATTGTATCTGCTGCTTCCCGGGTACTTTAGTTTGGTTGTTTCCGTGGTGCAACCGTAGAATGGGTTCTGCTTCAGCGATGCCAGACAAAACTCCCAATCCGATTGGCCAACCTGAGCGTTCTACTATCAGAGATGCAAGCCTAAAAGACAGGATGGCCGACGGGACAACTGCCGCAGACCGACGATAGTGCTTTGCTGCAGCGTGTCCGCCAAGGCGATCAGACCGCGATGGCTGAGGTCTTCGATCGATACGGCAGAGCGGTGTACTCCGTCGCGCTGCGCATTCTCAAGGATTCCGGCCACGCGGAAGACGTGATGCAGGAGATCTTCTTCCAGATCTGGCGGAATTCCGACTCGTTCGTGCAAGGGCGTGGATCGCTGGGCGCCTGGCTGGTGGTGGTGGCGAGAAACCGGTCGATTGATCTGCTGCGGCGCAGAAAGCCCACAGATTCCGTCGACGACGTAGTGCTGGCTTCTCCCTTCAACCTGGCTTCGGAAGCCGAGCACAACGCAATGATCGAGAAGGTCCAGAAAGTCTTGAAGGACCTGCCTGCCGAGCAGCAGAAGTCCATGGAGTTGGCGTTCTTTGAAGGGTTGAGCCATTCGGAGATCGCGGAAAGAACCGGCGATCCATTGGGGACGGTAAAGACGCGCATCCGGTTGGCGTTGATCACATTACGAAAGGCGTTTCAGGCATGACGGGCGACGGACACAATACGCAGGAGGAATTAGCTTCCTATGCGATGCAGAATCTCCCTCTAGAGGAGTCCGCATCCATTAGGGAGCACCTGCAGAACTGTGCCCCTTGCCGCACAGAGCTGGCCGAAGTCTGCGGTGATCTCGCCCTGCTGGGAATAGCCGTGGAACAGCATCCCCTGCCCGAAGGCGCACGGGAGCGCTTCCTGAAAAAAATCGCTGCCTCTCCCGCGGTAAAGCCGCAAGACAGCCATGGCGGAGGTCACCCCCATCTCGGTCAAGAGCGCGCGCCGCGGACCGGGCTTCTGGATTCCCTGGGTAGCGGCGGCTGCCATGGCCATCGCTGGCCGTCTCTCTGGGAGTGCAAAACCGGGCTCTGAACGACGAACTGCAGGACGAGTCCAACCTGGTGACCAACCTGGCCGCGCAGGCGTCGCGGGCGCAACAGGTTCTGGAGGTCTTAACCGCGCCCAGCGCGCAGCACGTGATGCTTACCGAGGGCAAAGCTCCCACCGAGCCAACGGCTCGCGCCACTTATCTGCCGGAGCGCGGCGGGCTGGTTCTGCTGGCGACCAATCTGAAGCCTTTGCCCGAGGGCAAGACTTACGAGCTTTGGGTGATCCCGGCGAACGGCAAGGCGCCTGTCCCCGCGGGACTCTTTCGTCCCGATGCGGTGGGCACCGCAAACCTGGTGCTGCCGCCGATTTCCCCAGGCATCCAGGCCAAGGCCTTTGGGGTAACGATCGAGAATGCGAGTGGCTCCGACGCCCCAACCTCTCCGATCATTCTCTCCGGAGCACCCGCCGGCAGCTAGGGCATCCGCCGAGGTTAGCTCTTCGGCCGGTAATCGATCGAGAGCGTAAGTGGGCAGTCTGGGTAAGTCTGGGGACCCTCCTGCTTGACTCTGTCCGTCCACTTCCACCCATGCCCAGGTAGGCCACCGCCCTCAGATTTGTCATCCCGAGAGCTCTGTGACTTTTTGATCTTTTCGTGTTTTTTGCACCCGACCAGATGTTTTTCAATCCCCTCCAGAAAGGCGTCATCCTGAGCGAAGCGCCTCGCAGATCTATCGCATAACAGAGGGTTTTATGCGCGCAGTCGAAGAGCCTGTCCTGAGCGTAGCCGAAGGAACCCCGGCGATGCTTGTTGGCAGATGCTCTTCGGAGCTTTCCGGCCACAGACCACAAGGTAAATTAAAAAGTCACAGCCTCCGACCGGAGCACAGCGTAGCGGAGAGCGTAAGTGGGCAGTCTGGGTAAGTCTGGGGACCTTTGTTGTTTGACTCTATCCATCCATCTCCACCCATGCCCAGGTGGGCCACCGCCCTTAGATTTGTCATCCCGACCGGAGCGCAGCGGAGACCGTAAGTGGGCAGTCTGGGTAAGCCTGGGGACCCTTGTTGTTTAACTCTGTCCATCCATCTCCACAAATGCCAAGGCGGGCCACCGCGCTTCGATTTGTCATCCCGACCGGAGCGCAGCGTAGCGGAGGGATCTGCAGTTTTGCGTTGCTGGAGAAACGGAACCCGGAGGCGACTCGCCCACGCAGATTCGCTTGTACCCGAAAGTGAAACTGCAGATCCCTCCGCTACGCTACGCTCCGGTCGGGATGACAAATTGAAGGCCGGTCGCCCACCTTGGCATGGGTGGAGATGGATGGACAAAGTCAAGCAGGAGGGTCCCCGGGACGCAGCCGGATTTCCTGTGCAACTTGGGGGAATCAAGGCCAGCCCCGGACTTTTAGTCCGGCGAGCGGGATTTCAAACCCGCAAGAACGCTTCGGTATATAAATCTAGCTCTAGCGGGGCTCTTATTGTTTACGCCGAACGGCCGCGGCGGTGCCAGCGTAGCAAATGGCGCCGAAACCACACGGCGCTCCGCTACCACTGGCATGGCTGTCATTGATGGCATTCGCAACCGCGCCTGCCGTGCGGCTGTTGGCGGCCACGGACTGGGTGCTGGTATGCACGTCCACTCCGTTTCCATCCAACTGAATGGACGCAGCCACTTGGTCGGTGTCGGTGCGAATAACGCTCATGTAGGGCTGGTCAGAAGGCAGAACGTAGATCTGGCCGTAGGGGGTACTGAACGTGGACGCCATCGAAATCGGGTGGCCGGTCACGGGGATGGTGGCTAACACCTGGTAGTTGGTCAGGCTCACCACACTCACCGTGCTGTCCTTCTGATTGGCGACGTACACCCGGCTGCCGTCGCGCAGAATAGTCAACGTAGCCGGCCCGTTGCCCACCGGCACTGTCACCGCCTGGCCGAACAGCGGACCGTCGTTCCCGTATTGATCCAGGCTGACATTAATAATGGTGATGGTGTTGGAGTCGTAATTGGCGGTAACCAATTGCGATGCAGGGGCGTAGTAGTCGGCAAACACCGGGCCGGCTTTGAATGCAGTAGGCGCTACACCGGTAGGCGGCGGCAGCGTGAGCGTGCCGGTGGCCGAATCAAAATTTTGCCGGTTTGGCGTGGTATCGAGCTCGTTGAACGGGCTATTGATAACCGTGACCGTCCCGCTGCCTCGATTGAGAATGAACACCCGGTTGTTGTCACTGGAAGCGATGCCATAGACGGGGCAGATGCCGACCGGCAGGGTGCGCGAGATGGTCACAGTCGAGATCTCAATCGACTGCACCTGGCCGGGAGTCGTGACCGCTGTAGGAGTCTCGCAATCCCCGAAAGCCACCGTGCCGGAGCCGTTGTCCTGCGTGATGGAGTAGACACGGACTGGCGCTGGAATTGCCCGCCACGTTGATCGGACTGGCGGGGACCGGGAGCTGTTGTGTCAACTGGTAAACACCGCTCGAACTATTGGTCAGCACCGCCACCGCCGGGACGTTGGGTTCGGTGATGAAGAGATTGGTTGCGGTGTAGAGCAGGTTCTTGGGCGTTGCAGGCTGCAGCAAGGTGCTGCTCTGGATATTTTTGGTCTGCAGGGTAGTCGATGGGGTGAACGTGTTGACGGTGCCGTCGGTATTGGCAGTGGTGGCAGAGGTGCCGGTGGAACTCAGGGAGAGGGCCAAAGGTCCATTGCCCAACAATGCCTGGGTCAGCAGCGTGTCACCCGAAGCATCGAAAATATTGGCCAGGCCGGGCGAGGTAGTGCCCGCGGTGGTGGTCACCACCGTATAGCTCTGCGGCTGCGGGGCAGGCCCGGTAACCGCTACCGGGGTCACCACCGGCCGGTAAGTCTCTCCGCATCCGGCCACCATCATGGCAATGCCCATCGCCACTGGTAGACAAGCCAGCCTGCTCAACCCCAGCGCTGAAAATAAACGTGGCTGAAAGTTACGAGAACCACAGTCCAACGTGACATTTCGTTGGAGAACCCTGAACACAAACTCCGGCAAACGCACACTCCGCCGGCTCCATATCTGGAGCCATGCAACGCTAAGCACCCGTGAATACCTCACTACGTCTCATTTCCTGGTAGAAAGATGATTGTAAATGGGACCGCGTATCCAGCGATACCCCGGGATTTCCTGTGAAGTTTGTTGGCGTTGATGAACTTCATGCGGCTTTCCCCCGGATTTCCTGTACGCAGCTCTAGAAACGTCTGCTTGTGCGGCTTTCTTCACGGAAAGCCGCATGAGGCTCATTGACTCCAACAAGCTCCACAGGAAATCCGGGTCCTCAATGAAAGCCGCACACGCGGCCGTTGCTTGGGCCCGCGTACAGGAAATCCGGGTACGCCGGTCGCAAAATGAACAGTGCGCGATAACGATCAGCAGATGCGGTGGCAATCCTGGCTGGTGCTCGCCGCAGTCCTGCCGTGGTGCGCCATCGCCAGCTTGCGCTACGCCATGGCCGGGTGGAACAGCGCGACGCAAACCGCGCTGGCCATCAGTCTGGTGTTGGCGCCTGTTGGTTCTTCTGGCGCGTGCGGCCACCCCACTCGCTGCCCTCACCGGCGGAGTGATCACTGCGGCCCTCACGCTGGGGTTGTCCCCTTGGTACCGCTCCGCGCTACCCGCCCTGCTGGCGCTCTTTGTGCTTACCTGGACGGCGACCAGATTCGGTCGAGCCCAGAAACAGCAGCTGGGCGTGGCGGAAGATAAGCGTGGCCGTAACGCCGCCCAGGTAGCGGCGAATTTGGGAGTCGCCGGGTTGGCTGCGGCCGTCGCGCTGGGCCATCGATTGCCGGCCACGTGGTGTGCCGTGGTGGTGGTAGCCGCCTTGGCGGAGGCGACCGCCGACACCCTGGCCAGCGAACTGGGAGAGGTGCTGGGTGGCCCACCGTTACTGATCACGACCCTCCGCCGCGTCGCGCCGGGCACGGACGGAGCGATCAGCCTCGCCGGTACGGTGGCGGGAACTAGCGGAGCCGTTGTAGTGGTGCTGGTGGCGGTATCCACGCTCGGCCTGAAGCTTGGCGATGCACTGTGCGCGGGATTGGGCGCGGTCGCCGGCCTTTTTGTCGATTCCCTGCTGGGCGCGACCGCCGAGCGCCGCGGCTGGCTTAATAATGACGCGGTAAATTTCCTTTCCACCCTGGCCGCTTCCCTCATCGCAGCCGGAGCCTCGGCTCTGCAATAACCTCAAGACCTCGCCTCAGAGAGTGTGTCCGCTTTCCTTCGGACGATATCTATCTACGATCGGGAGGATATCCGTGATCGGTCCCAAACTTTCCGCCCAACGCACACAGTCTCGCAGGGACGGCTGAAAGTAGCCCAGGACGCGAGTCCTGGGTAGACAATGAGAGCCAGGAACAGTCCCGCCAGGGACGGCTGAGAATATCCCAGGATGTAGTCCTGGGCATCCTCACGAATTCTGCGAGATCCAGCAACCCACATCCCCAGAAGCGGCTCAGCGCCAAGCACAGCTAGTGCGTCATTCGCCACAAAGTGTAGCTGAACATCTCATGCATCAGCCGCATGGCAGCATCCCAGAAACCCAGGGGCCGCGCCTCGGGCCGGGGAGACGTGACCACATTCAGCCCCATGCTGGCGCTCAAAGCATGAATGCGAAACAGATGAGTTCCGTCGGAAACAGCAAGGATGCGGTTCAGATGATTCTTCCGGGCAATCGCGGCCAGCCGGGCGGCGGATTCTTCCGTGTTCGTGCTCTGCGTTTCGGCGATGATCTGGCTCTCCGGGACCTCGTGGGCGAGAAGGTAGTCATGGCCGACGCCCCCTTCGGAGTCCCGCGGGCCGCCCTCCCCGCCACCCAGGGTAATGATCAATGGAGCAAGGCGCTCGCGATAAAGCACCAGCGCATGATCGAGACGGGCTCGCAGCACCGGCGAGGGCCGGCCGTCGTATTCCGCTGCGCCAAAGACAGCGATGGCGTCGGCCGGACGCGCCTGATCGTGGGTGGCGTAAAAATGGATCTGCCCATATACCCAGAGGAACCAGCCCGCGGTGGCAATCAGCCCCGCGGCCAGCAAGATACGCAACACACGCCTCCCAGTCCACGGTTTCCTGTCGAGGTTGGTGGCGTTGGCGAACTTCATCCGGCTCTCCTGAACGCGAAAGCCTGTTCAGCGCTGAAGCGTTAAGGCAATCTCGTGGGTAGGAATGGCTCCCTCGCGAAGAATCTTCCACAGCCCATCGCTGGTGGTGAGATCGACGATGGTCGTGGCCACGCTACGGCCTGTGGGGCCACCGTCTACGATCAGTGGGATGCGGTCGCCAATCTGGTCGCGCACGCAGGCCGCATAGTTGCACTCGGGAAAGCCCTGCAGATTTGCGGAAGTGGCAGTAATGGGTAAACCCAACTTCTCCACGATGGCCCGGGGAATCACAGCGTCGGGCACGCGCAGGGCCACGTTGCCGGTGTTGGCGGTAGAACGCAGGGGCAGACGAGAACCGGCGCGCACAATCACCGTCAACGGGCCAGGCCAGAAGCGCTCCGCCAAAAGGTCCAACCGGGAGTCAACCTCGCGCGCCAGCCCATAGGCTTGGGCGGCGCTCGCGATCAGCAGAGACAATGGCTTGTGCTTGAGCCGGCTCTTGATCTCATAAATGCTTTCCACTGCACGAAGGTTCACCGGGTCGACTGCCAACCCATAAAAAGTATCGGTGGGAATGCCTACCACCTTACCGCTTCGCAGGCAGGAGACGATGTACTCAACCCGATCCTGTTCCGGTTCGTCCGGATGAACACGCAGAATTTCTGCCAACAAGGAACTCCACCCTAGGACTAAATTGGGGCAATCTCATCGAGAGTACCAGACCTGCAGCCGCTGGCTCATGCCGCAGTCTACAGCAGTTTCGCAATTGGAGTAGACCGAAGAGATGGGCCTTTTCGTGGTTTTCTCCCAAGGAAAACCACACCTCGCGATCTTTATCAGGCTACAGTCATTGCGAAACTGCTCTCTCATGCCTTTTAGGTGAGAAGAATATAGCCGGCTGCCGGCAAGCATTTCCCGGCCCTGGAGACGTTATCACTCTATTGACTTGCAGGGTTTTCCACCGAAAAGGTTCGGCGCCTCATGAATTGCTTGCCGGTCTCGGTTGACCTTGTTCTTACCCTCTTTTGTTCAAGATAAGCCCGCGCAGGGGATGTACCTTCGGGGCTGATCCATCCGGAGCTGCATTTACAATCGCCTTTGAGCTCACGAACCATGAAGTCTGCTGCCGAACGTGGTCCGCGAAGGGTGGAAAGCCGGCAGAACAGCCGCATCAAAGAACTGCGCGCGGCCTTGGTGCGCGGCGCCAAGGCTCCTCATATCGCCGTCGAAGGCGTGCATCTCATAGAAGAAGCAGTAAAGAGCGGTCTCAAGCTGCACACCGTCTTTGTCCGCAGCGGCAACGATGGGCTCCTGGAAAACCTGGACCTGGGGGACGCCGAAGTGTTGATCGTGACCGAGGATGTTTTCCTGAGCGCCACCACCACCGAGCATCCACAGGGCATCGCCGCCCTGGTGGAGGCGCCCGAGTTCACCCTGCAAGCGATGCTTCGCGGCACGCCCCTGGTGGTCATCGCCGCCGGCCTGCAAGACCCCGGCAATCTGGGGACCCTGGTGCGCTCGGCCGAAGCCTTTGGCGCCACGGGCATGATCCTGCTCCCCGGCACCGTGAGCCTATCGAACGCGAAGACTCTGCGCGCGTCCTCGGGATCGGCCTTCCGTCTCCCCGTGATCGCCATGCCGGCTGACGATGCGTTTGCCGCCCTTCGCGAAGCGGGCGTGCGAATCTTCGCCGCCGTAGCGCGGGATGGCGCCAGCGAAGCGGATCTACGCGGCCCCTGCGCACTGCTGCTGGGCAACGAGGGCTCCGGGCTGCCCGAGGCTTGGATCGCAAGTGCAGACGCGCGGGTCACCATTCCCTACCCTGGCGCGGTCGAGAGCCTGAACGCCGCGGTCGCAGGCAGCGTGCTGCTGTACGACGCCATGCGTCAGCGCCTGCGGCAACACAGCGATAAGCGCCTGCGGCCGGATATCGGAGAAGCATGAGCCTCTTTAGCCAAATCCCGGACGAAAGCACGCTAAAGAAGCCGCGCACTGCTCCGCTCGCCGAGCGCATGCGTCCCCGCACTCTGGAGGAATACGTAGGCCAGGACCAGCTGCTGGGTCCCGGCATGCCCTTGCGCATGGAGATCGAGCGCGACGACCCGGGATCCATGATTCTGTGGGGCCCGCCGGGAGTGGGCAAGACCACTCTGGCCAAGATCATGGCCGAGGCTACGCAAGCCAGCTTCATCGAATTTTCCGCGGTGCTCGGCGGCATCAAGGAGATCAAGCAGGTAATGGCGGACGCGGAGAAGGCCGCCGGCTTCGGATCGCGGACCATTCTCTTCATCGATGAGATCCATCGCTTCAACAAGGCTCAGCAGGATGCCTTTCTGCCCTATGTCGAGCGGGGCACGATCCGCCTGATCGGGGCCACCACGGAGAATCCCTCCTTTGAAGTGATCGCGGCTCTCCTCTCCCGCTGCCGCGTTTACCGCCTGACGCCGCTCACCGATGAGCAACTGATTCAGTTACTAAAGCGAGCCCTGGCCGACAAGCAGCGCGGCCTGGGCGTCATGAACGTCAAGGCGGACGACGAAGCCCTGGAGATGATCGCCAGCTACGCTAATGGGGATGCGCGTTATGCCTACAACGCTCTCGAGACCTCGGCCAAGCTGGCGGCGGAGACTCACACCCCGATTACCCGTGAGGTGGTGCAACATGCCTTGCAGCAGCGCGTCCTGCTCTACGACAAGCAGGGGGAAGAGCATTACAACCTGATCTCCGCCCTGCACAAGAGCGTCCGCAACAGCGACGTCGACGCATCGCTTTACTGGCTAGGACGTATGCTGCGCGCGGGAGAAGATCCCATGTATATTGCCCGGCGCTTAGTCCGTATGGCAGTGGAAGACATTGGCCTGGCGGCGCCGGAAGCGTTGAACCTGACCCTGTCGGCCCGCGACGCGATCGATTTTCTGGGCTCGCCGGAGGGCGACCTGGCGCTGGCCCAGGCCACGGTCTACCTGGCGTTGGCGCCCAAGTCGAACGCTCTGTACACCGCCTACGGAGAGGTAACGGCGGAGATCGAAGCCCATCGCGCCGAGCCGGTGCCCCTGCACTTGCGCAACGCTCCAACTCCGCTGATGGAGCACTTTGGCTATGGCGAAGGCTATCAATATGCACATGATGTCGAAGCCGGCGTAGCCGACATGGAATGCATGCCCGACAATCTGCGCGGCCGCGAGTTTTACCATCCCCGCGCCCAGGGCCGGGAAAAACTACTGGCCCAGCGCATGGAAGAAATCCGCACCATTCGAGCCGCAAAGCAAGCCCACAAAAAACCACAATCATGACAATGGAAGGCCCCGCCGGAAATTTATCCTCACACTAAAACCATGGAAACATCGTGGACTTTAACCTCTCAGGAGCAGCATGGATCAACAAGCGGACCCGCAGTGGCTGAGTTGGGCAAAACGTCTGCAGGCGATTGCCCAGAACGGGCTAACCTACACCCGCGATCACTACGACCATTTGCGCTATGAGGAACTGCGCGAGCTTGCCGCCGAGATGATGGCCGCCGGGGCTGGTATGCCCGACTCGCAGAAAGTTCTGGATCTCTTTCGCGCCGAAAGTGGTTATAGGACACCGAAGGTTGAAGTGCGCGGCGCCGTCATAAGCGAGGACCGCATTCTGTTGGTGCGGGAGCGCGAGGACGGAGGATGGACCATGCCCGGGGGTTGGGCGGACGTGGGTGAGACCCCGAGTGAAATGGTGGAACGGGAGGTGAAGGAGGAGTCCGGTTTCGACGTAAAGGCGCGCAAGCTGGCGGCCTTGTTTGACCGCAACAAGCATCCTCATCCGCCGGGGCCGTTGCATGCCTACAAGCTGCTCTTCCTATGCGATCTGGTCGGCGGCGAAGCCACACCCAGCTTTGAAACAACGGAGGTCGCATTTTTTCCGCGCAACGCCTTGCCCAAACTCTCCATCGCGCGCGTAACCGAATACCAGATCGAGCACATGTTCGAGCACGCCGCCCATCCCGAATGGCCAACCACCTTCGACTGAATAGGAACAGTCCAACGGGGTGTACCCCTCGCCAACTGAAACGTAAAGCCACCGCTCCTGCACCGGCAATGAACGTTGGGTGCCCCATTCAAGCCCTGTTTTGCCTGCCCCGGCGTGCCGTGGGAGCAAAGCCGAGGGCCTGCAGTTTCACTCGGTCACGCAGCCACTGCAGATAAAACAGGGACGGGTGCCCCAGGTTCGCCCAAGCGTACCTGGGCCGAGAAAGAGGGCGAAGCCCACCAAAGCTTTCTCTATATCGACCACCAAATCCATGGCCCGTGCAAACGATACATAGGTAATGATTCAAAAGTGCTAAAGCCTACCCGCTGTCCAGCAATGTAGAACTGGCCGGAGGCTCCCCCGTGAAAACCCTCTTGCTCACGCTCATTCTTTGCTCCGCGGCGTCGGCCAAAGACAAACCCGGCCCAACCTATCGAAACGCCGTTTTCCAGGAAACCCACGCCGAATATGTCCGCATGAACTGCTATGGGTCCGGGTACGGTAGCAGCATGAATACCTGTCATGATGCGCAGATGCTCGTCTACACCGTGAAAGCAGGAGAAACCGTCTACACGCTGACACCCTACGGGACGTTGCCTCATCGCGAATCTCTATGGAAGCAACCCACGGGTGCCCCGGTGGCCGTCTGGAACGATGGCAAACACGTGCATATTCGGACCGGCGTAAAAGAATCCCAGTACGACGTCATTGGTGAGAGCGCCCAGGACGCGGCCAATTAGCCAGCGCTGTCTCTGCTTCGAACCCCGCGGTATTCCCCTATTTTCAGAGCCAGGGCGCCATTGTTTGTGGATCAGGCTACAGCCGATCCGTGCCGATCTGTGCCAGCCCCGGGCTTTAGATTTGAAGGGTACGAGCTTCAGCTCGTACATAAGTGGTCGCAAACAGGTCCGGCTTTTAGCCGCTGAGGGCTCATTCTTTCTAGGTTCAGCGACTTTTTCCGCAGCCTGTTTAGTCCGGAGTAGCGGGTTTTCAAACCCGCGAGAACGCTATATCTTGCAAAGGAACGGGCGTTAGCCCTGGTGAGAATGCCCCAAGCTGCGGAATCACCCGTACTTTTCTGTGACCTTGACGATAAGGAACCGTGAAAACAACTCCACCGCGCAGCCCCTATAGGCGAAAGCTACGGTTACAATTTGCCTTGGCCGGCGTCCCTTTCTTGATAGCGGCAACGGCCACAGGCCAATTGCTAAGCGGCTACTCGCTGCCGGCAAAAGAGCTAATCGGACCTGTCCAATCTCTGATCGCAACCGATCCGATTTGGGTCGTCGACTACCACGCACTAGTCATCAACTATCGCGCCTCCGGTCACCTGAGTCCGGATGCCGCCGTGCTCACCCTGAGGCCCGGCAGCGTCGGCCCGGTTACACCACGAGCGACCAATCCTGAAAATCCCTTCGTCGAGGGAGGAGATATCATTGCCGTTCGCGCGCGCGACCTGATTCTTGACGGACAGCCTCACCGGCTAAGCATCGATCTCCGCGGCAAAATCAAAAAGCCACAGGTAGACGCGCTGCGCCTCGTTCTGCCTGCAGGCGCAAGACTAAACATCACCAGCCTGCGTTTTCTTGCCGACCCCGGGCTCTTGCCGTGTGCCACATCGACACCGCCCGAGATGCCGGCAAAGAGCAGCCCTCTTCAGGTTCACGGGCCTCTTTCCTGTGACGGTGCGCCGGCAACATCTTTGCGCGGGCGAGAGTCGATTTCCATCAATGCCGCAGAGAAACAAGGCGCCACTCTCTATCTTGACCTCCTGGCCTTTGCTTACCTGCCAGGCTTCATCAGCTATGATGCCTCCGCGCCTCCGCGCTCCGGCACGATCAGTGACCCCAGCCTGGTCGTCGCCACGCTACGCTATGCTGATCAGCCTTCCGCAAGCGAAGAGCAATTCCCGCTGCTGGTCTCGCAACATCGACATGAGCTGCTGAATCAAAAGCGTTCGTTGTATGCCCTGCGGCTCGATCCAACCAGACGGCTGCTTTCCGTCGAGTTGACGGATCGCAGTGCCCACGCGCAACTGGTGGTATTTCGCGCTGCCATTTCCGATCAGGTGGAGACGAGCACAGACGAAGAGGCGCCAGTCCCCAGCGCTGCCATGAGCGCTAAATGCAAGGCCACGGCCGCATTGGGCAATTCCGAGTGGTTTCATCTTGCTGATAGCGCCGGCAAGCACGTCGACACCTTGCAGGCCGTGCTCCACAAAACGCCATCGCCTGATGGGCTCGCTCTTTCGCTGGCGGTGACCAACACCAGCGATCAGGGCGCGGATATTACGCTCGACTTCCCTTCCCTGACCGTCCAGGTCTCGAGCGATCCCCAGGATGTTTCCTACCTCTTTCCGCAAGGGGTCGCGACCATCTCCAACAACGACGCGACTCTTTCCGCGGACTACGGGCCGAAGTTTCTTCTGCAATTCACTGACGTCTTTGCATCGCGTGCCGGTTGTGGCGCAGCGGTGATTGTGGAGGATACTTCCGGGCAAGCAAAGACCTTTACCCTTACCAAGCAAAAAGATTCCGTTACGGATCGAACCGAATACCATGTTCACCTTGCCGCACACCAGACTTACTCGGCGCCACCCGCCACGGTGGTTTTGCACAACGGCGATTGGCGTTCCGGGTTCCATGCCTACCAACGTTGGCTGACTAGTTGGCATGATCAACCCTCTCCGCAGCCGGCGTGGCTGCAGCGTTCGTTCTACATGCGTCGCGACTATCCCATAGGCGGCAGCGGCTTACTCTTCGATGAAACGAAGAATCGATATACATTCGACCGGCTGCTGCAGGATGGTCGATCCTTCGGCGGAATCGACTTCATCGATATCTCCGGGTGGGCTTTGTCGGAAGCAAAAGGCCGGGTCGGCGACTACCCTATCGAACTCGGTGGAGCTGAGGACCTGCGTGCCAACATCGAGCAGGCCAAGCGTGAACATGTGCCGACGGGGCTCTATTTCGAAGGCTACCTGGTTGACACAAATTCCGATATCGGTCGCGAGCATGGCGCTCAGTGGCAGCTGATTGAAGAAGACGGGAAAGGCAAGGTGTGGCCAAACAGCCCGGAGATATTTCTTTGCCCGCATGTTTCTGCGTGGGAGACCTACCTCACCGAGCGTGTAGCGAGCGTGGCCAAACAGACGGGCGCTCAAGCTGTCTATCTGGATGAGTTCGGTTGCGACAATTGGCAGTGCTATGCAAGCGATCACGGCCATCCCGCCGGAGCGAATATGATTGGCGGCCAGATCGGGATGGCTAAGCGGCTTCGCAAAGTGTTGGATGAAGAGGGCCTGCAGCAAACAATTTTGTACACCGAGTGCCCGCAGGTAGACATAGCCGCGCCCTATGTCGATGGGTCATTCACTTATGCCCTCCCATCGTCGGTTCCAGCGGCGTATGGCGCGAAGCTGAATCTGTGGCGCTTTGCCTTTCCCCACGTGCGTCTCTGGGATATGCTCAGCTCGGGTGTCGAACCTCATATCTTATCGGCCGAGGACTTTCGTTTCTCGTTCTGGCACGGCGATGGCGTCTGGCTGAAAGGCCGCTCAGACACCTGGTATGGTGAGGACATTCTTGACTTCTTGCGCTGGGCACACCCCTTGCTACTGAAGCACGCAGCCGCGTTCGCCGGGAAAGCAGAGCCTTTGATCGACTCGCCCGATCCCCACATCCTGATCAATCAGTTTCGCGGCGGCGGCGAAGTTGTCTATACCCTCTTCAACAACAGCTATGAAACCCGCCGGGTAACCTTCCATGGAAGAACGATTACGCTGTCCCCACGTGGGGTTGACTTAGCTGCTGAAAGGGATAAATCAGCTCCATGACTGTTGCGTTCACCTATGAACAAACCGTCTATATGGTCTTAGGACGTTAGAGTCTGTGGGAGAACTGTCGAAAGGAGCCCTACGAAGGGCATGGCTTCAGCCGTGCCATGAAGAGTTCTACTTGATGAGGGCTAAAGAGTCTGCGTGAGAACTAGCGAAACCGCAGGTCCCTCCACTACGCGACCCCGGATTTCCTGTTGAGGTTAGTGGCGTTGGCAAACTTCATGCGGCTTTCCTCACTGAAAGCCGCACACGTGGACGTTGGTGAGGGCCGCGTAACAGGAAATCCGGGTTCGCTCCGGTCGGGATGACAATTTTGTTGCACGGTGGAGGATTTCTCGCTGAAGCTCCTGCGGGCACAAAAGAATTGTCATCCCGACCGGAGCGAAGCGTAGTGGAGGGACCTGCTGTTTCGCTAGTTCTCACGCAGACTCTTTAGCCTGGGTACGCTTTTCTGCCCTCCACGTCGCCAGGCAACCCAAAGTAACCTCCGAAACGATAACCGTCGTTTCAAGGAAAGACTCTCGGCGGCCTGGTCCGGTTCCGCATTGCGCTATATGCTGTTGGCAGATGATATCGGCACAACGGGCGGCCTCTCGTCACCCTCCCGCTGGTCGGCAGTTGCCGGTTGTTTCGGCCTAAGGCGAGCGAAGGACAGTTTTACCGCTGTCCGGTGTCACACCCGATCCCTGTCCCAAAATGAGCAACCCAAGCATCCCGCCGCGGCGGGATTTTTTCTTGCACCCCACCGCGCCCTCCAGGCGCAGCGGAAACCTCTGCCCCTAACTTCTCTTAACCAGGAGCCACCTATGCCCAAAAATAAAGTCAACGACCCTATCACCGATCAGGAAATAGCCTTTGCCCGCCTGGTCCTCTCTGGCGGCATGACCGACCGTCAAGCCGCCGAAGCCGCCGGCCTCAACCCCGACTCCGCCGCTTACACGAAAGCCAAGCCCCGTGTCCGCGCCTACATGCTCGAGCACCGCGCCGCCGTACAGCAACAGCTCGTCCAGCAAGATGCCGACCTGTCCCGCCCGTCCCGGCACGCCGTGGAGTGTGCCGTGGAGGAACAGCACCGCCGGAACCTGGACCGCGAGCAAGTGCTCGACCGCCTCTGGGAAATCGCTAATCTCAGCCCCGAAATGACCCGAGGCAGCGTAACCGGCCAGGTCAAAGCCCTCACCATCATCGTGGCCATGGAAAACTTCATCCCCAACCGTCTCGCCATCTCTTCGGAGAAAAAATCCGGCAGCCTCCCCGCCTGTCCCAGCGTGCCGTGGAAGTCCAGGCCCGCCCCCAGCTCGCTAGCAGCTCATCCTCCGGCCCCTGGCCTCAGTCAGACCACCTCCACCAACCGCGTTAGCCGTCCCGAAGCCCCCGTGCCTTATGTCCCCCTGATCAATTCTGTTCCAGACCTGGGACTGGATTTCTCCATGAAAAAGACCCCCTTGAACCCCTTTGTCCGCCCCCGCTGAGCTAACAATCGGCAAAAAGCACCCAAAAATATCGAATTTTATAAATAATTGCCAGTTAAGCCGTCACCGCGCCCGTCGTCCTGACCGTCCCGTCCGACTCCTATCGGATTCTGCTATGACACGGACTCCTGCGGGACTGATCGCGACCTGGTGATGGCGAATCTGATTTCAGCGAGTGCTGTCCAAATCAGCAGAAGCCGAGGAAATCTGCGCTTACTGCTAAGGTACAAAGCATGAAACGGCGTTCAATGATCCTGGGATCCACCCAACTGGGGCTGCTGTCGACACTTCGCTGGAGCGCGCCGGCCTTTTTCTCCAGCTCGCTCTACAACGCATGGGCTGAATCCGCTCCCGCTCCCCCCGCGCTTCCTTCCCCCGATCAGATAGCGTGGCAGAATCTCGAGTTGGGAATGTTCGTGCACTTTGCACCCAACACCTGGCAGGATGTCGAGTCCGACAACCTGTCCACTCCGCTCTCCCAGATCGATCCCAAAAAACTCGATACGGACCAATGGGCAAAGACCGCGCTCGCCCTGGGGGCGAGGTACATCGTCTTCGTAGCCAAGCATCAGGGCGGCTTTTGCATGTGGCAAACGGAGACCACCGACTACAGCATCCGCAACACACCCTGGCGAGGCGGCCACGGCGATGTGCTCGCGGATGTCTCCGCATCCTGCCGCAAGTACGGCCTCAAGCTCGGCGTCTATGTCTGTCCACGCGACGACCACTTTGGCGCAAAAACGGGAGGCATCTGTAAGACGCCCGAGCTGCAGGCCCGCTACAACGCGATGTATCGCCGGCAGCTCACGGAGGTGTTCTCACGCTATGGAGACTTGGTCGAAGTCTGGTTCGATGGATCCACCGCCACGCCGGTGAGCGATCTGCTGGCGAAGTATCAGCCGCACGCAATGGTGTTTCAGGGCCCTGCGGCGACGATTCGCTGGGTCGGCAACGAGGATGGCTTTGCACCCAATCCCTGCTGGAACGGCATCGACCGAGCAGAGGCCAAAACCGGCACGGCGACTTCTCTGAACAGCGACCCCGACGGAGATGTCTGGATGCCCAACGAGGTCGATGTTTCGATACGGCGCCCCAACTGGTTCTGGAGCACCAAGAACGCGAACAAGGTGCTCACCCCGAATCAGCTGCTCTCTGTTTACTACCGCTCGGTCGGACGCGGCGCGCAGCTGCTGCTCAATATCCCCGCAAATCGCGATGGCCTCCTCCCCGATGCCGACTGCGCCTCGGCGAGCGCTTTTGGCAGCGAGGTCCGCAAGCGTTTTGCAAAGCCGTTAGCCGAAACTGCTGGACAAGGCGCCGAGCTGACGCTTACCTTAGCCAGTCCCACGCGGATCGACACCGTCATCCTGCAGGAAGAGATTGCCAAAGGCGAACGCATACGGAAGTACCGCATCGAGGGGCATTCCGCTGGAACATGGCGCCTGCTTGGCGAGGGTACCTCGGTTGGCCACAAGCGCATTCAGCCCGTCGGGCCGATCGCCGTGGACGCGCTCCGCGTCGTTACCACGCAGAGTATCGGCACTCCAATTTTCCGCACCCTGGCCGTCTTCAATACCCTCGAGCCTCCGCCCAGCGACTGGAATGATGCTCCGCAAATTTGGGCCGCCAACCTCGCCGGTCACTGGCGCGACCATGCCTTCTCGCTTGACTTGACCTCTAAGATCAAGGCCGCAAAGCAATACCGTCTTCGCTTCGTTCCCCTCGCAGGAACGGTCACAGGACTAAAGAACGTAGTCCTCAGCCTGCATGGCGTGCCGGAGCCAAACCTTGTGAAGCCTGTGACCGGCAAGCCTGACGAGCTGATCCTCGACATCACTGGCGTCGCCGAAACCGTTCGTATCAACGGACGAGTGGAGGGCGCGACGAGCGGAGAGATCCTGCTACAGGAACTCTGATTCCTATCCGGGCGATCCTGCGGTACGATGCAACCTATCGAAGCGAACTACGGGGCGGCCAAGCCCGGCCTTACGACTGCAAAGCCCGCTCGGGCAGCGGCTTCGCACAAGCGGACATCGCTCGAAACAAACCGTTGTAGAGCGGGCCGTTGTTGACACCAAATCATGGCGGACGCAAGCTGCAAACTATCTGCAGCGCGTAACGAATACGTGTCAAGCAGAACCCCTGCCTGGGCACGCAGCTTATCGCTGGGAAGGATTTCACGCCAGCCTCGGCTTAACACGAAAAGCCGGTTAAGTGCAGCTTGCCGGGAGGCATCGTCCAACTCGCCGGAACGATGCAGTCGTGCAATCGCGCTGTGTATCTCCACCGTCGTGGCCCACCAGACTACCGGAACAAATTGCCTTGCCAGCGCCTTAACCTTATTACTTGTCCGCTCTTGTACGCAGAGTGGGATCAAAGCACTGGAATCCCAGAAAGCGGTGTTTCGCTTCACCGGCCTTCGTCCCTCTCATCTAGAACTGCTTGCGTCGCGGCATTTCCACGGACGATCGCCTTCGGCATCTTCCAGAGCTGCTCAAGGTCTAATGGTTTTTCGGGCAGGCGCATGGCTCCCGCGGCCACAAGAGCCAACTCCTCTTCACTCGCATCCGCGGCGACGAAAGGGACCAACTTGGCAACAGGCAGATTTCGATCCCGGATAACGACGACTTCGCCGTTCTTTGCATAGGTCAAATACGCGCTCAGCCGATTCTTAAGTTCCGCTACGTTGACGCTCCGCATGGTGAACCCCGATATGGCTATTATAGCCACAAACGATGACATCACATCCAATTTCCTGGAAATCGGCGGCCGAAGCAGAACCACTCCCTGTTTTCCTCGCCAAGGACGAGTGCTCCATACCCCCGTTCCCTTTCAACCCCACCACCAAAAACCCTAAAATAAAACCATGACCAAAAAGAAGCTCGGCAATTCAGACATGCAACTATCGCCCATCGGCTTTGGTTCCTGGGCAGTCGGTGGTGGCGACTGGCAATTTTCCTGGGGTCCGCAGGACGACAACGACTCGATCGCCGCCATCCACAAGGCGCTGGACCTGGGCATCAACTGGATTGACACCGCGGCCGTCTATGGCCTGGGACATTCCGAAGAAGTCGTCGCGCGCGCCCTTAAGACAACCTCGCACAAGCCATTCATCTTCACTAAATGCGGCCTGGTGTGGGATGAAAAGCGCGAAGCCAACAATAGCCTGAAGCAAATACGCAGAGAAGCCGAGGACAGCCTGCGCCGTCTCGGCGTGGATACCATCGATCTCTACCAGGTGCATTGGCCGAAGCCGGATGAGGAGATCGAAGAGGCATGGGGAGTAATGGCCGATTTGCAAAAGCAGGGCAAGGTTCGTTGGATTGGCGTCTCCAACTTCAGCGTGGAGCAGATGGAGCGTGTCAAAAAGATCGCCCCCATCACCTCCAACCAGCCGCCCTACTCCATGTTGAACCGCGCCGTCGAGCCGGACATCCTGCCCTATTGCCAGAAGAACAACATAGGCGTGATCAATTATGCCCCGATGCATTCCGGTCTTTTGACCGGGGCCATGACCAAGGAGCGTGTGGCCAACCTCACCAGCGACGATTTTCGCCGCAAGGCAAAGAACTACCAGGAGCCTCTGCTCTCACGCAACCTGGCTGTCGCGGACTTCCTCAGCACAATTGGCAAGATGCACAACGTGAGCGCGGGCGTGGTCGCGATTGCGTGGACCCTGCATCACCCGGCAATCACCGCGGCCATTGTCGGCGGACGCAACGCCAAGCAAGTAGAAGGCGTCATTCCCGCAGTCACCTTTCGCTTATCAGAAGAGGAGTTCGCGGAAATCCAGGGCTATCTCGCCCAGCACGTCGCCTAGCGTATTCCAGGCGGCTACACTCACGGAGCGGCATTGCGTAGCCGGCGTGCAAGATGAACGAAATTGCGGACAAGCGGGTCCGATTGGTCCCGCTTCCGCCACGTCAAGCCGATTTTCCATTTAGCCTCAGCCAGATGCGTATCCAGCAAACGAACGTTCGGTACACGCATCCGGCTGGCCGAACTCGGGACCAGGCTGACACCAGCACCGGCCTGGACGAGAAACAGGACGGTCAACAGCTCGTTCACTTCCTGAGCAATGCGGGGACTGAATCCAGCGGCTCTGCAGGTTTGCACCAGATGATCGAAAAAACTGACTGAGCTGCTACGAGATATAACGACAAACGGCTCGTTGCGAAGATCGGAAAGTCCTTTGCGGTAAGACATGCCGCGGGGAATCGCTGCGACAAGCATCTCCTCGAGCACGGGCACCGTGACCAATTCCGCACTCTCGACAGGAAGCCGGACGAAACCAACATCGATCTCGCCTTGATGAAGCGCCTCGATCTGGTTCGGAGTCGACATGTCGCGCATGGACACTTGTACCTCTGGAAACTGCTGTCGAAACCGCATCAACATGTCGGGCAGACCAGCGGCCAGGGATCCTATGCCGAAACCTATCCGTAATACTCCGACTTTGCCGTTGACGGCCAAGCGCGCCATCTGTTCTGCAGCCTCGGCTTCTCGCAACAGGCGCCGCGCACGATCTCGTAAAATCTCGCCTGCCGGCGTGAGAGCTACCTTACGATATCCGCGTACCAGCAATCGGCCGGCTACTTTGGCTTCCAATCGCTGCATCTGTTTGGTGAGCGCAGGCTGACTCACGTGCAGCACTTCCGCCGCGTGGCTGAAGTGGAGGTGCTCCGCGAGGACCAGGAAGGCACGCAATTCAGACAGTTCCAGAGCCATTCCTACAAGTTATCAGAAGAGCGATGATTACATATTGGACAGAATGCCACGTATGTTGCAGCCTGATACTGGAAGTTCAATCGCGATGGACGACGCCGCCCACAATCCGGGAGAAATACCCGAGGCCCCAGGAAAGAGAGTCCAGTGGCCCAAGTGGGCGCTCGCCATGCTCTTTCTCACCAACGGAGTTGGGTTTGGAACCTGGGCGACCCATGTGCCGGTATTCAAGGAATTCCTTCACATTGAGAATGGATCTCTCACCCTTGTATTGACCAGTTTCATCGTGGGCGCGATCGTTTCCATGCCGGTCACAGGGCAACTCATCGCGGTTTACGGCAGCCGGCGCATCACCCGGATCGCGGCGATCGGCTACGCTCTGATGATCGGACTTCTTGCCCAAGCCTCGACCTTCATGTTGTTTCTGATCTTTGCGGGCCTGTTAGGAGCTGCCAACGGAGCCCTGGATATCGCCATGAATGCTAATGCGGTGACCGTCGAAAAGCACTATATGCGGTCAAGCATGTGTCTCTTTCAAGGCTGCTGGAGCGCCGGAGGATTGCTGGGCGCCGCTGCGGCGGGTCTCATGCTCAAACATCAAGGCACCGCTCTCACCGATCTTTCGCTTATAGCCATCCTGCTCGGTCTTTGTTGTATCGTGTCTCTGCCCTTGCTTGTGGACGAGGTGGCGAGACCGTCCAGGTCTAAATTTGTCTGGCCGGATACCGCCCTATTTCGCATCGCGATCCTCGCCGCTTTCGGCTTGTTAGCAGAGGGAGCTATCGCTGACTGGGCTTCGGTCTACCTTCATTCGAACCTCGGCGTTACCCTTCCCCTTGCCGCCGCCGGGTATGCTGCATATGCCATTGCCATGACCGCCGCAAGGTTCTCCGGCGATTGGCTTAGCAGGCGCTTCAGCGAAAAAAACATCTTGCACGCAAGTGGGCTGCTGATAGCCATCGGCATGACTTGCACCCTTCTTTCTAACTCCTGGTGGCCTGCCGTTTTTGGTCTGGTGCTGGCCGGGGTAGGCATCGCAAACATCGTTCCCGTTATTTTTGCCATGGCGGGTCACGATACTCGAATGGGATCCGGACCCGCCATCTCCGCCGTCGCGACGATCGGCTACTGCGCCCTCCTGACGGGGCCACCGATTATTGGATCGCTTGCAGTCCTGGTTGGACTACGACGGGCGATGATCGTTATCGTGCTGGCCGGAATCATCGTCGCAGCTGGGCCGATGTTCTTTCGGTTGGCTTTAACATTCCCAGTCGCCAGCGAGGAAAACCTTTGATCACTCTTACCTGTGACGCAATCCTCTTCGACATGGATGGCACCCTCGTTGATTCCACGGGGTGCGTGAAGGCAATCTGGGGGCGCTGGGCGCAAAAGCATGGAATCGAACTGAACTATATCTTGCAGAATTCCCACGGAAGAAGAACCATCGACACCCTCAACCAAATAGCTCCCCACCTTGATGTTGCGGCTGAGGCGGAGGCGCTCGAGGCAGAAGAAATAACAATACGCGAAGGAATGGTCGCGATTGGGGGCGCCGTTCAACTGCTAAGCAGGCTTAAACCTCATCAGTGGGCGGTGGTGACTTCGGCGGGCAGGCGACTGGCGACAGTAAGACTTGAGTACGCGGGCCTTCCTGCTCCGCCGGTTCTCATTACAGCAGAGGACGTTCTCCACGGAAAACCCGACCCGGAAGGATATTTGAAGGCAGCGCAGCGCCTTGGAGTTTCGCCGAGTCGTTGTGTCGTTGTCGAGGACGCGCCCGCAGGTATTCTCGCGGGCCGCAACGCAGGCATGACCGTTCTGGGTCTAACCACAACCTTTGCTCCAGAGCATCTGTTGGGAGCCGTATGCGCACCAGATTTCACAGAGGTGGAGTTCTCTCTCACATAAAAGCACCATCGCTAATCCGCGTGAACCCGACCGGCGGGTCCAGCGACGAGCGCCGGCGGAAGTACCATCTAAACTCCGCTAGCAAAAGCCCACCGGAAACGCCACCCCAACCTTGTCATCCCGCCTGCCCCGGCGTGCCGTGGGAGCGTAGCCGAGGGACCTGCTGTGCGCCCTTCCCTCTAACAACTCCCTACATCTCCGCCCATCCATCTCCACCAATGCCCAGGTGGACCATGGCCCTCAACCTTGTCATCCCGCCTGCCCCGGCGTGCCGTGGGAGCGTAGCCGAGGGACCTGCTGTGCGCCCTTCCCTCTCACAACTCCCTACAGCTCTGTCCATCCACCTCCACCAATGCCCAGGTGGACCATGGCCCTCAACCTTGTCATCCCGCCTGCCCCGGCGTGCCGTGGGAGCGCAGCCGAGGGACCTGCTGTGCGCCCTTCCCTCTCACAACTCCCTACAGCTCTGTCCATCCACCTCCACCAATGCCCAGGTGGACCATGGCCCTCAACCTTGTCATCCCGAGCGCAGCCGAGGGACCTGCGGTTCCACTCCACCTGCACCGGCTTTTGCTAGCAAAACCAAGGAACCAATAGACTAGCCTCTACGTACCCCTTAAGAGAATGCACCAACACTACACCTGGTCATGGATCGAGGCGCAGGTCGCGCAGACCGTCGAGGTTTGGAACACCGTGCGCAACACGCTCCGCGCACGACGGCCCGAGATACACCCCCGAGCACCAACAGGAGCGAGAAAAAGCCTACGACCAGGGGTTGCGCGAAGTGGAACGAGAGGCGAAGCGAGCCCCGCGAACCAAGGCAGAGCGCCTCAACACTCAGGACCGCATCACAACCTCCTTTGCTCGATTCTCCGCGGCGGCGCTGGACCTGGAACCCGAAACCGTCAAGCTCCTTACAGACGATTTCCTGCCCGTGGGCACGACCCTCGCCCGATGGGCGAGACAATTCGACGCCACCTTAAGCATGCCCGATATCATTCAGGCCTGCCGCAATGCCTGGACTGCTTGCGGATTACAGCCCCTACTCGGCGAGCGCATCGGGATCACACCATCCATCCTTGGCTACAGCCTCCTCTATCCGTACAGCGACAACTATCTGGATCGTGAAGAGGTCTCCCCAGCAGCGAAGCGCCGCTTTTGCAATCGTTTTCGCGATCGCTTGCGTGGCGAGAGGCTTCCAGCGCAGGACGATCGCGAGGCCGCGCTGTGGATCTTGCTCAACTTGATCGAAGATCAATATCCTCGGGCGCATTATCCCCAGGTCTTTGACTGCCTGCTGGCCATTCACCGCGCACAAGAGGAGAGTATCGCGCAACTACGGAGCGGCAACCAATATGGTGACGCCGAGGTGTTGCGGATAAGCTGTGCCAAGGGTGGCAGCTCTGTACTCGCAGACGCTTGCCTGGCCCATGGCTGCCTCACCGCCGACGAAAGCCGATTCTCCTTTGAGTGGGGTGTGCTGCTGCAACTGGGAGACGATTTGCAGGATGTGCGTGAGGACATGCGACGTGGTTCAGCCACCCTCTTTTCTCGCAACGCCATGCAGGGTAGGTCATTGGACACCCTCTTGATTCAGCTTCTGAACTTCAGCGAGTACGTAGCAGGCCGCATGGACCAGCTGCCCAACGGCACGCAGATGCTCAAGAACTTGCTAAGGATGAGCTGGCGATCGCTCATCATCGGGGCCATCGCTAACTCACACGAATTCTTCTCTTCCAGCTTCCTGGAGCAAGCAGAGCGCTGGTCTCCGTTTCGCTTTGAATTTCTCCGCGCACGAAACCAACGATTGACCAGCCGGCACGGTCTATACGCAACTCTGTTCGATGCCTTCCTCGAGGCACGTGACGACAATGTCGAACTGCCGCGCCCCGACGAAGGAAAGATTTCCTACCCTGGGGCCGATGCGGCGGCCATAGGATAGAGAGTCCGCCCTTCGCCAAATTGCTTCGGGGTAGCTGGTTTGCTAAAGTCGTCGTGATGTCCGAGCGTTCCCCGGAGCAGATAGCCGAATTTATCGACTCCCTCTATCGCACGGATTCGAGACGGATCCTGGCAACGCTGATCCGCTTGCTCGGTGATTTTGATCTTGCCGAGGAGGCGATGCACGAAGCCTTTGCGGCTGCGCTGGGCATGTGGCCGAGCAGTGGTGTACCCGATAACCCGCGACCCTGGTTGATTTCAACAGCCCGATTTAAAGCTATCGATACCCTGCGTCGACGGGCACGATTTGATGCGTCGCAAGATGAGCTCGTGCGGTATCTCGAAGCGCAATGGAATTCGACGGGAAGCTCCAATGAAAAGAACGAAGAGGACAGCCTTGAGGATGACCGGCTGCGCCTGATTTTCACCTGCTGTCATCCATCTCTACCGCCGGAAGCGCACGTTGCGCTCACCTTGCGGGAGGTGTGCGGGCTCACGACGGAGGAGATTGCGAAGGCCTTCCTCACCACTCCGCGTACGCTGGCGCAGCGCATTGTGCGTGCCAAGGCAAAGATTCAGAGACACACAGATTCGGTATGAAGTGCCGTCCGCGCAGGAACTGCCAGAGCGGCTGAACGCGGTACTTCAGGTCATCTACCTCGTCTTTAACGAGGGTTATTCGGCTGCATCGGGAGCAGAGGTAACGCGGGCCGAGCTAACCCGCGAGGCGATTCGGCTGGGCCGTTTGCTAAGCGAACTCCTGCCCGAACCGGAAGTCCTTGGGCTGCTTTCCCTGATGTTGCTCCAGGAATCCCGTCACGGCGCGAGAACATCGCCGGCCGGAGAACTGATCTTACTCGAAAACCAGGATCGCTCGCTCTGGAACCGGGAGCAGATCGCGGAGGGAGTGGCATTGGTGGAGAACGCTCTGAAGTCCCACCGCTTCGGCTCTTACACACTGCAGGCAGCCATTGCGGCCGTTCATGCGGAGGCGGAATCGGCCGCGGTGACCGACTGGCGGCAGATTGTTGCGCTCTACAACCGGCTGGCGCGAATTCAGCCTTCGCCGGTTGTACAGCTAAATCGTGCCGTAGCCATTGCCATGCGCGATGGTCCGGAGGTCGGTCTCGCGCATATCGACGCGGTGTTGGCTCATGGCGAATTGGCAAATTATCACCTGGCGCATTCAGCGCGTGCCGATATGTGCCGCAGGCTCGGCTGGGCAGCCGAGGCTCGGTCCTCTTATGAGAAAGCTCTGGCGCTGACCCAACAGGAACCAGAACGGAAATTCCTGCAAGACCGCCTTCGGCAGTTGAAATAAAAATAAATGGAGTCGCTGTCGATTTTCGGTCTCCCGAACGACTATCCGATAACAGAACGATGAGCTACGGCTCTTGAGTCGCACGAAAATAAGGAGGAATTGAATGAAATACATCTGTTTGGGATACATCCAGCCGGGCAAGTTCGAAAACATGTCTGAGAGCGAGCGTAACACCATGCTGGACGAGTGTTTTACCTACGACGATGAGCTGCGGGAGAACGGACATTTTGCCGCCGGCGAAGCTCTTCAGCCCCCCAACACGGCGATGACCCTGTATTGGAAGAACGGAAAGGTTGCAGTGACAGACGGTCCGTACGCGGAAACGAAGGAGCAATTGGGTGGAATTCTGGTACTGGAAGCGCGCGATCTGAATCACGCAATTCAACTCATTTCCCAACATCCTGGAGTGAAGATGGGGCCGTTCGAGATACGTCCAGCCGCGGATTTAAACGAAATGATTAAGGAGAGCGAGCAGCGACGGCAAAAGCAAACCACGCGATGAGGCCCCAAAGATTCATTTCGTCACCTCCCTGTTTGCCCAATTGAACTTCGAAAGCGAGGAGCATCGATGTCAAAGGTTCGTGTCGCGGGATTTGGTATTTCGTTGGACGGTTTTAGCGCAGGGATAGAGCAGAGCCTGGACGATCCGCTGGGCAAGCGCGGTCCAGAGATCTTTCAGTGGTTCTTCCATACCAGGACATTCTGCGCCATGCACGGGAAGGAAGGCGGATCGATCGATGCGGACGACGTGTTCGCACGGCGGGCGATGGAAAACTTTGGCGCCTTCATCCTTGGCCGCAACATGTTTGGTCCGGTCCGTGGCCCATGGCAGGACAACTCGTGGAAGGGATGGTGGGGTCCCAATCCGCCATACCATGCGCCGACTTTCGTTCTGACGCACTACGAGCGTGAGCCGCTCGTGATGGAAGGCGGGACGACCTTCTACTTTGTCAGCGGCGGAATCGAAGAGGCGCTGAGGCTCGCGAAACAAGCAGCGGGTGACAAGGACGTCAAGATCGGAGGCGGCGTTTCCACCGTGCGGCAGTATCTGCAGGCTGGGCTGATCGATTCCCTCCACTTTGCACTTGCACCGGTTGCCCTCGGTCAAGGGTGAGGCACTGCTTACCGGTATCGACCTGCCCGCGCTGGGATTTTCTGTGACGGAGCACCAGCCCACGGAGCACGCGACGCATGTGGTGCTCTCCAGAACCTAGAAAGAGAGTTCTGGTCGCGTGGGCAATTGCGAATCTGACTTAAACCTGGTCAAGCTGAAACGGCAGCTTTCGCAGGCGTTTTCCGGTAGCCGCAAAAATCGCATTGCCCACGCTCGGTCCAACCAGCGCAACCGGCGGTTCGCCGATACCGCCTGCGCCACGGTCGCTGCCCACGACGTACGTCTCCAGATCCGGCGCATCCGGGATGCGCAGCAAGTCATAATCGTTAAAGTTCTGCTGTTGAATAGAGCCGTCTTTCACTGTAATTCTTTCCTTGAGAACAGCGCTCAAACCAAAGAGGATTCCCCCCTCGATCTGCGCCCGGATGCCATTCATGTTGATGACCTGACCAGGATCGACGACCGTGACGATGCGCTCGACGCGCACCCGTCCCGCCTCCACACTCACTTCCGCAACCTGCGCCAGGTAAGTTTCGACCGAGCGATAACAGGCGATGCCTCGGCCGCGATTGGGCCGCAGGGGCTTGCCCCATCCAGCCTTTTGCGCGACCAGGTCCAGCATGGCGATGGTGCGAGCGGGATCGGGCTGCGCCCAGTTCACGCCGGGTCGATGCACCTGATCTTTGCCGGCTGTCAATTTGGCGTTGGTCTCAAAAAGGCGGCGGCGAAAGCGATATGGATCTTCTTTGGCCAGGTAGGCCAGTTCGTCGATGAAACATTCCACCGCCAGTACGTTAAACGTGATCTCTACTCCACGCCAGGCTCCTCGCGGCACCACGCTCGCTACAGGAGCGTAGGAAACGCGCATGTGCGGAGCGGGATATGGGGCATCGACCGCGCCGCCAAGTTCGTACGACTGCGCCTGTTTCGGATCGGTCTGCCCGATGATGGATGTGTCAGCAATACGATCTGTCCATGCGACCAGGTTCCCATGCTCATCCATTCCTGAGCGAAGCCGATGCATACAGGCAGGCCGATATTCATCGTGTGTGAAATCGTCTTCCCGGGTCCACAACAATTGCACCGGCAACTTCATTCGTTGAGCGACCCTCACCGCCTGCCGATCGAACGCTCCGCCAAAACGCCGGCCGAAGCCTCCGCCCATGAAGGTGACATGCACCGTGACTTCGCTCTCCTGCACCCCGAGAAGCTTAGAAACCTCCTCTCGCGTGCCATCCCCCGCCTGCGTTGGCGACCACACCTCGCACTTGCCGTTCTCGATGCGGACCGTGCAATTCATTGGCTCCAGCGTCGCGTGCGCGAGAAAGGGAAACTCGTAGACGCTTTCGATCCGCTTCGCGGCAGGGACCTCGTCGGGATTGAGGTGAGTGTTACTCCAGTTCCAGTACTCCTGAGCATCGAGCCCTTGGCGGAGTTTAGTGGTCAACGATTCGGTAGATTCGTCGTGCCAGTCTCCCGCCTTCCATTCGATATCCAGGACTTTGCGCCCTTGAATTGCCGCCCACGTGTTCTTCGCTACCACCGCGACTTCACCGCCGTCCGCCTGGTTTTGCTCCATGGGGATTTGGAAGACATCGAGCACCCCGGGAACGGCCTTCGCCTTGGTTGCGTCAAAGCGAACCACTCTTCCAATCAAGAACGGACACTGTGCCACCACCGCGTACACCATGCCCGCCAGCCGCACATCGATGCCGTAGCGGGCCTTCCCCTGCACTTTGTCTGGAATATCGAGGTGCGGGATGGAGCGCCCCAGCAGCGTGAAATCCTTCCGGTCTTTCAGCCGGACGGTATTTGCGTCAGGCAGCGGCAATCTCCGCGCCTGCTTTACCAGGGCGCCGTAGGATAACGAGCGCCCCGAAGGTCGATGGAAGATGTGGCTCTTTAGTGCAAAGCAGTCAGCCGAGCGAACTCTCCATTGCAGGGCTGCGGCCGCGATCATACTCTCGCGGACAACGGCGCCTGCCTGGCGCAGTGGCGTATAGCTCTCGTGGACGGACGAGCTGCCGCCGGTCCCAACCGACTTTTCTGACTGCAAGACGGTAATCTGTTGCCAATCAATCTCCGCCTCTTCCGCAAGAATCATGGGAAGCGCAGTGTAGACTCCCTGGCCCATCTCCGATTTGTTGACGACGAGTTGGATTTGGCCATCCGGCTGAACGCGGATCCACGCGTCGAACGGATCCTCTGCTTTGCCATCGTTCTTGAACCGCCCGCGCAAGGTAAGACCGAGAACAAGTGCTCCCCCTGCCGTCGCCGAAGTCACAAGAAATGTGCGGCGGGTGATCTTGGATCGCAATTCGGTTTGTGTGGCCAACGGGTTCACGACTGCCTCTTCAGCTTCTACCTTAAGCTCACGCCAATCTCGAGCAGCAGCCAGCTCTTTGCAGGGAACCGCCCAGATCCTGCAGGGAACTAAATCGGAGGCTTGTCGATCCCTAGACGAACCCAACAGCAACAGGACGGGTGGGCGGATAAGACTGGCAACCCGCGCTTGATCCATCCCTTCCTGGCAACGAAGGACGGGGTTCTCAGGCACCGAGGGGCTATTGGATGTAATCCGGAGCTTTCTTGAGACGATCGAAAGTCGCCGGGTCGTGCTCGATCCAGAGCTGCGCTCCACTCTGCTTCAGGTACGCTTCCATCGCCGCGCGACTGGCCACCGTCTCTTCCTTGTTCGCCTCACCCTCGGGAGGTCTGGAAGCAGTGCGCTCCGCCGCATAATGCCACAAGTCTCCCGCGATCAGCACCGGCCCAGTCTTGGGCAGCTTCAAGGCCAGAACCTGGTGGCCAGGCGTATGACCTGGAGCGTATTTGATGACCACGCTTCCATCGCCGAAGACATCGTAGTCCGTATTGGGGAGGATGATCGTTTTGCTGTTGCGTAGCCGGCTGTATGTCGCTATATGCTCCGCACTGGCACTAAACATCGCATCCCGTTCGGCTGCATGGACCAGCCACGTCGAACCGGCGAATGCATTCGCATTTGCCGTGTGATCGAAGTGATAATGCGAAAAGGCAATGTAAGTGATCTTATCCGCGGGATAGCCGAGCGCTGCCAGTTGCGGCAACAAAGGCTTGGGGGAGCTTACCGTATCTCCTTCCTCGGTCACCGGCTTGCCTTCCTTGAACGAACTGTCTGGAATCACACCGACATCCCACATCAGAGTTCCTTTGGGATGAACGATCAGATAGCACGGCACCACCATGTCGGCATTCTTCACGTCCCCTTTATTCAATCCGTACGTTAAGGGGTCTTCGCCTTTGATTAGGCCGCAGTCGAACAGATACAGGCGCAGGGAGTTCACCGGCGCAGCTATTTTCTGCGCGCCGGACAATGGAACCACCGCCGCAAAGGCAAGCAGCGACACCAGCACTGAACAAGTCTTTCCCAACTTAATCATGATTCCGTCACTTTCTTCGCAGCTACTTCTTCGAAAAGCCAGTGTTGACTGCGGTAAGACCTCCGTCTACCACCAGGACGCTCCCGGTAATAAACGATGCTTCGTCGGAAGCTAGAAACAGCGCCGCGTTGGCAATGTCCTCCGGACGGCCAAGGCGGCCGATCGGATAGAGGGTGGAAATGCGTCGTGCAAGATCCGGGTCGCGCTCGAAAAGCGGTTTCCAATGGTCAGTGACAACAGTGCCCGGGCAAATGCAATTGATGCGCAGGCCGCCGGGAGAAAACTCGCCGACCATGGACCGTGACATGCCGATGATCGCAGCCTTCACGCTGCTATAAACGTGGTCCGTGCCAAGACCCATCAGGGCGTTGACCGAAGAGATATTCACGATGCTGCCGCAGCCTGAAGGCTGCATCAAGGGAATCGCCGCCTGCATGCAAAGCCAGTAACCTCTGAGTCCCACCTGCACTACGGTATCCCAGCGGTTGGAGTTTACTTCGTCCATGCCCGGCACTGCGTTGTTGACCAGGATGTGAAGACTGCCGAATCGTTCGCTCACTGCTCGCATGAGCGCGGAGATATCCTCTTCTGAAGCCGCGTCTCCCTTGAGGAAGAACGCGGTGCCACCATCCGCAGCAATTTGCGCAGCCAGCGACTCACCCGCGGAGGCATTGAGATCATTGATAGCGACCTTAGCGCCTTCCTTCGCAAAACGAGTCGCGATCGCACGGCCGATGCCGCTTCCTGCCCCGGTGATTACGGCAACCTTTCCTTCTAGGCGCATTCGCTACTCCGCAAGGAACATTTTGTGGTCATCGTTGCAGCATCCTCAGTGAGCTATCCGGGATTGGGCAGCGCGCAGATCCACGGTGCGCGAAACGAATTCGACGTTTCCCCCGTTTGCAGCCGCCCCCACAGCGAGGCATCATGCAGAGGTCCATGCAAATTTGTCGCGACCTCATCCTTGCTACTCAAAGCCGCAAAACACAAGTGCCCCCACGGAACCAGTGGCGCGTCCACCTCGAAACGCCGGCGCAGGGGAATCTTCTCCTCCCTGCCGTCTGCGTAGGTGAAGGTGGCCTCCGCGAGGGTCTGCCCTACTTGTTCGATCACATCCGCGCCCGGCTGTGGATTCTCGTTCGGATCCCAGTCGCAAAACGCTGCCATGCAGACAAACTTCGCGCTGCGGTGTACAGGAATCACCACGCTCCGTGCCGCGGTCTGGCTCGCTCCCATGCTGAGTACCAGCCAGCGTTTCTCTTCCAGGCCCTCTGCTCCCAACCGAAAAGGAACACCCCAGAAATTCCGCTCTCCCGCAGGTGTGCGGATGAGGCCATCGCCAGCCGAATCGCTGAACATCTCCCGAGCCTGCGGGCGGGGGCCGAAACTCCTGGGCGAGGCATTGAAATACTGGCTCAGATCCAGCGGCGTGAACTTATCGCTGTCATATCCCCCCTGTGGTGACTCCCCGTCCTGTTGGGCGTCAATATCGGCGCTTTCACCCACGAGACTCAGCAGAGGGACGCCGACACCAAAAGTGCGTAAGAACGATCTGCGGGACCAATTGCTCTTCTTGGGGCTCTCATTCTTCTTCACGATCTATTCTCCTGATGCATTGCCCCGATTGATATTCAACGTGGAACCAGTCGTAAGCGCCAGGCAAATCTCTTTGATTCCGATGGTACCCGAATAGAACGAATGAAAGCTCTCCGGTCAGTGGTTGATCGAGAACATGAGTGGGTGTCTAGATAAGTGCGGCGACCCACCTGGGCATGGGTGGAGGTGGACGGACAGAACGACTACTGCAAGAACCAATCCGATTGCGCTTGCCCGCGTTCTCTTGAGCGCGCTCAGCGGTTGCGCCGCAGAAGGCCGTCAGTCCTCGCGTAGCGCTACCATTGGTTCCACTGCCATCGCATACCGGGCAGGAAAATAACAGGAGGCGAGGGCTGCCATGGCCAGGACAGTCGCCACGACCATGTAGGTCGCGGGGTCCCACACACTGACGGTTACGAAGCCGCGCACGGCGCGCGCCACCAACAAGGCGAGGGCCACGCCAAACCCAAGGCCAATAGCGATAATGAAGACCGACTGCTGGTAGATCATGCGGAAGACGGAGCCGCGGCTGGCGCCAAGCGCCATGCGCAAGCCGATCTCGTGGATGCGGCGGCCCACCGCGTACGAGACCACGCCGTAAAGACCAATGACAGCCAGCGTCAATCCAAGGCCGCCCATGATTGCGGCCAGCGAAGCACCAACCTGAAAGAGCAAGAGCCCATTCATCGTGTGAAGCGCCTGACGCATAGTTTGCACTTGAAAGATGGGAAGTTGCGGAGCCAGCCCGTGGATCGTCTTCTCCGCCACGGGAGTAAGAGAAAGCAAATCCCGGTTCGACCTCAGCTGGAAGATCATCAGGGTGTTCCCCTTGAAGTGCTGAGCATAGGGAAGGTAAAAGTAGGGCAGCGACTTGGCTCCGGCGAAGATCTGAAATTCGGCGTCACGAGCGATGCCGACGATCTGCAGCTTACGGTCTTTCGCACTTGCCATGCGGAAGGTGCGACCCATGGGATCTTGATTGGGCCAGAACTTTCTGGCCGTAGCTTTCGCTGATCACGGCCACATCTGTGCTGTGCTCTTTATCGGCTTCGGTAAAAGCGCGGCCACGGAGAAGATCAATACCCATCACCCTGAAATATTCAGGCGAAACGATGTTGTAGCCGGCATTCGAAACGTTAGGATCGGCGGGAACCGGGGCTCCATCAATCACCATGCGGTCGCCGCCATTGGTAAAGTAGCCCAAGGGAACAGAGCTCGCGTGGCTCACATGAGTCCACTCCGGCGAGCTGATGCAGACGGGCGGTAATGTTGGCCGCGAGGTCGCGGGCTTCGCCATCGTTCATCCCGATCTGATGGGAATCGATGCCGAAATTCATCACGTGATCTGGTTTGAACCAAGATCCATGGTCTGCATGGCGACAAGACTGCGCACGAACAGAGCAGCGACCACCAGCAATACAAGCGAACCGGCAATCTGCAAAACAACCAGACCATCGCGCAGCCAATGCCGCCCACTCGTCACGCCGCGGCTGCCCTCGTGCAAGACGTTGTTCACGTTAGCCTTGGCAATGCGCAGCGCGGGCACGATGCCCACCACCACCCCAGCCAGCAACGCGATGGCGAAGGAATAGAAGAAGATGCGCCAATCGAAGTCGAACACAAACTTAACCGGAAGATCAGCGTGCAGGTCGAGATGACTGAGCGCGCTGCTGGCCCACATGCCGAGCACGACACCCAGGCCACCACCGATCAGCGCCAGCATCACGCTCTCGGTGATCATCTGACCGATAAGCCGGGAGCGCTGGGCCCCCAGCGCGGTGCGGATGGCCATCTCGCGCTCACGCGCCGTAGCGCGGACCATGACCAGGTTGGCGACATTGACGCAGGCCAGCAGGAGCACCATGAGGGCAAGGGAAAGAAAAAGCCCGGCAACGACAATCATGGTGTTGGGATCGCCAGGATTGATGCGCAGCTGTGGCTCGGGAAAGACCTCAATGCTGAGCTTCTTTTCGATATCCGGGTGCAGGCGAGTGATCTCCTGGGCAACCACGTTGAGCGCGGCGCTTGCCTGCTTCACGCTGACCCCGGGGCGGAGACGCCCGTTGAGGACGAACATCCGGGTCGCCCAGTTATTGACGGCGTCGGCCGGAGTGCCGGCGATGGGCAGCTCCGACAGGGGTAGATACGCGGCCGGGTTTAGGAAGCTTTGCATGCCGCCAAAGCCTTGCGGCGCCACACCGACGATGGTCACGGGCTGTCCGTCGAGCGTGACCGGCTGCCCTATCACATCGGGGTCGCCGTTGAACCTTTGCTGCCAGTAGTTATAGCCAAGAACGATTACCGGGTCGTGACCCAGAATCTCTCCTTCACTGCGCAGGAACAGCCGCCCGGCAGCGGGCTTCAGTCCGAGCCCCGCGAAGTAGTTACCGCTGACGTATGTAGCCAGAATCCGATCCGGCTGCTGCCCCTTTACCGCCAAGCCATCGAGGTTGAGGGTGTAGGCGAAGAGGTCGCTAAAGGAGCGTCCGCTCTGGGCGCGGACCTGCTTGTATTCGTTCCAGGAGAGAGTCTGTTGCAAGGGACCGTTGTCTTCGCGGGGAGCCAGGGTCGCAATCTGCTCGGCATTGGGCACTGGGAGCGGCTTGACCAGCAGTGTATTCACCAGGCTGAAGATGGCTGTGTTGGCGCCAATGCCGAGGGCCAGCGTCAGCACCGCAGTGGCGGCAAAACTCGGAGCCTTCCTGAGTTGACGAACGGCAAAGCGAAGATCTTGAAATAAGGTCCCCATGGAAAGCCTCCGCGCACAAGATTATCCGTGCTCACGGTTGCACGTTCTCTGCCGAACAGGCCTAGGCCTAAAACACTTCATTTGCCGACAAATATTGGCAGGAACGCATGCCAGGTATAGAACATCTTGTCCGCATTCGAGAATCATTGTCCAGAAGCGAACAATGCGCGCGTAGCTGGTCCGCACGGAAACATGCGGTGGACAGAAATATCAGGCAATCCTGCTAGAGCGCCGCGAGGACTTCCCGATAGAGATATTGCGCCCCTTCCACACCATCCCATGGACCTCCTTCGTATTCGAGTCCAAAGACGCCCAGGTAATTCGCATTCAACATGATTCTGACGTTTCGTTGCACATCCGGATTGGGCCAGCGATCCCAGTATTTGGCGTGCGCGTGGGTATGAGCGTAAGGAGCCAAGGCTTGCAGGCCATGGAAGAGAAGGTACTCGTGCTCCCAATTGCAGAAGTCGGGAGAAGCTTCGCAGAAGGGGCTATTGACCTCCTCCACGATAATTCGAATATTGATTGGGTTCGCCGCCACTCCCCAGTGGTTTTCGATCGTTACCTTGATTCCGAGACGGCCCCCGTAGTCAGCCATCTCTTTATACGATTCGATAGCGTTGCGGAGATACTGCGCCAAAGCATCGTTCCTGGGATAGCCGCCGACATCGCTAAAGAGCCCTGGTTTCGCTCCTGGAGGACTCTTGAACGTGCCGGCCTCAGCCGCAGGCGGCGGAGCGATCGTCGGCCCACCGGTGTTTACGCGCATCGACTTGGCCCCCAGGATCGCGGCTCCGTCAAGCCACTTCTTTGCCACTTCCACACCTGCTTTGCGCCGCTCTGCATCGGGCTCGCAGATGTCGCGCGGGGCATCGTTCGATATGTGATGACAACGCGTTCCTGTGGTTACTTGTTTGTTCGCCATCTTGTCCAGCCACTTCCGGCCGGATTTACTGGATGGGTCGAATTCTGTAATGGTATGCGGTCCTCCTTTGCCGGTGACGGTCTCGCTCACGAACATGCTCGGGTCGTCGCCATCGCCAAAAAAGCTGGAAATCAGGTCCATCTGGTACACACCGGGGAAGGTCTCCTTGGTGAAGGTGGGAACGTCCAGCATGGTGATCTCGCCGTATTTCTTCTTCATCCTGGCGACTTCCGCCGGTTCAGTGGCAACATCGCTATTTAGCTTGAAGAGGTAGCGGAAGGGCCAGCAGTTCGATGCGATCCGGTCGAGCTTTTCCTTTTCCGACAAAGGACCCATTGCGGACGAGTGGGTGATGGACTCCGGAGTGGCCGGCGCTTGGGCAGCGCCGGGCGACGAGGTTACAAGTAGACCCGCGGCCAAGCCCGCGCCCGCGCCTTGAAGAAACTTCCGCCTATCTATGCCGCTGTGTATTTGATCCTCAAGACTCATCTGCTCCGCCTGACTTACCAGAATGTTATTACTGCAATTTACTTGATCACGGGTGATAGCGCGATCGAGGTCAGGCCAAGCAGAAAAAAAAGAAACATCAGCGCGAGATAGAGCCGGATGCGGGCGCTGGCGCCGCGGAATTCCTTCCATACAAAGACTCCCCATAACGCGGAGATCATGGTGTTGCCCTCACCCATGGAGAAGGAAGTTGCGGGGCCAATCATAGGCACATAAGAAGCGACAAAATTCGCGATGGTTCCCACACCCCAGATAAGTCCTCCGGCGATGCCCCAGGCATGTACGTTCCAACGCCCGCTCACATAATCTTTTGAGCGTAGCGGAGAGCCGGTGATGGGCCTGCGCATCAGCAGATAGATCATGGGCAAGGCCGAAGCCGCAGCTCCCAACGAAAAGACAACGTTCACGGTGTAAGGCTCTAGATGCCCCGGGCCGGCCAGGGATTTGGCTACCAGTGGATAGAAGAGCCCGGCTCCAATGCCTCCGATGACACTGAGCAGGATGCCTTTTCCAGTCTTGCCACCGCCCTGCGATATCCCCTTGTAGGCCAGGGCATCGAGAGCAATCGCGATGCAGACGAGAGCAATTCCGGAGAAGATGAGTACCGGATTGCCTGCCGGAGAAACAACATAGTTGAGCCCTGCCCCCAGAACCAGCGCCAGGCCGGCGCCAATGGGAAAGGCTACCGCCATCCCGGCTACAGAGATTGCGGCCACAATCAGAATGTTGCCCACGCTGAAGACGGCTCCTCCGGCAAAGGCCAGCAACAGGCTCCGCTCACTCGCGGCTCTCAGGTTAAGGAAAAAGCTCTGCGGCGATGTGGGGTCCGTTTGCCCCAGGGTGAGGCCAAAGATCAGGGAGCATACAAGCAGGCCCAGAGTGTAGTCGAAGTAGTAGAGCTCGAAGGGCCATTGGCGAGTGATCTTTTGGGTGTTCGCCCAGGTTCCCCAGCAGAGCATGGTGAGCGTCATCAGGCAGAGAGCAGTGGAATATGTTTGCGGGGTGAACATGGCACTCCGTTCCCTGTCATCCTACGCGCTGATGTGGAACGACTCGTTGCTTTTACTTGATGTAGTAGCCGCTCACTCGCCAGTAGCCCTTGGCGAATGCTAACGTCACGGTCTCCTCCGCCTGCTGCCGGTTGGCAAAGCTGGCGCCATAATTCAGCACCACGTATTGGCCCTCTGGAGCGCCGGGCAAAGTGGTGGCGTAAGTGGCGTTGATCAGTTCGCGCGACAGCAAGGCGCCAACCCCGGCGCGCGCTTTCTCCAGCTGCTTGGCATACGAGTCCCGGTCGAGCTGGGCGCGGATCAACATGCCGGTGTAGGCATAGCTATCCGCGAAGTGCCCGTGGTCAAGGTATCCAAGAAACCCCAGGGCCTGACGCTCCGCCGCCTGCTCCTCCGCGGTATGCGGGTCGGCAGCCGGTTCGCCTTGCTGCATTGGCGCGGGTGCGGGCGTCTGCGCGGCGAAGACACGACCGTGTACTAAGCCGGCTGCTACCGCGACGAGGACTAGGCCGCGCAAACCACGGAGAATCGATCGCTCTATTGGGCGTATTTAACTGAGCATCCATAAGGGCGTGTATAGGCGGTCTGCACCGGTTGACCGGACATGGCCTCGGTGAGCGCCGCAGATACATAGTTCTTTGATGACGGAATGTCGGAGACCTCGGTGGTGGCATGATCGTCGATGGCGCCGGCGTAGATCAGCTTCCCACTGGGATCAATGATGAACATGTTAGGAGTCGTCTTGGCATCGTAAAGATGTCCGATGGCACCGCTGGGGTCGAGGATAGCTGCTGTAGGCTTAGCGCCCATCTTCTTCATGTAAGCATTTTCCGCTGAGGCATCGACATAGCCCTGCGTGCCAGGAGCGGAGGAGATGATGGTGAACCACACCACGCCTTTCGCGGTCCACTGCTTCTGCAGGGACTGCATATTCCCGCTCTGGTAGTGCTTCACCGTGTAAGGGCAGTCGTGGTTATGCCATTCCAGGACGACATACTTGCCCCGGTATTGATCCAGGCTTTGGGTCTTGCCGCTGGAGTCGGTTCCATGGAAGTCAGGCGCCTGGCTGCCGACCTGGGCGGCACGGGCGGAGAAGGCGAGGGCGATGGACAGGGCTGCGGCCAAAATTGCGGCCATGCGGACATGGACGGTATTTTTCCGGGTCATCGGCTGATCCTCTTGGGTTTGGCTGCCCGGATTTCCTGCTACGCACTACCAACAAGGGCAGCGTGCGCGGCTTTCTTTGAGAAAAACCGCAATGAGGGTTAACGGCTTTGATGGGCGTCGGCAGGAAATCCGGAGTCCATCAAGGCCTGGCTGTCTTGCTTAAGCCCAGCCTCCTGTTTCTCCTTCGGGCGATTCTGGAGCTGGTCAAGCGCCCCAAAGACGATGCCCGGTGTGAGCACCTCGGGCAGCGTGATGGCCGGCTGCCCTGGAAGGTAAAAGACATAGGTCGGCACGCCGCTGCGTCCGAGTTCAGTCAGCGCCGAAGCAATGGCTTCATCATGCTTGGTCCAGTCGGCGCGGACCAGCACGATCCCGGAGTCATGCAGGCGCCGCCGCACATCGGCCCGATTCAGGACAGCACGCTCATTCACTTGGCAGCTCAGGCACCAGCGGGCGGTGAAGTCCACAAAGACGGGACGCCCCTGGGCGCGGTATTGCTCGATGGCTGCGCGGCTGTAAGGCTCCCAGCCGGCTTGGCCCGATCCGGCGCTCGTGCGGGCAGTGGCGGAGTCAGCCGCGGGAAACTGCCACAACGCATAGAGCGGCGTGGCCACCGCCAGGATAATGACGGCAGCGGCAAAGACCGAGGGAATTCTACGCGCCGGCCAGCGGCCAAGAATCCATCCCGCGATTCCCAGCAACAGAAACGCCACCAGCAATGCGGTGAGGGCATCCACTCCGGCCGAGGAGGCAAAGAGCCACACCAGCCAGATCACGGTGCCGAAGATAAACACTGAGGTGGCCTGCTTCAGCACTTCCATCCAGGCGCCGGGACGAGGTAAATGGCGCATCCACACGGGATGGAAGGTGAGCAGTACATAGGGTGCGGCTAAGCCCAGCGCAAGCGCGGTGAAGACGGCGAAGGCAACTGCCGCGTTCTGCGCGAGGGCAAAACCGATGGCCGCGCCCATGAACGGAGCGGTACAAGGAGTGGCGACGACCATGGCCAGCACGCCGGTAAAGAAGCTACCGGCATAGCCGTGGCGCGAGGCCAGGCCGGAACCGGTATTGGTCACGGTGAGCCCGATCTCAAACATGCCGGCCAGCGAAAGCCCCAGGAAAAAGAGCAGCAGCGCCATGACCGCGACAAAACCGGGAGACTGGAACTGGAAGCCCCAACCCAGTTGCCGTCCGCCCGCCCTGAGACCCAGCAGGAGGGCAACCACGGCCCAGAAGGAGACGAGAATTCCCAAGGTGTACACCAAGCCGTGAGCCCGGACCCGGCTATGCTCGTGCCGGGAAGCCTCTACCAGGGAAAGACCCTTGATGAAGAGGACGGGAAAGACGCAGGGCATGAGGTTCAAAATCACGCCGCCGAGGAAGGCCAGGGAGATAAAGCGTAGAAGCTTGAGGAAGCTGGCGGAGGAGGCTCCGGCGGCGGCCGCCGGCAATGGGCCCGGAGCCGCGTGGATCTCATAGGCGGTTCCATCGCCAAGCAGAAGAACCCCATTCAATTGTGCCAGTTGAGCCTTGAAGTTCACGTCCCTCTTGAGAGAGATCTGCACCCCACCCTCCACGCTCTGGACAGGCTGGGGCGCGGCATTCGCGATCTGGCTCTTGATCAAGAGGGAAGAACTCGGCGCCGGTGGCGGGATGACCGGTAAGGGCTAGGGCAAAACCGGTGGGAGTCGTCCCGAAAACGGCCTTGGCAGAGGACGGGAGTGGCTGCGGCAAAAGGCTGCGGAAGCGGTCAAAGAGCGCCTGCCGCGTAGAGTCGGTGGGGCCTTGTTGAGCCGCAACCTGCAGCGGAAGGGCCAGGTCGGCCTTCCCGGGAATGCAGACTTCGCGGCAGACCAGCCAATTGACATGGGCCGCAAGCGGGGCGGTGGAGGGTACTTTGAGCGTAGAGTCCGCGCTCAAGGTGATGGGAAAGAGCACCTCGTCTTCGTAGCCAAAATCCATCAGCGGGCCAAGCGGCAAGCGGCGGGGTGCGGGAAACTGCATGGCTCCGGCGGTGATGCCCGCTGGAAGCGTCCACTTGATGGTCGGCGGCTCCCCGGAGTCGCCGGCGTTGATCCAATAGACGTGCCAGCCCTTATCCAAGGTGAAGTGCAGGCCTATGAGGTCATTGCCTCCGGGCTGGATCGAATCGTGGAGGGGAAGCAACTCGACTGTGAGGTGCTGGGCCCGGACGGGTCCCGCTACGGGGCGGGCTTAGGCGGTAGATCGGCTGCATTCGCAGCCGGGACGATAGCCAAACCGGCGGAGAGAATCAGCCGCAGGGAGTTCCGGAACAAAGCGCGTTGGCGAAACCTGGGCATAGGAAGGCACAGCGGTCCGTTTCTTATATTGTAGCTGCCAGGCAGGATTGAGAGTACCGCAAGGCTCTCCACCCGCTATGCCCGCGCGAAACGGGCGTGCTCCTTGTAGATACAGCGGTCCATCACCACCAGGATGCCGTCAGCCTCGGCCCACTTCACCGCCTCCTCGTGGCAAACGCCTTCCTGCAGCCACAGATAGGGGATCTTGAGGCGCATCACGTCTTTGACGACTTCCGGGACATACTCGGAAGCGCGGAAGACGTCCACCAGATCGATTTTTCCCTCTACGGCATAAGCGGCATCGAGCGTTGGATATGCCTTTTCGCCCAAGACCTTGGTCACCGTGGGGTGAATCGGGATGATGCGGTAGCCTTCCTGCTGCATGTATTTGGAGACGTAAAAGCTGGGGCGGTCTGGCTTATCGGTGAGCCCCACGACGGCGATGGTTTTGGTTTTTTCCAGGATGGTGCGAATGGTTTCAGGCTCGTTCAATGCGTTTCCTCATTGGACGATTGGATGCTTCAGTCGACGTCGGCGGCTTCTTCGACCGCTGCCGGCGGGGTTTGCATTGGGCCCTCAGACGAGCTATCCGCTGCGGTGCCCGCGGCACCACCCTGCCGGCGCATGATCAGATAGCCGCGGATGAACGGGTCCAGATCGCCATCGAGCACGCGATCAACATCGCCCACCTCCACTCGTGTGCGCAGGTCCTTGGCAATGCGATAGGGCTGCAGCACATACGAGCGAATCTGCGAACCGAAGTTGATATCCAGCTTGGAGTCTTCCAGCTTCCTGGAAATCTGCTTCTTCTTCTCCAGCTCATACTCGTAAAGCCTGGAGCGCAGCATCTTCATCGCCTTTTCCTTGTTCTTGTGCTGGGAGCGCTCATTCTGGCATTGCACCACGATGTTGGTGGGCAGATGGGTGATGCGCACCGCCGAGTCGGTGGTGTTCACATGCTGCCCGCCCTTGCCGCCGGAGCGATAGGTGTCGATGCGCAGTTCCTCGGGCCTGATATCGATGGTGATCGAATCATCGATCTCGGGCGAGACGAAAGACGCTGGCAAAGGAGGTGTGACGGCGCTTGGCCTGGTCAAAGGGCGAGATGCGCACCAGCCGGTGGACTCCTGTTTCCCCTGAGAGCTGCCCATAGGCGTACTCTCCGGTCACAGTGAACGTAGCGGACTTGATGCCCGCTTCTTCGCCGTCCTGATAGTCATTCATCTCCGTCTTGAAGCCGTTGCGCTCAGCCCAGCGGAGATACATGCGCATCAGCATCTCTGCCCAGTCCTGAGATTCAGTGCCCCCGGCGCCAGGGTGAACAGTCACGATGGCATTCAGCGGATCGGTTTCCTCGGAGAGCATGGTGCGGGTTTCGAGTTGCTCTACGAATTCGCTTAGAGATTTGATCTCGCGTTCCAGCTCAGGCTGGACCGCCTCGCCCTCATTGGCAAGTTCGAAGTAGGCATCGATATCGCCGGTGCGGCGCACCAGCTCGTTCTCCATGGCGAGTTGGCCCTCGAGACGTTTCCGCTCGCGCATGAGCACTTGCGACTCGGATGGGTTGGACCAGATGGCGGGATCGGAGAGTTTGGACTCTAGGGCAGCCAGTTCCCTGTCGATGCGTGCGTGGTCAAAGATACTCCCGAAGGTCGCGAACCTTTTCGCGAACCGGAGCGTAGGTAAATTCGAGTTCATTCGACATGAGGCTTAACCGTTTTCTTAGAAATGCAGCCGTTGCGGGCGGCGCAGATCCCGGATTTCCTGTACGCTACGCTGGATACGACCGCGGCTTTCATTAAGGAGAGCCGCATGAAGCTCGCCAACGTCAACCAGATCCTCAGGAAACCCGGGTCCAAACGCGCCCTGCGGCGGCAAGAACACCAAGGCTGATTATCCCACAGAGGTAGGCGAAGAGGTCGCCGTGCAGGGTGTAGAAGGTCAAGTCACTGCGATAGCCATACTTGGCGGCCAGCGAGGTAAGCGCGTGGCGCGGGATGCTGGCGGTGAGCCTTCCGTAGGGATCGATGATGGTGGTCAGGCCGGTATTGGTATCGCGCAGCACCCAGCGGCGATTTTCCACCGCGCGCATGCGCGACATGTCGAGTGTTTGCCAGGGCGCGCAGGTGTCGCCGTACCAACCGTCATTCGAGATGTTCACCAGCACCTGGGCGCCGCGCTTCACGAATAGCCGTATCTCGTCGCCAAATATTTCTTCGTAGCAGATGAAGACGCCGAAGCTGTGATCGTCGGTTTTAAAGACGATGCGGCGCCATCCATGGGTCATGTCGCCGGCCTGCTGGGTCAGGTTCTTGGCGAAGGAGAAAAAGCGCTTATACGGGTATGTACTCACCCCACGGAACCAGGTGGATCTTGTCGTAACGGTCCACAACCGCGCCATCGGGCCCACGAAGAGCGCGGAGTTGTACATATCGAAGCGGTCGACCATGAGGGTCCAGGGAAGTGGTGCCCGCGATCACCGGCGCGTGCATGGAGAGCGCCAGGGTGCGCAGAGCGGCAAGCAGGCGTGCGTCCTTGTCGAGGAAAGGCGCCGGCGATTCCGGCCACAGGATGATCGATCGGGAGTGACCGGCGCCACCGGGCAATCGGGGGTAACCGGATAGGCGTCGAGTTCGGGCATGCCGGCAAGATAGGGCCCGCAGGTACGAGTGCTGAGCTTAATGAATTGGCTCATGTGCTCGTCATACTCGGCGCCGGGCCAGCTGTTGTCCTGATTGACGTTTAGATTCTGCTGCAACAACACCGCGGTCGCCTGCACCGGCGCTGCGGGCGGCGCAAAGTGATCGCCGTTCTGCAGCACCAGCGCCACCAACAGGCCACTGATGAAGATGAGCAAACGGCGTTTTGGGGCGACCAGGCCCCAGGCAATCAACGCGTTGCCCGCGACCAGCACGAAGCTGAGGCCGTAGACGCCGGTGAACGGAGCCAGCCTGGTCAGCGCGAAATTATCGATTTGCGAATAGCCCGAGCGAATCCCATGGAACCTTGGTTAGCCGGGCTGACAACACTTCGAGGGCTGCCCAGAAAAAAGGCGCAGCCAGGAGCGCGTACTGGGAGCCGCGGAACGCCCTCGCCGTAACCGTGAGCGCCAGGCCGAAGGCGGCGAAGTAGAGCCCCAGTATCAGGCTGTAAGCAATCAGGATGCCGGCCGAAATGAACGGAGGCAGGCCGCCGTAGTACAGCATGGTCTGGTAGATCCAGTAGCAATTGCCGGCAAACCAAAGGACGCCCATGAGATAAGCAGCGAAGGTTCCGCGCAACAAGGCCTTGGGGTGGCGCAGATTTTCGCGCCGAGAGCAGCCCATAGAACAGGGGCACAAAGGCTAGCCAGGCAAAGAAGGTGCGCCGGTAAGGCGCCGGGCCGACGATCGAAAAAGGCAACAAGAGCAGCGCAGCGGAAACGATGCCGAGCAGCCAGGGTTGCTGTGCCAGCTTTGCCATGGCGGAGAGTCTACCATCTCGTGTGGGATGAACTTCTTGCATCCTGCGTGACGCAGAAAGCGATACAATCGTAGCTCATGCTGGTTGCGATATTTTTCATGCGGCTCTTTGAGGTCATGTTCTTCGCCGGGATCGCCGGATCCGCGGTGGTGGTGGTGATTAGTTTTATCGAAGATTTGCAGTTGCTGGTGGGTGAGTGAGCCGCGTTATCTTCGTTGACGCTGAAGCGGCAACCAACATAGACTCAGGTCTGAGCTTCGATCCAGACCGCGACTCTCCCCGGTCGCGGGATTGACACCCTAGCCTATATCGAATGGCTTCCGAGCGAACAACCAGTGCACCATCCATTGCCTCCAACCGGGTAAAACTGGTCGTCGCCTCTTCGGTGATGCTCACCTTCATCTCGTTCTGGCGCGCCGCGGCGGTGGTGCTGAACGATCTTGGCTCTTCCGCCTTCTATGCCGGCGGCATTGCGGAAGAAGCGGTGGGCAAGTCTGCTCCGTGGTTCATTCTGGGCGTGATGCTCTTCTCCTTTGCGGTGCGCGCCGTGTATGTGGAGAGCTGCTCGATGTTCACCCGCGGCGGCGTCTATCGCGTGGTGAAGGAGGCTCTGGGCGGAACCTTCGCCAAGCTCAGCGTTTCCGCGCTGATGTTCGACTACATCCTGACCGGACCGATCTCGGGCGTTTCCGCCGGGCAATACATTACTGGCCTGCTCAACGAGTTGATGACGGTGGCCGCCGCCCATAGCTGGCTGCCGGGAGCCATGCTGAGCGGACATCATGTAGCGCCGCAGCTCCCCGTGAACTTTACCTCGGCAGCCTTTGCCGCAATCGTCACCGTGTACTACTGGTGGCAAAATCTGAAAGGCATCGAAGAGTCGAGCGATAAGGCCCTGGAAGTGATGAAGATCACCACCGTCATGGTGGTGATTCTGCTGGCCTGGGGAATCTATTCAGCCTTCCACGTGGGGGCGCACCTGCCGCCGTGGCCCACGCCTTCTAACCTGCACTTCAGCAAGGATGCTCTGGGCTTTTTGGCCTACACGCGGTTGCCCACGATGCTGGGCCTGTTCGGAATCATCATGGCCTTCGGTCATTCCGTTCTGGCCATGAGCGGCGAAGAGACGCTGGCGCAGGTCAATCGCGAGATCGAGCACCCGAAACTGAAGAACCTGAAGCGCGCCGCGATCGTGATTGCGATTTACAGCTTTCTGTTTACCGGGCTCGGTTCGCTGCTGGCGGTGATGTTGATTCCCGACTCGGTACGGGTGCCGATTTACCGTGACAATCTCATCGCCGGCCTGGCGATGTACATGGTCGGACCGCAGGTGTTGCGGATTATCTTCCGCGTTTTTGTGGTTCTGGTCGGCTTTCTTATTCTTTCCGGCGCTATTAATACCTCGATCATCGGTTCCACCGGTGTACTGATGCGCATTGCCGAGGATGGAGTGCTGACGGATTGGTTCCGACGGCCGCATCGCAAATTCGGCACCAGCTACCGGATCGTGAACCTGGTGGCAGGGATGCAGCTCTTCACGATCGTGGCCAGCCGGGGAAACGTTATCACTCTGGGTGAAGCCTATGCGTTTGGCGTGATCTGGAGCTTTACCTTCAACAGCCTGGCCATGCTGGTGCTGCGCTGGAAGTACAAGGGGGAGCGCGGCTGGAAGGTGCCGCCGAATCTGCGCATCGGCAAGCGAGAGATCCCGATCGGGCTGATCTCGGTGTTTATGGTGCTGCTGACGACGGCGATTGTGAACCTGTTCACCAAGTCGGTAGCCACGGTAAGCGGCATTCTTTTCGCCGCCACCTTCTTTATCATCTTCACCATCTCGGAGCGGGACAACCGGCGGCGGAGAACGACCACCGAACTGCAAATGAAAGAGCACTTCCAGCTGGAGCACGAGGACACGGTGGGGCGTGATGTGCTGCAGATCGATCCTGGATGCGTAGTGGTCACTATGCGCGATGCAAATAACCCCTTTGCGCTGAAGTGGACCCTGGCCCGCACCAATACCGGCGATCAGGATGTGGTGGTGCTGACGGCGCGCATGGTGGGCGCGGGCGGACCGGCGTTGCTCTCCACCTCTGACCAGCTATTCAGCGAATACGAGCAGATGCTATTTACCAAGGCGGTTTCTGTGGCGGAGAGCTTTGGCAAGCACATCTCACTGCTGGTGGTACCGGCTGGAGATATCTTCGCGGCGCTGGTGCAGACCGCCAATTCGCTCGAAGCGGCGGCCGTGGTCTCAGGGCTTTCGAGCAAGATGAGCGCACACGAGCAGGCCTACCGCGTGGGCCAGGCGTGGGAAGCACTTCCCGAGCCTAAGAAGCAAATCACCTTTTACGTGGTGTCTCCCGAATGGTGAGGCGGAGTCGTTCCACATTGGCCCGCATGCCCCATCACTGCAAGCCGATGATGTGGAGCTGGTGCATCGCTTGTGGCTGAACTTCCGTCGCGATCCGGAGATGCAGGACCTGCACCACAGCGACATTGTGACCCATGCCCTGACCCGGCTGGCAGCCGAATATGCGCGCGATAAGCAAGAAACTCTGATCGGGCTTCGCCGCCGCGTGCAGGACGGCGCCCAGGGCGCGCGTCTCGGACAAGGACGCGCCCAAGGACCCCAGGCTGGAGTGGATTACGCTGTGCGTGCGCCAGGGCAGGACGACGAAGAAGTCTAACCTGGCCTACTGGTTAACCTGCACGATCAGCGGATGATCGACAACGCTGATGGTGAGCGTGCTTACATTGCTGTAGGTCGCAATCGGCGTGGTGCCTATCATTGGATCGTAGACCGCAACGTTGGAAAAGGTCGCACCGAGATTAACGGTTACGGAATTAGCGGGAGCTGCGATATCGGTGGCGTTCGCCGGGTTGTAAACCGTGGCATCAATCCAAACTGCGAGATCGAATGCTGTACGCGCTGCCGAGCAGGAAGGTGTGCCCTGCTCGCGGGCAAGCCGTGACGCTGTAGTTCAAGGCGGTCGAGGCAGTTCCACTTCCAGCGCTTTTCAGGACGGTGGTTAGATTGTGGATCGCCGTGGCGCCGACTTTTGGTGTCCAGTCATTATGAAACTCTCCGAAGTAATCTTCGACATTCGTATCCGTCGCGGATGAGTTTTCATCGACTAGCTCATAAAGATAGGTTTTCACGATCCCGTTCAGTGCATTTTCAAAGAGTGTGTTCAGGTTGTACTTAGCCGCGGAGAGCTCATCGACATGGGCGGGCGTGGTGGTATATCCGGTTTCAGTAATAACCATCGGCATGCCCGGCGTATCTTGCTTGAGTATCGGGAGCCACTGGGGCATGTTTCCCTGCCACACGTTGCAACAGTCATAAATATGAGCGTTGCCATAGGTGACGTATGGAGCGAGGTCGCCAAGCTGCTCCTCGCCGGCGGCAGCACCGGTGATTCCGTAAGATAGCGTCAACGCATAGACAGGAACCGTTTGGAGCGACGGGTTATTTCGGACCGCTGTCCATAAGTCCTGCGTGACTTGTACTCCCGCAGCATAAGTGTCGGTGATGCCATCATAAGTAATGGGCCAACCATTGATTTCGTTTGGCCCCTCGATCGCTGCGATCGATCCCGGGTAAGCCTGCTCGAAAGCAGCCGTTTCCGCAATAGTGTCCGTGATATCGACAGGACCGTTTCCAACCAGGAGAGCGTCGAACTGCACGCCGGCCGCGGCTAGCGCGTCACTCGCAGCTGTCGTTGTCGGATCGTGGTAGTAACCGGGCGGTAGATCGCGGATGGTGTTGATGCCCAGATACTGCAGAGCCGAGATTACGTTCTGCGGCTGGCCGTAATAAGGAGTCTTTCCATAACCGAGGTGAGTATTGATCCCGAGGTTTTGCAGAAAGGCGGAAGCCGCTTCCGGGGCCGGAGGCAAAACCGTACAGCATTGAAGTGATTCCGCCGTTGCTGCCTGTGCATTGCCAGGTCCACGGGCCGTTGCCCGTGACTGCCGAGGCTGTGCCTGCGCTGCAGAGACCCGCGCTGGGCGCGGCACTCGCATTGGTGCCATTCGCCGGCCCACATGAACCGTTCACGGGTGTCGACTGGGCAGTGCTCCCGGTATTGACGGTGATCGAATTGAGCGCCGTTGCTGACGTATAGTCGGTCGCGTTGGACGGTGTGAACGTAACGGTCAGTGGTTGTGAACCCGCGGATAGCACGGCGCCCGCCGCCGGACTGTAGGAGAAGTTGCCGGGCACATTCGCCGTCGCATTCAACTGCGCTGCGCCAAGGGCGGCGCCTTGCTTCATTGGTGATAAGGGGGCCCAGGTGATCACTGGGGTGGTCCTGGTAACCGTAAGCTGTACGGTCGAAGTAGCTGCGGAATAGTTGGTTGTGTCAGCGGGGGTGAAGATAGCTGTCAGCTTCTGCGATCCTGCCTGGAGCATAGCCCCGGCGGCCGGTGAGTAGATAAAGTTACCCGGGACGCTCGCTGTCGCGTTCAATTGGACATTGCTCAACGCGGTGCCGTATTGGATCGGCGCCGGCGTATTCCAGGCGATGGCGGGAGCGCTCGGGGCCGTCGCTGTAACGGTGAGTGAGTCGTGTGCGGTTATCGGCTTATAGTCGATCGTGTCGGACGGCGTAAATGTGGCAGTCAGCTGTTGCGTGCCTGCCGGCAGAACGGCGCCCAGCGCCGGACTGTACGTGAACGTGCCTGGCACATTCGCCGTCGCATTCAACTGCGTTGGGCCCACGGCGGTGCCTTCTTGAACGGGGGACAACGCGGCCCAGGTGATTGCCGGCGTGGCCGAAGTAACCGTAATTTGCACGTTGGAGGTAACTATGCTGTGAGTTACTGTGTCGGAGGGCGTGAAAGTCACGGTGAGCTTCTGGGATCCTGCCTGGAGGACCGTGCCGGTGGTGGGTGAGTAGACAAAGTTACCCGGGACGCTCGCCGTCGCGTTTAATTCAACATCGCTCAGTGGGGAGCCGTACTGCATTGTCGCCGGAGGATTCCAGGTGATCGAAGGAGTGCCCGCCACCTGGGGCGTGCTCGCCGCCATCGACCCACCGCCGCAACCAATAATCGGGATCGAGAGGATACCCAAAAGACAGAAAATGAGCCAAGTCGTACAAGGTTTATTCATACATCCCCCTGAAAATCGCTATTGCTAAAAGCACCCAGGGGGAAAAGGACTGTATTCAGGCCGCATATCTTCTTGTTGAGAACTTGAGGCCGGCTACACAATTCATGGTGGATCGGATCCCACTAGTGGGTCAATCGAATCCCACCTATGGGGGATTACACCCGTTCAAACTACTCGAATTGAGAAGTAAGTTACGATGGTCTACGGTGGGGGCCCGCTCAAACCGCGTGGGGCTGCCTTGATGGGATGTAAAGGGAATACTTAGCGGGCAAGACTAATGGAACGGTACGATCGGCGGTTAATTAGTAACAATCACGTTGGGGGCGCTTAGTTACTGTAGACCGTAGTTGGGGCGGTACCGATCATCAGATCATCGATCTGTGATGTTGACAAATTCCGTACCGAGACAGTTACAGATTAAAGGGTTCCCAGATTCGGGGACCGACGCTAGTCTGGCTTGCTAAGTATTAAGGCGCTGGTAAGTAGTATGCCGAGGACCATGTCTTTTATGTTCTCGGCCAGAGTTGCCCAAACTGGCGAATAAATCGAGTTCGATGTCCGGTAATCGATAGGATGGTATGGGATACGTGCGTTTCAAAGAGAACCGGTGGGGTAAGTGGATCACTTGTCGGGATCTGCGTGTGGTCCGAGGAAAACTGCAGGTCCCGCCCCTTATCTCCCCGGAACTTCCTGTCCAGGAAATTCCGGTCCGCTCCGGCCGGGATGACAAAGTTAAGGGCAGTGGCACACCTCGGCATGAGTGGAGGTGGACTGACAGACTCGTAAAAAGTTAATGGACAATTCCGATTTGCGTGCGCCCAGGAGGACGATGATATGCCACCTTGTCTGTATCAGGTAGCAGGGAAAGCAATCGCTTGTGATCAGCACTCTTGCCAATGGCTGTTCATAGGCTGAAAACCAGCGAGGACCAGGGTGGGCTAAGCTTTACCTGTGAGCGTTCCCCTCGCAGCCGAGATGGCTGCACCGCACATCGTACGCAGTCCCGGCGCCCGTTACCCGGAGGGCCCGCGATTTGTGCGGCGTCTGCTTTCGGGGGAGTTCTTCCGCCAGAATGCGGCCGGCCTCATGCTGCGCAACGCCAGCAGGTTTGGCGACCTGAATCATTACACTGGTTTTGGCCGGCACATCTTCCAGTTCAACCACCCTCAACTGATCCAGGAACTGCTGCTGCGGGATGCGGCCCACCACCACCGCGGCCTCGTCATGCAGCGGGCAAAGTTGGTTTTGGGAGAAGGGCTGCTGACCAGTGAGGCTCCCCTGCATCTGCGCCAGCGGCGACTGGCGCAACCGGCCTTCCACCGGCAGCGGATCGCCTCCTACGGGCAGATCATTGCGGGGTATACGGCAGAGATGACCTCCCGCTGGGAGAGCGGGAAGATCATGGACCTGCATCCCGAGATGCTGTTGCTGGCCTTACGCATTGTGGGAAAGACCCTGTTCGATACCAACGTTGAGGGCGAAGTGGAGCAGATCGCGCAAGCAGTGGATTCGTTTATGGGCTTTCTTCCGTTGGCGTTTCTGCCCTTTCCTGAAGTAGTGCTTCAACTTCCCTTCCCGCTAATGACCCGGATTCGCCGGGGACAGACTTACCTGGATGGCCTGATTTATCGCATGATCGCCGAACGGCGCAAGGAGCCGGGCGACCGCGGCGATCTGTTGTCGATGTTGCTGGCCGCAGTCGATACCGAAGAGGGCACCGGAGGCATGACCGACAAGCAAGTGCGGGATGAGTGCGTAACCGTGATGCTGGCTGGACACGAGACGACGGCAAATGCACTGAGCTTTGCTTTATGGGAGCTGGCCAGAAATCCCGACGTGCAAGAGCGGCTTTACGAAGAATCTCACCGGGTGTTGGGGGAGCGCTTACCGGCCGCCGAGGATTACGGCCAGCTTGGTTACGCCGCGCAGGTATTTGCGGAGACAATTCGGATCTTCCCTCCGGTATGGGTTACGGCACGTACGGCGGCGGAAGAATACCGCTATCGCGACATCACGATACCGAAGGGAGCGATTCTGTTGGGGCCGCAGATTGTGGCTCATCGCGACCCACGGTTTTGGGAGGATCCGCTGCGCTTTGACCCGGAGCGGTTCACGGAAGAGAAAAAGGCGGGGCGGCCGCGCTTCTGCTACTTCCCTTTTGGTGCCGGCGCGCGGCAGTGCATTGGCGAAGGCTTGGCGTGGATGGAAGGGGTGCTGATTCTGGCCTCTGTGGCCCGCCACTGGAGACTCTCGCTGCCCAGCGACGCACCTCAGGACCTGCAGATGCGGCCAGCGATTTCGCTACGCCCCGCGAGCGGAGTGCATTTGCGGGTGGAACGCCGTCCGGCATAGCCATTTGACCCCGCGACCTCGAGGGGAGTACGCTGGCTTCATCGAGGCGAACAAATGGCGAATATCGCGCGCTCGGAGCATGCCAACCTGGAGCTATTTCCCATCCTGAATAGCTTCCCCGTGGGGGGTAGCGGAGCTCCCTTGACCGGGCCTCCTTTGACCGGTATTGCCCGGCTGGCAGCGGAATCCTCCCGAGCCGGTGAAGGACATGAGCTGGAGGTGCGGTCGCTTAAGGTTCGGTCGATCCTGAATCGGAGTGTTTCCCGGCGAGGGCTGAGTTTTACCTGGAGTATCAATCCCTACCGGGGATGTGAGTTTGCCTGCCGCTACTGCTATGCCCGCTATACTCACGAATTTATGGAGCTGCCGCCGGAGGACTTCGAGCGACGGATCTTTCTTAAAGAGAATGCGGCGTGGCTGCTGGAGCAGGAGTTGAGGCAGGTTCGCCCGCACGAGGAGATCGCGCTGGGCACGGCGACTGACCCCTACCAGCCGATCGAACGGCGGGCCAAGGTCACCCAGTCACTGCTGGAAGTGCTGGCCAGGCAGCGTGGTTTGCGCATTGGAGTGGTCACGAAATCGACGCTCATCGAGCGCGACATCCCATTGCTGCAGAAAATCGCCGAGAGAAATACGCTGGTGCTGCATTTGACGATTACGACCCCCAACGCCGCGTTGGCCCGGCTGCTGGAACCGCGGGCACCGCGGCCTGACCTGCGATTGCGGACCGTCGCCCGGCTACGCCAGGCCGGCCTGAGGACAGGCATATTTTGTTCCCCGCTGTTGCCGGGCATCACCGACACAGGAAAAGCGCTGGATGGAATGGCGAAAAGAGCAAAGGACGCCGGGGCCAGCTTTTTCTGCGCTCAGCCGCTCTTTCTAAAGCCGTGCTCGAAGGAGATTTACCTGGGATTCATCCGAGAGCATTTTCCGGCGCTGGAGCCCATGTACCGGCAGCGCTTTGATAGCGATGCGTTTGTGTCTAAGGCTTATCGCAGTCGAATTGAGGAATTAGTGAAAGCGGTCTGCGCCAAGTACTCATTGGGACGGCGCACGGATGCCTTGTTGACGCGGCAGGTGGACGAGGGTGCGTCAAGGCTTGCTTGGGATAGGCTCGAGGAGCTGCCTCTTCTGAGTTAGTCAACTTATGCTAACGGGGTTGGTCGCTACCACCTTGGTGCTATGGCCTGAAGAAACTTGCAAGTTGCCGACCGTGATACAAACGACGGCTCACCCCTGTGGCTGTCTCGCTCCTGCTGGGGATCAGGCTAAACCCCGAACTGCGCCGCGGAAGTAAGTTTAAACATAATCTGCATTCCCAGGTACTTTGTACTCACCAAGATTACGTGCTTGTGGCATCCTTACACAGACGTCCCGGTTAACCGCGCTTGCTCCTTACGAAAGTCACGGTATGGTACATATTCCACTTGGGAAAAACCCACTCCGGGGTCCATTTTAATTAGGTCCGTTGCCAAGCAAACATTAGCCCCTTTGTTTCCGGGCCTCTTCTTGCGACGACAAATCTCCCGGCGTCGAAGCAGGACAAATGAGCAGTCAATCGAGGCTGGTTTCAGTGGCTGGAAGATCGACCCGGCTAGGGTTTCACGAGTTCCGCAATGCAGAGGGCGGCCAGATAAACCATCATGACCGTCCCCGAAACATTCTGGATAACTCAGATCGCATCGGTTTTTTGATGCCGGCAGACTATCTCTCGTCTACTATAAGTTCGGGACAAGAAATTGAAAGTAGCTCCAGGAGATACTCTTGAAGGGACTTCTAAATTTCTTAACCTGGTTGTTCATTGTCACCTGTTGTTCGTCAGCATTAACGCAGACCGTTACGACAGTTGAGACATATGGTCCCGTCCCGGCGACGCAGCCTTATAGCGGTTTGGGGACCAACATCACGACGCCCACAAATGCCTGGGAATACGAGGATGCAGCAGCTGCCCACATGACCTGGGCACGATTCGATTGCAACTGGATAAGAGCGGAAATCCAGGATATGCCCTCCAACACTTCGGGAGGATACAAATTACCGAGTGAATGTTCCGCTGGGCTGGGGAGCAGCAAGGCATACGACTTACACCCGATGCTGAATGCCCTGTATGGACCGCCCTATAGTGCGATCGTTACAGGGACGGCTGCAGCAGCAGTACCGGTGGGGGCGACGACAGTATCTATCAACGTAACTTCCGGATCCCTAACCAATGTAGTTCCCGGTTCGACATTTTTAGCTATAAGTAATAGCTACCTTTCCGCGAAATATAGTTATCCAGGAGTTTTAATCACCAGCGTATCCGGCTCCACAGTGACGCTCGCCTCCGCAGCGACGACGGCGCTCGCACAAGGGGCCGCAGTGACCTTGAATATCGTTTTATATCCCCCGGTCATCATCGCGCCCGGCGCCAACTACCTGAACAATACGTCCGTTCAAGCTTTCGGGAACTATGCATCGTACATAGCGCAGCAGGTTGCCGCCATTGGGCTTACAGGTACTGTCAGCATATGGAACGAGCCCACCTGGTGCTGCGATAAGTGGGATCATGGCGTCGCCTTGTACGATAACCCTCCGGCCAATAGCGACATCTCCTCTTCTCTCGGCGTCGAATTGCCGTTGTATGTATCTACGCTGAAGAGCGTCCCTGGCGTGCCTTTCGATAACGGATACACCGAAACCGCCATGTGGCCCGGATCTTTGTTTTACCCGGCGACATTTTCCTATGTTCAGAGTCTTTCGAACCTGCAGAGCGCCTTTGGCTCCGAATCTTTCCACGTCTACGGCAATAACCCGGAAGACTATATCTGGAATCCGACCTGTCTGAGCGCGAACGCAACGGCAGCTTTGGTAAGTAATATTCTGTCTGGCAGTTGTACGCCGATCGGTCTTTGGACCGGTGCATCGGACAGTGCGGCAGTCGCATCTCAAAGTTTCCCAAACACCCAGGGCGGCGTAAAACATGGCGTCTCAGAGGCCGGCATATGCCGCAGCTGCACCGGCGCTACAGAAACGCAGGTAAGCCGGTTCGACCTTCGTCTTTTTCTTTCGGAGCAGGCGCTCGGGGTTTCACCGGTGATGTTCTATCTGATGTCGGGCGAGACAGATTGGGAGTGGGTTGATTCCAACCAAACGCCCTATCCGGTTTACACAGCGTTCAAAGGCCTCATGACGGATATTGGAACCATCGCTCAGCCGCCGGTAACTCCTTGCCCCGCGTGCGCGACGCCGTCCGTTTCGTCCTATAAAGGATACTATCCCCTGGCCACTGTCACTTTTGTTGGATCGCGGCCGGGAGACAACGCAAACAGCATTCTGTACTACACCTGGCAACGGACTTACGGAACGAAATGGACTGCCGTTGCGTCTCCAGCCACGGTGCCGGTTTCAGTGAGTATTCCCTCCGGCATGACTGTGACCAGTGTAAAGGACACGGTGACAGGCGCGACCGTTGCTTTTACTTTTTCAGGAGGAACGCTCGTCTATCAGGTTGCCGACGATCCGATTGAAGTATTGCTGACGCCGGCAGCGTCCACAACGTCACAGCAGACGATCACCTTTCCGGCCGTCGCGTCCCGCGCATATGGCAGCCCGTCGTTCACGGTGAGCGCCACTTCGAGTCTAGGCAGCAGCTATCCGGTCACGATCGCGGTGCAGTCGGGTCCAGCCACGATCAGCGGCAATACAGTTACGCTTACGGGAGTGGGCACCGTGGCGCTAAAAGCATCGCAAGCCGGCGATACACAGCACAGCGCGGCCACCGCAACACAAAGCTTCCAGGTGACGCCTGCGCCGCTGACCGTTACGGCCAACAATGCCGCACGGGCTTATGGGGCAGCCAATCCGGTGTTTAGCGGAACAGTGGTGGGCGCGGTGAACGGAGACACCTTTACAGAAACCTTCTCCACGATGGCCACCGCAAGCAGCAATCCAGGCACCTATCCGATTGTGCCTGCTGCAACCGGAACAGACCTGGCTGACTACACTGTTACTGCAGTCAACGGAACTTTGACCGTGACTGCAGCCACACCTACAACCGTGGCGACCACCACCAAGATAAGTGCTCCGTCCACCGCCATATACGGCTCAGCGGTTACATTGAGCGCAGCGGTTACATCAGCCTCAGGCACGCCGACGGGAACGGTGACCTTTTATGCGGGCACAACATCTCTGGGCGTAGGCACGCTGAACGGGGGCGTGGCGAATCTCAGCACAACGGGATTGCCTGTGGGCACGGACAGCATCGCGGCAGTGTATGCGGGATCAGGGAACTTTGCCGGCAGTGCGGCATCTGCGATAACTGTGACGGTGACTCTAGCTGTGGGCGATACCGCTACTACATTGAGTGCGCCTCCGAGCGCTGCCCTCGGCACTACAGTCACTCTGACGGCGGTGGTTGGCGCAAGCTCCGGGACGCCCACCGGAACGGTGACGTTCTATTACGGGACAACGCCCTTGGGTACCGGCACGTTGAACGGGAGCGGCGTGGCCACCCTGGGTACAAAGGCTCTTCCCGCGGGCACAGATAGTGTCTCGGCGGTTTATGGAGGATCGAAAAGCTTTACCGGCAGCACATCACCCACCGTGAAGATCATGATCACTTCTGTTCTGGGAGCTACTACAACCACCCTGAGCGCCCCCTCCAGCGCATCTTCGGGTACGGCTGTTGCATTGACAGCAACGGTGAGCGCGGCCTCGGGCTCACCCACCGGAACCGTCACGTTCTACAACGGAACGGTGGCCCTGGGTACGGGCACGTTGAACAACAGTAGCGTGGCCACGTTAAGCACAGCAGTTCTCCCGGTGGGTGTGGATAGCGTCACGGCAGTCTATGCGGGAGCTGGTACCTTTGCCGGCAGTACCTCAGGACCGGTGACAATTACGATTGTTTCGCCGATTCCGGCCGGACAGGCGAGCTACACCGTGGCGGCGAACCCGACGACCCTCACGCTTGCGCAGGGGCAGGCGGCCAGCACAACAGTGATCCTCACACCGCAGGGTGGCTACACCGGCAACATTGTGTTGGGCTGCGTGAATCTACCCGCCAACATGGTTTGCTCATTTGCCCAGAATCAATTGACGCTGAGCGGAAGTGTGCCTGCGACGATGGCGCTTACCATAAAAATCAGCCCGCAGCAGACAAGCAGCATAGCGCCTGCCCGCACTCCGCCGAACCCACTCGGATCGACTTTGATGGCGATGGTTTTCTGGTGCCCAGGAGGGCTGACAGGTTTGGCGGTGTTCGCAGGTGGGCTTAAGCGGCGCACGTTCTATTCGGCTCGGCGCTTGCCGTTGGTGGCCGTGGGCGCATTGGCTTTCACCGCCGCGTTAGCCGGGTGCGGCCTCAGCGGCACTGCAACTCCTCCGCTGGGGACTTCGCAGGTGACCGTTTTTGCGACGGGATCCTCGGCGACGGCTGTCACTACGCAGGTTGTCATCCTTACGGTCAAGGCGCCGGAGTAGGAAGGCGTTCAGGTGTCAAGACTCGCTAGGGAACGCAAGCCTGGAGCGAGCAGGCAAACTGCCGGGGCGCGAGACGAACGAAGCCCAGATCCCAATGAACAACCAAAGGACTACTCCGCCCTGGCGATAGAGAATGTCGCCGCTGATAGCCTGGCTGCAAATGGCAAGCGTGACGACGACGGCGCCAGCCTGTGTCCCAGATACGCGACGAAGGCTCATCACCATCCGAAGCAATAGGTAGCCCAGGCCGGCAGCGTAACAGATTCCACCTATCCAACCGAGCATGAAGAATAACTCCGCAAATGTGCTGTCGAGGAGATATCCGTGGTATTCGGCAGGCGATTGCAGTCCGTCCCCCAGCGGAGTGGACAAGACATATTTTTCCATGAAGTGGTACATCAGTTTGCGTTCGCCCACACTCCGGTCTGACTTGAGCGAGGTGAAAGTCTTGAGCCGGTCTTGTACCTTAGGAAATTGTGTGGCGTACAAAAGGCCGCAGCCGATCAGACCCACTGTCAGGACGCCGCCTGCTGCGCTCTTGAGCGAAGGTCTTTTCCGCCAGGTGAGCGCGCATAGTAGAAGGCCCAAGGCGGTCATCATCCACGCCGTGCGAACAAGGGTCAAGAGGAGGGCGATGTACCCCATCATGTTTGCTATGGAAACGATGACGCCTTTTCGTGTAGCCAACCATATCAGGCATGCGCTCAGGAATAGAGCAAACGCACCGGGAGAGTTCATAGTGCTCCAGACCCTGATACCGTAGGGTTCGGGATGACCAAAGCTGGGGGAGAAATTGCCGATATTGACTTCCCTTAACCAATAAGTATCCCAAGGCGGAGCAACCACGAACTGATAAATCCCATACGCCGACATGACCAAAACACCCCATGCGAGCGTAGTGGTCAGCACCCGGGCAAGCCTCTCGCGATCCGTGACGGACGCGGCGAAGATACACAGGACCATAGGACCAACCCACATGATTGCTGACAGAATGATGGATGAACTCAGGTTGGGGTGTTTAATCACTCCTATGCCTGCCCCGAAGACGACACCGCTGACGGTGAGCAGCATAGCCGTTCGGACCATTGGTGCTGCCATAGCGAGTCTGCGCCGCACGTCGACCATGGGGAGCCAGATGACGAGCAGCGGCGCCAGCAATACCAGGCTTTGGAGCTGATATGAACTTTTGTAGTCCACCAGCCGGCGCAACAGGGGGGTCAACATGACTATCCACATCGCGAAGGACAGATAGTGGTATTCATTCCGCCTATAAAGCCAATAACCGCACAGGCAGACGGTAGCTGGAAACAACACCCGAAGCAGAGCCGGCTTGGCTGCCAGGGCAGCCAAGGTAATACAAACGAATGGAATAACTATTTTTAGAGTATCTGCGAGTTCGTGATTTCGTCGCAGCGTGCTTGTGACCGGTCTACCCGGCGCCAGACCGATCGCTGTGGCCATCGCGTTGCTCTCCCCTGCTTCCTATACGACTTTCCCCACAAAGTAGGGTGTGCCCAGGACTTCATCCTGGGATATTTTCAGCCGTCCCTGCGGGACTCGTCTCGGTGAGTTTGTATACCCAGGACCCCGTCCTGGGCTACTCTCAACCGTTCCCTTCGACAAGCTCAGGGCAGGCTCTGCGGGACTGATCGCGATCTGGCGATAGCTGACCTCATTTCAGCGAGTGCTGTCCAAATCAGCCGATCGCAAAAAGCTAATTTGGACAAGTCTGACTCTCAGCCATCGCTGCGGGACTCAATAGTGAGAGGCTCGTTCGTGCCGCTAGAATCCGAGATCACCGGGATTCAAGTACAGACCGATATTCGTCGCCTTGATAATCCGCTCCATCTTCGCGATTCGATCTCTTGGGACAAGAAGCATGTCGCCCGGTTGGAGCATGAGATCGTGCTCCAGGTCACTTCGCTTCTTCACATTGTGCAGATCGAGCACATGGACCTCATCATCGTCTGCGTTAAGGTGACGGAAGAGGATGATCTGCGACGATCGAGCGGCCGCCTCCATGCCACCGGCCGTCAAGATCGCCTGCAGAGCGGTCGTGGGCTGCTCCATGTCAAAACGTCCCGGATGGTTTACCTCTCCGGCGACAACATAGTAGGGCTTGTGAAAGTCCTTCAGAGTCAGGGTCACCCTTGGGTCTCGGAGGCGCTTGTTGGCAAGGCGGGTGATCAGGTCAGTTGCCTGATCAACGGTTAGCTCACTCACTTTGATCGGTCCGGTCGGATCGAGGTTGACGTACCCATCTGGTTCGATCGTCACCGATTGGTTCAGCTCCGGCGTATACCGGTATGAAACATCAAATCTATCGCCGGGTTGAAGTTTGTACCGCGCCCGCGTGACAAGGTGGGGTTCATTGGATAGCCGCGCGTCTTGAGCCCATGACGCAGTGACTGCTGCCAGAAACAACAACACGGTGATAAACCTTCTCATACATTTGTTCCGATCGGCTGAATTCATGGATTGACCTAGTTCAGGAGACGATGAATTGCATCTGGCAGCGGATAAGTGCGCTTATTCAGGATACAACCGGTTAGATGCGCTCCGGATTGCGCGATGATTCGTTGTGCATACGCCACCTGATCCCGTTTCGTTTCACCGGCAGCGACCACCAGAAATACATCATCCACCACATCGGCTACCTGCCAGATTCCTCCGCTGACATTTACCGGTCCACAATCCATAAAGACGAAATCGAACCGGGCACTCAACGCAGCCATGGCTGACACCACATCGGCCTCCCCGGGGCGCTCCGAAAGGCGCAATCCCGAATCTCTCTCTGGAGAAGACAGGAGCCAGAGACCGGCGTCGCGAGAGAATGAGCATTGCGCAAGCAGCTCGCCCGGTTTGAGATGACTGGCAAGCACAAGGTCCGCGCAGTCGGCTTTGAGTACACCCCGGTGGGATCGTTCAGCCAAGCGCCTCGCTAATTCACCGAGCACGAACGTCGTTCCGTCTCCGCTCTTGCACCCGGCTATTGCGATTACCCTGGCCCGGCCGACTCTCTTACGTGCGGCCTCAAGCTGACAGAGGATTTGTTCGAATCTCCTGTCCGTTATATACGCGGTTGGGTCCTGGATAACTGAAATCATCAGCTTTCTCTCCTGGCGACGAACGGCTGTAAGGCGGCTTGTACTTGGGAGTCGTGCGGCACGGCCAATGACGAGGCATCACGCAACTCTTGCTCTCGCACTCCTAGACGGAACCTTGTTTCGTAGGTATGGCGCTGCAACGGAACAGCCACGAGTGTGGTCACGCCCGTGATTGCATCCAACTCGGCAGGTGAGTTGATGGTCTTTCTTCCCAACTCGGTCAACACACAGGCGCCCACCCCAAAGAAAGCAGCGATAAACAAACCTGAGGCTATATATAAAACGGGACGAGGCTGAATAGGCAGCGAGGATGCGGCCGGCTTTGCGGCAAAGGCAACGTTCAGGATTCTATCCCGGTCGAGGGCGTCGTCGACCGCGGCTTGATCCCGCTTCTGAAGAGCCAAGTCCAGGTTTCGTTGAGCCTCAGCCACAGCCTTTTCCAGACTGTCAAAATCGGCTGCTTTCCCCTCCAGCCGATCAAGTTGAGCCAGATAATCGGCGCGCTGCGACTGTACCGCGCGGCGCTGCGCGGCCAATGCGGTGCTGGATATCTGCGACATAGCCAGTTGACTTTTCAACTGCTGATGGAGCGGACTCATGTCAGTCGTTGTCTCAACTGCACTCGTCGCACGTAGTTCGGCAAGCTGGCTCTGAACATTGCTGATTTGCTGTTCGATATCCTGAACGACGCGATCCGAAGGTTGGTACCCGCTCAGTAAGCTTGTACGTTTATTCTGCAGCTGCACCAGGAGGGACGTTAATGATTCAACGGCGGCCTGGTTGGGGAGTGAGCGATTTTGCGTAATAATCCGTTCCGGTTGCCGGGTGAGTTCGTCATCTGTTCGATGAGCGCGCTGCCGTTCGAGAGCAAGCTCGGAGGTAAGTGAGGCAGATTGGGTGGACAACCCTTCGAGCTGCCGAAGGAGCGTCGCCTCGTCGTCCTTGAGAGAAGCAATGCCCGTCTCGACCTTGAACTTCGCGAAGCTGGCCTGGGCTGTAGCCAATTCTTTCTGCCGCTCTTCAACCAGGCCCACAAAAAGCTTCTCACCGTGCATGGGACGCAATACAGACAGTTCCTTCCCGACGAAGCTCGACGCAAGGGCTTGCAGGGTATCTCTGGCTCTTTCGGGGGAGGAGTCAACGTAAGAAACATTCAAGATATTCGACTCCCTCACTGGTTCAACATCTAGCTTGGTATCGAGGGCTTCGATCGCGCGGTCTCGCACTGTGGCTGGTGACGATGGTCTTCCAAGCTGGTCGAGGGTTTGGTTAAGAACGTCCCGGCTGCGCAGGAGTTGCGCCTGGGAATTGACCTCACTATCGGTTATGTCTCCAACGACCTTGCTAGGCTGGTCTGAATCGCTACTTATGACCGAATACTGGCGTGTGTTCAGCACTGCCAACTGCATCGTAGCCAGGTAGCGCTTGGGCATAAGCAATAGCATGAGTACTGTAACCAACAACGGAAGCCCTGCGGCAAAGGCCACACGCATCGGGTGACGGAAGCACGCGTCGACGAGTGTGCGCAACGAAAGCGTTGGCGTGTAATCTACCAATGTTTCGGGGCGATGCAATTCGCGTCTCCCACTTGCCACTTCCAGGGCAGTTGTGTCGAAATGATTTCGTGTTTCGAGTGCCACATAAGCTCCGCGGTACCGTCGGGTAGATTCGTTGTTTCCGGTGTCTACAGGAAAGGGATTTCCTATCACCTGTAGAAGAAGTCGGGAGTGTTCTTACTGATATTTCCTTCGAGCTAGCGAAATAGACTCAGAAACTGACTTACCTGGCCTCCCATAAGGGGCCGTGGGAACGCTCGTTTGAAGGCATCGTCTTTCCTAAGAGAAGTCGTGGCGGCCACCTACGCTGTTCGTCTGTCTTATTTACAGAACCGCCATGAGGTTGTGGGGGAACCTTCCCAAGTATACAAGAAATGCGATTCAAAGATTACGCTAAAAAGCGAATGAATTGTATTGGCTGCGCGGCTCGACGTGCTTTCGCGCTGGCCGCTCCGTTTTGCGTTGAGCTCGAGCAGCCTACGCCTTCGCGCCTAAGCCACCGCATGCTCATCGAGCGGCAAACTGTTCTACGGCGGCCACATCCGCGGAGCGAATCCGCGGCGCTGTTCGAGCCGCAGTGCCTTTCCGCGAAAGATAATGTTGGGCCGGCCTCTCGACGAAGCGCTGAATCAATAGGGCTGTCCCCACGAGATATACGAGATAGAGCACGAACTGCCAATCTTGCACCACGGGCTGACCAATCGCGTGCCGTAGATGATCAGTGACAGCCCGAAAAATATGCCATAACGGGGCCTGTAGTATGTAGATGACGTAGCTGGCTGCGCCCAGAAATTCCAGCGGCGCGCTGCCTAGAAGCCGGCTACTCAGGCAACGTGGATGCGAGTATGCAAGGACGATCAATGCTATTAATGGAGCCGCACCGCCGTTTACCAGGAAATCCCCACCGATCCGCGGCGTAAGCAGGCCAGCCAGAACGAGCAGGGCGGCCAGAGACGATACAGAAATGACGGTTGCGATTTGGTCCGGAACCAGGCTCCACTGAGTGGCCAGGCGGTAAGTGGCCATGCCCAGCAAGAAGGTCGGCACCCAAAAGAGTGGTTGGTACATGATGTACCGGCTCCAGACCTCGGGAGGAATCAGATTGTGTTCATGGGCAATCGTTAACGAGATCATCGAGAACCAAAGGAAGCCCAATAAGATCGCAAGACGCGTCGGCCGCATTTTTACAATTGTTGGCAGCACGAGTGGAAATATGAAGTAGAAGAACGCCTCAACCGAGAGCGACCAACCCGGACCATTCCAAGCTTGTGAAAGTGGAGTCCACGCCTGCAACGCAAATAGACTTAACAAACCACCCAGAACATAGGTGTGAACTCCGTTGGAGTGAGCTGCCGGGTGCCGCAGGTACTTTTCCACAGCGATGGGCAGGAACAGCACAAAACCAACCACATATGCAGGGAAGAGCCTGACGATCCGCGCATAATAGAAGCCCCTCTTTTGTATGGGAGCAGGTCCACGACTCGAATAGGCGTGTGTAAGCACAAAACCGGATAGGACATAAAAGAATGGAAGCGCGATGGTTCCGTTTTCAATGAGGTTTTGCGCGAAGTGAGGGAGCGCCGGAAAAGAAGCAGCTAGCGTTCCATAATGGAAGCAAACCACGGCAAACGCGGCAAAGATTCTGAGGCCATTGAGAGCCGTAAATTTTCGTTGCATGTCACCTCCAGAGTTCCGGGGCCGCTGTTTCTGCGGCCCTTCATGAGTGGAGAGAACGGTTCCTAGCGTCCGAAGTTACAACGTTATACAGTCCCTTAGGGGATTGCCTCACAGGCCCTACCGGCTGGCGGAGCGATGAAGAGAGTAGTCGGAATTCCATTCGATCGTCTTTAACATAGGACTCCGGCGGAATTTGCGCCCTTCCCAGGGAATGCCGTAGATAACCCACAGGTCGCGCGGCGCGGCGCGCAACGATTGTTCAAGATTGGCGATTACGCAATCCATGACTTTCCCCTGAAACGGGTTAAAGAGGTAAAGTACGGTGGGAGTATGCGGAAGTTCAAAGTTGGCTGCATCTCCCCATATGCATTCGATGGCGCCGTATTCCCCTCCCTGCTCTTTGTAGGAGGCGATGTTTTCCGTCGCCTGATTGGCCAGAACCTTGGAATATTCGACGCCGGTTATGCTCTTGAATGGGTATTTCGATGCCAGAAGCAGAGCCAGGCCCTTACCTGCTCCGAGGTCGATGAAGTCATAGTCGCTCAGCCGGACAGGCAGGCTCCCCACCACCTGCTCAAAGAACGCAGGGTGGGTCGGCGCATATGGCAAACCCCACTTCGCGTTCGGGCTTTGAATGGCAAGTTCGCGCAGCGGGGATTCGAAACTCCCGGCGGCGAAGCGTTGATCAACCGCGTCTTCCTCGGCCACATGCTGAGTTTCATCCGCCTTGCTCAGAAACGGGAAAACGCGGGCGCCGTAGTGGGTGAGACTTGCCTTGGCGCCTTTGAATTGGAATGTTCTTGCCACCTGGAAAAGGCGATTGCGGAGCGTGGGCATCCGGTTCACCTTGCCCTCGACTACGCTGAGGTCGTCAGTTAATTCAAGCATTTTGCAAGATCTCCATAGATAGCGTCCTTGGGAGTTATGACCAAGCGCATCCGGTCATAACTGCATACTGATGGCTGCCCCGCGTAGTGGTGCTGGAGTAAACAGCGCGTCCTCCCCGATCCTATCCAGGGCCTGCTGAAGGCGCTGTGCCGTAACCCTGACATTGGGCTCCTGGAAGATGCTGGTATGGTCTCCCGGAGCGTCGAACACTTCCATCTCGTCAATGAGGTCTTGCCAACTTCCCGCCGTATCCCACAGTTCGCTTTGCGGTCGATCAGCAGATTGCAGGTAGAGCACGCGGCCCGGGTAAGGAGCCGGAATATAGCTGAAGTGGGATACGATCAACGCCTGGTAAAGCTCCTGAACGGATCCGGCGTCTGTTTCGCTGGCGCGATAGCTCCGTTCGAACATCCGTTGCTCTCGTATCGCCCGCAGCCCTCCGAGGCGTTGCCTCACCAACTGTCTCCACTGAGAAAGAGAGGAGTTGCGAAAGGCTGATAAGTAGAACATTTCTCTTTCCAAGCGCCGCCTCGACCGTTTATGAAACGGCAGACGTTCTATATATCCCGGGAGGATTGCGTCTCCCATGACCAGCAAAGGAACCTCGTGGCCAAGCTGACGCAGTTGCTGTGCGCATTCGTAGGCTAGCAATGACGTCTGGCAGAAGCCGGTGAGCACGTACGCGGGCCGTGGATGCAACTGACGTAACTTCTTGACGATGTGGGCTGCGAGATCTTCGAGCCGATAGTAAGGGGCTGTGGAGGCCAGCTCTTCCTGACTCAAAACGAAGGACAGCACCGGCTGGTTGGCTGACAGATAAGACGCAAGCCGGGGCTGCCAAGGCTCCGGAGCTACCCAGATCAGCGGGATTGCGTCCGGAGCGCCCCTATTGACGACGGCCATATGAGCTATGGCATTCCCAGAGAGCAGATGAGCCAGATATTCGATCGTCGGCGTTTGTATAAATGAGAACAACGCGAGACGCGTTCCGAACGAAGCGCGTACTTTGGCTATCATCTTTACCGCGAGTAACGAATGTCCACCGAGCGAAAAGAAATTATCGCGGCGGCCAACACGATCAACCTTCAGCAACTCGGTCCAGATCTCCGCCAGCGCTAACTCCGTTTCTCCGGCCGGAGCCTCGTATTGGCTGGAAGCATAGGCGTCCCCACTGGGGACCGGGAGTGCCTTACGGTCCAACTTTCCATTGACGGTCAAGGGCAGCGACTCGAGACGCACATAGGCGGCTGGGGCCATGTACTCCGGTAGCCGGGCAGAGACATGCATGCGCAAGTTCTCGGCATTCGGCAAATCTTTTGCCGCGACGTGACCGTCTGCCACCGTGTAGTAAGCGAAAAGGCGCTTCTCGCCGGGCGTATCTTCGCGCGCGATCACGACGGCTTCACGGACACCCGGATATTCAGCCAACCGGGCCTCAATCTCGCCCAGTTCGATTCGAAAGCCTCGGATTTTAACCTGGAAATCGTTACGTCCAAGGAATTCAATGTTGCCGTCCGGCAGCCACCGCCCCAGATCACCAGTGCGGTACATGCGCGCTGTTGGCTCCGGAGCGAAAGGATCGAGAAGAAACTTCGTCGCCGTGAGTTCGGCGCGGTTTAGATAGCCGCGCGCCACGCCGATCCCACCTATGTAAAGCTCCCCGGCTACGCCTATGGGGACAGGCTCTTTGCGTTCGTCCAAAATGTATACCTTCGCGTTCGCGAGAGGGCGCCCGATGGGCGGAGCGCCAGGTCGTCCGGGCCGATAATGATACGAAGTCGCACAGACGGTCGACTCAGTCGGACCGTAGGCGTTGATGAGCCGACGGCCGCGCGCCCAGCGGCTTGCCAGCAAATCTGATAATGCCTCTCCGGCCAGGGCCAGAGTGCGCAGAGTTCCGAAATCAGCTTCTTCGGCCACTCCGTTGAGTACGGCCGGCGGTAAGGTGGCGTGCGTGATGCCATACTCTGCCACAACTTCGCCGAGCGTCTCACCCACCAATAACTTGCCGCGAGGACCAAAATACAGTGAGGCGCCTTGACAGAGGGTCATCATCACCTCAGACACACAGGCGTCGAAGCTGAACGAGGCGAACTGGAGAACGCGGCTGTCTGATTCAACGGCAAAATCCTCGATCTGGGCAAGTGCGAGGTTGCACAACCCACGGTGTTCACATAGAACTCCCTTGGGCTTGCCTGTAGATCCGGAGGTATAGATGACATAGGCAAGGTGATTCGGGGACAGGCCAACGGCGCCCGGACTGGGATTGGTATCAGGACAGTTCTGCCATGGAGCATTTACGGCGTCAAGGTGCAGGACGCGTGGGAGCTTACCCGCTCCGGAGAAGAGACCTGCGAGATGGCTTAATGTAAGGAGCGTGAGGGGCGCGCTGTCCTCGAGCATGAAACGGAGCCGTTCCACTGGATACGCGGGATCCAGGGGCACATAGGCTCCGCCGGCCTTGAGGATCGCCAGCATGCCAACGATCATCTCAAATCCACGCTCGACACAGATGGCCACACATACATCGGGCTTGACACCCAGATGCCGCAGATAATGCGCCAGGCGGTTAGCACGCAGATTGAGTTCCGTATAACTAAGCTTTTTTTCCTCATGAACGATTGCTATAGCATCCGGGTTGGCGCGAACCTGCTCTTCAAACAACTCGTGAATACACTTGTGGGAGGGGAAGTCGACACGCGTGTCGTTCCACCCGAAAAGCACCTGATGCCGTTCCGCCCCCGGCAAGACGTTGAGCATGGATACCGGCATAGAGGGAGCCGACTCCAAAGCCTCGATGAGAGAAGCTAGCGCGGTATGCATGAAGTGGCAAATGCGGAGCGCACCGATCGAAGCCGGTGCCTGGGCAACGAATTTTAACCGGTCGCCCAGGTCGTCGACGGAGAGAATAAATGAATATCCAGCACGCGCATCCACACACCGGTTCTGGACGACGTCCGGTACCTCGACGGCTGCCCTGTACGCCTCCTGAGAGCTTTGACCACGACGATATCCAAAAAGAGAAGAGAAGAGCGGCGTTGAAGCAGGTACGGCACTGCAGCGTTGAGCAAGCTCGTGGGAGGCATGCCTGTGGCGCAAGAGATCGGTGAGCAGGATTTGGACGCGCTTTACGCTGTTCTCCGCGCTCTCTTCTCCTATACATATGCGCACAGGCACGGTAGTCGGGAAAAGGCGATACCCCTCCTCCCCTGTGGCGCCCGGCAGCCGCGTGTATAACACGGAGCCGAAGACGACATCCTCCTGCCCGGAGGTTTTGGCCAGTACCTGTGCCCACGCCAGATGGCATAGGCTGGCCGAGCTCACTGCGAATACCCGGGTTATCGTGCGCAACCGGTTGGCAAGGGCGCTGTCAACTTCCAGTTCCGCTTCCTTCATCGCGATGTCGTCTCCCGGTCCCTCCAGCATGCCGAAAGGTGCGGTCGGAGTGTCCACGTCTCCCAGCAATTGCCGGTAAAACATTGCGTGCTCTTCCGAGTTTGGGTCTGTCATTCCCTTGTAGCTTGGCGGTGCGTCCTGTGAGAGCATCGATGGTTTTCCTTTCCGACCGAAGGGCCTGTAACTTTTCTAATGAGCGCCCGAACCCTCAATACGCCCCGTGAGCATTCACTACCGCCGTGAAAGTACGCGTGAGTATGTAGATATCCATCCAGATCGACCAGTTCCTTATGTAGTACTCGTCGAATGCTACCCGTTCGCCATAGGTCGTATTGTTTCGACCAGACACCTGCCAGAGACCTGTCAGGCCAGGCGTGACACGTGTATATAAGTCATAACTGGTCGCGTAGCGTGCAATTTCCGACTTAACGATCGGCCGGGGACCGACAAGGCTCATGTGACCTGCAACTATATTGATCAACTGTGGCAGCTCATCAAGGCTGTAGCGGCGTAACCAGCGCCCGACTCGCGTAATTCTGGGGTCGTTCTTCAGCTTGTGATCAAGCTGCCACTCCAGCAGATGTTCAGGATGAAGTTGTAGGTAGGCCTCAAGAATTCGATCCGCGTCGGAAACCATGGTGCGGAACTTTAGGGCGCGGAAGGGCTTACCATCCCGGCCGTAACGAAGGTGGCCGAAAAACAGCGGACCCTTTGAATCTATCTTGACCGCGACACATATCAGCACCAACACGGGCACGAGCAAGAGAAGAAGTGTAATGCTGAAACAAATGTCCAGGGACCGCTTCATCACTTTAGGGACGAAGAAGCACAAGCGTTGGGGAATCTCCAAGCCCACCTGGCCTCCAATTTCTCGCGGAGAGATGCCGAGACAGCAGATGCCCAGAAGATCGGTAACGATGAGAATGCGATGGAAGCTCTTACAGTGATCCTGAATGATCTGGCGTATCTCTGCATGTGAGCGCTGCGGCATGGCAAGGATGGCATAACGAGTAGGGCGGTACCCTCGGTCTCTGGGCTCGTCAGACAAGTGCCCGATAATAGGGGGCAGACTTGGGTCCCATGAGGTCACAGGGCCATCGAGCAGCACACCGGTAATCCGGAGGCCGAGATTTCTGTTGACCAGGCTCCTCGCTAATCTTTCAACCGCGGGTCCCGACCCAACAATCGTGGCTGGGACTGACCACCAGGACGTTTGGTTAAAGAGCTTTCTAATGATCGTGCGGCCGAGTAACACAGCCGGAGTGCCTAGGACCCAGGTGACGACGAAGACGTAGCGTGAGTACTCCGCACCACTCTTCATCAGGAACGTAGCCGAGATGAGGACAAGCAGCACTGCAGTTACGGAGTGGGAAATGCGCCGCATCTCTTCGGCGGGATGCAGGAGCAGCGCCGGGTAAAGACCCTGGGAGAAGAACACGCTCAGGAATAGCAGCACTGAAGGAAATACTGCCAGGTAAAACCTGAGGTGGAAATCCGGGTTGAACGTGTACTTACTCAGGACAGCGAGCCAAAATACAATGGACAATCCTAAGAAATCGGCGAGCAGCAGGCACACGGACGCGCTGGGGGCATGGGTAGCCGCGAGGCCAGTGAAGTTGTCCACTCGAGGCAGACTGATGACATTATTTGCGCTCATAGTTCCTCTAAAGGTAGGGCGTTTACCGAATCAATATAGGAAGCTGCAGCTTCATATCGGGGCGTTTTGAACCGTACGGCGAGAGCGTCCTCAGTAAGCACGCTCCAGCGGTCGTAGCAATCCGCTACGCTAAAGCCAGTGTCACAAATCTCAACAGCCATCTTGCCCATGCGGGCGATTTCAGACTGGGACATTTCCAGGAGTACTCTGATCAGGTCCTCCACATCTCCGGGATTGAAGAGGCGGCCATTCACACGATCGATCAGAAGTTCGGCCAGTCCACCTGTCCTGCTTGCGAGTACCGGCTTACCGTTTCGCATTGCCTCGAGCGCGATCAAACCGAACCCCTCCCAACGGGAGGGAACGATCACCGCATCAAAGCAGCGAATGTAGTCATCGATGTCTGCATTGGCGACCCAGCCGATCAACTTAATGTTCGACTGGTCCGGGATAACGTATTTATGCCCAAGCGTGGCCCCACCTATCAGCCACAAGTCGACGTGATTCAATCTTTGATCAGCAAACGCGTCCAGCAAAAGATCTAATCCCTTTTGCCGGTCAAAGCGGCCGACAAAGACAAAGTTCGTGCGGTTCGCATCTACCGAAACCGGCACGGGTGATTGCTTTTTTCTGCGAGGAACGCCGTGATAGATGACCCGATGGAGAGGGGCGACAACGTTTGCCTTCACAGCTGCGTCTAACTCTGAGAAAGAGATGCTCACGAGAGCATCTGTCCTCCGGGCCAGAAATCGCTCGACATACGTGTATAGCTTTTTTACCGGCAGCGACACTTGCTGGGTGAACGCCCACCCGTGGGCGCAGTAAACGGTCGCCCAAGAATCGACCCGCGCTCTCCACCGCAGACGGCCATACAGTCCAGGAAAGGTGCTATGAAGATATACGACGTCTGGAGCGATCGACTTGAGGTGCCTTTGTACGGTTCGCGAAACCTGCAACAGTTTGTTGGGGCTCCGGCTGCTTTGGTATTCATGGACGATTGCCGGAGCTTCGTACAACATATCGCCCATGCGCCGGCGATCGGCGATGAGATGGATTTCATCGATCGTGGAGTCCCTGCTCTGGGCGTCGATGAGATATCTCACAGCACTGCCTACACCACCCTGGCACCCTTCGACGACATGAGCCACAGTTAACGGCGCTAAGCGTGATATCGAGCGGATTTCTTCGGTCTGGTCAAACTTGGGCATAAATTAGCATCAATAAGGACGAGGAGATAATTGGCTTTGCACGGACGAGGTCGACTGCCCAACGGGCACCCGGAGTGTCACTTATGAGGTTTCAACACTGCTGGGAAAGCTTTGAAATCGGTCTTGTACTCTTGCCGAGTAAGCGTTCCTGGTAAGCTCTTTCACCGCGCGATAGAACTTCTGCCTTTGTTGCGAAAGCAGCGCAGTAGAATATGCAGCTGCCTTTTGCAGGTTGCGAGCGGACATTCTGGCCAGTCGCGACTGGTCTGCGAACACCGTGCCGATGACCTTGGCTAAGGCAGCAGGGTTATCGGCCGGCACAAGGTCTTCCTCGTGCAGCAGCTCCGGGATACCACCAATCGACGAACCTATGCACGGCAGGCCCCGAGCCATTGCCTCAAGCATCGCTCGCGGCACACCCTCAGCGCGGGACGGCAAAACGAACAGGTCCGCCAGGTCGAGTTCATGCCGTACCGGTTCGCCTGCGGTGACCGATCCAAGGAACTCAACCTCATTGTCAATTCCGAGTCGCGAGCACCGTTTGCGTAATGCGGGCATTTGTTGCCCTATGCCCATGAATCGCACCCTGACCGGAATGTCTTGGTTCTTACAAATGCCCACCGCCTCAAGCAGAACGTCGGGACCTTTATAGAGAGATTCCAACGTTCCGACGAAGACGATTCGCAGGAACGATGGATCGCGAAGGGCCACCCGCGGCTGCGATACAAAGCATTCGGGAGAAAGGTTTACATCCGATGCGGCAGCGGCATACTGTCTTGCCCCATAGAGAGCTGCCCCGGTCGTGACTTCCGCCGCACTATGATCGGACGCGGGCGGATATCTCTTTTGCAAATAAGACTTTGTTACGTATGAGACGGCAACAGCGCGACGGCATTGCTGTTGCAGTTTTCGCGTGAAGTAGCGTCTCGCTATGGGAGCGACCACATGCCGGTTGGCGGCGGGCCCTAGAACATCGTACGGATCAGCAACGACTTCCACTGCATACGGCAGCCTTCGCCGGGACATCCAGTACTCTACTGAGTTTGCCACCTGGCTCGGCAAACGAAACAAAACCGCACTTTCTGGCGAGACGGCCCCCTTAGCCCGTTCGCGTACCTTAACGAAATTGCTGAGAAATTCGAATGGTCCTTTGTACCCCGGCATTGTGTAAAACTCGACCCCCGGCCCCTCCACCGGAAGAAAATTCGGCTCGACGCGAGGGACAGGGAACGCGCGAGAGATGACACGAACAGAGTCAAAAACGTCAAGATACTCCCGATAGAAATCGTAGGGACACTGGGTGATCGTCCAGACCTTCCGGTCTGGTGTCTGCAAAAAGCGGTGTTCCAACGTAAGACACAGTTGCATGTAAAAACATTCCTGGCCGGGCCGGAAGCATGTGCTCATCCCGTCGGTTTCACATCGAAAAGGTGAGCGACTCTCACAAGAGAGGTCGCGAAGCACTACGAGCAGTTCGGGTGCGGTAAGCGCCGGGGGAGGGCTCTTGTTTGGGGGAGCGAGAAAGACCTTTAAGTTACATCGGACCCGTAAGCCAGGATCGATGGCAACGTATTCACAACATCACCTTTACGCGTAATCTTTGATCGCAACCGCTTCTTCGTAGCCTGCTTCACGACCTTCACTAGAGCGCTGATCGCTTTCCGCGGTCGCGGCAAGAAGCACTTCACGAATACCCTCTCGAAAGCGACTCCAGGAATACCGCTCGGCGACCGCCCGCGCAGCCTCTCGCATTTCGCGAAGATGCCGCCGGTGGGCAAGAGCCCAGGACAGGCAATCGGCGAGTGCAACCGGATCTCCTGCGGGAAGGATCCAGCCACTTTCTCCGTGACGGATGATATCGGCGCCTCCGGTGTTGTCAGTGCATATGATCGGCACCCCACACGCTAATGCTTCGAGATACACGTGTCCAAAGCCTTCAGCCAGCGACGGAAGCACAAAGATGTCTGCCTGCTGGAAGAGACGCACCAGATCGACATTGCCGATTCTTGGCGTTTCGGTGTATAGGTTCTCGAAGCCCTGCAGGACTGTTTCGTCGCGTACATGGCCTCCGGCCAGCACGAGATGGGCATTTACCGGCTGCAACTGCTGCCACACTCGCAGCAGCATCCGCAGTCCTTTTCGGGCAACCTTTTGCCCCACATACAGAACGTTGAGTGGACCATCGCCCGACGGGCGCCCATACTGAAACAGTTCCGTATGGACGCCATATGGAACCACGCTGATCTTATCTGGGGCGATGCCGCTCACTTCAAGTGAGCGCCGGGTGAAATTGGAAGCACAGAGGATGTGGTCTGCAAGCTTGCTTTCCTGCTCCCATTGGATGAGCTCTGGTTCGCTGACAGCGGTCTCGGCCTCATGGATGAGACTTGCATAGTCTGGATCCTCTTCCATCTTCGCTTTATAGAGCGAACGAAGGAAACGGGGATGCGGATGCACCTGGAAGAGGACTCGCTTGAGGCCGGGGCGTAGATTTTCGAAAGCCGTGGCGGCGCAATAGCTGGCCGCCAACAGATGACAACCGTGACGGTTTGCTATTGAGGCCGCGGTTCGGCCTGTATTTCCTCCGACCACCTGATCGAGGGAGGGGCGGTTCGTTAGCTTGCGGCGGATGAGTCCAGCGGCAAAGGCGAGCTTGTTGTCCATCGTTAGGCGAGATGGAAGCTCGATCCTATAGCGCTTCGATATACCGAAGGTTGATTTGCCTAGTCTTGTATTTGCGAGGTGCTGCCAAAACGGTCTGTCTAAACCTGTGTACCAGTCGGTCACAAATCGCTCCAGCGCACCCACTTCTGCAAGGGCTACCGGAAGCTCGTAGTGATCTCGTTCAGCATCGTGCACGACGACCCAACGGTCATCGCTGCGAAATTGTGATTTTCCGGGGAGATGCATTAACTTAGCCTTCTGGTACAAAGTTCACCTCCGGTGCAATGGAAAGCCGCATTTTGCGATTAGAGAGCAAGGAAAGAGCCTTTCCGGTAGTAATGGAAGCTTCTACCAGAGCGCTCGCTATGCCGGCGATCGGGATGGCGACGATTCCCATCCTAGGCAGAAGAACGACAGCAGCTCCGATAAACACCGCTGCTGACATGGGTGCTACCCACGCTCGTACGGACGTAAACCCGAGAGCATTGAGTAGGACCATGGAGTTTTTATTCCACACATAAATAAGAAACCAGACGTCGAGCGCGAGGACAAAACTCAACGGCGGGATAGGAAGCATGGGAGACCAGGTGTGGATGAAGATGCGATAGATAAGCGTGTAGCATACGCAGCCAAAAGCAACGGCGCCGACGCTGCGAACGACTCCACGCCAGAGAGCTGCCTTAATCCAGGCCCAATCCTCGCGAACACCGGCCTCCACGTAAGCCGGCCAGAGGGGCAGGATGAACATGCAACTAACAAAGTTGAAGATCATCATGACCTGCAGGGAGACAGACACTTCCGGAACGACGGCCGCACCTAACTGCGACGCGACGAGCACGTTGCTGGTAAACGCAATCACCGTATCTGCGATTTGCGCGACCAAAAGACGGGAACTGTCGTGCCAAATTACGCGGAAGTGGGCAAAGTTGACATTGCGAAAATCCGGGGCCAGCGCACGATGGCGGAAACCGTAGATGTATATGCTCAGAAGCAGGTAAGCAGAGAGGATAGGCAACGAAGAAGCCAGGGCAAAGTTCACCATGCTACTGGAGCGAAGGTGAAAGATACAGAACAGTGCAGTTAGGCTTGCTGCGATCTGGGCCCCGTGAGCGAGATACCCTTCTTGAAGGGCGGATGCAAAGAAACTGACAACGTTAAGAGACGCTGATCCAGCCACTAAACAGCCCATGACTATAAACAGGTTCCGGCTTTGCGAGACCAGAGGCGAGTCCGCTCCAATCCCTACCCAATGGGGGAGAATGGCGGCTCTTGAGAGACAGCCGACCCCGAGAATAAGAAACAGGGCAAGGGCAGCAAAGGCAATATAGGCCGTCGCCGCGTAAGAGCGCACACTGCGGGTATCTCCCTTGGCCGCCGACGCTCCAACCAGGTTGATCAAGCCAGAGCCGATCCCGAAGTCGGAAACCATCAAGAGGCTGAGGATGGAACTGGCGGTGAGCCAGATTCCATATTTCTCTATTCCCAGCAGACGCGTGGCTAACGGAATAATCATTAGCTTGAGAGAAGCGTCGACAAGGCGATAAGAAATTCCCGCGACCGCCGTCATAAGTGCACGGAAATCGCGGCGTCCCTGGTCTGTTGCAACTTGAATGCCTGGAAACAGTTTGCTAACGAGACGCATTCTCCCCCTAAAGGATTCTTGCAGTTGTGCGGGCAATGCCAGAAGCGGCACCCAGATCCGATTGCGCCCGTATCCAGGAAAGAGTTCTCGGATGGTTGAAGAATTTCTGTAACGCAAGCATCACCTTCGGCAGGGGTTGAAGGTGGCCAGCAACAAATGCGCCGGGGGGGCAACAAATCTAGGATTTACGAGTGGCGCTGTTATCAACCAACGAGGCTCGGCAGTGCTAGATGAATATATGGCAAGCGCGCATTAGAAGGTTGATGTCCACTGCTTACGATGACGTCGACGAGCACTATCTAATTAATTAAGAAAGCCGCTCTATCTGATAACCGGCGAGCGGAATTTTCACCGATCTCTGGATTGCACCGACTGAGATTACGACTTCCCCTCGGCCTGTCTGAGACGTCAAAACTCCCTCAACGCCCTCCAGACAACCGCCGTGGATCCTGACTCTCTCTCCCACCGCGGGGAAAGGCCCCGGCTCGTAGCTGGTGTTGCTCTGAACCAAGGCTCGTACTGTTTCCATCTCTTCGTTCGGCACGGCGACAAGCTCACGCCCGCTAGTCACGAACCGCACCATGCCGGGAAGACGCAATACCCTGATGAGCGATTCCGGCTCCGCTTCCATACGGACAAATGTGTAACCGGGAAAGAGGGGCGACTCCACAAGCTTAGTGCGATCACTCCATCGCCGCGTCTCCAACTGCATCGGTGCGAAGGACTCGAAGCCTTCATCGCGCAGCGCCGCGTCCACTCTCTTCTCGCACTGATAGCGCGTCTGCAGGGGATACCATGCGGGTCCCGGGGCCCTTAGTGATCCTGTGAATGCCGGGTTACTGGTTTGTTGATTTTGCATAGCTTCGCCCTGTGAGCCACATGGTGGCTTTCGCAATTGGAGGAGTGGATGGCCCTTGGTGAAACGGCAAACAAGTAAAGAGGTCGCAAAGGATTTCAGGTGTCCTCTGCAGGGTGATTAGGCAACACTGGAGCAAAGTTAGCGGGAGTCGTCGGCCCCGGCAATAGAACTAATCTCCCGGACTAGTCCGAACTTTTGTTCCGAGAGAATGGGCCCGACGCGGTTTTTGGGCGAATCGCGCTCAAGTAACAATGGAAGTAACCTACTGCAAGTGAGCCGCGTATCTTGGCCATAGTATGCTGTTCGCGCACTATTTCACGCCACTGTAACGGACCTTAAGAGGGGAAGCGGCCCTGAAACAGGGGGCTTGGACAAGGATGAGTAATGACCGGTTGGGTACTAACGTTATACATGCAGAAAGACTAGAAAACGTACTGTATTTGAGGGACGTTGTTGTAGAGTCATAACTGCGAGTGACAAATTGGGTGGACGCCAAATACCCGTTTAACTTTTGCGTGAGCGAAGACTAATAGAAGTTCTCCATTTAACCGTTCAAAGTCTCGCTGAAACTAGAGCACCACCCTCCCTCTGTAGCAGTCCTATCTTTTAAATCGAATCTACCAGGGAGACTGCTTATGCTGACCGTACGTGCCAGAGTTGTCGTTTACGACAGTAGCATTTTGCAGTGCCAGCTGCTGACGGCGGGGTTAGAAAGCCTTCGATTGGGATTTGAGGTAAGGTCCGCAAACGACCTGGAGTCGTTGATCGAGCTGCTCACGCCCGATCCGGACTGGGTGGTCATCATCTCCGATACCAGCATAACCGGAGCCCCCATTTCCCTTGCTAAGCACTTGCGCGCTCGATTCCCTGAATTACCGTTTGTGTTTCTATTGAGGGAAGGGCGCAGCGACCGTGTGATTGAAGCGTTCAGAGCGGGCGCGCGAGGCATTGTGTACAGCAATGAGACACTTTCTGAACTGGCAAACTGTATTAGCCGAGTTTCTCAAGGGGAAGTGTGGTTGCGAGGTGTCGATCTCGGAATTATTCTCGACGGGTTAGTTAAGCCTAGCTTAAGGATGACTGATGTTACTGGACGAACCCTGCTCAGCCCTCGCGAAGAAGAGATATCTCGTCTAGTGGCTGAGGGGATGAGCAACCGGGAGGTTGCGCGCGCCCTCAAAATCAGCGAGAGCACAGTAAAGAATTCTTTGTTCCACGTCTTCGAAAAGCTGGGGATATCGAACCGTGTGGAATTGGCACGCTATGTGACTGGGGCCTCGGAACAAGAGGGGCGAACAATCCAGTAGGCTCCGTCGTGTTGGCTCCGCATCGAAGCCATGCTCTAGTGATTCTGTCCCGAGTCGGGTCCAGGCCCAGCTCCGGGACCAGCTCCAGGCCCTTGCATCGGACCAAAGCGGGGATAGTGGCCGCGGAGGTCACCCTTAGGCACATCGGCCTGAAGCGTCTTCCACTGATCCGGGGTCAGCACCCTGCGCAGCCCGAGCAGCATGCGGGCGTTGGCCTTCTCGAGCTCTGCTCGAGCCTGGGCGACGCGGTCGATTTGGGCGAGAATCTTCCCCTCATCCGGCTGATCCGCCGCGAGCAGGGGTTCCATCGCGGTCTCCTCTTTGCGCAAGGCGAAGCTAAGGTCCATCAAGCTGGGGCGGCTTTGCTCAAATACTGCTTCCATTTTCTTTTGCTGGTCCGAGGTAAGGCTGAGCTTTTGAACCCAATCCGGATTGTTCCACCAGCGGCCATGAGGTCCCATGTGAAACGCGCGTTCCATCGGAGGGCGGCGGCCTTCCATGGGGGGCGGTCCCCCGCTCTCTGGCGACCCGTTCTGTGGCGGCGGGCCGGCCGACTGCCCGATTGCGGCACCCGATGCGCAGACAAGCCACAGCAGACCAGCGACGGGAAGCCACCGCGCCGTCCTACCGCGCCGGATGCTAGTTGTTTTGAACAATGTGTTTGCTCCCCTCGCGCAGAGGTAGCCACGACCGGTCCGTTGCGGTCCTCCGTCGTAACTAATTGGGTCAGCGACTCCATGGACGAGGGAACAGCAGCGGAAAGCTGTTGGTCCACCTGCTCCAACAGCGCATCGTCACTGATGTCCGAAGCAATGTGGACCGGCCGCGTGCTCGAGGGGTGAAAGGAAACCAGCGCGAAAACCAGCAGCAAAACGGGGAGCACAGCGGCAACCGCCCAGCGCAGGGCAAGCACGGGAGACCGTCTTCCGGCAGAAGGATTGAACTGCTGCGGGCGGGTCGCCAGACACTCTGAGCTCCACTCCACGGCGGCGCTGCGGAAAATAGCCACGCCATGCTCCAGCCGAGCCACTGCGGCCCGGCATCCGGCACATTCCGTCAGGTGGCGAAGCATTTCCGGAGTCCGCTGCTTTAAAACGTACTCCTCCTGCTCCCAGGATGACAGATGGTTGGTTTTCATCTCGTTCTCTCCATCGCCTTGCGCACCGCAGCAAGCGCACGGTGCAAGTGGCTCTTCACAGTCCCCACATGCAGACCCATAGCTGTTGCGATCTCGGGCAGTTCCATCTCTTCCACAAACCGCAGAAGAAAGACGCTGCGCTGTTTGCCGGGGAGATTCTCCACGGCATCCCACACTCCGCGCAACTCTTCCCTGACCATCAAGTAGGTCTCCGGGGAGAGCCCCGGCGAGCGCAGACGGTCGGCCACGGCGCCCACCTCGGCTGCTGTGGAAGCTCGCCGCTTTCCAAAATTGAAACTTCCGGGAGCGGGTGGAATCACGAATGAGGTTGGTGGCGATCCGCGTGAGCCAGGTGGCCACGCTGCAGTCCCCGCGAAAGTCATCCCGTGCCTTGTAGGCCCTCAGAAAGCAATCCTGGGTCACAGTTTCCGCCAGGTCGGGATCCCTGAGCGATAGCAAGGCGTACCGATATATGCGAGACCGGTAGGTGGCGCAGAGCGTGTTTACGTCTGCAAGCTCTGCAATCATCCGGTCTCGCAGGGGTGTAAGCTCTCCAGCGTAGATAAGCTGCTCCACTGCTTCCATAGACGCGCCTTTCTGGGCAGCAGTTTACGCCGAAAGACCTGTTCGGGCACCGTCAAGGGCCATTCCGGGTTGGCAACAACAGCCGTTCATCGCATGGGTCCGTGGCCAAAGCCGCCCATCATGTGCTCTTCTTCCAGCTCGAGAATACTTGGTCTTCTGGTCGGCGGTGAGAATTGCATAGAACTGGGCTCGGGCAAGGGCGTGGGCCGCCGCCATTTCGCCGCTCCTTTGGCCCATGGCGGTCGCGGTGGTCTGAATGGTGGCGGTATCGTTCGACTTGATAGCCGTTTCCATTGCCTGGTGGGCAGCGCGCTCACTGGTTCGTGAATTCTGCTCCGTGGTGGCTTCGGTGGTGAAGATGGTGGTGGCTTGCTCCACTTGGTTCGCGTTTAAGGAGAGCAGCGTGGTATACCGTTGGACCTGGTGCTGGGCGATCATGGCAGGGGTCGGCGGGGTGTGTGGGGTGGTTTGCGCCTGGGCCATCGGTAAGAACCCCAGGACTGCAAGTAGCGCAAGCGACGACTTCATACTTCCTCCTTGACGATGGAGATGGTTGGAGGCAGGCAACCGGCGCCGGCCTCATGGTTTTGAGCCTTCTCGCCTCAATAGACGGAGGCCGTAGCAGGTCGGTTTACCGTGGCGTTGCAGTAGGTGCGGAACCAGGCAACAGCAGGACAACCGCCAGGGCACCGCTCCAGGAGCTGACGGCGCAAGCCAGCATCACCAGGCGAAAGCCGGCGAGAAACGCGCCATCGAGCAGCGCAGCAGCCTGGGCACGCTGCCCGGGAGGGAGGCTGACCGGGATGGGTATATCGTGCAGTCGCGCCCGGTCGTTTAGGAACTGAGCCCGGACCTCGACCGGCAAGCCGGAATGGGCGAGCTGGGCGGTCAGATTAGCTTCAAATCCGTGAGCCAGCAGCAGAGCAAGCAGGGAGACAGCCACCAGCCCGGCCAGGCGGGAAATTGCATTGTTCACCGCCGATGCTATGCCGGTCTGATTCTCCGCCACTGAAGACATGACTGCATTGGTGAGGGGCGCGACGCAAAGCGTCATTCCGCAGCCCAGGATGAGGACTGCCGGCAAGACGGATAGGAAGTAACCGTGTCAGGTCGTCAAGCCATGCAAAGGCAGCAAATCCAGCGCCGGCCAGGGCCGCTCCAAGGCAAAGCAAGAGACGCTCGCCCACCCTGGGCACCAGCCCGCCCACCCGCGCCGAGAACAGGAACATGAGCACGATCAGGGGCAAAAAGACGGCGCCAGCCGCTGCCGGGGGGTAATGCCGCACCTGGATCAGATAAAAAGGAATCACATACAGCGAGCCACCAAGGGCCCCATATAACAGAAAAGTAAGCAGGTTAGCCGCCATGAAGCGGGGCACGCGGAAGAGCGAAAGAGGCATCATGGCGTTGCGGCGGGTTGACTGGGAGCGCAGGAATAACGCGAATAGGACGAGTCCGCCAAGCAGCGGCCAACACACCCATCGGTTTCTCCAGCCGAGTTGAGAGGCGAACGACAGCGAGTAGACGATGGCCGCGAAACTGAGGGTAGCCAGCGCGGCGCCGAGCCGATCCAACGGCTGGGCCGGGCCACCGTCACCCGCGGCGCGGCTCTCCGGTATGCGGCGCGCAAGAAGCAAGATGACTAGAACGACGGGAAGATTGAGCAGGAAAATCAATCGCCAGGAGTAGACCTGGATGAGCCAGCCCCCCACCACCGGCCCAATCGCGGCAAAGACAGTGATCCAGGCCGACCAGGTGCCGATGGCTCGGCTCCGTTCCTCTTCCGGGAACGATGCCGACAGAATCGAGAGGCCCTGAGGAACCAGCAGCGCTGCGCCGACACCCTGGACGCTGCGGGCGGCTATGAGCTGGCCCAAGGACAGAGAGGCTGCGCAAGCCGCCGAGGCCAAGGCAAAGAGGGCCACTCCCCATAGAAATGTGCGCCGCCGCCCGTAGCGATCTCCGATGGCGCCTCCGAGCAGCAGCAACGCAGCCCCGAACAGCGCATAGCCTTGCACGACCCACTGAATGGCTGCGGAGGTGGCGTGGAAGGTTGCTTGCAGTGTCGGCAGGGCGACGTTAACCACCGAGCCGTCCATGAACGCCAGGGACGAGCCCAGGATGATGGCAATGAGAATCCACTTGCGGTCCGCCGGAGCGCAGGGCGCGGTGGCAACGGCGGCGTCGGCGACCTGGGCACAAGGCGGGACGACGTGAGACTTGGCAATCGCTGCCACGGGTCCGGTTACGGTTTGCCTGGTCACCTCTCATGGATGCGCGCGGGGACACACAATGTGCATGGAATTAATGCAACAGTGGATTTGTCTGCAGTTCCCCCACCTTCCAGAGAGAATCTCGAAATCTTCTTTTACAAACGTCGATGCGCTCGCTACTGTGTCCCAATGAGGACAACCTTCGTAGCAGCCGTTGCGTTATTGCTTTCCACCTCGAGTGCCATCTGCCAAAGCTGGACCATCGGTAATGCACAGATTGAGAGAAGGATTACCTTCGACCCGGCATCCGGGCTGTTTACGTCGCGGCTTGGCGATCTCTCGACGCACTACGATTTCATCGCCGCTGAGAAGCGGACTGCCGCGGAATTCTCGTTCGTCTGCAACGGGGAGACTTTGACTGGGTCCAGCTCGGCTTTTCAACTGTTGCGAGCGGACGAGAGCGCGCCGGCAGATGGAAAGTTGCTGACCGTTCATCTCCGGAGCAAGGCGTTCCCCCTTGAAGTCTCGGTCGTGTACCGGATTTATAACGGGCATCCGGCTATCCGTAAATGGCTGGTATTGAAAAATACCGGGTCCGCTATCTTGCATCTGTCGCATATGGACATCGAGGCCATCGCACCATCGGTCGGCCCTTCCAATGAAACAGTGTTGAACGCACAGTACGGCACCGTGCCAAGAGAGACTTTCTATACCGGCCGGTCAGAAGATGCGGGTCTGCTTGTAGCCAATGCGCGCACCGGTGATGGGTTTGCCATTCTTAGCGAAGTTCCCGGTTATATGAAGCGGACAGAGGTAAATGCTTGGTCAAACCCCGGACGGCTTGGGGTTATGTACGACACCGATCTGATGCCCTTCGAACGTTCGCTTGCCCCTGGAACGGAGTTCAAGACCGCCGCTGTCTCGCTGCTGACCTTTCGCAACAACGATGGTTTCAACGATCCGCATTGGATACTGCCGTCCTACACCGGCGCGATTCTCGAGAGAAAGCTAGATGCCCGAGGATCGCCCTGGATTTACAACACCTGGGAGCCGTTCGAAAGGAGCATCAACCGGGCGACCACTCTCGAGTTGATCGACGTCGCCGGATTCATGGGGATGGACATTTTTACCATCGACGACGGTTGGCAACAGGAATACGGCGAGAACACGGTAGACCCCACTGCCTTTCCCGGAGGCCTCGACGGCATTCAGAAAGCGGTGGAAGCGAAAGGCATGCGGCTGGGATTATGGATTCCTCTGGCCGCCATCGGACAGAAGACAGCGGATTACCTCAACCATCCTGACTGGGCAGCGCTTGATCAATCTGGCAAGCCGAAACTCACTTCCACCATGGGTGGGTCCAAGGTGGTGATGTGTTTGGCGAGTCCCTTCCAGGACGCAGCCGCAGACCGAGTGAACGACGCTATCGAGCGCTTTCATCTCGCCTATGTGAAGCTCGACCTGACGACGATTTTCAATGCCTATGGCGAAGCCCCTGGCTGCTGGGCCAAAGGCCACTATCATGGCGATTGGGCAGAGTCACTGAACATGATCTATGAAGGCATCAGCCACGTCACCAGCAGGGTTTACGAAAAGCATCCGGACGTTCTTCTCGACTTGACCTTTGAGCTTTGGGGTCAGAAGCACGTGATCGATGCCGGCCTGTTGGCGGCCGGCGATCTCGATTGGATGAGCAATGTCAAAGATGCCACGCCCGATGCCGCAGGGACCGTGCAAGCCCGGACCCTGCTGTATCATCGGGCGGCTTCGATGCCCGTCGACGCCATGCTTATCGGAAATCTGCACGCGGAAACTCCAAGCGCCCAGGAAGTATTTGCCACCGCCATCGGTTCCGCCCCTCTCCTGCTGGGCGATTTGCGTAAGTTGAGTCCCGCGGATCAGCAGTGGTATCAGGACCATATTCGTTGGTTCAAGCAGCTCAGGCGAAGCACCAATATCAACGAGAGTTTCTTTCCACTGGGCAACTGGCGCCAGCCTTCAGCGGCGGAGTGGGATGGATTCGCCCGCCTGTCGCACACCGGCCGCGGCGTAATCGCGGTCTTTCGTAACCAGTCGAATACTTCCACGGCGAGCATTCAACTGCCCCTCATGCCGGCAGGTAGTTTCAAGGTGCACTCCGTAGTCACCAACAAAGATCTCGGTACATTTACGAAAGACGATTGGGCACATGGCGTTCCGGTCGGTTTTTCCGGATCTCAATCCGTCGAAATTCTTGAGGTCAGTTCCGCCCACTGAGTGTTATGATCCCGTCTGTTTCCGGGTGCGGTTTGAGGATGTCCCGGGAAAATGGAGAAGACTGCGTGACACAAGGAAGCATTTCCCGTTTATTGGTTCTGAGCGCAATTGCGATCACTGGCGGCTCGTTGCTGTTTGCATCTTCACCAATCCACTACCGGTTTCTCGGAGCCGCTATGAGCCCCAGCGCAGTCGATATGAAGGTAGAACGCCTGGATCCTGGGCTGGACTCGATCGTGCCCGCCAAGCCTGTTCTGGAGAAGGTCGCCACCGGGCCAGGCTTCAAATGGACCGAAGGACCAGTTTGGATAGCGGCCGGCTATCTGCTGTTTGCCGAAATTCCCAGCAACAGCATTCGTAAGTGGACCCCGGGCGCTGGGGTGAGCGTCTTTATGCAACCCAGCGGGTATAAAGGTTCCGCTCCTTTTACCGGCCCCGAGCCGGGCTCGAATGGCATGACCCTTGATAGCCACGGACGGCTCACCGTCGCGGGTCACGCGCAACGGGACGTTTGGAGACTGGAGGAGATGGATCCCAACGCGCAGGTGACGGTTCTCGCCGATAGTTACCAGGGCAAGCGGCTGAACAGTCCGAACGACCTCGCCTACAAATCCAACGGGGACCTCTACTTTACCGATCCACCCTACGGACTTCCCACCTTGGACAAGGATCCGACCAAGCAACTGCAGATCAACGGCGTCTACCGGATACCCGGAGCGACTTCGCAGAAGCCCGGCGCCGAGCCGGACCGGGCGCAGTTGCAGCTGCTAGTGAAAGATCTGCCTCGTCCCAACGGAATATGTTTCTCACCGGATGAAAAGTATCTGTACGTAAACAACTCTGAGCCGAAGAAGCTGTGGATGCGCTACACCGTGCAGGCCGATGGAACACTCACGGACGGAAAGGTTTTCTTTGATGCGACATCCGATACCCGCCCGGGAGCACCCGACGGCCAGAAGGTAGATCGGCAAGGAAATCTGTATAGCGCGGGTCCGGGTGGGGTTTGGATCTTCTCCCCTGAAGGCAAGCATCTCGGTACACTCGACATTCCGGAGCGGGTGGGGAACGTTGCTTGGGGAGGGGCCGATCACAAAACGCTGTATGTCGCCGCAAGCTCGAGCATCTATCGCATCACTCTGAAGGTTCCGGGGGATTATCCGCACGTCCACTGATAGGCTCCACGCCGAGGAACCAGCACCTTCATGTCTCCCATCATTCGAGCCGCTACCGCATCCGACATGGATGCAATCGCGTATATTTATGCGCATCATGTGAACCACGGCACCGGGACCTTTGAAACGGAATCCCCTGACAGCAGAGAAATCGGGCGGCGCTGGAGCGAGGTAACCGCAAGAAGTCTCCCTTGGCTGGTGGCTGACGACGATGGTGACGTCGTTGGGTACGCCTATGCCGGGCCCTATCGTCCGCGCGTGGCGTACAGGCATACGGTGGAGGACTCCATTTATGTTCGGGCCGACCGCCTGGGCAGCGGAGTAGGCAGATTACTGATGCCCGCTCTCATCCACGCAACCAAAGAGTGCGGCATGCATCAGATGATCGCGGTCATCGGCGACAGCGGCAACCAGGCCTCGATCCAATTGCACCGCCGCTTCGGCTTTCAGGATGCGGGGTCACTGAAAGACGTCGGATTCAAATTCGGGCGCTGGCTCGATACCGTTTTCATGCAACGCAGTCTTCTCTAGGTAAAGAGGGGCGGCTGCAGATTTTCCGGTTCATGAAAATTGCTTAGACCTACACCCACCAAGCGAAAGCGTTGGCCCGCTCCCAGAGAGATACGTTCCCGTAGTGAAAGAGCGATGGCGGTCAATTCTTCGCACGAGGCCGGAGGCATAGTAGGCGTGTGGCTGCGGGTGAGGGTGTTGAACTCGCTGGTCTTGAGCTTCAGGACAACAGTTCGCGCCACGCGCGATTCCTGGCGCGAAGCTGACCAGACCTTCTGCGCCAAACGTTCGATCAAACTCCCCGTCTCGGAAAGAGGGATATCCCGCTCGAAGGTATCTTCGGCAGAGATCGACTTGGTTGGTCTGTCCGGAATCACCAGGTTATGATCGATGCCCCGGGCAAGCTCATACAAGCGAATGCCATACCTTCCAAACCGTTCTTCGAGCATCGCGGCGTCCAAGGCGTGTAAGTCGCCCACGGTCTGAACACCTATCTGTTTAAGCCTGTCTTCGGTGACCTTACCGACACCGGGAATGCGTGCTACCGGCAGGGGTAGAAGGAATGCCGATATCTCATCAGGCTGAATGACGAATAGACCATCAGGCTTCCGCCAGTCGGACGCAATCTTGGCCAAGAACTTATTCGGCGCCACTCCCGCCGACGCGGTCAGATGAAGTTCCTCTCGAATCTGTTGGCGAATTGCTTTTGCGACCCGGGTCGCAGTGGGTAATCCAATCTTGTTTTCGGTTACATCCAGGTAGGCTTCGTCCAAAGAGAGCGGTTCGATGAGATCCGTGTGCCGATGAAAGATCTCCCGCACGGCACGTGAGACGGCCCGATAGCGCACAAAATCAGGGGGAACGAAGATCGCCTCTGGGCACAACCGTTCCGCGCGGAGCGCCGGCATCGCAGAACGAACTCCAAAGCGTCTTGCCTCGTACGAGGCCGCACAAACGACGGAACGATTGCCGCGCCAAGCCACCACGACAGCCTTGCCGCGCAATTGCGGATCATCGCGCTGCTCGACCGAGGCGTAGAACGCATCCATGTCCACATGGAGGATCTTTCGAACCATCCCTCATGATAAAGCCTTGAATTCCTGCGGCGTCGCATCCTACCCAGCGGTGAATCCACTACGAAGGGTGCAACTGGCTTCGAATGGCTTTAGAACGCGTGGCGGCTGAGGATTTCGCGGGTGACGGTCAGCATCATGATTCGCAGGTCAAACCAAACCGACCAGTTCTCGATATAAACGAGGTCGCAAGCGACCCGGTTTTCTATCTGCTCGACGGTCTTGGTTTCGCCACGCCAGCCGTTTACTTGAGCCCATCCTGTGATGCCAGGCTTGACCCGGTGACGGAAGGCATAGTTTGCGACCACGTCGGTGAACAGCTTGTCCGCCGCCTTGGTGTTGGGCGGATGTGGGCGAGGCCCAACAAGGGACATGTTGCCCTTCATGACATTGAGTAATTGGGGCAACTCGTCAAGGCTTAGGGCGCGCAGCCATTTGCCGATCCTCGTGACTCGCGGGTCACCCCGCGTTGCCTGCCGATCGCCCAAGAGATCGGTCATCCCATGGTGCATGCTGCGGAATTTATAGCAAGTGAATAGCCGATTGTTAAAGCCGAGGCGCGGCTGCCGGAACAAGACCGGCCCCGGGCTATCGAAATGGATGGCCAAAGCGATAAGCGCGAGAAACGGCGAAAGGACAACGAGCAGCAGGGAGCCAATGACGATATCGAAGGCAAACTTCTTCCCCGCCCGCCAATCCTTGAGCGGCCGCTCGCCGATCAACACCACGGGATTGGAGCCGACGGAGGAAATCTGACTGCTCCTATAGCGGAAGCCCGCAAAATCAGTGGTCAGGCAGATGTCAGCGACCGCGCTCCCAATTTCTTCGAGAATCCTCGATATGCGAGCCGCCGCTCGCAAGGGGAGTGCAATGACAATTAAGTCGATCTGCTCTTCCCGGCTCCGCTCCAGAAGGTCACGCACGGTGCCGCGTACTCTCACCCCTTCCTGTACTCCTGGAATGCGTGAACGCCGGTCATCATAAAGGCCTACCACGGTGTAGGCGTGCGGCTCGGCGCGCAGGCGTTCAATAAACTCACGGCTGAACTCGCCTGCACCAATCACAGCGACCCTGCGGGCCAGCCTGCCCGACTCTGTCCACCCCTGAAGCAGTCGTGAGAGATAACATCGCGATGCGGTAAGCAGAACTGCGCTGAGGAATAGCCAGAGGAAAGGCCATTCTCGAAACGCCAGGCCGGCATCACGCATCAGGAACAGGCAGACGATCATGCTGCCTCCACCAACAAGCAGCGGAAGGGGCAGAATCTGGAGCGGTTTGCCGGGCGGACAAAGGGAGCTCAACCGGTAAGCGTCGACACGGGAGAGAAAGACAGCAGCCGCGACACTGCCTACGAATGTCGCGAGAACCAGTGAGCCATCGGAGCGCAGCCAATGGAGCGGCGTCAAGATGCCCTTGGCCAGCAGCCCGCTGAACAGCAGCAACAGCAGGTCGGACGCCTGCACAATGTGCATGATGACCGACAACGGTATCCTGCGTTTGTCACCGCGAGATCCCTGTCGAGCAGGCGATCTCCGTTCAATTGAAGTTGCGGAGGTATCCGCCGGACGTTGAATTACGGGATCGGCGTACTTCGCCTTCTGCTGAACAGGAACCGTCGCGAGATTGGTCATCCTTTATGCCTGGCCGCCTCTACCGGGGAGCGGCCAGGAGCGCTCCGGCTTTCATCGGCCATACCTGGAGCATCGGCTCGGAGAGCCATGCCCTCAAAAGGCAAACCCCGCTGCCGAGGCCGAAAGGTCAGCACGGGACCCATGTCTCGGCTTGGCACGGAAGTAGGATGCGCACGCGCTTTTGAGGCGATCCCCTGGTGGTAAATTCGGAGCGACTGCCGGAGTTGCTCCTGCAAGAGCCTCATCTGGGAGGAGAGGTCCGCGGTGTCCAAGGTCATAGTGCTCATGTTGTCCAGCATCCGCAAGAGAGCAGCATTGTTTTCCTGATTGCTATTCAGCGCTGTGTCCCCTTCGCCCGCATCTGGTGAGGCACGGGATATCCAGCGGTCGAGTTCATCGGAGAATGCCACGACTGCGCTTCTATCCTTTAATGCCGGCCGATAGACCGGCAAACCCAGCCGCGCTTCCCAACGCTGGACTGTGCGGACACTGCGCCTGGTGTAACTGGAGATCTCTTTCCAACCGTTAAGGATCTGTCGACTCATTGGCTCTTCCACGATTCCTACACGAGTTTGCGACCATCCCTCGCGCCGACGCTACAGACGTTAGCGTAGTGCGAAGCGGAGCTTCCAGAAAATTGCGATGGCAATGATCAACGCTGCCTCGAAGACGAAGGCCCAGATCACTCCGCGTGCGCACCCCAATTTGTCTTCGCTGTAAAGTAATTCCGGATCAACAGAACGAACTGTGCCGACCTGCGGGAAACTCTGGGACTGCTCTACAAACACCGGGAGAGATCGTATGCCCATGTGTAACTCATCATGCGAGCACTTCTGATTGCTGACATGATCCGTCAGGCCAGGACATTCTTGCACTCCCTGGTGCAAATCTGTTTCATACCGGTACATCCGTCGCATGTCGAATGCTCCTCGCTCTGCGCAGTCCGTGAACATTCCTGCCCGCAAGGCTTCGCAGCCTGGGGTTGCCGTCATCCCATACATCGACCGTTTTTTCATTGCCGACGTACCACCTTTGAGTCATAGCCGCAGCCGACCTCGCAATGCAGAGAGGAATGGGATCCTGCGGCCGCTTGAGAGCGAGCGACGATGCAAAGGTGTCGTAAGGGAGGAGCGGCCTAGCTGACAGGTTTCAGGAGGTAAATAAGGCTCACCGGGAAATCATCGTTGGCGCGGAGACATCCGCTCCTTCACGGAAATCCTCGAGCCCTCAATCACAGATTTGAGCGTGTTGCCATGAGGCTCGGCGAGTCAATCGTCGCCTGTGCGATCGTTAGCGCATTGATCTTTCTGGCCAGACCCAGCCGGCCCATCATCCAGATGCCGTAGTAATTCAAGTCAAACTCATACCAGGCCAGACCATGGCGAGCCGAAACGGGATGCGCATGGTGGTTGTTGTGCCAGCCCTCACCGCCTGTAAGTAGAGCGACCCACCAGCTGTTCCGTGAGTCATCGCGGGTGTCAAAGCGTCTGGATCCCCACATATGGGTTGCCGAGTTGACCAACCAGGTAGCGTGAAGTCCTAGCGTTACTCGCAGGAAGATGCCCCAAAGAACCAACGGCCAGCCGCCAACTGCGAGCAGGACAAAGCCGAGCAGAGTGAGTGGAAGCCAATGATATCGATTTAGCCAACGATAGAAATCATCCTTCATCAGATCTGGAGCATACTTGGCAAGCAGCGCAGGTTCAGCGTCTGCGCCCGATCCGTGAATGACCCAGCCCGCGTGGGACCACCACGCGCCTTCATGCGGCGAATGAGGATCTCCGGGCCGGTCGGTGTGCTGATGGTGCACGCGATGAGTGGCAACCCACACCAGCGGTCCACCTTCCAGACTCAATGTGGCGCATACGGCCAGCAGATACTCCAACCACTTCGGCACTTGATAGCCTCGATGCGTGAGCAGGCGATGGTAACCCATGCCGATTCCGACATTGATCGCGATTATGTGAAGAGTAACGGCGACAATCAGCACGGGCCAACTAAAGAAGAAGAGCGCTGCGATGGCTCCAACGTGGAAGAGAACCATGAAGCCCAGTATCAGCCAATTCAGCGACAGCCTTTGTGCATCGCGCGAGAGCGCGAGCATCACCGGCTTCCCAGACACGATCGGACGGTCTAGAACGGGAGACGGCAAGCTAACGTCGGCGCGAACAGTCGCTTCTTGATTCGGCATAAATGTGGAAGGCTGTCACCATTCTGCTCTCTCTGATGATTTATTTGCGCCGTTTCATTCGTCATAGTTTTGTAATCACAAGAATCGAAGCGCATTTTGGTGCAGAAATTGTCGGCAAACCGTAAAGCATGGACCAACTGACGTCCAGATTCCGGGCATGTCGTCGCGCGCACACCACGAGCCGCTGACAACCGCGCAAGTGTCCTGAAGCGGCTGACTCCTTTTGCTCACCTAGGGAGTTACCGGACCTATCGAGCGATGGGATTGACCTAATCGGCCCGTCGAAACCACCGCGGGTTCGAAGCCATTGCTCCGCTGTGACACATCCGCCATGCAGGGTTGAGCTGTTCCGCTCTGCGGGAAACGGGCGATTCTAACGAGCGCGCTGCTAGAATGGTCGGCGGGTGCATGTAAGATGAACAACTTGGCACCGCACTGCGGGACCCTTGATTGATGATTGGAACCACATTGCGCCCGACCAGGAGAAGTTTTCTCAGTTGGTTCATGACCACGGCGATCTTATCTCCCGACTTGCCGGGACAGATCCCCGGCTTGAATTTGTTCCGCGACTCGCCGGATATGCTTCGATTGCAAGGTGCGGTAGAGTTTGAGTCCTCCGATACCAAGCTGGCGGACGGCTTTCGCTGGGCCAAAGCGCAGGCGCTCGCCTACGTTCGAGATAGCCCGGCGATCGGCCCCTGGTACGAAGCGGCATTGCCCGGAAGGAGCGCCTTCTGTATGCGAGACCTCTCTCACATGAGTACGGGCGCGCAGTTTTTGGGGTTGGGGCCAAATACCAGGAACATGCTGCATCAGTTTGCTCAACACATCTCGGCATCGAAAAAATGGTGCACCTGGTGGGAGATCACCGGGGAAGGCAAGCCTGCGCCGGTCGACTACAAGAGCGATGAGAACTTTTGGTATTGCTTGCCAGCGAACTTCGATGTCCTCGATGCCTGTTACCGGCAATGGTTGTGGTCGCGCGACAATGCTTACTTCGACGACGTTTTCCTGAATTATTACCGTCATACGGTCACCGATTATGTGAAGCAATGGGATCACAATAACGATGGCCTGTTGGAGCATCTGCGCGGTGATGGCCACATGGGAATTGGCACCTACGACGAGGATCTGACGGACGACGTGCTGGTGGGAGCAGACCTGATTGCGGCTCAGTTTGCGGCTTACGGTGGCTATGCTGCCTTCCAACGCGCGAGGAACGAGGAAGCGGTGGCTGACGAGTTCGCGGCCAAAGCTCGAAACTTGAAATCGCTCTACAACAGCAAATGGTGGGATGCATCGCGCAATTGCTATTTCGCTGCGCTTTCAGAAGACGGACGCTTTCACGCGGATCTGAAAGCAAGCACCGGCGGAACGGATATACAGTTTCCGCTCTACTTCGGATTGACCAAAAGCGGAGCTAAAACTCAGGCCTCGCTCGACCAATTGGAGAAACGGCTGCGACTGGACAGCGCGACGCTGGGTGGAATTGTCGGCGGAGTCGAAGGCCGAACTTACCTTCCCGACATCTTCTACAAATATGGCCGCTCCGCATCTGGGTACGCAGTATTGGTGGCGCTGATGAACCCTGCCCTGAAACGCCGCGAGTATCCGGAAGTAGCCTACTCGGTAATCGGAAACCTGGGCGCCGGGTTGATGGGCATTCATCCATCTTTGCGGCCAGGAGAGATCGAGACTTATCCTCAACTCACCGCCGAAACCGAATGGGCTGCTCTGCACCACGTGCCTGTCGGCCACAATGTTATTTCTGTAAAGCACACGCACGCGGGTACAACGACTTTTTCGAACGAATCGGGACCAGAGATCGTTTGGCGGGCAAGCCTGCCCGGGAACTCGAAGACGCTGCTTGTGGACGGCAGGAGCGCTCCTGCCGAAAGCTCTCATGCTCTTCAGGTCAGGTCAGGTGAAACTCGCGTAGTGTCGGTGGGATAGATTGGCGGACTTCGCGAACATGATCTTGGGAGGCGTAATGAGTCGTGTATGCCAACGGATGCGCGCCGTGGTCTTGTTTCTATTGGCCGGACCGCTTCTGTGGGGCGGTTCCGGGTCGCCGGTCCGCAGCCGGGTAAGCGTGCTCACGCAACATAACAATGCCGAGCGGACAGGGGTCAACCTCAATGAGGTCATCCTCACCCCATCCAAGGTAAGCACGAAGCAGTTTGGCATGCTGTTTCGGAGAGTGGTTGACGATCAGATTTACGGCCAGCCACTGGTTGTGGCCAATGTGAAATTGCGCGGTGGGACCCATGATCTGGTATTCGTCACCACGGTGAACAATAGCGTATATGCATTCGATGCCAATGATCCTTACGCCTCTGAACCGTTCTGGCACGTCAACTTTGGTACGCCCCCCGATGTCTACGATGGCAAATACGGCTGCACAGACATGAATGGAAACATGGGCATTATCGGAACACCGGTCATCGATGCCGATGAGGGGACGCTCTACGTTGTGGCGGCAACGCGGGTGGGTGACGCTTTTCTGCAGCGCTTGCACGCGCTGGACCTTGCAAGCGGCGCGGATCGCGCGCTGAGTCCGGTGACGATCACCGCGCCAGGCTTTGCTCCGCTTATGCAGAGCCAGCGCCCCGGTCTGCTTCTCTCGCGAGGAAAGGTATACATCGGCTATGCGTCTCATTGCGACAAAGAGCCTTATCATGGCTTCCTGTTCAGCTATGACGCGAAGTCACTTCAGCAGACTGGAGTGTTCAATACTTCGCCGGCAGGAAAAGCGGCGAGTATTTGGCAATTTGGGCAAGCCCCTGCCGTGGATGCCGAAGGAAACATCTACTTTGTAACCGGCAATGGCAGCTGGAATGGTAGCTCAGACTTTAGCGAAAGCTTCCTCAAACTCGACTCCAACCTCAAAATACTGGATTGGTTTACGCCGACCGATCATGCGCACCTTGACTCCATTGATGGGGATCTCAATTGTTCCGGCGCCGTTCTGGTTCCGGGGACCAGCCTGGTCATGGACGCTGGAAAGCAAGGAGTTCTTTACCTTGTCGATGCCCATCACATGGGCCACATGGGCGACGGCCACGCAGTACAGCATTTTCAAGCAACCAGTTCGCAACTGCCCAGCCTGGTTTATTGGAACAGCGCAAAGAATGGTCCGCTGGTTTATATGTGGGGGCAGGCGGATCGACTGAAAGCCTATCGCTTCAATGGCGATAGACTCAAGGAAGCGCCTTTCGCCATGCGGCCGGAGGTGGCCCAGGGCCATCCTGGTGCAATGATCTCGCTTTCGGCAAATGAGAATAAAGATGGAATTCTGTGGGCAGCCATTCACGCGAGCGGAAGCTCATGGCATGAGTCGAGACCCGGCATTCTGCACGCCTATGACGCGGACGATATCACGCACGAACTCTGGAATTCTCTGCAGAATCCAACCCGGGATGATTGCAACAACTATTCCAAGACGGCTCCTCCCACAATCGCAAACGGTAAGGTCTATCTCGCCAGCTTCGGAACGCAAAATACCGGAAGCGGTCAACTTTGCGTCTATGGAATGCTGCCGGATGGCCCTACCCCATCGCCGCCGTCAAGTGTGCATGTCTCCGATGGAGACGGGCAAGTCTCGCTGTCATGGGTTGCGTCCAAAGCCGCCACCACCTATGCCGTGAAGAGAGCGATCAAGAATGCTGGGCCACTCGAAACCATCGCGAGTGGTCTGACATCGACCACCTTTATAGATCGAACCGCAGGTAACGGGATGACCTACCAATACACGGTGAACTCCGTGAACTCCAACGGAGAGAGCGGGGCTTCCAGCGTTGCTACCGTCTTCCTGCCAAAAACCCCAGTGCAAGTCGGCCTTTTGCCGCCGGGACCAGGACGTGACCTGACGGAAAGAGTCTGCTCTGGTTGCCACTCGCCCGGGTTAGCGGCCAACGAACAACTCAGCCCGCAAAAATGGCACGACTTGGTGCGCTTAATGGCCGCCCAGGGCGCTGTCGCCACGGATGAAGAACTCAACCAGATCACTGCCTACTTGGCCAAGTCGTTTCCCGACCGGACCAAGAAGGAAGATAGCTCCAGGGAGGAAAATAAATGACCGTCTTTCGAAGAGATTTTCTAAAGCTGGCAAGTACCGGCCTGGCTGGGGCTACAGGTCTAGCGGGCGCTTCACTCGGGGCTCAAGCGCAAACTGCAACCATGCCGGCGGCGGGTGCCAATACAGTGTTCGATGTGAGAGCCTATGGTGCGCGAGGCGACGGCGCCTCGATCGATACTCCGGCCATCAACAAGGCCATCGACGCTGCGAGCGCCCAGGGAGGGGGAACGGTTCGATTCCCCTCCGGTACCTATGCTTCGTACTCCATTCACCTCAAGAGCAATGTCGTGCTCTACCTCGATATGGGAGCAACGATTCTGGCAGCAAGCGTTGCGCCAGGCGGCAGCACTAGCGGCGCATGCTACGATCCCGCCGAGCCTAATAAACCTTGGGAAGATTATCAGGATTATGGCCACAATCATTGGCACAATAGCCTCATCTGGGGCGAGGGCATCCACGACGTTGCCATCCTTGGGCCGGGAATGATCTGGGGCAAAGGGCTCAGCCGCGGCGGCTCGGAGGAGCCGCGAGCCGAAGAGCCAGGCATGGGGAATAAGGCGATCGCCCTCAAGAATTGCCACAACGTCCTCCTGCGCGATTTCTCCATTTTGAAGGGTGGTCACTTCGGCATTCTCGCGACCGGGGTCGATAACCTGACAATCGACAACCTAAAGATCGATACCGACCGGGACGGAATGGATATCGACTGCTGCCACAACGTTCGTGTCTCGAATTGCAGTGTTAATTCTCCCTGGGACGATGGCATTTGCCCGAAAAGCTCATTTGCGCTGGGCTATGCGCGCTCCACCGAGAATGTGACCATTACGAATTGCTACGTCACCGGCGCCTATGTGCTGGGGACCATGTTAGACGGCACATATAAACGCTGGCCTGCCGACTTCAAAGTGGCTCCCACTGGCCGCATTAAGTGTGGGACGGAGTCGAACGGAGGCTTCAAGAACATCACCATCTCGAATTGCGTCTTCGACGGTTGCCGGGGGTTTGCGCTGGAAAGTGTGGATGGTGCGTTGTTGGAGGATATTACCTTTACCGGTGTCACAATGCGTGACTGCACCAACACCCCATTGTTCCTCCGCCTGGGAAGTCGCATGCGCGGTCCGGCGGGAGTCCCCGTGGGCACACTGAAACGAGTCATCATCAGCAATGTTGTCAGCTACAACTCGGCGTCGCAGTTCAGCGGTGCGGGACTCATCATGGGCATTCCGTCGAATCCGATCGAAGACATTAAGATCAATGATCTATATATGGAGCATCGCGGAGGCGGGACACGCGAAATGGCAGCACGGGTGGTTCCGCAAATGGAGCAGGGGTATCCTGAACCGTATAGGTTCGGTGACATTCCTGCGAGCGGATTCTTCATCCGCAATGTGAACAATATCGAGCTGACGAACGTTGAAATTTCCTGGAGCCAGCCGGATGCCCGGCCAGTCTTCTACCTGGACAACGTGAAGGGCGCTGACTTCTTCCGTATGAAAACGCCGAAAGGGGTCAACTCCACCATATTCGAGCTCAAGGATGTTCAGGACTTTGGCGTATCCCTATCGCGAAATATCAAGGACGTCCACTTAGAAAAGGCTGATCAGAAGACAATTACAAATTGATGGCATCTCGGGGGACTGGTGAAGAAGCTTCAATTCTTGTTGACTCTTGCCTTGGGGGCAGCCGTGGTACAGGCTGCACCCCTACCACCCACCGGCGATGACGCAAAGCAGGTTTTAGCTCGCGAGCAGGCTCGCACCGCGGCGCTGGAGCATTCCGATGTGGCCACGCTCGAGCGGATTATGGCGGACGATGTCACCTATATTCACGCCAGCGGCAAAGTAGATACGAAGAAGAGTTACCTGGATGCAATTCGCAGCGGACAGCTGCGTTACATCTTGTGGCGTCCCATAGCCTTGCATGTGCGCATGCTGGGAAGTGGCGCGGTCATCGATGGCGAGTACGCCGTAAAGGTCACGGATGCTCGAGTTCAGCCGACCCGGTTCGATATTAATATCTTTATCCTGACCGTCTATGAGCGGCGCAGTGGCCAATGGCAGCAAATCGCATGGCAATCGACGCGTGACCTAGGGACCTCTCCTGATGAGGCGCTCCCTCGATGATCGGCTAAGTAGATCTACGTCGTCCGGCTTTCAGCCTCTCAGCAAGCCCCTCCGGAGTTTGCTACTATGCTACCCAACGGGACTTTCCTGTGGTGGAGGGTGCAATGCGACTTACGATCCTCGGCCTGCTGTTCTGTGCTGGAACGACGGCACTCTGTCAAACGACTGCGCCGCCTCCGGCAAGCTCTGATAATCTCTGGCAGGGTCCACTCGTGGCCGCTCCGCCTGCCAGGGATTTCAGCAAGCTTCCACCGGGGTGGCAAGCTTCGGCCGTTGTACCGCCGCGGTTCCTCTTCCAGCCGGGGATACCCGGGGTGCCCAAAGCAGGGACCGAGAGGCGTTCGGGCGATGCAGAGATCGATCCGAAGATAATCGTTCATCCTCCGCAGTCGAGCATTGGCGTTATTCCGCCAGGCACTCCAATGGCGCAGAACGAGTACCCCCATTTGCAGATGCTGCCGATTGAGGCTGCCGCACCAATCCACGAAAAGTAGGGGCTAACGCTGGCCATTAGAGGCGCGACCACATCCTAAGACCGAGAGTTTTGCCTATATGAAACGTTATGGTCAAGTCGCCCGACTGAAGCCAGAGAGCAGAGACGAATATCTTAAGCACCATAGAGCCGTTTGGCCCGGCGTCTTAAGTGACAATTGCCGAATGCAATATCCGCAACTACTCGATCTTTGAACACGGGGAGTTGCTCTTCGCCTGTTTTGAGTACCACGGAATTGACTTTGCGGCGGATATGGCGAAGATGGCGGCATGCCCGGAGACGCAGCGTTGGTGGGCCGTTATGTTTCCTATGCTTGAGAAGTTGCCACCCGAAATACACGGACAACGTTGGACAGACCTTCCTGAGATTTTCTATTTCGACGGAACGTCGTCGATTGATACCTCTTAGTCTTCTCAGTCCCCTTCCGGCCGGTGGATCCTGATCGAGCATTTTCCCCGAAATTCCCCAGGCGACATCAAAAGCTCATGCAGTGGCAATGGGTTTTGCCGCACGTTGTGCGAGATAACGAATCCAATGGAGTGCACCCGTCCATGCCAGCGGGGCGAAGCGAATCATCCGGAAAGGATCCTGTGTCCAAGGTTTGGCTTATTACCGGCAGTTCTCGCGGTCTCGGCCGCGCATTCACAAAGGCAGTGTTGGAGGCAGGAGATCGAGTGTTGGCGACAGCCCGCAGGCCGGAGCAACTCGCCGACCTTCAAGCCACCTATGGCGGAAACATCCGTCCTTTCGCCCTGGATGTCACCAACGAAGCGCAGGCAAAAAAAGCCATTGAGGCCGCAATCTCAAGCTTTGGGGGTCTCGATGTGCTCGTGAACAACGCTGGATTCGGGAACGTGAGTCCCGTAGAAGACACGTCGCTTGCAGACTTTCGTTCCCAGATTGAGACCAACCTTTTTGGGGTCATCATTATGACGAAAGCTGTGCTCCCTTACTTCCGTGAGCGCAAAGCCGGGCATATCGTCCAGGTAACATCGATCGCAGGACGCATCGGACCAGCAGGCCGCGCACCGTATGCAGCGGCGAAGTTTGGGGTTGAGGGGTTTTCGGAATCGCTTTCCAGGGAGGTGCGACCGTTCGGGGTTAAGGTGACAATCGTCGAACCGGGTGGCTTCCGCACCGACTTCGCCGGGACCTCCACGAAAGTGAACGAAGGCCGCGTCGACTATGACTCAACCGTTGGCGCTTCAGTCCGCTTTCAGAGGGACTATCAAGGCAAACAGCCTGGCGATCCGGCGAAGGCGGCAGCAGCACTTCTTCATCTCGTTTCGCTGCCCGAACCGCCTCTGCGGCTGCTGCTCGGACGCGATTGTTACGCATTAGCTGAGAAGAGTGCTCTTGAAAAGCTTGAGTCCGACAGGATGTGGAAGGATCTCAGCACATCGACGGACTACGTGGCAGCAGAAGGCGGCGGGAACACGTAGTGGCACAGAAGAAGCAAGTGAATGCCATCCAGAATCTCAGTTCGCTAGACGTAGCGATCATGCTGCCGCTGAACAACGCCCATAGCAGAGAAACGTCCGCACTCGATGACGCCAGTTGTACCGCACTGCTCGACATGGCTTTTTACGCCCGGTGCATAGATCGAGGCGCGACCGCATTCCTGATCGCGCTCGATCACAAAGCCTTCTACGGAAGTCCGAACTTTCTTTGGTTCAAGGCGGCCCGTGAGTCATTTGTCTACATTGATCGCATTATTGTCTCGAGTTCCGCGCGAGGCCGAGGGATTGCCAGGCTTCTTTATGACGACCTCTTTGCCGCGGCGAGAAAAGCCGGACATGACCGGGTCGTGTGTGAGGTGAATATCGATCCGCCAAACCTCGTCTCCGAAGCCTTCCACGTAACGATGGGCTTCGAAGGAGTTGCGGAGGCCACCATTTACAACGGGACGAAGACCGTACGCTATCTGGAAAAGATGCTTCGTTAACCTGTTTCGTGTCGAAAGCCGTCCCCGCGCCCGGCAAGAGAACCGTGTTACATGGTCGTATAATGTCTGGTCCAGCGGAAACGCTTCTTAACGACGAACGATTTATTCAGGAGGATCCATGTTTCCGAAATTTGTTAAGAATGCGTTGCTGCTTTGCCTGCTCTCCGCGCCGATAAGCTGGGCGCAGCAGTTATCTCCCAAATGGGAGGAATTAACCGCTGAAGATTTTGTGAAGGCATTGCAATCGTCGAACAGTGTTTGCCTTCTGCCTTTTGGGATTATCGAGAAGCACGGCCCTTCAGGCCCGTTGGGAACAGATCTAATCAATGTGCGCGGCGCGACGCTGCAGGCCGTCAAACAGCAATATGCCATTGTCTTTCCAGAGTATTATTTTGGCCAGATTGCCGAAGCGCGCCACCAGCCGGGAACTGTTGCCTACCGTTCCGATCTCCAACTCGCACTGTTGCAAGCAACCACCGATGAAATGGCGCGCAATGGCTGCCACAAAGTGCTGATCGTGAATGGCCATGGCGGCAACACCGCACTGCTGCAGTACTTTATCCAGTTGCAGTTGGACTCGAAGAAAGATTACGTGGTCTACATCTACGGCGGGATGGGGCCGCGCAGCAACGAGTCCATGCCTGCGGCTGCGGCGCCGTCGAAACCGGGTGTCGATGGGCATGCGGGGGAAGAAGAGATCGCGGGCATTATGGCCAACGCACCCGGCCTGGCGCATCCGGAGAGAGCGGGAGAAGAATCCGGAGCAGATCAAAAGCGATTGGCTCTGCCTCCGGGACTAAGCACGGGCATCTGGTGGTATGCCAGCTATCCGAATCACTACGCCGGCGACGCAGCAGGTGCGACAGCTGCAAGGGGCGCGGCCCTGCGAGACATGAGAGCGGATGGGATTGCGAAGGCTATCGCCTTTGTGAAAGCAGATACCGTCGCGCCGCAGCTGCAACAGGAGTTCTTTGAGAAATCGGGCAAGCCGCTCGACACGAAACAGTGAAGACGCCGGCCTACGATAGCCTTGGACTCTTCGCCAGGTTTTCCTGGGAGAAGTGATATTCTCCCGCAAGGAGTTCACTCATGGAACCTACGAATCCCAAACTGCCAAGCGAAGCCGTAGAACTCTACAACCTCTTTATTCACGGTGAGATTTCTCGCCGAGCTTTTTTAGACGGAGTGCAGCGATTTGCGATCGGCGGTCTGGCGGTGGCGACGATCGTCGAGGCGTTAATGCCGGATTACGCTCGGGGACAGCAGGTGTCCCGGACCGATGACCGGATTAAGGCCACATACGAGACCGTCCCCTCCCCTCAGGGCAACGGAAGCATCAAAGGATATCTCGTGCGCCCTATCAGCGCCGATACGCGGTCTGAGACGGTGACGAAATTGCCTGGTATTCTCGTCGTCCACGAGAATCGCGGTCTTAATCCTCATATTGAGGACATCGCGCGGCGGATGGCTCTCGCCAATTTCATGGCGTTTGCGCCGGACGGACTCACTTCTTTGGGCGGCTACCCTGGCGACGACTACAAAGGCGGCCAGATGTTCGCCAAGATCGACCACAACAAAATGGGTGAGGACATGGTGGCCGCGGCGCTGTGGCTAAAAGCACGCTCCGACTGCACAGGAAAGATCGGCGCCACCGGTTTCTGTTATGGAGGCGGCGTCGCCAATATGCTGGCGGTCCGTCTGGGTGGCGATCTGGGGGCGGCGGCGCCATTCTATGGCGGTCCTCCTGCCACAGAGGACGTCCCGAAAATCAAGGCGGCCATTCTAGTTCACCATGGTGAACTGGACACGCGGCTGGCATCAACGTGGCCGGCGTATGACCAGGCCCTGAAGGCGGCAAATGTTCCGCACGAAGGCTACATTTACCCTGGCGCCGTTCATGGCTTCAATTGCGATGCGACGCCGGAACGCTACAACAAAGCCGCAGCCGATCTAGCCTGGCAGAGGACGGTCGACTGGTTCAATAAATACGTACGCAGCTGATTCCCGTCCACCTTCGCCGGTGCGCCGTGCCACCATTTCGACCGCTCGCCCCTGGCGGCGGCTCAGCTTAGCATGGGTGGATGTGGGTGGAGAGAACCACCACTAGTCGAATTCTGCAGCACGCGCTCAAGATAAAATGCTAACCAGTGATTCCCTTTCCCGGAGGAAAGATCCTATGGCAACCGCAATCCACTCGCCACTGACGACCAATAAGCACTTGATTCGCTGGGTGGAGAAGATGGCGGACCTCGCCCAACCGGAGAAGATTCATTGGGTGGATGGATCACAGGGCGAATATGACTCGCTTTGCCGGCAACTCGAGAACACCGGAACATTCGTGAAACTAAATCCGGATCTCTGGCCGGGATGTTTCTATGCACGGACTGATCCCGGCGACGTCGCTCGCGTCGAAGAACAGACTTTCATTTGCTCTCTTTCTAAGGACAACGCCGGCCCGACCAATAATTGGCAAGATCCTTTCGTCATGCGGCGCAAGCTGAAGCAAATCTTCCGCGGCTGCATGCGCGGGCGTACTATGTATGTCCTGCCGTTCAGCATGGGGCCGATTGGATCTCCCATGGCGCAGCTCGGTATTCAACTCACTGACTCTCCCTATGTCGTGGTCAGCATGCGCATTATGACTCGCATCGGGCAGGCCGTTTTCGCCGAGATCGATAAAGGCTTACAGCGAGTCGTGCCTTGCATGCACAGTGTTGGTGCTCCGTTGGCTGAGGGCCAGGCGGATGTGCCTTGGCCTTGCAACAGTGAAAAGTACATTGTGCATTTTCCAGAGAGCCGGGAAATCTGGAGTTACGGTTCTGGATACGGAGGGAACGCCCTTCTCGGGAAAAAGTGTTTCGCTCTGCGTATCGCCTCGAACATTGCTCGCGATGAAGGCTGGATGGCCGAGCACATGCTCATTGTGGGCTTGGAAAGCCCGGAAGGCGAGAAGACCTATGTCGCTGCCGCTTTTCCCTCGGCCTGCGGCAAGACGAATCTTGCCATGATGGTCCCTCCCAAGGGGCTGGAGGGATGGAAGGTATCGACCGTCGGGGATGATATTGCGTGGATCAAGCCCGACCCCACCGGACAGCTGCGGGCTATCAATCCCGAATCCGGGTTTTTCGGAGTGGCCCCTGGAACATCCGCAAAAACGAACCCGAATGCAATGGCAACGCTGCGCAAGAATACGATCTTTACCAACGTCGCGTTCACTCCCGACGGAGGAGTCTGGTGGGAGGGCATGACCGACACTCCGCCTAAAGAGTGCCTGGACTGGCGTGGCCAACGGTGGACTCCCGAGATTGCAAAGCAGACGGGAAGACCTGCATCGCACCCTAACGGAAGATTCACCGCTCCTGCCAGTCAGTGCCCATCGATAGACGAAGCTTGGGAGTCACCGGATGGTGTTCCCATCAGCGCCATTGTATTTGGAGGCCGGCGCTCCACGCTCATGCCTTTGGTTTATCAGGCATTTAACTGGAGCGCCGGTGTCTATGCAGGCGCCACCATGGGTTCGGAAACGACAGCTGCGGCAGCGGGCGCTATCGGAAAGATACGCCGTGATCCAATGGCCATGCTTCCCTTTTGCGGCTATCACATGGGCGACTATTTCCGGCACTGGATTAAAATGCAACGCACGTTGAGCGTTACTCCACGGATCTTCCACGTCAACTGGTTCAGGAAGGATGCTGAGGGCAAGTTTCTATGGCCGGGCTTCAGCGAAAACATGCGTATCTTGAAGTGGATCGTGGATCGCGTACGAGGAAGGGCGCAAGGCAAGGAAACGCCGATCGGCTGGATTCCCGACCATGAAAGCATTTCGTGGAGCGGGCTTCAGTTTTCCCCCGAGAAGTTCGATGAGCTCCAGGCAGTGGACCGCCTCAATTGGAAATCCGAGGTCATCGAGCATGAAGGGCTTTTCATCGCGCTCCATGATCACTTGCCGCCGGAGATGATCTATGAACGCGAGTTGCTCATCTGCCGACTATAAGAAGAGGCATCCCGGGACCAGTCCCGAAGAGCCTGCCCTGAGCTTGTCGAAGGGGCGTCGAATCAGCTAGATCAACGAGGACCGAACCTGGCGCCGATTTCTTCCTTCTGGGCGTTGGGGTGGACGATGACCCTGGGCCTGCTGATTACGTCGATCCTGCAGTGGCAACCGTTGATCTAGAACTTCCGGCACTACTTTGGTCTGGGCGACGAACTCGGCAGCACGTTTCGCGGCGAGGTCTAGGGAACGTTCTCGACTGGTTGGTAAAAACTGCACGCGCGCTTACAAATACTTCATCGTCTAAGTGACGCCCACGATAAATTCTGAAATCAATTTCAGAATTCGCGGGGGTGGCATGCGGGCCATCGATCAACGGAAGTTGCTCAGGGCAGACTTCGAAGCGAAAAATGCGTCGACCATTGATACTTATTTCTACCCTTCCGCCAATATCCGAAAAAAGTTCGCTAACCCCTGCATTGCCGCCGTGTATGGCTATGTAGATGCAGCGATTCGACCTAGAGGCACACGCCGCCGAACGATTGCAACTCTTGTAGTGCTTGATGGCAAGCGGACAAGAATTCACACCCCAAAACAACCAGGAAATATCCTATACTTCTGGGAAATTTCAGCAGGTACCTTGCGGCGGCCGGAATTGGACGATGCAGTTCGTACTTAATGAAACGCTGGGACCGCCTGACTCCCTATCCGGTCGATGACCTTAGAAACCACCAACCCCCAAAGTAGTCGAGGTGTCTATGTCAACGCATAATCCACAACACAACCTATCCCGGGTTTCCTTTCCCAAGAGTGAACGCAAGACACACCCAGGCGCAACGGTCGCGGGCAAGACCGACGCTCAACGCAACATCAGCGTTTCGGTGATTGTGAAACGCAAGAACCCTCTGGACCTCGAAACAATGATTGGCCGCCACATCAGCCAGCAGGAATTTTCAGAGAAGTACGGCGCCGATCCGGCTAGTTTCGACCACCTCCGCGACTTCGCCCACAAACATGGCCTCACCGTAGACGAAGGCGCATCCAGCCTGGCGCGGCGCACCATGGTCATGCGCGGCCCAGCGAGTAAGATGGAGGCCGCCTTTGGTGTGACCCTCAACGACTACGAAAAAGAAGGAAAGAAATTTCATAGCTACGCCGGGACCATCTCCATGCTCCAGCAGTATGCCGAACCCGTTGAGGCGGTGCTCGGCCTCGATAACCATCCCATTGCCATGCCGCACTTTCGGCTGCTAGACAAGCAAAGAAAAGGTAAGAGGCATCCTTCCCAGACGGCGTCCTTCAACCCGCCCCAGGTCGCTCAACTCTACAACTTCCCGATGGGACCCAATGGCGCAGGCCAGACAATCGGCATTCTCGAGCTCGGCGGCGGCTATAACGCCAGCGATTTGTCCAGCTACTTTGCCTCGCTCGGCATCGCCGAGCCGCGAGTCACCGCGGTCTCAGTCGACGGCGCCACCAACTCGCCCACCGACCCTAACGCCGACGGTGAGGTCGCACTCGACATCGAAGTTGCCGGCTCCATCGCCCCCGGAGCGAATATAGCCGTCTACTTCGCCCCCAATACCTCGCAAGGTTTTCTCGATGCGCTGACCACGGCTATTCACGATACTGCCACTGGGCCGCCGTCGGTCATCTCCATCAGCTGGGGCAGCGCGGAGTCGAACTGGACGGCGCAATCCATGACCGCCTTCGATGAAGCCTGCCAATCCGCAGTCGCGCTGGGCATCACCATCACGGTTGCCTCCGGAGACAACGGCTCCAGTGACGGCGGCAGCGGCAACAATGTCGACTTTCCTGCCTCCAGCCCACATGTGCTCGGCTGCGGTGGTACGGAGCTGATCACGGCAAACAGCGCAATCCAGCAAGAAGTCGTCTGGAACGATCAGCCGCAGGGCGGAGCGAGTGGCGGCGGGGTCAGCAGCGTCTTCCCCATTCCACCCTGGCAGATGAAGGCCAACGTCCCCAAGCCCCCAACCAGCAGCGGCGGGCGTGGAGTACCCGACGTGGCCGGCGATGCTTCACCCGAAACCGGTTACAACGTTTTTTACGGTGGGCAGTCTGCGGTTGTCGGTGGAACCAGTGCAGTCGCTCCGCTCTGGGCCGCGCTCATAGCCCTGCTCAACCAGCAAAGCGGCAGCAATATCGGCTTCGCTAATCTCGCGCTCTACCAGAACGCCGAGAACGGCTTCAACGATATCACCCAGGGCAACAACGGCAGTTATTCGGCGGGACCAGGCTGGGACCCCTGCACCGGCCTTGGCTCGCCTAACGGAAACCAGCTGTCGCAGATTTTCGCGGCAGCCACAGCCGGCGCGGCAAAATCGATCCCCGCCACCGCCTCCCGCGGGGGAAAGCCCACCCACGCCGGGAGTTAGTTAGTTCCTGAGGTAGTAACACAATCCGGGAGCCCGGGTCTCGATTTTGAGACCTGGGTGCCCCCGCCAGCTCCCCGCACTGGATACGCCAGGTTTTTCCGGAGCCAAGCTACTTTCAACGCGATTCGATTGCCTGCTTAAGAAAGTTGAGGTCCATTAAGATTGCGTTTTTCCTTTTGCGTGTCGCTGGCTAGGCATAAACTCATCTATGTACCTCGAAGGGTCGCAGTGTAGTCGTTCCACCTCACCATTGGCTTCACGTACCCTCAAAAGGGCGCATACTGGGTACATGAGCGAAAACGAGATTCCCTTGTGTGATCGCCATCATTCCAAAATGAGGCCCGAGGAATCGTCCTTCTCGCCAACGATCATTTTCAAATGTGCGTCGCCAAGCTGTAGCCGCTACTACGGAAAACCACATGGGTACTTCAGCGTGCTTCCAGGGGTGTCACCGGCGCCAGCAAGAATCGACCCGGAAGATCGCTGCATGAAAGCCTGTCCCGTAAAACGACACCCTCACTCTTACATGGCAATTACACGACCAAAGAATACCGCGCAAGGGAGCAAAGATCTTTGGCGTTGGTACTGCTATGAGTGCAGCACGACAAAGTGATCCAACCGAAAGTGAACCTGGACCTAGGAAAGACGGTGGAAGAGTTGGCAGGCTTAAAAAAGGAGACCGGTAGGGGCAGCTTTGTCGGGTATGAGGTGACCGGCTGGCGGTACATCGACACTGCGAGTTGGCATGTAAAGATCTGGCCTTCAGAGCGTCCAAGTGACTGGATTGGCTACACAGTAACGGCCGGAAAATTCGAGTTGAAGATCTTCGCTCAGACTCAAAAAGAAGCTGTGTTGCACCTGATTCGCCAATGGGAAACCGAATATCCAAAATCGACCGCATAAGACAGGCCTTTTGCCGCCTGGAGACTCGCGAAGCGTATGATTCATAAGTAGCCCGGATTCCCTCCTCGCCTCGAGCTGTTTACTCCTTTGGCTTCAGATGGGCGCTCCTCACAGACAACAGATTTGCTGGAGAACCATATGAGTTTCCTCCAAAGGTCCGACTTGAAGAAGCACCTCTCAACCAGAACTGGCGACGTGCCTCGTCACGGTGAATCCCAACCAGGGGAAGCTGCACGCGTGATTCTTCGTGATGGAAATCTAATCACACTACCGCCTTCGGATTCGAAGGAAGAGGCAGTAAAAACACCAGAAATCGAGCGACCATAACGCCAGGGCTTGTCTTACGAAATGGCGCTCCCGAGGGCCATTTGGATTCGGCGACTGAGGGAGGCCAACACCGTGGTAGATCGAGTGCAAATAACGCGATTAGGTGGTCCCATCCCGCGTTGGCAAATGCGGGACATCAAAGTCTACACATCTCAACTTCGCTACGCGCTACGTGCCTCCGAAGAACAGATTCAAGAAGCTGTCAAGCTAGAACCGGGGCAACAAATGCTCATCGATCTCTATCTGAGTTGAGTATGGACAAGCGTTTCAATCATGGAAGCCTGTAGCTCATGACAACCGCCTTGGTGAGCTTCATGCCGTCCCTCACTCTCCCATGTTCATCCAACTTTGCCCAACCGGAGTTAGCGAGGTAGTAGAAGTTCTTACCGACGATAACGCCATGGGTCGGATCGCAACCAGGCGACTCGGACTGTTCAATCACCTTCGCCGAAAGGATATGAGTCAATGTTGGATCGAGCGCGAAGAGAACGACGCGCTCCGGAGAGCTGCCGTTCTGGGTCGCGATCAGGGAGTGGTCGTAGAGATACAGGCCGTCGATACCGTTGGCGGCAACTTTGTCCACGTCATCCCGGTTCAACCATGACACTTGCCCTGTCTTCAGATCGAATCGGCCAATTCCTCGGACGTAGTCTGGAACAAAGAGCTGTTCACCGGAAGGGATTCGTGCGGCTGTCTGTGGAGATATGAACTCCCTCCTGTTGATCTCGAGCATCCGGCCATTCGACACTCGATAGAGAATGCCACTCTCTCCATCACTGACGATCGGCTCGCCGGCGCGCGTCAGCACCATGTCCCCCAACGAAGAATGTAACGGTCCAGCAACACGTTGAAGAAGCTTGCCCGTGTGAAGATCGAAGCAAAGCACCGCGGAGTGACCCCAGGCAGATGCGGGCGCCACAGCAAAGCCATCGAACGCCACCTCTGTCGCCCATACGCGGTTTCGCGAGTTGTCGATCTTGATGGCGGCCATGGGCCAGGCATCCGGAGAAAGCGCGAAGTTTGCAGTAGATCCATCAGCGCGGACACGAACAATCTTTTGTTCTCGAATGCTCGTAATCAGGAAGGAGCGCGAGGATCGATCGTAGTCGATGTCTTCGGGAAGCAGGCCTGCATCCGACACGACGAACGCGACGTTCGAGCGAGAAACCGGCACCTCGTTTGCTCTGAATCGCGCGATCACTTGTTTGTACTCCGGCATGTTCTGGATGCTGGAAAAGCTGTGGCCGCTTCCCCCGAGCAGATCGTCGTCTGCCTGGCCAAGGTCTGCGAGGCGGTTTAGAGCCGCCAGGGCCTGCTGCGCGTCCCCAGAAGCCACATATGCGCGCGCGAGCGCCTCGATCACGGCGGGAGAACCGTTCAACAAGTGGAACAGTTCTAGATCAGCTTCAATCCGTGAGCGCTGGTCACCAGCCTTGGCGGCGGATTGGACCCGTCGTTCAAGCTCGTTCGCCTTCTCCGGGGCGGTCCTCGCCGGCTGACCTGATAGGCCGATCGCTAGAACCGATAGGATCGCGATGATTCGCATATGAGCACCAAAGAAGAGACTGAGACCGCTCTGATCATCCATTATCGAAGCCCTGGTTTTGTTTGGCCGGGGACCGGGCCGAGAGCAGAGAGGATCGGGAGGAGATCTTCGACCGCATTGCAGGTGTGGCCTGGGCGAGCCGATTCAAGCTCCTCAGACGTGCCGTAGCCGTAGGTGACAGCGATCGACGTTACGCCGTTCGCGCGGGCGGCTTCGATATCGAAGTTGCGGTCACCGACCATGACCGTACTAGCGGGATCGAGGGACTGCTCTTCGAGTAGACGACGGAGCAGGGCCGTCTTGGAGTGATGGAGCGATCCGGCCGTGTCCGCATACACACCAAGGAAGTAGCGGCTCAGATCGAATTTTTCGAGGATCCGCGCGGTAAAATCTTCACGCTTGGAGGTGCAGACGAAGAGTTGCCAGCCCGAGGCCTGGAGACTCTGCAACACCGCATGGACGCCGGGATAGACGGAGTTCTCCGCCCAGCCGGTGGCGTCGTAACACAGCCGGTAGTCGTGCAGGAGAGCTACACGGCGAGACTCGTCGGCATCCGGCATGAGGCGGCGCATGGAATAGTCGGCGGGAGGGCCGATGAACCAGTCAAGAGATCCGGTCCAGGCGATGCCATGGGCTTTGAGGGTCTTCGTAAGGCATCCGAGAATGCCGGGTTTCGAGTCAGTGAGCGTACCGTCGAGATCGAATATTGCAGACCTGCGCATCATCATTTGATTAGTATCACTCGTATCCCAGAAGTACAGAGACAGTGAGGGACTCGGGTGAGGATCGCCACGTTCAACATCAACAACATCAATAAGCGGCTTGATAACCTCCTGGCCTGGTTAGCCAGAGCTGAGCCGGACGTGGTTAGTCTCCAAGAGCTCAAGGCGCAGCAGGGTGAGTTTCCCGCGAATGCCCTTCGAGCCGCCGGGTACGAAGCAGTTTGGCAAGGAGAGCGGTTCTGGAACGGCGTAGCCATTCTCGCGCGAGACCACGCCCCCGTGTTAACCCGCGTAAGCTTGCCGGGAAATCCCGCAGATCACCAAGCCCGCTACATCGAAGCGGCTGTTCAGGGCGTTCTGATCACTTCCATCTACCTCCCTAACGGGAATCCCCATCCTGGACCGAAATTCGACTACAAGTTGGCGTGGTTTGAGCGCCTAATTGCCCATGCCGCCGAACTGATGGCAAGCGGCGTCCCCGTGGTATTGGCCGGTGACTATAACGTCGTGCCAACCCCGCAGGATATTTATCCGACTCGATCGTTAGATAACAACGCATTGATCCAACCCGAAAGCAGGCAGGCCTTCGCGCGTTTGCTGGCTCAAGGCTGGACCGACGCCATGCGGAGCCTACATCCGGATGGGCCGCTCTGGACTTTCTGGGATTACAAATTTGAACGGTGGCCGAAGGACAAAGGCATGCGCCTCGATCACTTTCTGCTCTCGCCGACGCTGGCGGAGCGGCTCGTGGACGGTGGTGTAGACCGATGGGCGCGTGGACAGGCAAACGCCAGCGACCATGCGCCAACCTGGATATTGCTCGATCGTTAGCGAGAGCTGGTGGAAGCCCGGTGTATTCTCAATGAGAATAAGCGGGGCTAACGTGTCTGCGTGAGAATGCCTGGCAGAACCCCATTAGCACAGCACTCAGTTCCTGAGATCCTCAAACTTGGTTTGAACCAATCGCACAATGACAGCAAAAATCATTGCGGTCGAAGCCCCGAACATGAGCGCTCCGTCTGCTGCTTCCAGCGGTCCTAGCAATTTCCACGACGGGGTCATAATCACATCACCGTAACCCAGGTCGTGTAGTTGACTGCTGAGTAGTAGTAGGCAAATCCAAATTCTTGAAATTCTCCGCAAATTACGAACAACACGGCCCACAAGGCGATCTCAATCAGGTGCGCCACGAACGCGAACGATATTGTCAACACAACGATGGCAAGATCGATCCAGAAGCCTGCGCCCGCGCGACCCAGCCTTCTCTCATGGCGGACGAAGTTTACTGTTGCGCCCACGGCCAGCGCGTGGATAAAGATGGTACATAGGACGGCGCATGCGCTAACTGCCAAGGGAATCAGGGTCGCGACTCGATGAGTTTGCGTCATTCCTTCTGCCACAGCATCCTACCCTACCACTCATGTCCAGGTGAACCATCGCCCTCAATCTTGTCATCCCGCCTGCCCCGGCGCGCCGTGGGAGCGTTACTGCGGATTTCCTACACGCTGCACCCGCCAACGGCCACGTATGCGGCTTTCTTTAAGGAAAGCCGCATGAAGTTCGCTGACGCCACCAAATCCGACAGGAGAATCCGGGGAGCGCAGCGGAGGGACCAGCGGTTTGCCTTGATGTAAAACGGAACCTGGAGGTGATTCGCCCACGGCACATTCGCTTCTGCCGAAGGTGGAACCGCAGGTCCCTCCGCTGCGCTACGCTCCGGTCGGGATGACAAATCTAGGGGCGGCGGCCCACCTTGGTATTGGTCGAGGGGGATGGACGGAAGCACTGCCACAGCCCTGTCGAAGTGGACGACTGAGAAGGCCCAGGATGTCAGTCCTGGGTGAACTTGGACCCCCACGCATGCCGACAGCCGAACCGATTCCCTTTGAAGCCCACGCGCTTCCATACCATCAACCGATAACCTGCACACCAAGCCTGATTCGTCCGCTAATTTGAACAGCTCCGGGCACCGATTGGCACGGATTAAGCTGTAGCCCGCATAACAAATGACGCGGGGTTTTTCCGCAGCCAGTAGAGTCGGAGCCCTGGCACAAAACATAAGTGTTTCCGCCGCCTGCTAGAATGCTGGGCCCACCGCGATACCGGCGGTGGCCGTCTTGTTCAGCCAGATTTCGTATTCGTTGTTCTCCATCTCAGGCGTGATGGGCTGAGCGGGAAGGACGGAATTGGTGGAATAATCTTCAGGCGATGCAGGGAAGGATTCGTCCTTTCGATAGCCCGACTGGGAGCAAGAGGAGTTCCAGCACATCCAGCCAATGAGGTTGTCGTGCATGGTGTTGTTGTATGTGTTTCCGCCGGCGCCGTTGACATCGCCGTTAGCGAGGCCTACGTGTTGCGCAGCGATCCTGGTCCCATCGGCCAGCCGTCCGCTGGAGATGACACGGTTGTTAGCCGCTATGTTGTCGTGCCCGGCGGTGAACGCGATGCCATAGTTCACGGTGCCGACCACCTGGTTGTCGTGGATGTTGTTGAAGGCAGGGGCATCTTGCGCGCTGTCGTCGGGGTTGCCCTCGGTCTTGATTCCGCCGCCTTGATAGTCAGCTTGTGCAGCGGTATAGGGATAGGCACCCTGAATGTAGGTGTCGTGGATTTCGAGTGGTTGGTTGGGCGTTCCACTGGAGCGCTTGACATCAATGTTATCGGCAACCAGGCTGCGGCCGGGATAGTTGATGACTTCATTCCATCCCACGTCGATGCCGGGCACGGATTGCACCTTATCCAGCTCGATGAAACGCGAGACGCTTCGGTTCGAGCCTACTCCAGGCAAATAACCACCGTTGCCGTCGCTCAGCAGGCCATTCAGGTTGCGTGCCCGGTTGGCGCGGATCACGATGGTCTGTTGTCCATCCCGATTGCCGGAATAACCGTGCACCAACACCCCGCCGCCCGCATTCTCAACGTAATTGTTCTCGACATCGAGCCGCGCCGGGGAAGAGGCGTCGAGAAAGACGCCATTCGATCCGCCCTTCACCACCGGGTTCAGCGCCAGAGCAACAGTGTTGCGGACGGTTACGTCGGCCCCTGCAACGCTGGTCTTGATCAAGCCCGCAACACTGCTGATGTGCGAACTCTCGATGACCACCGGAGCGGTGGTCGCTACCGTGACTGCCGCCGTCTTGCTGTCTGTGCTGCGCCAGTTTCCAGAGTAGGTGCCGGCCTCTGTGATGACGATTGGACTGCTCCAGTCCACCTGGCCGATGGTGCTGACCGCGGGCACCGAGGCCTGGTGCCCCTGATAGATTCCAGTGATGGTTACCTTTCCGGTCGCCAGCGCTGAAAGCAAGCCGGAAGAGGTTGCGGTGATGGTGCGTGTGTCCGACGACGCCCAGGCGAAGTTTGTGGTCACGTCCCTGGTGGAACCATCGCTGAAGGTCGCTATGGCCTTCAACTGGGTGGTGCTGCCAATGGCGACCGCGGCTTGCTCAGGAACGACGGCTACCGAGGTCAAATCTGCTCCAGCAGCGCCTGCATTGCCTGCTGCTTCTGCAGGTGCGACGGTATCGACCCCGCTTACAGCAGAGCGAACGTTCGCAGCAGGCTTGTTGGCCGCTGCCGCCGCGGCGGTATAGCTTGCGGTGACAATCGCGCTAGGCACGTAGCCATAGTTCGTGGGATAGGACCGAGGTTGGTTGTACTGCCCCCACATACCGACGGCTTTAATCGTAGTTGTGCCTGTTACTGTGATCGTGCCCCCGCCCAATATGAATTGTGCTGTGCCGGCACCGGGAACTGGACTCGATCCATCGGTCGTGTACCAAATCCCCGTATTGGCGTCGCGGTTCGTGCCTGGATTCGTAAAGGTCACAACCTGACTTCCACTGAACGACCCGCTCGCGGGGGAGATTATCGGTGCGACCGAGGTTACGGCTGCTACCGTGCCGCTGGAGGTGTCGCCGGTCTGTGAGGGGTTCGGATTGGTCGTTTGATTCTCTTCATTGCAAACGGCTTTGCCACTACCCTCATAGGTGTTGTAGTCAATTTCCCAAGGAGTATTTCCATATCCGTATTGAACACCGCAGGATAGATTTCCTTGGAAAAGATTGTAGTTGGCCTGCCCCGTACTCCAGAACTCGACCCCCGGGATGTATTGTCCCCCCGGGCCTGGGGCGACATTCGACACAAACACGTTGTAGCTGGTGTTGGTATTGAGATTGGTGTAGCTGGTTCCTGTTCCGTCGTATTGCGGGAGAGAGAACAGCCAAGATCCATAACCGGGGTCGACCGGGTCATGCCAGTCGTTGTAATTGAAGTTCTCGGTCGTGTCAGGGGTGTCCTGCGCTTCGATGGTGATGCGGTGAATACCCGCGAAGTCGTTGTAGTTCACGTTGGTGTTGATTTGGAGGTACTGGTTGTCCGCTGGATTACCCGTTTGCCCTCCATTCGGCCCCGGCTCTTGAAACTTGAAACCTTGCTCAAGATAGACGGTTTTGTTGTACTCCATGGTAAGGTTCGTGGTGCTGGAGTGCAGATCGACCGCGTCGCAATAGCCACCGTAATTGTTGTAGTTGACGCCGTTATAAGAAAAAGTGTTCATGAGCGTGGAGCAGTCGCCAGTCGCGCCAAAGGTATTCCAATTAATGGTTAGATTGGTCCAAATACTGTGCCCCGCCGCTGTGCCGGTTCCATCAACATAGATCAGTCCGTCGGCGCAGCAATCTGCGTTCGCATCCGACTGAACGCCATGAAAATAATTGAACTGAATCGCAGGGCCTGTTCCGCCCCCGCTACCTAGATAGATGGAACCTCCACCACCTGCGCTGGGTTGGTTGCCATTCACGTTCATGAATTGGAAGGTCACTCCGGATGCAGTGCATCCACTGGGATAGCTAACGACCCAATTTCCCCCGCCCCCGGTCCAATTCAGCGTAGCCGTGTAGGGCCCGGGATAGACAGTCATGGATCCGGACCCGCTGGGTATCGTGACCCCGACAGGAGTAGGTCCGGCGATCGACACACCGCAAGGCCACTTTAACGTGGTGGCGATATTGTAAGTGCCTGCAGCGAAGACCGCCGTGTTTCCACTTCCACAGGAATTGAGGGTTGACTGTATCGTTGCCTGGCTTGCGCCCGACGGTATGGGGCAGGGAGTCCCTTTCGTAGTCGTCGTGGGCGGATTCGGATTGCTGATTGCATTGACGACGAGCGTGTTTTGCGCCTTAGCAGACGCGTAGTCGGTAATGTCGGTCGGAATAAAGGCGGCTGTCAGTTGCAAAGTGCCTGCTGCAGGAACCGTGCCCGCGCCAGGGCTGTAGGAGAACGCGCCGGGCACGTTGGCGGTTGCATCCAACTGTGCTGAGCTTAGGGCTGTCCCCTGGGTGACGGCGGCCAGCGGAGCCCAGGTAACCACCGGGGCGACCTGATTCACTGTAAGCTGCACGGTGGCTGTCTCTGCGGAATAGGTCGTTGTGTCGGTTGGCGTGAAGAGTGCGGTAAGCGGCTGGGTTCCTGCTTTGAGCACTGTGCCGGCAGCCGGCGTGTAGGTGAAGGTTCCGGCAACATTGGCAGTTGCGTTCAGCTGCGTGCCGCTCAATGCTGTGCCATAGGAGATGGCCGCGGACGGGTGCCACGTGATAAGGGGAGCGCTTTTGCCCGTCTTCGACGCATTCACGGTGAGAGTATTGTGAGCGGTTGCAGGCATATAGTCGGTGGCGTCGGTTGGAGCAAAGGTGGCCGTCAGCGGTAGTGTGCCCAGCAGCGGAACGGTGCCAGCGGCTGGACTGTAGGAGAAGGCGCCGGGCACGTTCGCCTTGGCATCCAGCTGTGCCGCACTAATGGCAGTTCCCTGCTGAATAGCCGCGAGCGGAGGCCAGGTGATCACGGGAGTGGCCTTCGTCACGGTGAGCAGCACGGTAGCTTTCGCTGCAGAATAGGCTTTTGTGTCGGTTGGCGTGAAGACTGCGGTGAGGGTCTGCGTTCCTGCTTTGAGCACGGCGCCGGCAGCCGGCGTGTAAGTGAAGGTTCCGGCCACGCTGGCCTTGGCGTTTAGCTGCGTGCCGCTCAACGCTGTGCCATAGGAGATGGGCGCGGGCGTGCCCCAGCTGATCAGTGCAGAGCCATTGCCGGTGCCAGCCGCATCCACGGTGAGTGAGTTGTGCGCCGTGGCAGCCATATAGTCGGTCTTGTCGGAGGGTGTAAACGTGGCCGTCAGCGGTTGTATGCCCACCGGAGGAACGGTGCCCATGGACGGACTGTAGAAGAAGGTGCCGGGCACGTTCGCCGTGGCATCCAGCTGCGCTGCAGTGATGGCACTTCCCTGTTGAATGGCTGCCAGCGGACCCCAGGTAATCACCGGGCTCGCTGGGTGGACGTTGAGCTGCACGGTGGCTGTCGCTGCAGAATAGATTTTGGTGTCGTTTGGCGTGAAGACCGCGGTGAGCGTCTGGGTTCCGGCTTTGAGCACCGTCCCGGCGGCCGGCGTGTAGGTAAAGCTGCCCGGCACGTTGGCCTTAGCGTCTAATTCAGCACTGCTCAGTGCTGTGCCGTACTGGATGGGCGCCGGCGTACTCCACGTGACGGCAGGAGCGGTCGTGGTAGCTCCCGCCGGCGTGATGGTGACCTGTGCCGACGAACCCAAAGTCTGCGGTGCGGAGCCTCCAGCCGATGAGGATTGGCCAGCCGCCGCAACCATGACATACGCTGCCTGCACAGTCAGGGTGCCAGGCGCCTTGCTGCTAAGTACACCATTCCCCAACGTGGCTAACGAGGGATTGGACAGCGTCCATTGCGTTCCTGAAGTTACATCTTGGGTTGAGCCATCGCTCAGATGCGCGATGGCCTGCAGGGTTACTGCGCCACCCACACTTACTGTTGCAGGCGAGGCTTTGACCGTTAGGAAATTCAGATTGGTCGATGAGGGAGGAGTTAGCGCATCCTACTAAGAGAATGAACAAAGCACTTACTAACTCAACACACACGCGCGGAACACGGGGGAAGCGCATACACTGCCTCGTCAACATCCGGAATTTCGAAGCATCGAGGCCTGGGGAAAACGGCCACAGGGCGCAAGCGGCCGTTCGCGTCGTTGAGACACGTTGCTCCGCCAGCGGAAATAGTTGTTTCTACTTTCGTGCTACCTTCGCGCACAGGCGGGGAATACTGCAATCACACCCAAGAGGCATTACATAAGTTTGTAAACAGCTTATTTCAAAGGACTTGAGTAGGACTTTTTTGCCGGGTGAGCGAGTATTTTGGGGCGGTGTTAGGTGAATTTTGTTGTTACTTCCGGTCGCGTAGTTACGGCGATCTAACGATCTTGGAAACGAAAATGCAGCGGAGCGCAGTGAACCTAGATGATTCCCGTTATCCTGCTAAGAGATAGCTGGCTACCGCGGCAAATCCGATAGGGCTTCAATGAAAAGATTCGTACTGACCGGGACACCCGGCTCGGGGAAGACCGCGCTCATCCGTCAATTGGAGATCGACGGCTTCAGCGTAGTAGAAGAGGCCGCTACTGACCTCATCGCACTGGCACAAGCACAAGGGATCACCGAACCATGGACCCATCCCTCGTTTATCGATTCAGTCTTAAAGTTGCAAAGGCAGCGACAGATTCGAGAGTCGCGGCAACCGGATGAGGTTCAGTTCCACGATCGATCAGCGGTCTGCACCGCTGCTCTGGCGTTCTACCTTGGGCACCCTGTTTCCAACGAATTGTCGCGCGAGCTGGAGCGCATCAAGCATGAGGCGATCTATCAAACGCAAGTCTTCTTTATACGGAACCTGGGCTCTATCGTGCCGACTGAGGCGCGCAGGATCAGCTTCGAGCAAGCTTTGCGTTTCGAGCGCGTCCATGAAGAGACCTATCGGAACTTCGGCTTTGAGCTCCTTTTCATTGAACCGGGAAGCCCGTCTGCGCGAATAGCTGCAATCAAGACGGCACTCCAAACCATCGACCCCAAGTTGAAATGACCACCATGGGTCCGCGATCACCCAGGTTCAGGTACAGCTCTGCTCCAAGGGAGCTGGTTAAGAATTAGCGAATCGTAGCGTGATGCGAGTGCTCCAGATCGAACGCTTACGCAGACTTTTTTTGCCTCTGCTCCACTTCTTACACGATCAGGGCGCAGTTCTCTAAGCCTTCTATCTTCTGTGGCTTAAGATTCAGGACAGAATCGGTCGTAGATATGTGGGCCTAAATGAGTCGCAATTTACACAAAACAAAAGCCATACTACTGTGGTTCCTGAAGGCAGTCAGATATAGGAGGTAGAGATATGGAAACAGTTCAGAGTGGACAGTGCGGCCTTTGTACTCACTTCGGGGAACAGCACAAGACAGCTGTTCTGGTCAGCATTGTGAGCAGCCATAAAGCGGACCTCAAGATCGTCGACGAGTGCGGGCACCCGAAACATGCTGCCCTACACCTGAAGGTCACGCCGATCAGCGGCTGTGATGGATTTGTTCCTGCTTCGGCAGCGTAACGAATAAACGATTTTCTATTGGACAACGGCCCGATACTTCGGGCCGTTTGTCGTTTAGTGACCGGGACTCGGTGGGTTCTGCTCCGCCTTTGTGTTTCAGTAATAGGACTTGAAGGAATGGTCTCTTCGTCAAAGCAAAAGATATCGACCTGACATATGATCGACCTTGCAAATTTGCGCTCCGAGTAATTGAACTACCTTCCCCGAAGGTAGGGCGATATCGAAAAGACTCTCGGCAATGGAAGACTGAAAATCATCGCAGCTGACCGGCTGCAGCACGCTTGAGATGACGCCGGAAATCCTGCGAAACCGATCGCACCTGATCCACACGCGAGTTCCCACCAGCTCTAGAACGCTCATACTCGCCCTCCAAAATTTTGGATTCAAGACTGGCCTGAATGGTTTGCTGGCAACCTTTCGTCATGATGCAATTTATCGCTTAAGACTCGCGGAACAGCCGATAGATGACCGATTGCGTGCATAATTGCGGGATGCCTTATATCGAGGAGGTTCAGTGCGGATGAATCCCAAGGACGCCCACCGTTTCTTCACTGCGATCGCCGTTTTCGCCGCTTTCTCCACGACGAACGCGTCGCTAGCGGCCGGCCAGTCTGCGAAGGGCCCGCAGACGATACTATTTGGCGCCGCCTACTACGAGGAGTACGCCCCCACGGACCGTCTGGATGAAGACGTGCGCATGATGAAGGCGACCGGGATCACGGTGGTGCGGATTGCCGAGTCTACCTGGGGTACGTTGGAGCCAAAGCCAGGCGTCTTCGACTTTAGCCACGTGGATCGGGTACTCACCGCGATGGACAAAGCCGGCATCTGGGTCATCGTGGGAACGCCGACCTATGCGATCCCCACTTGGCTCGCACGGGAGCATCCTGAGGTTCTGGTGGTGACTCCCAAGGGCCCTGCGGAATACGGCCGCCGTCAGAACATGGATATTACGAATCCGGTTTTCCGCGAGGCTGCGCAGCAGGTGATCGTCGCGCTGGTCGACCACGTCAAGGATCATCCCTCCGTCATCGGCTATCAGGTGGACAATGAGACCAAGGCGTACGAGACGAGCGGCCCCAATGTCCAGGCGGCGTTTGTGAAGTGGATGCAACAGCGCTACCCCGATCTCGCCGCCATGAACAAGGAGTTCGGCCTCGATTACTGGAGCAATCGGGTGAATGACTGGTCGGACTTCCCTTCCGTGAATGGCTCGATCAATGCCAGCCTCTCCTCGGCCTTCGCCGAGTTTCAACGAGGCTTGGTCACTGAGTATCTTGCGTGGCAAGCGGCCCTGGTTCGCGAGCATGCACGGAAAGATCAGTTCGTAACGCAAAACTTCGATCTCGAATGGCGTGGCTACTCCTACGGCATCCAGCCTGCGGTCGATCACTTCGCAGCCGCGCGTGCGATGGACATAGCGGGTATCGACATCTACCATCCCACGCAAGATCACCTTACGGGCGCGGAGATCGCCTTCGGTGGAGACCTGGCGCGATCGATGCGCGGAGGCCAGAATTATCTGGTCATGGAAACGGAGGCCCAGGGCTTTCCTGAGTGGACGCCCTATCCCGGCCAACTTCGGCTTCAGGCGTTCAGCCATCTTGCGTCCGGCGCCAATATGGTTGAGTACTGGCACTGGGGAAGCACTGCGAACGCCATAGAAACCTATTGGCGTGGCCTGCTCAGCCAGGACTTTAAGCCCAACCCCACCTACGACGAAGCCGGTTCCATCGGAAGAGACCTTTCCCGGCTGGGTCCGCAGCTGGTGAACATGCGCAAGCACAATCGCATCGCCATCTACTTCAGCAACCAGGCTCTGACGGGGTTCAATGCTTTCCGCTTCGGATGGACGTCCACCATCGGCTATAACGACGTACTTCGTCCCTTCTACGACGCTCTCTACCGCATGAACGCCGAGGCGGACTTCATCGATCCCTCGACGACTGATCTCTCCGCCTACAAGCTCATCCTGGTTCCGGCGCTGTACTCCGCTTCCGACGCGGAGATCGAACGCCTGAACGCCTTCGCCAAGGCGGGAGGTCATTTGCTCTATACCTTCAAGAGCGGCTTCTCCGACGAGCATGTAAAGGTGCGCTCCAGCACACAGCCCGGTCTCATCGCGGAGGCCGCCGGCGTCCAATACAACCAGTTCACCATCCCCGACGGCGTCTCCCTGGAAGGTGATCCGTACCATGTTCGGCGCTGCCGACAACACTGCGCGCTGGTGGATGGAGCTACTGACACCGACGACGGCGATTACAGTCGCGCGCTACCACCATCCGGTCTGGGGCAAGTACGCGGCTGTGGTCCGCAACAACTATGGCAAAGGCGAGGTGACCTACGTCGGCTTCATGCCAAGCGATGCACTCACGGAGAAGATTGTCGAGGAATGCGTGAGACGCGCCGGTCTTTGGGGAGAGCAGCAGGCACTCCACTTTCCGACGATCGTGCGCAGCGGTACGCTGAGCGATGGGCACCTTGTTCACTACCTGCTCAACTATTCGGCTACTCCGGCGCAGGTGACCTATGCTTTTCCCCAGGGAAAGGATCTGCTTACCGGGGAAGCCGTGCCCCAAAATGGCTCGATTGCTCTGCCCGCGTGGGGCGTCGCCGTGATGGAAGAGGGCGTCCACTAATGATCGTTAGCGAAAATCTAATTGCACAGGACTCGACAAAGGGTCGCAAGTACGGTTTGCTGTGAAATGTTTATGATTGATTGAAATAGGATTGTTTGGCACTCCATCTCTCTACGCTCACTCGAGGCCGCTTTGCCTTCATCACGTCGTGATTTCCTGAAGCAGGTGGCGACTCTCGCCAGCGCGTGCTGCGTTTCGATCGAGGGCTTGGCTCAACCAACGAACCAGAGCCCTCAGCCCGATCTCGAGTTTCCGACGCGCCCGCATGACCGGCTGGCCGTCACGTCGTGGCCCTTCCGTGCCTACTTTGAAACTCCTGCCAACCAGGGCCGGAAGCCCAGCGTTCCGAGCATGGATATGAAGCAGTTCCCGGCGATGGTGGCGGAGAGATTCGGCGTTTATAACATCAATCCGTTGCTGAGCCATTTCTCTTCGACCGACTCGGCCTACCTGGAGAGTTTTCGTGAGGCTGTTGCCAAGGCACGCTCCCATATCGTCGATCTCGGGCTGCCTGGAGGACGTTTTGCGACCACCGACTCCACAGTCGCCGAAGCAGCCATCCAGGACAGCTGCAAACGGATCGATATCGCAGCCGCGCTAGGTTCTCCCAGCATACGGCAGCACCTATCGGCCCAAAAGGGGGAGAAGCCGGACGTGGATGCGGCCGCAATCCATCTGGCGCGATTAGCCGACTATGGCAGCAAGCGGAACGTCGTGGTCAATTTGGAGAACGATAACGCCGTTGCCGAAGATCCGTACTTCATCGTGAACGTGGTCGAAAAAGTAAACCATGGTTATCTGCGTGCTCTCCCCGATTTTGGCAATTCGGTTGTGAAATATGGGGAGGAAGAAAACGAGAGGGCAGTGGCTGCGATGCTGAAACACGCCTTCAACATGTGCCATGTAAAAGGCGCGATGCAGCCCGACGGGGACAAAACGTACCAGGTGGACTTGAAGAGGATGTTCGCGATAGCCAGGCAGAGCTCGTATCGTGGATATTTCTCGATGGAATTCGACACCAATGGCGGAGACCCTTTCGCAGGGACGAAGAAGCTCATTGACGAGACGCTGCATTACCTTGGGTAGGGAGATTTATGGCAAACGAAAAAGACCTCAATCGCCGTGATTTTATGATCACCGGCGCGGCTGGGCTCACGGCACTGGGAAGCGCGGCTTTTCTTGGCCGCACGGGGCTGGTGATGGGGGCCAGCGACCGCGTACGCGTGGCGATCTGCGGTGTACGGGGGCGGGGCGGGGATCATCTCCACAACTACTCACAATTGCCCAATGTGCAGATTGCCGCGCTGTGCGACATCGATGAGAACGTCTTACAGCAGCGGCTGGCGCAGATGGAGAAGATGGGGCTGCCGAAACCGGCCACCTATACCGATGTTAGAAAACTGCTGGAAGACAAGTCGATCGATGCTATCTCCATCGCAACGCCAAACCACTGGCACTCCTTAATTGGCATCTGGGCGTGCCAGGCGGGCAAAGATGTCTACGTTGAAAAACCCTGCTCTCACAACCTATGGGAGGGCAAGCAGTTGGTGAGCGCAGCCCAACGGTACAACCGCATCGTTCAACACGGAACGCAGAGCCGCTCCGCAACAACCATCCGCGAGGCGGTGCGGAAGTTGCACGAGGGGACCATCGGTGAGCCGTATATGGGTCGGGGTCTCTGCTATAAGTGGCGAGACACCATTGGGACGGCGCCCGTGGCACCCGTTCCGCAAGGCGTTGACTACAATTTGTGGACCGGACCGGCGCCGGAGCACGCATTTACGAAAAATCGCTTCCACTACAACTGGCATTGGTTCTGGTACTACGGCAATGGCGATCTGGGAAACCAGGGTATTCACCAGGTGGACTTGGCGCGATGGGGGATGGGTCTGGGCTTTCCCAACAAAGTAAGCGCGATCGGCGGACATTTTATGTTCGACGACGATCAGCAGACTCCAAACGATCTAAGCTGCGCGTTCCAATACGATCTGCCGAATGGCAAGCGCCGCATGATCACTTTCGAAGTGCGGCATTGGATGACCAATCACGAGGCAAAGATCGGAACACCAAGTCTTGGCACCCCGGAGCCCAAAAAGTCGACCGTGACTGAGAAACTCGGCCCCATGGCAGGCAGCCATAATACGGTCGGGAACATATTCTACGGCTCAAAAGGATACCTCGCCGCGGGCGATGAAGACGCCAATACCTATGCCGTCTGGATGGGCCGCGATCAAGAAGAACAGACGGTCTCGCATGGCGGCACGGAGCTGGCTCACTTCAAGAATTTCATCGATTGCGTCGCCAGCCGGAACAAGGCGGATCTGAATGCCCCCATCGAGGAAGGACACATCTCTTGCGGGCTTGTACACCTTGCGAATGCGTCCTATCGGCTGGGCAGAACGATCAACTTCAATCCCGACACGCAGCAGGTTATCGGCGATGAGGAAGCGCAGAAGCTGATGCACGACGGCGATCGCGGCTATCGGGCGCCTTTCGTGGTGCCGGAGGAAGTGTGAGGTGCTGGGCGACGGTGGTCGAGCCTGAGGAGTCCGCATGAGAATACACAATCCCTGATCCGCTGAAACCCAGGAATATATGTTCCTATGGAGCGGCGGGTTTGACGTACATGATCCATTCCGAGAACTTGATTCCACTGGGCGGGAGATAGCGAATGGTTGCCGTTCCCTGCGAAATCGCCCACGTCATTCCCGATTGGTTGACGTTCATCACCAGAGGATCGCTCGATGTCCAGGTGCCGTTGGAGCCTTGTAAATTGGTATTGAGCAGAACTTGCTGGCTGCCGTCACTATAAAGGCCGGTCGGTGTGAACTGCACGACAGCACCGGGTTGTACGGTGTTCACATCTGGGGTCGGGCCGCTATCCTCGTTGCCGTTGAATTGCTGTACATTCTGCAACCAGCCTCCCTTCAGCGTCAGGTTCAGTGTGTTTATGGTTGCTTCCGCCATCTGGGTCATCACAGAATACCCAATCGCGCTGGGGATCAGACCACCGTTTTCTGCACTGGTCGCCAGCAACGAACTTTCGCCTGTCCAGCTATAGCCGACAGCCGTGCCGTCCCCAGAGCAAACGTAACCACACAAGGCACCTTCGTAGTTGATGACCGGAATGTCGTTCGTTGCCCCGTAACTCGCGATGACGGAGTTCAACTGTTCGAGGATCGAGCTATCGAAGCTCAAGGTTGAGGGCTCGATTCCCAGGACCACCTGGATGTTGGCGGCCTTTGCCTGCTTCACCATGGCGTCGAGGTTGTTCAGAAAATAGGGGAGGGTTAGTTGAAAGTTTGCGTCATCGTCCTCATCCGCATCGCTAGAGCCAATCATGATGTGAACAATGGACGGATGAAGGTTCACCACATCCGACTGGAATCGAGAGAGCGTCTCACTGGAATTTCCCTGCCCAAGTAGGCCTACACCCGGGGTGCCCTCATTGATCCAGTTTGGGTTGGCGGCAAACGCGCCGGCCCAGGAATACGTAGCCCAGTCCCCGATGAAGACGACCTTAGGCGGGGCGGTGGCCGCAGTGGCTGAAGCGAAGACAGAAAGAAGAAAGCAGGCCAGTGTTGCTTTGTAATGCTTGTTCATTTCACGCTGCCTCCTGGGCAGTTCGCGGGGGCCCAGAATCGCGTAGATTAGATATTACGAACAGTCAACGTATCTTTTGCTAAGAGACTGTTTTAAATAAAAAGCCTCACTCGGAGAGATTAGCACTTTTATAGATGCGGTCTAGTAGCTGAGCGGCTGCCCGCTGTCCTTCCTCGATAGCAGTCGCATGCCCGGGGTCTCCGGAGAGATCCGTATTGGCGAAGGCAATCCGTCCAAAGGGTGCGCGGCGCAGGATTTCACGCGGTGCTGGTTGTCCATCCTGGCCGAAGAAGAAGCCCGGCTGGGGGCTGCAATAGGCGTGTCCCCAGCGATTCAGCACAATGCCGGCAATGTCCCGCTTGGCGTCGAAGCCTGACGCGGCGAACATCTCGGTGAGTTGCTCGCGCACCCGCCGCTCGTAATCCCGGTAAGAGGTGGAGAGCAGTTCGGCTCGCCCCGCATTCTGCTGCTCCGTCAACGGCAGACCCGGCCGGCAGAATAGCACCTTGATGGTCATCACTATGGGCGAATCCGGACCGATCGTCTTGTCCCCGGTAGAAAAGGTGGGAGACTTGCGGACCGACCCGTAAATGCCGAACCCGCCATACCAGAACGCTCCTGAGATGCCGCGCTTGTAGAGAAAGCGCCAGTTCCGTAAAGCGACATTCACTATCATGCACGGCGAACGGAAGAACTGAGCGTAGGCAGCACGTTGCTCCGAGGGTAAGTCGGTAACCACGTGTTTGGTGGTCCAACTGCCACCGGCCATGACCACCGCACGGGCCCTCAACCGGTAGACCTTGCCCTTGCGGGTGTAGGTAATGTGAACGAATTCGCTTTGCCCGGGAGGACCTTGATGTTCGACGCGGACTACGGTCGAACCGAGACGAATGCGTGCAGCGTTGCCCGGCTGGTCGAGGGCGTCGAAATTCACGCGGCCGCGACAGACCGCCTGGAGCGTGCGGGGGCCGGGAATCGCGGCTGGAAGCAGGGTCTTCACGATGTGGCGGGCGAACCCGCCATTGCCTCCGGGAAAAGACTGCAGAGCTGTCTCTTCGCCGTAATTCATTGGGTCGCCGCCGAAACCGAAGGCGTAGGCAGAGAGCACGTCAGGACCAATGCCGAAACCGTCCCCAGGGCCGGGAACAAGAAATTTCCGGATCGTCTCCTGGCTCAGCCCAAACTTCTGAATCATGTACTCTTCCATGGTGATGGCATCGAGCGAGCGCGGGTTCTGCCCGGCGATGACGGCCTAGTTCCCGGTAATTGAGGATCTCGCTCCGCGCCTTTGCCGATAGCGGAGCCCCTTCCAGCTTTTTGCCCCACGGATCGACGGTCCACATACCGGGCTGGTGGCCAAAGTTGGCGCCGAAGTAGAGCCCATAGGGCGACTGAATGTGTTCGAAGCTTCTGCCTAAGGGGATCTCCGGCGAGGAGCCCTGCCATTTCTGATATTCGAACTTGTTTGCGTCCACGCCGACGGAGGCATAGAACTCGGCCATCTTGCTCCCTGGCTGTGGAGTATCAAAATGGTCAGATCCCTGCGGAGCGATCAATCGATGACCGTCGACGATGAACTCGTTTCGCTTGGCTTCACCGCCAAAAATCGGGTGGTTCTCGAGCACTAGGGTTTTAGCTCGTGGTGCTTTCTGCTGAAAGTGCAAGCCGGCGGCCAAGCCGCTAAGGCCGCCTCCCACGACGGCAACGTCAAAGATCTCGCCCGTATCCTCGGCCACCTTCGGAGGATTGGCGAAGAGGTGGTCACGAATCTCGTGGCCGGCCGCCATCACTTCGAAGGTGTTTCCATTCGATTCGGCGTAATCGCCCGTGCCGCCGTAACCGGTGAAGCCCTCTTTTCCCAGTTGCGCCAGCAACTGGTGCGGTGTGAGCCCACTCAACAAGGCGTCGCCTGAGGCGAGCAGGGTGGAATTCATGAAATCCCGGCGAGAGATCTCACGGTTCATGCCAAGGGCAGAATCGTGAGCTTGCTTTTTAGGCTCTTCAGTCATCGTGCAGCGGGCTTTCTCCCCTGCCTCCTGGCAAAAGCTTGATTCCTGCTATCAGATATTACAGAGAAATGGACGCCTGGCAGACTGCGGCGCGCCGGCGACCGGGGAGTCAAGGGAAATCTCGGTTTCCCCTCAGCGGTTACCTATCATGGATATGCCCGAAACTCACCATCGAAAATGCCCTGTTATTTTTGTCACCATGCGAAGATCGCATCCGCGATAGACTCATTCCGGCGGATTTTATGAGACAAACGGGAATCATCGGAACGACATGCATCTGGGCCGGCGCTGCTGTGCTGCTCGCGACGGGTATCGCGAGCTTGCGGGCGCAGGGACCGGGGGGCGGGCGGAATGCCCAGGCGCTATTTACTGCTCTCGATACCGACAACGATGGAACACTGACACGGCCCGAGCTGGAGTCTGGCTTCAACTCCTGGTTTACGGCCTGGGACACCACTCATAGCGGGGTCCTGACTGAGCCTCAGATTTTGGCCGGAATCGGCCAAGTGCTGCCTGCGCCGCCCGCGGTCAAGCCGGGGCAATCCGGTACTTTCAACCCCGTAGGTAATTCGACGCCGTTCCCTGCACCGCAAGCGGCTGTGGACGCCATGATGGCAGCCTTACCCACGACTCCCGGTGTAAAGCCGATGCACCCGCGCAGGGTGCTGGTGATGGCGCATACGGGCGCGGGGGGGTTCGTGCATGCCTCCATCCCGCTGGCGGCGAAGGCGGTGGAAGCGCTGGGAAACCAGGGCGGCTTATGGACCACGACTGTCAGTTACGACGCCGCGGATATCAACACCGAGAACCTGAAGAAATACGACGCCATTTTTCTGGACAGCACGACTGCGTGTTTCCTTGACGATCCGGATCCCGCAGTGACTGCCGCGCGGCGAGCGGCGTTCCTGAGTTTCGTGAGAGGCGGAAAAGGCATCGCCGGCATCCACGCGGCGTCAGACTCCTATCACACCGATTGCCTGGCAAGTGAGGCCGCCGTCAAGAGCGGCAGACCCGGGCGGAATCCAGGGGCGGTGGTTTTAGCTGACCGGCTCTTCACGGGAGCGAACAAGGATAGTGACGATACCGTCAGCCGGCAGGAGTGGACCGCCCTTGCCGACGATTGGTTCCAAAAGTTGGATACAGGCAATACGGGGAAGGTCACCCGCGCCGATTTTGTGGCGCACTTCAATTCGTTGTTGCCCCCGCCGGACCCGCATCGCTCAGGGATGGAATCGAAGCCTGTGCAGCAATGGCCGGAGTTCAACAAACTGATTGGCGGTTACTTCAAATTTCACTGGCCCGATCCGCAACTGATCTATGTCAAGATCGATGATCCGAATAGTCCTTTGACGGCTATGTTCCATGGCAAGGAGTTCGAGATCCACGACGAGACATATACATTCCAGCAGGAATCGTTTTCGCGCAAGAACGTGCATGTGTTGACGAGTATCGACTACGACAAGATGAGCGCTGAGGATAAGGCGAAGGAAGCGAATCCGCGAACCGATGGCGATTATGCCTTGAGCTATATTCACCGCGAGGGCAAGGGGCGCGTGTTCTACGAAGGGCACGGCCACAGTGACCGGGTATATGCCATGACGCCGATGCTGGAACACCTTCGAGCCGGGATTCAATACGCGCTTGGGCGATCTGAAGGCGGATGACAGCCCCTCGGTGAAATAGGCAAAGCATTCACGTACGGCTTGATGAGTCTGCGTGAGTAATCCACTTACGAAGCCAGTCCCGCCCTAGTCGCAGGATTCGGCACCTCTTGCGGGTATTTTCTCCGTTGGGCGGTGGTGGCAAACGAAAAGTGGCACATCGAGAGCCATTATCCCACTCAAGCCAAAGAGCGGCTCGAATGGGCACCCAGCGTTGACTGCCGGTGTGGCTAAAGCTAGGGCGGGACGGAGACGCAAAAAACGTCGCGAAGAACGAACACCAGTTGAACCAAGGCGTTCGGGAGCGGAGACCGGGATGCCCACCCCTGGGCGTTTGAGGAGCGGCAGTTAGAACCCGTACCCTTGAGAAAAAACGAACCTCATTGGACTCGCGCACGCATGGAGTGGCTGAACTACCATCATTTGCTGTATTTCTGGACCGTCGCTCGCGAGGGCACGATTGCCAAGGCGAGCGAAATATTGCTGCTTGCGCCACCTACCATCAGCGAACAGATTCGTGACCTGGAAGGATCGTTAGGGGTAAAGCTGTTTCGCAAACAAGGTAGAAATCTGGTGCTCACCGATGCGGGCCGGGTGACGTATCAGTATGCCGACGAGATTTTTGCCCGCGGCCGCGAACTGAGCGACGTTTTGCGTGGACGTACTGTGGGACCCGCGGCCCGTTTCACTATCGGCATTGCGGATGTGGTTCCGAAACTTATTGCCTTCCGTCTAATTCTTCCCGCGCTCAAGTTGCCTGCTTCTTTGCGCCTGGTATGTCGTGAAGGTAAGCCAGACAAGCTACTCTCCCAACTCGCAATCCACGAAGTAGACCTGGTGATTTCCGACGCGCCTCTCGATCCATCCATCCGTATTCGTGCCTTTAGCCATTTGCTGGGGCAGTCCGGATTAAGCTTCTTCGCCCATCCCAGCATCGCTCGTCCATCGAAAGGGCGGTTTCCCAAGTGCCTCGATGGTATGCCGTTCCTGATGCCGGCGGAAAAGAGCGCCTTGAGGCGTTCGCTGGAACACTGGTTCGATTCCCAGGGCGTGCGTCCGATGGTGGTGGGCGAATTTGAGGACAGCGCAATGACTGTTGTTTTCGGGGAAGCCGCCGTGGGAGCATTTGCTGCGCCAACTGCAACCGAGGCCCAAGTCAAGCGCCAATTCAAGTTATCCCTACTCGGACGGACACAGGATATCGTGGAGAGTTTTTATGCTATCTCGCTTGACCGGCGCTTGAAACACCCGGCGGTAGTCGCCATCTCGGAGTTTGCTCAAAGCGCCGTCTTCCGGCACTGAAGCAGCAGCGTTCGCTGTTCCCAGAACACTTCGGATAATCCGAATTATCGAGCGCGATTTTATCGAACAATCCTATCTTTCCTTCTTTGCGTCCATATAAGTACAAGAAGCCCTGAAGGGCTCTTGCATTATCAACGGGGGAGAAGGACCATGCTTTACATCAAGACACACCGATGGATCATCGCGAAGGCCGCTGCAATATTGAGCTCCTTCGCGCTCTTGAGTCCGCTCGCATCGGCGGACATTACCTGCTTAGGAGAGCGTACGCCAGCCCAGCAACAGATTGCGGTGGAGCTCGATTCTTTCGAACGCACCGCAGCCTTGACGCGTAGCGAGTTAGACCTTTATGCGGCGGCGGCACGTAATGGCAATCTTCACATGCGCTCGCACGCCGGCAAGTTGGACTATGCCAAGGAGAATGTCAATCTTCTGGGCAAACAACTGAGCGAGTTGGAAAGCCTCAACACGCAGGGGACGGTGTTGCAGCAGGCGGTCATTCGTGAAGCTCGTCCGCACCTGGAACTGCTGGTAGATCATGTGCAGGACGCAATTGTCATGCTGAATGAAGGCGCAAGTGGTTATCGCTCCCAGGATTTTCGGGAAGCGGTGAATGGAATGTACGAACAAGCGGACCGCCTCTATACCAAGGTAGACACGCTCACGGATTTTGAGAAGGCTTGCAACCGTGCGATCGATGTGGTCACGGCCAGCAAAACCGACATTTAAAGCCGGCAAACGACCGTTAGCAACTGGTTTACTGTGGGCTGCTCTGCAGCCCCACAGTTGCCCCGCTGTTCTGAAAGGAGGCGCAATGACGGAATCCGCACCCATGTGGAGCACGCGAGCACCCGGCTCTCTATGGCGTAATGCCGGCGGCTGGATCTTTGTGATACTCGGTGTCGCCGGACTCATACTTCCGGTCTTACCGGGCGCTCCACTGCTCATCGCCGGCTTGGTCTTGCTTTCTACGGACTACCGTTGGGCGCGAAACTGCTTGCGCAAGGTGAAGTCATGGACTCAAAAACTGAATAGACATCAGAAGAAGCCAGCAAACGACGACCCGGTCATGCGAAGACCAGAATGTGAACCAGATCTACGCATGAAAAACGTTCACCACAACCAACAACCACGTTAGCCAAAGGGGAGTATCACCATGAAACCGACTCAAAGTGAAACCGAACTGTATCCTACCAATCCCAAGAACAGAATCACCTTTCCGCCAGCAAATTGAAGTTCGTGCTTACGAGCTTTTTGAGCAACGGGGACGAGAGGAAGGACAGGATCTGGATGATTGGCTGCAGGCAGAATCTGAAATAACTATGCCCGCGAGGAGCCAGATCAGAGGGGTGGCCGCCTAAGGGCTACCAAGCGATGACGCGTGATTAGATGGGGGACCATGCCAGGCAGGTAAAACAGCTTTGCTGTTATACCTGCCTGGCGATTTTCAGCGTCTGTTTCACAGCATGCCGGCCGTTTTTCGACATGTTTTGTTGGGGTCTCCGGCATCGGCGTTGTGTTCCCACATAGTGTCTTTTCCATCCTGTTCGTTTCGGGCGTTTCTGGTGTCTCGAGGGGATAGCACCCTTCTAGAATCCGGCTTATAATCCGGGTGAGCTTGGCTTCTTCTTCCCCTGTGCATTTCCGCCTTGCGCGTAGCAGAACTCGTCCATCGACGAATGGAGAAGACCATGGCAAGCGACGCTGTCTTCCTTACGCCTGCACCAAGCCGGCAGCCAAGGTATAGACCGATCAATCGAACGGTCGAACGGATCTTCTATAGCGGTATGGCGATCCTGCTTTGCGTCTGCGTCTACATCGGTTTCTCGCCAACTTACTTCCAGGCAGGGATGGTGCGCGCGCCGCTCCCCAGCCCCATTCTTCACGTCCACGGCGCGGTATTCACCCTCTGGATGGTGTTGTTCGTGGTGCAGGCCGCGCTCATCTCCGCTCGCCGCGTCAAGTGGCATCGCTCCTTCGGCACCGTCGCCTTCTGCTTCCCGCCGATCATGATCGTGCTCGGGGTGATGGCGGCCATCGACGCGCTTCATCGTGGAGTCAGGATCGGCCCGCTGGACCCTGCCGTCTCCGCCGCCATCCCACTTATCGGCATCGCCGGCTTTGCCATCGTCATCTACGGCTCCTGGCGCGCCCGGCGCAGGCCCGACGCACACAAGCGTCTTATTCTGATTGCCACCATGGGCCTGGTGTCCGCCGCCTTCGGCCGCTTTCCCTGGGACCGTATCGGACTGCCGCCCGCTGCCGGGGCTGCAACCGGCCTCGGCACTTTGCTTCTCATCCTTATCGTCTACGAGCTCATCTCTATCCGCCGCATCCACCGCTCCACCATGTGGGCAGCGCCGTTGATGTTCGCGGCCGTCGCCCTCTCCGTCCCTATCGGAATGACCTCCGCCTGGCAGACCTTCGCAGCAATGCTCAACCGAACCATCGGACCGTACATCTAGCATCACGCATTCGCCAGCCGCGTCAGGGTGACAACCGTGATGTCGTCATCCTGGCCGAATGCGACGGCGGCTTCGGAGGCCTGCGCAGCGTTGGCGCCCGAAGCGAAGAGGGTTTGCAGCCGTTCGAAGCTGAAGATCTCGCCCGAGGGCGTGCGCGCCTCGAGCAGACCGTCGGTGTAAAGAGCGCAGCGGTCGCCAGGATTGAAGTGGACGATGGCCTCCTCATAGGCGATCGCAGGATCGATGCCCAGGGGCAAAGCGCCGGGCAAGTCAATCTCTCTATCGTTGAAGTAAGGCGCGGGGTGGCCTGCGCTGGCTAAGGTACAGGCGCCATGCGGATCGAGGCGCAGGACAACGCAGGTCGAAAAACCGCCTTCAAGACGGCCTTGAAGACGCCGACTGAGGCCGGCGAGAATTTCGGCTGGACGGCAGGTAGTTTCTGCGAGTGTGCGCACAGCACCCACGATGAGAGAAACGGCCATCGCTGCGCGGAGTCCCTTCCCGCTCACGTCGCCGAGGACGATGAGCGTGGATCCGGCGGCCGGGCCATCCAGAGGAATGATCTGGAAGAAGTCGCCGCCCACTTCGAGCGCAGGCAGATAAGAGCTGGAAATGCTGAAGCCGGGCAGAGTCGGTAGCTTTTCCGGGATGAGGACCTGCTGCAGCTCGCGGGCGCTGTGCAGTTCTCGCTCCAGGATGGCCTTGCGATCTTGCTGGTCACGAATGTAGCGATAGACCGTGTAGATGATCGAGAGGAACACTAGCAGATCGAGAAGAATGTCTGCATTGAAGTAGACAGGCCCCAAATGGAACAGCGGCGAAGACAGATACTGAGATAGAGTCCAGTGGGTGAATCGCTGGCCCTGCCGGGCAGTGGCAACAATAACAGCCAGGAGTTGGGAGAGAGACGCGCTCAAAGCGAGGACCCAGCGCGCGGAATCAAGTTTCTGACGGAAACCGTACGCGACCAGCACCAGCAGATAAAGCTCGCACGGTTCAATGATCACGGTGAGGATTCCGTCGATCCAGGTGCTGGTGTGTGGCGAGATCCAGCTCGTAGGCGTATAGGTGAGACAACCGTCGAGGAACGAACCAAGCAGGGTGACGACGGCAAGAATCTTTGCCCAACGGACCAGCCCGCGATGGCTGCGGAGGTGAAGCATCTCGATGAGTAGGAACCAAAGCGCGACATTGCGCAGGGCCCATAGCGGCTGCAGCATGAACTGGCTGAATTGGCCGGAGACCGGAATGCGCATGGTGTAGATCGACGTCCAGATCGCCGGGCAGATGGCGAAGATGGAAAACCACAGGAGCAAGGTTTCCGTCCTGCGCCGGAGCCACAGGACGAAGGCTGCCAGGGCTACAAAAAAGTAGAGAATGTTCCGCGAGTTGATGTAAAGAGTGCTGCGCAGGAAATCATAGTTCCAGGTACCAATGTACGCGGCGATCGATTTGGAATCCCCCACCAGGGGCGTCTGTGCAATTCCGCCGCCATCACCGGCTGCGCTCGAGCCGAGCGGTCCGGCCCAGACACGGATGGCAAGCGTGCCGGATCGAAAATCAGGCAAGGTGAAGGTTGCGGGTGCATTCAAGGCCGGCGAGGACGGGTGCGGAGGTAGCTTTCCGTAGCGGCCAACCAGCCTGCCGTTCCAGTAGACCTCGCAAATGTCTTGCAGGCTGGGCAGGAGCAACTGAAAGTCGGTTTTGACATCGGGTGCGGGTGTGATGCGAAGGTTCAGCCGGTACCAGCCAAAGCCGGTATAGGCGAAGTGTTTTTGTGCGCCCCACGGACGATCCGCAAGGATGGTTTCCCAACCGTTTTCACCCGGAGTGTCGTTGATGTTGGGATCGGCCCATCGCAGGTCGTCGCCGATATGGAAACGCCAGGGTCCGGAGAGATCGACCGTACCTTTGCCGAGCCCGTCGATCGTGACGACGGAGGGAGCGGGTGAGGTTTGCGCATGCGCAAAGCAAAGATGGAATCCAAAAAGCAGGAATACGAGTGGGAATATAGCGAATGGCGGACGAATGCGCATCTGGAATGCATTGTACGTCCGACCCGTCGCAGTCAAACAGCGTATCAGTCGCAGGCCACAGCAGCGACTTTACGTAGCCCTATCTGGACCGCTCATGTGTTCAAGAATTGACCTGGGCGGCACGCACGGAAATGACACGCCATGCTGCCATGGATTGTTTTAGATAGACTCCGGGATCACCTTTCAGCCCATAGCACTGGATGCCGAAGGGACCTCGGTAGCCGGCTTTTGCGATGGCGCGGACTAACTCGGTGACATCGTAGTCGCCAGTTCCGAGAGGCTGAATCAGCGTGTTCCAATCCCGGCCCTGCCGGTCCGCCCCGTTGACCGTGACCCCGTACAAGCGTGGAATGGCTTTATCCAGTAGCTGATGGAACTCCGGATCAAACCCGGAGCGCAACTCATGGCAGAGATTGAAGGTCACACCCACGTTGCTTCGCCCGACTCGCTCTGCAACCCGCACAACATCCCTGAAGCGGGCCAGGTAAAAACCGTAATGTGGATAGAGCGCGACGCGAAGGTTGGATCTGGAGGCCAGATCGGAGATTCGATCGACCGCCTGGATTGTCCGCTCTTCAGCTCCTACGCCGCCCCCCTCACCCCCCGGAATGGCGACCCATACGACAGTTCCCCGCCCTTTCAACGCCTCGATCGCATCTTCCGTCCCTGGCTCATATTTAATTTGGCCGTTGCTGATGTCCACCGTCAACCAAAGGAAGAACAATTGGAGTTGCGCCTCGTCCAGGGCTCGCAACCGTTCGGGAAGTTGCCGCGCATGATCGAAGACGGTTCCCTGAAATCCATAGTCGCGCGCAAATCCGGCTTGCTGCGCGGGAGTGATATCGCCAAACTCGTAGGCAAAGACGGGGTTTGGCAGGCCGGCGGTCGCTCCGCTGTCGAGCCCTATCGCGTCGATGGCGGCAAGCGCGATGTAAGAGGCTGTAGCACCTTTGACAAATCTCCGACGAGTTGTTTGCGCCATGTCGCATCTCCTCAACTGGGTACCGTACCGGTTTTCGCCCGCATTGGAATCGTAGCTCATCCGGGGACGATGCGGGAAAAGAGTCCATCCAGGCTTAGTGATCTCGCCCGATCGTTAACAGCGCCTCGCGAATACTTGAAAGTGGTCTTTAGATCTGAAAGGATCTACGCAGGTAACAGCACATGGATGGAAGCTACTGGCATCGAAAATGGGAAAAGAACGAAATTGCTTTTCACGAATCCGAAGCTAATCCTTCGTTGGTGACGTATTTTAGCGATCTTTGCTTGCACGAAGAAAAGCGCGTATTTGTGCCGCTGTGCGGCAAGACGCGCGACATTCATTGGTTGCTATCTCATAACTATCGTGTGGCAGGCTCGGAGTTGAGCAGCATTGCCGTTGAGCAGTTGTTCTCGGGACTTGGCGTTGAACCGAACATCACTGTGATAGACCAAGTCAGCCGATATAGCGCAAACAAGATCGACATCTTTGTTGGAGACATTTTCAATCTTTCCCGCAGCGTGCTCGGCCAAATCAATGCGATCTATGACAGAGCGGCTCTGGTGGCTTTCCCCGAACCATTACGCGACCGATACACGGAACATCTGATCAAGATCACCGATCGGGCGCCGCAATTGCTAATCAGCTACGAATACGACCAGCGTCTTCTCGATGGGCCTCCATTTTCCGTCAGCCCCGAGAAAGTCGCTCGACTATACCAGGAAAGTTACGAACTAAATCTGCTCGCGACGACAGAGGTCAAGGGTGGTTTGAAGGGAAGATGCGCAGCAGCGGAAAACGTGTGGCTGCTGAAAACCGCGTGGCGAGCGAATCCCAACTTTCCAAGTTGCGAGCGTATTACGGGCAACCCGGCGAGTGTCAGCCGGGATAGTAAGCGATGTAATGGGAGCTTAACCCTGGTTCTCATGCCTCTCGATGCCGGAACAATTTGCAACTGTTACAGATCTTTAATGCAGCTGCCGTAGATCCCTTGAGGTTACTAGAGTCATGTTCGAGTCTACACTTTACAGCGAGAGAGGCGAGACACCCACCTTGTAAAGCGACCGTAACACAACGGCGACTATGTTATTTTTGCATCTTCTATGGAGCAGATTGGTTCTTTTTTGCTCGTAAGTAAAGCTTGTGCTTCCCAGAACCATTTATTTTCGCAACAGAATTGAAGTTTCAGCCCTTTGGGGTTGCGCTATACAAGCGACTATCGCTATAGTCCTCGAAGACATCAAATGATTCTCCGCCGCATCGCCCACATGAACTCGGTCGCATAAGCCAGAGCCCATGCGAATACGTTGGCGACGATTCAGCGTTTAGGTGCGCACCTTTGCGCCTTGTCCGTTCCCAGGACTTGGTTTTTCGCTATCTGCCTCTCAACAGTCCGGCTGTCTTCCCCAAGGGGGCGCTCGTTCCAGGAACGCAGGTACACATGCGCCCTGGATTCGCCGCTACAGGAGCAGTGTGTCTACGACTTGAACTTTTATTGAGGTTGATATCCATGAAACGTCTCTCCTGCAGTAGCGTTGTTTCCCAGTCCCCCGTATCGCGCCCTTGCGGTGTTGCCGGCGGCGGAACCTTGCTGCGTTTGTCAGTTCTTGTGCTGCTCATTTTATCAGTGGCAGCACCGGGCCACACCCAAACATTGAACGCAATTTCGATTTCGCCTGGTCAACCCACGGTGGCAATCGGCGGTACGACCCAGCTTACGGCGACGGCAACTTACTCCAGCGGTTCGGCCACGAATGTAAGCGGCAGCGTAACCTGGAGTTCTTCGGATCCGCGAATCGTGAACGTCTCGAGTAAAGGATTGGCCTCCGGGTTTGCTACCGGCAACGTTGCCATCACGGCCACCTACCAGGGAAAAACAGCGACCGCGACCGTGGCCAGCTCGATCGGCAACATTCAATGGAGCGGTCCGATCAACATCACCCAGGGCGGCACCTACTCCGGGAACTGGAAGAGCACGAATCCAAAAACGTCGGCGGTCACTATTTCCACGACGGCGCCCGTGACTATTGAGAATTCCTACGTAACCGGACCCGCCGACCTGATCAACGATCCGATTCACAGCAACAATCTGACAGTGAAGAATGTGATTGGCATTGGCGTCAACCCGAATGTGACCGGACAGACATACGGTGTGTTCGTCGATGCTCAGAACTCCGTTCTGCTCGACGTGGAGAACTGCTATTTCGAGAACGTGCGGTACGGCGTGTTTCTGCGCGGCTATGCCGGCAATCGCAATGGGACGCAGACGATCACCATCCTGAATAATCGCGGCCGCAACATTCTCGGGGCGGAGAGCAATGGAAACAACGGCACGCTGGCGGGTGAAACCAACTGGCAATGGGCGCATGCTATCCAACTCGTCGGCGCATACGCAGTACCCGGCATCAAGATTGCGTGGAATGAAATTGTGAACTATCCAACGCAAAGCCTGGTGAATGAGAACGTCAGCATGTTCCAATCGGGCGGCACGTCGAGCAGCCCGGCGCTGATTCACGACAACTATGTCCAGGGAGGGTACGCCTACAATCCCGCGGTGGACAGCTACAACGGCGGCGGGTTTATCACGGATGGCAGCACGGGGGACACGGCGCAGACAGCGTCCTCCTTTAACAACATCTATAACAATGAGGTCGTGGGCACGGTCAATCAGGGCGTCGAGATTGGAGCGGGCCACGACAACGTGGCTTATAACAACCGCATAGTCTCTGCGGGTCTGCTGCCGAATGGAACCAAAATTCCAGCGCAGAATGTCGGGATTATGCTGTACGACATTTATGGAAACATCCCGAAGGGCTCCATGTATAACAACAACGTGTACAACAACACGGTGGGGTGGATGTGCTGGCGCTGCACCTGGGATGGATTCCGCAACGACGAGTGGTTTCCGCTCAATAACAGTTACTATTCCACCAACCAGTCAATCCCGGCAAACCCCATTACGCTGGCGATGGAGGGCGCAGAGTACCAGACGTGGCTGGCCAAAATCAGCTCGGAGGGAACGGTGGTTGGCCCTGAGGCTTCGTCGAGCGTCGCCAGCGGAAGCGGATCGGGAAGTGGATCAGGTTCAGGATCGAGTACCGCTATCTCGACTACGGCGTGGTACACCATCGTGAACACCAACAGTTCCCTATGCCTGGGATCCGCTTCGGGTAGCACGACCGCCGGGGCTGCACTGCAGCAAAACACTTGCGGCACATCGCAGTCGCAGCAATGGCAGTTTCAACCGGCCGCCGACAGTGGATACTACCAGGTGGTGAACCGTAGTGCCTCGAGTGCCAGCAATAAGCTCGTCTGGGATGTAAGCGGAGGGGCGTGGCAAACGGCGAACGGAGCGGCTATCCAACTGTATACCTCTAAAGTTGAGACAAACGAGGAGTGGATGCCGGTGTCGGTGGGAAACAGCGCTTATCAATTTGTAGTTAAGAACAGCGGCAAGTGCCTGGATGTTCCCGGGGCTTCTTCAGCGGTTCTGCTCCAGATGCAACAGTACACTTGCAATGGAACGGGAGCGGAGTCCTTCACCCTGAAACAGCAGTAGATGTGTTAACCGTGGGCTGCGAGCTACACCACTTCGTGATGGTGTAGCTCGCGTGCTTATGTGCATTGAAACACGGCGTGCCGGTGACAAACCTGAGCGGTTGGTTGACCGCTGTGATTGTGTCTGGCAGCCTGTAATGTCGGGCCTGACACAAAACAGAGCCTTTCTGCAGGCTGCTAGGCCTTCGGGGCTGCGCTGAAGATTTCGGCTAAGCGGTCCGCGATCAGCTTGTCCTCGCCGTCCTTGAGCTGCCAGACCGCGAAGCCGAAGCTGTTTGGATCGCTGGGATGGCTGTGGTGAGCGATGTGAGTCTCTTCCGGGGGGGCGTCCGGATTGCGTCCGCGCATGCCGCTGGCGCCGGCGCCCATGCTGCCAATGCCGATGGGCCGCGTGTCGGCCAGCTTCTGCATCACCTCCGGCCCAGTGATGTTGAGCTTAGTGCGATCGATCTGCCAGCTGTAACGCGGCGTCACGTTGCCCAGAGCTTGCGGGTTGAACTCACGGGGTAGCGCGGTGACACCGAACTTCTTGACTGTGTCGGAGATCACCTGCGCACGTTCGTCGTACATCTTCAAGGTGGCGTCATAGTCCTGATTGACGAAGAGCTCGAGTGCCTTGAGGAGGCCGAAGATAGTCTCCTTGCCGACCTTGCAGCAACGGCCGATGCGGTCTTCCTGCGGGCTCATGTTGAGCAGCGCATACCGGATCAGCTCTTCCCTGCCGATCAGGATGCCGGAGGCCTGCGGCCCGCAAATATCCTTGCCGCCACTGAAAGTAACCATGTCGAAGCCGATCGCCGGATACTCCCACAGGCGCTCTTTCGGCGGCACGTCGGCGGAGGCATCGTTAAAGGTGTAGATGTTGTGGGCACGGGCGATGGCCACGGTCTCAGGGCCGCTAACCTGGCCTTTGTCGGAAAGGATGTTGGTGAAGTGGATGGCCACGGTCTTGGGATTGATTGCGGCTATCATCTGTTCGCGCGTCTCCACTTCGATCAGCTTCGCGCCCGTCTGGCGAATCTGGTGGTCGAAGGGATAGCGATGGCTCTTCTGGATGATGACCTCATTCCGGGGGAAATCCGCTACGTCGGGAACGGTGTGCATGCGGGGCTCAAGGTCTTCGGTCATCATGCCGGCGTAGCCGACGACCATGGCCGCGGCTGCGCCGCCCGTCACCAGGCCGGTGTAGCCTGCCGGAGACTTACACAGCTTCGCTATAAACTTACCTGCCGCGATTTCGAGCTCGTCGATCAAAACAAAGTGCTCGTTGCCTCGCCGGATCAGCTCCATGACTTCCGGCTTCATCAACGACCCGCCGATGACGGTAACCGTGCCATTGATGTTGACGAGAGGCGTGACGCCCAGCTCGGCGTAGATGTCGCCCGTAGCACCAAGCCCGCTGGTAATGGGGACGATGGGGTCTCCGTCTACAGAGGGCATGGACGGTTTGGGCTTCTTGCCAAACATGCCGGCCGCATTCGACTCAGCCGGGGCAAACAGACCACCCAGAGTGGCGCCGAGCGCGGCTACAAAGGAGCGGCGGCTCCAGTCAAATTTGAAGTTCATGATAGTTTCCTTTCGACTCTGTCGACAACATTGCCCTCAGGGGCTAAAGCCCGACATTTTTCAATCGTTGTACGGCCCGACTTTACAGCTTGCGGAAAAAGTCGAGCTTTGGAAGTGTACGGGCTTCAGTGTCTGCGTGAGAACTAGCAAAACCGCAGACTCTTCAGCCCGTGCGTTAGTGGTTGTAAACAGGTTTGGCTTTAGCGGCTGAGGGAACTCCTTTCATCGCCCTCCCGACTTTTTCCGTACGCTGCAAAGTCATGCCCTGATGCAAAACATGAGATTTTCTGCAGCCTGTAAGGCTCGCACCCTTCGGGCGATTTTTATCACCCCTGGCGCTTAATCATGTCTCAGCCGGCGGTGGGCGGAGTGAGGACGGCTGCGCTCCCCACGATCTCAATCAGCGAATCACCGGGGATCCATTCAAGAGCCATGCAAGCGCGGGAGGGAGCTTTGCCGGGTGAGAAATAGGTCCCGTAGATTTTGTTCAATGCGTCGTACTGCGCTTTGTGGGCATCGAACCTTGCCTTGCCCGTCGGCATGGGAACGCTGTCAGCGAGCGGGAGACAGAGAAAGACCTCCAGGTGGATGATGCTATCCATGGTGCAGCCCGCACGCTCTATCGACTTCTTTAACGCGTCCATGGTGCGGGTAACGTGCTTCTCAAAGGGGTCAGTCACGAGCACGTGATCATCCTTGGGATACCCGTCATTGGCGCCGGTGCCGGAGAAGTAGTAGATGCCATTGTGAGTGTGATTGCCGCTGGCACGACGAGGCGGCGGCGCGCCAGGCGAAGCCTCGGTGCCAGCGGCAGGCGGAGCGCCGGACGGAGCCTGAAGAGCGAAGAGTTTCGGCGTCCCGGCGATCACCGCCGCCATCGCGGCGATCTTGGCAAAGAACCCGCGTCGCGTATTCATTTCCATAAACTTCTCCTTGGCATTGACTCCCGTGAGATTCTCGAGCACTGAGGGATTACTGTGCCATGTTACCAATTCACCCCGAAGAGAGGTTAGAACCATCGCTCAGTCCTCTTGAGGCGGCGAATTGAGGAGGCCGATGGAGAAGTGGTCGAAGGTGACTTCCAGAGCTTCCTTACCGGGAGCAGCAGCCATCATGCCAATTTTGACTGGTGCCTGCGCCGGAAAGTATGCAAGCCGAATCATCGACCATTCATGGTTGTCGCGGGAATATGAAACCTGCACCGTGTCGTGATAACGTTGCATGCGCAGCCAGAGAAACGCGGGGTTGTCGGGACAAGTAAGTACAGACCAATCGGAAAATTCTCGCGTGACCACGGTACTCACGCTTTGCTTGCCGTTCAGGAATTCAATTCCTGCTTTGATCCAGTTCCGGTTGTCGATGCGGATCATCATGCCCGCCTGATGATAGAGCTCATGGTATTTGCCCGTGATTCGAACCTTGGCTTCAAAGTTTCCACTTTGTTCCTGATACCGAAATGGACCATTGTCGCGGATAAACCCGTAATGAGTCACCCGCCAATAGTCTGTGCCGGGGGGCGCCGTTTCGCTCAGCGTATCCCCAGTCTCACTCCAATTTGTAGGCGGATTAAGCCAGGTGCGGGGGGTGATTTGATCTGTCATGGTAAGCGTAAGCATACCGAAAAGAGCGGAAGGGCAAATTGGAGCATGCGCTCTTGCGAACCGGGGCACCGGTCCTGTTCTTATTCGGTTCTGCTATGCCCGCACTCTTTCGGAACTCAGTCCTCCGTTCTCATGCAGGGGCCAAAGGACCTCTCACCGGTGTGCGGTTTATTTCGTAAAGACTGGTAAGATGCGGGAACAAGTTGACGGCCAGGAGCGTTCGGTTATAAAGCAGCCGGAAATTTTGATTCACAGAAGCGAGGTGGTGGGATTATGAAGCGAGACCTGCGATTTGCGATTCGGATGCTTCTGAAACAGCCCGGCTTTAGCCTGATTGCGGTCCTCACCCTCGCGCTGGGGATCGGTGTGACCTCCGCGGTGTTCAGTTTGATCCAGGGGGTGCTGTTGACGCCGCCCCCCTACAAGAAGCCGCAGCAGCTGGTGCTCGTGCCGAGCGCACGAACGGACGGGCAAAAAGCGGAAAACCCGCGCGGCTGGCCCTCCCAACAGTGGTTGGAATGGCAAAAGCAAGCGAAATCGTTTGACGGAATTGCCGGGTACGATTGGCAGTTCAATTTCTTGATCCGCAATGACGGCAGTCAATCGATCCAAGGTATGGCGGTGACCAAGGACTATCTGCAAATCATGGGATTGCGCCCCGTGGTGGGGCGCGGCTTCGCGGCGCAAGACTTCGGTCAGGGACCAGTTAAGGTGATTCTTGTGGGGTACGAGTTCTGGCAGCGGACGTTCAACGGCGATCCACAAATCATAGGCAAAACGGTTCGTATCAGCCGGTGGCAGGTGCCGCCGACGATCATCGGCGTGATGCCGCCGGGAGTGCGGTTTCTGCCTTCGCCGGGGGCGGCAAAGGAGCCGAATTACAACGTAAACGCGCTGGTGGATTTCTGGAGTCCTGCGGAGCCCGACCCTAAAAACATGAAGGATCCGGATTGGAACATAGTGGCGCGACTGAAGGATGGCGTGACACCTCAGCAAGGGCAGGGTGAGCTGGCGGTGCTGACGGCGCGGGAAGCACAAGCGGAGAAACAATTTGAAGGTTTCCGGCCGCAAGTGCAATCGCTGGCGGACGAGATGAATGAGGGCGGCCGGGGTATTTTGTTCCCGCTGCTCGGTGCGGCCGCTCTCGTTCTGCTGATTGGTTGCGGTAATACTGCGGCTCTGCTTTTGGTCCGCGGGCTGCAACGCCAGCAGGAGTATGCCGTGCGCAGCGCGATGGGGATGGGACGCATCGCTCTCTTACGCCAGGTTTCCATCGAAAGCCTGTTACTGGCGCTGCTAGGTGGGGTCTTCGGCGTGGGGCTGGCGGTTGGCATCGTAAAGGTGTTCAAGCTCATCGCGGGACATGCGATTCCACGCCTGGATATTGTAACGGCCGGATGGGGAGTGCTGGCTTGGGGGTTGGGCGCGGCCGTGCTGGCTTCGATGTTGGCGGCTGTTTTTCCGGCGTTGCGGGCGCTTCGGCTGGATCCGATGGAGGTGCTGAAGGATGCCGGCCCGAAAGGAACGGCGGGACTGGGGGAACGTCGCCTTCTGCGCGGCGTTACCATCACCCAAACAGCGCTGACTCTAGCGCTGCTGGTCGGGGCCGGCTTGCTGATTCGCACGATGATCAATATTGCGAGAGTTCCGTCGGGCTACAACACGAGCCACATCTTAACCATGAGCGTGACGGAGGTTCGGGGTTTTTCAGAGTGGACGAATTTTCACAAGCAAGCGCTGCAACGAGTCGCGGCCATTCCCGGCGTGCAATACGCGGCATTTGCGTGGGGAGTGCCGCTTACCGGAAACAATTGGCCGGCGACTATCGAAATCGAAGGGCAGCCTCCGGCGGTGAAGGAGAGCGACAAGACCGCGATGCCGCTACGCGCTGTCACCGAGGACTATTTCAAGTTGATAGGTCTTCCCATGCTCGGTGGACGGGTGTTTCGTTCGAGCGATGAAGGCAAGACGGTCAACGTAGCGATCGTCAACCAGGCATTTGCGGATCGGTACTTTCCTCAAGGCAATGTGATTGGTCGGAAGGTTTGGATGAACGGACGCGACAAGCCGGCTATGGAAATTGTTGGAGAGGTCTCCAATGGCCGAACCGACGATTTGACGCAAGCGGCGTCCCCGGAGATTTATTTGTCGTTGTGGCAGGCGACCGCGTTTTCGAAACACCTGGTGATTCGCACGGCGGCGGACCCGCGGACAGTTATGGTCGCGGTGCAACGTGAATTGCGCGCAGTGGATCCTACCGCCGCCATCGAAAATCCCATGACGCTGTCACAGATTCGCGACCAGTCTCTCGCCTCGCGCACGTTCGCTATGCAGCTGCTGGTCGGGTTTGCTGTGGTGGGGAGCATGTTGACGCTCGTGGGCATCTACGGCGTCCTTGCGCTGTCGGTCGCCTCAAGACGCCGTGAGCTGGGGATTCGCCTGGCGGTTGGTGCTCAACAAAAGGACATTCGGAGGCTAATCTTCGGCGAAGGATTTCGTTTGATCGCCAGCGGAGTACTCGCTGGGGTGGTGCTGGCGATTGTTGTGTCCAGGGTGCTGAGGAGTTTTCTGTTTGAGGTGCAGCCTAACGATCCTATGACGTTGATCGTTGTGGGGGCGTTATTCGCGGGAGTGGCGCTGCTCGCATGCTGGATGCCGGTGCGACGAGCTGCAGAGGTGGACCCGATGGAGGCTTTGCGGTACGAATGATGCTGCAGCTTCAAAGGGGTGGCGTGAAGAGGCCGTCTACCGCGGTCCAGCCGGCGTCGACTAGCGTGAGTGTTCCGGTGACGAAGGAGGCGGCGGCGAAAGCTAGATAGACGATGGGCCCTGCCATCTCATGGGGTTTTGCCCAGCGGCCGAGCGCGCTTTTCTTGGCGTAGGCGGCGTACCAATCGCGATTCGCGACAATCGGGGCAGTGAGGGGCGTATTGACAACTCCCGGGCCGATGGCGTTGACGCGGACTCCGCTGGGCCCCAGTTCGGCTGCAAGGGTGCCGCATAGCTGAAAGCACTGGTGAGGGTGGGAAATGTACAGCAATGCATCGCCTACGGGCCCGGAATTCTGGATCAGGCTCACCCGCCTGACGAATATGTCCTGGTCGAAGACGTCATCACGTCGGCAAAAGTCATGGCGCTGACCGCGCTCCGTCTTCTGGGAACGGAATAGCCGGACTGCATGAACCTCTACCTCACCGCGCTGATTGCCTACTCCATCCTGCTGATGGGTCTGGGCCTGTTGATCAGCCGGCGGGTAAGGACTTCATCCGACTTCCTGGTCGCCGGTCGAAGCTTCGGCGTGGGCATGCTCTTCACCACCTTTCTTGCGGCGAATATCGGCGCCGGGTCTACGGTCAATGCCACCGGACTGGGCTACCGCTACGGCCTCTCTGCCTGGTGGTGGGTTGGCTCCGCCGGCATCGGCGGCTTCTTCCTGGCGCAGTTCGTCGGCCCGCGCATCTGGACGATCGCCAAAGACCACAATCTCAGCACTCTGGGCGATTATCTGGAATTCCGCTACAACAAGGGCGTAAAAGCGGTGATCGCCGTGTTGCTCTGGATAGGAACGCTGGCGTTGCTAGCCGCGCAGCTCATCGCTATCTCGACCATCCTTAACGTCTCCATCGGCACTTCGAAGTGGATCGGCTGTTTCGTCGGCGGAGTGGTCGCCATCGTTTACTGCACGGCGGGCGGCCTGATTTCATCCGCCTTCGTTAATATTTTTGAACTCATCGTCACCATGTCGGGGCTTCTGCTCGCCGTGCCGTTTGCGCTGCACACGGCCGGCGGCTGGAACCACGTTTCTTCCGTCGTCGCTGCTCAGCCCGGCAAGGGGTTCATGCTCAGCCTCACCGGAGTAGGGTTTAAACAAATCCTCGCCTACCTCGCCATCCTCGCGCCGTCCTTCATCGTCTCCCCCGGCCTGGTGCAAAAGCTCTACGGCGCGCGTGATGTAAAAACCGTGCGCATCGGCATCACCCTCAATTCCGTCGCGCAGCTTTTATTCGCCTTCGTACCCGCCATCCTCGGACTTTGCGCCTTCGTGGCTGTTCCCCATCTCGCGTCCTCTGACCTTGCTCTGCCCGCAGCGATGAAGATGCTACTTCCTACCTGGCTCGGGATGTGGGCGATGGCTTCCATCTTCTCCGCCGAGCTCAGCGCGACCGGAGCCATCCTCTTCATGCTCTCTACATCGTTGGCCATCGATCTCCACAAAACATTCCTGAACCCTGCCATCTCCGAGCGCCGTTTGCTAACCGCTAACCGGATCTCGTCTGTGGTTGCCGGAGTGGCTGGAATCTTCCTCGCCATTCAGCTGCCTACCATTCTCGCGGCGGTGCAGATTTTTTATGGACTGCTCTCAGTCTCCCTGTTTGTTCCGGTCATCGCCGGCCTGTACTCGCGGCGCGTAGTGTCGAGGGCGGCTCTGGCCAGCATTTTTGCAGCGATCGCTTCCATGCTGGCTGCGATGCGCCTGACCCAGAACCATGGTTGGTGGTTATTATCTCCTCAGGCAATTGGGATCCTTACGGCCGCAGTGGTGATGTTGGCCTTCCGTGTCCTGGCTCCTGCGCCTGCTGTCGTTGGGAAATCTGCGCTAAGCACGAGGTGAGGAATGAAGCGTCGTGACTTCCATCGCGCCCTACTGGGGCTTCCGCTGACCGCGGCGATCCCAGGGTTTGACTTGGCCACTGCATTGGCAGAAGGCTCCGCGGAGAGTGAGATTCCCGGCGGTTCGATCACCGATGTTTCCGGACTGAAGGTCGGGCATTGCACGCTGACGGAACGTCCCACAGGCTGCACCGTGGTGCTGTGCGATAACGGCGCCGTGGCCGGCGTGGATGTGCGTGGAGCCGCTCCCGGAAGCCGGGAGACGGACCTGCTGAATCCCGTCAACACAGTCGAGAAGGTGAATGCCATCGTTCTGTCGGGCGGAAGCGCGTATGGGCTGGATACCGCGACGGGAGTGATGCGCTACCTGGAAGAGCACAAGATGGGATTTCCGATTGGTTCCCTGGGCGTTGTGCCGATTGTGCCTGCCGCGATCCTGATGGACCTGGGGGTTGGGGGCTTTAGTATTCGCCCCAACGCCGATTCAGGATACAAGGCGTGCGTGGCCGCGAGTTCAGGGCCGGTGGAAGAGGGTTGTGTAGGGGCCGGAGCTGGAGCGACAGTAGGTAAGATGTTCGGTCCCAAGTTCAGTATGAAGTCCGGACTGGGCACAGCGAGCGTGAAGATCGGCGATACGGGGATCGTCGTCGGCGCTGTGGTCGCGGTGAACGCCGTAGGTGATGTGCGGAATCCGTTGACACAAAAGATCATCGCCGGGGCGCGCAGCGAAGACGGCAAGGGATTTCGCGACGCGATGGCGCAGATTCTTGGAGGGTATGGCGTGGTGCATTCCCCGGGACAGAACACGACCATCGGCGTGGTCGCGACCAATGCGCGGTTCAGCAAGACCAAGATGACCAAGATCGCACAGATGACGCACGACGGCTATGCGCGGGCGATCAATCCGGTGCACACCCTGTTCGATGGCGATACGGTGTTTGCCTTGTCCACCGGAACCGCGGAAGTCGAAGCCGATGAGAGCGCGATTGGAGCTATCGCCGCGGTGGTGATGGCTCGCGCCATTGCGCGGGCAGCGATGCAGGCTACGAGCTTGCCGGCTTTGGGTCTGCCCGCATGGCGGGACTATGTGAAAGCGTCATGATCACGGACTGCCGAGGCGCTGCGCGTTCCGGCAAGCACATGGCATGGTCTGGGCAAAGGAATAGGCGCCCCGGAGCCGGTAGATGACCTACGAAAGATTCGCGTGCCCACGCTGATTTTCTGGGGCGATAAAGACTCAATCTTCCATCGGGAGGACCAGGATGTATTGCTGAAGACCATTCCTCACGCTACGCTCAAGATCTTTCCCGACACCGGCCACGCGTTGCATTGCGAACGGCCGGAGAGGTTTGCCGAGGAGTTGCTCAAATTCATTGCCTCCACGCCGGCGTAGATGTCCCTTTTTCTGCGGATTTGCTTTCGAGGTTAAAAATTATGCCAGGCAACCCACAACTCTCAATCACCGATAACGAGGCGGCTGCACTCGAAGAGGCTCTGCGGTTTCCATTGGCAGACGCTCTCTTCGGCCGGCGGTCGCGAAGATTTTTTCGCGGCGCATCCATTCCAGATGGTGCTTTGCAGTACGAGTCCAAGCACGAGCCATTGCCTCTGTCACAACTCGAACGATTGCTAGTGCTGGTCGCGATGGGCGGAGTGACCGGTTGGTCGAACCTGGTAACGCGCCACGACCGCTACGCGCCGCATCTCTCCAATTACTCCGGTTCTGCCAGTGGCCGCACGCTCGCATCGGCAGCCGGATTCCAAACGAGCGAGATATTCTTCACCGATGACTCCGGAACGTACATCTTCGAGACCAGGAATTTTCCACCTCCGGTGGCGCGCAACGCCGAAGGTCAAACGAGTCTGAAAGACTTGCTGACGACCCATGAAAGCAGAATCCGCAAGATCTCAGAAGACCGCATTTATCTTCCGCGCCGCGAGCCGTACATGGAGGGCCACAACACCTGGGTCGCGAATGCTCCGGGCTCGCTGCTGGCCTTCCCTGTCGGCGACCTTGCGCAACATACACTGTTGAACCTGGCGTTCTATGTGCAGAACGGCTTTTGTATCTATGACGACATCAATCATCGGCAGATTCCGGGCATGGAGAAGTTCGGCGATCTGGTCGATCTGCAGAACCCTTATCCGCTCTCGTTCCTGGACCAGTACTCACTGGCAGAGCTCTCGGCCGAACTGGCCATTTCGTCGTTTAATGGACAGCTCATGCTGCAGGCCCTGGGGCTTGGCGGATGGAGCTTCGATGGGATTGACCGGTTGACGATTCTTGGCGCCAGCGGCGATCCCGCCGTTCCTGGGTTGGGCTTCCACGTTGATACCGACTCACGCTGGGCACTCCCCAATCCGACAGGCCTTGAAGGTGTGTTCACGGCTTACACGCCTCCACATTACCCGAATATGTATGCCGCGACCGACGCACTCATCGAACGAAAATTTGGGCCTGGGGGGCCCTTCCATCCGGATACTCCGGGGCCGTGGACTGACAGCCCGCGGGTCCGCAGCAGCGCCCAGGTTCATGATGAAAAGTTTCGTGAGTGCGTTGCGCTGCAGGCACAGTATATGTACGAGACGTTCGGGAAGTTTCCCGCTACCGTTCCGTCGATTTACATACTGATGTATTTGCAGGCTCACCATCTGGACCTTGATTTTTATGACGCTAAGTTTGCTCCGGGCGCGTACTTGCGGACACATCGGGAGCATCTTTCGCGATGGCATGAAGTCCTGTAAAGACCCTCCCTCTCAGTCGCGCTGCCTTGGGCTTAGGTCTTAGGCCGGCCTATCAGGTAGACAGGAGCGAGCCAGGTTCCCTGGCCGCGGGCGTAGCCAGCTTGCCAATCATAGTGGGGGAAGGCAGTGGTGAGGGCCAAGAGTTCCTCTGGGGTTCGGGTGCGACAACAGGAGACGAGGCCGTCCCACAAGACGACTAGCGGGATCACGGGGACCAGGTAAGTCAGCAACAGTCTCGACCAGCGGAAGGGCCGCATCCGCGGGGTAAGAACCCAGGCGAAGAGCGGCATCAAAAACATGGTCGCAAAGGCTCGCCGTGTGCGCGAGGTTACTTCGGCCATCGCGAACCCCTCCCCACACCGTACCGCATCGGCCAAAACATCGCGCGCAACAGCGTCGGGAAAATGGTGGAAGGAGGCAAAAATAGTGCGAAAGCCCCACAGTGCATCAGGGACATGAGCGGCATCTACAGAAAAGTTCACGCAACTCACGTCCCCACTTACCCGGGCGGGAAGAGCAGCGCTGGGAAATTTATCTGTTAGAACAACGGTGAGCGGCGCGTGATCGGCCAAAACAGAACGCCAGGCAGGGCTTAGCCACGGGCCTCCCCCGCCGGAACAAAGATCGACCACACCCTCGGCACCGCACTCTTCAATGGCGCGAAAGATCTCCGCCTGAACGGGACGATAGATGTCTCCCCGACTGGTGATCGCTTCCAGATAATCCGTGGCTCCGTGACGCACGGCCTGCGGGCACCACGCTTGGTCGAGGATTTCAAAAAGTTGAAGACGCCGCAACCCCGCTATTGCCGATCTCTCCACAAGGCCATGGCCCCAAGCAAACCCTCTTCGTTGGAGATGATCTTGATGTCGTTACCGTGCTTGAGCGTCACTTTCTTGGCATTGCCACCCCCGATATACAGGGTGTCCCAGTTAAAGGTCGCGGCAGTCTGCTCGATCGCACGTTTGAGTAATTTATTCCAGCGCTTCACACCGTACTTCCCTAGCCCGCGCCTGCCCAGATATTCTTCATAGGTTTTTTTGCGCCACGGATGGTGCCCCAGTTCGAGGCCCGGGCAGAGGACACCTTCGGTGAATAGAGCGGAGCCCATGCCAGTGCCCAGGGTGATGACCAGCTCGACACCGTGGCCTTGGATCACCGCGTAACCACCCACGGCGCAATCGTTGGCCATCCGCACCGGCTTGCCCCATCGCTTTTCCAGGGTTTTTGCCAAGGGAAAACCAATCCATCCTGGATCAAGGTTTGCGGCGGTGAGCGTCTTGCCTTGCTTAATCACCCCAGGAAACCCGACGGAAACCCGGTCAAAGAGAGGAACACTTACTTTGAGTTCGTCGAGCGCGATCAGAATGGCAGTGGTGGTTGCGGGACTTGGAGTGGGCACGCGCAGCCGTTCGCTGATCGGCTTGCCCTCCGGGCTCAGCGCCTGGATCTTTAAGCCGCTGCCGCCAATATCGATTGCCAGAGTGATCGGACGTGCTTCATCACCAGTACGAGGCCGAACTATCTTGGAACCCGTTTGAGCCATAGACCCCCGGAGTCTAAACCAGTTGTCATTCTAGACTCCAGAGGCATTTTGCCGAATAGCGAGGATGTATCAGGTACCGCCCTGCTTAACCCCGTAGCTACTTTGCTAGAGCCCTCTTTTCACGTTTTGCGGGTTTGGGCGGTGCCTCTTTCTTCTTCCCGATGCGGTAGCCGGATTCTTCCGCCTGCTCGCAGGCTTCCTGAACCGCTTGTTCGATCTCCGCTTTCGATTTCAGCGTCGATTTTGAGAGTGATTTTGCGCTCTTGGTTGCTCCGGCTTGCCGTGGGGCCGGCGGCTTGGTTGGGCCAGTCAGCTCTAGAAGATCAGGCAAGTGCAACCACCACAGCATCTGCTCGTGCAGCTCCTTGTTGAAGTACCACTCTCCGGCGGACTCGTTCACCCTTATCAGCCAGCGAGCGTCGGGGTCGTCCCAGAGCGCGCGCGGAAGGCCCGCGAAACTGTCGTCCGCAGCCGTCACCTTTACGGGTTTGGCGGCGGTCAGCGTGAGTTCAAGTAAAGCTAAGCGCACGCGAGCCGCAGCGCGCCAGCCGTCTTCGGTGATTTCCGCGGCCAGCGAAAAGGCCCGGGCAAGAGGCTCGCGCAAACGCAGCCGATCGAAGAGCGCCAGCGCAGTCACAGCGGTGTCCTTGTCTGCTATGCTTCGCGCCATGCCGTCGATAACACAAAATGCGAGCACCGGGCCCCAGATCGCCTTTGGGTTGAGCTCGGGAGTGCTGCTGGGCAACACGGCCTTGGCTTCACTTGACCAAGGCTCCGCGAGTTCGGCCTCAATTCCGGGGAGCGCAGCCGCGGCATGCAGCTGAGGGCAAATTGCCAGCCAGGCATCGTTGGCATCGACATGCGGCTGGCCCGTCTTTCTCGCGTAGATGGCTAGGCCTTCGCCGGCAAAGCGCAAGGTCACCCCCCGCAGTCGTTCGAAGAGCTCGGCAGCTGGCGAGGATGTTGCTGCCTCCTGCCCACAAGCGGGCAGCGCCTCTTTGCTGGTAGCGACCAGAGCAAAGCCTTCCACCACATCGGTTTCGAGCAACGAAACCATTGCCTGGTGCAGAGGAGCCAGCTCCAGGGCGAGCAGTGCCTCGTCCAGATTCGGTACACCACGACCGTTCAACGAGTCGCAGAGCAGATCCCAGCGGTAGTTCTCGCTCGGCCTCAACTCTCGCCAATTGAGAAAGACATGGCATTTATAAGCCTGCAATTCCAGCGAGTAGCCCTGGGATACGATCTTCGAGGCCCGCTCCAGGTGTTCCAAGCCGGTGGAATTATCGCGGAAGGCCAAGAAGAGGTTGCTGTCGTTAGGCAGGCCGAAGGCTCCGCCGAGCGACTGCTGGCGCAGGTGACCCGCCCCCTTGTCAGCATAGGCGGCGGAGTGGTTCACCGTGCCGTACGTGGTGGCAAAGCAATTGTGATAAATGATCAGCGCCCGGTGCTCGCCGCGCCGGTTGGAATAAGCGAAGACATTCTCATCGACCGAGCCGTCCGGCCGGTAAAAGTCGTACAGGAGAAAATTCTCGCTCTCAGCGAATAACCAGCGCTGATGCAGCAACGGCGCAATCTCACGATCGTGGCGCTCCACCAGCCCGCGATCGGGATCTTCCTGGTAGCGGGCGCGACGAAACTCCATACCGTACTTCTCGGTGAAGCCTTCGATCTGCCCGTGGCCGAACATGGGCAGGCCGGGTAAGAGTCGACATCATGGTCGCCACCCCGAAGCATTTATCGCCATTGCCAAACTGATCAATGGCCGTCCGCTCATCGGGATTGCTCATAAAGTTAACGTAGCGCTTGAGGATATCGGGGTCGAATTCGATGGTGTTCTTGATCACCGTCCGATACTTGGCATTATCCTCGTCGCGCATCATGTTCATAAATGCGCTGTTATAAACGCGGTGCATGCCCAGGGTGCGCACGAAGTACCCTTCCATGAGCCAGAAGGCTTCGGCCAGCAGCAGCGTGCCAGGAACCTCGCGGGCCACACGATCCACCACCTCGCGCCAGAACTCTTCCGGCATGGCCCGGTCGAAGTCGGCCTTGCTCATGCTGTATTCCGCGCGGGAAGGAATGGCTCCGCCGGTACCAGGAATGGGAAACCACAAGCGCTGGAAATGGCGCTTGGCCAGCGTCATTGCGGCGTCAAAACGGATGATGGGAAAGAGGCGGGCGACGTGCAGGATGGTCTGGATCACCTGCTCGCGCGTGGCCGGGTTTAGATAGTCGAGTTGGGCGGTGTCGTTCCAGGGAAAGCTGGTGCCGTCGTTGCCGTGATAGACGTAGCGGGTATCGCCGGTCCACTTGTCGCGGCGGCGAAAGACCACCGCGGCATCGGACTGCTCATAGTAATGATCTTCAATCTTGATCTCCACCCGGCCATCGCGGGAGAGATCGGGTCCTTCAAAGCGGTACGCAGGATAGGGGCTGTCAGGGCGGGACATGAACCACTCCGGGTGCTCGATGACCCAGCTTGAATCGATGCCCATGTGGTTGGGAACCATGTCGCTGGCCAGCCGGACGCCGTGGGCGAAGGCGCGGTCACGCAGATGGCGATACGCCGGTTCCCCGCCCAGATCGTGGGCTATGTCATAGCCGTAGAGGGAGTAGGCCGAAGCGACCGCATCATGGTTGCCGCACAGTTGCTTGATGGTCTGCGAGGCCGAGCTTCTCTCCCACACGCCGATGAGCCAGAGCGAGTTGATGCCATGGCCCGCGAGGCGGCGCAGCTCTTCGTCGGGAATCTGGTCCAGGCGATGGATGTGGCGGCCATAGTAGCGGGAGAGCTGCTCCAGCCATACGTAGGTGCTCTTGGCGATGAGCACGGTGGTCGGCATCCATTCCTGGTCGGGACTGAATCGCTCGGTTTCCTGGGCCGATTCAACGTAGGACGGCACTTCTCCCTTCTTGTCGACATTCCAAGGGAAATTGCCCCTGCGGCCGGCGTTGGCGCCGGGAGGATTGAACCGCATCCAGATGGCGATGTCCTCTTCCTTAAGCACATCGATGGCCAGCAGTAGCTTGGAAAGCGCATCGCCGATCAGCTCTGCCCAGTGTTCGACGATGTAGGCGAGCTGGCCGCTGAGCGAGTCTGGCGAAGCCAGGGCCGGGGCGCGCAGCATGTCAATCAGGTTTTGCTTTTTCGAGCCCAGCGGAGGCCGGGTGCTGAAGAATTCGCGCAGCCCGGCGGTGATCTGCTGATAGCGCGTGACTGCGGCCAGCGACTGATCGGTGAAGAGCTCGGAAAATGGTTTGAAGGCGGGGTTGGCGTTGGCCAGCCACAACAGCATCATCTCTTCAAAGGCCATGGCCCGATGCGGCGATGCCATCCGTTGGACCCTGCCAGCCACTCCGCCGGGAGCTCTTTTCCTTGCGGTAGACATCCATGGTAGGAAATTGCTCCACAAAAGCCAGGATGGTCTTGTCCAGTTCCGCTTTGCCGAGACGGCCATCGAACCACTCCAGCGCGCCGGCCATGACCTTAGGATCCAGGCGCAGGCGGTAATACTCGACCAGGGCATGGCTCATCTCGTCAATCAGGCCCATGGCGTAGAGCGCGCCCGGCTGGATGGTCTGCGTGGGGTCTTTTTCGGCTCCCCGGCGCTCGTTCATCCGAAAGGCGAACTCCCGGCTGGCGCCGAGATTGGCGAAAACTACGTTGCCACTGAAAGAAAACAGTTTCTGGCTGAACTCATAACGATCGCGTGCTTCACGTGAGACATGGAATTCCATTTCTTACCCTTCCCAAAACTGCAGTTTTGAGCGTTTCCACTTCGCACGGTCAGGTTCGGCGAAGTGCGGCTTTCCTGTGGAAAAGCCACGCCGGAGGCCGTTGCTCTGTAAACACCAGAAGTGAAAATGCTGTAGCCAGACATTCTGTTCGATGCGGAAATTTCGCCCCGGCAACCGCATAAAGCGGGGCAACGTACCTAAACAGGCGCAAATCGGTCTCTTTAGCCGGATTTTGTGCCATGTGACGCCAGCAAGGGGAGTTATGTTCGATCCACTGGCATCGCTTGCGGCGCGTTGGCCGCGCGGAATTCAGGGGAAAATCCGGAGGACGCCCACAAGCCCAGAGCAGGATGGGAGATGAAGAACACTTCTTCCCCATCGATGGTGTTGTAGCCATCGTGCATTTTTGCCGGGTCGTACCGGGCGATCGTGCTGGCCAGATCGGCATAGCCGAATCCTACGCCTTCTGTCTCCTCGCGGGTGAGACCGCCGGGGCAATAAGTGATGTGGAAGCGGCCTTCCGAGGAGCTATGGATGAGATGAGCGGCGGTGCTGAGCTCGGAGGCCAGATCGGGATTTTGCTTCACCTTCTCGAGCGTAGCCGGGGTCCCGTGGTAGCCGAATTTGCGAATCATGCGGTCGATGGTGGGATCTTCTCCGAATTGCTTCACCCCGGGAGCGAGCACGATCAGTTCCGCGTCATCGGCCAGCGCCATACGGGTGCGGTAGATCGCCTTATTTCCCAGCCAGGTGCTGTGGAACTCCTCCGGATCGAGGTAAACCACGGCCTTGTGTATGGGCCGATCGAGCAATTGGATGTTGACCTGGACGCTGAGCTCCGAGGCCAGGCGGAAACATTCCAGGTCATCGCCCACAAAGAGGCCGCGCACCACCAGCTCGCCGGCTGGATTGGTACCGATCACCGTCAGTACATAAACGATGGGGATATTGCGAAGAAACTCATCCGCGGCGCGATTCAGGACCCGGCGGACAGGATTGTCCATGCGTCCCATGATCCGCTCCATGCCCACCACGGCTCCCAGGTAGTGGCTGCGATGAATGCTGAGGGGACCGGCGGTCCCCACCAGGATGTTCTTGTTGTAATTGGCGAGGCCGATGACCTCGTGGGGCACGACTTGGCCGATGGAAAGGACCAGGTCGAAATTCCCTTCCGGAATCATGCGGTTCACCTGGGCCGGCCAGGTGTAGTCGAGCAGGCCGCCCGACTGCTCCTGGATGAAGCTTGCCGGCAGCTCGCCCAGGGTGACGATGTCGGTGCGCCAGTTGTGCACGGCAAAGAGGGAGTGCGGGATGTCGCCGAACATGCGCGTGAGCGTAGCGGCCGGCATGGCGGTATGGGTGCCCAGGGCGGGCAGAACGCAACCCAGCCGGTCGCCGTAGTAGCTGTAGGCGTATTGGGTAAGTGGACCAGCCTGAGAGGGAAAACGGCTGAAGTCAGGCGGTACAGCCAGGACCCGGCGCCGGTCTCCCAGCTGGTCCAGCGCCTGGTAAAGGGATTGGCGCAGACAATCCGGTGAGAGCTCGGCATTCGGGCCGCCCTGCCGGCAATAGAGACTCATTTTTCTTCCTTCCTTCTTGTGTTGCGAGGTATTCAGGCCCCCGCCACAGGGCTTTATAGGGTGTGTAAGAACCCACTCAAGCCACACAAGACCTTAACCCCTGAACGGGTGCCCCATGTTCAGCCCCCAGCGTACATGGGCCGGGTACGATCTTTTTCGATTGCTTTTACTCGATCAGTCACGGTGCAATCGGTGGAGTAAGAGCTATGAAAGGGCTTCGCCCATCCTATTCAGCCCATGTACGCTAGGGCGAACATGGGGCACCCGTTCAGGGGTTAAGGTCTTGTGTGGCTTGAGTGCGTTCTTACACAGCCTATAAAGTCCTCAATCGATGTAGCAAAACGTTTTCGCGGCTTTTAAACCCGCTCCCCCGGACTAGACTCCAGGGCTGGCACACCAACGAGTTTATCCGCAGCCTCCTTACAGCCGGTACGCCTTGCGTGCCAACTCGTAGGCGAGCGCATGAGCCACTTCGACTGCCTCGTCTTCGTCCAGCTGATGCTCCGCCACCAATTTTGCCAGGTAGGCGCAGTCCACACGGCGAGCCACGTCATGCCGCGCCGGAATGGAGAGGAAGGCCCGCGTATCGTCGTTGAAGCCGACGGTGTTATAGAAACCCGCGGTCTCCGTGGTTAGCTCGCGGAAGCGCATCATGCCTTCGGGGCTGTCGTAAAACCACCACGGCGGCCCCAGGCGAAGGCACGGGTAATGCCCCGCCAAAGGCGCCAGCTCGCGGCTGTAGGTGGATTCGTCCAGGGTGAAGAGAATGAGGGTGAGCGAGGCGTCGTTGCCAAAGCGATCCAACAGCGGCTGCAGCGCGTGAACGTAGTCGGTCGGCGTCGGAATATCCGCTCCGACGTCGCGGCCGAAGCGGTTAAAGACCTGGCGGTTATGATTGCGACGGCTGCCAGGATGAATCTGCATCACCAGGCCGTCTTCCACGCTCATGCGCGCCATTTCTGTCAGCATCTGAGCGCGGAAGAGCTCCTGCTCTTGCGCGTCGGCCTTGCCTGCGATGACGCGATCGAAGAGCGCGGCAGGCGGCACCACCGTCCAGGTCAGCCGTCCGGGCGGTGGGATGCCCGTGATCGGTTGCGGTGCAACCCAGCTTCTGAAAGCGCTCCCGGGCGTGGCGCAGAGCAAGCAGATAGCCTGGCCAGCGGGAGCTATCCTCGCCGTGCATCTCGCCCAGGCGTTGGACATTCTCGCGGAAACCATCGAATTCGGGATCGACGACGGAATCGGGACGAAAGGTCGGCAGGATGCGCGCCTTCCATCCTGAATCGCGGATCGCCTGATGGTAGGTCAGCGGGTCGAGCGGAGGGTTGGTGGTGGCCAGCACTTCGATGTTGAACTGGTCGTAAAGCGCTCGTGGACGGAAGGCTGGGGAGGCTAGCCTGGCGCTGATGGTGTCGTAGTAGAGCGCCGGCATTGGCGGCGCAGAGCCGCTCTTCGAGCCCGAACAGCTCCTGGAAAGCATAGTCGAGCCACATACGCGTGGGCGTGCCGCGGAAAAGGTAGTAGGACTCTGCGAACCGAATCCATATCCGGCGTGCCTCGCCCTCATCCATGTTCTTTTGCCCAATGCCCAGGTCTTCCATGGCGATGCCCTGGCTGTAAAGCATGCGGAAGACGTAGTGGTCGGGAACGATGAAGAGGCTGGTGGGATTGGGAAATGGCTCGTTTTCTGCGAACCAGCGCGCTTCGGTGTGCCCGTGCGGACTGACGATCGGTAGATTGCGAACGGCCCCGTAAAGTCTGCGGGCAATTGCCCGAATTGTGGGTTCAGAAGGAAAAAGACGGTCGTCGTGAAGAATGGTCACAGCATTCATTTTCGCCTGTGAGCCGGTTTTCTGCACAGGGATGGGAAGAAAACTGGCGGGGCTGTTCCCCTGGGCGAGACTCACATGAGCTGCTCGTCAGGCGATCTTGTCCAGGGTTCGTTTGAGCTTTTGCGCCGGCGACTCCTGACGCTGCAGGAGGTCGAAGGCCAGGCGTGACTTGGCGCTTTGTTCCGCCCAGTGGTCGGGACGCGAGAGCCGCAGGAGCCAGTCGGCCACCTGTTCCGGTCCGGGGCAGGTAGCCGCAGGATGGAGGCCCAACTTACGCACAAAGCCGCCGGTCGCGGAGGCCTCATGAACAACACCGACAATGGGGAGATCCACCGCCATGTAGTCGAGGATGCGCGAAGGGATGGAGTAACGGCTCCTTAGATCACATCCCTGGATCGAGCTTGGGACCGGGCAGGAAACCGACATGAGCACTGGCTGAGTTCCTTATCCAGATCGTGCTGCGTAGGCAAGAAGCCACGCACTTTGACTCGCTTCTTAAGCGTGGTCTTGGCCAGGCGCAGGATTCTGGGAGAGCCCAGAAAAGAGACCTCGACCTCCAGCCCTCTGCTCTCGAGCAGAGTAATGGCCTGATCCAGATCATCGAGGCCCTCCGCATAGGAGCAGACATTACCGTGCATGACCACCTTGATCGGGCCTTGCTCCCGGGGCTTGGCGGTTGCTTGCGCAGCGTCTCTTGAGAAGGAGAGCAACTCGGCATCGCCCCGTATTCGCAGGACATCGTCCAGCAGCGGCTGACTCACGCAAAAGACACGCTCCGCCCGATCCACCAATTCCCTTAGCGCTCCGCCGGCGACGTCGCCGTCCAATACATCCCAGAGATGAAGCACGAAGGGAACCCCCACCAGGTTGGTCAGCTCAAGGCATCGGGTCGCATCGTCTTCGCCCAAGCGGAGCTACGTAAGCGCTCGAGACCCGGCCGCGATAGTGGGCAGCAAGACGCTTAGCGAGCGAGGGACGCAGATCGCTGCCGCTCCACGAACTGAGGCCCAGCTTTTCAATCAGTTTCCAAGGTTTGGGTCTATGGAGGAAGGAGTACCGGCTGAGAACGGTGTTCTCAAAAAGAACCGAGCGAGGATCCTGGCGCTGAAAGCTGTTGGTCCACCAGTGGAAATGCAGCCAGTCATGGTGCGGACTAAGCAAGCGAAGCGTTTGCACACCAATGGCCGTGCGGGGCGAAAGCGAATATCGATTGATGAACAGCGGAACCCGATTTTCTGTGCCCATGGAAGTCTGCCCAATCGTCCAATAGCCTGACGCGTACTGGGGGACAGTGCAGCAGTACCCACCCTCCCGAAACTTAGGTTACCTGAGGGCAGGTCAAAGTCGACGTGGAGTACCTCCCGTCGCATATTACCGTGGTGTCACTCTGGTGTTACCGTGGTGGGAGTTTCACCCCGGGAATAAGTGGTAGGCAAGGTCGATTTGATGATCGTCAGGCCTGTTGCACTTTGCTGCTCTTGAGCAGCAAGATGCTCCCGATACAGCCGGCGGCGATAGACGCGCCCAGGGTTCCAATCTTCGACATATCCAGTAAGCCGCCATCGCCCAGGGCGAGCGAGGCGATAAATAGCGACATGGTAAAGCCGATGCCGCAGAGCCAGCTGGCGCCAAAAATCTGGTTCCAGGTCACCGCTGCGGGGCGCGATCCCAAACCGGCCACAGATGCCAACCGGGCAAACAAGGTAATGCCAATGGGCTTGCCCAGCAACAGGCCCAACAACACGCCCAGGGTGATGGGATGGCCCAGGGCTGCACTGGTCTTACCCAAAATATGAACTCCAGCATTGGCGAAGGCAAAGATGGGCATGATGACAAATGCGACCCATGGCTGCAGAGCATGCTCAATGCGATGCAGCGGAGACTCGATCATTTCGCATTTCTGCTCCAGCGCATGAATGGCATGGTGCGCCTGGGAGGAGTTGGGATCGTGAAGTCTCGAATTGATCGAGCAGCCAGCGGCTCTGGCGAAGAAATTCCGCCTTGTCGATGGAACTGCGGGCAGGAATGGTAAAGGCCAGCAGGATGCCGGCAATGGTGGCGTGTACCCCCGAGTTGAGCACCGCAGCCCATACGCCGACTCCAATCACCGCATAGACTGCAGGATTGCGAATGCCCAGCCAATTGGCGCCAAAAGAAACAGCCACACCTACAAAAGCCAGGCTGAGCGCGATCAACGAAATATGTTGGGTGTAGAAGAGGGCGATGACCAGCACCCCGAAGATGTCATCCACAATCGCCAGCGCTGCAACAAAGACTTTCAACCCAGCCGGCACACGGCTTCCCAGCAAAGCCAGAACGCCGAGCGCGAAGGCTATATCGGTCGCCATCGGGATGCCCCAACCATTGGTGCCTGCGCCTCCTCTATTGATGGCGAAGTAAATCAGCGCCGGGACCACCGACCCGCCGATCGCAGCCATGAAAGGAAAGGCAGCCTGCTTGAAGCTGGAGAGTTCACCGATCAGCAACTCGCGTTTGATTTCCAGGCCAACCAGGAAGAAGAAGATCGACATGAGGCCGTCGTTCACCCACTCATGACGGCTCTCAGAATGCGAGACATGGCCCAGGGTGATGGTGGCCTGCGTATACCAGATCTGGTGATAGCTGTGCTCCCACGGAGAATTAGCCCAAATCAACGCCGCGGCAGTGGCCACCAGGAGCACAATGCCGCCCGCTGCTGCCGTCTTGGCGAAGCGGGTAAAAGGGCTGGTGATGACATCGATCGGGGGCCGTGGATTCGATTGCAGATTGGTAGGCAATGGCAACGTGGCCTCCGCTGGCGGTGGTTTCCCTCCAGCAGCATACGCGTCTGCCCAAGTATTAATAAATTAGTTGACAATCGGTGCCGGCGGCGGTATGCTTTTTTCAGAATGATGGGGCCAACCCAGGCCCCACGGGACTTACTGTATGCCACCTAAAAAATCGCCCACGCTGACCGAAGCGGAATTGCGGTTGATGAAGATTCTCTGGGAGCGCGGGGAATCGACCGTCAACGACATCGCGGCTGCCCTGCCCAAGAAGGATGCGCTGGCTTATAACTCCGTGCTCACAACCATAAGGATTCTGGAGCAAAAGGGGTACGTGCGGCATCGGAAGGAAGGACGTGCTTTCTTCTATGTGCCTCTGGTGGCGGAGGAGGAAGCCGGTTTCTCCGAGGTGCGGCTGGTACTACGCCGTTTCTTTGGTGATTCCCGGGAGAAGCTGATGCTATCTCTTCTGGGCGACAGCGAGATAACAGCGGAAGAGTTGCAACGTCTAAGGGATGCGATCCAGCAGGCGGATGAGACTGGACGCTGATAAAGCGAGTGACGGAATAACCCGATGGAAGCGAATCTATTGCGGCAGTTCATTTCGACCAGCCCGGCGGAGATGCTGATTGCCAGCATCTGGCAGGGCCTGCTGTTGACCGCTTTGGCTTGGGCAGCGCTCAAGCTCGCTCCTGGGTTGCGTGCTTCCACTCGCTTCACCTTGTGGATGATTGTCTTCACCCTGGTGGCTTTGCTGCCTTGCTTTGCGCTTGGCCGCGCGGTCTTCGGCGGTGAGCCTTTCCTCGCCTCCGCTGTGCCCCAGGCGACTTTCTCTCTGCGCTTGAATAGTGCGTGGGCTTTTGTGATCGAGGGTCTCTGGGCTGCTCGCTTCCCTGTTCTCCCTCGGCCGGCTGTTCGCCAGCGCGAAGCAGATGAGAGCACTCTGGCGGAGTTCGACACCAGTTCCCTTCCACGAGCTGGATGCGGAGCTGCAATCGATTGTGGCTCGCGCCGGCTCGCGTCCGGTCGAGGTGCGGCTTTCCGATGCCATCGACGCTCCCAGCGTGCTCGGCTTCTTTCGCCCGGCAGTGATTGTTCCGCGCTCGCTGTGGAGCGAGCTGGCGCCGAGCGAGCTGAAGCAGATCATCCTGCATGAGATGGCTCATCTGGATCGTGGTGATGATTGGACCAATCTGCTGCAGAAACTGTTACGAGCCCTGTGCCCCTTGAATCCGGCGCTCTTTTGGGCCGAGCGTCATCTTTGCCTGGAGCGTGAACAGGCCTGTGACGATGCCGTGCTGGACGCTGCCGGCAATGCCCGCGCCTATGCCACCTGCTTGACGAAACTTGCCGAGAACCGGCTGGTCAAGCGCGCCGCTTTGCTGGCTCCCGGCTTTTGGAAGAGGCATTCAGAACTGGCAGGCAGAGTGGAGAACATCCTCCACCGGCGGCGCAACCTGGGCCCCATGGTTTCTCGTGGGTTGGTAGCGGCCGGGCTGGTGCTTTCTCTCTCCGGCGTGCTCCTGCTGCAACGCTTCCCCGGCATCATTACCTTTGCCGGCAATGACTCGGTCGCCGCGGCAACACTTGCTATGGAACCGGCCTATCCAGAGCAGCACCGGCAGCAACATCAGGCCCGCTACCAGGAAGCCGTTTTTCATCCCGATATGAGCCGGCCGGCGGAGCGCGCCAGCGTTCTGCCCAAACCGCATTCCACACGGCCGGTTAAGACCTCGCGCCGTCTCCAGTTCGTCCAAGTAACCGAGGACCAGGACGGCGGAGGCATCACCTTGGTTCTCTTTACCGTGGAAGTCCCACAGAGTTCGAGGGTCTCTCACGGCGAGCCCCGTACAACCCTTCCCTCACCCGATCACTGGATAGCTTTCCAGATTTAAAAAACTTCACTCTGAAAGAGGAAAACTCATGACCAAAGAAACTAATTTATTAAGAGCAAGAGCTAAGGCCTACGCTGCGCCCCTGCTGGCTTTTGCCCTCGTCCTCTCCACGGGAGCAGTCATCGTCGGCCACAGGCACGTCGATGCGGCGACCGGTGCTGACAACAACAAGATCGCGCCCATCAACAACGCGAGTATCGATCCGCTGCTGGCACTGGACCAAGCCACGGAAGCAGTGGCTTCACGGGTTACCCCTGCGGTGGTCAATATTGCTGTCACCTCCCACAGGACGGAGCAGCAGGCTGAAGCACAAGGTGACGATCAGGGTCAGCAGGAAAATCCTTTCTCCCAGTTCTTCGGCCCCGGCGGACCGGGATTCGGCCACGGCATGCCAGGCCAGGGACAGGGCCAACGCCAGATTGAGCACGGCATTGGTAGCGGTGTGATCATCTCCCCCGATGGATACATCGTGACCAACAATCACGTGGTCGACGGCGCGATGGAAGTGCGGGTAACACTGCATGATCGGCGCAGCTTCCCGGCCAAGGTAATTGGCACCGACAAGCTTACAGATCTGGCAGTCGTCAAGATCGACGCGAAAGACCTGCCCACGATCGGCTGGGGCGACTCAACCAAACTGGTGCCGGGACAATCCGTGTTGGCGATCGGCAATCCCTTCGGTCAATTCCAGTTCTCAGTCACCCGTGGCATCGTCAGCGCGGTAGACCGTTCCAACCCGTTCCGCGATGACGCCCGCAAGCCGGGTGGCTTTATCCAGACCGATGCTGCCATCAATCCCGGCAACTCCGGCGGCCCGCTGGTGAATGCGCATGGCGAACTGATCGGCATCAACACCTTCCTCATCTCCGACACTGGCAACTTCTCTGGTGCCGGTTTTGCTATCCCCACCCAGACGGTGCACCCGGTCGTCGAGTCGCTGATCAAGAATGGCGTGGTTCATCACGGATACCTGGGAGTTGGCCTGAACGATGTAACTCCTGAGAACGCGAAGTTCTTCAACCTCACTGGAAACACCGGAGCGCTGATTGCTTCTGTAACTCCTGACTCCCCCGCGAGCCGCGCCGGCTTGAAGGAAGGCGATGTGGTTACCGCTGTCAACGGCCACCCGGTCGAAAACGGCGGCGACCTGCAAGTGATTGTCAGCGAAGACGCGCCCGGCTCGAAGATCCAGCTGGAAGTCATGCGCAACGGTCACCCCGAGAACATCGACCTGACGGTTGGTGAATACCACAAGAACCAGGAAGTCGCGACAGCAGCCACGGGTGAGTCTGGTCACCCCAGGCTGGGCATCTCGATCTCCGACCTCACCCCGGATGTGCGCCAGCAGTTGAACCTCCCTTCCGAAGTACAGGGGGTCGCGGTTGCACAGGTACAGCCTGGAAGCCCTGCGGAAGATGCGGGGTTGACAAGTGGCGATGTCATCCAACAGGTCGATCGCAAACCCGTAACATCGGCAGATCAATTCCGGAATGACGTCAAGCAGGCGCCTGCCAATAATGACATGCTGCTCCTGGTGTGGTCGAACGGTGGCAGCAGCTTCCGCGTCGTTCACCCGGAAGGAGCCTCTGGCTCAAACGGTGAGTAAACACTGAACCGATGTCCCACCCTTGAACTCTGCTGTTGGATTCAAGGGTGGGATGGAACCGCAGATCTCTCCACTACGCTACCCCGATTTCCTGTTCCGTGGCCGCATGAGAACCGGCCATGAAGTTCAACGACGCCTCTTGAACTTCGGCAGAAAATCCTGGGGGCGTAGTGGGGAGATTTGCGGTTCGCTTAAATTTGCGAGCAACTCAACGGGCTCAAATACAGATTCGAGATATTGCTTACGATTTCCGCATCCGCATTCTGCGGACGGTGCGAAAGTTCCTTCCAAGCTGGATCGGAGCCGAAGACCGCCCACTTGGCATTCAGATCCGCCACATCCGCAAAGGTCAGCATGTAGGTCAGACTCGGCATCCGGGGCCCAATCAATGTGTCTCCAAAGAAGACGGGAGTCAGTCCTGTCCGGGTGAAGATCTTAATCTCCGCCTCATTGAACATCTCTACTTTGCGCACGTGTGCCCCATAGCCTGCGCTCTCGTAGGTGCGTAGCTGAAAGACTCTCTTCCCGCTCTTCGGCGCTACCAGTTTTGGCCAGCCCGCAAAAGCAGCCATGAGCGAACTTTCCACGCGCGCGAACGCGGGGGCAGAGGCCGGCGCTGCCCAAAATGCCGTGGATGCGTTGAGGAACTCCGTATCCCCTGCCAGGCGCAGGTCCAACGTCACCAGCGCTTCCGCCGAGATTGAAGGAATGAGCAGGTAATAAGTCGGTGTCTCCGGACCCACATCCAGTTTGAAGGCGCCGACCGGCTTGATTCCCATCCGATTAAGCGCGGGAATGAGGGCAAACTCAAAATAGCTTTGCGTCAGGGTCAGCTGTGGTCCCGTTTGCAGCGTGTACTTCCGCAACTGATAGAACTCGCCCGCAGGGTGCGCCATTGCCCGTCCCTCCCCGCCGCTCAACGCGGCACCCGCCATGGCAATCGCCGATGTGACAAAGTCTCTTCTCTTCATTGCTTCCTCCGATGCCCGCTTTAGCCGGCGATGACCAGTGCCAGGGTCAAGCCATCGTATCCCTTGCTGCCCACTGTCTGGATGGTGGTTGCGCTCACGCGCGGTTCGGCGGCCAGCATTTCATGCATGCGCCGCGCTCCTATTACATTGGGATCTTCGCTCTTGGCATCAATCAAAGCGCCGTCGCGGATAACGTTGTCCACGATAATCAGGCTGCCGCGGTGTGACAGCTTGAGCGACCACTCGAGATAGTGGGGAATACTCTGCTTGTCGGCATCGATAAAAATCAAATCGAAGTTGCCGCGGCCCTCTGCCGCAAGTTGCTGTATGCCCTCGCGCGCGTCACCCAAACGCACGTCCACTACCTCAGCTAAGCCGGCGCGAGCGATATTGCCGCGGGCTACTTCGGCGTGCTTGGGGTTGGCCTCCAACGTGATCAAGCGGCCACCGGGCCCTAGCGCCCGTCCCAGCCAGATGCTGCTGTAGCCGCCGAGCGTGCCTATCTCTAAAATCTGCTTGGCGCCAGCCAGTTGAGCCAGCATCATGAGCAGCTTACCCTGGCTTGGACTGACGCTGATCGAGGGCAGCCCGGCCGCCTCACTGGATGCCAACGCCTCATCGAGAGCGACATCGGCAGGCAGGAGCAGGCCCGTGGTGTAGTGGTCTACCGCTGTCCATAGTTTCTTGCTCATCCGAATGCGGCGTCCTCCTATGTGTTTCAGATCCTTTGTGGGCCGTGCCCTCGATTATTGTACGGGTACACTATTTCAGGTACGAAGCCCGCGCCATGCCCACGTCTTACAACGAAATTACCGGTCAGAGTCTTGAGCGGCTCGCCGCTCTCAGCGACGGCATATTTGCGGTGGCCATGACGCTGTTGGTTCTCGATCTTCACGTGCCGGCAAGCGAAGTCATCCACAGCCAGGGAGAACTGTGGCGCACGCTCGCCGGGGCGGCACCCCAGCTGATCAGCTACCTGTTGAGCTTCATGACCCTGGGCATCTTCTGGAACGGCCAGCAGGCACAACTCAACGCATTTACGCGCAGCAATCGCCATCTTTCGTGGATTCACATTGCGTTTCTTTTCGCGGTGTCGATCATGCCCTTCTCTACCCGGCTCCTGGCGGGATTCATCGTCTATCGCAGCGTCCTCATTGCTTACTGGGCCAATATCCTGCTGCTTGGCGTGGTGCTGTACATCAGCTGGCGCTATGCGGAGCGTGCGGGTCTGCTGCGGGAGAGTGTTACCCACGAGCAACAATGCGCGGTGGAGCGCAGAATCGTGGTGGCCCAGGGGCTCTATGCTTTCGGAGCGTGTCTCTGCCTGATAAACACCTACGTCAGCATTGTTTTTATCGTGCTCGTCCAGCTCAACTTTGCCCTCGCCCCGCGCCTGCCATTTCTTTCGGAAGTCTAGATCATTTTTGCTAATGGTGTAGACGGGGAAACTGAGCCCGACGCGGCCATTCCGCCAAAGAATGGCCGCACATAACTGATCCTACCGGACCACAGCATTGGCAAGAATGCGTTAGATCACAGTTTTTCGGATTCAATGATGTGGACCCCTGGAGGTGCGGTGATGGCCGCCTCGAGCAGAGCTTTGGCGATCTTGTCGGCAGGAACCACGCGGTAGTGACGTGGCAGGATTGGCCGCAGCGAATGAAAGACCCGGATGGTGCGCGCTTCCCAGGCACGATGAGGCTCGCGCGGGCCCAGGATGCCCGAGGGGCGCACCAGGGTGAGCGATGGGAAGCCGCCCGCGATCAGCCTCTGCTCCACCTCACCTTTGACCCGCCTATAAAAGGCCCTGGCCTTTGGATTGGCTCCGATCGAAGAGTTAAAAGCAAAGCTCCTCGCGCCATGCTGATGCAGTAATCTGGCCACGGTCAGCGGATAATCCACATCGACTTTGCGGAAGGCCTGGTGCGAACCTGCCTGGCGCATGGTTGTGCCCAGGGTGCAGATGCCGGCATCCACGTTCCACCAGGGGGCGTCATCGGGCAATGCATCGAAGTCGACCAGCGGATTTTCCAGACCATCTTGCGGCGGCAACGGCTTGCGGGTAATCGCGATTACTTTGCTGACCCTGCTGTCGGCGAGCGCCTGCTGCAGGACCGATTGGCCCACCAACCCGGTCGCGCCAACGAGTAGAAGAACCGCCATCTCTTGCTCCTTTGATTCTGCTCTGGCCAGTGTACGGCCAAAAGCCTCCTGCTGACCGGCTCGCTCTCTGCAGCTGGGCCCGGTCCGCCGTGCGCTGCATGTCGACCGGCGCTCCTGTTTCGCGAACAGTAGCGCTGCCGTTTATCGTTCGCCGATGCCGAGTGGCGAGGCGAATTCTTCGTCTCGCGAGGGGACGATCGTAAAGCGCCTCTTGAGTCGCAGGAATGGCTTCTCGTATAGCTGATACGACGTGTGCGCTACGAGGATGGTCAGACAGAAGGCGAGGGTTGTTCCGATGCTGTTGCGCCAGCCGGCGAGATGCAGTGTCTGGCTGAGACGGTTGAGCCACGCCTTGCCAGGCTGAAAGATGAGGAAATAGATCAGTTCATGGAAAAGATAAAGGCCGTACGAGATGCGCCCCAGGTAGACGATGGGTGCAGGCAGGTATTTGGCTGGGAAGCCGAGCATGCTGAGAAAGAGGAGCAGGGTTCCCGCGAGAACGAGCGCCCAGCCGACGGGGGCTCCGAGAACAGTTGAGTGGGGAGTATCGGCCTGGACGCCAAAGACGGTCGAGGCGACCAGCCAACAGACGATGGCGGACAGCGCGGCCATCAGGCGCAATGCCGGATGCCACCGTGGAACGCGGCCTTTGAGATAGATGGACAGCAGTGTTCCAGCGGCAAAGAACTGGAACTGGACGAAGCTGTTGGTCCATTGACTACTAAATCCGTTCGTAGGATGCATAGCATAGACGACGACAGCCACATACGAAACGGCGATGAGGAAGAACGAGACAGCCTTCACCCCCAGCCGGCGGCCGAAGAGGGCGATGATCGGGATGGCAATATAGAACTGCTCTTCGACGGAAATGCTCCATAGAGGATTCACGGGATAGGCAGGAACCCAGCCATGCAGGCAGATCCACCAGTTGCCGGCAAAAAAGGTGAAGGCGAGCCACGCGGAAGGATCTTTGGCGCCAGCCCAGGGAACAAACTGTGTGAGGACGACCAGGCCGTAGAAGACCAGGAAGTACAAGGGCCAAATGCGCAGGATGCGACGTATATAGAAGGCCTTGAGTTGGATGGTGCCGGTTTCGTCGCTCTCGCGAAAGAGAAGTTCAGTGATGAGGAACGCGCTGAGCAGGAAGAAAACAGGAACTCCCAGGTCGCCGAGCAGGCAGATGTTGTAGAGCCAATAGTGCTGCGCCGGGTCGATCGGAATGAAGTCCATGCGATGGACGATAAAGACGATCATGAACGCAATGAATCGGAGTACATCGAGTTCAGGGCGATAGTAGCGGCTGATGGTCACTCGGGCGCGGGTACACCTTTCCTGCGACTAGCGGCGTTTGGAAGTGTTGTGCTGCGGGCTCCAAATATTTGCCACGATGCAGGCGCGGTAAAAGCTCGAAGCCTCGACAGTCTTATCTGCTTATCTTTAAAACCCAGGCAGGCTGTTGGCGCAGATCTTCAGGAAGGTCGGGGAGTTGGATAGAGAGAGCCTTGGCGCCGTTCTTGAATTTTAAAGCCGCGGAGTCACCGAGAAGGGTCACTGACTTGGCGCCCTCCACCTCATTGAGCGTGAAGGAACCACTCGACCATCTGGGCAGGATGGCGAAGAGATCGTTGCCTTTGGTGGTGTAGAAGGCTTCAATGGCAGCTTTGCCGGCTTCGGGTTTGGAGACCAGCTTAGTGATGTCGTAATCGCTGTTGAATTCGCCGTTATAGTTCACTTTGGGAACTTCTCCCGCGCTCCACTGGCGGGTGGAACTCCAAGGCTTTGTTCCGTAGATAGCGTCGCCGTTGATCTTGAGCCAGCTGCCAATCTCGCGTAGACGCTCCTCCATGATGATGGGGATGGTTCCGTGGGAATCAGGCCCGATGTCGAGTAGCAGATTCCCTCCTCGGCTTACGGTATCGACGAGCATGATGACCAGTTCGCGGCCGGTGTGGTAGTCCTTCAGTTGCTCGGCGCGGTTGTAGCCATAGCTGAAGCCAATGCCGCGACTTTCCTCCCACGGATGGGACATGTCGCTCATGCCGGAAGTGTATTCAGTCGTCCAGTAACCGCCGTGCTTGTGACGGGTGTCGGAGCCCCAGCGGTCGTCGATAGCGACGACGTCTTTGACCGGGGAGTCGTTGAAGAGCCAGGCGAGCAGTTCGGGGCTGTGCCATTCCGCGGAGGTCTGCTCCCACTCACCGTCGCTGAATATGACGTCGGGCTTGTAATGGGTGACCATGTCCTTGAACTGCGGGAACATGTGGTCCCGGACGTAGAGTTGCCTGTCCTTGACCCAGAGCGGGTTGTACCACTCGTAGAGCGAGTAGTAGTAGCCCATGTGGAGACCTTTGCTCCGCACCGCTTCGCCGAGGCCGGCCATCAGGTCCCGCTTGGGTCCGATGTCGACGGCGTTCCACGGCTGGCCCCAGTCGGTGGAGGCTTCCTTGCTTGGCCAGAGGGCAAATCCATCGTGGTGCTTCGAGGTGAGCACGACGTATTTTGCTCCCGAACTCGCGAAGACGTCCGCCCAATGGTCTGGGTCGAAGAGCTCGGCACGGAATTGCGGGGCGAAGCTCTGATAGGGAAAGTAGGCGCCGTAAGTCCTCTTATGGTAATCCCAGGTGCCGGTTTCCACGCCATTGGCCTTGGGGTTGTCGCGGCCTTCCGTCATCTGGTGCCAGTACCACTCGGAGTAGGCTAGCTTGCCGGGAAGGACGGGGGCGTAGGCGGGGACAGAGTAGACGCCCCAATGAATGAAGATGCCGAATTTTGCCTCGGTAAACCACTGCGGCGTGGGCCGCTTGTCCACGGAATCCCAGGTCGGTTGGTAGGTTTGTGCGTTCAAATGACCCAGCAGCAAGGCGAAGACGAGAAGGTATTTCATTCGCAACCTTTCTTTGCAGGCGGTGGTGGAGGCTTCGCCGGTGGAGTTGGCGACGGAAAATTCAATTCATCAGTTCAGAAGGGTGAATATATCTTTCCTAAAGCGCTTGAGTCTACGCTTAAGTAATTCATTTTTGAAAAGAGCCCTCTCCCACCCGACATGGGTGACTTTCGCTTATGCTTCGCCTATGCTGGGGATGTGACGCGCCCTCTTAAGACCATCGGCCCATCCGCCCTGCGCTGGGAGCTCAGCCAGCGCAACACAGCGAGAGCTGCCGGGTGGGTCGCGGAGATGAGCTACAGCCCGGTGCCGAGTATCGTCTACGGCGAGAACGATGCTGGAGAACACGGCAATTTCTTGGCTGCCTCCTACCGGCGAATTCTGCTGGAAGCGGGATGGAAGGCACGGCTCGCCAAGGTCTATACCGGCTCGCGATTTATTCCCAGGAAGGCTGATCGCACGCGGCGCGAGCTGGAGTGCGCGAACAGCTCAGACGCGCTGCTGATGAATATCTTTTGTTACCCGCGCATCCTGTGTCGTGCGGCTCTCTGTTCCCTTCTGGGGATCGAGCCGGGGCTTCATGCTGATTTTGGTTTCAGGCCGGGAATCCCCCTAAAGAACGGCGCAGAAGATCGAAGTGAGATGGACCTCAAGCTGGGAGGGTTGCTGGTCGAAGCAAAGTTAACGGAAGGAGATTTTCAAAGCGCAAGACACGACCTGGTGCACCGCTATCGCGATCTCGAGTCAGTCTTCGATGTGGGTCGACTGCCCCAGAACAAGCAACGCTTTCGCTCGTGCCAACTGATTCGCGGCGCCCTGGCGGCCCATGCCCATGCAACATCCTTTGTTGTCTTCTGCGACCAGCGCCGTCAGGATCTGATCGAGGATTGTTTCGAGATTATGTCGGCGGTTGTGAGTGCGGAACTCCGATGCCGGATGAGTGTGGTCACGTGGCAGGAACTGGCCGCGGCAATGCCGAAGAAAGTGAGACTCTTTCTGGCCGAGAAATACGGCATTATCGCGGGGTCCATTGCGGATGGCTGGTGAACAGCCCTCCCAGGAAGCCAAGCTGGTAGACGAGAAAGAATCCGAAACAGACACTCACTACTCCCGAGGCGACGCTGAAGCCGCGGCTGATGCTGGTGAAGCGGCTACCGGCAAAAGCCAGGGGCACCGCCATCGCCGCAGTCATACACATCATGCCCACCATGGTGCCGGCGCCAAAGACCAATAGGTACACCGTTGCCCACACTGGACTGTGGATGGTTGAGAGAACCAGCAGCGCGACCGCCGCCGAGCCTGCCAGGCCGTGCACGATCCCAATGACCAGCGGACGCACACATTGATAAACGCCGAAGCGGCCAATGGAGCGGTCGAGCAACGTCTCCGCTTTGCTGATGGTTGGAACTGACAGCGGTTTGCGGGTCAGATACGAGGTCATGCGCTGCATCACCCCGGTGAGGTTGAGCACACCAAGGAGTATCAGCATGAGGGCGACGCTGAACTCCATGGAGAGACCAAGGCGGGGCGGAATCACCACACCGAAGAGAATGATCATGCTGCCCACGGCGAAGATGGTGAGGGTGTGGCCGAGTCCCCAGATGGTGCCGATCAGGCCTGCCTGGCGGATACTCCGTTGCTTACTGACGATGGTCGAAACTGCGACTACATGGTCAGGATCGGTGGAGTGTCGCATGCCCAGCAACAACCCCAGACCTCCGACGAAGAGGAAGGGCCCGAGTTTTTCTTTGCTGAGGTGGTGGAGGTCGATGCCGGTGGTAGCGAAAGCGCGTAGCGCGATGGCGGCGCCGAGAACGGTCATGAATGCCGCGGAGGCCACCGGCAGCCAGCGTGTGGTAAGCGAGCCATCGACTTGCAGACGAGCCATGAAGCGGCGCCCGTACACCATGAGCATGCCGAAACCGATCAGCACACTTGCCAGGCCGAGACTGAACGCAGTGATCAGAAAGAAGCCCAGGCCGACGCGGTGCAGGGCGAATGCACTGAGCAGGACCACTAGAGCCGCGGGACACGGGATGATTCCGCCGGTAATGCCGAGAGCGAAGAGCTGGTAGAGCGAGACGGACTTTTCGGGCTCGGCGGGCGCGGCCTCATTTTTTTTGTTCCTCGATGAAAACCAATGGCTATGAAGCTGACCGGTCGTGTGGGAGTGGTCGAGGTCGAGACCGCTCCAGCGGCGGAGGAACATGTATCCGCCCAGACCGGCAATGGTCAAGCCGGAGAACACACCCAACCAGGGGTAAAGCTGCTCGGGAACGATGTAGCGCGAAGCATAGAGGGTGATGGCGCCCAGAGCGAAAACTCCCGCGGTATGCGAGGCGGTTACGATGAGGCCCAGCAGAAAAGCATGGCGCGCGGTGCCGCGCGAGCCAACCAGGTATGCGGCTACGATCGTCTTGCCATGGCCGGGCTCGAGCGCGTGCAACGCTCCCAGTCCTAACGCGATGAAGGCAGCCGTAATGAGGAACCAGAGGCTCATGCTGCGGGTGGTGATCAACTCGGTGAAGGCACTGCGCGGGGTTGCTTGCTGATTAGCCTGCAGGTGCAAGGGCCCGGTGGGGTTTGGCGGGACGACGTGCGTGGCTCCCGAAGAGGCCGTTTTAGGAGCGTGCATTAGAACCGCAGGTCGCTCCACTCCGCTGCGCTCCGGTTCCGCGGCAAGCCGGGACTGGCGGGATGACAATTCTGTGGCAGGAACTGACTTCCTAGCTCCCAATAGTTTGTCATCCCGCCTGTCCCGGCGCGCGGAACCGGAGCGTAGCGGAGTGGAGCGACTTGCGGTTTCTTTACTCGATGTGTCACTCCGATTTTCAAGCGCCACCGGATAGTGGAATTGAATCGCTGCGGATAGATCCTGCGGTGGGCTGTTGAGCAGGTCGGTCGGGTAGTTGCTCAGCTGGGCGCTGCGGTCCGTCTGTGGCACCGTGCTGCTGATCAGATTTGCAGCGGGCCCAACCGCGACAATCTCTTTCCATCCGGCATGACCGGGGTAGTTGTTGTCAGCATACTCGAGGCCGGCGGAAGAGTGATCCGTGGCCGACGGATATGAAGCCTGATAGACAAAACCCATCTTCATGGTGGGCAGGCCACCGGCCCCGGGAGGAAAGATCACCTGGCTGGAGAGCAGACGCAGAGGCAAGCGCTGGCCATCGACCAACAGGCTTAGGCCATGCGCGAATTCGCTTCCGCGCAAGGAGACAAAGCGGGTTACGGCAGGATCCGCTACATTCGCCGTGACATTTCCCTGCTGCAACTCCTGGTAGGTTGGGATTTCCGCCAGATCGATGATGTAAGAAACCCTGATGCCGTCGCGTTCGAGGGAGATTTTGGAATAGTGATTGACGCTGAAGTTGCCCATGGGATGGGCAAAACCTCTGGGCGCGAACCATAAGCAAAGGGACAGCAGGAAGAAGGAGTAGAGTCGCTTATGGAACATGATTTTGTCCTTGGCTGGCGGTCAATCCCGCTTGGTCTTGCAACAGCTTCAGTTGTTGCTCGGCAACGCCGGCGTAGATCACGTGAAAGCGGGGATTGATGCTGAGCGCCTCTTGCAGCCTGTCTTTGGCTATTGCGCTTTGCCCCAATCGGCTGGCAATCATGCCGGCATGAAAGAACAAGAGAGCATCCCGCGCACCGGGGCGCAGCGCATTTTCGATGGCATCGCTCGCCTCCTGGTACTTGCCGTTCTTGTATAAGGCCCAGGCGAGGGCATCCCAGGTGTAAATGTCGTGGCGAACTTCAAACTCCTTGTGGGCTAGGGCGAGTGACTCGTCGAGCTTGATATCGTGGTCCGCATAAAAGAGCGCCAGATCGCGATTGTGCAATACCTGGTTGATGTGGCCGAGCAAGCCGATGTATTGCACCAACTGGTATTGCTTCCCGGCTTCGGCCGGGTTGCCGGCCTTGGTGTACAGGTCTCCCAGTTCAGCCACATACATGGGCATCGGCACGACCGCGATGGCGGCCTGGTAGAGCTTGATGGCCTCAGCGTAACGGCCTTGATTGCCGCGGAGTTTTCCCAGCCCGGCCAAAGCACGATAGTCGCCGGGATGAATGTTAAGCGCGGTGAGGTATGCATGGTTGGCTGCAGCAATATCGCCCGCCTGAGACTCGTATTCGCCCAATTCGTAGTAGAGCCAGGCGAGGTTTTCCGCGGGCAAGCGAGCTTCGGTCCCAGCCGCTACCGCGCTTTGCATCAGGCGGATCGCGCCCGCTGTATCGCCGGAGACGAATTTAAGATACGAGGTGCGGCTGTCGCGCACATAGACATTGCGCGGCTGCGAAGCGGAATCGCCGGAGATGTCGAGGCGGGAATAAGCAACCGCGGCTCGTTCGTACTCACCCATATCCGCATTGGCATCGCCCACAATGGCAAACGAGGAGAGATCGCCGGACCCCAGGGCCAACGCTTTCTGAGCATAGGTGATGGCATCGCTGAAGCGATGCTCGCCCATGCACACTTCCGCCATGGTGGAGTAGGCGGCATCGGCGGAAAAATCCGCGTTGTTCAGGTCGAGCGACTTATTCAGTGCCTGCTCCGCCAGCTGAAAGTCTTCTACGTCACCCGTCTCCCGGGCGCGCTGGAAAAATGCCGCGCCCAGAGAGGAATAAGCGGCTGGATCTTTGGGGTTGCCCTGTACCCGGCTCTGCATGGTTTGAATGATGCGCTCCGTGCCGGTGGCGTGCGGGATAAGCAACGCGGCCGGAACAGGAGAGAAGACCACTGGCGTCATGGTTGGAGAGGATATCGCTGGCTCGACGCGGTCGTGATGCGTTGCCGAAGGTGGTGGGGCAGGCGCTTCCACTGGAGGGTGAACAACACCGACTCGTGCCCGATTCTTCAGCGTCTCCGGATAGCCGGGGAAAAGTTCGTCGGCACGCTGCAGCATCTGGCTGGCGGATTCCAATTTACCCATGCCGATCTCGATGGCTGCGATGCGGTTCGCGATGGAGGCCAGCTCGCCGGTCTCACTGGGTGAGGTTTCCGCGTAAGCACGATCGAGTACCTCCAACGCGCCTTCAGGATCGCCATAGTGCTCGCGCAGGTCGGCTGCAATCAGCAAACCGGGAACATTGAAGGGCTGCAGGTTCAGCATCCATTGCGCCGAGGTCTCGGCATCCTGGTAGTTGCCGAGACCTATGATAGGCTCGCGCCAGATATCCGTGGACCGTCGCATCGTCAGGGTTGTGGAGGTTCAGGTCTTTGGCTTCCTCCCTGGCGCGGGCAAACTCATGCTGGTCGAGCAAAAGAGCCACATGCGCTTTTCGCAACTGAAAATCCTGCGGGGCGAGGCTAAGGCCAGTGGCGATGGCTTCCGCTGCCTGCCGATCGTAGTCCGGCGACGCTGTCTCCTGCGCGCGGCTGATGAAGGCCAGGGCAAGAATGTTGTAGGCTTCGGGCTTCTTGGGGTCCGATGCGATCTGCTGCCTGGCGGCTGCGATGCGTTGCTCAGCAGGAGTCATTTGCTGAGTTTCAGCCTTGGCGAACAGGACTGAAGCGGCGATAAGAAAAATTGCAGATGAGAGCTTCATCACGTGCCTTTACTGAATTGAGCGAAGGTGCCCGGGCACACCTGGGGATAGCGTGCCCGGAAATCTTCGGCAGGTTATTAACAGTTACATGACAGGGCAGGTCGTGCTGCCGCCCTGGTCTGCTGGCGGAGCGTCCCCTTGATTACTGCTTCCAAGGTTTGGCTGATCACCGCAACCCGTCTCACTGGGATCGATGTGACGGCTATCGCGACCGCTGTAAGCGAAGTGCACATACGGGAAGGTTTCCTGTGTGGGCACATCGGGAGCAGCGACACCATCGCCGATCAGGTTATTAGGAGCGACGTTGAACTTGGGATTGAGCACGCCGCCGGCAACTGCGCGCGCTGCAATGTCCACGACGTCGTCGGTCAGCCGCCGCCCGTTGGGAAAGCCTGCGCCGTCGCCAGCCAGCAGACCCAATCGGCTGCGGTTCGCCTCCGGAGTGGGCTTTACTCCGGTGTTTAGCCGCAGCAGGTCGGCAACCGGGCCTGCCGGTGTGCCGGCAGCGGCAATCGGCGGGGCGTAGGTGACCAGCGGAAGCAGATCGGTCCGGGGCGGAGGAGGAATATTGATTCCGTAAGCGGCGTTGAACACGCGTGCAAGCGTCGGATCCAGATCGAAGCTGGCAAATTGCGAGTCGTTTACCGGCTGTGACATGCTCCAGGTGTCTTTGTATCCGGTGCCGATGATCAGTTCGTTGATCAGCGGATTGCCGAGACGCTGGACCTGGGAGTAGTTGCCGTAGTTCTCCGGTGGAGCAGGAGCACGACGGATGGTGAAATTGCGGCGCGCGAGGTGGTGGCCCAGGCCCCAATGGTCGCCTTCTGGTCAGTGGCCGGGTGCTGGTTTCCATCGCTGGTTAAGATAGCAGATGGGTACCTCGATGGCGATGGTGTTGACGTTAAAGCCGGAGACGGCATTGGGCGCAAGGTTCAGATAGTTGTTCTTATCCTGCGCTGCAGTCAATACGCCACCTCCCGCGCCGGTGCGGAAGTTGAAGGTGTCAAAGGCTGCTCCCAGATCGATGAAGAAAGGATCAGCAACCGTACCGGCAAAGACGCGGAGCGTCTCCGCCGTCTCCTGCAACGGTGTAGATTCCCTGCTTGGCCAATGCCTCGTAGTCGGGCATGGTGCGGGGGCCGACATTGGTGGGGACGGCATACAGAGTGGAGCCGCTCACCGGGGTGAGAGGAATCCTCTGTGAACCGCGATACATGGTCACGGTGTAGGTTTGGCGCAGGCTCAAGCCGGCTGCCCCTGCTCCAGTCGAGCGAGGTAATCGCTGGAGGAACAATGGGAGTGCCCGGAGCCACTGGCGCGGGCGAGTTCTTGGGAGCATTGATTCCTGCACCGGCGCCGGCAAAGCCGGTAAAGAGCCCCGGGGCCCGAATTTGTGTCTGGAATTGAATATTGAAGGTCACATCGGCGAGAGCGTCGTGGTTGTTATCGACCTTGATCTGATAGAGAACGTTGGGATCGAAGGGAAAGTAGTTGGGGCCGTTGCTGGGTTCGAGGAAGGGATCCACATTCATGATGAATGTGACCCGGTCGGGATGGTCATAACTCACAAACGCGTAAAAGTCTGTGATGTCTGCGGCGTGGTCTAAAGCTGTGATGGGTGCTTCACGATGACTTGATGCGAATACTCCGGGTGGGGTAATCAGCAGCAGGCACATCGCAAGTCCGACGAAGGACTGGCGTCTTGGCATGCGTGTCTCCCTCTATTGCCTTCTTTCCAAGTGGCGCAAGACCCGGTCTAGCGATCGGGGAAAGCGTAGGCACGAGCTGCACCATCGGTAATGAGGTAACGCACGGCGGATGTAATTGGATGGGAGAGCTGGAGGAATATTTGGTGGCGGGGGTTCCACAAAGCATACGAATTGTTGATGGCATGGGCAGGAACGTCGCAGGCCGTGATCCGGGTTGGCGGCGGGGGCTTACGGCCGCCGCCATCTGTCCGGAATCATGGGCCGGGGGGCCTTCGACTCACTCGGTCTGGCCCTCGGGGTGGTGACCGTGATGCTTAACGTACTGGGTGAGCGACTCGAACTTGGTTTCCTTGAGCAGTTCGCCGAGCGTGCTATCTCCATCCCACCCGGGGGCGAAGTGCAGGCCGTAGTGCGCACGCAGGTGCTTGATTTTTGTCGTGGGATGCTTGTGCTCGATCTGCCCGCTTTTCTCACGAGCGCGGCCGTCGAGTCCAGGGTTTTTGGGGGCGTCACTCATATCGACTCCTTATTCCGGACAAACAATGGTCCAAGGTTTGCGGCGGCCTTCAGTCCCAGAGAACTGTGGGCTGCGTGTTAAGAGTTGTAGACACAGCACCGGGCCGCATCCGCACAACACATGCGAGTTGGAGGACTCTACCCTCTTCTCTACTTCAGCGTGTAAGTCAAACCGGCGCTGAACTGGAAGGAGTTCTTCTTACTGCCGAACGCTGGATCATTCAAGAAATCATCCAAGGCGGAAAGGTTGAAGCCGAGCCGTTTGTAAACCGGGAAGGTCAATCCCGCAGTAGCCAGGGCCGAATAGGCGCTTGGCGTATTGAATGCGGGGGTCACCACGAGACCTTGATTGAAGAGGATGCCATGCGCCAACTTAGCCTTGTAGGTGTCGCCGATATCCGCGCCAATCAGGCTTTTGCTGGGCGTGATGGTGGGGGGTACGATCCCGGGCGTGAACCCATAAGTCTGCCGCTCGTAGTGAATGTCGCCCTTGAGATCAAGCTCCTGTTTGGGAGTCTTGATCAGGACAAATCCCACCCCTCCGCCGTAGATCTGTTGCAGGTTCAACCCCTGGGAGTAGTTGTGATCGAACGAGGTATCGGCCAGTACATAGAACCGCGGCGATAAGAACCAATCCTGCTCAGCATCGGCGTGGAGGATGTTGGTCTTAGTCGTAGCGCCACCCGCCTGCGAAAGCGATCCATACGCCGCGGCAAAGTCGGCCGTGGTGCGAGTGCGCGGATCGAGCCAGCTCACATTAGGAACTGTCCTGACAAAGGCTGCGCCCCCGGTAAAGGAGCGGCTGTTGGTCGTTGCCTCGACGTCGGCTGCGCCGGCACTCAACGATCCGCTCCAGCCATAGCCCCAGTTGGGATTCCTATGCACCTCGGTGGTGTAGCTCGCTTCGTCGACCATGTACACTGCGTCTTTTTGGGGAATATTCTTTGCTCCGCCAGCGGTTTCTACCTGCACCTCCGCGTCCTGGATAGCCACGGTTCCCTGGGCTACTTCAGAATCAGGAGTCTTGCGTGAGACGTGTTGCCCTTGCTGAATCACAGCAAACTTTTGTGCTGTGCGAATGGATTTGATCTTGTCCCAGGTAAAGGTCAGGTCGCCTGCCATATCGCTGTGGAAGGTTACTGTCCCGTTGGCTTCGCTCAGCAATTTGCCCGTGAGCTGATCGCCATTAGCGAGAATCAGAATGTCAGGGGACGGCTTTTGATCGGCGCTTGCCGCCTGGCTCAAAGCTTGCGGTGAAAGTCCTACTGCCAGGCAAAGAGCAGCGAGTGCGAGGATAGACGGTCCCGATCTGAAATGCGTCAACCAGGTTTGGGCTGCAGATTTCGAGTGAATAGACATCATCAGGAACCTCTCGACGTTGGGTGTTTCCGGGTTCAACCGCTAGGCCACTGGCGAGGTGCAGAAGGCGCAGCGCCGGGCATCCAATGGAATATCGCTCCTGCACTCCGGGCATTTTTTCTTGTCTACGACAACCGGCTTGTTAAATCGGCTCATCAGCTTGTTGACCGGCAGTACAACGAAGAAATAGACCGCGGCTGCAATTAACAGGAAGGAGATAGCAGCGTTGAGGAAATCCCCGTACAGGAACTTGGCTCCGTTGAGTTCGAAAAAGAAGCCGGAAAAGTCTGGTTTTCTTACGATTGCTGCAATGATAGGGGTGAGCAGATCCTTGACGAACGCGGTGACCACGGTGCCGAATGCGGCGCCGATGACCACACCCACGGCGAGGTCAACGACATTTCCCCGCAGCACAAAGTCGCGAAATCCTTTGAACATAATCCCTCTCCAATTCTTGCCTTCAAAAGTGGAGACAAAGGATCGGGCACAAAAGTCACATCCGCTAAAACCGCTGTGCAGCCGGACAGGACAGTGCCCAGGAAAACTTTCTCAATTCGTGGTTGAACAACGCCGGGTGTGAGATGCTGTATGCCGTATGCCCTCCTCTCATGAATGGTCCGGCTCTTCGTTGGCTGACCCGGACGAAAAGCTTTTACAGCAGGCGCGGGAAGCTCCTGAGGGCGATCTGCGCGCCTTCGAGAAGCTGCGTCTTGCGTTATCAGAGACGGGTCGTTGCCAACTGCCGGTACATCACACGAGATCCGAACAACGCTGAAGATCTTGCCCAGGAGGTACTGGTCAAGGCCTTTTTCGGACTTCGCGGCTTTCGAGGGAAGGTCTACCTTCGGCTCCTGGCTACAGCGCATAAAGATCAACCACTGCCTCAACTATCTTAAGAAACAAGCTGGCCGGTCTTACGTTGGTGTCGAGGAGCGAGACGTCGAAGAGTTCGATCAACTGAAGGTGCACGCTACCGCGGAGCAGCAAGCAGGTGCGATCAGCGACCGGCAGCTTATCAGCCAGGTCCTGGATTCCATGTCGAACACCTTGAGGATTCCGCTCCTTCTCTGCGATATGGACGAGCTCTCCTACGAAGAGGTGGCACAGTCACTGCACATCAGCCTCTCAGCGGCAAAGATGCGCATCAAACGCGCCCGCGAGGAGTTCAGAGAGCGATACCAGCAGATGCAAACAGCAGGCGTGCAGACGGGGACAAGATGAGTGATGAACCGGCAGACTCAGAGATGCAGGATGGCGAGAAGGTCGATCCAGAAATCGACACGGGAGAACCCATCGCATTATTGGCTGAGTTTGACCACGACGCTTCCACCGATCTGCTGACGCGCATTCGCCGGACGATTCAGCGCCGCACAGCGGCCGCCCAGTTGACGTCTTTCTCCTGGAACGCGCCCTTGGTGGTTCTGAGGGAGTTCTGGCTTATATTGATCGAGCAACTCAATCCAACGGACACGGGAAAGGATGGCAGAGATGGAAGAAAAACTTTTTAGGGCCTTCGCCAGTCTCGGCAGCTCGGTGGCCGCTGCAATACCGAAAGTAGCGTTTGGCATTCTGCTGATCGTTCTCGGCTTGTTGCTGGCCAAGCTGGTGGAAGTGGTGTTACGGACCATGCTGGTGCGGATTCGCTTTGACAGCCTGATAGAGAAAGCGGGCGTGGATAAGGCGCTGCAAAGGATCGGCTTGCGTCAGCAGCTGAACCTGTTTATCCCCAAGCTGGCGTATTTTCTGGTTATCTTCCTGTTGGCCAAAACGGCGAGCGATGCGCTTGGCCTGGTCGCGATCTCAAACGCGATCGGAGCGTTCTTCTCTTATTTGCCCAACATCGTCGCAGCACTTTTGCTGTTGATCCTGGGAACTACGGTTGGCCAGTTTGCGGGCCAGATGGTAACGCAGGCGGCGCAGAGTGCAGGCATCGATTCTGCGCCGGCGTTAGGAAAGCTGATCTCCGCCCTGGTCATCTTCGTCGTCGCCATGATGGCGATTGGCCAGTTGAAGATTGACACGGAGATGATCCGGATCGTAACCAGCTTTGTTCTCGGAGCAGCAGCGCTGGCCTTCGGTCTCGCGTTTGGATTGGGCACGCGAGAGATTGTGCGCAACATTGTTACCGGGTTTTATATCCGTAAGTTGCTGGCGATCGGCGAGCCTCTGGAAATTGCCGGCCAGAGCGGCATTTTAGGCGCAGTCACGGCCACCCACGTTATCTTGAATAGCGAGGGACACGACATCACTGTTGCAAATTCGACATTTCTAGACCGGACGAGCAAGCAGTCATAAAGACCCCGGGCCGGGCAGAATCCTATTGACCTTAAATGGTTGGTCAATAGGTGAGAGATGATCAAACTCACTGTGTTCATCGTTGTCCTCTGTCTTTGTTGCGGCCCGGCGGTTCCGCTGGATGGTCAGCAACCGGCATCCGCCGGCCAGGCATCGTGCACTCACTGTGTGTTGACCGGCATTGACGTGCTGGAGCGGCAACATTTCAAGCTCTTGGAACAGCTCTCCGCCCGCCATGGGGGGAGATTGCGCATAGGGCTGATGACCAACCAGACCGGTTTGGACGCGGCCGGGCGGCGCACCGTGGACGTGCTCTTTCAGGATGCAGTGAAACAGGTTCCTGGTCTGACGGTGACCACGCTGTTTAGTCCGGAGCATGGCCTGGACGGGATTCTGGATACGGCGCACGTCAACGGCGGACAGCCTTTGGGGATCGCTGACAGCCGCGATCTGAAGACCGGCCTGCCCATCATCAGCCTCTTCGGCGATAGCGATGCGCAACGCCATCCACAGCCGGAACAGATGCGCAGCCTGGACGCGGTGATCATCGACTTGCAAGATGCCGGGGTTCGCTTCTACACCTACGAGACCGTGGTGGGATATTTTCTCGAGGCGGGCGCCAAGACGGGAACGGAGATAGTCGTTCTCGATCGGCCGAACCCCATCAACGGCATAACGGTGCAAGGCCCGATGTCGCCCAACCGCCAGAGCTATATCAACTACATGGCGATGCCGGTGCGACACGGCATGACGATCGGCGAACTGGCCTCCTATTTCAACGCGGAAAACCATTTGCATGCGCGGCTCACCGTGGTGCGGATGGAAAATTGGCATCGCCAGGAGTGGTTTGATCAAACCGGATTGATGTGGACCAACCCTTCACCCAATCTGCGGGACCTGACGGCCGCCACACTCTACCCGGGCGTCGGATTGCTAGAAGGAACAAACATCAGCGTAGGCCGCGGCACGGAAGCGCCGTTTGAACGGCTCGGGGCCCCGTGGATAAGCGGCGACAAACTTGCCGCTTTCTTGAATGCCCGCCGCATCCCCGGTGTTCGTTTCCTCCCGGAGAGGTTTACGCCTTCCGGAGGAAATCGATATGACGGAGAACACTGCGATGGTGTCCACATGCTGGTTACCGATCGGATGGCCCTTGATTCTCCTGAGCTGGGTGTAGAGATTGCGTCTGCGCTTTGGAAACTCTATCCGCGCGACTTTACCCTACAAGCCATCGATCCATTGAAACTCGACCGGTCGACACTGAGCGCCATCGAGGCGGGTACAGATGCCCGGCGTATCGCCGCGGGCTGGAAGGGCGGCACGGCATCGTTCGCGACGCGCCGGTCGAGGTATCTGCTTTATGAGCGGCCGCCATAGCGCCAGTCTACAATCAAGAGATCGGGGCGCGTTCCACGGAAGAGAGGTAACACCCCTAAACAAGGAGAACATGAGGCCACGCATTCACTACGCCATCACTGCCGCCGCCGGAGCCATCGCGCTCACCGCAACCGCTGCACCCGCTACAGCAGCCCCGTTCGATGCCAGCAATCCGTTTTACGCGCCCAGCACGCTGCCCTTTCAAGCGCCCCCCTTCGACAAAATTCGGGACAGCGATTACCAACCGGCGATTGAAGCTGGGATGGCGCAACAGCTGGAGGAGATAAAGGCGATTGCCAATAGCCCGGATACTCCCACGTTCGAGAACACCATTGTCGCGATGGAGAAGAGTGGACGTCTGCTGGATCGCGTGATGTCGGTCTTTGACGCGGTCACCGGCGCCAACACCGACCCCGCACTGCAACAAGTGCAGGCCGCGGAAGCTCCCAAGCTGGCCGCGCACGAGGATGCGATTTACCTGAATAGCCAGCTCTACCGCCGCGTGGAGGCGATCTATCGGCAGCGCGAAGCGCTCAAGCTGGACCCCGAATCGCTACGCCTGGTGGAGTACTATCACCGCGAGTTTGTGCACGCAGGGGCCAACCTCTCCGATGCAGACAAAACCGAATTGAAGAAGATGAACGAGGAGATATCGACCCTGGAGAATGCATTCCGGACCAAGCTTCTGGCCGCGACCCAGGAGGCCGCTTACGCGACTACCGATCAGAGCAAGCTGGCGGGATTAAACGATGCGCAGATGGCCGCAGCCGCGCAAGCTGCCAAGCAGAGGAAGCAGGAAGGCTGGGTGCTGACCTTGCAGAACACAACTCAGCAACCGTACCTGGCGAACTTGAGCGACCGCGCGACGCGTCAGGCGTTGTTTGAGGACTCCTGGAACCGCGCCGAGCGCGGGGGGACGAATGACACGCGGGCAACCATTACCCGCTTGGCCGAGCTGCGCGCCGACAAGGCGAAGCTGCTCGGTTTTCCGAATTTTGCGGCCTGGAAGCTGGATGACCAGATGGCCAAGTCGCCGGAGGCTGCCTTGCGTTTCATGGATGCCCTGGTCTCACCGGCCACGGCAAACGCGGCGGGCGAGGAGGCCGACATCCAGCACCTTATGGATGCGGAAAAAGGCGGCGCCGAGTTGCAGCCGTGGGATTGGGACTACTACTCGGGGCAGGTGCGCAAGGCGAAGTACGACATCGACGATGCCCAGGTGAGGCCGTATTTCGAACTCAACCATGTACTGGAGAATGGTGTCTTCTATGCCGCGAACCAGCTCTATGGGATTACGTTCAGCGAGCGTAAGGACATACCCGTCTATCACCCCGACGTGCGCGTCTTCGAAGTGAAGGATGCGGACGGTAAACCGCTGGCGTTGTTCTACTGCGATTACTTCAAGCGGGACAACAAGAACGGAGGGGCCTGGATGAGCAACCTGGTTGATCAGTCCAAGCTGCTCGGCACTTTGCCCGTGGTTTACAACGTGGCCAATTTCAGCAAGCCGGCTGCGGGACAGCCGGCGCTCATTAGTTTCAGTGACGCGACGACCATGTTTCACGAGTTCGGCCATGCGCTGCACGGCATGTTTGCGGACTCTGAGTATGAGAGCCTCTCCGGCACTTCGGTGGCGCGAGACTTCGTCGAGTTCCCTTCCCAGTTCAACGAACACTGGGCGACGTATCCTGCTGTCTTCGATCACTACGCCAGGCATTATGAAACGGGTGCGCCTATGCCGGCGGAGTTGGCGGCCAAGCTCAAGAAGGCGAAGACATTTAACCAGGGCTACGCGCTCACTGAGATCCTCGCGGCGGCGGAGCTCGATATGCAATGGCACACGTTGAGCCCGGGCACGAAGATTGAGAGCACCGACGCCTTCGAGAAGGAAGCGTTGAAGAAGACGCATCTTGCGATCAGTTATGTGCCTCCGCGCTACCGTTCCAGCTACTTTTCACATATCTGGTCTACCGGGTATGCGGCGAGCTACTACGCGTATCTATGGAGCGAGATGCTCGATGACGATGCGTACCAGTGGTTTCTGGATCATGGTGGGTTAACGCGCGCGAACGGGGACCGTTTTCGCCGCATGGTGCTTTCGCGCGGCAATACGGAGGATTTGGCGGCGATGTATAAGGCCTGGTTGGGGAGCGACCCGAGCGTTAAGCCGATGCTTAAGGAGCGGGGTTTGAATCCGGAGTAACAGGATTGCGTTGTGAGAACCGCAGGGTCAGAATTGAGTCCCGGAGGCACGGCCGAAAGAGGCCTGTCCTCAAGTTTGCTGAGTCTCGTGGAATTGGAAAGGGACAGAGCTGTCCAAATTAGCTAATAAATGGGGCTTGATGTGCAGTTACTCCCTTGTGCAGTTGCGTTCGGGAAGGGCGCACAGCAGGTCCCTCGGCTACGCTCCCACGGCACGCCGGGGCAGGCGGGATGACAAGGGTGGGGTTGTGCTTCCAGGAAGAATTGGCTAGTGGCTGAAAGAATCACAGGCCTAGATGATTTGTTTTCAGCAAGAGCTGTCCAGATTAGTGAACGAATCGGGCTTGGTGTGCAGGTGACTCCCTTGCGCAGTTCGTTGGGGAAGGGCGCACAGCAGGTCTCTCGGCTACGCTCCCACGGCACGCCGGGGCAGGCGGGATGACAAGGGTGGGTTGGTGCTTCCGGGAAGAATTGGCTAGTGGCTGAAAGAATCACCGGCCTAGATGATTTGTTTGCGGCAAGAGCTGTCCAGATTAGTGAACGAATCGGGCTTGGCGTGCAGGTGACTCCCTTGCGCAGTTGCGTTCGGGAAGGGAGCACAGCAGGTCGCTCAGGGCAGGCTCTCGGCTTCGCACCTAATGACACAGGTGCGAGCGGACCCAGGTGAGTGCCGCGCTTACAGCGCTCGGATCATCTTCGAGATTGGGTCCCAGCCCTTCCGGGCTGGGCTGACGTTTGGCGGACGGCCCTCCGGGCCTCGCATCCATGGCGATTTTGCGGTGTCATTTCTTTCTCAACCTGCCACAGGCACGTTGGCTCCTCCCACGGCACGCCGGGGCGGGCGGGATGACAAGGGTGGGGTGGTGCTTCCAGGAGGAATTGGCTGGTGGCTGAAAGAATCACAGGCCTAGATGATTTGGTTTTCACCGAGTGCCCAAGAGGGCCGATTCGAAAAGAGCTAATTTGGACAAGTCTGACTCTCAGCCGTTGCCAAAAAAATGAGCGCTAAAAGCGCCATAAGCGCTATAAGCCCCCCTCTTTGGCCACCAACTCGGCTAAAACGGCTAAATCGGCTTCTAATGCCTCGTTTTGTTCGGCCTGTTGCTCCGCGGTGGCCGACCAGAGGGTGGAGGAGCGGCCTCGGGTTGGCTGGCTGCGGGGATTGGCTGCGTCGAGGGCCATTAGCTGTTCGAGGGCAGCGTCGATGCGGTCGCAGCTGACGTGACCGTGGAAGAGGCGACGGATCTGCTGCTTCGATAATCCATGGGGGGAATCGACGAGAGCCTCGAGGATACGATCGGCGATGGCGTCGCCGGTGGAGTCTCCGAAGAGGTGGGAGGCGCTGGCGGAACAGTAGTCCCAGACGGCAAGGGCAGCCTGGAGGTGGGGCAGGCCGACGACGGAGCTGCTGTCCAGAGCGGCATAAATGGCGCTGAGGCGCAGGACCTGGGCTTCGGCGCGGCTGGTGGCGGCACCGCGCAGGCCCGGCCGGAGCTGGCTTAAGGCGGGATAGCAATCCTGCCAAAGCTTGCGGGCCGCATCATCGCGGCGGAAAAGGATTTCGGGTGCGGCGGCGGCCCAATCGAGAGCGCGGCGCAGTTCGCGGGCGACGGCGGATAAGGCGCCGTCGCTGAGGTCTCCTCCCTCGGGAAGGCAGCTGTTGCGCTGCACCCAGGTCCAGAGGCAGCGGTTGGCAAAGCCGTTGTGGGCTTCGGTGTGATGGAGGCTTTGGGCCAGCTCACGCTGGGTGATGTGGGCGATGAGGCTGATATGCGTTCCGGAGGCTTGCAGATCCTGCTGCATATTGAGAGTGGGGAGATTGCCGCTATCCCAGGCGCTGCGGAGCAAGGGCGAGAGTTGTGCCTTGCCACGTTTCAGGGCATGGAGGATGGAGGCGAACTCCTCGGAGAGTGCGAGGAGACGACGGTCGGTGGGCGGCTGCTGATCACGCAGAGCGTAGACCAGGCCGCCGGCAGTAAGGCAGCCGCTGGTAATGCGGGTGGAGAGCCAAGGGCGATCCACTTCCGCGAAGAGGCGGGCGACCTGGCCCCAACTGGTGCCCTTGCGGGCCTTGCTGGAATCACCTACCAACACCACGAAGAGATTGAGACCGTGGCGGGTGGCGTCGACCATGCAGTGGGGCCCGGGACCAAGGAGATTGCCAAAGGCAGCCAGCAGCTGAAGAAGAATGGCGGCCGGGTGAGCTTCGGTGTGAGGAGCGATGGTACGGACGGCGAGCCCCGCCAGTCCGTGCAGGGCGGCTTCGCCTAGCTCCCACGGCTCGCTCGACGGCAGGCCGGGGCGGGCGGGGCAGGCAGGATTCGTGGATGGTTGGGGCGGTGCGAGCGATGATTCCGGCGCCTGATCCGACCTGGAATGCGGATCTAAAGCGGGCTTGCGCGGCTGGGCTTGCAGTTGGCTGTGGAGATCGAGCAGTTCGGCGGCGCGTTGCCGCACGCTCGCGAGAGTTGGAAAGGCAGAGGGCGCTGGGGCGTTCACTGTTTTGCTTTGCATGATTCGTCACCAATACGGTTACTTATTTTGCTTCAGAGCAGTTATGCACTTTTCCCCGCCAAGTAATTACTGCGCGATAAGCTACTAAAGGTGCACAAGTCACTCTTTGTCTTGTGATGTTGCTATAGCCAACGATCCCACGGGTGGTTTCGTTGTGCAAGAGCTCCCGGCGAAATAGATGTGGATGCCGGGGTAGTTAACTAAAAGTAAACCCGGGTCATCGGAGGGTTCGGGTCAGATGAACAAGCTAGCGAGATGGAGAGGGCCCTCAAGCCTGCCATGTGCCGATATACTGCATCGACGGGCTAACAAGGGGCGACCAAATCCCAAAGCGGCAGGAGACCAGAATGATCGTGGTTACGGGAGCAACCGGACGCACAGGACGGCGAGTAACAGAAGTGTTGCTCGAAACAGGGGAAGAGGTTCGAGTGGTTGGGCGAGACGCGAAAAAGCTCGCACCGCTCGCGCAGCTAGGTGCGGAGCCCTTCCTCGGGAACGTCGAAGATGTCGATTCCATGAGGAGTTGTTTCGACGGTGCATCCACCGTCTACCTGGTTTTGCCGGAGGACACTTCACAACAGGATTTGCGCGCGCATCAAGAACGAGTTTCCGATTCGTATGCCGCCGCAGTCTCAAAAGCCCATGTACGGTTCGTCGTGGATCTGAGCAGTATTGGCGCTCAGCACGTTCTTTGATCAAGAACGAAATGGGGACGAGAGTGGCAGACCAGGAGGCGGGCTCGATGGAACGGATCAACTTCACGAAACATGATGCTATCGCCTTGTATTGGAAAATCGCTATGACGCCACCCGAGGAAACGCGCGGGAGCATTCGAGGCCAAATCGATGCTTGTCGAAACATGTATCGGGACCTTGGGCACGACCCAGCCTTGAAGAGACTTAGCGAGCTGGCAAACATCGATGCTGCCAGAACCAAAGGGCACCGACGCGGCCAGGAAGCGGCGGCAAAACTACTTAAACGCCTCGTATCTTCGATAAGAGTGGATAAGAATCAAGGAATTCAATAGCCACTTATGCCGAAGGGGCCGGTTGAGATACCGATCACCGGCCAAGAAATTGCGTTTGCCCCACCTTATTCCGACCGGTAAATTGACCGCAAACGATCAGAGGAGGTAAGGCACCAGCGCAGCGGTCTGATTAGCATAAGTGGCATACGCCTCGCCGAACTGGGAACGCATCCACTGTTCCTCCATGCGGAGCTTGATCCAGAACGCGAGGAAGAAGAGAACGAAAGCGATGAACCCGCGCACTTGGGAGAGGGCAATCGCCATGCCAAGGAATCCGGTCAGAATGCCGGTGTAGATGGGGTGACGGACCATGGCATAGGGCCCGGTGGTGATCAGCTCGTGGCCCTGCTTAATGGTGACAGAGCGGCTCCAGTTGCTTCCGAGGTACCCGCGCGCCCAGACGGCGAACAGAAGACCGGCGATGGTGACGGCTGCTCCCAGCCAGAAGGGCCAAAAGCCAACGGGCCAGAGCTGGAGGTAAAGCCAGGGCAACGGGATGCGAGTTGTCGAGAGGAGGACGATCGCGACCAGGAAGATGAAGACGCGCAGAATGCGCGAGGCAGCCGGCTCGAGGCGCTGGGTGGTTTTGGTATTGGCGGCTTTGATCTGCCAATAGAGAAAAAAGAAAATCCAGACCACAGGAAAGAAAGATTCGTAGAACCAGAGCATTCAGAACCTCCGGACGATAAAGGCGTTTACGCAGATGAGCGTGGGAAGTTCCAGGGCAACGCGACATCTCGCCGCCCTAAGCCAATCAAACGCGCACCCCGTCGCTTGGCTCCCGGTGAGTCTGCTATCCGGAAGCAATCGCTATTTTGTCTCGGGTACAACGATGCCTGCGGTCCACGAGCCGAAACTAACACCTACCATCGCTCCGCGTCGCCCGCGACCATTTTTTTGGAGGCGCGGCAGGGTATCGAGGGATCGTTGACTACGGATGGGAGGCCAGTTGCTTCTCCGACTCCGCGACCAGGCTGCGGAAGACCTCGACCGCTGGAACCGAAGGCGATGCGAGCGCATCCTTGGCTGAATACCGCCACACCGGCGGGGCATCGAGTGGAGACTGGTCCGGCTCCGCGCTTCCCCGATAAACGACGAACGTATCCTGCGGCGAGCCAGCCTCCATTTGCGGCCGGGGAGTGGAAGGCTGAGTTCCGGCGGTGGAGGGATCGTTAGGGAGTCCCGTGCCCCAACGAACACCCGCACGGGTCGTAGACTGGGTCGGCGTGCTAGTCGAGTCCCCGCTCACTGGAGGAACTCCATTGATCGGAGTACCGCCGACCGTGGATTGTATAAATTTACCGTTGCCCTTGCGTACGGTTATCACCAGGTCTGCAGTCAATCCTTCCTGCACGAGCGTAAACCGTCCCCACTGATTGAGGGCTTTCTCCACATCTGCGCGGGCGGCACGATTAGCGTTCGGGTCCCTGGCATCTACGCCGGCGGTAGGATCGACGACCACGAGGACCGTCGTGGCGCGGAGGACATCCGCCGGAAGAATTGCCTTTTTCCTGGCGGAAGCAAGAGCAGAGCAAAGGATGATTGCAGCGACTGCGAGGAGTTTGCGAATGGGCATAGGGGCCCTCCTGCTACGCGTGAAGCTTACACCTCGCTAACTGACGATGACAATCGGTGACCATTGCCGCTGGCCCACCCTCTTTGGTCAGGGGATTTGGACTTATAGGTATGGATGCCCGGAAAGTCTTAGGGCAGGTTACCTATAATCCCGTGTGGGGAACTGCACGTCAGATCGCGAGACGCCACTCCCCAAAGAGCCGTCTAAAAGGCCAAGTGACGACAAGCGCGTTTGAACGAAGCTGTTAGTTTTGAGCGATGGATCGAAACGGCAATTCGCAGGGAATCCTTGAAGCGATTCCCGCAGAGGAGAAGGGTGATGGAATGGGAACGCTTGATTCGATTTGGACTGCTGGGCGATGCGAACCTGCAACCATGGGCGATTTTATTGGTGCGGGTCGCGTTAGGAGTGTTTTTCGCCATCTCCGGGGGAAATAAGCTGTTTGTCGCTAGCCGGACGAAAGCCATGTATGAAACCTTAGCCGCGGCCAAGATCCCGTTTCCCTGGCTGATGACCTATTGCGTGTCGGCGGTAGAATTCGTCGGCGGCTGCTTGCTGGTGGTGGGACTTCTTTCAAGCTTGGCTTGTTTTGTGTTGCTGGTCAATATGCTGGTCGCCATCCTGACCACTAAGCTTTCTAGCGACATAAAAGCGCTTTCCCCTCTTAATTGGGTGGACGACTTCCTTTATTTTCCCGAAGTTCTTTACGTATTGTTCTTTGTGTGGCTGATCTGTTCCGGTCCAGGAAAATTCAGTTTGGATCGCCTGATGGCGACTCGATTCGTTCCATGAGCCGGCTAGACGCCCAGCCGGAGAGGGCAGGCGGGAGCAAGTTACCTATCATCCCGTTCTGCGGCGTCAACGCCGAACGGCCACGCTTCGGCGGAGGTCCTCGGCCCATGCCTGGAATCCTCCGGGCTCTGTTCATGGATGCCTGAGGAATCTCAAATAGAAAGCTGCGAACACCAAGACAATGCCAATATTCACTAACAGCCGTCCCCAGAGTAGATTTCTGAAGAACACGAGATCTACACCGACTATGACGGCTGCCATCGCCACCGCGTAAAGCACGAAAGCTACCGGCCTGCCCATTTCAGCGGGATTCGCCATTTTGAGTTCTCCATAACGTGCTCCGCCATCCTAGCCGATTCCGCGGGACCGTCTTGCTGATAGCAACCAGCGAGTACATCCGCTAGAAAGTGGACGTGCACAGCATGGAAAAGTCTCGTCCTTACGGGAGTTTCGGGGACAGGATCTTATCCGGAAACAGAAATGCCGATTCTTCACGATGGGGGCACACGTATACACACAGACCACCCGGTTGCTTTTGTCAGGGGGTTTTACTTCTCTATTTGACCGCGAATCTCACCGCCTGGGTGCTCCTTGGTATGTACGTTGAAATACCATTTGCCGGCCAGCAGATCCGTTACCTGGCCTGCATTGAGAGTCGCCGTGCCTTTGATCGGACTCAGAATGGAAGTTTCCTTGATGGGAATCTGCACGCCGGCATTCTCGCCTGGCATTGCAGGACCGTGAAAGTGGGCGGCGGCGGCGGGACCCGTCAGATCTTCAAACGTTATGTGATAAGTAAGCTCATCGGTTGTGGTGTTCAGTGTGGCTCTCAGGATTCCATGACCCTTGCTATCGTTGGGAGGTACTTCGGTCGAGGATAGCAATGTGGCCTTTAGCTCGATTTTTTTGGCATAGGCGCCCAACGCAACGCACGATATCGCCAAAGCGATGACAACATTTCGAAGGAACGGGGCGGACGGTTTCATTACATTCTCCAGTTGTTAATGTCGTAAGTGAGGTAACTTGTGTCCCAGTGGCCGCATAGCCACCCATGGGTTTAGATGTTGTTTATGGCCGGGGCGGTTGGATCACCCAGCCCACAAACTGGGGCGTTGAGTGCTGCGTGTCCCACTCAAGCCCCACGGCTGGCCGGGGCAGGCAAAACAGGGCTTGACCCCGATTTTTCTGCCACGCTGTGCTAGAGAGAGCCGCGTGTGCGCCTTTCATTAAGGAAAGGCGCATGGAGTGTATCAACGCCACAAGCCTCCGCAGGAAATCGGGGCAAGTGGGGCACCCAACGTTCGTTGCCGGTGCAGGAGCGGGATCATTGCGCTCCCAACTCTTGCCCGCGAGTCGACTGCTCCCACGGCACGCCGGGGCAGGCGGGATGACAAAGCCTCCCTATTCGTGGTCTTTCAGTATCTCCTCCACGCGCTCCTTGGGAACGGAAAGGTGATCCTCATTTTCCTTCAGCCAGGAGCGATAGTCTTCCTCAATGGCGGGAGTCCAGCGCGCATCAATTTGCCCGGCAGTGTACTTCTTTTCTTCCAATCTTAGGTGGCCAAAAGTATCGCGCAGGTGGGTGGATTCAGAGTTTTTCACCACCTCTTCGGCCAGTTGCGCCGGGATGAAGAGCACACCACCGTTTCTGCCCAGCACAACATCACCCGGCATCACGGTTGCATGCCCGATGCGCGTGGGACCGTTGATGCTCACCATCGTCGAGTTAAGACGCGCTCCGCTGGCCAGCGACCCAAAGTGATGCGATGGATCGTAGTAGCGGACAAAAGAAACAAAGTTGGGCAGTTCCTCCAGGCCGTTGATGTCACGAACGGCGCCGTCATAAACGATCCCGTTCCCGGAGCGAGCGTAGATGGCGTTCCCTACGTTGTCACCGATCGAGGGGCCATCCGTTTTAAGGCCAAAGTGGTCGGCCACATAGACGTCGCGCGGCTGCAGCATGTCCACGGGCCAAGCGTTCATCGCACCCTGCCGGTGATCCTGCGTGCCCTGGGCCTCGATCACTTTCTGGATATCGGGCCGCCCCGGCACCCAGGTGGCCGTCAATGCCCTGCCCACGAGGACCTTATCCCCATGAATCGACAGCCATCCATCCTCGTACTCGTGATTGAAGTTGTGCGTGCGCAGCGTCGCCCACGCTTCCTCGAGGGTGACGTTCTTCATCCGATCGAGGATGGAGTCCGGGACCTTGGGCCGCCCGTCCGGGAACCTCTCCCCCGTCCAGTCGGGCGTGTACTTAATCACATCTTCGCGAGTGAAAAACCCCTGCTGCGCGCGAGCGCTCAGAGACGCACCCACCACCATCGATGTACAGACGACTCCCACCGCAGCACGCCTGAGTTGCCGACCGAATGCTTCCATTTGCCCCTATCCTTTATCTATTTATTCGGCTCGAACCACGTTGTTCCCGGAATCTGCACGGTCCTGGCCACCTCTTCGTTCATCTCCACGCCCAAGCCAGGCTTATCCGAAGGGGTGACGTAGCCTTTTTGAATGATCTCGCCCTCTTTCACAAATGTCTGCCAGACCTTGAGATGGTTGATCCAGTGCCACTCGCAAACCAGGTAATTGGGAATGGTCGCGCACACATGGGCCGAGGCCATGGTGCCGATGGGAGAGACGACGCAGTGCGGAGCAAAGGGAACGTAGTAGGCCTGGGCCATGTTGGCGATCTTGCGCGCCTCGGAGAGCCCGCCCACTTTCTGAATGTCGGGCATGATGATGTCCGCCGCGCGTTTCTGCAGCAGCTCGGTGTAGCCCCAACGCAGATAAAGATTTTCACCGCAGCAGATCGGCGTGGTGGTCGAGTGCCGGATATCGGCCATGGCATCGATGTCCTCAGGCGGCACCGGTTCTTCCAGCCAGAGCAGCCGGTAAGGCTCCAGCGCCACGGCTACCCGTTTACCCGTGGTCGCGTCATAGCGGCCGTGCATGTCGCAGGCCAAGTCCATCTCCTTGGGTATCGATTCGCGGACGTGCTTGACCCAACTGACCATGCGGTCGATCTCGCCATTGCTTGCGGTCCAATTCACTTTGTCGAAGCGGGCGGGATCAGCAGCATCGTCGAGGTCGATCTTCATCGCGGTAAAACCCTGGTCCTTGATCCAGGGGAGCTTGCGGTCTGATTCTTCGCCGACCGGATTTTCCATATCGGAGTCACAGTACATGCGAACCTTATCGCGGAATTTTCCGCCCAGCAGTTGATAGACGGGAAGGCCCAAAATTTTGCCGGTCAGGTCCCACAGCGCAATTTCTACTCCCGTCATCGCAGTTACGTATTGACCGCCCTGGGCACCGGCGAAGATTCCGGAGACGCGCATCTTCTCCCACAGCGCGTCTACGTTGAGAGGATCCTGGCCGATCAGCATGCGGCGAAAGCCATGCACCAGGGATGCTGTACCCACAGCCGCGTCGGTGGATTCACCCTGGCCATAAAGACCCGAATCGGTATAAACGCGGACATGGGTTTGCGGTCCATGCACCAGGACCTGGGCCGTGCGGATATCAGTGATCTTGACCTTGGGCCTTTGTTGGGGAGTGCTGTTCTCTTGAATCGCTCGCGCTAAGGAGGGGAGGGCGAAGATTCCGGCTGTGGGCAGGGCTGCGGCTGCGCCCTTCAACATTGACCTTCGTGTGAACTGACTCATGGAATGTCCCTTTCGTCGAGCGATGGCATTAGTGATCGTGATAGTCACGGTGAAGAAACGACCGTCAAGAGTTTGTTTGCGACCCCGGGGGCGACACCCACCTCCCAACGGGCGACTCTATCCACTACACGATTCCAGCGGAATTAATCTGTGCCCACGACCTGACGCGAAGATCGTGAAAAATGACCGCGGATCCTGAGCCCGTCTGGGCCAAAAGACCGGCCAAACGAAGCTCAGGATCACAGCGCAATCGTTGAGCGAACTCCCGGGATACGACGTTAGAACGTGTACCTGGCGCCTAGCTCCAGTTCCCGCGCACCTCCATTTGCACTTCCCGGAGGCGCATTTGAGCCCGTGATTTTGCCCGCGTTGGACCCATTCACATATTTGGTCGGGTTGCCGAAGTTGGTGTGGTTGAGGGCGTTGAACGCGTCAAACCGGAATTGTAACTGGTGGTGTTCGTTGTAGGGCATGGTGAAACTCTTGGCGAGGGACGTATCGAACTGTCGGTAGCCCGGGCCGTATAACATGTTGCGACTCGTGTTTCCGAGGAAACCCGGGGCCGGCTCCGGGAAAGCCGCGAGATTCACCCATTGGCCGTGGCTTCCGGCCGTTTTTTTGGACTGGAAAGAGCTGGCTCCGGGGACGTAATTCGGCCGGGTCGCCGGTGTGCCGCCGGAAATGGTGTTGGTACTGGCATTGTTGTCGTTGTACCCCATGTTAAAGGGTAGGCCGGTCTGGAAGGTGGCGAGGACGTTGATTTGCCAGCCGCCGATCACCGCATTCACGATCTTCGACGAAGGCGCGTACAGCAGGCCTGGGCCGATGGGCAGGGAGTAAATGAGCCCGGCAACCACGCGATGCTTGACATCGAAGTCCGAAGGCCCGTATTCGCAGCTGATGCAGAGGTCGTTCTGCGGGAAGAGCTGTGACGACTGGGTGCGGATTCCGCTGGTGTCGTCCAGCGATTTCGCATAGGTGTAGGAGCTGATGAGGTTGAAACCGTTGCTGAAACGCCTGTTCACCTGGAAGGTGAAGGCGTTGTAATTCGCGCCGCCCTGGTCGTGCACCCACTGAATCACGCCATAGTTCGGGTAGGGCGTACGCTGTGTGATGCTCTTAGGCGAACCATCCGCATTGTACCCAGCGGCGCCGAGTAATCCGTACGGAACCGAATAATTGGCATTGCGGAAGCCATACAGGTGATCGGTTTTCGAGCCCAGGTATCCGGCCTCGAGCTGCCAATTCTGGCCGAGCTGCTTCTGAACATCGAGCAGCCAGACCTCGCTGTACGTAGTTTTGTGCCTGTACGCATTGGAGAAGGAGTAGGGCGGCGGGATGTTGGCCACGGAGCCGCTGGCCACCGCGTTGTCCCAGTTGATGGTGGCGTCGCCGGCAGTCCCACCGCCCGAAGTTGTCGGTGACACGCCCGGCCAGGTTACGGGCCACATCGAAGCGGGCGTTGGCGGTGTCATGGTCGTAATACAAGCCGAAACCCGTGCGGATGACCCAGGTACTAGTCGGCGTGTAGGCAAAGCCCAGGCGAGGCGCCCAGTTGGCGTATTGGGTCTGCATGAGCGAATTGGGGAAATGGCCGTTGGCGCACTCCGGCCCCGGATCGACAGGGGCGCCATTGGAGGTGACCCAGCGGACGTTAACCCCCTGGTAGGCGTCACTGCAGTTGCCTTGGCGTCTATAGAGGGGCCACAGGCTCTGAGGCTCCGGCCCGGAAACGAAGGGACTTATGGGCGAGTTATTGGTTTGCAGATCCACGATGAACTCCTGGCCCAGGGTGTTGAACCAGGGCGGAGTCAGCTCATAGCGGAGGCCGGCCGAAACGGTGAGCTTGGGCGTGAACTTATAGTTATCGTCGAAGTAGAAGGCCTCGACGTTGCGCTTGTAATCGGCCTGTGCGATCTGCACCGCATACGCCGATGTGTAAAGCTGGCCGAGCAGGAAGTCGGCGAACGCGGAGCCGGTTCCCTTAACCAGTGTCCCAGGGGAGCTGGCCTCAGCGGTGGCGTTGGCCTGGATGGTGAATGAGCCCCGGGAGAACTGATTGCCCAGCTCATTAAAGGTCTGCCGCTCGTACTGAGAAACCGAAAGAGAAGGAATGCTTGCCATGCGTCCAGCTGAAGTTGTCGTTGATCGAGATATTGAGGTCTTTGGTCACATACGGACCGTCGGAGCTGTCGCCAAGCCCGCTGAAGATATCGCCCGTAAAGCCTAAGGCGGGAATGCCCCAGGTTGCAGGAATTCCGGGCTCGAAGGCCGGGAATCCCGAGCTGGCCCACGGCGTTATTGACGCCCTGCGAGTACGGGCCGAGAGAATTGTAGAAATTGGTCCAGCCAAACGTGGCCACGTTGACGACCGTGGGAGAGATGGTCCAGGTGTGGGAGCCCATGTACTGGTAGTAGCTGGTGATGATGTTGCTGCCGACTGTCCCGCCCGGCCGTCTTGAATCCCGCAGTGGGGTTCGTTTCCAGGCCATTGCTGAAGCGGAAGACCAACTGCGACCTCGGTGACATGGTAGTAATCGCCGCGCACGTTAAAACCGTCGTGGTTGTCCCTTGAGGAGGTGAGGAATGTGTAGTTGTTTTGGAATTGGGTGTTCTGAGCCGGGGCGTAGAACAACTGGATGAACTTCAGTGACGTCGGATCGATGCGGCTCGCGGGAATGACATTGCCCGGAAACTGTGTCCTGCCCGTGCCATCGGCGTTCCCTGTGGAGGGATCATAGATGGGAACGACGGATCCGGTTGCGGTTGCGGTGTACTGGCTGAAATTGCCACCCAGGATGGCCTGCTGCGGCAGGGTTAACGCGGTATTCGAGAAACTGATTCGGGAATACCATTCGTCATTGACCATGAAGAAGAACCGGTTCTTGCCGTTGAAGACGTGGGGAATCCAGATCGGTCCGGTGAGTACGAATCCGTAGTCGTTATATTTATAGGGGAGCGCGGCGGGTTGAGGAGTGGGATAGAAGTAGTTATACCCGAGTGCATCCGCGTAGTTGTTGCGAAGGAAGTAGAACCCGGCGCCGTGATAATTGTTGCTGCCGCTCTTGGTGACCACGTTGACCTGGGTCGCGTTGTAACCGTATTGTGCGGGATAGACGCCGGTTTGCACCTTCATTTCCTGGATGGCGTCGATGGAGGGCTGCACCACATAGCTGTTGAAGTCCGGGTCGGAATTGTTGACGCCATCGAGCGTGTAGTGGTTGAACATGATGCGCGAGCCGCCCACCGAGATGGACTGGCTGGAGCGGGCGCCGCCCTCCCGCGAGCCCGCCTGGCCTTGGGTCGATGAAACGACGTTCGCGTTCGCGGAGACCGCCGTCAGGTTCAGATAGTTTCTATTGTTCACCGGCATCTGGGCGATGGTCTCGGTAGGAACCACGGTGCCAAGGGAGGAGTTCTGCGACTGGAGAAGGGCGGCTGTGGCCGAAACGGATACCGTTTGCGTCACCTCACCGACCTGCGAGCGTGAAATTCTGGGTCAACGATTGCTGCACCTGCAGTTGCACGTTCCGAGCGGCTGCGACCTTGAAGCCCGCATGGGTGGCTTGAACGTCATAGACTCCTGGCGGAACGTCCGGGAACGTATAGTCGCCGTCGCTGGTCGAAACGGTGGTGCGGGTGGTGTTCGTGCCCGTGTTGGTCAGAGTGATGGTGACCTCGGGAATCACCGCCCCGGTCGGGTCGCTGACATGTCCTACGATGGTGCCGCTGGTCTGCGCCAGCAGCGCGGAAGCTGCCAGCAAGGAAAAACCCAGAAATATGCCAATGCGCTTGAACATCTGGTGTCGCCTCCAAACATGTCGTTCGTTTGCCGCCGTTTGAACTTTTAACTTCGCTTTGTTGCGCGTGGGCGAACCGGCTAGGCAGCAGTCTGCCACCCCCTCCGCTTCGCATCGTGCAACGCTAGTTTCATATACGGCGGCCAACCTATCACGCTGAAAAAACGACCGTCAAGAGTTTGTTTGGGACCCCCCGAAAAAAAATAGACAACCAGGCATCAATTTCCCGCCCTATTGACCCGGTGGCCTGAAAAACCAGCTCAGGGGACGACACTTTCCTCCCAACCGGCGACTCTATCCACTACACGATTCCGGTGGAATTAATCTGTGTCCCACATCACCGGTGTAGCGTGAAAATGGGTAGGTAAGGTGTACATACTGGTGATCAACAGCGGTTCTTCGTCGATCAAGTTCTCTATTTTCGACGCCGGCGAAGGGTCAGGCACGAAGTTCTCCTACCCGCGCGTACTGTTTGCGGGCGAGATTAGCGGGATCGGGGCAGCCAAGCTTGGGTTTACCTTTCGCGATGCCGAGGGGCGGGAGTTGAACCAGGCTGCTCCACAGACAGGCGATGCATCCGATAGGATCCAGTGACCCTGTTGGAAAACGCGGTCTGCGGGCTTGGGATGCCTCCGATCGATGCGGTTGGCTACCGTGTGGTGCATCCCGGGGCACTGCTGGACCGGCACCAGAGAATCACCGAAGAAGTACTTGCAGGATCTGGAGCAGGCGGTGGTCTTCGCCCCGCTGCACGATCCCGAAGCGATCGCGCTGATCCGCGAAATGATGAAGCGATTTCCCCAGGCCCGACACTATGCCTGCTTCGACACGGTGTTCCACCAGACCATGCCGGCTGAGGCTTCCACCTACGCCATACCCGCCAAGTATCGCGAGCAGGGGGTGCGCCGATATGGCTTCCATGGGCTTTCCTGTGAGGGAGTGGTGGACGACCTGCGGGCTGCATCAGACAAAGGACAGGCCAGTTTTCCGCGGCGGCATGGTGATCGCGCATCTGGGGAGCGGGTGCAGCGTAACTGCATTGGTGGATGGGCGGTCAGTGGATACCACCATGGGACTGACGCCAACCGGCGGGGTGGTGATGGGCACCCGGCCGGGAGATCTCGATCCGGGACTGGTCCTCTATCTGTTGCGGCAGGCGGAAGGGGACCGCGTAGCTGCCCTGAAGCGCAGTGGAAACAATACTCAATCACCAGGCGGGGATGGTGGCGCTCTCCGGCCAACCCAACGATATGCGCGCAACACGCAAGGCGGCAGAGGCAGGGAGTGCCGACGCCGGCCTGGCGCTGAAGGTTTTTACCCGCAGCGTGCGCAAAGCAATCGGCGGCTTTGCGTGGCTCATGGGCGGCCTGGATGCAGTGGTCTTCACCGGCGGCATCGGGGAGCACGATGGGAAGTCCCGGGCGGAGATTTTGCGGCGGGCTGGAAAGCTGTGGAGTGGTGCTCGATGCAGCGGCCAATGAGGCCGGCGGGCGATGAGCTGCGGCGGGTGAGCAGCGCGGATTCTCAGGTCGTGGTCTGGGTGGTTACCGCCCAGGAAGATCGAACGATCGCAGTGCACGTGAGCCAGATGGAATCTACAGGAGGAATCATGAGCAACGTCGAGACCCTTTCCCGCGGCGGCTCATTTCGAGCCGCTGACCGCCGATGAGATCAGGAAAATGAATGCCTACTGGCGCGCCTGCAACTATCTTTCCGCGGGCATGCTATATCTCTGCCGCAACCCGCTCTTGCGGGAGCCGCTCAAGCCCGAGCACATCAAGAACCGGCTGCTTGGCCATTGGGGATCGGACCCGGGCCAGAGCTTTACCTGGGTGCACTTGAACCGGCTGATCAAGAAGTACGACCTGGACATGATCTACATCTCCGGTCCCGGGCATGGAGCCCCGGCCACCCTCTCCAACTGCTATCTCGAGGGGGTGTATTCCGAGGTTTATCCGGACAAGAGCCAGGACGTGGTTGGCCTGCAGAAGTTTCTCAAGCAATTCTCGTTTCCCGGGGGGAATCGGCAGCCATTGCACTCCGGAGACTCCAGGGTCGATCCATGAGGGCGGCGAGTTGGGATACAGCCTTTCCCATGGATTTGGCGCGGCGTTCGACAATCCCGACCTGATCGTGACCGTGGTGGTGGGCGATGGAGAATCGGAGACCGGGCCGCTGGCCACCAGTTGGCACTCCAACAAATTTCTTGACCCGGTGCGCGATGGAGCGGTGCTGCCCATCCTGCATTTGAACGGATACAAGATTGCGAATCCGACCATCCTGGCGCGCATACCGCCCGAGGAGCTGGATATGCTCTTCAAGGGCTTGGGATGGACGCCGCACGTGGTGGAAGGCGATGACCCGGAAAAGATGCACGCCAAGATGGCCGAGGTGCTGGAAGGCTGCGTGCTGGACATCCGCGCGATTCAGGAGAAGGCTCGCTCGGCGCCGGCCGGGCAACCGGTCGAGCGGCCGAAGTGGCCGATGATCATTCTGCGGACGCCCAAAGGCTGGACGGGACCCAAAGAAGTGGATGGGCATAAGGTCGAGGGCTTTTGGCGGGCGCACCAGATTCCTATTCTCGATCCGCAAACCAACCCCAAGAGCCTGGCTCAAGTGGAAGCGTGGCTACGCAGCTATCGGCCGGAGGAGCTCTTTGACGAGTCGGGACGACTGATAGAGGAGCTGCGGGAAATGGCTCCGGTGGGGACACGGCGCATGACCGCCAACCCGCATGCCAACGGGGGTTTGCTGCGCCGCCCGCTGGAGATGCCTGACTTTCGTGATTATGCGGTCAAGGTGGAGAAGCCGGGACAGGTGGAAGTCTCGTCCGACCGATGTCATGGCGCACTTCTTGCGCGATGTGATGCGGCGGAACATGACCAGCTTCCGCGTCTTTGGGCCGGACGAAACCGCCTCTAACAAGCTGCAGGCCATCTACGAAGCGAGCGGCAAGACGTGGATGGAAGAGATGCTGCCCGAAGATAAGGATGGCGGGTTCCTGGCCAATGATGGGCGGGTGATGGAGATGCTGAGCGAGCACACCCTCGAAGGCTGGTTCGAGGGCTATGTGCTGACCGGGCGGCACGGCTTCTTTTCTTCCTATGAGGCCTTTGTGCACATCATCGACTCCATGTTCAACCAGCATTCCAAGTGGCTGGAGAAGAGCAAGCTGGAGACGCGGTGGCGGGCGCCTATCTCCTCTATCAATCTGCTGATCACGTCGCTGGTGTGGCGGCAGGACCACAACGGCTTCACCCATCAGGATCCGGGATTTCTGGATGTGGTGACCAACAAGAGCCCGGAGGTGACGCGGATTTATCTTCCGCCGGATGCCAATTGCCTGCTGAGCGTGGCGGACCATTGCCTGCGCAGCGTCAACTACGTGAACGTGATCGTCGCCGATAAGGCGCCGCATCTGCAGTATCTGACTATGGAAGCTGCGGTGGAGCACTGCACCAAGGGGATCGGCATTTGGGATTGGGCGAGCACCGACGCCGGCGAGGAGCCGGATGCGGTCATTGCCTGCGCGGGCGATATACCGACGTCCGAGGCGCTGGCGGCGGTGGCGATTCTGCGCGAGCACTGCAGCGGGTTGAAGGTGCGGTTCATCAATGTGGTCGACCTCTTCCGGCTGATGCCGGACCTGGAGCACCCGCATGGCATGACCGATCGCGAGTTCGACGGATTGTTTACCAAGAGCAAGCCGGTGATCTTCAACTTCCACGCGTACGCCTCGCTGATCCATAAGCTGACCTACCGGCGGACCAACCACGCGAATTTTCATGTGCGTGGGTATAAGGAGAAGGGCAACATCAATACTCCGCTGGAGCTGGCGATTTTGAACCAGGTGGATCGCTTCAATTTGGCGATCGATGTGATTGAGCGCGTGCCCAAGATGGCGGAGAAGGGGGCTCATACCGTGGATTGGCTGAAGGGGCAGATTATTCAGGCGGTCAACTACGCGCACGAAAATGGGATCGATCAGAAAGAGATCCGGGAGTGGAAGTGGCCGGTGTAGGGGGAAGAGCGCGCACGGTGCGGGTAATGGAGTGCCGCCTGACCGGCTTTCTGCATGACAACTGGAAGACACAGCGGGGTCCCTCCAATCGCCAAGGCCCGGAGGCACGTCCGACGAGAATTCCGGTCGCCATAGGCGCGACCTTATGCGTGCCCTACGATCCCAAATATCACAAGGAATTAGAGAGGAGTGCCGCGCTTCCAGCGCTCCGAACCTTCATTGAATCGATACCCAGCCCTTACGGGCTGGGCTCACGTTTGGCGGTCGGCCCTCCGGGCCTTAGCGAATTGGAGGGACCCGCACTTGCTCTTCCACTCTCACGGACCCTTACGGGCTGGGCTCACGTTTGGCGGTCGGCCCTCCGGGCCTTAGCGAATTGGAGGGACCCGCACTTGCTCTTCCACTCTCACGGACCCTTACGGGTTGGGCTCACGTTTGGCGGTCGGCCCCCGGGCCTTAGCGAATTGGAGGGACCCGCACTGTCTCTTCTACTCGCACGGACCCTTACGGGCTGGGCTCAGGTTTGGCGGTCAGCGCCGGGCCTTGAAGCGAGCGACCAAGGGACTCAGATGCAAGCTAGATAGCTGTCTCAGAACTTCCGGGTTGGGCTGACGTCCTGCTATCGAATTTCGAGTGGTGAGGGAAGTAGGATCGGAGTGCTGGTACAGGAGCTAGGGATGGATGGATAGTGAAAGAAGGTGAGTTGCGAACTGGCGCCATCCGGGGCGCCATTAATGGGGTCTAGTTAAACACGGAACGATTGATGTGCCTCAGTCAAGGCCCAGAGGGCCGGGCGCCAAACGTCAGCCCAGTCCGTAAGGGCTGGGTAATCAGTCCCGATGATCCCGAGCGCCGGAGGCGCGGCACTCTACGTGTTATCCTTCGCGAAATCTCGCCACGCATATGAGCCATTCCTACTCCAACAATTATGTCCACGCGGTCTACAGCACCAAGGATAGAAAGGATTCCATCCCCACGGAATTCGAGAAACGGCTCTATTCTTTTATTGCGTCAGTCGCGCGCGCGAACAAGATCCCCCTTGTCGCTACGGGAGGAATGCCGAACCACTGTCATCTTCTCTTCCTCCTGCCGGCAACGATCTCGTTGGCATCCGCAATCAACATCTTCAAAACAAACTCGTCGCGATTTCTACACGAATGTGGCCTCGTATTTCAATGGCAGAACGGCTATGGAGCCTTCAGCGTGAGCGTTTCGCAGCTCGACACGGTCACAGCTTACATTCGCAATCAGCCGGACCACCACAAGAAGATGACCTTCGAAGAGGAGTTCCTGGCGTTGTTGAAAAATGCCGGCATACCCTACGATCCCAAATATGTGCTGGGGTGAGAGGGGTGCCGCGCCTACGGCGCTCGGAACCTTCATTGAATCGACACCCAGCCCTTACGGGCTGGGCTCACGTTTGGCGGTCGGCCCTCCGGGCCTTAGCGAATTGGAGGGACCCGCACTTGCTCTTCTACTCTCACGGACCCTTACGGGCTGGGCTCAGGTTTGGCGGTCCGCCCTCCGGGCCTTAGCGAATTGGAGGGACCCGCACTTGCTCTTCTACTCGCACGGACCCTTACGGGTTGGGCTCACGTTTGGTGGTCGGCCGACGAACTGGATCGATCAGATGCACGGCACCCATTTCATCCCAGCACATATTTGGGATCGTAGGGTATGCCAGCCTTTTTCAATAACGCCAGGAACTCCTGCTCGAACGTCATCTTCTTGTGGTGGTCCGGCTGATTGCGAATGTAAGCGGTCACTGTGTCGAGCTGCGAAAAACTCACGCTGAAGGTCCCATAGCCGTTCTGCCATTGAAAAATGAGTCCAGGGCTGGGGTATCAATCCCAATGATTGCGAGCGCCGGAGGCGCGCCACCCGTTCCATTAAGCCGTCCCCTAAGAAGGTAGAGATGAGAACCTCATCGCACCCGCAGCCCTCCCTCCCTGCCCCGCGGAACAATTTCAAAGCAATCGTTGACTTGCCTTCCGGCCTACCCTAGGCTAACGCTGGACCATGATCGGCGAAACCATATCCCATTATCGAGTGATCGAAAAGCTTGGCGGCGGGGGAATGGGCGTGGTCTACAAGGCCGAGGACACCCGCCTGGGACGTTTCGTTGCCCTCAAGTTTCTCCCCGGATGAGGTCGGCCGCCAGCTTCCCGTCCTCGACCGCTTTCGCCGCGAAGCCCGCGCCGCCTCGGCGCTAAACCACCCCAACATCTGCACCATCTATGACGTTGGCGAAGAAGAGGGCCGAGCCTACCTGGCGATGGAATACCTGGAAGGCCAGACACTCAAACACCGCATCGACGGGAGACCCCTGCCCATCGACTTCGTGCTCGACCTCGGAATCCAGATCGCGGACGCGCTGGATGCCGCCCATGGCAAAGGCATCGTGCACCGCGATATCAAGCCGGCCAACATCTTCATTACCAAGACACGCCAGGTGAAGCTGCTCGATTTCGGGCTGGCCAAGATCGACCCCCGGCGTGACTTGAACGCCACCGCCGCTGAAGAAACCTTGAACCTGACCAGTCCCGGAAGCGCCCTGGGGACGGTTGCCTATATGTCACCCGAGCAGGCCCGGGGAGAAGAACTCGATGGGCGCACTGACTTGTTTTCGCTCGGCGCAACACTCTACGAGACGACGACCGGCAAGCAGGCCTTCGATGGCAATACTTCCGCGGTCATCTTCGAAAGCATTCTCAACCGCAACCCGCCGGCAGCGAACCAGTTGAATCCCAACCTGCCGCCGCAGTTCGAGCGCATCCTCGATCGATCGCTGGAGAAGGACCGCGATCTGCGCTATCAGTCGGCAGCCGAGATGCGCGCGGAGATGAAGATCCTCAAGCGCACACTGGATTCGCAGCGCAGCGCAGCCGCGCACGGCACCGCCGGTTTCGAGCAGCGGAACCTCGGTTGCCGCTTCGCCGGCGATTCCGCCCGAGCGACGCTAAAGCTCCAGCGGGCGGAGGCCTCCGCCCGTATGCCATCGTGGCGGCCGCGTCAGCGCTGCTTGCCGGACTGGCCATCGGCTGGTTTCTGCACGCTGCTCACAGCCGGACAGAACCAGCTCTCTATCATCAGTTGACTTTCCGCCGCGGCACGATCCGTTCCGCGCGCTTCACGCCGAACGGACAGTCTGTAGTCTACGGCGCGGCCTGGGAGGGCAAGCCGACAGAGCTCTTCATCACCAGTCCCGAAAGCCCGCAGTCGCGTTCGCTTCAACGGCATGGCGACGAACTGATGAGCATCTCCTCAACCGGCGATATCGCGTTGCTGACCAATGTGATTGTCACAGGGACTTACACCCAGGCGGGAACGCTGGCTCGCATGCCCATCAACGGAGGCGACCCACGTGCCATTCTGGATGGCGTACAGTTTGCGGATTGGTTCCCAGACGGCAAACAACTGGCTATCGTGCGTGATCTTGGGGGTAAGAACCGGCTCGAATTTCCTATCGGCAAGGTGATCCACGAGTCCCCAGGGTGGATCAGCAATCCTCGCGTTTCACCGGACGGGGAGCGAATTGCCTTTCTTGAGCATCCGCAGCTAGGCGACGATGCCGGTGGAGTCCACGTGATCGACCGGCAAGGCGCTGACAAGCTTCTAGCGGACAATTTTCTCACTGAAGAAGGACTTGCCTGGGCACCGGATGGCAAGGAAGTCTGGTTTACGGCAAGTGAGAATGAGGGCAACGGCCGCTCGCTGGACGCGGTAACGCTAAGCGGCGCCCAACGGATTGTCGCCCGGGTGCCCGCGGCCCTGCAGCTGGAAGATATTGGGCGTGACGGCAAGGTGCTGCTGTCGCGGCAAAGTTGGCGGCGAGAGTTGAGTGGAATGACCGCGGGCATGACAAAAGAGCAGGATTTTTCCTGGCTCGACTATTCTTTTCCCGCCCAGCTGTCCGCCGATGGCAAGGTTCTGCTGTTTGATGAAGAAGGCGTCGGTGGCGGTGGAAATTACTCCGTCTACTTGCGAAAGACGGCCGAGGATTCCGCGGTACGGCTGGGTGACGGCGAATCGGTCACCCTATCGCCCGACGGCAAGTGGGTATTGGCCCTCACCATGTCCTCGCCATCTCAGCTCATCCTGATGCCCAGCGGCGCCGGAGATGCGCAGCAAATCACCCACGACAAGCTCTACCACAGCTGGGCCCGCTGGCTGCCCGACAGCCAGGGCATCGTCTTTACCGCCAAGCAGGAAGGTCACGGTGCGCGCATCTACCTGCAGAAATCCGTGAACAGCCCGGCAACCCCGGTGTCTCCCGAGGGCATAGACCCCTTAGTGATGGCCCTTGCTCCAGATGGAAGCCAGATCGCGGGGATCGGCGCCGACGGCCTGGCGTATCTCTACTCTCTCACCGGTGGTCCCACCCAGACGGTTCCGGACTTCCAGCAGGGTGAGCAACCGATCGAGTGGTCCGCGGATGGTAAATCGCTCTACGTGTACCGGCCCGGTGAGTTCCCCGCAAAAGTTATGAAGCTCGACCTGGCGACCGGCAAGCGCACCCTCTGGCGAAGCCTTGCGCCGGCCGACCCGGCCGGGGTCAGCCAGATTGGCCCCATCGTGATGACCCCTGACGGCACCTCCTATATCTACGGCTACCACCGCACGCTTTCCGATCTCTACCTGGTGGAAGGATTGAAGTAGCCAAGACTCATATCAACCTAAAGGACATCGAGTGGAATCCAATCAAACCTTGAGCGCAAGGGATCTGGTGCCGGCTGTCGAACGAGCACTGGGACTTGCCACAGAAAAGACACTGCGCCTCGACCGGCGCTGGAAGGCAAGCGATGGCGCTCCGGTCATTACCGTCGCCGGCCGCTATACAGCCCGCAGCTGGACCCAGTGGACGCAGGGATTTCAATACGGCAATGCCCTGCTCTGCTTCGACATGACCGGGGATGAGGAACAGCTCATCGCGGCCCGGCGGCATGTGGTCACGGACATGGCGGAGCATCTGACCCACGTCGGAGTGCACGATCACGGCTTCAACAACATCTCCACCTATGGCAACCTGCGGCGTCTGATGCTGGAGGGCAGCATTCCTACCGACGAATGGGAGCTGAACTTTTGTGAGCTGGCGTTGAAGGTGAGTGGAGCTGTGCAGGCCGCACGCTGGACGAGCCTCGAGGATGGCTTGGGCTATATCTACTCCTTTAATGGGAGCCATTCGCTCTTTATCGACACCATTCGCACCCTGCGCATCTGCTGTGTCGCGCACATGCTGGGGCACACGCTGCAAGGGGAACAGGACGCACGCATCAACCTGCTCGAGCGGGCGTTGACCCACGCAAAAACCTCGGCCCGGTTTAACCTCTACTATGGCGAGGGGCGGGATCAGTACGATCGACCGGAGCTACGCGGCCGTACCGTACACGAAGCCGTCTTCAATCCGGCGAGCGGCGTTTTCCGTTGTCCTTCGACGCAGCAGGGCTTTTCGGCGTTCACTACCTGGACGCGGGGTCTCGCTTGGGGCATGCTCGGTTTCGCCGAGCTGATGGAGTTTATTCAGTTCGTCCCGGATGCCGAGTTACCCGCCAAGCAGGAGACATTAGCCTGGATGGAATCCGCAGCGCGCGCCGGCTGCGACTTCTATATCCAGCAGGCGACGGCTCTCGATGGCATCTGCTACTGGGATACCGGAGCGCCGCAATTGTACCGGCTGGGCGATTGGCAAGCCAAAGCGGCGGACCCTTATAACGACTACGAGCCAGTCGATGCCTCGGCCAGCGCCATCGCCGCGCAGGGACTGCTTCGCCTGGGACATCTGCTGGACAACGAAATCTATACGCAAGCCGGGTTGACCGTCGCGGCGCGATTACTGCAGGAACCGTATCTGTCGACGCAGGCAGAGCACGAAGGCTTGCTATTGCAAAGCATCTACCACCATCCCAACGGTTGGGACTATATCCCTCCGGGAGCGAAGGTCCCCAGCGGCGAATCGAGCATGTGGGGCGACTACCATCTGCTGGAGCTTTGCCTGCTGGTCACAAGGATGGCGAATTCCCGTTATTACACTTTTTTCGGAGCGGATGGATGCAGCATCAAGACAAAGTAGCGCTGGTGACTGGGGGGACCCGCGGGATTGGCTTGGGCATTGCGCTCCAACTGGCGGAGGCCGGCTTCACCCTGGCGATCTCCGGCAGGCGCACTGCCGAACAAGTGCAACCGGCGTTGGACGAGATCCGGAAACACAGCAAGCGCTCCATCTACGTGAAGGCGGATGTTTCGTCGGCGGCTGACCGGCTGTGGCTGCTTGCCGAGGTCGGCGATCAACTGGGGAGGCTGGATGTTCTGGTCAACAACGCGGGCATCGCACCGCGCGTCCGCGCCGATCTGCTCGACGCCTCAGAAGAGAGCTTCGACGAGATCATCTCGACCAATCTGCGCGGTCCTTATTTTCTCACCCAGAGCGTGGCCGCCTGGATGATCCGGCAACGCGCGAAGGATCCCTCGGCACAGCGTTCGATCATCAATATCAGTTCTGTCTCCGCCACGGTTGCCAGCGTGAACCGGGGCGACTATTGCATCTCCAAGGCGGGCATCGCCATGGCAACCAAACTGTGGGCGGTACGCCTGGCAGAGTACGGCATCGGCGTATACGAGGTGCGTCCGGGCATTATCGAAACCGACATGACGGAGGGGGTCAAGGGCAAATACGACGCCCTGATCGAAGGCGGTATCCTGCTCGAGAAGCGATGGGGAACCCCGAAGGACGTCGGGACAGCCGTCAGCATGCTGGCGCGGGGGGAACTTCCCTATGCGACCGGGGCGGTTCTGGTGCTGGATGGCGGTCTTACGATGGCGAGACTCTGAGGAGCAAACACTATTGATGAAATGGATGAAGCAGTCCCGGTCTTCCTCGGTTGAACCAAGCAGGGCCAGCACCGTAGAAGCCGTCTCGCCACGATGGGGTTTCGCTGTCTCTTCCGGAATATTAGGTTGGATCCTCGACGCCTTCGACTTTTTCGTCCTCGTCTTCCTGGTGGATGTTCTTGCCAACAACTTCCACGTCCGCAAAGGCGACATCGTCTGGACTATTACCATTACGCTGGCCATGCGGCCGGTGGGCGCAGTGGTGTTGGGTTCGTTGGCCGACCGCTATGGCCGCCGGCGTCCGCTGATTGCATGCGTTCTGTACTTCTCCATCATTACGGCGCTTACTCCGTTCGCGCCCAGCTACTTGGTGTTTGTTGTGCTCCGCGCTCTGTACGGAATCGGCATGGGCGGCTACTGGGGCATCGGCGCCTCTCTGGTCATGGAGAGCTCTCCCACACGTTGGCGAGGACTCTTCTCCGGGATTATGCAGGCAGGGTATTCCCTGGGATACTTGCTAGCCGCCGTAGCTCTGCGGACCATCGAGCCGCGCTTCGGATGGAGGTGGATGTTTCTTTGTGGCCTGATTCTTGCAGCGCTGATCGCGGTACTTACGTTGCTCTCTCCCGAATCCTCGTCCTGGCACAAGAATCGGCTGGCCAGCTTTGGTGAAGTAACGCGGATCCTCTGGCATCACAAGAAGGATTTCGTCTACCTGGTGCTGATGATGACGGCCATCACTTGCCTGTCGCATGGCACACAGGATCTCTATCCGGATTTTCTGAAGACGGTGCATGGATTTTCCAATACCGTCATCTCCAACCTCGCGATCCTTTACAACGTCGGCGCCATCGCTGGGGCGCTGGTGATCGGGCATTATTCCGACGTGCTGGGTAGGCGCTACTCGGTCATCGTGGCTTTAGCTATCTCTGCGCTCTCGATTCCGCTCTGGGCCTTTGGGTCGACGATTGTCATGCTGGCGATTGGATCGTTCGTAATGCAATTCGGGGTGCAGGGAGCGTTTGGCGTGATTCCCGCGCATTTGAACGAGCTTTCACCCAGCAGTGTGCGCAGCTTGTTTCCTGGGGTGGTCTACCAGCTTGGCGTCCTGTGCGGAGCGCCGGCAGTGGTGATCGAGTTTGCCCTGCGCAGACACCTGGGATACCAGTGGGCGCTCACCACTTTTGAGTTGTGTGTGATCTTTGCTTTGCTGCTGATCTTTGGATTTGGCCCGGAACGAAGCGGCCATGATTTTTCGGTGCAGGATAAGGGGGTGGGTCTGTGACCTCTCGGCGTATGTGGGAATTGCCAACACCACCAAGCTGGACAGGAAATCCGGGGTAGCGCAGCGGAGGGACCTGCGGTGTGCGTTGATGGAAAAACGGAACCCGTAGGCGATTCGCCCACGCACATTCGCTTGGATCCGAAAGTGGAACCGCAGGTCCCTCCGCTACGCTACGCTCCGGTCGGGATGACAAGTTTAAGGGCTGTGGCCTACCTTGGCATAGGTGGAGGCGGATGGACGGAACCACCACGGAAGCCGTGAGACTGCTACTTTCAGTTACAGCTACAGAAGGACGAAACAATGCTGAGCGAAGAGGAGCGCGCGCGGATGTGTGTGGTGCTGGTGCGGGCGCGCAATCCCAACAATATCGGCGCCGTGGCGCGCGCTATGCATGGTTTTGGCTTTGCGGATTTGCGGCTGGTGAATGACTACTCCGTGGGGCTCGAAACAGCGCGGTCGGCGGTCGATGCGTCCGAGATTCTTGCCCGGGCAAAGCAGTTTGCCAGCGTCCCAGAAGCAGTGGCGGATTGCAACCTGGTGATAGGAACGACTGCGGTCGGGGAACGAAAACGCGAGCATCCGCTGTACGCGCTGGCGGAGGGCGGCAGCAGGGTGCATTCCGCGTTGGAGTCGGGACGGGTGGCCTTACTCTTCGGATCGGAAAAGACCGGCCTGAGCAACGACGCCCTAAGCCACTGCCATTGGCTCATCACGATCCCCATGCACCAGAGCCCGGGGATACGGCATGCGTCGATGAACCTGGGGCAGGCAGCGGCCGTGTGTCTCTATGAGCTGATCCGGCAGACGGATGCCCCTCCCCTGAACGAAGCGCAACCGATGGCGAGCGCGGAAGATCTGGAACGCATCACTGAGCTGCTGTCAGAGGTGCTGTCGTCAATCGGATATGCCAAGCGCCGGCCCGCCAGCGCGGAACGCACCGAAGTGCGTCGCATGGTGCGGCGGTTGAACCTGAATCAGTCCGATGCGCGGAGATGGATTGGCGTCCTGCGCCAAGTGCTTTGGAAGATGGGAACTGGTTAGCGAGTGATGATTACTTCGTAGAGATTGTCTTTGGCCAGGAAGAACTTGGTGTTGGCGTAGGTCTCGAAGAGCTTTTCGATGGTCCGGTTGGTATAGACGCGTTGCACTGCGTAGCCGGTGGTTTCCTGGGCCTCGATGCTGTCGGTGTCGGTCACGTGATAGCGGCAGAAGCTGGTATCCGGTCCGGTGTTCTTGGTATGGAAAAAGGTGAGCACGCGGCCGCCGGGACGCAAGCAGGAACGAAGGCGCTTGATCATGGGGCCGACCAGATCCTGGGGCACGTAGTCCAGCGTCGTCCAGAGCAGGACAACGTCGAATTCCCTGCCGGCAAAATCGAGGTTGTTGTCGAGAAAGCCTTCCACGTCGAAATGCGTGACACCGTTCTCATCCGGAGCACCGGTCCAGTTGCCGCGCAACGCTTCGTTCACCACATCTGACATATATACCCCGTGGCCCAGGGTGGTGAGGAAGTTGATGTTGGTCGGAGAGGTGGGCCCGATATCCAAAATGCGCAATCCCTGCTCAGACTTGAGAAACTTGAGCAGATCCTTCCAGGCACTGGAGTGTCTCGGCACCCGCGGCCCGGTAAGAACGGTGGGGCTGGCGGACGCCTGAGAGTCGTTTTGTGTCTTACCGAATATGTTGCGCATCACATCATCAGTCTTGGAACGCAGGCCCGTGTTGCCTGCGGGGAATATATTCATCATAGCGGAGCCCTCCAGCGTTCGTTAATGTTTGGCTGGAGAGGTTGCCACCGGAACTTCGGCGCCCTTCGCCGGGGCAACGCCCGCTGTCTTTTCGCCCTGTGTCGGTTCCACCTTGCCGCGAAAAACAGCGCTCTCCTCAATCGATAGGCGTGCGGCGGAGATATCCCCGACTAAATCGCAGCCATCGCGCAATTCCACTTTGCCGGTCGCTGTCACGTTGCCGCTCAGCTGGCCGAGCAGGATCACATCCTTCGCCGAAACGTTCGCCGCCACGTGCGCATTGGGACCAATCGTGAGGCGACTTTCGACCAGGGTAATGGTGCCCTCCACATGGCCGTCGACTACCAGGTCTTCGCTTCCGTTCACTTCGCCGCGGATCTGGACCGACTTGCCAATAATGGCGACAGCACTGTCTCCTGCATTCATCTGGTACCTCCCTGCGGTCGCAGAAGCTTCTCTGCCCGAACTATACGCAAGGTGCGAAGCCAACCGCAACCCGCAAAACAGGGTAGAAAGCCGACGAGGCCCCCAGATGTAAACTGGAAGGTATTGCCTTGCATCTCACTAAGGTAACATCGGCCGCAAATGGGGTGTCGGTTATGAAGGTTGTTCGATTTGTGCTTGAATGTCGGTCATTTCCGTGCCCCCTACGGATTTGTACATTCGGCGCTGCCCTGCTGTTGGGTGTGGGGGCAGCGAGCGGCCAAGCCTTATCCCAAAGTGACAAGCCAGCGCTGGACCCGCAAAAAATCGTGCGTGACGCCAGCTGGAACGAGCTTCATGCCAAAAGCCCGGGCCGTTCCTTCAGCTACCGCCAGCACAAGGTGGACCCCAAGGGGAGCGTGGTCAAAGAGATCTTCGAGACCAAGGACGGGGACGTTGCCCGGCTGCTCGAAAAGGACGGGAAGCCCCTGCCCCCTGAGGAGGAACAAGCCGAGATTGACCGCCTGAACCACCTGCTGGAGCACCCCGAGGTGCAGGAGCACCGCCATAAGAAGGAGCAGGAAGACAGCGCCCGAGGCGATGAGATGGTACGCATGCTCCCGGACGCTTTTCTGTTCACCTATAAAGGAATGGTCGAAGGGCCGAATGGACCCTGCTACCGGCTGGAATTCCGGCCGAATCCCGCTTTTACGCCACCAGACCGGGAAGGCGAGGTTTACCACGGCATGGTGGGCGAGCTATGGGTGGACCAGGCGCAACTGCGGCTGGTCAAGATTGATGCTCATCTTATCTCGGACGTGAACTTTGGGTGGGGGGTGCTGGGCAGACTGTACAAAGGTGGCAGCATCCTGGTGGAAAATGCCGATGTCGGACTGCACCACTGGGAGACCATCCACATGAAGCTGCAGCTGCAGGGGAAATTGCTGATGATGAAGAGTGTGGACTACTCGACTACGGAAGATTTCAGCGATTTCAAGGTGCAGCCGCAGGAGTTGGGCTACCAGGAGGCGATCCGCCTGCTGCAGAAAGGCCCTGCCACAGCCCAGGTCGCGGCTAAATAGGGTTGGCCCCGCGAACACCCCTAGCAAAACAGCTGCGCATCGGAGAGGAAAGCAACACCCCAGGGGCTAAAGAGTCTGCGTGAGAACTAGCGAAACAGCAGGTCCCTCCACTACGCTTCGCTCCGGTCGGGATGACAATTCTGTTGCACGGTGGAGGATTTCTCGCTTAAGCTCTTGCGGGCACAAAAGAATTGTCATCCCGACCGGAGCGAACCCGGATTTCCTGTTACGCGGCCCTCACCAACGTCCACGTGTGCGGCTTTCAGTAAGGAAAGCCGCATGAAGTTTGCCAACGCCACTAACCTCGACAGGAAATCCGGGGTCGCGCAGTGGAGGGACCTGCTGTTTCGCTAGTTCTCACGCAGACTCTAAAGCCCGTCATATTCTCAGTCGGTTACGGCCCGTGCCCTGACACAAAGCATGAGTTTTTCCGCAGCCTGTAAAGCCCAGACCTACCCAACAGCGGCTATTTCTGCAGCCCACGCCCGTCGTATAAAGAGCTTTCCGGCCTAGGCGAGGTCGTCGCTGCTGGAGGAGTCGTCGTCGTAGGAGGAGTCGTCGTACGACGTGTCATCCAGGCTCAGATCATCCTGATCGTCTCCGTCGTCCCTGAGGTCGTCACTAGCCTGTTGCAGGTTGGCGGCATCGTTGCTGCTGTCCCCATAGCTGCTGTTGTCGGCGTGCTCATGGGTTCCTTCGCCTAGCCCACGTCCGGGGTCATCGTAGTAGTTGTTGGTGATGATCTCTTCGGGCCTACCACCGCCAGAGAGTCCGCCACCGCCAAAGAGTCCGCCGCCACCACCGAAGCCAGCAGGCTGACCAAAGCCGTGCAAAAGCGACTCCACCCCCTGAAAGGCAAGCGCTCCCGCAGCAACGCCGGCGGCGGTCGTCGCGGCGGTGCGCAGGAAGCTTGAGCCTCCTCCCGGTGGAGGGGGCGGTGGCGCCCCGTAGGAAGGTACCGGCGACCAGGACTGGGCGTAGGGCTGGGCTGGCGGCGCGCCGTAACCCGGCGGGGGCGGAGGGGCCTGAGGTGGAGGCGGTGGCGGAGCAGGATCGCGGTGCCCTAGCAAGCTGCCCAGGAAGCTGGTGGTGTGGGCGGGCTGGGGAAGCGCCTGCGATTGCTGCCGCAGCTGGTTGATCTGCGTCGTGGCCTGCTCCAGGGCGTATTTCTGCACCAACACTGTTTGCGCCAGGATATAGAGGGCGTTGGGATTGCGGCCGAGACTCTGGAGCAGCAACTGCTCAGCTTCGGGATCTTTTTCGGTCAGTTGGGTTTGCTCGACACGACCGATAAGGTCGTTCAACATCGATTCTTCCTGGGGAGTCATAACATCTCCAATGCTTATGCCGTTAACGCATTTTTGCTAATACTGTGGTCCAGTGTGATCAGTTATGTGCGGCCATTCTTTGACGGAATGGCCGCGTTGAGTTCAGTTTCCTGGTCTACATCATTAGCAAAAGTGCTTTGGATGCCGGTCAGGAAACCAGCGCCAAGGCCTTGATCTCTTCTTTGCGCACGGTCAACCGTTCGACGAGGTCGGTGCGCACCTCAAAGCCGCGGCCCGGGGTGGTAGGCACGCGAATCTCGCCGGCAGGAGAAACCGTGACCTCAGGCTCGATAATGTCCTCGGTCCAGTAGCGGCTGGAGGCGGAGACATCTCCCGGCAGCGAATAGTTCTCAAGCGTCGACACGGCAATGTTGTGGGATCGGCCTATTCCACTTTCCAGCATGCCGCCACACCAGACAGGTATCCCGCGTTCCAGGGTCGCATTATGGATGGCGATGGCCTCGCTGAAGCCTCCCACCCGTCCCAGCTTTATATTGATGATGCGGCAGGACTCCATCTCGATCGCGGCCAGGGCATCGCGGCGGTTGCGGATGGATTCATCGAGGCAGATGGCGGTGTCCAGGCGCTGCTGCAACATGGCGTGGAAGTAGAAGTCGTCGGCCCATAACGGCTGCTCGATCATGAGCAGATTGAATTGATCGAAGCCGACGAGGTGATCGGCGTCCCGCAGCCGGTAGGCGGAGTTGGCATCGCAGCTGAGAAGAATCTCCGGCCAGCGATTGCGCACCGCTTCGAACATCTGCAAATCCCAGCCCGGCTTGCACTTGAGTTTGATTCGTTGATAGCCCTGGGAAAGAGCCGTGCCTACCTTCTCCATCAGCTTCTCGAGCGAAGGCTGAATGCCGATGGAGACTCCGCAGGCAATCGTCTCCCGGGTGCCGCCCAAAAGCTCGTACAAGGGTATGCCGCGCATCTGGGCTTCGAGATCCCATAGCGCATTTTCCAGAGCCGCCTTGGCCATGCGGTGGCCGCGAACGCGGCGAAAGATCTCAGGACATTTGCCGCCGCTCTGGTCTTCGGCGGCCGCGAGAAGAGGTCCGAGCTCCTGCAGAATCGTAACCCAAGCTGTATCCGTAGACTCTTCGCTGAAGAAGGGATGCTCTCCGGTGGTACATTCGCCCCAGCCTGAAAGTCCATCCGCGCGTACTTCTGCCAGCAGCACGCGCCGCTCTCTGGTTTCGCCAAAGGAGGTGGCGAAGGGGTGAACTAAGGTCATGTTGAGCTCACGCAGGACAATCGATTCAATCTTCATGCAAACCTGTCCAATACCGGTTGGAGTGAATGTAAGGAGCTAGGGGGCTCCCGTATTTCCTGTCGAGGCCCGGTGGCGTTTTTGAACTCTACTCAACTTTTCTCAAGACAAGGCTGCATACACCATTAAGTTTAACGCTGCGCAAGAGGAAGTGACGGCTCCTGCCAACGTCCCAATTGGAAGATGCCATTGCCTTCTGTATCGATTCTGAAACCAATCACCGTTAGTTGGCGCGTGAAGGCCTGCTCAAAATGCTCGCGATTCCTGCTCTGGATGTCAAGAACGCGGTCCTGATCCAACGGTGAGTGCCTCCAATGAGCAATCTGGTGCGGTACTAAGATTTCCTGTTCTACCGCGGGAGAAGCGGCGGGTTTACCGCCCAGGGCGGAAAAGACCCAATCACTTTCCAACCACCATTCCGCGTAGAGTCGATCGGTAGGAACCTGGCCGTGCAGTCGAGATGATGTTACACCATAAAAATTGGGTGCGTAGCGACGAACGACAGCCCCCAGCCTGGCAATATTGAGGAAAGCGTTTTTGATTTCCAGCGGGTCGAAAGTCCACTCCATGCGGGCAATCCCACGCGCCAGAGCCTCATCCCGCTGGAAAAGTTTGAGCCGCCGCCCGATGCCCTGGTTGCGGTAATCGGGGTTGACGGCCAACATGTGGGAATGCAGGTAAGGACCTGCCCCGGAGATGCCGGGCAACGCCATGGCAAAGCCCACCAGGCTGTCGGGCTCGCCCTGCGGGCTGGTGCCGGGCAGCGAGGTATCGAAGGCGCCCATCACCTGCCCGCCAATCCTTTGCGCAACCGTGAAGACTCGGCGCGGAACCACATCCCGGTCTCCATATCCCCATACCTCTACTTGTAACTGCACACAGGCGCCGAGTTCCTCAAATCCGCTGCACGGGCGGATCAAGATGGGGCTGGGGGGCAGGCTCATCGGGAAGGCGAGGCCGCTGGGGCTTCTTCGAGTTTGGCCTGGCTCCAGAGCGACTCCAGTTGGGCGGCAGACAATCCTTCCAGAGGATGCGGAGAGGCTGCTTCCATGGCCGCAAAACGGCGGCGGAACTTCGCGTTGGTATGGCGCAGGGCAAACTCCGGTTCCACGTTGAGCCGCCGGGCCAGGTTGACCATGGTAAAGAGCATGTCGCCCACTTCGGAAAGGATGGCCTCCTGGGCGCCGGGAGGCGGACTCGGTGGATGGTCGCCGATGGCCTGGCGCAACTCCTCTGTCTCTTCCTCCAGCTTGGCGAAAATGCCTTCGACGTCCGGCCAGTCGAAGCCGGTCTTGCGCGCGCGGCTGCCCAGCTTGGCAGCTTCCAGTAGCGAGGGGAGGGAGCGCGGAATGCTATCGAGCGCGGAGGATTGCGGCTGCGGTTCCGCCTTTTCTGCCTGCTTGATGGCGTCCCAGTTGCGAAGGACCTGGGTGGCGTCGATGCCCGAGGTCTCAAGAGCGGACTTAACCGCGTTGCCGGCGGCCACGGAAGCCTCGTCCCCGAAAACATGGGGGTGACGGCGGATCAGCTTGCGGTTCAGGCCGGTGATCACGTCCGCGATGGTGAAGTAGCCGGACTCGCTCGCCATCTGGGCATAAAAGAGGACTTGCAGCAACAGGTCGCCCAGCTCCTCGGACAGATCCTTCCAATGCCGGCGCTCAATGGCGTCGAAGACCTCGTAGGCTTCTTCGAGAGTATATTTTCGGATGGTGTCGAAGCTTTGCTCGCGGTCCCAGGGACAGCCATCTGGGGCCACGCAGGCGGGCCATGATGCTCACGGCTTCGGCGAAAAGCGCAGCCGAATCGGCGGCCGGGTCGCGCTCAGGGCTCATTCCAACAATGTAAACGATGCGCTTGAGGATTGCTTTGCGCCTGTTACTGTGGTTTGGCTGGCTCATTCATTTCCCTAAACTGGCCATGATTCCTTGTATCTTTTTCGGCTTATGCGGCTTGCTGCTGGGCAGTTTCCTCAACGTCTGCATCCTCCGATTGCCCGCCGGCGAATCGGTCGTGTGGCCCGGGTCACACTGCCGCCAGTGCAACCAGCCGATCGCCGCGCGGGACAATATTCCGGTGCTGAGCTACCTGCTGCTGGGGGCTGCTTGTCGAGCTTGCGGAAGCCGTATCGCGTGGCGCTATCCGGTCATTGAACTAGGAACTTGCACGCTTTTTGTCATGTGCTGCCTGCACTTTTCTTTCGGCTGGCTGGCTGGGTCCTGGGCACTGCTCTGTTTCCTACTGCTCGGCCTGGCGGTGATGGATGCCGAAACCCTGCTGTTGCCTGACCTGTTCACCCTGCCCGGGCTGGTGGCGGGAGTGGTGTTTGCCGCGCTGCGTCCCGGACTGGAGGGCGACGGCTGGGCGTGGGGGACTGCTTTACGGGCGGCGGGGTGGTCTCTGCTGGCAGCGGCTGTTGCGGCGGCGGCGCTATTGTTGATTGCCGGAGCTTATTGGCTGGCGCGGCGGCGCATGGGGATGGGGCTAGGCGACGTGAAGCTGCTGGCCATGCTGGCCGCATGGCTAGGTCTGCGGCAAACGGGCGTGGTGCTGTTTCTTGCGGTGGTCGCGGGAGCGTTGTATGGGCTGGGAACGATCTTGTTGCATCGCAGAAATGACACTTCCCCAGGGCAGTTGCCGGTTCCCTTTGGAACCATGCTCAGCGTGGCCGGGCTGTACAGCATTTTTCTAGGCGAGCGGACGCTGGGCTGGTACGTGCAATTTTTCCACTAGTTTGGGGCTCGGCAACTTAACCGGAACCTGCAACGGAGCCACCTGCGCGACCACCACCCGCAGTTGGTCCAGGTGGTGCAATCCGTGCACTGCGTGGAAGCGGCGCCACTGGTCCACGCGCAGCGGTCCGAGAAAGGGATGAACCGTTACCCGCTCCATGCCGAATTTGCGCCGGCAACGATCGAACATCGTGTCCATGGCGTCGATTTCCTGGCGCATGAGATCACCCAACTGCTGCCCGTCCATGGCTGCAAAACTGCCGGCAACCGGCATCGTCTCATCCAACGCCGGCACTCCCCGGGGAAGTTTTCCGAAGCTGAGGATCATCAATTGCAGAGACCATTGCAGATAGGTGCGCTTTTGGTTGCGGGAAAGGCGGCCTTTGCTTAGCCGGTTCTCCAGAGCGCTGGAGGTGAGGCGATAGCCGAGGACCAGGTGCTCGACCACCTGCTGCGCGCTCCACTTGTAGGCCAAGCCGTTGGGGTGTAGCTGTGTCGTCTCCGCGTCCAGGCCGAGCACTTCGCGACTGATTTGGCTGACAACCCGTTCCAGCACAGCGTGCATTGGGGGAGACCCCTGACAAACCTCGCCAGTTTGCGGAAGTGTAGAACACTGGGATTAGGAGAGAAAACCCAAAACATGGGCAGAATCTTCGAAGGAACTACAACCTTGGTCTTAAACAAAGCCACGGGAGGACCGTGGGGCAGGTCTATTTTGCTGGCTGGAGTGTCTTGAGCGCCTTCATCGCCTGTTTGGCCTTGGGGCCGTTGGGCACAATATCGAGATAGAGCTGGTAATTACGCGCTGCGTCCGCATTTTTCTTGAGCATTTGCTGGGCTTCGGCCAAACCAAAGATGGCATCGACATTGGTAGGATCGACAGCCATTGCGTCCTGGTAACGCAGTAAAGCCCCCTGATAATCGCCATTCTTCAGATAAAACCCACCCACATCAGCATCCTTCTTGGCGCGAACCGGATCATTCACCTGGGGCGCCGATCCAGTCGGGGAGTCGCCGAAAGCGCCGTCCGACTGGCTGGAGCTGACGCCGGGAGGCAGATCGCTCTTGGGAGCGGGGTTCTGGTCATTGCCAGCTGCCTTGGCGGCGTCGCGAGAAACGGCCTCCGGGAAGGGATTGTCGTCCGCGGTTTTCTTGGGAGTGCCGGCACCCGGTGCGGCTGATTGGCTGCGTCACGGGAGACAGCTTCCGGGAAGGGGTTATCGGTTGCGGTGGAGGGTTTGGTGCTCCCCGCAGCATCGGAAGCCGCCTTGGCTGCGTCGCGGGAGACGGCTTCGGGGAAGGCATTGTCGTCTTTCGCCGGCTGCTTGGACTGAGACGAAGAGTCAGTGGAATCAGCAGGGGGCTGCGGCTTTGGGGCCGGCTTTTTTTGCGGCTGGGGCGCCGGCGCGTCGGGAACCGGCTGCCCGTTGTCGCCAGGTGCGGGGGCCTGGGCTAGCGCTGAGGCGCGGCTGCAAATGTCAGCAGAGCGGCGATGGCGGCGACGATCAATGCGGTTTCACAATAGGTGTAAACCGAAGCAGAAAACGCCTTCGTGGTTTTCTCCCAAGGAAAACCACACCTTGCGGTCTTTTTGAGGCCAAAGTAATTGTGAAAGCGCGTCAGGGGCGAGTTACGCATCGTTGCTATTTCAAGTCTAGACCTTCGGCTTCGAGGTTTCCAGCGGGCGCAAGCCATGATCGGGGGCTCCGGTTGTGCTCCATGTTAAAAAATAACTACTTATGGGCTTGATGATTCGCTCCTCCTCCATCCATGCCGCCGGCTGCTACACCACTTCGCCTATCGCCAAAGGTGTCCAGGTGGTGGAATACACTGGCCCGCGGATCAGCAAAAAAGAGGCCGACAAGCGCTTTGAGAATTCGAAAATTACCTACCTGTTCGGCATAGGTAACGGCTCGACGGTGATCGACGGCATGGGCGTGGCCATGTACATCAACCACTCCTGCGACCCCAATTGTGAGACGGAAGAGGTGGATGGGCGGGTGTGGATCATGTCCATACGCAGCATCGCGCCGGGCGAGGAGCTCACCTACGACTACAACCTGTACGACGGGGACGAGGACGATGCGCGCTGTTACTGCGGAGCCCGGAAATGCCGCAAGACGATGTATTCGCCGGAAGAGATTGCTCGGCGCAAGAAAGTAGCCCGGCGAAAAGCCCTCAGGGCGGCAGAGGCCAGGCAGCGGAAAGCCGCGGCTCGGAAGCTGGTTAAGAAGGCGGCGAGGAAGAGCGCCGGCCCGTCAGCGCGGCGAAAATAGGTTCCGAAAGGACGGTAATTGGCTCGAAAGAAACCGCAGGTCCCTCCACTGCGCTAAGGCCCGGTAGGGCCGACCGCCAAACGTGAGCCCAGCCCTTCCGGGTCTGCGTGAGAACTGGAAAAAGAAACCGCAGGTCCCTCCACTGCGCTACCCCGGATTTCCTGTTGAGGTTGGTGGCGTTGGCGAGCTTCATGCGGCTTTCTTTACGGAAAGCCGCACACGTGGACGTTGGTGAGGGCCGCGTAGCAGGAAATCCGGGTACGCTCCGGTCGGGATGACAATTCTTTGGAGGGAAATGGCCTCAAAATCGATTAAACGAATGGCCAGTCCTCACGCAGACTCCTTAGCGGTGGGCCCTCCGGGCCTTAGCGATAGCGCCCACAGCGGAATAGAAAGACCGTCAAACGATCCCGGTTTTCTGCTAACGAGGCGAAAAGAGCGACACCACGTAGAAGGACCCGGCAATGCAGATAATGTCTTCCACGAGTGCCACGGGCAGATCGGGCAGGCCGAGGTTTCCCGTGATCCGGCTGCGGGCGAAATAGCCAAGATAGGATCCCGCGACCGCTCCGATCGCACCCAGCAGCACCCCGCCGACCAGAGAGAACGACGCAGCACTGGCCAAGACCAATCCGCACAGCCCGCCCATCACAATGCGGATGCTGAAGCCCGGTTGCTTCAGCCGGCTTGGCGTCTTGGGTAGTTTGTCGGAGATCAATTCGCCTACGGCGCCGAGCGAAAACAGGCCGACCGCAACCTTACTCCCAACGAAAGAGGCCCAGCCGGTCAGCGGCAGCCGGTGCAGGAACGCGAACCAGCAGACCACCGCGATCGGCGACAGCGCCCGAAGGCCCGACAGCACACCAATGGCAATAATCGCGCACACAACCTCGATCGTGGACATCGACTGCCCTCCAGTCCTTCGCTTTTAAACCCGATAGGATAGCTGAACAATAGCAAACACTTCCCCACCCCGATTGGCGCGGGTTGATGGGAGTGTGCGATTCCTGCTGCGATCGGCACTGGGGCTACAATCAAAGTTGCAGGCGGCTGGCCGGCCTCCCGGCCTGAGCCGTTCGCAGGCTGATCCTTCCTATGGCTTACCAAGTACTCGCCCGCAAATACCGTCCCCAACGCTTCTCGGATGTCGCCGGACAGGATCATGTAACCCGTACCTTGGGCCACGCTCTGGAGCAAGAGCGGGTGGCCCACGGCTACATCTTCAGTGGGCATCGCGGGATAGGCAAGACCACCATCGCCAGGATTCTGGCCATGGCACTCAATTGCCGCAACAAGATTGGGAGCTCGCTGCGGCCTACCCCTGAGCCGTGCGGGGTTTGCGACTCCTGCACGGAGATTCGCGCCGGCAACTCCCTGGACGTGATCGAGATCGACGCCGCCACTAACCGCGGGATCGACGAGATTCGCGAGTTGCGCGAGGCGGCGCGCTACGCCCCGGCACGCGATCGCTACAAAATATACCTGCTCGACGAAGCCCATCAGATCACCGATGCGGCCTTCAACGCGCTGCTGAAGATCCTGGAAGAACCGCCGGAGCACGTGGTCTTCATGATGGCGACCACGCAACCGGAGGATATTCCGCAGACCATCCGGTCACGCTGCCAGCATTTCAGCTTCCACGCGGTTACGTTCGATGACATCGTGACCCAGCTGACCCAGGTCGCGACCCAGGAAGGGATTCTGGCCGATCCGCAGGCGATCGCCTTGTTGGCCGAGGCGGGCGATGGCTCGATGCGCGATGCGCTTTCCATCATGGACCAAGCCATCGCCAGCGCACCGATGGTGGAGGGAAAAGCCAAGCTCGACGGCAACGAAATCCGGGAGTTGATGGGGACGGTACCCGATGCTGTCTTCGAACGCATCCTGGAAGCCATCGGCGAAGGTCAGAGCGCGGCCGTGATGGAGGAGCTCAACCGGCTGCTCAATGCGGGCAATAGCCCTTCGCAGATGGCGCGGCAGCTGGTGCGCTACCTGCGCAACTGCCTGATGGCCAAGCTGGGCGGAGAGAAGACGCAGCTGTTGCAGATCTCCGGCGATGAACGCGCTCGCGCGGTGCGCACCGCCACCCTCTTCAGCGAAGAGGACCTGACCCGTTTTCTGCAAGTAATGCTGAGGACCTTCGATGAGCTGAACTACCGCCAGGAACCGCGCCTGCACCTGGAGCTGGGGCTGATGAAGCTGGTTCACTTGCAACGCCTGATCCCGCTGGAGCAGATCTTGAGCGGATTACCGGGTGCGGCGCGTCCTCCAGCCGCCCTCGGCTCTGGAAAGGGCAGCGTGAGTCAGAGGCCTGCGATCACCGCGCCACCGACACCGGTGCAAGCGCCAAGACCGCTTCCGGTCGAGCCGGCAAAACCGCCGGCGCCTTCTCCCTTCGAGCTTGACCGCCAGCGCAAGCTGGGCGGCAGCGTTACAGAGGAGATGGAACGGACGCCGGTTACTCCGCCCGTAGTTGCTCCCGAAGCGAAGGCTGCTCCCGAGGTGAAGGTTGTTGTTCCTGAGGTAAAGGCTGCTCCCGAGGTAAAGGTTGCTCCCGAGGTAAACGTCGAACCGGAGCCAGAGCCAGCCAAGCCCGGCGGGATTGACCTGGATGGCCTGCGCGATGTGGTCACCGCTGCGCTCAACGAGCAGGGCCACAACACCGCGGCTTCCCTGCTGGGAGCCGGGCGCTGGAGACTGGACGAGGATGGCGCGATTCAGGTGGAGGTAGGGGTCAAGAAAACCATGCTGGGCCTGACCATGAACGGCGAGGCGTGGAAGATTGTGCGCGAGGCCCTGCGCGAGGCAGGCGCCACGCAAAAGATGACCGTGGTGCCGGGCGAGTCGGCCGACCAGGCGGCCGCGGGCCCACGGGTGTGGTCGCGCGATAGCATTGAAGCGGTAGCCTTGGGCAATCCACTGGTGCGGCAGGCGCAGGAGCTTTTCCATGCCGAAGTACGCAGCGTGCTTGATCTAAGGGAGAACCAGGGCAACGATTCGCGGAGCAAAGGTTGAATATCGGAAGGCGGAATAGGCTGTGAATCCTTTCAAGATGCAGGAAATGCTGGAACAGGCGCGCCACATGCAGGACCAGATGCAGGAAAAGCTGAGCCAGACGGTGGTGGAAGCGTCCTCCGGCGGAGGCGCCGTCACGGTGAAGATGAACGGGCAGAAGCAGGTGTTGCAGCTGAAGATCGACGCGGCCGCAGTGACGAGCCTGAGCTCCAGTCCGGCCGACGTCGAAATGCTGGAAGACCTGGTGACGGCAGCGTTCAATGAGGCCGGCCGCCGCGCCGATGAGGCGATGAAGTCCAGCCTGACCGGGATGCTGGGCGGCTTGAACCTGCCCCCGGGGCTTCTCTAGCCTTGTCTCAATTTGCAGAACCGATGGCGCGGCTGATTGAAGAGCTGCGCAAGTTGCCTGGCATCGGGGCCAAGAGCGCGCAGCGGCTTGCCTTCCACATCCTGCGCGCGAGCAGCGAAGATGCAGGAGCGCTGGCCGACGCGGTGCGTGAGTTGAAGGCCCGGCTGCTGCTGTGCTCCACCTGCAACAACATCACCGATGTGGACCCATGCATCTACTGCGCCAGCGCGACGCGGAGCCAGAGGGTGGTGTGTGTGGTGGAGGAGCCGGGGAACATCGCAGTGATTGAGAAGACGCGCAGCTATAACGGCGTCTACCACGTTTTGCACGGCACCTTGTCGCCGCTGCACGGGGTTGGCCCGGAGCATTTGAGAACAGACAGCCTGGTGGCCCGAGTGGCCCATGGCGAAGTGGAGGAAGTGATCCTGGCAACTAATCCGACGGTGGAAGGCGAGGCCACAGCGGTGTATCTGGCGGATCTACTGCGCTCGACGTCAGTGCGCGTGACCAGGATCGCCACCGGAGTGCCGGCCGGGAGCGACATCGAGTATGCCGACGAGGTCACCATGACCCGCGCCATGGAGGGCCGGCGGGAGTTGAAGTTCTAGCTGGATGGAAGGTGGCCGCGAGTAGAAGAGAAGTCCTAAACCGAAGGGCCGAATCGGGGAGGAACAGGACGGGTGCCCCAGGTTCGCCAAAGCGTACCTGGGTTGAAAAAGATGGGGCGAAGCCCTTTTCTGCCTTCCTAAAGCCTAATGACTTTCATCGGGTTAGGATGGTTTGCTTTGTTACTTGTGTGCTAAACAGACATCACAAAAGCGATCGAAGGGCTGCGCCCGTCTTTTTTGGCCCAGGTACGCTTTGGCGAACCTGGGGCACCCGTCCTGTTTTAACTGGCTTCTGTCACTGGGGCATGCTTTCGGCGTTACTCTTATCTCCCCTCGCGCTTCGAGCACAGACAACGGCGCAAGCGGCGCTCAGTTCTGCGTTGCGTAGCACTCCGGCGGTTGGGGTGGTGGTGGATGTGAAGAGCGGGCGGCAGTTGGCGACGGTGAAGACGATCGAGGAGCGGCACGCGCCGGGGTCGATCCTCAAGCCTCTTTTTCTGGCTGCTGCTCTCGAGCAGCGCGAAGTGCTGCCCGAGAGCACCGTTTTTTGCCGTCGCAACCTGCACATCAGCGACGGAACCCATGAATGGAACCTGGCTTGCACGCACCCGCAGAGTGACGTTGCTTTCGCCGCCAAAGAAGCGCTCGCCTATTCCTGCAACCGCTATTTCGCGGAGCTTGCCGACCGCATCCCGCCTGCTAAGGCATCAGGCATCCTCGAACACTACGGCCTGGGGCAGACGCCTATCGCGCAGAGCCGGGAGCGGAAGGAGCTCCTGGTGTTGGGCGTGGCAGGAATTGCCGTTTCCCCAGCACAGATGGCCGTTGCCTATCGCAAGTTGGCGATGGAACTCGACCAGGCCAAGGCCCCAGCAGTGCGCGAGGGCCTGAGAGATTCGGTGAGCTACGGCATGGCGCACAATGCTGCCGTGACGGGGATGGAAATCGCAGGCAAGACCGGAACCGCAGGCGACGGGCCGCAAGGCCGGAGCCACGGATGGTTTGCCGGTACCGGTTATCTGGGTAGCGAAGAAGTGGTGGTAGTGATCTACCTCCCGGGCGGCAATGGCGCCGATGCTGCCCGGCTGGGGCACGACTTCTTTGTTGCAACAAGAGCGCCGGCGCCGGAGAGTGCTCGCTCGCTTACCATCGAGGTCTTCTCCACCAGAGCGGTGAAGACCCTCACGGCAACGCCGCTGGAGCGGCCAATGCCCACGCAGGTGGAATGGGCGCCGAATGGCCTCCGGCTCTCTTCTGGAACGACGGTAAGGGAGCTTTCGTTAAGCGGAAGCTATCGCATGCGAGCCGATGCGGAGGAGGTTTCAGCCGCGGGAAAGTGGATCATCCGCTGGCAGCGCGATGGCCTGCGTGTGCTGCTGACGCTGCCCAGCGAAAACTACGTCATTGCGGCGCTGAACGGCGAAGCCGCGCCGGATGAGCCGATGGCCTCGCTCAAGGCGATGGCGATCAGCATACGCACCTTTGCCCTGGTGAACGCGAACCGCCACAGCGCGGAGGGTTTTGGACTGTGCGACAGCACGCATTGCCAGGCGCTTCGCCTGGGCAAAGCGCGCGCCGGAGGTGGAGCGCGCGGTACGCGAGACAGCCGGCGAGACCCTGTGGTTCGGCGGCCAGCGGGCACACGTCTATTACACCCAGCACTGCGGCGGCAGGAGTGAAGCGGCAGGGGACGTTTGGCCTGCTGAGCACGCCAGCTACCTGGCGGGCAATCATGCCGATCCTTACTGCCTGCGCCGGTCTCCAGCGGAGTGGCAGGCGCGGATTGATCTCGGTCAGCTCAGCGGGATTTTTCGCGCCCAGGGTTGGCAGACACCCTCGCCGATCAGCGCCATCCGCGTGAGCAGGCGGAGCGCGAGCGGCCGCGCCGAACTGCTTGAGGTGACCGGCCGGGGCGCCCCGGCTGAGCTCTCGGCCAGCAGCTTTCGCTTCGCTGTGGACCGGGCGCTGGGTTGGAACCAGATGCGCAGCGACTGGTATAGCGTCAGCGTTTCCGGCTCTGCCCTGGAGATGAAAGGGCCGCGGCTATGGGCACGGCGTAGGCCTGTGCCAGGCCGGCGCCTATGAGATGGCAAAGGAAGGCCACAGCGATACGGAGATTCTCAGTTTCTACTTCCCTGGCGCCGTCGCCGGCATCACGCCGGCCGGCGACCGATGGCAGAGGCTCGCGGGTGCGGGATGGACGCTGCTGACCACCGACCCCGCCGGCGGGCTGGTGGCCGAAGGAAATGCTGCCTGGGCCAAAGCGCGGTCGCTGTTCGGCTCTCCTTCTGCTACCAGCGCCCCCACAGTGGAGGAGCTACCCAGCACGGAGCTCTTCCGCCAGAGCACGGGAGAGCCGGGCTGGATGCTGGCCTCGACCCGGGGCAGCAACGTGTTCTTGCAGCCAGCCGCGGTGCGGCGAAACAACGGGGGGACCGAAGCGCTGTTGTTACACGAGTTTCTGCATGTGCTGGTGGAGCAGCAGGCAGGAGAACAAGCTCCGCTTTGGCTAAGGGAGGGTTTGGTTGGGACTTTGGCGAGCTCGGGAAAGGATGACTTTATGGTTGCTGTGCCGGCGAAGGAACTGGATGCTGCGTTGGCCCACCCCGCCGATGCAACCGCCTCGCGGCATGCACACCAGGTTGCGGCCCGGATGGCCGCCCTGCTCGTGACCCGCTATGGGATGGCTGCGGTACGAGATTTCTTGCGGAACGGTGTGCCTCCGGAGGTGCTCAAGAGCCTGCGATCCTCTGAGGATATTTCTGCAGCTCCCAACGCAGGTGCTGGTTCTTTATCAGCAGCTCAGAGACAATTGCGCGCAAGCAGCGAATTTCCTGCGCGAGCTGCAGCCCATCGGAGCGCGGGTCTGTGGTCTCGATAAGCTCCGCGCACAGAGGCTCGTAGGTGGTTTGCTGGATCTGGGCGTTCGCTATCATACGGGGCCTTCCTTACACTTCCTTTGTCTATCAACACAGTAGATCGCCCCAAAAAAAGACAAAAGCCCAAATGGTGCTGTACCGCACGCCCCCTTTGGTAGCGTCCTGACCCACCCTTTCGGCCGCAAAGTGCGCAATAGAACAGATTCGCTCATTCACTGAATACGAGGGATAGGCGAGTGACTGAGCAAAACTGCACAGCATCCATATCTCCCGAGGAAGATACTTCTTCTAGACAGCTAGTCGGCGTAACTCGCCGGAGCAACGTGAATACCGCCGGGCCTAAACCGGCTCTGATGGACAGCCACCTGCTTATCCATTTCCGAGAACTTCACTGATTCGATACCCGGTGGCAACACCGAGAACAGGCGGATCCTACCGTGAAACCGAGCCCACAGATCCCCCAGCCCAAGCCCTCTCCGAAGGATGACCTGAAGTCGCTGCCGATGGCAGAGTTAGAGACCAAGTTGAAGTCGTCTCCCGACGGTCTCAGCCAAGCCGAGGCGCAGAAGCGGCTGACGCAATACGGCCCGAACGAGATCGCGGAAAAAAAGACCAACGAGCTTCTGAAATTCCTTACCTATTTCTGGGGTCCGATCCCGTGGATGATTGAAGCGGCCGTGATTCTTTCAGGGGTGGTCCGGCACTGGCTGGACTTTTTCATCATCCTGCTCCTACTTTGTTCCAACGCGGTGGTCGGTTTCTGGGAAGAACACCAGGCGGGCAACGCCATCGCCGCGCTGAAAGCCAAGCTGGCCGTCAATGCCAGGGCCAAGCGCGATGGCAAATGGACGACACCGAAGGCCAGCGAGCTGGTTCCGGGAGATGTCATCCGCCTGCGGTTGGGCGACATCATTCCCGCAGACGCGCGCCTGCTGGCGGGTGATCCGGTGGAGGTAGATCAGTCCGCGTTAACCGGTGAATCGCTTCCCGCCTCGCGCAAGGCGGGCGAAGCAGTCTTTTCCGGGTCGATTCTCCGCCAGGGCGAAATCGACGCGTTGGTCTACGCCACGGGTATCAACACCTACTTCGGCAAGACCGCCCAACTGGTGCAGCAAGCGCATACCGTAAGCCATTTTCAGCGCGCCGTGTTGAAGATTGGCGATTACCTGATCGTGCTCGCCGTGGCCCTGGTGTTGTTGATTGTCGCGGTTGCCATCTTCCGCGGAGACCCCATCCTCAACACACTGGAGTTTGCCCTCATCCTCCTGGTGGCGGCAATTCCCGTGGCCATGCCCACGGTACTGTCGGTAACCATGGCTGTCGGCGCACGTCTGCTGGCGAAAAAAGAAGCCATCGTGACCCGGCTGTCGGCCATCGAGGAACTGGCGGGCGTGGACATACTGTGCTCGGACAAGACCGGAACCCTGACCCAGAACAAGCTGACCCTGGGCGACCCATTCAGCGTAAATAGCATTCCCGCGGATCAAGTGATTCTCTGGGCTGCGCTGGCCTCGCGTGCGGAAGACAAGGACACCATCGACCTCGCGGTCATCGGAGGGGTCAAGGACGATAAGGCATTCAAGAGCTACCAGGTACTTCACTTCCAGCCCTTCGATCCGGTGCATAAACGCACTGAAGCTACAGTGAAAGCGTCGGACGGAAGACAGTTCTATGTGGCCAAGGGAGCGCCCCAGGTCATTCTGCAAATGTCGAACAATGTGGAGCAGGTGAAGCCGGCGGTCGAGAAAGCGGTGAATGAGTTCGCCGGGCGCGGCTTTCGCTCTCTGGGTGTAGCCCGAGCCGACGAGCAAGGCAAGTGGCAATTTGCCGGCGTGCTGCCGCTGTTCGATCCACCCCGCGAGCAAGCCAAAGCAACCATCGCCAGCGCCCGCCAGATGGGCGTGAACGTCAAGATGGTCACGGGCGATCAATTGGCCATCGCGAGAGAGACGGCGCGGCAATTGGGAATGGGCACCAACATCCTGGATGCCAGCGGATTGGGCGATACCAAGCACCATGAGACGGCGCAACTCGCGGAGGCCATCGAAAATGCGGATGGCTTCGCCCAGGTATTCCCAGAACACAAGTTTCACATCGTGGATGTGCTGCAGCAGCGCGGTCACATCGTAGGTATGACAGGCGACGGAGTGAACGACGCGCCGGCGCTCAAAAAAGCAGATTGCGGCATCGCGGTTTCAGGCGCGACCGATGCGGCGCGCGCCGCGGCCTCCATCGTATTGATGGCCTCCGGTCTCTCGGTGATCATCGACGCCATCAAGGAGAGCCGCCGCATCTTCCAGCGGATGAATAGTTACGCCATCTATCGCATCGCCGAAACGCTGCGCGTTCTGCTGTTCATGACGCTGTCGATCCTGGTGTTTAACTTCTACCCGGTGACGGCCGTGATGATTGTCATGCTGGCGTTGCTGAACGACGGAGCCATCCTGTCCATCGCCTATGACAACGTCCATTACAAGGACAAGCCCGAGGCCTGGAACATGCGCCTGGTGCTCGGAGTTTCGACCGCACTCGGCGTGATGGGCGTCGTGGCCGCATTTGGGCTGTTTTATCTGGGCGAGCGCGTCTTCCATCTGGGCCGAGGGCAAATCCAGACGCTGATGTACCTGAAGCTATCGGTCGCCGGACATCTGACGATTTTCCTCACCCGCACCCGGGGGCCGTTCTGGTCCATACGCCCGGCAAAGATTCTATGGATGGCCGTTCTCGGCACCCAGACCATCGCTACCCTGATTGCGGTGTATGGCTTGTTCATGACGCCACTGGGGTGGAAGTGGGCGGGGTTCGTCTGGGGTTACGCCGTCGTCTGGGCTTTGGTCAATGACCGGGTGAAGCTGCTCGCTTACCGGATCCTGGACCCAACCAAACCTCCGTTGCTCGCGAAAAAACCTCTCGACCTGACTCCTCAGATCGCCGCCCGTGCCTATGAGCTCTACCAGCAGCGCGTGCGCGGTGAGAGCCTGCAGGATCAGGATTGGCTGGAGGCGGAGCGCGAGGCCCGGGCAGGTCAGCCCGCCCAGGGGCAGCCCGCGGTAGTATCCTCGTGAGTCCAATGTTCGTCAGGCGAGGAGAAAGATGAAGATCAACACTGAAGAATTTCGTGTGCGTCCCGGAAAAGAGTTCAAACTCGGTGACCGGCCGACAATCGTCAAACCCTTCTATCAGTCGAAGAAGCACTATCAGGAGATCCTGAAAGAGCACGTGGCGGAGTTGAGTTCACTGCAACGGCTGCACTACGCCTCCAATCGCTATGCGTTGCTGTTGATTTTTCAAGGGATGGACTCGGCCGGGAAGGACGGCGCCATTCGCCACGTTATGTCGGGCGTCGATCCGGCAGGATGCGAGGTTTCCAGTTTCAAACAACCGAGTGCTCAAGAACTGGAGCATGACTTTCTCTGGCGCACGACCTGCCGCCTTCCCGAACGGGGGCGGATCGGTATCTTCAATCGTTCCTACTATGAAGAAGTGCTGGTAGTGCGGGTACACCCCGAGATTCTCCACACCCAGGGTCTTCCGGAAGAGCTGATCGACGAGAAGAACATCTGGGAAGAGCGCTATCGCTCCATCGTCGAAATGGAGAGCCACCTCTATCGAAATGCAACCCGAACCATCAAGATTTTCCTCAACCTTTCCAAGGCTGAGCAGAAAAAGCGATTTCTCGCGCGCATTGACGAGCCGGAAAAGAACTGGAAATTCTCGCTCGCGGACATCCATGAGCGGAAATATTGGAAGCAATATATGGAGGCGTATGAGGCCTGTCTGAACGCGACCAGTACCCATCAGGCACCCTGGTATGCCGTTCCCGCTGACGATAAGGAGAATGCCCGCTTGATTATTGCCCGCATATTGCTGGATACGCTTGGGAGCCTCAAGATGGCCTATCCCAAAACCACCCCGAAGCGACGCCGCGAATTGCAGGCGATCGGCAAGCAGCTAAAGAAGAACTAACGAAGTCGAGAGGAACACTATGACCCCCCAGGAACAGGCACTCGTTGTTGACGAAGATGTAGAGAAAGCAGCCGCTAAGTTCCTCTTCGACGCGGATCTGTCCACAGCGATCGCAGCCAATGGCCACCGAGAGAGCAAAGTCCCACTCCCCAAGGGTCCACTCAACCCCGAGCTACTCGACAAGATGAACCGATACTGGCGCGCCGCAAATTATTTGTGTATCGGCCAGATTTATCTTTTTGAAAATCCGTTGCTGCGAGAGCCGCTCACAGCGGAGCAGATCAAACCAAGATTGCTTGGACACTGGGGAACGTCACCGGGTCAAAACCTGATCTACATTCATTTGAACCGCCTCATCCAAGAGCACGATGCAAATATCATTTACATCGCCGGGCCCGGTCATGGCGGCCCTTCGCTCAATGCCAGCTCCTATTTAGAAGGCAGTTATACCGAAGTGCATCCGGAGATCACGCCCGATGAGAACGGAATGCGGCTGCTCTTCAGGAAGTTCTCGACCCCGGGCGGAGTACCCAGCCATTGCGGTCCGCACGTTCCGAATTCCATGCACGAGGGCGGCGAACTCGGCTATTCCCTGGTCCACGCATTTGGGGCAGCTTTCGACAATCCGGACCTCATCGTGGCCTGCGTCATCGGTGACGGAGAATCAGAGACCTGCCCGCTCGAAGGCAGCTGGAAGGGAGTCAACTTCCTGAATCCGGTACGCGACGGCGCCGTGCTTCCCATCCTCCACCTCAACGGCTACAAGATTTCCGGCCCCACCGTGCAGGGCCGCACCAGCGATGAAGACTTGAAGGCGCTCTACATCGGCCGTGGCTACAAGCCCTACTTTGTCGAAGGCGACGATCCTGAAGCGGTGCATCAGCTTCTGGCCGGAACGCTGGACGATTGCTACGCGGAGATTCAAGCCATTCAGCAGGCAGCGCGGCGGGACGGATTCAAGAAGCAGCCCATCTGGCCCATGATCGTCCTGCGTACGCCCAAGGGATGGACCTGTCCCAAAGAGGTGGATGGGATTCCCATTGAGGGGACCTTCCGCGCCCACCAGGTCCCGCTGGCAACCGTTCGCGAAAACCCCGAACACCTGAAGATTCTGGAAGCCTGGATGAGAAGCTACCAGCCGCAAGAGCTCTTCGATAAGCATGGCAAGTTCATCGACGAGCTGGCGGAGCTCGCTCCGCGCGGCAATCGGCGCATGGGTGGGAATCCTCACGTGAACGGCGGCCGGTTGCTGACCACACTCGATCTCCCCGACTTTTCCAACTTTGCGCTGGAGATTCCCGGCCCCGGCGAAGTGGTCGCGGAAGCTCCGCGCAAGCTGGGAGATTACTTCGCCCAAGTCTTCCGCATGAACCCGGCCAACTTTCGCATGTTCTGCCCGGACGAAACGGAATCGAATCGCTTAGGCTCAGTTCTGGAAGCCACCAAGCGGTGCTTTATGGCGGAGACGGTCTCCATTGACGACAAGCTAAGCCCCGATGGCCGCTTGATGGAGGTACTGAGCGAGCATTGCTGCCAAGGATGGCTGGAAGGCTATCTGCTGACCGGGCGGCACGGCATGTGGTCTTCTTATGAAGCCTTCGCGCAGGTGGTGGATTCCATGCTGACTCAGCACGCCAAATGGCTGGAACAGTGCCGCGACTTTTCGTGGCGCAGAGACCTCGCATCCCTGAATGTTCTCCTCACCAGTCACGCCTGGCGCAACGATCACAATGGCTTCAGCCATCAGGCGACCGGCTTCGTCGACAATGCTCTGGCCCGCCGGAGTGAAACCATCCGGGTGTACTATCCACCCGACAGTAATTGCCTGCTCAGCGTCTTCGACCACTGTATGCGGAGCCGCAACTACGTGAACATTGTGACCTGCGGCAAGCAGCCACAGCTGCAGTGGCTGAACATGGACGAGGCGCGCGAGCATTGCTCCCTAGGCGCATCCACCTGGAAATTCGCCACCAACGACCAGGGCGCAGACCCGGATGTTGTGCTGGCTTGCGCTGGAGATGTGCCGACCATCGAAATATGCGCGGCGGCGTGGCTATTGCAGAAACATGTTCCCGGTATTAAGGTGCGGGTGGTCAACGTGGTCGATTTGACTGCCCTGATGATGCCGGATAATCATCCCCATGGGATGGACAACATGTCGTTTAATGCGCTGTTCAGCGAGCATGCGCCGGTCATGTTCGCTTTCCACAATAACCGCTGGCTCATCCATAGCATGGTTCATGGCCGCTCCGATGAAGGCCGCTTTCATGTGCGCGGCTACATGGACCGCGGCACGACTACCACCCCGTTCGACATGGTCGTTCTTAACGAGATGAGCCGCTTTCACCTTGCGATTGAGGCATTGAAGCATATTCCACGGCTGCGTATGGCCGCTGCCGACGCGCTCGATCTTTTCCATCGTAAGCTATTCGAGCACCACGAATACATCCGGCAACATCTGGAGGATATGCCAGAGATCAGGAATTGGCATTGGACAGCTGATTTCAGCGAGCCAACTGCCCCTCCGCCATTGGCAAAGGGACATCCTCGGGCAGGATTGTTCACCAACAGCTAACTCGAGTTCCCGTGGGGACAAGGAGAAATCTTGGGGTGCCCATGCTTTGCGGTGCCTCCAACTGAGTTTTAGGGAGACACAATGAGCGATGCGAACACAGTCAATACCTGGCCCAGTGTGGAAGGGATGGACGCACTGGCTGAGCTTGCACTCAACCTTCGCTGGTCGTGGAACCATGCGTCCGACGAGATATGGCAGAGTCTCAACGGCGAGCTCTGGGAGACTACGCAAAATCCCTGGCTCATTCTGCGCACCGTCTCTAAGGAGAAGATCAAAACTCTGTTAGCGGCGCCCGATTTTCGTCAGCGCATCCAGGACTTATTGCGGCAGAATCACGAATCGGCGGACACGTGGTTCCAGCAGAAACACCCGGGCGCCGCTCTCTCCTCCGTCGCCTACTTCAGCATGGAATTCATGTTGAGCGAGGCGTTGCCCATTTATTCAGGCGGCCTGGGCAATGTAGCAGGCGACCAGATGAAGGCGGCGAGCGACTTAGGTGTGCCCGTGGTCGGAATCGGCCTGCTCTACGGCCAGGGGTATTTCCGCCAGGCATTTGATTTGGACGGCAACCAGCAGGCGCTTTACCCGGTCAACGATCCCGGCCAACTGCCCATTCGCCCGCTGCGTCAGGCCAATGGCGAATGGCTAAGGTTACAGATTCAGCTGCCGGATACGAAGATCTGGCTGCGCTGCTGGGTGGTGTCGATTGGAAGGAACAAGCTCTACCTTCTGGACACCAACGACTTCTCCAACTCCGCCGCGCATCGCGGCATCAGCAGCGAGCTCTATGGCGGCGATGCCGAGATGCGATTGAAGCAGGAGATCGTGCTGGGCATCGGCGGCTGGCGTTTACTGCGGGCCCTAGGTCTACAGCCCGAGGTATGCCACCTGAACGAGGGTCATGCGGCGTTTGCGGTTCTGGAACGGGCACGCAGCTATATGGAGGATCACAAGACTTCCTTCGACCTCGCCATGACCGTCACCCGCGCGGGCAATTTGTTTACCACCCATACCGCGGTCGCCGCAGGCTTTGACCGTTTCGATCCAGAGCTCATGCGGAAATATTTCCGCCATTACGCGGGAGATGAACTCGGCATTCCGTTGGATGATTTGCTCGCCTTGGGAAGGCAGAATGCCGGCGATCCTTTCGAACCTTTTAATATGGCCTATCTTGCTATGCGTGGCAGCTGCCAAATCAACGGCGTTAGCAAACTGCATGGGCAGGTGAGCCGCCACATCTTCCAGCCGCTCTTCCCCAGATGGCCCGAGCCCGAGGTCCCCATCGGCTCGGTGACCAATGGCATCCACGTGCCTACCTGGGACTCTGCGGAAGCAGATTCACTCTGGACCAACGCTTGCGGCAAGAAGCGCTGGCGCGGAGATGGTCCCCACAAAGAGGACATCCATCGCATACCCGACGAGCAGTTTTGGGAGATGCGCAGTCTGCAACGGAAGCGTCTGATCGAGCGGGTGCGCAGGCGCTACGCACATCAAGTCGCGTTGGAATACGTAGTCTCACAAGATTCCAGCAACGTTCTCGATGAACATGTGCTCACCATGGGATTCGCGCGCCGCTTTGCTACTTATAAGCGGCCAAATCTTCTATTGCACGATCCTGAGCGTCTGATTCGATTGCTTCGCGATCCCGAGCGCCCAGTGCAGTTGATTCTCGCCGGAAAAGCGCATCCTCAGGATCTGCCTGGACAAGCGCTGATCAAGAAATGGAATGATTTCATCAAGCGTCCTGAAGTCAATGGCCACATTGTCTTTCTGAGCGACTATGACATGCGATTGGCGCAGGAATTGGTGCAGGGCATCGATCTCTGGATCAATACGCCGCGTCGTCCCTGGGAGGCGTGCGGGACGAGTGGGATGAAAGTCCTGGTCAACGGAGGCTTGAATTTTTCTGAACTGGACGGCTGGTGGGCGGAGGCTTACTCTCCCCTGGTGGGATGGGCCATCGGCGACGGCCAGGAACACGGGGACGATCCGGCACGGGATGCCCTGGAGGCCGAAGCCATGTATAGCTTGCTGGAGCAGCAGGTCGTCCCTGAGTTCTATCAGAGGGATGAACGTGGGTTGCCGACCAAGTGGCTAGGGCGTATCCGCGAGAGTATGTGCCAGCTCACACCGGAGTTTTCCGTCGGGCGCACGCTTCGCGAGTACACCAAACATCACTACCTGCCCGCGGCTTCTGGTTATGCCCAACGCGCCGCCAAGGAAAGTGCCTTGGGTGCGGAGATACTTGCATGGCAGCAAACCATCGCTCAACAATGGAACACGGTCCGCTTCGGCGCGGTCAGTGTCGAAACCCACGACAACTTTCATGTCTTCCGGGTCCAGGTCTTACCGGGTGATGTCCCTCTGGATGATTTCAGGGTGGAGGTTTTCGCCAATCCCCTTCGAGGAGGCGAATCTGCCGTCCAAGCCATGACGGCAACCGAGAAGGGCGGCGCTCAAAAAGGAATCGTAAGCTACTCGGCGCAAGTAGCGGCAAGCCGTGCGGCCAGCGACTTCACACCACGCATCGTTCCTTACCATGCCGGCGTTTCTGTGCCCCTGGAAGCCGGGGAGATCCTTTGGCAACGTTGACCGGCCATCTGTTGCCAGTCGGTCTTATCCAAACTAGTTTTTGTCGATTCGGGAGGTATTCTCATTCGAGTGTCCCGGGGACGGATGTCCTGGACTACTTTCAGCCAGAGCTGTCCAAATTAGCGCGCAAATGGCGTTCTGGACGGCGCGACTTGCTGAATGCGTGGAAGAGAACGTGGACAAGCGAAATCGGGTTGGTGCTGTGGCACTGCTTCCGTCCATCCACCTCGACCAATGACAAGGTGGAGATGGATGGACGGAGTTGTAGGGAGTTGTTAGAGGGTAGGGCGCACAGCAGGTCGCTCGGCTTCGCTCGGGATGACAAGGGTGGGGTGGTGCTTCCAATGAGGAATTGGCTAGTGGCTGGACGTGCTTTGGGTGGGGGTGATTGAGATGTGGGGCATCCGGCATTTGCGAGGGGAAAGGCGCACAGCAGGTCCCTCACGGCATTCGACGGTCGGCTCGCTATGACACAGGTGCGAGCGGACCCAGGTGAGTGCCGCGCTTACAGCGCTCGGATCATCTTCGAGATTGGGTCCCAGCCCTTCCGGGCTGGGCTCACGTTTGGCGGACGGCCCTCCGGGCCTCGCATCCATGGCGATTTTGCGCTGTCATTTCTTTCTCAACCTGCCACAGGCAAGTTGGCTGCTCCCACGGCGCGCCGGGGCAGGCGGGATGACAAAGTTGAGGGCCGCGGCCCAGCTTGGCATGGGTGGAGATGGATGGACGGAGCTGTAGGAAGTTTTTAGAGGAAGGGCGCGCAGCAGGTCCTTCCACGGCAGGCCGGGACAGGTCGGCTACGCTCCCACGGCACGCCGGGCAGGCGGGATGACAAAGTTGAGGGCGGCGGCCCACCTGGGAATGAGTGGAGGCGGATGGGCAGAGTCGAAGAAAAACTAATTTGAACAAGGTTTACTTTCAGCCGTCCCCTTCGACAAGCGACTGATCCCGATACGCCCCTCAGGAGCCAGGGGCGCGCAGACGCTTGGAGGCGTCGGCAATGAGCGAACCAAGCTGAGCTATTTAGCTCAGATATTCCCTCGCTGTCCTGAAACACTACGCACTAGGCTTCTCGATCCGCTTTCGAAGCCGATAGAGGAATATCAGATGCCGCTCATGCAGCTCGTCATTACGCTCATCGCCGTAGGAATTCTGTTGTGGCTCGTAAATCGGTTCATACCGATGCAATCGAGCATCAAATCGATCCTGAACGGGGTAGTTGTCATTATTGTGGTCATCTGGCTCGCCAACCTGTTCGGCCTATTCGCTCCCCTCGCGAGAATTCACGTAGGTCGATGAGCGGCGCTCTACCCGAGTCTTCCCCGGTCCCGGGAAATCTATGGCCCGGTGGTCAGCCAGTAGAGTTGTTTCACCTTGAATCCCTTTTTCATCGGTGGCGGATCCACCTTGCCCCATGAGGCGCGGTTCCAGATAACCGCCTGCAGTCCGTCGTGCGCGGGTTGGAAAACCATGGGCGGCTCGACTGGCTTGCCCTCCACGGCATCGAACGTGACCGTGACCTGGCTGCCGGAATCAACCCAATGGCCAAACAAGGTCGTGGCGCCATTGCCGGGATCTTCTGTAACCGTCGCGGTACCATCCTTACCCAGGCTCAGGTTCATCGACGGAAGAGCGAAGTGCGATAGATACACACCGGCAAACCTTGAATGTACGGTCGTATTGTCAGCGAGTGCTGCTTGCGTGGACGGCCAAACGATTGCGCAAACCAACGGAAGGTGCAGAAGTAAAACGCGGGAAGCTCTCATAGTTCCTGCAGTGTAATCCCGCATCCCTCGCGAAAAATGCACAGCTTCGCAAGTATCTGTGCATCGATTCCCATTTCAAGACCATAGATAAAGTTCTTTTAATCGAATACCACTTGTGGTCCTAATGAAGTGTTGCCGAATCCCCCAGGGTGCCGGACAAACTGCCCCTCGCCAGCTTGGGTTGACATCCGACCCGAATAGGAGAATACTTGGGTCGAATGACTACCCAAGAGAACAACGACGACCGTATCGCCCTGTTGCAGGGGACGCTGGACCTGCTGATCCTTAAAACGCTGGTGATGGGAGAATGCCACGGCCAAGGCGTGGCGCGATTGATTCAGCGCCAGTCGGAAGAGGTGTTTTTCGTCGACCACGGGTCGCTCTACCTGGCTCTGCAGCGCTTGGAAGATAAAAAGTGGATTCGCGCCAAGTGGGGTGTGAGCGAGAACAACCGCAAGGCGCGGTTTTATTCGCTGACGCCCAAGGGCCGCGAGCAACTGGTGCAGAAGACCAGCGAGTGGCGGCGACTGACCCGAGCCATGGATCTGATTCTGGAGTCGAGCAAAGGGCCTCAGCGAGAGGAGGTATAACTATGTTCCGGCGCAAGCGGAGTGCAGAGGATTTCGCCGAAGAGATCAAGACGCATCTGGAACTCGAAGCCGACGAACTGAAGCTGGAGGGGCTGAGCGAGGACGAGGCGCGGTGGAAGGCACGCCGTGAATTCGGCAACGTCCGTGCCGCGCAGGAACGCTTTTACCTCAAAGACCGATGGGTGTGGTGGGACAAGCTGCGGCGCGATCTTCGCTTTGGCTTGCGCTCCATGCGTCAGAGCCCAGGGTTCGCGGTGACGGCGATCCTGACGCTGGCACTGGGCATCGGCGCAAATACGGCGGTATTCAGCGTGATGAACGCGGTGCTTTTACGGTCGCTGCCGATCGCGGATCCGCAGCAGGTAGTGTACCTGCAGACATCCAACCCGCCGTGGGGAACGGGCACGATCGAAAGCCAGGATACGTTCTCCTATCCGGTCTATGATGCGCTGCGCCGCCAGAGCAGGGTGCTGAGCAATGTGATTGCGATCGGGGCATTGTCGACGGACAAGGTGAATGTGCGCATCGGCGCGCAGCCAGAGACGGCGGAAGCCGACATGGTGAGTGGGAATTTTTTCAGCGCGCTGGGAGTGAAGCTGGCTCGCGGGCGCGGATTCACCACCCAGGAGGAAACGGACCACGCGCAGACGATGGTGATCAGCTACAGCTACTGGACCCGCCGCTTCTCTCGCGATCCGGGCGTGTTGGGGAAGACCTTGTACGTAAAGGGCGTTCCCTTCACCGTCGTGGGCGTGACGGCAGAGGGTTTTGAAGGAACCGAGGCGGGCCAGTCCATGGACTTCTGGATTCCGCTGCAGAACCGGATGGAGTTCAATGTGCTGGGGAATCCGCCAGAGGGTGGCAAGCTTTATCAACAGGACCAGACCTGGTGGTGCCTGCGGCTTATGGGGCGGCTGGCTCCAGGAGTGAGCCGGGAGCAGGCGGTTTTGCGCTTGCAGAAGGTATTTCAGTCGGCGGCCTACATTGGCTTGGGCTCACCGATGGCGGGCGAAAAACCGCCGGTGCTGAGCTTTGCGGATGCCAAGAACTTTCCCGGTTATGACATGGAGTACGGCAAGCCGCTGCGCATGCTGATGGCCATGGTTGGGCTGGTGCTGCTGATTGCGCTGACCAATGTGGTGATGCTGCTGATGGCCCGCAATGCCTCCCGGCAGAGAGAGTTCTCGTTGCGGATGGCGTTAGGCGCGCGGCGGGGCGAGTTGCTGCGCCAGCTAATCACGGAGAGTCTGGTGTTGGTGATCGCGGCCGGCGCATTGGCGTGGGGGTTCGCCCAGCTGGCGACGCGGATGCTGGGACGGTGGGCGCTGATTGAATCGAGCCTCGCTCCCGATAAGACAGTACTGTTGTTCACGCTGGGCGTGCTGGCATTTGCGGCGCTGCTGTTTGGGCTGGCGCCCTTTCGGGCGGCGATTGGCGGTGGTGCGGAGTTGGCGTTGAAGACCTCCGCCGCCACCTCGAGCGCGGATGCAGGCAAAACGCAAACCGGCAAACTCATCGTCGCGCTGCAGATGGCGCTGTGCCTGGTATTGCTGGTGGGCGGCGGCCTGCTGATCCGCACCCTGCGGAACCTGGAGAACATCCCTCTCGGGATGCAGACCGATGGGCTGGTGGTCTTCGGTCTGAATCCCCAGAGCCTCCATTCGGAGACCCAGCTGGTCTCCTTTTATCAAGAGCTGCAGCGCCGTCTGCGCGTGCTGCCGGGTGTGGAGTCAGTGACGGTGATGAGCGAGCGGCTTGGGTCATGGTGGTCGAACAATAGTAATGTGACGATTGACGGCAAGGATCCAAACGTCGCTAACGGAAGCACGGCGGTGGTGCGGAACAACGATGTCGGCCCGGATTTCTTTCACACCCTGGGTGTGCCGGTCGTGCTGGGGCGGGAGTTTACCGACGCAGATAACGCGACGTCCCCTAAGGTTGCGGTGGTCAATGAACTGCTTGCACAACAGTTTCTGCCCAACCAGAACCCATTGGGACATCGAATCAAAGACAAGGTCATTGTGGGTGTGGTGAAAAATCATAAGTATCGCAGCATGAACGAAGAACCAATCCCGATGGCTTGGTGGGCCTACACGCAAGCGCCGGAAGAGGGCGAGATGAATGTGGAGATGCGAGTCCGCGGAGATGCGCTGGCGATTCTGCCCGAGGTCCGCAAAGTGGTCGCGCAGATGGACCCCGATGTGCCGCTGATTCAGCCCATGTTGCAGCGCAAGCAGTTTGAGCGGACCATCTCGCAGCAGCTGATGTTTGCCCGGCTGGGTGAGTTTTTCGGATTGCTGGCGATTGTGCTGGTGGCCACGGGATTGTACGGAACGCTGGCCTATCGGGTAAACATGCGCACGGCGGAGATTGGTGTGCGCATGGCGGTGGGCGCGCGGCGGGGGCAGGTGGTTTGGATGATCCTCAAGGACAGCCTCCTGCTGACGGCCATCGGGGTGGTGATGGGTGTTCCGCTGGCGATGCTGGTGGGGCGCGCGTTGACGTCATCCTTGTACGGCGTGAAGCCATTGGATGCGGTGAGCTATCTGCTGGCAGTCGTCGGCGTAACTCTAGTCGCACTGGCGGCGAGCGCGGTGCCCGCTTCCCGTGCGGCGAATGTCGACCCTCTGACCGCGCTACGAGCGGAGTGATCAACCATTATTGGGGCTCGGCGTAAACGCTTTTGACGAATCCGGCAGCGTTGGTGTTGGGCCAATCGGGATGCTGTGTCTTGAGCTCGGCGGTGATCTGCTTCCCGGCGTCCTCGGCGGAGACGCCCTGACCCTTGAGAGCCAGCGCACGGGTGCGGATTCCGGAGATCAGGCTTCGTTCTTCGCCCACCAGCGAGCCATCGCCGGGAGGGCTGTGATCGGGCAGCACATGTGCGGCGTTTAGGGCGTCCACCTTGTCGAGCACGGCGAGCCAGGTCGCAGGCGTGCCGCCATCGCCAAAGATATTCGGCATGGTCTTGTTCTGCACCACGTCGCCCGAGACGAGCGTGCGGTCCGGCTCGACAAAGGTGAGCTCGTCGCCTTTGGTGTGGGCTCCGCCGAACCAGAGCAACCGCGCGGTGACGCCGCCCAGGTCGACGGTTGCTTCCTGGTCGAAGGTCACATCGGGCGGACGCAACACCACGCCTGCGAGCAGCTCCTTATTCTCCGCCGACCGGCTGCTGAACATGTCGATCATCTCCTGCCCATGCTTCTCCATTTCCTGCTGCTGCACGGCATCGCGGATGAGGATCGTGCCGGGAGGAAATCCGGGTTCGCCGGCCGCGTGCTCGGGATGGAAGTGAGTGGTGGTTAGAAATAGCTTGGTGTTGTTGGGCGCAAGTTTCGCCACCAGGCGAGCGACGGTGGCTCCATTCTTCGGGCCCAGACCGGTATCCACCACCAAGGTAGCGCGGCTACCGACAACGATGGCGATGTTGGGGAAGCCCATGATCGCCCAGACGTGGTCGGAGATCTTGACGGTGTCCTCGCCAACCATCGTATGGTTCATCTGGGCGAATCCGTGGGCGGTGAGGAGTGCGGCCAAGGTCAATGCGCTGGAGAGTGATTTCATGGTGTCCTCGTCCGAACCCGCAGCGCTCGGAAGCTGCAGCGTTCAAACCATGACAACTATATCTCCATCACTTCCTGGCCAGCACGACTGACCAGATTTACGTCCTCCGCTGCCTCGTTAGCGCAGCGGAGGGATCTGCAGTTTGTGTTCTTAGAAAAACGGAACCTGGAGGTGATTCCCCACGCACATTGGCTTGTGCCGAAAGTGAAACTGCAGATCCCTCCGCTGCGCTAACGCTCCCGTCCCACGGCAAGCCGGGGCAGGCGGGGTGACAAAGTTGAGGACGGCGGCCCAGCTTGGCATGGGCGGGAGATGGAGGGACGGAACTGTAGGGAGTTGTTAGAGGGAAAGGCGCACAGCAGGTCCCCGTTCGACTTCGCTCAGGGCAGGCTCCCGGCTACGCTCAGGATGACGGCCTTGTGGGGAGTTTGAAAACATTCTGGGTGGACAGTCGCCACGACAACAACCAACCCGATTTCGCTTGCCTGCGTTCTCTTCAGCACTTTCAGCAATTTGCGCCGCCCACAAAGGCCGTTGCTCCGCTAATTTGGGTAAGCGCCAGGATTCACCCCGGCGCTTACCCTTGGTTTCCTTTCACCGCGTGCTTACTACCGTTTCGGAGAAGCCCGGAAAGCATGTAGCTCAGTGCATGCCGGCATCACGCAGGCCTGGCCTGCGATCTCTCCGGCATCATTGATCGAGTAAGCACCCATCAGATGCAATGGTGAGTTCGCGGGGATGAGGGTGTTGAGGTCCTGAATCTTCCCGTCCTTCCATAGGAAAGGGGTCATCCCGTTGGCATCGATCGAGAAGCCCACCACCTCGCCACGGTTGTTCACCGTTCTGCAGCAGCCGGCTATGGTCGCGAAGGCTCCCGGAAGCGTGCCAATGTCGTGCATGCCAGACGCCTTGGTCCAAAAGAAGGAATGAACGGTGCCGTCGGTAAATTGAGACGTGCCGACAACCTGGCCCAGGTCGTTGATGCTGGACGCATTATTGGACGTCGTATTCTTCGCATCCCCGAGCGTCCCCAAATACATGGGCGTGCCATCTTTTTCCCACATCACGGCGTGCAGTCCGGTCACGTTCGCAGGCGGCAGGCCCTCGGTCGCGCATGTACCGGAAGAGCCGACGGCTTGGCCCCAATCGTTGACGCCCATGCTGAACGCCACCGTGTCCCCCTTAAGTGGAGGGAGCTCGACGATCGCACCATTCGGCTCCCACTTGACTGCTTCAAAACGATAGACCTGGAAAGGCGTTGCTTTCACGCAGGTGGAATCGCGGACGCCATTCTCTGACCACCCGACTACCTGGCCCAGGTTGTTTACACCAAAAGCGTTGGCGTTGCGGCCGCCGGGCAGGTTGCGGAGCGCTGTCAGTTTGCCGTAACGCCAAATGGCGCCAAGACACTGCAGGTGGGTACCGTAGGCACAAAAATCTTCATTGTCCGGATCTTTCTTGGAAATCTCGGAACCGACCGCGGCCTCGCCATAGAGGTTAGGTCCATCCGCACCGCTGTTAGGTCCGCCGAGCGTGCCGAGGTCGACCAACGGTCCAGCGCCATACCAAAGGAAAGCGTGTTGCGGGCCGTTGGGAACCAGGTTCGAAGATCCGGCCACCCAACCGGTCTGGTTCATGTCAAAGGCTGAAGCATTCGTGCCTTTCCCCAACACGCCTAAGTCGGTGACGGAGTATTGTTGTGGCGTTTCGCATTTCGGCGCCTGCGCGGCAGGAGCCGCCACCGTCGCCAGGGAAGCTACCACGCCCAGGGATAAAGAGCTCAACATCCATTTGCTGTTCATATGGTCTCCTTTGTTTGTTTCGTAGCCGCGGAATCCCCGGGCTGTGTGGTTGTTGTCTTCTGCACGCGAGCGAGCAGTGAATTCAGGCACGTAAGCGCTGCGCCATCGGCTGCCTGCAACCGATGCAGCTCTCCCGAATTGAGCCATTCCTCCAATTGAGGCCGTTCCAGGTTCGAGATCACTCCCGTGTCTTCGAGCGCGATCATTTCCACCTCCGCCGCGCAGCGCGAACACCATGCGCGCCGGGAACTCCGGCCCCGCAGGATCAACAGCGAATCGGTTTCGATGGTGATCCTCGTTTGCTTTGCCATAAAACCTCCTCTACCGGCTGGACCGAAAATCGGAACGAGAGAAGGTTGGCGCTGAGCCGCCTGAAAAGTCCTTCCAAGGCGTCTGAAAACTTCTGATAATTTCTCGCAGCCTTGCAAGTGATAGATAAATGAGAGACTTGCTGTCGTGTCCGTGGAACGAGCTACACCTCGGCATCCGCAGCAGCGCGTGCTAGAATTCGGGCTCAAATGACCATGAGCGAGAATCCGAGACCCGATGAGCTCTACGAGTTCGGTCCTTTTCGGGTTGACCCCGCGAGGGAGACACTGCTCAAGGCCGGCGTGGCCGTGCCGCTCACGCCGAAGACGTTTCAAATCCTTCTGGTTTTAGTCCGCCACGGCAAAGAGATCGTCACCAAAGACGACCTGATGAAGACAGTCTGGCCGGACACGTTCGTGGAGGAGGCCAATCTCAGCCGCAACATCTTTATGCTGCGCAAGGCGCTCGGCGAGACCGCCCAGGACCATCGCTACATCGTGACCGTGCCCGGGCGAGGATACCGCCTTGCCGAGAACGTGCATCTGCTTCCGGGCCAGGAATTCGAGATCGCCGCTGCCACCCACTCCAGAGTGCAGATCGACGTCAAGGAGACCCGGCCGTGGAAGTGGATCGCCCTGGCCGCCGTGATCGTGCTCGCCCTAGCTGCAGGCTTATGGCGAGTGTTCTCGGCATCGCCCGGCTGTTCTCAGCGCCAAAGACACGGTGGTGCTTGCCGATTTCACAAACTCCACCGGCGACGCCGTGTTCGACGACACCTTGCGCCAGGGGCTGGCGATTCAGCTCAGGCAGTCGCCTTACCTCAGCCTCATCTCCGACCAGCGCATCTCGCACACGCTCCATTTAATGGGCCAGCGTGCGGGTGCGCGGCTCACGCCGGAACTCGCTCGGGGAGTTTGCGAACGAACCGGAAGCGCCGCCATCCTGGAGGGCTCGATCGCACCCCTCGGAAGCCAATACGTAGTCACGCTGCAGGCCAGGAGCTGCCGCACCGGGGAGGTCCTTGACCAGGAACAGGTGCAGGCAGCAAAAAAGGAGGACGTACTAAGCGCCTTGGGCCAGATTGCCAGCCGCTTTAGAAATCGAGTGGGCGAATCGCTGACCACGATCCAGGAGCACAATACGCCGCTCGCCGAGGCGACGACCCCTTCCCTCGAGGCGCTCGAAGCTTACAGCGCGGGCTGGAAGCTCCACACCACGAGCGGGGCCATGGCTGCTCTGCCGCTCTTGAAGCGCGCGGTGGAGATCGATCCCAACTTTGCTTTGGCGCAAGCAACCCTGGGGCGTGAATACGCTGATCTGGATGAGTCCGATCTCTCCGCTGCGAGCACTACCAAGGCCTGGCAATTGCGAGACCACGCCAGTGACCGGGAGAGGTTCTTCATCACGGCCATCTACGAAGGGCTGGCAACTGGAAATCTGGAGAAGGCGCGGCAGAACGATGAGGCATGGGCACAAGCCTATCCCCGTGATCCAGTGCCTCACTCTATGTTGGCCGGCTATCCCAACAAGGCGGCGGGGCGATACGAACAGGCGCTTGTCGAAGCCCGCAAGTCGACGGAGGTCGACCCGGATTTTGCCATGGGCCATTCCAATCTCGCTTATAACTACGTCTACCTCGATCGCGTGGAAGAAGCCGAGAACGTCCTCCGGCGCGCTACCGGACGAGGCCTCGAGATCGACGAATTCATCATGCTGGAGTATGACATCGCCTTCTTGAAAGGCGACAACGCCGCTATGGAACGAGTGGCCGCCCGCGCCCGGGAAAGGTCGGGAGGAGATGCCTGGATTTCCAACAAAGAGGCTTATGCCTTCGCCTATGCAGGTCAGCTAAAAAAGGCGCGGGTCTTAACTCAGCGCGCGACGGACCAGGCGATTCAGGAGGCCCAGCCGGAGAGGGCCGGCCTATGGGGAGCCGGAGCATCCTTACGCGAGGCCTTTTTTGGAAATGCCGCGCAAGCCAGCCAGCGAGCTGTCGTCGCACTCAATCATTCGCATAACCGTGAGGTAGAGTTTGGCACGGCGCTGGCGTTGGCCATATCCGGAGATGCCGGCCGCGCGCAACAGCTCGCCGATGATCTGGAGAGGCGCTTTCCAGAGGATACGGTACTGCGCTTCAGCTACGTGCCGGTGGTGCGAGCACGTATCGCCCTCAATCAGGGCGACCCTGTGAAAGCGATCGAACTGCTGCAGGTTGCCGTTCCTTATGAGCTGGGCGCCCGCCTGGACCTTGGGCCGCTCTACCCCATCTATGTGCGCGGCGAGGCTCATCTGGCAGCGCACCAGGGTGCTGAAGCGGCCTTCGAGTTTCAGAAAGTCCTGGACCACCGCGGAGTCGTGGGCAGCGATCCCATCGGCGCACTCGCACGCCTGCAACTTGGCAGAGCGTACACCCTGACGGGAGACAAGATAAAGGCCAAGGCTGCGTACCAGGATTTCCTAACGCTATGGAAAGATGCCGACCCCGACATCCCTCTCTTCCGAGAGGCCAAGCAGGAGTACGCCCGGCTGCAGTGAGTTGCGAGTACGGAGAGAGCAGGAAAATTCCTGCTCTCTTCCACAGAGTGCAATTACGGACATGGTGTAGCCAGGAAGGCGTGGGTTTGTCCGCTGCTGTTCACCCCAAAGCCGACAATCTCGTCACTGGAGGTGATGATCTCCGCAACCAGCGCGTGGATGGGGGCGTCGGCCTGCAGGAGGCTGTTGAGATCGATCATCAGGCCGTTCCGCCGGAGAAACGCGCGGGGTGCTCCGGTTTTGTCGATCGACAAACCCACCACCTCGCCTTTCTCATTCGCGCTTAGCGCGACGCTCGCATAGTCACCCTTTACGGTGCCCAGGTCTTTCATGCCCGTCTCCCTTGTCCATAAGAAGGCGTGCTGGGTTTGTTCGCCTGCCAGCACCGAGGTACCGACTACCTGACCTTTGTTGCCGATGTAAAGTGCGGTGTTGCCGAGCGGGCCCAGTGCGGCGCTCAGACAGGGGGTGATGCAGGCTCCTCCCAGGTTGCCGAGGTCGGTGACCGTACCATTTTCCCAAAGCACGGCGTGAGGGCCTACGGCGAGAGGAGGGAGGAGGGTGTTCCCGCAGGAACCCGATTGTCCGACCACCTGGCCCTTGCCGTTAACCCAGAGGCCAATTCCAACCGAATCGCCCGGGAGGGGACGCAGCTTCTGGATTTCGCCCTGCCCTGGCCCCCATAGAACGGCTTCAAAATCGTTTGTTTGCGGAGCGACGCAGTGGGTGTCGAGCGTGCCGTCTTCTGCAACCCCCGCTGCCTGGCCCCGGTCATTGATGGAAATGGCCTGGCCATTCTTGCCCCCGAGTAACGGCAGAGCCCTCATCACTCCTCCTTGCCAGAGGAAAGGTACGCATTGAAGGCCGGTGCCGAAACCGCAGAAGTTTTCGCTGTCTTTGTCCTGAGGAGAGACTTCAGATGCACCCACGACTTGGGCAAAGTTATTGGTGGTGAACCCGATGCTGTTCAAGTCCGCACTATTCTTTGCATTGAGACCAGGCGTGCCCAGATCAAGCTTCAATCCCTTGTACCAAAGGACCGCATGCTGTGTACCGTTGGCGAGGGCCGCAGCGCCGGAGACCAGGCCATCAGTGGCCACGGACGTGGCCTCGCTGAACGGGCCGCCGAGCGTGCCCAGGTCGGTGATGTGATAGTGAACTGGCGGCAGCTTCTGCTGCTGCTGGGCTACCAGCCAGGCAGGCGTGAACAGCGTGCAAAACGAGGTCAATGCAACGCACAAGATCGGATTTTTTGCTTTCATAGTCGCCTCACTCCTGAGCGTGCGGTTTGCAACCGGCAGGCTCGTCACGCAGAAGAACCCGGTCCCCGCACAGACGTCAAAGAAACTAAGCGTGAGTTCTTTGTTAACTGGCAACCTGTTGAGAACAAGAGGAGTAAGCAGGTGGCGTAAACTGGTGCGGATATTCAGGCCGATTATTGAGGAAGCCCGTGGAAACGCCGGTTGGTTCTATTTATGAATTCGGCCCCTTTGAAGTGCATCCCGGATCCGGTGAACTCCTCAAACACGGGCGCCGGGTTAAGCTGCAGGACCAACCCTTCCGTCTGCTGGTTGTTCTTCTGGAGAACGCGGGGCAGGTGGTTACCCGGGAGCAGATCCAAAGCCGCATCTGGGAAGAAAACACATTTGTCGACTTTGACGCGGGCCTTCGCGTCGCGGTGCGCAAGCTAAGAGAGGCGCTGGGCGACGATGCGGAGAATCCTCGATACATTGAGACCGTGCCCAAGCGGGGATACCGCTTTCTCGCTCCCTTCCCTTCCTCCGTAGGATCCGTCCAGCGCATAGAAGCAACGGAAACCAGTCCAGCCCCTCCAGCCGAGTCCAAGCGTCCTGAGAGATGGCATTGGGTCGCGGCACTCCTGCTGCTTATCCTTATTACTTCGGGCACGGGCGCATTTCTGTCTTTAATCCACAGGCGAAGAGTCTTCACCGAAAAAGACACCGTGGTGCTCGGCGACTTCGCTAACTCCACCGGCGATCCTGTATTTGACGGGACGCTGCGCCAAGGCTTGGCCGTCGAACTGGAGCAGTCGCCTTTTCTGAGCCTGGTCTCAGACGAACGCATCCAACAGGTCTTGCACTCGATGGGCCAGCCGCCCGACGCGCGACTCGACCCGCAGATCGGGCGCGAAGTTTGTGAGCGTACCGGCAGCGCTGCTGTTTTGTATGGCTCGATCGCAAGCATGGGCAGCAAGTACGTGTTGGGTTTGCAAGCAAAGGACTGCCGCACAGGAAAGGTTCTCGCGGGAGAACAGGTGCAGGCGGATAGAAAAGAAGAAGTGCTGAATGCGCTGGATCAAATTGCCAGCAGGTTTAGATCCCGAGTCGGGGAATCGCTGACTACGGTCGAGAAGTACGACACTCCGCTTGCCGATGCCACGACCCCATCGCTCGAAGCATTAAAAGCTTACAGCGCGGGCTTGAAGATTCACTCTCAAAAAGGTTCGGCCGCCGCCCTCCCTTTGTTCAAGCGTGCTATCGCACTCGATCCGAAATTCTCCATGGCCTACGCCTATCTTGGACACGCCTATGGCGAAATTGGCGAGTCTGACCTATCGGCGGAAAGCATGAGCAAGGCATATCAGTTGCAAGATCGCGCCAGTGACCGGGAGAAGTTTTATATCACCGCTTCCTACGATTTCCGAGTGACCGGAAACATGGAAAAGGCAGAGCAGACCTGCCTGGCTTGGGCGCAAGCCTATCCCCGCGATTACGCTCCCCCTGGAATTCTCGGCGGCGTCATTTACCCTGCCTTCGGCAAATACGAAAAAGCGGTCGAAGAATCCAGTAAAGCAGTAGAGCTTGATCCGGACTTTGCCATTGGATACGGCAGTCTGGCGTTCAACAATGTCTTACCTCGATCGCCTGGGGCAGGCGGAGAAAACCCTTCAACTGGCTTCTTCACGCAACCTGGAAGCCAGCGACGGCCTGGTGCTGCCCTACGACATCGCCTTCCTGAAAGGCGATCAAGTTGGAATGGAGCGCGAAGCGGCACAGGAGCAGGCAAAGTCCGAATCCGAAGCGCAGAGCTGGTATTACCAGGCATTCGCGATGGCGTATTCCGGTCACTTGCAACAGGCGAGGACGATGGCCGCGCGTGCAACGGATATGGCGAAACAGGCGGATCAACCGGAAAGAGCGGCTCTCTGGGGAGCCGGAGCAGCCTTGTTGGAGGCCTTCTTCGCCAATCCGTCTGCCGCCAGGAAGAAGGCTAAAGCAGCCCTGGAGCTTTCCCAAGATCGAGAGATAGAGTACGGCGCAGCCCTCGTCTTCGCCCTGACGGGCGATACGGCTCAGGCGCAAACACTCGCCAATGATTTACAGCGGCGCTTCGCGGAGGATACCTCGGTGAAATTCAGTTATCTGCCAACGCTGCGTGCCCTTCTGGCATTGCACAGTGGTGAAAGTTCGCGGGCCATAGAACTTCTGCAAGTCGCGGCGCCCTATGATCTGGGGGCGCCGCGCAGCAGCTATCACGGGATTTTTGGCCCGCTCTATCCCGTCTACTTTCGCGGTGAGGCATGGTTGGCGGCGCGCCAGGGCCCTCAAGCCGCCGCGGAATTCCAGAAAATCCTCGACCACCGCGGGACCGTAATCAGTGATCCCATCGGCGCCCTGGCGCGCTTGGAGCTGGGCAGGGCCTTTGCTATGTCGGGAGATAAGACCAGGGCGAAATCCGCCTACGAGGATTTCCTAGCCCTTTGGAAAGATGCTGACCCCGATATTCCGATCTTCCGAGAAGCAAAGCAGGAGTACGCCCGGCTGCAGTGAAGCGCTAACACACGATCCAGCTACAATGCTCTGTCAGTACTCACCTGGAGTGGATTCACTCGCATGACACAATCCCGAATCGTTCTCGCCCTTCTTCTGGTATTGGCTTCCTCGTCCCCGGCGCTCCGTGCCGACAGCTGCACGGCAATCAAGGACCTGAAGCTTCCGGATACAACCATCACCATGGCCGAACGCGTGGCTTCGGGCGATCTGGAGGGGCCCGATATCGACAAGCCGCTCCATGAGCTGCCGCCCTTCTGCCGCGTCGTGGGAGTGCTTCGTCCCACAGCAGATTCGGAAATTCGCTTCGAGGTCTGGCTGCCGGAGAAGGATTGGAACAGCCGCTTTCTCGGAGTAGGCAACGGTGGGTTTGCCGGCTCGATTGGATATCAATCGCTGGCCGGCAATTTAAAACGCGGGTTCGCCACGGCGGGGTCCGATGCCGGCCATCAAGCACAAAGCGAGGATGCGAGCTGGGCTTTTGGCCATCCGGAGAAGATTAAGGACTTTGGATGGCGCGCTGTCCACTTGACCGCCGAGCGGGCGAAGGATGTGGTCAAAGCGTACTACGGCAAGACCGCCAACAAGGCCTATTTCGATTCCTGTTCGGATGGGGGACGCGAGGCGCTGATGGAAGCGCAGCGTTTCCCGGAAGACTACGACGGAATCCTGGCCGGCGCGCCGGCCAATAACTGGACCCGCATGTTGACTTCGGGTGTAGATGTCACCCAGGCAACAATGGGTGACCCGCGGGCCTACATCTCAAGCATGAAGCTGCCTGCCATCGAGCGCGCTGCTCTGGCCGCGTGCGATGCATCGGACGCGGTGAAAGACGGCATCATCAGCGATCCGGCGAAATGTCATTTCGATCCCGCGGTGCTGTTATGCAAAGCCGCGGACTCTCTGGACTGCCTCACGCAGCCGCAGGTGGACTCGCTGAAAAAGTTCTATGCGGGCGGTGTGGATGGACAGCGGAAAACCCATTTTCCCGGGATATTCGATGGGGGACGAGGCGGGCGCCTGGGGCGACTGGGTCCTTGGGCAGGGCCCAGGAGCGGGCTATGGAGTCCAGTATGTACAGAACTACTTCCGCTACATGGTGACCGGCAACCCAACATGGAACATATTGACGGCGGATGTGGATGCCTCGCTGGTGGCAGCAGGCAAAGAAACTGCGACTGCTCTGGACTCGACCAATCCGGATCTAAGCCCGTTTTCAAAGCGCGGCGGCAAATTGATTATGTATCACGGTTGGGATGATCCTGCCATCTCGCCCTGGAGCAGCATCGCCTACTACCAGAGCGTTCAGAAGACGGTAGGCGCGGAGAAGACAGACTCGTTCATGCGCCTCTACATGGCGCCAGGCATGGAGCATTGCGCCGGTGGGCCGGGCCCATCCGCGTTTGGCCAGCTGGGAATCGCCACCAGCAACGGTCCGAAGTATGGAGTGTTTGATGCCCTGGTCGATTGGGTAGAGAAAGATGTTCCGGCGGGGAATGTGATTGCCACAAAATTCACGCCAGATAACAAGGTGCTGATGACCCGGCCGTTGTGCCCGTATCCGGCGATCGCGAAGTACAAAGGCACCGGGGATACCAACGATGCCGCCAACTTTGTCTGCAGCAAAGAATAGCGAAATGAAGCGTCTGGAACCGCGTGGATGATAGACGGCAAGGGCAACTTTAAGGTTGCACATTCGTTCACCGGATGACGGTGCGTTTCCTGATGAAGGGCTGATACTGGACGGGAACAAGCTCATCGGAATATCCACCTACAGCGGCAACGGCAGGCCAGCCTTTTACAACGACAGCGGCGGCACGCTCTACGAGCTGAAATTGGACCACTGAGGCCAAGTTAGCGATCCGGAATTCCGTGGAAGGCTTTCGTGACAAACATGGTGACATAAGCATGGTGACCAAACGGGACATTTCCCGCGTTTATACATGATTGGGGGTAAACGTTCCGTCTATCCCGGGCTTGTCGTCCGCAATGGACACAGGTTCTGAGCGGAAAGACCCAGTTTGTATTCAGAGCTACTGGAAGAGAGTCGCGGTTTTGGCTAACACATCGTCAAGGATTTCGGACGGAAGCGAATCTACTTTCTTGCCGCGACGGGCACGTATGTCGAGTACACGCGGCTGGTCGCAGCGGACAACGCCTGCGATGCGTACGCCTGCAAGAGGGACTGCGAAACCTATACGGCGCGCAAATTCACCGCCGCTAGTGATCGGCAGAATCACCGGCAACTTGGTTGCGTTGTTGAATGCGGTCGGAGAGATAATCACGACCGGACGATGGCCGCGCTGTTCATGACCTTGGGTAGGATCAAGCGACACCATGTAGATATCGCCACGGTTCATATCAACTCACCACCCACAGACGGTGAATCGATCCACTCCCGCTCCTCCGCTGGCTGTGGCTGGGAATAGTCCGAGGCCTCGAGCAATTCCGCCAGAGTGTAACGAGGCTTTATGTTGGGCTTGACGACCAGGCGCTCTCCATCGACTTCGAGCCCCACCGTTGCCCCAACCTCCAGGTGCAACAGATCGAGGATCGCAGGAGGTACAGCCAGCATGACGGAGCCTCCGACCTTGCGCAGACTAGTAGTGTGCATGAGCTCCTCACTTCTGTTATATAAAAGTATAACACCCTAGCCACCATTTGCGAGTTCATGGCAGATCGTGGGGGCTATCCAAGACAGAACGACGTGGCGGATGGCTTCGCTTCCCCAGGACGATCAACGGTGCAAGAGCGGGGAAGAGGAAATATTTTCGCCAGAGGTATTCTGCGCGTTTGGCTCCGTCCCTGGAATTACTTCGCAATCTGCCACTGGAACCTAAATATGCACATGCGGTTTGGTTCCCCAGAGTTTTCCTTTTGTAGCCGTCGTTATTTCTTTAGGGTACCTCAGGTCTGGTCCCTCCCAGGTCTGGATTAAGTTCCCGGATTCGAGTCCTAATTGGCCACCATGCCCCTGCCGGGACCGCCTATAATGATCGACATGGCTGACTCTCTCGGGAATGCTTTTCACCGGCTTCGTGCTTACGTGCATCCCCACGTAAAACACGTCATCACTCAGACGTTGCAGCAGGCCGGGGAAGGTGATTTTGAGAATTTGGACCAGAACGAATCGTTTGTCCATCTGCACCGTCAGGCGGTAAGAATCCAGCGTGGCGAGCAAGTGAACGATATAACGGCATTGCTGCCACGGGTGCGCAACCAGTAACCGCGCTCTGCGTTTGCGACAGTTGCTTGAGTTATTAGCGGCCGCGGTTGATCCGTGTGCGTGTGAGGGGTGAGCCGGTCGAGCGGAGGCGCTCGATCGGCGTGATTGCCGGAACGGTTTTTGCCAAAGCCATCACGCTAGTAGCCGAATCCCCTTCTGAGATACCGTGATGGCCGATAGCGCTGACCTTTTCGTGGCCAAGGCAGTTGGCATTTTGGGAGTCTATCCGGCACGCAAGGTCCTCCCTGATCGAGCCCATCGTGGCCTTGCGCTCGGAGCTTTAGAATGAGCCTCGCTGACACAAAGGAAGCGATCGGGATGGCCATGGACACGCTGCGCACCAATAAGCTGCGCTCCGGCCTGACCATGCTTGGCATCATGATCGGAGTCACCACCGTCATTCTCATCTCATCCGTCATCAACGGGCTCACAGGCAACGTGAATGGCCTCATCAAGTCACTGGGGTCCAATGTGTATTGGGTCTTTCGCTATCCCGTCTTCGGTTCACGCCCCACAGCCGAGATGCTGGCCAGAAAACAATTGTCGTATGAAGATGGCGAGGCCATGAAAGTGCTGCCCCACGTGGTCGCAGTCTCTGCATCGCAGTGGTACAGCGTGCCCGCCGGAGGACAAGGTACCTTTTCGGTCAAGTACGGGAGCCATAAAGTACAGAACACGACCCTGCATGGTGAATCGGAGGATCAACCGCTCGTCAACGACCTCGAGTTATCCCAGGGACGTTTCTTCTCCCATCAGGAGGCGCAGCGAGCGGCCAATGTGGTGGTTCTCGGCTCAGACACGGCCCAGGAACTTTTTGGCAACGACCCCGCCGTAGGCAAGGAGGTCCAGATCGATGGTGATTTGTTCACTGTGGTGGGCGTTTTCGCGCCTCAAAAGCAGGTCTTCGGCGGGGGGAAAAATCCGAACGATAATTCCGCACATTTTCCGACTTTAACCTTCCACAAGATCCATCCCGAGATCCTCGATCACTGGATCAGCGTCAAGTACGACGATGTCAAAAATAAAATCGCTGTCGAAGACGAAATCCGTGAACTGCTTCGCCGCCGGCGTAAAGTCCGTAGTGACCAACCGGACAATTTTGCCATCTTCAGCTCCGACGCCCTGCTGGTGTTGTGGAATCAGCTGACCGGTGGCTTGTTCATCTTTCTTGTCGGGGTTGCGAGCGTAGGCCTGATGGTCGGTGGCGTCGGAGTCATGAACATCATGCTGGTGAGCGTTACTGAGCGAACGCGGGAGATTGGCGTGCGTAAAGCGCTGGGCGCAACGCGAAAGAACATCATGTTTCAATTCACGCTTGAGGCAGTCGCGTTGTGTGCGGTGGGCGGCGTGATCGGAATCCTCGTCGGCGGTCTGCTTACCCTCTGTGCTCAAGCTGATCCTGGGCACCGTGCTGCCGGCCGAAATGTCAGTAGCCTGGTCGACCACCGCTTTTGTCGTTTCCTGTGCCATTGGGCTTCTCTTCGGTATCTATCCTGCGTGGAAGGCAGCATCGCTCGATCCCATTGTCGCCCTGCGCTACGAGTAGTTCGCCGGCCGGCTCAGCAGTCTCACAAGCGGCCCTGGAGGCTGCACTTTCCGAACTAATGCGGCGACACCTCAAATTGCTTGACGACGCATGTATACACGAACCTCCACCGCGCCTGTGACCGACACAGTAGGCGGTAGCATTTCAATTTTGCCGGCTAACGTACCTGGAGTGTTGTGCCGGGCGGAAGGCCCCATTCCCACCAAGTACGCTATCTGCTGATGATTTAATTTCATGTTCCAGCAACAGAAGCGACGCTCCAACTGTGTGAAAAATGGATCGAGTGCGCGAGCAACCCTCAGTTCCTTGTTACGATCCACTTCCAATAGTCCCAGTGAATCACGCAATTCTGTCATGTGTTGGTATGTCGGAATCCCGATGATCAGCTTTCCGTTACGGTGTAATGTGCGGAAAAGCTCATGGGCCGGGCGTGGAGCAAAGACGTTTAGCGCGAGATCGATGGAGTGATCTTTGAGTGGCAGCCCCTCCCAAATATCGGCCACAGCCGCATTCAAACGGCCATGTGCTTTAGCCGCGCGCCGAACTGCATATTTCGACAAGTCAATTGCCAGCCCTAAGCTCTTTGGTAAGGCGTCAAGGACACTCGCGATGTAATAGCCTGTGCCAGCACCTGCCTCCATAATGAGGCGTGCTCCGACAGCTTGATCTCTCGCAAGCTCTACAAGGAGGTTGGCAAGGGGAAGGTAATGACCAGCGCCCAGAAACTCAGCGCGGGCACCAACCATTTCGGCAGAGTCACCGAATACGAACAGAAGGTTTGTTATGGATCAGATTCACATAACCTTGCCGTGCAAAATCAAACGAGTGGTTTGATTTGCATGATAAACCAGTGCTTGCTGCTCTCAGGTCCTGGCGGCAAATGGGACAAAGAAGACTTTGAACTACGAAAGTATGCATAGTCCAAATTGTACCGCGAGGAACAGCGTTTTTCGGCGGGCTCAACAGCTTCAGGCAATTTACTCCCGAGAAGTCTTGTGGTCATTTACTGCTTCCGGGAGGATGATTTTCTGTCACCAAAACGACCGGCTTTTCTCTGCCAAGTTGGGCCATCTTCCTGCATGAGCCTGAAGGCATGCCATACACGAAGCTCTTTTGAGGACAACGGTTTCATCGTCATGTCTTTGCCAAGCCTATCCATCTGATGGTTGACATGACAACTAAAGATATTTAAGGTGGTTGATGTGTCAACCACAACCGCCGTCGGGCCACATGAGGACGAAATCGAAAGAGACACTGATTTGCATGCCTTGCTGTCCCTTCTTGAGGCCGATTCTTCTCTCTTTCTGCCCGACCACCTGAGGAAACGCCTGATCGCGCTGGACGACCTTGATGCTCGATTTGGAGGCTTCGATTGCGAAGATTCCACGAGATGTACGTATTCATGCTTGCATCAGCGTGCCAAGGCACTCCGGATAAGACTCGAAGCCACAAACGCTAAACTCTACCAGTCTGTGCGTTCTGATATTGTTGATGGCGGCCAAGCGCGCGCCCTTCTTCGGTGGCTCGAGGATTCAGCGAGCGATAACAAATCAAGAAGCCCATTGCCCGGCTTGGGCTTTGACTACCGCGATGAGTTGGTGAGCGGAGTTCTTCAACTGCCTGAACCAAGCGAACCAAATTTGCAGCCATCACCGGAGATGGTGCCCTACCAGCCGACGCCCGTGCGCCACATTCTCCACCTGATCGCAGCCGCCATGGTTGCTGAAGATGACGTCTTTGTCGATCTCGGATCGGGACTGGGGCATGTGCCGCTTCTGGTATCGATGATTACTGCAGCCCAAAGTCTTGGTATCGAGATGCAGGCGGCCTATGTCGTGAGCGCGCGGGAATGCGCTCAAAGCCTCCAACTCAGCCGAGTCCAATTCATCGCACAGGACGCGCGCGATGCGGATCTGTCCCGCGGCACCGTGTTCTATCTGTATTCGCCTTTCAAGGGTTCGATTTTGGCCGATGTGCTGGGCGCACTGCGAAGGGAGAGTATGCACAGGTCCATAAAGATTTGCTCACTCGGTCCCTGCACTCACAGAGTTTCGGACGAGACATGGCTGAAGACGAGCGAATTGTCCGATACGGGGTCTATTACCGTCTTTGACTCTCTATAGTCACTTTGTGCGCCACTGCACCCATTGAGGAACCGATCAGTATCGAGATGCCGGCATGGCTTCGGGAATCCGCAACGGAGATCCCAATAGGAATATGGCAAGTTGAAAGCTTGGATGTTCGACGGATTGCTGAAGTGAGTTCGTGTGTAGCCCTGGTTAGCGAGATACCGGTCGCCTATGAAAAACTTCATATCGACCACCTGTTTGCGCGCATGCAGCGTCTTAATACATACGAAGCAAAGACGAACGCCATGACAAGAATCGGATCGAATTTATCCCAAGTACTGCCACCGCCATTCAGTTGTGAATAGAACGCGAGTAAAAGATCGATCGCGAGACCAGCATAAACCCACTCAGTCAATCGAGGAACATTGGGAATCAGAAGGCCCACGCCGCCAAGGATGTGGGTCACGCCAATCAGAGGAATGATATAGAGCGGGTATCCGAGCTGCTGATTGGCGATCCTCCATTCGCCGGGATCGTGAATTAGATATAACCTTCCGAAGTACACCCAAATGAAGGCGACAAGGCCGGTTATTACCATCGCGGCTATTTGAGTTGCTCGACCTGCCCGCGCGGATTTATCTATTGTGTGTTCAACTTTCATATTGAAGCGATCCTCTTCTTGCGGTTTAAATGGTTTAAATCGTTCTGCAATCAGTCGGCTCTTATAGGCGACTGAATTCAACGCGCTGCATGGGCGGGAGGGCCTCCGGGTCGTGCCTTAAACGAGGGCTTTCTGCACTTCACCACAAGAGAACAGGTAAGGGTGCCCTCGTCACGAACATCGCCCTCGATCATGTCTGCTCGGGGCAGATCGACGCTCGCCTTCTAGCGAACCAGGGCCACGACGGAATGGCCTTTCGCCAGGGCGGAACCGGACGATCAGCCGTCCGGTTCCGCCCGTTGCACCCAAAACAAGAACTTTCATGTTTGACCGCAATCTTTCTTGGCGTGAGCGCCGCCGTTCCCAAGGAATCGTGCTGATTCAGCTTGCTCGGGTTTACTCCTTGACAGCGTTCTGTGCAGCCGCAAACACATCGCGTGCGGACGTCGTACCCGCTACGTGCTCCGCACCTGTGATTCCGAGGTCCATCCATCCCGCGTTAACGCTCTCAAACATTTCTTCGGCAGGTCCAGTGTGGCCCTTCGGGATGCCGAACTGCTCGAACGCTTCCGCCCAGCCTGCACGCGGAACTGCAAAGGCTTTTACGTCGAGTGTCAGGACTTCACCCAATTGTCCGGCCACTTCATCCGCGCTTACCATCGAACCCAGTTCGATGACGCGATGCCCCGACCACGCCGGCCCGGTCAGAAGCGTTGCCACCTCTGCGCCGATGTCGTCTGACGCGACCATTGTCGATTTCCGGTTTGTAGGATTGTAGAAGACCGGTAGTGTTCCGCCTTGGGCGGCCTGTAAGCCGAAAAGAAGGTTTTCGAAAAAGCCGCCTGCGCGGACAAATGCGACCGGAGATGGCAGGCTGCGAAAACCTTGCTCCAAGAGTGATAATGCCGTGATCATCCCCACCCCGCTTGTTCTATTCGCGCCCATCGACGAGAGCGCTACCACCCGCGGGGGCACTCCCTTGGTCAGCGCCTCGACATAGTTTGCAATCACGCCCTTTGCTTCTCTGTAATCAGGCGAGGGTGCCCATACAGCCGGCAACATAACAAACGCGCCCTCAACACCTTTGAGCGCCGCCGCTATGGCTGTCGCATCGTTCCAGTCTCCATTCACCAGCTCCACGCCTTGGTCTGCCCACTTCGCCGCTTTCTCGCGATTGCGGACAAGTGCTCGCACCTGTTTGCCTTGCTTCAGCAGATGCCGCGCGGTGGCGGCCCCAACTTTTCCAGTAATGCCCATGACTAAATACATGCTCGTTTTCTCCTTATTAGAATGAAGGTGATGCTCTGATGCGAACACCAGAGCTTGTGAGTTGCGCAGCTAGCACTCCGCTAGTCCCGTGAGTTTCCACAGTTATCTGTCGCATGAATCGTTAAAGGCCTTTACACAGCCGATCGGATCGCCTCGATGAGAGAGGTGGTTGATCCTCGCGGAGGCCTTGCTATTTGGCCGCCCATCCAAATGCGCGACCTGACGATTAGAGGCTTATTTTTAACCAGTGGTTGCAAATTAATCGGTGGTTACATAACCACTGGTTATAAATCAACAATCGGTCGCAACATTCGTCAAAAGGGACTACGCTATTGAAGTGACATCCACATCACCAAGTCGCCGGGTAGAGCGCAAGGAGAGGTTGCGGGGCGAAATCCTTGCGGCTGCAAGCAAAATGTTTGCCGATCGCGGTTACGAAGCCGTGACGCTTCGTGCGATCGCTAAAGAGATCGGCTATACGCACGCCGTAATCTACCAACATTTCCCTGACAAGTGGCATATTCTTGCCGAGTTGAGCAGCGAGACGATCGGGCTGCTGATTCAGAACTTCGACGCGATTGCCGCTAAACATCATGCACCGAAAGAGCGTCTTTTTGCGACTTCACGCGGCTTGATTCAGTTCTGCACTGCCCATCCAAAGCAGTTCCGCAACGTCTTCTTCGGGCCGGAGAACCGCAACGGCATCCGCGCTGGACAATATATCAACGACATTGGCGCGCCTTTGTTCCAACGTTTCGTACAGCTCTTTTTCGATGTTGCCAAGGAAGAAGGATTGCCAAGTAAGGATGACATAGTGGTAGCCCACACCTGGTGGTACACGATCTTCGGCCTCGCCACGCTCATGGTCATCCAAGGAGTTGTGCCTGACTTGCCTGACCAGACTCTCGTGGTCGAGCAAACGATCGCAACGCTTTGGGCGGGCGTCCAGGCTGTTCCGCGATTGCCGAAGAGCGCAATCACTAAGCGATCCGGCCGATCCAGTGCCTCAAAGCACTAACAGCTTCTGTCTACTTATTACGGTCGTCGCTCTTTCACGACCTGTGCCGTATCGTCTCTTCTTCGTCAGGTAAGCGTCGGCGAGGGAGTCCCTTTGCCGAGGCCTCGGATCCAGGTGGTTCACGGAATGGTTCCACAGAAATGCGCTCGTAACGCACTTCCAGCACCGTCAGGTATTCTGTCCCGCCCGGCGCTTCGAGAACTACGCTGTCACCGGCTGCCGACTTCATCAACGCGCGCCCCAGAGGTGACACCCAACTGATGTGGTTGCGGTTGAGATCGACCTCGTCCGTGCCTACGATGCTCACCACTCGCTCCGCTCCCGCGGCATTGGCATAGCGCACGGTCGCCCCGAAGAATGCCCTCGTCTCCGCCTGCCCCGCTCTCGGAGCTTCCGGGTCCACCACTTCCGCGGCTTCGATTCGCTTCGTGAGAAAGCGAATCCGCCCATCGATCTGCCGCAGCCGCCGCTTGTTGTACTGATAGTCGGCGTTTTCACTGCGATCGCCGTTGCTGGCAGCCCACGCCACCACCTCCGCCACGGCCGGGCGGTCCCTGGTGAGCAGAAACCGGTGCTCATCTTTGAGGCGCTGCAGCCCGCTCGGCGTTATGTAGTTCTTGCCTTGCGTCGCGGGCTCGTCCCCTTGTGGTTTTCTCGTGAACCCTTTCCGCATCTCGTAGTCCTCCCAGAGCGAATCCAGTGGGTGCCCCAATGGATGCGGATGAACGCCAATGGAAAACGCTGTAGGTCATCCACGTTCATGGCAGTTCATCTGCGGCCCTAACTGATTTTTTCACGTCTTCCGGTGCCTTAGCGATCCTATCCATCATCTGGGACAGGTGCCGGCTAAGGCACGCTTGGGTAGATCAGTATTGATAATTCGGCCAGTGTCGCGGGACCAAATTGGTCACCAGACCGGAACTGACCCCTTCGCCTGAGGACGGCTTCTCCTTGCCACTCAAACTTCTAAAGTGCCGGTCCCGTCTGGTCACGAATTCTTCTTGGTCACGAATTCTTCTACCGTGAGTGGGACAAGAGACAGCCCTTTATCCAAGCTGTGAATACCTATTTGCCTAATAGGTATTCATGATCTAAATTCATTGCATGGCAAAGGACCCTGACCGCCGCGACCTTTTCTCTGGTGCCCTGGACCTGATGATCCTGCACTCGCTGAGGGTGAAGCCAATGCACGGCTACGCACTCGCCAAACACATCAAACAAGCCTCAGACGACCTACTGCAGATTGAGGAAGGCTCCCTTTATCCGGCGCTCCAACGGTTGTTGAGAGAAGGGCTGCTCGAGTCCAAGGCGGGAATTTCGGCAAAGGGTCGCCCTACTCGGATCTACAAGCTGACGAATTCGGGCCGGCAGCGGCTGCAGCATGAGATATCGAGCTTCGAGAAGATGTTCACCGGGATAACCCGCGTACTGGCAGTTGCGAAGGCATAGGAGGCCATTATGCAAAGGCTCGCAGAGCTGTTTTCGCGTCGTCGCCGTTATGATGATCTCGCAGTCTCGATCCAGGAACATATTGCCGAACGGGCGGAAGAACTAATGGAGAGCGGCATGCCGCGCGTCGAGGCAGAGCAAGCCGCACGGCGAGAATTTGGCAACGTGGGCCTGATTGAGCAGCGCAGCCGCGAAGAGTGGCAGTGGCTGAAGGCGGAAAGCATTGTGGCTGATGTGCGATTTGCGCTGCGCATGATCCTGACCCACCGCTGGTTTTCGGCTGCCGTTGTGGCCACCCTCGCGCTGGGCATCGGTCTCAATACGATGGTTTTTACCCTGGTCAGCGCGGTGCTTTTCAGGCCCGTGCCCGTTCCCGGAGGCGCGCGGCTCGTCTCGATCGTCAGCCGCAAGCCTTGCGCAGGGCGATCGCTACTTGCCGATGTCGTATCCCGACTTTCAGGACTACCGCGCCCGGGCAACGTCCTTTGAATCCCTCGAGGCTGCGATCGACAAGGCCGGCATCCTCAGTGAGCCTGGCAAGTCGCCGCAGTCGTATCACCTGGAAGAGGCTACCCACGGCATCTTCTCCATGCTGTTCACGCGGGCCATCCTCGGCCGTGGCTTCCTGCCCGCGGATGACCGTCCCGGCGCCGACCCCGTGCTTGTGATCGGCTACAAGGTCTGGCAGGAGCGCTACGCCGGCGTCCCCGGCATCATCGGCCGCCAGGTCCACGTCAATGGCCACGCCGCCACCATCGTCGGCGTCATGCCCAAAGGTTTCCGCTTCCCCACCAGTGTCGATCTCTGGATGCCGCTGGTCCCCACGCCCGAGTTGGCCAAGCGCGACAACCGCCCGATTCGCGCCTACGCCATCCTAAAGCCCCACTTGACGATCCACGAGGCCGCGCTTGAAGTAGATGTCATCGCCCGGAATCTCGCGCGCCAATATCCGGCCGACAAGGACCTCGGCGTCAACGTCCTCACATTTCAGCAGCTGTTTAATGGCGGCGGCATCCGCATTATCTTCCTGCTCATGCTCGCCGCTGTGGGGTTCGTCTTGCTCATCGCCTGCGCCGATGTCGCGAACATGATGCTCAGCCGTGCCCTTGGACGCCAGCGCGAGATGTCTATCCGCACCGCACTTGGCGCATCCCGCTGGCGCGTCGTCCGCCAACTCCTCATCGAGAGCCTGCTGCTCAGCGGCCTCGGCGGCCTGTTGGGCCTCGGTCTTGCCGAGCTCGGCGCGCACTGGTTCGATCTCTCCACCCGGGTAGTCCGACCCTACTGGATTCAGTTCACGATGAACTACTCGGTCTTCGGCTACTGTGCCGCTCTGTGCATCTTCAGCGGTCTGCTATTCGGCATCGCACCCACGCTGCGCTCCTCGCGCCCCGACCTCATGGGAATCCTCAAAGAGGGTTCTCGCAGCGTCGGCCGTCATCGCGGCGGATGGCTCTCCGCTACCCTCGTCGTCTTCCAGTTTGCCCTCACCCTAGTCCTTCTCACCGGCGCCGGTATTTTCGTGCAGGGCTTACTCAGCAGCCTCTCCGTCAATCCCTTTATCCCGGCTCCGCAGTTGACCACCGCCCGCCTCGAACTGCCTGACACCCGCTACAAAGACGCCGACGCCCGCCAGCGCTTCTACGATCAGCTCCTGCCGCGGCTCCGCGCCGCCCCCGGCGTCATGCACGCGGCAATCGTCTCCAATGCGCCCGGGCTTGGTGCCGCGCGTCAGCAGATTGAACTCGAACACACCCCCATCGACAATCCCGCACAGCGTCCCTGGATCGCGCTCGTTGCCCAATCCCCGGACGCCTTGGAGACCATTCACCTTCCGCGCCTGCGCGGCCGCGGCTTCAACGCCACCGACGGCACCGCCGACCACAAAGTCGCCGATGCTCACTCGTGACGCCGCCGCACACTTCTGGCCCAACGAAAACCCCATTGGCAAGCGCTTCCGTCTCTACGATGACAAGAACAAGCCCACTGACTGGATCACCGTGGTCGGTATCTCCGCCAACATGGTTCAGGAACTTACGGAGACTGACCCGAAGCCGCTACTATTCGTACCCTTCCGTCAGGAGGGCTGGAGCAACATGGCGCTGCTTGTCGAATCCACCACGAATCCACTTCCCGCCATGCGCGCGGCTGTCCAAAGCCTCGATGCGGACTTGCCCCTGAGCGATCCGTACCGTCTTGACCAGGCCGTTGAGCACCAGGAGTGGTTCCTGAGCCTTTTCGGCAAGATCTTTCTTGGGTTCGCTCTGATCGCGCTGCTTATGGCCTCGGTCGGCATCTACGCTGTCATCGCGCACGCTACCAGCAGCCGCACCCAGGAGATCGGTGTGCGTATGGCGCTCGGGGCCAACATCCGCAACATCCTTCTGCTCGTCATGACGCGTGGCCTTTGGCAAATCGCCGCCGGACTTCTCTTTGGACTCGCCGCGGCTTGGCCGCTCATGCGCCTAATGGCCTCTCTGCCCATCGGCGTCTCGCCTTCAGACCCGACAGTCGTCCTCACTGTCGCTCCTCTGCTGGCCTCCGTCGGCCTCTTTGCTTGCTGGCTGCCCGCACGCCGCGCCGCCGCTCTGGATCCTGTCAAGGCCATTCGCTACGAATAAAGCATCGATTGGGAAATCGGCCATTGAACAACCGGACCTAATACGGTGACATGAACAGTGTCCCGGCGCCTTCCCGACAGCCCTTCCGGATTTGTCGTCGAAAGAAAGTTCAACTTTCCTTTTGCTTTCCAAAAGGAAGCATGCCATTATTCCTGTTGGAAACCTAAAGGTGGGAATCCCGATGAAGGAAAAGCCGGACGTCTTACAAGGAACGCTTGCCCTGATGGTCCTCAAGACATTGGACCTCCTTGGGCCGCAGCACGGCTACGGTATCGCCCGGCGCATCGAGCAGATCAGCGGAGACATTCTGGGTGTGAATCAGGGCACGCTCTATCCCTTGCTGCTAAAGCTGGAGCATGAAGGCTCGATCGCCTCGCAATGGGGAGCATCGGAAAACAACCGCCGAGCCCGCTTCTATCGTCTGACAGCGGCCGGCCGTAGGCAACTGCAGGCAGAGACCCGCGATTGGGAGCAAACCGCGGCGATCATCGCGCGCTTTTTCGAAGTCAAAGCGGAGGACCTGGCATGAAATTCCTACGACGCTTCTTGATACGCCTATCGCATTTCGTGACAAGGGGGAGTGCCGATCACCGCCTGCGGGAGGAGATTGCCCAACACCTCGCATGCCAGACAGAGGAGAATCTGCACGCCGGAATGTCACCCGCCGAGGCGCGGCGGCAGGCCGCGCTCAAGTTCGGCGCGGCTCAGGCGATTCGGGAAGGCCACCACGACGAGCATAGCCTCCCCTTCTTCGAGAATCTGCTCTTCGACTTGCGTTACGCGGTTCGCATGCTTCTGAGGTCTCCTGGATTCTCTTTCATTGCGATCGCCACCGTGGCGCTGGGCATCGGAGCCACCACCGCGATCTATAGCGTGATCGACGCCACGCTGCTGCACCCTTTGCCGTACCCAAACCCTGCCGAGCTGGTGCGCATCCAGGACGATCTTTCCGGCGTAGGCGCGCAGAACGTCGGGATCTCTGTCCCTGAGTGGAGAGACCTCGAGAGTTCCGGGATATTCCAGTCCGTGTCGGTTTCCGGCACCGGCGCAGACGTGAACCTCACCGGCAGTGAACAGCCGGAGCGTCTCAGCTACAAGCACGTTACGCCGAATTACTTCGCGGTCCTCGGTGTAGACGCGCAGTTGGGTCGCACATTCGATCCGCACGATGCTACTCCTGGCTTCAACTTAGAGGCCGTGATCAGCGACGAGCTGTGGAGGAGAGAATTCGGAGCCGACCCGCACATCGTCGGCAAAGCTCTGCGACTCGACAACGACGTTTATCGCGTCGTGGGCGTCATGCCGCGCGGCTTTCGCGATCTGGGCTCAACCAGCGAGGAGCGGAAAACGGAAACGTGGTTGGCCGCTGGCATGGCCGGTCTGCCGTTTCCGCCCCCGCTACGCGGTACACGTCTGCAGAGTCGCGCGGTCGCGCGCCTGAAGCCCGGTCTCTCGATTGCGGCCGCACAGGGGCACGTCGATGCGCTGGTTGCATCGCTGAGAAAGCAATATCCGGCGGAGTATCCGGCACAGGCCGCATGGACCGTGCGCCTGAGTCCACTCAGCGAAAGCGTGGTCGGCAGCGTTCGCCAATCTCTCATTCTGCTGTTCGGCGCGGTAGGATTGGTCCTGCTGATCAGTTGCGTCAACGTCGCCAATCTTCTGCTTGCCAGGGCCAGTGTGCGAGGTCGTGAGGTCGCGGTTCGTCAGGCTCTGGGAGCGCAAAGAACGCGCCTCATCCGCCAGTTCCTCGCCGAGAGTCTGTTGCTCTTCCTGCTCGGCGGGATCGCCGGTTTTGCGATTCTTTTCTTCGCCAGGAAATTCCTGCTCGGGTTGATTCCGGAGAGCCTTCCGCACATGAACGACATATCGATCAACTGGGGCGTGCTAGCGTTCGCTCTGGCCGTCTCCGTCGCAGCCGGAATCGTCTTTGGGCTTGCCCCCGCCTGGCTCATGACCCGCTTCGATTTGACCAGTACGCTCAGACAGGAAGGCCGCGGAGCCATTGGTTCACTTGGACGCTCGCGCGCCCGCCAGATTCTGGTGATCAGTGAATTGGCGCTCTCCCTGGTGCTCATGGTCGCCGCGGGCCTTCTGCTGCGCAGTTTCTGGGACTTGTTCAAGGTGCAGCCCGGTTTCAATCCTGACCGCGTTATGGCCGTTCAAACCTGGCTACCGGGGCCCAATGATCCCAGCGCGGATATCTACCGAACCGCCACCCAGGAATCGGTCTTGCTGCGCGAAATTCTTCGCCGCGGCCGAACCTTGCCGGGCGTAGAAGAAGCGGGCATCGGCGACGTGGCCGCTCTTCCCCTGGGCCACAGCCATCCCAGCCCGCTGCCGTTGATCCGCGAAGGCATCGAGACGATGGACAATGAGGCTCCTGTGATCGATGGCCCCATCGTGTCGCCTGAATACTTCCACCTGTTGGGCATGCCGCTGTTGCGCGGACGCCTTTTCAGCGACCAGGACCTTGAGGATACGCCCCAGGTTGCGGTCATCAATCAGGCCGCGGCTCGCCTGTACTGGCCAGGCAAAGATGGGAAGGGCGAGGACCCGCTGGGCAAACGCGTCCGATTGCGCTTGGATAGCCGCGAGCCGTTGAGCTCTGCCAAGCCAGCCTGGACCACGATCGTCGGTGTGATTGCGGATGCCCGCACGGAATCGTTGGCGGACGGGGCAATTCCGCAGATCTACCGCAGCGTGTACCAGCGCCCCGCCAAAGATCTGGCCATCTTTCTTCGCGGACAACTCGATCCCAGCGCCGTTTCCTCACAAGTGCGCGAGCAGGTCCAGTCCATCGATCCGAAACTTCCGGTCTTCCATGCGGAGACGCTGGATGAGGTGCTCTCCACGTCGCTTTCCGTCAGGCGATTCTCGATGGAAATCGTGGCGTCTTTTGCGGCCACTGCCTTGCTGTTGGCCGGGCTTGGAATCTACGGGACTATTTCCTATGTTGTGAATGAACAAAGACGTGAGATCGCCATTCGCCTCGCGCTGGGAGCTCAAAGAGACAATATCCTCAAGATGGTCCTGCGCCGGGGACTCGGTCTGGCCGCCGCTGGCGCCGGGCTGGGTGTGGCCGGTGCGCTCATCGTCTCTCACCTCATGGCCGGACTGCTCTACGGCGTGTCGCCTACCGATCTGCCCACCTTCGCCGGCGTCACCCTTGTACTTACCACGGTCGCGCTTGCCGCCAGCTGTATCCCGGCGCTGCGCGCCATGGGCCTCGATCCAATCACTACACTCCACTCCGAATGACACTTATTAAATTCCTTGATGGCGAGTACTTCATTCCCAAATCACAAACAACGCACGATGAGGATTGTTTGATCGTCTAACTAGGGTTGTGGGCATCGATTTAGAGAGGATGGGTGACCTGGAACGGTCTTTGTTAGTAATTGACTTAGGGAAAAACAATCGGGGCACGAGTATCAAATTCGTGGAGAGTAGACGACAGGGCGTTCCCGGCGTCTCCTTCGGCATTTTCGGCCTGCGACGTCTGGGTGGTGGACTCCACGAACGAATCCAATTCCAGAGCATCGTCATCATCGTCATCTCCGGCAGCCTTGAGCTGGAATGCTCCCTTAAGTGCGAGTGGAGTGATCAGAGTTGTCAGCAACACAACGGTCACCATGACGGCCACATCCGATTCGTTGAAGACCTTTGCGGTGATGCCCATGGCGGCGACAATCAAGCCCACTTCTCCCCGCGACACCATGCCACAGCCAATGCGAAGACTGCGCACCCAACCCATACCTCGGGCCATGGCTGCCATGCCGCACCCGATCATCTTTGTGATGACTGCGACGAAAAACATTACGGCCAGCAGCAGCCAGTGTCCGCCGAGCGCGCGAAAGTTGCTGGTTAATCCAATTGACAGAAAGAAGAGGGGAATGAATAACCCATGCCCCAGGGCGTAGAACGTCCTCTCGACGTCTCCCTTGAATTTCGAGCCTGCAAAAACATAACCAAGCAGATACGCGCCAGTAATCCCGGCGACGCTACCCAGCCACTCCGCCCCGATGGCAAAGGCGAGCACCAGGGCCAGTACGCAACTGGTCACGGCCTCGTTGGCGGAAAGCTTACGCATCTGAAGGATGAGCGGATCGAGCCAGCGCTTGGCCCCCGTGTACCCACAGACAAAGAAGAGCGAAACTGACACTGCTATGAGCGTCATCTGCACCGTCAGTGGGTGACGAGCCGCTAACCCAGAGTGCTCCTGTAAGAAGTTCGAAGCCATGGCTGCAAAGCCGAACGAATGACTACCGGATGTACCGACGGTGGCAGTAAGGAACGCAAGGACGAAGAGGCCCATGACATCATCGATGACCGCCGCGCCGAGGATAACGGACGCTTCCGGGGTGGACATGTGTCCGCCATCCATAAGCGTTCGGGCGGAAATGGAGACGCTCGTTGCTGTAAGCGCTCCCCCCATGAAAAGCGCGGCGTTCCAGGGGAGTCCCAGCAGATAGCCAGCCCCAGTGCCGAGTATGAATGGCCAGATAACTCCGGACAACGCGACCAGGAATGCAGTGACCCCTGCTTCCTGCATGCGATCAATGTCGGTTTCAAGGCCGGCCATGAACATCAGGACCAGACCCCCCATTTGTGCGAGCAGGGTGAACGCGGTCGTGGCCTGACCGTCATGAAAGAGACCCAGGTGAAAGAGATTCAACCCACCGGGGCCGACGGCAACGCCGACCATCAACTCGCCGATAATTGGCGGGATGCCGAAGCGGGTGCAGACCGAAGCTACGAGCTTTCCTGCCGGCAGCAGAATCGCGATCAGCAAAGCAAGCTGCAGCAGTTCAGGCATGAATCACCTGGGATTGACTACAACCGCAGACTGGCTTCGTTCTCCGCGGGAAAATAGACGACCTATTTGGCCCAACACTTTGATATGTATTCCCGCTCCGCCACGCTCCACGCCCTCATGCAGCATGGTTCGGATGGTTGCGGTTTGCCGGCGAGCAAGCTCGGACTGGACGGCGTTCGAAGCCAGCTTGGCGGCTGCCCGGGTCTCTTCCGCCGCCTCGGTACAAATGCGCAAGCGCATGAGAAGCTCTCCCAATTTGAGCCTGGCCAGGAAGCTGGCTGGATCGAGCCTTACAGCCTCACGAAGTTCCGTGAGCGCGGCCTGACCGTCGAAGTTGACGCACAGAGCCATGCCCAGAAATACGCGTAACTCGGGGACCCCTGGCTCCAGCGATACGGCTACCCTGAGCTGTTCAACGAGTTCGACCCGCTCCTCTTTTTCCAGGAGGTAGGGATCGCGAAACATTCTCAACAGCTGCAATCTCGTAGAAGGTGAAACTACGCAGGAGAGTTCAACAGGCGAAGGATCGGGAACCAGAAACAACTCATGTTCAACACGGGAAAGGGTGAGGGAATCCGTTTTCATGTCTTCTACTCCGGTAGATTCTTATGGGTTCAAACGGCAGCAGGGCATGCCGAGAGCATGCCTTGCTGCCGTGCAGAACGCAATTAGTAAGTTAAGCCAGAGCCGTCTGGTTTGCGGCGAGGATAAAGTCAGGCTCCGGCTTGAAGACGAACTCCGGATATCCGAGCTGGCCCATCTCTGGCAAATCAAGACCGGCGACTTCGGTCTCGGCGGAAACCCGCTGGCCCATAATCAGGTCGAGGATCCAGTTCAATATGAAGCTGAAGGTGAAAACGAAACCGATTAAGGTTGCGATTCCGACCAGTTGAGCGACCAATTGACTGGCGTCTCCGTAGAACAACCCGGTGACTGAACCGGTCACTCCGTTCCAGGCCCCGCCGTAGTTGCTCTTGCCGTCGGCAAACAAACCCACAGAAAGAACGCCCCACAGCCCGCAAGTGCCGTGTACTGAGATCGCGCCAACCGGGTCGTCAACTTTCATCCTGTTCTCGACAAAACTCACGCTGAAGCAGACCAGTACCCCCGCGATCGCGCCGATAATCGCAGCGCCTACAGTGCTTACAAATCCGCTCGGCGCGGTAATCGCGACCAGGCCGGCCAACAGGCCGTTACCGCTCATCGAGGCGTCCGGCTTCCCCTTCGTTATCCACATGAACAACATGGCCCCGAAAGTGCCGGTGCAGCCGGCGAGCATGGTGTTGACTGCGACCGAACCGATGCGGAGGCAACCGGCCCCGGATGCGCCGAGCGTGCTGCCCGGGTTGAATCCGAACCAGCCGAACGCCAGGATGAAGCAGCCGATGAGCACCGCGGAAATATCGTGGCCGATGATAGCGTTGCTCGAACCGTCTCGATTGAACTTTCCGATCCGTGGCCCAATGATGAGCGCGACCGCCAGAGCGGAAAGTCCGCCGACGGCGTGGACCACGCCTGACCCGGCAAAATCACAGTAGCCTTTCCCGAGGCCCACGTTCGTGCCAAGTTGCGAAAGCCAGCCGCCGCCCCACGCCCAATTGGCGAAGATCGGATAAGTGAATGCGCCCATCAGCACCGAGGAGACGCAGAAGGTGACGAACTTCCAACGTTCGGCTGCTGCGCCGGTCACGATCGTCAGGGCGGTATCCATGAAGACCATCTGGAAGAGGAAGATCACCATCACGCCCACGTCATATGTGTGGCCGGAAAGGAACATCCCCTGTTGGCCAAAGATGCCCCAGGTCTTGCCGAAGATCGTCTGCGCGTGTTCGGTCATCAATGGCTGCAGGCCGCCCAGGTTGCCGTTGCCAGCTGCACCGCCCATTTGTATCGCGAAACCGATCAACCAGTACGCGAAGAGGCCGCATGCATACACAGTGAAGTTCATCATGTAGGTGTGATTGGCATTCTTCACGCGGCACAGTCCGGCTTCCACCATGGCGAAGCCGGCCTGCATGAACATCACCAGAAAGCCGGCGACCAGCGTCCACGTAAAGTTGATGCCGATCTTGTTCTGTCCGACTTGGTTGGCGACGTCGCCCAACGTCAGACCGGCTTTTGGATCGGCGACGGGCACATCGTTGATGGTTCCGGTGATGGCGCCGCCGGGATCGCCTTGCTGCAGGTCCGTCGTGGAAGGCGCCTTGGCCGCCGCCACTTTCAGTTCCGTCGCGGAGGCAGACGTCTGCGCGTAAACCGTGTTCCCGAGCGGCTGAGCCAGCGCGAGGCATAGGAGAAATGTGCTTCGTACAGTCTTCATCAAGTATGCTCCGTGTCCAAAAATGTGTTAGGCCTTCCAGATTGCGTTCTTGTTGCACGCTGCCGGCACCATAAAGACCACGCCGACAAGCGAGATAATAAGACCCACGATGGCCCCGACCATTCTGCCCGCGACGCTCGACGTGAGGTGAAGTCCAAATAGGACAACCAGCCACCCGGCGACAACGACGCCGACGCCGACCAGCTTCATAGCTGCCGGCTGGGAACCGAGCGCCACTTTCCCCTCAAGCGGCTTCATCTTGAAGAACTGCACGAGAGAAACTGCCAATAGAATGACGCCGATCAAAAACGCTGCTTTCCCGAGACTTCCGGAGAAGCCCGCGAGACCGGCGCACGCCACTGTCAATCCCACAAGGAACAGTCCGAACCCTCTGCCCTGTTGTTTGTTTGCTGCCATGTCGTTGCCTCCTTCGAACTATTAGTTAACTTGTTAGGTCTTCATCACTCACGAGAAATGGCGAACCGATCTACAGCGATACCAAGAACGATGCCGTTATTGCTTAGGACGCAGTCCGATTGTTCAGGCTTTTCCTCTGCCGACGAGCTTTGGATGGAACGCGTTCGGGAGTTTCTCCCGTCCGCTTCGACCGTCAATGGGCGGCTTCACTTGTTCTGGTTTCATGGTAGGAAGAGCCAGGAAAACAATAAACTGCAAGGCGGCGGTGAGCTCGACCACCATTGGCAAGCCCGTCTGAAGACGAACAATGAGAAGTAAGAGCACCATCGAAAACCATTGCCAGCGGGAGAGAGAAAGCCGCTCCAGCCGGTCGGTAAGCCGCAGCATATCTCGCGGCGCGCGAGCGGTCTTGCCGATATCTATCTTTCGCGCTTTGAAGCAGGCGACTGCGAAGAATCCGGAGACAAGAAGTTCGAGTAGCAGAGCTTTGGTGCTCATGACAGATCTCCTGTTGGTCGTTTTACTTTGGAATAACAAATAATAGCCCATTTACAAGACAGCAAATGGTTTGTGGTATCGATCGACCACACCGCCAGACTTCAGTCCTTCCACTCGACCCGGAGCATCGAAGCAATTGCCTGGAAAATCTCGTTCACACCGACTACCGTCCGGCACGGGCTGGCTCTGCTTCGGCCCGTCCCGGATGAAAAAATGCCCTATCGCTTCGGCCCGAAGAACGCGATGATCGAAGCTGTGAGGGTACTTTGCCCAGACACCAACTCCGTGTTTCCTTTATGGAAGTAGTTCGCAGTCGACCAGTCATAGCGATATTCCACCCGAGTGAGAACTCCCTCGAGCCATTTGTACTCATACGTTCCCGTGAACTCCTTCAAGGCTTGAGCGGCCCCGGTTTCGTAACCCTGATTATCGTCGTAGTACTCGAAGCGGCCGGCCAGGGCTTGCTTCGCAGTAATCTGACCGCGCAAAGCCAAGGCGACACCCTGCCAATGGGGCGACGCTTCCGGGGTGAAGACCGGCGCGTCGTCGATGATGTCGGTCTGCGCATTACTGTGGTTTTGCCCATAATCATAATTGAGATAGGCGCTGAGCTTCGGCGTTGGAGTCAGGGTGATTGTGGTGTCGATAAGATTGCGGTAGCCCTGCTGAGTGTTGAAGTTTTCCGGCCCGGTGTAGTAGTTCAGGGCCCAGGTATATTTTGGCTTCGTCAAAAGGCTGGTCAGCCCGACTGTGACGCCGCCATTGTTGTTGTTGACGTTGTTCCAGCCGTTGACCAGCTGCACGCCGGCCGTCCAGGTCTTGGTCACCGGCAAAGTGCTCCGTATTCCGAAGTGGTAGTACGGGATCGCCCAGGCAAAGAGCAGGGAGCGGGAATAGTTCCAGTCGTCTTTGGCCTCGATGACTTCCGCCCCGGCGGAGGTGACGAACTGTCCAAAGTCGAGTTCCAGGCCGTGCGATTTAGGGCTGGGGGGCTTGAAGCTGACGTAAGCCTGCTCAAGATAGTTGTCTGTGGAACTGTCAGAGGCGCTGTGTATAAGTGCGTTGGTTCGTCCGAAGAGGATGTCGAGGTGAACGCCAAATGGATCGGGGTCGTGGTTCAGGGTCAGCTTGGCCGCGCTCAGATTGAACTGGTCCGTCTTGTCGTTGAAGTTATACAAGTCGTTGACTTGGCCGTTGGCAGTCTGGCTGGGGCGATTGTTGTTGTAGCTGTAGTAGCCATCGATATAACCGCTGAGGTCGAGCCATCCTACGCTCCAGACGGGCTGTGCGGCTGGCGCCGGAGCCGCGGCCGGGGCGGTGGTTGGCGTTTGCGCTGGAGTTTCGGCTGGTGGCTGCGTGGGAGCCGGAGCTGAAGCTGGACTGGTTTGAGCTTGCACAGCAGTAGAAATGGCGCAATAGACAAAAGCGCCCAGGATGGCATGCGCTAGAGGTTTGAGCTTCATTGGCGTTCTCCTTTGGAAGCGGGGTAACAATAAGAATCAAATGACCTCATCTGTCCGAAAAACGGCGCGCTCGTTATGGGACAGCCGAACTTTTGGGCATCTCCCAGGATTTAGTAGTGGATTGCGCATAGCAATGGTTGAATACAGAAAGCCAAAATACTCATGAGGAATTCATAAGGAATTGGCGCATTGGAGGAATTTATTCTTGCAGTCGGGCAATTAAGCACCGTAAGAAAAAAAAATATGTTGAATTTGAACTGACGTTATGCAATCGTTGGGGTAACTGTGGTAACAATTCCTCCGTTGCAGCGGCTCTGATTCATCCGGCTGAGACTCTCCGAGTCTCCAAACGTTTTCAATGGGACCGGCGTCCGGGTAGGAAACTGCCCGCGATAGTTCCGACATGGCATGACCGCAAAACTAAACTGGAGAAGGAGCACCTATTGGGAGTCGAGAGTCTCTCGGATTTCATTTCATATTTGCTCTGCCTCTACCGTCTCCGGGGTTCGGAAAGCTGGATAGCGAACCCAAATATCATGTTGCGCCATTCGTCGTCCGAGCGCATCGCCCCCGATCATCTGTTTTCGTGCCTCGTCTCCCGTTTCGTTCCGATTCAATGACAGACGCTCTGAAGTTGAATCGCGCATTGTCGGGCGGGCCGCGTGCGGCTCGCCCGGCTCATGGCTGGGGCGTCATAGCAGAACGATTTTGCGAATTCACCCGGCTTGCCACGCAAATCAATTTGGACCGCGAGCCGGGACCTCAGATGGCGTTGCTGGTTCGATCCGTCTTCAAACTTCGCGCGGTCGCGCTGTTGGATGCCGATTTACACAGGGTGTACCAGGCAGGCGATTGGTCGACGAACCCAGACCTGGAAAACCAGTTGTGGAATATCCATTTCTTCGAGGCAGTCTCTGACGTTCCGGACACCGGCGTTCGCCAACGCGTCCTGCGTATCGGCAATCTCCCCATTGGAGCCATGCTGTTGCGCGGCCCCATTAGCCGGGTGGCGAGCAGCGCCATCGCCCACATCGTGTCGATCAATCTCGACCGCTTCCACTCCCACGCCAACGTGAGCCGCACAGAAAGCGGCCGGCGCGCCGAGCAGTTGCGGACGACCGTTCTGGACAGTCTGGCCCATGCCTATAAGAGCCCCCTAACTGCAATCATGGCGGCCAGCTCTGGACTAGGCGCCATGGGCGCCTTGACGCCGGCGCAGGCCAGACTGGTAACTCTGATCGATGAGCAGGCGATCCTGCTGAACGAGTTATCGACCCGCTTGTTGAAGACCGCGCAACTCGATGCCCGCGACTTGGCGCCGCGAATGGAAATGGTCACCGTCGGACATCTCATCGATGAAGTGGTGGCCGACTTCCGCGCTCAGATGGCTTGCCTCTCCATTCATGTCGCAAGACCGATGGACAGCATCTCGATTTGTTGCGACCGCAGTCTGTTGGTCGCTTTACTGTCCCAATACTTAGACAATGCGGCAAAGTACTCGACCGAGGGCTCGACCGTGACAATCAGCGCGGAAGAGCGCCGTGAGGACATCGTCTTTTTCGTCCATAACCTGGGACCGGTCATCCCGGCCGCCGATCTTGAACAGGTCTTCGATCGTTTTTTTCGCTGTTCACTTTCTGCTCAAAGCGCTCCCGGCACCGGAATAGGCCTGTCCGTCGCCAAGCGGGCCGCACAGACTCATGGAGGACGCGTATGGGTCACGAGCGATTCCAGCAGAGGAACGACTTTCTTCGCCTCTTTGCCCGTCACGCCGAGGGCGGAGCCGGCTCCATGAGAGATATTCCGATCCGCGTTCTCCTCGTCGACGATGAAATTGGCATACGGTGCGCGCTGCGAACGCCGCTAGGCGAGCTCGGCTTTACGATCATGGAGGCGTCGCGCGGAGAAGAGGCTTTGCATCTGGCGCGCGCACATCCGTTGGATGTAGTGTTGCTGGATATACAGATGCCTGGAATGGGAGGCATGAAGACACTCCTGCGCCTTCGGGCCTTGGCTCCCCGGCTGCCAATTCTAATGCTGTCGGTCCAGGATTCCGAGGAGCAGAAAGTACAAGCCTTCGAATGCGGCGCAGACGACTACATCGCAAAACCGTTCAGCATTCGCGAATGCATTGCCCGCATGCGCGCTGCGGTACGCCGAGCACAAACCCCCGAGCGGCCGGAGGATGCGCCCTTGCGGATCGGGGAGATTCAGCTTTCCCCGGTTCGGCGTTTGGTCAGCAAGTCGGGCCGGCAAATCCACGTCACTCGCAAAGAGTACGAGATTCTCCACTTCCTGATGCTTCACGCGGGCCGTGCCGTGACCTACCAGCGCCTTCTGGGCGCCGTAAGGGGAACCGAGTACCGGAAACAGGTCGAGTATCTCCGGACTTTTGTCTTTCAACTCCGAAAAAAGATCGAGGATGACCCTTCCAGTCCGAAATACCTGCTTACCGATCCATATGTCGGCTACCGCTTCGCGCTGCACCCAATCGATGAGGAAGGTGAAGCCGCAGCTTTGAGATACGGAAGTGAGTCTCTCGATACAGTCGTTGATATGCGAGACCGACCAGTAGTTTCCTTGCGTTCTTCGTACCTGCCCGTGGACCAGGCCGTCGAACCCGGGAATTCCGGCCTGTAGAGGGAAATGCGAACCAGATATCTAATAAGGGAATTCTATTTGCATCATCATCTTTGCTAATAGCTATTTGCTCTACGTTCGGATCAAGTTACCCTACGAACGTCGCCACCAATAACAAATCCAGTGATGGGCCGGTTTCTGGTCTATCTCACATTAGGAGAAGCATGTCGAACGAACTTCGCAATTTCCTGGCACTCAGCTACGAGGAGCTCGAAGAGAAGAACCTTGCTGTCAAAGACCAGCGCAAAAACCGCGTGGCCGCCCACCAGCTCCAGGAAGAGCGCATCAAGTACCTCGCCGATGAGAAACGCATCAAGGCCGTCACGGTGCTCTTCAGCGACCTCGAGGGCCGCCTGCACATGCTCGATTACGACAAGAAGTTTCTGGTCAAGAGCTTTGACAACCTGACCTTCGACGGCTCGTCGATTCGCGGCTTCACCGCGCAGAAAGAAAGCGATCTTCGCCTCGGCATCGACTGGAGCGCCTTCTATTGGGTACCGGCGGACGTTCTCGGCTCGGGAAAGATTTTCGTTTTCGGCCAGGTCATCGACAAGCAGGGCGGCCCCTATGCCGGCGATCTGCGCAGCGTGCTCAAGGATTATGCGGACACGCTCTACGCCGAGAAGGGCTATACTCTCAACGCAGCCAATGAAATTGAAGGCTTCCTCTTCGCCGGCAAAGACGCCGAGCGTCATTTCCACCAGACCGGCAGGTTCGACTACGTCAACACCGGGGGCTACTACCACTCTCTGCCCGGCGATCCGTTGCGCACCTTCATCGACACCGCTGCTGAAGTACAGCGTGCGCTTGGCTTCGAGAACGAGAAAGACCACCCCGAAGTTGCGCCGTCGCAGTTTGAAATCAACTACAGCTATGGCGAAGTTGTCGCGGCCGCCGACCAGATCCAACTCTACAAGCTGCTCTGCCGCCAGATCGCGACCACCCTGGGCATGACGGCGTCCTTCTTGCCCAAGCCCGTCGTCGGCGTCAACGGCAGCGGAATGCACACCAACATGTCGATCACCAAGAAGGGCAAAAACCTCTTCTGGGACGAAAAGGGCAAGGAGAATCTGAGCAAGGCTGGGTGGGATTTCATCGACCGCATCCTCACCCGCGGCAGCGATCTTTGCTTGCCGTTGAACTCAAGCGTGAACGCCTACCGGCGTCTCGATCCACACTTCGAGGCCCCAAACCAGATCAAGGCCTCAGCAACCGATCGAGGTTCAATGGTTCGCGTACCCATCGGCAACGCAAAGAGCATGAGGGTTGAGGTACGTTCGGTGGGCCCCGATGCCAACCCGTACCTCGTCCTCTATTCCTTGTTCAAGACCGGTCTCGACGGAGACATCTCGAAGATCGCGAACCTCCGTCAGGCCAGCCGCTATCTGCCCGACAACATCTACACTGCGATCGAAGACTTCCGCGACTCGAAGTGGATTTCGACGATTATGGGCGAGGACGTCAAGGGGAGATTTGCCGATCTGAAGCAGGCTGCCGCCGACCGCTGCCCCAGGCTACTCGGCACCTTCGTCAAGACGCCAGAGGTCCAGTACCACCACGAGATCTACAACCAGTACCTCTGGAACTGGTTCTAGGCGCGAGCATGGCTCGCATCCGCGGGAAACCGCGAAAAGAGCGATTGATTCTTGGTGGTGCCAATGCAGAGCCTGACCGTCTTCGTCGGCGACGTGGAGGCTCATTTCGCGAACACCAAGGCGGAAGGCGCCCGGATTGTCGAAGAGCTGCAAGAGACCATTGGCTCTGCTCGCAGCACGCGCGGAATCGCAATCCTGAAGTGTGGGGAGCAACGCTCAAGGACATTCTTGAACAAGCGCGGGATCGTTGTAACGTCGGCGAATCCAGTGCCTATCCGGTCAGGAAGTCCTCCCCGTGGGTGATAAACTCCGGATAGGCCCCGGCACCCAGCTCATGGATATCCAGCCCTCGGCGTTCCGCCTCGGGCCGTACCCGCATCGGTCGCACTCGATCGATGGCCCAGTTGATTCCATAGCTGAGTGGCAGCACAAATCCCAGCAGCGTAGCGATTCCCGCCAGTTGCGACAGCCACTGTCCCGAAACGTTGGAGGCAAAGATTGCAACAGCCGCCGCGCCCCAGACTCCGCAAACGAGATGCATCGAGATCGCTCCACCGGGGTCGTCTACGCGCAAACGCACCTCAAGAAACTCAACCGAATACGTCACCAACGCCCCGGCAATGAATCCGGTGATCGCTGCAGTCGCGGGGGTCAGCGAAGCACATCCTGCGCTGCTTGCGACCAGCCCGCCAACGAGGCCGTTCATGCTCAGGGAGGCGTCAGGCTTGCCAAAGCGCAGCCGGGTGAAGAACACCGCGGCCAGCGTCGCGAAAGCAGCGCTCAGCACGGTATTCAGCCCTACCAGCACCACCGCACCGGCCGCAATGTTGCCAAAGAGTAAAGCACCTGCCGCGTTCAACGCCAGCCACCCAATCGTGGTCAGCATGCAGCCCAGCCCCACCATCACCATGTCGTGGCCCGGGATCGCTGCAGGAACACCTTCCGCACTATACTTCGCTCGTCGCGGTCCGAGAATCCAAGCCACACACAGTCCGGTCGCTCCACCAACTCCGGAGATGACCGTCGAACCGCCATTGTCGATAAAGCCGTTCCCCAGGGAGAAGTTCGCACCCAGCTGGGCCAGCCATCCACCGCCCCAAACCCAGTGCGCAAACAGCGGATAAGTCCAACCCGCCAGCAGCGCTGTCGAGATCGCGCTGGCGCTCATTTTCCAACGGCCCCCGCAAGCCCCAACCGGAATCACTGCCGCCAAGGCGACGCAAAATATCTGAAAGAGCGCGATCAACGAGCGCGACGATCCATCGAAGGCGATGTCCCGCAAGAAGAAGCGGCCGGCCCCAATCCAGTTCCACTCCTTCCGGGCCGCTTCAAACCAGTAGTGGGTCGAACCCGGCGCGCCCTGGAACGCGAATCCACAGACAAAGAATGCCGCTACCGCCGCTGAGACGACGCAGAGGGAGGTCAATATCTGGTGAGCCGCATTACGCGACCGTCCCAAGCCGGCATTCATGAGCGTGAGCCCCGCAATCGCAAGCGGCACCAGCAGAACGCAACCAAGGCAGAGAACGGCGCCCTCGTCGATCAAAAGCCCGCTCGACATACCTGTTCCGATAGGAGTCAATATGGGCGTTCCCGTCCAGAGAAGATTGCAGCAGGCGGAGAAACCGTATTCGCCCGCGCCAGCAGACCGAGCCCCAGCAGTTCAACCGCGAGTCCGGCTACTGCGAAGACCGGCACTAACCCCGACTTCAGCAAGGCGATTGCCGCGACCACCAGGAGCCACCCCGCTACCAAAAGGAACAGGCTGAAAACTTTCATAACTATGTGTTTTAATTTGAACACAAGCGCTGGGTTCGTACCCGTTTGCGGCTCGAAAATACGGTAGACAAATAGCATCTGTCGCAGCCGTTAGAACTTTTAAATGCCCGTCAAACAAATTGCGGAGCCGCTGCTGGCGCTTGACATCGCCGCCGTCTGGGGTATACATGGAGTCATCTACTTTTTGTAGAGCAAGAAGTCGTGGCGTAGCACTCTCATTCAGGAGCGGGTGACCAACACCAGCGTCTGAGCTTCCCATGAAGCCTTTGCTTAAAATCGACTGATGCTGGACCTCGAATTCGCCGAGCTTTCCGACACCGGCCCAACCCGCGAACGCAACGAGGATTGTTGCGGCCACTTTGCCCCCGCGACTCCGGAGGCGGCCCAGTCGCGCGGCTGGTGTTTCGCCCTCGCTGACGGAGTCGGCGGCCAGGCCGGCGGCGAGATCGCTTCGCAGCTCGCCATCGAAACCATCCTCCACCGCCTTCCGTCGGTTTCTATTACTGAGTCGCTAACCCTCGCTTTGCCGCGCATCATTCAGACCGCTAACCAGCGTGTCTTCGAGGCCGCTGCCGACCTCGTCGAGCAAGGTCGCCGCGCCGGTTCCATCGCAACGACCATTGTGGCATGCGCGATCCGGTACGACTGCGCAACCGTCGCGCATGTCGGCGACTCGCGCTGCTACCTGGTCCGCCGCGGCGAGGTGAGCCAACTCACGCGCGACCACACCGTCGCCAGCGAACAACGGCGACTCGGCATCCTTACTTCGCGCCAGGCGGCCTCCGCCATGACGACCAATCTGCTAAGCCGCTCACTCGGCAGCGAGATTGCCGTCAATGTTGACACTAGCGAGCACCTGCTCACCGCCGGCGATGTTCTGCTCCTTTGCACCGATGGCCTCTACCGCTCGGTGACTCCCAGAGATATTGCCGCCTCAGTGGGCCCGAAGCATGATCTCAAGGCGGCTGCAGCGCGGATGGTTTCCCTTGCGAACGCCCGGGACGGCAGTGATAATGTCACTATCCAAATCATTCGAATCAAGTCCGTCGAAAGCGTGGGCATGTATCGCGGAAGACTGTATAAGCTCTCCAAGGCGCGTCAGGAATGAACGAACTCCACGTCGGCGACCAACTCGATCATTACCGCCTCGATGAACTCATCGCCCGCAGCGGCATGGCATCCATTTTCAAGGCAACAGACCTGAGGGATGGTCGGACCTTCGCCATCAAGGTCCCCCATCCCGAGATGGAAACCGACCCGCTCTTCTACGACCGCTTCAGGCGCGAAGCCGACATCGGCCAGAAGCTCGACCATCCCGGCGTGATGAAGGTCGTCACGCCCGCTCCCGACGACGAGCCCAGCCGCGTTTACATGGTGATGGAGTGGGTCGACGGCCGCCTGCTCCGCAGCATTCTCTCCGGAGAAACCAAACTCTCATCCGAACGCGCCGCACACATCACCGGCGAAATCCTGAGGGCCCTCGACTACATCCACCACCACGGCGTCATCCACCGCGATCTCAAGCCGGAAAATATCATGGTCGGGCCCGGCGACGCCATCAAGCTGATCGACTTCGGTCTCGCCGGTCAGGAAGGCGCACGCAGGCTCACCTTCGCCAGACTCACCCAGGTCATGGGAACGCCCAATTACATCTCGCCCGAACAGGTCAAGGGGAAGCGCGGCGACCAGCGTTCCGATATCTACTCTGTCGGCGTGATGCTTTACGAGATGCTTACCGGTAAATGCCCGTTCGACGGGCCCAATCCCTTCGCGATCATGAACGAGCGGCTGCTCGAAAATCCCGTCCCGCCTCGCGAGCTCAACCCCGAAATCTCACCCGAGCTGCAGGAGATTATCTATCGAGCGATGGAGCGCGAACCCCAGAACCGCTATCCCACCGCCCGCGAGTTTGCCCAGGATCTCCTCCATCCTGAAGAGGTCGGCATCGCCGACCGCGAAGAGATTACCAACTGGAGAAATCGCCACGAACACTGGCAGAGGACCGCCATGCTCTACGTTGGTCTCGCACTGATTCCCATCATCATTTTTTCTCTGCTAATCTGGGTCGCGAAACGATAGAAGCCGTCGCGTGTTACGCGCTTCGTTGTGTGCTGGGCATGCTCAGCAGTTTGGAGGTGAAAGTCCTCTGCCCAACCCGATGGAGGTGAAGGGCTAGTGATGATGCAAGGCTACCGCCGCGAGGCGGGGTCTGAAAGAAGCATGGACCAAATGTGCGAGTCGATGCGTGGCGGCCATAGCCGTTAATCCTGATCCGTCTCTGCTGGCCCTCTATTTCAACCTGGGGCGCTACTTGCTGATTACCAGCTCCCGTCCGGCTACGCAGCCGGCAAATCTGCAGGGTATCTGGAACGCAGAACTGCATCCTCCGTGGAGTTCAAACTGGACGTCGAACATAAACGTGCAGATGAATTATTGGCCGGTAGAGACGACGAACCTTTCAGAATGCCATCAGCCGTTGTTCGCGATGGTGACCGATCTGAGCAAGAATGGCGCGGTCACGGCGCGGGTGAACTACGGAGCCAAGGGATGGGTTTCGCATCACAACATCGATCTTTGGAGGCAGTCTGCGCCGGTAGGCATGGGCATGCTATTTGCCGATCCAACCTGGGCCAACTTCAGCATGAGCGGGCCGTGGTTGTGCCAGCATCTGTGGGAGCACTATCGGTTCACCGGAGACAAAGAGTATCTGCGTGAGACAGCGTACCCGGTGATGAAAGGCTCGGCGGAGTTCTGTCTGAGCTGGCTGGTAGCAGACCACCAGGGCCATTTGACAACAGCCCCCTCGTTCTCGACAGAAAACAGCTTTTTCGCCCCGGATGGGAAGGCTGCGAATGCAAGCACGGGTTGCACACTCGACCTCGCACTGATCCATGAACTGTTTTCCAACGTTGCGGCGGCCTCGGAGATCCTTGGCGTAGACCATGAGTTCGCAGAGACGTTGACAGCGGCCATGAAGCGGCTGCCTCCGTACCAGATAGGGCGGTATGGGCAAACTGCAGGAGTGGTCGGTGGACTTTGAGGAGAACCAACCTGGGCAGCGGCACATGTCTCAGCTTTACCCGGTCTACCCGGGGTGGGAGTTTACGTCGCGGCACAATCCAGAGTTTTGGAAGGCGTCAAGGGTGTCGCTCGAGCGGCGCCTGGCCAACGGCGGCGCTTATACCGGATGGAGCCGCCCCTGGGCGATCGGACTGTGGGCCCGGCTGCTGGACGGCGATATGGCATGGCATTCGCTCAAATTGCTGATTGAGCACAGCACTGGTGTCAATTTGTTTGATGCGTACCCAGCACGGAATGGAAGCATATTCCAGATTGACGGCAATTTCGGCACGACGGCGGGCATGGCGGAGTTGTTGCTGCAGAGCCATGACAACGAAATTTCCCTGCTACCGGCGCTGCCTAAGGACTGGGCCGCGGGTTCGGTGCAAGGACTGCGGGCACGTGGCGGTCTCGAAGTGGATGTCGTGTGGAGTGAGGGGACGCATTGTCTCGGCGGAGGTGTTTGCGCTGCAGAGCGGGGAGCATCCTTTTCGAATGCCGCGGGGGCAAAAAGTGAAGAGCATGCTGAATGGCGAGGGGGTCGTGCAACAGGTTACTCCGGGTACGAGCCCGGAGACCTTTTCGCTTGCGGTCAGCCGAGGACAGCAGTATCGCTTCGTGTTTGTGGAGGCTTAAGGTGGCGCCCGTGCAGAAATGAATTGTCGAAAGGAATAGTTGAATGAAACCGTTTTTTCGTATGCTTTTCTCCTTTGTCGCCGCGCTCGGCTCTTGCGCCGCGGTCGCCGCACCGAACCCAGCAATACTGACGCCTACTCCGCCCATGGGTTGGAATAGCTGGGATTCGTTTGGGCCTACGGTCAAGGAGAATGAAGTCAAGGCCAATGCGGATGCCATGGCCGCGAAGCTGGCGCAGTTCGGATGGCAGTATGTCGTAGTGGATATCGAGTGGTTCCAGTCCAACGCGCGTTCGCACGGATACATTCCGCGCGGCGCCGTCACCATTGATCGGTATGGCCGTTTTGTTCCGTCCCCCAATCGCTTTCCCTCGGCGGCCGATGGCGCGGGCTTCAGGCCGCTCGCTGACTACGTCCACAGCAAGGGTCTTAAATTCGGTATCCACATCATGCGCGGTATCCCTCGCGAGGCAGTCGACAAAAATCTACCAATCAAGGGCACGCCTTACCACGCGGCCGATGTCGCCGATAAGGTCAACGTGTGCAAATGGGCGGGCATGGAAGATACCTACGGCGTGGATATGTCGAAGCCTGGTGCCCAGGCCTACTACGACTCCATCGCGCAGCTTTATGCATCGTGGGGAGTGGACTTTGTGAAGGCGGACGACATGAGCCGGCCGTATCGGAAGCCGGAGATCCACGCGCTGAGCCTGGCGCTCAAGAAGACCGAGCGACCGATCGTGCTGAGCCTTTCTCCGGGCCCGGCCCCGGTCGATGAATACGAAGATCTCAGAACCCATGCCCAAATGTGGCGGATCTCCAATGACTTTTGGGACCGGTGGATCGATATCAAGAATCAGTTCGATTTGATGAAGGCGTGGGAGGGCAAGGCGCACCCCGGCGGATGGCCCGATGCGGATATGCTGCCCTTGGGCCACATCGGTATTCGCGCCGAACGTGGCAATGACCGCGCGAGCCTGCTTACCCACGATGAGCAATACACACTTATGTCTATGTGGGCGATCTTCCGGTCACCGCTGATGTTCGGCGGGGATATCCCTTCGAGCGATGCTTTTACAATTGGGCTTTTAACCAATCCGGAAGTGCTGAAAGTGAACCAGCATAGCGATAACGGCCGCCAGGTTTATCGTGAGGGAGATACGATCGTCTGGGTCGCTGACGTTCCTGGTTCGCGGTCAAAGTATTTGACTGTCTCCAATGTTGGGGATACGGAGAAGGACGTTCATCTTCCCTGGAAATCGATTGGCGTCAGTGCGCCAAAGGTGAGCGAGCGCGATCTTTGGATGCATAAGGAGCTGGGAAGCAGCGATGCGGTGGCGGTGGTGTTGCGGCCACACGCGAGTGTCCTGCTGAAGTTGACGGCGGAGTAAGCAGCGGGGCGGAACAAAGGATAGATTGTTATGTAATGAGAGATTAGGCCAGATGAGCATCTTGTTCGTACTGGGTAAGCTCCTGTGTGGAGCGGCCCAGGCGAAACCCGCCGATCCTCCGGCGAAAACGATGACATCGGCGGTGCGGCCGGTGCGTGGGCCGCAGGTGGCGCACACCTTGGAGAGCCGTCAAGCTTGCGAGTGTCGCGACCTGCACGGGCGAATTCAGCGTGTTCGAGTGCGGAGAGGCGAACCATCTTGCGACGATGAAGCATAGTGGCGAGTGCCCCCGTCATGAAGCAGGAGAAATCCGGGCTAACTGGTTTCCAAACCCACGCGCCGCCGCAAGAATCCTTGCCGCCAGCTCCGGTAAAGGCTCCTTGGCGTTCGCCGCGATCGCTTGCTTCAGTCGTTCCACACCAAATTCTTCCTGGGGTTTGTTGCACACTTCCAGAATCCCGTCCGTTGCAACCACGAGCAGATCGCCCGGCGCAACTTCCAGACTCTGCCCGTCAAAGCTGGAAACCGGCAGCAGCCCGAGTGGGAACTGGCCCTCCTCGGTGTGCGACAAGGTCCCTCCGCTCGCATGCCACTGCAGAATCGGTGGGCTTGCTGCCAGCGCATAGAACACGCTGCCGTCCGCTCCTAGCCGGAAGCGGGTGAACGTCGCATACATGTGCGGCTCTTTCACCTCCGGGAGCACCCTGTTCAGCCGATCCAGCAATATCGGCAGAGTCCGATGCGGCTCGCGTCCCTCCGCATCCAGCAGGGCCGTGCGCGTCGCTGTCTTCAGCATTCCCATCAGAATGCCGGCGGGGAGCCCATGTCCAGCGCGACCACGTCGAGCGGCCTTCGGAGAATTAGTGGCCGTAGAGGTGCCCGCGAAGCAGGATTTTGGTAACTTCAACTCTTCGGGCTGGGCGCATGGCGCGTCCTTGGGCCTTCAGCAGTGGAGAGCCACCACCCGTTCCCGGAACACCAGCAGGTTTCGTCCGGCGTTGTTCTCCGCCGGAGCGAACGCACCATATTGGTACGCCCGCTGCGGAAAGCTTCGGCCAGCTTCTTCGCAGTCTCCTCATCGCGCCCTCCGATGCACGGGATAAACATCGCTGGGCAAACGAATCGTGCATCGAACTGTTCTTCTGCAACCCGTGTCACCAGCAGCATGTTTCCCAGCCCGAGTTTTCCTCCGGAACCGTTAGGCGTGAGAGGAAAGAGCAGCCGACCCGACGGGCGTAGGGCGTCGATCCAGAGATCCAATGGTGCAGTTGCCGCGGCGGTAACATAAATGGCATCGCTGTCCGGAATTCTGCCTTCCGCGCCTGAGCGCGGAACGACGTTCACATGCGCGAAATGTGCGAGGTTGCCAGCTGCCCTTTGCGCCAGCTTCTCTCCGATTTCATAAGCAAAGACCTTACCTGAGGCGGAAGTCAACGTTGCCAGGACAGCTGTGTAATAGCCGACGCCAGCCCCGATATGGGTGACGATTTCCCCTTCTCTCACGTCGAGAGCGGCAAGACAGCGTGTGTGCAGCGACGGCTGGCCATTGTTGATCCCTTGCTCTTCGTCGAGCGCGACGACGATGTCTTGATAAAGCAACGTCGGATCAGCGGTGGGAGTTTGCGTGTATCCATTCCCGTGGTATACCTTCCAGGGCCCCGGGCCGAGGTATCGCTCGCGGGGAGTCGAAGCAAAGGCAGCGGTGAGTGGACTATGAGGTACGCCCGCAATCGCAGTCATCAACTCCGCAAAGAACTTCCTGTGCGCGTCCAAGAGTTCCAAAGTGCTAGCCCCCGGTATGGATCAATGATCGCCAGAGTTTTTCCAGATGATGGCTCCGAGCACTGCGAGAACCGACAACAAACGCAGCAGAAACAACCAAAGACTGCCCTCGTTTGGATGGGGGAGACTCACAATAACAATGTTGAAGGCTCCTTGGATTAGGAAGAACACTGCAAAAGCGATGAACAACAAATCCTGGGTGGATTTCCAGAATCGGAGGAAAAACAATGCTGCAACAAAAGAACAGGCTGCAATGAAGCCGAGCAGGAAGGAATCAAACAATGGATTTGCGATTGGGCTCATTGGCTCTCCCAAATGAGCCCGTAGAGCAATAGCGCCATGCTGATTGCGGTCGAGACGAGGCGGTAACTAAAAAGGTCCACCTTCGGGAACAGGACGAGGTCAGCGATCACAAGAAGGTTGGAAAGGGTAAGTCCGACGAAACACAGCCCGCTCCAGAGCAGTAATCTCTTCCAGACTTTGCAATAAGCCCGTAGCAGCAGGATGGCACAAAGCAGCGTCGTCATGCAGGTAATGACGTACAAGGCAGATGCCATTATTCCCGCTCCTTTTTAATGCGGAATGCACGGGCGAATTCGTGTACGGGGGAGAGCGTTTTCGAATGTATCATGGTCGAAATTCGAATCAGGTCGCGCCGGTGGGCGGCGTCGACCAGCAGCATCATGTTGTCCTGATCTTCAGATTGCGGGAAATAGGAGTATTTCGGACCGGAGTCGCGCGACTCCGTGACGAGTCGCAGCCCAACGAGGTCTCTGACCAGACCATTGACCGTCTCGGGAGAGATATAGAGCCGAGAAGCGAGTTCTTCGCAGGTCCATCGGACAGGCCGGCTGTTCCACAGCAACATGAGGGCTTCCAGATGCGGTACGCTGTCCAAGTTCTCCAGGATGAACTTGTAGGCATCCATCCCGGGCTGCGGATTCTCCTCTGTCATTGCGCCCTGCATATCAATCCGGTTATGAAGCGGCGACCGCGATTCCTATTGCCATGACTCTACGAATATCGTAGCCGAAGTTGAACGTACGGTTCAAACGATGAAAGGATCTCGAAGGAAGATTCACCGATGGGCTGAGTTCGTAGGTGAAGTTCTCGCGCGGCTTCTTCAAGCCCTGGCTGGGGTGCTCCAATCCACGTGCTAATGTGGGGGTTGCAGAAAGGCGTGAAGGAAAGCATATGAGGAGAGCTGCAATCGCCTGCCTGGCTGCGACATTGGTCGCCGGTTGGAGGGCGGACCTCGCACAACAGAAGGCTGCCGGCAATGTGAGCAGCCCGACAGCGACTCCAATCAAGCATCTGGTGGTGATCTTTGACGAGAATGTCTCCTTCGATCACTACTTCGCAACCTATCCCAATGCGCGCAACCCTCCCCAAGAGACGCCATTCAAGGCGCTCGCGGGAACGCCCCGGGTGAATGGCTTGACCCCACTGCTGCTCGAGCGCAACCCGAATTTTCTGAATGTTAGAGTGAATCAGAGTTACGCTGTGAATCCCTTTCGCCTGGGCCCCACGCAGGCGGCCACCGCCGACCAGAATCACGGATACACCGAAGAGCAGCTAGCCTTCCATAGCGGCCTGATGGATTCGTTCCCGCAGTTTACCGGCCTGCCCGCGCTCGCAACCCAGAAACTGCATCCGGAAAGCCTGGTGGGCGCGCCACCAGAATATGTACACCAGACCAAGGGATTGGTGATGGCCTACTTCGACGGGAATACAGTGACGGCGTTGTGGAACTACGCGCAACGCTATGCCTTAAACGACAACTCGTACGCATCGACCTTTGGACAATCGACCCAGGGGGCTATCGAGCTGATCTCCGGTCAGACGAACGGCGTGACCGACCAGATTAACGCGGCAAGTTTTTTGGTCGATGGTGGAAACGGCACCTTTACCGAGGTCAATGATGGGGATCCCATCGGGGACAAGTGCTCGAGCACCACATGGGGGCAATTGCACTACACCGGAAACAACATCGGCCAGATGCTGAGCAAACGGCACGTAACCTGGGGCTGGTTCGAAGCCGGCTTCGATTTAACCAAAACAAATCCCAACGGAAGCACCGCCTGCCAGCGCAGCACGCTGTCACAGGTCACCCAGGTATTGTCCGCGGATTACATTCCGCATCACGAGCCCTTTCAGTACTACACGCCCACAGCTAATCTGCTCCACCCCGGCCCTCTTCGGTGCAGATGATCGGCAAAGAAGGAGATGGCGCAAATCACCAGTACGATACGGACGATTTCTTCGCCGCGGTCCGCGCGGGCAATTTTCCCGGGGTTAGCTTCGTCAAGGCCCCGGCCTACCAGGATGCGCACGCCGGCTATTCTGATCCGCTGGATGAGCAGACATGGGTGGTTACGGTGATCAACTTCCTTGAGCGCCAAGCGGAGTGGAAGAACACCGCGGTGATTGTGGCCTACGACGACTCGGATGGCTGGTACGACCACCAGATGGGGCCGATCGTGAACCAGTCGACCAGCAAAGCGGATGGGCTAACCGGACCGGGCCAATGCGGCGATGGAGCCACCGGGCTGCCCGGCCCCGCTGTCGACCACGCGCAGGGCCGATGCGGATATGGTCCGCGCCTGCCGCTGCTGGTCATCTCTCCCTATGCACGCCGCAACTACGTTGACCATAGCCTGACGGATCAGACTTCCGTCTTGCGCTTCATCGAAGACAATTGGCTCAACGGAGAGCGCGTGGGCGGCGGATCGTTCGACGCCATCGCGGGGACCATCAACGCGATGTTCGACTTTGCGCATCCGGATGCGCGGCCGTACATCCTGGATAAGTCCACCGGTCAAGTTCTGCAACGATGACAGCCCCCCGGCCATCATCGATTTCGATTCATCGAATCATATCTATTGATTGGACGCGATACATCCCTGCGGTCATGGTTAAGGAATGAAGACGAAATCCGTCCTTCAGATACTTCTGCTTTCCGCGGTGTGGGGAGTCTCATTCCTCATGATCCGCATTGCCGGCGACAGCTTTCCGCCACTCTGGGTCGCGCTCCTGCGGTGTTCGTTGGGAGCGGCCCTGTTGTGGACTGTCCTGAGCCTCGGCGGTAATCAGCTGCCGCCGCGCCGTTTGCTGCCGTGGCTGTTAGCCGTCGCCCTGCTCAATAACGCCATGCCCTTCACCTTCTTTGCCTGGGGCGAGCGCACCGTGCCCAGCAACATTGCCGCCGTGATCAATGCCATGACGCCTATCTGGACACTGCTTCTCTCCATGGCTATTCATCGCACCCGAGCTGCACTACTGACTATCGGCGGGGTTCTGCTCGGCTTCGGCGGGGTTCTGGTGGTGGTGATCAGCCATGCCAGCGATCCAGCGGCCGACCACGTCTCCGGCGGGCTTCTTCGCGGCACGATCGTGATTGCGCTCGGCGCCCTCGGCTACGCCGTCGCCACCGTCATGGCCAAGGCCAAGTTACAGGGGCTCGACCCCATCGGGCTCGCGACGACTCAGCTTAGTCTCGCGGGTCTCATGATCCTACCCATTGCGTTTGTCGGTCCTCGCCCGTCCGCACTGCGCCTGGCTCCGGTGCTGGCCATCGCAGTTCTTGGCTTTGCCGGGAGCGGCTTTGCTTACCTGCTCTACTATCGCCTGCTCTCGCAGGTCTCGGCCACGCATGTCGCCGCGGTGACGTATCTGCTTCCCATCTGGGGTCTCTTCTGGGGCCTATTCGCACATGAGTCCATCCGCCTGCTCACCTGTCTCGGCGTTGCCATCACCATTGCCGGCCTTGTCTTTTTGAATCTGCAGCCACGGAACGGCCAAGTCCAGCCAACTCGCGACCAGCAGGATGAGACGTTGGCAGGCCGATCCAAGGTCAATGCCGGCGGCTAGAGAGGAACGCCAGCCCTTTTACTTCACAGAAGAAGGCGAGTACCGGTAATCTGCGGTTATGCGCAACGCGTTGCTGCTCCTGCAGATCTTCCACGTTCTTTTCCTGGCTTTGCACGACTGGGTTCCGCTGGGCAAGCTGAACGATGTGAAAGCGGTGCGCGTAGCCAACCCGGGCGAAAGGCTTCTTGCCGGCACAATCATCAGCACCATTCCCTTTGCTTTTGGACTGGCTGCAAGCTTTTTCTATGCCAACAAAAGATTTCCGAGCTGGCTCTATATCTACCTGTGGGTTAGCTACACGTTTCTTTTTGTGGGCGAATTGGAAGCGTGGTGGATTCCATACTTGTTTGGAGCGAAACCCGAGCGCGCATCGCGCTACCAAGCCATGTTTGGCGGCACGCATAGTTTTCTGCCCGCGCGCCATGGAATTCTGCCCAACACGCTGCACGCTATCCTGCACTCAGCGACGGTGGCCTTGCTGGCGGTTCTGGCCGTGCTTACGCTTTGAACGCGATCAGCAGTTCTGATATTTCCAGTTGCGCTGCTTGCCCTCGGCGATCCATTCGATCGCGGACGCGATGCGCTTGTCCCGTGTCTCCGGGCGTTTTGCCTCGACGATCCACTCCACATACTCACGTTTGCAGCTTGGGCTAAAGGCGGCAAAGACAGAGGCGGCTCGCTTATTTTTGCGCAAGGCCGCAGTGAACTCCGAAGGGGCCGCGACAGATGGCTTTTGCGGCTTAACCACTTTGCGCCTGGCGGCAATCGGGCTGGTATATTGACCATTGTCCACGAAGGCCGCGGCCTGCCGGAGCCAACCGAGCATCCGCTTGTCCGGTGGCAGATCCTTCAGACTGGCAATGCGGCCGAGCGAACCCATGCCGTCCTCACCCAGCACCTTGGCCTCGCGCAGCACGGCGGCGATCTCCTCACCCCAGAAACCGAAGCTGCAGTGCTCTTTGAAGGCCGACATGTTGCAGAGAATCGCACCGCGATACTCAAAAAAAGGCCGGCTCCACTTGATCGTTTCCTCAATGTCGGGGCAGGCTTGGTGAACAAGCTGCCGCAAGTGCTCCATGATCGGCCGCGCAAACGGCTGCGCTTTAGCGAGGTATGCGTCCACTTTCGGGTTTAGGGTCTGAGTCGTTTTCAAATGCAGCTCCTGTGTTTCGAGAACAGCAGTGTACAACTATTTCTCAGGCGCACGGAGGTCCCGTGATTCTCAAAATCGCCATCATCGTTGCTGTAGCTATCGCGGCCGTTCTTGCCTTCGTAGTTATCTTCGCGGCCACCAGGCCCGACACATTCCGGGTGCAACGTTCGGTGACGATCGACGCCGCCCCGGAAAAGATCTTTCCCCTTATTGACGACTTCCACAATTGGCCCAGGTGGGCGCCCCAGGACAAAGAAGATCCCAGCATGAAGAGGGCCTATAGCGGAACTGCGTTCGGGACAGGCGCCGTATCGGATTGGGATAGCAGCGGCAGCGCGGGCAAGGGGCGAATGTCGATCATAGAATCCACACCGCCAACGAGGGTTGTGGTCAAAGTTGATTTCGTTAAGCCCTTCGCCGCGCATAACGTTAATGAATTCATTTTGGAATCAATTGCGGAACCGGGAGCGGCGACCAAAGTCATCTGGACCATGCAGGGTTCCAATCTCTATGTCATGAAGGTTATGAGTATCTTTGTGAACATGGATCGCGTCATGGGGAACCACTTCGAGAGCGGGCTCAGCAATCTAAAGAAGGCCGCCGAAAATCGGCCGTGAGCGACCGGCTCATAGTTGACAGGCGCTATTGGATATATGATTTCTGCGACGGAGTACAGCCCATGCTGAATCATGCGAGAAAGCTGCCGAGACCTAACGCACCCCTCTGTGCCATCGTAATCGTCGCTCTTACCCTAGGTCTCCGGATGGAGGCGCAGAAAGTCATTACATCGCAATACGACAACGCGCGCACCGGCGCGAATCTCCATGAGACTCGCTTGACGCCGCAAAATGTGAATGTGCAGCAGCTGGGCAAGATCTTCACTTTGCACGTAGATGGAGAGGTCTATGCACAACCGCTCTTCGTCAGCGGGGTGGAGATTCCAGGTAAGGGCCGGCACGATGTGCTCTTCGTGGCGACCGAGCACGACAGCGTATACGCCTTCGATGCCTAACAGTGACGGCCCTCCCCTGTGGCAGGTGAGCTTCCTCAAAGATGGGGAAACCGCGGTTCCGGCGGATGATGCGCAGTGCCCCTTCATCGCGCCCGACATTGGCATCACGTCGACCCCGGTCATCGACCCAAACACCGGGACCCTCTATGTGCTGGCCCGGACCAGGGGCCCGCGCGTCCTGCTCGCGAATACTTATTACCAGCGCCTGCATGCGCTCGCCATCGCCACGGGCGAGGAGAAGTTCGGTGGCCCGGTGGAGATTCAAGCCAGCATGAGCGGCAGTGGCCGAGGCAGCAGCAACGGCAAGCTGGTCTTCAATCCGTTGCGCGATAATCCCCGGGCAGCAATGTTGTTAAACAATGGAGTGGTTTATCTCACCTGGGCCTCGTCCTGCGATGTGGGCGCCTACCACGGCTGGGTTATGGCTTATGACGCACGCAGCCTTAAGCAAAAGGCGGTCTTCAATGCCTCTCCCGATGGGGATGACAGCGGCATCTGGGGTGGGGACACCGGGCCGGCGGCGGACAACAGCGGAAACGTATTTGTCTCCATCGGCAACGGCCATTTCGATGTGTCTAAAGGCGGCCGCGACTACGGCGATAGCTGCTCAAGCTGGATGGACAGAGCCTGAAGGTGAGCGATTATTTCGCGCCCTTCAACGTCGATGAGTTGGACGCGAGCGACAACGATCTGGGCTCCGGCGGCCCCACGCTCCTGCCGGACCAGCCGGGAGCACATCCGCACCTGGCGGTGGTGGAAGGCAAAGGGGGCGTGCTCTACCTGGTGGACCGCGACCATATGGGCCATTGGCAGCCGGCCAACGACAGCCATGCGGTGCAGACGATGCCGCTCCCAGGGGGCGTCTTCGGCGCCATGACTTATTGGAACCACTATCTCTACGTGCTGAGCGACAGTGATTCGCTCAGGGAATTCGAAGTCAAGGACGGAAAGCTCTCCCTCAAAGCAAAAAGCTCCAATACCTTCCCCGGCGTTTCCGCGACGCCCATCGTCTCTGCCAATGGAGCCAAGGATGGCGTGGTGTGGTTACTCCGCTCCAAGGGATGGAACACGCCCGACCGGTCTGCGGTTCTGTATGCCTACGACGCGAATGACGTTTCTCACGAGCTCTACGATAGCAATCAGAATGTCGCCCGTGACCATGCGGGCGCGGCCCTTCGATTCAACATCCCAACCGTGGTGAATGGGCATGTATATGTAGGCGCCAGGCAGGAGGTAGACGTCTATGGCCTCCTGCCCGAGCGCCGGCAAATGAGAGCAGGGTCGCCGCAAACCTGAATAGTAGCCCGGCAAAGCGCGCATACGGTGCCCGCCGAATGCGCTCGGACGGGCGTCTTTCCTGGCTTCGGCCTAAGGCGGGGGAATGCGAATGAAAAACGGAAGCCTTCTTCATCTAATTCATGAAGAAGGAGCAATAAATGCCACAGGCGGAAAAGGTGGCCCTGGTGACCGGGGCCAACAAGGGCATTGGGTTTGAGCTGGCACGCCAGCTGGGGCGGCGCGGAATGAGCGTTTTGCTAGGCGCCCGAAATACGATGCTGGGCCAAGATGCCGCACAGAAGCTGACGAGCGAGGGGCTTGATGCGCATGCCCTGCACATCGACCTCAACCAACCGGAGACCATTGACCAGGCAGCGAAGCAAATTGAAAGGGAGTACGGGCGGCTGGATGTATTGATCAACAACGCAGGGATCGCCGATCCGGCAGACGGGCCGCCAAGCACGGCCAGCCTTGAGGCTGTGCGGCGCGTCTTTGACACCAATCTATTCGGTACGCTCGCGGTGACGCAGGCGATGTTGCCGCTGGTTCGCAGGGCTCCCGCAGGCCGTATCGTGAACGTCTCCAGTGGGCTGGGCTCGCTCACCTTGAATGGCGACCCGGCTTGGGAATTTGCCGCGGTCAAGCGGCTCGGCTACAACTCTTCAAAAGCAGCACTCAATATGCTGACGGTGCAATTGGCCTATGAGCTGAGGGATACCAAGATCAAGGTGAACTCCGCCAACCCGGGTTTTACCGCAACGGACTTGAACGGGCACCGCGGATACCAAACCGTGGAAGAGGGCGCCATGGAGGCTCTACGGCTCGCGCTGCTGGATGAGAACGGCCCCACGGGGCGCGTCTTTAACCGGGACGGTACCGACCCATGGTGACGCTTGAGTCACATAGGGGATCGTGCCGGCGGTAACGATAGCGGTTTAGCATAGGCTCGAGGGGCTTTCTCATGAGCGATGCTACGAAGTACTCCTACGAGACTCGCCTAAACGTTTTGTACAAACCGCTGGAAATCGTCGACGCCAAGCTTCTCGCGGACGCCTGCGACTTCCAGTGGTATAACCAGACGCTCTGCCAGGTGAACGAATCCGTTGTGCGGCTGGGCGTGGTTGAGGGCGAGTACCACTGGCACCAGCACGACGCAGACGACGAGTTCTTCTACGTTGTCGAGGGCCAACTGCTTATCGATCTCGAAGGCCGTACCGTCGAGCTCCATCCTGGACAAGGCTTCGTCGTTCCCCGGCAAGTGGTACATCGCACCCGCGCCCCGCACCGCACCGTGATTCTCATGGTTGAGAACAAGGGCATTCTGCCTACGGGTGATCCTTCCAGCGATCATTGAGCTTGTGGGATCAGCATGCTCTACACTGAAAGCTGATGCGTGCTTTGTGGCTTGTGCTCATGGTTTTTGCGGTGCGGGGTAGCGCAAGCGCGCAAGCATCGCCGCCTCTCCACTTGTCAGACTACGTGGGCACCTACTCCGATGCCCCTGGCCATACGCTCGAAATCGTGGACGGCGACGGGCTTTTTGCTGTGCTGGATGAAGCCAAGTACCCGCTCCGCGCTTCGGCTGTCGGATCAGTTCACCACCATCACCGGGCAAACGATTCCCTTCCTCCGCGATGCGCACGGCAAGGTCACAGGATACAAGCAGGATGGCAAGTTCCATCCCCGCATCTCCTCGACTGTAACGCCCGAGGCCGCCGCGCTGGCTTACCCGCGACCCAAAGGGCAGGATCAGGATTACCACTATCATCCGCCAGCTGATCTGCACGATGGCATTGTCGTGGGAGACATTGCGCAATCCGGCCTGGGAACTGCCACCGCGGATGCGATCGTGCGCGGCATCCTCGATGGCACTTACAAAGATGTGCACAGCGTTCTGCTCTACCAGCATGGAAGGCTGGTGATGGAGGAGTACTTCTACGGCTACAACGTGCAGCGCCCACACCAACTTCGCTCGGCAACCAAATCAGTCGTGTCCACCCTCGCAGGGATCGCTGTCGACCGCGGCACGCTCACCGGACCGGGCGAGGTTGTGCTACCACACATGAGCTACCCCAGCTATGCCCATCCCGACCCACGCAAGGCGACCATCACGCTGGGCAACTTCCTCTCCATGAGTTCGGGGTTGGATTGCAATGACCATAGCTCGACCTCCCCGGGGCGCGAAATGGTGATTGATGAAACGCCGGACTGGGTGAAGGCGACGCTCGATTTGCCCATGATCAACGACCCCGGGACCAAGGGCTACTACTGCTCCGGCGGTGTGGCGGTGGTGGGCCGGCTGGTCGAGAATGTGGTCCACATGCGCCTTCCGGAATTCGCGCAGGCCAACCTGTTTGCACCGCTGGGGATTTCGCGCGCCCAGTGGCGGTGGAATTACGACCTGACCAATGCCGACAAGGAATACTCGCAGATCCATCTTCGCCCCCGCGATATGCTCAAGCTCGGAATTCTCTTCGCCGATGGCGGCCTATGGCACGGCCGTCAGGTGGTCTCCGCCTCATGGGTACGCGCGTCGCTGGCGGAACAGAGTCACGTGGACAACGTCAGCTACGGTTATTTCTGGTGGCGTCCCTGGTTGAATGTAGAAACAGCCGGAGGCGCGCAACACGTGGATGTAATCGCAGCGCAAGGCAATGGTGGGCAGAAGATCTATCTCGTGCCGCAGTACGATCTGGTCGCAGTCTTTACCGCGGGCGGCTATAACGCGGAGTCCACTCCTCCCAACACCATTATGGCGAAGATCATTCTGCCCGCGTTGATGGCAGCTCACCCTCAAAAATAAAAGTGAGCTGCCTACGCAAGGGGACTACTTAGCCGTGACGGGCACTGATGCGATGTGCTTCTCCCACGCTAGCTGGATCGTGCCCTTGTTGCCGCCGGTGCTGCTGATGGTGTACTTCAGCACTTCAACAGGAGCCGAGGGCTTGCTCATCTGCATCTTCACCCGGCCCAGGTCCTGGGACGCATCGTAGGACGTGCCCCACTGCCCCGTTTGCTTGTTGATGACGAGTTCCCACGCATCCTGATCTTTCACATTGACATAAAGCGTGTAGTCGCCCTTCGGCACTGCCAGACCGCCGATCATTAAGTCCGCGCTGGTGTGGAACGCTGTGGCGTCATTTGCGCCGGCACGCCAGATCGGAGCCGTTGGATCCTGCATGACCCGTCCACCCTCGCCAAAGATCTGGCGTCCTCGAACCGACGGAGCGCAGTACTTGATCGCCAGCATCGCGGGGCCGATCTTGCCGCTCGCTGTTTCCGGAGGGCTCGTTTGCGCCGAGGCAGAACCGAGAGCCACCAGCAAGCCCGCCAATACCAGGAAATATTTCATTGTTCATTCCTCCTTGTTGTTCAACGCCATCCATGACTGTACATCTAAACTGAGAGCGTAGGATGAAGCCGTTTTGTGTGCCCAAAATATGACTGAATCCCCGCGGTACGTCTCGAGCGAAGATAGCCTGGGACTGCTTTCCTCGCTGGAAGGCCTGCCGGGCGAAGCACGCAGTGGTTTCTTTGGCCCCGGGTCCGTAACCTGGCGGGTGAATCGGGAGTCGGCCGTCTTTATTGGCGCGGGGCGAGCGGCTTTGCTGCAATTGGCTCACCCTTGGGTCGCGGCCGCGCTGGCCCATCATTCCAACCTGCTAAACGATGCGATCGGCCGTTTTCATTCCACGTTTCGCGTCATCTACACCATGCTCTTCGGCACTCGCGCTCAAGCAATCGAGGCGTCGAAGCGACTTTATCAACGCCACACCAGTATCCGCGGCGAACTGCCGCACGCGATCGGAAGCCATGTGCAGGGCGAGCACTATGAGGCCAACGAGGTCGCCGCCCTGCGCTGGGTGTATGCCACGCTGGTCGAGAGCGCTATCCTGGCCTACGACTTTGTGCTGCCGGCGCTTTCGCACGGCGAACGGGAGCAGTACTACCTGGAGAGCAAACGAATGGCGGCCCTTTTCGGCATCCGTCCGGAAGACCTGCCCCGGGATTGGGAAGCATTTTCGCGCTATACGGCGGAGATGTTAGATTCGTCGCAGCTCGGCGTCGATGATAACGCCCAGGCACTTGGCCGGAGCGTCTTGTCCGGTGTGGGCACGTGGCTTCGCCCTCCACACTGGTATCTCTCTGTGACGGCGTTCTGGATGCCACCGCGGATTCGCGCCGGCTTTGCCCTGCCGTTCGGCACACGGGAGCAGCGCGCCGTGGACCGGGCTGCCCGGTGGCTGCCGCGACTCTATCCGAGGATCCCTGAGACGCTGCGTCTTGTCGGGCCTTTTCATGAAGCAGAGGCCAGGCTGCGCGGTTGCTCTCCGGGCGCACTCACGCGGAAAAGCAATCGGTTCTGGATGGGCGAGCCTCGATTGCTCTACCCGGAAGAGAGTCTGTAGCAAACCCTACTGCATCTATCAGCTGTGGTGTGAATTTATAGGGAAGGTACTATGGGAAAGCTTGACGGGAAAATTGCACTCATCACCGGCGGTAATAGCGGTATCGGGCTGGCTACGGCGAAACGCTTCGTGCAGGAAGGAGCATACGTCTTTATCACCGGCCGCACGCAGGCGAAGCTTGACGCAGCGGTGAAGCAGGTTGGCTCCAACGTAACCGGAGTGCAAGGGGATGTGGCCAAGCTCGCCGATCTGGATCGGCTATTCGCGCAGATCAAGAAAGAGAAAGGCAAGTTGGATATTGTCTTTGCCAACGCGGGCATCGCCAAGTATGCGCAGCTCGGCACCATCGATGAAGAGCACTACGACAGCATCTTCGATGGCAATGTAAAGGGCATGCTCTTTACCGTCCAGAAGGCATTGCCGTTGATGCCGGACGGTGGGTCGATCATCCTGAATGCGTCCGTGGTGGGCAGTAAAGGAATGCCGTCCAACAGCGTGTATGCCGCAACCAAGGCTGCTATACGTTCCTTCGCTCGCACCTGGACGACGGATCTCAAGGCCCGCCGAATACGGGTAAATGCAATCAGCCCCGGACCTATCGACACCGAGGGTCTGCGCGAGCTACTCGGCTCCTCTCCAGTTGGGCAGGATCGTTTAAAGAGCATAAGCGCAACCGTGCCATTGGGGAGGCTCGGTCTGCCCGATGAAATTGCCAAAGCCGCGGTCTTTCTCGCCTCCGATGACAGCAGTTTCGTAACCGGCATTGAGCTATTTGTCGACGGAGGTTTTGCGCAGGTATAAATCTCCGAAAGCCCCTGCCTACGTGATGGGGGCGGGGTTGAACAGAGCAAAATCGTTGTGCAGACCCCAGTGGTCGGCCCAGGTTTGTTTGCGGCCACTGGCCACGTCGAGAATCAGGTGGAAGATCTGCTCGCCCACCTGCTGAATGGTTGCCTCACCGGTGGCGATGCGGCCGGCGTTGATATCGATCAGGTCGGACCATCTGTCTGCCAGCGCGCTGCGAGAGGCAACCTTGATCACCGGAGCCATGGCAAGCCCGTAGGGAGTTCCGCGGCCGGTGGTGAAGACATGCATGTTCATTCCCGCGGCTAGCTGAAGAGTTCCGCAGACAAAGTCGCTCGCTGGTGTGGCGGCAAAGATGAGTCCCTTGGTGGTGACGCGTTCGCCAGGACCGAAAACGCCGGCCAGCGCGCTGCTGCCTGCTTTCGCAGCCGAGCCTAGCGCCTTCTCGACGATATTGGTCAGCCCGCCGGTCTTGTTTCCCGGGGTTGGGTTGGCACTGCGATCAGCCCCGCCGCGTTCGAGATAGGCATCGTACCAGGCCATTTCACGAATCAACCCGCGGGCCACCTCCCGGTTAGCCGCGCGCGCAGTCAGCAGATGAATGACGTCGCGGACCTCGGTCACTTCGGAAAACATCACCGTTGCGCCGGCACGCACAAGCAGATCCGTGGCATAGCCCACAGCCGGATTGGCGGTCACGCCGGAGAATGCGTCGCTCCCCCCACATTGCAGCCCAACCACCAGATCGGCAGCCGGCCGTTGAACGCGTGTGCGCGCATTGAGACGGGTCAGGCGCTTTTCCGCCATCTCCATAATCGCCGTGACCATGTCGCCAAAGCTGCGGTGCTGCTCGTCCTGCAAGCGAACGATGTAGGGCCCGCTGGATAGCATGGGGAGGCTGCTTACGGGCAGCATTTGCGCGGGCTGGAGTTTTTCGCAGCCCAGGCTGACCACCATGGGCGCTCCGCCCAGATTTGGATTGAGGCTCAGATTGCGCAGCGTGCGAATGGGGATCTCAGAGCCGGGAGCGTTGATCGCAATTCCGCACCCGTAGGGATGGGTGATGGCAATCACGTCATCGACGTTGGGATAGCGGGGCAGAATCTCCGACCGGATACGCCGGACCGCGAATTCCACCGTGGCCGAGACACACTGCACGGTGGTTGCAATGCCAAGAATATTTTTCGTTCCGACCGAACCATCGTCGTTGAGAAAACCTTCGAAGGTATAGCCCTCAAGCGGCGGCAGCGAATCGGGCACGGCGGTTGCCCAGGGCAGTTGGTCAAGCGGAGGGGCCGCAGGCAGGCTCATGAGCCCTTCGTGCACCCAGCTACCCCTTTTGATAGGCCCTTCGGCATGTCCGATGACTGCGCCATAGCGGACGATGGGAGCGCCTTGCGCAATGCCAGTCAAGGACACCTTGTGCGCCTCCGGGATCGCCTCTAAGAGGGTCAGGCCGGAATCAAATTGCGCACCGGAAGGCAGACCCCCTTCATTGGCGACAATCGCCACATTGTCTTGCGCATGGACCTGGATGCAGAGGGGATGACCGTTGCTCGACATGCTATCTCCGTTTCTCATTGCTGCCGCACGCTGGCACGTTCAAGCATGATGAAAGGCGCGCCACTGGCTGCTTAGACACCAAAGTCATGAATGTTGACGGTCGCATCGCTGATCGTCATTCCCCGATGGCAGCGGCGTGCGCCATGGCTGTGCAACCCGGAGCCAGCAAAATGGCGAGCACCACACCCGCGATCTCTCTGGTTGTCCGTTTGCTTCCCGGCATCATGATTTCCCAGCCCCACCTTCGCTGGTGAGGATACCATTTGCAGGCAGCTTCAGGGCCGGCGTGGGATATTCCGGCCATCCGGGCCAGCTGCCAGGGCAACAGAACATTGTCTGGCAGACCACTCCGTGAAACACTGACCCTGGTTGTGTCAGGGACGAATGTCCGCAAGCGTTGACGGGCCCTTCTGGACCAGAGAGGAATCATGAGGAGCACGATGACACGTCGCGACGCTCTAAAATTGGGAACCGGCACCGCGCTTTCGGCGGCTCTTGGACCATCCGCCACTGCCATAGAGGCGAATACCGCGGCTCCCAACTCGCGGGACGAGATCTGTTTCATGCGCGCGGTCGATATGGTGGATGCTATCCGCACTAAGAAGCTCTCATCGCGCGAAGTGATGCAGGCGCACCTGCGGCAGATCCAACGGGTGAATACGAAAGTGAATGCGATGGTCACCATGGTTGCCGAAGAGCAGCTCATGGCACAAGCCGCAGCGGCAGACGAAGCGCTGGCCCACGGCAAATGGCTCGGCGCTCTGCATGGCTTACCAGTGGCCGTCAAAGACCTGCATGAAACCACCGGCATCCGCACTACCTTTGGCTCTCCGCTACACAAGAACTACGTGCCGGATTTTGACTGCCGGGTGGTGCAGCGGGAGAAAGAGGCGGGAGCGATCGTGCTGGGCAAGACGAACGTGCCTGAGTTCGGTCTCGGTTCGCAGACCTTCAATCCTGTCTTCGGAGCTACCCACAATCCTTACGACGTTACCAAGACATGCGGTGGAAGCACTGGCGGGGGCGCAGTTGCAGTCTCATGCGGAATGGCTCCCCTGGCCGACGGCAGCGATATGGGGGGCTCTCTGCGCAATCCTCCTAACTTCTGCAATGTGGTGGGGATCCGCACCTCACCGGGACGCGTTTCCAATGTGCCAACCAACTTAGGTTGGTTCACTCTTTCGGTTCCCGGACCCGTTGCTCGTAATGTGACCGACTGCGCCTATTTTCTGAGCGTGCTTGCCGGCTACGATCACCACTCCCCGATCTCGATTGAGCAAACAGGAGCGCAGTTTGCCCAGCCCCTGGGAAGCCGCAACTTCAAAGGCGTACGCGTGGCCATGTTCAAGGACATGGGTTTGCCCTGGGACCCGGAGGTGAAAAGCGCGGTGCAGGCACAGCGCAAGGTCTTTGAATCGCTGGGATGCATAGTCGAAGATGCCGAGCCCGATTTTGCCGATGCCAATGAGGCTTTTCTGGCGTGGCGGCACTGGTCGATCGAATTGGGCTTTGGAGATTTGCTGGCGACGCACGGCGATCAGCTCAACGAATACATTCACTGGCACGTCGAGGAGGGAAGGAAGCTCACCGGCCCTCAGCTATCTCGTATCGAGGCTAAACGCACTGCGTTATACCAGCGGCTGTGCGGGTTCAAGGGAGAGTATGAGTTTTTTATTTTGCCTGTGAACCAGGTGCTTCCCTTTGATGTGAACACACACTATCCGACGGAAATTGCCGGCGTTAAGATGGAGAACTACCTGGCGTGGATGAAGTCCGCATATTACATTTCGGCGGCGGGAAATCCGGCGATGTCAGTTCCCTGCTCATTTTCTTCGAGTGGGCTTCCGATCGGTATGCAGATTGTTGGCCGTCATCATGACGACTGGGGCGTACTGCAACTTGGTTACGCATTCGAACAGGCCACTCATATCGGGCAGCGTCGTCCGGCAGTCGTTTAAAACTTACAGTGAAGGCGTTTCGTTTTTACCGGCGACGCGGGGGGACGAAGCGATCTACGCTGCCAGACTTTTTCCATCGGTGCTCACGCGTCGGTTGCCGGATACAGCTTGTTGACGCGCGACGCGGCCCGCTATCGTACATATTTCCCTAAACTACCCCTCATTGCTCCTAACTAAGCCGATGCTGAACGTGTACAATTCGCCGATGACTCCTCAACCGCCTTCTCCGATGCTTGTCTTCGACACACTGCAGGCCCACCAGCGAACCAGCGCGCTGCGAGCCGGCATTGAACTGAAGCTCTTCACAGCCATCGCGAAGGGCGCGCGCACACCGGAGGCGCTTGCGTCCGCGTGCGAAACCTCCGCGAAAGGCATGCGCGTTCTTTGTGACTTTCTCACCATCATTGGGTTCCTCACCAAGGACGAGTCCGGCTACGGGTTGACCCCGGATTCGGAGCTTTTCCTGGTCGAGGGCTCACCTGCTTACATGGGTGGCATGGCGTCATTCCTCTTCCATCCATTCATGGAGAAGGGCCTGGGAAGTATGACCGGGGCGGTGCGCAAGGGTGGAACGATCCTTCCTGCGGAAGGCTCGGTAAGCGACGACAACCCGGTTTGGGTGGAGTTCGCGCGTGGGATGGCGCCCCTCACGATGCCATCTGCCGCGGTGGTGGCGGAACAGGCGGCCGGCTCGGGTGGGGTGAAGGTGCTTGATATCGCTGCCGGGCATGGGATGTATGGCCTCACCATTGCGCGGCGCAATCCGGCAGCCGAAATACACGCGCTGGATTGGAAGAATGTGCTAGCGGTCGCCCATGAGAATGCGGTCAAGCTCGGGGTGGCGGACCGCTGGCATGCGATCGAAGGCAGCGCCTTCGCTACCGATTACGGATCCGGCTACGATGCGGTGCTGGTCACTAACTTCATCCACCACTTCGATGTCCCAACCAATATCGGCTTGTTCGAGAAAATTCGCGCTGCCATGAAACCAGGGGGCAAGATGGCGATTGTGGAGATGGCGGTCAATGACGATCGCGTTACACCTCCAGGGGCGGGCATGTTCGCCATGACCATGCTCACCACCACTCCAACCGGCGACGCCTATTCGCAGCGCGAAATCGAGTCCATGTGCAACCGTGCCGGCTTCCGCGATGTGGCACATCACGCGGTGCCGTCTACTCCGCAAACGGTGACGATTGCCTTGAGTTGAGTCCGGGCACGGCACTGCTCTAGAAGCTGAACCGTGCCTGGAAGTCGATGATTCTCGATCCGAGCGCGGCTGACGCCTGACCGAGGTTGGAGTTTGCGACGTTGGTCGAAAGCTGCGTTGGGGTTGATATTTAATAAATTGAAGGCGTTAATCATGTTGGCTTTGACTTCGAACCTGGCGTTCTCACCAATCAGCCGCATGTTGGGGAGTCCGAACGATTTGGCGATGTTGAGATCCACATCACGATAGTCCGGCCCGGGAAAGGAGTTGCGGTCAATTCCCGGCGGAGGGATGAAATTCGTTGCCGATTGTCCGGAGTTATCCGCGATCGCATTCGTGTAGTCCGGAACCGCGAAGTAGTTATTCAGGAACTCATTTTGATTCGTGCCTGTATTTGCGGCGCCCGGAGTTGGGGAAATTGCTTCCTGTTTTGAAGGCGTTGTTGCTGGTGCTATTGCCGGCTCCGCCGAGATAAGTCGGGCGCAGGTTCTGGAATCCGTAGTTACAACTGTTGCAGTAGATCTGGTGGGGTGCAGTATAGACCGGAGTCCACCCATAGCCGGTGTGGAAGGTCGCGATGCCGCCGAGTGACCATCCACCGCCGATCTTCTCTGCCCAGCTATGGCTGCCGTGAAAGAGAACCGGCTGCCAGACACCAAAGACCTTGAAAGACTGGTTGATGTCGAAGTCCGATCGTCCGTAGGAGTACTTCGTATTGTATAGATAGGGATCGCGATAATACGGGCCCGAATTGGTATCCATGCTGTGGGCCCAGGTATACTGCGCTTCCGCAGAGAAGGTATGCGAGAACTGATGCTTGAGCCCGGCGAGCATCATGTTGTTGTTCGACTTACCCTGGCTGCCGAAGGTATTGATGCTATTCACCAGAGGGTTCAGCGGCGCTCCAAGAATGTCTCCGAAAGCGTTTGCGTCATAGTTGTACAAGGTGTGATGACTGGAACTGCCCACATAGCCAAGATTCGCGACCCACGAGTGCCCCAGATCCATCTCCATGTCGAGTGAGTAGTGGTGCGTGTACTCAGTAGGTAAGTGACCGGGGAGGGCGCCAATGTTTGCGCCGCCTGCTGACGGCAGACCGGCGGAGTTAAACGTCGTAATGGCGTTTGGGTTCGCCGGGAAACCGAAAATATTCGTTGGGCTGCTCGAAACCGCGTAGAGGATATTGGGATTGATTTGCGTCGGACTCTTGCTGGTGCCCGGAACAGAGCTGGTTCCCGGCGGATTGCCATCGTTAGTTGTTGGCAGTCGCAATTTGCTGCTGGTTGTAGTTCAGGCCGTAACCACCGCGGAAAACCACCTTACCGTTGGAGTGAGTCGGACTCCAGTTAAAGCCGATCTGAGGGCCGAAATTGAGTTTTTGGGCTGTCCAGGCGGGGATTCCCGAGCGTATGGTGATGCCGGTCAAAAGCGCAGACCCGCTGCCGAACGAGAGCACTCCCATATTGTTGGCTTTATCCGTGAGCGGACCGAAGTAGGAATAGCGGAGACCGGCGCTTAGAGTGAGGTTGGGGCGAGCCTTCCAGTCGTCTTGAAAGAAGATGCCGTACATATTCTCGCGGTTATCGTTGCGGTATCCACCGGGAAGACCGGTCTTTGCCTGAAAGGGACCACTTTCCGCCTCTGGGGCATCATTCAGGAAGTCCCACAGATTGTAGAAGGTGTAAAGTCGGCGCCCCGATCGGATCATTCAAATAGTAAAGCCGGGTAAAATCGAAGCCGAATTTCATCGTTTGCGCGTGTAGCACTTTGGTGGCAACGTCCTTGTAGCCATAGGTCCATTGGTCCAGATGGGAAGGCGCCGGCACGCCGAGAGAACCCAGGGTGATACTGCCAATCTGGTCAGTGCCGTTCGGAGCATATAGCTCGGCCTGGGGCAGACCGAAAGGGGCCTGAGGGTTGCTATCAAGCTCGTTGTAGCGCCACCCCGCAGCGTTGGCACGGGCTTCATTCAGGAAAGTCGGGCGAGAACGTGTGGTTCCAGATGACTGAGAAAGCATCGTTGATCTGGGAGTGATTGAAGAGCTGATAACCCAGGCCGCCGTTAAGCGTGGTCGTGCTCGCGGGAACCCAGTAAATCGCGAAGCTGGCATGGTCCTTGCTGGTCACGTCGGCGTCGATGCGTCCGCTGTACTGTTTGAAATCACTGCTGGTCGGGTTGTTTATGCTGTACTGGGTGATATCCGGGACGTTGGAGAGTCCACTGCCGATGCCGGGCGAGCTGTTGTTCACGTAGGTGAGGTCCTGCGTGCCCAGACCGGTAGTCAGCGGCGAACCGATGTTCAAGCCTTGACCCGCGATGGTCCTGCAGTTTACGCCTTCGCTGAGTCCGGCATCGGCGCAGGTTGCGGAGGCAATGACGGTGCCCGCCACTGCCGATCCCTTGAAGTTGAGGTAGGTGGCGGCGATGCTGTTCGCCGGCGCCAAGGCCGCAAGAGCGGAGGTGGGGAACCATTGCGTGCCGGTCGTGGCCACGCTCTGGCTTTGTCCCTCGTAGGCGAAGAAGGCAAAGACCCTGTTCTTCCAGATGGGTCCACCAATGCTGCCACCCAGTTGGTTATAACGATCTTCATCCCGGAGCAGGCCACGCTGGTCGGCTGTCAGCTTGGCGCCGGTCGTTGGATCAAATGCCTGTACCGACGAGGGGCCGTTCCAACGCTGATACGCATTCAGTCCAGGGCGCGTGATCTGGATGAAGAAGCTACCGTGGAGATTGTTCGTTCCGCTCTTCGATGTGATTTCGGTCAGCGCACCCGAGAAGCGGCCATTTTCAGCATCGTAGGCGTTGGTGACGATCTTGAGGTTGCCGACCGAATCTTCACTGGGAGTAATGACCGTCGCTCCACCCCAGACGGCGCTCGCTGTGCTGATACCGTCGATGGTGTATCCGTTGGTATCGAACTGGCCGCCATTGGCGTTTGCCGAAGCGCCATTTTCCGTGGCAAAGATACTGCTCGAATGTCCTAGATTGCCACCGCCACCCGATGAGGCCCCGGTCTGCGTACCTGGAGACTGTAATCCCCCGCCTCCGCCTTGCTGCGCTCCATCGGCCAGAACTCCAGGCGCCAGCTGAATGAGGCTGGTCACGTCGCGTTCATAAACCGGCATGTGCTGTACTTCATTGTCGGAAATTGTTCGCTGATTGTTAGCCGTCTCTGTATCAATTGCAGACTCCGTAGAGGCATCGACAGTCACCGTCTGCGTTTGCGGTCCAACCTCGAGCTGCACGTTGATTGCATTGGGCTGCTCCGGAATCAATTGCAGCTGAAGAAGATCCTTCTCCTGGAATCCGTCTTTAGTAACGACCAGGCTAAACTTATCGGCCGGCAGGGCATTGAAGTTGTAAACGCCGCCGGCATCGCTGGTACGAACCTGCTTTTCGCCGGTTCCGTTGTTGGTGAGAGTCAGGGTCGCGCCGGGAATCACGGCGCCTGAAGGATCGGTTACCACGCCCTGGATAGAGGTGCGGTACTGAGCATGCAGCGCGGGACTCAACAAAAGCGCGGCCAGGCCTACGAGAAGTGTGGCCGACAGATTCTTGAGCGGCGAACGCAGCTTCTCCTCATAACGATCGATAGTGCGCATATTGGCTCTCCTAAAGTTACAAATTGTCTTTCGTTCCGGCGACCGCTGGGCGGGAAGATAGCGCCTTGATCCGATCTGGTCAACCGATCATGGTCTTAATGACTCTTAGGCGGTGAGCGGTCCGCTCTTCATTTGGCGGACCCATTCACGTGTGCGCAATCGCTTGCGCTCGGCTAGAATTGTTTCCAGCCGGGTTTGGGGCTGTCAAGAAAAGGCCTCCCTGTGCCGCGGAGTTCATCTCCTGCTCTCGAACTACAGAGCCGAGCAAACTATTTAGATGATCGACTTCAGAGAAAAGGTTGCAACTGCGTCGTTGGTCGTGCTGGCCTTTCTCATCGCCGGCACGCACGCCCGCGCAGACCATAATTATTCCGATCAGGTTTTCTTCGAGAATAGCCTTTCGCCCGGGAATTACTTTTACAGCAGCGGCAAAGTCAGTCCTCCAAGTACCCTTGCACTCATCGACGGAAAGCTTCCGGTAGAAAGAGAGACTTTCATCAGCGGCCCGAATGCTCTCAAACTGCAGTGGGAGTCTGCCGCCGATGGAGGCTGGTCCGCCGAGGTAAAGCTTTACGAATGGCGTAACCGGACCCGGCTTTTTCCTGGCGCCAAGCTTTTCCTCTGGGTCTATGCCGCGGACGGCATCCGCGCCGTTGACCTTCCGCAACTGTCGTTGCGAGATGCGGACGGTAATTTTACCCGGCCGCTCGATCTGGCTGCTTACACGCGAGATATAAAGCCACACAGTTGGATGCGTGTGGGAATTCCTCTCGCGTCCTTCCCGACTGCCTCAGTGAATTCCTTTCAACCACATCAGGTGAGCGCTTTGATTTTTGTTCAAGGCAAAGCCGATGCGGCGCAGCACACCCTGTTGCTGGATGACATCCGCATCGAGAACGACCCTCCCCCAGGACAACCGGCGCCACCCACTCCATCGCGTGTGCAGGCAAAGGGATACGAACGGCACGTGGATATTAGTTGGAGCCCGGTGGAAGATCCGTCACTGGCACAGTATGTGATCTATCGGTCGGTCGGCGGGGAGCCGTTCCGACCCATCGGCGTGCAGCGGCCGGGGGTAAACCGATTCTGCGATTACACCGGAAATCCCTCGCTGACGGCTTCGTATCGGGTTACCGCGCGGACCTCATCGCTGCGCGAATCGGCTCCATCGGCGACGGTGAGTGCAACCACGCATGCGATGACCGACGATGAACTGCTCACCATGGTGCAGGAGGCTGGGTTTCGCTATTATTGGGAAGCGGCCGAACCGCACTCGGGCATGACTCGTGAAAATACACCCGGCAACGATGACATCGTTGCCGTGGGAGCGAGTGGTTTTGGCGTGATGGCCACCATTGTGGCTGCCGATCGCGGCTTCATCACTCACCAGCAAGCGATCGACCGGCTATTGCGAGTTACAGAATTTCTCGCAACCGCAGACCATTATCACGGCGTGTGGCCGCACTTCCTCAGCGGCAGCACTGGACGCAGATTGCCGGTCTTCGACATGTACGACAATGGCGCCGACCTGGTCGAGACCTCGTTCATGATGGAAGGGCTGCTTGCAGCGCGGCAATATTTCAAGCAAGACGGCCCATCGGGCCAGGCGCTGTACCAGCGCATCACGAGACTTTGGCGAGGGTTGGACTGGAACTGGTTTCGAGCAACGCCCCAACAGGACGCACTTTATTGGCATTGGTCGCCAGAGTACTCCTTCCATATTGCCAACCGTCTCACTGGATGGAACGAGGTCATGATCACTTATCTGGAGGCCATCGCTTCTCCCGCACACGGCATCCCTGCCAGCGATTACTACAGCGGATGGGTCGGGGAAGCCATTGACAATCACTATGCCAATGGCAAATCTTACTTTGGCATCAAACTCGACGTGGGAGAAAATACCGGGGGGCCGCTTTTCTTCACCGACTACTCGTTCATGGGCTTTGATCCCCGCGGCATTCATGACCGCTTCACCGACTACTTCGACAACAACCGTGCCCAGGCGCTCATTAACCAGCAGTACTGCATCCACAATGCACACCACTGGCAGGGCTACGGGGCGAACACCTGGGGTCTTACCGCGGTGGATGGTCCGGGGGGTTACGTGCCGTATGAGCCCACATTCGATCTCGATGACGGCACCATCGCCCCCACCGGGGCTATCAGTGCCTTCGCCTATACGCCGCAACCGTCCATGGCCGCGCTCAAACACTTCTACCGCGACCTGGGCGCCCAGGTCTGGTCGATCTACGGCTTCCGCGACGCCTTCAATCTTCAGCAGAACTGGTATTCCGGCATAACCATGGGCCTTAATCAGGCGCCGATGGTCGTGATGATTGAAAATTATCGCAGCGGCCTTGTGTGGAAGAACTTCATGGCAAACCCCGAAGTTCGGCCGGCGCTCGAACGCATCGGGTTTCGTGCCGATACGCCGGGAACCGCAAATGCCCTAGAGAAACCGTCGCACACGAGGTGAAGAAAGTGCGAATTTCCTTGCTAGGCCGACGTTATCGCGTGGGCCAAATGCGCAAGTAGAGGCTTGCCGTCTACACATCTCGATTTAATTCTTCTTCCCTCTTTTCGATTGCGTCGGCTTCCTTCGGCAACAACGATTGCAACAAAGCAAGCAGGCGCCGGGGGTCAAAGCTCTCCAGCTCATGATCGGCGTCAGGGCAAGGATTGTCTCCAGGCCCGCAAATTGCGATGATGGGAATTCCTGCTTTAACTTTTTTCAGCTCTTTTACAAGGTTCCCGCAAGACATGCCAGGTATTTCTGAGTCGAGGACGACTCCATGAATCGCCGAAAACATTCTGAGTGTGTCAATACCTTCCTGCGCCGAGTAGGCGGTCAATACGTTGAACTTGGCGGTCTCGATCACTAACTTTCGGGTCGAGATGCTTCCGGGAAACTCCCGATCAATGACGAGGAAACAGGGTCTAACCATAGTCAACACGATACCAGCGGGCAACTTCGAGTCATACTCATCACATCTAGCTGAAGGAGAAGGAGTTACCGCTCGAAAGGCCGATATTAGCGGGAAAAGGCGCGTAGAATGAGGGAGCAGCCGATGAATTCCACAGTCCGCTGGAAGGCGCGTACACCGTGCTTCAAGTTCCAAAGGACTTCACCCTGGCTGTTGCGCCATCACATTCGAGAGCAGGCATGATATTCGGAGCCGGCGAGATGGCCGACCTGACTCGGACATTTGACTGGGATGAAACACCGGTCGGGCCCATCGCAAGATGGCCGGACGTATTGCTGATCACAGTCAACACCCTTCTGGCTTCTCCGTACCCCATGTTCCTCTGGTGGGGTCCTGACCTGGTGCAGTTTTACAATGACGCCTATCGCCAATGCCTCCGCGACGATAAGCATCCACGGGCGCTCGGTCAAAAGGGCAAGGAGTGCTGGCCGGAGGTGTGGCCCACCATTGGGCCACAAATCGAACAGGTCATGATGCATGGGAAGACCGTGTGGCAGGAAAACCAGCTCATTCCGATTCTTCGCGACGGCTGCCTGGAGGATGTCTATTGGACGTACGCTTATAGCCCGGTTCGCCACCTGGACGGCGATATCGGCGGCACGCTTGTCATCTGTACCGAAACCACAAAAAAACAAATTGCCGACCAAGCACTACGGCAGGAGTTGAATAGGCTGGGCGACCTTTTTCAGCAAGCTCCTGCTTTCTTCACGGTGTTACGCGGGCCGCAGCATATCTTCGAGCGAATCAATCCTCTTTATCAGCAACTGCTTGGACCGCGGAGCCTGATTGGCAAAACAATCCGCGACGCTGTGCCCGAAGCGGAGGGCCAGGGTTTCATCGAGATCCTGGATAAGGTGTATCAAACAGGAGAGCCGTTCATCGGCCGCAGTACACCGATTCAGCTGGCCCGGCTGGGCTCAGAAGTTCTAGACCAACGCTTCCTGGATTTTGTTTATCAACCCATGCGTGATGGGGACGGAACGGTCTCTGGCATTATTGTTCTGGGCGTGGACGTTACCGAAGCCAAGCGCGCCGAGAAGGTGCTGCTACAGACAGAGAAGTTGGCCGCCGTGGGACGGCTCGCAAGTTCGATTGCCCACGAGATAAATAACCCGCTGGAATCGGTAACCAACCTTGTATATCTGGCGATGACAGCTGCGGTTGATCCGACAGCGCTACAGTATTTAAAGAAAGCCGAAGAAGAGTTACTCCGCGTCTCGGCGATCACAAATCAAACCCTTCGCTTTCACAGGCAATCGACCAGGCCTAAACTCACTTCAGCCAAAGAGCTGATTGACGATACGCTGACTATCTTTCAGGGCCGTCTCCTTAATTCCGACATTTCGCTTTCGCGGCGCGATCGGGCAGTCTCTCCTTTGCTCTGCTTCGATGGGGAGATTCGGCAAGTGCTGAGCAATCTCATTGGGAACGCGATCGATGCAATGAGTGCGCAAGGCGGGCAATTGTTCTTGCGTTCACGGGACGGGAGCGACAAGACGACCGGCAGAGACGGCCTTGTCTTTACCATAGCCGATACCGGCCCGGGCATGACACGCGAAACGTCATCGAGGATCTTTGAAGCGTTTTTTACCACTAAGGGAGTTAGTGGAACAGGCCTGGGCCTTTGGATTAGCCGTGACATTGTGGAACGGCATAGAGGCTCCCTACGGGTTAGGTCCAGTCAGCGCGCGAATCGTCACGGTACTGTTTTCACGGTCTTTCTGCCGTACGACGCTGGAGTATAGGGAAATGCGCATCCCCAGGCCCTCGCTTTGCGAGTGCGCCCTCACCTGAGCAGGAAATAAAACACGCCGACGGTGGCCAATAATAAGACGGATATGATGCGCGGGTCACTCACCGCCGTGAATGGCCCTTTTAGAAATGCCAGCGGATGATCCCAACAGACTTTTGCTACTTCGGCCTGATCCATGGCGGGCGTGAGCAGGCTGGTGATCACGTAGATGGCCACGCAGGCCACGGCAATGATTGGCCCCGCGAGCATAAACGGAATGCCTAAACCCTGCACGGGATCGGTGACGAAACCACCGAAGTCCGTAAGGTGGTTGGAGGGCAGGAACCATCGGCCGGTGCTGGGCAGATCGACCAGGAAATAAATCACGCCGATGAGAGATCCGAAATAAAGGGTAGCCATGGCTGCTTGCCTGGTCCCTCGCTTCCATAGGACGCCGAGCACAAAGACCGTGGTTACCGCCGGCGCGAAGGTCATGGGAATCTTGTTGACCGCTTCGAAGATGGTGCCGAACTGGTCGCCCTGCGTGGACCACAACATGGCCAGCACCATGATCACGCCGGTGGTGATGCGCCCTACACGCACCACGCGAGCATCGGTGGCTTCCGGGTGGAGGCGCTTGACCACATCGATGGAAATGAGGGTGGCGCAGCTATTGAGCGCTGCCGCCATGCAGCTCATGAGGGCAGCGGCAAGACTGGCGGCGATCAAACCGCGTACCCCGACGGGGATGAGATAAGCGATCAACGACGGCAGCATGGTGTTGTAGTCCGGATGAGTGGTCCCCGGCACAGTCATGAGATGGATCGCGCCTCTCTGCCAGAGTACGTAACCGATCACACCCGGGAAGACCATGAGGAAGACGGGCGTGATTTTCAGGAAGCCAGCAAAGAGCGCGCCGTTCTGTCCATCTTTCAAAGTGCGTGCGCCCAGCACGCGCTGCACGTGAGTCTGGTCCGCACACCAATACCAGATGCCGAGGATGGGATAGCCCAGCACAACGGCCAGCCAGGAAAACTCGTTGAGGTGCCCCTGGGCATTGATGACCGGCTGCAGCATGTGCAGTTGTCCGGGCGCGACGGCGTGCTCGAAGGCTGCAATATTGTGCACGCCCACGCCCGGTAGCGCGCGTATGCCGAGGACGGTCATTAGGATTGCACCGCCCAAGAGCAGCACGACCTGGATATTTTCCGTCATCACCACAGCCTTGAGTCCTCCCAGAGCCGCGTAGGTGACGGTAAATAGCGAGAGAACAACGATCGTGGCAAACATCGGGACGCCGAGCAGACTCTCGAAGACCTTGGCTGCGGCGAAGAGGCTGATGCCGATGTGAATGAGCAATGCGCCGAGGATCCCGATCACGGCGAGGAAGGTACGCGCCTCAGGACAGTAGCGGCGCTCCATGAACTCCGGCAGCGTGGCCACGCCGGAATTGATGTAGAAGGGGGCGAACATCAACGCCAGCAGGATGAGGATGAAACATGCCATCCACTCGAAATTGCCGATGACCAGGCCGTCTCTTGCTCCACCTGCCGCATAGCCCACTAGATGGATGGTGGAGATATTGGAAGTGAAGACGGCGGCGCCAACGGTGAACCAGCCGAGCGATTTGTTGGCCAGAAAATATTGCTGGGAAGAGGCGTTCGGCCGGTAGCCCATCTTGATACCGAAGGCGGTGATCCCGATGAGGTAGACGGCGATGACGATTACATCGATTGGGGAGATGGCCATGGATTGGGCGGCTATGGCCGAAGTCCTCGTTTACAAGCATCGATGCGGTAGAAGCGAGCGCAATTCTCGCCAAGGATCGCGGCTTGCGTTTCTGCCGGGAATTGCTGGACGTAATCCATCACGATCTTCATCACGGGCTGGTACTCTCCAGCGAGCGTGCACACAGGCCAATCGGAACCGATCATGAGACGGCTCCAGCCAAAGGCCGCGTAGGTGATATCCAGGTAGCGGTGGAAGTCTTCGGGGCGCCATTGATTCCACTTGGCCTCCGTTACCATGGCGGAAAGCTTGCAGGTGACGTTGGGGAGCTTGGCTAGTTGGTGCAGATCTTCCTGCCAGGGAGAGAAGAGCTGCTCGGCAATTTTGGGCTTGGCGAGGTGATCGAGGACAAATGGCTGCTCCGGGAATTCTTCCACCAGCTTCACAGCGACCTTCAGGTGCTGGGGAAAGAGCAGCAGGTCATAGGTAAGGTCGAAGTCCCGCAGCTGCGAGATGCCACGACGGAAGTCGGGCCGCAGCATGAAGTTGTCGTCGGGTTCGTCGTGAACTATATGACGCACGCCAACGAGCTTGGGATGGGGGGCGAATTTCTCCAGTTGGTTGTGGAGGTCTTCTGAACAGAGGTCTACCCAACCGACTACGCCCTTGATGAAGTCGTACTGGTCGGCGAGTTCGAGCAACCATCGGGTTTCCTCCAGATTTTGCCGCGCTTGCACGGCGACACACCCGTCGAAATGCAGGCTGGCCAGCAAGGGCTGCAGATCCTGGGGGAGGAAAGCGCGCTTCAGGATTGCCATCCGGTCGGTCATCCAGGTGTGCTCGGTGGGGCTGTAGTGCCAGAAGTGCTGGTGGGAATCTAGGCGCATGAGTTCTGAAATGATGAACCATTGCGTTGGTAGTTGGCAAGGGTTGGGTGCCCCCCAGGAGAGGGCGTTGGTGGAGAAAGAGAACTGCAGGTCCCTCGGCTTCGCTCGGGATGACAAGGGGAGGACGGTGCTTCCATGAGGAATTCGCTAGTGGCTGAAGGAGTCGCGGGTCCGTGATGACAAAGGAGAGGGCGGATGCGCCAGGGTTCGCCAAAGCGTACCTGGGCCGAAAACGGTTTTTTCAAATGCTTTCACTCGACGCGGGAAGGGCTGTTGCTCACAACGGCAATCTTTTTGCCCGCACAGCGGTATCGCTCGAAGGGGCTGCGCCCCGTCTTTTTCAGCCCGTTCAGGGGTGTGGGCTTGATTGTTTGCTTCAAGAGCCGCACCAACGATGCGCCGCCCCCGGGGTTCGGCCCTGAATCGCGTCCCCATTAAAACGCGTTTGTCTTGTGGCCGGTTTGGTTGAACCATTCTTCCCTTTTCTCCTTCGGGTGAGAAATGCAATCATGGGTGCGCTACTCAAGGGAGAAAAGGATGAAGAGGATTGTTTTTGTCGCAGTGCTCAGCGGAGTTGCGCTGCTGGGGATCGGATTGTATGGCCATGGGCAACAGAGCCGGCCGGCTCGAACCGGGATGGTGATCGGCATTAAGCCCGATCGGATCTCGGCCTACGAAGCACTGCACGCGGCGTCAAACCCGGGCGTCCGCGATTTGCTCGACAAATACCACATGCACAACTTTTCGATATATATCCAGAAGATGGATGAGAATCACTATTTAGAGTTCGCCTACTACGAGTACACGGGAAGCGACCCCAAGGGCGACGCAGAAGCGATGGCGAAGGAGCCTCGGAATATCAAGTGGCTAAGCCAGACGGATGCTATGCAAATTCCTCTGCCGGGTGCGGCCGGTTGGACAAAGATGCAAGAGATTTTTCACAACCCATAAGAGGCTGAGCCGCTTAGGAATTCCTGGTGAGCAGAGAGCGCGCATCAAGAATATGATCGCGCATCGCACAGCGGGCAGCTTCCGCATCGCGGGCCCGGATCGCGGCGTAGATTTTGCGATGGAACTTGAGCGGCTGTTCGACCGAAACACGTTCCGACAGCTGGTTCATGCTGGTCAGGACGGTGCGGTGAATTCCCTTGAAGAGCAGCTGGCAGATGCGGTTTCCACTGGCCCGGAAAATGGCGTTGTGGAAAGCCATGTCCGCATCAAGGCGATCGCGCGTGACTTTGCTGCGCTCCAAAGCGAGCACGGCGTTGCGCAGTGTGGAGATATCTTCTGCGGTGGCGCGCTCCGCGGCCCGGGCGGCAAGTTCGGGCTCGACGATGAGCCGGGTTTCAAAGAGTTCGTGGTGGGAGAGGTCGTCCAGCAGAACGAGGAAATCGATGGGTTCGTTGAGGATGGTCTCCGCGCTCTGAGAGAGATAGGTGCCATCGCCAACCCGCTGCGAAAGAACGCCCATCATCTCCAGTACTTTGAGCGCCTGGCGCACGGATGCGCGGTTGGCTCCGAACTCCTTCGCCATCTCGCGCTCGGGGGGGAATTTGGAGCCAGGTGAGACGGAGCCATCCGCAATAAGCCGCTTGATGCGCGCGATCAATCTGGCAGTTACGCGGGGATCCTGCTGAGCCTTGCTTACGGTGGCTGTGCTTGTCATAGACGTCCTGATGCCCGACAAGTGTATAGGAGTTTGCTAGGAGCGGATAGTCCAATGGTCCAGCATTCGTGGTTCCTCGGGCGGCTCTAAGCAGGACGAAGGGATTGACAAGCGGCGCTGGGCGGCTTATGTAGATAAGTATGCTGAGGTGAAGGAGTTCACCTTTAGCGGTTTCACACTTGATGTGCGGGACCGCTTTAACCGCTGTTCTGCCCTTCGGCTCGACAGATGATGACTCCTGACGGGACGCCCGTCGCGGAGTCATGTCCTCGACGATTTCCCTGTCGAAACTGAGCTTCACCCACGTGGGGAGTCACCTGCTCGTGTACTCCGAACGTGGGCGGGTGCATTTTTGTGGAGGCCGCATTTGCAGAAATACGTTCTTATCGCAGTCGGGGGCGCCCTGGGCTCGCTGGCACGCTACGCGGTGGGTTCGGCCGTGGCCAGCCGGCTGGGCACGCGATTTTTTTATGGCACGTTCCTGGTCAACATGACGGCTTGCCTGATCATTGGCTTCTCCCTGACGTGGCTCGGGCGGCACACGGATGTCAATCCGGCGTGGAGGTTCCTGATTCCGATCGGCTTCATCGGTGCTTACAGTACCTTCTCCACCTTCGAATGGGAGACGTTCACCACTCTGCAAACAGGCGCATTCCTGATGGCTACCCTCTATGTAACGCTCAGCGTTCTGCTGGGACTGATCGCGGTGTGGCTGGGAGTATTGCTGGCGCGGATCGCATTCTGATCGCCCGGTCTGAGAACGCAGGCTCAATCCTCGATTTCAAAGGACCGATTCCAAGTCTCGATGACACGGGTTTCGCGCTCGAAGCCCAACGTGCTCACCGAGCCAGTGCCCAGCGCCAGCAGGCTGCCCGCTCGCGGTGGGAGACTAAGCCAAGTGGCGGCGAGAATCCTGAGGACATGGGCATGGGCGAACAAGGCGACCTGGCCCCCGGCCTTAACGGCTCGATCGATGACTTGTTGTGTCCGGGCGGCGACGTGCTCGACGGGCTCCCCTTCAGGTATAGGAGAGTCCCATATGGACCAGTTAGGACGCTCCTTGCGGATCTCTGCGGTGGTGTGTCCTTCGAAGATGCCGTAATCCCATTCGCGGAGGTTCTCGTCGATCTGCGCGACATCGGCATAGCCGGCGACACGGCAGGTTTCCCGGGCGCGCTGCAGCGGGCTGGTCAATACCAGGCTGAACTTACGATGCGCGAGATAGTCCCTGATTTTTTCCGCGCGCTGCTCTCCGCGCGCGGTGAGCGGGATGTCGGTTCTGCTGGTATGGGCGCCGGAGAGACTCCATTCCGTTTCTCCGTGACGGATCAACCACAGTTGCAGACTCAATGCTGTCTTCCTTTCATCGCGCATCGGCAGGCTTTTCGAGGCCGCCTTGCAGAGTAAAGTTTTGGAGCGCAATGGCATTCTGCCAGATGCGATCGAGGGAGTCGATGTAATGCACCTCAAGCTCAAAGAGAGTGCGCTGCGAGACAATCACCTGAGGATACGCCTGCGCCATACCTTGATACTTCTCGAGATAAAGCTCATAGGCACGACGGGCGCGGGGGAGAAGAGCTGTACGGTAGCGCTCCGCTTCCCCTTTGGCGGATAAATAGTTTTGCGCCAGCACCTCGGCTTGTTGCCGCAGCGATAGTTGGGTGCGGGTTACCTCCTGCCGGGCCTGCTCGAGCTCTGCTTCCGCCGCACGCGTGTTGCCCTGGTTGCGGTTCCAGAGCGGCAGCTCGATACCCGCGCTGGCGAAACTTTGCGCTCCCGTCTTTTTGCCGGGAGCTTCTGGCAGCTGCTCCAGATTGGCTTGTTCCCCTGCCCTCAATTGCAGATCGGGCACCACTTCACGCTTGGCATCCTTCAGCCGCGCTTGGGCGATCAATACCTGCTGTTGCGCCAGCTTAACGGAAGGGCTTTGCTGCACGACGGTGTCCACGATGTGAGATGGATCGATCTCCGGCGGGGTGTCGAACGCTGCGTCGAGAGAAGCGACCTCTGCGGTTGGATTGCCGGCTAGGGCGGCGAGACTCTTGAATCTTTGAATAAATATTCGCTGCGTGACGGTGTAGTCGATCTCTGCCTGCTCCGCCTCGACTTCGGCTTGCAGGACGTCGGGTGCGTCCGCCTGACCCACGTTGGCCAACCGGTGGGTGGTTTGGGCGGCGTCACGGGCTAGAGCCGTGAGGCGGCCGCGCACCTCCACCGTGCGCTGTGCGCTCAGCGCGCTATAAAACATCTGGGTGACGTCGTTGTGCACGCGCATGAGTTGGGATTCGGCAGCAATCGTATCGGAGTGCTTTTGCTGTTCGTAGATATTGCGGCGAAGGCCGAGCTTGCCTCCCAATACGATGTTCTGCGCGACAAAACCACCCTGTTCTCCGCCACCATAGGAGCCTCCGCGAATCTGGTCGCCCTCGTAGCCGACGGTGGGGTTGGGGTAGAGCCCAGCCTGCCTGGCTTCCGCTTCAGAGCGGCGGATCATGGCGGCGGCCTGTCGCAGGGTCGGATTGTTCTGGTCGGCCATGGCGAGAAAAGCTTCCAACTTGAGCGGAGCACGGCCGGCGATTCCCTGCAACAGCTCCGGCGGCGGCACCGACAACTGTGGCGGCGACGAATGATCCATGTTCATGCCTGCCATTGGCGGCTGCTGCCCACTCTGCGCGAAAAGCGGTACGGTGACTAAGCACAACAGGAGCGCGAGTTTCTTCATGGTGTTCTCCGGGAAAGGTTAGGAAACGCGCTCGAGAAGCGATCCGTAGGGGTCGTTCGGCCTTTGCGCCTGCTTCATACGCGCAGTCACCTGGTCGTACTTCTCCGGCGGCAGCACTCGGACGAAGTTCATCATGCCCATCATGAAACCGCTCCAACCGGGGCGAAGTAAGTAGTTCTCGGGCTTCTCCACCATGGAGTCCATGGCCATGGCCGGCCCTTCCATGTAGGCATCCTGAGGAAAGCCAGGGACCGTATCTGCGTTGTCGGCAATATCGCCGGGCGCGGCCATGCCGGGCATTGCCTTTTGGGAGAGCGGTCCGTTGATGGTCTCAGTGTCTGAAGCGTTTCCCATGCGGTTCATGCTGCCCACATTCGACGACATCTGGTTCATCATGTGGTGCGGCAAGTGGCAGTGCAGCATCCAGTCTCCGGGGCGATCGGCGATAAACTCCACGTCGCGCGCCTGGGCTACGCCTACCAGTACTGTGTTTCCCGGCCACCATGCGGTCTCGGGGATGCGGCCGCCTTCGGTTCCGGTTACCTGGAAGGTGTATCCGTGTAGATGCATGGGGTGATGATCCATGCCCAGGTTCACAAAGCGGATGCGTACGCGGTCCCCCTGGCGAATAATCAACGGCGTTGCCGCTGGGCCTGCCTTGCCGTTCAGCAGGAGCCAGTTGTATTCCATGTTCATGGTGTTGGGGACGGTGTTGTTGGGCAGGACCTGGTACTCCTGCAGGTGCAGGAGAAAGTCCTTATCGCAGTGGGGATGATAAGGCGCGCGGGGATGCATGATGAAGCCGCCCAGCATTCCTGTCATCTCCTGCATCGCCATGTGGGAGTGGTAGAAGTAGGTCCCTGCCTGGTGGATGTCGAATTCGTAGACGAAGTGGGCGCCTGGCTTCACCGGCTCCTGGCTGATACCGGGCATGCCGTCGTAGCCAACCGCGTCTTCGAAGCCGTGCCAGTGGATGGAGCTTGGCTCGGGCAAGTGGTTGTCGAAGATGACGCGGACGTGATCGCCCTGGTTGACCTGGATGGTCGGGCCGGGCGCGCTGCCGTTGAATCCCCAGGCGTCGATGGTTTTATTGGGGTGAATTTTTTGTTTGAGTACTTCGGCTACGAGATGGAAGACCTTGGTGTTGCCGTCCATGGTGTAAGGCGAGATCGCCGACGTCTGTGGTTACTACCGGCACGGGAGAGGTGGGGGAGGGCTTGGATGGCCTGGCTGTGTGAGACATCGCGGGGGCCTCAGGCTCCGCCGGATGGGCCGCCGGCTTCGGCATCGGCATGTTCATTTGCATGGTCTGCGCGGATAGGCCGCGGGCTGCGAAGAGGGCCGCGCCGGATGCGAAGGCGCGATGGAGAAAGGTGCGTCGGTTACTCATGTTGACTCCGGAAGGATCGACTGTGAGAGGACGAAGGGAGGAGTGCGAACACGACTCTCCCTCTAGCTAGAAAGGCTGGGGGTGGCGTCTATACGCGCAGCGCAGTGATCAGGGGCGTGGGGTTCGTGCTACTTCGACGGAGGCGGGTGGTGGCTTCGTAGTGAGGGGATGTTTGGTGCGGGAGAACGGCCTCTGCACGGAGGTCTGCGTGGAGTATGAGCCGGGGCGCGGCTTTGCCCTCGGGATTGGCCTGCAGATCGACCACGCAGATGGTATGTGTTCCGGTTTGGCAGGTGTCTAGTGCGGGTCGGTTGGATTCAGGCTGCTGCATGAATTGGCAGTGGGCCATCCGCTGAGTGGAGGAGTTCGGAAGCTGACGTTGCACACACTGCGCCCCGCATACGGTGGAGGCGGCTTGGGTCAGGAGCAGCACGAGCAGGAGCAATGGGAGGAAGATCTTGCTTCGCGCGTGCTTTGGTAAAGAGAGGTTCACGACAGGTTTTAGGATACGCCCGTTTATCGGTTGGTTAACCGATAACCTGTTCACTTGGCTTCTAGCTAAGGGCGGCCGATGGGCTTCGCCCCTTCTTTTCGGCCCAGGTACGCTCTGGCGAACCTGGGGCACCCGTCCCCATTCATCGGGCGTCGTGATTAACGCTGAAAGTTAGGGGTAGACAGCAGTGGTGGTTGAAGAGCTTAACTTTGGGCCCGGAGGCGCAGACGGATGCGGCAGGCTTCGAGGGTGCGCTCGGGGAGCATGAGCCAGGCTGCCAGGAGCACGTTGTAGAGCAACATCCGCTCGGCCAGGGGCACGGTCGACAACAGGAGGCCTACTACCTGCTGCCCGCGGGCGACCACTAGGTCTGTACTCATTTTGTGTCCCTCGCGCCTGGACATAAAGACGGGGGAATACAGAGAAAGTCTTCCACGTCTTTTTCGGGAGATTGGTGTTGCACATGCGGCACATCCCGGGAAGGAAGCCCCGGCACTCTGGGATAATGGAGCCACCAGCCCCGGTCCCCCATGACGACTCTCAAGACAGATCAGTTGGAGACGGAGAAAAAGCTCAGCGGCTTTGAACCGCTTGCTATTCCGCTTTTTCGCGATCTGTGGCTGGCTTCGATTGTGTCCAACCTGGGCGGCTGGATGCAGGATACGGCCGGCACCTGGCTGATGACGGTGCTGACGCCGTCTCCCTTGCTCATCGCGCTGATGCAGACCGCGGCCAGCCTGCCGGTGGTCATCCTGGGTCTATTGGCTGGGGCGACGGCCGATATTTTCGATCGCCGCCGGCTGCTCATCTTCTGGCAGGCCTGGATGCTGGTGGCGGTCGCCATCCTGAGCGTGCTCACGTTCTTCGACATTATTTCTCCCTGGATCCTGCTGATTCTGACCTTCCTGCTGAACATCGGGGCGGCCATGAACAGTCCGGCCTGGCAGGCGATTGTGCCGGAGGTGGTCCCCCGGGCGCAACTGCCGGACGCCATCTCTCTGAACAGCGCCGGGTTTAACCTGGCCCGTGCGCTGGGGCCGGCCCTGGGCGGCCTGGCGATCGCGCTGTACGCGCATGCCACCACAGGGGCGTCATCGGTGTTCTTCCTCAATTCCCTTTCGTTTGTGGGCGTGATCCTGGTTTTGTATCGCTGGAAGCGCAATCCGCCGTTCAAGAGCGCACTGCCGGCAGAACGTATCCGCGGTTCTGTCCGCGCCGGCCTACGCTATCTTCGCTACGCTCCGATGTTGCAGGCAGCCTTTATGCGGACGCTCATCTTTACCCTCTTCGTGAGCGCCGTCTGGGCCTTGCTCGCCGTTGTGGCCCGCAACGATCTGCACCAGGGGGCGATGGGATACGGCATCCTGAATGGCAGCATGGGCTTCGGCGCGGTCATCGGCGCGACAAATCTGCCGCGGGTCCGCAGAGTGCTGTCGGCGGACTCGATTATTGCTTGGTCGACCGGTGTCTTTGTGGCCACGCTGGCGGTACTGGCTTTAGTAAAGGTGCCACTGATCATTATTCCCATGCTGATCGCCGGCGGGTTTGCCTGGACCAGCGCCATGTCAACCCTGAACCTTGCGGTGCAGGTGTCGGTTCCGGCATGGGTGCAGGCGCGGGCCCTGGGCGCCTACCAGATGATCTTCGCTGGAGGCATGGCCCTGGGCGGAGTGATCTGGGGTTTCATCGCAGAACACCTTTCCACTTCGAAGTCGCTGATGTGCGCATCCGTTGGCTTGGCGATCACTCTCCCGTTGTCGCTCCGCTTCCATGTGCTGCGTGGAGTGCAGCCCGATTTCAGCCCCCATCGCTACGCGCTGCCGGCACCTAAACTGGCGTCGGAACGGGAGGACAGTGATGGGCCGGTTCGCGTGTCAATCGATTACCATATCGACCCCAGAGACTATTCCGCATTTACTAAAGCCATTCATCAACTACGGGATGTGCGGCTGCGCGACGGGGCTATTCGCTGGGGCGTGTATCAGGACGCGACGGACCCGGGACATCTCAACGAGACGTTTGTCACCGAGTCATGGCTCGAATATCTGCGGCAGCGGGAGCGCTTCACGGCTTCGGATCTGGCGACCCGGGAGCGCGTCTTCAGCTTCCACCGCGGCAGTGAGCCACCCCGGATTTCGCACATGTTCTATGCCAAAGAGGTCAGTGATCCGCAAGCGAAACCTAGCTTGGGAGATTAATCGGGTGGACCGATTTCCTGATTTCTTGCTGCGATCGCCAAACCCAGCTCTTCTATCAATCCTTTGTAGCCTCACTTTAAATTATCCTGGCTCGGTGACAGCGTTGCTGGTACCGTTCGGCCAGGACGCAAAGGACCGAGCGGAGGAGAAATGCAGAGATTGTTGCCGATTGCTGTGTCGGCTTTCTTTATCGTGGGGGCCAGCAATGCCGATGCGGCAGAGCCGCTCGCCATACATAGCCAGGGCTGGACAATTACCGCCGATCAAGAAAGAAGCGTACTCACCATTTCGCAGCAGGAGCTGGGCATTGTCCTCCAGGATGTCCGGATTAACGTCGGAGACCAGAGCGCGATTCAGCCCCTGACCGGGTGGTCGGCCGAGCAAACTGGGCAAACCCAGCTGATCATACATACGGTTCACCCCATCACTGCCTGGAACTTCGACATCAGCCACACCATGCTCAAGATCTCCAGTACAGCGACAAACGCTGTGCTCACGGCAGAGGCACCGGCTACCTCCAACCGGATACCTGCGCGCGTGCTCGATCCGACGGGATTTCCCGTGGATTGGATCGGGACCGATGAAGCGCCGCTCGAGTATGGGGGGACGGAAACGCGCAACCAGTCTTATCTTCCTCTAAAAAATCCTGAGGTTATGTATTTTGCGCTGGGGCAGGTTTCGGGATCGGCATTTCACAGCTTGTTCGACCGCAAACAGGATGCTGTGATTCAATTCTCAGACGAGACAACTTTACGCCGCGCAGATCAGGATCCGAGTCTGATGGATGTACGTATGCCCGTTCCCGGGAATACCTACATCCGCTTTATCCCCGACTACTACACCAAGACTCTCGGTGTGCCCTTTTACGTACCTTTTGATGACAGCTACTTCAGCACGGCTCCCATGGTGTGGTCGAGCTGGACGGGCTACTACAAAGACGTAACCGAGAAGGACATTGTCCAGAATACGGATTGGCTGGCAAAAAACCTCAAGCCCTACGGATTTCAGTTCGTGCAGTTGGACGACGGCTTTGACCGCGACAAAGATGGGCAACACTACTGGATCGAGAACTGGGATAAAACGAAGTTTCCTCATGGTCCCGAGTGGCTCACCAATTACATAAAGTCCAAGGGGTTCCGCGCGGGGCTTTGGATTGTGCCCAATGTTTATGCAGGCGCCCTTACAAAACATCCGGAGTGGTACCTGCGCAGCGTCGAAGGCAAACATATCTCCGATTACCGCACTCCTGTCCTTGACTCGAGCAATCCCGAGGTGGTGAGTTTTCTTCGGGAACTGTTTACCACTTTGGATAAATGGGGTTTCGAGTATTACAAGTTTGACGGGGAGGGTTCGATCCCGCTGGCCCTCCCGGAGCTGGACAAGGACAAGCTCTACGACAAGGCATCGGATCCTGTCGTTGTCTATCGCAACCGCATGAAAGTCATCCGCGACACCATTGGACCGCAGGTGTTTCTCGAAGGATGTCCGGCGGGCATGCCGCTGAATGGGGTCGGCTACTTCAATTCCTTCTTCAATGGCAACGACGTGTACAACAACTGGCAGGGGATGCATGCCCTCTTCAGTTCCATCAATGGGAACGCGTTCTCGAACCACATCTTCGCTTACGTTATGCCGGGCGAAGGGGTGGAACTTGGCAGGCCCATGACGATGGAGGAAGCGAGGACGAAGCGGTTGCCGGATGTACTGCACGAGATTGTGAGCCGGGAAGATCCTGCTACCGGAGTGGGTGTGACGGAACAGGAAGCGCGCACGATCGTCAGCTTCATCTCCCTGACAGGCGTGGCCTACCCGGTGGGAAATGTGATGGCGGATCTACCGCAGGAACGACTCAAACTTCTGCAGCAGACGATGCCTACCATGCCCATCATTCCGCTGGATCTTTTCAGCCGTGGAACGGACTCGCGGAACACGACCTTTCGCCATACGCGCGCTGACTCCTATATTCACAATTATCCCGAGATCCTTGATCTGAAAGTGAATGAGAAGTCGGGAAGGTACGATGTTGTGGGCTTTACCAATTGGCGTTCCGAAGCCGCAAAGCGGAAGATTTCACTGCGGGATAAGCTGGGGCTCGACCCAACGGCCAGCTATGTCGCCTTCGATTTCTGGAATCAGAAGGTGCTGGGCGTGTTCTCCGATGAGATCGCAATCGACATCGAACCGCACGACACGCGCGTGTTGGCAATCCATCCGGTGCTGCCTCGACCGCAGCTGGTTGGGAATTCTCGCCACATCACGGGCGCTTATTCCATCGTTGATCAGGCGTGGGATGCTTCCAAAAACAAACTATCCGGAACGTCCGAGACGGTGCCCGGTGAGCCGTACTCTCTCTGGTTCTACGTTCCCAAAGGTTTTGCCGTCGAACATCTCAGCGTGGTCGGCAAGGAGAAGCGGGAGATTCCCGAGAAACACTCGCTGACCGGATAACGCGCTGATGGTCAGCTTTCAAGGGCAGCAGCAGCCCGTGCGATGGGAAGTTAGTTTTCGTGGGAGCCCCCAGGAGTAGGAATCATTTCAGCAGTTTAGGCCGGCTTTGCTGAGTGTTTCCTTTAACCCTTTCATGCTGACGCGGGTGGAGGCTTCCGGAGTGCCAGCGCCACGCCAATGGGTTTCCAGGCTGACGGCATGGTGATAGCCATCCTTGGCGAAGGCGCGAAACTGACCTACCCAATCCACGACTCCCGCACCCACTGGCGCCCACTCGTATTTGTTGCCCGGCTGACGCACAACATCTTTCGCGTGGCAATGGCCGATGCGGTCGTGGGGCAAGAGGCGATATCCGTCGGGGTAGGGTGTGCTTCCCAGGGCGGCTGCATTTCCCGGGTCCCAGTTGAGCATGAAGTTTTTGTTGGGGATCGCTTTAAGAACCGCGGCTGATTCTTCTCCGGTGGCGGTGTTGCAGGCCATCTCGTTCTCGAGCAGCAGGATCAGGTTGCTTTTCGCACAGGTCTCCGCGGCCTTGCGTAGCTTGTCGTTGATGGCGGCGCGGTAGGGGGCCTGGTCGTCCAGCCGCCAGAAATCGAAGCAGCGGATGCGGTCGGTTTGGAATTGCTTGGCCAGCTCGATGCAACGTTCCAGCAAGGGGTCCTGCTGTTTGAAATCGAAGTCGGCGTGGAACTGGTCGCGCTTGGGGCTGCTCTTGGAGAGCGGCGCTCCAGGCCAGTCCACCTTGAAGAGCGGGCTGGCTATATCGGTCACGCGGAGCTGGTATTTTTCCAGAATTCGCTTGGATTCGGCGATCTCCTTGGCGTCGAGGTCGGTGACGTTCTTGTTCCACATGGAGCGCAGTTCGATCCAGTGGAGGCCGAAGTCCTTGGTGGCAATCTCGCAGGCGCGGCCGAAGTCCGGGCGTTATCTCGTCGTTGATTACGGAGAGGTGAAAGGGGCAGGTTGCGGCAAAGGCGTGCGCGGCTCCTGCTGAATGGCGCCATTGCGCCCAGCGCGGTGAGCGATCCTAGGAATTGACGGCGTGATGAAGACATGTGGTTGATCCCTTTGGCCGGACTTGACCACGATAACGAGAAGCGGCTTCTAGTTGCAAGCTGATGGGCCGCAGATCGCTCGGGTACGCCCCTAATAAGCTCAAACCTGAGGCCGAGACGTTGAGTTCCACATATCCCACTCAAGCCCAAAAGATGGCTTGAATGGGGCACCCAATCTTCGTTACTGGTGCAGGGAATCCGGACAGCGCTGTACGCGGGGGTAAGAGGGAAGTGCGGTTTCCGTAGCTTCTGCTATGACACAGACTAAGGAAGGTTGATCTCCTGATGGAGGGGCAGGTCTTTGGATGAGCCCCCTACCATGAAGGTGTAGCGACCGGGCAACTGCTTCCAGGCGTCGGTGCTCTCGTCGTAGATAGACAACTCGCGGGGGTTGATCGACAGGCTGACTTCCTTACTCTCGCCCGGGTTCAGTAGCACCTTGCTCCAGCCTGCCAGCCGCTTGGGAGGTTCGTTTGCGCTGGCCGGCAAGGCCACGTAGACCTCGGCCACTTCGGCTCCGGCGCGTGGACCGGTGTTCTTTAGCGTGAACCGAACCGTGGGCTCCTTGCCCTCCGTGACCTTCAGATCGGAGTACTGATAGGTGGTGTAGGAAAGGCCGTATCCGAAGGGGAAAAGGACTGGCTTGTTTTCCGCGTCGTACCACTTGTACCCCACCTTCAATCCTTCGCTGTAATGCACGCTGAAGGTCGGCTTAGCGTCTTCGGGCTTCAATACGGCGCCCGCGCCGGCGTTATGTCCCGGAGGCGGTTTCATCAGATCCGGATGGGGCAGATCGGCCACGCTGAGAGGAAAGGTAATGGGTAGCTTGGCGCTCGGGTTCACGTTGCCAAAGAGGACGTTGGCCACCGCATCCGCGCCCTTGCTGCCGGCGTACCACGCCTCCATCACTCCGGCTACCTTGTCGATCCACGGCATCACGACGGCGGTGCCGGTCTCGAGCACTACGATGGTTCGGGGATTCGCATCGGCCACTTGCTCGATGAGCGCATCCTGATTGCCGGGCAGCGAAAGGTTGGGAAGATCGGTTCCTTCGCTCATCCAGCGATAAGACGAAGACGATGGCCACATCCGCTTTCCGGGCCACGGCCGCGGCTGCGGCCGGATCGGCGCCGGAATCAAACATTACCTGGGCCGCTGGAGCTGCGGCGCGCACCGCCTTCAAGGGCGAGGTGGGAAACCATACCTGGGACTGCCAGGGGGCGGCCGGCTGGCCTGGCGGATCCACCTGCGCCGATCCGCCGCCGGAGATCATGCCCGTGTCGGCATGCGGGCCGATGATGGCAATGGAGTGCACAGTGGAGCGATCGATCGGCAACACGCCATCCTTGTTCTTGAGCAGAACGATGCTCTGCTCCGCGATGCGGCGCGCGGTGGCAAAGCCGCCCTCCACATCGACCACGCTCTTCTGGGTTGGGAAGTCGAAGAGCCCGGCGAGAAACATGGAGCGCAGGATGCGGTGCACGTGGTCATCCAGTTGCGACATGGGGACTTTGCCCGCCTCGACCGCTTGCTTGAGCTTTTCGCCGTAGAAGTCGTCCATCGGCTGCTCATTATCGAGGCCGGCTGCCGAGGCTTTGACCGTGCTGTGCGTTCCACCCCAGTCAGAGACCACGAAGCCCTTGAAGCCCCAATCTCTCTTGAGCACATCGGTAAGCGTGTATTTGTTCTGGCAGGCGTACTCACCGTCGATGGCGTTGTAGGAGCACATCACCGCGCCTGGGTCTCCGATATCGATACCAATATAGAAGGCCAGCAAATCGGTCTCTTGCAAGGCCCGCTTGCTGATGATCACGTCGACTTCGTCGCGGCCGTTCTCCTGGTCGTTCATGACGTAGTGCTTGATGTCGCCGATGACATGCTGGGCTTGCTCACATTTAATCCTGTTGCCCACCAGCGTCCCGGCCAGCAGCGGGTCTTCGCCCTGATACTCAAAGGTTCTTCCATTGCGCGGTTCGCGGGTCAGGTTGACGCCGCCGCCGAGGGTCATGTTGTAGCCTTGGGCGCGCAGTTCGCGGCCAATCAGGGCACCATAGTCACATGCTGCTTCAGGGTCCCAGCTGGCCGCCGACGCTATGTTGGACGGGAGAGCGGTGGAGTAGCGGCCGTTCTGAGCGCTCATCCGAACTCCATAGGCGGCGTCGCTCATCTCGATCTGGGGAATGCCCAGGCGCGGGATGCCAAGAACAAAACCAGCGCCCTGATTGCCCAGATAGGTCCGCGGCATAGGGCGGCTCCAGCCCGGCATGCCCTGGCCGTGCATGAGCTGGATCTTCTCGTCCAGGGTCATTTCCTTGAGCACCAGGGCGGCTCGCTGGTCGGGCGAGAGAGTGGTGTTCATCCATGGGTGTTGGGTGTTGGTTTGCGCCAGGATGGGCGCAGGAATCGCAAGAATGGAGAGAACAACCAACGTTGCAGTGGAGTACCAGCGCGGGGGGCCTGAACTACCTATTCTTCCCAGGGTTAATTTCAACTTGCCACCATCCGTTACCGATCTTACTTGCCGCCACTGAGCAGGGTCACGTAACGATAGTAGAACTCTACCCCGTGGTAATACGAATCGACAGCTACCCGCTCATCTTTGCCGTGCGCGCGCACATCATCGATATCGATCGCGATGCCGTTGATGCCATAGGTGGGCAGGCCAGCTTCACTGGTGATTTTACCGTCCGACGCTCCCGTTTCCATCACGGGAATCACCGGGACTCCCGGCCACATTTGGGCAACTACCTTCTCCAGCGGCTGCATCACTTCCGGCTGCAAGGTGGTGGGTGGGATTCCTTTGGATTCTTCGGCAGTGTCCATCACTTCACCGGTGTCACTCACGTAACGAACAGTGACCTTGGGATCGTCGAAGATCTTGATGAGCTGCCGGCGAATCTCCTCCTGCGAATGGCCGGGGAGGATGCGGCAATTGACGTTGGCTCCCGCGGTTTGCGGCAACGCGTTGTTGGCAGCGCCTCCCGAAAGGCGGGTGGCGACGCAGGTGGTGCGCATGGTGGCGTTGTACTTGGGGACCAGGGATAGACGCGCGATGGCCTCGGTCGCGGGCGGGTCCTGCACAATTGCCGCCATATCCGCTGCGGTCTGGCCGGATTCCAGCTTGCTCAAGCTGCTGAAATAGGCGCGGGTCACGGTGTTCAGCTCAAAGGGAAAAGTGTAGGCCTGCAAGCGCGTGAGGGAGTCAGCGATGTGATAGATGGCGTTGTCAGGCACAGGGAGAGAACTGTGGCCGCCTGGGTTGACGGCGGTGAGCTGATAATCGCCGTAGAGCTTCTCGCTCGCCTGCACGTTAAAGGTGATGGCTTTGCCGTGTTGCAGGTCGACGCCTCCGCTATCGGAGTTGAGAACGAACGCGGCATCGATCAGATCGCGATGGTTCTTCAACAGCCAGTCGACTCCGTTTGACTTACCGCTTTCCTCGTCGGCGGTGAGCGCCAGGATGAGATCGCGATCCGGCTGATAGCCCTCCTTCTTGAGGCGAATGAAGGTGGTGACGAGGATGGCGTCGCTTTCCTTCATATCCTGTGCACCACGGCCGTAGAAGTAGCCATCCTTTTCGACAAATTGAAAGGGGTCGGTGGTCCAATCGGAACGCAGCGCCTCGACGACGTCGAGGTGACCGATAAAGAGAATCGGCTTGGCCTGGCCCGTACCGTGAAAGCGGGCCACCAGATTGCCTTTACGATCGTTCGGTCCGAGGACGAGCACATCCTGCTTTGAGAACCCGGCATCGAGCAAACACTGCGCCATGGCCTTTGCGGCGACGGTTGTGCTGCCCACGGAATCGGTAGTGTTGATTTCAATGAGCTGTTGGAAGATATCGCGCGAGAGCTTCGTGGTTTGCGGGTCGAGTTGCGCCAGGGCGGTTAGGGTTGCGGCGGACAGAAGAAGGCAACAGGTGACGAGGCGGAGCCATCCGGCTCCGGTGACAACCAAAGGCATCAGGCGCCCTCCAGCGAACAACAGGCCATGCATTGGAGATCGAGAACAGGTGGCACATAGCCCGGAGGACGGCAAACCGGCGATTGCACCGGCAACGCAGGTGACGTCATTTCTCCACTGCTGTGAAGCGAGTGACGCTCGAGTTAGATTGCGTCACTTCTCTGACGTCCAGCTCTCCGTTATGGTTTTTATCGAACCGGTCGAACGCTGCTTCCATAAACCCCATATACTCCGCTTTGGAGATCTTGCCATTTTTGTTGACATCCATGAGAAGCAGCAACTGCTTGAACTCGTTCTCTGCGATGAGCAACTTGTCCTGCGGCCTTGGAACGGATGCTTTTGTTTGTGCGACGGCAATCCTAGGTACAACCCGGGGGCGATCGACACTGCGAAAAGCAAACCCATGATGTTCTTGGGCTTTAGCATAGGTCACCTCCGCAGGAATTGTACTCTCCCGATAAAATCAAGCTTCCAAGATTCTGAATATCCTGCACTCCTGACGCAACCTCTGAAATAGTTCACCTTCATCAAGCGCACTTTCGCTGGTGCAGATTGCTCGAGCGATGCGGTGTACCTATGAGCGGTTCCGCGCCTGCGTGCGGTCCGAACCTGCGTTTACGGACCCTTTATTTCCCTTTACGATCCTTAGGATCCAGCGCACCTAATAGAAGATGGGGCCGAGCCTCGGGTGATTTTCTTCTCACCATTGAAATCCAAGGGTACGGCACAGAGCAACGAGACTTACACGTTGCAGATGAGAGGCGTTTATGGACGGCAAGGTTCGCAGATTAGGCACGCTATTGGTTGCGTTAGGTTGCGCGGCGATGAGCCTGGCGTACTGCGCACACGAGTGCGCGGAGAGCGCGCAAAAGCCGGCACTTACAAATGATGAAGAGTATGCCTCTACCAGGGCAGATGGCAGTGGGAACAGCGCTGCGCCAGGAGCCCCAGTTCCAGCAGCAGGGGGTGGCGGATAGCTCCAAGCAAGGATGGGATGCTACGTCCGTTGTGGATGATCAGGATACCGAGTCCGATCAAGACCAGCGGTGCAAAGACATGGCCGTAGCGGCGCAGAGGCGTTCCGAGTGTTGGATGACTTACCATCCAATGCGCCAACATGCAAAGCAGGCCAGTGGCCACGACGAATACCAGGGCGATGATGGCGACTTGGCCGCCGGAATGGACGGCAAAGGCAGGCGTATAGACGCCGATATTGTCGCCCCCATTCGCTACGGTCGCGAGGGCTACACTTGCGATGTTTCCAAAACTGCCGGTTATGGTGGAGGCCGGCCTGGCGGGATCATCACGCAACTCCAAAAGCTTTCTAATGCCAACCAGGATGGGGAAGATACCCAGCAAACCTAGATAGGCTTTGGGAATCACCAGTGAGAGCAGAGCCGCGGCCACACTCAGCATAAACAAGACGGCCAATCCCGCATACTGGCCAGCCACGACATCACGGGCACGGAACCTCGGATGGGCAAAAAACCCGACCAACACGACGAGGTCGTCGACATTGGTCGAGACAAATAGAACGATGGCCAAACCGAGCAGCCCCAGGAGAGATTTCATTGGTTAGCGCAGATGCCTTGAATGCCGCGGGTCTGCTGCGGTGTCGCCGAAGTCCGCCACGACGCGATTCGTAAGGAAGTCATAAAGATTCATATCCATTATGGTAGCTGTCCGGCTCCGCGGGGCCGATCTTTATGCATTCTTTACACGGCCTGCCATCTACTAACGATGGAACGTTGGTAACGCGAAGAGGTTCTACTTGCAACACGCCCGGCCGTTCTTTGGAATTTATTTTCTTCTTTTATGGTTCATGTCAAGTACGGTGACCGTTACGGGCCATGCAGAGAATGCTCTCAGCGTCGCACCGTCCACCAGCGTCGTCGGCGATATCGATCCGCTTGCCAGTGTTTCCGATTCCCCTCAGGCAGCGGCTGTATCCGCGCCTGCTGCGCCGGTTCCTGCACAAAGGGGCTTCTTCACCCGCTTAGGGCACGCCTACCTGGATGATTGGACGGTGGACTCCAACGGCACTCCGGCCCCTTCTGCGCCTGAACGGCGGGGGACGCCGCCGCCGCTGAACTCGCCGCCATTTCCTTCGGCAGACTGGCCGATGGGCGGAACGGTTGTGATCGGTTCGCCGGATTACAGCACCTACATCCTGATGCAGGCGATCAACGAGAACAAGAGCCGCATAAAGATTTACGGCTGGTTCGATATTGGGGGAAATGCCAGCACATCGAACAAGGGGAGATACGCTAACAACGAAACCGCCTACGATGTTATTCCCAACTCTATCCAGCTTAACCAGGTGGCGCTTTATTTCGAGCGTTTGCCGAACACCGTCCAGACCGATCACTTCGATTGGGGATTCCGCTTCACCAACCTCTACGGGCTGGATTATCGATATACCACCGCCAAAGGCATCTTCAGCCAGCAGTTGCTCACCAACAACAACGTCTATGGCTACGACCCGGTGATGTATTACGTAGACCTCTATGTCCCGCATATCGGCCAGGGCACGGATATCCGTATAGGGAGATATATCTCTTTACCCGACATTGAAGCACAGTTAGCGCCGAATAATTACACCTATAGCCATTCCATCCTCTATACCTATGACTGCTATACCCAGCATGGGATCAACGCGACGACCAAGCTGAGTGACCATTGGACGGTCCAGGCGGGAGTTTCCGGCGGGTGTGTGGTATTAAGCTTTATCGGTGCGTGCCTGTTGCGGGTAGGATGGTTTGGATTCAACGCCGGGTCGGCTCTGAGTGCGGGCACATTAGCGACGTCGGCGTTCGTGGCGACGCACTTCGGCGCGGCGGCCGCAGCCATTGGCTGGAGCATAGCGGAATGGATCCGAAGTGGCAGGCCTACGGCGCTGGGCGCGATTTCGGGAGCGGTGGCGGGGCTGGTGGCCATTACGCCGGCTTCCGGCTTCGTAACCCCCATGTCCGCTTTGTGGATCGGCCTGATCGCGGGCGTAGGCTGCTACCTGATGGTGGTGAAGGTCAAGTCGGTGTTTGGGTATGACGACTCACTGGATGCGTTCGGCGTTCACGGGGCTGGGGGAACCATCGGGGCACTTGTTGACCGGGAGTTTTCGCGAACAGCGCAATCAACCCGCTCCTGGGGCCGGGAAAGGCCACAGGCCTGTTGGAGGGTAACACGGGCCAGATGGTTAACCAGGCGATTGCGGTAGCGATCGCCTGGACTTTGTCCATCGTGGGGACGCTGGTGATCTTATTCGTCGTGGATAAGGTAGTGGGACTCAGGGTGAGCGAAGAAGACGAGCGTACGGGCCTCGATTTGTCACAACACGGCGAAGAAGGCTACGACTTCGCGAATTAGAGCATCTGCGCGCATAGAGAGGAACTTGGCGGCCCATCTCTGCGTCACGGCGGCTGTATGATGGCTCGAGTTTGCGTCTTTGCGGGATGAGGAAGGACTGAAGACGATGCAGAAGATAGAAGCAGTGATACAGCCATCCAAGCTGGACGCTGTGAAGGATGCACTGGTGGAGATTGGCATCTCGGGAATGACGATTTCCGACGTCCGCGGGCATGGCCGCCAAAAAGGCCATACGGAACTCTACCGGGGACGCGAGTATTCGGTGGATTTACTGCCGAAGATCAAGTTGGAGTTGGTGGTACTGGACGAGTTGCTCGACAAGGCAGTGCGAACGATCGTCAAGGCGGCACAGACGGGCAAGATTGGCGACGGAAAGATCTTTGTGACGCGGGTTGACGAGGCTGTCCGGATACGCAACGATGAGCGCGGGGACATCGTGCTCTAAGCAGGGCCTGGCATCAGTTGTGAAGGAGAAGTATCTCCTGAAAAATTTTCTCGACAGCTTAGCGTCCCATCGTCTGGGGGCCCTTTTGTTGTTGGCTCTGGCGGCTTTCTTCGAGGCCTTCGGAGATTCTTTATTTCAGAGCGGCATGCATCGCTCTGCAGGCGCGCCGCGTGGATTTTTCTTTGTCTCCGGCGCGGTTGTCCTGGCGCTTTATGGATTCACGGTCAATATTCCCCATTGGGATTTTGGCAGACTGCTTGGGATTTATGTGGTGTTGTTTTTCCTGCTGGCCCAGATACTGGCCAAGGTCCGGTTCAACCAGGCGCCCACGGCACCTATTTACGTGGGCGGGGCGCTGATCACCGTGGGCGGTATGATCATTGCATTCTGGCGAGCTTAATCCCCGTATCTTAACGGTTTTTTTACGGAGTAGGCGGTACAAACAATTTGCCGGGAAGACGATTCCCTGAGGAGACGCATGTCAGACGCACTTCGCAATTTCATTGAAATGCCCTACGCCGAGCTGGAAGAGCGCAACCTGGCGGCGAAGGATCAACGCAAGCGCCACGTGCCGGCGGAGCAAATCCGCGAAGAGCGGCTGAAGTACCTCACCGACGAAAAGCACATCAAGGCGGTCACGGTGGTCTTTAGCGACCTCGAAGGCCGGCTGCACATGCTGGACTACGACAAGAAGTTCATCGTCAAGAGCGACGATAACCTGACGTTCGATGGCAGCTCGATCCGCGGGTTTACCGCGCAGAGAGAGAGCGATCTTCGCCTGGGCATCGACTGGGGATCTTTCTATTGGGTGCCGTCTGACTTCTTCGGCGCGGGCAAGGTGCTGGTCTTCGGCGAAGTGATCGCGAAGGACGGCAAGGCCTATTCGCGCCGACATTCGTGGCGTGCTCAAGAACTACGCCAACGGGCTTTATCGAGCAGAAGGGTTATACCCTGAACGCGGCCAACGAAATTGAAGGATTTCTCTTCAAGGGCACCGATGCGGAGCGTCATTATCCCGAGACGCAAAGCTTCGAGTACGTCAACACCGGCGGCTACTACCACTCGCTGCCCGGCGATCCGCTGCGCACCTTCATCGATACCAGCGCTGAAGTACAGCGAGCCATGGGATTCGAGAACGAGAAGGACCATCCCGGAAGTTGCGCCCTCTCAGTTTGAGATCAACTACAGCTACAGCGATGTGGTGACGGCCGCCGATCAGATCCAGCTCTACAAGCTCATCTGCCGGCAGGTGGCCACAAAGATGGGCTTCACGGCATCGTTTCTGCCCAAACCAGTGGTCGGCGTGAATGGCAGCGGCATGCACACCAACGTTTCCATCAGCGAGAAAGGTAAGAACCTTTTTTGGGATGAGAAGGGTGAAGAGAAGCTGAGCAAGATGGGCTGGGAGTTTGTCGATCGCATTCTCACCCACGGGAATGACATTTGCGTGCTGCTGAATGCGAGCGTGAACGCCTATCGCCGTCTCGATCCCCACTTTGAAGCTCCCAACCAGCTGATCGCTTCGGCTACCGATCGCGGGTCGATGGTGCGCATTCCGATCGGCAATGAAAAGAGCATGCGGGTGGAAGTCCGCTCGGTGAGCCCCGATGCTAATCCTTACCTGGTGCTCTATTCGGTATTCAGAACGGGCATTGAGGGGCAGACCGCGAAGATCGAGAATCTGCGCAAGGCCAAGCGGTTTCTGCCGGACAACATCTATACCGCGCTGGAGAATTTCCAGGCGGCAGAGTGGAACGACACTCTGCTGGGGGCCGACGTGAAAGAGCGGTATGCTGAGCTCAAGAAAGCTTCCGCAGACCGCTGCCCTCGGCTGCTGGGGACGTTTGTGAAAGCGCCGGAAGTGCAGTATCACCACGATGTTTATAACCAGTACCTTTGGAATAAGTTTTAGCGGCAGCAGCTGTGCTCTAGCCTGGTTCGCTCCCGAGAGCCGTGGTGACAAGAGCGGTACGCTGAGCTTAAAAGGGCTTCCGTGGACCAGTGCTCCCGGTTGCTGGAGATGTTTATAACTAGTTTCCTCACGAAGCCAGGTGCCCTCACATCTACGCTGCGTCTTTCCGAGATGCGGGATGACAATTCCTTCTCCGCTCTGGGCTCGTCGATTGCATCCGACCGACTCAGCGGTCAACATCGAGTTGTCATCCCGCACTCGGAGAAACGCAGCGTAGTGGAGGGACCTGCCGTTTCGTGATGATTCTAGAGATGAGGTTCTCACACCGGTTGCAGGTCGAGGCGCTTGATTTCGCCTACGATTGGGCCGTAGCTCACAACGGCGCATAGGGCGGTCAGCGCCCACAAAGATGAGCACGTCGTCGAAGGAGCCGGTTTTCTTGACCAGATAGCCGATGATGATGGGCGTCGTGATACCGGCCAGGTTTCCGATGAGGTTGAAGAGGGCTCCGTTCAGGCCGACCATGCCCTTGGGCGAGGTGTCGGAGATCACCGTCCAGCCTAAAGAGCCGAAGCCTTTGCCGAAAAAGGATAAGGACATCAAGAGCAGCATCACCGCCTGGGCCGGGGCATAGTTGCAGCCAATCATGGTTACCGATAGCAACATGCCGGCGATGATCGGCGTCTTGCGGGCAAAACTGAGGGAATGCCCGGCGCGCAACAGCCGGTCAGAAACTACCCCGCCGAGAATTCCTCCCGTTCCTCCGCACAGCGCCGGCAATGCCGCCGCAAAGCCCACCTTCATGATCGACAGGTGCCGCGCCTGCGACAGATAAACGGGAAACCAGGTAAGGAAAAACCAGGTCAACGTGGTGATGCAGTATTGGCCGAGATAGATACCGACCAACATGCGATGGCTCAGCAACTGCTTGATCGCAGCCCAGGTGAGCAGACTTCCCTTCCCCGCGCCGGCACTGACCAAACCGCCGCCCTGCTCGATGAGTGTCAATCTCCGCAGCAGAGATGCGGGGATGGTCTCTGACATCGTAGATGTTCTTCACCCAGATCAGAGCAAAGACGAAGCCCAGTACACCCATGAACCAGAAGCCGCTCCTCCAGCCCGCGGAGTGGATAATCCAGCCCAGAATGGGAGCGAAGATCATCAGCGCAAAATACTGCGAAGAGTTGAAGATCGCGGAAGCCCGGCCGCGCTCGTTGGCGGGAAACCAGGAGGCTACGATGCGGCCATTTCCGGGAAAGACCGGGGCCTGGGCAAATCCAGCGACCAGCCGCAAAAGAAAGATCACGGTGAAGGCAGCGCCCGCGGCAAGGTACCCGGCAAAGCCCGTGAGCAGGGCGCAGATGGACCACACCACGATGCCGATGCCGTAGACCAGCTTGGAGCCGAAACGGTCGAGCAACGCTCCTGAGGGCAGCTGCCCGAGCACATAGGCCCAACTGAACCCGGAGAAGAGATAGCCCATCTTCACCGGGTCGAAGGAAATGTCTTTGGCCATCGCCGTCCCGGCGATGGAAAGCGCCACCCGGTCTCCATAGCTGAAGCAGCTAACGGCAAAGAGAATGGAGATGATCAGATAGCGGACGTGGGTCTGTTTGACGCCTGGCAAGGTCAGGAGCGCCCCGCGATGAGCTTGGTCAAGTCCTGCGAGCTCGGCTTCCGTCAGGTCGGTGAGCGGCGGGCGCACAGGACCCGCGGGACGGCCTACGGCCTTCATACCTGCTTTCACAATGGAGACGGCATAGCCTTTGCGGCGATTTCGTATCTGGATATAGGGCAGAACAAACTCGCGCAAGCCGGCAAATACGGTTGCGTGGTCGCGTTTGCGAACTGCGGCGTAGAAGTCGAGCGCGAAGTTAGGCAGGAAGTTGAAGATGGCAGAAGAGTAGGTGGTGACGCCCATCTCCAGATACGGAAGGGCAAAGGTCTCCGCCGTCGGCAGGCCGCCGATGTAGGTGAGGCGGTCGCCCATTCTGGCGTAGATCCTGGTCATGCGCTCGATGTCGCCGACGCCATCCTTGAAGCCGACGAGGTTTGGGCAGCGATCACAGAGGCCGGCGAGCGTCACGTCATCGAGGACTGCGTTGTCGCGGTTGTACATGATCACGCCGAGTTTGGTTGAAGCGCATACAGCCTCGACGTGGGCAGCCAGGCCTGCCTGCTCCGCGCCCACCAGGTAGGGCGGCAAGAGCAGGATTCCGTCGGCACCCGCTTGCTCCGCGGCCTGCGCGAATTCCTTGGCCATGGCGGTGCCGTAACCGCAACCGGCAATCACCGGCACTTGCTGCGCGGTCTGGGCTACGCCGGCGCGCACGACCGCAGAAAATTCGGCGGGCGTGAGAGAGAAGAACTCGCCCGTGCCGCCGGCAACGAACAAGCCGGCGGGCTGGTGCGAGAGCAGCCAGGCGATGTGCTCCTGGTAGGGCTTGGGCTGGAAATCGAGTTGATCGTTGAAATGGGTGACTGGAAAAGAGAGCAGGCCCGCTCCCACCTTTTTTGCCATTTCCTCGGGCGTCATCATCGCGGAGACGCCTTCTTCATAAAGGCCTCAAGCAGGGTGTTGAATCGGTCCGGCGTCATCGACGAAGAGGCAATGGCCGGCATCTTCAAAGACTTCTCCCTGCCCGCCGGGCACCGTAGAGGCAATCAGCTCCGCTGCGGCGCGATTGTTCTTGGTCATGACGGCAAGCACAGGGATATTGAGCTTAGGCAGCACGGGACGTTCGTCATACTTGACAGCGAGCTCGCTGATCAGGGCGATCCCGGTGTTGGTGGGGGTTTTGAGCGATGCTTCGAGTACGCTCTTGAGGTACTCCTCCGATTGCGGCTTGTGGTACATGCCGCGGACGAAGGTGTCCGTGATATTGCCGCCGGCTGGACTGAAAGGTGTGAAACTGTTCGTAGCGGTGGTCGAGCTCGTCCGGGGTCGATATCGTGTAGATGCCCAGATCCACTAAGACCAGCCCGCTCAATTTATAGGTTCCGAACATCTGGACATAGGTCAGCGACTCCTGGACGGCGAGCGACCAGCCGACCATGACCACCTGCGGTACACCGAGGTGATCGATCAGCTCTTTGTAATCCTGCGCGCGCCTGCCGGGATAGTTTCCATCGGGAGTCTTTTCGGAGTCTCCCTGAGAGCGCGGATCGATCGCCACCACGTGGTAGTTGCGGCTGAAATAATCGATCTGCGGCTGCCAGATTTCCGCCGGCATCGTCCATCCGGGGACGAAGAGGATCGTGGGGCCGGCGCCGCTCTCCAGGTAATGCAGCTTGACGCCGTCGCTGGTGGTGAAGAATTCGCTCTTCACCGTAGCTGCCGCATGAAGGGCGAGGGGAAGAAGCAGGACAAGCAAAGAAAGCAATGCATATCGGGTCTTGCGCACAATGTATCTCCCATATCTGAGGTCACGCGGTGGTAGAGCACATGGAGTCCACGGACTGAATGAGGGCGCGAATGTAGCCGTAGCAGAAAGCAAAGGACTGCAGTCCGTTGGGGTCATTGGGCGCCTGGGGAACATGGTCCGGCATCAGCATATAGGGATAACCTACTTCTTTGTATACCTGAATCGCTTTAACGAAGTTAACGTCCCCCTCATCGGGATAAACCTCCAGAAAATCGTTGCGATGGCCGCGAATGTTACGGAAGTGCACGTTGAAGATCTTGTTGCGGGTCCCGAAGTAGCGGATGACGTCGTAGATCTCCTTGCCTGGATCCGCAAGCATTTCTGAGACCGTGCCCTGGCAGAAATTCAGCCCGTGGTAGGGGCTCTCTTGGATGGTGATGAATTTTTTCAGGCCATCGACGGTCCCCAGCACGCGGTTCACTCCCTGATAACCTTCGGGCGGCATGCCGGGGTCGTGGGGATGACAGGCCATGCGGACCTTGTACTCATTGGCCACGGGAATGACGCGGTCGAGGAAGTAGGTGATGCGCTCCCAGAACTGATCGGCATTCACGACTCCGGCGCTGGTGAGCGGCGTTGGGGGATGGGCTTCGGAGAGCTTCCAGGTGCTGTACATCGCATCGCCGCGTCCTGGTGTGCGTCCGGAGCGGACCACACCCAGAATGCTCATGTTGTATTTAATGGAGGGGATGCCGGCCGCGGCGCAGTTTTTAATCATGGTCTGGAGGGATTCGATGTCGCGGTCGCGCTCCGGGCTTTGCGCCAACATGATGGCCGGATGCTTTTCTTTATCGATGTAACTGGACGCCAGAAATGGGGGGCGTGGTGCAATCGATGCTGATGCCGCACTTGGAGGCGAGGTCGACCATGCGGTGCAGTTCTTCTACGGTGGCGTAGAGGCGGTCGCCCTCGATCTCCGGATAGCCGCAGATATTGCGTACGCTGTAGCGGGCGAGGTATTTGAGGTGGGTTTCGTTGGTGGGAGCCGTCTGATCCCCAACTTTCATGAGCGCAGGTTTGACGGAAGTCTTCGCCGGGGCAGGAGGTGGGTTGAGACCACTCGCGGCGAATAGTCCCGCTGCACCGGTAGACGTAATAAACTTTCTTCGATTCATGGATAATCCCTCAACTGCCCCGAACAGTTTTAGTGCAGTTTACCGCTGTTCCTGGTCCGGACGTAATTCTACGAGGTCGACGATGATTTCGCGGCGAGATTGGCTGATGGGGGCAGTAGCAGTGGCTCATGCATGGGCCGCTCGCACACAGGGGTTGAGCATGATGACGCTAGGGCCGGACTCTGAGGCTGCGCGGCCCGCCGGAGTGTTGATCGAATCGCATATCCACTTGTTCGCCGACGACCCGAGGTTTCCGTACAACAGCGCTTCCTACAAGCCGCAGCGGGAACCGGTGGAGGATTATGTCCGGTTTGTACGCGAGGCCGGGATCAATCATGCGGTCATCGTTCATCCGGAGCCCTACCAGGATGACCATCGTTACCTGGAATATTGCTTAGCGCACGAGCCTTCCCCCGGCTTCTTCAAAGCCACCTGCCTGTTCGATCCTATCGACCCGGAGACGCCGAAGCGGATGCAAGCACTGCTCAAGAGAAATCCGGGACGAATTGTGGCGCTCAGAATCCATGAGATTCACGCGGCGGGAACCCCTTCGACGACCAGCGGATTAATCCGCGACAGGGATTTGCGAAATCCGCAAATGGCAGTGACGTGGCGTGCAGCGCACGACCTAGGACTGGCGATTCAGATCCATTGCATTCCGCACTATGCGGTCGAGATCGGGGAGCTGGCGGCAAAGTTTCCCAAGACGCCGGTGATTTTGGATCACCTTGCTCGCGCGGGACAGGGCACGGCAGAGGAGTTCGATCAGGTGCTCAAGTTGGCAAAGCTGCCGCAGGTGTACATGAAGTACTCATCGACGGGAGTAGAGACGGTGTCAAAGGAGCCGTATCCTCACGCGGATGGGAAGCCCGTGGTTAGGCGCGTGTATGAAGCGTTTGGCGCGGACCGGATGGTATGGGGAGGACTGGGCACGAACATGACGGAGTTCGCGCGGGAGGTGAAGTTGTTTGACCTGATGTTCGACTTTGCGCCGGAAGCCGAACGAGCAAAGATACGTGGGCTTACGGCGCAAAGACTGTTCAGGTTTTCCTGAGACTCTGGTCAGCGGGCCAGCGCTGCGCTGAAGGCCTCGCTTACGATGGATTGGGCCTCGGACTCGATCTGCTCCAGATGCTTTTGGTCGCGAAAGCTTTCGGCGTAGATCTTGTAGATTTCTTCGGTGCCGGATGGGCGCGCCGCAAACCAACCGTTCTCCGCTATTACCTTGACGCCGCCGATTGCCTGGCCATCCCCGGGCGCGTGGGTGAGGATGGATTGGATCTTCTCCCCAGCCAGGGTCCCACTCTGGATGCTCTCCTTGCTCATCTTGGCCAGCATGGCCTTCTGCTGGGTAGTTGCGGGGGCGTCGGTGCGGTCATATAGCGGATCGCCATATTGCTTAGTGAGATCGTGGTAAATTTCGCCCGGATCCTTCTTCATCGTGGAGGTGATCTCGACTGCCAGTAGGGCTGCGATGATGCCGTCCTTGTCGGTGGTCCACACAGTACCGTCACGGCGCAGGAAAGAGGCGCCGGCACTCTCTTCGCCCCCGAAGCCAAGCTTGCCTTCGAGCAGTCCGTCAACGAAATACTTGAAGCCTACGGGAACTTCGAAGAGTTCTCTGCCCAACCCGGCAGTGACGCGATCGATCATGCTGCTGCTTACCGCCGTCTTACCGACCGCGACATGCTTGCCCCACGGGCGCTGCCCGAAGAGATAGTGGACGCACACCGAGAGATAGTGATTGGGAGGCAGCAGTCCCCTGCTTCTGGTCACGATGCCGTGGCGGTCATGGTCGGTGTCGCAGGCAACGGCCACATCGAACTTGTCTTTCAACGCGATCAGTGATTGCATCGCATACTTCGAGGAGGGATCCATACGGATCTTGCCATCCCAGTCCAGGGTCATGAAACGGAAGGTGGGATCGACCACGTCGCTGACCAGGGTCATATTCAACTTGTAGCGTTCTGCGATGGGAGCCCAGTAATGCACGCCGGCCCCGCCCAGGGGCTGGACACCGAAGTTGATTCCCGATGTGCGGATGGCCTCCATATCGATGATGTTGGCGAGATCCTCGACGTACGCGGACACATAGTCGTGGCGGTGCGTGGTCGACGACTTGAGGGCTGTGTCGAGAGATACGCGTTGGACGCCCTCGAGTTTCGCGGTGAGAAACTCATTGGCCTTGGATTGAATCCAGGAGGTGGCTTCCGATGAGGCCGGGCCGCCATGAGTGGGGTTGTACTTGAAGCCGCCGGATTCAGGGGGGTTGTGCGAGGGCGTGACCACAATGCCGTCGGCCAGGCCAGTCCTGCGCCCGCGATTGTAGGTGAGGATGGCATGCGAGATCGCTGGGGTCGGTGTGTAGTCATCGTCTTTTGCCAGCATGACATCGACTCCGTTGGCGGCGAGAACCTCGAGCGCACTGGCCAGGGCCGGCTGGGAGAGCGGATGCGTGTCGATACCCAGGAAGAGCGGACCATCTGTTTTTTGCTGAGCGCGATAGAGGCAAATGGCCTGGGTGATGGCCAGAATGTGCCATTCGTTAAAGGAGCGATCGAAGGAGGAGCCCCGGTGGCCCGAGGTGCCAAAAGCAACCCGCTGCTCCGGAACATGAGGATCGGGCCGCTCCTCATAATAGGCGGTGATTAGCTTCGGTACGTCGACCAAGTCACTAGGCTTGGCCAGTTGTCCGGCTCTGGGATTGATGGTATTCAACGTTCCGCACCTCAAACTCACGATGTCCAATCTTCGGACATGCCATTGTCTCGCATGAGAGGTTGGCCGGTCAGCATCTTCTGCTAAATATTCAACAAATGTCTGGAGGGAGGCGTGTTGACCGGTGGGCGAGACTCCGGGAACCGTGGCGCCAAATAGGAATCGGCCGGGAGGGGTCAAAATATTGAGCAGAATTAAACAGACCGAGAGCTGGCTGCAATCGTCCAGCCGGCGGAGCCAGTGCTTCGCTGGGGACGCAGGCAAAAGCGGGCGATCCCACCCCTACTGATACCACCCGAGGGGCAGCCCAAGACAACTTTTTGTGACGAATTGAAAAGAGCCGGGCAGCAGCTTTCAAGACGTATGGATCGGTGTCGTCAATGGGAATGCAGTAGCCATAGAGCTGAATGATTGCGTCGCCACCGCTGTTTTTGGCGAGTGGAGAAGCAGTAGCGGACATTGCACCAGCCTGACCACCTTCTCCGCGATCGAGCCGAAGACGACGGCGCGCCAACCCGACGTTCCGTGAGTGGAAAGCACCATCATGTCAATACGCTCGCGTTCCACCACCGAAATGATGTTACCCACAACGTCGTTGCCAATCTCGATGACGGAACGAGCGCTGAGGCCTTTGGCAACCAGAACGGCTACACATGCGGCCAACCGCTGCTCGCTGCGATCCCTGGCGTCCTGAAGGAACCTGGTATCCGGAATGTACTCAGTTCCGGTGTCGAGGGGAAATAGAGGAACGACATGCAGCAGGCAGAGTTCCGCATGGAAATGTTGAGCGAGGTCGGTCGCCATCATCAATGCAGCGTCGGATGAAGAACTGAAGTCGATGGGAAGAAGAATTTTGGTGGGGACGGAATACGGCGCAAGCCGCTGAGACATGATGATCTCCTAGCCAAGCCACACACGTGGCGGCAACGAATAGCATGTTCACTTGCTTTAGCATGCGCCACCCGGAGAGCGGATACTGTCCCTTTCGATACAGGTTAGAAGGCAAACGCCTCCTGAACGTCCTGGTCATGAAGCGTCAGGAAGGTCCGGAGCAAAACGCGCGGATCATGATCGCCTTTATATACGGGCAGTGGCGTGCGGTGGAGCGAGAGCAAGGAGTAGACAGCGGTTTGCGCGGAGCGGATCGAATACTCCACGGTAAAGACGACATCATCCGGAAGTTCGCAGAATTGCCCGATGAAGGCGAGGTTTTTGGAGCCTTTGGGGACCACCTGAGGGCGATCGCCCTTGCTCCGGCATAGAAACTGGCTGGTGATAAAGGGCATCATGCAGGGGATGCAGGTGCAAGTCTCCAATATTTTTTGGGCATCCGCCTCTAATCCCAGGTGGCCCATGATCTCGGTCATGATCTCCCGGCCGGTACAGGCCGACATTGGTTTGTTCACGAAGTCGCCGGACTTATCGACGAACAGACCGTAACCCCAGAAGACGTTCACGTCCGCGGGCTGCCCGATGAAGTGAGGCTGGTGGGGTAATACGATCGAGGCTAGCCACCGCGATTCGGGGAAGGTGATGAGGCCGCCCTCTCCGGGGACGTTGCCGGTGAGATCCCGGACGCGATCGAAGAAGGTTGGGTCGTGGAGGGTGGTGGTGAACGACATCCATTTCGATTCCTGGATACGGCCGGTGAAGTTGGAGGGACGGCCAAAGTGCGGCTGGAAGGCGGAGATTGCCTCCCAAAGAGCCCAGGCGCCGCCATCCGGTTGCCCCCTCAGGGGTGCGGGCTCATCCATCGATCCCAGGCTGGAGGCTTCGGTCATGGAGCCCAGGGTGACGAGTACCTTATCCACGGCATTTACTTGAATGTCTTCGCCCAGTTCGTCCCGTTCGCAATGGATGCCGCGCACCATGTAGCCATCCGCCTGGTGATCGAGATCGAGAGCGGTGACGCGAGTGTTGAATCGGAATTGGACGCCATGCTGGCGAAGCCATTTCTCCAGCGGCCTTACCAGAGAGTCATATTGGTTGTAGATGGTGCGCATGATGCCGCTGAGGGTGTTGAAGCCGGAGACCATATGCGTGAAGCGCACCAGATAGCGCTTGAATTCCACCGCGCTGTGCCAGGGTTGAAAGGCAAAGGTAGTACACCACATGAGCCAGAAGTCGGTGGTGAAGAATGATGAATCGAAGTGATCGGAGATGCTGCTTCGTCCGAGCATGCCCTCCGGCTCGAGCGCCAGACGCTCGATGGTCAGGATATGGTTCTCGCTGAGACCGAATCTGGGAGCGTCTACGCGGTGTCCGGCGCGGAAGAGACGGCACTTAGAGGAGGTTTTCATGGTCTCATTCCAGGCGAAGATCTCCTGGGTAACCGTCCTGCTCTCATCGAGAGTGGGGATGGAGGAAAAGAGATCGTAGGTGCAGAGGTACTTGCTTTCCAGCATGCGGCCGCCGCGCATGACGTAGCCATCCTCAGGGGTTCCGGCGGCGTCGAGGCTGCCTCCGATCTTTGAGGATTCCTCAATGATCATGATGTTGTGGCCGAGGATGTCTCCGTCGCGAATGAAGAAGGCGGCGGCGGCAAGCGAGGCGATGCCGCCGCCGACCAGGTAAACCGACGGGTCAGAATCCACGTGGTTGCGCGGCATGGGGCTCACACTTTCTGTTGCGTGCTGGGCCCGTTTTCTCGAATCTCCCGGTGCGACCGTGCGCATCCTTTAGTGGTGTCATTCTCCTTGGAGGATTACATGGTCATCGGGTTGATTGCTGTATCGAATTGCACATCGCTGAGCCAGCCATGGTGGAAGACTTACCCTTGAGGGACAAAAGATCCCGGTCTTTGCCCGGCTGCAGATCTCGTTGGGCAATGCAGACATCTAAGGATTCAGGAGAGGACCATGCCACAAAGCACCCACGATCGAGTCGCCGAGCTCCATAACCTTGCCGCCCATGCCCACTTTGCCGCGGCAACCGCCCACGGCAAAGGAGATCATCTCACTGCTCACGAGCTGTCGATGCAGGCGCACGAGCACTCCGTCAACGCCCACAAGCTTAGCGAAGAACTCGCCCTGAAGGCGGGTAAGGCGTAGGAGGAGTATGAAAGCCGCCGTTCTTATTGCCGGCCATACGGCGCCAGGGTCCTTGCTGCAGATCGAAGAAGTTTCCCGTCCGCAAGCGCAGGCGGGCTACGTGCTGCTGCACGTGCTGGCATGCGGGGTTTGCCGTACCGACCTGCACATTGCGGAAGGGGACCTGCCACCACTTCTTCCCAAGCTGATCCCGGGCCACCAGATTGTCGGTGAGGTGGCGGGAGGCGCGACGGCCGAACTTCCGCTGGGCAGCCGGGCTGGTGTCTCCTGGATTGGCGGCGTCGATGGCGAGTGCTGGTACTGCCATCACGGGATGGAGAACCTCTGCGATCAGCCTACGTTTACCGGATACACGGTCCATGGCGGTTATGCGGAGTACGCGGTGGCGCGGGCAGATTTTTGTTTTCCGCTGCCTGCCGGGTTGGATGACGTCCATGTGGCTCCGTTGCTGTGCGCCGGGATTATCGGCTTCCGCAGCCTGCGGGTCGCGGGTGTCGCGCAGGGCGAGCGGGTGGGACTTTTTGGCTTTGGCAGCTCGGCAAGTTTGGCGATCACCATTCTGCAATCCTGGAAGTGCCAGGTTTATGTGGTGACGAGGGGAGAAAGCCATCGCCGGCGGGCTGCCGCGCTGGGCGCAACCTGGGTCGGCAACGAGGACGAGAAACCGCCCGTGGAGTTGGACCGCGCCATCACCTTCGCGCCCAGTGGAAAAGTGGTCGTCAGTGCCCTGGCTGCTCTGCGCAAAGGTGGAGTGGTTGCGATTAATGCCATCCACCTCGACCAGATGCCTGCGTTCGACTATGACAAGCTGCTTTGGGGCGAGCGGCAGATCCGCAGCGTGGCCAATATGACGCGTCAGGATGCGCGGGATTTTCTTGCGCTGGCCAGAGAGCTCAATATTCGTCCACAGGCCATAGTGTTTCCTTTGCAGGATGCAAATAAGGCACTGCTCGCGGTCAAGAATGAAACCGAGGATGGGTCGGCTGTCATTGTTCCTTGAGGCTGGGCTCGCACGGCGGGCAAGTGACAACTGGGACGGCCAGGCGGAATAGGATTCCGAGCTGGCGAGGTCTCCCCAGCCATTGGGTATGGATAGGAACCCCAAGGAAGGCCGCCGTGCCAATCAAGAAAAACAAGCCGGACTACCAGTCGAGAGGGCACCGCGACGTGCGGCTGCCTCGACGCGGTTAAAGCGCCTGCAGGAAAACGACGAGCAATCGCTTCGCTCGACGTGTGCCCCCAGAGGGCCGGCCATGGCCCGGGTTCAATCGGGTCAACGCGTCCCATGCCTGGCAAGGCCGCCGGCCAAGGAGAGGGATCCAGAAACGAAGTCAGGATAGAAAATTTACCCTTCGCCAAAAACACGCGGTGTAACCGTTCGGTTACAAAGTGAAATGTAACCGAACGGTGTCTTTACGTAATGTCACCGAGCGGTTACAATTTGTAAGATGAGGATAAGGAATATCAAGGATTTAGGCGTCTACCTGCGGGCGCGCCGCATCGAGCGGGGGATGGATCAGGCCACGCTCGCAGAGAAAGCCAGGACCAGCCGGAAATGGCTGATTGAGGTAGAGAATGGCAAGCCGGGCGCCGAATTGGGCCTGGTGCTGCGCACCCTCCGTGCCCTGGACGTAGCTGTCGATCTCTCTGCCGACGTCCCGGTCAGCAAGCCTGCGAAGGTCCTGAAGCCGAAGGCCGGCAAAGCAGCGGCGATCAAGCCGGCCAAGAGGCCCCGCCGCGTCCCGAGGCGGCACGATCCGGCTGAAGATATCGACGAGGTTCTTCACGCGTTGAAGAAAGCCGTCACGCGACGGTGACGTGGCTGCGATGAAGAATCCGCTGAACAATGAACTGGTGGTGTTGCTCAATGGCAGAGTGGTGGGGACGGTCGCTTTCCAGAGCGGCCGCCTCTCCTTCAGCTACACGGAACCATGGATTGAGCATCCGGAGGCCTACCCGCTCTCGCTTTCCATGCCGCTGACCGCCGTCCGTCATGGTCATTCGAGCATCGAGCCCTTCCTGTGGGGACTGTTAGCCGACAACGCCCGAGTGCTGGAAAGACTGGCCCAGCGGTATCAGGTATCGGCCAAGAATGTCTTTCGCCTGCTCAGCCATGTTGGGGAAGATTGCGCCGGGGCCATCCAGTTGGTTCGACCGGAACGGCTGGAAGAACTGAGCGATCCGGAGACTCCGAAGGAGGTCGAGTGGCTGAGCGAGGAAGACATCGCCGAGCGCCTCAGAGTGCTCCGCACCGATCCGTCGGCAGGGAGGACGGCAGGGGACACAGGCCAGTTCTCGCTCGCCGGGGCACAGCCGAAGACGGCTTTCCTCTACGAACGGAAGCGCTGGGGTGTTCCTTCGGGCCGTACGCCGACCACCCATATTCTGAAGCCGCCGACCGGAGCGTTCGCCGGCCACGCGGAGAATGAGCACTACTGTCTTCAGCTGGGCCGGGCTTTGGGAATGACGGTCCCCAACTCTCATATCGAGCATTTTGGTAAAGAAATTGCCATTGTGGTAGAACGTTACGACCGCCGCCGCCATGGGCAGACATGGTCGCGCATCCACCAGGAAGATTTGTGCCAGGCGCTTGGCCTCCATCCCGACCGCAAGTATGAAGCCGACGGTGGGCCGGGCGTGCGCGTGATCGGTGAACTATTGAGCAACCAATCGAGCAGCCCCGGGGAAGATGTTGCCTCCTTTGCCCAGGCCCTGGTGTTTAACTGGCTCATCGCCGGAACCGATGCCCATGCCAAGAACTACTCGCTCCTGCTGGGAGCGCGCGGTGTCGTCCGTCTGGCGCCCTTCTATGACCTGGCCAGTATGCTGCCGTACAGCACGCTGGAGCTGAGGCGCGTGAACCTGGCCATGAAGATGGGAGGCGAATACCTGGTGCGCAACATCGCACTCAGGCATTGGCAGCGGGTGGCAGCGGGACTGCATCTGCGGCCGGAGTCGCTCATCGAAGGCATCCGAGTCATGGCCTCGGAGCTGCCCGATCAGGCGGCGGCGGTTCTGGCTCTGATGAAGCACGAAGGTTTGAGTCATCCCACCGTGACCAAGTTGACCCAGCAATTGCAGCAAAGAGCGCCGCGTTGCGTGGCCCTGGTTGGCGGTTAAGGTCGCGATGACTACTTCGGGTTGTTGGCCGGCAGCCGGTTAATGATGAACTGGGAGACTTGTTCCGCGGCCGGAGGGTCTACATTCGCGAGCGCGACAATCGTATAGCTGGAGCCCAGGCACATTTCAAGATCGCCATTGACTCCGCGAGAGCTGCCGTTATGGCCAAAACACTGATTTCCATTGATGGTTTGGACTCCGAAACCATACGCGTCAAGACCAAACGGCGTGATCACCCTGCCCGTCGTCATGAGCTTCCTGTAATGTGCATCGAGGAGCTTGTTCTCGCGCAGGGCGTCGGCAAATCTTAGAAGATCTCCCACCGTCGAGTAGCCACCGCCCGCCGGCGTTCCAGAGTTTGCCGGCGTGTCGGAGATCGACGTCCAATGGGTTGCTCCCATCCTAGTGTAGTTGATGCTGTCGATCGCCTTATCTTCCCTTCCAGGGCTGGTGGAGGCCATGCCGGCTGGAAGATAGATGTGCTCGCGCACGTAACGGGAGTAAGTTTCGCCGCTCACTTTTTCGATGACCGCGCCGAGCAGAATGAAACCGTAGTTGCTGTACTCCCAACGGCTGCCTGGCTCGAACCGTAGTGCCCGTTGGCCATAAAGATTGAGGTAGTCCTGCAGGGTGCGCAACTGCAGGCGATGCTGATCGTACTCCGGTCCCCAGATATCGCCGGTGCCGCCGGTGTTGGTCAACAACTCGCCAATCGTCACCTTGGCCGCGAGTTCCCTGTTTGGATAGTCTGTCAGATATTTTCCCAGCGGATCGTCGAGCGCCAGCTTTCCCGCCTGCAGCAACTGCATCGTCGCTACGGCGGTGAACATTTTGTTCATCGACGCGATGGTAAAACCCGTCTGCAGCGTATTGGGGACTTGATGCTCCCGGTCGGCCAGCCCATAGGCGTGGGCAAAGAGTGTCTTGCCTTCGTTGGCAACCAGCACAACGCCGGCAAACCTGTCGGTAGATGCCTGGTTGTCGAGTCGCTTGCGCAATGCGGCGACCAATTGGTGATTGCTCATATGCGGCAGGGCAAATTCCGCCGGCCGCTCGATCAGGCGCACGTCCAACTTCAGGATGCGATGTGGTTCCGCTGGTCCGACCTCAAGGGTAAGTCTTGCGAAGCCGTCGCCGGCGCTCTCCTGTACAAGCGCTGTCACTTTGGTTGAGTTCTCGCGCTCTATTTTCTTGAGATCGTAACCGCCGGTAAGATCGCGGAGGGCTGGGTCCTGGAACCCGCGACCGGGCAGCGTAGCAAAGTTGGTTTGGAGAAATTTGAGGTAGGCGTCCCAATTGGTGCTGTCATATGCAGCTAACCATGCGGTGAGTTGCCGGCCAGCGGGAGTTTCCGTGGCTGGTCGTTGGGCAGCGGAGAACCCAGACATGAGGAGCAGGAGACAACCCGTTTGGACGAGGCGTGTGAAGTTCATACCAACACCTCCGCCAGGCAAAAGGCGAATGCTGGAATTTCGTTTTCCAAGACTAGCTTCATGGCAATCATAATGTACTAGTTGACTAGTACATTGCAAGGGCAAGAGCTTACAAATTTGCGATACCCCCCCGTAAGCCCGGCGATGTGCATGCCAAGAACTGGACACGACTCTGTTCGGTCCGGATGGACGATTAGTAGATGAGCTTCAGGGAGAATTGAATTTGGCGGGAGGTGCCGGCGGTGTGGCTGATTTCGCCGAAGCCGGAGCCTAGCAGGGTGTTGGCCGGCAAGCCCATGTTGACGATGTTGAAGAGATTGAAGAACTCGGCGCGAAATTGCAGATCCATGCGCTCGATGCCGCTGGAGCGGTGACCGATGGGCGTGCTCTTGATCAACGCGAAGTCGTAGTCGTAATAGGCCGGACCGCGGAAGGTGTTGCGGCCTAACGTGCCGAAGCGGCCGTGGTTTGGGCCCGTGCCCCCGGGCACATTGATGGGAATAGAGAAATACGAGGCGTTGTTCTCACCCAACCCGAAGTAGTCCTGGCGAACCTTGCGCGCAGTGGAAAGGTGCGGAATGCCAACCTGGTCGGGGCGATCGACTCCGTTGGTTCCGGCATCCGTCTGCTGCACGCCGGAGTAGATGGTGAAGGGCGATCCGCTGGTGATGGTGGAGATGCTGAGCAGCTCCCAGCCTCCGGTAACAGCCCTACCCAGCGGTTGCAGAAACCCAATGCTTTCCCCGTGCAGGTCCTGCGCCAGGCTCAGGGTAAATACGTGAGCCACGTCGAAGGTGGACGGCCCTTTTTCCGGATGGGTGTCGAAGGGATCCTGAGGAGCGGTCTGGGAAATCGCGCCCGAACCTCCAGTGATGAATCCGCCGATGACGGAACTGGTATCGTCGAGCGATTTTGACCAGGTGTAGCTGGCCTGGAGACCGGGGCCGCCACGGGGGACGACTCCCTGCAGCGAGGTCTGTAAGGCGTTGTAAGAAGAATGGGAGGTGTTGGTGATAACGTTCTCCGTGCCAAAGCCACCGATGATGTTCCCCGCTGGGTCGAATTGGGTATAGGGAGCGAAGCTTGGGCCCGCACCAGGGTAGCCATTGAAGAAACTCATCCGCGGCAGCTTGGCCGCGGCCGTTCCTATGTAGGTCGCGTCGCCTACCAGGCTTCCGAAATGGCGTTCCAGGCCGACCGTCCAGGTTTGCAGGTAGGCGTTGCCGAATTTGGGATCGACGCAATTGATGGTCAGTGGAGTGATCCGGTGGGCGGGCGAGAGCGCGGCGAGATCCTGCTGATAGCGGATTAAATCCATGACGGTGTTGGCAGGGACAGCCTTGGTGCCGTTAGCAAAAATGTTCTGCCCTTGGAGCGTGTAGGCGAGGGGCAACTCGTCCGACGTGATCTGGAAGCCATACGGGATAGGTGCTGTGGCCGCGGAGGTGAGGCGGGGATCCACGGCAAATGGAATCGAGCCGGTAAGCGAATTGTCCTGGAAAAGATTGGGCGGGATGGTGGTAATGGCGCCGCCGGCGCGGACGTGGATCTGCGCGGCGGCCAGCCAATCGAGTTCGACGCGCGGTCCGAGGCCATCGAGATTGAAGCGATACCCAGGCTGGGGATTGACGACGAACTGTTGCTCAACTCCAGAGGGTGTGTTGGAAAAAGCGAGACCGGAGGTTCTCTTGGCGCGCTCGGTGATCGGCGTGTAGAGCTCGTAGCGCAAGCCGTAGTCGAGCACCAGGCGGGGCGAGATCTTCCACGTGTCCTGGGCATAGAAGGCAAAGGCGTTGCGGTTCATGGCCGCTGCTCCAATGTGGTCGCCGCCGGAAAAGTAAGGGGGCGCGACGGCGACGGTGTAGAAGAAGGGGCTTCCGCTGAGCAGGCCGGTAAGCGTGTCGGGGAGAGGATCGCCGACGCGGATGTTGTGCTGGCCGCTTTGCGAGGGGATGTTGATGGGCGAATAGGCGGTACCTCCGCCAAAGTCGTATTCGCCATCAGGACTGATACCGAAGTAGGAAGTGTCGCGGTTCAGTCGCATCTCAGCGCCGGCCTTGAAGGTGTGACTGGCGGTGGTGAAGGAAACGTTCTCGCGTACCTGGAAGAGGTTGCCGTAGACGCTGATGACCGTTCCCGCCGGCTGGTTGAACGGCTCGTAGGAACCGTCGTTGAACTTGACGGCAGGATCGGTGAGGTCGGTGGTGGGAAACGAGGGTGTGGAGCGGGTGACGCTGGCTGAGGATTCCAGAACCAGGCGCGGGGAGACAGTGTTGGTGAAGGTAAAGACCAGGTTGCGCTGGTGGTCGATGTAGCGAATGCCAAATGCGGGATCGATGGTGGTCTGATCGGGATTGGTGGTCGGACCGTATAAGTTGTTGAAGTTGAAGCGGGCGAAAAATTGGGACCGGCTGGAGATCTGGTGATCCAGGCGCACAGAAAATTGGTTGGCGTTGGTCACCACCGGGGAGGAACTCGCGTAGGTGTGCGCTCCGTAGGGACCGCGCGGGTTGTTAGGCAAGGGATAACGTGCCAGGACGCGGGCTATGCCGGGATCGACCGGGACCAGCAGGGTGTCGCCGGGGAAGGCGGTGGTGTCCAGCCCGGCGCGTTCCTGGGCGGTGGGGACGGGAAAGACCTGGGTCGTGCCCAGGTCCTGGCGAAAGCCCTGGTATTGGCCAAAGTAGAAGGTCTTGCCGGAGCCGTTGTAGAGATGCGGAAGGATCACCGGACCGCCGTTGGTAAAGCCAAATTCGTTGCGGCGGAAGGGCGGCAAGACGGCCGGGATTGGCGATGGAGGAGTAGTCAAAGTAGTTCCTGGCGTCCAGGACCGAATTGCGCAGGAACTCAAAGAAGGAGCCGTGGAAGCCGCTGCGGCCGGAGCGGGTAACGATGTTGGTAAGGCCGGAGGCTCCGCGGCCGATCTCGGCCGGCATCCAGCCGGATTGGGATTGAATTTCCTCGACCGCGTCGACATTGAAGTTGCTGAAGGTGGAGCCGCCCATTTCGGGGTCGCTGATATCGGCTCCGTCCATGGCGAAGGTGGCTTCGACGCCGCGCTGGCCGTTGATGGCGAATTGCTGGGTGAAGTTGGTGGCTCCATTGGCATCGGTCATGGTTCCGGCCGCCAGCAGCAGCAGTTGGCTGAAGTCACGCTTGTTCAGGGGAAGCCCGCTCACGGCGTGGCTGGAGAGCGCAACGCCGCCGGTGGTTTCCGATTCCGCGGCCACTCCTTCGAGCGACAGCGCTCCCTGGTCTGTGAGGGTGAGGACGACGTCGCTGGTTGCGAGATCGATGGGTTGCGGGTAGGTGATGCGATGGCCGTCCACGGTGACATAAAGCGTAAGCATACCGGGCGGCAGCTGGCTTAAGTGAAAAGCGCCATCGGGTTGGGTGGCTGATACAGCTTTCTGCCCTGACGGTGAGGTGAGTTCGATGGTTGCCCCGCTGAGCGGGTTCCCTTCTGCATTACGCAGGACGCCGCTCCAACCTGCGCCATCGGTGACCGGCTGCTGGGCGTACAGCGGGAGCGAAAGAGTTATCGAGACAACGACTGCGAGGACTAACTTGTTGCCGAGGGTCAAAAGGGCTTAGCTCACTTCTTTAGAAAGTGCTTGGAAGACTGGACTGGTTGAGAGACAATCGACCGGTCAAAAAGTACAAGCCAAGAGGCATGCTATCGTGCTTTGGCCCGAAAGCGATGCTTCGGTGTCGTAGTATTCCGGTTTTAGTATTCCAGGTTCAGAGCGCTTAGAGATGACCCAGGGGAGTTAACTCTCTCAGCACGAGGCCATTGCACAGAAGGAGAGACAGTGTCTCTGGCATCGTGTACACTGCATCCCCAGGCAACAAGGACGTGCCGGCCACCCCCTGCTGCAGGCGGTGGCGGCGAACGTTGCCGGCGAGCTGCGCGACCATCGGCCTGCTAATAGAACTGTCAAGGAGAGAAGACTATGAGCTTTTGCCAAACCTGTGGAACCAGCTTGCCCGACGGGAGTCCGACCTGCACTGCGTGCGGAGCCCCTCAGGGTGCAGCCGCTGCCAGCGCTGCGCCGGGCCCGGTGCCTGGTTCAATTCCCGGTCCCATTCCCGGAACGATACCCGCGGCTCCTCTACCCGCTGCCGGATCTGGCCTTACCCCGAACGTAGCCGGAGCACTGGCCTACCTGGTTGGGGCCATCACGGGAATTCTGTTCCTGGTGATCGACCCGTTCAAATCCGACCGCTTTGTGCGCTTTCATGCGTTTCAGTCGATTTTCTTCAACCTGGTGTGGATCGGCTTCTGGATCGTCTGGATGATCGTCGGGGTGCTGCTGGGCGCCATCTCGCATGGGTTGTTTTTCATTATCCAGTTGCCCATCAACCTGCTGATTACGGTCGGTGGTTTTTGCCTGTGGGCTTACCTGATGTATTCGGCTTACCAGGGCAAGACTTTCCAACTGCCGGTGATAGGCGCACTGGCGGCGAGCCAGGCCGGCATCGCGACGGCGGGCACCGGGCAGCGGCTGTAGTTTCCCTAGGGGAAGCCGGCTCGGCTAAGCCGTGCCGGCTCTCTGGTGCGTCTTCTAAAACAGCGCAGCGTGCATCCCTTTTGGAACATGAGGACGGGTTCTCGCACGGACTCGTCAGCCTTATATAGCAAGCCGAGGACTGGCGTCCTGGGATATTGTCAGTCGTCCGCGGCGGGACTGCTCCTGGCTCTCATTGTCCTCCCAGGGTTTACGTCCTGGGCTACTCTCAGCCAGACTTGTCCAAATTAGCTTTTTCGACTCTGTCCATCCACCTCCACTGCTGCCAAGGTTGGGCCACCGCACTCACCTTTGTCATCCCGCCTGCCCCGGCGTGCCGTGGGACCGGAGCGGCCCCGGTTACCGCCCAAGCCACGTATGCGGCTTTGCGTAAAGCCGCACGACGTTCATCAACGCCACCAAGTTCGACAGGAAATCCGGGGTGGCGCAGCGGAGGGATCTGCAGTGCGCCTTGATGCAGAAACGCAACCCGGGGGCGATTCGCTCATGGCACATTCGCTTATACCCGAAAGTGGAACTGCAGATCCCTCTGCTACGGTCCCACGGCACGCCGGGGCAGGCGGGATGACAAAGTTTAGGGCGGTGGCTTACCTCGGCATGGATGGAGGTGGATGGACAGAACACACACGGCAGCAACCAACCTGATTTCGCTTGCCGACGTTCTCTGCAACGCATTCAGCAAGTTGCGCCGTCCAGAAGGCCGTTGCTCCGCTCATTTGGACAGCTCTGACTCGCGCACCCGTCCCTGCTAAGAGAGTGACTCCGGTAGGAGCCGGCTTCTAAAGGAACCAGTCAGCTCACCGAGACTGGTATGGAACCGGGTGCTTCTTGGCAGTACCGCGAATGCCGAGGAGGGTGAGGATCGGCGCGGTGACACCGATCTTGTCCGTGGCCGCCGCGGAGAGAAGCGCGCCGGCGACCACCACTCCCAGCAGCTCCAGGGTCAACTCCGGCTTTCTTTGGCGGCGGACAAGATAGGCACCCAGCGGACGAATGACGCCGATCATGCGTACCAGGTAGACGACCAATCCGCCGAGCCGGAACAAAAGCGAAGATGGCCCATCTGCGCCGCCGATGAAGGCCAGGGCGAAGGCCGGCAGGCTCCAGGCCACCACGTCATCGACTGCGGCACATAGGATGGCGGTGGTGCCCAGGGTAGTTCCCTGCAGATTGCGCTCTTGGAGGACGCGGGCCAGCACCGGGAAGGCGGCGATGCTCATGGCGATGCCCAGAAAGAGCACGAATGGAATGCTGCCGATACCGTGGGGCGCGCAGCGGATGCGCAGAGAATGCGCCAGCAGAGCTGCCATCCCGAAGGGCAGCAGGATACTCATTCCGCTGGCCATGACCGCGGTGGCGCGCTGGCGCGCGAAATGCTCGTAGTCAAGTTCCATTCCAATCAGAAAAAGGAAGAGCACCAGGCCGACAGCGGAGAGGGTTTCGAAGGGCCCCAGCGAACTGGGCGGGAAGAGGCTGGCGGAGAGGTGGGGGCAAAGCGGCCAAAAACCGATGGTCCCACGAGAATGCCGCCGATGATCTCACCGATGACGCGCACCTGGCCGACCTTGAGCGCCAGCCAGCCACAAGCCACCGCGATCAGCAACACGATCGCCATCTGGGTCAACAACAGAGTCATGAAGGAGCGATCCTTAGGGAGACAGATCAGCGGTTCGGGTTTAGAAGCTGGCCAATTGCGAACGACCTTCGTAGTCTATCGAATGGCGCGCCAAGGGTCTTGCCTTGCGGCCAAGGGGTCTTGCCCTGGGGAAGTATGAACGTTAGATTACATTTGGCTGGCTTCGGGCTTTTTTCGCGGTTCTGCCGGCGTAGGCAAACGAGATCAGGGATAGCCCCATGAGCATATCCACGCGGCAGCTACCCGGGGAGACAGACCGGATTACGCGAGCCATTTTTGAGCATGCTGCGCTGATCAGCCGCGAGCAGCAACAGGAAGAGCTGGTGCGCCTGAACGCCGAGTTCGCGCGCGATCGGGCAAAGGGATACCGGCCGCGGTGATGATGGCCAGCATCCAGACAGTGTTGCATAGCCTGCTGCGGCGCGAGCCGGTCGAGGTGGCTGCTGTGGTCAGCGATTTGAACCGTACGCTCTTCGGCTGTTTGGCCGCCGCTCTCTGCACACACGCCGACGCGTGGACCGCCGGCGCAGAACAATATGACGACATGACGTTGGTCGGGCTGCGAGTTCGCGGTTGATTGGCTTGCGACACGGAGCGCGAACAGCGCTGGTAGCGGCGGCGTTTGCGGCGATTCTGGCTGGCGCCCTGGGGCAAACACGAGCGGACCGTCTGCGCGGGGCGTATGGACCCTATCGCGCCAACAACGACCTGCTGTTTTATCACCTCGATGTTCGGGTCGACCCGGAGAAGAAGTTCCTTGAGGGCAAGAACACGATTCGCTTCAGGATGCTCAAAGACGGCAGGAGGATCCAGCTCGATCTGCACCGCGCACTGCATGTCGACCGAATACTTTTGGGGAAGGTCCGGCTGAAGTACAAGCGCGAGGAAGGGGCCGTCTTCGTCGACTTTCCCCAGACGCTACAGGCGGGGCGCGTTTACACCATCGACTTCTACTACTCAGGCCATCCGGTGGAGACAGGCAGGTTCGGCGCCATCACCTTCCGCAAAGACCCGGCCGGCCATCCCTGGATCAACACTGCCTGCGAGGAGACCGGCGCCAGCGTGTGGTGGCCGAACAAAGACCAGTGGCGCGACGAGGTGGAGAGCATGGAGATCAGCGTGTCTGTCCCCAACGGCCTGGTTGACGTCTCGAACGGAAGGTTTATGGGCAAGACGGACCTGGGCGACGGGTTCACGCGCTGGGATTGGCTGGTGCACTACCCCATCAACAACTACGACGTCTCGCTGAACATCGGCAATTATGTGCACTTCGCCGACCGGCTGGGCGACCTGCCACTCGATTTCTACGTTCTGCCGGAAGACAAGCCCAAGGCGGAAAAGCAGTTTACCCAGGCGAAAGGGATGCTGGAGATATTTGGACACTACTTCGGTGACTATCCCTTTCCTCAAGACGGCTACAAGCTGATTGAAGTGCCCTACTCCGGGATGGAGCACCAAAGCGCTGTGACCTATGGCAACCACTTCACCAATGGCTACCTGGGGCGCGACTGGGTGGGCGGCGGCCTCAGCCTGCGATTCGACTTCATCATTATCCACGAGAGCGCGCACGAGTGGTTCGGCAACAGCATCACCGCCGCCGACCGGTCGGACATGTGGATTCATGAAGGCTGGGCCACTTACCTGGAGAGCCTCTACGTGGAATCGCGGTGGGGACGAGCCGATGCGCTGAAGTACTTGGATGGATTAAAGGCTAAGGTGAAGAATTTGCAGCCGATCATCTCTGCAAGAGGTGTGAACAGCACGCCGCCGGAGGACCAGTACTTCAAGGGCGCGCTGTTTATCAATACCCTTCGCAGCGTGGTGAACGACGATGCGCGGTGGTGGGCGCTGCTGCATGGTTTCTATCAGGACTTCGAGTATCAGACCATCATGACGGAAGATGTGGTGGAGTACTTCAACCAGCAAACGGACATGAACCTGACGCCGATCTTCGATCAGTACCTGCGGCACGCGAAGCTGCCGATTCTGGATTTGAAGTGGAACCCGGGAAGCGTCCGCTACCGGTGGGAGGCCGATGAGCCGGCGTTTGCCATGCCGGTCAAGGTGGGCAGCAAAGAGCATTGGCAGATGATTCATCCCACGACCACCTGGCAGACGATGCCGACTACTCTGACGAAAGAGAGGTTTGAGGTCGCGACTGATCTTTACTACATCACGGTGAACAAGCAATGACCCTTTACTATGGAGTCTGCTTTCGAGGGCTTTCGCTGTGACTCATGTACTTTCGCCTGTTGCCGCTCGCGTGCTGGGATCGCTGGTGGAAAAGGAAATTACTACTCCCGAATATTACCCGCTGTCTCTGAATGCACTTTCCAACGCCTGCAACCAGAAGAATAACCGCGAGCCGGTGATGAACCTGGATGAGGACGAGATCCGGCAGGCGCTGCATCAGCTCGAAGACGACGGGCTGGCCGGCCCGGCGCGGGGCATCGATAGCCGGGTTGCCAAGTACGAGCACCGGATGCAGGAGGTGTTCAACTTTACCCGCGGGGAGATCGCGGTAGTTTGCGTGCTGCTGCTGCGCGGGCCGCAGACTCCGGGCGAGCTACGCGGGCGGGGGGAACGCATGCACCGCTTTGAGGAGCTGAGCGATGTGCAGTCGACACTGCAGCGGTTGATGCAGAGGGAACCTCCGCTGGCTAAGGTGCTTCCACGGCAGCCGGGCACCAAGGAAGCTCGCTACGCGCATTTGTTCTCTGGCGAACCGGCCGAGGGGTTTGGGAACAATGAGGTTGCTGAGTCTTTGGGGACGGGGACGACTCAGATGGCAGCGGAGATCGCTGCGCTGCGGGAAGAAGTGGCGGAGTTGCGGGCACAGGTGGAGAAGGTGCTTCGGCTGGTGGAGTGAGGATTATGTGTAACTGTAACTGATTCTAGTTCAGGATTGGTGAGGCTAGGGCCCCATAACGCTCACTTGTTTAGGGCTTCGGTGGTTGAAAAGCTCCGAGCACCATGGGTCAGATAAGCGCTGCCGAGGTTCTTCGACTCCGCGCTACAAGCGCTGTGTGAGCGATAAATCTGTGAGGCGCTCCGCTCAGCATGACGATTTTGTGCGAGTTTTGAAGAAAACATCGTAATCGGGATCTGCGGCGGTACGCAGTTAATGGTCAAACAAGTTAGCGCTTATGGGGGCTTCGCCGTCTTTTTCGGCCCATGTACGCCGCGGCGAACATGGGGCACCCGTCCGATTTCCTAGTGGCTCAGCTTGGGTTGAAATAAGGAACGAGCCTGGGTGGTCTCGGAGATATGAGAATCGCGCAGGCTAGCGGTGACTCAGGCGCAGGCTTTGCCAGCTGGCGTCGGTGGTCCAGCCTCCGTCGATGGGAAGAGCCTGGCCGTTGATGAATCCGCTTTGCTCTGGATCGGAGAGGAAGAGGATGGCGCGAGCGATGTCTTCCGGCGAGGCAAAGCGGCCCATCGGGTTCACTCCGATGATGTCTTCGTCGGTGTAGCTTCCCAGTGCCTGATCGGCTTGATCCATCTCTGTCTTGACCCAACCAGGACAGACGGCGTTGCAACGCACACCGCGTCCTCCCCACTCCGAGGCTAATGTGCGGGTGAGCCCGATCAGCCCGTGCTTGGATGCGTTGTAAGCGGCGCGATCGGCAATGCCGGCGAGTCCGGCGATCGAGGCTACGTTCACGATGCAGCCGGAACGGCGCTGCAACATCACTTTGCCGAAAGTGCGGGCGAGAAGAAAAGGCGCAACCAGGTTTACTTCCAGAACGCGCCGAAAGGTCTTCACGTCCACCGTCTCCGCCGGGGCGATTGAACTGATGCCCGCGTTGTTGACCAGAACATCGGCGCGGTCCCAGCGCAGGCGTATCGCTTCCGCAGTCGCTACGACCACCGACTCGTCGGAGATGTCACCGGGAAAGTCGGCCGCGTCGCAGCCGATGTCGCGGATGCTGGCCAGCGTTGCGGTGCAGGGTCGCAGATCCATCAGGGCGAGTGAATAGCCGGCGATGGCAAAGATCTCAGCGGTACGGCGGCCGATACCCTGGGCCGCTCCTGTGATGATGGCGAGTTTCATGGGCGCGCAGACTCCGTTTCCGAGTTCACAAGAAAGCATGCCATAAGTGTGACTTACGAGAATTCCCGCGCGCTGCAGCCGGGCTTGATATCATAGAGCTAGCCCTCCTTTACTGTCACTACCCTCTCCTCTACGCACTTCAGCGCATCACACAATCGAATACGGAAGAGGTCCAGAAGCATGGTGGCAAACGGAATCCTCTTAAAAGAGACAGCGAAGATCCGCAAGATCGCCTTCGTGGGCGACCACCTGCCGCGCAAGTGCGGCATCGCCACGTTCACCACCGATCTGCTGTCGGCGGTGCAGAGCGCGTATCCGCAGAGCCAGTGCCTGTGCGTATCCGTCAATGATATCGAGGGTGGGTATGACTATCCGGAAGTGGTGCGCTTCGAGATCGAAGAGCAGGATTTGCCGTCTTACCTACGCGCTGCGGATTTTCTGAACATCAGCGACGTGGATATCGTGTGCCTGCAGCATGAGTTCGGTATATTCGGCGGCCCGGCTGGAGGACACGTCCTGGCCATGTTGCGGGAGTTGAAAATGCCCGTAGTGACCACGCTGCACACGGTTTTGCGCGATCCCAAACCCGACCAGCGACGCGCCATGGAAGAACTGATCGCGCTCTCCACGCGGCTGGTTGTGATGGCAGATCGCGGTCGGCAGATGCTACACGAAATCTATGGCGCGCCGCTGAGCAAAATTGACCTGATTCCTCACGGCATTCTCGATGTTGGATTTGTGGACCCAACCTATTTCAAAGACCAGTTCCAGGTGGAAGGGCGCACGGTGCTGCTTACCTTCGGGCTGCTCTCGCCGAATAAGGGCATCGAATATGTGCTGAATGCCCTGCCTGCGGTTCTGGCAGAGTTTCCCGATGTGGTGTACATCGTGCTGGGCGCGACCCATCCTAATGAGATACGCAACCATGGAGAAGCTTACCGGCTTAGCCTGGAGATTCTGGCCACCAAGAACAAGCTGGAGAAGCACGTTATCTTCTGTAACCAGTTCGTGGACCCGGAGAACTTGAAGGAGTTTATGGGCGCCGCGGACCTATACATCACTCCCTACCTGAACGCAGCGCAGATCACTTCGGGCACACTCTCGTTCGCCTTCGGTTCCGGCAAAGCGATCATTTCGACGCCGTATTGGCACGCGGCGGATTTACTTGCGGACGACCGGGGCGCGCTTGTCCCGTTTGGAGATTCGGCGGCGATGGGGGAGACGATCCTCGGGCTGCTGCGCGATGACACGCGACGGAATGCGATGCGCAAGAATGCCTACAGGCTGGGGCGGGAGATGATCTGGTCGAACGTGGCCCAGCTGTATATGCACACCTTCGAACTGGCTCGCCTGGAAGGCAAGCCCTTGTCGCGAAAATCACTCGCCATCAAGACGTTGGACAAGAAGCACCGCGAGCTGCCGGAGCTGAAGCTCACGCATCTTGCGCGGATGACGGATTCCACCGGCGTCTTTCAACATGCCATCTTCAGTGTGCCCAATTTCAGCGAAGGCTACTGCACCGATGACAATGCCCGGGCCTTTATTCTGGCGGTGCTGATCGCGGAGTTAGCCGACGATACGGAGCAAGAGCGTAGCCTGGCCAGCACCAGCGCTGCTTTTCTGCATCACGCCTTCGACCCGGCGAGCGGACGATTTCATAACCACATGAGTTTCGATCGCCGGTGGCTGGACGAACAGGGATCGGAGGACAGTCATGGGCGGGCGCTTTGGGCGCTGGGAGTCGGCGTAGGACGATCGACGCTGCGAAATTTTCAGATGATGGCCGGGCAACTGTTCGCGCGGGCCTTGCCGGCGTTGACCGAGTTCAGCTCACCGAGAGCCTGGGCCTTTGGGCTGTTGGGCATCCATGAGTACCTGCGCCGGTTAGGCGGGGACAGCCAGGTGAACCAAACGCGCGAGACGCTCACGACACGCTTGATGGAGCTCTACGACCGGCACGCGCATGCTGATTGGCACTGGTTCGAGGAGGAGCTGTCCTACGACAACGCGCGGCTATCCCATGCTTTGATTGTGAGTGGACGGGCCACGGGACAGGAAGCGGTTTTGCAGCGAGGGCTCGAGACCCTGCGCTGGCTGACTGAGCAGCAAACCACGGAGAAGGGCCACCTGCGCCCGATTGGCAGCAACGGCTTCTACCACCGCGGGGGCGCGCGGGCTAACTTCGACCAGCAGCCCATCGAGGCCCAGGCGACTGTAGCAGCCTGCCTCGAAGCCTATCGGGCTACAGCGGATGTGCGCTGGTATGAGCAGGCGCAACACGCCTTCGACTGGTTCATCGGAGGCAATGACCTTGGTCTCGAGCTCTACGTACCCGAAACCGGCGGTTGCCGCGATGGATTGCACATCGACCGGGTGAACGGAAACCAGGGCGCCGAGTCCACGCTGGCCTTTCTGCTGTCGCTGGTGGAGATGCGCCAGGCGCAGAATATGCTCACCAGCTTCCAGCAGCCGATCACGGCGGAGGAGTATCCTCCGTTGCCGGTCTCCATGCACTAGACGCATTCTGATTCGATTCCCTTAAAGATGTATGCCGGGAGAGCACCTTTGTGCCGATTTCTCGTGGAAAAGCTGCACAAGACTGCCCGCGGAAACGACTATAGAGGCAGACGAAAAGAAACGAGACCCCCCATGGGAAATGCGGCTGCACTGGAAAACGAGACCTCCCTGAAACTTGATCTGAAGCGTTCCAAGACCGTCCTGAAGCCCGATCCGTCCCGGGTTCTTCTGCGGCAGTTTGAACCTGGGGATGCGCGACGAATTATCGGGATCATCGAACGAATCATGGCCGTGCCGGAGGAGATGGTTGGCCCGCTGCTGGAGCAAGTCTCAGCTGACTTTGCGCAGCGCCACCTTCTGCTGCGGCAACGCTTCCTGGATCGCTTTGAGCAACTGCGGGAACTGATACCGGCACATGCCGAGTTCTCTACGCAACGCAGGCTTCTAATCGGCGCGTACTTTCTGGCCGAATACTCATTGGAATCGGCCGCGCTGTTCAGCCCCTCGATGGTGCCGCATCCCGATCAGACGGGCTTGCCCGAGGGCGCGGTGCGGTTCATTCTGAGCTTGCGCGCGACCGGAGAGGGACATATCTCCTCCATCACCTTTCGCAGCGGCATCGTCCATCGCGATCTACGTATCGAGGTTGATCCGGCGGGCAGGTTGCTCACCGAGCCGCGACAGATCGCCAACACCGTGTACGAAGGGCCACTGTTCCAGCGAAAGCTTTGTGAACTGGGGTTGGAGAGCGACTTTACCAATCGTGTGCTGGAGCGGCTGGGAGACTCTTTTGGGCTGACGACGCTGCGCGACGCTCTTTCCGCGGAACTGGAACACTCCGGGCAGGCGCATGGAGAAGCCGGGGAGGATCAGCTGCGGGCGCAGAGTATCTGGATGCTGGCCCGGTCCAACTACGAGGTGCAGTTTGAGCCGGAGCAGGATCTTTCTGAGCGCATCATTTTTCCCTCCACGCCGTCGCAAAAGAACGGCATTGAGGATGCTCGGTTTGTGCGCTTCCGCCAGGACGATGGCTCGCACGTGTACTACGCGACCTTTACGGCCTACGACGGCAGGGTGATTATGCCGGAGTTGCTCGAAACCTCTGATTTTCTGCGGTTCCGGTTTATCTCATTGAACGGCCCGGAGGCAGAGAACAAGGGCATGGCGCTGTTTCCGCGAAAGGTGAATGGGGCCTATGCCATGATCTCGCGACAAGACAACGAGAATATTTTCCTGATGCGTTCGGACAATGTGCACTTCTGGAACGAACGCCAGTTACTGCTGAAGCCTAAGTTTCCCTGGGAACTGGTGCAGATTGGCAATTGCGGGTCGCCCATCGAAACCGAGGCGGGGTGGCTGGTGCTGAGTCACGGAGTGGGGCCGATGCGCCAGTACTGCATTGGGGCCTTCCTGCTGGACTTGCATGATCCGTCCAAAGTCATCGGCCGGCTTCGTGAACCGATGATGACACCGGAGCCGAGCGAGCGCGAAGGATATGTGCCGAATGTGGTTTATTCCTGCGGCGCGTTGCTGCACCAGGGGCAATTGATTATCCCGTATGGGTTGGCGGATCATGCAAGCGGCTTTGCCACGGTGGGTTTGGAGGATGTGCTGGCTGCGATGGAGTAGGGTGGGCTTCCTTTGCGTTTGTTTGAGGTCAAGTGGAACCGCAGGTCCCTCGGCTACGCTCGGGATGACAAAGGGGAGAGTGGCGCTCACCTCAGCAGCGGTTACGGGGACGGACAGAGCTGCGGGTTATCTACGCCCTTCTCAGTTGCGAGGGGGAAAGGCGCACAGCAGGTCCCTCCGCTACGCTTCGCTCCGGTCGGGATGACAAAGGGGAGGGTGGCGCTCACCTCAGCGGCGGTTACGGGGATGGACAGAGCTGCGGGTTATCTACGCCCTTCTCAGTTGCGAGGGGGAAAGGCGCACAGCAGGTCCCCGTTCGCTCCCACGGCACGCCGGGCAGGCGGGATGACAAAGGGGAGGGCATTTGCTCACCTCGACAGCGGGTACCGAGGGATGTAAGAGCACTTACAGTCTGCTTGGTTTAGGGAACGACATTGTTGAAGAAGAAAATCGCCATACTGTCTCCCGTCGCTTGGCGCACGCCGCCGCGGCAGTATGGCGCGTGGGAGACGGTGGCGAGTAATGTCGCCGAAGGGCTGGTGGCACGCGGATGGGATGTCACTCTGTTTGCCAGCGCAGATTCCCTCACCCACGCCAAGCTGCATGCAGTGGTGGACAAGGGCTATGAAGAGGATCGCTCCATCGATCCCAAGGTAGCCGAATACCTGCACATCGCGGAGGCCTTTGAGCATGCCGCGGAGTTTGACCTGATCCACAGCCACTATGACTTTATGGCGCTGGCCTACACGCGGCTGGTAAAGACTCCTGTGCTTACCACGATTCACGGCTTCTCCTCACCGCGCATCATGCCGGTTTACCAGAAGTACCGGGATGGATATTTCGTTTCCATCAGCGATTCGGATCGCGCACCGGGCCTGAACTACCTGGCCACGGTCTACAACGGGATCGACCTCACGCTCTACCCTTTGCGAAGGAACGGCGGAGAGGAGCTGGTCTTTGTTGGACGCATCCATCCGGACAAAGGGGTCCACCTGGCGATCGATACCGCCCGCAGGAGCGGCCGGCGATTGCTCATTGCGGGGATTGTGCAGGATACAAACTACTTCCGGGATGAGATTCAGCCGCATCTCAATGATCAGATCGAGTACGTGGGGCCAGTGGGCGTGGAGGAGAAGAATGCCTTGTTCGCGCGCGCGTTTGCCCTGCTTCACCTGAACACCATCCCGGAACGCTTTGGGCTGGTGCTGGCCGAGGCTAACGCAGCGGGAGTGCCAGTGATTGCTATGGATCTTGGCTCCTGCCGCGAGGTAATCGAGCAGGGAGTGACGGGATTTCTGGTGAATGATGTGGCCGACGCCGTGAAAGCGCTGGACGGCGTGCCCTCTATTCAAGACGATGCCTGCCGGCGGAGAGTGCAGGACCGATTCTCCCTCGTAACCATGGTGGAGGCGTATGAGAAGGTCTACGCAAGAATTTTCGAGATCGAGAGGGCGCGCAGGTAATCACCAGTGCTACCCCCGGGGTAATGAACGGAGGGATTTTCCCTTTGATCATTCTGCTTAGCAGGTTCGATAATGACCGGCGGGGCCAACGATGAGCGAAGCCGTGATGAGCGATGCGATGGAAGGACGCGCGTTGATGCTCTATGACGGGCTGTGCGGCGTTTGCAACACTGCCGTGCAATGGGTGATCAAGCGCGACTACGCCGATCGATTTCGCTTCGCTGCTCAGCAGTCTGCGGTGGCCCGTGCGATACTCTCCCGGCACGGGATCGACCACGAGACGATGCTCGAGAACAATAGTGTCTACCTGGTGCTCGATGCCGGCTCGGAAGACGAGCGGTTGTTGACGCAGTCGAACGTCACTGTGAATATGCTGTTGCTCTTGGGCGGCCGCTGGCGGGTATTGGGAAAGATCCTGCGCGCGGTGCCGTTGTTTGTGCGCAACTTTGCGTATCGCGTGTTCGCGCGGAATCGCTATCGGCTAGCGGGCCAGTATGAAGTGTGCCCTGTACCCTCAGAAGCGCAACAACTGAAGTTTGTGGGCTGATCTTCTTACGCCGCAACCGTAACCGTTTCGCGGATCCGCATGGGCTGCCGCTTCCAATAGGTCAAGGAACGCCAGAGCCACTCGACCGGCCCAAACTCGAAGTAGCGCAACCAGATCGAGCTGAAGGCCAAATTGAAAAGCCACATCGCGGCAACGGCATAGTAGATCTTGTAGTACTCCACGTAACCGTACCAATGCCAGGGTCCCCAGACGTAGATCACCCTCATGGTGATGCTGGTCAGCAGGTAATTCGACAGCGCCATCTGTCCCACGGCAGCGACCCGTTGCAGTAGCCACTTCAGGGCTCCTGCCTGCAACAGAATCAAGGCCAACGCGGCGGTTCCCAGCGCACCTGCAACCCGCGCCAGGTCATAGGGCGCCTGCGTCCACAGCAACGTTTGAAACATGTCGAAGTGACCGGTCCAGGCTTTCCAGACGCCAAGGCCAGTTACACTCCACGCCAGCGAGAGCCCGATCACCGCAGTCCATGCGTACGTCTTCCTACTCAACCGGCCGGGCAAAAACCCATTCCTGTATAGCGCCATGCCGAGAAGCATCATGCCCACCCAGTCACCGAACCCGAAGTAGGAGCCCTTGAGTTCACCCATTAACACGTTGTGCGCCTCATGCCCTTGCGCCTTCCAGTACCCCTTCTGCATGGCGGCAATGTCCTTGTCCCTCTTCTTCTGAGGCAGCCGCCACTGTTCCTGCGCATCGGTCCACTGCTTCAGGGCATCCTGGTCATCCTCGGTCAGTGGCTGGTGTTGCGCCAGCTTGGCGTTGGCCTTGGCGGCATCCTCCTTGGCGCTAGACCACAGGTGATACTGTGCGCCCGTCAACAGCACCGAATTGATCAGCAGAAGGATTCCCGCCACCCACATCAGGCGCTTGACACGAACATTGCGAAACGGAAACAGAAACAGAAGCGCGGCCAAGCCGTAATAGAACAGGATGTCGCCGTTCCAAATCAGGTAGCCGTGCAACATGCCGAAGACCACCAGCCACATGTTGCGCCGGGTGTAGATATCCGCGGCACGTATGCCTGCTCCTCGGGCGAGTGCCCGCTCGGTCAGCAAGATCACGCCCGCCCCAAAGAGCATGGAAAAGAGAGCGCGCATCTTGCCCTCGGCAAAGATCCAGCGCATGAACCAGACGGTGGTATTGATTTTCCAATGCGGGCCGTCGAAGACCGGCTTCACGGTGCTGAGGGGAAAGGAATAATTCGTAAACCCATAGGCGAAATCGGTGATGTTCATCACCAGGATGCCCATCAGGGAGAAGCCGCGCAGCACATCCATGCTGCTGATGCGCTCTGCGCGGGTCACGGGTTGTAGAGGATTTAATTCGATGTGGGGCGGTCCGGCGAGCTCCTCGGCTACCCCAGGCGCGACACTACCATCATCCAAACCCACTCCTGTAGTGGTTGCCAATGCAGCCTCCAGAGCACTCGCGCCGTCATCTTGGCCCTGGTTCGCGCGCGTCGATTGATGGCCATCTTCCCATTCGGGTCTAGTGACAGGCAAGCGAATTTACCCGACCGGCAGGCTGCACAGGAAATCCGGGTACGTCCTGGGTTACTCTCGGCCAGACTTGTCCAAATTAGTTTTTTTCGACTCTGTCCAATCCACCTCCACTCACGCCCAGGTGGGCCATCCAGAAGGTCATTTTGCGCGCTAACTTGGACAGCTCGGACTCTCAGCCGTCCCCTTCGACAAGCTCAGGGCAGGCTCTTCGGGACGGTTCCGTTCGCGAAAAACTACATCGTCTTAACGCGCCAGGGTTTCAGACGCGGTGCGGTTTCTCCAGTCGTCGATGGCGCTGCGGATGGCGGCGGGGGCCAGGTTGCTGCAGCGCATCTTGTATTCGGGAATACCACCCAAGGCTTCGGCTACCGCCTGCTCGGTGATGGCATAGGCCTGGTCGACGGTTTTGCCCAAAACCATCTCCGTGGCCATGGAGGAACAGGCGATCGCCACCGCGCAGCCCATGCACTTGAATTTCGCTTCCTGAATGATGTTGTCGTCGATGCGCAAGGAGATCAGCACGGTGTCGCTATCGAGCGCACTCTTGACCAGAGCCTTGCCGGAGGGCTCGGCTACGCTCCCTACATTGCGCGGGTTGGCGTAATGGGCGCGTACCTGCTCGCTATACAAGGCTCATCCCCGTGGTTGAAGCGTGAAGCAGCAAAAGCTTATGATAACCCCCTATAGATGTTCTCAGACCTCTATACCAAAGCGGCCGAACTCGCCTCCCAAGGCCAACCTTTCGCCATCGCTACGGTGGTTCGGGTGGAGGGCTCTTCCTCGGCCCGGCGCGGCTCCAAGGCCATCATCGATCCCTCTGGGAAACTGCTGCTGGGATGGGTGGGCGGCGGCTGCGCGGAGAGCGCCGTACGCAGCGAAGCCATCCGTTGCATCGAAACCGAGAGGCCGCGGATGATTACCGTGGACATGAGCGATGAGCAGCTGGGCGTGGGCATGCCTTGCGGAGGGACCATGGATATCTTTATCGAGCCCGTTCTGCCCAAGCCGGAACTTCTGATCGTGGGCCACGGCCGCATCGCGGAAACGCTGGCCGTGCTGGGCGACCTGATGGGCTTTACCATCACGGTCAACGATCCGGCCGCCGATCGCAGCGCCTTCCCACAGGCAGAGAGACTGGTCACCGAAGATTTCGATCTCACGGAAACCCCTATCGGGTCGAAGTCCTTCGTGGTCATTGCCACGCAGCACAAGAGGGATCATCTGTGGCTCGAAAAGGCGTTGGAAGGCAACGCCGCCTATGTGGCCCTGATCGCCAGCCATCACCGGGCCAAGCTGGTGCTCGATTATCTGCGCGCCGGGGGCGTTTCCGAAGAGAAGATCGCTACCGTCTATGCACCCGCCGGCCTCCATCTGGGCGCGTCCACACCGGAGGAGATTGCCCTGAGCGTCATGAGCCAGATGGTGGCGCTGCGCCGGGGCGGCCTGGTCCAGCATCTGGAAGAAACGAGCCTCTCGGGGCGCGGTTTCGACGTGGATGCCGTCATTCGCCGGTGCGAGGCGGAGATTCTTCCCTAAGCCGCTCGTAATCCTCCTGGCTGTCGATATCCAGCAAGATTCCTTCATCCTCTACTTCAAGCTTTGCCGTCCCCTCGGTGTGGCTGCCGAAGATGGCGCGGCAGCCTATATCACCTTCGAGCGCCATGACCTCGGCAAAGACAGAGCGGTCCAGCAGGACCGGGTTGCCGCGGACGCCTTGGTACGAGGGGATGACGATCTGCGCCTTCGAGCGGCGATGGTGATCGGCGAGCTGATCGAGGGTTTCAGGGCGAACGAATGGCTGGTCCGCCAGGACGATGAGGGCGGCGTCTACTTGGGAATCCAGCGCGGAGAGCCCGGCGCGCAAGGAACTCGCCATTCCCTGCTCGTAGTTGGGGTTGACTACGATTTTAAGACCCTGAGCAAGGAGGCCGGAAGATGGCGGCGGATAGTTTCCGCGGAAGAGCCGAGAACCAGGACGATCTCATCTACTGCAGGAGCGGCGCACGTTTTCGATGGTCTGACCCAGCACAGTGCTCTCGCCCAGGCGGAGCAGCTGTTTTGCTTTCCCCATGCGCGTGGACTTGCCCGCGGCCAAAATAATGGCCGCCACCCCCCCGGATTTCCTGTCGAGCTTCTTGGCGTTGGCGAACTTCATGCGGCTTTCCTCACTGAAAGCCGCACACGCAAACCTGTTTGGAGCCTTGTACAGGAAATCCGGGTCGCGCATTGGTTCCTGCATTCATCGAAAGCACTCCATTCCCTGCTCTAAAGAGCGAGGGCGGTATGCAATGGCAACGGCTGAAAGGTAGGCTGTAGGCAATGAATGCTTCCTCTGGCTCTATCTACCTTACTCGCCCCGATGTCCTGCTCAGAGTGGAGGGCCTTCTGGAGCTGATGGTTGAATGCATCGCCTATCAACGTCTCTATCCACATCACTGGGGCGTGTTTGCCCTGTTGTTTCTGGTGCCCGACATCTCTCTTCTCGCTTATCTGGGCTCTGCCAACAAAGCATCGGCCGCCTTTTACAACCTCGTCCATAGCTATGTGCTCCCGTTGGGGCTGGGGCTGTTTGCCTGGAAACGGGGTGGGGTGCTGGGCGTTCAACTCGCAATCATATGGTTGTCGCACATCAGTTTCGACCGCTGCCTAGGGTTCGGACTGAAATTTCCCGAGTCATTCCGCTATACCCACATGCAGCGTTCGGCATCTATAGGTGAAACCCCGCTGCAGGGGTGACCTAGGAGGATTTCTGCGGTTGCTGTACCCTTTCCAAGTGCGTTTCGAGCTGTAAGTGATCTCGACCTATTGCGGGAGTAACCGAATGCAGCGTCAACCGAGCCTGTCTGCAGTTGTTCTGCTCGTCGTCCTTCTGCTCTTTCAGGGGCTTGCTCCGGATCTTCAAGCGCAGGCGCCGCCACCCACGCCGCAACAGTTGGATCAACTGCTGGCTCCGGTGGCTCTTTACCCCGACTCTCTTCTGGCCCAGATCACAACCGCCTCCACCAATCCGCAGGAGATTCTGGATGTAAACAACTGGCTGGCGCAGAACCAAAACCTGAGCCTTTCCCAGTTAACCGCCGCTGCCCAGCAACAGGGCTTCGACCCGGCATTCATTGCTTTGGTCGGCTTTCCCCAAGTGTTGGGGATGATGGCGGAGAATATTGACGATTATGCCGCCATCGGGGCGGCCGTCACGGCGAATCAGGATGAGGTGTCGGCATCGATCCAACGGCTGCGGGCACAAGCCTACGCAGCAGGCTCACTGCGCAGTACCCCGCAGCAACAAGTCGAGGTGCAGCAGAATGCGGGCCAGCCTATCTACGTGATCCAACCGGTGAATCCGCAAGTCGTGTACGTACCGCAATATAACCCTACAGTGGTTTATGCAGGGAGCGGACTGAACGCGGGGTTGATCACCTTCGGCATTGGCATCGGCATAACAGCGCTGCTGGTGAGCCAGCCCTGGGGATGGGGTGGTTGGGGCTGGAACTGGGGAGCACGCCGGATTTATTACAACCGCGGCCCCTGGGGTGGTTGGCATGGCGGCTACCGTCCTCCGCAGCCGTGGTATCGGCCGCGCCCGGTGCCGTATAACCACCGACCGGGATATGGCGGCAACTGGGGCTATCGCCCGCCGAACTATCGGCCGCCAGCACCTGTCCGCTATCCGTCTTATAACCGCCCGGGGAGCCGGCCTGGGTACAACCGGCCGATCAACCAGCCGGGCTATCGTCCTCCTGCCAACGGAGGCCGGCCGACGATCCAACCGGTGAAACCGGGAACGCCGGGTTATCGCCCGCCGCAGAACAGACCGCCCACAAACCAGCCGGGGCGGCCGCCTAATCGGCTGCCGACGACCCAGCCGGCGCCGCAAAGGCCGCCACAGCAGAGGCCGCCGGTGCAGAGGCCGCCGCAGACCAGACCTGCTCCACAGAACAGGCCTCCACAGAACAGGCCTCCACAGAACAGGCCGACATCACAGGTCAGGCAGCCGTCTAACCAGCAAAGACCACCGCAGCAGCAAAGACCACCGCAGCAAGGCGGGAACGGTCAACGGGGTCCTCGCTAGTTTGCCGGCAGATTTGCCAGCGGAAAAGAGGCGGGGGGATGAAATGAGTCCCCTCTCGGGGTAAAGCCGCGCCTGTTTACCACCACTTAGCAAGGGCTTGGAGCCCTACGCTTCAAAGATGCAGAGTTCCTTCCCAGCTTATGCGGGCTGGCTGGGCGAGGAACCAGACTTTGGTCTACGGCCCTATAATGTCTCATAAAATAGACATATATGCTTATATATGTTTAGAATATGAGACGTTATGCGAGAACAAACTGACAGCATCTTGCCTGGACTTTCCCGAATCCTGAGTGGATTTGGAGAGAGACTTAAGGTGGCGCGCCTGCGCCGCCGCTACTCGGCTGGCATGGTCGCGCAGCGTGCAGGCATCGCGCGAGCCACGCTCTACCGAATTGAGTTGGGTGATCCTGGAGTTTCCCTGGGCAATTATGCGCGCGTGCTGCAGGTTCTCCGTCTGGAGCAGGATCTGAAGCGGCTTGCGCTTGATGATGAGCTTGGGCGCAAACTGCAGGATGCCGAGATCGGATCACGGGCACGCGCGCCGCGGCGCAAACCTGCGCTCAAAGAGGCTGATCGAAGGCCATGAGAGCCAAACAAAGATCGGTGCATGTCTACGTCGACACAGAGGCGACGGCTGGGCCCGTGCTCATGGGAACGCTCTACGCGCAGAGCGGAGCCAAACAGGAGATCTTTTCCTTCGAGTATGACGCAGAGTGGCTGGGAAGAGAGGAAGCCTTCGCTTTCGATCCCGATCTGCAGTTACTGGGGGGGCCGCAGTATCCGGCTCAATCCCGCAACAACTTCGGTATCTTTCTCGACTCATCGCCCGACCGATGGGGGCGCTTGCTCATGCAGCGGCGCGAGAATCTTCGCGCCCGGCAAGAGGGGCGCAGGCCAAGACAATTGACCGATTGGGACTACCTGGTTGGCGTTCATGATGAAACCCGGCTGGGTGCACTTCGACTGCGCTCCCTCGAAGGAGGAGAGTTCCTGGACAGCGACCGCCAATTGGCCGCACCACCCATCACTTCGGTTCGCGAACTGGAAGCGGCAAGTAGGGGATTTGAACGGCATATCGACGAGGAAGACAATCCCGAATACGCAAGATGGCTAAGTCAATTACTGGCGCCTGGATCGTCGCTCGGCGGTGCTCGTCCGAAGGCCTCGGTGCGCGACGAAAAGGGCGCGCTTTGTATTGCAAAATTTCCCAGCCGCGCGGATACGAGAGATATGGCGTCCTGGGAGATGCTGGCGCATCGATTGGGCGAGAAGGCCGGCATTCAATTGCCAAAAGCGAGGTTGTTAGATAACGGCGAGCGCGACCAATCGACGTTTCTGGTCAACCGATTCGACCGAACAACGCAGGGTAACCGGCTGGCTTTCGTATCGGCGATGACACTTACCCAGCGACGGGACGGAGACACAGGCGCGAGCTACCTGGAGTTAGTGGAACTGCTGCAGCGGCAAGGCGCAGACACCCTGGCGGACACCCACGAGCTTTATCGCCGGATCGTGTTCAGTATCCTGATCCACAATACGGATGACCACCTGCGTAACCACGGATTTTTTGTGGAGGATCGCGGGGTTCGGCTCTCGCCCGCGTATGACATCAACCCTTCGGTTGATCGCGACGACCTTACCCTGGCCATTAACGAAACGGAGACCGCGTGCGATGTAGACATCGCGCGCGCTGCTCACAAGTTATACGCGCTAAGCCTGGCGGAGGCGGACCGCTTGATCGCCGAGGTGCTGACTGCGGTGAAGACCTGGCGAAACGAGGCAAAGGCTTTGGGCATCCGGCTATCAGAGCAAGAGCAAATGGCGGCCGCGTTTCCTGCATAGCAGGGCTGACGTGGCGTGGCGCTGTCACGGTTTCGACCATGGGGGCACGATGCCGTTCATGCGGGCGTAGGCTACCGATTGACCCATGTGCTCGTTGGCGTGAACGATGATGCGCAAGTACATCCCATCGACGGTGACCACCTTGTTATCGATCGAGACCTTGCGCTGAAAGTCAGCCGGCTTCAATTGGGCGCGCGCCGTGGCAACCGCGTCGAGCGAACGCTTCAGCCAGTCGAGGACGGCAGCCTTGGTGGTCACGGTCTTTTCCATGCTCACCTTCACTGCCGGTTCCTTGGCGCCGGTCACGCTCAATAGATAGAGATTGGCGATGGCAATGTGCATGTAGACTTCGCCAATCGAGCGCACCCCGGGCGCGGGACGCCAGGAGAATTTTTCCGCCGGAGTGGCGTCGGCAAGCGCCAGCAATTGCCTGGAGACATGGCTCCATTCGCCGTCGTAGCCCTCCCAAAGACCCTCGTTCTGAGCGTGGATCGTGGCCGTGCTCAAGAGGACGAACAACAGAAGCCTCTTCATGGGTTTCCTCCGTATCTCATGGTGCAAATGTCATTTTGTAAGCGTCCTCGGCGGCTGCTGCTTCCGCCTCAGTGAGCTGGGAGAACTCTTGTTCGCGGGCGCGCTTCGACAACTGCCCGCCATTCTGATGGAGAAAGCGGAAGAGCAGGTCGATGGTTCGATCGGGCATGTCCACGATGGCTTCTACGCGACCTCGAAATTGATCGTAATGCAGGAGGAATTGGGTTTCCCGGGGCAAGTCTTCTTCGATGGTCTTGCGAACACAGGCGTAGAGAAACTCGGCGTGCGGCGTGGCGTCGAAGAAACGGTAGAAGTCCGCCGTCTCATTCAGGACCTCGAGGTTGCCGTCTCCAGTTGGGCGCCAGTCGATCACCGGCAGAAGCCGCCTGGAGTAGTCCTCAAGCACGGCGCGATACTCATCGAGCCGCTCCAGAATAGCTGCGGAGATGGGGAAGACAATTCCCGACGGATTGAAGCCTCGTTGCGCCAGAACATGGTGAATGAGGTAACGGTGGATGCGGCCGTTGCCATCGACAAAGGGATGGACATAGACAAACCCGAAGGCCAGGGTGGCGGCGGCGATCACGGGATCGAGAGCTTGCGCCGGTCCCTGGTCGAAGGCAACCATGCCATCGATCAGAGAAGGCAGATCGCCGGGACGGGCGCTGACATGGTCAGGGATCGGCATGCGCGTGTCGCGATCGTGCTCGCCGACAAAACCTCCTTCCTCCCTGAGTCCCAGCTTGACGAAGCGGGCGTCGCCGATCACGATGGCCTGCAGCCGCAGGAGCTCTTCAAGGTCGACCGGCCGCCGTCCTGCCTCGGCGATGGCTTGACCCCAGCGACGAATCCTATCCTGCGAAGGGCGCTCTCCTTCGATGGCAAAACTGGAGCGCGAGTCCTTCAGCAGCAGGAAGGCCGCGGTGCGGACGAGGAGATCCCTGGGCACCGCGGCGACTGCTTTTTGCGCGCGCTGCGCCAGATCCATGGCGGCAAATGCCTCGGTTGTCTCAGTGCGAAAGACCAGGGGGCAGAAGGCAGGGGTGCCGGGAAGATTGTTGCGGACCCGATGGCGGGGAGAGTTCTCACCCGGTATGGCCCATTGCTGTTGCGGGTCCACGACCGGCTCATAGTTGCCGGTGCGTGTGTCGGGTAAATCGAGCCTCCGGTTGAGGAGCCACTCATATAGGAACCAGAGACGCCGGGCATATCCCCCGGTTGGCTTGGCGCGAACAATCGCCTCGATCTCCGCCGGGGGGACGGCGGCAAATAACCGCTTGAGCACAGCAAGGTCCAGGCCCTCGTTTTTCAGGGCGAAGGTGAGGTGCGCTTCCAGATCGGGCGCCGGGGTATGGCGAGGGGTGAGGATTCGCCATCCCTCCTCGTCCCGGGTGCGGTGGCGTTCACTGGTCGCGAAGAGGGTCCGGGGTAGAGGGACCTGGAGGCGATAGGCGTCGATGAGGGCAGCATAGCCGACGGGGGTCGCCTTTTCGGGGAGGGCAAGGCCGTGAAAATTGGTTATGGGGCCTGAAAATTGATTAGAAGGGGGCATTCTCGCTGAAAACCTGTTTGGGGGCGTGAATTTTGGTTTATGGCGAGATTATATGTGAAAAATGGTTAAAGGAGGTGAAAAACGCTTATTTTGGATAGTTTTCGTGAAAAATGATTACAGGCCTCCGCCGAAGCCTGTAATCATTGAAAATGCTAGGAATGCGGCTTCATTTCGCTTGATGTGCCCCCGGCAGCGGGGACGTAACAGTTCCTGGTGTAATCCATCACCATGCGGTCGGCACTGAAGCGCCAGCCCAGGGTGCGAATGGTGCGCTTCATGCGGGTGATCCATCCCCGCGGCAACCCGTCCCTGTCACGCTGGTAGTAGAGAGGAATCAATTCCTCTTGCAGAACGTGATAGAGGTCTTCCCCGTCGCGGGTGTCGTGCACATCCATATTGGAATGAGTTCTGCCGTTACCGATGGCGAAGCCGTTGAGGCCGTCGTAGGCTTCAGCCCACCAGCCATCCAGCACCGATAGATTCAGGCCTCCGTTCAACACCACTTTTTGGCCGCTGGTGCCAGAGGCCTCGAGGGGGCGGCGCGGATTGTTCAGCCAGACGTCCACACCCTGCACGAGATAACGGCCGACATTGATGTCGTAGTTCTCGATGAAGACAAACTTGTCTCCAAATTTGGAGTCGCGCATCATCTCAGCGATCTGCTGCAGCACCAGCTTTCCGGGCTCGTCGTGGGGATGAGCCTTGCCGGCAAAGAGGAACTGCACGGGACGCTTGGGATCGTTGACCATGGAGGCCAGCCTTTGGAGATCGGCCAGGATCAGATTGGCTCGTTTGTAGGTGGCAAAGCGGCGTGCGAAACCAATGGTCAAGGCATCGGGAGAGAGTACTTTGCTGAGCCGGTGCAGGGTCTCCTCCGGCTCATCGCGCCGTTCGGCCTGCTCGCGGGCGCGACGGCGCACAAAGTCAATGAGCTGCGCTTTAAGGCTGAGATGGGTTTCCCATAGTTCGCCGTCGTCCACGTTTTCGATGGGCTCCCAGGTGCGCAGCCAGGAACTCTTGCCCTGCCATCCGACCCCGAGATGACGATCGTAGAGGCGAGACATCTGAGGCGCCAGCCAGGATGGGACGTGGACGCCATTGGTGATATGCCCGATGGGCACTGCGTCTTCCGGCTTGGTGGGGTACAGGCCCTTCCACATGGCTCGGGAAACCTCGCCGTGCAGAGAAGAAACTGCGTTGGCGCGGCGCGAGAGCAAGAGCCCAAGAACAGTCATACAGAAGGGCTCATTATGATCGCTGGGACGCTCGCGGCCAAAGCCCATGAGCCTCTCGTGCGAGATGCCCAGTTGCTCGCGCAGGGGGCCCAGGTGCTCCTCAATGAGATCGCCGTGGAAGCGGTCATGACCAGCGGGCACCGGGGTGTGGGTGGTGAAGATCACTTCCCGCGGTATCTCATTAGAAGCGGTGTCGAAGTCCATGCCTTCTTCCTGCATGCGATCGCGGATGGCCTCCAGTACGGCGAAGCCGCTGTGGCCTTCGTTGAGATGGAGGACTCCAGGGGAGATGCCCATGGCCTTCAGGGCACGAAATCCGCCGACGCCGAGGAGCAACTCCTGACGAATGCGGGTGCGTCCGTCGCCGCCATAGAGGCGAGAGGTTAGGTCGACATCCTCCGGCGCATTGCCGGCCACATTGGAGTCAAGCAGCAGAAGGGTGCAACGGCCCACCTGGACTCGCCAGACCTTGGCGCGTATGGAGCCGCCGCGGGTTTGGATTTCCACCACGACCGGCTCGCCTTTTTTGCCGATGGCGAGTTCCATGGGGAGTTGATCGACGTCGGTGCGGAGGTATTCCTCTTGCTGCCAGCCCTTCTCGTCCAGGTATTGCCGGAAGTAGCCCTGGCCATAGAAGAGGCCGATGCCGATGAGCGGAATGCCGAGGTCGGAGGCGCTCTTGATGTGGTCTCCGGCTAGCACGCCCAGGCCACCGGAATAAATGGGCAGGGACTCATGCAGGCCGAACTCAGCGGAAAAATAGGCGACGGGCCGGGGCCGGAGCACACCTGCGTTCATTGACCCCCAGGTGCGGTCTGCCTTGAGATACTCCTGCTGACGGCGGTAGACATAGTTGATGCGGCTGTGCAGCCCCAGTTCGGTGGCACGGCGTTCCAGTTCCCCCAACGGGATCTCGTTGAGCAGCGCAATGGGGTTTTGGTTCAGCTGCCACCAGCGGGTGGGATTGAGATCGCGAAAGAGGCTGATGCAGTCGTAGTCCCAACACCAGGAGAGGTTGTGGGCGACGGACCAAAGGCGCTCCTGCGTGGGGACGATGAAGCGATCCAGAGTGCGCGCCTCGCTGACTACGGGTGCGACCTGGCCGGCTGCTTCGGCCAACATGCGGATATCGTTTTCCCGGAACTTCCTTGGTTCTTTAGTCTGCACGACGAGGACCCCCTGCAGAATGCCGCGGTCGATCAGCGGCACCCCCAGAAAGGAGTGATATACCTCTTCTCCAGACTCTTTGAAATACTTAAAACGTGGATGTTTACTGACATCCTCCACGGCAACCGGCAACACCTGCTCCGCGACCAGGCCGGAAAGGCCCTCGTTGATGGGCATGCGGAGGGTGCCGATGCAGCGCGGGTGAAGGCCGAGGGTGGCGGCCAGGACCAGGTTGGATCGATCCGGCTCCAGCAAATAGGCGGAGCACACGTCGGTTCGGAAGCGCGTGGCAATCAAGGCAACCACGTTCATGAGGGTATCGGCAGGCTTGCCGCCCTCCTCGGTGAGGTTCGTAATTTCTTCCATGGTCAGGACGTGACTGGCATCAGTCTCTTCGTAGGATTGGGTCACCGGGACACCCTCGTGTTTCGGTTTGGCTCAGAATGTAATCGTGCCAGGCCCGGTGAAGATGACCTGAGATCACGGATGGCTGGCGTCCATTCGTGATTTGCTTATTGAAGAATAGTCCAGCGATGCCGTCAACCCCCCCGTAAACGCGAGAGGTGCTCGACCGAAGTAATGAGGATTGCCATTGGCGGACAAGGTGCGGGGGGATGGACGAAACGGCCTTCCACAGGGCGAAGCAGAGTGCAGGGGACGAAGAGGGATCGGCTTTGAATGATTGCCAATAACATTCGCGTGCGGTACAGGTTCAACAGGACTGACATCCTGGGGCATTCTCAAGCCAGAGCTGGCCAAATCGCTAATAAATCGGGCTTGGTGTGCAGGTGACTCCCTTGCGCTTTTGCGTTCGGGAAGGGCGCACAGCAGGTCCCCTCGGCTTCCTCCGGATTTCCTGTCAAGCTTCGTGGTGTCGATAGACCTCGTGCGGCTTTCCTTACTGAAAGCCGCATACGTGGCCGTTGATTAGCGCAGCGTAGTAGGAAATCCGGAGTTGCTCCCACGGCACGCCGGGGCAGGCGGGATGACAAGGATGGGGCGGTGCTTCCAGGAAGAATTGGCTAGTGGCTGAAAGAATCACAGGCGTACGCAGTCGTGGACGAGGCAACGTACAGGAAATCCGGGTCGGGATGACAAGGGTGGGGTGGTGCTTCCAGGAGGAGTTGGCTAGCGGCTGAAAGAATCACAGGCCTAGCCGATTTGGTTTCAGCGAGTGCTGTCCAAATCAGCTGGCCGAGAAAAGCTAGGTTGAACAAGAATGATTCTAAGCCGCCCTGGAGACTGTGTTTGTGAGTGCACATCCAGTTTCTGTTATTGCTGCCCGATTCGTCGTGCTGCTCTCTTTTTCATGTTTTGCTGAATTTGCGCGCGCAGAGCTTCGGGCAGCGCAACCTTGGGAACGGCTTCGCTATGCGCTGTGGAGGCGGATGCTTCCGAAGCGCTCCAGGTTAATTTGGGAAGGGCCACGAAGGCAGGTAAGTTGTTGGCGGTTTGATCGGAAGCATAGCCCACGATGACGCCGACATCGTCGATGGTGGCCGCAAGGTAAAGGTACAAGGGTGAGGAGGCAGGGATGAGGGTGTTGAGGTCGATCATTTTTCCGTTTTGCCAAAGGAAGCCGCGGCAGTTGAAGTTCGCGTCGCAGGACTGACCGACCACCTGGCCGCGATTATTCACCGAATAGCCGACGCTGTAGTAATCCCCAGGAAGCGTGCCCAGATCCTTCATGACACCCTTCTCCCATAGGAATGCGTGACTGGTTAAGTCACCAGGGAGATCCGACGTGCCCGTCACCTGGGTGAGATCGTTGATGGCGAAGGGATTGTTGTATACGCCGCCCAGGTTGCCAAGAATGATCGCCTTCCCATCCTTCCAGAGCACAGCATGCGCAGCGGGCGTGGTGAGGCAATCGCCGGTAGAGCCTGTGGCCTGGCCAAGGTTGTTGACGGCGTTGGCACTGCCTTCACTGTCGCCGGCAGGGAGCGGAAGCTGGCGGGCGCGTCCGTTAGTCCAGACGACAGGGACAGCCTGCTGGGTTTGGAAGGCTGGCGAAACCGGCTCACCGCCGACCAGGCAACTGGGATCGAGCGTCTTGGTCTGCGAAGCTCCTGCCACCTGGCCCAGGTCGTTGTTGCCGAAACCAGCGCCGTTGTTGCCCCCGAGCAGCGGTAGCGAAACCGCCTGGCCGTTCTTCACCGTAATCGGCAGGCAGGTAAGACCGGTGCCGGTCTCACACCAATCCTGCCCCAGAGGATCTTTGGTTGCGGTCTCAGAGAAGCCGGCGAATTGATTGAGCAGGGCGCTGTTGGGTCCACCGAGCGTGCCCAGGTCCTTGGTTTTGTTGATGTACCAAAGAACTGCGTGCTGACTGGCGTCGCCCGTCACATTGGCGTATCCGCCGAGATAGCCCAACGGGCTTATGCCGGCTGAAATGGCGAAGCTTCCACCTAGGGGTGTCCCGAGGTTGACTACATCGTATGCAGTTTGCTGGCCTAGTGCCATCACTGTCGAGTAGGGTGCGGTGACCAGTGCGGCCAAAGCGCAAAGCAAAACCTTGTTCGATTTCAAGATGGATCTCCCTTTTTGTAGTGCCCACGCATGAGTGACGCCGCACAGCCATGGGAGCAAGACGTCTGTTCCTATCGAGGTTGAGAGGCCACGCAATAGCCAACATCCTGAGCGTCAGGAAGGAGTACCTCGACAACTTTGCAAGGATAGCCGAACGCGGGGGGAACGGTGACTCTTAGGATATGGGCGGTACTCGGTTGATCACCCCAAATTTCCTACGGCATTACGGGCAGGACCAGATGGGACGGCATGGCGGGGGAACAGAAGATGCGCTGCGTTGCCGGGACGTAATCTGCCGCTCCCGCCTGGTAGATGCTGGGGACAAATTTCTGTGGGTTGCGATCGATGACCGGAAACCAGGTGGATTGCACCTGCACCATCAGCCGGTGGCCCTTGAGAAACGCGTGGTCGTGATCACGCAAAGGAATCTGCCACGGCTCTGGCTGATTCGCGGTCAGGGGCTTGGGATGTTCGTAGCTGCGGAGATAGCGGCCCCGGCGCACTTCCATGGCGATGGGCAGCTCATAGCCGTTCATGGAGTTCGCATAGGAGCTGTCGGACTTCGTGTCGATGGCGCTCTTTTGTCCTGTCTCCGGGTAGACGTCGATCAACTTGACGATGAAGTCGGAGTCGGTGCCGGAGGTGGAAGCGAAGAGGGTGGCTGCGATCTCCCCCGTGACTACGACATCGTGGTCGAGCGGGTCGCTGATGAAGGTCAACACGTCCGGCCGGTGGTCGACAAAGCGCTGATCGGCCACTTCCCAAAATCTCCACTCCGGAAACGGGTAGGTGGGCGAGATGGGCCGCACACGATAGGGTACCGGGTTGGCGGGATCGGAGATGTATTGGCGATACTCCGGGGTGCCCGCCACGGGGGTCGAGAACGACAGGGTTCCGTCGGCGTGCAGATAGAGGTTGGTCGGCTTCGACTGCTTCGGCGGCCAGTCGTCGTAGGTGTGCCAGGTATTCGATCCGGACTGGAAGGTGCTGACCTTCCACGCCGGCTTGTTGCCCTGGCCATGAAGGTAGTAACGAAAAAACGGGGCTTCGATGTTTTGCCGGAACTCGAGGGCGGTCTGGTGTCCACCGAAGGAAACGGGGCCGATGCTGTCGCCGACCTTAGCTGCCCACCCTCCGTGATACCACGGCCCCGCGACCATGAAGTTGGTGTTGTCCGGGTCGTGCTGCTGGGCGTGGCGGAAGATCTGCCAGGGCCCCCAGGGATCTTCCTGGTCCCAGAATCCAGAGACGTTCAAGTTGGGCACGGTGGAGGCGTGCAGCTGGTTGACCCAGGCTTCCTTCTTCCAGAACTCGTCGTAGTCGGGGTGCTTCATGACATCGTTCCAATAAGGAATAGCCCCGTGCACGTAGCGGTCGTTTAAGTTGGTGAGAGGACCGACGTTCAGATACCAATCGTAGGTGTCGTACTTATCGAAGTCGAAGTGGGTGTTCTGGTTCCTATCCGCCTGCTCCATCACCGCATATTCGAAGGTATAACTCTCACGCAATGCTCCATAGCGGTGATCGTCATCATTCATCCATTGGTCGACGGGCGATGCCTGTTCGCTGATGGCTTTGAGCGCGGGATGGGGATGAAGCAGGGTTAGGCCCGCGGTGAGGCCGTCGTAGGAGATTCCCCAGATGCCTACCTTGCCGTTGTTGTTGGGGACGTTTTTGAGGAGCCAGTCCACGGTGTCGTAGGCGTCGTTGGTTTCGTTGGCTTGCTTGGGATCTTTGGGGTTGTACTGCGAGGTGAGCAGAAAGACGCCCTCGGATTTGAAACGGCCGCGGAGATTCTGGATGACGAAGATGTAGCCGTCTGCGGCCAGCTCCTTCCAACTATCGGGTACGAAGTCCGCGCCTTCCTTGGCAGCGTACTTGTCGAACGCCTCCTGGGTGGGAACACCGTACGGAGTGCGGGTCATCAGGATGGGCAGGGGCTCGGACTGATTGGCTTTGCTGATGACGACGGTCTGCAGGTGGACACCATCACGCATGGGCACCATGAATTCCTGGACCCGGTAATTGCTCTTGGTTTGCGCGACGGCGGCGGTGAGCGTTAAGAGGATTGCGAGCAGAAGCAGGCGATGGGGTAGACGATGGGACATGGGTTAGGAACCGTATTCTACGCCTTGCGCCAGCTCTTCGGCGGGGCTGGTGCGTGCCTTGCGCAGCGCTCGTTGATAGAAGAATAAGGCGGCTCCAAAGACGATCAAGCACGCGGCGATCAGTTTGGCTTCGAAGATCCAAATGGAGCTGACCTGGCGTGAGGGGATAAAGGCCACGACGATGCCTACACCGGTCACGACCAGGCCAGCACCGGCGTTGACGGTGAGGTAGTACTTGTTGGCATTGAGCTGGGTGTTCTTGCTCCAGGTGTGCTTGAGTAGAGCCAGGAACATATAGGTGGTGGGCACGAGCTGGAGGATGACGGCTAAGTCAAGCATGGTGAGATAGGCTTCGCCCACGGAGACGCCGAGGAAGCTGGTGGCGATTAGTAACGATGACAGTATGGCGAAGAGGATCAGGCTGATATAGGGGGTGTGGTAGCGGGGATGGACGCGGCCGATGATGGGGGGCAGATAACGGTCTACCCCGGCGACAAAGGGGAGGCGGGCGGCACCACTGAACCAGGCTGAGGCGGTGCCCAGGATGGCGATGCATTCCAACAGCGCAAGCGGGGCGACGACACCGATCAGGCCGGTGCGCGTGCTCATGACGTTGATGGCCTGGAGGATGCCGGAGAGGACCCCGATCTCCTTCTGGGGCATGGCGATGAGCATGGAGAGCGTGGTGCCGAAGTAGATCAAGCCGGCGATGACGCCGCCGATGAGGATGGAGATGGGGAGATTGCGTTTTGGGTCGCGGATTTCATCGCCCATGATGGAGGCGAGGTCGAGGCCGATCAGGCTGTAGCAGATGGTGCCGAAGGCGGCGAAGAGACGCCAGTCATGGAAGTCAGGATGGAGATCGGTGACGTGGAGCGCGCTGCCGTGATGGTGAAGGGTCAGGATGGCGAGTAGACAGATCATGGCGGCGCCGCCGATGGTTCCGAGGGCGCCGAGATTGCTGATCCATTTGCCCAGAGAGAGGCCGCGGACGTTGAGCACTAGGAGAAAGAGAATGATGAGCAGGGAGGCGATGCCGGTGAAGGCCTGGCTGTCGGCGAGCTTCTGGATCCTGGGTCCGGCAACGTATACACCGACGCCGACGCAGGAGAGCACGACGGTGGGCAAGTAGACTACGTTCGAAAGCCAGTAGCACCAGCCGGCGAGGAAGCCATGCTCCTCACCGAAGCTGCGCTTGGCCCAGAGATAGATGCCACCTTCGCCTGGCCATTTCTGCGCCAGCTCCGTGACGGCTGCGCCTTGCGGCCAGAAGAAACAGGAGAGGGCGATCAGCCAGAGCCAGAGGGTCACCGGGCCTGAGGCGGAGACTGCTGGGATCAGATTCAGGTTGGCGACGGCTACGACGAAGAGCAATACCAGATCGCGGCGACCGAGTACGCGATCGAGGCCGGGCTTTTTCTTTCCTGTTGGGATGGGTCTCGCCACTGTGGTCCTTCGTTTTATTTTGCTACTTGATTTGCGGAATTCTTTAGTTGGCTTCGCCCTTCTTTTTCGGCCCAGGTACGCTCCCACGGCAAGCCTGGGCAGGTGGGCGACCCGGATTTCCTGTACGTGGCCCCATCCTACAACTGCGTGTGCCGCTTTCAGTAAGGAAAGCCGCATGAAGTTCGACCAACGCCAAGAAGCTTCACAGCAAATCCGGGGAACCGAGGGGCACCCGTCCTACACCTGCGGATCTGTAGCAGGTTCTAGCTTGCTGCTTTGGTTGTTCTGGCGAAGGTTCTTGGTGATTTGCCGGTCCAGTTCTTGAAGGCTCGCGAGAGCACTGCTGTTTCTGCGTAGCCTAAGGTGTGGGCGACTGAGGTTACGGTGGTGGTGTGGTTCTTTATGAGCGATTCGGCGATGGAGCGGCGCTGGTCGCGGACGAGGCGGCGAAAGGTGGTGCGTTCCTCAGAGAGACGGCGCTGAAAGGAACGGGGTGGTAAGCCAAGCTCCGCGGCAATGGTAGGAAGGCTGATGGGGCCGTGACCAATGCGGCGGCCGATGAGATGGGTCACCTGGCGGGAAAAGCTTTCCGGTTCCCTGCTCTCACGAGCTAGATCGTGGAGATGACGCTCCATGAAGGGCAACATCGCACGATCGGAGGAGACGGCTGCCCGGCATAGATCGGATTTCTCGATCACCAAGCGGTTGAGATTCTGGCCGAAGTAGACCGGGCGCGTGGAAGGCCTGCGCGTACGCCCTCGCGGTGCGGTGGTCCGCACCCGGATGGGCGTGCTCGAAGTGGATTTCGACGGGCGCCCATTTGTCGCCCAGAAGGTTGCGTATCAAACTGCAGATGGAAGAGATCGAATATTCGGCGTCCTGACGACGAGGGCGCAGCGTGGGGTCGTCTATCTGGTAGATGTAGTCGGCGGTGATGTCGCCGGTGACCAACTCCATGTGGGTTCCGCTTTGCCAGACGCTGACGTAAGACGATAACTGCTGCAGGGCAGCGCTTAGATCTGCGGAAGCTTGAAACATGAACCCCAGGGGGCCCAGTAGCTCCGGCTTAAAGCCTTGGCCTAACCGGAGTCCTAGGAATGGGTCGCTTAATACGATTGCGGCTTGCTCGAATAGAGCGACATAGCTGGCGAGGGGTATGAGCTGATAGGGATCGATCGGATGAGTGGATGGCAGAGCGTGTGCGCGGAGCAACGCAATCGTATCGTGGCCGTGCGCGCTTAAGGCGTCGAGGATGGGCGCCAATAGATTCGCCCGGATCATTGGGGATGGCTGCATGATCGAATACCTCAGGGTTGTGTTACGAACTAGGAACGGCTAATAAGAGTCGGGCGACTTGAACCAGTCTCATGTACAGGTTAGTCGCGTTGGATGCAGCACGAGCCCCGCTTTGGCGGCGGGTCTCGCACGTAGGTCAGACTGGCCTTCGTGATGCATGAGCCTGGTTGTTGCCGTTGGCGTAAGTTATCAAGAAACTGGCATCGATAGCAATGACAAAAATTGCTGGATGGGGCGAGGATGAGGAAACAGACCAGCATTTGAGGGGATGAGTGGCAGCTTCTGCGCCGGCACTGAAGAAGAACGCCATCGGGATGTGGCAGATTGTGTTTTTCGTGATCGCCGCTGCCGCGCCGTTGACCGGGATGCTGGGGATTATTCCGGTGGCGATCCGGTTGGGCAATGGCGCAGGCGTGCCTGGCGCATTCGTCGCGGCGGGTTTGATTCTGCTTGTGTTCGGCGTGGGTTATGCGGCGATGAGCCGGCACGTGGTCAACGCAGGCGCGTTCTATGCCTACCTGGCGCAGGGATTGAGTCCCAGCTTTGGCGTGGGCGGAGCGTTCGTAGCAGTGGTTTCCTACACAACCATGCAAGTGGGGGTGTATGCGCTGTTTGGATTCTTCGCCACCGTGATTCTCAACCCGCTGCTGTTGCTGGCGGTGCCGTGGTACGCGTACAGCGCAGTGGCCATCGCGCTGGTTCAGTTTCTGGGGATGCGCAAGCTTGATCTGAGCGGGTGGGTGCTGGGCTTATTCATCACGCTGGAGATGGGTATCCTGCTGGCGCTCAGCCTGTCTATTGTTTTGCACGGTGGCGGGCCCCAGGGGTTCAACTTGCGGCCGTTTGCTTGGCGAGAGGTGGTTAGCGGGCATCCGGGCATCGCCATCATGTTCGCATTGGCGTCGTTTGTGGGCTTTGAGGCTACGGCGATCTATGGGGAAGAAAGCAGAAACCCGACGCGGACGGTTCCATTGGCGACCTATGCCGCGGTTTCTATCATCATGATTTTCTTCGCGTTTGTTACGTGGGCGATTATCAGCTCCTATGGTGTGGATCACGTGGTCGCAGCGGCCTTCGCGGACCCGGGGAATTTCTGGTTTGCCAAGAGCGATGCGTATCTTGGCCGCATCGGCACAGGGATCATGCGGGCCTTGTTGTTGAGCAGCATCTTTGCCTGCGTGCTGGCTTTTCATAACACCATCACACGGTACTTGTATGCGCTGGGACGGGAACGGTTTGTTGTGGGGATTTCTGGCCCACGTGCATCCTCGATTTCAGTCTCCTTATAAAGCCAGTTATGTGCAGACTGGGTGCGCGGTGGCCGGGGTCGCGGCCTCAGTGATGAGCGGGGCGGATCCACTGACGGTGGTGTTCAGCTGGACTTCTGCGTTTGCCACTATTGGCATCGTGGGCCTGCAGTTCCTGGTGAGCGCGGCGGTGATTGTTTTCTTTCGGCGGAATGGGTTGGATAAGCGGGTTTGGAACACCATGGTGGCGCCGGTGCTGGGTATGGCGGGACTGGGTTACGCGCTGTATCTGCTGATCACGAATTTGCCGGCGCTGAGCGGGAGCGATGACGGATTCGTGCGCAGCTTTCCCTGGATTATGTTGGCGGTGATTTTGCTGGGTATCGGGAGTTTCGTTGGGGGTTTCGCGACGTGACGTGGGAGTGCCACTGGCTCCGGTTGCGGATGAGGCTTAGAGGTTGAGGTTCGTGGTATCCCACATCTCGCGAAAAACGAGCGAGAGCCCGATCATGGGGCCGGACAGACCACGTGTGCGTTTCTTAGGCAGGTTGCCGGGATTCGGACGGTTAGAATAGGACGGAGTTTGGAATCGAGGAGGGTTATGAGCGTTGCTGTTGGCTACACCGGTTGTGAATGGTTCGCAGATGCCGTTGGGAAATCAGGCGCACCCACTGGATCCTTTGAGCACGGCGGAGATCCTTAGCGCTTGCGAGCTGCTGAAGGCGACCAAGAAGCTTGGGCGCGGAGCTGCGCTTCGCGATGGTCCATCTGCACGAACCTGCTAAGGCGGAGGTGCTGGCCTATAAGACTGGGGAGCCCATGGAGCGGTCGGCGTTTCTTATGGTGTTCGACGCTACGACGGGGGAGACGCACGAGGCGGTGGTCAACCTGACGCGGGGGACGCTGGTTTCGTGGGTGCAGCACATTACCGACGCTGCTCCTTATGGCCAGCCGCCGGTGCTGGTCGAGGACTTCATGAACTGCGACCAGATCGTTAAGGCGGATGAGGGCTGGCGTAATGCGGTCAAGCGTCGAGGCCTGACGGATGAAGATATCAAGCTGGTGCAGGTGGATCCGTTTTCCGCCGGCAACTTCGGCTTTCCTCTGGAAGCAGGCAAGCGGGTGGTAAGAGCGGTGAGTTATTACCGCGAAAGCCTCAAGGACAATGCCTACTCCCATCCGATCGAAGGCGTGGTTGCGGTGGTCGACCTGATCGGCAAACGGGTGCTGCAACTGGTGGATGACGAAGTGGTCATTCCGGTCCCCAAGACAGAAACATAACTACGATCCTGAGTCGCTGGGCAAACCGCGCGACAGATCTGAAGCCGCTGCATATCTCGCAGCCTGAGGGACCGAGTTTCTCCGTGGACGGTTGGCAGGTGAAGTGGCAGAAGTGGAGCTTCCGGGTGGGGTTTACCTCGCGCGAGGGTCTGGTGCTGCACCAGCTGGGGTTCGACGATGGGACAGGCTTGCGCCCGGTGGTGTATCGGGCCAGCGTTACGGAGATGGTGGTTCCCTATGGCGATCCCAATACCAGCCACTTCTGGAAGAATGCATTCGATTGCGGCGAGTATGGACTGGGAAAGCTGGCCAACTCGCTCGAACTGGGCTGCGATTGCCTGGGCCTGATCCACTACTTCGATGTGCCCATGGTGGACGACTTCGGGGCGGCCACACTGATGAAGAACGCCGTCTGCATGCACGAGGAAGACTACGGCATTCTTTGGAAACACTTCGACTTTCGCACCGGGTTACACCAGGTGCGCCGTTCGCGACGGCTGGTGATCAGCTTCTTCGCGACCGTGGGCAACTACGATTACGGCTTCTATTGGTACCTGTATCTAGGACGGGACGATCCAGCTGGAGGTGAAGCTAACGGGGATTATCCAGACGGCGGCGATCGCGCCCGGCGCGGAGTATCCCTACGGCGGGATGGTGGCCGAAGGACTGGGCGGCCCCAATCATCAGCATTTTTTCTGCGCGCGGCTGCACATGATGGTCGACGGCGAAAAGAACAGTGTGACTGAACACGAGTATCAACCGCGGCCCTGGGGGAAGGACAATCCTTACGGCAATGTGTTCGACGTGACGGCCCGGACGCTGAGCCGCGAGCTGGACGCCTGCCGCGAAGCGGATGGGCGGACGGGGCGGTTCTGGAAGGTCATCAATCCCAATCGGCGCAATGCGGTGGGCAAACATCCGGGCTACAAATTGGTGGCGCAAGCCAAGCCCGGTGCTGCTGGCACAAGCGGGCAGCAGCATCGATCGCCGCGGAGGCTTCGCCAGCAAGCACCTGTGGGTGACGCCGTATGCGGAGGAGGAACGATACGCTACCGGGAATTATCCCAACCAGCACGCAGGGGGCGATGGCCTGCCCGCGTGGGTGCAGCAGAATCGGCCGATCGAGAATGAGGACATCGTGGTGTGGCATAGCTTTGGTCACAGCCACGTTTGCAAGCCCGAGGACTTTCCCATCATGCCTGTGGAATACGCGGGCTTTATGCTCAAGCCGAACAACTTTTTTGTGGCTAACCCGGCGATGGATTTGCCTGGGGAAGCCAATGGACATAGCGTGCAGCATGGAGAGGCAATCGTCTTCCTGCTGCGGTGGTTAGCGCAGGCATGAATAGACGTTGACTTTGCTTGCCTGCTTCGCTATCTTGAGTTCAACCTCGCGATAGCCCTGTCGCTAACTCGCTGTTCCAACTACTGAAACCCCAGTATAGGAACGTGCCCGGACTTACCCTCGCGCAACGTGCCCGCGTGGGCTTGGCATAACTCAAAGCAGTCAGGTTTCCCCAGTCTTACTTCGGCCCGCTGTCTGAAATTGTTTCAGCTTAGGTCCCATCTGTTCATCGTTCCTTCCAACGAGAAGGACGCTGTGTATCTGGCGGGAGTGTTCCGCCCCCTTTTCCGGAGGTTATTCCGAAGTGTCTTTTTGTCGATCCTTTTTTCGTCTCTCCGCATTCATCTGCCTTGGCGCTCTCGTCTTTTCGCTTCCTGCTACAGCGCTCGCCCCTGCTGTTCACCATCCACTGGATGCACTGACTCCGGCGGAATATTGGGTGGTTTATAAAGCGATTCGGGCTGCCGGCCACAACGGAAGAAAAGCTTTTGTTCACCAGCGTGCTGCTGCACGAGCCGGAGAAGTCTTACGTTCTGGCCTGGACGCCGGGCTCGCCGATCGAGCGCAAGGCGGATGTGGTGCTGTACTACCAGGGCCACTCCTACGGCGCGCTGGTGAATATCTCGACCGCCAAGGTGGAATCGTACGAAGAGCTGAAGGGAATGCAAGCGCCGTTCACGACCACGGAAGAAGAGGAAGTGAACAATGCCATCAAGCACGATCCGCGGATCGTGGATGCGCTGAAGAAGCGCGGCATCACCGATCTGAACCTGGTGACCTGCTATGCGACACCCGGAGGATATATTGCTCTTCCCGAGCAGGACGGACGGCGCATCGGGTGGGGCGGATGCGTATACAACATCGACTCGGAGAATGGGATGGAAGACCGCGAAGTCGCGGGCATCTTCTTTACCGTCGACATGGCGACCAAGAAAATTACGCGCTTTACCGATTACGGTATTACGCCGATGGCGCCGGTTAGCGAGGTCTACGACTCGGATGGCGGACCGGCGCTGCCTGGGACTAAGCCCATCGTAGTCTCGCAGCCTGAGGGGCCCAGCTTCACGATTAAGGACGGAGAAGTGAGCTGGCAGAACTGGCACTTCCGCTTCCGTCTTGACCCGCGCAGTGGCCCGGTGATCAACACGGCCTCGCTCGATTACCAGGGGAAGCGGCGGTCGGTGCTGTATGAGGGTTCGTTGTCGGAGATGTATGTGCCCTATATGGATCCGGAGGAGACGTGGAACTCGCACGTGTTTCTGGACGCGGGCGAATACTTCATGAACACCGGCCTGGGCATGCTGAAGCCGTTGCAGAAAGGGACGGATTGCCCGGACTATGCCACCTACTTCAGCGCTACGTACTTCCATGAGAACGGGACTCCCTTCGTTCGGCCCGAAGCTGGCGTGCATGTTCGAACGCACGCTGGGCGATCCGTCGTGGCGGCATTGGGAGCAGGAGGGGGTCGCCGGCAGGCCGGGACGGGAGTTGGTTTTCCGCACCGTTGCGGTGGTGGGCAACTACGACTACATCCTCGACTGGCGCTTTGAGCAGGAGGGCGCGATCACGGTCGGCGGTGGGCGCGACCGGCGAACTGGAAGTGAAGCCGGTGAAAGACAAGATGGACATGATGGGGAAGGATCCGCGAAGGTAATCCGGTGGAGTTCGGCCACCTGGTGGCGCCGAACACCGATGGGGTGGATCACGACCACTTCTTCTCCTTCCGGCTGGATATCGATGTGGACGGAACGAAGAACAACTTCGAAGTGGACAAGCTGGTGCAGTACAAGCTGCCTGCGTCCAGCGCGCGCAAAACCATTTGGGCGATGGCGCCCAAGACCATCGACAACGAAAGCGCGGCCATGCAGAACATCAGCATGGAACACCCGGCGATGTGGCGATTCGTCAACCCGGCGGAGCATAACGAGCTGGGCTCCCCGACGAGCTTCGAGATCATGCCTGGGCTGACTGGGGCTTCGCTTCTGTCGACTGGACGACTGGCCGCAGAAGCGCGCCGGGTTCTCGGACCACCAGCTGTGGGTCACTCCCTATGACGCCAAGGAGCGGTATGCGGCCGGCGTTTATGTTTCGGGGAGCAAGGCCACGGATGGGTTGCCGGTTTGGGTGAAACAAAAACGCAGCATCGAGAACACGGACATTGTGGCCTGGTACACGATGGCGTTTCACCATGTGCCGCGGCCGGAAGACTGGCCGCAGATGCCGACGATGTGGCATGACTTCACGCATACGTCCTTTTGATTTTTACTCGAAGAGCCCGCTTATGGATTTACCGATGCAGCCTTAGGGCCGGGCGTCCATTCGAGCATTCGCGAGTGAAAGTTCAGAGGTATGCTTCCGCCGTGGCGTTGGTTGCAGGTGGAGTGGAAACGCAGCTCCCTCGGCTTCGCTCGGGATGACAAGTTGAGGTGGCGTTCCAATGAGTATTTGCTAGCGGAGTTCAGAGGTGTGCTTCCGCCTGGCGTTGGTTGCAGGTGGAGTGGAAACGCAGGTCCCTCGGCTTCGCTCGGGATGACAAGTGGAGGGTGTCGTGTCCAGTGAAGTGAGCATTTGCTAGTGGAGTTCAGAGGGTAACTCTGCCGGCGTGTGAGTATAAAACAGCTACGGTTACATAAATTCTGGAGGTGAGCTATGGCTCGTTCCAATGTTGGCAAGTGGCTGCTGCTAATCCTGACAGCCTGCGTCGTTTCGTCCGGCCTGCAAGCGATGGGCCAGTCCACCTTCGGATCGATCGTGGGCACGGTGAAGGATCAATCGGGGTCCGTGGTGCCGGGAGCCACTGTGACCCTGGTGAACCTGGGCAGCTCCGCCACGCACACGGCGACGAGCAGCGCTTCGGGAAACTACGAGTTCCCTAACCTCGATGCCGGAACCTACCAGGTGACCGTCGCGGCCAGCGGCTTCAAGGACCAGGTCTTCGATCACCTGGTGCTGCAGGCCCGTGATACGCAACGTATCGATGCCAGCCTGACCGTAGGCTCGGCGGCGCAAACGATTGAGGTGCAGGCAGCCGGCGACGTGATCACGACCGATACGTCCAGCCTGGCTACGACCAAGACGACGCATGAACTGGTGGATCTGCCGGTGGCCGTCTACTCGCGATCGAATGGATCGACCAGTCCCCTGTTGACGCTGACTACCGAACCCGGGGTGCAGGTGGACGATAACTCAAACCTGGTGATCGCCGGCACTACGCCGGCGCTGATGTCGTTCACCATCGATGGCATCAGCAGCGTGGACGTGGAAAATAGCGGACCCATCGCCGAACTGTTTCCGTCGTTCAACTCCATCTCCGAGATCCGAGTCAGCGAGACCAACAACAACGCGGAGTATAGCGGGGTGGCGGACGTGACGACGACGTCGCGCGCCGGCACCAATGACTACCATGGCGGGGTGTTCGAGAATCTGGAAAATACGGCCTTGACGGCAGGCAATCCGTTCACCGGCAAGCCATCACTGCACATGAACGATTTTGGCGGGTTCGCCGGTGGTCCAGTGAGAATACCCCACCTCTACAACGGGCATGATAAGACGTTTTTCTTCGGCAGCTATGAGGGTCTGCGGTTGCCGCGCGAATTTCCGCTGGTAGAAAGCTTTCCCAGCCAGGATATGCGCAATGGCAACTTGTGGAATTACCTGGTGGCTACGCAAGGCACGCAGACGCCGGCGATCAACAACTACGATGGCACGCCGATTCCCTGCACCGGCCCCGGGAATTGCTCGGTTCCTATATCTCCAGTGGCTGCGAATACCATCAAATACCCTGATGCCGCTGCCCAACAGCGGGGACGCGGACTCGTTCCAGAACAACTATGTCACCAATTTTCCGGCGCCTATTTCGAGCAACCAGTTCGACGTGCGCATCGATCAGAATATTACGACGAACCAGTCCATTTATGGCCGGTACACCTTCAAGAACCGCTCAGTGACCACCGCCCCCAGGTAAACTGCGTCGGCTTCTGCGCTTCCAGCTTGTCGCCGTTGCTTGGGGGCGTCGATCAGCCGGAGCAGGATCGTGGCTTGACGGTGGCTTACAACTACACCATCACTCCCAACGTGATCAACGAGTTTCGCGGCGGCTTCAATTCGCTGCGCACGTCGCTGAGCGCTAACGTGGACTCGGCAGCGCTGATCGGCCAGGTGGGCATCACCGGTATCCCCGACATCGCCACGGTGCCTACGGTTCCCGATATGGAGATTGCCGGGCTGCAAAGGACCGGTGGACTCAATACCACCAATCAGCAAAGCAAGATCATCCAGTTGCTGGACGATCTGACCTGGGTGAAGGGTAAGAGCACCTTCAAATTCGGCGGCGATGTTCGCCGGCTGACCGACCATGACGAAAATGTATTCGGCAATTACCGGGCGGGGCAGTATGTCTTCAATCGGAACGAGCACGGTGGGAACGACGATCGGCGATTCCTATACAGCGTTTTTGCTTGGCTACCCGGATAACACTACCCTGGCGCAGGTGACGAACCCGGCCATGAACGGCCTGGGTTACTCCTATGCGTTCTTCGGGCAGGATGACTGGAAGGCTACGCCGTACCTGACGATCAATGCGGGTTTCCGATACGAGATACACCCTCCGTTGAAGGACACGCACTACAACACGGCCGCCTTTTTGCCGGATTATGACGAGAACGGCATTCATGGCGGAGTGGCGGTGCCGAATGCCCAGGGACTTACATATACCAATCCCGGTTTCGCTTCGTCGATCGCACCCACGCCTATCCTGACCGCGGCGCAGGCCGGCCTGCCGCAGAAACTGCGCTACACCTATAAGAGTGACTACGGTCCGCGCATCGGTTTTGCGTGGCGGCCGAACCATAACAACAGCACCGTGATCCGCGGCGGGTGGGGGCGGTTTATCGAGTCGCCGCTGGGGTTCTCACTGGTTTCCGGCTGGGCGGTAAGCGCCAGCTTTGTTCCGCTGTACCAGAATACCTACAACCCCGGCGACGGCAGCGGCCAGAACCTCAGCTTCCCTTCTCCTTTTCCGGCGAACCTGGACCAGCCAGGGACGGCAAGCTTCGAATATGCCTTTCCCATCCACTACAAGGATCCTTCGGTGCAACAGTGGAACCTGACTTTCGAGCATGACTGGGGACACGATATCGGGATGCGGCTGTCCTACACCGGGAGCCACGGCACGAACCTGGAAAACTTCAACGATCTGAACCAGGTGCCTGCCAATACCGGCGTGGCGGCGCCGCTCGTATATCCCATCTGGGGCATTATTCAGAGCGTGGTCAACCAGGGGGTCAGCAACTACAACAGCTGGACGGCGGTCATGGAGAAGCGGATGTCGAATGGGCTGCAGTTCCAGGCGAGCTACGTGCTCACCCGGGATCTTTCCGACGCGGGCGGCGCGGTTCCGACGGAGTTCGCTTCCGCGGGCGGTAACTGGGTTTCGGATAAGAACAATCCCCGCCTGGACTATGGCAATGTGATGTTCGACCGCCGCAATCGTTTTCTGGCTACGTTCCTGTATCAGCTTCCGTTTGGTAAGGGGGCGAGGTTTTTGCCTAACAGCAATCGCGCTGTAGATACACTGGTCGGCGGCTGGCAATTGGGCGGGGTGACGGTGTTCCAGACCGGCGCCTTCCTCACCATGTCGCAGGAATCGGTCGATTCCGCGAACACCGGCATCCTTAACACGTTGGGTGCTGCCAGGGCAGATGTGGTGCCGGGTATCTCTCCGAAAGCGACGTCGGGCCTGACGAATTCTGCCGGGCCGGTGTTTATCAATCCGGCGGCGTTCACGTTTCCACCTGCCAACGCTGGGCGGTTTGGAGATAGCTCGGTGGGCAGCGTGGTCGGCCCGGGGACGGACTCGGTTTCTCTTTCGCTGATCAAGTCGATCAAGATTACGGAACGGTTACAGTTTCAATTCGGCGCGCAGGCGAGTAATGCGTTGAATCATCGGAACTTCGATGTGCCGGATACGACGCTGGACGATCAGTCGTTTGGTACGATTTCCGGGTTGCAGAGCGCGGAGGGGGCGGGTCCGCGGAATGTGGAGATCACGGGGCGGATCAGCTTTTAGGGGGTGGTGATTCGCTAGATCAGAGCGGTAACTCACTTGGCTGTTGCGTTCGGGAAAGGCGCACAGCAGGTCCCTCGGCTTCGCTCGGGATGACAAGGGTGGGTTGGTGGCTTGCATCAGAAGTGGTTATTGGATGGGGCGGGAGTTCTAGGGACAACGGAGAGGCCGAATTGGCCTCTCCGTTTTTGTTGGGCTCGTCTCATTTATTTTGCGTTGGAGATTACGGTTAGGGGCGGCTGGGGCGGGGGGCAGGCAGCACCGCGGGTTTGCCACGGAGGCGATTGCCCAGGGAACGGACTCTGCCGACTCCCACGCCAACCCGCTCGGAGGCAAACATGAGGTCGCCAGCCGTGAGGCCTGGCAGAACGCGGTGGTGGCCTACCGCCGCCAGCGCCATCGAGGCAACACAGCCACATTGCGTGCAGTCAGGCTTGCCGCCGAACTGGCAAGGCCCTATGCGGGTTTCCAAGTCCGCGGAGAGAGACTTCGTCGTGCGGGCAAAGATGCACTCCTCCGGCGATTGAGGCGGATGACGCAGCTCTTCAATCATCTTCCGGTTCATCTGGAATTTGGGATAGAGCGGAAAGAGACGCTCCAGCTCGTCAAGCAACTGGCGGCGCACGGGGGAGAAATAAGTTCCGGGCCCTCCGCACCCTGCTGCGGGCGTGAAAAGACTGACCCAGATGCGCTTTACTTCCGGACGAGCGCTCCAGAAAGCGTAGAAACTCTTCCATGTAACCGGGCCTATCGGCAATCTGGCCGGTGACCGTGCAGTGGATGGTCACAAAGCTGTCGCGAATGGAGGTGAGTATGCGCTCGTAGGTGGCCGGTTTGCGGCGCTCATCATGCTCCGGTTGCAAGCCGTCGATGGAAACTACCAGGCTGAGCTTAGAGAGGGCGCTCCAGGCTTTGGGCAGGGGGCGAAAGGCGCTGGTGACGAGTTGCACGTGAACACCGCGGCTCTCCAGCTGGGGCAGAAGAACTTCCAGTTCGCGGTAGCGAACCAAGGGGTCACCGCCGACCAGTGGAGAGATGGATGGGCCGCTCGCGATCGACAATCGCCAGCAGGCGGCGGACCAGGTCGTCGCCTTTGTAATCAGACAATTGACGCAGCGTTACGCCGCCGGTTCCGAGATGCTCAGGCTCGTAGGCGTAGCAGCCCGGGCAACGCAGCGGGCACTCCCTGGTGATCTCGATGGAAAGGCTTGGCTTCTGGCCGGCGAGGATGCTGGCCCAGGCGTTCAGAACTTCTGATTTCTTCATGAAGGACCCTCAAGTTCCAATAAAGCTGTCTCGTTGACAAGGATTCCGGGGGCGGTTAGCGCAGTCTTCAGGTGCAGACAACAAGAGGTTGGAACTCAAGCAAGAAGATCTCAGCGTGGTTTCATATTTCCTATGATATTCAAGAAAGGGCTTAAGGAGTGGAGTTTCGCACTGCGGAGTCATCGCTTGAATTGCCCAGCGCTCTTCGGGTGGTTCGGGATGTCTCCGGTTTTTTTCGGGGTTGGTCATGTGGTTGGGGCAATGTTTTCCCGAAAAAGGACTGGCTTTTCGTAACCAGGAATTAATGGTGGACAGGCGTCATTTGGCGCTATCGCTGCCGTAGATTTTGGCGTCTAATTATGCTACGGAAAACTATATAGTTTTTGGCCGCACGGGTAGCAACAGAAGCTAACCCCAAATTAGGCGTACTTGGAGCGAAAGATGGGGCCCAGATCCAAGTCGACACTAACGGTCCGCCTGCTTAAGCAGCGGCGAGACGAGCTCCTGGGGGAGTTGCGTGTCCTGGCGCCGGATTTAGTGAAGAAGCTGGAACAAACCCTGGAGGCGCTCCACGAGCAGCGACCAGAGCGCGGGGAATATGAAGGACTCGACCGCCCGGCAGTGATTCGCAAATACCTGCTCAAGGTGGGGCGGCCCTCGGAACTGCGAGAGATACGCGATGCAGTGGCGGCGCCAGTAAGCCGCTTCGATGGAAGATCGATCTGGGACGGCGGCAAAAGAGAAGTGGAGCAGGGCCGGATGGTGAATATCGCCGATACATGGCAAGGGCGAGGACTGGGTGCTTTCACTGCCCGAGTGGGAGCAGAACTCGTAACCTGCCGAATGTGACACTAGCATCGTTGCTTCCGGCGCACCCCTACGGGGTGGCCGGCGTCGAGTGCTTCTGGCGATAGCGAATGACCAATAACCTCACAGTCAGAGCAAGTCCTCCTCCAATCACGGTGCTGACGGCACGGTGGTAGGCGACATCCTTGCCGGGCAGACTGTTAAGCGCCAGCAAACAGACAATGTAGGCCGTGAGACAGAGGGTAAAGAGACCGTAGTTCACGTTGTTGAGCGAGTACGAGAACCAGGCAAAGCATAGGGTCAGGAACGCCAGCATAGGCGGCGCAGGGGCCAGATGGGCTAGAAAGAAGCTGGCAAAGACTGCTCCGGCAAGAGTGCCGATGGTGCGGGCAATGGCCCGGCTCGCGGTGTCGCTCAGTCCGGGCCTGAGGACGAGCAAGGCGGTCATGGGTATCCAGTATCCGTTGGCAAAGCCGAAGTGGCGGTAGATTTCTGTACTGACCATTAACGTGACAGCGAGGCGAATGGCGTAAGGCACGTGCGCTGGGGGCGGGATTGCGCTTCATGAGCGAACGGGCGGCCTGTTCCACGGAGGAACGCAGGGCCTGGTGCTCGTCCTTGAGATAGTGCGCGACGGAGAGCAGATCTGTGCGTAGCTGGTGCAGCAGGCGCAGCAGGATACTCGAGGTTAGGATCTGTAAGGCGCCTCCTGCCATGACTAACCCGGAGCGGACCGCCGCCGCGCGCGGAGAAAAGGGAAAAGCGGAAGGAGACGAGCAGAAAGACGACCGACTGCTGCCCTACCCAACTGACCCCCGGCTGACGCAAGGAAAGCATTCCATAGGCGAAGCCGGCTCCCCCAGCGATGAGCACCAGGATGAAGTTGGTGTGGCCAGCCACCATGCCAACAAAGGTGGCAGCGCCAATGCCCAGCGAAGCCAGGATCATGGGCAGGAGACGGGAGTCGTCGATATGCTGCTTGGCGCCAAAGCCGACGGTGAAGGCTCCGCCGGCGAGCGATCAAGTCCTCGCACCGGGCTGGTCCCAGCCAGATGCCGAGGATAAGACAGATGGCTACGGGAAGAATAAAGATGAGATCGGCACGGAAGGACTGCGCTTTCCAATCGAAGACGAGACTATCGGTGAGGTAAGGGCGGCGGCGGACGCAGGCGACTGTGCTGACATCTCTGAGGCGGTTCTTCAAGACCGCATTCTTGCTAATACTATGGTCCGGCGGGATCAGTTATGTGCGACGGCTTAAGCGATATTAGAGCATTTGCCAGATTGCAGAAACCTCGCATGGCCCATCCGTCCAACATACCCGGTTGCCGCCCGGCAGGAACGCCGATAGGATACAAGAGCATTTTGACGTCATCACGTGCGGCCTTGCTTGAGCGAGGGATGCTGGAGGAAAAGCGTGCAGAGGTGGGTACGTTCTTTTGTCTTATTCTCTTGTTCGGATTGCTGGGGGCGCACGTTGACGATGGCACAGGGCCGCCTGAGCGATAAAGATCTGCAGCGACTGATGCAAAATCTGAAGGATGACGCACGAGCCGTTTCAGAAGAGCTTCGCCAACGCGCTGAAGAAAAGCACGATCCGTAAGACCAGCCAGGAGAAAGATGCCAAGGCGCTGGCGGAGAGCTTCGCTAAACAGGCAAACACGGCGCTCGAAACCTTCAAGCACCAGCAGAAGGCGGACCAGGAGGTCGTCGCGCTGGTGCACACCGCGGCGCAGATCGATCCCTTGGTCTATAGCCTGCAGCTGAACCCGCAGACCACATCGCAGTGGGAGAGACTGCGCACAGAACTGCACCAGATCGCACAGGCCTTCGGCGTTCCGGAACCTTACCTCGCACCGCCGCCTGGGGGCGCTTCTGCAGCCCTAGCACTACCGGAACCTGCCTCAATGCTGTCGGGTATCGAGCGGTCACGGCAGCTGGTGAACGAATGCATACAGGTTTCGCCCGCGACTCACCCGCCATGCAATGCGCAGAATGCATGCTCGCTGATCGTGGACGAGATCAAGCGCGGTTGTGCGCTGCTTGGCCAGGGCGCGCCAGGGTTTTGCGCGGAGTATCGCTAGTCTCATCGCTACAACAGAGCGCGTCCTCGAGTGCATTCGTATGTCGCGAAAACAGACTGGCGTCATATGGCGCTAACACTCGGCGGAAATTCAAGCGTCTGATCAGTCCCAACTTGTGGCGGACGCCGAGTCGTTTTCCGGCTTGCCCGGCGCTCCTTCCTCGCGCAGTTACTATCGACATGGAAAGTACACGAACACGCCGTTTTGCGCCTTACCCTGGCCGCGCCAGTTTTTAGAGGACGCCTGATCCTTCACTCGCGTCTCTCGGAGAGAGCTATGAACCACACCGGGCTAGAGTTTCCTTTCGCCTGCTCAATGGCGGCGAGACCAGCTGTTGGAGGAGTTGCGGGTCCTGGCGCCGGATTTGGTGGCAGAGCTGGAGCTGACCCTGGAGGAGTTGAGACGCCACGAGCACAACGGACTCGATAGGCAGATGTGATCGTAAGCACTTGCAGATTCGACCTACGGGGCTTTGGGCAGGCTGAGCAGGTTGGCGAAGATGCGGTAGGCTCCCGGAACGCCCTCGGGCAACTGGCGGTAGAGAGCATAGGCGACGTAGACGTAGGCGCCCTTGCCGTAACGTGTGTAGAGCAAGCCCCCCTTTTGCTCATCCTGACCCGGGTCTTTGGTCTCAGTTAACGCCTGATAATGCGAATCCCATGAGTGCATGAAGGAATGACCGCGCTCCTCCACCCAGCCCTGAAAGTCGGCGCTGGTGATTTTGTTGGGCCAGGAGAGTAAAGGATTCTTGGGCTCCAGTAGCTCGACAGGACTCATTCTCATCCACCACCTTCTCCGGATCGCCGGTAAGACTGATCGGGTAGGGACCGTAGTTGTGGTCGTACTCCCGGGTGTTGTACTGGACGATGAGGACGCCGCCCTGCTTTACGTAATCGAGCAGGCGGCCGTTGGAGGCGGCTAGCTCGGGACGAGCGGCGTAGGCCCGGATGCCGAGCACAATGACGTCATAGGCGGACAGATTGCCATCGTTAATATCCGCCGCTTGTAACAAGTGAACAGGCACTCCCATGCTTTCGAGGGCCTGGGGAACTTCGTCGCCAGTGCCCATGACGTAGCCCACCTTGAGACCAGGAGCCAGCTTGACGTCAACCCCCACCAATTTGTAGGGGCCGGGCTGGTAGTAGTTGTAAGGGCGCAGGCCGGGATAGCCGACGGTCTCATATCCTTGGGCGTAGCGGTGGCCCTGGTACTCAGCGATAGGAGTGACGGAATAGCTGGCGGCAGCGAGGTTTTGGGGCGTGACGGTGAAGGTGAGGGTTTGATCGTCACCTTCTTTGTGGGCGGTAAAGGGCACCGATTGGGGCGAGGACTGCCAGCCCGAGGGCAGATCCAGGTGCACATCGCCGGGAGTGGAGCGCCTTGACATTGCTGCGAATACGAACGTTGACAGCTTGCAGTCTTACCCTTGTCCCCATCGAGAGGAATGATGCCCGCGGTGGCGGTGGCGGCGACGGAGACGGCCGGCGCTATCAGCAGCGGCTGGTATACGCCACCGCGACCGACCACATGCTGAACGGTTTGCACCGCCTGGGCGGAACGGACGGAAACACCATCGACGGTGAACTCGAGCCAGGCCTCCAACGGGTACGGGGGGAGCGGGTGGTTGAGGCAGTCGACACTGTCGAGATCGTAGTAGGGCTGCTCGACATCTTTGCGGTGGAAACAGGCCTTGGTTAACTTCGGCGTCAAGGGGCGCCGAGAGCTTGAAATCCGCGCTGAGGCGCTGGTTGGCTTGCAAGCTGGCCGGGGGAGGCGAGGCGGCGGCGTGATGTGCCAGTCCCCGGTACCGGTGGAGCGCACGGAGACGTTCTTTATCTGCACGGGAACGTCACTGGCATTGGTGAGGAAGGCGGTGACTCCGAAGGACTGGCCGGGGACTGCGGTGGTGAAGGTATCCTGCGCGTCGACGGCAAAGCCGGAGCGGCCATGATCGGGGTTGGGCGGAGCCACGACGGCGGTGAGGGTGACGCCGAGCGCCTCCACGATGGCGCTGTTGAATTGCGCCTCCTTTACAGACAGCTCATGCAGGACATTGTATTTTGCTTCGGCGGAGAGATCGGAGGCGGTTACTTTTTGCATCAGTAACTGTGTCTGTTTTAAACCGGCGGCCAGCAGCGGGACCAGCTTTGCCGGCTGCGACGGGGAGTAAGACGTGGGTGGCCTGGTTGACGGAGGCAGCGATCTGTTGCAGGCCGGCGATGAGGAATGGGTGTTGGCCTGGGGCGAGGGAGGCTATGCCGAGCAATAGAAGTGTCTATGCCATCGAAATAGGAGCGCTCCGCATCAGAGGTGGGGACGCGCGATCCGTAGCGATGGTAGGGAACGTCAAAGGCTCCCGGGAGGGGGATGCCGGTGCCTCCGTTCTGGGATTTTTGCTGGCCGAGGCCCTCGCGGCCGAGTTGGATATAGGAGCTCCCCAAGCGCGGGGTCATAGGCGCCTTCATGGATGGTGACGTTGGTGGTGGGCACGGCGTCGGTCCATTTGCCGGCAACGTAGTCATAGAAGCGCACCGGAGCCCACTTGCCGGTGGCGTAGTCGTACATTCCCTTGGGGGAGATGGAGAAGGAAGGGACGCGGGCATAGACCTTGAGCGGCGTCCAGGGGAGGAGGCCGGCCTTGATCTGATCGGGAAAGACCTTGGGGTCTCCGGCGGCCTTGAAGACTTCCTGCGCCATTTCGCCGGAGACCTGGTGCTGGCCGTGACCGTCGGTGATGCCGCCGACGAAGACGGCGGTGAGGACCAGAGGACGATTGAGGCGGACGGCGCGGACGACAGTCGTAGAGAACGCGTTCGTGTCCCCAGACGGAGAGGGCTTCTTCGAGGGTCTTGGAGAAGCCGAAGTCGGCGACGCGGGTGAAGTACTGATCGACTCCGTAGCGGCGGCCGGCAGCCAATAGCTCTTGAGTGCGCACCAGGGCGAGCTGATCCCACAGGTCGTTGGACATGATGTTCTGACCACCCTCGCCGCGGGTCAGGGTGAGCAGAGCCACGCGCGCACCCTGGCCGCGGGATTCATAGGTGAGCATGCCGCCATCCTCGTCGTCGGGGTGGGCGACGATCATCATGACGCTGGCGCGGGTGCTCAGCTTGCGCAGCGACTGCTGCAGCGCAGCGGTGCCGCGGTCAACACGGAGAGGCTGGTAGTCGGGCGTAGCGGCAATGGAGGTGGCGATTGGGGTCTGGGCCGAAAGAGGGGCCGCGGTGACGAAGCATGGCGGCGATGAGGGCTAGAGCTTGGGACGGAGTCCTGCAGAATGTCATAGGCAGTTTGTTAGCTATAGCATATGACAGGATCAAAGCTGCTTAGGACTCAGGAATGGGATCGGTTGCTGAATGGACGGAAAGCATTCGAATAATAACTAATTGCCGAGGGCTAAAGCGCAAATTTTGCGAGACCTCAACGGCCCGACTAAACAGCTTGCGGAAAAGTCGAGAGGAGCGTGAGGTGAGTCCCCTCAGTGGCTTAAGCCGGATTCATTGCAAAGCATTTACGTACGGCCTGAAGGCCGTACCCTTCAGAAAAAATGAGTTTTTCCGCAAGGTGTGAAATCGTGCCCTGATACAAAGCATGAGTTGTTCCGCAGGCTGTAAAGTCGGGGCGATACAAAGCGCTAAAACCGTCCCACGTATGCGGGTGGGCCGGCAACTTGGGCAGCCATTGATCCGTAGCGGGGAGAGATCCAGAGGATGAAGAAGGACGAGGGTCTGGTACGCGGTATCGGCCTGCCGGGCGCGATTTCGCTCAACATGATCAATATGATCGGGGTGGGGCCGTTCGTGACCCTGCCGCTGATCGTGCTGGCGATGCACGGACCGCAAGCGATTCTGGGTTGGGTCCTGGGAGCGGTGCTGGCGGCATGCGACGGGCTGGTGTGGGCGGAGCTGGGCGCGGCTATGCCGAAGGCCGGCGGATCGTATGAGTATCTGCGCACCATCTATGGGCCGCGGACTACAGGGCGATATCTCTCCTTCCTCTATATCTGGCAACTGAGTTTCAGTGCGCCGCTGTCGATCGCCTCAGGATGCGTGGGCCTGGCGCAATATGCGGGCTATCTTTGGCCCGCCCTGCGCAGAGTTTATTTTTCCTATCAATTGCCGATCCCGGTTCCGTTTGTGCACACGTTACCGCTGGCGATCCGGCTTGGACCTGGCACTTTGGCAGCCATGCTTTGTTGCGTGATCGCGGCGACATTGCTTTATCGCAATATACAGAGCGTGACCCGGTTCTCCGGCTTGCTGTGGATGGGGGTAATGGGCACAATGCTGGCCGTGATCCTCACCGGGCTGCTGCACTTTCACGCTAGCCTGGCCTTCGGCTTCCCTGCCGGCGCGTTTCAGCTGTCGGGCGGATTCTTTACCGGCCTGGGAGCAGCGCTGCTGATTGCGACTTACGATTACTGGGGCGCGTACAACATATGCTTTTTGGGCGCGGAGGTACGCGACCCGGGACGGACGATTCCACGAGCCATTGTGTGGTCGGTGGGACTGGTGGCGGCGCTTGTATCTGCTGCTGAATACCAGCGTGCTGGGGACGATACCGTGGCAGGAACTTATCGGCCAGGCAGGAGCGAATGCGCGGCTATCGGTGGCGGCGGTGGTGGTACAGCGAGTGTATGGCGTGGTGGCAGGACGGGTGGTTGCGCTGCTGGTGGTGTGGACGGCGTTCTCGTCGGTATATGCGCTGCTGCTGGGCTATTCGCGAGTGCCCTATGCGGCGGCGCTGGATGACAACTACTTCCGCATTTTCGCGCGCGTGCACCCCCGCCATCGCATCCCCAACGTTTCGCTGCTGATGCTGGCGGGGGTCTCGATGGTGTTCTGCATGCTGCAACTGGCGGATCTGGTGGCGGCGCTGGTGGTGATACGGATCCTATTGCAGTTTCTTCTGCAGCAGGTTGGCGTAATGGTATTGCGCCGCACGCAGCCGGACCTGGAGCGGCCATTCCGGATATGGCTGTATCCTCTGCCGCCGCTGGTGGCGATTGCGGGATTTCTTTACATCCTGTTCTCGCGGCCAAACTTTGCGCGAGAAATCTTTTTCGCCTTGGCAGTGGTGCTGACCGGAACTGCTACTTACATGGTTCGCGCACACACGGCGGGGGGAATGGCCATTCGCCCAGCCCGCCATGCATGAATGAACCTTACTTCTTTTCTTTGGCACGCTTCTGCTTAGCCCAGCGAAGCTTCTGCGCAGCGGCGATTCTGGCGCGGCCTTCGGGCGAGATAACCCGCTTGGTGCGCACGGCCCTTGGCTTAGGAGCCACCAATCCGCTCTTACGCGGACTGCGGGAGACCTTGGCCACGGCGGTTCCGGCCACGAGGTCGCGGGCTTCTGTTAAACGGCTAATTTCGGCATCTATGTGGAGGAGTATTTCTTCGATCGTCATCGCCATTAAGTGTAACTCAACATATGCCACGTAGCGCAACATGGGCTAAGGAAAGGATGGAGAATTTTCAGGCTGCCAACAAGACGTCAAGGCAACGACAAGGAACGGGATAAGAGCGGTCAGGAACGGACACGCGGATTTCCTGTGCTGCTTGGTGGCTCCGGTGCACTTCATGCGGCTATGCTTTAAGAACGCCGCACACGCGTCGCGTCCGGTGCAGCGTTCAGGAAATACGGGCATCGTCAGGAGGGAGCGGGTCGCATTGCCATTGGACGATCTCCGCCCTGGCCGCGGGAATGCAGACCTCATTGGTTGCGGGCACGATCCGGGCCGGTAAGATGCGCGCACCTGTAACCACGCGGCGGCAACCCCTGACACGGGGAGCAGAGACGGACAGTGTTATCTGCTCATTGAACTGCCTGGAAACAGTAACGTTACGGTCATTGTAAGACTTGTTGCATTGGCCAAATATCCGGGCCATCTCGGAGCAGTGTGTAGCGTGCCGCGCATCATACATGTTAAAGGTAATGCGTCATACCGTCGTAATAGGCTTCAATGTTTTGCTCATAGAAATCGGCAACGGCGCGCAGTCCTTCGATGAAGTGCAGGCGCCCGGTCTGCTCCTGGTTAAGGCTCATCGATTTCTCCCTATAGGGTCAATGCGATGACCGAATTTGTGGTGTAATCGACTGGGCCAGCCGGGTCGCGCGATGCGACTCACACACAGCGCATCGACAGGCCGGCTCCGCAGCCAAGCCGTAGCGAGGAAGCACGACGTTGAGGATTTGGGTAAGGCTCATTCCATCTTCTGATTCAAACGGCATAGGGTCTAACCTCGAGAAGGTGAAGTATCCTGCAGCTTCTTCTGTTCCCTGTTCCAGCGATGACGGGCCTGCATCCATCGCGCACGGGCGGTTTCCCAGTTGAACTCGAGACCGCAGCTCCCACCCATGCGGCAGTCACTTGCACCGGCACTTTCGAAGGGCGGCTCGGGAGACCATGCGAGGGAGCGCTGTTCGTCGGTAAACAGGGCGAGCCCGGCGACGATCTCGTCAACAGTGAGGAGGGGGGTGGGAAGGCCCTGCTCTGGAGTCCCATCATTCGGAGATGCATGTTTATTCTCCATGACCGGGTAAAACAACGAGCGCGACGACAGTACGGCAAGCAAAGAACCGAGCGAGCTAACATTGCGCCGTTGCTTCCTACCTGTGAGATTGCTGCCTTTAGGGCGCGCCGTCAAGAGAGGAAGGAAACAATGATGAGGACATCGGGAGGGTAAACTAAGAGTAACTATCACAGTGTTTCTTGTGTTGGTCTTAGAGCGTGACGCCCGTAACCTGGGAGTAACTTTGAGTTAACTACCCCTTCCTCCTCAGGATTTTTTGCCACGACTATTGCGCGCGGCGATTGATGCATGGCATCTTAGCGTTGCCGGGTTGTCTGCATTGAGGGAATCGTGGCTCCTGTTGAACCGAAACGACATCCCGGCAAATGATGAGCTGCCGCAAGAAATGAGACCAAGTGAGAGGAATCTATGAGGCGTTGCGGGCATAGCACGACATTTCCGAGACTTTGAGCGCAGGCAAGACCGATATTTGGATGCCGGTGTACATCGGCGACTACCTTGCCGACACCATGCACCTAAGTACGGAACAGCATGGCGCTTATCTCTTACTCCTCTTCCATTTGTGGCGCCGCGGGGTCCTGCAGGACGACGATGTGGTGCTGGCGCAGATCACAGGCCTTCCGATAAGCGCGTGGAGCATCTGCCGTGCAGTGCTTGCGGAGTTCTTCGAAATCCACGATGGGCAGTGGCACCATGGACGCGTGGAACGGGAAAGAAGCCGGACCGCGGCCAAGCAGAAATCCAATGCCAGCAGAGCCAAGTTAGGCGCCTCCAGCAGGTGGGGCAAGACGCTGCCCTTGCCGGAGGATGCGGAAAGCATCCCCACAAGCAATGCTTCAAGCATTCTCAATGGCATGCTTGACGATGCCAAATCACAGTCACAACCACAGTTATTAAAAACATTACCTTCCTCGAGCAGGGTGAGGGAGAAGCGTGCTATCGATGAGCGTCACGTACCCTTTCGCCTGATTCTGGGAGAGTACTGGAGCGCGAAGAATCATGCGTCTCCTGAAATGCCGTGGCAGGGACGCGATGCCAAGGCGCTGAGTGACTTTCTCGCGGCCAGCCCCAACTTAGGCGAAATACAGTTCCGCACGATGCTCGAGAACCGGGCTAAGTCGGCTGTGGCTCACGGCGACCGCGTTTTCTTGTGGATAGCGAACCTCACACGCTTCCAGGAGGAGATCACTCTTTACAACAAGCCGGCATCGGCGGGGGGAGGCAATGCAAGCAGAGCGGAAATCAATCGTAACAGCGTCGTCAGCGCCGTTGACCGAGCACTGGCCCTGGCTCGAGAACACACTGATCGCGCTGGGCAAGCTGGCGATGAGCAGGCAGCTCTCGCTGACCCCGGAATGCCTTTTGCTGATGGCCGAGGACCTACGCGATGTGCCCTGGCAATACCTGGAGATGGCGATCACGGGATGGAGGCGGGGCACGCTACGGATGGGCAGACCGGAACAGATGGACCGCTTCCCTACCGTCCGTCAACTGCGGCTGCAAGCCAATCTTCTGCGGCTGGAAGGATCACAGACCGAGAGGAGAGCTTGCGATTTGAGTGGGAGGTGAGCGCATCGTGAGCGAGATGAAGAAGGCGGACGACAACCCTGAAGAGCGGGACATTTACGAGCGGATCTTTGCCGCAGGTCAGGAATCCATCCGATGTGCGGGGCGCGATTGCACGAGCAGTTCGGCAACTGCGCGAGGCGATGGAGAAAGAGGACAACTGCGCTGTGACCGCGGCGCACGTACGCAACCTGGCGGATATCGATCCTGCGGCACTGGCGTTGGCTTACGCGATGGCGGAGAAGACCTGTACTTACTGGCCCAGCCCGGGACAGATACGGGAGCTGGCCGGATGGTCGGAGGAAAGCAGGGGCGGGGCTGCGCTCGAGTGGGTCTTCCGCTACCTGGAAAAGCACGGCTGCGAGGGACGCGCCCAAGGCGGCGGAGTGAGGTTTGGAGAGGACGAGAGCGGACGGAGAGTTCTGCTGGAAAGAGAGGCGATCGTCGCAGCTCCGGCTCTACCGGGGGAGATAGAAGCAGCGCTCGCGTTGTTAGGCAGCGGATCGACCAAGCAGGGCTTGCGCTATGTGAGTCAACATCCCGCGGTGAAAGGGTGGGACAACTTTTCCGGTGACGCGGCCTCAAGGAGCGCAGAGCGCATAGAGGGGCAATGGATTCGTTGTTACCTGCGTGCGATGCGGATGGGCCATCGGGGCAAAAGTTTCTTCAAATCCTCCCCCAATACGGAGGACGCAATGATCAACGAAATGGGGCTTGCTGAGAGGGAGATCTCCACGTTGGGCGACGAACTATCGGCCGTCACAGACAAAGAAGCGGAGTTTAGGCGGAGCGATTTTCCTGGTTGCGATCGCAGACTACCGCAGCACGGACGAACAAGAGCACAAGAGCGCGAAACGATTTCTTTACCCGCAAACGCGCGAGTGGCAGGAGCACTATGACTGGGCGGTGGCGTTAGCCGAAGGAATGAACCCGGCATGGCTGCGGGAAGCGTTGGACAGGTTTAGGCAAGTGGGACGGGTAGGGAGCCGCGACAGCGCATTGGCGACCGAATAGCACTGAAGATGCGCGAGAGCAGATAGGAGGAATAGACCCAATGAAGAGCAACGCAGTGAGCGGATTCACTCGAACGGGCCGCTTGTGCCCAGCAAACATAGGCGAAGTGCTCACCCTTCTCTTCAGCCGGCGCGCGAGGCGTGCGGTGCAGGGGCTGGTGATGTTGCGCCGGGCCTATGAACATGTGCTGGTGATGGCAACCCTGGAGGGAGTGCGGCCGGTGCGAAGACCGTACTACGAGGACTACGTGGATGCGCTGAATATTCTGGGCGCACGGGCCGCGTTGATAGCCAGGAGTCTTTGAAGACAATGGATGTTGGGGAGAGCATGGATGAGCGATGAACCGAGCCCGAGCGAGTTTCTTATTTCCAAGATGGAAGGCATGGACGATGTTACCCAGGTTCTGATCGTGACCCGCACCGACGAGGGCGAGATCAGCTATGACAGTTGCGGACAGATCGCCGCCGATACGCTGGGCATGATTGAGTTCGTCCGTGTGGCCGCCGCGGAACACCTTCGCGGCGTGAGTTGTATGACGAGGATGTGGATTGACTTACTGACTTCGCTCCCACGGCACACCGGGATGACAAGTTGGGGTGGCGTGTCAGTGGACATTTGTTAGTGGAGTGTAGAGGTGTGCTTCCACCGGCGTTGGTTGCGGGTTGAGTGGAACTGCAGGTCCCTCCCCTCCGCTTCGCTCCAGTCCCACGGCACGCCGGGGCAGGCGGGATGACAAGTTCGGGTGGCGTGTTAGTGGACATTTGTTAGTGGAGTGTAGAGGTGTGCTTCCACCGGCGTTGGTTGCGGGTGGAGTGGTACTGCGGTCTCTCCTCGCTACGCTCCAGTCCTACGGGACGCCGGGGTAGGCGGGATGACAAATTCAGGAGTGGCGTGTCAGTGGGCTTTTGTTAGTGGACTGTAGAGGCGTACTTCCGCCGGATGACCTTCATCTTTAGGTGACATTGCGGTCTTAACGGTTTCAGCGGGGAGCAAGAATGGATGAGACCGAATTGATCGCTGCGGCGCGCTCGGGTGACGAAGACGCATTCACCGAGCTCTATCAACAGCATCTTGGCTACGTGAAGGCAGTAGGCCGCGCCATTCTTCGCAAGAACGACCTGGAGGATATGTGCCAGGATACGTTTCTGTTGGCTTTCACACGGTTGCATAGCTTTGAAGGTAACTCGCAGTTTCGTACCTGGATTACTCGTATCGCGATGAACCAATGCTTGATGATCCTGCGCAAGGAACGGCAGACAGTAACGGGGATTCAAACCATATACAGGTGGACACGGAGCCACTTGCGATGACGCTCGATGAGCATGCATCTTTGCGAGCGCGGACAAGACACCTCGAAGGCGTGCCGGCGCGGTTGGACATGGACAGATTGCTGCGCGGGCTAAAGCCCATTTCAACGGCAGGTTCTGGAGATGGCATATCTCGAAGACATGCCGGAACAGGAGATCGCGGAAGTATTGGAGCACGAGCCCTCTTGCGTGAAGAGGACGATACACCGCGCCAAGCGGCAGGTGCGAAAAATGGATGAGAGGGGAACTTTTTAGGTTATCCCGAATCTATATTAGTGACCCTACATATCGATTACCCGAATAGAAGAAAAGCTCTCGTACGCTTACTTCTAATTGCGCTCCCAGCGCGTGCGACCTTGGGACTAAGCGACGAGACGCCGGCTCCACGCGTTACGGAGGAAGGTATGCCCGCTCAGTCCCCAATCGTTTGCATCCTCAGTGAGGGCGATGCCAGATCTCTTACCTCTGGGGGTATCGCCCATAAGTGCTCTAGCAGGCGCCACCACCATTACTCGAAGAACGAAGCGGATGCTTTGGTGAAGGCCGGTGAATTGGTTTGGCTGGGTAAGCATAAGAAGATCGCTACTTTCAGGAATGCACGCTCGTGGATCAAGACCTATACCCGTAACCGGTATGGCGAGGTGATCACTTGCGGGATGCAATTGGTGCGCGGCGGCGGCGAGTTTTGACGCTCCTTTCGAAATAGACCTTACATGTCAACAATAAGAGCTCTGCTGATCCTGATGTTGAGCGCGGCCACAGCGTACGGTGGGACTGTCACCGGAACGCTGCAAGGCCCTTCGGGCCTGCCGATCAAGAACGGCACGCTGAACTTCGGGCTACAGCAGGCCGGGCTGATCGTAGGCACGGCAGCGTGGTGCCGACAACGGCACAGTGCTTCACTTCGAACGATGGCTCGGTGGTTGGCATGCCGAACCCGTTGGCTTTGCCCAACACTTCGATCACCTACGGCTCGGGCACCATGGCGGCCGGGATCTACTACGTGGTGTTCACGTTCTACACCAACGGCAATCTGGAGACGCTGGCCTCGCCGGAGCTGAAGGTGCAGCTGACGGGCACCGGCTCGCTGACTATCTCGCCTCCGGCTACGCTTCCCCGCAGGCGCTGCGGGCATGCGGGTCTACGTGGGCACGATCAGCGGCGCAGGAGACGGCCCAGGGCAACTCGGTCGGACCGACGGAACGTTTCGTGCAGAATGAGACGCCGGTGACCTCGGGGGAGACCATTCCTACGGTCAACGATGTTCCCTGCACCATCGCGTTCAACGACACGATCATTCCCTACTCGGGGTATAACGTCTCGCTGCTTTCCTCGAGCGGCAATGCTTATCCCGGCTGGCCACAGGCCTGGCAGCTGAATGGCGGCCTGAACGGCACGGTGAACATCTCGAACGGCGCGCCGCTTTGGAATGGCACGATCATTTACCCGCAGCCGATTCTGGCACAGCCACTGAATCATGGGCCGCAGAGCATATCCGGGACTGGTGAACATGACCGGGTACAACCTGATCAATTTAGGCGCGCTGGGTGTGGGCACGTCGACGCCGGCCTTTCCTCTCGATGTGGAGAATGGCTACATCAACACCAATCTTGGCTACCTGGTGGCCGGTGGCGCGGGCACAATGGACAGTGCCTGGTGTCGAATGGAAGCTACTTCGGGCCTGGATCCTGCGGGAGCGCGCCCACGCTGTACTACCAGCACGTGCAATCGAGTGCGGCGCTTCCAGCCGCAGGAGCCATACATAAACTTTGCGGCGCCGTTGGCGGCGGCAGACAACTCCCGGCTCGTCGCGCACCGATGTCGACCTGCAGAATTGCGGGGTCACGGCTGGGTCATACAGCAGCGCAAATATCACGGTGGATGGCTATGGGCGGGTGACGGCGGCGACCAGCTGGGACGGCGATCCCAGTAGATCAAGCCGCTGGTGATCAACTCAGGGATCTGCACTACGGCGAACTCGGCCTGGGCCACTTGCAACTTCACCGTGACGTGGCCGAGTGCGTTCGCGGATACGAATTATGCGGTGACCTGCACCTCGCAGCCGGGCCAGGGCTCCTCCGCGGTGCTTACCGGTGTATTTGTGAACAACAAGACCGCCACCGGCTTTGAGATCACGCTGCAGAACGGGGATACGTCCGGCGCCGGCGCGGTCACGACGAACGAGATCGACTGCATCGGAATGCATCCTTAAGCACTTACGGACCGGCTGATGCTTGCGAAAAGCCGACTTGAGAAAAACATGACTCACCAGGGCTAAAGCCGTACCTCTTGACAAATATACGTCGGCCTGAAGCCCGTAGCCCTTCATCGCACTTTTTTCGCGGGCTGTAACTCGTGCCCTGATAAAGACATGATCTTCACAACCGTGTCTATGTTTTGCTGGCTGTGGCGTATGGTGTAGCCCGTGACTTCACTCAGGGCGCAGAATATCGAGGGCCAGATCATCGCGTCCGAATACGGAACGTGGACCGTGCCCGGGTACACGTCGAACACCTATTCCTTCGCGCCGGGATCTTGCCGCGTGCAGGGCGGGGCCAGCTTCTTCTTCGCTTTCAATACCGGCACCCCGGTACGCATCGTCGACAGCACGCCGGCGCTCGTCGAGACGGTCACACCGAGCTCGTATGTCGATACCAATGTGACCTGCTCTATTTCGATCGCGCCGGTCAATTCCCACCAGACTGCCATTCCACTTGACCTCGGCCACCGGGGGATTGCAGGAAGCACTCAGCCAAAATCTGACGACGCCGGCAACCAACACCATCATCCTGAACAACGCCTGGTATCAGCAGGTGGCCGCAGTGGGCGCCAACCCGGCAACCATCATCGCTACAGTTCAGGGCAGCGCCAATCTCGGCCTGGTGGATGTGACCCAGGTGCCAACGGTCTGGTATCAGTGGAACGGCTCGCAGTACGTCAAGGTGTCGCTCACCGGCACCGCCGGCGATCTGGGCACGCTGCAAAGCGACCTGGTGGCGAATAACCAGACCAACACGGCCACAGTCGACCTCTATGACTTCGTAGCCACGGCGCCTACTTCCGGAGCGTCGACTTACAGTCCGCAGGCAGCAATCAACGCCGCTGCGGCCAACAATGGATCGGTCATTATCCAGCCTGGCGCAGGACGAACGCCTTTCACCAATCCGGGCAATTACCGGGTGCAGGATAATCGGGCGGATGTGCCGGCGACCGCGCGCAGCGTTACCGAAGATGGAGCGGCTGTGCGATATGCGCGAGGTCTACGGGTACGCTGACCGCAGGGTTCCACCACGTTCGCGCTCACCATCGGCACCTTGACCGCGGCGGATGTGGGCCGGGTGATCGTGGCCGTGGGCATCGGTGGGCGGGGTGCCGACACAGTTTGAATCCGCGATTGTTTCCATTACGGATGCGCTGCATGGGGTGCTGACCACGCCTGCGCCATTCACCCAGGCGACTGCGCACGAGATGGACCTGGCGCATGACGATACGGCTGCGATCGCGCACACGATGAGCGTGGTGGGCGCGGGGGGCACCCTGGTATTTCCCGAGGGCGGCTGCTTGACGCACACGCAGACGCTGGCCGGGCAGAGTCCGATCGGCCTGGGCTTTCATTCGGGCGATCATGGGGTTCCCGGGCGAGGATATCTTCGCTGCCGTGGACGCCAGCCAGGGATCCGGCGGATCGCAGGGCCTGGCGCACATTCACGATCTGACCTTCTTTGTCGACGGGCGCATCGACGCCACGCAGCCGTGGCAGACGATCAACGATGCAGGCACCACGGCGCACGCGGCGATGTACCGGCCGATTGCGATGCGCACCGGCAGTCACGAACAACCCGGTGGCGCCGGGATGGTTCCAGGGGCCGGGGCCGAATCATAGCGGGGCTTACAACGGGGTGGCGAGTATCACGGCCGCGAGCGCGGCGATCTGCATTCCCTCGGCGGAGACGGCGCCGACGGTGGGGGAGACGATGGTGTTTCCCTACCTGACTTCGGTGTTCACGGCAACGGTGAGCTCAACCGCGGGGAGCTGCTGCAGGCGGAGCGACGCCGCGGACTTTGTCTGCTGCGCTGCCGACGGGGAGCACGAATGCCCAGGCGGAATGGTTTGCCGGCAGCTCGGCCGCAGAATCTGGCGACGGCGATCACCTCGGGGACGTGCCCCAGCATCGATCACGCTTTCGAACAGCATCAACCCGGTGCCGGGCTTTGAAGCGAATGTCGCGCCGTTCGGGCTGATGCAGATTGACGGCGAGCAGTTCAGCTACTTCGCGCGATCGAATGCCGGCAACACGACGCCGGCGAATACGTTTTACAACATCCAGTGCGCACAGAATGGGACCACGCGCGCGGCGCATGCTGTGGGCGCAACCGTGGTTCCGCTCAACAACTTCAAGCCCAGCTACCCATGGCCGGTGACGCCCACGCTCAACAGCGGCGACACCACACCCAGCGGCAATGCTGGATATTTTCCAGGCTGGAATGTGGGCAACGCGGCTTTTGCGTTTCCCACTGGCCAGCGGCGCCGGGGGTCATCGGGACTGGGTCGTGGGGCCCGAACTCGAAGATCGAGAACCTTTCCTTCTGGGCGTGGCCGAATGAGATCAACGGCGAGGCCGTGGGACGAGGTGAACCACAACGCCGCGATCTACATGGTCCAGCCGTCGTATGCGACCACGTTTTCGAACCTGTACACGCTTTACCTGTTCTATGGCATCGCCATGGGCGCGCCTTCGATCGAGAACGGCAACTATTTTGCAGCCAGCAGCCCACGGCCGATGGAAGCCACTGGGATGGGGTCACCATCTATGCCGCCAACCCGGTCAACATCCCGTTGGGCAACCAGAACACCTTCTCGAATTTCAACGTGTACTCCTCGGAGGGCACGACGGCCGGCGGCTCGCTGGGCGCAGACACCTGCTTCTACTTCACCGCGCTCTTCAACGATCAGACCGGCGGCATCGGCGACGTGCTGTCGCTTGACCACTTCAAGAACCTCTACTGCGAGAACGAGGGCGGCGCGCACGACGTGCAGATGCCGATCTGGGAGTGGGACACGCTCAACTCCGAGATCGAAGACCAGCACATGGGCGGGGGCGGCGAGGTCTACATCGGGGGCGCGCAGCAGCATTGGATTGGCGGCAATTTCAACAATGGCCACGGCGCGCCGGCGATCAACTTGGGCACGCAGAACACGGCCGATTACGTCGCCAACCTGGGCCAGGAGCCAAAGGGCAACGTCTACAGCAGCAATTCGCTGATCAATTACGGGTGGGGCAGCGAGTTCAACGGGCACGACGTCGCAGTCGTTCTCGACGCCCACGGGGCCTTATGGGTACCTGCAGAGCGGCAACAGCCGGGAGCCGATCCGCGGGCAGACGGCGGACACTTTCTTCACCGGGAACTTGACCCAGCCCTATACCAGCATGGAGGGCGGCTTTATTTCGCCGGAGGAGTTCAACGCGAATTTCTCAGTTTGAGTCGACGGCCATGTCGCAGGGCTGGACCTACGATGCGACGTCGCCGATCACCAACGCCTACGTGGGCTGCAACCTGGGCAACAACACCTTCGTCGACCTACTGCAACACCTATGCTTTCAATCAGCAGGGCATCCCGATCGGGGCGGGCCAGCGGCTGGTTCCGGGCAAGTACACGCTTTACATTTCGGCCAAGGATGCGGTGACCGCGTCAAACACGGCGTACATCAAGCTCTATTCGAACTGCGGCGGCTTACTAGCAATGAATTTCCGATTCCGCTGACCAATGCGTGGCCGACCACCGCGGCCGGGGTGTTTACGCTTCCCGTGGACTTCACCACGGTGACCGGGGGATCAACCTGCTATCTGGGAGTTGCGTTCTTTGGGGCGACGACGGCCGATCAGATCCAGATTGGGTATTTTGCCTTTGCGCCGGTAGCGGAGCAGTTGAACGCGCAGACGATCAATGCGATGACCATCAACCTGCCTGGCGGATCGACGGGGGGTGGGCCTCAAGGTTGCACGCAGTCGCCGGTGGTTGGCATCAATGACGGGTACACTTGTCCGGCTAAGGGTTGGTCGAGCACCCTCACGGGCAACGAGACCGCATCGCAGACGAGTGTTGCGATTGCTTCGGCCGCGGGGCTTTCGCCGGCGGGCTGCTTCTTTGTGGACGGCGAGTATCAGTGTTACACGGGCATAAGCGGCAACACGCTTACCGGGCTGACGCGCGGGGCCTACCTCACGACGCCGGCCACCCACAACAGCGGGGCTTCGGCTGTGTCGGTGAACCTGGTGCTGGGATCGGTCCAACAGGCACCCTCCGACATCCTTGCCTATGGCGGGATTTCGCCTGTGGTCCTCTCGGTGAACAACCCGACTCCGTTCAACCATGGCGGGTCAAGCGTGCTCTCGATCAACAACGGGGGCAACGAGACCTGGGTGGATACCGGAGGCGCGATCCACCAGACCAATACCGGGGTGCAGAGCAACTTTGGCGGCTCGATCACGGTGGGGCCCAACGTTTACCAGCCGGACCTGGCCTATACCGGCTACCTGCTGCAGATCAATGGCCCGAACACGGCTTACCAGCCATTGACGCTGGGCGGAGGGCATGCAGGATCGCTGAATGTTATCAGCACGCCGACCATTGCCGCGCCCACCATCACCGCCTCAGCCACGCCTGGCTCGACCACCATCAGCTACGTTTGCGCAGGCACGGACTTCGACGGCAACCTGATTAATGGAACGACCGCCACGATTACGAATGGCGCGGCCTCGTGGGCGTTTCCGGTTGGCTATGAAGTGGTGTGCCCCTGGGCTTCGGGGGTAAACACATACCAGATCTATCGGACCGCGGGGGGACCGAACCAAGGCCTGATGGGCAGTGGCACCGGGCCAGGTTTCACCTTCAGTGATTTCGGGGGATCATCCTCGGGAGGCACGCCGCCAGCGTCAAATAGCTCGAACCCGCATATCTCCGTGGCGGGAACGGGGACGCCTTCGATGCAGCTGGGACCAACGAATATTTCAACGGGTGCCGGTGCGCCCACCAGCACCTGTGGGACTGCTCCCATCGGTAGCGGTTCACTCTGGCTCAGGACGGACGGCGGCACGAGCACCTCGGTCTATTCCTGTGCGGGCACAACTTGGACGGCGGTGACGATCCCATGAGTTTGCTACGCGAGATTTGTTTGGGGTTGGGGCGCACTGCAGTTGCTACTTACGCCTTGAAGCATTTTCAAGGGGAAAGGGCGCACCGCAGGTCCCTCGGCTACGCTCGGGATGACAAATCTAACAGAGGCGCCGCTTTATTGAAGGTTCTTTTAGGCGTCGGTTTTGTTCTTGGTTACTGCTCGCATGCGCATGCTTCGGTTTGCAAAACGGAGGCAAATGGCACATCGCAAAGCCAGATCCAGAGCGACCTCAATTCGTGCGGCTCAGGAAACACTCTTGCGTTCTCGGCGGGTAACTACAACATCGGCAGCACGGTAAGTTGGCCTTGCGGGGTATCGATGACGGGCCCGACCGTGTCTAGGACGACCTATACGACAGGTGACGGCTATAAGCACCTGGGCTATATCCCGACCGCGACCTTCAACTGGACCGGCGGAACAAACGCCTGGGTGTTCCAGTACCCGGTCTGCACGACACCAGTGTCTTTTACCTACTTAGCGGTCAACGGAAATCTGCCCAACGGGGGCTTGAACGGCGGGGGTGGAGGCGGATCCGTCAACTTCGCGGGTGGTAACTCCTCGAACATCACCCTCGAGTACAACTGGTTTTATGGGAATCAAGCCGACCAACAGAACGACTGCTGCGCCGGCGTCCTGATCTACGTATCCGGCTCTGGGACGGCTCAGGGCTACTCCGTGATGAGCAACCTAACCATCGCCTGGAACCAGTTCGGTTCCTCGGGCGGCTGCTCGAACGTGATGAGCACGTTTTTCTATCCTTCGAGCCAGACGGGTAACAATAACTACAATTACAACAATAACGGTGGCTATTGCGCCGCGGTCGCCATCGGCACCTCGACCACCAATCTTGTCGAGGAAAACAACGTCGTCTACCACACCGAACAGGGGTTCAAGTTTTTCGAGCCGGGTCCCAACGGTGGGCAGGTGGGCTGCAGCAACCCAAGCGCGAATCAGTACTGCCACGCGAACGCAAATATCCTGTACAACGATTTTTCTGGGATTCATCGCATCGGCATCGAGGCGCAAGACACGCCGAACCCGACGATGAACTTCCTTTACAACTCCTGGCACGATCCAACCAACCCGGGTTATGGATCGTGGGTTTTTTCGCTGCCTCAGTACGATGGCTCGGGGGCGTCTTACTCGAACATAAACACCAACGTCGATTACAACGTGGAGATTTCGAATGTGACGCCTCCTACTCTCTACGGGCAGCCCGGTGGTTATGTTCCGGGCATCGAGTTCTGGGGCACGGGCACGGCTAATTACAACCTTGGGCAAGGAAACTCGCTCTCTTGCGTCGTTGCTTTCGGTTACGGAGATACGCCCTGGACGATCGCAAACAATATCTACCAGGGGCCTAATTCACCGGTCTGCAACGAGGAGCACCAGAGCACCAACTCGAATCCGACGCAGACGAACAACAGCGCGAGCAGCACCATTGCTGCTTTAACTTCTGTCGCGCCGACGATCTCGCCGGCCAGCGGAACCTTTACTACGTCGCAGACGGTGACCTTCACCAACCCCGGGACCAATCGCGACGCGAATACCGGGATCTGGTACACCACCGATGGGTCGACGCCGACACCTGGTTCGGGCACGGCGCAATACCTCGCGAGCGGGGGCACGATCGCGGTTTCGACCACGACGACGGTCAAGGCGGTGGGCATGTGGGGCGCGGCGAATCAGCCAGCCAGCTATGCCTCAGGCTACGGCTACGTGCCCAGTGCGGTGGTTTCGGCGACCTACACATCAGGCACGCCGCCTACGCTCAACAGTGTGAGCCTGACGGCGGCGGGCTCGGTGAGCTCGATTGCGGTGGGCGCCAGCGTGCAGATGAGCGCTGCCTGCCACTACAACAACGGCACCACGACGGGCTGCAATACGACGGATGCTTACGGGCATTCGGTTTCCAGTTGGAACACGAGCAATGCATCGATCGCGACGATCAATGGCACCGGCGTGACGACCGGGGTTGCCTTGGGTTCGGCGAATCTAACGGCGGTGGTGGCTGGGGTGACATCGAGTCCGTTTGCGCTCTCGGTGACGCCGCCGGCGGTGACTCTGACTTCGGTGACGCTGGCAAGCACGGGTGGGGTGAGCTCGATTGTGGCGGGGGCGACGAATCAGCTGATTGCGACCTGTCATTATTCGGATGGTTCGACGACCACGTGCACGACGACGGACTCGCATGGCAACACGCCCACGATCTGGGCGAGCACGGCGCCGACGATTGCCACGGTGAGTTCGGGTGGCCTGGCGACTGGGGTTGCGGTTGGCTCCACGAACATGACCGCAGTGGTGGCGGGAATCACGTCGAGTCCGGCGCTGACGCTGAGTGTGACGGCGGCACCGCCGACGTTGACGGGCGGATACCTGGGCACGCCAGGCGGCGCCAACACCATGACCGTGGGTGGGACGTTGCAGTTCTCAGCCTATTGCCAGTACTCGAACAGCACCACGACCAACTGCAGCGTCCCCGATATCTACGGCAATGGGGTCACGCAATGGTTGTCGTCGAATGCTGCTGAGTTGACGGTCGGGGCCGTTGGCTCGGCCAGCCCGGGCCTGGCCACTGCAGTCGCGGCCGGCACACCGAATATCCAGGCGTACGTGGGCTCTGTCCACTTGAACGAATGGGTGCTATACATCAGCAACCCACCGGTAACGCTCTCTGGACTGTCGCTAGCCACCACCGGGGGAGTAACCGGCCTATTTGTGGGTTATACCAACCAGTTAGTTGCGACGTGCACTTATTCAGATGGGTCGACGACCAACTGCAGCACGACGGATAGCCACGGCAATGTGGCCGGCAACTACGCGAGCTCTGTTAGTTCGCATGCCACGGTGGGGGCTAGCACGGGGGTAGTAACCGGGGTGGCGGCGGGCACGACCAACCTTACGTCCCAGGCGGGTAGCATTACCAGTTCCCCACTTCCGTTGAGCGTACTTATGATACCTAGCGGTAGTTACACGATCACCATCACCGGGCCAGTGACATTCTCCGGAACGGTGCATTTCTGATCCCGATGCTCCTGCCACGCTGCACTGGAGAGGTCCGCGCGGTGCGCTTTTCCTTGGGAGAAAACCGCGTGCAATGTATCAACGTCACTGAGTTCAACAGGAGATCGGGATGATCCCGATGCTCCTGCCACGCTGCACTGGAGAGGTCCGCGCGGTGCGCTTTTCCTTGGCAGAAAACCGCGTGCACTGTATCAACGTCACTGAGTTCAACAGGAGATCGTGGTAATGACAGCGCGGGGAAAGCCCAGTGGCTCCGCCACCATCCAAGCTCAGATTCTGGAACAACTCACGGAGGTCAAGAGCAAGGTGGAGGAGAGCCTGGAGCAAGGGCGTGAAAACGGAAACGAATTGAAAATGCTTCGCCGGGAGCTTGGACTGGATGGCCAACATGGAAGATTGCCCATCATGGAGACAACGTTGATCCGCCACGAGGCGCGCATGGAAAAGTGCGACGCGCGCATAGACAAACTGGAAATAGGCTATAGCGAGGCGAATGGCAAAGCCAAGCTGGTAGCGACCTCACTTGCGTTGCTGGGCGGGGGCGCCGGCGGCGCGCTGATTGCGCTGCTGGCGCATTTGCTTGGAGTGCACTGAACCCCGATGCTCCTGCCACGCTGCGCTGGAGAGGTCCGCGCGGTGCGGTTTTCCTTGAGAGAAAACCGCTTGCAATGTATCAACGCCACCGAGTTCAACAGGAGATCGGGGTAACCCCGATGCTCCTGCCCACGCTGCGCTGGAGAGGTCCGCGCGGTGCGGTTTTCCTTGAGAGAAAACCGCTTGCAATGTATCAACGCCACCGAGTTCAACAGGAGATCGGGGTGACCCAGATGTTCATGCCAGGTTGCTTCGAGACAGCGCCGCGAGAGCAGTTTGTCAACGCCACTGGGTTCAACAGGAGATCGGGTTAATGGCAAACGTGGAGGCATCGATCGATTACGTGCTGGGATGGGAAGACGCAACGCTCTCGGGTGTGATTACCAGCGCCCCGGACGGAAAGCGGACCCGGTTCGGGATTGATGAACACTGGCATCCGGAGCTGACCAACTGCCTTTACTTCGGCTCCATGGGCCAGGTAGCCGCGCTGCAGATTGCGCGAGGGATTTACGAGACTAATTACTGCCAACCACTGTGCATCGCTGAGATCGCGAGCCAGGAGATCGCCAACAAGCTACTGTCGCTGGGGGTGAATGTGGGAGTGGTAAACGCGGCTAGGATGTTGCAGGATGCAGTGACGGTGGTGGGCGATGGCCGCATTGGTCCCCTGACTTTGCATGCACTTGACCTGGCCGAACCAGACAAAGTGTTAGAAGACCTGCGGGCAGAAGCGGAGAGCTACTACGATGTCTTGATCGCCAAGAATCCGAACCTGGCGGTGTATCGTGCGGGCTGGCTGCGGAGGGCGGCAGCATGAAGTTGTTGCGCCGGCTACCAGCACTGCTGACCTTCGCGTTCTCTGCTTTCTATCCCGGCGTGGCGTGGACGCATCTCGAGGCGCAGAACATCGAGGGCCAGATTGTTGCGAGCCAGTTCGGTGAGTATCAGGTACCCACGGTAGGCAACGGCTTCTCCTTTCCTCCGGATTCATGCCAGGTTAATGGCGGCAACAGAAACTTCCCCGCCTTCACGTCGGGTGTCCCAATCAAGATCGTGGACACGAATCCTGCGTTCACCGAAGTGGTCACGCCAGTGGCAGTCATAGTGAACAGCGGCGTCTGCGCAGTGAGCATGACTACCAGCTACACGCACTCGTCTTTCTATTTGACATCCGGCACTGGCGGACTGCAGGAGGCCCTGAATAACGGCAACCAACATACGGGCGAGACGAATACGGTTATCTTGAATGCCGATTGGTATGCATTCGTGGCTCCCTCGAATCCAGCCACGGTGATCGCGTCGGTTCACGGCAATAGCACTCTAAGCCTGATCGATGTGACCACGAGCCCTTACACGGCCTATAACTGGAACGGTTCGCAGTATGTGTCCGGGGGTACCGGGGCCGCGATTCCAGCGACCGAGAATGCGCTGTGCGGGACAAATGCAGCGGGCTCGGCGCGGGCTTGCACGCCGGGCACGGACTATGTTGCTCCCAGCACGCCAGCCACCGGTGCGCTGAGTGGAACCTATGCTGACCCAGGTCTGGCCCCTGCTTACCTTCCCTCAAACCTGATCGTCGTCAACGTTAAGCAATATGGCGCCGTGGGCAATGGAAGCTCGCACCCGGCCTGCACCTACCTGGGTCTTTCTACACTCACCCAACTCCAGGCATACAACGGCGGCATCTATTCATTCGCTACCGCATGCACGAACCAGATGGACTGGTTAGCTACGCAGTACGCCGTGAACAAACTCACCGGCACGGGTGGGACCATTAAAATAGCCGGCGGCACTTATATCTGGGATCAGCCCGTGATCTTGCCTAATAACAACGACTCGAGCAGTGGAAGTAACACCGGCCTTTATGTCGTTGGAGACGGAGAAGGCGGAACGATCATCGAGCCTGCTGTGGCAGATTTTGGAGTTTCCAGTGCATTGCTTTCCTGCCAATCACCCACGGCAGCGCCGACAGATAATGGCAACACCGGAAGTGGGCGCTATGATGGAGCGTGCTACGGCGGCCTCATCGATCTTAGTTTTCTCAATCCCTATTACAACGGCAAAACAAACATATCTTCGACAGCGTATGCGAGAGGGATCATCAATGTTCCCGGCCCCGCGGCAAGCGGGACGCCCATCCAGATGGATGGCGTAATCATGGGCGGCCGCATGTACATGCATCGCGTAAGCGCCACGGGATTCCGCATGGGATTCAACGTGGTGGGCGATCATATGACATGGGACCAGGTAGACGCGCAGCAAAACTTCTGCGGCATGTACTGGGCGCCCGAGAGCACCTACCTGCAGGGCGATATTGTCATGCATGGCCACGACTTTATCAATGGGAACAGTTTTGGGGGATTCTGTGTCGACAAGGATGCCCAGTTCAACTTGTATCAATCGGGTGAGTTATACGTCGGCTACCAGCCGTATGGGTGGATCAAGTTCCCCGGCACGGTCGACAGCTATTTGGGCAGCGGGTACTTCCCCTTCTTCTCGGGCGGTACCTTCGATCAAATCCAAGCGGAAAGCATCGGCAACGCGGTCATTTGGGATGACAACATGACCCAGAGCGGCGGAGGCGTTTCGCTGGGCGAAACGGTCGTTCAATATGTTTCGATTAATTCCCTGTTTGCGATCTGGGGCACACCAATCACCACTGGAGGGCGCAATCAGTACGCGTGGATAGGGAGTGGGGGGATTTCGGGGCTAACCCTTAAAAATCCATTCTCTTGTTGCGGGAGCATCGAGCAAGGTGGCTCAGGGCAGATCGCCGGAATCCTGGCGCAGTATACCGGCTCGGGCGGCGGCATTGAAATCGATGGCGACTTGACGGACGCGTTGTACTCCGCCTATAACTCGATGCCGCTCGTCGGGAACACTCGCTATGGCGGTTATTGCAGCCCGGTTACTCTGCATACTCCCGGAGAATGGGACGGCGGGGAAATCTTCCTGGACCCCACGGTCAGCTCGATCACTTCCGGCCAAGCACTGATGATGCTTTCGGACGGCAACGCGGGGATTGCTAATGGAACCGGCCCGGTCATCGGTATCGCGGCTCAGTCCTTCACCAATCCTGGCACCGGGCAGTGCGTGGCCTACATGAACAAGGGAGAACTGGCATCCCCATTCGTTCTCTCTGTGCCTGGATCATCCGTGCCAGGTACTGTAATCGTGTCCACTACTTCGGGGCACGGTGCGGCTGCAGGAACCAGCGGCGGGTATGTGATTGGAACAGCACGGAACGGCGGAACGAGCCCGTATATTCTCTTGAATGGTCTTGGAGGCTATATCCAAGGCACAAATCTGTCATCGTCTACCATCTTGAATTGGAACGGCGACACCGGCATATCGCGCTCTGCGGCTGATGCTCTACTTCTTGGTAACGGGACTTCGGGTGATTTCTCAGCCACCGTATACGCCCACCAATATACAGGGACCGATTTTTCTCTGAACGGGAACACTACGGGACATATTGCCACGGGGACGGCGACCAATACGGATTTCGCTGGAGAGCTTTCGTTTTCGGCATCCACGACTGCGTCCTACAGCTTCGCGGCGACCTCGTCGAGCCATCCGGAGTGCGCGATTACCCCGCAGGCTAGTGTGGCCAGCTCCGGCCATCCTTGGGTCACCTACACGGGAACGAGCTCTTTCACGATCAACTTCTCGTCAGCGTTCACGGGAAGCGTTAGTTATCTATGCGCATTTAGGAACTAAGCACACCTTAGCCAACGCGCTTTAACGGATCGCGTCCACGGCTTATACGCAGTGCGTCGATTTATTGAAATACATACAGATCGGACTATCGCGATGAAACGAGCAGCGGCTTTGCTATTAGCTGTGCTGTGCGCAGCTGGGGTACAGGGGCAACAGATCGGTGGCGGCGGTGTGCCCGGCGGCGCTGGAAGCGGCAATGCGCCCCTTGCGTCGCCTGCGTTTACCGGCACGCCCACGGTGCCCACGGCGACGGCGGGCACGAACACCACGCAGGCGGCTTCGACTGCGTTTGTGGCAACTGCCACGGCAAACCAGGCGGCTACCAATGTAGCCAACACCTTCACGGCGAGCGCAGACAGCTCCTGGGTTCCTCCCGCAAGCAAGGACCGCAGGACCCTACTCTGTCTTATTTGACGATTACTACTCTGGAGCGAATAACGCCTCCAACAGCATCGGGTCTCCCACCGGGGCTAGCTGCACGGTGAACACCACTTACACCGATATCAACCACCCCGGCAACTTATTGCTGACTGCCGGCACAGGCGGCACGGGCACAGGAATTACCTGCGGGTACCAGTCGGAAAATCCTTCCGTTATCTCGCCCAACAGCTCTTCGCTTGGTTGGACATGGGAGACAGTGGTGTATCTGCCTGTGCTGCCCGGCACCACGGCAGGCAGCTTCCAGGGTGGATTGACCAACGGCCCCAACGTGAATCCCTGGACCACGGGGATCCAGTTCTATCTCAGCTCGGCTAACTCGGTCACTAATGATTGGTACTGCCGTTATAGCTCGACCAGCACCGATTCCACCATTGCCGCAGTGGCGGCCACCTGGACGCGGCTGACGATGGTGAACGATGGCAGCTACTTGCATTGGTACATCAACGGCACGGAGGCTACGGCGTGTAAGACCGCTGTAGGAAGTATGCCCTCAAGCGCACAGTACCCAGCATCCTGGTCGGCCACGGCTCTGAGCGCGACCTCGGTGACCATGGCTGTCGATTATGTCGACTTTCAGCGGGCAATTGCGCGATGACATTCATAAGGACGGGATCATGAATAGTCTCAAAATCTGGATTCATGGGTTGGCGGCGGCGGCTATCTCCGCGTTTGCCTCGGCGGCCAGCGGTGCGATTGCTTTACCCACTGTGTTCACGTTTGACCGGGCGGGGCTTTTGAATATGGTCAAGTTGGCTACTGTGCCGGCGTTGCTGGCGGTGTTTGCTTACTTGAAGAGTAGCCCCGTTCCGGCGCTTGCGTCCACCGGTAACAGCGCGAAAAACATCGAGTAAAAGCATTCGTGGGCTGCGCCCATCGTTCTCGTCCCAGGTACGCTAGTGCGAACCTGGGGCACCCGTCCTGCTTTTGATTAGCTGGTCTCAACCGCTGACAATTGCAGATTCACCGCTGTGGTATCCCACATCTCGCGAAAAACGAGCGAGATGTGGGGCACTCCTTCGGCCGGTGGTACGGCGTAATTTCTTTTCAAACACACATAAGGAGATCTCCTATGGCATTTACCTGGCAGTCGGCTGGGCACGCTTTTGCGTCCCTGTTTAAGGATGTTGTCACGGTTTCGAAGAAGGTCATCGTCGCCCTTGGCGGGCTGCAGAATGAGGAGAAGCTAATCGAGTCACTCACGTCGCTGGTAAGTCCGCAGGCCGCGGCCGCGGAGCAGATCGCCTTCGGCGCACTGGGCGCGCTAGTCGCGGCGGTGCAAGCAACCGAGACCGCAGCTGGCGCGAACGGCCTCAACGTGGCCTTCGATGCTTCCGTTGTGGCGGAAGTGAGGAAGCTTGTCGCCGACTTTCCCGAGATCGTCGCCCAAGTCGAGGCAGCGTTTGCTAAGAGCGCCTAACTGCATGGCCATCCGCGCCTCGTTGATGATCCACGGCTTGCTGCTGCTTGCGGCGGGATGTAGCGCGCATCGAACGGTCGCCGTGATCGCTGTTCCGGATCCTGAGATTTCAGACGCCAAAGAGTTTGTGGTGGCGGTGGCAGATAAGATGCCCCTGTGGGATGCGGATGCTATCTCCCGGTATGAGCGGGTGGAGATCGCTACAGTCAAGGCCGATATTGCCATGGCCCAGCAGGATGAGGAACGAGGCGCGCTCCTGGATGATGTGACCAAGCTGCACGATGACTGGGACGCGCTGGTGGCGCTGGACGAGATGCTGAAGAGGGAGTCGCTCATATGAGCAGCAAACATTGGATCGAAAAGGCAATCAAGAAGCCTGGAAGCTTCAAGGCCCAGGCCCAACGCGCCGGCGAGAGCACGGCGGAATTCGCCAGCGAACACGAGGACGCCGCCGGTAAAACCGGCAGGCGCGCGAGGCTGGCCGAGTTGCTGTTAAAGATGCGGAAAGAGAAAGGCTGACTGATGGCTCACACACGACTCATAAACCTAAACGGCAGTGCTGGCGCATTTGTCGCCGTCTCCGCAACCCAGGTGACCCGGCGGGTCGAGGTCATCGAAGATGGCAGCGCTAATGGAGGGACTGGGCAGGGCGTCGCGTACCAGTTCAACGATGGCTCCGCCACGCCGTTCACGACTACCTATACGATTGAGCCACAGTCTGAGCCAATTGTGCTGGGCTCGCCCATCCCGCAAGGCGAAGGATATGCGCTTACGATTGGTACGCCGCCGGATAACTCGGGCGGCCATGCGCTTGCTGCGACGCTGCTGCTCAACCTAAGGTCGGCGAGCACGAACACGACCATTGTGCGAGTGACGGAATTCGACTAGGCCGGAACTACTATTTGTGTGTGTGAAAATGACTCCCATGAAGAAAATACTGATGGTCGCACTAGCCCTCGCTTCCTGCTTTCCCCGCGCCCAGGCGCAGAGCGCCGGCCAGATCATCGCGGCACAGTATGGGGAATTCAGGGTAGCCGGTTCGACCATGGGAGCGTTTTCTTTTCCACCAGCAACTTGCCAGGTGAGCGGGGGTGGACAAAACTTTCCCGCATTTTCGGCCGGCACGCCGATCAAGATTGTCGACAGCAACCCCAACCTGACTGAGGTGGCAACACCAAGCTCGGTTTATATCGGGGCCTGCAGCATTAACATGGCGACGGCCTATACCCATGTGCCGCCTTTCTACCTCACTTCGGGAACGGGTGGCCTGCAGGAGGCGATCAATGCCAACCAGACCACGAACGGGCCGAACACAATCCTGCTGAACGCCGAGTGGTACAAGCTAATCGCCCCGGGGAGTGCAGCCAACATCATCGCTTCTGTTCAAGGCATCCCCGACCTGGGGTTGCAAGACGTTACTACCAGTCCTTACACGTCTTACCAGTGGAATGGATCGCAGTACACCGTGGTCGCGGCTGCTTCCGGAAACTACAACCAGGGATCCGCGGGCGCGGTGACGCAGACCGTCACGGCTAGATTGCAGCAGAGTATCAGCGTCAAGGATTTCGGCGCCGTGGGCGATGGAGCACACATGGCCGCGGACACGGCGGGATTGCAGAATGCAGTAGCCGCCGCGGCGGCACAGGGGAGATCCGTCTATGTTCCAGCCGGAAACTATCTGCTGAACAATTCTTCAGGGCCTGCTCTGTCTGGGAGCAGCGGGGTGCTTATCTGGGGGGATGGACCAGGTTCCAGCCTTGCTTGCGAAACGACGGGCGGCCCGGACTGCATCGCATCCACCGGCGCAACGGGGTTCGGGCTGTCTAACCTGTCTATCTCCTTCGGGCCAGCGGCCACCACTCGCTCCAGCGGCTATGCGGTTGACATCGAGACCTGTACTGGCTGCTTACTCGAAAACGTATCGCTTAATAATGGCGATCTATCCGGGCTACGCCTGGCAAGTTCGACCCACACGTCGATTCATAACCTAAAGATCTCGAACTTCTACGCCAACGCCACGTTCATGATTAACAACCAGGACTTGCGGCTGGATGGCTTGGCCTGCCAAAACAACCAGGACGCCTGCTTTGAGACCTCGTGGTTTGATTCCGAGTACTCGGCGCACGCGGTACCCTGCCAAAACATCACGGCGACGAATATCACCAGTTTGAACGATCTGGAAGGGGTGCTGGTGAATGCATGCAATAACGTCACGGTGAACGGCTTTGCCGTGATCGGGTCGGCCAAGGAAAGTATTTTTGTGGGCCAGGATCCGACGACGACCGCGCTGCGCTGGCCCGATCGGGTGAATATCTCGGACGGCACCATCTACGGCTCAGGATATGGAACCAACCCGCTCAACAGCGCCACGGCGCAAGCCTTGTATGTGAACGTCGGAACCAATCCATCGGGGCCAATCTCGCATCTGACTTTCGCCAACATTACCGCGTCTCACGTGTCGAGCTGGGGCTTGCAAATGGCCGAGTTCCAGAACGACGACGTAAACCTGAGCAACCTGCAGTTTTATGACGTTGGCAATGGCAACACCACCGGATGCCTGCAAACCGAAGGCAACCAGGTGAACCTTAATGCGGTGTACTGCACCGACGTAGGCACCTATGGCCTATACGATACCAACACCGTGCGCCTAACAGGCACGGGGCTTAATTTTTCGGGCGTCTCCCAGGTATCAGGAACCAACGCGATCTACCTGTCCACGACAGCGACGGGGCTGGTGAACCTCACGAATATCTCGGTGAACGACACCAACCCATCGGTTTACTCAAGTTCGATCTTCGATGCCAGTCCTTCGGGCGACCACTCCCTCTGGAATATCTGGTCAACCGGTATTCAGACCCCAACCGGTCCCACCAGCGCGAATGGTCAGACCACCTACACGTATTCGGACGCAGGCCATTCGATGGTGTTCCGCAACGGCGGCATGATCCAGAGTTTTGTGCCCCCGAATTACTACTTTCTACCCACCGCCGGCGCGACCCCGACCCAGTACGTCAACGGTGCGGTGCTCTATTACCAGTCGAAGTGTTGGGCAAGTGGAGCGCAGCAGACGGAATCAGTCGGCTGGCTGGATCAATATCCCACGCTCTCCACGGAGAGCTTCTCGTTTAACCATTTCGGCGGCTGTGGCTTTCCGATCGTTATTGATATGACGGCCGCGGCATCCGTGCTCGAACCGCAAACCTCGAGCACGGGCACCTCGAGCGCGCAGCACTTCAGCGGGTACGCATCCGGTACCTATGCGTCGGCGCCCACCTTCGCTGCCGGAAGCGGCGCTGGGACCAGCCCTACGCTGGCGTCGAACGCAAATTCAAATGATCTCTCCGGCTACCTCACAGTAACCACCGGCACTTCACCGGCGGCCTCGGCGACAATCGCCACAGGAACGTTTGGTACGGCTTACGCAACCTTGGCTAAGTGTGTACTGTGGCCGGCGAACGCTGCCGCTTCGGCTTTGAGCGGCGCGGCTGCGGCGTATATCCCCGTAGGCTCCAATACTGCATTCGCTATCAGCTCGGGTGCGACCGCTCTGGCGCCTGGCACGCTTTATACGTGGGGCTACACGTGCACACAGTAGAACGATGAAGCTGCCATGGATATCCCGCTCTTCGCACGCGGAGATGATGGCCCTAGTGACCACCCAAGTGGACGCCCTGATCCACGAGCGGAAGGTGTTACTGGACCGGCTTGCGACCCTTGGGTTGGGTGGACCTCTGTTCAGCTCTCCCGCCTGGCCGGATTCATCAGAGGACGGAACCACGAGGAACGAGGCGGAGCCAATTGACCCGGATGCGGAAGAGATGGAGAAGTTGATGAATCTTCGGCGCCGCCCTTCGAAGTTGGCCGATGCACTCACGCGCAAGGCTTATCGGGATTACAACAAGGTGCAAGCTGGACCCAGCGTCAAGTGGATACCCAAGGCCGACAGCATGACTGCGGCGCTCGACGAAGCCGAAGCATCAGGAAAGAAACAGGCGTAAATGGCCACATACCCCGGCGTTGCTATCACCCAGAATTCGCAGACGCAAGTTCCCTACCCCCAGCGAGGGATGGAGCATACACCGTCGGACCCGATGCAGGGCACGGCCGATGAACCGCAGAATAGCGCCCAGCTTAGCGAAGAAGATCAGCAGCGGCTGATTGCGCTGGTGCGGAGTTATAAAGACCAATGGTCGCAGGACCGCATGGTGTTGATGCAACGGTGCCTGGAGAACCTGGAGTTTTTCAAGGGCAACCAATTTATTTCCTTCGGTCCTGGTGAGTCGGATTTTTTCAATGCAGTCGACTGGATGCACCAGGGGGAGCATACGCAGGACGCGGACGATAAGGATCTGTATCAGTACTGCAATAATTTTTACCAGATGCTGGCGACCGGCTTTGTGGCAGCGCTGGCCCCGCAGGTCCCAAAGTCCAAATGGATGCCGGAGGATGCTGAACAGCTCTCGGATGTAACAACGGCTAAGGCGGCGCAGACGCTGATCGACATCATCGAGCGGCAGAACCGGGAGCAGTCGCTGCTCAAGCAACAGTTGCTGTATCTCTACACCACGGGAGCCGTCTTCCGGCATACCCGCTATGTGGTGGATGCGGAGCGCGCAGGCACCTCGCGAGAGCCGGTCTTTAACGAGACCGAGACCCAGCTGACGCCCGATCGTTACCACTGCTTCCATTGCGGAGCGACTTCACCCGCGGACACGGTGGGTATGCTGGCGCGGCATTGCCAGCATTGCCACCAGCCGCTGGCGGAGGACTCCTTCTTCCCCGCCGAGTACGGGCCCGTGGTCAGACAAGTGGGCGAAGAGGAAGTGCCCAACGGGATGGTGGCGCAGAACCTCTATTCTCCGCTGGAGGTGGACTGCGACCCGGCGGCAAACAACCTGCGGCAGACGCCGATTCTCAACCTGGAGGTCGAGGTACACGTGGGCGCACTACGGGCGGCGTATCCGGATATGTACGACCAGATCGCAGCCAGTGCTACCAGTGAGCTCTCCGCCAACGGAAGCATCGATCGCATCGCGAGGCAGCAGGTGTACTCGCAGACGGGGGCGTATTCGAGCATCCTGCAAGACCAGCGGCCAACGCTTTCGCGGACGTGGATTCAGCCCTGGGCCTTCGATCTGGAGGATGATCAGGAATTCGGTGAGCGGATGCGGGCGACCTATCCGAATGGGTTGCTGCTGGTAAGTACCGGCGCTACCTTCCTTTCGGCACGCGACGCATCGCTGACCAAGGAGTGGACGTGGGCGGGTACGCATGAGGGCTTCGGGCTGTATCCGCCGTCGATTGGCGATATCGTTGTTCCCTTTCAAAAGCGCTATAACGACATGGCCAACATCCTGCATGAGTTCATGGACCGCTGCTCTTCGGGAGTGACGCTGGCCAACGCGGACCTGATCGATACCAAGTCGATGCAGGGCAAGCCGATGCTGCCCGGCGTTCTGAACCTGGTGAAGTTGAAGCGGACGGGAGCTCCGGGCGCGATCCGCATGGCCGATGCGCTGTACCAGTTTCAGTTCCAGATGCACGAAGAGGCCTTCAACTACCTGGATAAGCTGGCCTACAACGCGCAGATGTTTGCGGGGATTCCTCCGCAGGTGTATGGAGGCGCGGGTGACCCGTCGGTCGAGACATTTGGCGGACAGCAACAGCAGCTGAACTCCGCGCTGGGCAAGCTGAACATCTATTGGGAGAACCTGAAAGAGGAACACGCGAAGGCCGATGAGCTGGCGGTGAATTGCGCCAAGGATAATCTGACAGGCGATATGCGGCAGGTCATTCTGGAGCGGGGCTCTGAGTTTCGCAATGATTACATTCGTCTGGATGATCTGCAGGGGAGTGTCCATGCATACGCGGATACTGACCAGGGGTTGCCCGTTACAGCCGCGGAACTACGGCAACGCTGGATGAATTTGATGCAGGCGGCAGCGAGCAATCCGGTGGCACAGGCGATCTTCGATGATCCTACTAACCAGGAGCAGGCGGCGACGGCTCTCGGTGTTCCGAATATGGTGGTTCCCGGTGCGGCGATGCGGTCGAAGGTATTGCAGATTATTGAGCGGCTGCTGGAGGCCGAGGCCGTGCCGGTGATCGACCGCGGACGGGACTGCCTACCGGCCAAGTGAGGCCGACGATCATGCCGGATAAGGCAATCGACGACTTCACGGTGCTGAAGCAGGTTGTGCGGCAGTATTGCCAGGAGAACTCGGATATTCCGGATGAGAATCCGGCGGGTTGGCAGAATCTGCTGGCATACTTTACCGCGGCGGTTGCGTGGAGACCCAGCAGATGGTGGAGATGGCGCAGCAGAAGGCTGTGGTGACGCAAGCGGGTTCGCCGAAGCCGCCGGCCACGCCGCAGATTCCTCCGCATGAGATTGATGATGTGGTCAACACCGTGGGCGGGCTTATGCATACTCCTCCGTCGGCGACTTCGGGAAGTATTCAGGGCCAGGTGCAGGCTGCTAATACGCTGATCAAGTTAGCGGATAAGTTGCAGACGAGCTAAAAGCAAAGGAAACTATCCTAATTTATTCCAGGTACGCTGTGCGAACCTGAATTTCCTGTCATGCAGCACCAGACAGGACTGCGTGTGCGGCTTTCATTGAGGAAAGCCGCAAACGCAGTTCGTAATGCCACCAAACTCAACAGTAAATCCAGGGAACCTGGGGCACCTGCCTCCTTTTAACTAGTTTTTTCGTAGGCGCCAACAACTGCGAATCAGTGTCTTGGTATCCCACATCTCGCGAAAAACGAGCGAGATATGGGCCACCCGTCATTCGTTGCAGATTTACGACTTAGAAAGAAGACTATGACTGAAGCTACTATTGTGGCTCCCGCTCCGGGAGCCGCTGCTGTTCTCCACGGCCGCCGGAACAGGTGCGCCTACCGCTGCTCCGGCTCCTGCCGCTCCGCACCTTCGTTCGGCGGTAGCGGTATCGGCTCCGTCCTCTACGGTCGACCCAGGCAAGTTTCCTATTCGCGAGGATTATGCCGCGGCTCTGCTCAAAGAGAAGCTGCGGCGCTTCCTCTTGCCGAGGAGCAACCTGTTCCTGCTGATGAGCCCGCCGCCGTGGTCGAGCCTCCTTCGCAGGCGATTGAGATCCCAGCTGACGAAACTGTGGCGGCCGCTGAAGCCTCTCCAGTCGAAGAAGATTTTCAACTGGAGCTGGAGGCGGTCGTTACGCCTGAAGTTCTAAGCCAGATGGTCACTGACAATCCTGAGTTCGGTAAGTTGCTGGAGGCCGACTCCCGGCTGAAAGGACAGCTGTATAAGACGGCACGCGAAGCAGCGGAGCTGAAGCCTTACCGCGAGATATTTCCTGACCTGGATTCGGCGAAGGCGGCACAGGACCATTCCTCCACCTGGATTGACGTGCGCGAGACTTTCCTCGGCTCAACCACGCGCGAAGGCACCATGGCCTCGCTGAGCAAGATTGCCGAACTCTCTTACGAGCGCGATGCCGACGGCAACGTGGTGATGCAGAATGGCAAGCCGGTCATCGGCGAGGATTTTTTTGGATTTGTCGACAACGTGGTGGGACTCGATCTCGAACACCGCGCACAGGATGTAACCGCACGCCTCAAGGCGAATAGCTATCGCTCTGAGGAGGAGCGCAATCGCGACCAACGCGTGAAAGATGCACTGGACACCCTCAGGGAAGAATCCGCGGCCACTTCCCCCGCGATAGAGGCACAGCCAGACGCACTGCGGCGCAAGTCTGATGAGCTGGACCGGCGAGAGCGGGCACTCAATTTGCGCCAGCACGGCGAGAAGGTGGAGGAGAGACGGTCGTTCGAAAGCGGATTGCAGACGGAGGCCCAGACACGCATCCACGACGGCATCAGCAGGATCATTGCCAACGTGGAAAAGCAGGGCGGTGTCGTCAGTCCTTACTTGAAGAACATTCTCCCCAAAGCCATCGGCGCTAAGCTGATCCGCAAGATTCAGGCGAACCCGGCGCTGCAGGGTCAGATGCATTCTCTCCAGCGGCTGCCCATTGGCGATGCATCCCGCCAACGCAGACTCGCGGCCATTGACCGGGCCGTGCAGCAGTATCTTCCCGACGTGGCGCGCGAAGAACTACGCGAGGCAGGGGTACAAATTGCCAACGCCTCCGCAGCGAGACGCGCCAAGGTAGACGCCCAGATCGACAGCACCAGAAAGACCGAGCCCAAGGGATCGACCGGACCAGCCGGCGCGGGTAGCGCAACGATGACCTCAAGCGCAGCCTTCGACCACGCGCAGGCGGAGTGGCAACGAGCCAATCCGGGTAAGCCCTTCGACAAGGTGGCGAGGGAATTGATTCTTCCTCGCGTTCTGCAGCTGATGACATCCCGGTGAAGGATTCGTAGCACAACGCGGCGCTCCCGCCGCAGATAAGGAATCTACATGTCGAACGTAATCGGCACCGCATCAACTACACAGCAGCTGCAGCTTGAGGCCTTGAACGAGGTCATCAAGCTGCTCATCGAAAAGGAGGCGAAACTGGATGCCCGCATCTCCGAGCGCGGGTCGATTACTCCAGTTTCCCTGCGCAGCTTTCGCCTGCGCTTCCAGACCGCATTTCCCGGCAACGTCGCCCTGTTCAACCTGGACGGCGGTATTCTGCCGGCGGGCAACTTCAGCGCCTGGGACCAGGGTACCCTGACCCCGCTGGCCACTGTCATCCCAGTTGAGTATTCGCGGCTGGTCGACATTATCGGCGAGGGCGGACCCAAGGTTGTTTCCGAGAACCCGGTCACCAAAACTCTGGCCGATGTCGCGGTACAGATGGCGAAGAACCGGGACCAGTTCCTGCAACAGGCGGGTGACGGCAAGATCGCGCAGGTGGATCCCAGCTACGCCGGTGGCGGAGCTAATCCGATTGTGCTCGCCTCGTCCCCCTGGGGCGCCAGGCTCATGTCACAGGGTCAGCAGCTGCAGGTGATGAGTAACACCTACACCCTGCGCGGCACCTGCTACGTCAACAACGTCAACAACAAGCTCGGGTCGGTGCAGTCCATAACCGTGGATGCAGTGCCCGCGGGCACAGTCGCCGGCGACTTCATCATGGTCGCGGGCGTGGCGGCGACCACCCCGGTGTTCCTGTACGGCATACCGTATTTCCATAACACCGCAACCACGGGTACGTATCTCGGCATCAACCGGACGCAGAATTATGTAGTGGCGAACGGTGTGGCCGCGGGCGGCGCTCCGTTGTCGCTGCCCATGTTGCGCGCGGCGCTCAGCCGCGTGGAACAGAGCCTGGGCACGGATGCGCTCAAGTCGCAGGTGTGGCATGCGCATCCCTCGCAGATCCAGGCGTATGAGGAGATGGGCTTCGCCAAGCAGGAGATCCTGATGACCAACGGCAAGATGCCGGGGTTTGACGGGCTGACTGCAAACGTAGGCCAGTTCACCATCGCCGGGCGTGAGGTGGTGCGGAATATCCACGCGGATAACTCGCGCATCGACTTCATGGAGTTCGGTTCCTGGCTCAAGGTGGTGTGGGGCAAGGCGCCGTTCTGGTTCAAGAACCGCAGCGGACAGTGGGTGTTTCAGATCTACGATCCGGCTTCGGGTAACCCGACGGCGAATGAGGGATGCTACTACGTGGATGCGCGGCAGTACGCAGTCGACAATCCTCAGGCTATCTCTTCCGTTACCGGCCTGAAGGTGCCTGTCTACAACTAACCAGTAGATCGATCACATTGGTGAAGGGCTGAGATAACCGTCTCAGCCCTTTATTTTTGGTTCGCGAGAGGCTCCCGTGAGTATGTGCGGCGTGCGAACGAACAGTTTGTCTTCTAACGAAGGTGGGAGTTCCATTTCTCGCATGTTGACCGCGAGATATGAGATTGCAATCCACTTTCCTTCTGGATGAATCGATGAGATCAGAGGACTTAGCAAGCAGCCGTGGTGGAATCCCATATCTCGCGAAAAACCAGCGAGATATGGGGCACCCGTCCTTGGTTGAGAACAAGAGACAGCCGCGCCCAAAACGCAGGCTTTCCGCAGCTGTAAGGCCCTACCGTGAATAGTGGAGAGCTCAGCGATGTCTTATGAATGCCCTTGCCCCGGAGGCTCTGGTGAACACGCCCGACCCTGACTTCAAGATCGAAGCAGTGGTGGTATGTGACCGCTACTCCGACTTTTTACGCTGTACGCTCCCAGCTAACAAACATTTGTTCGACCGCATCGTGGTGGTCACCTCGGCGGAAGATCGCGATACGCAGCGCATCTGCGAGTTTCATCACGTGGAGTGCTTGCAGACCGATGCGCTGAATTCGCGCTGGAACAAGTTCTGCAAGGGAGCGGGGATCAATGAGGGCCTGAGCCGGCTCGACCAGCGATGGATGGGTGGTGCATCTGGACGCGGACATCGCGCTGCCGCCGCAGACCCGGTTGCTGTTGCAGAATGCGAACCTCGACCCGCGCATGATCTATGGCATCGATAGGTTCTGCGTGAAGGGTTATGCGCAATGGGACAGTTTTCTCGAGATGCCTGCACTGCAGCATGAATGCGACGCCTACGTTCACTTGAACGCCTTTCCCCTGGGCACGCGCGTCACCAGCAAGGACGGCGGAGGGTATATTCCCATCGGGTTCTTTCAGATGTGGTATCCCAGTGTTTCTGGTATTTGCGAGTACCCGGTTGCGCATACCGATGCAGGACGCGGTGACATGGCGTTTGCCAAGAAGTGGCCCCGGGCGAAGCGCGCTCTCATCCCGGAGGTGGTGGGTTATCACCTGGAGAGCACCGACGCCTCCATGTCCGCCAACTGGTACGGCAGAAAGACAGCGCCCTTCACCCACAAGGGCGATCAGCAATGAGCCATATCGTACCCAGCGCCACGCAGCGGTTTCTTACCAGCTATGGTGGGAAGAATCCTTTCGGTAAGCCGCAATGGAGATTGCTGGTGGGCAGCGACCGCCTGGTTAAGGAATCGGGCGTTTATCGCGATTGGGCTCCAGGGCTGTCGACGGCGGAGAAGGGTGGATTGAATTTTCAGCCCAACCCAGATGCCCCGGGGTGTAACTTCTCTCGCCATGACAACCGGCCTATCCGCGTGGTCACGGAAATGCGCGAGGTAAAAAAGTATCCCCACGCGGAGGGCTGGATTCTGGAGAAGTGGTTCCCTGCCTCGAGTTATGGCACCCAGGCGGAGTGGTATTCGTACAAGGCGATCGATGGGTTCACTCCCATGTTAGGGCCTTATCCCGAATGTGGTGATTATGAGATGGTCTTCGGCCCGTGGCCCAAGGTGCCTGCGACCGACACGCTGCAGGGCTTGATTGCGCAGTATAGCTTCGGGATCCATAGCCGGCGCGGCAGTGCTGAATCTCGCGCACAGGAGTACTTACTGCGCTTTCAGTATGAAGAGGAACAGGCAGAGGCGAAACGCAAGATCGAGTACGACGCGATGATGCGCGATCACATCTCGCCGCTGCACAGCAGCAGCCTCGCCGCTAGCCGTTGGAGGCAGGACCTGGCACGCCGCACGGGAAATGCTAATGAGCATATTGGGATTCTCTAAGTTTAAAAGTGAGGGACGGGTGCCCATAAGCGTTAACTCATTTCAGAGTGTTTTCCCGAGAACTCTCACAAAACCGTCATCCTGAGCGAAGCGCGTCACAGATCTATCGGCTGGCAGAGTGCTTGTGGCGCGGAGTCGAAGGACCCCGAGGAGTTCATCTTACTCACGCCGCTCGAAGCCTTTCCACCACCGAAGCCTGTAAACAAGGTCTGCATCAGTACGCACCTGATGGTCACGGGTACATCTCTTCGTGGCACCGGCAAGATGATAGCAAGTTCTTGGTTTTTGGGCCCAGGGAAATACCGTGGTGGGTCGGGTCGGTACGGGCTTCAGTGATTGAAAAGCTTCGAGCGGCATGGGTAAGACAAGCCCCTCGGGGTCCTTCGACTCCGCGCACCAAGCACTCTGCCAGCCGATAGATCTGTGACGCGCTCCGCTCAGAGGCTGTGACTTTTTAATTTCCCTTGTGGTCTGTGGCCGGAAAGCTCCGAAGAGCATCTGCCAACAAGCATCGCCGGGGTCCTTCGACTGCGCGCATAAAACCCTCTGTTACGCGATAGATCTGCGAGGCGCTTCGCTCAGGATGACGCCTTTCTGGAGGGGATTGAAAAACATCTGGTCGGGTGCAAAACACACGAAAAGATCAAAAAGTCACAGACTCTCAGGATGACGACTTTGTGGCGAGTTCGAGATGCTAAAAACCATCGTCCTCTCAGATTTCCATTCCCCTAACTTATACATATAAGGAGCATCATTCATGGCAACAGTCGTTATTACACCGGAGATGCAGCGCGCCAACGCGGAGGCGCTGCTGGGCAAGGATCCCGGCAAGTTCCGTGACCCGGGCCAGCGCTGGACCGCCAAGCGGTATGCCGAGATTCAGCGGCTGCTCAAACAGGCGGAGGCCGACAAGCCGGTCACTATCCTCAACCTGAACCCCTTTCCCCTAAAGATCAATGGCGGTGTCTTTTTCCCGGAGGAGATCGCCGCCTGCCCCCCGGGCAAACCCTACACCATCCATGTAATCCGGGATACGCGCTGGGGCCACAAGGACCTGGGCTGCGATGCGCAGAACATGATGCAGATGGAACCGGTGCCGGCGATTCCGCTGGTGCTGGCCGCCGAATACATTCGCGAATACGTGCAGCAGGATGGCGGCTTCGGCGGAGTGCTCTGCTATGTCGGCGATCACGACCCGGCCTCCATCAAGAAAGGCGGCAGTGATCCGCGTTCCCGAAGTGGCTTATAGCGACACGGGCGAGTTTTACGTGGAGGTCCGCGAGCGCGACTTCCACGAGACGCTGACCGCCATCCGCAAAAAGCGCAACAGCTCCATCCTGCAGCGGCTGCAATCAGCCAATGCCTGGTACGAGAACGACTCGCAGCGCATGAACGTCAACGATACGCATCGCGACCTGGCGCGCCTGGCAGTGGAAGAAGGGCTGATTCCCGAATTGCCCCGCTGGGTGATGCAGGCCAACACCCTGACCGAAAAGCAGCCGGACCCTTGCCCCAGCTGCGCGACGACGCCTAAGGCGGGCGCCATTCTGTGCGTCAACTGCGGCCACATTTTCAACGTGGTCCAGGCCTACAAAAATACGCGGATCGCCTACGGCGCGGTGGAGATGGACCGCCTGACAGCGCAAGAGTGGAAGATCGTAAACCAGATCAAGGCCGAGCGCGATCAAGCGAAGGGCAAGCCCGCGTGAGCTGGACGCTCGGCCAGGTAAAGGCGCGGGTGCGCAATCTGCTGGATGATCCCCAGGGATCGTATCTGACAGATAGCTTCGTCGTGCCCCTGATCTGCGAGGTGTACGACGATGCCAACTCGCAACTGGCATCCACCCAGTCCTCGTGGGATATCGCGGTGGTCGAGGTGCCGGGCATTCCGCCGGGCACTCCGAACCTGGCGCCCTATCAAACCGGGAGCGGCCCGCTCGCGGCCCTGACCGACCAGCCGCTGCGCATCGACTGGAAGCCGGCGGGAGACGACCCTTCCTATTACCGGCTGGTGCCCAATTACGAGGTGCTTCCCGACCTGCAGCCGCGCGAGGGCATGGCGGGATGGGAGTTTCGCAGCGAGGTGATCTGGCTTACCAATTGCTCCATCGCTGTCGACCTGCGCATCCGGGGTGAGTTTGGGCCGCCCCCGCTGACCAGCGATGACAGCGTGCTGCTCTCGCATCCGCGCATTGGCTATGTCGTCGCCTATGGCACGGCGGCGCTGATTGCAACGGTTCGCGGCAATGCTGCGTGGACTCAGCAGTACGAACAGAAGGCACTGGAAGGCATGGACGAAATCATGGAGCAACTCGTCCGCGCCGAACAGGGCCAGGTGCGCCGGACGGCGAGACAAACCCGGCGGCGATCTTAGTTATCTCATTTTCTTACTAAGGAGAAACCATGGCAGTTTCAGGAGCAATCATCGATTACACAGGTGCGGGCGGGGAGCGTAACTTTACCGTCTTCATCCAGCTTACCTTCAGCGGCAGCTTCACCACTGGTGGAGATCCTCTCAACCTGACGACCCTGACCAACCCCAACGGTCTTGATGTAGAAGGTGTCTTCGAGCTTCCGCTATCGTTGGGCCCGGCGGTTTACCTGGAAGATATCGGCGGGTATTATGTGCAGCCGAAAGTCACCGGCTCGACCTTGACTGCGTTTCTCATCAACGTCTATCGCCCGGCGGAGCGATCGTTTCCGGAGCCTATAACACGGCGGTGACCGGCGGAAACGTGATTCTCACTATGCAGAAGCGTCGCGTCTAAACCCTGAATGAATTTTGACGGCTTCACCCCGCACGAGTTCACGCGCTTTGGTGGACTCGTCGACAATGACGATCCGACCGTGCTGCCTATGGGGGTTGCGGCTGTCTGCAAGAATTGCAGGTTTCAGCTCACCACCGTGGCCACGCGGTACGGCCTGCAGACAGCCATGCAGGGACCAAACCAGGCGGCTATCTCCGGCCTGGCTTCTTTGATTTATACACCGGAGAATCCCGGCGAGACCCTCTTTCAGGTCCCGCTGGTTTTCGATACGGACGGCTATCTGCTGGTCGAGCGTCCGGCCGGGAGCGGCATCCTGGTGCGCGTGCAGGGGCCGCTGGTAAGCCAACCGGCCAATTCCCATGCCATCGTGACCGAGGCTTATAACCGCGCCCTGGTCGCCTACTCTGACCTGCAGACGCCCTCAGCCCCGATCAACGTTTACGGGTTGAGCACGCAGCAGCTGGACCCCTATGGGCAGAAGCCGCTGGGCGCGGCGTGGCTTGCCTCCACGGCGTACCTGGTGGGCGAGTATGTGCAACCAACCGCGGCGGGCGGCAACGGACACCTCTACCGCTGCACCGTCGCCGGCACCACCAGCGCGACCGAGCCAGCCTGGCCGCTCACAGAAAACGCCACGGTTACAGATGGCGGCGTTACCTGGGAAGAGCTGACCCCGGTGCTGGTGAACCGGCTGCCGGCGCCTAACTCACCGCAGCCTATCCGGGTGGCTGGCGGCGGAGCCTTCGCCGCCGGCCGCGATGTCTACCTGGAAATGACCTATGTCAACGCCCAGGGAGAGTCGATCGCCTCTGCTCCCGGCATCCTGGTCAACACCAATCTGAACGATGCAGCCCGATTCACGGTGCCTGCCTTATCCAGCCTGGCAGGGTGGATTCGTGGGCTGGCCACCGCGTACCAGCCGGTCTCCGTCAACGTATACGAGGCCGACGTTGCCACAGGCGACGGCGGCGCCCTCTCGCGGCGAGCTTTGCCCAGGTGGGAAATTTCGCCCTGGGAGCCACCGTGACGGTGACGAACACGGCAGCCGGGGTTGCGCCGCCCTCGTCGAATACGGCTCGGGTCACTCCTGGTGGATTACCGCCCCCATCGACACCCACCGTCGAACGCGCCTCGGGCTCGGGCAGCTTTCCTGCCGGGCGGGATGTCTACGTGATTGCAACCTTCACCAACGCAGCGGGAGAGACGCTGCCTTCCGTTGCCGGCACGCTGATCGACACCGTCCTCGACGACGCAGTACAGGTCCCCATTCCCTCCACGCTGTATCAAATTACGGGAGTGAATCTCTATGAAGCCGACGTTGCCACCGGAGCCGCCGCGCCCGCTACCAGCAGCTACGCGCTCGTGGGATCATTTCAGCCGCTTACCACCGCCACCATTTCTGCCACCGCCAGCGGGCCGCCTGCTCCCGTGGCCAACAGCTCCGGGGCTGCGGGCAATATTGCCCCCGACGCTAGCCCTGGTCTTCGCTATGCCAGCATCGCCTTCACCAACCGCAACGGAAATTTGAGCGCCACGGTACCGGCCTTTACCTCAGTCAGCGTGGATGTGCCCGGCTATGAACTGTACATGGCTAATATTCCCATCGGACCCAGCAACACCCTCAACCGCACCATTGGATTCACGGTCGCGGACGGCACCAATGTGGGCCCGTTCTTCTACATTCCCTCGGCCACCGTAAGCGCCTCCATCCCCATGACGGCGACGGTGATCGGCGACAACACCACCACCACCGCATTCTTCAACTTCACCGATGAGTTTCTTGAAGCGGAGACCTCGACCGACATGACCGACCGGCTGCGCTGCATGCTCCCTCCCGCGGCCGTCGATGTGTATTATTCGCCATCCAATGATCGCGTGGTGCTGAGCGGGGTGGATGGATACGGATCGGGACATTACATCTCGCTGGCCGCGGACTCGGAGTCTTATTACGGCGACACCAGCCCGATCCAGGTAGCGAACGGCAATGGGCAGCGCTGCATCTGCGCCCGCGAATTTCAGGGGACGCTCTTCTCGCTGAAGGAGCGCTCCGGCTTTACCATCTCCCCCACGGCAACCGATCCCTCCACCTGGTCGGTGCAGCAGCGGTGGGAGGGCGTAGGACCATGCGGACCGCGGGCGGTTTGCGTCACCAATGAGTTCCTCTTCTTCGTGCATCGCAGCGGCGCGTATGCCTATACGCCCAGTGAAGCGCAACCCAAGCTCATGACCAAGGAGATCCCTACCCTATGGCAGACCATCAACTGGGATTACCAGCATTTGATCTGGTGCTGCGTGGATGAAGAGAACAAGGAGATCCGGATCGGCGTTCCGGTGGGCAACGCGACCGTGCCCAACCAGACCCTGACCATGAATTACATGGAGGGCCTGTCGGGGCCGATCCACTTCAGCCAGTATGCGGGCCGGGAGGTGGCCATGGGCGCGGCCCGCAAATGGAGCCTGGACGATATAGCCGGATCGGTGGCGGTGCGTTGTGAGCGCCAGCTGCCGGAGAACGCCTCGCCGTTCGGGGCGCTGCGGCAATCCCAGGTGCTGATCGGATCCTCTTCGCCCGATGGCACCGTGCAGATGATCGCGACCGGTATTTACAACGACAACGGCAGCTGGCATCGCCTGCCAGTACGAAACCACCAGCACCCAGGACCTGATGGATGTTTCCATGCTGGGCGGGGTCAGCATCAATGCCCTGGGCCAGGGTTCGATGACCGTATCGGTGATGGTGGCAAGAACCTATGAGGACTCGCAGCAGACGCCGGCGAGTAACGGTACCAACGAGATCAAGCTGGCGCCCTTTCCGCTGACCCCGGAAAATTGGAGAGGCTACGACGGCGGCGCGAGAGGGCAGAATGAGCGCTTCCGCATGCGCTTTACCAATGGGGCAATCGCCAATGCCTGGTTTGCGCTCAAGTATTGCAGCCTGTTCACCCGCCCGACTCTTTACCGGCAGGACCAGCAGCAATGGCGCTTAGTGTCAACCTGGCGCAGATCAACTCCGCTGCCAAGGGAAACAGCGATCTGCGGGAGACGCTGACCGGCATTCATCTCGCGCTGCAGTCGCTTTACGCGCAGACGGGCACAACGCCGCTGACCAAGATCGACGCTAGCGCCGCAGCCTTCACCTCGCCGCCGGCGCCTTCTCAGCTTGCGGTGACTGGGGCGAATGGGAGCTTCACCGTATCCATCACGACACCGCAGAACGCTTCAGGGGCCGCGGCCCCGAGCAACGCAACCAACGCGCCTATTTATCAGGAGCTCTCGAGCTCACCGGTGGCCAACTTTGTCTCGGGGGTAACGACTTATCCCGTCAGCACCAACACCAGTTATGTCTTGCCTAATCCTGGCGTGACGTCTGTACTGGCGGCTGCGATCGAGTTATAACCAACAGAACTGGAGCAGCTATATCGCTCAGCCGGGCGCGGTCAGCTCCGGCCTGATGAGCTCGGCGGCGACCGCGAGCAACCTCTCGCTCAACCAGTCAAACTATGCGACGGTAGACTCGGTCGCCAATGGCAGCACGGCCACGGTACGGGTCTATGGTTCGGGCGGGGTCGGCACTTCGTGGACCTCAATCCTTGGTAACAGTTCTAAAGTAATTGCCTCCGGGACCATCATGAATGTCGCTTACGCGACCAATGGCTTCGTGGTCTGGGATGGACAGAAGTATCAGCTCAAGCCGCAACTGGCCCAGACCTTTCCTGATACCTGGGTGCCGGTGGGCAAGGTATCGGTCATCGCTAATGCAAGTGGCCTGGTCGCTGCCGGTGATTCATGCCGTGGTGACCGGGGGCGCGATCGTCGCTTACCAGATCATCAACCCCGGCAACGGGCTCACCGCGGCGCCTACGCTGACGATTACGGATAGCTCCGGGCAGCGGCGCTACGGCAACGGCCGTGGTGGTGGCCGGCGCGGTCACGCAGGTCACGCCGGGCAGCGCGGGCAGCGGCTACTCCAGCACGCCCGCGGTTACCGCCTCCGGCGGCGTAAGCGGCGGAGCCGCCGGCGGCGGCGGAGCCACCGGCAGTAACGGGGGGAGGCTCTACGCCGATGTATAGCCTGCACCAGCAGTATCTGGATATGGCGAGCGGCTTTCATGTGATCGAGCTGCGCGACGAACGGGGCAATCGGCATCTGATACAACTGGCCGATCGGCCACGACTCGTGCCCCGCATGCGGAGCCGTTCACCCCAAAGACAATCTGGGCAACCTGGACCCGGCGGCCGCCGTTGCAGCAAGTGAATGAGGCGCTGAATACGTCGCAGCGTCAGATGCTTAACTATGCCGGCAAGCACGGGCTGACCGTGAGATGAGGCGCATCACGCTCCGCCAGGCAACCGCAGCAGGACTGGCCTGCGATTCAGCGACTCCACCGGGAGCACCAGGCCGCGCAGGGCACCAATTACGAGCTGCCCAACCTGTTCGGCCCCGCGATTGCCATCGCCCTGGTGGGCGTGGAAGATCCCGGCGCGCACCCGGCCGCACCCCGGCACGCACGGGCCAGGTGGTGGGGCCATCAGGAACTGTATCTACGTGGAGACGATCGCGGAGCTGCGCTTTGTGGGTTGCGATCCCAAGGCCACGGCGTTCGGACGCCGGGAGATAGAAGGGCTTAGTTACGTACTGAAGCTCCAGGGCTTTCGCTGGCTGGAGTGCTTTGTACCTCGGCAGCTCAAGAAGATGATCCAGAAACCATTGCAGCGAGCGGGGTTCGATTGTGTCGATCGCGAGCTCGCCCACTTCGCCAAAGACCTGAGAGGAAAGAAATGAGCAGAGGCCAATCCACGCAAGCATTCAACACCGCGTCGAACGAGAACGCTACCGACTTCGGCAACGCGCAGTCGGCCTTCGGCTCGACGGAAAACGCCATCGGCAACTACAACAACCAACTGGCAAAGTTCGTCTCCGGCAATCCCTATACCCAGGGGGGTGAATACGATCAGACCATCAACACCGGCCTGGCCAACGTATCCGACGCGGGCTCGAACTCGCTCCAAGGCGCGCTGCAATCGCAGGCCCTGCGGACGGGCCAGAACAGCGCCGCCGATGCGGCGACCGCGGCTGCCGCCGCGCAGCAGAACACCCGCAACCTATCGAGCGACCTGGCCAAGGCACAGCAGCAGCGCATCTCGAGCGAAGCCGGTTACAACCAGGCGGCTCTGGGCGCGTCGGCCGAGCCAATCAGCGCCAATGAGTCGCTCTACGGTGCGTCTTCGAATGCGGCGGACAGCACTCTGGGAAATGAGACGCAAGCGGCCAAGACGCCCAGCTTCTGGGATGAGGTTGGCAGCAGCGTTGCCGGCAATCTAGGCAAGGTAGGAAAACTGTAACCATGGCAGAGGATCGGGATTACAGCACTGAGGCTTTGGATGAGGATGAAGCCAGCAGGCTGCTCAGGAAGATTCTGTCGCCGGCCGAGGCGCAGAGCCTGGTGCTGCCACCACCCGATCATGCTCCCCAGAGCGGACCGGGAGAATCGACTCCGTTGACAGGTAATCTGGCAAAGCCGCCTTCGCAGGCGACCCCGTCGCGAGCCTTCGCACGAGCGAAGTCGAGGGCACGCCGGTCCGCCGCGGGCTGGCAGGATACTTCGCAGCCGCAACCGCCGCCAAAGAAGTCGCGCCCGACCGAAGTGGAGATCCGAGGTACATCAAGGTTTCCTCGAAGGGTCAGGTTGGCTATCTGCCCAAGGCGAACCTTCAGGCCGCAAGGCAGATCGACGGAAACCTTAAAGTGTTGGATGAGGCGGTAGCGAAAAATGAACCTGCTCATGCAACCCAGGCCCGAACTTGCAGTCGGGCCTGGGCGAAGCAAAACAGCGGCTTGGTGATTCCACGATAGGTGTAACCGTTGAAGATGATTCAGACGGGGCTTTTCCTCAAGAAAAGACCCACCACGCCGAGCCCGGATAGGCATCGTAATCGAGGAATCGCTTTAGTGATGTCCCCAGTCGTGGTGGTCGCCGTGGTCTTCATGGTCCCAGTGACCTTCGTGGTAAGCCCAACCCTCGCCGGTAGTGGTCATAGTGAGGGTGGGTCCAGTACGCACCTGCGTACGGCGGCCTTTGCCACACTCCGTGGCTCCACTCATACCTTCCGCCGCCCCAGAACCAGTAGCCATCGACCCAGGCATAGCCAGGACCAGGCATAGGACCGCGGGCCTCATAGCGCAGCGGCGGCGGCGCAACTCGGACGTATACGCCGACTTGGGCAAAGGCTGGAGCCGCAAGTGCCGAAGCCAAGATCAAGCTAGCAATCCATTTTGTTTTCATCGTCTCTCTCCTTACAACAACCTTACATACGGTGCTAACCCGGCCTGAACCGAGAGGTTTCGGCCATTCTTTGCCGTTCCAGTTAATTCAGGCAACCCTTTGGTGCATGTTACCTATGGCTGCACATCCTCTCGATACGCTTGGCTTTGAACCCGTTGCTTTTCCGGCGCAAAGAAACCCGCGCTCGCTTGCCGACCTGGGATTTGAAACAGTAACGCATACAGTTGCGCGCCCGCAGGCGGTGGGCGCCATGGAACCCGCTTCCGGCCGCAAGATCGTGCAGCCAACGGATAACCCTGCAGTCAACCAGGCGCTGGCCACCGAGGCAATGCCGGCCTACAAGGCCCGGCTGTTGCAAGCGATCAGGCACATCCCCGGCGCCACGCTGGCGGCGAGCCGCGATGCCAAAAATCCGACACGCCTGGCGGAGAAGATAGCCGGCCAGGGTCAGCCCGCGGAGACGGTGAGCGACTACGGCGCGGCGCAGATCGCGGTTGCCTCACTGGAAGCAAAAGATGCGGTGGTGGCCGCGGTGAAACGGAACTTCGCCGTGTTGCGGCAGCAGGACAACTTCGCCTTCGGCGATCCGGAGTATCACTACCGCAGCTACTCCCTCCAGCTGCAGATGCCGAATGGATCGTCTGAGGAGTTGCAGATCGTTCCCGAGGAAGTGCTCGAGGCAAACCGGCAGGAGCACCACGATTACAAGAAGGTGCGCAACGCTGAGCTCGCGGGCAGAAATGCCGAGCAGGCGCGCGCGGCCGCGAGGGCCATCAACGATTCCGCCATGGAGCGGTTCAACTCCAGAAATGGAGTGGAGCGCGTGGTGAAGGGTCCGGTCGTTAAAGGGGCCAGGGTAAGGTTAGCCGGCGGCGCGCTGGCGAGAGTTCTCTATGTAGATCCCAATATGCGCATTGTGCGTGTGCGCACCGAAGACGGAAGGAACATTACCGTGCGTCAAAAAGACCTGCGTAGCTCTTAACTGCGGCTGGGGAGAAGAGGCTTTGGAAAAACTCGCCAATCCGTAGGTTTGGCCTTTAGAGCCGGTACCGCAACACAAGCCCTTAGGAACTGGACGGGTGCCCCACGTTCCCCCGGATTTCCTGTGGAGATTGGTGGCGTTGGCGAACTTCATGCGGCTTTCCTTACTGAAAGCCGCACACGCTGGTCTTGGATGGAGCCGCGTACAGGAAATCCAGGTCGCCTCAGCGTACGTGGGCCGAGAAAGATGGGCGAAGCCCTACGATCGCTTTTACTCCTTAGACTACGAATTCGCGGCTAGGAAGGTAAAAGCATTCGAAACAAATCTTATTCGGCCCAGGTACGCTTTGGCGAACCTGGGGCACCCGTCCTCGCCCTATTAAGCTCTGCTAGAAAACTAGCGACCAGAGCAGCCCGTGAGCCAGTGATCAGCTCTTCGGCGGGCCACCGAGGCGGGTATCTTCCCCGCGCTTGCGTCCGGGCTCTACTTTGGGCTTGGGCTTTGGTGCCTTCTTGGTTTCGCGCTTGCCTTTGTCTTTGCTTCCCATGGAACCAAATATTACACGAATGACCCGGCAATGCGAGATGTTACCGGGCCTCTAAAGGAGAAAACCATGATCCACAAACACCCTGTAGGCGCCTTCACCCTGAGGCGCGACTCCACGGCTCCCGGGCTGAAGATCGACCGCGACCAGATTCTGGCTAAATACTGGGAGCTGGCCAACCTAACCCCGGAGGAAACCAAAGGAAACATCACCGGCCAACTGAAGGCACTCGATGCCCTCTGCGCAGAGTTGCGCCTGAAACCAATCGAGAGCAATCGCCCGGTCACACAGGAAATCTATCGGTCGGCATGGATGGCTCCACGGCCCCCACGACCTAATTGACCACCGATGCGTGAATGTAAGCCAAGGACAGAAGAATCTACTCACCGCGGACCAAGGGTTAGTAAACCCCCGGTTGCCTTATGACCGAGACCGATGCGGAGGCTCACTATCGCTGGATGCCGGCCACCGCCGCGCAGCAGGCTGCGCTCGATTCAGAAGCGGACATCCTGCTCTTCGGCGGATCCGCCGGGTCGCTCAAGACCGAGACCATGTTGATGGACGCGGTGCAGGAGCATGAGAACCCTAACCTGCGGGCCATCATCTTCCGCTCCTCCTTCGTGGAGATGACAGATCTTATCGACAAGACCCGCCGCCTCTATGGGGCGCTGGGTGGCGTCTTTGTGGGTTCCCCTAAATGGACCTGGAGTTTTCCTTCCGGAGCCACGATCCGCTTTGCTTACATGAAGACGGACGACGATGTGTGGAAGTACCTGGGGCCGCGCTATTCCTTCATCGGCTTTGATGAGTCGACACTGCACACCGAAAGGCAGGTGCGCAATATTCTGGGCCGGTTGAGTTCGACCGATTCCAGCCTGCGGCTGCGCATGCGGCTAACATCCAACCCCGGCAACGTCGGCGCCGCCTGGCACCAGACGCTCTTTCTGCGCGGCCACTGCCCGGTACACAACGCGCGCGACGCAGCCCAACCCGGCCAGCTTTACCGCGATCGCTGCTGGCCCTCCGATGGCGAGGCCATTCCCTTCTCCGTTGCCTTTATTCCTGGCAAGCTTTCCGATCACAATCTATTGGACGCGAATTACTCCAAGCGCCTGCACATGATGTCAGGCGGCGCAGCAGCTGCCATGGAGCAGGGCTGCTGGTGCACGCTCGAAGGCGCCTACTTCCCTTTCATGCATGCAGGCATGGTGCGCCCGCTGGCCGAGGCGGGCGTGGAGTGGTGGCACAACCACTTCCTCTCCATCGACTACGGTTATGGCAAATCCTCTTCTTCCGTGGGGCTTTACGTGCGCGGGCCGGCGGAGTTGCGGCAGAGCACAACGATTCCCGGCATCGAGTCACAGCGATTGCGACAGGAGGATGGCCCGGAGTTTCCCCAAGGGCGTATCCGCAAGATCGGCGAACTGGTGGTGCCGCACGTGCCCGCCTATGAGCTGGCGCAGATGGTGGTGGAAGCCTTTATTCAATCAGCCGAGGAAAACGGACAGCGGCGGCGTATCGTGGCTGCCTATCTTGACCCTGCCAACTTCAAAGAGATTGGCGACGGCCATACCATTGCCGACCAGATCAACGAAGTCTTTGAGCCGTGGGACATCGTCTGCGAGCGCGCATCGAACGACCGGCTGGGCGGCTGGCAATTGCTCTACCGCATGTTGCGCACGGGCGAGTTCGAGATCACCGACGTCTGCCCGCGCAGCTTCGAGGCCCTGCGCACGCGCATGCATGACGATGCCAGGCCGGGAGACATTCGCAAGATAGCCGGCGATCCGCTGGATGACGTTGCCGATGAAACGCGCTATGCCTTATACACGTTTATTCAGCAAGCAACGCAACCGCGGCAATTGACCCTGCAGCACGCCGTACGCGGACTTGATTTCGGCTCCGCTGCCATCCGCTGGCAGCAAAAGGAAGAAGAGCTGGATCGCGATGAAGCGCCAATAAGGACGACAGGCCGCATTGGCTTCGGGCGCATGCGGCGCTCTTAGTCCAAGAGCGAACAGGCCGGATGCCCCTTGGCATCCGACCCTGCTATCATTCACGGCGAAGAATAGAATCAGCTATGATTGCCGCTGCCGGTTGCGCCGCTCTGTCCATTCGACATGGCAGAATTCGCCGGCGCAATAGCGAACTGAATTTCACTGCCCGCTTTCAGCTTGACGTCATCTCTTTTGGTGGCGACGAAGACGCCCGAGTTCTCGCTCGCGATCTTGCTGTGCAGGTCTACGCCACGGACGACGTTTAACTGATCCATTTGCAAGGTCTTCGCATTCCAATCGTTAGGCATCTGATCCATACCGTCTTCCGATCCAAGATCCGCTTCAAGCGTGCCCGGCGCGTAGTAGCCCACAATCGTAGCTCTCACGGGAACCGTGGTCCCATCCTTCAGGCGCGCCTGGTCAAAGCGAAGCGCCAGTTTTGAGTTGCCCTGCTGCTGCATATCATCCGCGGCGACCTTGCCCAGCAGCATGGTGTTTCTAGGTAATTTCGTCCCGTTGGTTAGGGTTACGTTCTGTGAAAGTTTAGCTTCCACCGCTTCACCCTGGTGGTCCTTGTCAGCGTCCAGGGTGTGAGTCAGGACCGCACGAACGGGTTTCATGAGCGCAGCTTCGTGATGACCTCGAATCGGCGCCTGCGCACCTTGCATGTTTTGGTTTTGGCTGCTTGCACTCTGAGAGTAGGCGAGGAGTGGTAACGCTAGAAACGCGCTGGCAACTACCAGCGCTTGACGATGGCCCTTCATACGATTGCTCCTAATGGCAGGAAAGGTCCTCCATAACAATATGACGCTGTAATTGCAGCAAGGATGCCGCACATTGAATAATTACAGCGACGGCGGCGCTACTTCTTTGTAATTTTTACCTTACTGTAGTTACGATTGCCCGCCGCCCGGAATGGTTGCTCATGGCCGGATGAACCGTTTCACCCAGGCGATCCACCGTGTCCTCATTCCCGCTCACTTGAAAATCTGCAAGTGCGTGCGTCGTAGTGCAAGGGCACGGTTCCCAGCGGACCGTTGCGCGCCTTGGCGATGATCAATTCGCCCTTTCCCGCCAGCGACGGGTCTTCGCGGTTGTAGTATTCCTCGCGATGCAGGAAGAGGACCATGTCCGCATCCTGCTCAATGGCTCCGGACTCGCGCAGGTCGGAGAGAACCGGCCGCTTGTCCACCCGCTTATAGAGTTCGCGGTTCAATTGCGACAACAGAATCACCGGCACGTTGAGCCGCTTGGCCAATCCCTTCATCGCACGGCTGATCGCTGCAACCACCTGTTCGCGGTTTTCCATGCCCTTGCGCTCAGCCGCCATCAATCCCAGGTAGTCCACTACCACCAGGTCGAGACCGGCGCTCGCTTGCAGCCGCGCCGCCTTGGCCTCAATCGACACCGCGGTCTGCGCCGGCTGGTCATCAATGTATAACGGCGCGTCGATAATCTCGGCCAGCGCGCGCAGATAGTATTGTTTCTGCACCTCGACTTAGCCTGCCATGGCGATGCGCTTGTAAGTCCACCTGCCCGCGCGCACAACACATGCGGTCAATGAGCGCCTTGCTGGGCATCTCCAAGCTGAAGAAGGCGACCGTCTTGCCCGACATCGCCACATGTACGGCGATGTTGCCGGCCACCGCGGTCTTGCCGATCGAAGGCCGGGCACCCAGGATCGTCAACTCCTTCGGTTGAAACCCGGCAGTGAGATGATCCAGACACCAGAAGCCGGAGGGAATGCCGGTGAGCCGCGCGCTATGTTCAAAGATTTCGTCAATGCGGGGATAGTGGCTTTTGACATACTCGCCTACCGAGGTCAGGCCGGAGGTAATCGCCTGGCCGGCAATCCTGCGGAAGGCAGACTCGGCCTCGGCCAGAACCTCCTCGGCGGAGCCGGACTGGTCGCCGGCCAGCGTCGCTACCCGGTCGCTCTCGGCGATGGTTTGCCGCAGAAGAGACTTGTCCTTGACAATGCGAACATATTCTTCGATCGATAGCCGTCGCGGCAAACCCTCGGTAAGGCTGGCGAGATAGGCCACTCCGCCGATCACCGACAGCTCCTTGTTACGCTGTAACTGCTCGGCCAGGGTTACAATGTCGACGCTCTTGCCTTCGGTCATCAACTCGCCCATGCGCAGGAAGACGCGGCGATGGGAATCGAGGGAGAAGTCGGCGGCCGCGATACGGCCGGCCGCCTCCTGGTAATGGCCGTTGTTCAGCAGAATGGCGCCAAGGATCGCCATCTCCGCGGCCATGCTGGCGGGCAGGCTGTCGCTGCTTTCCAGCGTCTCGCTCCGTTGGGGTGCGCGCTCATTCGTGGGTCCCGTCCGGTCCGCGGCGAAATACTGCCGAGTTCTGCTTGCGAGCGGCGCCAGACTGCAATCTCCGGCGCATCTGGCGGCAAAAAGCAGACAATTTCCTTGGTCGCGCTGCTATAGAGAAATGCCATCTCACCATCTGCGTAATCGAGCACAATTACAGTGCGTGAGTTAGTAAGTTTACGGGCATACTTAACATCCCCCTTCTGCACCCGGCGGATCAGGGTTTGCCGCGCCAACTTCCCCACCTCCAGACCGAACCGCGACAAGGCGCAATCTTTCACCTGCTGGCGCCCGGCTTTCCTATCCGGCTTGCTCCCATGAGCGGTCTTACCCTGTTCCCGTCCGGCCGGCAGGTTTTTGCGCCGCGCAGCAGGAGATCCGGGGGGCGGCCACCGGCAAAAGGATGAGGGAGTTCTGCTTCTTGCACTGGCTCATGCACGGCCTGCGGGAATGCGGCTGCGCATGCCCAGAGCCCTCATACCGCCGGTGTATCTTCCCTGGACTGGAACTTCACGACGTTGCACCGCTGCATAACGCTTGCTCTCGTGCACCAATATGGCCATGGTGTCGTCATCCAGTCTGAGTGCGGCCAAACGGCGCGCGGCTTTCTCCGATATACCCCAACGCTCTGCAACATCCAGGATGGAATGGGCGGAGCGAGGACGTCCGCCGCCATGTCTCCGAAGAGGACTCATAGCTATCTCCAATATTCTGGGGGAGGAACCAAGAGCAAAAGGAAGGGTCAGCCGGGGAGGAGGGAACCCTTCAAACACATAACTATTTCTGTCATAGTTACGACTTAACTAAGTCCAAGTATGCCTCAATATTGGGCAACGCGCAAGAATCATATGCACTATTTCTGTTACGTCGTAAGTAGCGCGATGGGTAATATTTACTGGACTTTTGTTTACGTAACCTTGGGTGTTATCTATTCTGCCCTGAGGCCGGATTTCAGGTGGCTCGACGATGCGGCGCTTGTTGCGTATCGGAAACACGCCCAATGGCCGGCGGACAAAGACGGTGTTAAATCAGTTACTTGTGGGACTCGCTCGACGGGAAGAAGATGCCCGGAGTGAAATTCACGCTGTTGCGCATCAGAGACGCGCCGGTGAATCAGGGTTCGCTCATCCCGATGCAGCAGCATATTTTACCTCAAGCGAAACTCTTCGGTGTCGTCAGGTTGCTCCAGCAACTGCGCGCGTGTCATTGCGGACGTTTCCCACCGCCTTGTCCACCTTCCAGGCGATCATTTGCTCCGCCGGAAAAGGCCGCAGCAGGTCCAACGGCGGCTGCGCCGGATCGCCGCCGCCCAGCCAGCGGGCATAATCCTTGCGCTCGATAATGACCGGCATCCGATTGTGCAGTGGGGCGACGATCTGGTTGGGATCGGTGGTGATGATGGAGAAGCTCTCCACCCACTCGCCGCTGGCAGGATTTTTCCATCGCTCCCACAAACCGGCGAAGCCATAGGGCTCGCGGCTGGCAAGTGCGATGGCAAAGGGTTGCTTGTGTTTTGGGTCCAGCTTCTGCCACTCATAGAATGCGTCCGCGGGCACCAGGCAGCGGCGACGCTTAAAGGCCTCGCGAAAGGCCGGAGCGGTGGCCACGGTCTCGGCTTTGGCATTGATGGTGGAGTAGCCGATCTGCGCGTCCTTCGACCAGTAAGGAATCAAGCCCCAGCGCATGAGGACGATCTCGCGCATTCCCGTGTCGCGGTTCAGGCGCACAACGGGTTGGAAGGTTTGCGGGGCGACATTGTAGCTGGCGCCCCACTCCAGCGCATCGTCATCTTCGGCGCCGAACCAGGCAGCGATCTCTCTCCGGGTTGACTTACGCACATAACGGCCGCACATAGCTTTGATGATATTCCAGAGAGAACCCAATTGGGATAGGACGGGTGCCCCAGGTTCGCCTCACCTGTCCCGGCTTGCCGTGGAGCGTACCTGGGTTGAAGACGATATGTTTCGAATGCTTTCCCTTTCCTAACCGCGAATTCTTAGTCTATGAAGTGAAAAACTGTCGTTGGGCTTCGCCCATCTTTTTCAGCCCAGGTACGCTCCACGGCAAGCCGGGACAGGTGAGACGAACCTGGGGCACCCGTCCAGTTCCCATTACATTCTTTATGGGGTGGGGTTCGTAAGTCAGGCCTCACTGAGGAAAAGCTTCCGCCAGGGAGCGGCCCACGTCGGGCAATGGTCCTTTGCTCAAGACCAGCAGGCGAAGTGGAGACGCGTTCTTCTTCACTTCGCGACATTCAAGAACGCGCGTGGAGAATTGGTCGAGCCCGGGAAAGGGTCGGAAGTTCTTGTTCAGGGTACAAACCAACAGGGTGCGTTCATGCAACAACGGCGCAAGGTCGTCCAGGTAATACTCGAGCGACCAGTGGAAGCCAATACTGTAAAACCCATAGATCAAGTCATAGGGTCCGGGCAATGCGGCAAGCGGCAGTTGCGCGGCATCGAAGATCTTATAGGAAGTGATTCCGTTGTAGTCCAGCATGGACTGTAGGAGTGAAAGGTTCCCGCAGAATGACGAAGTATCCGGCCACTGCGGCGGATGCTCGTAATATTTTTGCTTGTATTTGGTGCTGGTGCCGTTGGCGTCGTAGAGACTTATCTCGCTGCCCGGCAAAAGGCCCTTCTTGTTGAAGAAGACAACCGATCGGCCAAAGCCTGGACCGATCTCCAGAACGCGTTTCGGTTTATCGACTTCTGCAAAGAGCGGCACCAGCGCTTCGTACTCCGCTTCGGCAGCGGCGTTGCTTTCCCCTTGCCAGAGCAGCCGGGAAGCTTCATCGGCCTTGAGCGGCAGGCGGGTGGAAATAAGACGAATCGCAGCTACCACTTCTTCGGTAAAGGGCGGCGCAAGAAATAGTTGCTCCGCGGAGCTAGCCTTGGGGTCGAGAATAGACCTGCCGCGAAGCCGGTTGAGCGAAGCTTTCATGAACAAGCAGGCACCTTCTTTAACACATCGTTACTTCTACTTTGCATGGACAAGTGTAGCTTTCTGAGGGAACATCGTGCTCTCCATACACGCGCAGGGGAACCCATCCCGTTTCCATCAGTTGTTTCCCAAGTTCCACTTAGGAACGCGGTCCTCTGTTCCATCGCCTCCCGGTATTAGCCTCCAGGTATCTCCGATGAGTCGGATTTGCTATGCTAGCTGAGACGACTTTGTGCGTCCGGAGAATCCCCTTTGAATACAAAAGAGATCTTAGAACACATCAATAGCGAAATCACACGACTGCAGCAAGTGAAGGCTTTGTTGCAAGGTACGACCAATGGTCATAGCCGGAGTGCAGGCTCCGTCAATGGTTCGGCATCGCCTAAGGTCAAAGGCAAGCGCGTACTGAGCGTGGAAGCTCGTAAGAAGATCGCGGCCGCACAACGGAAGCGCTGGGCGAAAGCAAGAAAAGCTCAGGTCTAAAGGAAAGAATGTTACCGAGCCATGAATGCGGTTTCACAGTAGCTATGCCCGATCGCTGATCGCGACTACTGTGAAACCGCATTAGCTTGTCAAGGAAGCCATCCCGGCGATCGTTTTGTGTGACGGTAACATTACTTCCCACCAATACAAGTCAGATGTTCCAACCGCCGTCGATCACGTGTGTCTGCCCGGTGGTGAAGCTGGACTCATCAGATGCCAGATAGACCGCCAACTCGGCGATCTCTTCCGGGCGGCCTAAGCGGCCCATGGGTTGGCGCGCGATAAATTCACGACGCACCTGCTCCACATCACCCTGCGCGGCGATACGCCCATCGAGCGAAGGCGACTGCACCGTGCCCGGACAAATGGCATTGCAGCGGATACCCTGGCGTACAAAGTCGATGGCAATTGCCTTGGTCAAGCCCACCACCGCCGCCTTGGAACTGGTATAGACAAACCGATTCGGCACACCCCGGACACTGGACGCGATCGAAGCCATATTGACAATGCTTCCCCGCCCCGCGCGTAGCATGCCGGGGAGAAACGCGCGACAAGTGCGATACATCGAGCGGACGTTCAGGTCGAAGGAGAACTCCCAATCCTCTTCCTTGCAGTCAAGGATGGTGCCGTTATGCACGTAGCCGGCGCAGTTAAACAAGATGTGCGGGTCCGGCAGCTGGGCCGCGAGTTGTTCAATCTCCGCGGGGCTGCGCACATTGAGTTCGCGGCAGACCATCTGCGGCTGTTCCGCGGAGAGAGTATCGAGTGCCGCGCGGTTAATATCCGTCGCCCAAACGGTGGCGCCTTCGCGGGCAAAGGCAATCGCCGTCGCCCGTCCAATTCCCTGTCCAGCGGCCGTGACCACAGCGGTCTTTCCAGCCAGTCGTCCACTCATCCGGTTCCCCCATCAACAGCAGCTTTCGATTCTAACCTGCAAATCCCGCCACTCCGCTCGTCGACTTGGACGGGTGAAGCTTTAATGCCCTTTTCCTTCCAGGCCCATCGCTACACAGAGTGCGGACACATCGCCGATCTGCTCTCCTAAGGCAGCGGGAACAATCTCACAGGCGCGCAACGTTTGCGGCAAGGCCTCCCGTTCGATTGTTCTGCGCATGGGTGCGAGCAAGTTCTCGCCCATGCGCCAAGCCAATCCTCCGAGCACAATGCGCTGCGGGTTCAGCACATCGATCAACATGGCAAGCGCCTGGCCCAGCCGCGTTCCGGAGCTGCGCAGAATGCTAAGCGCAACCGCATCGCCCGCCTGCGCCGCTTGGCCCACGTCGCGCGCCGTCAACCCACCCTTAGCCATCTGCGCGTGCAACACGCTGGAGCGGCCGCGCTTTTCCGCCTGCGCCAACATGCGCACGGCGAGTTGCGCGATGCCGCCGCCGCTGGCCCAGCCTTCGATAGACCCCGCCTTGTGGTAGCCGACCGGTCCCGTCGGGCTGAGCCGCACGTGACCTATCTCGCCCGCATCCCCATTCGCTCCCAGGTACAAGCTGCCGGCGGCGATGATGCCCGCACCCAGGCCCGTACCCAGGGTAAGAAAAACCATGTGCTCGCTGCCCATGCCGGCGCCGAATCGATGTTCCGCCACCGCGCCCGCATTGGCATCGTTCTCCAGGCGGCAAGTGGTGTGGAAAGCCTCGCCCAGCAAGCGGCAGATAGGCACATCCACCCAAGTAGGGAGATTAGGCGGCGCCTGGACAATTCCTTTCACCCGATCAAGCGGGCTGCCACAGCTAACGCCGATGGCCGCGATCGATTCCTCGCCCAGGCCGTGCTGCGCCAGCAAGCTGCGCGCGGATTCCACGATGTGATCGAGAGCATGCTGCGGCCCCCGCTCCGGCATGGTTGCGAACTCCACGCGTCCCAAAGTTTCCGGAGGACGCGCAGAGAGCACGACCGCGGTCTTGGTACCACCCACGTCAACGCCGAGATAGATTTTCTGCATGTCTAGATAGAAAGCACTCCGTTGGCCGCCTGGTCGTGAATGGCATGGGCGCGCACCAGGGCCGCGGTTACGTGAGCACAGATATTTTCCTTACCTACATGCTGCGCAAACACAGTCTGCGCCATCAAGCGCGCGGGCTGCTCCCGCGCACCGCACAAGAGCAAGGTTCGCCCCGAACCGCGCACCTCGAGAGCCAGCCGTTCCAGTGCCTGCAGCCCGGTCGAATCAATGGCCGTCATATTGCGCAAGCGCAGCACCACGATCGGCGGCAGCGTGGGCAGCTCGCGGCGAATCTCGTCGATCTTCTCCGTGGCGCCGAAGAGGAATGGTCCATGGATCCGATAAATCGCCACGAACGGTGGGATGTCCTTGCCCTGCAGCACATGCACGCGTCCGTCTTCCACATCATCTTCGGTCACCCGGGTCACAGTGGTGGTGAGCGTCACCTTGCGGATGAAGACCAGCGCCGCCAGAATCATGCCACCCTCTACGGCGACCGTAAGGTCGGCGAAGACGGTCAGCAGCAGGGTCGTCAACCATACCCCAATCTCCAGTTTGGAGAGCTTCAGGATCTGCGGTATCTCATGCCACTCGCCCATGTTGTAGCAGACCACCATCAGGATGGCGGAGAGTGCTGCCAGGGGAATGAACTTGGCCAGTCCAGCGGCGAAGAGCAGCACCGCGAGCACCGTAAGGGAGTGGACCATGCCGGCCACCGGGCTCACCGCTCCGCAGCGTATGCTGGTCGCGGTGCGGGCAATGGCGCCGGTGGCGGGCAGGCCTCCGAAGAGTGGGGACAGGATATTGGCGATGCCCTGCGCCGTGAGTTCGACATTAGGATTGTGCTGATCGCCGCTCATGCGATCTGCAACCACCGCGGACATCAATGACTCGATGGCTCCCAGCAGCGCAACGGTGATGGCGGGGGAGATCAGCATCCTGACTGTGCTGTATTCGAAGACCGGAACATGGAAGCGAGGAAAGCCGGAAGGGATACCCCCGAAGCGCGTGCCCACGGTCTCCACCGGCAGGTGCAGGAAGTAGACCGCGACGGTAGCCGCGACCAGGGCCACGATGTAGCCGGGCACGCGCGGCAGCAAGCGGATGGTCACCACGATCAGCAGCAGCGAGGCGCCGGCCAGCAGCGTGGTGGTCAGCGAGATGGTATGGGCATTCCCCAGCACCACCCGCATGCGCCCCACAAAATCCCCTGGCACCGGCCCGGTGCGCAATCCGAAAAAGTCCTTGATCTGGGTACTGGCGATGAGGATGGCGATGCCATTGGTAAAGCCCACGATCACCGGACGAGGGATGAACTTGACCGCCGCACCCAGGCCGGTGGCTCCCAGCAGGATAAGCAGAACGCCGGCCATGATGGTGCAGATCAACAGGCCATTGAAGCCATAGCGCGCCAGAATGCCGGAGATGATTACGACAAACGCGCCGGTGGGGCCGCCGATCTGGTTACGCGAGCCGCCCAGGGCGGAAATGGCGAACCCGGCGACCACCGCGGTATAGAGACCGGCCTCTGGCGGCGCCCCGGAGGCGATGGCAAACGCCATCGAGAGCGGCAAGGCGACCAGCCCCACGGTGACGCCGGCTGCCAGGTCGGCCGCGAATTTTTTGCCGCTGTAGTCGCGTAAGGCGACCAGGGACTTAGGTGTCCAGCCGGTAAGCTTCATAACCGTGGGGTTCCACCCTATTGGGTCTTGATGCGTTCGCTGACCCTCTTGGCCAGCTTGCTGATCTCGTCCGCCTGCTTCAGCGCATCCGTCGGCAAGGTGGTGGGTTGGGTTCCCTTGTCCACTTCTGCCTTCAAGGCGGTTGCCAGACTCACCAGGCGGGCGGTGTCGTCGATCAGCTCTTGCTGATGCTCTTGCCGCAGCCGCTTCAACTGCCGCTCTTGTATTTCCCGGGTCGCGTAAGGCTCGTTCTCCGGTATACCGCGGCTTGAATTTCCAATCGGTACTCGTTTGCGGAAGCTGCGTGGTGATCGGCGCAAACTGCGCGTGCGCCATCCCCAGGTGGGCCGCCACCGCCAAAGCTCCCACCAGGATCACGATCACTGCCCCCAACCGGGTTCGCGATAAATCGCTCACTTGGCCCTCACTGTCCTTTGCCTTGAGAGACTAGCCCCCATTCTTTCATTCTTTCCTTGAGGCTCTTGCTCAGTTTCTGGATCTCGTCGGCCTTGCGCAGGGCGGCCAACGACAACGTGTTGTTTCCGGCTTTTTCTACCTCAGCTTTCAACTCCTGGACCAACTGCAGCAGGTGGGCTGAGTCTTTCCGAAGTTGTTGCTCCTCAGGGGTACCGGGCGGGGGCGGCGCAGGCCGCCTTAGCTTGATCCGCCGCAGGCTTGTCTGGTACAGGCTTGGCCGGCACAGGCTTGGCCTGAGCTGCCGTAGTCTGATCCGCCGCGGGCTTGTCCGACGTTGCCTGATCCGCATGAGTCTGGTCCACTGCAGGCTTGTCTGACGCTGCCTGATCTGCAGGCGTCTCATCCGCGACCGGCTTGTCTGACGCTGCTTGATCTGCAGGAGTCTCATCCGCGACGGGCTTGTCTGACGCTGCTTGATCTGCAGGAGTCTGATCCGCCGCAGGCTTGTCTGGCGTTGCTTGATCTGCCGTTGTCTCATCCGCGACGGGCTTGTCCGCCGTTGCCTGATCCGCAGGAGTCTCATCCTCGATAGGCTTGTCCGCCGCTGCCTGGTCTGCAGGAGTCTCATCCTCGATGGGCTTGTCTGACGCTGCCTGATCCGCGGGAGTCTGATCCACTGTAGGCTGGTCGGACGCTGCTTGATCCGCCGTAGTTTGGTCTGATTTTGCCTGATCCGGCGGAGGTGCGGTCGCTTTCGGCTGCGCTGTCTGGCTCTTGGCGGAGGGCGACTGGCCGGGGGCAGCGCCCGCCGTCGAAACCAGCCCCACACCCAGGATGACCGCAACCATCCACCGCTCAAGTACCATCATAGGGTGCCAGTGTACGCCTCCCTTTTCTCCCTCGTCTCCCTCTTCGACCGGCTCGAGCCAGCACCTTCGTTTCTTCGCGGTCTGAACCAGGAATGGCTCTCCGATGTGCAGGAATTCCTCCGCGCCGGCCTGCCCAAATTGATCTTTATCGCCCTCTATGCCTGGGCGCTCATCCTGGTGGTCAACTTCATCACCGGCCGGGTGATGAAAGTCGCCGAACGCCGCGACACGCTGGGAGTCGTGCGCGGCGCCCAGTTGCGCACGCTGGCTACGGTCATCCGCGCTACCGGCATCGTCATCGTAGCGCTGCTGGCCATTTTGCAGATCATGGAGAATGTTCTGCATTTCAACCTGGGACCGCTTTTGGCCAGCGCGGGGGTCGCGGGCGTGGCTATCGGCCTGGCGGCACAAACCATTGTAAAAGACGTGCTCAACGGCATCCTGATTTTGATTGAGGATCAGTACAACGTCGGCGACGTCGTCACCCTGGCGGGCATGACCGGTACGGTCGATACCATGACCCTGCGCCATACCACGCTGCGCGGCTTTGACGGCACGCTCTACATCATTCCCAACAGCCAGATCACCAATGTGGCCAACCAAAGCCGCGACTACTCCGTCGCCACGCTGAACGTCTCGGTCGACTTCTCCGCCAATCCCGACCAGGTGATCCCGCTGTTGAAGACGATCGCCCTGGAAGTGCGCAACGAACCGGCCTTCAAGGATGTTTTCGTCGCCGATCCGCAGGTCTTCGGTGTGGACTCCATCAAGGGAACCGAGGTCATCTATCCCATCCAGATCAGGACCCTTCCGCGCAAGCAATTTGATGCCATGCGCGAGATGCAGCGCCGTATCCGCCTGGCGCTGGAGGAGCACCACATACTGCCCGGGCAGCCCCTATCGCGTGCTCAGCGGCTCCCCGCAAGCAGCGAAGTCTGAGGGCGAGGCGGCGCCAGCCCCCGACCCCACGACGGCTAAGCCCAACGAGATCAATCCCTTTACCGGAGAGTAACCTCAGGGCATCGAGCGCAATTTCGCAATTACTGTGGCCACATAAACATCGCGAGGTGTGGCTCTGTTCTCAAAAGGAGTACAATTGTTCTCATTGTGAGAACGGAGACCAGCGCGCTAGGAGATCTCCTGTTCGGACAGACCCGAGGCCGCATTTTGGCGCTCCTATACGGTATGCCTGACCAGGCCTTCTTTACGCGTCAGATCGCGCGTCAGGTAGGTACCAGCGTTGGAACCGTGCAACGGGAGTTGGAGACGCTCTCTCAAATTGGGTTGATCGAGCGATCCGCCACTGGGATGCAGGTCTTCTATCAAGCAAACCGGGATCATCCTGCATTCGCAGAACTCCATTCTTTAATCGCCAAGACCGCAGGCGTCTTTCATATCCTTCGTTCCGCACTCGCGCCCCTCGCAAAGAAAATCGCCTTCGCTTTGGTCTATGGGTCGATGGCGCGGGGCGATGAGAATGCCGTCAGCGATGTGGATCTTATGGTCATCGGCGACGTTAGCCTGGATGAGCTACTGACGCATTTGGCTTCCGCCGAGCGCGACCTCGGACGCCCGATCAATCCGACTGTCTTCTCTTTGAGAGAGTTCAAGTCCAAGTTGAAGGCCGGAAACCATTTCTTGAAGTCGGTGATGCGAGGCGAAAAGGTGCTTCTCATTGGAGACGAAAATGAGCTTGGAAAAATGGGTTGAATACGGTTGGCTCAAAGCAGAACCAACCAGCCCGGAGGAAATCACAAGCTTGTTTGGTATAGTCGCGCGCGATCTTAGGGACGCGAAAGTAGACGCCATTTCCGACGATCGCCGCTTTCAGGCAGCCTTCGGCGCCGCGCTCGCACTAGCCAATACCGCACTGCGAGCGAGCGGCTATCGAACCAGAGTGCAAGTAGGGCATCATCAGAAGATTGTTGAATCCCTGGAATTCACGGTCAAAGCCGATCCCAAACTGATTCAGAAGCTGCTGGTCTTCTCGAAGAAGAGGAATGTGGCGAGCTACGATGCAGCCGGAAATGTTTCGCAACAGGATCTTGAACAAGCCATCAAGGTTGCGAATGAGCTGCAACAAACTGTTGCAAGATGGTTGCAAGACAATCATCCGAAGCTCCTAGTACGTTCAACAGATTAGTAACCACCTCCGTAACATATACGCCTTGACTATTGCCGGACGAGTGCCTGAACGGGCCTTCCTAACCCTGCAGCAAAGCCAGCAGCTGCTCCGGGCTGGTGGTCGGCGGAAGGCAGGAGGTTCCCCGGCAAACCACGGCGAAGCTGTGCGCCGCCTTGAGGTCCGGAAGCAGGGGCAGCGTTTCGGCCAGCACGGGCGGCAGTTCTTGCCGTGACCTGCGCCCGGGTCAAACGGATCACGCTCTTGTTCACCGCGTAGCCCATGATGGCCGCCGCCTCCAGTTCATCGGCGGCGCCGTCTTCTCCAATGACCACCACCTGCACCGGCGGCAGCAGCAGCCGCTCAAGGGCCAAGCCATAGGTTCCCGCGTAGAGCCCGAAGTGGGTCACCACGCCGGCAAAGGCCTCCAGCGTGTCCTCCGCTTTTTCCCGTAGATCGGCCCGCCCATTCAGCGCCTCCAGGCGCAGAAGCGCCCCCGCGGCGGCCGGGTTTCCCGCCGGTGTGGGCGAATCCTGCAGCGGCTTACGCCGTGCCGTCAGCACGCCCAGCAGCTCTGGACCCTTGGCCTTGGCATCGAAAAAGCCCCCGCCGACAGTGTCGTAGAACTCCGCAACCATGCGCTCAGCCAAGTCCAGCGCCGCGCGGTAATACTTCGCCGAGCCGGTCGCCAGCCAGCCATCCAGGCAGGCATGGGTGAGAAAGGCGTAATCGTCCAGCATGCCCGCCACCCATTTCGTCCCGGTCGACGTGCTCGCGGTGTAGGAAATCACGTGGGCCAGGCCGCGCTCGGGATGGAGGCCCTCACCCAACAGCCGGTCCAGGGTCAACACCGCAAAGGCTTTTACTTCAGGCAGACGCAGCACCTGCGCCGCCTCAAAGTAGGCAGAGACCGCGAGGGCATTCCAGTTGGTGTAAACCGTGGTATCGATGAACGGCGTGGGCCGCTCTCCACGCGCCGCATATAGCCGCGCGTGGGCTCTACCCAGCAGCGCCTGCGCCTCCTCGCGCGACTTACCCGCGCGGGCCGCCACGGCGTCCAGCGTCTGCTTCACATGGAGCACGTTCTTGGCGGGATTGTGGTGCATGTCCCCCAGGTCGCCGATGTCGTAGTAGGCGGCGGCAATCTCCATCTCCTCCGGCGTGAGCACCGCGGCAGCTTCGGCCTTGGTCCAGGTGAAGTAGTCTCCATCGTCGTCCAGGTCGATATCCGCATCCTGCGAGGCGTAGAAGCCGCCCCGCTCACGGTCCGTAAGCCACGTGTCCATCCAGCGGATGATGTCTTTGGCCACGCGCGCCGACTCCACCCCAACGTAGCTTTGAAAGGCATGCACGTAGTTCTTCAGCAGCTCGGCGTTGTCATACAGCATCTTTTCAAAGTGCGGCACCACCCACGCTTCATCGACGGAGTAGCGATGGAAGCCCCCGCCCAGGTGATCGTAGACGCCGCCCAGCGCCATCTTCTCGAGCGTCACCACGGCCGCCTCCCTGGCCGCCTCGTTGCCGGTACGTCCCGAAACATCCAGCAGCAGATCGATGGCCGAGGGATGGGCAAACTTGGGCTGGGCACCGAAGCCCCCGTGGTGGCGATCGAACTTCTCCAGCGCCGAGTCCACCATCTTGTCCACGATGCTCATGCTCAGGGTGTCTGAGCGGCCGGCAAAGTTCTCGTTGTATTCGATCGCCGCGACCACGCTGCCGGCCGATTCCAACACCTCGTCGCGGCGCGTCTTCCACGCGTCCACCATGCTGCGCAGCACACGCTCGAAGCCGGGCCGCCCATAGCGGTCGTCGCGGGGAAAATATGTTCCCCCGAAAAACGGCTGGCCCTGGGGGGTCAACACCGCGGTCAGGGGCCATCCGTTCTGCCCGCTAATGGCGGCGACCGCGGCCTGGTAGCGCGTATCCACATCCGGACGCTCGTCGCGGTCGACCTTGACCGCGATAAAGTTTTCGTTGATGACCGCGGCCAGCCCGGGATCCTCGTAGCTCTCGCGGTCCATCACGTGACACCAGTGGCACCACACGGCCCCGATATCCAGCAGGATGGGCTTGTCTTCCCCGGCTGCGCGGGCAAAGGCTTCGGCCCCCCATTCATGCCACTGGACCGGCTGGTGCATGGCGGAGCGGAGATACGAAGAGGAGGCTTCGGCGAGGGAGTTGGTAGGCTCTGTCATCTCTCCCAAGTCTACCTAGGATCCCTATGCGGCATCAGCAGGTACGGCGGGTGCGGAGAGCCGTCGTTTCGCCAGCACGGTATACACCCACATCATCACCAGGGCGAAGGTAATGATGAACACATTGGGCGCGCTGATGAAGAAGTATAAAGAATCCGCGGGTGCTGGAAGTAATAGCCGTTCCACAGGCCCATGCGGTAGAAGAGCGCCAGGGTCAAGGCCAGCGTCACTCCGGGGATCAGAAAGCGGCGCCGGCGCACGATCCAGCGTGGAGAGACGCAGAGGAACAGCGGCAGCGCCAGGGGCACGAAACCTGCCATCGCCATGAAGAGGCTGAAGGCCCCCCACACCACCAATCCTTTGGCTAGGGACTCGGGCAGCTGGCTGGCGTGGGCATCGACATAGCGCCAGGCAAGCCCAACCACGAAGGGGATAGTGGCCAGCCAGCCTGCCAACCAACCTGCCAGACCAGCCAGCACTCCGTACTTCAGCCGCGTCCGCCAGGCAAATGTCATCGTCCCATGATCTACACGGAAAGCGCGAGCCGCTGCGCCACTTCGAAGTACAGGTCCACCGCCTCCAGCAGTTCGCGCTTGGCAATCTTCTCAAACGGCGTGTGCGCCACATGGATGGAGCCCGGCCCCAACAGCAGCGGCTCACCCCACTGGTCGAGCGCGGGAATATCGGTGGTGAAGGCCGCCACCATGGTGTCCAGCCCCTCTATCTGGCGCATGCGGATGAAGGGAATTTCCAGGGTAAACTCCACCTCGGCCAGGCCGGCGGCCGCCTGCTCCACCGCCTTGCGGGTCTCCTCCGAAGGGCCTACCAGGCGGATCAGCACCTGGGCGGTCGCGGCATCGGCGATCACATTCGGAGCCCGGCCCCCCTCGATGACGCCGATGTTCAAGGTGCTGGGGCCCACCCCATCCACGCTGGGCAACGGCAAGGTCCGCAGCCGCTCGAGGACCTGCACCAGCTTGTGCACCGCGCTATCGCCCAATTCCGGATAGGCGGAATGGGCCATGGTGCCATGGGCCCTGACCTCTACCCGCAGCACCCCTTTGGAGGCTAAGGCCAGCCGGTTGTCGGTAGGCTCGCCGTTGATCAGAAAACGGCTTCCCTTGGGATGCAGATTGGCCTCTCGCGCTCCCGCGGAATCGCGCTCCTCGCCCACCACGAACAGCAGCGCGGCCGCTACCCCGGCCTCGCGCAGCCGCTCCGCGGCCGCCACTTGCGCGGCAATAATGCCCTTGGCGTCGCAGGAGCCCCGGCCGTAGAGGTAAAGGTCATCCTCGCTGCTGGGGAAAAAGGGTGGCACGGTATCCATGTGCGTGGATAGCACCACATCCGGCCGCTCTCCGCTGCCGGCATACACATTGAAGCGTTCCCCGGTGTAGCGGCTGTTGGGCGGCTGGGCCACCGCCGTCCGTTCCACGGCAAAGCCCCGCTCGCGCAGGAAGCTGTCGAGATACACGCCCACCGCCCCCTCGTTGTAGGTAACAGATTCGATATCCACCAGCCGGCGGGTCAGGGCAATCGGATCAAGGGGAGTCATCGTTTTTCAGGATACCTGAGCGGCGTCGCAGTCATGCTTCCCCGGCGATCCTTTAGGATACAAGCGATGCATCAGAACCCCACCACGTCCAGCCCCGGGTTGCTGCGCAGCGTCGACGATCTGCGCGGCCCGGACGGCCGGCTCGAAGCTCTGCTGAATATGGGGCGGCCCGATGCCCCCTACGCGGCCATGGTTTGCCATCCTCACCCGCTCTTCGGCGGAACCATGCACAACAAGGTCGTCTATCACGCCATGAAGGCCTTCCAGGCTTATGGGCTGCCGGTGCTGCGCTTCAATTTTCGCGGCGCCGGCTTGAGCGAGGGCACGCACGACAACGGCCGCGGCGAGGTGGGCGATGTGCGCGCCGCGCTCGACTGGCTGGAACGGGAGTACCACCTGCCTGTGCTCTTCGCCGGCTTCTCCTTCGGCTCCAGCGTTGGTTTGCGCGCCTGCTGCGGTGATGAGCGGGTCAAGGGCATTGTGGCGCTCGGGCTTCCCGTGAAAGCCGGGGGACGCGAGTATCACTACAGCTTTCTCTCCGGCTGCGCCAAGCCCAAGCTCTTTATCAGCGGCGACGCTGATGAGTACGGGCCCCAGGCTGGGGTGGAAGCCGTGGTGGCCGGCGCGGCGCCACCGGCCGATCTGGTCATGGTCCCAGGAGCGGATCATTTCTTCGCCGGCAAATTGGAGCAGATGCAGCAGGCTCTCACCGCCTGGCTCGAAGCCAACTTTCTGCCCCCGGAGACTGGCGAAATGACGGAAGCACTGCGCACCATGCATGACCGAAGCGCGCAGCATCTTTCACCAGGCGCTCGATTCCTCGAGCATTGCCGCGGCCTTCGACCGCCGCTTTCCCACCGCGTTTCCCTTTGCCGAGTACCAGCGGATCTACGCCGTGGCCCTGGGCAAGGCGGCTCTGCCCATGCTGGAAGCACTGCGCGCCCGTCTGCCGAAGCCTCTGGACGGCGGCGTGTGCTGCGGGCCGGTGCTGCCCTCCAATCGGGAGGCTGGAGTGGAGTACTACACCGGCGGCCATCCCTTGCCCAATGAGGATTCCTTCGCCTCCGCCCGCGCGGCGCTACGGTTATTGCGCCAGATGGGCGAGCGGGACTTCGTCTTTTTCCTGATTAGCGGCGGCGGCTCCGCCATGGTCGAGCTGCCGTTGGACGAGCGCATCTCGCTCGAGGAGACGCGCGCCCTCTACCAGGCGCTGGTGGGTTCAGGGGCAACCATCGCCGAGATCAACACCGTGCGCAAACACTTCTCCGCGGTTAAGGGTGGACGCCTGGCGGCCGCCGCAGGCCGCGCAGGCAGACTCTCCTTGCTGCTATCGGACGTAGCGCCGCGCTATCTGGATGCGTTGGCCTCCGGTCCCACGCTTCCCGACTCGTCGACAGTGGCGGAGTGCCGCGAGATCATCGAGCGCTACCATCTGCGCGAGCGCTTCACCCCGGCGGTGCGGGCCTTCTTCGATGCTCCTGATCTCCCCGAGACGCCGGCGCTGCCCGACGCGCCAGTCGAAACCCTGCTCTCCAGCGACGACCTGATCGCCGCTGCCCAAACAGACGGCGATGAAGCTTAGGTTATGAAGTAGTGATCGACAACAGCTGTGACGATTGGGATTACGCCGATGCGGCTCGCTATCTGCTCGAGCGCTTTCGACAACTGCGGCGTGAGCATGGCAAGCTGTGTCTCCTATCGGGCGGCGAAGTGACAGTGCGCCTGGGACGCGAGCACGGCGCCGGAGGCCGCAACCAGCAATTCGCGTTGGCCTGTGCCCTTGCTGCTGGCCGGGGCGGCCTCGCCCGTAGTCGTGCTGAGCGCCGGCAGCGATGGCATCGATGGCACCAGCGACGCTGCCGGCGCCATTGCTGATACGACTACCGTGGGCCGGGCACAAGCTCTGGGATTGGATGCGGCTTCCGCCCTTGCTCGCTTCGACGCGTACCCGCTTTTCACCGCGCTGGGCGACACGCTGGTCACTGGCCCGACGCACAACAACCTGCGCGACCTGAGAATTTTGCTAAGCAATTAGAAGTGAAACCGCAGGTCCCTGCCACTCTGGTCGACCACAACTGCACCCCGAAAAAAGAGCCCATATCTGCCACCAGAAAGCGTGCCAGATATGGGCGTTATAGCATTTTCACTTCTGGCGCTTGCAGAGCAACCGCTCCAGAGGCGGCTTTCCCCCTTGAAAAGCCGCCTCTTGTTGCCCTTCCCCCAAGCAGCCAAGAAGTGAAAATGCTTAGGGAGGTGGTTAGTAGGTTAAAACCCAGCCATCGTGCGTCAGCATCAGCGTGGCCTCATCGACCGGCTCGTCCGACATGGACTTAGCTACCATGGGAAAGGCGTTACGCACTTCATCCTTCTTGGCCCAGCTGGGCGGGTTCTTGAGCACAAAGTGGTATTCCACTTTGGTCAGCGACTTGCCATCGTAATCGACCGGCGCTGTGAAGTTCTCCACGCTGGTGATCTGGCGGCGTCCGTAGCAGAAGCGGCCCGCACCTTCGGTCCGGCTGCCCGCGGCGGTCAATACATAGCGGTTGATGGTATCCGCACCCTCAGCGGTCTGTTCCCGCTCCAGCAACCCAGCCTCGGCCAGCGCATCCAGGCGGTGCCGCGTCTCCGACAGCAGCTTGTCATTCACCGACACTTGATAAGGAAAAGGCATCGGCTTGGTGAAAAGACAGTCTTGACTAGCCGAATAATCGTGGTTGAGTGCGTCGGCAAGACTCGATTTGCTCGCCACTCTGGAATCGGCGCAACCGGCCGCCAACACCGCACTCGCCGCCGCCAGCATTGCCATCTTCACTACCTTGGTATAGCCCTTCATGTTCTCCCTCGCGTCACCGCAACTGACTACATGAGTGAGATTAATCGAGATTGGAAAAACCGCCAGCTTACGAAACGTGTAGCGCAGCGAACGAGCGGTGTCACTTAAGCGCCATTACTGCGCCGCACAAGGGTAATCACCCCAACTGGTGACGTTCGGGTAACACCTCTAATGTAACAACAATGGTGACAAATACACATTGCTAGCATGCGAGCTATGCATGGATCTTCAGCGCTTTTGCCCAGGCTTGACGATCCGTGGAATAGCCGCGACCGGGAACTGGTGTTTGGTCCATTTCAGTCAAATTCGTTTACCGCGAAAAGAGGAACGCACCTGAGCCGAGCGGCGTCACCGGCAGTCGTTGCCGGCTAACCTGTTATTCTTGCCATGGAGCGAAAGGAACGAACGTGAACGACCAAATCCTGAACGCCATCGATGAAGAGATCGAGAGGCTTCGCCAGGCACGCGCCATCCTGGCGGAGAGCGCCCCTCTCCGCAAATCCCCCACCGCCGCTGTTACCCATAAGAAGCCCCGCAGGAAACTGAGCGCCAAGGCTCGCAAGGCCATCGCCGACGCTCAGCGCAAGCGTTGGGCCAAAGTGAAGAGCCAGAAGAAGGCTGCCCTAGCGGCGCCCGCAGGCAAGAAATAACCCACCGCAAAGTAAGATATCGATCATCTTTGAATTTTCCGGGAGACGCGGCCTGCGTTATCCTCATCACAGAGCACAAGGAAGGTCGATTACCCTGATTTCCTGTGGAGCGTATTGGAACCAATGCCCTGTGCGGCTTTCCGTGAAGAAAGCCGCATACGCAGACCTAACCAGAGCAACGTACAGGAAATTGGGCGTGCGTCTCACGACGCGGGTGGACCGTCTAATCCTTTGATCGTGCCAGAGAATATTCAGGCTTTCCGCCTCCAGGCAGGGGGCTCTTCAGGGGTTGGTCGCACGGTTGAGTACGGATCAGCTTCCTTGGTTGGCTATGCCATGAACGATTTTGACAACATCTGCCCCGCCTGCCCCGGTTCACTGTGGGGTGTGCAGTCGCCCGCCCAATGAATTGCTCTTGCCCGGCCTTGCTCGCCGGCAAACCGACGCGAGTAGAGGCCACTCCTTCCGCCGTCGATAACGCAAGCGGGAGGCAGCAACACCAGGAAAGAGGACACCAGGTTAACTGATGCAAGACGACATTCGCGACACCCGAGACAGGCAAGAGAAACCGGAGCCGCGCGCTACCGAACCGCACATCGGGCCCGACCACCAACTCCTCCGCCGCGTCGTTCCAGGGGGATTCGCATCCTGGTCTGGGTGGTCATCCTGGGCCTGTTCGGCCTGCTCTTCTGGTGGGTCATGCACCGCCGGCAGGCCCCGGCGGCGGCCGGTGGCGGCGGCCGGCGAGGCGCCGGCGGGCGGCACCGTCACCCTGAACGTCAGAACCGCGAAAAAAGGCAACATCGGTGTCTACCTGGACGCCATCGGCACCGTCACCCCGGTCTATACCACCACCCTTATCAGCCAGGTAACCGGCGTCATCAGCCAGGTTCGCTACCGTGAAGGTCAATTGGTCCGCCGGGGCCAGACCCTGATTCAGATCGATCCCCGTCCCTTCCAGGCCAACGTGCTCACCGCCCAGGGGAACTTGGACCGGGACACCAACCTGCTGGCCCAGGCCGAAATGGACCTTAAGCGCTACCAGGATGCCTGGGCGCGCAACGCCATACCGAAACAGACCCTGGACGACCAGGAAAAGCTCGTCCTGCAGGACCAGGGCACCGTCAAAGCGGACCAGGGGACCCTGCAGTTCGACCAGGTGCAACTGGCTTTCACCAACATCACCTCGCCCATTAACGGCCGCGTCGGTCTCCGCCTGGTCGATCCGGGAAACCTCGCCGTGGCCTCGAGCACCACGCCCCTGGCCGTGGTCACCCAATTGCAGCCCATCACCGTGGTCTTCACCATTCCGGAAGACAATGTGAGCGAACTGCAACAGCAGATGCACAAGGGCAAGCCGCTCACTGTCGACGCTCTGGACCGCTCCAACCAGTCCAACATCGCCTCCGGAAAGCTCGAAGCGACCGATAACCAGATCGACACCACGACCGGAACGTTGAAACTGCGCGCCGTCTTCGACAACAAAGACAACGCGCTCTTTCCCAACCAGTTCGTGAATGCCCGTCTGCTGCTGCAAACACTGGAAAACGTGGTCCTGATCCCCTCCTCGGCGATCCAGCACAACGGCGACGAGTCTTTTGTGTTCCTGATTCAAAACAACGTCGCGCATATTCATAACATCAAGCCGGGCGTCAGCGAGGCCAGCGTGACTGAGGTGCAAGGGCTCAACGCCGGAGATGTGGTCGCCGACAGCAGCTTCGAGAAGCTGCAGGACGGCTCCAAGGTCACCATCTCCAAACAGGTGCTTCTGCCCTCGAATAATGAGAGCGATGCCCCGTGAGTCCGTCTCGCCCATTTATTCTGCGGCCGGTCGCAACCTCGTTGCTGATGGCCGCGATCATGCTTGTAGGCATCGTCGCCTACACGCAGTTGCCGGTCTCTGCCCTGCCTGAGGTCGACTACCCGACCATTCAGGTACTCACCTTCTATCCCGGAGCCAGTCCGGACGTAGTAGCCACCACCGTGACCGCCCCGCTGGAACGGCAATTCGGCGAAATGCAGGGCCTGAGCCAGATGACCTCCACCAGCTCCGGGGCCACCTCGGTGGTGGTGCTGCAGTTCAACCTCGCGCTCAACATCGATATCGCGGAGGAAGAGGTGCAATCGGCGATCAACGCCGCACAAAGCTTCCTGCCCGCCGACCTGCCCGCGCCTCCGATTTACAGCAAGACCAACCCGGCCGACGCGCCCGTTCTGACCCTGGGGATCACCTCCAAGACCATGCCCCTGTCGCAGGTGGAGAACTAGGTCGACACCCGCCTGGCGCCCAAGATCTCCCAGCTCAACGGGGTGGGCCTGGTCAGCATCAGCGGCGGCCAGAAGCCGGCCGTGCGCATCCAGGTGAACCCGGCCCAGCTGCAGTCCTACGGAATCGACCTGGAAGCGGTGCGAACCGCCCTGGTCTCGGCCAGCGTCAACCAGGCCAAAGGCAACTTTGACGGTCCCCGCCAGGATTACCAGATCGACGCCAACGATCAGCTGATCACCAGCGCCGACTACAAGAATGTCGTCGTCGCCTACCGCAACAATGCTCCCGTCTTTCTGCACGACGTCGCCAACATCGTGGATGGGGTGGAGAACACCAAGCAAGCGGCCTGGATGAACCAGACGCCGGCGGTGATTCTCAACGTGCAGCGCCAGCCCGGCGCCAACACCATCAGCGTGGTCAAGAGTATCCAGTTGCTGCTGCCGCAATTGCAGGCCAATCTGCCGTCGGGCATCGACGTCACTACCCTTACCGACTTGACCACCGACATCAAGGCCTCGGTCGCCGACGTCGAATTCGAATTGATGTTGACCATCGCCCTGGTGGTGATGGTGATCTTTCTCTTCCTGCGCAATCTGTACGCCACCATCATTCCCAGCGTCGCCGTGCCGCTCTCGATCGTCGGCACCTTCGCGGCCATGTATGCGCCTCGGCTATAGCCTCGACAACCTCTCCCTGATGGCGCTCACCATCTCCACCGGCTTCGTGGTGGACGACGCCATCGTCATGATCGAGAACATCTCCCGTTATCTGGAAGAGGGCTATACGCCCATGCAGGCGGCGCTTGGTAGGCGCGGAGCAGATCGGCTTCACCATTGTTTCGCTGACCGTCTCGCTGATCGCCGTGCTCATCCCCCTGCTCTTCATGGGCGATGTGGTGGGCCGCCTCTTCCGCGAGTTCGCCGTGACCCTGGCCGTCACCATCATCATCTCCGCCGTGGTTTCGCTGACCCTGACGCCGATGATGTGCTCGCGCATTCTGCGCCACAACCCGCAGGCCACGCAGGGACGCTTCTATCAGGCGTCGGAACGTGTCTTCGAGAGCATGATCGCCTTTTATGGCCGCACGCTCAAGGTGGTCCTGCGCTTCCAGGCGCTCACCCTGCTGGTTGCCCTGGGCACGCTGGTGCTTACCATTTTTCTCTACATCATCATTCCCAAAGGCTTCTTTCCGGTGCAGGACACCGGCGTGATCCAGGGCATCTCGCAGGCGCCCGCCTCCATCTCCTTTACCGCCATGGCCAAGGCGCAGCAGGAGCTGGCCAAAGTCATTCTTAAGGATCCGGCGGTCGAAAGCCTCTCCTCGTTCATCGGGGCCGACGGCACCAACACCACGCTGAACAGCGGACGCATGTCGATCAATCTGAAGCCGCTCGACCAGCGCGATCTCAGCGCCTCCGACGTGATTCGCCGCCTGAACAACAGCCTGGCCCAGGTCAACGGCATCAAGCTGTTCATGCAGCCGGTGCAGAACATCACCGTCGATGACCGGGTGAGCCGGACGCAATACCAGTACACCCTGGAAGATCCGGACGTAAACGAGCTGGATAGCTGGGCCAACCGCTTCGTGGCCAAGCTGCAAAAGCTGCCCCAGCTGGAAGACGTCGCCACCGACCAGCAGACCGGGGGGTTGACGGTGTCGCTGGCCATCGACCGGGTCTCCGCGTCCCGGCTGGGCATCGCGCCCTCCACCATCGACAACACCCTGTACGACGCCTTCGGCCAGCGCCAGATCAACACCATGTACACCCAGCTGAACCAGTACCACGTGATCATGGAGGCGCAGCCGAACTTCGCCAACGATCCGCAGAAGCTGAACAAGATTTACATCCAGGGCAACGCTTCCTCGGGGACCTCCGGCGCGGCGGCCAGCACCTCCTTCTCTGCCTCCGCCTCGGCCTCGGCCGGATCCAATGCCACCACCGAATCCGCTCTCTACACCCCCTCCTCCGGAATACTGACGCCGCCTGCCGGCGCCCTGGCAACCACCACCAACACCACCGGGTCGAGTTCCGCCAACACCAATACCAGTTCCATCCCCAGCAACGCCGTTCCCCTGGGCGCTTTCACCCACATGGAACCAGGCACCGAATCGCTGTCGATCAACCACCAGGGCCAGTTCCCTTCGGTGACCGTCTCTTTCAACCTGGCGGCCAATGCTTCGCTGGGCGAGGCCATCGACGCCATCAACAAAACCGCCAAAGGACATGAATTTCCCGGCCAGCGTGCAGACCGGCTTCCAGGGCACCGCCGCCGCTTTTGAGAATTCGCTGGATAATGAAGCACTGCTGATCCTCGCCGCCCTGGTCACGGTGTACATCGTTCTCGGCGTGCTGTACGAAAGCTTCATTCACCCCATCACCATCCTTTCCACTCTGCCTTCGGCCGGAGTGGGCGCTCTGCTGTCGCTCATTCTGTTTCACCAGAATTTGAGCGTGGTGGCCATCATCGGCATCATCCTGCTGATCGGCATCGTGAAAAAGAACGGCATCATGATGGTCGACTTCGCCCTGGAGGGCGAGCGGCAACGAGGCCTGAACTCGACCGATGCGATTTACGAGGCCAGCCTGCTGCGCTTTCGCCCCATCATGATGACCACCATGGCCGCGCTGCTGGGCGGAATCCCACTGGCCGTGGGCTCGGGCATCGGCTCCGAGCTTCGCCGGCCGCTGGGCATCGCCATGGTGGGCGGTCTGTTATTGAGCCAGGTGCTCACCCTCTACACCACGCCGGTGATCTACATCTTCTTCGACAACCTGGCGCAAAGATTCTCCGGCTCACGGCGCCCCGCCGGAGGCCCCGAGCCGGAGCCGGCAGGTGAAGCATGAACCTCTCCGCTCCTTTTATTCGCCGGCCGGTGGCCACAACCCTGCTGACGGCGGCGATTGCCATTGCCGGGGGCATCGCTTTCAACGTGCTGCCGGTTTCCCCGCTGCCGCAGGTCGACTTTCCCACGATTTCGGTCTCGGCCGGCCTGCCCGGGGCCAGCGCGCAGATCATGGCCTCATCGGTAGCCACCCCGCTGGAGCGGCAATTCGGCCACATCGCCGGCGTCACCGAGATGACCTCGTCGAGCTCGCTGGGAAGCACCAACGTCACCCTGCAATTCGACTTGAGCCGCAATATCGACGCCGCCGCGCGCGATGTGGAGGCGGGCATCAATGCGGCCCGTACCTATCTGCCCGCCAACCTGCCCGTCCAATCCCAGCTATCGCAAGGTCAACCCGGCCGACTCGCCGATCATGATTATCGGCCTTACCTCCGACAAGTACGACAGGCAGGCAATGTATGACTCCGCCTCGACCATCATGGAGCAAAAGCTTTCCCAGATTCAGGGCGTGGGGCAGGTGGTCGTTGGCGGCGCGTCGTATCCGTCCGTCCGCGTCGATGTCAATCCACCGCAATTGCACCGTTACGGAATTACCATGGCGACGGTGCGATCCCTGCTGAGCCTGCAAAATTCTCATATCGCTCGCGGGCAGATCACCAACGGCGCGGTGACAGCGGACATCATCACCAACGACCAGATTCGCGAAGGCCGATCAATATAGGCCCCTGATCGTCGGCTATCACAATGGACTCGCCGTCCACCTTTCCGATGTCGCCAACGTACAGGATTCGGCGCAGAACATTCGCACCGCCGGCTACCTGAACGGCATTCCATCGGTGACGGTCATTATCTTCCGCCAGCCGGGCGCCAACATCATCCAGACCAACAATCGCATCCGCGCCCAGCTTCCGTTCCTCCAGGCGGTGATGCCGCAGGGAATCAAGACCACAGTCGTGCTGGACCGCACGACCACCATCAAGGCTTCCTTGCATGACGTGGAGTCATCGCTGATCATCTCGGTGGTTCTGGTCATCCTGGTGGTCTTCCTCTTCCTGCGCAACGCCCGCGCCACCCTCATTCCCAGCGTCGCCGTGCCCGTCTCTCTGATCGGCACCTTCGCCGTGATGTATCTGCTGGGCTACAGCCTGGACAATCTCTCCCTGATGGCGTTGACCATCTCCACCGGCTTCGTGGTGGATGACGCCATCGTGGTCATGGAGAACATCTCCCGCTATCTGGAAATGGGCATGCCTCCGATCGAGGCCGCGCTCAAGGGCGCCAAGGAGATCGGCTTCACCGTGCTTACCATGAGCACGTCGCTGATTGCCGTATTCATCCCCCTGCTGATGATGGGCGGCATCGTCGGCCGGCTCTTCCGCGAGTTCGCGGTGACCCTGTCCACGGCCATCCTCGTTTCCATGGTGATTTCGTTAACCACCACGCCGATGATGTGCGCCCACTTGCTCAAGCCGCACGACGGGCGAGAAGCATGGACGCCGTCTATCGCGCCAGCGAGAGGTTTTTTGACGGGATGCTGAACATCTACCGGCACTCCCTGCTGTGGGTGCTGGACAATTCGGGTTTGATGCTGGTGGTGCTGCTGTTGACCATCGCCCTGAACGTGGTGCTGATCATCAAGATACCCAAGGGCTTCTTCCCGCAGCAGGACACGGGCGCCCTGGTGGGCGGCGGTGCAGGGACCGCAGGACGCATCGTTCCCGGTGATGAACAGCTTCAGTCAAAGCATTGGTCAACGTGATTAAGGCGACCCGGCCGTGGCCAACGTGAATGCCTATACCGGCGGCAACGGCGCCAGCAACGGCGGATTTGTCTACGTCGCGCTCAAGCCGCTCGATGAGCGCAAGGTGTCGCGCCGAGCAGGTCATCAACCGCCTGCGGCCCAAGCTGAACCGCCTGCCCGTCGCCTCGGCCTTTCTGCAGGCGGCGCAGGATCTGCGCATCGGCGGCCGACGGCAGCAATGCGCTCTACCAATACACCCTGCAGGCGGACAATGTGCAGGACCTGCCCAAGTGGGGGCCGATCCTGCTGGCGAAGATGAAGAACGCTTCCCGGCTTCCAGGACGTGAACAGCGATCAGCAGAACGGCGGACTGGATGAGGAACTGACCTACGACCGCACCGCGGCCGCCCGCCTGGGCCTAACCTCCGCCTCGCTGGACACCGCGCTTTACGACGCCTTCGGCCAGTCGGAAGTGTCGGTGATCTATACCCAGTTGAACCAGTACTACGTGGTGCTGGAGGTGGCGCCCCAGTACTGGCAGTCTCCCGACGGGCTCAACTTCACCTATCCCCGGGCTACCGCAATGGCGTCACCCCGCTCAGCGCGGTCAGCACCGCGCGGGCAAGCACCACGCCCTTGCAGGTGAACCATACCGGTGTGTTCCCCTCGGTGACGGTGTCGTTCAATCTGGCTCCTGGCCTGTCTCTCAGCGACGCCACGCTGGAGATCAAGCCAGCTGCAGAGCAAGCTCGGCATGCCGTCGACCATCCGCGGATTCTTCGCCGGCACCCTGCAGGCCTATCAGCAGTCGCTGGCCACCGAGCCGATCCTGGTGACCACGGCTCTGCTGGCGGTATACATCGTTCTGGGCATCCTGTATGAGAGCCTGGTGCACCCGCTGACCATCATCTCCACCCTGCCCCCGGCCAGCGTCGGGGCCATGCTGGCGCTGCTGGTCTTCAAGAATGACCTCAACGTCATCTCCATCATCGGCATCGTGCTGCTGATCGGGCTGGTGAAGAAGAATGCCATCATGATGATCGACTTTGCCCTGGTGGCCGAGCGCGAGCACGGCAAGAGCACCACGGACGCGATCTTTGAGGCCTGCATGCTGCGCTTCCGGCCCATCATGATGACCACCATGGCGGCGCTCTTCGGCGCCATCCCCCTGGCTTTCGGCACCGGCACCGGTTCGGAGCTGCGGCGCCCGCTGGGCATTACCATTGTGGGTGGGTTGATCGTCAGCCAGATGCTTACGCTCTACACCACGCCGGTCATCTATCTATACATGGATCGCCTGCGGTTGCGGGCCATGGGACAACATCACGACACCTTCTCGGCCAACCCTGAAGGAGCTGTTTAGCAAGTTTCAACTGTAAGTGCGGTGGAAAGCTTCTTATGAAGAAAACGAGACATCGGCGAATCCAGATCGGTTGGCTTGAAGCAGTTTCGCAATTACTTTGGCCTGGCAAGGATCGCGAGGCGTGGTTTTCCTGGGAAAAAAACCACGATGACGTCTCTCGCTTCGGTCTACACCAATTGCGGAACTGCTTGGGTGGCGTGCTTCTTTGCGCGGGTGTGACCGGCTGCCACGTGGGTCCGGCCTATCACCCGCCCGTGATTCAGCCGCCTCCGGCATTCAAAGAAGCACCCCCGGCTACGCCCCCAGCCAACACGTCCACCACATCACAGAACAATCCAGACAATGGCAATTGGACCGTGGCGCAGCCGGCCGACGCCAAGATTCGCGGCGACTGGTGGGCCATCTTCAACGATCCCGAGCTGAACGATCTGGAGAGCCAGCTCAACATCGATAACCAAAACATCAAGCTATATTTCGAGAACTTCATGGAAGCCCGCGCGCTGGTGCGCGAGGCGCGCGCGCAGTACTTTCCCACGGTGTCGTTCGGCCCGTCTTACAACCGCCAGCGTTCCTCCAGCAATCTGGGCCCGACCAGCACTACGGCCAATCCGGGCAAGACTTCGCAGATCTATGCGCTGCCTTTGGATGTTTCCTGGACCCCCGATCTCTTTGGCCGAATCCGCAATGAAGTGCGCAATGCGCAATACACCGCGCAGGTCAGTGCCGCGGATCTGGAGAACGAGCGCCTCGTCGAGCAGGCTGATCTGGCCGAATACTTCTTCGAAATACGCGGACAGGACGCCCTGATCCAGATTTACACCCAAACGGTGGCTGCCGACCAGAAGGCACTGGACTACAACCAAGCCCAATACGACACCGGCGTGGGCGACCAGCTCTCGGTAGTAGAAGCGCGTGCCACGCTGCAAGCGGCCCAGTCCTCATTGACCAATCTGGGCATTTTACGGGCGCAGTATGAGCACGCGATCGCGGTCCTGATTGGGAAACCGGCTTCAGGGTTCTCTTTGCCCGCGCGTCCAGTCTTGACCGCGCCTCCTCCCGTTCCCATCGGCATGCCGTCTCTGCTGCTGCAGCGCCGGCCGGACGTTGCCGCGGCAGAGCGAACCATGGCTGCCGCCAACGCGGAACTCGGGCGTTGCCTATACCGCTTTCTTCCCCACCTTGACGCTTTCCGCAAGTGGAGGTTTTGACAGCTATCTGTTCAAACATCTCGTGGATTGGCCCAGCCGCTTCTGGTCGGTAGGTCCATCCTTCTCGCAACCCATTTTCAACGCTGCCCTAAGTGCCGGAACTGCATCAGTACGTTGCCACTTACAATGCGGATGTAGCCAGCTATCGGCAGACGGTCCTCACCGCCTTCCAGCAGGTAGAGGACTCTCTGTCGCAGACGCGAATCCTTTCGCAGCAGATCCAGCAGCAGCGCGGCGCGGTTGCCTCGTCGCAAACGGCCCTCGATTTGGAGATGGGCAGGTATCAGACCGGGATTGATCCTTATCTCGATGTGGTCACGTTGCAGAACCACGGTCTTAACCAACCAGCAGCAGTTGGCCAGTCTGCAGATTGAGCAGATGACTGGCGCGGTACAACTGGTCCAGGCCTTAGGCGGCGGTTGGGATGCTTCGCAACTACCCACGCCTGCACAAGTGACCGCGGCCCCCAGCAAGGCCGACACGAAGATTCAGCAGTAGAGCGCCTGGAGTGCCTCAACCTGCTCTGCGGATGCCCGCATCCGCAGAGTGACTTGGGTTTGCGGCGGAGCAAACCCGAGTTCGTAACTGAAACTCATGCAGCAAGTGCGTTCGAAGAGAACGAACTCGAGCAGGCTGCGGGCGATTTCCTCAGAGAAACCCCACACCAATTCCACCCCATCGGGATGGAGGCTGACCGCCGTCCTCTTCTGTAACAGAGCCTGTATCTCGACCCGCCGTTGCGCCAGGTCGCCCTCCGGAAGCGCACAAACCAGTGCCATCGGATCTGATTTCTCCATAAGATCTCCCCTCACACAGACGTTAGTTGACCTGGACGGGTGCCCCATGTTCGCCTCAGCGTACATGGGCTGAGAACGATTTTTTCGAATGCTTTCACAGGAGGGGTAACCGAAACCCCGACAGGATTTTGACTCGTCCTGGAGCGCCTCCTAAGTTGAACATTAGAGCTTTGGTGGGGCTTCGCCCCGCTCCAGAGCTTTTAACCTCTCCATGACGAATCAATCGTGACCCGTCCTCGCTCACCGGTCTGGTAGAAGCGGCAGCTAGACCAAAGCCAATCTTCCGGCCGATCCACCAATCCGCGCTTCATAGGGTTCAAGTGCATATAGTTCAGTTTCTCTATCCGCTTCTCCTCCGAGAAAACGTTGAAATCGTAGTAGCGTGCCTGCCAGAATGGTCGTTGGCGCGCTCGCCTGACCACCGACAGCTTCAACCCCTGCAACGCCACGCTCAGCAAATCCCTGTGGGGTTCACCTACCAGCAGATGGACATGCTCCGGCATCACCACATAGCCAATCACGTCGAATCGATAACGAAGATGTGCTTTTTGAAGCGCGTCCTCAAAGAGATCTCGAGCCCCGGGAGTCTCCAGATACCCAAGCCGGTGAAAGCAGCTGAACGTGACAAAATGCAAGTCCCCGTCCTGCTGACGCCGCTCTAGCCCCTCAACCATGCCGGCATCTTACAATTGACCGTGACAGGAGACCCCCATTCCCACCATTTCCCTAACCTCGGTCCTGGAAACCAGCACCCTCAAACTGGATGACGTGGCTACCCACGCGCCCGGCCCGCGCGGCCTGCTGCCCATCACCCCGGAAATGCTGCTCACCGCGCCCTCAGGCAATCTCTTCGGCTTAAGCCAGAACGCCGGCATGGGCTGGGAACCGCAAAAGCTGCTGGGCTCGGAAGTCCTCATCCTCAGCACCCACGGCGGCCTGCGCGCCCCCGATGGAACTCCCATCGCCCTCGGCTTTCATACCGGGCACTGGGAACTGGGCGCGCTGGTGGCCGAAGCAGCCATCACCTTGAAGTCCCTCGATGCCATTCCCTTCGCCGGAGCCTGCACCGATCCCTGCGACGGCCGCACCCAGGGCACCACCGGCATGCTCGACTCGCTCCCCTTTCGCAACGACGCGGCCATCGTGCTCCGCCGCCTGATGCGTTCCCTGCCCACCAGGATGGGCGTGATCGGCATCGCCACCTGCGACAAGGGACTCCCCGCCATGATGATGGCGCTGGCCTCGGCCGGCCCACTGCCCACCATCCTCATCCCCGGCGGGGTCACGCTCCTGCCCGAATCGGGCGAAGATGCAGGCAAGGTACAGACCATCGGCGCACGCTACGCCCAAAACCAGATCACCCTCGAAACCGCAGCCGAGATGGGCTGCCGCGCCTGCGCCACCCCCGGCGGCGGCTGCCAGTTTCTGGGAACGGCTGCCACCGCGCAGGTAATCGGGGAAGCCCTGGGACTAGCCCTGCCCCACACCGCGCTCGCCCCCTCAGGCGCGCCCATCTGGCTCGATGCCGCCCGCCGTTCCGCCCGCGCCATCCTGCGCCTGCATCAATTGAAGATGGGGACTCGCGACATCCTCACCGCAGGCGTCGATCGAAAACGCCATGGTGGCCCACGCTGCCTTCGGCGGATCCACCAACCTGCTCCTCCACCTGCCCGCGATCGCCTACTCCGCAGGGCTCAAACGCCCGGTAGCCGCCGACTGGGCCCACATCAACCGCGAGATTCCCCGGCTGGTCGACGCCCTGCCCAACGGCCCCCGCAACTTCGCGACCGTTCAAGTTTTTCTTGCCGGCGGATTACCCGAAGTCATGCTCCACCTGCGCCGCGCAGGCCTGCTCAATACCCAGGTGAAGACCGTCTCCGGCGAGACGCTCGACAGCTGTCTCGACTGGTGGGAGAACTCCCCGCGCCGCCAGGAGCTGCGCAAGAACCTCCGCGCCCGCGACGGCATCGATCCCGATGACGTCATCATGGATCCCGATCGCGCCCGTTCCAGCGGCCTCACCCCCACCGTCTGTTTCCCCGTGGGCAACCTCGCCCCCGAGGGCTCCGTGATCAAGAGCACAGCCATCGATCCCTCGCTCATCGATGCCGACGGAGTCTTTCGCCACCTGGGTCCGGCCCGAGTCTTCGTCTCCGAGGAGTCGGCCATCCACGCCATCAAGAACGGCGAGATACGCGAGCACGATGTCATGGTGCTGGTGTGCGGCGGTCCCGCGGGCGCCGGCATGGAGGAGATCTATCAGATCACCTCCGCCCTCAAGTGGCTGCCCGCAGGCAAGCACGTTGCGCTGCTCACCGACGCCCGCTTCAGCGGTGTCTCCACCGGCGCCTGCATCGGACATATCTCGCCCGAAGCGCTAGCCGGAGGCGCGATCGGCAAGGTCCAGGACGGCGACCAGATCGAAATCATCATCGACCGGCAGAAGCTGACCGGCTCCGTCAACCTGGTGGGCGATGCGCAGCAGAGCTTCGGCGCGGAAGAAGGCGCACGCCGGCTGGAAGCGCGGGCTTCCCGTGCTGATCTAAGGCCGCATCCCGCGCTTCCCGACGACACCCGTCTGTGGGCTGCCCTGGTGCAGGCCAGTGGGGGTGTCTGGGGCGGATGCGTCTACGACGTGGACGCCATCGTCTCCCGGCTGCAGCCCGAACGCGGGCACAATTAATTAACGGACGTCTCAATTCAGGACAGCTGCGGCTCGGATTCATTTCGCTTGTCTCTGCCGCCGATAGCTGTGAAGAGACCAGTCCCATGACTATCCCTCTGACTCGCCCATCCGCCCCCATAGTCATCAAAATTCCCGCCGGCAACTACACGGCGATCATTAAACCCAGAGTGACGCGCACCAGTTCACGTTCTCACCCCGGCGTCGTCCTGGTGCTGAAGCCTCCGTCGGTCGAAGGCGCCGACCAGATCTATTCCTTTTCCTCCTGGAAATTTCTTCGCGACCATTTGCGGCTCTTTGGATTTGCCACCCCCGAAGAGCTGGATAACGCGGACGTGCGGCTCACGACCGGCCGCCAGCCTTACATGTTTTCCAGCCGCCGCTGGGAAGCTCCTCTGATTGAGGCCCTCGATCTGAATTGCGCCGAACCCTAACCGTTACCAGAAGATAGGCTCCGCATCTTTGCCGGCCAGGTCGATTTTTACCGGCGCTGCGATCAGACTCAAGGTATTGAAGTCGAAATACCGATAGAGATCGAGACACGTCACCTCTTGCGCCTCGTGATAATCCAGCGGGTGCGTGAATAAATCGCCCAAACTGGCAATCGCGTGACGCGCCTCGATGGAGGAGTACAGCTGGGGCACGATCGCCGCTGAAACGATAGCGACCGTCTCGGCGCGTGGGCCGTTCGTGACCATGTGCACCGGCGGCACAGGGTGGATCGAGATCAGGTTGCGCGCGCCTGGCGTTCCACTGCCATCGATCGAGTCCAGTTGCAGCCACTGGGCAATCGCGGCCACTTGCGCCGCGGCCAGCCCCAAGGGCCGGGTCCCAACGGTGTTCAACATCTGCGCAAGACTCGAATAGTCATCACCCGTGCCCGGAATGTTCTCGCCCAACAGCAAAGGGTCGAAGACCAGGACGCGCTGTCCCCGGTCTACATCGTTGCCCGCCTCGGCCAGCATGGACGCTCGCCCTGAGTCGGAGATCAGCAGAGTCGTGCCTCCGTTCTGCGGCCTCGCACTGGACTCAAGAAGCACGCCGGGCGCGGATAGCCCGTTGCTGAACTCAAACCGGTACCCGCGGCTCTCCAGGCCTCTTTCGTGTGTCTCAGTCAGCGGCCACGCATGGGTTACCGTGACTGGAGCAAATCGCACTACCTCGCGCAGTTGCTGCCGTTGCTTCTCCACCCATGCGGCATCCGCCTGCGCCGGTGGTTCGTGATGGATCGACTGGGCCAGCTGACGTGCCAGGCCGACGATCGTGAGATTGTTTGCCGGTATGCCAACCGCAAGATCCGCCTGCGACTGCACCTCGGTATCGGTATCCGCGTCTTCCTTGTCGCTGGCCTGGAGATGAAAGGCGCGATCGAAGAAGCGGTAGGACTGCTCACGGCTGTCGATCTGATAGTTGTGGGTCCCGGGATTCTCGTTCTCGTACCACTCCAGATTTCCCGGGCTGCCCATCAAGGCAAAGAAGGGCTGTATATCGGTGTAGACGCCCTGTTTGACCACACCTGCCCGAAAGCAGCAGTCGTCCATCGCGTTGTAGATCAGCAGAGTCGGCCGCGCCGCGCGCAAAGCCATCAAGTGAGCGTAGTCAGCAACCGCGCGCATGTCCGCGCCATTCTGCTCCGCATCGCCCGCATAGTCCGGATGTTCAATGGCCGTGGTCAGCGAGCTAAAACCCGCCACCGGTACCGCAGGGCCGACCCGGGTATCGAGAGAGCTTAGCAACATCGTCTGCCACCCGCCGCCCGACAGCCCGGTCATGCCGATGCGCGTTCTGTCCACCCTGCGGGTCGTCATAGAGATAGTCGAGACCGCGGCGCATCGCCAGGTAAAACAAGCCGACTCCATTCAATCCAGCTAGATCGAGCAAACCGATCTGGTCGTGCTGGTTGTCTGGACTGCTTAGTTCACCCATCCCGATCCATTCCAGGCTGAGCGCCAGGATGCCGCGGCGCGCCTGGTTGATGCACCGCTTCTGCTTGTGTTCCACAGCCTTTCCGCCCGCGCCATGACCGTTGACATCCAGAATCGCGGGCATCTTCCCCGTCATATGCTCGGGTTCATACAGCAGCGCAGTGGAGCTGAACCCGGGGACAATTTCATAGCGCAGCTTCACGATCCGATAACCCGGCCGCGCGATCTCTGCCACCTTTTCGAAGTTTGGCTTCGCTTCCACCCACTCCCGCGGCCAGCCATGGTAGATCACCGATAGCTCGTGCTCCCGCAGCCGGTCAGCCTCCTTCTGCCAATCGGCTGGATTGCTAATCGCCGGCAGCTCGGGTACGCGCTTGAGCATAAAGTGCCGCAACTCTTCCGACACCAGTACCGGGCTCTGCAGTGGCTGCTTCAGCAGCGGATCGATCGCGCTGCGCGTCGCCTGCGCTGCTGCAGGCAACAGGCAAGAGGAGATAAGAACGGCAAATATCGAAACACTTCGCATCGCGTTCCTCGCGATCTTTATCAGGCCACAGTAATTGCGAAACTGCTCTAAGCGACACGGATGCTGGTCTTCATGGTGTGCTGCTCCCCAGGCGCAAGCTCGACGGCAAAGGCGCGAATGTTGCTGGCCTCAACACACGCCATCGCTCGCCACTCGTCGTCTGCCATGTCCGGTAACGCGTGCGCGCCCTCGATCCACGGATTCCAAACCACGGTGGTGCGGGAGTTTTCCTTGTCCAGCCCGATGCGCCGGCGCAACGTGGGGTCCAGAATCCCAACCGGATGAGTGGTGTTTACGTAGGCGCGATCGGTGGGCGCGGTAAAAGCAATGTCGCCCTCCTGCCGCTTCTCGCGGTTGCCATCGGTGTTATCCAGGTAGTCCACGCCATCAAGCCCGCTTATCCGAACGGCTTCCGCCCCACCCACACGGTAGTAGGTGTGCAGGGCCTCTTCAAAGCGCAGGGGCGCGGAGCCAGTGTTGCTCAACGACCAGCTCCTGGACAAGCACTGAGCCAATGCTCAATCGGTGGACAAGGCGGAAATCGTGCGGCCACCAGGCGCGCGTCGCCTCCTCGCTCGCCGTCGATAGGCTGACCGTCACCGCGTCGCCGTTAAGGGCTACGGAGTCCAGTTGCCAGTCCTTGGTACGCACGAATCCGTGCGAGGGCGCTTTGGGGTCGTCCGCCTTATTGCGAAACCAGGGAAAGCAAACGGGGATGCCCCCGCGAATCGCCCGTCCCGGCTCAAACTGGGATTGCTTGCTTAAGAAGATCACCTCTTCGAAGCCCGCCGGGCGCCAGGAGGTAAGATGCGCACCGTGCAGGTAAATCTCCGCTGTGGCTAGCGGGGGTGCTCACGCTTACCCGCGGCAAGCCGCCGTTGCCGGCAGTGATCTGCGCCGCCCCGGCAATAGCCAAGCGCTGGTTCAGTTCAGCAATCGTGGGGGATGCTTGCATAAATGCCTCCGGCTTATGGTGACATAAACAGCCGACTGCGATCGACTGCCGCCGAATATTCACGCCTTTCCTTCCGGCCGCATCTATCAACAACGAGACCATACGAGTTTGAGCAAAGGGGCTTAGAGATGACGAAGCAGAAGAGTCTGGTGCGTGGAATATTGGCCGGCATGGCCGGCGGGCTGGCGGCGGCCTGGGTGATGAACCAATTTATGGCCAGCGCAGGCCAAACGCTGGAGCAGGCGGTGCAAAGTGACGAAGAGAACCGGGAGCAGCAGGCACACAGCTCCGAGCCCAAGGAAGACGCAACCATGAAAGCCGCCGACGCCATCGCCCATTCGGCCACCGGCGACCATCTTTCCCGCGCGGAAAAAGAAGAAGGCGGCCCCATCGTGCACTATGCTTTTGGCGCGCTGACCGGCGGACTTTACGGCGGTTTGGCCGAGTATTCCAGTAAGGTGACCTCTGGTTTTGGCACCAGCTTTGGCAGCGTTCTCTTCAGCACTGCCGACCTGCTCGCCGTGCCCGCGCTTAACCTCGGACCTTCTCCCAGCGATCAGCCCACATCGGCCCTGGCATCACCCTTCGCGGCCCACATTATCTACGGGGTTACGACGGAGTTCGTGCGCCGAATCCTGCGACTGCTGCTTTAGCACGGTCTGGCTACATAGTCCGCCTGAAACTCAACCCGGTGGGGCACCCGTCCAGTTCCTAATGGGTTCTGCTAGGGCACAAGCTGCGCTGAGGTCAATTTTGAACCGGCGGTTCTCATGCATACACTAAAAGCCCGGACACAACACGCCACGTTCTTTCGCCCGAATGGCCGCTGAGATACTGTTTTCCATCTAGCCGCTTCCTGCGGGCCGATACCACGCCAAACAACCCAGATTCGTCTGCTAGACTTCTGTCACTTATTGGCAGGAGAAAGACATGTTCTCGCAACAAAAACTGGCAGCAGCGCTCTGCCTTGCACTCGGCTCTTCGATTGCATTTGCGCAAGGGGCGGCTAGCACCGCACGCACACTGGTCCGTGCCGGACATCTGCTCGACGTAAAGACAGGCAAACTGCTCGACGCGCAGACCATCGTGGTCACCGGCGACACCATCTCGTCGGTGGCGTCCACGTCTTCCGTTACCGCCCAACCGGGAGACAAAGTGATTGACCTCGGCGGCATGACGGTGATGCCGGGCTTGATCGACGTGCATACCCACATCACCGGCGAGCCCAACTTCGACCCCTACTTCGAGTTGACGCAAACGGACGCGAAAGAGGCCATCCAGGGCGTGGCCAATGCCCGCACCACCTTGCTCGCCGGGTTCACAACCATTCGCAATGTCGGCGCAGGCGGGTACACCGATGTCGACCTCCGCGATGCCATCAATCAGGGCGTGGTTCCCGGACCACACATGCAGGTGAGCGGGCCGCCGCTCGGCATCACCGGCGGCCACTGCGATGAGAATCTGCTGCCCATCAAATACCACGTAATCGGCGAAGGCGTGGCAGACGGCATTGCCGCAGTTCAGCAGAAGGTGCGGCAGAATATCAAATACGGCGTCGACCTGATTAAGATCTGCGCCACCGGGGGTGTCTTGTCGAAAGGCGACGATACCCAGGCCTCGCAGTACACGATAGAGGAGATGCGTGCCATCGTTGCCGACGCCCACCGATTGGGCCGCAAGGTGGCTGCGCACGCCCATGGCGCCCAGGGCATTCTGTGGGCAACCCAGGCAGGTGTCGACTCGATCGAACATGGCAGCTATATCGACGATGAAGCCATCGCCGCGATGAAGAAAAACGGAACCTACCTCGTGCCCACCCTCTACCTCGAAGACTGGATTGTCGAAAAGGGCAATCTGCCGCCGATCTACCATCAGAAAATGTTGGATACCATTGTGGTGGCCAAGAAGAACATAAAGCACGCGATCGAGTCCGGGGTAAAGATAGCCTTGGGCACCGATGCCGCGGTGTATCCTCACGGGTTGAACGCCCATGAGCTCGATGTGTATGTCAACCAGATGGGCATGACGTCCACTCGCGGCCCTGCAGTCGGCGACCGTGAACGCGGCCGATCTGATGGGCTGGAGCGCCAAGACAGGCAGCATCGAGCCTGGCCATTGGGCCGACATCATCGCCGTGAAAGAGAACCCGCTCCAGGATGTGCGTGTGCTGCAACACGTGGATTTCGTAATGAAGAGCGGCGTCGTCTACAAGTGCGAGAGCAACCCAGGAGCCACATGCCAGTAGACTCACGTAAAACCATTGCCAACCTGGAAGAGTTGCGCGCCCTGACCGCGGACGATCACGGAGCGCAACGCATTGCCTGGACCGCCACCTGGCTAAAAGCGCGCGCCTGGTTTCAGAACAAGCTGGCGGAGCTTCCGGTGGAACACCACCTCGACGCGGCCGGCAACTCCTGGACGACGCTGACCGGCGAGTCAGACAAGACCCTCATCCTGGGCAGCCATCTTGACTCCGTCCCCAACGGTGGTTGGCTGGATGGCGCACTTGGTGTACTCGCCGCGTTCGAAGTGTTGCGCGCTCTGGCTGAGGACTTCCACGGTAAGCCACCCGTCACCATTCGCCTGGTGGACTGGGCCGACGAGGAGGGCGCCCGCTTCGGCCGCAGCCTCTTCGGGTCTTCCGCATTTGCCGGCACGCACAGCATTCAGGCCGACCGCGGCCGGACGGATCGCGATGGAATCCGCCTCGAGGATGCCCTGCGGCAATGCCAGATCGATGTCGACCGTATTGGGGATGCGACCTCAGAGCGCGGGAAAGCCGGCGCCTACCTGGAACTGCATATCGAGCAGGGGCCGGTGCTGGAAGGGATGAAGCTGCCGCTGGGCGTGGTCCTGGGAACCAAGGGAGTCGAGCGCCATGCCATCACCTTTCATGGACAGGAGGCGCATTCCGGATCGACCCCGATGGCGGTGCGCCGGGATGCGCTCGCCGCCGCGGCCAAGCTAGCGCTGGAGATCCGGCCGATCGCCCGCAAGCATCCTGACGCGGTAGCGACCATGGGCAGCGTGAAGACATTTCCCGGGATCGTAACCGCCGTAGTTGGCCGCTGCGAAACCACCCTGGATATGCGTGATCTCGACGCCGGCGTGCTGGCCTCGATGCTCGCCGAGGCCCGCACTGCCAGCGAGCGCTTCGCCGCGGAAGAGGGTTGCACTGTAGAGTGGTCCCGGATCTGGAGCATCGAGCCCGTACCCTTCCATCTAAAACTGATTGAACTCTGCGACCAGGCGGTTCGGGAAACAGCAGGCAGCTCCCACAAGCTGCCCTCAGGCCCGCTGCACGATGCTGCCGAGGTGGCGCGGGCTGGCATCCCGGTGGTGATGATGTTTACTCAATCGCTCGCCGGCCTGAGCCACAATCCGGCGGAAAACACCCGCATCGAACATCTCCAGCTGGCCGTCGAAGCCTTTGACCGTCTGGCGCGAAAGACGATGCAGTGGCTGAGCGTCAGTGGCTAGCCGGGCCGTAAACGAGGAGTGTCGTGGCTGAAAGAGCTGCAAAGCAGCCACTGCCTGCAGCAAAGCCGGGCTGGCACAAAACTGAGTTTTGCCGGATCACTGCTAGTGAAAGAGAATGGGATTTCACACTCGCACAAGAAGGGGTCCCCCTATGAGCTTCCGCAATCTCCGCATTTGCTTTGCCGCGAGCTTGATCGCGATTTGCGCTACTTACGGCGTGAATGTCCAGGCGCAACAGGCCGCCGCCCCGACGGACACCACCATTCCGCCGGAGGCCGTGCTTCAACCTGCAGATCTGGTGCAAATGCTGAACAGTTCAGCAAAGCCATTGGTGCTGCAGACCGGCTCGCATGTTCTCTTCGCGGAAGCGCATATATCCGGAGCTGAGTACGCTGGGCCCACAGGCACCCCTGCCGGTATCGAAGCACTGCGCGCCCGCGTCAGCGGCCTCAACAAGGACAGTCTGATCGTCATCTACTGCGGGTGCTGCCCCTGGGGCCGCTGCCCGAATATCCGGCCGGCTTACGAGCAGTTACGGACGCTCGGGTTTACCAACGTAAAGGCTCTTTACCTCGCTCAGAACTTCGGGACCGACTGGGTCGACAAGGGTTACCCGGTTGCCAAAGGCCGATAGAAGCTATGAGGACGGTAGGATCGCTGCTGTCACTTCTGCTGTTGCTTTTATAGCCCGCATCTTGCGGGCGCAAACAGCAACCCACGGCGCGGGTGTCGGTCACTCAGCTCCGAATTTTTCGCGGCCCGGCCTGGACCATCGGAAAATTGCACTCAGCTCCTACCGTGGCAAAGTCGTCCTCCTCAACTTCTGGGCGACGTGGTGCGAACCATGCCTTACGGAGATGCCCACGTTCGTGGAGTGGCAGAAGCAGTATGGCTCCCAGAATTTTCAGAGTGATCGGCATATCGATGGATGACGCGGCTCCGGAGGTGATCGCAACCGTATCCAGGCTGAAGCTCAACTATCCAGTGCTGATGGGAGACGAGTATCTTGGGGCCGCCTACGGCGGCGTCCTGGGCTTACCGGTTACTTTCCTCATCGACCGCGATGGGAAGATCCAAGCCCGATATCAGGGCGCGTCCCTAGCCCGTATCAACAGCGATATTCAAAAGCTTTTGCAATAAAGGCCGGCGCAAACCACTCACTCAGCTCTCAGTGCCTCCACAGGATTCACCGCCGCCGCACGCCGAGCCGGCAGATAACTGGCGAGCACCGCGGACGCAGCCAAGACCATCAGTACCGTGACGTAGGTAACAGGGTCCAACGGGCTAACACCAAACAGCAGCGATTTCATTAGGCCCACCAACCCGGCGGACACAGCCAGACCGATGGCCAAGCCGCATCCCGTCAGCGCCAATGCGGAGCGGACGAACATCCACCGGAGCCGGCCTCTTTGCTCTCCCAGCGCCAGCCGGATTCCGATCTCCCGCGTGCGTTGTGAGACCGCATAAGCGATCACTCCATAGATGCCGATGATTCCGAGCACCAGCGCCATGGATCCGGCAATGCCCAGCATGACCAGCGTGAACGAAGTGCGAGCCAGCGATTGGCTGTAGATTTCCTGCATGGTCCGCACCGACGCCAAAGGCAGGCTCGGATTCACCGACCAAACAGCTTGCTGGATCTCGCTGAGGAAAGCCTCAGTCCCGGCGCGATCAGTGCGGATCGCGAAAGTCGCCCCGCGTAAGGCATCAAATGTGTTGGGCCCGTAGATACCCTCTACCATTGAAGGCCAATACACGATAGGGGGCGCCTTCTCCTGCACGCCGTTCACGTGGACGTCCTCGACCACACCGACCACTTCAAACCACGGCGTGTCCGGAAGGTCCTGCAATCGCTTGCCCAGTGCAGCCGAGGGTGAGCCCCATGTTTCTCGGGCAAGATTTTCGGAAACGATCACCACCGGCCGTCGCCCGTAGATATCTGTCCAGGTAAGCTCGCGTCCGGCCACGATCCGTGTCCCGGAAGTATGGAAGAAACCGGGAGCGACATAGCGGAATAGCCGCATGGGCGTGTCCTCCTCTGATTTCGTCCCCTCAATTTTAATCCCGTTCCAGTTGGATTGGATTCCGTCCATCGGCATTGCGTCTGCAAACCCCACTGAGGTCACGCCCGGAATCGCCGCCAACTTGTCGACAATTTTGTTTTGCGTGCGGCTAACGAGTTGCGGGTCCGCTATCAGTGCAGCCGGAATTGAGATGCGCATGGTCTGCAGCTGCTCCGGCTGCGAGAACCCGGGCTCGACATGGCGTAGCGCCTGGAACGTGCGAATCATCAGCATGGCACTCACCAGCAACACCAGGGCCATCGCCACCTGGGCCACCACCAGCAGATCGCGGGAGCGTTGCCGTTCCCGGCTGACGCTCGCAGTTCTTCCCGTGCCCCGAAGAGCCGTGGGCATGCGCGCCCCCACGTATCTCAGAACCGGAATCGATCCGAATAACAGGCCGGATAGGATAGAAAGCGCCAGAGTGAACCACAGCGATCGGCCATCCAGGGAGATTTCGCCCAGGCGTGGAAGATTAGCCGGACCGATGGCAGCCAGGAGTCGCAGACCCTCATAGGCGATCCCGATTCCCAGCACACCACCGATGAGTCCGAGGGCTACACTCTCGAGCAGTAGTTCCCACGCGATTCGTCCTCGCGAGGCTCCCAGCGCAGCCCGCACGGCAAGCTCCTGCTGCCGCCCATCCGCTCTCACCAGCAACAGGTTCGCCATATTAGTGCAAGCAATCAGCATCACCACCCCAATGGTAGCCATCACCACCCACAGCACATTGCCCACATTGCCAACCACTTCCTGTTTGAGCGGACGAATCGCGGGCGTGATTTTCCATGTCTCCTCGTAAAAGTGAGTATTGAAACCCTTGACGCCCGACGGCCAGGAGTCCTCCCAGATGGGCAGCATCCGCTTCAAGTCCGCATTCGCTTGTGTAATGGGAATCCCCGGTTTGAGCCGGCCGATTCCCTGGAGGCCGAAACCAGCCAGATGTTGCTTGTTGCGGTCGAAGGCGAAGGGCGCAATCACATCGAAATCGGCATTCACCAACTCGAAACCCTTCGGCATGACGCCGACGATTTCCCGCGGCTGCCCATCGACCGCAATGCTGCGCCCAATCACCGATCGATCTCCGCCGAAACGGCGTTGCCAGTAACCGTAGCTGAGCATGACTCGTTTCGGACCATGCGGATCTTGATCGGCCGGCAGGAGCCAGCGGCCAAGGAGAGGCGGCACACTGAGCGCTTGCAACACACCGTCACTGATTGAGGCAGTGTGCACTTCATGCGGCTGGTCGACGCCGGTGACATTGGCTGTGCCCGAGCCCCACACACCCAACGCTTGAAACGTCCGGTTCTGCTCGGCGAAGGTGAAATACATGGAGGACGAGAGGCGGAGGCCACTGGAGAAGTCCGCCAGCCCCGCGGCCCCGGGAGCGATCAGCCGGACCGCTACCAATTGCTCTGCATTCGGATAGGGCAGGGGCTTTAACAGCACGCTGTTGAGCACGCTGAAGACGGCCGCATTGGCGCCGATTCCGATGGCCAGGGTAAGGATGACCGTAGCGGCAAAGCCCGGCGATTTCCTCAATCGCCGGAACACCAGTTTCAAGTCCGTCCCCAGCGATTCCACCAACGGCAACTGCCACACTTCACGGCTGCGCTCTTCGAGCACAGTGGCATTTCCGAAAGCGCGGCGGGCAGCCTGTTCCGCCTCTCTCCGGCTCATGCCTTCGGCTATAAACTGCTCCGTCTTTTCCTCGACGTGAAGACGCATTTCTTCGGCGAGATCGCCATAGAGTTTATTGCGACGGAAGATACCAGGCAGCCAGTTCATGAGGATTCCCCCTTGTGCAAATCACGGGGCGAGGATTGGGTCGCCGTAGGCTTGTTAGCTACAGGCATAGACTAAATAGGTGTTGGTATTTCGTCAAGAGACGATGCCGGAGCGGGGCCGGGATACGAACGATGTGGAGAAACTCAAACGGCAGTTGTCGATCATCACCTAATGAAGACCGTTGCAGTCAGTGCTGCAGATCATTCCGCCCCGATCATGCCCTTAGGCTCAAGTGACGTTAGGGATAGGGTGAGAATCTGGTTGTAAACCACCCCCGTTTCGTCGTACAAGAGGGCAAAGAAACCTTTATCCCCCGCCTTCAGCAGGTCATTCTCTGCTGCACTTACGGTCTTTTGTGCCGGAGGGTCGGGGTCGTGACCAACCGCGATCGTAATCTTTTCCTCCCCGATTATCTTGATTGGAGCCAGTTGGATGACGATATCGCCATCGTTCAGGTGGATGGCAAGGAACAGTTTTTCGATCCCGGCGAACGTTATGCCGAGTTTGGCGCATTGCATTGGAAGCACACGGGGACCCAGGGGGTTCGCCAGACCGATAGAGGTGCAGTGATCTTTGCGACGCCCGTTCCCGGTTACCAGTCGACCAACCAGATTCGGAATGCATTTCTCGAGATCCAGCCCGACGGCAAAATAAGCGGCGATTGCCGCCATCGAGATGCCTGTTGGCTACAGTGATCCGGAACTGCGCGCAGTGGTGACTGCCCGCACGGGCAAGCATTATCTGATCTTCGACCCGACCGACACCTATACGCCCATTGGCCTGCTGGGTTTCTCGTTGCAGGGCAGTTACGGGATTCTGGTTGCGGGTAACGACAGCCAGGTGATTCAGTTGCCTACGCTCGCGCCCGATGCCGACACCCTGGAGCGCACGGCCTCATTTGCGTTGAACGCGGATGGCACTCTTAAAGGAACAGTCACGGAGACACGTTCCGGCGAGGCGGCTCGCCGCTATCGCCGGCTCTATAACGAAGAAGGCGAGAAGCAGCAACGCGAAGACCTGGAGAGACGCCTGCAGAGAGACTTCTCCAGCGTCACCGTAGACGGGAATAGCGCGCAGAACGCCCGTGATATCGACAAGAGCGTGGTGCTGCAATACTCGCTCACCGCCAATGGATATGGCCAACCAACCGGCGATTTGCTGCTGATTCGTCCCCGCGTTCTCGGCCACAACGCGCGGCCTTACGACGACAAGCCGCGCATTTATCCCATCGATCTGGGAGAAACCGGCACCTGGCGCGACAGCATCGACGTCGCATTGCCGGCAGACTACGTAGTCGATGACATGCCCGCGCCCGTAGATCTGGATGTTGGCTTTGCCAGCTATAAAAGCGACGTGAAGGCCAATGGAAACGTTCTGCATTACTCCCGCGAGTATGTTGTTCGGGCGCTCGATGTTGCGCCGGAGAAATCCGCAGATGTGAGCAAGCTGATGGGCGCCATTACAGCAGATGAAAACAGCAGCGCCGTGCTCAAGAAGAAGTAAGCTAGGTGGCCGGGGATTCTCCCGGGTTGAGGACTAAGGCGATACCTTCGAACATTCGTTCGAAGCTGGAGATCTGCTTTTCCAGATGCTGCAGCCCGGCCGGAGTGATCTGGTAGGTTCTCACCCGGCGATTGGTGGAGGAGACACCCCACTTGGCCTTGACCAGGTTGGCCTTGAGTAGCCGCTGGAGCGCCGGGTAGAGCGAGCCTTCCTCCACCTGAAGGAGATGATTCGATCGCTGCTGGATGTGTTGGACCAGCGCATAGCCGTGGGCAGGCTGGCGGCGCAGCGACTCGAGGATCATCATTTCGAGTGCGCCAGGGAACAAATCGCGGGGCGTGGGGTTGGTCATAGGCCCGTTCACTACAGGCATAGACTAAACAGGTATCGGGACCGAGTCAAGACCACAAACCCATGTTCGGAGTGCAGGTTGTTCGCTGATTGCGTGGAGCCGGGGTGCAGGCGTACCCAGCCCTGACGTTTTGGGTAGTTCCCTGTGAATGTTATCCAAATCTATCAGGGATCTGGGGTTTAGAGTCTGCGTGACAAGCCGGCAGGAGTCAGTTTTCTAGCAGAACCCAGTCGGAACTGGACGGTTGTGCCTCCACTCAAGGTGATTGATGCGCGGGTGGTTGGGTGAGCACATAGCTTCCAGTCGTCCGGCTAGGGTCCGCGAACCGGCCCAAACATCTTGCGTCCGAGGATCCACGCGCCCACATCCTCTAAGCCGGGCACCACAAAGTCACTGTCAAACCCTACCTCCCATGCGACACAAAAGGGTTCACGATATAGGATTTCATTAATGCATGTGAGACATTTGGCCCTCTTGATGGTCTTGCAGTCTGCGGGATCGTTCTTAATGGCGCAGACCATCGGGGTTCCGTTAACTCTCCAACAAGCCATTGATTTGGCACGGGCCAAGAATCCGACTCTTCTTTCCGGCCAACAGCACGTCACCGCCACCAAGGCCAGCGAAGTGACCGCCGGACTGCGCCAGAACCCAACCTTTACCTTCAGTGGCGAGGATGTGACGCTGCCGGCCAATAACCCTGGCAATCCCTACTATTATTCGGCGAACGTCTCGCGCCTCTTTGAACGAGGGCAAAAGCGCCGTTGGCGTCTCGATCTGGCCCACGCCACAACCGATGTTACGCAAAGCCAGTACAAGGATACCGAGCGGCAGACGATCCTGGCCGTGAAACAGGCCTTTACCCAGATGTTGGCCGCCAAGGCAGGGCTGAAAGTGGCCGAAGACAATGTGCAGGGCTACCGCAAGACGGTGGAGTTGAGCAAAGTGCGCCTCGACGCAGGCGATGTAAGCCCCACCGACTTCGATCGCATTGACCTGCAACTAGCTGAATTTGAGGCCGATTACGATGCCGCGCACTTGAACCTGGAGCAATCCGGCGATCAATTGAAGATGCTGCTCGGGATCGACACGCCGGCGGCCCCGTTTGACATTACGGGTACGCTCGATCCACCGCAAATCAATTTGACATTGGCGGAAGTGGAACAGCGGGCGCTGGCTGAGCGTCCCGATTATCGCGCCGCGCAGCAGTCCCTTCGTCTCGCCGAAGCAAACGTGAAACTGGCGCAAGCCACCGGGACCACCGATCCGACGCTCGGGGGAGAGTATGACCGGTCGGGCATCTACAACTCGGCCGGCTTTGCTATCAGCATCCCGCTAAGGATCTTCGATCGCAATCAGGGGGAAAAGGAACGGACCCGCTATGAGGCCCAGTCCAGCCACTTCGCGGAGATTGCTGCCCGCAACCAGGTGATCAACGACGTGGACCAGGCATGGGCTGGCCTATCAGACCGCGCTGGCGCAGGCCCAGCGCTACAACCGGCACTATCTCGGGGAAGCATCACGAGTCCGCGACAACCTTGAGTTCAGCTATCGCAACGGAGGCAGCACTCTGCTCGACTACCTCGATGCTCTTCGCGATTATCGTCAGACCAATCTGGATACCTTGAACGCTAACGCGCAAGTCTGGCTTGCTCTCCACCAGCTCAGCTACGTGACCGCATCGGAGATCATGCCATGACCCATGGTGTCATAGGACGGACACGCCGCAGCGTCCTGTCGATCGCTACTCTTCTCTTGCTATCGTGCCTTGGCTGCCAGGACAAGGCGCCCACTTCACGGCGGCGGAGAGGCTCCGCAGAAATCTCCCATCGAGGTCACGGCCGTCCACTCACAAGCAGTTACGGATCGCCTGGAACTCGCCGCGCGGGTGGAACCCGATCCCACGCGCGTGGTCCATATCTACTCTCAAGTCACTGGGCGGTTGGTCGAGTTGTATGTTCGGCCAGGGCAGGAGGTGAAAAAGGACGAGACCATTGGCCTCATCCAAAGCAGCGAGATTGCCGAAGCGCGCGCCGATTACGATAAGGCCAAAATTGAAGTAGCGCGTTCCGACCGCCAACTCGATCGCGCCAAGCTTCTGCTGCAGCACGAAGTGATGGCGCAACGCGACTACGACGATACTGGACGCCGCGAATCAGGCCGCGCACGCGGAGCTAACGCGCACCATCCAGCGCATTCACATGCTGGGCTTCACTCCCGAAGGGTCCTCGGACACCGTGGCCCTGCGCGCGCCCATCAGCGGTGCGGTACTCGAAATCGGAACGGCCAGCGGCGAAATGCAGCGCTCGCTGGACAACGCGACGCCCATCGCCACCATCGCCAACCTCGATTCGGTCTGGATACTGGGAGACGTGTTTGAGCGCGACCTGGGCACGATCCGCTCCGCCGAGTCTGTCGATGTGACCCTCCCTGCCTATCCGGGCGAAACCCTGCACGGCAGGATTTCCAACATCTCCGACGCCATGGATCCCACCAGCCGCACGCTCAAGGTGCGCGTGGTCGTGCCCAACCCCCACCATCTCCTCAAGCCCGAAATGTTTGCCACCCTCTCGATCGCCCGCACGACGGCGCAGCAATTCATCGTACCTACGGCCGCGGTCCTTCACGAAGGCTTCTCGAGCTACGTTTTCCTTGCAGACGGCTCCGGGAAAGTACGAGCACCGCCAGGTAACCACCGGACCCATCCACGATAAGACAGTGGTTGTGACAGCCGGGCTTAAGGACGGTGATCAGATCGTCACCGCGGGAGCGGCGCTGTTGCGTCCGCCCTCCGGAGACTGAGCATGAAAGCACTGATCCGAACACTGCTCGAGTACCGCGCCATCGTGCTCATCGTATTCGTCGTCTCCCTTGAGGTCGGCGTCTACGCGTTCATCAAGCTCGACATCGAGGCCTACCCCGATCCTTCCCCTCCCCTGGTAGAGGTCATCACCCAGAACCCCTCGTGGTCTGCCGAAGAGATGGAACAGCAGGTGACCGTCCCGGTGGAAGCGACGCTGAACGGCACACCGCACCTCGACCAGGTGCGCTCCATCAGCATCTTCGGGCTCAGCGACGTGAAGCTGTATTTCAACTTCGACAGCGACTACTTTCGCGACAAACAGGAAGTTCTGAACCGCCTGCAGACGCTGGCCTTGCCCAATGGCTTGCAGCCCCAGCTCTCCCCCTGGTCGCCCATCGGCGAAATCTACCGCTACCAGCTCACCGGTCCCAGCTATTCGCTCAATGAGCTCAAGGCCACGCAGGACTTTCTTATCCGCCGGGAGTTGAAACAGGTTCCCGGCATCATCGATATCACCACCTTCGGCGGCACAACCCGTCAGTACCAGGTCGAAGCCGATCCCAACAAGTTGCTGGCCATGAATGTCACGCTGCCCCAGGTGCTCAGCGCCATTCAGAACAGCAATGCCAACGCCGGCGGCAACTATCTCACGCTGGGCGATCAAAGTATCAACGTGCGCGCCCTGGGCCTGCTAAAAAATACCGATGACATCGGCTCGGTCGTGGTCGCCGAACGGAACGGCGCCCCGGTGCTGGTGCGCGATATTGGCGAGGTGAAAGAGGGCTTCCAGCCCCGCATGGGGAAGGTCGGCCGCAACGGCGATCCGGACGTCGTGCTGGGCATCGTCTTGTTGCAAAAGGAAGAAAAATCCCTTCCTGCGCTGGAGGGCCTGAAAAAGAAAATCCACGAGTTGAACCATGGCGGCCTGCTGCCTCCTGGCATGCACATCAGCACCGTCTATGACCGCACTAACCTCATCAATACGACGACTCGCACCGTCCGGCATGTTGTCTTCACCGGCCTTTTTCTGGTGACGCTGGTGCTGATCGTCATGCTGGGCGACTTGCGCATCAGCTTCATCGCCGCGGCGACCATCCCTTTTGCCGTGCTCTTCGCCTTTTCCCTGATGGTGCTCACCGGGCAGTCAGCCAATCTCATCTCCATCGGCGCCATCGACTTCGGCATTCTTGTGGATGCGTCCATCGTGGTGCTGGAAAGCATCTACCGCAAGCTCTCGCGGCGCGCACCGGGGGAAATAAATAGCGACCTGATCGTTGAAGGAGCAAGCAACGCCGCCAAGCCTGTGCTCTTTGCCACGCTCATCATCCTCGTGGCATTCATTCCTCTCTTCACCATGCAAGGGGTTCCGGGCAAGATCTTCGCGCCCATGTCGGTCACCTATGGGTTTGCGCTGTGCGGCGCTCTCCTCTTCTCGCTCATCTTCGCCCCCGTGCTGGCCTACATGGTCGCTCCCGCTCAACCCACCCAGGAGAAACACGAGACGCTGCTCGGAGGCTTCCTGCGCCGCCGCTATGACCATCGTCTTCCCCACGTCCTCGCCCATCGCGGACTCTCCTGGATTGTGGCCCTGGGATGCCTGGTTGCCGCTGGAGTACTCTTCACCTTCGTGGGCGGCGAATTCATGCCTCCCCTGGAAGAAGGAAATCTTTGGATCCGCGCCACGCTGCCGCAGGATATCTCTTTCCAGGCCGCGGCAAACATCGCCGACGAATTGCGGATGCAGATCGGCAAGTCTCCTGAGGTCACGCAGACCGTCTCGCAGATGGGCCGTCCCGACGACGGAACCGACGTCGTCACCTTCAACGATGTGGAACTCTCGGTCGCGCTCAAACCGCCGGACCAGTGGCGCCCGGGCTTAACCAAGGACAAGCTGATCGATGAGATGAGCCATCGCCTGTCACAAATCCCGGGCATGGACTTGAATTTTTCCCAGAACATCCAGGACAACGTTGAGGAAGCCATGTCTGGCGTCAAGGGCGAAAATTCACTCAAGCTATTCGGTGACGATTTTGACACGCTGTCGCATCTCGCCAACCAGATCTCAGACGTGATGCAATCCGTAAAAGGCGTTACCGACGTAGGTGTCTTTCGCATCGGCGGCCAGCCCAGCCTGCTCATCCGCATCGACCGCGCCAAGGCGGCTCGATACGGCGTTGCGGCGGCCGACGTGAATGCCACGATCCAGGCCGCGGTTGGCGGCGCAGCCCTCACCCAGGTAATTGAGGGCGATCGCAGGTTTGATCTGACCGTCCGCTTTCCCGAACGATTTCGCAATGGCCCAGACGCCATTCGCAGTATCCTGTTGCCCGCCCCGGACGGTAGCCGGCTGCCCATCGGCCAGATCGCCGAGGTGGAAACGCGCGATGGCGCTTTCATGATCTATCGCGAGAACGGCCGCCGCTATATACCCATCAAGTTCAGCGTGCGCGGCCGCGATCTTGCCACCACCATCCAGGATCTGCAACAGCAATTGATCGACAAGGTCAAGTTGCCACCAGGCTACAACTACACTTGGGCGGGTGAATTCGATAGCTTACGCAAGGAACAGCGCCGGCTGGCCTTCATCATCCCGGTGAGCCTGGTTGCCATCCTCGTGCTGCTCTACATCCAGTTCCGCACCTGGAAGGATGCGCTCATTGTGCTGGCCACGCTGCCCTTCGGGGCCATTGGGGGTGTCCTGGCCTTGTTCCTCACCCACACGCCCTTCAGCATCTCCGCCGCGGTTGGGTTCACTTCCCTCACCGGCGTTGCCACCCTGGGAGCCGTCGTCTTTTTGTCGGGCATCCGTCGCGCGCAATACATAGAAGGCTTCGAGGCGGGACTGAAAACAGGGTGCAGTGATGAAATGCGGCCGGTTGTGATGGCCTGTATGGCCGCGGGCCTTGGCCTGTGTCCCGCTGCCTTCGCCAATGGTATTGGCGCCCAGGCGCAACAACCATTGGCTCGTGTCGTGGTGGGTGGAATGTTCACCACCGTCCTGGCAATCCTGTTCGTGATGCCCCTGCTGATTCGCGGTCTGCGCACCAAGGCAGATGTGGATGACGCCGCGTAGACTACTTGGCCTGCATAGCCGCTTCCACCTCTTCCGCCGTGTGCGGCAGCTTTTCGGCGAAGTCGATCAGCTTTCCTGAAGCGTCGACGTAGAAGGTGTCCTCGATGCGAACGCCTATCTTCTCTTCAGGAATATAGAGGCCCGGTTCAATGGTGAATACGGAACCGATCACGAATGGCTTGTCGTAGTCATACGGGTCGTGTACATCGATGCCGACCGAGTGCCCGAGCGTGTGCAGAAAATACTTCCCCAGGGGCTGCCCGTGGAGGTCTTTGCCGTGGCTGTTGATGTAGTCGTAAGCTACCTTGTCCAGCGTGACCGCAGGGTCTGCGCGATGGTCGATAGAACCCATCGTTGATTTGCCGGCAACAAAGGCCTCGCGCGCTGCCTGTTGCGCGCCGAGCACGATGTTATAGATCTCTTTCTGACGGGCGGTGAAGTGTCCATCGACCGGCATGGTGCGGGTCAGGTCGCTGGCATACATGGAGTACTCACCGGCAGCATCGATCACCACCACGTCCCCACCCTCCATTGTCTTGCTGTTGGTGGAGTAGTGAAGCGTAGTCGAATTGATACCGGAGCCAACAATGGGCGGATAGCTGGCGCGTTCGCATCCTTCGATCAGCATGGTGGCCACTTCCGTGGCAGCGACGGCTCTTTCGCGCACGCCTGGCTTAATCGCGCGCATGCCGGCGAGTTGACCCGCAATGGAGGCGTCCGTTGCCTTTTGGATCAGCGCAATCTCCGCCGGGCTCTTCACCATGCGCAACTGCTCCGTCAACGCGCGCACGTCATGCGTCGGAGGCGGATCGTCCGTGCCCAGAACGGTCGCGGTAAAGCCCAGGGCCGCACTGGCAACGCCCATATCCTGCTGCGTCCACACCTCTTTGGCACGCCGGATATCTGCGCCCAGGTATTCCGCGAAAAATCCCGGCATCGCCGCCAGCGGCATCACCTCATCCACGCCCAACAATTCCCGAGCCCCGGGGTAGCAGCGTCGGTCTTCGCCCCGGTGTACTTCTCGCGCACGGGGTTGCGCATGGGCAGGAAGAGTATCTCGCGGTATTTGTGCGCGGGGACGACCGTCCCCAGGCGCGTCGTCGTCGCCGGGCCGTCTCCAATAATCAGCAGCGCTCCGCCCGGCTCGTTCGAGCCCGTCAGGTAATAGAAGTCCTCGTCCTGGCGAAATTCCTGGTACTCCGCCAGCGGCTCGTGCGCGGCGAAGATCGCCGCCGAGCCGCCGTGCAGCTCTGCCGCAAGCCTCACCCGGCGCTGGTGATACTCGGCCATGGGAACAGAATCAACCGCGTACGCCGCCTGTGCTGCGATAAGAAACAGTAATAGTGCCAAGTTGCCGCGCATCCATAATCTCCGATCGTTCACTTCGTGCTTGCGCTCCATTCCTGCTCCCCGCGATGGAGCAACGAGGCGCGGTCTTCCGGCAGAATCCAGCGTTGCTCCACCAGAGCGTCCACTGCCTTGGTGTACTGCGTGAGATAGTCCTCACGATCTCGATAGCGTTCCGCAATCGACTTGCGCGGGTCGCCTGTCTTCTGGCGGTCCGCGGCGGTTTTGGGGAAGGGGAGATACGAGGCCTCGAAGGAAACCCGTTGATCGGGCGCGCCAATCGAAGGATCGCGCAGGTTCCAGGCCGTGTAAGTGGCGAGCGGCACGGTGATCTCCGGCAGCCGCACGCCGTCGCGTTCGTTTCCGTCGGCATCGACCTGGGGAACAAGCACAGGGAATGCGGGACCAACCTTAGGCGGCTGGATGCTCAGAATTCCCTGCCGCCAGTTGGGCCCGAAATCGAGACGATACGCCTGGCTCGCCTCATGCGGCCGGTTTACCCCGGGGATCGCGGGCAGCGCGTACTTCTCCAGCGGCACCAGGTTTCCATCTGCAATTTTGGGGTAGTTGCTGGCCGGCGGAAGGGTGCCGCTGCGCACCCACGCGTCCATGTTGGCGATCATGGCGCGCCAGAAGTATCGGATCGGGAGCGGCGATTGCGGCTCCTGCCCCAGCCCGTCCCCCGTTCCCTTCTGCGGCGGAAAGGGAACGGAAAAATGCTGCAGCCCGGTAAAGTGATAGATGCGGACGTTGTCGCAGATAGAAGCGTCCTGCTTTCCATCTGCGCTGATGTGAATCAGGGCCGCCACTCGTCCCCAGTATTCATAGGAAGTGTTGGAGAAAAAGATCTTCGGCACCACCTTGTCAGCGACGGCCTGGTCCAGCAACCCTTCCGTCGCTCCTGTGACCGGATCTCTCTCCGGTTCATCGGTAAAGGGAAAGATGTCGGTGGGAAAGAAGACCGACGAAGTGGGCCGCGCATCGCGCGAAGGCTGGGCGAAACGATAGTTGAAGCTGCCCCGGCCCGCTCCCGCAACATGGGCCAGAACCCCATCGAGCGCCATCCTTCCCTCTTCATCCGCATTGAAGCCTTGATAGAGAAAGTCGCGCAAGAAGCGCCCGTTCTGCGAGATGCCTTCACCGTATACCCGCTCTGCCGGAGTGATGGCCTCAGGATCATGCTTGGCGTACGAAGCAAAGTCGCGAATGGCCGCGAAGCCGCCACCGGCCACGACCGGATCGGCGGCCACGTAGACGTATTCGTAAATCTTCCCTGGCTGGAAGCCGCCCTTCAGGTGGATATACCGGTCGGAGGGAACGAGCTTGCCCTGCACGGTATGTGCGAACTGCCAGTCGGCGCGGGGAATGATGGAGCGTTGCGCCTCGCGCGAGCTGCGCACGGTGAGCACATTGCGCGGATCATCCGGCGAAGCCACCGGATATTCGTTTCCACCAATCCCTGGGTCGGTGAAGTGTCCCAGCGGGATCTCCGGCAGCGCCTCCGCGAGCATCACATCGCCGCGCAGCAGGCCCGGTGATGGTCTTTCCGTTTTCCTTCGCGACCGGCGCAAAGAATCGCAGGGCGTTTGGCCCCGTAGCATCCCATTGCCATCCCAAGGCCACGACAGTGAAACCGTTGCGCAGCAGCCACGCGTCTCCCGCATCGTGGGCCAGATCCTCATCCCCACCGTCGACCAGGGCAAGAATGCGCGCGTTCCCCCGGTTTGGCACCTCCAGAAGCAAGGAGCCATTGCCCTTATGAGCATCCTTGGGACGGACGGCAACGAAGTCCGCGGAGAACTCGACCTCGCCATTCTTGAGGTTCACAGCATTGCGAGGTCGACAATGCGCGCGTTGTGCGGGTTGGCCACCGGCAGCGAGAAGTAGACCCGTCCAGTGATGCGCTCGATAGGCCCCCGCATCCCCGAATACCTTGCCATCGAGGACGCTTGTTGCGGGAAGCCACCTCGACCCGAAGCACCCGCGCCTGGAGAGGGAGAACACTAAGCAGCAGAGCTAGTTGCAGCAAACTTGCGGACGGCCAGAGGCGCATGCGCGCAAGCATAGCACGCAGTCACGCTCTCATCTTCATTAATGTTCCCGTACGGTAACATTTACTTCGTTTAGGCCAATTTTGAGTTTAATGTTCCCGTACGGGAACATTTACTTATTTTTGAGTCAAGAACACCTATAATATTCCCGTACGGGAACTTTTTGGGGACCGCCAATGAAATACACCACTGAAGAGCTTGGGAAGATCATCCGCGAAACCCGAAAGAGTCTCGGCGTCACGCAGAAGGGCCTGGCTCTTACTTCGGGAACCGGCCTCCGATTCGTCATCGATCTTGAGAAGGGCAAGGAAACTTGCGAGATCGGCAAAGCGCTGACTGTCCTGCAGACCCTGGGGATCAAGCTGACGCTGACACCACCATCATCCCCGGCGAAAGAAGAATAACCCATGGCCAGAACACTGGATGTCTACCTTAATAGCGATCTCGTCGGCCACCTGGTACAGGACGACGGCGGACAGATGTCGTTCGCGTATGCGGAAGGCTGGCTGGTGAAGCCAGACGCGACGTCCATTTCGCGGTCGCTCCCGTTACGAACGGAACCGTTCAGTCGCAATGAGTGCCGCGGGTTCTTCGCCGGCATTCTGCCAGAGGAGAGCAATCGCGACATCATCGCGCACAATCTTGGTATAAGCGCGCGGAACGACTACGCCATGCTGGAGCGGATCGGCGGGGAATGCGCGGGCGCGGTCACTTTCCTACCAACCGGGCACGCCTTGCCGCAGGCCGACTACCGGTATCGCAAGCTCTCCGAGGGCCAACTTGCAGGGATCCTCAAGCAGTTGCCGCAGCGGCCGCTTATGGCGGGCGAGGAGGGGATACGGTTGTCCCTCGCGGGCGCGCAAGATAAGGTAGCACTGCGTATCGAAGCCGGCGAAGTGTGCGTCCCTCTTGGCGGCGCGCCGAGCACACACATCTTCAAGCCGGCGCCGGAGCGTTTCGATGGCGTCGTGTTCAACGAAGCCCTGTGCATGCAGCTCGCTTCCGCGATCGGGCTGCCGGCCGCGGCCGTCGATGCACGAAGCGCGGAAGGCACGGATTACCTGCTCGTGAAGCGCTATGACCGCTATCACCAAAAGGGAGCGGGCGGCGAGCCCATGGTCGAACGGCTGCATCAGGAGGACTTCTGCCAGGCGCAAGGCATCGTATCCGAACACAAATATCAAAAAGAAGGCGGACCCTCTCTAAAACAATGCTTCGCGTTGCTGCGCGATGTTTCGAGTGCTCCGGTCATCGATCTTGCGCTGCTGCTGGACGCGGTAATTTTCAACTATCTTGTCGGCAACAACGACGCCCACGGCAAGAATTTCTCGCTGCTCTACCGTGGGATTGGGACCAAAAACCTGGAAATCCGATTCGCGCCACTCTATGACATCGTGAGCACGGTTTTCTATCCGGAGCTAAGCCGGGATATGGCCATGAAAATTGGCCGCGAGTACTCATCGGAGAACGTTCATCCGGCGGACTTCGAACAGATGGCTAGGGAGGCGGGGCTCGCGCCGGCGCTCGTCAGGCGGCGCGTGCCCGAGCTTGCCAAAATCGTGATGGCCGCTCTCCCCACAATCAAGATCGCGCATCCGGTCTCCGAAAAGGTAGCCGCGCTGATACACCAACGCTCAGAAAACGTACTTAACCGTACATCGGAAAAGACATCGGTGCGCCGCCGCCCCCGAAAGCGACAACTGCGCAGCTGAATTGAAGCGGAGTGTCCTAACACCCAGGGCTTGTTTCCGCTCCGTTTCTTGCCCTCGGATAGTGCATAATGATGGTTTCCACGCCCGAACGACCAGCGACGCAGAGAAGAGGGAACCGCCCGAATGAGTGGCCAACCGTCCTTTTTGCAGCAGGCCCCCGACCATCCGGAGACCTCCGCGCGTTTCGGCGATCTGCATCCGCCCTTCGACCGGCAAGCAGCGATACCCGAAGCCAATCGATGTCTCTACTGCTTCGACGCGCCTTGCACCACCGCCTGCCCCACCCACATCGACGTTCCTAGATTCATCAAGAAGATCGCCAGCGGCAATCTTTCCGGCTCCGCGCGCACCATCCTCGACGCCAACATCCTCGGCGCCAGCTGCGCCCGCGCCTGCCCGGTGGAAGTCTTATGCGAAGGCGCCTGCGTAATGCACCGCTTCAACAAGCAGCCGATCCAGATCGCACGCCTCCAACGCTTCGCCATGGATTCGCTCCACGCAAGCGGAGCCCCCCTGCCCTTCACGCCCGGCGCCGGACACTGGCCTCTCCGTAGCCCTCATCGGCGCCGGGCCGGCCTCGCTCGCCTGCGCCGCCGAACTGCGCCGCCGCGGCATCCGTGCCAACCTCTACGACGCGCGCCCGCTACCCGGAGGACTGAACACCTACGGCGTCGCCGAATACAAACTGCCCTTGATAGAAAGCCTGCGCGAGATCGAAATGCTCTCCCAGCTCGGGGTGGAGTTTCACTTCGAAACCATGATCGACGCCCAAGTGCTGAGCTGACCTCGAGCGCACCCACGATGCCATCTTCCTGGGCATCGGCCTGGGCGCAATCCACCAGCTAGGCGTGCCCGGCGAACAACTGCCCGGCGTGACCAACGCCCTTGATCTGATCGCCGGCTACAAGTCCGGGAAGCTCACGCGAGTGCCGCAGCGCGTAGTGGTCGTAGGAGCGGGAAACACCGCCATCGACGCCGCCATCGCCTCGGTCCGGCTGGGCGCCACCGATGTGCACATCGTCTATCGCCGCGGCGAAGAGCAGATGTCCGCCTTTACCTTTGAGTACGAGCACGCCCGGCTCGAGGGAGTGAAATTCCTGTGGCATGTGCAGCCCACGGGCATACTCGGCCGCGAAGGCGTGGAAGGCATTGAGCTGGTCAAACTGGCGCCCACCGCCGATGGCTCGATCATCCAGGAACCGGGCTCGGAGTTTCGCCTGCCGGTGGACCTGGTCGTCCTGGCCATCGGCCAAGGCACGCAAAGCAGCCTGCTCGAAGCACTGGCCAGCGGAGCAGCGAAGCTGCAACTGGAACGTGGACGGATCCTCATCGACCGCGCCACAGGCCAGACCTCGCACCCCAAGTTCTTCTCCGGCGGCGACTGCACCAATGGCGGCCGCGAAGTAGTGGATGCGGTAGCAGACGGAAAACGCGCGGGCATCGGCATTGCCGCGTGGCTGGAGGCCAAACTTGCCCGAGCTTAAGCCAACGCTCGAAACCACCTTCTGTGGCATCCCGTGCCTCAATCCCTTCTGGCTCGCCTCTGCCCCGCCGACCAACTGCGGCGAGCAGATCATGCGCGCCTTCGACGCAGGCTGGGGCGGCGCCGTTTGGAAGACCATCGGCGAGCCCATCACCAATGTCAGCTCGCGCTACTCCTCCATCGATTGGGAGGGCCGGCGCATGATGGGCTTCAACAACATCGAGCTCATCTCCGACCGCTCCATCGAGGTCAACCTGCAGGAGATGGCCGAAGTCAAGCGGCGCTACCCAAAGCACGTGGTCATCGCTTCGCTGATGGTCGAGAGCAAGCGCGAGGTCTGGCACGACATCGTGCAGCGCGCGGAAGACGCCGGAGCCGATGGCCTGGAGCTCAACTTCGGCTGCCCCCACGGCATGAGCGAGCGCGGCATGGGCTCGGCAGTCGGACAGGTCCCCGAGTACTGTCAACAGATCACCGGCTGGGTGAAGGAAAAGGCGCGCACCCCGGTGATCGTGAAGCTCACGCCCAACATCTCCGACATCCGCATGCCCGCGCGCGCAGCCAAGCGCGGCGGAGCCGATGCCCTCTCCGCCATCAACACCATCAATTCGATTACGGGGATCGACCTCAACACCTTCCAGCCCAACCCCAACGTCGACGGCAAGAGCTCCCACGGCGGCTACTGCGGCCCGGCCGTCAAGCCCATCGCGCTCAACATGGTGCAGCGAGGTGCTGTCTGACCCGCAGGGCGCATTGCCGCTCTCCGGCATCGGCGGCATCGGCAACTGGCAAGACGCAGCGGAATTCATCCTGCTCGGTTGCGGCACGGTGCAGGTGTGCACCGCGGCCATGCACTACGGCTACCGCATCGTCGAAGATATGCAGGACGGCCTGCTGGCCTGGATGGCGGAGAAAGGCTTCGCCACCATCGACGATTTCCGCGGCCGCTCGCTGCAACACCGTAACCGACTGGAACCAGCTCAACCTGAATTACCAGATCGTGGCCCGCATTCACGAGGACCTCTGCATCGGCTGCCAGCTTTGCTACACCGCCTGCTGGGATGGCGCCCATCAATGCATCCACCTCGATCGCACCGCGCCCGCGCCCGATACCACCCGCACACCGGCGATGGTCACGGCTGAGGCTGCGCGCCGCATCTCCACCACGCCCATTCCCAAGCTGGATGCCGGCGGTCCGGGCCATACCAACGCAGTCACTCCGCTGGAGCGGATTCCACGGGTGGATGAACATCACTGTGTCGGTTGCAATCTCTGCTCGCTCGTCTGCCCGGTCGATGGCTGCATCACCATGGAGCGCGTCGACAACGGGCTCCCTCCGCAGACCTGGGCCGAACGCACCGCCGAAGTTGCGCAAGCCAAAGCATAGACCGCGCCGGAGAAACAAAACGCTTTATGGCCACCCTGATCCAGAACGGCACCGTCGTCAACGCCGACGGACAACACAAATCCGACGTCCTCTTTGACGGCGAGACCATCCAGCAAGTCGCCCCCAACATCCCCACCGACGGCCACACCGTCGTCGATGCCACGGGTCTGCTCGTTATGCCCGGCGGCGTCGACGTGCACACCCATCTCGACATGCCCTTCGGCGGCACCGTCTCCGCTGACGATTACCGCACCGGCACCATCGCCGCAGCCGTCGGCGGAACCACCACCGTCATCGACTTCGCCCTTCAGTCTCGCGGCCACACCATGGCCGAGGCTCTGGAAACCTGGCTGGCCAAGAGCGACGGCAAAGCGTGCATCGACTTCGGACTGCACATGGCCGTCACCGACCTTGGACCGGGCGACGGCGCGCAGGGCCTGGCCGAGATGGAGACCATGGTGCAGAAGGGCATCTCGTCCTTCAAGCTCTTCATGGCCTATCCCAACGTGCTCATGATCGACGACGGGCTGATGTACAAGGTCATGCACAAGGCCGGGCTGCTGAACGCGCTCTGCTGCGTGCACGCCGAGAATGGCAGCGTGATCGACGTCGTAGTGGCGCGCATGCTCGCCGAGGGCAAGACCGAGCCCCACCATCACGCGCACAGCCGGTCGGCCCATGCAGAAGCCGAGGCCACACACCGCGCCATCGCCATCGCGCACATCGCCGGCGCCGCGGTGTACATCGTGCATCTCTCCAACGAAGACGCTCTGCGCGAGCTCAAGCATGCGCAGCAGCGCGGCCTGCATGCCTTAGCCGAGACGTGCCCGCAGTACCTGGTGCTCTCGCTCGAAGAACAGATGCCGGGCAAGAGCTGGGAAGAGGCCAAGTACGTCTTTACCCCGCCTCTGCGCAAAAAAGCACAACCAGCCCGCGCTGTGGAAGGCGCTCGAGGACGGCTCGCTGTCCGTCGTCTCCACCGACCATTGCCCTTTCCGCTTTGCCGACCAGAAATCGCTGGGCAAAAACGACTTCAGCAAAATTCCCAACGGCGGCCCAGGCATCGAGAACCGGCTGCAGATCCTCTGGCACTTTGGCGTGGCCCAAGGCCAGCTCACCCCGGAGAGGTTTGTCGAGCTCTGTTGCACCGCGCCCGCCCGCATCTTCGGCATGCCGCAAAAGGGTGTGATCGCTCCCGGCAAGGACGCCGATATTTTGCTCTGGGATCCCAAGGCCGCATACACCATCACCGCCAGCCACGCAATGCATGGCCACGGACTACTCCATGTTCGAAGGCTGGAAAGTTTCCGGCAATGCCAGGCATGTCTTCTCCCGCGGAGAGCTGGTGGTGAAAGACGGCAAGTGGATTGGCAAGACGGGCCGCGGGCGATTCCTGAAGCGCGAAGCCAATGCCGGAGGCTTCGCCTGATGCTCACCCCGACCGTCGCAGTTGGCGGACCCGAGCCTCTCCAACGCCGACCTGGCGCCCACTACAGCCGCCAACCGCACCTGGGGCACTTACAACTACATCGCTCTGTGGTTCTCCATGTCGATGGAGGTCACCACCTACATGCTCGCCTCTTCGCTGATTGCTGGCGGCATGAATTGGAAGCAGGCGATCTTCACCATCCTTATGGGCAATCTGATCGTGCTCTTGCCCATGCTGCTGAACGCGCATGCCGGCGCCAAGTATGGAATCCCTTTCCCTGTCTTCGTGCGCGCCAGCTTCGGCGCCTTGGGGGCGAATATCCCCGCGATGCTCCGCGCCCTGGTGGCGTGCGGATGGTTTGGCATTCAGTCCTGGTTAGGCGGCCAGGCGATCGCGGCCATGATCCACGTCGTGTGGCCGGCGACAGCCAACATGCCCGTCGTCCTGTGGTCGAGCTTTCTCGGCTTCTGGCTGCTCAACATGTTCGTCGTGTGGTGTGGGGTGGAGTCGATCCGCTTCCTGCAGAGCTTCTCCGCGCCCTTCATGCTGGTGATGTCGCTCACCCTGCTCTTCTGGATGCTGCATAAAGCAGGCGGCTTCGGCCCCATGCTCTCAGCGCCCAGCCACTTCCACACGACCGGCAGCTTTCTCCACTTCTTCTTTCCTTCGTTAACCGCGATGGTTGGTTATTGGGCAACGCTCTCGCTCAATATTCCCGACTTTACCCGCTATGCCAAGTCACAGGACTCGCAGATCATCGGCCAGGCCTTTGGTCTGCCGGTGGCGATGACGCTCTACTCGTTCGTCGGCATCGCCTGCACCTCGGCCTCGGAGAAAATCTTCGGCGAGCCGATATGGTCCCCCATCACCCTGTTGGGACGCTTTCATCAGCCGCTGGTGGCGGTGCTGGCGCTGGTGGCCGTGTTGGTGGCGACGCTGAACGTAAACATCGGCGCCAATGTGGTCTCGCCTTCGAATGATTTTTCTAATCTTGCGCCACGCCTGATCAGCTTTCGCACCGGGGGACTCATCACCGGCTTTCTCGGTCTCGCGATGATGCCCTGGAAGCTGATGAGCACCTTCGGCACTTACATTTTCGGCTGGCTCGTCGGCTACTCCGGTCTGCTCGGCCCGGTGGCCGGCATCATGGTCGCGGACTACTTCCTCATCCGCCACACGCATCTGGACGTCGCCTCCCTCTATCATCGCGGAGGTCCCTACGAATACTCCCGCGGCTTCAATCCCCGCGCCGTCGTGGCGTTGGTGGCCGGCGTCTTCGTAGCGCTCATCGGCCTAGCGGTGCCATCTCTTCGCTTTCTCTATGACTACGCCTGGTTCGTCGGCTTCTTCCTCTCGGCTACCATCTACTATCTCCTCATGCTGCGCTTCAAACCCCTAACCACCGCCTAGGCATTAGGACGGGTGCCCCAGGTTCGCCAACCTGCCCCGGCTTGCCGTGGGAGCGTACGTGGCCGAAAAAGACGGGCAAAGCCCACGATCGCTTTTTGTCCTTTAGCTCAGAGAAGCAATCCGCTAAAAGCATTTGAAAAAAATCATTTTCGGCCCAGGTACGCCCCAGCGAACCGGGGGCACCCGTCCATCTCCAAACGAGCCTCACCTGATCGATCCGCAGAGTTTTGGTTTTGTATCAGGGCACGACTTTAGTCGGGCCGTACAGGACTGAAAGAGAATTTGGGCTTCAGCCCCTGGTTAACGCATCCGCACAAAAATGCAGTGCCCAGGGGCTAAAGCCCAGATTATTTTTGCACGTCAATGGCCCGACTAAAGTCGTGCCCTGATACAAAACATTAGAAGCTCCCTACGCCTCACCAGATAGTGCACCGATTCACTGGGGCCATCGGCTGGCCAGTCTTACAAGCAAAGGCCTTCTGGAACTCGGGGAGATTCAACACCACTCCATTGGCACGGAACTCCGCGGGTGAGTGCACATCCGTTTCTATATCCAATCGCAGATCCTGCGGGCGAATATTTTCGCACCAGTGCTGGCCAAACGCGACAAAGAACTGCTGGTCGGGAGTTAAGCCCCCATACTCCGCGCTCCCCTTCTGTTGCAGATCCACGCCGGCCTTCCGCGCACGGGCGAGATATGCGAGAAACGCCAGCTTCAGCCCACCAAGATCGGCAATATTCTCCCCCAAGGTAAGTTTTCCGTTGACGTGCAGATCGTCCACAGCCACAAAGCCATTGAACTCGTTCACCACGCAATCGGCGCGCTCGGTAAATTGCTTGCTGTCCGCCGCTGACCACCAATCTTCAAAATTGCCCTTTCCATCGAACTGCCGCCCCTCATCGTCAAATCCGTGCGTCAGCTCGTGGCCGATGATACTGCCCACGCTCCCGTAGTTCACCGCATCATTCTGGCTGCGATCAAAAAAAGGAGGCTGCAGGATCCCGGCAGGAAAGTTGATGTCGTTCATCTGCGAGCTGTAATACGCATTGACTGTGGGCGGGCTCATATCAAAGTCGCCGCGGTCCACCGGCTTGCCGATCTTTGCAATGTCGCGCTGGTCTTCAAACGCAGCCGCACGCAGCGCGTTGCCCAACGCATCGCCGCGGGTAACAGTCAGGGTGGAATAATCCCGCCACTTATCGGGATAGCCGATCTTGTTGGCAACCGCATGCAACTTCTCTTCCGCGCGCGCCTTGGTAGCGGAGCTCATCCAGTCCAGTTGTTCGATATCTCGCCCCATCGCCCCTTCCACATCCTGCGTCAACTTGAGCGTGCGCTCTTTGTCTTCAGGGCTGAACCGCTGCTCCACGAACACCTGCCCCAATGCGTCTCCTAACCCGTCGTCGGTCTCGGAAACACAGCGCTTCCACCGGGTCTTTTGCTCTGGTTGGCCATCCAGCACCCTGCCATAGAAGTCGAACGACTCCTTATCCAGGGCCTGCGGCAAAGCCGTGCTCGGCAGATGGTGAATCAGGGCCCAGCGCAGATAGGTCTTCCATTCATCCAGGCTGGTGCTTTCCAGCAGGTCATTCAAGCCGGCGAAATAACCGGGCACGGTCACATTCAGCGATTCCACCGGGGGAGCTTGTACCGCGCGCAGAAATCGAGTGAAGTTGAAACTGCCGTCAAATTTCGCCAGCTTCATCATGTGGTACAGGCTCGCGGGATCGCGCCGCCCGACATTGCTGAGCGAATTGCCGGCAAGCGCCGTCTCCACTTTCAGCACGGTAGCCGCATCCTTCGCAGCCTGCTCCTTCGTTTCCCCCAGCAATGCAAACATCCGCGTCACGTGCGCCACATATTGATTGCGCAGCTCAACGGACTTGTCGTCCTTGCGCTCGTAGTACCCCTTTTCCGGCAGACCTAAGTCGGTCTGGTCCACCATCGCAATCTGTTGCGCGGCGTCTTTGTAGTTCTGCTCGGAACCGAAGGAGAAAAGTGCATTGACTCCTATGCTGTCCAGGTAGGCCGTCAATTCCGGCAACTCATCTTTAGACGTGAGCGCTGCGATACGATCCAGCAGCGGTTGCAGTGGCTTGAGTCCCGCTTCGTTGACGGCATCCACATTCATGCAGCTGGCATAGTAGTCGCCGATCTTCTGTTCATTGGCTGAGCGTCCCGAGCCGCCCGCAGAGGCCTTTTCCAGGATCGCCTTCAGCACCAGTTGATTTTCGTCCACGAGCTGGCTGAATCGGCCATACGAGGATTCGTCCTCCGGGATCGGGTTCTGCTTTAACCATCCGCCGCACGAGTACTGGTAGAAGTTCACGCAGGGATCGACACTGGTATCCATCAGTTTCGGGTCGAGCGCGTGCATCGTCTTCGCCGGCGTTGCTTGCTGTTGTGCCCAAGCAGGAATCGTCAGCAGCAGCAGCGCTCCGAACAATAGTCGCGTAACCCAAACTGGCATGCATGCCTCATGAGCCTCCGGGATGGTACTCCCGCTCCGTGTGGCCCTTCAATTGATCCCGATAGAAGTAGACCTCGCGCAAATTTCCCGTGCTGTACCGCTCCACCTGGTCCTTGAAGTGGGGCGACTGCGGATGTCCGCTTTCTCCGCCCGCCGTGACGGCCCTCGCGTGCACCTTATCCCCAAACTCCACCACCGCGACAAAGCTATTCCCGCCGGTTCCATACCACTTCTTCGTTCCCGTCGCCCGGCCCGTTTCCGCCGCGGTGTAAGGCTTGGCGCTGAACGAGGCCAGCGAGCCCCACTTGGAATACGTGAACCCCACCGGGCTGCTCGGCTGGGCATCGTCGAAGCGCTGCACGATATCCCCGTTCAGCCGCTGATAACGATTGATCTCGCCCCACGGCGTCTGCCACTTGCCAAAATCCGCAGTCAGCTTGTCGGAGGCCGTGGCCAGCGCCTTCAGAGCCACATCGTCCGGCACCGAGGGCGCAGCAAACTCGTCTTCATTAGACGTGGGATGGCCCCCACTTGCTCCGGCCGCCTTGGCGATTTCCTGGCCCCAGAAGACCGCCAGCGAAGTCGCCACCGAATCCACGCCCCAGCGCAGATCCCAGCCCCGCAACACCGCAATCTGATCGGCCAACTGCGTCTTGGTTTCGGAATTCGCCGGCAGGTTCGCCCAAGCCCGCGTGAGCGCCGACAGCGGTTTGATAAACCACGGAAGGTAACTGTCATACGCCGCTGTCATCAGGGAATCCAGGGTGAAGTCTTTCTTGCCTTGAAGCAGGCGCATCGCGTGCAGGCCCCGCGCAGATTCCGTGCCCGTTTCCACGTAGGCCGGGTAATCCTGCTTGCGCAGGCTGCTCTCACCCGCACCGTTCCAGGGAGAATCGTTCACGTTGAAGACGTATCCACTCTCCGGATCCAGCAGATGCGGCGTCTCCTCGACGGTCAGCAGCCCTTGCCACTCCGTCGCCGGGTCGCTTCCATCCACCGGCTTGGTAAAGTCGAACTTCGTGTCTCTGCGGGGAATGAAGTTGCCGTGAAAGTAGGCGATGTGCCCATCCGCGTCGGCATAGACGGTATTGTTGGACGAGTTCGCCTCCAGCTCCATCGTCTGCAGGTAGTCCTTGTAATTCTTGGCCTTGGTCCTCAAGTAGGACTGCGTAAGAGCTTTCACCGGCTCCTGCATCAGCCGGATCGTCACCCACTTGCCATCCTGATCCCGGATCACCGGACCGTGCTGAGTGTAGTACGCGGTGAACTTCTTCTCCGCGATGCCGTGCCCGGTGCGGTAGGGCACGGTGATCTGCTTCTCGATGACCGGCCGCTCCTCATCCCCGTACTTGTAAAAGTAATGTCCGTCTTTGCCGCTTACCGTCTCCAGATACTCATCGACCGCATCCACTCCGCTCGAGGTATGCATCCAGCCCACCCGGTCGTTGAAGCCCTGATAGATAAAGAACTGGCCCCAGGTCACCGCCCCGTAGGCGTCGAGCCCTTCTCCGCTGACCATCTGTAACTCTGACCGAAAGAAAAACGAAGTATGCGGATTGATCAGCAGCAGCGCATGATGCTGCACCGTGTTGGACGGAGCAATGGCAATCCCATTCGATCCACCTGGCTCGGTTTCGGGTTCCTCCTGCAAAGCCGCGACGCTCTTGCGGCCTCCATAAAATGCTTCCAGTTTCTTTAGGTCCACCCGCTCGAAGTCGCCCCCGATGCTGCCCTCGGTAAACGAAAGAGCCATCCAGGGCTCGAAGTGTTGAATCACTCGCGGCTTCACCTGGGGATGTTTCGCGAGATAGAAGTTGGCCCCATCGGCGAAAGCATCCATCAGCTTCCTCAGCCACTCCGGGCTCTCCGCATAATCTTTCTTCAAGACCTCAGGATCGATGAACATCTTCATGCGCAGATCCTGATAAACCTTGCCTTCGCCCTCTGTCTCAGCCAGCCGTCCCATGGCATTCAGGTAGTTGGTTTCGACCCGGTTGAAGTCGTCTTCACACTGCGCGTAGATCATGCCAAAGACGGCATCCGCATCGCTCTTGCCGTACACATGCGCGACCCCCCAATCGTCCCGGACAATGGTGACGTTTTTCGCCTCCGCCGCCCACCGCTGCGCGGGAGTGCTCTCCGCGCGGCAAAGCGTGCTCCACATCACAATCGCGATCAGCACAACGCTCTTTTTCATTTGCTGTATACAGGCCCCTTCACTGCTCTCGCTTGAAATCGCATCATGTAGATGGTAGCCGCTGCAACCAGGCTGGGAATGACGAGCATCAGCAGTCCGGGCTGGTAGGCTCCGGTATAGTCTTTGGCCAGACCCATCGCGAAGGGGCCAACAAAGCCACCGAGAATTCCGATGGTATTCATCGCCGCAATTCCAGCAGCCGCAGACCTGCCATGCAGGAAGCTGGTCGCCAGCGCCAGGAGCGGTCCTTGCAGCGCGAAGTAACTGATCGATGCCAAAGCCAGCGCAGGAACTGCCAGGAATGGCGCTACCGACAGTCCGCCGATCAGATAGCACACGCACATGAGCAGAAAAGGGATGGCGACATGGAAGTAGCGTTCCTTGGTGCGGTCGGAGTGCATGGCATTGAGAATCATGCTGGGAACTCCCAGCACATTCATCCCAGCCACCAGGAAACCGACATCGCGATTGTTGAGAGCAGTGATCGTCTTGAGGATCATTGGAGCAGAAAAAGTGTAGGCATAGCTGCAGGTAAGCATGACACAGGAAGACGAGGCTTACCTGCCACACGCGGTGATCGAGCAGCGCACGCCCCAGATGGACTCCGTGGCCATCGCCAGTTGGCGCTCTTGCTCAAATGATGGATGATCCACTCCCGCTCATCCTCCGTGAGCCACTTGGCCTGAGCGGGACCGGCCGGCAGGTAAACCACGAAGACGATGCTCAGCACGATGGCAGGCAGACCTTCGACGAGAAACAGCCATTGCCATCCGGCCAGTCCGGCTTTGCCCTGAAGATCAAGAAGGGCTCCGGCGATAGCCCCCGTGAGCACTGTGGCGAGCGGAAACGAGACGTAAAAACGGCTTATGGCACGCGCCCGCATCTGCACCGGGAACCATTGCGCGAGATAGAAGATCACGCCCGGGAAAAACCCCGCCTCTGCCATACCCAACAGGAAGCGCATGACATAGAACTGCATTGGCGTCTTCACAAACATCATGCCCATCGCCAGCAGCCCCCAGGTGAGCATGATGCGGGCAAACCAGCGTCGCGCGCCCACGCGATAGAGCAGCAGGTTGGATGGAATCTCGCAAGCGGCATAGCTGACGAAAAACAGGCCGGCGCCGAAGCCATAGACCGACGCGCTGAAGTGCAGATCGCGGTTCATCTGGAGTGCAGCAAAGCTTATATTCACGCGGTCCATGTACGCGATCCCATAGCCCAATGCGAGCAGCGGAATCAGCCGCCAACCGGCCTTGCGCAGCGCCACGCGGCCAACCGCATCATCCATTGGCAGGGACGCGCGGGCGGGCATCAGCGGCTCGGTGACAGACATGGAGCACCTATGAGACGAGTGAGGAGAGAATACCATCCGATGCCCGCGGAGCCCGTGCCAGGCAAAAGCCCATAGAACTGGACGGGTGCCCCACGTTCGCCTCAGCGTACGTGGGCCGAAAAAAAGACGGGGGAAGCCCATCGGACGCTTTTACGTTATCGAACACCAAATCCTGGCAGGGTCCAGAAAAAGCAATCGAAACCTATCATTTTCGGCCCAGGTATCCGGATTTCCCGCACGGAGCGCCACAAACACCCGCGTGTGCGGCTTTCTTTAAGGAAAGCCGCATGAAGTGCGCCAACGCCAGCAAGCTCAACAGGAAATCCGGAGTACGCTGAGGCGAACCTGGGGCACCCGTCCTATCCCTACACCGGTCCTACCCCTACACCGGCCTATCCCTATCTAGTTCATCCACTGAACTGAGGCTCACGCATCCACCATGAATCCGCATCGTAGAATGAACCCCGGAGGAAACCCGCCTGATGGCAACCGCCACGGAGGCTATTGCCCTGGTTCACAACCGGAGACGTGGACGGCTTCTTCGGCCTCTTCTTCAGCGGCTTTCCTGATCTTCTTTTGATCGTGGGCCTCGCCCCCGTCTGCGGCTTTCCCCTGAGCTTCGTCGCCAGCCGCATTCTGCCCGGTGCGGCAATCTCCGTCCTGGCAGGAAACCTCTTCTACGCCTGGCAGGCACGCCGCCTGGCGCGCAGGGAAGGCCGCAGCAATGTCACCGCCATCCCCTTCGGCATCAACACGCCCACCATCTTCGCCTACGTCTTCCTCATCATGGGCCCCATCTATACCCGGACACACGATGCAAACCTGGCCTGGCACGCCGGCATCTTTGCCAGCATGGTGAGCGGCATCGTGCAGACTGTGGGAGCCTCATGCACCGATTGGCTGCGCCGCAACACGCCGCGCGCCGCCTTGCTCTCCCCGCTGGCCGGCCTCGCGCTTGCTTATCTTTGCCTGGGCTTCATCTTCGGAGTCTTTCAGCAGGCGGCCATCGCTCTGCTGCCCATGCTCGTCCTCTTCACCCTTTATGGCTCGCGTCTCAGACTTCCCTATCGCGTGCCGCCGGCTCTTTTCGCCATCGCCCTCGGCGCGGTGTTAGTGGCGGTGCTGCGGTGGCTCCACATCTACACCGTTCCTATGCCCACAGTGCCGGCGGTGAAACTCTATCTCCCGCACGCGGTGAATATATTCGCGCTCCTCACACCAGCGTGCCTACTGGCCTTATCTCTCCATCATTATTCCGCTGGCCGCGCTGGATACTCTGGGATCGCTGATGATTCTGGAAAGCGTCAAAGTTGCCGGCGACGACTACGCAACCAAGCCCTCTCTCCTGATGAATGGCCTGGGTACTCTCACTGCTGCTTGCCTGGGTAGTCCCTTCCCCACGACGCTCTACCTCGGCCACGCCGCGCACAAGGCCAACGGCGCCCGCTCCGGTTATTCCGTGCTCAATGGCCTGGTCACGCTGCTGCTTTGCACCACGGGAATCCTACCCGTGGTGCTCCGCTTTGTACCTTTGGAGGTGGCGGCGCCGGTCATCATCTGGTTCGGCCTGATCACGGTCGCGCAAGCCGTGGTCGAGGTGCCTGCCCATCAGGCCATCGCCGTCATCATCGGACTGATACCGGCCCTGGCACAGTGGGCCACAGGCATTGCCGACACGGTCGCGCGCAAAGCAGGCAGCAGCCTGATGGAAGTTGCGCCCCGCATGGGCGGCGATTTGGCCATGGGCGGATTGATCGCGCTGGGGCAGGGATCGCTACTAACCTCGATGCTCTGGTCCGCGGCGTTGGCACTCATCATTCAGCGCCGCTTTGTGCCCGCGGCCGCCTGGTTGGCAGCGGCCGCCGGCCTTTCCGCAATCGGCATCATCCATGCCTATACGCTCTCCTCCAACGGCGTGGAAAGCCGGATCGGGTGGTGGGTCGCGCCTGAGTTCACCCTTGCCTACGCGGCCGGCGCTGCCTTCTCACTTGCGTGCGCCTGGTATGCGCATACCAGGCGAGCGGAATATCTCGACCCGGAAACGTTCACAGTAACTGAATGAGAAAAGGAAGGAACTCTATGGAACGTCGCAGTCTGCTCAAGACTCTTTCTACCGCCGCTGCTGTGGGCGCAATCACCAGCCTTGGCCGCGGACGCACCCTCTCCGCCGAAGCGGCTTCCGGCATCGTTCAGACGATGGGAAACGGAGGTCCGCTGGCGCAAGCCAAAGACGCGGCTCGCCGAGGAATGCCGCCGCTGAAAATCACCGACGTCAAAATCATCGCCACCGCACCCTCCGGCTCCAACTGGACGATCGTCAAGGTGGAGACCAGCGAGCCCGGCCTCTACGGCCTGGGGGCAGCCACCCACCAGGAAATTCCGCAGGCCGCGCAGGCCTACATTGAAAAACGTCTGAAGCCCTTCGTAATCGGCAAGAACTGCGACGAAATCGAAGACATCTGGCAGTCCGCGTACCTGCAGGAATACTTCCGCTCCGGGCCGGAAGGCAACGACGCGCTGAGCGGCATCGATGGCGCGCTGTGGGACATCCTGGGTAAGCGTCTCGGTGTTCCCGTGTATCAGCTGTTGGGAGGAAAGGTGCGCGCGGCTGTGCCGCTTTATGGCCACGCCGCTGCCTTGACGCAAAGTGAGCTGAACGACCAGGTGCAGGCCTACATCGAGAAAGGCTATCAGGTGGTGCGCGTACAATTGGCAGTCCCCGGATGGTCTGGCTATGGCGTAGGGGGCGCCAAGACTTCCGCCGCCGTGCAGGCTCTGCGGCCGGACGGCGTAACTCCTTCCCCGGTCTTCGATGCGGGACGCTACCTTACCACCACCATTGGCATGTTCGAGGCCGTACGCGCCAAGTTCGGATTCGATGTCGGGCTGGTACACGACATTCACGAGCGGCCCGCGCCCAATCAATCGATCGAGTTGTGCAGAGCCGTCGAGCAATACCGGCCCTTCTACATGGAAGATCCGCTCTCGCCTGAAGATGTAGGTTGGTTCCAGATCTTCCGCCAGGAAACCTCGGCGCCCCTGGCCATGGGAGAACTATTTGTGAATCGCAATGAGTGGCTGAGCCTGGTCGCCAACCGGTGGATTGACTTCATCCGCATCCATCAATCCTCGGTGGGCGGGCTGAACATGTGCCGCAAGGTGGCGCACTGCTGCGAGTTCTTCGATGTGCGCACGGCGTGGCATGGGCCGAACAATGTCGATCCGGTCGGCCACTGTTACAATTTGCACCTGAACCTCGTCACCCCCAACTTCGGAATCCAGGAGGAGACGTTCTTCGACGAGAAGACCCGCGAGGTGTTTCCTGGCACCCCTGAGATTCGCAAGGGCTACATCTACTCCAACGACAAGCCGGGCTTCGGTATCGACATCGACGAGAAGGCCGCCGCGCGCTATCCCTACACCAAGGATTTTGAAGATCGCGGAAATGACCGCATGCTCGATGGAACCATCGTCCGGCCATAGGCGGGCGATGGAGGGTTGCCCGGAAAAAATCATTTATCAGGGGTGCGCAGCGCCAATAGTACCGAAGTAACTACAGTAACATCAACTTAAAGCGTGAGAAAAGCAGAAAGCATCGCGCAGGCGCGCATCGTTGGCATCTAACCGAGACATGAAGAAGCTAATGCTATGCACTTTCATCGCCCTCTTTACGGCCTCTGCATATGCACAGCCGTACTACCATCACCGCCGTTGGCATCATCACCATCACCACTACCACCATCACCATGCTGTGATCGTTGTGCGGTAGCAGGTACGCCGGGTTTGTCAAGTAGCAGAGACGTTTCAGTTCCCCCGTTGTCAAAGGCCCGGAGGGCCGACACTAAACGTCAGCCCAGCCCGTTAGGGCTGGGACATCGACCCGCGGTGGATCTCGAGCGCTGGAGGCGCGGCACCACGCATCCCTCCCGATCCCAATTATCTGAGCGATGTGATGGGTGCCGCACCTACGGCGCTCGGGGTCACTGCGATCCGTATCCCAGCCCTAGCGGGCTGGGCTGACGTTTAGTGTCGGCCCTCCGGGCCTCGGGCACAAAAAAGGGCTGCCCCTGGAAGAGGCAGCCCTTTATACCTCGGACCTTAGTTGATGGTTAAGGTAAATGTTGTAGAGCCGGTGATGTTCGCATTGCTGCTGTCCGTCGCAGTGACGGTAACAGTATAGGTCCCGGCCGGCGTACCCCCGCCCGTTCCTCCACCGCAACCGAGTCCCGCTCCAACGCTCAGGAACACCAGCATCACCAGGGCTACCGGCCATCTCTTTCTTCGGATACCCGGTATGAGAAGCAAGAGCAGGCAGCCCGCCACAGTACCACCTGCAACCGCGATCTGCGCTGACGTCTTGCGCACGTTGCCCGCCGGGCCCTTGCGGAAGTTTCCGCCGGCCGCGACCGTGGTAATCGTCAACGTCGTGGTCGCGGTTCCACCCGCCGCCAAAGGCACACTTGAGTTGGCGAACGTGCCGTCCACATCCACGTTACTGGGCACTGAACCGACCAACTGAACCGTTCCTGAGTACCCGCCGGTAGACGTGAGTGTGATCGTCGAGGTGCCGGTGTGCCCCGGCGACGGCGACGAGATGGTCATGTTGGTGGCCGCGACCGTGATGCCGGGGTTGGTGACGGTCACAGGTGTCGTTCCTGAGGAGGTGGCATTGAAGCTGTCTCCACCGTAGGTAGCCGCAATCGTATCTGTACCGGCTACAAAGCCAAGCGATGCCGCGGTGGTTACAGTCAAGGTCGCAGTCGCGGTGTTACCGGACGCCAGAGTCACCTGCTTGACTGTGCCGATCGTGACCCCTGCGGTCGTAAACGTAACCGGTCCGGTGAGCGTCCCCGCCGTCTTCCCGGTCACCGTAGCCGTCAGAGTCAGGCTGGCTCCAATTGCGAACGATGTAGGACTCGCCACCACCGCAGTCGTGGTCGCCTCTGTTCCTGAGGCCACGACCGTCACCGTAGCGCTGGAGCTGGTGGACGCCGTGTAGTTGGAATCTCCCGAGTAGGTAGCCGCGACGACATAGGTACCGGCGCTAGGGAAACCATTCGTGGGCGCATACGTGGCAGTGTAGGGCGACGCTCCGGAAAGGGTGACCGGCGCCTGCGCGACACCGTTTACAGTAAACGTCACCGTCCCGGTTGGTCCTGTCGCTCCGGCTGTGTTCGGTGTGACCGTCGCCGTGAAAGTGACCGGCTCGCCGATCGCTACAGAGTTCCCTGGGGCGACGGTGACTGCCGTCTTAGTGCCGGCTGTCTGCACCAGGGCGGCAAACGCCGTTGCCAGGTTGTTGGCATCGACCGTTCCGATTCCAGTCGCTTGATCATACCCAGTACCGGCCGCGTAGCCAATGACCGGGTTGGAACCCGTCGGGCAGTCCGGCGACATAGCAGTGCACGGCACCTGGTTGTTGCCGGTTGTGATGTCGTGAAAAGCCGACGCATAGGTAGTCGCATTCGATGCCAACTTGTAGAGGGTTGGATTGACGTTTCCTAGCCCACCACCACCAGTAGCCAGCTTTTGCTCAATGATCGCCAGAAGACCGGCAAACTCCGGGGCGGCAAATGAAGTGCCGCCGGCGAGAGCGAGAAAGGACTGGTCGTCCTGCTGGCCTGGATCCGATACGCGGAAACTAGTCGCCTGGCAGCTGGAGACGAAGGTAGTCGGGCTTCCATCCGTATTCACCTGCGTGCAATAGAGATAGCTGTCGTGGTCGGGGGAGGCATCGAGCGAAATATCCGGCACATCGCGTTGGCCATCGGCCGGAATGTTCGGCACGCCGGTCTGCCAGCTGGGCTTTTTAAACAACGTACTCGCGCCGCCGCCACCCGCGGAAAGGCCACCCCCCTGAGTGATGGCGTACGAGGTATCATTCCACGCCATCTCGGGAATATACGACTTGGCGGAGGTGACCACGTCGTCGGAAACGCCGCCGCTGCCGTTTGCACTCCAATACGTTCCGGCGCCGGTCTGGGGAGCGGCGGCTGTGCCATCACCCATGAATTCGCTGCCACCTGCATCGGTAACGAAGGCACTGCTGCCCGGATAATCCACAGCCAGACCCTGGGTCGCCGACTGAATTACCTGCGAGGCGCTGCTATCGCAATCTGCCGCGCCCGTATCTCCCGACGCCAGGACAACCGTCTGCCCCTGGCTGTTTGCCTGCTCCAGGAGGCTCTCCGTCGCGGTGATCGATGCCGTCGGATACGCCGCCTCACAAGCACCATAGCTTTGGCTAATGATGGGAACAGTAATGCCGTTGATCGTGTGCTGGATTGCATACTGCAAGCGAAGTCCCGACATCGCCCGAATTCACCAGGATGATCGACGCCCCGGTCGCCACACCGCCCGAGTACTCGAGGTCCAGATCCGTTTCCGAGAGGTCGTTGGAAGCCGCTCCGACGGCGACGGACGAAGGCGTCGTGCCCGGTACCGTGACCACCGTCGGGTTGTTGACCGGCAGGCCCGCTGCCGCGCGGAAATTCGTAATGTCGGCCGGAACGATATCTGTTTGACCGACAACCGCAATAGTCACTCCTTTCCCGGTAGACGGGCCACTCCAGTTGGGTGGCCCGCCCGTCAGAGGGTTGATGTCATAAATAACCGCAAGGTCTCCCGGGGTGAGATAGTGGCTGCCGGTGACCCCCGAGGTGAACCTTCTCTTGACCCAATCTCGGCTTCAACCTGAAGTCGTTCAGCCCGTGTACGTTGGTCACCAGGCCACCCAGGGCCCTGGGAATCGAGATCGGGGTTGAGTTGGCAAAGTGGGTCTCGCCATTCACGGCTGTAGTTGTGCATCTGCGTCTGGAACGCTCTCTCCACCGACGCGACACTACCCTTGAAGCTAATGGAATTGCTGCTCTCGGAGACCGAGGTGATGGTGAATCCTTCTTGCTGCAACCACGCCGAGACCTGGGCAAGATCAGCCGCGCTCATTCCAAACTTTTGTCCAAACTGCGCCGGAGTGAGCCATTGGTGATAGCTGGGAGAAGACGGATCCTGCTGCGCCGCCAGCAGCGCCTTCAGGCTCGCTTCCTGCGCCTCAGAGCGCTTGAAGTTGATCGTCATGCCCTGCAGGACCTTCGCATTGTCCACCAGGCCCGCGTCGAATTCTTGTCTCGCCAGCGGATGCAACGTTCCCGTCAACGGCACAACATTTGCGCTCTCGATGGGCTGAGCGATTCTGTTCTGAAGCAACGCCTGAGCCTGAGCACCTTGGGGGAGGGCACTGAAAGCAAGCATGACGAGAAAGGGGGCAGAGAGAAAACTGCAGAGTTTACGCAAGGGCCTTCTCCTCGGGGTCGAAGCTCAAAGCTCCTGAGCTCCCATGTTCAATTCGTCACTCGAATCGCCATTCAAATCGTTAGGGCGCTAAAGCAGCCGCCGTTAACCGTTAGACGCATCACGCCAGAAACGTCATGCCGGAACTGAGATATTCATGCAGTGACAGTGTCTCTCATGGACGTGTCGCTGTACAAGTTATCAGCTCACCATCGTAGCGCCTCGACGATTCTTTACAATTTACCTGGAATCACAGACGTAAATTCAAAAATGGAAGATTACTGCCCGGGGCAGGAAAATCTCCTCGGTGCGCAACTTTCTAACTGCTTTGTTGTTGATGTCTGCGATGGGTTGCGCGACAAGAACATAAGCCCATTGACTGTCGGCTTTCATGCGATAAATACCGCCGGGTCGATAAGTAGTTATTGCTGTTAAGATGACCCCCGTGTTACCAGGTCGAGCGGCACCCAGAAGGTAAAGGTCGCCCCTTCGTCGCGGTGACTGACGACGCCAATTCCACCGCCGTGCGCACGTAGAATCGCCTTGGCAATGGCCAGCCCCATGCCTGTGCCATGCAACATGCGCTGCCGGCTGCCGCGGTAGAACTTGTCGAAGATATACGCCTGCTCGGCGTCGTCGATTCCCTGCCCTTGATCGGTGATGCTCACCAGCAGTCGATCTGCTTCGAGCGTGGCGCCGATGCGCACCGGCGAGCCCGCCGGAGAATACCGCGCCGCGTTTTCCAGCAGATGACGCAGCACACGTCGAATCAATTCCCTATCCAGCAAGATGGAGGGCATATCAGGCGGCAGCTCTACCGTCACCGGACGCCCGCGCAGCAGCGCGTGGCAATCCTCCAGCGCCATCTCGATCACCTCCTGCAGCCTCTGCGGTTTCGGCCGCACCTCGATGCCATCGGTGTCCAGTTGCGCCATTTCGACCGCCTGGCCGATGAGGCGATCGAGGCGCGCGCTTTCTTCATCGAGAATGGCGAACATCTCGTGCCGCTGGCTTTCTTCAAGCGAGGGCTGCGACAACAGGCTGGTCGCCGCTGCTCGGATGGCGGTGAGCGGCGTACGCAGCTCATGGGTCACCGAATCCAGCAATGCGCTGCGCAAGCGTTCTCCCTCACGCGCCGCTTCCACCCGGCTGTAGCGATCGAGAGCCGTCGACCGCTCCAGCGCGATAGCCAGCAGGCCGCCGATCGCGTCATACAATCCGTCTGAGTAGCTGGATTCGTTGCTCTCCCATTTCATCGCAATCGATCCACTGGCGCGCATGCCCAGCACCAGGGGGACGATACGCACGCCGTCTGTTCGCGGCAGGGGTCCGTCGGCCACGCGCGCTGCGGCACGCAACTCCTCGAGCGAGACAAAATTGCGACGCGGATCGGAGGTATAAGCCGAGTCGTTCTCCGTGAGATACAGAATGACGGCATGAAAGCCGAAGATCGAGGCGACGACGCGGGGCGCATGACTCGCCACGTCGCGCAGGTTCTCTTCCATCAACAACTGGTTGCTGAACTGATAGAGGCGCTCGATTTCGCCGCGCCGGGCTTCGCTCACCCCGGCCTGTCGCCGCTCGCTCTCCGAGATCCTGCTGATCACAATCGCGGAGGCAAGAAGCGCCAGCAGCGCGATCCAGTTTTGCGGGTCGGAGATGGTGAAGCTGCCAACGGGAGGAAGAAAAAAAAAGTTATACAGCAGAGTGCAGCCGATCGAGAGGCAGACGGAGTAGACCAAGCCCCAGCGGAACGCCGCAAACTGCACCATCACCAGAAAGGTGAGGGCCACGGTAGTCTGGTTTACGTGGAGTATCCTGCGATAGATCAGCACCACCAGCAGGGCGGCCGCAGTCATCGCCACGTAACGAAGAACGAGCTGCCAGAGCGGGGCTCGCAAGCGAAGCATCAGTGGCGATCATATCGTAGTGGCAGAGGATAGAAATGGCAGAACGAGTCCTGGTGGTAGATGATGAGGCCCAGATCACGCGCGTACTGCGCACCGCTCTTTCCGCCCAGGGATACGACGTGCGGGCGGCCAACGACCCCGAAGAGGCCCTCCGCCTCTTCGAGGAATGGAGTCCCGACCTGATCGTCACCGATCTGATGATGCCAGGGATGAGTGGAGTCGATCTATGCCGCCGCGTACGCAGCAAGACGGCGACTCCGATCATCGTGCTCTCGGTGCGTGATCAGGAGCGATCCAAAGTCGAGGCGCTGGACGCCGGCGCCGACGACTATGTGACCAAGCCTTTCAGTATTCAGGAGTTGCTGGCCCGGGTGCGGGCGCACCTGCGCCGCGCGCCGGAGCGGACGGTGGACGCGCCCATCGAGATTGGCGACTTTACCGTGGATGCCTCCGCTCACACCGCAACCGTATGCGGCAAGAGCCTGCACCTGACTCCGACCGAGTTCGACCTGCTGCTCTACATGGCGCGCAATGCCGGCAAGGCTCTCACCCATCGCGCTCTGCTGACGGCCGTATGGGGAGGCCAGTCAGCGCACCAGCCCGAGTATCTGCGCGTCTTTATCGGCCAGCTCCGCCGCAAACTCGAAGCCGAAGGTCCCCGGCAGTACATACAAACCGAGCCCTGGGTCGGCTACCGCTTCCTCCCAGAAGGCGTGCCCGAGTAGCCCACCCTGTCCCCCTGGACGGGTGCCCCACGTTCGCCTCAGCGTACATGGGCCGAAAATGACGGCGGAGCCCACGACCGATTCATTTTCAATGAAGAATCAGCTCTCGAGGAAGCATCGACGAGTTGTCGAGTAAAAGCATTCGAAGAGATCATTTTCGGCCCAGGTACGCTGAGGCGAACCTGGGGCACCCGTCCAGGGAGATAACGGATCAGCCAGCCCCCAACTCCCGTCTTTATAAATTCCTTATCTCTCCTTTACACCCTCCTTAGTGCGCCGACGATCAAATAGGTGATGGAGCATCGCCATGCAGGATCTACTGATGATCGTGTTCACCATTGTTTTCTTCGCCGTCGCGCTGCTCTATGTTCGCGGCTGCGAGAAGTTGAGGTAGCCATGTCTCATACCACCTTGATCGTGTTGATCCTTACCGTTGCGACCCTGATCTACCTGGTGATCACGCTGCTGTACCCGGAGAAATTCTAGATATGACCGCCAATGGCTGGCTGCAGTTCGCTGTGTTCTTTGCCGTGCTGCTGCTCCTCATGCGACCCCTGGGCCTTTACATAGCCCGCGTACTCGAAGGGGGAAAAACCTTTCTCGATCCGGTGCTTCGGCCCGTCGAGCGGTTACTCTACCGCGCCTGCGGCATCCACGCCGATCAGGAGATGACCTGGCAACAATACTCGATCGCGATGCTGATCTTCAGCTTCGTCTCTCTGCTGCTGACCTACATCATCGAACGGGCCCAGGGCCTGTTCCCGTGGAACCCGCAGCATCTGGCCGGCGTTGCTCCAGCGACCGCCTTCAACACCGCGGCATCGTTCACCACCAACACCAACTGGCAGGTCTACACGCCCGAGACCACCATGAGCTATTTCACGCAAATGGCGGGCCTGGCGTATCACAACTTTCTCAGCGCGGCCATAGGCATCGCCGTCGCCGTGGCCTTGGTTCGCGGCATCGCGCGCAGGCAATCGGCCACCATCGGCAACTTCTGGGTCGATACCACGCGCACCGTCCTGTGGATCCTGCTGCCCATCTGCCTGGTGATTGCGCCGGTGCTGATCGGCCAGGGAGTGATCCAGAACCTTAAGCCCTATACCACCGTGAACACTTGGCAGCATGGGCAAACGCCCCAGGTCATCGCCCAGGGGCCGGTCGCTTCGCAAGAGGTAATTAAGGAACTGGGCACCAATGGCGGTGGCTTCTTCAACGCCAATAGCGGGCACCCCTTTGAAAATCCCACGCCGTTCAGCAACTTCATCGAGATCGAATTGATCTTTCTCATTCCCGCGGCGCTCACCGTCACCCTGGGCAAGATGACGGGCTCTCCCGGGCATGGCTGGGCGGTCTTTGCTGCCATGGCCATCCTCTTTGTCGCGGGCTTCTCCGTCTGCTATTGGGCAGAAGCTCAGCCCCATCCGCTGCTGCATGGCGTCGACCAAAAGACCACGCTGGTAAACACCGGCGGCAACATGGAAGGCAAGGAAGTACGCTTCGGCATCTCGCAATCGGCACTCTTCGCCACCATCACCACCGACACCAGTTGCGGCGCAGTCAATTCCTCGCATGACTCCTTCACCCCACTGGGCGGCATGGTGCCCTTGGTCAACATCATGCTCGGCGAGGTGGTCTTTGGCGGGGTTGGGTCGGGGCTCTACGGAATGCTCGTCTTTGTCGTGCTCTCGGTCTTCATCGCCGGTTTGATGGTGGGGCGAACGCCGGAGTATCTAGGCAAGAAAATCGAAAGCTACGACGTCAAGCTGGCGATGCTGTATGTGCTCATCTTTCCCTTGCTGATCCTGGTGTTGGCCGCGGTGTCGGTGCTCAATCCGAATGCCCTCGCCGGCCTGAACAACAATGGGCCGCATGGCTTTTCAGAGATCCTTTACGCCTACGTATCCACCGCCGGCAACAACGGTTCCGCCTTTGGCGGCCTTACCACTAACACCAACTGGTACAACCTGACCCTCGCGTTCAACATGCTGGCGGGCCGCTTTCTCATGATGGTCCCCATGCTGGCCCTGGCCGGCAACCTGGCGCGGAAGAAGAGTGTGCCACCTTCGTCCGGCACATTCCCCGTCAACACGACCTTATTCACCGTGTTGCTGGTGAGCGTGATTGTAATTGTCGGCGCGCTCACGTTTTTTCCCGCGCTCAGCCTCGGGCCCATCCTTGAACACCTGCAGCTTCAAGCAGGAAAAACCTTTTGAGCGGGAGAAACGATATGGCAGAAAAACTAAGTCTCTGGAACCCCGCGATCATGCGTCAGGCGGCGCTGGATTCATTTAGAAAGCTCGACCCACGCGTGATGGTGAAGAACCCCGTCATGCTGGTGGTGGAAGTCGGCAGCATCCTCACCACCGTGCTGCTTATTCAGGGAATCCTCAGTCATCAAGGGAGCTTTGCCTTCAACCTGCAGATCACCTTGTGGCTATGGTTCACCGTGCTCTTCGCCAACTTCGCTGAAGCCATGGCAGAGGGTCGCGGCAAAGCTCAGGCCGACACCCTGCGCAAGGCCAAGGGCGAGACCATGGCCATTCGCCTCAAGAGCGCCTCCAAAGACGCAGCTCGGGAAGAGGTTTCTAGCTCTGCCCTGCGCGCGGGAGACATCATCTTTGTCGAGGCAGGCCTTTATATCCCCGGAGACGGAGAAGTCATCGAAGGCGTGGCTTCCGTGGACGAATCGGCGATCACCGGGGAATCCGCCCCCGTGATCCGTGAAGCCGGCGGCGACCGCTCCGCTGTGACCGGGGGAACCAAGGTGCTCTCCGACTGGATCATGGTGAAGATTACCTCCAATCCCGGAGAAACCTTTCTGGACCGCATGATCGCCCTGGTCGAAGGCGCGCAGCGGCAGAAGACGCCCAATGAAATCGCGCTCAGCATCCTGCTCTCCGGGCTCACCATCATCTTTGTGCTGGCCGTGGCCACGCTGCAGCCCATCGCCGTCTACTCTCAAGCCCCCCAAACCATCTTTGTGCTGGTATCGCTGCTCGTCTGCCTTATTCCCACCACCATCGGAGGCTTGCTCTCTGCCATCGGCATCGCCGGCATGGACCGGTTGGTGCAATACAACGTGCTCGCAATGTCTGGCCGCGCCGTCGAAGCGGCGGGCGACGTCGATACCCTGTTGCTCGACAAGACAGGCACCATCACCCTGGGCAACCGCCAGGCAACGGAGTTCATTCCCGCACCCAATATCAGCCCCGAGCGGTTGGCCGACGCGGCCCAGCTCTCTTCCTTTTCCGACGAGACTCCGGAAGGCCGCTCCATCGTGGTGCTGGCCAAGGAAAATTTTGGCTTGCGCGGCCGTGACCTCACAACCCTGCACGCGGAGTTCGTTCCCTTCAGCGCGCAAACCCGCATGTCCGGAGTCAACTTCGCCGGCCACGTCATCCGCAAAGGCTCGGTCGACGCCATCACGCGCTTTCTCGTAGAGCAGGGATCGAACCTGCCGCCGAAAGTGCGCGAGAGCGTGGAGGAGATCGCAGGCATGGGTGGAACCCCGCTGGTGGTTGCGGAAAACTCAACCGCCCTGGGAGTGATCTACCTCAAAGACATCGTCAAAGGCGGCTTGAAGGAGAGGCTGGCCAAACTGCGCGCCATGGGCATCCGCAGCATCATGATCACCGGAGACAATCCGCTGACTGCGGCCGTGATCGCCCGCGAGGCCGGAGTCGACGACTTCCTCGCCGAGGCCAAGCCCAAAGACAAGATGGACCTGATCCGCCGCGAACAGGCCAAGGGAAAATTGGTCGCCATGACCGGCGACGGCACCAACGATGCCCCCGCCCTAGCCCAGGCCGACGTAGGGGTGGCTATGAACTCAGGCACGCAGGCCGCCAAGGAAGCCGGCAACATGGTGGATCTGGACTCCAATCCAACCAAGCTGATTGAAATCGTGCAAATCGGCAAGCAGTTGCTAATGACCCGGGGCGCACTCACTACGTTCTCCATCGCCAATGACGTGGCCAAATATTTTGCCATCATCCCAGCCATGTTCGCCGGCGTCTTTCCCGTCCTCGGTCAACTGAACATCATGCGCCTGAGCACGCCGCACTCGGCCATTCTCTCCGCGGTGATCTTTAATGCATTGATCATTGTCGCCCTGATTCCGTTGGCTCTGCGTGGGGTTGGCTATCAACCCAAATCGGCGCAGGCGCTCTTACGGCGCAATCTCTTGATCTACGGAGTGGGCGGGGTGATCGTCCCCTTCATCGGAATCAAGCTCATCGACATTTGTTTAACCGGGTTGGGCCTGTCCTGATCGGAGTTCTTATGCTGCGCAATGAATTAAAGGTCGCCATCCGCTTTACCATCCTGACCACGGTGCTGCTCGGCATCCTCTATCCGCTGGCGGTCACCGCCTTCGGACACCTCTTTCTCCGCGGGCAGGCCGATGGAGGGTTAATCGTCACCAACGGCCAGGTAACCGGCTCGGCGCTCATCGGCCAGAACTTTATCGGAGACCAGTATTTCCACGGGCGCCCGTCAGCAGCGGGCAACGGCTACGACGCCACCTCTTCCGGACCTTCCAACCTTGCTCCTTCGAGCCAGAAGCTGGTCACGCGCATTGATGGTGACATAACGCACTACGCCGCTGAGAACAAGAGCCATCCGGTGCCCATCGACCTGGTGACCGCCTCCGGCTCCGGCCTCGACCCCGACATCTCCCCCGCAGCCGCAATGTTTCAGGCGCCCACTGTAGCCAACGCACGGCACCTGCCGCTGGAGACGGTACGCGACTTGGTGCAACGCCACATACAAGGCCGCCAATTCGGCTTTCTAGGAGAAGAGCGAGTCAACGTACTACTGCTAAACATGGATCTGGACCGCCAGTCCCACTAGACACCGATCTAACCTCCTAAATGCGCTGGTTTTTGCATCTCCAACTCGCCACAAGATCGTCATCCTGAGAGTTTGTGGGAGTTTTGACGAAAAGCATCCGAAACAAGTTAGTGTTTATGGAGCGCAGCCCCCACCCAAAGCTTTTACAACGTCGACCAACAGATCGAGGGTGGGCCAAGGTTCTGACGCCCCCCTTACATGGGGAAGCGCACCACAAACACGATCGCCCCATCCTTGCTGAGCAAAGATGGGGCGATCAAAACAGGGACGGCTACAGACGAAAGCAGTTTCGCAATTGGTGTAGACCGAAGCAACAGGCCTTTTCGTGGTTTTCTCCCAAGGAAAACCACACCTCGCGACCTTCAACCGGCCAGTAATTGCGAAACTGCTCTAAACGCCGGTCGGTTAAACTGCTTCGCTGTACTGCTCGGCATACTCTTGAGGGGCTTCTTCTGGTTCTGCCACTGCAGCTTGCTTCTTCGGCGCGCCTTCCTTCTTCGCCGGCGCAGCCGCTTCCGTCAGATCCACATAACCTTGCAGAGTAGCGTTATCTTCGATCGACAACCGCGTTGCCGAGATATCTCCAATGAAAACCGCCGAGTGCTTCAGCTCAGCGCGCCCCGCCGCCTTGACACTCCCCTCGACCCGGCCGAAAACCACCAGATCACCGGCGACGATGTCCGCGTGGATCACACCGTTGGCTCCCACCGTCAGGCGCTTGCCCGTCAGGGTGATGTTGCCTTCCAATACTCCATCGAGGAAGAAATCTTCCTCACCCGACACTTCCCCGCGAATGCAAATGCCCTTACCGATCACCGTCCCGGAACTATTCATCTGTAGTGCCCTCCGATTACGCAACTTTATGTCCCACCGGAGGGGCTCGCAATCACCGAAACGTCGCAGATGATGCCGTTTGGGTTACACCCGTTGAGGAAAACGCTGCCTCCAGCCGGCTGGCCGCGGCATCGATGGCCCGGCTTTCCGCTTCCAGCACGCTACCGATGATCGGCGACTCTTCCTCGGCAGTGCCCCATTGATGTTGATCCATGGCCTCCCGTACCCCCGCCAGGGTCTTCACCCCATAGCCCGTATAGGCCCCGGGCGCATAAATCTGGTTCTTGTACCACGGCCTTCCCGGCAGGCCCTCCTCCCGCAGATTGGTCCGTTCGACCAGCAGCAGTAGGTGGTTGACCGCTTGCAGCGAGGCATCATCCATAGCCAGGCCATGGGCCTGCGCAGCGGTCAGAGCCGCCTGGTAGCGCTTGGCGGCGCGGGTGAGGGAGACGACTCCGTTGTCCAGAGGCGCAAAATTGAGGTACGGCGGATCGGTCTCCCGCTTGGGGGGATACCCAGGCTGCTTGGGATCGGAGATGGCCTGGAAAACCCCCTCATCCAGCTCCAAATTCCGTTCCTTGATCGTCTCCTGGGTCTTGCTTGAGCTGCGTTTTTAGCTCCTTCACATAACCGGCAATAGTTTCCGCGACCGCCATGTACTGGTAGGGCAGCAGCTCCGCATCGGCCATGCGCAGGACTGCAGTTCCGGCCGTCTGCGCCAGGGCTCGCCCATAGACGAAATTGGTATCGGAGAAATGCGTGTAGTAATAGAAATCGTCGTAGATCGAGTGGTATACGCTGCCCGCGCCCTCTCCGCCAAAACCGAGATCGAGCGAAGGGATGGCCAGGTAGTCGATGAACGGGGCAAAGTCCGAACCATCGCCCAGGGCCTCGATGCTGGTGTCCTTCCGATTGCGCAGCACCTCCCTGCGATCGGCGCTATCCGCCGTAGACAGCGCCTGCAGCTGGGCCCGCTTCCATACCGTCAGCTTGGTCTCAGGATCGGGAATCTGCCGCGTTACGTCATTAATGAAGTGCTCCACCGAATGGGCCCCGTCCACCTCAAGAAATCCGCGATCGTTGTTATCGGAGTTGACGTACAGCACGGCATGGTCGCGCAACTCGGCGGCATGCTGTTCCACCCATTCGGTGGAACCGAGCAGGCCCGGCTCCTCGCCATCCCAGGCGCAATAAATAATGGTCCGCCGCGGTTTCCAGCCCTGCTTGCGCAGTTCGCCCAGCGATCGCGCCTCCTCGAGCTCCGCCACCATCCCGGAAGTGGGATCTTCCGCGCCATTCACCCACGCATCGTGGTGGTTGCCGCGGATAACCCATTCGTCCGCGGCTTCGTTGCCGGGAATCCTGGCAATCACGTCATAGATCGGCTTGATATCCCAATTGGAAAACATCCGCAGATGGGCCTTGGAAGCTCCGGGCCCCACGTGGTACGTAATCGGCAAACCACCTCGCCAGGCCGCCGGAACGACCTGCCCGCCCAAAGCAGCCAGGAACGGCTGCGCATCGCCATAGGAAATGGGTAGCACCGGTATTTTGGTAATGATGGGAGAGTCCTTCACCGCCAGGCGCTTGGCGTCCTTGGTCGCGGGAACGCCCGGAGTCAGCGGGTCCCCGGGAAAGTTGGTATCGTTCACGCCTCCCCGCTGTACGCTCTTCCTTCGGCCGCGCCGCCTCCGCCAGGGTAGGTATCCGTATCGCCGTACCCGTCCTGTTGCGGGTCAGAGTAGATGATGCAGCCAATGGCTCCATGCTCGGCCGCCACCTTGGGCTTGATGCCGCGCCAGGTCTCGCCGTAGCGGGCGATGACGATGGCGCCCTTCACCGAAACGCCCATGCGCTGCAGGTCGTCGTAGTCTTCGCGCCTGCCGTAGTTCACGTAGACCAGCGGACCGGTCACGTCGCCATCGATGGAGTAGGCGTTATACGTCGGTAGCTGTTCCGCCTGCTGATTCGACGTGGGGTCGACCGCAATGGGCGGCTCAGCCAGCGTCGCGGTGAACTTCTGCGGCTCGATCAATTCGAGTTTCCGCTCCTTCGGGGTCGGAAACAGGACGTAGAAGGTCTCGATTTGGGCATCAAAACCCCACTCCCGAAACTTGCTCAACAGCCAGTCCGCGTTCTCCTTATCGTAGGGCGATCCGACGGCATGCGGGCCGGGCCGTCAGGTGCTCCATATCGCTGCGCAGGTTTTCTGTCGAAGGCAGGTCGCGGAACTTCGCCTCCCAGGGCCAGCTCCGCCGCCGAACTCTGGGGCGTGTAGCCGTCAAGTACAGCTACGGCTGGAGCGGTTTGTGCTGCGAGCGAAGGAGCCAGGCAACAGCAGACGAGGACGCGGAACCACGGCGATCGAAACAAAGCAAGTACCTCTGCGAGATGTAAAGTTACTGCCCATTCAGGTGGGAAAGCGAAAGCCGTTGCTGGCCCGCCTCGTCGAAATTCGACGGCGCGAGCCAGCGCAGGAAATTCGCCTGGCGCGCGGGCCATTCCGAATCGAGCATGGAGAACCACGCCGTATCGCGATTGCGGCCCTTGACGATCATGTGTTGGCGAAAGATTCCCTCGAAGGTGAAGCCGAGGCGCAACGCAGCACGGCGGGAGGGCTGGTTCAAGGCATTGCACTTCCACTCGTAGCGGCGGTAGCCCAGGTCCTCGAAGGCGTGCCGCGCCATGAGATACATCGCTTCGGTTGCGCCGGGACTCCGCTGCAACGCCGGCGAGAAGATAATATTGCCCACCTCGATGCCGCGCTGAGCCGGGTCTATCCGCAGGTAAGAGGCTTGGCCAACGGGAAGGCCGGTGGCGTTATCCACGATCGCCCAGAAAAGCGGATCATCCGACTTCTCCTTTTTCTCGAACGCCGCCTGGTAATCGGCAAAGCTGGAGAACGGGCCATCGCCCATATAGCGCCAGAGATCCTCGCGCGCCGGCCCGTGGGTAGCCACGTAGAGCGCCTCTGCCTGCGATGGGCCATCGAACGGGCGAAGCGTCACCACGCGCCCCGGAAGCACGATGCGCTGCGGCCGTTGCGCAGGCGATGGGTCGACCGCGATGCCGATCTCCGTCATGCAACGATAGTAGCAAGAGCGTTTCGCGTTCCGGCGGCCTCACTGCCCCGAGTAGTATCCCGCGCGCGTCTGCACCGTCTGGTCCTTATCCTTGGTCGTCAGATGGATGGAATGGTATCCACTGGTCTGGTCCTTGGGCGGCGTGTAGCCCAGCATGTATTGGGTGCGCAATTCCTCCGCGATGGCGGCGTAGACATCGTCCACACTGTCCTTCTTCTTGACCTCGAAGTATCGGCCCCCGGTCTCTTGCGCAATCCGCTGCAGGATCTTCTTGCCGTCAGGACGGGTCTGCTGTGAGCCCCTGGGGTAGCGACCGCCGCCGGGATAGCCGCCACCGGGGTAGCCACCGGGATAGCCACCGCCGGGATAGCGGCCCCCGGGATAGCGGCCCCCGGGATAGCCGTTGTCGTCCGGGCCTCCATTTTGAAACCCGCCGTTATCGTGATCCTCATGCCCGCCGTAGTAGATGGTGTAGACCACGGTCTCCGACCGCTGCGCCGATTCGATCGCGCTGTTGAGCGTCTCCTGGCTGCCCCGATCCTCTCCGTCGGTCAGGACCACGATGGCCTTACGGCCGGTCTGCTTCTTCATCACTTCATCGCAGGCCAGGAAGATTGCGTCATAGAGCAGCGTGCCCGCCCCTCGCCTCGTCCTGGTCCCTCCGGAGCCCTGGTCGCTGGTTGGCGTGTTCTGAACGGCTGACGTGGTATCGATTTCTCCCACCGCCTTTTCCAGCTTGCCATGATCCGCTGTCAGGTCCTGCAGCAGCTCCACCTGGCGATCGAAGTGGATCACGAACGCCCGGTCTGTGGGCCGGGTGATCATCTGGTCGAGAAAGGTCCGGCTGGCGGCACGCTCCTTATCCAGGTTGTCGCGTTCGCTCATGCTGGTATCGACCAGCAGACCCACGGTCAAAGGAAGGTTGGTTTCCTGGTTGAAGTAGCGGATCGTCTGCGGCTTGCCGTCCTCCTCCAGCGCAAAATCGTCTTTGCTGAGGTTGGTCACGATCTTGCCGTGCTTGTCGCGGACGGTCACCGGCAAGTTGACCACCTTCACGTCGACCGACAAAGTGGTGGTGGGCGTCGCCGGACTCTGTGCCGCAGGGGGTGCGGTGGCCGGCGCGGCACTCGAGTTCTGGGACTCAAGCGCCGGGGCCAGAAGAAGTAAGCAGAGCAGCGGAAAGACTCGAGACAGATGCATGCGAACATTAGACGGCTTCGGCGCCCGTCTCGTCACGCGCGGGCGCCGACTTTGCTGTCGCTCCTAAAATTGGCCTTGGTAAGTGCAGGAACCGTCGTTGCTTGACTCTGTCCATCCACCTCCACCCCTGCCAAGGCGGTGGCCCACCTCGGCAGGGGAGGAGGTGGATGGACAGAACCGCTACAGCAAGCAACTTCAGCCCCTGGGCTCAAACCGAGGATCAAATCGATCGCGCAAGCCATCGCCCAATAGATTCAGCCCCAGAGCGGTCACCGTAATCGCGGCTCCCGGAAAGAGCGTCAGGTACGTAGCCACGCCAAGAAAGTTGCGACCCTCGGCCATCATGGCTCCCCACTCCGCCAGGGGCGGCTGGGCGCCCAAGCCAAGGAAGCTAAGACCAGATGCGGTGAGGACAACATCGCCTGCCGTGAGCGTGGCCTGCACTAATAAGGGCACCGCGGCATTCCTGAGGATGTGGCTAAACATGATGCGCCAGGGACCTGCGCCCAGTGCGCGCGCAGCCTCAACGTATTCCATTTGCTTGAGCGAAAGCGTCAAGTTACGCGCCAGCCTGGTGTAGACAGGAATGTTAAAGATGGAGATGGCCAGCAGGGTGTCAAAAAGGCCAGGCCCGAGAATAGCCACAATCAGAATGGCCAGCACAATCCCGGGGAAGGCATAGAGAATGTCGATCAGCCACAGGACCGCCTGATCTGTGAAGCCGCCAACGTAACCAGCGAACAGGCCGAGAGGCACCCCAATCGCCAGGGACATACCGACGCTGGCCGTGATTTCGAGTAAGGAGAGGCGCGCTCCATAGATAACACGGGAAAGCATGTCACGCCCATATTCGTCCGTGCCAAACAGGTGCGCCGCCCCAGGAGATTGGAACGTAATGGAGAGGTTCTGCTCGTATGGGTTATGCGGCGCAAGCAGTGGAGCCAGCAACCCGGTGAGCAGCAGAACCAGCACGATGCAGCCGCCGATCGCAAGGTTCCGGTAACGCAGCCAGGACGAGACGCGGCTCTGCCAGATCGAAAATTGGGAGATGCCGGAATCCAGCGCGTATTCAGTCAAAGCGAGTCCTCAGTTCAGTCAAAGCGGATTCTGGGATCGATCACCATGATGAAGAGATCGACGGCAAGATTAGTGGTGACGACGATGGCGACGGTGAGCAGAGTGATGCCCTGGATGGTGGCGTAATCGCGATAGCGGACGGCATCGACCATGAGCCGGCCGATCCCCGGCCAGTTGAAGACCGCTTCGGTGATCACTGCGCCTCCCAGGAGGGAGCCAAAGTTCATACCCACAATAGTTACAATTGGGATCAGGGCGTTTCTAAGAGCATGCTTCAGGTAGACCTTGGCCGTGCTCAATCCCTTGGCGCGCGCCGTTCGGATGTAGTCCTGGTTGATGACGTCCAGCATGCTCGCCCGGCACATTCGGGCGATCACCGCCGCGGGCAACAGGCCCAAGGTAATGGCCGGCAGAATATAGCTCTTCCAGTTCTCCGCGCCCATCAGGGGCAGCCAACCAAGCTGGACGGCAAACAAGTTCATCGCCATAAGCGCCAGCCAGTAGTTGGCAATGGAGCCTCCGGTAATCGCGCCCATCATGACCAGCTGATCGAGCCTTCCGCCGCGATAAATAGCAGCAAGAATGCCTGCCGTGAGCCCTACCAGCACGGCAAACGCATAGCTCACCGTAGTTAGGGCCAAGGTGTACGGAAAGCGTTCGGCGATTTCCTGGGTGACGCGCTTGTGCGAACGGATGGAGACGCCCAGATCGCCGTGCAGCGCATGCAGCAGAAAAATCTCGTACTGCGTGGCAAAAGGCTTATCGAGACCAAGACGGTTGCGCACATTGTTGACCACCTGCTCATCCGCCTGCATCCCCGCCATGATCCTCGCCGGGTCTCCAGGCAAAAGATGGACAGCCCAGAAGATGAGGAACGACACGATGAGCAGGATCAGCGGCAGCGCGAGAAGCTTTCGTGTCAAATAGGATGCCATGCAACCGAATCCTTAACGATCTCAGAACGTATATTACGGGCTATCAAACTCCACTCTTCCGCCAGGAAGAAGGTACATAGGTTCGGCGCTCGTTGCGCGGTGGCGGGCAGCGAGATCACGGGAATAGTAAAGCAAGACCATGGGAGCATCGTCCGAGATGATCTGTTGCGCCTGTTGATAGAGCGCTGTGCGCCTTTCGCTATTGAGTTCCCCGGCTGCCTTTCCCAGCAACCCATCGAGGTGGGGATTACTGTAGAAGCCAAGATTTGCCCCGGCTGGAGACCATGCCTTGGTGAGGTAAAGCGGGCCCAATTGGTAGTCAGGGTCCAGATCCTCCGAAGACCAGGAAGCGAAGACACATTGGATTCCCTGCTCGGCCTTTTGTTGCGGAGAGCCAAAGATAGCCTGCGAAAAGACCCCGCTTTCCATCTGATCGATCTGCAAATTCAGATTGACCTTGGCCCACATCCCCTGCAGCGCTTCCACCAGGTCCGCGTCGATTTCCTGCACCGCGATCTTCAGCGTCAAGCCGTTGCCGTAGCCCGCCTGCGCCAGCAGCCGCTTTGCCTCCTCGGGATCATAAGCATAGCCCTTGGCCTGCGGATCATAAGCGAAATCCGCGGGAGCCAACGGAGAATTCGCCGGCGTTCCGAAGCCGCGAAGCTGGGTTCTTACCAGGGCTTCGCGGTCAGTCGCATAGTTCAACGCTTGGCGCACTCGCAAATCGTCCAGCGGCTTTAGTTTCGTGTTGAGAGCGATCCAGTAAACCCGGGCTTCTCTTCCCTGAATCACGATCGCCTTGCGATTGCGTGACAGGGCCTCGGCAAAAATCGGGGGCAGAGGATTGACAACATCCGCCGCTCCCGCAAGCACCGACATATTCATAAGCATCGGCTCCGTGGTCCAGGTCCATTTCAGTTGCCTGGTGGCAGCCCCGCGGCCCCAGTACTGATCGTTGCGCTCCTCGAGAACGTATTCGCCCGTCTTCCACTCAACGAACCGATAAGGACCAGTGCCCACCGCATGGCGGGAGAGGATTCCCTCCTTATCCGCCGCCGGGCTGACAATCGGCGTAATTGCCAGCATGCTTAGAAACGATGCGTACGAAGTCTTGAGATGAAACAACACAGTGTGTGTGTCAATCGCTTCTACGCGGTCAATGATCGGACGCAGTCGACTGCCTCCCGCAAGACCCCGATGAGGATCGATGAGCCGTTCGAAGGAGTTAGCTACCGCCGCCGCGTCAAATGGAGTACCGTCGTGGAAATAAACTCCATTGCGCAACTGCATTGTCCATCGTGTCCCGCTCGCGTCGACACTCCATTTCGTCGCCAGGCTGGGCACGATCTGTAGACTCTGATCAAACTTGGTGAGGCTTTCATACATCGGATCCAGAACATCCTGGGTCAAACTCGCATTGTGGTCACCGGGATCCATGGTGAGCGGCGCTTCCAACTGCATGATCGTAATGCGGCTCTCAGGTGGGGATGGATTACGGCAACCCAGCAAGCTGACTGTCGCGCCGGCAATAGCCATGACCGCAAGACACACAACTTTGCTCACATGCAAGGCTAGCGTCTCCAATCCGCTACTGCTGCGCGCCAGGAAGCCGACATGCGATCCTTTCAGCCACTAGCCAATTCCTCATGGAAGCGCCACCCCACCTTTGTCATCCCGACCGGAGCGTAGCGCAGTGGAGGGACCTGCTGTGCGCCTTTCCTAAACGCAACTGCGCCGTCTCGCCTATCTTGCAACAAAACTCATCGGGAGATAGGCGCAACCACGAGCTAACTACTTCTGTGCGTGCTCAAAACGCTCCCGCGCCGCCGCAACCGTCGTTCGAACAATCTCTCCATCCGTCACCGTCTTGAGATACTCGCGGTCCTGTGAGGTCCCTCCCATCGCTACATGCGAGTTGCGGTAAGTCATCCCGCTCGCCTGCTGCGCGTGGCCGGCAAAATGAAACTCCCGTAGACCTGTTTCCCGAATGACCTGCGCAATATTACTGGCGCGAATAGAACCGCAAGGCATTACGATAATCCGCTCCCCCGCCGTTTCACCGAGACGTTTGAGATTGCCTGCCCCCTCGAGTGCGGTTGCGCGCTGTCCGCTGGTCAGCACGCGGTCGACTCCCAGGCGTATCAGTACCTCGAGCGCTTCATCCTGATCACGCACCATGTCGAAGGCCCGATGAAATGTGAAGCCCATGGGGCGCGCCAGTTGCAGCAACTCCGCAGTTCGCTGCTCATCCACCTGGGCATCCGGGGTCAGGCAACCGGTGACTACCCCGGGCACTCCCATCTGCTGGCACGCGATGATGTCCTGGCGCATGCTTTCATACTCGTCTTCGGAGTAGAGAAAGTCGCCCCCGCGCGGCCGAACAATCACGAACATGGGAACAGTCGCCCGTCGCAGCGCCTGGCGCACAATTCCGACGCTGGGCGTGATACCGCCTTCCAGTACGCTGGCGCAGAGCTCGACGCGATCGGCCCCGTTTTCCTGGGAAACGATCAGCCCGTCGACTCCTTCGACCGACACCTCCAACAAGGGACGTTTCATTGCGTCACCCGCGGCGATCGGGCGGAAACAATAGCGGAAGGCTGCCATGCAAACGAGCGATCGAAAGGGAAGGTCGGCGGCCGGAGCTTGTTCGGAGGCAGACTCTCAAGATCCTGTGGGATCGCGCCGTCCGACAACGCCATCAAAGCCGGATTGGCAAGCGGCGCAAGTTCAGGCGAGAGATAACCGGACTTGACGGCCACCAACTTAAAGTTTGCCGGGTGCACTCCCAATGCGGTGAAGTCCTTGATGTCATGGAAGGGGCAGCGTGAGGCGGTGAGCACGACAGTCACTCCATCGACCTTGATAACGGCTCGCCGTTCGCGAGGACTTTCGGCCGCAAGGAGGAAAAGAATCTCCGCCTCTACCTCGATCGGGCGACTACCCTGGGGATCGAGCGTTGCGCCAATGCGCAACGGGACCCTGGTTCCCGGCGCATGCTGGTAGCACAGTTCGGTTGCCGGCAGGTCGGCAATGCCGGCCACCAATGCATTCTTGAATCCGCGGCTCAACAGCTCCCCAAGAACCTCTGCCCTGTCTCCAACGCCTCCGCCGGTTGGGTTATCACCCGAATCCGCCAGGATGACCGGCTGTGTCGTAAGCCGCTGCGCCTCATCAATGAGCTCTGCGATGGATCCCACCGGCACCCCAAACTTGAAATCTTCGCGGGCATACCAATATTCCCGGCCGAGCCGCGCGGCTCCTTCTTCAAGCACCGCTGGGTCAGTTCCAATGAGCACAGCGCTGGCTGTGGCGCGAGGCTCGTCAGCCCACACGTATCCCACCAGCAGAGAAGCATCCAGAACTCCCTCCCGGCTGTTGATGGCCGGGAGTTGCGCATAGAGGCCTTTCGCGGGTTGATCTTCGGTGCTGGTTCTCTCTCCAGGCAGGAGCACGGGAATCGGGACCCAGACCATCGTGGGGCGAATCTGCTTCGTAGCACAGCTCACCAGCAGATCGCAGGCGCGCCGCATGGTCTCCTCCACATCGATATGTGGCGCCGTGCGATAGGCCGTAAGCATATCCAAGTTGTCAACGACGCGGCGGCTCAGATTGCCGTGGAGGTCATAGCTTGCGCTGATCAGGCATTCGTTCCCCACGACCTCGCGTGCGGCCGAAATCCAATCTCCCTCGGCGTCCTGCATACCGTCCACATAGAGGGCGCCATGCATGGGCAAGTAGAGGCCATCCAGCGGCAAGTGTTGTTTCAAGGACTCAATGAACTGGCTCTTGAAGGTTTCGTACGCGGACCGTTCCACGGCACCGCCGGGAACAGCACGGGCATAGAGCGTGGGCGAAAACTGATGAGGGTAGGAGCTCAGAAAGCTGAATTCCGGCGCGGCCGCTAATCTCTCTCCGGTGAAAACCCTGAATTCATCCATACGGGTTCGGATCCGGCTATAGGTACTGCATTCAATATGAATGCCGCCAAAGGCAAAGCGCATGAACGCTCCAGAGGGGATGGTGGGAATTAACATCCAATCTTTACATGACTTCATTACAAAGTCTGAATATAATTTACCTACTGAATTATTTAGCGGCCGGGCGGGAAGCTTCTCCGCGCTGTATTCTTAAACCGGCCGGGCACAGGCCGGCGTTCGGAACTTTCTGTCGATCGTTGATTGCTGAATTCCGTGCCTCAGAATGGGTTTTGAAGGAGATGTATGAGAGCCACGATCGGAGTGGATATTGGCGCAACAAAGATCGCATTCGGGGTGCTGAAGGGTGAACAACTCCTGGAGAAATCCACTATCCCCACCCCGATCGAAGGCTGGCGCAGTGTCCTCGATTCCATCGTGAGCAAGATCCGGCTGCTCGAGAAATCCAACCCGGAAACGCGCGAGGTGGAAATAGGAGTCGGGGTCCCAGGAACACACGACCGGGCACGCACCGAGGTCCTCTTCGCCCCGAATATTCATGGCTTTGAAAACGTGCCCATCGTCTCCTACCTGACGGAGCAACTCGGCCGGCCGGTTGAGCTGGAAAATGATGCCAACGCGGCGGCGCTTGCGGAAGCCAATCTGGGAGCGGCCAAACATGCCTCCTCCAGCATGTTTATTACCATCTCCACCGGAATTGGCGGAAGCATCATCGTGGATGGGCGGCTCTGGCGAGGCTTCCACGGCATTGCGGGAGAGATTGGACACACCACAACGGTTCCCGGTGGCCCCATCCCACCCAGCTGCATAGCCGGAGCGCTCGAAGCAGTCGCCAGCGGCACAGCCATTGAGCGCGACGCCACCTTCGCTTTCCGCAGGCCGACCTCGGTTGCGGAAGTCTTCCGCCTGGCGCAGGCAAATGATAAGACCGCCGAGCAGGTAGTGCACGCCGCCATGCGCTATCTCGGAATGGCGATTGCGGACGTGCAGAAGTTGCTGGATCCGGAAGTATTCGTCATTGGCGGCGGCGTTACCTCGGTTGGTCCCTACTTTTTCACCCACGTGCAGCGGTACGCCAACGAGTTTGCCAAAGGTTTTTCCGACGTCACGATTCTGCCGGCTCAGTTCGGAGTCGACGCGGGCGTGATCGGCGCGGCGATTGCCGCAAGACAATCGGCGGCGCAGCAGCAAGACGTATCTGTCGTATAGCCGGGCTCCACACTGGTTCCGTGGAACAGTGACTCAGGCGTAAGTCTCGGCAATCAACTTCGTGAGGTAAGCTTTCGACGCCAGAATATCGGCTCCCTGCTGTGCTCCCTCGATCTCTCGTTCGATGGTCATCGGACCGTGATAGTTCAACGCCTTCAGCTTTTTAAGAACCTCGCGAAAATCCACTTTCCCTTGACCGATAGGCACTTCTTCCCCAAGGTTCTGCGGGTTGGTGGGAAACTTTCCATCCTTGGCATGCATTCCGCGGACGAGCGGGCCGATCACATCCAGAGCATCGACAGGATTTCCCTTGTCGTACAGGATCAGGTTGGCAAGATCGAGATTGACAAAGACGTTGTCCTGGCCGGTATCCCGAATCATGCGAAGCAGGGTGATAGGAGTCTCCTGCCCGGTTTCACAGAGAAAGATTCGGCCCCTCTGTTTTGCGTAGACGGCAACCTCCCGCACAGCCGCCACTGCTTGCGGATACATCGGATCGTTGGGATTCTCCGGGATAAAGCCGCAGTGGGTATGAACTGCAGGTATTCCACATGCCTGTGCGACATCCACGGCTCGCTTCAGGGCGGCAATGCGAGCCCCGCGAGTGGCCGGCGGAATAAGACCGATGGTGAGCGGCCCCTGGTAGAAGTTCCAAATCTTTGGACCCGGTCCAAGCTCCATGATGGCAGTCGCCTGAACGTGATGCTTCTCGAGTGCGGCTTTCAACGGACCAGCATCCCCGGCGGTGAGATTGCGAAAACTAATCTGGCAACCGGAGAAGCCCAGCTGCTGAACCTTGGCGATCGTGGCATCCGGCGTTTGTCCGTTCGGAACGCCTACGACAACACCGAGTTGAATGGGCGAACTGCTCGACGGCATGGCCTGCGTTCCGCGAGGAAAAACCGAAGCGATACTGGCTGCGCTCGCAAGCTGGACAAAGCTACGGCGATTCAATTCTGGCATGGTGACTCATCTTTAAACGCCGGGCCGCCAACGTGTCAAGAAAAGACCGGAAGCAGCTTAGTCGCGTGCGCGCTCAATAAGGAACTCGTGGGCAGCGATGCTGGCTGCGCTGCGCGCCAGAAAGTCCTCCTCTACGAAACGAAACTCGATGGAGGTGGTCGAGATCAGATGGGGAAGGATATTGTTCTCGATCGCCTGTCGAGTACTGGTGGTGAAGAGGCCATTACCGAAGCCCACCAGGTCGGCAAAGAGAACCAACTCCGGATTGTTGATCTGGATGGCGTTGGCAACCACAATGCCGAGCAGCGTTCCCGCCTGGCGGAGTAGTTCCATTGCCGGCCTCACTCCCTTTGCCGCTAGGGACTCCAGTTGCGCGACATTCTCAACCCCAAGGCCAAGCTCGGCCGCTCGTTGCAAAAGGGCCGAACTGGTAGCGAAAAGATCCAGGCAGCCCTGCTTGCCGCAGTCGCAGCGTGGCCCTCCAGGCGCAACGGTACAGTGCCCGATCTCACCTCCCGCCTCACTATGCCCACGATAAAGCCGACCGTTGATATAGTTGCCGCCGCCAATCTTTTTGCCCAGCATGACGATGCTGAAATTCTTGAATTCCCGGGCGTGCCCGAAAAGCTTCTGCCCGGTAGCAACCGCCTTCGCATCATTGTCGAGGTAGGTGGGGATTCCCGTCACTTGCTCTACGATGCCGGCAAAAGGCACATCGTGCCACTCCAACATATTTGAATGCAGGCACACACCCTGGCGGTGATCCACGTAACCCGACAGCGCGACCCCAATGCCGAGCACTTTCTTGCGTGAAATGCTTCCCGACCGAAGCAGGTCGGGAAGACCCTTTTCGATCCCCGCCGCCACCGCTTGAGGGCTCTTAACCGGACGCAAACGATGTTGTGCCAGAGAATTTCCATGACAGTCTGTCAGGACCATCAGCGATGGATCCTCGGTGAGCCCCACTCCAACAAAATATCCATGCGCTGCGTTCAACGAGAGCAGGATGGAAGGGCGGCCCTTTTGTTGCTTGTCATACGAACTGGCGGTTTCCTCAACCAGCCCCATTTCGATCAGGCCCCTGCTCAATTCCGTAAGCGCCGAGCGGCTCAGGCCAATGGAGTCTGCCAAATCGGAACGAGACATCAGTCCGTTCTCAAGCAGCGCTTCAATGATTGCGGTTCGTGATGAAGAGATGCCGGCAGCAACCGGTCGATGCCCATTGCCTTCTATTTTCTTAGTGCCCCACCGATCCTTGGTCTGTCTGCCTTGACTGGGCCTGACTCTCTGCATGACAAAGACACTAACACGGCTGACCGTGGGTGAATCGTCCGCTCATTCACAGAGAATCGCCTAGGCTCGCGCGTACTTTGCGAACCCACGACCGTCTATAATCTTTCGCAGCCCAAGATGAAAACTAAATCGAACTCGGCCTGGCACCGATGCATGCGCCTGACCGCGCCAGCTTGTTTGCTTTGCATAACAGCCTGCGTTCAGGACCGCGCATGCGCGCAGAGCACAGCAAAACAACCGCACGCAACCTGGTCCGACTACGGAGGTTCTCCCGACGCTTCACAATACTCCTCGCTCAGCCAGATCAACCGCTCGAATGTGAGCAGGCTAAAGATCGCGTGGAAATATCCGACGGCCGACGGAAAAGAATATCTGTTCAATCCGATTGTCGTCGACAACGTGATGTATGTTCTGGCCAAAGATCACTCCATCGTCGCGCTTGACGCCGCAACCGGTAAGGAGTTGTGGGTCCACCCGACCAACGTGCAAGGTACACTCTTCCCACTTCGCGGAGTCAACTACTGGGAGAATGCAGACCGATCCGATCGCCGGTTGTTGTTCGCCCTCAACAATCTCTTGCAGGAAGTTGATGCTCGTACCGGTAAGTCGATTTCGCAGTTTGGCAAAGACGGCGTGGTCGATCTCCGCGAAGGGCTGGGGCGCGATCCGCAAAGTCTCACGCTGGTTCAGTCCACCACACCCGGACGTGTCTACCGAAACCTGCTCATCTTCGGTTCCGCCACGAATGAAGAATACGATTCCGGCCCCGGCGACCTTCGCGCCTACGATGTCCTAAGCGGGCAACTGGTCTGGAGCTTTCACACCGTTCCGCATCCTGGCGAGCCCGGGTACGAAACCTGGCCCAAAGATGCATGGAAGACGGTAGGGGGCGCAAACGACTGGAGCGGCATGTCCCTCGACGAGGGCCGCGGCATTGTCTTTGTTCCCACGGCCAGCCCGAAATATAACTTCTATGGCGCGAATCGCACCGGATCAAACCTCTATGGCGATTGCCTGCTCGCCATCAACGCGCAAACAGGAAAACTGATCTGGTACTTCCAGATGGTGCACCACGATATCTGGGACTACGACAACGCCACCCCACCCCAACTCTTAACCGTGCGTCACGACGGCAAGATGGTCGACGTGGTCGCTCAAGTCGGCAAAGAGGGATTTGTGTGGGTCTTCGATCGCGAAACGGGAAAGCCTCTCTGGCCCATCGAAGAGCGCCCCGTTCCCCATTCCGACATGCCTGGTGAGGAGACGTGGCCCACGCAACCCTTTCCTCTAAAGCCGCCTCCGTTCGCGCGTCAAACATTCACCGCCAAGGACCTCAACCCATACATGCCGGCCGAGGAGCGGGCCCACCTGCTTAAAGAAATGCAAGCGGCTCGCAACCAGGGAATGTTCACACCGCCGGCAACGCAAAACACCGTGGAAATGCCCGGGAACAATGGCGGCGCCAACTTTGGCGGAGCCGCCTCCATTCCCTCACAGGGACTTCTCTACGTTGTATCCAAGGACCTCCCCGCCATGCTCAAACTGGTTTTGGACGAACCGGGACAGACATCGACAACCGGCTCTCCCGAGGAGCGTGGACGAGCAGCGTACATCGCAAATTGCAGCCTTTGTCACGGCGCAGACTTGAAGGGGCAACCGCCGGCCATTCCATCGTTGGCCGATATCGGAGCGCAGCACAAGCAGGAGGAAGTGCGTGCGATTGTGAAGCAGGGAAAAGGCCCCATGCCTTCGTTCGCTAGGATCCCGGATGCGACTCTGGATTCCCTGCTGGCCTATCTCTTCCATCCTGCGGGCGCACCGGCGTCCGCTGAGACTGAGAACCACGCCGCCATAACTTCCCCGGCGGATGCCAGGTACAGAAGCGGCTTTGGCTTTATGTTTACCGAGGACGGACTACCAGCGATCAAGCCACCGTGGACCACGCTTACGGCTTACGACCTGAACTCGGGAACCCTGCAGTGGCAGATACCTTTAGGGGAAGTGCCCGAACTGGCGGCGAAGGGAATCAAGAATACCGGTTCGCACTATGCTAAATCGGCTCCCGTCGTCACCGCTGGTGGTTTGATCTTCACCGGTACGCGCGATCGCAAGGTCCGCGCATTCGATTCGCACACAGGAAAGCTGATTTGGGAGTTCACACTCGACGCGGCTGTGGAAGGGATGCCGGCTGTCTATGAAGTGAACGGACGCGAATACGTGGTTTTTTGTGCGGCGGCGCAAGCGACGACTCATACCCACGACGCGCCTGGTCATCCGGCGACTCACGCTCCCATCCCCGGAGCCTACGTTGCCTTTGCCTTGCCTGAGGTCTCGCAATAGAGCCAAGTCGGGGGTTACCACACCAGCAAAAACGCTGGGTGCCCCATTTACCCCGATTTCCTGCGAAGGCTTGTGGTCGTTGATACACCCCATGCGCCTTTCCTTAATCAAAGGCGCACACGCGGCCTCCTCTAGCGTGGCTCTCGTTCACATTGCAGTACACGGCGGAGCACGATAACATCAAGACGACGATGCGTTACGTCCTCCCTCGGGCCGGCGCCGTCCACACGCAAAAGTAGGAAAAAAGCGGGTACGCCGCCTGAAGCTTTAAGCGGTGTTTCCTGCAAGCTGTTTAAAATAGGTTGGTTTTGAGCGCGGAAGTGGTGAAATTGGCAGACACACCATCTTGAGGGGGTGGCGCCGAGAGGCATGGGGGTTCAAGTCCCCCCTTCCGCACCAATAAAGCAGTTTCGCAATTGATGTAGACCGAAGCAATGAGCCTTTTCGTGGTTTTCTCCCAAGGAAAAGCACACCTCGCCAGTCTTATCAGGTCACAGCAATTGCGAAACTGCTCTAGAATGAGGTTGAGCTTCAGATGATCTGGTTTCTCGGTACCATCCACGTTATCGTTTGCCTTGTCCTGATCGGGGTGGTTCTTCTCCAACAGGGCAAGAGCGCTGACCTCGCCGGCGCCTTTGGCGGCCAGGGGTCGCAGACCGCGTTCGGACCCCGCGGAGCAGCCAACCTTCTAACCAAAGTGACGACCTGGGCGGCCATCCTCTTCATGTTCACCTCCATCGGACTCACGGTTTTGATCCAACGGACCAGCGGTCCGCGCTCCGTGCTTTCCGGCATCAAGGCCACGCAGACGACCCCAGCGAAGACTGCGCCGCCCGCCAAGCCCGCGGCTCCAGCCAAGTAAAGGTCTCCAGATCCAGGCCAGTTTCGCAATGCCCGATGAGCCTCGGCGCGCCTCAGAACCTGCAGAAAAACTCATGTTTTGTCTAGGGCCCGACTTTAGTAGGCCGCAAACTCCCGGAATACGGATCCCCAGGACTGCGTCCTGGGATATTCTCAGCCAGTCTTGTCCAAATTAGCTTTTTTCGACACTGTCCATCCATCTCCACCCAAGCCAAGGTGAGCCACCGAACCTCTAATTTTTTCATCCCGACCGGAGCGTTGGGCGACACTGTCCATCCATCTCCGCCCAAGCCAAGGTGAGCCACCGACCTCTAATTTTGTCATCCCGACCGGAGCGCTAGCGCAGCGGAGGGATCTGCTGTTTCACTTTCGGCACAAGCCGATGTGCGTCGACGAATAGCCTCCGGGTTCCGTTTTTCCATCCACGCAAACTGCAGATCCCTCCGCTGCGCTAGCGCTCCGGTCGGGATGACAAAATTAGAGGTCGGCGGCTCACCTTGGCTTGGGTGGAGATGGATGGACAGTGTCGCCCCTACAGCAACCAACCCGATTCCCTTGCCCGCGTTCTCTTGAATGCATTCAGCAAGTTGCACCGTCCAGAAGACCATTGTTCCGCTAATTTGGACAGCTCTGACTCTCAGCCGTCCCCTTCGACAAGCTCCCACGGCACGCCGGGGCAGGCAGGGCAGGCTCTTCGGGACTGAGTTTGTCGGTGGAGTTCTCACGCAGACTCGACAGTCCTGGGGAACCATGCCCCGCTGCATGGTGCAGAGTTTCCGCACCCTGTTAGACAGGCAAGCACCCTCGCGTCCAGCGGCCCACCGCCACTACCAGCAAACCCATTCCCAGGAAGACCAGCAAAAAGACCGCGGCATGGACCAGAACGCCGCCGTATCCCAACACATTCACATCCATAAACGGATAGGGATACAGCCCGCTCACCGCGCCCCGCGCCAGAACGTACACCGCGTACACGCTGGGGTAAACCAGCCATCCTATGGCATCCTTCCAGCGCAGTTCCGTCCGCGGCGCAAAGAACAGCCAGTAGAGAACGTAGCCCACTGGGATGACGTCATGCAGAATGACGTCGGCAACCCGCTGCATACCCTGCGGATTCCATAATTGCCGCAGCAACAGGCTGTACGTGATCCCCACGATAGCGATGTAAGCCGCGGCGCCGGCCTGGACCGATGGACGGCAGAAGAACTCCCGCCATCCAGTTGCAGGGCGCCCGATTCCCGAGGAAAAGACCTTGGCGGTGAAGACCAGCGCAACCAGAAAGTTGGTCAGAATGGTGAAGAAGCTGAAGTAGGTAATGACCGTCCCCACCATCGCCCTGGCCCCGGCAGGCGATTGCACCAGCATCAGGTAAAGTTGCAGCAACAGCGCAAACCAGCCCAGCAACGCCCCTACCAACGCGGAAACACGCATCATGGCTGCATTGTAACCAGCGTTATCCGTTCCTAAAGTGAATCTCCTAGAATGAGCAAATGATCCTTGAGACCTTTCCTGTCGGTCCGCTGCGCTGCAATTGCACCATCCTGGGTGACGAGGTCTACGCACGAAGCCATGGTCGTTGATCCCGGGGACAACATTCCCGAAATCCTCTCCCGGCTGCAGAAGCACGGACTGACCCTGCGCCAGATCGTTGTCACGCATGCTCATATCGACCATGTAGGCGGAGCGGCTCAGCTACGCAAACTTACCGGGGCTCCGGTGCTGATGAACCAGCAGGATCTCGCCCTTCTGGGCATGATGGAGATGCAGGCCGGCTGGATCGGTGTTCCCACGCCCGAGGTGGCGCCTCCGGATGCTAGTGCCGAGGATGGCTTGGCCATCGGTCTGGCCGCGCTGCCGGCTGAGGTGCTGCACACTCCAGGGCACACTCCGGGGAGCATCTGTCTCCTCTTCCCCGCTCAGCACTTACTGCTAGCCGGCGATACTCTCTTTGCCGGTTCGATCGGAAGAACCGATCTTCCCGGGGGAGACGGTCATCAAATCCTGCGCTCGCTGCGTGATCGCCTTCTGGTGCTGCCCGATGCCACGCGCGTGGTTCCTGGTCATGGTCCGGAAACCACAATCGGCGAAGAAAGACAATGCAAATCCATTCCTTCAGCCAAAGTTCCGCATGTGACACATTAACTCCGCGCTAGGGTTGCGCAAATGCGACCATAAACAGAGCAACAAGCGTGGAATTCCCCAAGTTATCTGGTTGTAAGTCAATTAAAATGTGCTGCCTGCGGAGCCCCTATAAAGCTTTAATTGAATGACACGAAAGTATTAGTAACAAACTTGAGTCCTCCCTTTTGCACATATTCCACCTTAAGCTTTCTAAACTTGCTGTATAATGCTAAACGTCCTTCTGTGCAAAATGGGAGACCATTTCTTTAACTCCCGCGGTGAACTCCGCTTCAGGCGCCAGCAGGCTCACCACCAGCCAGCCCTGCCCGGAAAAGCCAAAGAAACCGCCAGGATGTACCACCACCGCCCGCTCTTGCAGGAGCTCGAGCGCGGTTTCCTCTTCTGTCTGCACCCCGGGAACCCGGAGCACGGCATACCAACCCGCCTCGACTTCCAGCCGGGTAACCAGTCTCTGCCGCAGCAGGATGGCGTCCAGGGTGGCCAGGTTACGCTCCAGGCGCTCCCTGATCTGCCCTTGCAACACTCGCCTCTGGCTCAGCCAGGCGGGAAGCGCGTGCTGTATGGGAGCGCTCATGGAGAGAAAGGTGTCGCAGATCACCTCCAGGCGCTGCATGGCCTCTCGCTCGGCGAAGCACGCCATCCAGGCGGCCTTCATCTGCGGGAGCGCGGCCACTTTGCTCAGCCCGCTAAGCACGAAGGTGGGCACGGGGTGGCTACCGGTAGCAAAGCTCTGCCCCGCCTTGCGCCCGGCCAGCCCATAGTCGAGAAACACCTCATCTACGATCAGCGCCAGCCCGTGCTCAAGGCACAATCCTTCGATCGCGGCCCGCTCCTTATCCCGGGTGAAATGCCCGGTGGGATTGTTGGGGTGGACGACCGCGATCGCCCGGGTACGCGGAGTGACGCGGCGGCGGAGCGCCTCGAGGTCAAGATGCCATCCATGATCGTAGAAAAGCTCATAGGGAACCAGCCGCACGTCATCCAATTGGGCCAGGAAATCGAACAACGGATAGCCCGGCTGGCCGATCAGCACCTCATCCCCGGGATCGCAAAGCAGTCGGAAGAGGAAGCTGTAGGCCTCGCTGGTACTGGTGGTAAGAAAGATCTGCTCCGCATCGACGCTGGCGCCATGGTCGCGGTAATAGCGGCTGACCGCCTCTCGCGCAGGGCGAAGACCCATCGGATTCGGCTCATAATGCAGGGCTTCCGGATCGTTGAGCGGTCCCAGGATGGAAGCTGCATCGTAGGCAAAGCCGCAAGCTGTCGGGTTGGAGGCGGTCAGATCCCACAGCTGCTTGCCCGCTGCGCGCAATCGCGCAAGCTCGCTGCGCCCAGGGTGTTTCTGCCATATCCCACTGCGTTCGCGCAGACCAGGGGGATCTCTTTGCGCCACCCTCTGTCACCGGCCTCCCCTCCCCCAGCATGGTGTAATAGGCTAACCGTAACATCTCAATTCAGGGAGTTTGTCCGCATGGATCTGAAAGCCGTGATCTTCGACTATGGTGAAGTTCTCAGCGGACCGCCGGACCCTCAAGCGCATCGCAATCTGCTGGCCATCGCCGGGGTGAAGGAAGAGGCTTTCGAGAAGTCCTATTGGGCCCACCGTCTCGATTACGATGCCGACATTCTGAACGGCCAGACCTATTGGCAAACCGTCGCCCGCGACACCGGTGTGAGTTTCACCCCGAAGCAGATCGAGCAGCTCCAGGAGCAGGACGCCCTGATGTGGATGGACCTCAACCCGGCTATGCTCGCCTGGATCCCCAGGATCAAGCAGGCTGGCTTTCGCCTCGGTATCCTGTCAAACATGGGATACGGAGTGCTTGGCTATATGCTCCCACGCTTCTCCTGGCTGACCCAGTTCGACCACCTCACCTGGTCCTGTGAGCTGGGCATCGTCAAACCCGATCCCGCCATCTATCTGCACACCGTAAAGAAGTTAGGCGTCTGCGCCCGATCAAGCCCTCTTCATCGACAACCTGGAAAAGAACATAGTCGGCGCCGAGGCCGTCGGCCTCCACGCCGCTCTCTTCCAAAACGTAGAACAGCTGCAGAACGATCTGGCTCGCCGCGGATTTCCGCTGCCCTTTCTCGAACCGGTGGCTTAAAGAAGAGGAACCGCAGGTCGCTCCACTCCGCTACCCCGGATTTCCTGTCGAACTTGGTGGCGTTGGCGACCTTCATGCGGCTTTCTTTAACGGAAAGCCGCACAAGTGGACGTTGGTGAGGGCCGCGCAGCAGGAAATCCGGGTACGCTCCGGTCCCACGGCACGCCGGGGCAGGCGGGAGGACAATTCTGTTCGGGAAATAGAGTATTCGCCTTCGAGCAGAGTTGTCATCCCGAGAGTCTGTGACTTTTTGATCTTTTCGTGTTTTTTGCACCCGACCAGATGTTTTTCAATCCCCTCCAGAAAGGCGTCATCCTGAGCGAAACGCCTCGCAGATCTATCGCATAACAGAGGGTTTTATGCGCGCAGTCGAAGAGCCTGTCCTGAGCGTAGCCGAAGGAACCCCGGCGATGCTTGTTGGCAGATGCTCTTCGGGGCTTTCCGGCCACAGACCACAAGGGAAATTAAAAAGTCACAGCCTCCGAGCGCAGCCAAACCTGCCTATGGCAATTTGAGAGAGAAATGACACTGCAAAATCGCCATGGATGCAAGGCCTGGAGGGCCGACCGCTAAACGTGAGCCCAGCCCGGAAGGGCTGGGGCCCAATCTCGAAGATGATCCGAGCGCTGTAAGCGCGGCACTCACCTGGGTCCGCTCGCACCTGGGTCATTAGGAGCGCAGCGGAGGGACCTGCGGTTTACCTCTCCCTAGCGCGGAGCCTTAAGCGACAACCCCACCTGGTCCACAATCTCCAGATCAAACCCCTGCAGCGCCGGCACGTGCGTAGGCGTATTAGAGAGCAGCCGAATCTTACGAATATTCAAATCCGAAAGGATCTGCCCGCCTAAACCAACCTGGCGCAAGATCCGTTGATGCCGGTCATCCCCGTGTTCGCCGCCCCGGTGCAAGAACAGCCGGTGCGGCAGCATGCTGCGGTCGATATCGAAACCTTTACTTGAATTGTGCAGATAAACCAGGGCGCCTCGTCCAGCCTCCGCGATCATCTCCAGTGACCGCTGCACCACCTGGTGGCAGTCACACAACGTAGTGCCGAAGACGTCGCCCGCCAGGCAGTGCGAGTGCACCCGTACCAGGACCGGTTCCTGGTTGTGCTCCGAGCTCACGTCGCCGCGAACCAGAGCCAGGTGGCTCTCTCCCCCGTCGATCTCGCTCTCATAGGCGATCATGCGGAAGTCGCCGAACCGGGTGGGCAAAATCGATTCCGCCACGCGGACGATATACCGCTCGTTCTGCAGCCGGAAGCGGATTAGCTCCGCCACCGTCAGCATTTTCAACCCGTGCTGATTGCAAAACTCCACCAGGTCCGGCACTCGCGCCATGGTGCCGTCATCGTTCATGATCTCGCAGATCACGCCCGCCGGGATCAGCCCCGCCATACGGGCCAGGTCGACGGAAGCCTCCGTCTGCCCGGCGCGCACCAGAACCCCGCCCCGCCGGGCGCGCAGCGGAAAAACATGCCCTGGCCGCGCCAGATCCGCCGCCGTCATCCGCGGATCGATCGCCACCTGGATCGTATGCGCCCGATCGTACGCGGATATGCCGGTCGTCACGCCCTCCCGGGCCTCGATCGTCTCCGTAAATGCGGTGCCGAAGCGCGATGAATTCTGTTGCGACATCGGGCCCAGGCGGAGGTAGTCAGCCCGCTCTTCGGTCAAGCTGAGGCAAATGAGCCCCCGTCCATACCTGGCCATGAAGTTGATGGCTTCCGGGGTGACAAACTCCGCCGCCAGCGTCAGGTCTCCCTCGTTCTCACGATCCTCGTCGTCCACCACGACGATCATGCGTCCCGCTTTGAATTCCTCGAGGGCCCCGGGTACATCGGTAAACGGCACCTTTGCCTGCATAGCTTTATTCTCCGCCTGATGGGTTCCTGATGTCACATCGTTTCCCCTAGACGCAAAAAACGCCGCTCTGGGCGGCGTTTCTTCTGCATCGGTCCTGCTGCTCGTTTACAACGTGGATTCGATCTCAAAACCCCAAGCCTCGAGCAGCGCTTCCGGGATATACTTCGAATTCTTGTTGCGCCGGGCCCATTCGCGCAACCTGGTAGAACGCACATACTGATCGGGAGTCAGTTTGAACTCTTTAACCACCTGCTCGAAAGAAGTGACAGTCGGGACTACCGGGCCTATCGGCTCCGGCTTGCCCCAGTTTGGATTACCACGACGTTTTGCCATTTGATCCGTTATCCTCTAGGGAGATGAGCAACAAGCATGACCCAGCGGCTTCGCACTTTCACCAACTCAGCCCCGCTGAACATGCCAAAGCTCTCATTTTAAGGATTTTTTCTCCAAAAATCAATAGCAATTTAGCGCTAGGTCGTTAAGTCTTCTCGTCGCTGCAAGGCAAAACCCGCGCAGTCTCACCAACTATCATCTGCAACCTATCCGGTCCCAATGCACTCCAAGTGGATGACTTACTTGCTATTCGTGAAAGGTGGATGGTCATGAGCGTAGTCCGTTACTGGGCAGTTTTCTCTCTGGGGGTGGCTGCCGGCGCAGCTGCGGCTCTCATTTATGCTCCGCAGACCGGGGAAAAAACCCGTAAGCAACTCAAGCGTAATCTGCAGGATGCAACCGATTACATCCAGGACACCACCGGCGATCTCGGCAAACACGCCACCCGCGTCTACAAGAAGACGAGAGATGTAGCCGGCGATGTGGCCTCCCGCGTCGGTTCAGTCGCCGGCAACGTCAGTTCCGCAGCTAGCAACATTGCCGACAAGGTCGGGGATCTGGTCTAACCGTCGCTCTATTCCTTCCGCAACCGGTCATGGCAGCCTTTCCTTACGGAAAAGCTCCATGGCCTGTTTCCGATCCACGGTGACTTAGGGGTGGGTCAGTAGTTGCCGCGCCGCGCGATATCCGGACCGTAGCGCCCCATGCACGGTACCCCAGTGGCCGCTGGTGTCGGTATGCTCGCCGGCAAAGAAGAGGGTCTGCTCCACCGGAAGAGACATCTGGTCAGAAGCGTCGATCGCCCCGCGCGGGACGTAGGAGTAAGCCCCAAGGCTGTGGGGATCGATCTGCCAATCATGCAAATGCCAGCGCAGTACGTGCCTTTTCACGTCATGCAGCGGGCTCCCAAGCAGGACTGAGAGTGTTTCCAGGCCCGTCTCCGGCAACAAGTCCATCTCCAATCTCTTCGCTTTGCGGCCGGCAATCCAGCCGGTCAGCGTCGACCCTCGCTTGGGGTTAGTAGTCCACCAGGTTGGAGGAGTGGCGTCGGGCGCAAACAGAAAGCTCACGCCCTTCAACGAGGTGAACTCCTTCCAGAAAGCGCTGTCGAACTCGTAGACCACCCGGGCGGCCGATCCCATGACCAGGCTGTCGGCCGCTTTGAGAATCTCCGTCGGCTGGGGCGAGAACGCGACCCTTCTTGCCTGCAATACCCCCAAAGGCAAGGTAAGGATCGCTGATTTTGCCGACAGGACCCGACCCGTTTCTGTCGCTATTTCGACCTGACCTGGCTCCCACGTCGATGGATCGCACCGCCGTGGACCGGAAAAACTCACCCCCGGCATCGCGGAACTTGCCCAAGAGAAACTCGGGAACCCGCGCGTAGCCTTCGACCACGCGGAATATGCGGTCTGCCGAAATGGCGTCTTCCGCAGCCTGTTGTTTCGCCAGCGCGCGGACGCTGATGCGATCCGCATCGGCCGCGTTGAAGCCTTCGACATAGTTCGTCGCCCACGCCGCGGCCTCAGCTCCAACCTTGCGTTGGCCCACGAATTCGCTGAAGCTGAGGTCGCGTGAATGCGGAGACAGCTGCACATGGCCGAGCTCCTCGAACAGCTTGTGCACCTCAGATTGGTCGCCGCAGGGTCCCAGCCGGCCAACACCCCGGCCCGTGCCCACACAACGGCTATCGCCGTCCAGCTCGAAGCGGGTGAGACCCGCCTCGTCCAGCAAATCGATCAGCTCCGCGGGCAGGCCGTGAACAAACTCCGCCCCAAGCTCCACCGGCAGCTCGCCCTGAACGGCCTGAACCGTGTGAATCCGTCCCCCAACGCGGTCCCGGGCCTCGAGCAAAGCCACTCGCCGGCCCACCTCCGCCAACAGCCGGGCGGCTGCCAGGCCGGCAATCCCCGCGCCAATCACTATCGCCTCGAAGGTATCGGCTCGATTTCTCACCACGCTCATTCACTGCACCTCCCACGTGAGTGTCTCGGCGCGTGCGCCTTGCGCCGGCACCGGATGCTTGAGCGCCTGAATCGATAGCGTGCAGCCGGAGCGAGCAGTTTCCGGTGTGAAGCGAAGCTTTCTTCCATCGATCTGCATCCTCACCCGGGGCGCCGTTTGTGCCTGGGGTGAAGTTGGATGGGCGAGCGGGAACTCCACTTCCCTGCTGAGCCCGCTCACCAGGTAGAGCGACACCAGGTCGCAAAAGCCCAGCGCTGCCGTCCATCGCTCCAAATCTTCGCCGCTTGCCATCGAGCTGCTTTCCCCGGATTTCCTGTCGCGCTTATCGGCGTTGGCGGAATTCATGCGGCTTTCCTTACTGAAAGCCGCACTCGCGAAGCTGTTTGGGGCCTTTTGCAGGAAATCCGGGTCGAGCTTTTGCTGCCGCAATCTCTCCGTCCGCAGAAACCGTTGGTGGTGGGCCTGGTCATGCTCGGCCAGCAGGCTGAAGTGACGGCTGACGATGATCGCTCCTACCTCCGACAAGGCTTCGACAGCATCGATCGAGGCCGTCCACGCCTCGGCAACTTCCGCGGGTGGGATGGCGACAAATGAAACCGGAGCTGCATTGGCTGGTCTGCGCGCCACCCGAGCGGAGGCGCTGAATCTGCTGTGCATCGCTTGAGGCCCAACCCGTATCGTGCATCTGAATGGCCCGCACAATCTCAGGCGGCAATTCACCGAAGCTCGCGGCCACCAGCCCGGCGGCCAGTTCTCCGGCGAGCACGGCATGCGCCGGCTGCGGCACCAGCAGACAAGGCAGGCGCACCGCGCGCTGCGCCGCTTCCACCCGCGCCCAGGCCGACGATGGCCCTCCACTCTCCGCTTCTCCCGTTAACCAGCCAATCACCATCGACTCTCTCTCCTAAGGCAGTTTCGCCATTATCAGGTAATCTTTCCTGGACCCGGATTTCCTGTGGAGCTGGTTGGCGTTGACGAACTTCATGCGGCTTTCCTTAATGAAAGCCGCACACACGGTCCTATCCAGCGCAGCGTACAGGAAATCCGGGGGGGAGCGCCCATGATCCTTAAAGAAGAAGTATTCGTCGATCTCGCTACACCGACCGGGCCCATGCGGACCTATATCCTTCGCCCCGCGGCCGAGGGCAAGTATCCCGCCGTCGTGCTCTTCTCCGAGATCTTCCAGGCCACCGGCCCGATCCGTCGCTTTGCCGCCTTTATCGCCGGCCACGGTTACATCGTCGCTATTCCTGAGGTGTATCACGAGTTGGAGCCGGCAGGGACGGTGCTGGCCTACGATCAGGCCGGTTCCGACAAAGGCAATGCCGACAAATACGCCAAGCCAGTTTCGGCTTATGACAGCGATGCGCGCGCGCTGCTCGACTACCTGAAAGCTTTGAACGATTGCACCGGCCGCCTCGGCGCCATCGGCATCTGCATGGGAGGCCATCTGGCCTTTCGCGCCGCCATGAACCCCGATGTCCTGGCGACCGTGTGTTTCTACGCCACCGATATTCACAGCCACAGCCTGGGCCTGGGCAAACAGGATGATTCGCTTGCGCGTGCGGGCGAAATCAAGGGCGAGCTCCTGCACATCTGGGGGCGGCAGGACCCGCATGTTCCGCTCGCCGGCCGCAACCTGATCAAGGCCCGGCTGGATGAGGTGGGCGCCAATTTCCAATGGCTCGAAGTCAATGGCGCGCACGCGTTCATGCGCGACGAGGGCTACCGCTACGATCCGGAGCTGGCGGGGATTTGTCTGAATATGGCGTTGGCGCTGCTCCACCGGAAATTAGCTCTCTGAGAAGATACTCTGGTGGCCGAGCAAGAGCTAAAGCAAGTAACCCCCAAAGTTCCCGACGATCCCAATAGCGATCTGGGATTCGGCAGAGTCGTCTCGTCACAGCGTGAGCTTCGTCTGCTCAATCGTGACGGCAGCTTCAATGTGCAGAAGACGAGGCCGCGGGCTGCGTTCATTTCTGGCCTACTCCAACCTGGTCAGCACCACCTGGAGCCGCTTCTTTCTCTTCGTTGCCGCGGTCTACCTTACGCTCAATGGCTGTTTCGCTTTGTTCTACGAAGCCTGCGGACCGGGCGGCTTGGTCAACACCCTCAACACCGGGATTAATTCTCCTTTTCTAAAGGCCTTCTTCTTCAGCATTCACACCTCGGCGACCATAGGCTACGGAAGTACCGTGCCCGTGGGGGTGTTAACCAACATCCTGGTTGCGCTCGAGTCCGTCGTCAGTTTGCTGGGCCTGGCGGTCGTTACGGGGTTGGTGTTTGCGCGTTTCTCCCGGCCGGTCGCCGACATTCTCTTCAGTCAAAACGCGGTGATTTCCTGGATCGGCAACCAGCGTGCCTTTGAGTTCCGCATCATCAACGCGCGCAACAACCAGATCATCGATCTGCATGTCCGGCTTCTGGTGTCGCGCTTTGAGACCAATGCCAGCGGAGCCGCGGTGCGCCGTTACTACCCGCTCAGCCTGGAGAGGGAGAGCGTGGTCTTCTTTCCTCTTTCCTGGACTATCGTTCACACCATCGACAAAAACAGCCCGCTCTACGGAGTGACGCAAGATGAGTTATGCGCCAGTGGCGCGGAGTTTCTAATTTTGCTCACAGGGATGGACGAGACTTTCTCCCAGGTCGTCAATGCCCGGTCCTCTTACCGCGCCTCCGAAATTATCTGGGACGCAAAGTTCACCGACATCTTCATCTATGACCCGGAAGGCCGAATGGCCGGCATCGACTTGAAGCGTTTCCACGATACCGTACCGTTTACTACCCCGCCATAGCTTGCTGAGCTCCGATCCACTCCCGAAGGATCTCTGTGTCCTGAACAGAACCCAATGAGAACAGCCCCGCCACGGCTACTTTCTTAGGCTAACCGCGCTCAGGCCGAGATGACCCGCGCGCCCGAAGGACCCGCGATAATCGCCAACGAGGCTAAGCCAAGAAACAACCCATGCTCGACTACGCCCACCATGCTCTTGATGGCGTGTGCCACTGCCGGCGGATCCGTGATCTCTCCATAGTGGCAGTCGAAGATGAAGTTGCCTTCGTCGGTAATGTAAGGTGAGCCGTCGTGGCCGGAACGCAGCACCGGGTGCGCCCCTATCGCCTCCAGCTTCTTCTTCACTGGGGACGCCGCAAACGGGATCACCTCCACCGGAAGCGGAAAGCGGCCGAGCCGCTCGACGATCTTGTGTTCATCGGCCACGATCACCAGTCGCCGCGAAGAAGCGGCAACAATCTTCTCGTGCAGCAGCGCACCCCCGCCCCCTTTGATCAACGCCAGACCGGGAGCAACCTCGTCGGCGCCGTCAATGGTCACATCGGTATATTCCACTTCATCGAAACTGGTCAGCGGAATCTTCAGCGAGCGCGCCAGTCGCCAGCTGGCCCGCGAGGTCGGGATCCCGCGAATCTTCAATCCGTCGCGGACCATTTCCCCAAGAAACTGGATGGCGAAAGGTAGCAGTCGAGCCGGTGCCGAGCCCGACCACCATTCCATCCTTGACGTATTCCAGGCTCTTGCGCGCAGCAGCGGCCTTCTCAGTATCCGTTAGCGTCATGGTTGGTCCCGTAAGTGAAAGCTGTTAGGGATTGGCGCGTACTGCCCGGGAGTACATCAGCCGGGTAAAGCCGCTCATCAGAAGATTAATACCGACGATCGTACCCAGCGCCCACACCGCGCTGGCCGGCCAGCTTCGCCAGATCATGACCGCCAGTATCAGCGTCACGATCCCGTCAAACAGAAGCCATCCCGAACCCGGAGCGCTTCGGACTTGAAAATACGTCACGATATGAAAGATGCCTTCCACGAAGAATAGGACCGCTAAAGCCAGGGTGAGCGAAACCAGGCTCAACTTGGGATTGAGCAGTAGGTAGACTCCCGCGATCAGGTAAGCGCAGCCCACCAGCAGCCGCCAGAAGAATCCCCCTGTCGTGCGCGCCGCAAAGGTACCCGCCAGATGCGCGATGCCGGCCACAATGACCAGCACGGCGACTACGATGGCAATCGCGATCCCTGCTTCGAAGGGCAAGGCCAAGGCAAAGAACCCGACAATAATCAACAAAATGGCCCATCCTACGGGGAACCCGCTACTTTTCCCTAATAAGCTGCTTGGCGATGTTGCCATGGAGTGGCTCCTTTGTGATTACAGCGGTGGGTTACGGCGATACGACTGTGTTCCTACAATGACGCTAGCAATGGTACATCGGTCTCGTTATCTTTTGTCGTCGATGACCCGCCATCGGTTCGCGCCCGCTCACTCGTCCGGCGGGAGCAGCGCCAGAAGATCGTGGGTGCCATACACCACTCGCTCTACCCTCACGACGTCGTCGTGGATGCGGAATAGAATCCCATAGCGTCCTACCCATGCAATGCGCGTTTCTTCTTCCAACTCGGTGCGTAACCGGAAGCGCAAAGGGCGCCGTCCAAGGTCGAGTATTTGTGCGCGTATTTCCTGGATGACGCTCAAGGCTCGCCTGGGATTGTCTTGCGCGATGGAGTCGGCGATTGCGTCGAGGTCGCTTTCAACAAAGCTGGAAACTTCTATGCGCACTATCTGGCAGCATCCGCCAGAGCCCGGTACTTGTGCTCCAGGCGATCCAGCATTTCATCCACCGGAGTCCCTTGAGTCTTGACCTCGAGCGCTTGCCGCCACAAGGTACGCAGTTCGCCCAGGCTTTGCTGCCTCAAGTCGCGCATCAGCGTCCACTCGTGCAACGCATCGCGCACCACCTCGCTGCTGGAGGCATATTCGCCCGTCTCGACGGTTTTGCGGATGTTGGCTACCATCTCCGAAGGCAAAGCGATGCTGATCTTCTCCATGGCCGGCATGGGCAAATCCTACCATAGCGCCGGGAGCTAGCCTGGCTTACGCTTGGTTGCCGGCGAATGCATTCTTACTTCTGGTGTATACACGGCAACCGCTTCCGGACCCCCGAATTTCCTGTTCGCCGCTCCAAAAGGAACCGCGTGTGCGGCTTTCAGTAAGGAAAGCCGCATTAAGTTCGTCGACCCCACCGAGCCTTACAGGAAATTCGGGTCGAGGCTTTTCCAAAGAAAAGCTGCACATCGCTCAACCCGACGGTACAGAGTAGAGGTGAAAATGCTCTGGCCACGCGATATTCTGATTTTGATCGCAGTAATAATACTCTTGGGCGGCTATACCTACTCTGAAGGAGATCCATGTCGAACGAATTGCGCAGTTTTCTCACGCTCCCTTATCAAGAACTCGAAGCGTTGAATGTGAAAGCGAAAGAGCAGCGGAAGAATCGGGTGCCCCAGCACCAGATCCAGGAAGAACGGCTGAAGTACCTCACCGACGAGAAGGGCATCAAGGCCGTCACCGTTCTCTTCAGCGACCTGGAAGGCCGCCTGCACATGCTCGACTACGACAAGAAATTCCTGGTCAAGAGCTGGGATAACCTCACCTTTGACGGCTCTTCGATCCGCGGATTTTCCGCCCAGCGGGAGAGCGACCTGCGCCTGGGCATTGACTGGAGCGCCTTCTACTGGGCCCCCGCCGATTTCTTCGGAGACGGCAAGGTGCTGGTCTTCGGCGAAGTCATCGACAAGACCGGGGCAGTCTATCCCGCCGATATCCGCAGCGTGCTTAAGACCTACGCCCAGGAACAGAACGAGAAGAACGGCTACACCCTCAATGCCGCCAACGAAATCGAAGGCTTTCTTTTTGCCGGCGTCGACGCCGAGCGCCGGTACGCCGAGACGGGCAAATTCGAGTACGTCAATACCGGCGGCTACTATCACTCGCTTCCCGGCGATCCCCTACGCACCTTTATCGACAGCACGGCCGAAGTCCAGCGTGCCATGGGCTTCGAGAATGAGAAGGACCATCCCGAGGTCGCGCCCTCACAATTCGAAATCAACTACAGCTACGGCGAAGTCGTCGCCGCAGCCGATCAGATCCAGCTCTACAAACTCATCTGCCGCCAAGTTGCAACCAAAATGGGCTTCTCCGCCTCCTTCCTCCCCAAGCCGGTGATCGGAGTCAACGGCAACGGCATGCACACCAACGTCTCCATCAGCAAAGACAACAAGAATCTCTTCTGGGATCCTGAGGGAGAAGAGAAGATCAGCCCGTTGGCCTGGTCGTTCATCGACCGCATTCTCTCCAGCGCCAATGACATTTGTTTGCTGCTGAACGCGAGCGTGAACGCCTATCGCCGCCTCGATCCGCACTTTGAAGCACCCAACCAGATCAAGGCCTCGCCGATCGACCGCGGATCCATGGTGCGTGTCCCTCTGGGCAACGAAAAAAGCTCGCGCGTGGAAGTGCGCTCCGTCGGTCCTGATGCCAACCCCTACATGGCTCTCTATTCCATCTTCCGCACCGGCATTGAAGGCGAGATCTCGAAAATCAAAGACCTGCGCCAGGCCAAGCGTTATCTGCCCGACAATGTCTACACAGCAATCGATGATTTTCGCAAATCCAAGTGGACCACCACGCTCCTTGGCGCGGACGTGAAAGCCCGCTATGCCGATCTCAAGCAAGCCTCCGCTGACCGCTGTCCGCGTCTGCTCGGAAGCCTGATCAAGGTTCCTGAAATCCAGTTCCATCACGACGTCTACAACCAGTACTTGTGGAACCAGTTCTAGGCAGCATCTGTCGAGTTCAGGGCCTGTGTCACAGGCCCTGAGCTACACTTTAGGCTGACCGGGGGATAGAGCCATCAAGCTGCTAGGCATCGATGTCGGCACGGGAGGGACGCGCGCCCTGCTCATCGACGAGACAGGCGCGGTCGTCGCTTCCGCCATCCACGAACACCAACCCTTCGCTTCGCCGCGTAGCGGGTGGGCGGAGCAGGATCCGCAGGACTGGTGGAAGGCCTGCCAGGGCGCCGTCCGCAAGCTGCTGCGCGACAGCGAGGTCCCGGCCTCTGAGATTGCGTGCATCGGCCTCAGCGGGCAGATGCATGGCGCTGTGCTGCTGGATCGGAACGGTGAGGTGCTGCGCCCTGCGCTCATCTGGTGCGATCAGCGCACCGCAGCGGAGTGCCGCTACCTCAACGAGACCATCGGCCCACGCCGCATTGTCGAGCTCACCTCCAATCCCGCGCTTACCAACTTCACCCTTACCAAGCTGCTGTGGGTGCGGACCAACGAACCCAGCATCTGGCGCAGGTTTCAAAGCTTCCTATTGCCGAAGGATTACATCCGCCTTTGTCTCACCGGGGTGCGGGCCATCGACGTGGCCGATGCCTCAGGAACTCTGCTGCTCGACGTGGCCCACCGCCGCTGGTCCGACGCCATGCTCGATGCCGTCGGTCTCAACCCGGACTGCCTCCCTGCTCTTTACGAGTCACAGGACGTCGTGGGCCAAGTGACGGAGGCCGCGGCCGCCAGCACCGGCCTCAAGGCGGGCACACCCGTAGTTGCTGGGGCAGGAGACCAGGCCGCGGGCGCAACCGGCATGGGCATCGTTCGTCCCGGTGATGTGAGCGCGACCATCGGTACGTCCGGGGTGGTCTTCGCCGCCTCCGACGCCCCGGTCACCGACCCGCTGGGGCGGCTGCACACCTTCTGCCACGCCATCCCGGGCCGCTGGCATGTCATGGGAGTCACCCAGGCAGCCGGCCTTTCCCTGCGCTGGTTTCGTGACAACTTCGGCGTAGCCGCAAGCCGCGCGGGTGCCCATCAGGCCGACCCCTACGATCAGCTAAGCGCCGAAGCCGCGCAGGTTCCTCCGGGCTCAGGGGGCGTCCTGTGGGCGCCCTACCTTATGGGCGAGCGCACCCCGCATTTGGATCCCAACGCCCGCGCCGCCCTGGTCGGTTTGGCTGCCGACCACACCCGAGCCAACGTCGTCCGGGCAATCATGGAGGGTGTTGCCTTCAGCCTCAAAGACACGCTGACCATTTTCAAGGAACTGGGCATTCCCGTGCGGGCTATTCGCGTGGGCGGCGGCGGCGCCCGTTCACTCCTGTGGCGCCAGATCCAGGCGGATGTGTACGGCCAGCCAGTGGAAACGGTGCAGGCCGAGGAAGGCGCCGCCTATGGCGCCGCCCTGCTCGCTGGGGTGGGTGCCGGGGTCTGGCCGTCGGTCGATGCGGCGTGCGACAAAGTGGTGCATGTGGCCAAGCGCACCGCCCCCGACCGGGATGCCTCCCGAGTGATGCAACAAACGTACGCCAGCTACCGCCAGCTTTACCCGGCTTTACGAAGCATCTTTCCCTGAGGAAAAGAAACCTCGGGCGCGGCGCCGTTGCGGCTGCCAAACAAAAGTGAAAAAGGCTGGAGCCTCCTGTTCCCTTTTGAGGTACCGGCAGTCCCCACCCCGGTCGAAAGGGGCAGCCACACCGTAGACTTGAAAGGTGACCCTGACGGAAACCACTCTGGATGCCCCCTCTGCCCAGCCGGCCTCCTTCGGGAAGACGGCTTTCACCCGCAGAAATTTTCTCTGGCTGGCCGCCGGCTCCGCCGCCGGCATGGCTTTCTACGCCGGCGAAATCTCTCGCCACGAACTCGAGATCGTCTACCGCACCATCACCATTCCCCGCTTACCCGACTCGTTCGCCGGGCTGAAAATCGTGCAGATCAGCGATTTTCATTTCCACGAATACACCGAAGCGGCTTTTGTTGAGGCAGTCGTCCGCAGGGTGAACGAGGCCAGCCCCGATCTTGTCGTGATGACGGGAGACTTCGTCAGCTCCAAGCCGCTGCCGCGGCATTTTGCCGTCGGGATGAGCTACCACTGTGCCGAAATCCTTAGCCGGATCGCATGCCCGCTGCGCTATGCGATCCTGGGCAACCACGACGTTCTGGTCAATGCCCACGCGGTCACCGATGCCCTCCAGACCCACCACATTCCCGTGCTGACAAACAGTTCTGTGCCCCTTGAGCGCGACGGCCGGCGCCTGTGGCTCGCCGGCATGCAGGATGCTCTCCAGCAACGGCCCGACCTCCTAACCGCCCTCCCCGCCAGCAGGAACCCGGACCAGGAACCTCTGATCCTGCTGGCGCACGAGCCCGATTTCGCCGACCAGGTTCTGGGACGCCAGATCGACCTGGTTCTCTCCGGACATACCCACGGAGGCCAGATTCGCATCCCGTTCCTGCCTCCGCTTCTTCTCCCTGAAATGGGAACCAAATACGTGGAGGGGCTTTTCCGGCTGCGCGACGGGATGCAGCTCTACGTCAACCGGGGCATCGGCGCGGTCAACCTGCCTTTCCGGTTTCGCTGCCCTCCCGAAATTACAGTCATCACCCTGCAACCAGGCGCGTAAGGACACGACCTACTCTGTGTTCATCCTCACCGGCCGGCCACCACTTGCACTCACCACAAGACCAATCTTTCGTCTACCCCTTCGCCCAGCCCTTCCGCTTACCTGGGTAATGGTTCTGGACGAAAACGCGCCCCTGCGGGCCTCGAGCATCCCCAATTCGGAACAACCTTGGTACCGTTAAGGACACAACACGCCCATTACCCTACCAAAGTTGTACATAACAGCTGAGACACCTCGCCTTCTTCCGACTATATTCAGAAGCTGAAAGGGGAACACCACCATGGGCATCCAAGCATTTCCAAATTTTACGGAGCGATCGATGAGGCCGGAGTTGCGCATTGTCCGCAAAGAGGCTTCCATCGTTTCCATCAATGTCGCGGACGTTTGTACCGATGATCCGGAGCAGCTTTATTACGAAGACAAACTGGGTTGCGCACGCGGCGTGCTCTTTGCCTTCGCGTTCCAGGCAGCGTTGGTAGTAGCCGCCGCTGTATGCTGGAAGCTCTTTATTCGGTAGAAGAGTTCTTCTGCGGGTGTGCTGGATTAAGAATGAATACGCCTCTTCCCCTTGCGTATTTCACAAATCCGGGCACCGGCAGGCAATGGGTCCGACGGCGGCTCGGGGCAGGATAAGAACAGCAAAGTTCCTTCCCGAGCTATGCAGTTTCGCAATGGGTGTAGACCGAAGCCACCGGCCTTTTCGTGGTTTTCTCCCAAGGAAAACCACACCTCGCGACCTTAATCAGGCCACACGACTTGCGAAACTGCTCTATGCAGTGTCAATCACCTTCTCCATAACCTCGGCATCAACCTTCCCCCCATAGTATTTTGCAATCCGCCCCCTAACCACAAAACCGAGGCTGCGATAAAACTGCCGCGCGGCAGGATTATTCTCCGCCACTTCCAGGCTCAACACGCCCGCGCCTTCGTGCTTCAGTTGCTCTTCCGCGGTTTGCATCAGCAGCGTGCCCAACCCGCGTCGCTGCTCGACCGGATCTATGTCAAGGGTGACGATGTGGCCGACAGCGCGACCCTTGCGGTTGGCGCGCTCAAAAATAACGAAGCCGGCCAGCTTGTCTTCGGGCTGCTCGGCGATCCAGCAGGAACAGTTGGGGTGGGTCAGAAAATACTGCAGCTCGGCTCTGGAGTACGCTATGCCCTGCGGAAAACAGACCTGGTCAAGCCTATGCAGCCCGGCCAGGTCTCGCATTTGGAAGCTGCGTAGGCGAATCATGCCCAGCATCCTATAGCTACTATCAGAGTTACCGTGACGCGATCACACTGGCCAGGGGCAGCCACGCTACACCACTCCCACAAACCTCTATGGGTTCTGGGCAATGGCCGTCTTCGCCGGCGTACTTGGCTCCATCACGACTCCATTGTAGGGCGTTGCCGCCAGCAGGCGTCCACCCGTCGATTGCACATGCCTTACCCTCCAGCCAGGATCCCAGAACTTGAAAGTACGGTCGGCCGGGTCAACGGCCAGGACCCAACTGGAGGACCAGGAGGTGATGACCACGCGCTTCAGCGCAGGGTCGTACGCCAGTCCACTGATATCGGAGATGGGAAGCGTCGTCATTTCGGTCCAGTTCTGACCGTGGTCCTCGCTGTAGAAGACCCCCTCACGGCCGCCCAGCCATAGACTGCCGTTGCCGGCAATCGTTATCGCCTGCGCCCAAGTCAACTTCTGCGGCATGGTCATCGGCTGCCAGGTCTTTCCTTCGTCCGGCGACCACGCCAGCGCCGTCCGCTGCGCCGCCACGACCATCAATCCATCGGATGCCACGGCACGGTACTCCGTCTTGCCCAACACCGGTCCGCCTTCCCAGGTGGCGCCCTGATCCTTGCTGACAAAGACCCCGTTCACCGTTGCGGCATACCATGTGCTCCCGGAAGCGTCGACCTGACTCACCCTCCCGTCCATCTGACCGCCCGGCACCATCACCGTGGTTTCCACCTTGGTGCGCTTGCCCTTGCGAACCACGTAGGAGGTCTTCTGCTCACTCTTGACGATCTTGCCGTCTGATTGCCAGGTCGACCCGTCGAAACGAACGATTCCGGCATTGGTCCCGGCCACAATCGAGCCGTCCGTCGTCTGCGACAAGCTAAACACATCCCGCCCCAGGAGCCCATTGCTCTGCTGGCTCCAAGTGGCGCCGTCGTCATGGGAAACGAAGACTCCCCCAAAGGTCTTGTCGTTCACCACGCCGGCATAGATGGTTTGCGGCGACTTCGCATCCACCAGCAGACTGGATACCTGGCGCTGCGAGAAGCCGGCGTTGGACGCCTTGAAACTCACCGCCGCGTCTTGGCTCTCCAGCACTCCACCTCGATCAGTCGCGAGCATCACGTGTTGTGGGTTCTTCGGATCCACATAGACGTCGTTGACGATCACCTCGGGCTCGGTCATGCGCTTAAACGTAGCGCCGCCGTCGGTGGTCTTGTAGAGGCCTTCGGTGGTCCCCGCGTACACCGTGTTGTGGTTGGTTGGGTCCAACATCAACACCCGGGTCCGGCGCGCAGTCATCGGAATGCCCTGGATCTTCTTATAGAGCTCACCGGCGGTGTTGCTGCGGTATATCCCAGAACAGGCGCTGGTGTAAACGACGCTTGGCTCAGTGGGATCGATAATGATCGAAAACACGTCGGAGTCCTCGATCAGGCCCTGCTTGATGTTGTGCCAGTTCGCACCGCCATCGGTGGTCTTCCACGGCAGGTGCCAGGTGCCCGCATACACCGTGCGCGGATCCTTGGGATCGATGGCAATGGACTCCACTTCATGGATGTCCATGCTGCCCGGGGGCGAGATCTGGTTCCACTGCACGCCGCCGTCTTCACTGCGATAGACACCCTTGAGTGTGCCCGCGATCAATATCTTTGGATTCGAAGGCGCCTGGGTGAGTGCGCGGATGGACTGATCCTTCATCGCTTCGACGGTGGTCCACGTCTTGCCCGCGTCATGGCTGATAAAGAGCCCGCCGCCGGGATGATCGACGATCCAGGCCCCGACCAACAATGTCTTGGGATCAGCTTGATCCACCACGACGTTGTCCAGGATCAGGTCGTCACCCTTGGCCAGCTTGGCCAGCCTATGCCAGCTCGCGCCGCCATCTTCTGTCTGGTAAACCCAGCTGTTGGTAGTGCCCAGGTAGATATGCCTGGAATCGGTAGGGTCCGCGGCAAAACTGCGCGCATCGCCTCCGTCGGGTCCCACTGGAACCCAGGAAGCCGTTTGCGCCAGAGTTAGTTGGTTAGGAGCGAGAGCGAGCAGAAACAGGGAGAAGGAGAGAATACGCCCGATGCATGAAGTCATTGGTTTTCTATTTGGAAGTGCCCGAAATTCGGACAAACCTTTTTCAGTTTATCCGGATTCAACCGTGCGCCTGTAAGACCGGCACGGTCAAGCACAATGAAAAGGGTGACCATTACTAACTGGTCACCCTTTTCACTTTTGGCTGCCTCAGTGCTTACTGCGCTGGGGGAGCTGCTGCTTTCTTCTTATGGCCGCGAGCCGGTGGTGCGGTTCTTGCTTGAACCTTCACTGTGCTCTCGTCCACTGCTGTGGTGCCTTGCACGTCGCTATCGAAGGTTGCGCCGGCAGGTACAAGGTAGTTCTCTACTTCCTTGTTGCCCTGTGTTCCGGTGCGTACCGAGATCCGGGAAGCGTCAATGCCCTTCTCCTTCACCAGGTAGTCCTTCGTGTTGACAGCCCGTTGTGCAGCCAGCGTGTCGGCCTTCTTCTCATCAGAAGCCGCCTCGCCAACCAGAACAGCGGTGGCATCAGTTTGTTGTTGCAGGTTCAGAGCGACGTCATCAAGGCAAGCCTTAGCCTCGTTGTCGACGCGAGCCGGGCGCCTCTTATCCCGATCAAAGTTGATCGAGCAAAGCGTCTTGGTCTTCGGAGCCGGCGGTGGCGGAGGTGCTTCGACATTGACCGACGCCGTGCAAGTAGCCGTCTGCCCCTTGTCGTCCTGCACCGTGCCAGTGACGGTGATCGTACCCGCTGGCGCACCGGTCGTGCTCAACGTGGCGGTATTGCCGCTTCCGCTGATCTGGCCGGAGGACGCACTGAACGTGTAAGTGAGTGGCCGGTTCTGCGGGCTTACGCCCTGAGCCGTAATGGTTGCTGTACCGCCAGGCTGAACAGTCGTCGGATTGGCCGAGCAGCTGAGGGTCGGAGGATCGTACTGCTTGATGGTGAAGTTCGCTGTGCAATCCGCGAACTGGCCGACCTTCTGCCCTTCGGAAACGTGGCCGGTCACCGTGTAGTTCCCGGGGTTCAAGCCGGTGGTGTCGACGTTGCCCGTGGTGCTGTCGCCGGTGACCTTGACGCCCTCGGCACCCGTCCAGCTATAGGTCGCTGTTTTCTTCGGGTTCAGATTCGTCGCCGTGCCGGTGACCGTGATCGGGTCGCCAGGAAACGCCGGCGAAGGAGCCGCGGTGCAGGCGTACGTCACAGGAGGCGGCGGTAGGATGCTGCCCATGTGATAGATGAGGCCGGTGCTCAGGCGCGCCACCTTCAGGTTCGCCCGGCCACCCGTAGGATACGGAGGCTGAGGCCCGAAGTTGGCATGGAAGTACTCATAGTCGGCCTGGAACAGCCGCAGTCCCAGGTGACCACCCAGGAACGGCAGCGAGTAATCCATGCCGCCGCCCACGGTCAGAGCCGGACCGTAGGTGTACGGCTGATGGTACGGGCCGCCCAACCTTACGTAGCCAGCGTCCGCGTGCACGAACGGAGTGATCTCAGCTGTCGGGTAACGGAAAATCATACCGAGCTGGCCGGTAGACGCTCCGTCATTGTTCCCGTCGGGATGGTTGGCATATTCGATCTGTCCACCCACGTAGCGGTTGAAGAAGTAGCTAACACTCCCGATCGCGCCGTAATTGATAGACGAGTAGCTCACGGGGCCATTCACGCCGATGAGGTCACCCGAGGGAATCGTCACCGAGCCGTGCGGGGCCAGGTACGAGTAACCAAAGAAAATGTCGATGCGCGAAGCTGGAGACTCCGCAGGGGCTACTGGCTTTGAGGCTGTACTGGACGAATCCTGGGCTAAGAGACTCACAGAACCGAGTCCCACAGCACCTGCTACAAGCAGAATTCGGCCCAGTGAAGTCAACGGGCGAGAGTGCATGCGTCTATCCTCCGCAACCACTGGAAAGTCAAACAAAACTGGGAAGTCATTCAACAAAACGGTCGAGCCCGAAGAACGTGGCTCGGGTCAAACTCGCTTTCACGTCACATCACACAAACCTGGACGTGAGATGCAAAACATCCACATCCGGTAATCTACAGCATATTTCCTATCTCGACTACCTTAATTTTCAACATCTTAACGGCGGCAACGGGAGGGGAGTTAACGTCTAGTTACCTCTACCGCCAGCCAGCCTCGTCACCAAATCAGAAAAAAGAACCGCCCAACAAACTTATTACAATTGCACAATTATTGGAAGTTTAATGCGCGTTTTGCGCTTCCCCGTTCGCTTTGAATCTTTTCCTGGAGAAGCGTGATTGCGTACATCAACTGTTCCGGACGCGGTGGACAGCCCGGCACGTACACATCCACGGGGATAATCTGGTTCACCCCTTGCACCAATGCGTAGTTGTTGAAGACCCCTCCGGACGTGGCGCAAGCGCCCATCGAGATTACCCACTTTGGTTCCGGCATCTGCTCGTAAAGCCGGCGAATGACCGGGGCCATCTTCTGCGATACCCTTCCCGCGATCACCATCAGGTCGGATTGCCGCGGTGAGGGGCGAAATACCTCCGCACCAAAGCGCGCTATATCAAAACGCGCGCCGCCCATCGACATCATCTCGATCGCGCAGCAGGCCAAGCCAAACGTCATCGGCCATACCGAGCTCTTGCGCACCCAGTTCACCGCAAAATCCAGGGTCGTCATGACCACCCCTTCCGGCTGCTCATGGCCGAAATTTACTTCGCGGACTTTTTCCTGGTTCTTGCCCGTCGACTGTAAGCTTCCGAAGAGGTAACGGTCACTGCCTGTTCCGCTCATAAGTAACACTATAAGCTATTCGTCCGGGGATGCAGGTTAAGGAATCAGGCAATTATGAGCCCGCTCCCGTGCGCCTACAGCTATACTCTTGCTACTCTGGAATGCGATATGCAAAAAATAGAAGCTGTCATTCAGCCGTCAAAGCTTGACGCAGTCAAAGATGCTCTGCTCGCCATTGGCGTAGAGGGCATGACAATCCTTGAAGCACGCGGCCACGGACGCCAAAAAGGTCATACAGAGTTTTATCGGGGACGTGAATATACAGTCGATCTTTTGCCCAAGATCAAGATCGAAACCGTGGTCGCGGACGAACTGCTGGAAAAGGCTGTTCAGGCCATCATCACAGCGACGAGAACAGGAAAGATCGGGGACGGAAAAATCTTCGTCTCCGGAATCGATGAAGCCATCCGCATCCGCAACGGCGACCGCGGCGTGGCTGCGCTTTAAAAGAACTGCTTCTTAACCAATTCCTCGGCCCTTTAGCCCGCAGTACCTAGGGGGCCTGTCGCAGCGGAAGCGTCAGTGGCACTCATGGAGGATCCCACGCCTCAAAACTGAGACGTGGGCTACCCGTCTCAACGGTGCTACCAGCGATTTCGTTACCACAGGCTACTAGCCGGGCTGAGGAGAAGTACTACAAGATTTGATTTGGGTACGGTAACGCATTTTTGCTAATGGTGTAGACCAGGAAATTGAACTTGACGCGGCCATTCCGCAAAAATGGCCGCACATAGCTGATCCCACCGGACCACAGTATTAGCAAAATGCTCCAGGGGCACCCCGGATTTCCTGTACGCTGGCCCAGGAAACGGCAACGTGTGCGGCTTTCTTTAAGGAAAGCCGCATGGAGTTTATCAACGCCAATAAACTTCACAGGAAATCCGGGACCCTCCTTTGTTTCGCTTTCGGTCGACATGAAACCTGCATTTACGTCTCACCAGCAGTTGCGAGAGCACTATCAGGCGGAGATGGCCGCCATGCGTCAGTCCTTCGAGCGTACCGGCAACGGTGTGCTCTGCATCCGGCGCCGGGCCTTAGTGGTCGACTGCCTGTTGGAGCCGCTGTGGCAGTTCGAGAGCGGCTCTACCTTACCCCCGGGATTGCTCTGGTGGCGATCGGGGGCTTTGGCCGTAAGGAGCTCTTCCCTTCCTCCGACGTCGACCTTCTCTATCTTTGTGCAGACGAAAAAGTGGAGGATGCGCTGCGCGAGACCATCCGCGGCTGTAACCAGGGAATGTGGGATCTCGGCCTGCGCGCCAGTCCCATGATCCGCACTCTCAAAGAATGCGACCGCTACGACCCTGACAACATAGAGTTCACCCTTTCCCTTCTCGACCGCCGCTTCATCGCCGGCGACCACAGCCTCTACCAGTCTCTAACCACGCAAATTCTGCCCGAAGTCGCGCTGCGTGAGTGGAGTGGCATCGTCCACCGGCTTGCTGATCTGGCCCGCGCCCGACATCAGAAATACGGCAACACCATCTTTCATCTCGAGCCAAATATCAAAGAGTGCCCCGGCGGTCTGCGCGATCACCAACTGGCCCACTGGCTCAACCTCATGCACCACGTTCGTGAACATAAGGCCTGGCCCACCAGCTTCGGAAACTCCCTATACGCGGTACATAACGACGCTGCGGCGGCGTTTGAATTTCTCAGCGCTACGCGCTGCTTTCTGCACTTCCGCAGCGGCCGCGACGACAACAGCCTCGATTGGCACGCCCAGGATGAAGCCGCCGCCCAAAGCATCGGCCTCGAAACCAAAGGCACCTCGGATCCCGCCTACTGGATGCGAACGTATTACCGCCATGCGCGCACGGTCTATCGCCGCGCTGTCTTGCTCATGGAGGCTCTGCCGCCGGCGCGACAGTCTTTTTACCGCCCCCAGAGACGCAAGCGCACTCCGATTCCAGGCACCGACTTCATGGTCCAGGACGGTCGCATCGATGTCTCCGAATCTTCGCTGCTCACCGGCCCCGAAGGGATTCTCCGCGTCTTCGCGATGGTTGCGGCGCACGGCTACCGGTTGACACAAAACGCCGAAGATCGCCTTGCCGACGCGCTCCCGGTACTCGATGTGCACATCCCCGAAGGGCCCTTCCTGTGGAACAGTCTGCGCGAAATTCTGCTTGGGCCCCACGCCGCGCACGCGTTGCGCACCATGCATGCGCTGGGCATCCTGGAGTTGCTCATCCCCGAGTTCCACGGCATCGACGCCCTCGTCATCCGCGACTCGTATCATCGCTACACCGTCGACGAGCACACCTTTCTGGTCATCGATAACGTGCATGCTCTGCGCCAACCGCACCTCGCCTGGGAGCGGCGCTTTTCCAGCCTGCTGGCGGAGATCGACCGCCTCGACCTCTTCTTCCTCGCGCTGCTCATGCATGACACCGGCAAGGCTCGCCGCACCGGCGAACACACGGTGCAAAGCGTGGAATTAGCCGATAGCCTGCTCGCCCGCCTGGAGCTGGATGCCGAAGAGCGCGATCTTGTGCGGCGGCTGATCCGCAATCACCTGGAAATGTCCTTGACCTTACGCCGCGACATCTTCGACGCCGAAACCATTCGCGCCTTCGCCGATAAAGCGGCTTCGCAGACCCACCTCAAAATGCTCTGCCTGATGACTTACGCCGACATCAAGGCGGTCAATCCCGATGCCCTGACCCCGTGGAAGGCGGATAGTCTGTGGCAGCTCTACATCGCCACCTCCAACTTTATGGACCGCAGTGTCGACCAGGAACGCTATCGCGCCGATGTCGACCCCTCGCTGCTCAAGCGGATTCTCACTCTGGCTCCGGAGAGCGCACCCGAGCTGCGCAGCTTTCTCGAGGGCTTTCCGCAACGCTATCTGCATACGCGCATGCCGGAGCAGATTCGCGATCACTTCCAGATGGCTTTAGAGCTATCGCAGTCGTCTGCACAGATCCACCTGCGTACCCTGCGCCAGTCCTACGAACTCACCGTCATAACCAGGGATCGGCCCCTGCTCTTCGCCGACATGGCGGGTGCGCTCTCCTCCTGGGGCATGAACATTGTCAAGGCGGAGGCGTTCTCCAACGACGCCGGCATCATCGTCGACACCTTTCAATTCTCCGACCCCTTCCGCACGCTGGAACTCAATCCTTCTGAGGTGGATCGCTTCCGCGATAGCCTGCGCGACGTGATCTCCCTGAAGACTCCCATCGAGGTCCTGCTGCGACGGCGCCAGGCTGTCCGCGCCCCCATCATGGTCAAGGTTGAGACACGCCTGGAATTCGATAACATTGCTTCCACCCACAGCACCCTTCTGCAGGTGGTCGCCCAGGATGGCCCCGGTCTCCTGCGCCAGATCGCCACGACGCTGGCCGCGCACAATTGCAATATCGAGGTGGCCCTGATCGATACCGAGGGGGAGATCGCCATTGACGTCTTCTATCTCACCATCGGCGGCGCCAAACTGGACCAGGCGACGCAGCAGCAGCTCCAAGCAGCTCTGTTTCTGGCTGTCGAGGAACTCCGCCCCGCGCACGCCACTTGAAGCGCACTTTCGGGCCTAGACTATACGGCTGTTCCCGGCGCGATTTCTCCCCCGAAAAAGCCCCTCTACGCTACACACGCCGGTTCCGGGCCGGAGTGAAAATGCTCTACCATCGAATGAGCGCATTGTGAGATTAGGCCGGTCCATTAAGAAGTATTTTCGCCTGCGCCGCCACTCCCGGCACAGGCCCGCCTTTGCTCGCGTCAAAGACGAGCTTCGCGCCCGCTCCAAAGCGTTTTCCGCCTCGACCACCCTTGATTCGCAGACCGCCAGCTTCATTCGCCTCTTTCATACCATTTGGACCGGTTCCAGCGAACGGGCTTTCAATGTGCGGCTGCTGTGCTGGGTCCGGATACTGGAGCACGACGATCTGCTGCGCCTGGATTTTCAGGAGACCTTTCAAGCCATGCTCGCCGGGCTCGACTCCGTGGGCCTGCTGGCCGAAGCGGGCTTGCCTAAGCACCATCAGATATTTTCTGAAGGGCTCCGCCGGATCTTCAATCGCCTCCTGCCTTCGGCGATGGACGTGTCGGATAGTTCGCGCCTGGTGGTCTCGCTCTTCGCCCATTCCCGCCATGTCGAACGCTTCCTCGATCTGCCCCAGGCTCTCTTCGAACGCCTGCTGATCTTGCTCGCGCCCCCGCCCACGGGTGGCGGGCCACGCTCGTCTCCTCGCCTGCAGAGCGACTTGCGCCAGGCACTGTGCCTGATCGCCACGCGCACCGCGGGCCGCGGCGTGACCGCTGCCATGCGCGAGCGGGGCGGCCACTGGGAAGTGCAGAACTCACCCTTCTACCACCTGGTTTTTGCCACGCAGGATCTGGTGCGCGCTCCGGATTCCGCTTCCGCTGCCCCTCTCTTTGAGGCTTGGAAAGCAGCCGTCATCACTTGCCGCAAAGAACTTGGCCAGGTGCGGTTGGGCATGGAGACTACCGGGGTGAGCGCCGACCTGGTGCTCGACCTGCGGAGTATTGAACTAGCCCTGATGCGCATGCACGGGCTGGCCGGAATTCTTACCTTCGGCGGTGCGCCCCTCCCCACCGTTGCGGATAGTTCCGCGGCCGCCCGCAACCTGCTGAACCAGCTCATCGAGGGCCGTCTCGAAGATAAGCGCGTCTCCGCCCTGCTTAAGCAGAACCTGAATCTTCTGGCGCGCAAGACCGTGGAGCGCACCGGCCGCAGCGGCGAGCACTACATCGCCCACACCCGCAAAGAGTACTGGCAGATGTGGCTCGCCGCTGTGGGTGGCGGGCTGCTGACCGTACTCACTGCGGCCTTCAAAATGCGCATCGTCGAGCAGCATTTCCCGCTCTTTGTCGAGGGCTTTCTGACCGGCACCAATTATGCGATCAGCTTCATCTTGCTCCAGGTTTTCGGCCTGGTGCTGGCCACCAAACAGCCTTCTGCCACGGCCGCTACCTTTGCCGGCATTGTCCGCAATAATCCGGGCAACGCCAGCTGGAGCAAGATCTCAGACTTTACCGCACGCATCAGCCGCACCCAATTGGCGGCCGCCATCGGTAACGTGACCGCGGTTTGCATCGGCTCGGTTGCGCTGGAACGCCTGTGGCGGGTGATGTTTGCAGAACACTACCTACCGGCGGAGAGTGCGCGGCACGTCTACGAGGCGCTTCATCCTTTTGCCTCCGGGACCATCATTTATGCGGCGGGCACGGGGGTGATCTTGTGGGCTGCGGCGCTCATAGGCGGCTGGTGCGAAAATTTCGCCGTCTTTCACCGCCTGACGGAAGCCGTCTCCCAACACCCCTTTGGCCATCGGGTTGGGCAGCCGAGCATGGCCCGGTTGGCCGCCTGGATTGAGTACAATCTTGCCGGCTGGAGCACCAGCATTGCGCTGGGCTATCTGCTTGGGTTTGTGCCTGTGATTGCGCGCTTTTTCGGCATACCCTTCGATGTTCGCCACGTGACCCTGTCGACCGGCACCCTGGCGCTGGCCGCCGCCCGTTTCGGCACTAGCTCCTTTGGCAAGGACTGGTTCTACTACGCCATCGCTGGCATTGGAGTGACCTTCGTACTGAACCTGGGCATCAGCTTTTCCATCGCATCGTTTGTAGCCCTGCGCGCCTACGACGTCAGCCGCCGCGACCAGTTACTGTTGCTCCGCTATCTGCTCCGCCAGATCGTTCGTTCTCCGCTAAAATTCCTCTTTCCCATAGACCGTGACAGCCCCCCGGTCTCCATCCTGAACGTCGTGCCCGAAGAAAAATAAGTTGTGCCGCACCCAAGTTGGAAACCCAGCACGCAGTGCTGGATACGGTTTTCTGAACTAAATCCAGTCCCGAAGGGACGGCTGAAAGTAGCCCAGGACGCCAGTCCTGGGTAGACAATGAGAGCCAGGAACAGTCCCGCCAGGGACGGCTGAGAATATCCCAGGATGTCAATCCTGGGCTTCCTGTATAGGGCTGACGAGTCCGCACGAGCACCCACAATCCTCCTGATCCAGCTAGGACCTCCTCAGTATTCTTCGATTCCGTGCACGGTAAGAAATTTCTTGAATTCCTCCTCGAAGCTAATTCGCTTGTGATGTTCACCCTGACCTTCGATGTATTTCACCGTCGCCACTCGTTGCGAAACTCCGATCGAGAAAGCTCCATATCCCTCCTGCCACGCAAAACTCTTTAGCTTTGGAAAGCTCTCGTGCAGCCATTTAGAGGACCCCGATTTAACCAATTGGACGGCCTTGGCAACAGAAACAGTCCGCGGCAAGGAGAGCAACAAGTGGACGTGGTCAGCGGAGCCACCAACGGCTAACGCTGGAATTCCATTCTCCCGGGCGATGCCGCCCATGTAGCGGTAAAGCATTTCCTGGATGTCTTCGCGAATCATCGGCCGGCGTTCTGCGGTCGCGAACACCACGTGAACCAAACAGCATGTGTGACTGTGAGACATGGTTACAGTCGCGAACTCGTATTCCCATTCGAGTGTACCCAGGACGGGTGTCCTGGGGCATTCTCAGCCGTCCCTGACGGGACTGCTCCGGGCTCCCATGCCTGCCCAGGACTGCGTCCTGGGCTACTCTCAGCCGTCCCTTCGGGACTGATCGCGATACACCCTCATAGCCGATTCGACTTCAGCGAGTGCCTGACGTCCCTTCGGGAGAACGCAGTTCCAAAGGCTCATCTCCCATCGGACCGCAAAGATCGCGGCGTTCCGCTACCCATTACTTGGCGGCCTGCTTGGCGTCGGGCTTATCGTTAAGCGCGTAAATGACCTCGCCTGGCTTGGCGTAGCGCAGAATCACCCGTGCCTCGTGTTCGATGGCGTTCGGGTCTGATTGCAGATGTTGCACGTGGTCCTGCAGGCGGCTATTCTCCTGCTGCAATTGCAGGATCTCCTTCTTCAGCGTCTGGTCCTGATTGAGCTTCTGTTGGTAAGCCGATAGTCCGTTAGCCCCGAAGATCACGTGATAGCCGAGCGCGACGGCGATGACAATAGCAACCGCGGTCGCCACCCGGCGGCCTGAGCGGGAAAAAAACGATGAGGCTCTCTCCCTCAAACTCTGCTGCAGGGTTTCGTTTTCTATTTTCACGGTCACCTCGCAATCCCCGAATTTCCTGTGCAGCTTGGTGGCTTCGGCACCCTTCATGCGGCTTTCCTTAATGAAAGCCGCACACGCGATCGTGTCCAGTGCAGAGTACAGGAAATTCGGGTTCGCCTGCTCTATCTTCTCAGTGAACGTCTGTTTCGCCTCATCGCTCAAGTGGAAGTTTTCCCGCTTCGGAAAGAAGGAACCATACTTGATAAACCCACCCGGAGATCTCTCATGACCGATTTTCAAATCATTCTCTCCACCTGCGCCGATCGCGACCAGGCCGAACGCATAGCCCATCGCCTGCTAGAGCTGCATCTGGCCGCCTGCATCAATATCCTGCCTGGCGTGCAATCGATTTACCGCTGGCAGGGCGACATCGAATCCGCGGCCGAAGTGCTCATGCTGATCAAGACCCGCTCTACCCTCACCCGCGAGGTCCAATCGACCATCGCCGGCCTTCACTCCTACGAAGTTCCCGAATTCCTGGTCCTCCCCGTCTCGGGCGGTTCAGAATCTTATCTTGCCTGGCTGGAGACGAGTCTGCGGTAGTTCCGCAGTTTTTTTGTTATGCTTCAAGATGATCTTGAGCCCGGTCGTCCCCTATGCGGCTTTTGTTCCTGGCTTTCGCAATCAGTTTTTGCGCATTACTGTGGGTGGCTTTTTCGGTCGCCCGGCATATTCGGCGGCATGGACAGCCAAGCACCCCCGATGCTTCGCTCGAGCCGGAGGGCGTTCCCGCTCCTTCGGAATCACGCCGGCCTTGACACCCGGCGCACATGAATAACTCCCGGCGGTCATCCGCCAGGATCAAGTACCCCCCCGGCCTGGTTCGAAAGGGAGAGTGAAAGATGCAAGAGATCGGTTTTAAACAGGATAGCCTTCGCGTCATTGCCCGTGCCCCGCATAGCCTGGAAGACAGTTATCGCCGTCGTCCTGGCTACCGCCCTGGTGGCCATTTGCGCCCACATCGCCATGCCCCTTGGCTTCACGCCGATTCCGGTCACCATGCAGACCTTCGCCGTGCTGCTGCTGGGGTTGCTCTTCAGTCCGGGAGCAGCGTTTGCCTGCCTGGCGCTTTACCTGGTAGAAGGCGCCCTTGGGCTGCCCGTCTTCAGCCCCCATGGTCCCGGCGGCCTGGCCCAATTGCTCGGCCCCAGCGGCGGATACCTGCTCTCGTATCCTTTGGCCGCAGCGTTGGCCAGCCTGCTCTATCGCCGCGGTCGGCGCCGCTTCGTGGACGCAATCGCGGCAGCAGGACTTGCCAGCCTCCTTATCCTGGCCGCCGGCGCCTCCTGGCTTGGCCTTCTCAGCCACTTGCGATTTTCCGTTGTCTTCGCCCAATCCATCGCCCCGTTCCTTTCCGGCGATGCCGTGAAAGTGGTGGCCGCGACCGCCTGCGTTAGCCTCCTGGGATCCTTTGGCGATGTTTCACCCAATCGAGCCCTTTGATGTCCTTTACCCGTCGCGGCGGTGACCGCGTTACGTCCAAGTAACTGCCGATGTTCTCAGAAAGGATTTTGTGACTACTACTCCGATTTCGCTTCCGCCCGATGCCCCCGCCAAAGGTCTTACCACAGCGCCGGGCGCGGTCAGGGAGATCTCGATCGCTCACAGTCCGGACTCCGACGACGCCTTCATGTTCTACGGCCTTGCTACGGGCAAGATTCGCGTGCCCGGCTACAAGTTCACCCATACTCTTTGCGATATCGAGACCCTGAATCACAAGGCGATGGACGAGGCTTTTTACGACGTAACCGCAATCTCCTTCCACGCTTATCCCTACGTGCAGAAGGACTATGCGCTCATGGCCTGTGGCGGCAGCGTGGGGGAAAACTACGGCCCCATGATCGTCGCCAGCCACCGGATCGCGCCCGATCAGATCGGTCGCGTGCGCGTGGCCATTCCCGGCACCCTGACCACCGCCTACCTGGCACTGAAATTGTTCGCGCCGGAGATTGAAACCGCCACCGTTCCTTTTGACAAGATCATTCCTGAAGTGGTCGCGGGTAACTTCGACGCCGGGCTCATCATCCACGAAGGCCAGCTCACCTACGCTGCCAGCGGCTTGCATAAGGTCATCGATCTCGGCCAGTGGTGGCGGGAACAAACCGGGCTTCCCTTGCCGCTAGGCGGCAACGCCATTCGCCGCAGCCTGGGCGAGGACGTCATGCTCACGGTGACCCAGGCCCTGCGCGAGAGCATCCAGCACGCGCTCGACCACCGCGAAGCCGCGCTCGAGTATTCCATGCAGTTTGCCCGCGACCTCGACCCGCAAATGGCAAACCGCTTTGTCAGCATGTACGTGAACGAGCGCACCCTCGACTACGGCGAAGATGGCAAAGAAGCCATTCGCAAGCTACTCACTATGGGCCACGAGCGCGGCATCATTCCCCATCCCGTCCGCGTAGATTTCGTCGGCTAGTCCTTTCGGCCAAGAGAGTCTCTCATCGAACCGGAGCCGTACCTGGCCGTCAAGCGTCATTTGTCATCGTCGTCATCGTCTTGCTCCCGCCCCTTCTGAGGATGCGCCAGCATCGCCGGCAACGGCTTATTGCCCATCGCATCCCGCCACAGGATGACATTCAACACCCGCGGATCCGCCCGGTCTTCGTGCGTGAAATCCATGCGGCTCGACGCCTGCGCACCCGGGGCCTTGGGGCCATTCGCCTGGTACAACAATCCGTTGTCCCGATTGCGATAGTCAGCTTCAAAGGGTGGTTGATCGCCGGCGCCCGTAAACAGCGGTGCCATCGGTGGAGCGAAGGCGTCGTTGTTATTCATCGGCGGCAAGCCTAACAGCTCTTCCATCGTCCGCAGCACGCTCACCGTGGTGTAGAAAGTGCTGTCCACCAGGGGCTGCGCGAGGCGCGGCGAGTACTTGCTCACCACCAAGGCAACACTGCGATGGGCCTCGACGTGATCCGCCCCGTTCTGCGCGTCGTCTTCCAGGATGAAAAACGCCGTGTCCTCCCAATAAGGGCTGTGGGCAATCGCCTCCACCGCTCGTCCCACCGCCAGGTCGTTGTCCGCGACCGAAGCCTTGGGCGTTGGCATGCCGGGAGTGGTTCCCGCGGTGTGATCGTTGGGTAGCCGAAGCTGTATGAACTGCGGCATCGTATCCCGCCCTTTCTCACGCTCCTGCACCCACTGGCGAAAGTGAGTCAGAAACTCCTCCACCCGCAACTGATCGGGAAAGCTCAGCTCAAAGTCAGGAAATTTCGGGTCGAAGTGACCCACCAACTCGGGCTTGGTAGGCACGTTCTCTTTAATCAGCGGAATGGGCCAGGGGTAGGGACTGGAGCCGCCGCCATAGTTCTGCGGCAGCGCCTCTCCGTGCCGGATATCGCCCCGCACTCCACACTGCGCCGGCTCCGGTTCGGGCGTTCCCTGTGTCGGGGAAGATGCCTTGGGCGTGCTGTCGGGACTGGCACAGAACGTGGTCGAAATGAACTCCCCGAAGTGATACAGGCTCTTGCCGTTGCGCGCCAGATCACTCCAGATATATCCGCTGCGGGGCTCGTTAACATCCGAAATGCCTTCGCGCAGCGGATATCCGTTCTCCACCACGCCCTCATAGTCGTAGACTCGCTCCTGCCCGCGATAGCTCTGTTGCCAGGTCTTCTCCGTATAGTCGCTGGAAATCGCCGCATTCGACCACACGTGCCCGTCGCCTGAAACCTCACCTGAATCGTAAAAATTGTCCAGCACGCCAAACTGCCGCGCCAGCTTGTGTTCATTCGGCGTAATCTCCTCGCCGTACATGGTGAGCCCGGGCATCCCGTTACCCACGCCCAGATCCCCGAGGATCTGATCATAGGTCCGGTTTTCCTTAATGATGTAGATCACGTGCCGGATGGGGTTGGTCCCGCTGCGAAACGCGATCTTCGCTTGCGCGGCCTTCATCATATTCGTCTCTATCACGGTGCGCGTCATCTGCTCGCGCCTGGCTTCGATCTCCGCCAGGTCGATGGCCGCAATCGACCCATGCAGCAAGGTGGCGATGTACGTGGAGCTGCCGCTGCGCTCATTGCCAGGGACCAGCCGCTGCGGCATATTATTTGGCCCCGTGCCCTGGCCCTTGGCGGTCGCCACGTAGAGCGTGTTGCCTTCCACCGCCATCGCCGTCGGATACCACTCCGTCGGAACCCAACCCACGGCCCGGATCGCCGGTCCCGCTGCTTGCCGTGCACTGAGATCAAAGACGGCAACCGCATCGGAGCCCGTGTTGGCGGCAAAGAGCCGCTTGCCATCCTTTGAAACCGCAACCGCATCCGGCATGGCGCCGAAGTAGCTCTGCCCCGGCAACCGCGTGTCATAGAGGGTCTGGAGCTTAAGTTCGTCGCCTCCGACCCGCATCGCAGCCACCGCATCCCGGTTAGCCAGCGCCACGTAAAGAATCCTCTCATCCGGGCTCCAGGCAAACGCGGCCGGATGGGAACTGGGCGAAGTGGCTTGCTGCGGGGCAAGCAGCAGCAGTTTCTTAAGCACCTTCCCCTTGTTCAAGTCCAGCTCCGCGACCGCGGAGCCGTTCCACAATGCAACGAACGCCCGGCTTCCCGACTGGTTGACCGTGATGGAGACGGGGTAGGTTGACGGCACGACCTTGCCCTCGGAAAGGTCAAAGCGCCGGAGCACCTTGCCCGTGCTCCCATCCATCAGCAGAACATCGTCGGAGAGATTGTCCGCCACCAGCAATTCATCGCGTCCCGGCCGTTCCCCTGCGTACCGCGATTCCCGCCGGCGAGGGAATCGCAGTGCCTGCAGGCAGCGCCGCCCCGATCCGATTCTGCAGCTTGCCCGGCGCCAATTGCTGCAGGGGAACCGGAAGCAGTCTCTCCGGCGTCACCTTGCCGTCGCTGAAGTCGTAGACGGCAATGGCATTGCCGGTCTCGTCTTTACCTTTCCCCTCGGGCGCGGTGAGCGAGTCGAAGACCGCATACAGATGTGTGCCATCCTTGCCAAAGGCCAGCCCCGAATACATCGTCTGCGGCAGACTTGTCGCGGTTCGCGGCTCAGGAAAGTCCGTCACCCTGCCGGTCTTGATGTCCAACACCGCAATCGACTGCTGATAACGCGATTCGAAGGTGCCGTAACCGGCGTTCACCACCGCCAGGTATCGCCCGTCAGGGGAAACAGCCGCGGTCATGGGCAGGCTGTTCAGCATCTGCGGTGACCCAGGCGCCGGCTCCGCCAGTTCCTTGCTGGTGGGCAGGTCGATGGTCCGGCTCGGGAGCTGAGCCTGCAGGGCCGGCAACGCAGCCGTCAGGGCTACCAGAGCCACTCGAGGCGCAGCCGACGAAAGTCGTAGAAAATTTGCCACCATCACCCCCCCAGGGCACAGATTCCGATGCAAACAGCTGAGTCATAAGTATGACTAATTGTCATTACAAAACTCTTACGAACGGACAATCGGGGCCCTGTTAGGTTCAACTTAACGGGGCACATCGAAAGGGCCCTCCCTAGATCATGTCGACCGAACTCATAGAACCCTCTACCACCATATCGTTTGTCCCGGCAGCCGAAACCTGCGCGGAAAACGCCGCTGTGGCCCGGCCCGCGAAAAAGCACAGTGACGTGCCGGTTCTGGGCCGCGACACCCAAGCCAATCAGACCAACTGGGTGACCACCGGCTTCATGGTGGCCTTTCATGTGCTCGCCGTGGCTGCGCTCTTCATGTTTACCTGGAAGGGCCTCTTCTGCTTCATCGTGCTCTGGGTACTCGCCATCAACATGGGCATCGGCATGGGCTACCATCGCCTGCTCACCCATCGCGGCTACCGCACGCCCAAGTGGCTGGAGTATTTCCTGGCCATCTGCGGCACGCTCTCCCTGGAAGGCGGACCGATCTTCTGGGTCGCCACCCACCGCGTTCATCACCAGCTCACCGACCGCGAAGGCGACCCGCACACCCCTCACGATGGCGGATGGTGGTCCCACGCCGGCTGGATTCTCTCCGGCGATGCCCTGCACCACGAGACCGCGCTGATGGCCCGCTACGCACCCGATCTGGCCAAGGACCGCTTCCTGGTCTGGCTGAGCAAATACCATTATGTTCCCCTGGTCACGGTGGGACTTGCCCTGCTCGCCTTCGGCGGATGGTCTTGCGTGATGTGGGGCATCTTCCTGCGCGTGACGCTGGGCCTGCATGCCACCTGGCTGGTCAACTCCGCCACCCATATGTGGGGCTCCCGGCGCTTCTCGACCCGCGACGAATCGCGCAACAACTGGTGGGTGGCTCTGCTCACCGGCGGCGAAGGCTGGCACAACAACCACCATGCCCATCCCGTCTCCGTCAGGCACGGCCTTACCTGGTGGGAGTTTGATCCCAACTTCTACGGCATCTGGATCCTGCAGAAGCTCGGACTGGCCACCAACGTCAAAGTGGCCCAGTTCGATCCCCATGACCCACGTCCCGCGGGCGTCTCCTAACCACCGGGAACAAGTTGGTTGCCAACCTGGGCGCGACTTCGGTCGCGCCCTTCCCTTTGTGGAGGAAAGACGCCGCTATACTTTTCCTAGGGTTTGCCGGGTATGCGCATCACCAGACGCAGAAATGCGATCGTTCTTTCCATCACTCTCGGCGCCTGCCTCGTCGCCCTTGCCATCGCCCTGAACGTCGGCTGGATCATCATCAACTCGCGCAGCGTCATCCTGCTGGTGATTGGCATTCCCTTCTTCCTGCTGCTCATCGCCGGGCTGGTTCTGAACACCATCTTCCTGGTGCGAGAGGTAAAGCGGAACGAGCGCCACGACAGCTTTCTCAATGCCGTCACCCACGAACTCAAGACACCCATCACCTCCATCCGCCTCTATCTGGAAACCCTGCAGCGCCACGAGCTGCCGCAAGTCCAAGCGGGAGGAGTTCTACGAAATCATGCTCTCCGATACCGAGCGGCTCCTGGCCACCGTGGAGCAGGTGCTCAAGGCCGGAGAAGTGGGCCAGCGCGCGCGCAACCAGGTCCGGCTGCGGCTGCTCTTTGATGACATGGTCCGCGACTGCATCCGCACCACGCTCCAGCGCTACCACCTGCAGGAGTCGACCATTCGCCTCAACGTAGACCCGGATGCTCAGCAGCTCGCCGTGATGGGCAACCCGGAAGACCTGCGCACCGCTGTCCTCAACGTGCTCGACAACGCGGTCAAGTATTCGCCCGAAGGGCCCCAGCTCGAGGTGCATCTCGCTCTCGAGGGCGACGCATGGATGATGCTCACGGTCTCCGATCATGGCCTGGGCATCGCCGCTCCGCACTTGAAGCGAATCTTCAGGCGCTTCTACCGCGTCCCGGCCCGCAATGTCTTCCGTATCAAGGGCACCGGGCTGGGCCTCTTCCTGGTCCGCTCCATCGCCCGCCAGCACGGGGGCGACGTGGTCGCCGAATCGGAGGGCGAAGGACGCGGCGCCACCATCCGGCTGCAGCTGCCGCGCGCGCTCTCCGGCACCGCAGAAGGAGGCTCTCCAGTGAGCAGCCTGGCCAATATCCTGGTGGTCGAAGACGAGGCTCATCTGGCGCAGGGCCTGCTCTTCAATCTGCGCGCCGAGGGTTACACCGTGCAGCTGGCGGTGGATGGCGAGACCGCGCTGGAGATGATCGCCGCCGACTCCTTCGATGCCGTCATCCTGGACGTCATGCTTCCCGGACGGGATGGCTTCTCCGTCGCCGCGGAGCTGCGGGCACAACAGAACTTCGTCCCCATCCTCATGCTCACGGCGCGCAGCCGTCCCGAAGACGTGCTCAACGGATTCAGCGCCGGCGCCGACGATTATCTGCCCAAACCCTTCGATCTTTCCATCCTGCTGGCGCGTCTCAACGGTCTGCTCCGCCGCATGGCGTGGCTTCGCCCGCCGCTCCCTACCGAGCCGGCCCAGCCGCCGCGCGGAGCCGCGTCGCCCTCCTCCTTCACCTTCGCCGGGCGCACCATCCACTTTGCTTCGCTGCAGCTCACCACCCCGGATAAGACCATCCGCCTTACCCTGATGGAGTCCGACCTGCTGCGCTATCTGGTCCTCAACCAGGGGCGCATCATCTCCCGCAAGGAGTTGCTGGAGCAGGTCTGGCGGGTGCACGAGGACACCGATACGCGCGCCATCGACAACTTTATGGTCCGCCTGCGCCGTTATATTGAAGACAATCCCGCCGAGCCTGTCTTTCTGGAGACGGTGCGCGGTATCGGCTATCGCTTTCTTCCCCGGGTGCCGGCCGGCACCTCCGGCGAGCGCGAAGAGAACACCGAAGTAACACCTTTGCGCCATTGTCAGCCCTTGCATGCCACGGGCAGACTCCCAACTAGCAGCATGCTCTCCCTCCTTTGGGTGCGCCGGCATCGTCGATACATCTTTCCACGTCGAAAGATATCGCCCGGACGTTACGCGCGGCGGCTTTACCAAGCGCACCCCTTCTATCCCCCGGTTTTTCTCTCCAAAGAGTGTTGAGTTAGCATCGGCGCTCCTCTCGCCGTGCCCTCATGGCGGAAAACTGTCTTAAACTGTACCCAGACGATCGGGATCTCGCCTGTGCGCATTTTTACCCGCTATATCTGGAATGAAGTCCTCTCCCATGCCTTCCTCGGGGGTGCGCTCTTCACCTTCATTCTGTTCATGAAGTATGTTGGCCAGCTGCTGGAAATGGCAGCGCGCAACAGCGCCTCGTTGGGCGCCGTGGCCAAAGATTTTCCTGTTCATGCTCCCCAACGTCCTGATCCTGACCATTCCCATGGCCGTGCTGGTCGGGGTCCTGCTCGGCCTCAGCCGGCTCGCCGCCGACAGCGAGATCACCGCCATGCGGGCGGTGGGCATCGGCGTCTGGTTCTTTGTCCGCGTGGTCTCGGTCATCGCAATTCTCTGCTGGGGAATCTCGCTGGCCGTTTCGCTCTACATCGCTCCCAAAGCGACCGCAGCCCTGCTTGCAGCTGGAAGATTCGCTCAAGAATCAACAGGCCTCGTTTGAGGTCGAGCCGCGCGTCTTTTACGAAGACTTCAAGAACTATGTGCTCTATGTGCAGGATATCCGCGCCGGCGCGGGAGCCTCGCGATGGCAGCGCATCTTCCTCGCCGACCTGAGCGATCCGGTCTCACCCAAGGTCACCACCGCCGAGGATGCCGTAGTGGCCAACGGCGGCGACAACACGCTGCTGATGCGTTTACGCAATGGCACCGAGCATGAAGAGGTAAAGAACTCCGACGGCAGCACCCAATACCAGGTCTCGACCTTTGCGGAATCGGAACTTCCGCTGGCCATCGGCACCCAGGAAGATACGCACATCGGCAAAAATGACACTCCCATCCTCGCCATGAGCAACCGTGTGCTCTACGAGCACACCAAGGGTCCCGGGGGCCGAACCTACCTGATCGAACTGCACAAGCGATTCGCCTACCCCGCGGCCTGCCTGGTTTTGATGCTGATTGGTATTCCGCTCGGCATTTCGTCGCGGCGCGGCGGCAAGAGCGCCGGCTTTGTGCTGACCATCGCGCTGGTCTTCATCTACTACTTTCTCTCTTTGATCGGCGTCTCGCTCGCGCGCGAGGGTAAGGTTCCGGTCTTCGCCGGCGTGTGGGCGGCAAATATCCTCTTCGCCGTCTGCGGCCTGCTGCTGCTGCGCCAGATGGCGGGTGGGCGGAGGACCAGGCATCCAATTCGCCTCCATCGTCAGCAGATTCAAGAGCGCGCGGCTGTTGCGCCCAAGAAGCGAACGCAGCAAACGAGAGCGCGACGCGCACGACCGGGGCCGCTTTCCGCTCATTCTCGACGAGTATGTCCTGCGCGAGTTCCTGACCACCTTCTGTCCTGGTGCTGGTCAGTTTCGTTCTGTTGATGCTGGTCTTCACCTTCTTTGAACTGCTCGGCGACATCATCCGCAATCGCACTCCGCTGGTCACGGTCGGCGAATATCTGGTCAACCTGACCCCCAGCATGATCTACAACATCACTCCACTGGGCGTTCTGGTTGCGGTGCTGGTCACCTTTGGCGTCCTCACCCGAACCAGCGAGTTGACCGCCATGAAGGCCACCGGCATCAGCCTGTACCGGGTGATGGTGCCCGTCGTGGTGGTGTCGGCGGTGCTTGCTGTTGCCCTGTTTCTCTTTGATGAGTCCTACCTTCCCAGCTGCCAACCGCCGCCAGGAGGCGCTGCGCAGCGTGATCAAGGGAAGACCGGCGCAAACCTTCCTGCGGCCCGACCGGAAATGGATCTTCGGCCGCCAGGAGCCAGGCAAGCCAGGCCGCATTTTCTATTACCAGTTCTTCGATCCGGGACAGGATCGCTTCGCCAATCTCACCGTCTTCGAGTTCAACCCGGAGAACTTTTCTCTTTCCCGCCGCATCTTCGCCTCCAACGCCCACTGGGAGCCGCATCATCCAGCAATGGGTCTTTGAGCATGGGTGGGAGCGGCGGTTCGATGGCGAAGCAGTCAGCAGTTATAGCCAGTTCAACGTCGAGAGCTTTCCCGAGATCACCGAGCAGCCGCAATACTTCACCAAGCAAGCCCTGCAGTCGCAGGAGATGACCTTCGGTGAACTGGAGCGCTACATCCGCGACCTGGGGCAAAGCGGCTTCGACACCAAGCAACTCAGTGTCCAGCTCAATCTCAAGCTGGCGTATCCGCTGGTCACCCTGGTGATGGCGGTGCTGGCCATTCCCTTTGCTCTATCCATGGGCAAACGCGGGTCTTTGACCGGCATAGCCGCCGCCATTGGGCTGGCTATCGCGTACTTGTTGGTCACGCAAACGTTTGAAGCCCTGGGCAACGTGAACTTCTTGCCCACTCTGCTGGCGGCCTGGTCCCCCGATCTGCTCTTCGCCCTTGCCGGAGCCTATCTGCTGCTGCGCACGCCAACCTGATACGTCGCAAGCCGTTGCTGTATCCCCCCCAAATGAAAATGCCGCAGGGCGGAGCTTAGAATAGAAGGCAGCATGCTTGCTCCGCTCCGGCCTCTCTTCCCATACCTGCGCCGCTATTCCCGCGACTTCGTCTGGGGCGGATTGTCCGTCGTCGTCTCGAACGCCATCTGGATTCTTTTCCCCCAGGTCATCCGCATCGCCATCGACGATCTGAACCATGGCGTCACACGGCAAAAGATTTTTTTCTATGCCGGGCTCCTGGTCCTGATCTCTGCCGCCAAGGGCGTCTTCCTCTTCCTCACCCGATGGATCATCATCGGCATTTCCCGCGAGATCGAGTTCGATCTGCGCAACGATCTCTTTCGCCATCTGGAGCGGCAACCGGCAGCTTACTTTCAGCAGCATCGTACCGGCGACATCATGGCCCGCATGACCAACGACCTGAATGCGGTGCGCATGCTGCTGGGCCCGGCCATCATGTACAGCGCCAACACCGTCCTGTTTTCCATCGGCGCATTGTATTTTCTGCTGCGCATCAGCCCCTGGCTGACCCTGGTGGCGCTGGTCCCGTTGCCCCTGGCCAGCATTCTGGTGCAGTCCTTGGGACGAAAGATTCATGAACGCTTCGAGCGCATCCAGGCCATGTACTCGGAGATTTCCGCGCAAGCCCAGGAGAATTTTTCCGGCGCCCGGCTGGTCCGCGCCTTTGCCCAGGAAGAGGCCCAGATCGCGGCCTTTGAGAAGTCCAACAAGGAGAATATCCGCCGCGGCCTCCGCCTGGTCCAGCTCATGGGCATGCTCTGGCCCACGCTCGAGTTCGTGCTCGGACTCGCCATGGCCATCACCCTGCTCGTGGGCGGCCACGAGGTGATTTCCCATCGCATCAGCATCGGCGATTTCGTCGCCTTCAACACCTATATGGTCATGCTCACCTGGCCCGTCATCGCTCTCGGCTGGGTCGTCAACCTCTGGCAGCGGGGCACGGCTTCGGTAATCCGCATCGATGAGTTGCTGTCGGACAAGCCCGCCATCGACAACGCTGAAGCGGACTCTTCCATAGCCGCCGATCTGAAGCTGCGCGGCGACATCGAATTTCGCGACCTCAGCTTTTCTTATTCCGGCTTCGACTCCGGCCGTTCGGAGGTACTGCACTCGTTGTCGCTCAAGATTCCGGCGGGCAGCAGTCTCGCCATCGTAGGGCCAACTGGCTCAGGCAAATCGACCCTGGTGAATCTGATTCCGCGGCTTCACGAAGCCGCGCCGGGAAGCGTTCTGATCGACGATCGCCCCATCCGCGATTATCCCCTGGATGTCTTGCGCGCCAACATCGGCTTCGTTCCCCAGGAAACGTTTTTATTCAGCCAGACCATTCGCGGAAACATCGCCTTTGGCGCTCCCTTGGCCACCGATAGCGAAGTGCTGCAAGCCGCTGAGGCGGCCCACATCCGGCGCGAATTTGAAGAATTTCCCGCCGGCCTGGCGACCACGGTGGGTGAACGAGGAATCACCCTTTCCGGAGGCCAAAAGCAGCGCACCGCGATCGCCCGCGCCGTCATCCGCAACCCTCGCATCCTGATCCTCGACGACGCCCTCTCCAGCGTGGACACCTACACCGAAGAGCAGATCCTGGGCGAACTGCAACGCGTGATGAAGGGCCGCACCACCCTCTTTATCTCCCACCGCATTTCGACCGTGCGCCATGCCGATCAGATTGCCGTGCTGGTGGCCGGCCGCATCGTGGAGTTGGGCACGCATGACGAACTGATCGCGCGCAACGGCTATTACGCCGATCTATTCCAAAAGCAGCTGTTGGAAGAAGAACTGGCCGTCGCCCGTTGAACTTCAGCTAAGAAATCCGAGCTACGGCTTCGTCATCTTCAAATCGCTGACAGTCCCTTCGGTGTTGTGGGCGAACCGAACCCCATAGATGCCGTCGGTAGACTTCAGCTTTCCGTCGGTCACCACGGAAGCCTTGTCATAGCTGCCGACGACGGTGCCATTGATCGCGCACTCCACCTTTCCGTCTTTTACGGAAACTGCGATTTTCTGCTCCACCGGTTCCCCAGGGCCGGCTGCCTTATGGACAGCGGGATTCGCCTCTCCGCGACCGTTCAACTGAAACGGCTCCGGTCCAAATCCGCGCACAATAAACCTTCCATCCCCGTAAGCCGCGCAATATAGCTCGCTGTGCTGATCGGTCCCAAGCTCATGACCGGCAATGAAAATACCGTACGGATGCGGGTGGCTGTTGAGGTTCATGTATTTTGCCTCATTGAATGTGGCAGATACGGTGTAATTGCCGGTCGCCTTATTGGCGGGGTTCCAGTACTCCGCAGCCGGGCCGGTGGTGACGTGCAGCACCTTGCCCTCCTCGGTCAACTTGGTGTCATTGATCGTTTGCCCGGCCTTTTGCGCTCCGGCATCGACAGCTCCCACCCAACCGGGCACCGAGATGCCACCACCTGCGACAGGGTGAGAAACATCCTGGGCAGAGACCACTTCAGGAATGAGGAAGACGATGGCGGCTGCCACGATGAATCCGCGAATGAAACGCATAGGCGTCCTTTCAGGAACGGAAGGTTGACACGCGAAGATTGTAGATTTCTTTCCCGCCACCCACAAGCGATCGGTCGCCCTAAGAAACTAATGGGAACAGGACGGGTGCCCCTCGATAAAGCGTACCTGGGGCACCCGTCCTGTTCCTTGTGGCCTTGCTACGACAGTGGCTATGCCTTGGCAAGCTCTGCTTCGACCGCCTTCACCAGCGCCGGATCATCGGGAGTAGTGTTAGGTGCGAATCGTGCGGTTACCTTCCCCCCGCGGTCGACGATGAATTTCTCAAAATTCCACAGAATTTCCGGCTCCGTATTCGGCTCGATCCCATATTTTCTTAAGTTCTCGCTGAAGGGGACCTCCGACGTGCTGACAGCCTTCGGCTGGGCCGCGATCAATTCCTTGTAGAGCGGATGTTTGGCTTCCCCAACCACAGTGATCTTTTCAAACAAAGGAAAGTCGACGCCAAAGTTGCTGGTGCAAAAATTCTGGATCTCGTCATTACTGCCGGGTTCCTGCCCCTTGAAATCATTGGCCGGAAAACCGGCAACGACCAGACCGCGGTCGCGATAATCCCGATAAAGCTTTTCCAGAGATTCGTATTGCTTCGTAAGTCCGCACTTGGAAGCGACGTTGACGATGAGAAGGACCTTACCGCTGTACTCACCGAGGTTGGTGTCTTCGCCGGTGATGCGGCGCACGGGAATCTGATGAATGGGTGTGCTCATAGATAACTCCTATTGTAGTGCCCTTGGCTGGGGTCGGTGTGGGTTCCATAGCGCACGATCTCGGGTTTTCTTCCGCATAAAATAGTCATTGGCAATGGATCTGAGGATGGAGGCCGTCATGCCCCTTTACACGCCGATCAATTTTGCGGACAAGTTTGAGCGTCTCTCCGAGCAATGGTCTCCGCGAGTGATCGCGGAGATGAACGACTATCAATTCAAGGTCGCCCGGCTGGAGGGAGACTTCGTTTGGCACCATCACCCGGATACGGATGAGACCTTCATCGTTCTCGACGGGCATCTGAGAATTGACTTCAGAGACGGCGCGGTCGACTTGAAGCCGGGAGAGATGTTCGTCGTTCCAAAGGGAGTAGAGCACAAGCCGTTTGCCATCGTTGAGACCAAGCTGATCCTGGTCGAACCGCGGGGAACCCCGAATACCGGCAGCCAACGGAGGAGAACGAACGGCCCCCGGCGATGTATGGCTCTAACCCCGGACGCCGGCCGCGGGTTCACAGTGAATTAGCGCTCAAATAGAATAAGGGGAAGCGTATGGCACCGCGCTTCCCAATATCACCCTTCTTTGGATCTAGATCGTCATCAACCTTTAGGTTGATTGCTGGAAAGCGTGAGCGGGCTCGGCGAGTATGAACAACTACCAGGAGTTTCGCGACGATTCGCCGAATGAGGTTCCGGTTCGAGGCTTCATTCACGGCCCGATTGAGTCAGGCAAAGATTGCCTTGTCTTGACCCACGGTGCAGGGTCCAACTGCAAAGCTCCCCTTCTGGTGGCGCTTTCGGATGCTTTCAGTGCTTCGGGCTGGACCGTCCTCCGCTGCGATCTCGCCTTTCGCCAACTGCGACCCTCCGGGCCTCCGCGCGGCAGTGCGGAACGCGATCAGCAAGGCCTTCGAGCGGCAGTCGCATCCATGCGGCGGCAGACTTCGGGCCGTATCTTCCTCGGAGGTCATTCCTACGGAGGGAGGCAAGCCTCGATGCTGGCAGCCGACGAACCCGCTGTGGTTGATCGGCTGCTATTGCTCTCCTACCCGCTCCACCCGCCGCAACGCCCCGCTGAGTTGCGGACAGCGCACTTCCCTCGCCTGCAGGTCCCGGCACTCTTCGTTCACGGCACGCGAGACGGCTTCGGCTCCATCGACGAAATGACAGCGGCGTTGAAGCTCATTCAGACGTCCACGGAACTGCTTCCCGTCACGAGCGCTGGACACGAGCTCCTTACAAAGCAAAATCGTGATCAGTTGCCTAAGACCGTGGTCGAAGCGTTCCAGTCATTTGCATCGAAGCGGTTCGACTAACCTCACCCTCTAGAGCATCTCCCTAAAGCTTCTCAAAAATGAGGAAGTAATCCTGGCCATCGCCTTTGGTGAAATCGTAGCGCGCCACCTGGCGGAAGCCGGCGTGCTCGACCTCCTCGCGCACGATGGACTCTTTGAGGCCATGGTCGGAGCCGTTGCCGTTGCGATCGATGATGCCGAAGCGGGCGCCGGGCTTGAGCGCCGCGCGCAGGTTGGCAAGCACCAGCAGGGGGTGAGCAATCTCATGGTAGACCTTCAGCATGAGCGCGGCGTCGAGGGAATCAGGCGTGAGCTTCGGATCGTCGGGTGTGCCGAGCAATGGAACGATATTCGCCAGGTGCTCGCGTTGCGCGCGCTGCTGGATGTAGGCGATGGCTTTGGGGTTGATGTCCTCGGCAATCACGCGGCCCTTGGGCCCGACGCGGCGGGCGGCGCGGACACTGAACCAGCCGCCCCCGGCGCCGATGTCGGCGATGGTGCTCCCAGGCTTTAAATGCAGCAAGTCCATGACGCGGTCGATCTGCAGGCGCTGATCACGGCCAGGCTCCTCGAAGATGCTGAGGTCGCCGGCGTAGGGTGTGCTGGTGGGGTGCGATGGCGGAGCCGGAGTCTGCGCCGGAAGCGCGGGCGCGCGACAAAAGGACAACGGCAAAAAGAGTCGCAAGCAACTTCGAGCGAAAGGTCATGGTTTACCTAGGACGCACACCCGGATGCTGTCGGCAGCGTCTTCCTGCAGATTCAAAATTCTGGAAGAACGGCCAACCGAGACTGCGTAGCCGTTGATCGATGGGCTCTCCCTCAAGCGGAGCTTCACCCCGGGAGCAATGCCGTTCTCCTTCAGTAGTTTCAAGGTGCGGGCATTGCGGTCGGAGACGCTGTCCACGATATAGACCCCTTCCTGCACAGCATCGGTGAGTTGGATCGAGTTCTCTCGCGGCATCGCGCCGTCCATCTCCGGAATGCAATGTCCATGCGGATCAATCTTCGGATGCCCAAGCTTGGCCGCGATGCGCTCTTCAAATCGTTCGGAGATGAAATGTTCCAGGCGCTCAGCCTCTTCATGCACCTCGTCGATGGGGTAGTCGAGTACTTCATAAAGAAAAGTCTCGATGAGCCGGTGGTGGCGAACCACCTCCACCGCGCGCTTCTTCCCCGCGGAGGATAGCAGAACACCGCGATGCCGCTCGTATTCGACCAGGGGAGGTGAGCCTGCGGCCAGCTTTTGCAGCATATTCGTCACCGAGGCGGGGGCCACGGCCAGCCTGCGCGCCAGAGCATTGCTGGCCACCCGGTTCTCTTCCGGTCCGCCCAGAAACAGGATGGCCTTGAGGTAATTGTCCACAGATTCGCTGTTCGGGTTCGGTGGACGCCGTACCGCCATGGCTGAACCTCCAGTCCCTAATTTGACACGAATCCGTTTTAGGCGTACCTAATATATTAGGCGCGCCTAAATCTAGGCCCAGCCTTCCCTCGCCAACGGCAGACCGGAGCCCCACATGACGCTCGGCAAAATCTCCAGCAAGGCCTTGGTCTTTTTGCTCCTGTTAACCATGGTTAATGCCTGGGCGCAGAGCGGGACCAGCAGCGCCCTCGCCGGGAGCGTCCTCGACCCCAGTGGCGCGATGATCCCTGATGCCCAGGTCAAGGCCACCGACGTGAACACCGGTTCCGTCCGCGAGGTTCAGACCAACCCGGAGGGACGCTTCCTCTTCTCACAAGTGAACCCGGGAACCTATCGGATGGAAGTGCATGCCCAGGGATTCGGCCCCGGCCGGTCGCAACCTACGATTGTGCCAGTGGGGCAAACCGCGCTGGTCAATTTCACCTTGTCTCCCGCGGCAGCCTCGCAGTCGGTGGAGGTGACGGGGCAATCTGCGCTGATGAGCCTTGAGAACCCGAATACATCGACCACTCTGGACGCGAAGACCATCAAGAGCCTGCCCAACCCGGGGCAGGACCTTACCTACATCGCGCAGTTCGCGCAGGGCGCTTTGATGAACACGGCGGGATCGTCGAACGATGCCAAGGCCGCCGGTGGCTATGGCAACGTCGAGTTCAATGGCCTGCCCGCCACCTCGAATGGATACATCCTGGACGGATTCGACGCCAACGATCCTTTCCTTGGATTGAACATTGGCCTCTCCACCAACCTCGTCATTGGACTCGACGCTTTGCAGGAAGCGACCGTGAACACCAACTCCTATGCCGTCGATCAGGGACGATACGGCGCCTCGCAGGTCAATTACTTCACCAAATCGGGATCCAACCATTTCCATGGAGATCTGTACGAGATATGGAACGGTTCCCTGCTCAATGCCACCGACTACTTTCTTCACGCCAACGATACTCCCGGCAACATTGCCCGAAAGCCACGCTCGACGGTGAACGAATTTGGCGTAAGCGTTGGCGGACCCATTTTGCAGGACAAGCTCTTCTTCTTCGGGCATTACGAAGGCATCCGCATCGCCCTTCCACTGCTCGCTCGCACCACCGTTCCGTCGCCCGCTTATCAGCAATATGTGTTGCAGCAGTTGCCGAAGGGCGGGACCGATCCGATCAACGGAACCATGCTGCCCGCCCAGCCCGAGGAAGTAGCGTTCTACCAGAAGATGTTCGGGCTCTACAGCAACACTGCAGGCACCCCGACGCCCGTGCTCACCTGCCCCCTGGACGAGAACGGAGTATTGCTTCCGGGGAAGCAAACAGCGGCCAACCTCTTGAATGGCGCCGGGTGCGCAAACAAACGCACTCAATCGCTGAACAATAACGACAGCGAAAACCTGATCGTGGTTAAGATCGATCACACGCTCAACACGAACAATAGCGTTTGGTACCGCTTCCAACAGGACACGGGCCTGCAGGCCGCCTACACCGACGGCATTAACCCGATCTTCAACTCGTACTCGCCGCAGCCGCAGCGAACACTCGTACTCGGCTACACGCATCTATTCACGCCGAATCTGGTCAATCAATTCAACCCCGGCGCCAGTTGGTACTCCAGTCTATTTCTGCCCAACAACTACGCGCAGGTGCTGCAGATCTTCCCCATCGTGCTGGCCGGAGGCAGTTCGAACGCACCGTTCACCACCCTGGGCGGAAACGACCAAACGTATACCCAGGGACGCAAAGTTACCCAATGGCAGATCAACGACAATCTCATCTGGACCCGTGGACGGCATAGCTTCAAGTTCGGAGAGAACTCACGACGATTGGACGTGAGCGATTACGATCTCGGCGAAGGGGTTGTGCCCAGCGTGACCTATAACGATCTCGCCCAGTTCACCTACGGCGCTGCATCCACGGCGACGGCCGGCTTTCCTGTTACGCAAAAGGAGCGCATCGCCCTGGGCAACCTCGACATCTACGCCATGGACACGTTCAAGGCCAGCCAGAGATGGACCCTGACAGCCGGGCTGCGCGTGACCTGGAATGGAAATCCAGTCAATCAGCATGGCCTCTTTGCGCGGCCGGCGGGATCGTTCCTCAACATGAGCACACGAGGCTAGCCAGCCCCTGAACCAGGTGATTCAGACGAACGTGCGCACGCTCTTCCCCGGCACTCCACTTCTGAGCTGGCAGCCGCGTGCTTCCGTGGCTTACAAATTGTCCGATACGATCGCGGTCCACGCCGGAGGCGGCGTCTTCAATGACATCATCCCGGCGCAGATTGCTGACCTCGGCGCCACCAACGCTCCTTATGCACCCGTATTCGTGGGTGGCATCAACGGACAGGTTGGCGGGGTCGGCATCGCACCTGGAGTGGCCAACAGCGCAGTCGACGCAACCGCGCAAGCCAACCAATCCTTCCAGGCTGTCTTCCACTCGGGTGGTGCTCCGTGTATCGGGCTGCCTGCCGGTGCTCCTACCTGTCCCCTGGCGGTCAACCTGAACACCTTCCCCAGCGGCACGCTGAAGACTCCGTACTTTCTTCAATGGAGCCTGGGCCTCGAGCGCGCGTTAGGAACGCGCGGTGCGCTGCGCATCGACTATGTCGGCACCCGCGCCGTGCACGAGCCATACCAGGTGCAGTTGAATGGATATCAGACGGTCTGCGACGGATGCTTCGCGCCCTTTGCTTATAAGCAGCCGCTCGATCAGCGCTTCGGCAACGTAAACGAATTCCGCACCGGCGCCGGCAGTAACTATACCGGCCTGCAAACCAGCGCAACCAAGCAATTTGGCGGCCTGACGCTGCGTGGAAACTACACCTACAGCCATTGTCTCGACGAAGTATCGAATGGCGGCCTGCTTCCGTTTTCCAGTCTCGGCATTCTCTATCCACTACCCGGCGATCTGCGTAAGGAATACGGTAACTGCGACTACGACGTGCGTCACAACCTCTCCGCCTTCGCCATCTATGAGATTCCCTTTCATTCCACCCACACACTGTTAAGGCAGGCATTCAGCGGCTGGCAGGTATCGCAGACCGCATTCCTGCACAGCGGTCTGCCATTCAGCGTGGTGAGCGCGCCTTACACGGCGAACAACAGCGGCGTTTTTCAGGGCAGCGGTCCGCAATACGCTAACCGGGTACCCGGCGTCCCGCTCTATCGCAAGTCTCCGGTCTCTGGGGTAACGCAGCCTGGCAGCCTTCAATGGCTCAACCCGGACGCATTTGTCTCGGTTGTCGATCCGAGCACCGGCGCCTGTGCCGGGGGAGATTCGACCGTCAACTGTCAATTTGGAGACTCAGGCCGCAATAACTACCGTGGACCTCATTTCACTTACTCCGAGTTCTACGTCACAAAAAAAATCAAGCTCACCGAACACGCAAGTTTCCGTTTCGATACGCAGTTCTTCAACCTCTTCAACCACCCAAACTATGCTCTGCCCACTAATCAAGCAGGTACCCCAGGCAAGCCGGCAACGCAAACCGGCTTTGGCGCGTTGACCAGCACGATCTCCCCTCCGACCGGATTGCTGGGCGTCGGCTTGGGCGGAGACAGCTCGCCACGCATGATCGCCTTCCAGGGAAGGATCGAATTCTGAAATGCACGGTGGCATGACCAGGCCGCTCTAACAAATCGTGAGGCCAAGATCTCTCACCAGGTGACGGGCAACTAATGGATCGATAACCTGCGGCCTATCCGTCCCTCGGCAACAGGAAACTGCAGTTCCCTTTCACCACCCACGGTCCCTTCTGGAAGTGCTTTTCGACGTTCGGTCGCCTCCCCGGCAGAAAACTAAAAAACTCCAATTTCCGTAACTTCTTTGGGCATTCAGTGATCTCAGTACAGGATCCATCGTTCAGAGCTGGATAAGAGCCCTTTGGTGAGCAAATGTTCCTGTTGTTCTTAGCCTATCTTGGTGGCGTACTCACGATCTTGAGCCCGTGCATTCTGCCCGTGCTGCCATTTGTTTTTGCGCGCTCCGACCAGCCCTTCCGCAAGAGCGGCTTGCCGCTGCTCGCCGGCATGTCGGTCACGTTCGCCCTAGTCGCCAGCCTCGCCACCGTGGGCGGAGGATGGGCAGTTCGAGCCAATCAGTTCGGCCGTATCGCCGCGCTGGTGCTCTTTGCCATCTTTGGCCTTACCCTGCTCTTCTCATCCCTTGCGGACCGTATCTCTCGCCCGCTCGTTCAATTGGGCAACCGCCTTTCCAGCAACTCCGATGCAAATACGAGCGTCCTGAACTCCTTCCTGCTTGGCATTGGTACTGGATTACTCTGGGCGCCCTGCGCCGGGCCGATTCTAGGCCTCATTCTTACCGGGGCAGCCCTGGAAGGCGCCAGCGCCCATACCGCCATACTCCTCCTGAGCTACGCGGCTGGGGCAGCAACCTCCCTGGCGGTTGCCCTCCTTGCCGGCGGCCGGGTCTTCGCCGCGATGAAGCGTTCTCTGGGTGCGGAAGAGTGGATTCGCCGCGTTCTCGGAGTGGCCGTTCTGGCCGCTGTAGCAGCAGCTGCCCTGGGGCTGGACCGCGGCGTGCTCACCCGTCTTTCCCTGGCTAGTACCTCTGGTCTCGAGCAGCGCCTGGTCGACCGCTTCCATCCCTCCGCAAAGCGGATCGTCATCAATCAGACGATTGAGGTCTCGGACAACGGTTCGGGCACCGGGGTGGCCTTTCTGCCGGATCTCTCCGGAGCGACGCTCTGGATCAACTCGCCACCGCTCACCCCAGCGTCGTTCCGCGGCAAAGTAGTTCTGGTCGACTTCTGGACCTATTCCTGCATCAACTGCCTGCGCACGCTGCCCTATATCAAGGCATGGAATGAGGAGTACAAAGACAGTGGCCTGGTGATCATCGGCGTCCACACCCCGGAGTTTGCCTTTGAAAAGGATGAAGCGAACGTCCGCAAAGCGGTAAAGGATCTTGGCATCACCTACCCGGTCGCGATGGATAACGACTACCGCATCTGGCGTAGTTTTAACAATGAGTACTGGCCCGCTGATTACTTTGTCGACGCCACCGGCCGCATCCGCTTTCACCACTTCGGCGAGGGGGCCTACAAAGAATCGGAACAGCAGATTCGCACGCTCCTGGAGGAGGCTAACCATGCCCCTCCGCCCGGAACCGCGACCCCAATAGCTGCCAGCGGCGCAGAAGCCGCCCCCGACTCGGACGATGTGCAATCTCCCGAGACTTACATCGGATACGCAAGAGCGCAGAACTTTGCCTCACCTGGGGGATTCAATCAGGATGATCCGCAACTTTATCGAACCCCGGCAGAGTTAGACCTTAACCAATGGGCCCTCGCCGGCAAATGGAAGGACGAGGACCAGGTCGCGACCTCGCTTGAGGCAGGCGCCAGTATCTCGTTTCGCTTTCATGCGCGCGACCTTCACCTGGTCTTAGGGCCGGGCGCGGACGGAAAGTCTGTACGCTTCCGCGTTGCCCTCGATGGCCACGCCCCAGGCGCCGACCATGGCGTGGACACCGACGCGGACGGATACGGCGTAGTTACAGAAAATCGACTCTATCAACTGGTTCGCCAGCGTGGCAGCATTCACGACCGTACCTTGCGCATAGAATTTCTTACGCCGGGAGTGCGGGCCTATTCGTTCACCTTCGGTTAAAAGACCTTCGCGAACGGAAACCGTCCAAGGAAAGAGAGGCATAGCTTTATGAAAGAGAATCCAGAAAAAACAGATCGTCAGCGTCCTAGCCGCCGCGCCTTCCTGATCACCTCAGCGAGTGCATGCGGAGCGCTTGCACTCTGGTCTCTGCAAAGCCCGAGGGCAGCATCGGCCGCGGGCGGCGGTTCCAAGACGCCGGGCATGGTGACCATTGTTGAGTTCGGCTCGAACGGCAAGAAGACCGGCAAACAAGAGCTCGCGCGTGTGGTCAAAACAGACGCCGAATGGCAGAAACTGCTGTCCCCCATTTCTTACCAGGTGGCTCGCCAGGCAGGCACGGAGCGCCCCTATACGGGGGATACATGGAACTTGCATGACCACGGCCTCTATCGCTGTATCTGCTGCAACACGGCCCTCTTCAGTTCCGAGACCAAGTTCGAGTCGGGTACCGGGTGGCCCAGCTTCTGGGAGCCGATCGCCCGGGAGAATGTGGCGGAAACGACGGACCGAACCTTAGGCATGGAGCGCACGGCAGTTTCCTGCCGCCTCTGTGACGCTCATCTGGGGCACGTCTTCAATGACGGTCCTCAACCCACTGGACTGCGCTACTGCATGAACTCGGCGGCCATGCAATTCGCGAAGCTGGCTTAGCCCGCCGGCAATTGATTGAAGGCTTAGCCTGCGTTCATAATGACGCATGATGAACCCTGCGCAGCGGTGGCCAGCAGAGACGCGCGCCACGGAACTGCTCCAAGCCCAAGCCAAAGCCGTGCACCTATTCGAAGAAATAAACACGCGCGGTCTGATTCGTCCTGCCATCACAGAAAAAACTCTCAATGCGGACATCTATACCCTGGCCAAGGAGATGTATGGGATCACCACTTACTGGCACAAGCGAATCGTCCGCGCGGGCAAAAATACCTTGCTCCCCTATGCGGAAAATCCGCCGGACCTGATGATCGGAACCGATGACATCCTCTTCCTCGATCTGGGCCCGGTATTCGAGCACTGGGAAGCTGATTTTGGGCGCACGTTTGTCCTCGGCTCCGACCCTCTCAAGCACAAAATGAAACACGACGTAGGCCAGGCATTTGCCCAAGGCAAGCAGTATTTCAATGAAACCCCGAAGATCACTAGCAGTGAGCTCTTCCACTACGCCACATCCCTGGCAAAGAAATTCGGATGGGAATTTGGTGGGCGCATCGCCGGACATTTAATTGGACATTTCCCACACGAGAAAATCGCCGACGATAAAGTATCCCTCTACGTTCATCCTGACAGCGACCGGCCAATGCGTTCCTGCGATGAGAATGGCGCCCAGCGGCATTGGATCCTGGAGATCCACTTTGTCGACAGGGAACGTCAGATCGGCGGCTTCTACGAGGAACTGCTCACCGTCTAAATCGCCCGGCCGCTACAATGGGCCATGGCCACGGTGAGCGAGCATTATGAGCGCCTGTTGTCGAAGCACTACACCTGGATGTTCGGCACGTCGTTCGACGAACGAGTAAACGAGCAAAAATCATTCCTCTCGCGGACACTGGAGCCCCTCACAAACAAACCAGAGCACGCCCTCGCGGTCGACCTGGGGTGCGGACCAGGCTTTCAGACGGTAGCCCTCGCACAGCTTGGCTTTTCTCCGGTAATCGCAATCGACACGAGCGCGGAGCTGCTCGATGAAGTCCGCTCCCACGTAGCCAACCTGCCGATTCAGACAAAGAAAGCAGATCTACGAGATTTGCCGGCCATGGTGCCCGCTGGACAGGCCACCGTCATTGTGTGCATGGGTGACACGTTGACCCATCTAGCCGGCAAGCGCGACGTGAGCACCCTGTTTCGCGCGGTGTTCGACACGCTGCATCCGGGCGGAGTGTTCGTCATCACCTACCGCGACCTTACTACCGAACTCCACGGGACCGACCGCTTTATTCCTGTGCGGAGCGATGACAACACGATCATGACGTGTTTTCTTGAGTTCGAGAACACAGAGTCAGTCGTGGTTCACGATCTGGTACATACCCGTCACCATGCGGGCTGGTCCCTGAACAAGAGCAGCTATCGCAAGTTACGGTTGGGGATTGACTGGCTATGTCATGAACTCAACCAAGCCGGCCTGTCCGTGGTGTCTCAAGATTCTTCGGGAAGACTGCTGGCCGTGGCGGCCGTGAAGCCCCACGCTGGGTTCAAAAGTGCAGCAGATAGCTGACCTTCACGTAGATCGTCTTGCTGGTGTTCAGCAGCGATGAGTAGGTAGGCGGCAAAATCGGATCATCGGTGTTGCAAAGCCCATCGGCTTCCCGGGTGCAGAGCGTGCGGTCCAGGTTTTCAAAATTCCCGATATAGCCGAAATAAACCGCTGTGCCCGGATGTGGCTGGTAGGTAAGTAGTGCATCCCCAAAAAGTGTCTTGGAGTTCGTCAGGCTGGTGTACTGCGGATTCGGCAGAGTGGAGACGTACTGGCCGATAAGATTGAAGGAAAGCGCCTTCGTCATCTGGTAATTCCAGCGCGAGATTAGCTCGTGGTTGTCGTAGACCACATTGCCGTTGGCGAGGTTGGTGAAGTGCGTATACACATAGCTGTTTTGCAGATCGACGGAGCTGGCGGGCTTCACCTCCACGTTGAGGTTGGGTGAAGTCACGTTGACCGGGCCCGGACCAGCGTCGGCCGGCGGCGAGTAGTTGATCACTGTCCCGGTATAGACGCCACCCCCGATAGCTACATACGGCACGGGAGAAGTATAGAAATTAACCCCGCTGGTGTGGCTGTGATATTCGACATCCTGCGGCAGCACGGAGTAATCGATCGGCCGCAGCCGGTCTTGCCCTAAATCGATATTGGCGGAAATGCTCGTTCGGTACTTGAACGTCACGCTGTATGCAGGGTTGATGTAAAAGTCCAGCGGAACGCCGTTATGGTCCCATATGCGTTCGCTGTAGATGCTCGGCCCGTGGGATAGAATCAGTCCCTGCCGCGGACGAAAGGTATAGCTGTAATAGCCATTCGGTTCCCGCACATCGGGACGTCGAAAAAATCCGGTGTCGGTGACATAGCCGGCGGAGGTATCGTTGTAGGAAACCCACGCGTTGCGATGCAGATCGGAATAATTCAACTGCTGGGAATAGGTCTGGCCGCTGCAGGTTAACGTGAGCGCCTCGCATGCCTGCTCGCCCTGCGTGGAGTTGCTGACGTTTTGCGTTGCCGAGGTGACGGCCTGGCCGGTCAACGTCCAGCGGTTTTTGACCGGCGCTCGATAATCGAATCCGCCCACCCGATTAAAAGAATCGAGATATTCGCGGTCGGCATAAATGATGCCGACATTCGATAGAGAGCCAACGTCGCGGTTCACACGGCCCAGGTAGAAATGGGCGCGCGTGTTGTACTCGGGATCACCCTGCGGAACGGCCTCTCCTGGGCTTCTGATCATCCACTCCGAGCAGGCCCAACGCCCAGGGGCCAAGTTTGCCGGTAAGACGCGCGCCATACTGCGGCTTAGCGATGTTGTTGGTGTAATACAGGCTCACCGGCGTCATGAAGTAGCTGCTGTTTTCGATGAAAAATGGCCGCACCTCGGCAAAGTAGGGAGGAAAGCGCTGGTTCGGTGTAGCCGGATTATCCACGCCCACTTGGCTGAAATCAGGATTGACGGTGGTATCGAGCACCAGGCTGTTGTGCAGGATGAACTTTGCGTCCAGCCCGGTGTAGCCCTGAAAAGCTTTGTCCTGAAAATACGGATCGACAGGATTGACTGTGTCCAATTGCCGCAGGTTGCGGCCAAGCGCGTAGGGTTCGAATTGAAGGTTCTGGCCGTGCTCTACATCGCTGAAGCCGTCTGCGGCGATGTCCTGGGTCAGGAGACCAGCGATGCTATGCCTGCTCTGCGGCCAGAAAGCCGATTCGTTGGCATGAGAGATGTTGCGCTGCAGGATGATTCCCCAGGTCCGGCTCTCCCCCGCGCCGGCCTTGGCGAAATACAAGCTGGAAAAGGGAATGCGCAGGAGCACAACGTAGCCCGACGGCGTGCGTTTACCCCAGGTGTCCCACACAGTGTCGAAGGAGTAGTCGGTACCGTTTTGCTCGCTGTAAAGGCCGTCGGCCTGGATGCCGAGCGCATTGCGTGCGAAACAGGAACGCCCGCCGCTGGTCGTTGAAGGTATCGAGCATCACCTGGACAGAATCGTCGTCGCCCAGCGAATCGCGCGCCAGCATGTGCCCGCGGATGAGATCCGGCCTTTTGTCCTTACAAACAAAAGCCACAAAGAGGTATTCGTGCGTGTAACCCAGGTAAGCGACAGTCGCTTCGGTGACAGGAGCGCCATCCTTGGGATAACGCTCTGTGAAGTTGTTGATGCGTAGCATGGCGCGTGCGGCCGGCGAACGAAGTGGGTTGACAAGAAAATCGCTCAACGTGGGGTCGCTATCCAGCCGGGGAATAGCCACATGAGCCTGCTGCGTGAGCGACTTACGCGCGGCGGGAGGTGTGATGGAAGGGGTAGGCGCCGACGGCAGGGCGCTCGCTTTTGGAATCCCAGGGATGTTACCCGCAGGTGCGCAACAAACACTTAGAACAAGGCAGAGCGACAGCAAAAACAATGATCGCGAGGGGCTTGCGTGCATTTTGAACCAAGGCAAAGTCACTAAAGTGTTGCAGGCTTTAGTCTAAACGATATTGCCCCCAAAAGCTCGCTCGTTCCCTCACCAACGACGGGTGAGGGAAATTGAGCCTGTTAGGAGCCGATTTCGATTCTCCAGCAGTCGTCGCCAATCGCCTTCAGCAGTCTCGCCTTGCCATTCACCACGGTCAGGAACTCCGCAGTGTCGGGAGACCATGAATCCTCTCCCACGCGAAACAGCGCCGCGCCAATCTCGTTCAACGGCAAGTCCCCCAGCCAGAGCCGCCCCTTGCGTACAAAGACGCGCACGTCGTCGCCGCCGTCGCTCCGATAATGACCTACAAACGCACTGTATTGAGGCGGGGCAGGAAACTCGCGATCGCCGCGGTAAGCTGCGTTGGTATACCAGTCCGGGCCATAAGCAACCTCCACCACAAGCGCGGGAGGCTGCGGGGCCGCAGCGTCATGATCCGGCCGGCTTTTCCTTTTTGCTGTGGTCTCTCCCGAACATTAGGCTGTAGTCGGAAAATCTACCCTGCACGGTGGAGACAAACGAATCTCCCTGCCCCCGCTGCAAAAGAATCTCCTCGCCCGAGTGCACCAGCAGGAGCCTCGTGCCCTCCGCCTTGAAGACCAATTCCCTACCGTCACTGCTGTGAAAGACGCCCGCGTACTCGCTGGCATTGTTCACTTCCGTTGCCTCGGTGACGGGAACGACCGCAGGCAGGGACTTGGATTCCTTCTCGGCGCGCAACAACTGAACCGCATACTGCGTGACCGCCGTCGGCCGGTAGCCCTGCATCGCATTGATCGAAGCGAAGGCGGCAACCCCTCCATCCAGATCCACGTGGATGGAGGAGGCAAAGCAGTTCATCCCGCCCGTGTGGCGAAGAATCTTATGACCGTCCAGAACATCGACAGCAATGCCGTAACCGTAAGAGGCGCTGGGGCTGAATTCCGGTGCCTTGATATACGGCGTCGACATCAGCGCAAAGCCCTCCGCGGATACGATGCGCCCGTTCGCTCCCTGGCCGCTGTTGAGCAGGGTGCGCAGATAGCGCGCCATATCACCGGGCTGCGAGGCAATGCTGCCTGCAGGGTTAGCGAAAACCTCCGGCGGCCTCGAAACCAGCCGGCCCTGGCGTGGGTAAACCTGGTCATCAAAAAAGGGCTGATAGCCGGTGGCGCTACGTGCGCTCGATTCAATGGTGATGACCGCGGCCGTCGCCGTCATCCCCAACGGCGTAAGAATGCGCGCCTGCAGGCACTGATACCAGGGCCTGCCATCCAGGTGCTCGACGATCTGGCCAAGTATCGCGAAGCCCAGATTGCAGTAGTGGAAGTGAGCGCCGGGTTCAAACCCTTGCGCATGCCGCGCGCCCGGATCGCTCTGAAAGATGGAGGAGGCATCGGGAAGCCCAGAGGTATGCGTCAGCAGATGATGAGCGGTAATGGGCCCGAAGGGCATCGTCACCGGAAGCCAGGGCAAGTACTCGAGCACCGGCCGGTGAAGATCCACTTTGCCCTCATCCCGCAACTGGAGCAGGATCAGCGCCGCAAATGATTTGGTAATCGACCCGATTTGGAAAAGATGCTCCGCAGTCACCGGAGCCTTCAAGTCGACATTGGCAAAGCCATAGCCTGCGGTGCGGATGGTTGTCTTGGTGTCGGTGAGCGCCTGGGTCATCCCCGGAGCATTCATGACCCTCATGTAGTCCGCGGTAAATGTGTCCAGCTTTTTGTCGACTTCACCCTTTGCGGGTGGCATGGGCATCGACCCAAGTCCCCATAACCTGGGAGATGCGGTGGAGAAGGCTGTGCCAGCGGCGAGACCGAGAAAGGAGCGTCGATTGATCACGTGAATTCGCGTCAGTCTAGCACGAAGGAGCGTTACAGCGGATTCTCCGAGGTTTCAGAGTCGACAGCGGCGAGACCATGCTTCTCCATGCGATAGATGAGCGTGCGGCGGCTGATATCCAGGTAACGCGCCGCCTGGGTCTGATTTCCATCGAACTTCTCCAAAGCACGGCTGATGAGGTCGCGTTCAATCGCCTCCAGGCTGATGCCGTCCTCAGGCAGGTTCGGCCAGAGGATAGCCGTACCCGCGGAGGATGGGATCAACTCCTCCGGCAAATCCTCCACCGTGATCAGGTCGGCAGAGGAGAGGACCAGCAGGCGTTCCAGCACATTTTCCAGCTGGCGCACATTGCCCGGCCAGCGATACGCAATCAGCCGCTGGTGCACCGCGGATGCCATACGCACATCAAGCAGGCCGTGCCGTTCTTTGGCTCGTTGAAACAAGGTGTCGATCAACTCCGGGATGTCTTCCCGCCGTTCCCTGAGCGCGGGGATCCTAAGGGGAACGACGGCCAGCCGGTAATAAAGGTCTTCGCGAAAGGTCCCGTCTTCCACCATTGCCGACAGGTCCCGGTGGGTTGCCGCGATGACGCGAACGTCCACCTTCACCGCTGTGTTCGCACCAAGCTTGTGAACTTCCCCCTCCTGCAGCACTCGCAGGAGCTTGACCTGTGCCTCCAGAGGAAGTTCCCCTACTTCGTCCAGAAAAACTGTGCCCCCATCCGCCGCCTCGAAGCGACCGGCCTTGTTTGCCAGCGCACCAGTAAACGCGCCCCGCACATAGCCGAAGAGTTCTGACTCGACCAGCTCCCGTGGGATCGCGCCGCAATTGATAGGCACGAAAGGCTGGCTGCTTCGCCGGCTATTGTGATGAATGGCCCGCGCGACAATCTCTTTTCCCGTTCCCGTTTCCCCCTGGATGAGAACCGTGGTGTTCCGCTGGGAGACGCGCGCAGCCTGGTCGAGGACGCGCAAGAAACCCTTGGAGTGACCAACGATCCCCGAAAAGCCATACCGCTCATCAAGGGCCGTGCGCAGCGTGCGCACCTCTTCGATCAGGTTCTGGCGCTCCATGGCGCGCTGCACAATCAGCACCAGGGCTTCAAAATCGATAGGTTTGGTCACGTAATCGTACGCGCCCATCCTCATCGCTTCGACCGCGGTCTCTATGGTCCCAAATGCGGTGACGACGATGACTGTCGTCTGCATTCCTTCTTTAACAATGCGGCCAAGTAGTTCGAGCCCGGTGGTAGGCATCTGCAGGTCAGTGATGATGAGCTGAGGTTCCATTTCCTTCAGCATCTTCCATGCCTGGTCTCCGTCGTTAGCGAGTGTTACTTCGTAACCAGCCTCCTCCAGCTGCATCTTCATGACCCGGCGCAGGCTGCTGTCGTCATCGACAACAAAGATGTGATTTCGCTTCATAACACTTCCGCCTTCGCTCTTCGAACGGAGTGGGTTGCTGAGTTAGGCAGCTCCATACCAAAGATGGAACCACCGCCTTCGTTGGGTCGCGAGGTGAGGACCCCGCCGTGCTGGGTGGCGATATTGGATGCGATCGCAAGGCCCAATCCTGTTCCATTTTCCTTAGTGGTGAAAAATGGATCGAAGATTCGCTCCCTGTCCTCGGGCGCGATGCCGCCCCCTTGGTCGCAGACTTCAACGCAGAGACGGTCTTCCGCAAACAAAGTGCGGATGGTGACCGTACCTTCGCCCTCCGTTGCCTGGATGGCATTAAGAATGAGATTGAGCAGCAACTGCTTGATCTGCTCCGGATCGCACTCGATCTCCCGCGGCTGCCCTTCTGACTGCACTTGGAGCGACACGTTTTGCCGGCTGGCCGCGTGCTGCGCCAGGGCGGTTACAGACTGAACCATCTCCAGCGGTTCCACTTGTTGCATGCGCGGTAAGCGAGGACGAGCAAAATGGAGGAAATTCGTGAGCAGCTTATTCAGCCGTTGCGACTCCTTCGTCAGAATTTCCAGGCACTCGGCCCGTCCTTCGCCGGAAACCTGCCCGCGAGCCAGGATGCCGGCCGCTCCACTGATGCTTGCCAGGGGATTGCGGATCTCATGGGCCAGGCTTGCCGATAACTGCCCCGCCGCAGTAAGCCGCTCCGTCTTCTTCATGTGATCGATATTTTGCTGCAGTTCGCTATAGACATGCTCCAGTTCAACCTTGGTATCTTCCACCTGCTTGCGCTGCATGCGCTCGCGGTCGGCCAGCAGCCCTGCGATCACCGCGGCCAGACCAAAGGTGGTGAGTTCTACCACCTGGTCCTGCGCATCCAGTGGCTCATGAAACCAGTGACGGTAAATCGACGGGGTCTGCAGAACCGTGGCTAGCAGGATCGTCTTCAGCGCCCCCCGCCAGCCGAAGAACATGCCGGCCAACATGAACGGCAGGATATTGAGGTGGTGCAGCACATTGTGCAGTATCAGAGCATTCGCCGGCGCCATCCAACTGAAGACCGCCAGCGCGATCACCAGGACCACGATCAGCAATGCCTTTGCCCGCTTAGCGCGCAAGCTGGATGGATAGGAAGACATATTCTCATTCTCCCACGCTCGCCAGGGATGGCTATCTAGCGCGCGCAGCCGGGGCGGTGCGGGATGGAACTTTGCAAGCATCGGGAGGGCAAGTGTGCATTTCCATAGCCAAGTTGTGCTTTGCTGCTTTCCCAGCACTTCCAACGGTAGAAGGCGTCCTCCGCAGGCGGTCGGTGTACCTTTCGGAACACCAGGGTGTCCCTTATGGGACTAATCCGGCGGTACTCCATCGGAATTAGCGGGATTCATGGGCATTTCTGTTTGGCGCATGGATTGCTCAGTCAGGAGCGTGATACTTCGCGGGTTGATCCTATTGCCAGTGCTCTTGCCAGGCTGCGTTCTTTGCGCCCAGTCCACGCCTCGGGAAGGTTCGCCGGTGATTGCTCCGCTGGAAGAGAAGGCAACCGACACCGTTCCCGAGGCGCCCGTTCCCCAGGTAACTGCCGGCATAACTCCCGTTGCGGCGGCGAATGTTACCCCTCTCACCCTGGCGGCTGCCATCGCCATGGCGATGCGAAACAACCCACGGTTAGAGGAGGCTTCGGCCATCACCCGGCGCGCGGCAGGTGCAGCCCTCGCGGCGCGCGCTTACAGCAACCCCAGCCTGGAGGTTTTCGAAGGCCAGCAATATGCGAAGCCGGTTGCAACACCCGGTATCCCCGGGCTCCTGCAGCATTATGCGGCGTACCAGACAATTGAAATTCCTGTTGAGCGCCACACCCGCCAGCGTGCCGCGCAATCAGGTATCGCGAGCAGCCGCTTCGGCGAGCAGGCGGTCATGCTCTCTGTTGTCGCTGATACCAAACATGCCTTTTATAACGCGCTCCGCCGCCGCGAAGAGATAGAACACGCGCGGGAAAATCTGCAATTGGTGCAAGACCTGCGACGGCGCGTTGAGGTGTCGGTAAACGTCGGCGAAGAGGGCCGGCTGGAGTTGACGCGCGCCGAGGCTGAACTAGGCCGCGCACAGTTTTCAGTGAGCAGCGCACAACTGGAGTACGCCAACGCGATCGCACTACTGCGGGTCACCATCGCTGGTTCCCTGGACGCTAACCTCGACCCCCAGGGGGAGTTCGAACCACGGATCTCGCTACCGCCACTGAATCAATTGAGGGAACAAATAATGCAAAAACACCCGGTCATCGCCCAGTCGCGAGCTGATATCGATACGGCCATCGCCACATTGGATCACGAACGGGCGCTGCGCATCCCACAACCCGTCGCCTTTGCAGAATACGAGAACCAACCAGACCTCAGCTTCTGGCGCATGGGCTTCACTGTGCCTATCCCCTTGTGGAACCGGCGCCAGGGGCAGATCGCCGAAGCCAAGGCCACAATTTCCCAGTCGGCCTCAGTGCTCTACAAAAGGAACCTCGAGTTAGTCTCCGCGCTGGAACGCGCCTATGAGCAATATCAGCTTGCCGACCAGCAGGCCACGTCGCTGGAGTCCGGTTCGCTGCGCGCAGCCGTGAGTGCAGTGGATGCCGCCAAGGCTGCCTACCGCTTTGGCGAACGCGGCATCGTGGAAGTACTGGATGCGCAGCGCGTACTGCAGGGAGTCCGCGGCGATCTGGTGGATGCGCAGTTTGTACGCCAGTCGGCCCTGGTGGATCTGGAAGAACTTGGCGCGATTGCGCCCGGAGTGCGACCGTGATGATTAACCTGGAATTCCTACCGCCGTTCTTGCTGCGACCCCGCTTGCCTCGCCGTTCTGGGCCACTCGTGCTCGTTCTCGGATTGCTCCTGATCACCGGCCAAGGCTGCAAGACCAAACAAAAAGCCAGTGCCGCAGAGCGACCCACCCATCCCAACGAGGTATCAATCACACCGGCGCTGGCCGAACACCTGAAGTTCGGCACCCCCGAAATGATGGCGGTAGACGGCACGCTGCAGGTGGCCGCGCATGTCGAGACAGACGCTCGGCGCATTGCGCGCGTGGGCTCCCCCGTAGCCGGACGCATCCTCGAATTGCTCGTCTTTGAAGGTCAAAAAGTGAAGGCCGGCACCGTTCTGGCCATGCTGCATAGTACCGATCTCTCGGACACACAGCTGGCCCTGATCAAGGCCTCCTCTCAGCGAGGACTGGCCGACGCCGCTGTGAAGCGCGCCGAACAACTTGTGGAAGCGGATGTGATTGGCCGCGCGGAGCTGGAACGCCGCCGGGCAGAGTCGCTGCAGGCAAACACAGAGGTGGAATCGTGCCGCACCCAGTTGCGCGGTCTGGGCATGACAGAAACCCAGATTCGTCAGCTGGAAACGACCCACAAGATCAGCGCGGACTACCCCATCCTCAGCCCTAGAAGCGGCACAGTTCTAAAGCGCGAAATCACCATCGGGCAGGTGGTACAGCCGGCTGACCCAGCCTTCACCATCGCGGATCTCTCCAGCGTCTGGATCGTCGCCAACGTGCCCGAGGAAGACGCCGGTCAGTTGCAGAAGGATATGGAAGTCCTGGTGCGGGTACCCGCTCTGTTACAGCAGAAGATCACCGGGCATCTCTCGTTTATCTCACCCATCGTCGACCCGGCGACGCGCACCGTAGAGGTTCACATGGATGTTGATAATCCCGACGGCCTGCTCAAGCCCGATGAGCTCGCCGGCATGACCCTCACCGGCCGCACCGACAGCAAACTCTCCGTGCCCAATGCTGCCATCGTGCGGGAAAACAATCAGGATTACGTTTTCGTGCGGGCTGCGCCAGAGAAATATGTGCTGCATGAGGTCTCCCTTGGAGACGAGGAGAACGATCGCCGCGTAGTGCTCAGCGGCGTCGGGCTGAACGATCAAATCGTCACGGAAGGCGCCTTCCACCTGAACAATCAGCGCAAGCAAAACGCCATCAAGGGAGGCGTTTAGATGCTGCACTCCATCATTGCCGGGGCACTACGGCAACGGCTTATCCTTGTCGTCGTCGCCTTGGTGCTGGTGGGATTCGGCATCAACGCGGTGGGACATTTATCCGTGGACGCCTTCCCGGACGTTGCCAACGTACAGGTGCAGATCGCGACCGAGGCTGCTGGTAAGTCTCCCGAAGAAGTAGAACGTTTTGTCACCATCCCCATCGAAATTGCCATGACCGGGCTGCCCGGGATGACCGACATGCGGTCACTCAATAAGCCGGCTCTCTCACTCATCACGCTGGTGTTCAGTGATGGAAGTGATCTCTTCCGTGAACGCCAGATGATCTCGGAACGGCTGTCGGAACTGCGCGACCGTATGCCTGAGGGCGTCACACCGGTTCTCGGTCCTATCACCAACGCATTGGGCGAGGTCTATCAATACACGCTCGAGCTTCCCGACGAGAGCGCCGCCCATCGCCCCCTCACCCGTGAAGAACTTATCCAGCGGCGCACACTGGAAGATTGGGTGGTGCGTCCGCTACTGCGCTCCATCCCCGGGGTGGCGGAGATCAACTCGACCGGCGGCTTCGTCAAGCAGTATGAGACGCTCGTCGATCCGCAAAAGCTGCACTACTACAACCTGACCATCAACGACGTGCGTGACGCGCTGGCGCACAATAATGCCAATGCCGGCGGAGGTGTCCTTCGTCAGCACGCGGAGCAGTATCTTATACGCAGCGTCGGCCTGGTACGCGATCTCGATGACATCCGCAATATTGTGCTCAACGAAACCAAGGGCACACCCGTCTACATTCGCGACGTGGCCGAGGTGCGCATCGGCACGGAAGTGCGTTACGGCGCCATGATGAAAGACGGTTACACCGAGGCCGTGGGCGGCGTCGTCCTGATGACCAGCGGCGGCAATGCCAAAGAGATTGTAAGTCGTGTGAAAGAGCGGGTCGCCGAAATCAACAGCAAGAACATGATTCCCGGCGGCCTGCAGATCGTTCCTTACTACGACCGCTCACAACTGGTGGATGCGGCGATCCATACCGTGACAGAGGTGCTCGCCGAAGGCGTTGTCCTGGTGGTCATCATTCTTTTTCTCTTTCTCGGCGATCTGCGGTCCAGCCTGATCGTCAGCGCCAACCTGGTGCTGACGCCGCTGCTTACCTTTCTGGTGATGAACCGCATCGGCTTGTCTGCCAACCTCATGTCCCTCGGTGGTCTCGCAATCGCCATCGGTCTTATGGTGGATGGTTCCGTGGTCGTAGTGGAGAATATCTTCGCCAGGCTCAGTCACGCGAAACTAACCCAACAACCGGGAGACACGCACGCCAAGCTTCACGTGGTTCTTTCGGCGGTTAAAGAAGTTGCCACGCCCGTGCTCTTCGGAGTCACCATCATTATCCTTGTCTTTCTTCCCTTGATGACACTGGAAGGCATGGAAGGCAAGCTGTTTGCGCCGCTGGCATTCACCATTGCCATCGCGCTGGCGATCTCTCTCCTGCTCTCGCTCACACTTTCGCCCGTGCTCTCTTCCTACCTGCTGAAGGGCGGCTCAGAAGAGGACACTTGGCTGGTGCGCGTTCTGCGCAAGCCCTATAACTATCTATTGCACTGGGCTCTGAACCATCGAAAGATTATGGTTCTGCGCGGTGATCGTGATCTTTTGTGGCGCGCTGTCTCTCTTTCCTTTTCTCGGCACCTCCTTCATTCCCGAGATGCAGGAGGGTACGCTCTCGCCCAACGCAGATCGCGTCCCCAATATTTCTCTTGAAGAATCGCTCAAGATGGAGCAGGAAATGCAGCGTCTGATGCTTCAGGTTCCCGGCGTCAAAACCGTCGTCTCTCGATTGGGGCGCGGCGAATCCCCTGCCGATCCCGCCGGCCCCAATGAGGCTGATGTGCTGGCGTCGTTAACCCCTTATGACAAGCGGCCGCGTGGCATGACCCAGGACACCATTGCCGAGCAGATTCGGGAGCGGCTGGCCGCTTTACCTGGAATCAACCTGGTGATGTCGCAGCCCATCAGCGATCGGGTAGATGAGATGGTCTCCGGGGTCCGCGCCGATGTCGCCGTCATGCTCTATGGAGACGATTTGGATACGCTGGTCAAAAAGGCTTCAGAGATTGCCAGAGTAGCCACCGGCATTCAGGGCACGCAGGACACGCGCGTCGACCGGGTCGGCGGTCAACAATACCTCACGATCGACATCGACCGCGGTTCCATCGCTCGCTACGGGCTCAATGCGGCAGACGTCAACGACGTCATCGAGACCGCAATCGCAGGCAAGGCTGCAACCGAAATCTACGAGGGAGAACGCCGCTTCTCCGGGGTAGTCCGGCTGCCGGAAAACCTCCGCGACAGTGTGGAGGATATACGCGAACTCCAGATCAGCACGCCCGACGGGGCTCGTGTTCCGCTTAAGGACCTCTCCCGTGTGAAGGTGATCGAAGGGCCCGCTCTGATCAATCGCAGTATGGGCAAGCGCCGCATCGTCGTCGGCGTAAACGTGCAGGGCCGCGATCTGGGTGGCTATGTAGAGGAGCTGCAACAGAAGGTTGAGCATCAGGTCCAGCTGCCTGCCGGCTACTACATCGAATGGGGCGGACAGTTTCACAACATGCAGCGCGCCATGCATCACTTGATGGTGATTGTTCCCATCACCATTGCCGCGATTTTCTTTCTGTTGTTTATCCTCTTTCACTCCGTCCGATTCGCTGCCCTCATCATCACCGTATTGCCTCTCGCCTCCATCGGCGGCATCGTCGGACTCTTCATCAGCGGCGAGTATCTCTCCGTGCCCGCCTCGGTAGGGTTCATTGCCTTGTGGGGAATCGCGGTATTGAACGGTGTGGTCCTGGTGTCGTACATTCGCAAGTTGCGTGAAGAGGGGCTGACCCAGGCCAACGCGGTTCGCGAGGGAACCAGGTTGCGCTTCAGGCCGGTCATGATGACGGCCACCGTGGCGGCGTTGGGACTGGTGCCCTTTCTATTTGCCACCGGACCCGGCTCTGAGATTCAGCGACCGCTCGCGATCGTCGTCATCGGCGGTTTGGTCAGTTCCACTGCACTCACGCTCTTGTTGTTGCCGGTGGTGTACGCCGCATTCGAAGGGAAAGAGGCTATACCGGCGCCCGGTGCAAGGTTCGTTAACCCGGCCTCCTCTGAGAACGTCTCGGTTGGTCACGAATCACAGTCGGCCTAGAATCTAACGCCGGCGGCTCTTTGACGAGACGATCCCGGGTACTCTATAAATCTCAAGGCATCGCCCTGCGGGCGCCGCCGCAACGAAGGCGTGATCTCTGCATCTCCAGGAGCGCCATGGCGTATATTCTTTCGCTCGATCAGGGAACAACCAGCTCCCGTTCCATTCTCTTCGGCAAAGATGGCAACATCCTCGCCCAGGGCCAGCGCGAATTCAAGCAGATCTATCCCCAGGGCGGCTGGGTCGAGCACGATCCCTATGACATCCTGACCTCGCAAATGAGCTCGGTGGTCGAGGTTCTTGGTAAGGCGGGCGTGCGCGCGCGCGACCTGGCGGCGATTGGCATCACCAACCAGCGAGAGACCACGATCGTATGGGACCGGGAGACCGGTAAGCCGGTCTACAACGCGATCGTCTGGCAGGATCGCCGCACCGCCGAACGATGCCACCAGTTGAAGGCCGACGGCACGGAAGAAACTGTCCGGCAAAAAACAGGCTTGCTGATCGATCCCTACTTCTCCAGCACCAAGATCGCGTGGATCCTGGAAAACGTCGACGGAGCAAGGCAAAGGGCGGAGGCCGGCAAACTCGCCTTCGGCACCGTCGATAGCTGGTTGATCTGGAACCTGACCAGCGGGAAGAGGCACATCACCGATCGCACCAATGCCTCGCGCACCATGCTCTACAACATCGTCGAAGGCAAATGGGACGCGGATCTGCTGAAGCTATTCCGCATTCCCGAAAGCATGATGCCCGAGGTGGTCTGGTCGAGCGAGAAGATCGGCCCCGTGACCACGTCTCTAGGCCTCGAGACCGGTGAGATCGCAGGCATCGCGGGCGACCAGCAAGCGGCTCTCTTCGGGCAACTGTGCATCCAGCCCGGCGACGCAAAAAACACCTACGGCACCGGCTGCTTCCTGCTGCAGAACATCGGCTACCAAGTTCGTGCTGTCGGAGAAGCGGCTGATCACCACCCTTATCTGCAGCCTGGATAAGAAACTGGAATATGCGCTGGAAGGCAGCATCTTCATCGGCGGAGCAGTGGTCCAGTGGCTGCGCGACAGTCTGCAGCTGATTCGCAGTTCCTCCGAGGTGAATGCGTTGGCGGCTACGGTCGAAGACTCCGATGGAGTCGTCCTGGTGCCCGCATTCGTCGGCCTGGGCGCTCCCTACTGGGACCCGTATGCCGACCGGCCTCCTGATCGGGCTGCGCCGCGGCACCAAGCCCGGCCACATCGCCCGCGCAGCCGAGGAAAGCATCGCCTTCCAGGTGGCCGATGTGATCGAGGCCATGGATGCGGATACCAAGTGTCCCTTCCAGAGAATTGCGCGTCGATGGAGGCGCGGCCGTGGATGATCTGCTGATGCAATTCCAGGCTGACCTGCTTGGCGTGCCCGTCATCCGTCCCGCGGTCAACGAGACCACCGCGCTCGGCGCGGCTTATCTCGCCGGGCTTGCCGTAGGCTTCTGGAATAGCCCGGAAGAAATTCGCAAGCTGCGCGCGCCGGACACGCGCTTCGAGCCGAAGGCCGGCCAGAAAAAGATCGCCGCCGGGCGGGAACGCTGGAAGAGAGCCGTCGAGCGGTCAAGGAACTGGCATGAAGGAGATGAATAGATGAATCGCCCAGCAATGCTGGCCCGCGTACAGGCTCGTTCCACTCCATGGGACATCGTCGTCATCGGAGGCGGAGCCACCGGCGTAGGCGTCGCCGTCGATGCCGCCAACCGCGGCTTCGACGTGCTGCTGCTGGAGCGGATGGATTTTGGCTCGGCTACTTCCAGCCGGAGCACCAAGCTGGTGCACGGCGGCGTCCGCTACCTGGAACAAGGGAACGTGTCGCTGGTGATGGAGGCCCTGAAGGAACGCGGCCTGCTGCGCCAGAACGCTCCCCACCTGGTCCATGATCTGGGCTTCGTCGTGCCGAACTATTCCTGGTGGGAAGCTCCTTTCTACGGCATCGGCATGAAGGTCTATGACCTGCTCGCAGGCAAATATGGTTTTGGCAAGTCTCGTCTGCTCTCGCGCGAAGAGACTCTGGAGCGGCTGCCCACCATCCAGACCGAGGGACTCCGCGGCGGCGTCATCTACTACGACGGCCAATTTGATGACACTCGTCTGCTGATCCATCTGGCCGCCACGGCTGCCGATCAGGGCGCCGTCCTGCTCAACTACGCGCCGGTGGTCGAGATCACCAGGGGCCCGGACGGCTTTACCGATGGCGTGGTCGCGATCGATAGCGAATCCGGCCAGCGCATGAAGATCCCGGCGCATGTGGTGGTGAATGCGGCGGGCATCTTCGCCGACGATGTGCGCCGGCTGGCTGAGCCGGAACTGGCAGGCATGATCGCGCCCAGCCAGGGCATTCACCTGGTCTTCGAACGTGCGTTCCTGCGCGGCAACACTGCGATCATGGTGCCCCACACCAGTGACGGCCGCGTCCTGTTTGCCATTCCCTGGCATGAGCACACGCTGGTCGGCACCACCGACACCCCGATCGAGGAGCCGTCGTACAACCCGCTCCCCTTTGAGGAGGAGATTCAGTTCATCCTCGACACCGCGGCCCAGTACCTCAGCCGCCCTCCGCAGCGCAGCGATGTGCTCAGCGTCTATGTCGGCATCCGTCCCTTGGTCAAGGCCAACGGCGCCTCGATGAAAACCTCATCGCTCTCCCGCGATCACACCATCCATGTCGACAACTCCGGACTGCTGACCATCGTCGGGGGCAAATGGACCACTTATCGCCATATGGCTGAGGACTGCGTGGATCACGCGATCACCCTCGGTGAGCTGAAGGATGTGCCGAGCGGGACGCATAACCTGAAGATCCATGGCTATAAGGAGGATGTCGAATCGCTCAACAGCCTGGGGATCTACGGCTCGGATGCTGAGAAAATCCTGGCCCTGGCTGCTGCCGATAAGCGTCTCAGCCAGCGGCTCCATCCTGAGTTGCCCTATATCGCGGCCGAAGTGATCTGGGGGGTTCGGGAGGAGATGGCGCGCACGGTGGACGATATGCTATCCCGCCGTACGCGCGCGTTGTTCCTGAATGCCAGGGCGGCCATCGCGATGGCGCCGGCCGTGGCCAAGCTCATGGCGGAGGAGCTGGGCGCCGGACAGGATTGGATCGACCGGCAGTTGCAGCAATTCGATGATCTTGCGCGAAAATACCTGTTACCGTGAAGGGCACACAAAAAGACAGGAACCATTCGTTCGATGAAGAGACAAGATTTTGGCGAATACCTGGCGGAGGCCCTGGCGGTCTTCATCATCATTGCCTTCGGCGACTCGGTTGCCGCTATGTACAGCCTCTACAATCCCAGCCCATACCAGAATGCGTATTGGGGATTGTGTATCGCATGGGGTCTGGCCGTAACCATGGCCATCTATGCCACCGGATCCATCTCCGGCACGCATGCTAATCCAGCAGTGACGCTGGCGCTGGCGCTTTATCGAAAATTCGCGTGGCGCAAAGTCATTCCCTATTGCGTGGCCCAGGTGATAGGCGGCGTGCTCGGGGCAGCTGCTTGTTTACGTGTTGTACGTGCCGGTGATCGACCACTTCAACCAGGCCGCGCAACTCACACGTGCGGCCGGCGGCGCCGCTGGAGTCTTCTTTACTCATCCTGGCCTGGCCATCACGCCCATGCATGCCTTCAGCGACGAAATCATATTGACCGCCTTTCTCATCTTCGGCATCTTCGCCATCACCGAGCAATACAACGAGATGGCGCCGCAGGCGAATTCGAGCGCCTTCATGATCGGCCTGCTGGTAGCGTTGATCGGAGCCTCGATGGGCTATCTGGAGGCCTGGGCGCTCAACCCGGCGCGTGATCTCGGTCCGCGCATCTTTTGCTTTCTGGCTGGCTGGGGACCGGCGGCATTCCCTTCGCCGCAGAATTATCTGGTGGATCCCCATTGCTGGTCCCTTGCTCGGCGGCTGCGTAGGCGGGGCCGCCTACCAGTACCTGGTTCGGCCATTTCTGCCGGCGCACCTGCGGGCCCTCGCCGGGGATTCAAAATGAGCAGGATTTCGCGACAGGGCGTTCTCAGCCCTCGCGATGGCGGCGCTGGGATCGAGAAGCTTTGCCCAACCCAAAGAGACGAGCGTCGTACTGCTGCTTACCGGCGTGATCACCGATGGAGGCTGGAGCCAGCTTGCCTTCAACGGTCTGAAGGCGCTGGGACCCGGATTTAAGACCGCCTACGCGGAAAACATCGGCCTCGCGCAGATGCAGGAAGTGGCGCGCGGTTACTCCGACGATGGTTTCGATCTGATCCTGGGTCATGGCTTCGAGTTCAGCAGCGCGCTGCTCGACATTGCGCCGGATTATCCCAGCCAAAAATTCTTCGTGACCAGCTTTCTGCCGCAACCCACGGTCCCCGCGAATCTCCTCTTCATTAACTTGGGTTATTTCGGCGCCGCCTATGGAGCGGGCGCCTTGGCGGCTTTGATCTCGGAGCGCAAACAGGCGGTTGGTTTTGTCGGAGGCGAAGACGATCCTACGCAGCAGCGTATCCAGAAGTGCTTCATCGCCGGCGCCCGCGCACACCGTGCCCGGGATCCAGGGTCTGGGCATCATCACCGGCGATTACGACAACGCCGCCAAAGGCCGCGAAGCTGCCGCGACCCTGATCGGCAATGGAGCCGATGTGATCTGGCATGCGGCCGACGTGACCGGGCTGGGCGCGATCCAGGGTGCGGTCGCCGGCAAGGCGAAGGTGCTGGGCTGCTACTCCGACCAGACCGATTTGGCCCCCAACAATATGGCGACCAGCTTCGAGATGAATCTCGGAGGCATGGTGCAGACGGTTGCTCATGCGACCGCCAACCACTCCTTCGTGGGCGGCAAGGAGTGGAAGCCGACCGTGGACTGGATGTGGCTGCTGAAGGCGGGCGCCCACGGAGACCACAATCCGCAGCTGGTTTCTCCACCGCAATGGGCTGCCTTTCAAAAGGTATGGAGCGATCTTTCTGTGGGTAAGATCGATCTATCCGCCTGGGGTTGAAGGCACGGGTATAAGCCACAATCCCTCGCAGGAAATCGGGGCAAGTGGGGCACCCAGCATTTGTTGCCGGTGTAGCAAGCACGCCGTTGTTGGAAGATGCTCAAAGTTGAGCGGCTAAGTCCTTTGTTTTGCCAAGATGATCAAGATGATCAAAAAATATTATTTGATCATCTTGGCCTCTGGGCCGTTAGATGACCCCCTCTTGAAATTTCGGTCAAGATATAGATGCAATTCAGCTGGAGTTTCATTCCCTTCGGAAGCCTTTTTTTTGAGTTTGCGGTTAAAGCTGGACCGGATTACAGCAACTTACGTACGGGCTGAAAAGCCCGTACCCTTCGCTGAAGTGTCTGCTGTTGCTTAAGGAGAGATATTTGCCCACATTTGCGATGAGGAAGATCGTCAAGCGATTCCCCGGAGTCGTGGCCAATAACGACGTTGACCTCACCATCGAAGCGGCGAGATCCACGCTCTGCTGGGAGAAAACGGCGCCGGCAAAAGCACCCTGATGCAGATCCTCTACGGATTCCATTCCATGGATTCCGGATCGATCCTGATCGACGGCGAGCCGGTCACGATCACCAGCCCCAAAGACGCCATCGCACTCGGCATCGGCATGGTGCACCAGGAATTCATGTTGGTGCGGCGCTTTTCCGTGGTCGAGAACACCGTGCTCGGCCTGGAGGAGGATGCCGGTCCGATGCTGGACCTGCGTGCAGCTGCGCGGCGGCTGCGCAGTTTGAGCGACCAGCATCATTTGGCCATCGACCCGGATGCTCAAGTGCAGCACTTGCCCATCGGAGTGCAACAGCGGGTTGAGATTCTCAAGTTGCTCTATCGCGACGCCAGGCTGCTGATTCTCGACGAACCCACTGCCGTCCTCACCACGCACGAGAAGGATCAGCTCTTCACAGTTCTGCGTGGATTGCGTGACCAGGGCCGCTCGATCGTTATCGTGACCCACAAACTTCAGGAGATCCTGGAGCTTGCCGATCGCGTCACCGTGATGCGCGATGGGCGGGTTGTAGGCTCTGTCACTACACAGCAGACCACCGAGCAGGAACTGGCCCGCCTCATGGTGGGGCGCGATGTGAACCTCCGTGCAAATCGGGTTCCGGTCGAGCGCGGCCGAGCCGTCTTACGCGTCAACGGGCTTCACGTGTGCGACGACGTGGGCCAGGAGAAGGTCCGCGGTATAAGCCTCGACGTACATGCGGGAGAAATCGTCGGCATCGCCGGTGTCGACGGCAACGGGCAGTCGCAATTGGCCGAGGCGATCATGCATTTGCGCCCGGCTCTTCAAGGGCAAGTCTTCCTCGACGAACGCGAGGTCACCCGGCTGACGGTCGCACAGCATCGTGCTCTCGGCCTGTCGTATATTCCTGCCGATCGGCGGCATGTTGGCGCGGTCACGGAGATGTCCGTCGCCGACAACGCAATCCTCGGGTCGCAACGGCAGCGCACCAGAGGACTGTTTCTGGATCGGCGCAAAATCCGCGAGTATGCGGAGAGGCTGGTCGACGCGCTTCGGAGTGCGCGCCTCCGGTATCGGCGCCATGGCCGGCAAGCTCTCCGGCGGCAACCTGCAGAAGCTGATTCTAGGGCGGGAGATTCTGCAGGATGCGGCCGCCATCGTGGTCGAACAGCCAACGCGAGGACTGGATGTGGGCGCGGTCGAGTCGGTCTGGCTCGAACTACTGCGCGAACGCGAGCGGGGCAAGGCGATCCTCTTGATCTCCGCGGAGCTGGAAGAGCTGATGAATCTGGCCGACAGGATCGCCGTGATGTTCGAAGGGCGGATCGTCGGCATCCTTGATGCGGCCAGCGTTACCCAGGAAAAGCTGGGCCTTATGATCTCCGGCGTTGCACGCCCGGATTTCCTGCACGCAGGCCTAAGAGACACCGGCGTAGGCGGCTTTCTTTGAGGAAAGCCGCATGAAGCTCATCAACGCCAACAAGTTTCACAGGAAATCCGGGGTGAAGCTGATCGAACGACGTCTCACTCCGGCTGACTCGCCGCTCGCCATCACCACTGCCATGGTCCTCGCCGTGCTGGCAGCGATGCTCGTCACCTCGCTGCTCTTTGTCCTCTATGGAGCGAACCCGTTGCGGGCATACTTCGCCCTCTTCCACGAACCATTCGCTACCATGCGCGGCTTTGGCTATACCCTGGTGCGCACCGCGCCTTTGACGTTGATTGCCCTGGGCACCATCGTCAGCTGGCGATCCGGCTTTGGCTACCTGGGCTTTGAAGGATGCTTCGTGATTGGCGCTGCGGCCACCAGTTGGTTGGCTCTGGCAACGGCGCCGGGCGGAGCCGTGGGCCCGCTTCCCTTTGTTGCACTTCCTGCCTTTGGTGCTCTTGCTGAGTTTCGCTGCCGGAGCAGCGTGGGCCGGCGTGGTCGCCCTGATACGAGCGCGGTTTGGGGGCAACGAAGTGCTCATCTCGTTGATGACCAACTACGTCGCCATCCTGATCGTGCAGTACCTGGTATCGGGCCCCATGCGCGCGCCCGGCGGAGTTCCGGAGACCGCGCTGCTGCCGCGCGCTACATGGCTGCCGTTTATCCTGCACGGGACACGCGCGCATGCCGGCATCCTGCTCGCGTTGTTGGCGACTTTGCTGGTGTGGATGCTGCTGCGCAAGACGCCCGCTGGGCTATGAGCTGATCGTTAGCGGCCTGAGCCCGTCCGCCGCTCGCTATGGCGGTATCAACGTGGGCCTGCGCCTGGTGCTCGCGGCTTTCTTCGCCGGCGGCCTGGGTGCTCTGGCCGGAACGGTCGAGGTGCTGGGCGAGCAGCATCGCCTGATGGATGGGATTAGCGGTGGAGTAGGCTTCACCGGCATCATCGTCGCGTTGCTGGCCAAGCTCAACCCGCTGGCGGTGATCCCCGCGGCCGTGCTGTACGGCGGCATGACGGTGGGGGCGAATGCCATGCAGCGCAGGGCCGGCATTCCCGTCATCCATCACTTTCATTTTGCAAAGCCTGATCGTGTTGATGGTGCTGGCGAGCGATATCTTCCGCCGCTACCGGGTGAAGCTGACGTGAACTTTCATCGGCTGCTGACTTCAGCATTCTTGGTAACCTGGCTCGCCGCCAGCCTGCGGCTCTCCGGGCCGGTGCTGCTGGCTGCGTTGGGAGAGACGTTCGCCGAGTGCTCCGGGGTGCTGAATGTGGGTATCGAAGGCACGATCCTGCTCGGTGCGCTGGCCAGCTTCCTCACCGATTATGTAACCGGCATGGTATGGATAAGCCTGTTGGCTGCGATGGTGACCGGCATTTTGTTCAATTTGTTGCTGGCCTGGATGTATGTCACTGTGCGCGCCAGCCAGGTCGTGGTCGGCCTGGTGTTCAACGTACTCGCGCTCGGCATTGCCGCTACCGTCTATCGCCGGGCGCTGGGCGAATCCGCCGGTCCGACCGAGCGTGGCCATGTTTCCCTCTCTTCATATTCCGTGGTTGAGCGATCTTCCCTTGCTCGGGCCGGTTTTGTTTGGCCAGGCGATTCTGCTTTATCTGACGCTGGGGCTGGTTCTGGTGGCCCACGTGGTCTTGTTTCGCACGCGCTTCGGCCTGGCGCTGCGTGCTGCGGGAGAAAATCCCAGCGCTGCGGATGCGGCCGGCATTTCCGTCGCCCGCATGCGTTACATAGGAGTGCTGATCGGCGGCGCTACGGCGGGCATGGCCGGCGCCTACCTGGTGCTGGCGCAGATCGGGCTATTTCGCGAATCGATCGTTTCGGGGCAGGGGTTTATTGCCTTGGGGATCGTCATCTTTGGCAGATGGAATCCCGGGAAGGCGGCACTGGCTGCGCTAGTGTTTGGCGCTTGCGATGCGTTGCAGCTTTCGCTGCAATTGGGAGGGGCGAGGGTGCCGCCGCAATTGCTGGAGTCGTTACCCTACATCGTCACCATCCTGGCGATTTCGGGTTTGTTCGGCGGCAAAGCCATCCAACCGGCCGCGCTGATGGTGCCTTACTCCAAAGATTGAGGAGGGAGCCGGGGCGCACTACAGATCCCTCGGCTCCGCCCGGAGGCTGTGACTTTTTAATTTCCCTTGTGGTCTGTGCCCGGAAAGCTCCGAAGAGCATCTGCCAACAAGCGTCGCCGGGGTTCCTTCGGCTACGCACAGGACGGGCTCTTCGACTGCGCGCATAAAACCCTCTGCTATGCGATAGATCTGCGAGGCGCTTCGCTCCCACGGCACGCCGGGGCAGGCAGGATGACGCCTTTCTGGAGGGAATTGAAAACCATCTGGTCCGGTGCAAAAACCACGAAAAGATCAAAAAAGTCACAACCTCCGAGCGTAGCCGAGGGACCTGCAGTTCATTCGATCCGCACCCACTCTCGATCGATTCGCAGCTCTAGACCTTGGCATCCCGACCGGAGCGAAGCGTAGTGGAGGGACCTGCGGTTTCTCTTCTATTTCGGCCACGGCCGCCGCTTGAATTCATCCGTCCCGGCGCGCTGGGTAAGGGCATCGGCGCTGACTTGCGCCTGCCGCCTGACTGCATTCTCATCTACCGTGCCGACGATCCCATCACGCATCACGAAGCGTCCGTCGATCATCACGGTCGTCACCTCATGACCCAGCGCCGAGTACACCATCGCTGAGACAGGATGATGAATCGGCGTCATGAAGGCATTGTTGTAGTCCAGCACGACAATATCCGCCTTCTTGCCCACCTCGATCGAACCGATCTCGGCTTCCAGGCCAACAGCACGAGCGCCACCGATGGTAGCCATCTCCAGCACCTTTTCCGCCGTCATGATGGTTGCATCCTGATGCACGCCCTTCTGTTGCAACGCAGCAAACTTCATCGCCTGAAAGAGACTGTGATTGTTGCTGCTTGCCGGGCCATCGGAGGCCAGACCCACCGTCACACCAGCCGCAAGCATCTCCGGGATAGGCGCGCAGCCCGACGCCAGGTACATATTGCTGCACGGATTATGCGAAACCTTGGTCCCGTGCTTGTGGAGAATCTGGATGTCCTCCGTCGTGCAATGCACGCAATGCACAGCGATCACATCGGGCCCGAGAAAACCAATGTCGCTGAGAAACTGCGTGTCGTCCATTCCATAAGTAGCCGCGGCCGTCTCCAATTCGAAATTGGTTTCCGCCACATGGGTGGTGATGAGCACATGCTCCTCATCGGCCAGCTTCCGGGTCAGCCGGTAGCCCTCCTCATCGACCGCCCAGATCATGTTGGGCGCAAGACCCACCTGCACCCGTCCTCCCGGCTTGTTGTAGCGCCGTATCTGCTCTTTCGCGTCGGCCAAGGCAACCGGCGGCCGCTCCAGCAGTGCTGCCGGAACGCCATATTGCACACCGTCGGAGATGAAGCCACGGCAAACAAAGCCACGCATGCCGGTCGCCTCGAAAGCATTGACGACGGACGTGATCATGCCCGGCTGCGGGTGGACATACATGAAGTCCACCACCGTGGTTACCCCGGAGCGGATGGACTCAACGCAGCCATGCATTGCGGCCGCATGGGCGTCCTGCGGCCGTAAGATGGACCGCGCTCGGGCCGGTCATGCAGGTAAACCACTTCTTCAGCACCATGTCGTCGCCCAGTCCCTTGAGCAGGGTCTGGAACAGATGGGTATGGGTATTCACCATCCCGGGCATCACGATGCGCCCACTGCAGTCCACGATCTCCGCTTCAGGGTATTGCTGCTGCAGTTGCTGGCGGCTGCCAATGGCTGCGATGCGGTCGTTTTGTACACAAACGCTGGCCCGCTCCAGGATTTCGCGGCGATCGTTCATGGTGATCAACCAGCCATCGGCGAGGATGAAACTCATTCGAATAAGCCTCCGTTTTTTGTCTGGTTCATCGTAACCTTTAGCCTCGAATGGCACCAAAATCTCACCCCTCTGAACACCGTGGTACGATAATTTTCCCCGTCAAAGGCTCCGCCCGGTGTGGCTGTAAGCGCTGTAAGATTGGAAACCCGCTTGGCCCGACGTTTTAGTGTTTGCCACCGCTATTTGCTGCTGCTCACGACCCTTTGCATACGGCGTCTCCCGCAAACGGTGTAGATGGTGCAGGGGCCGGAGCAGGGTGAGTTCGACGCCGCCATCGCGGTAGCCCAGCGGCTGGATCTCGCTGGGTCAGGATGCGAGTGTGCTGGTCCTGCTCATTTGCCCTGAACCCGGACGGCGCCCTGGGGCGTCGCCGGCCTGCGGCGCACAGTTGCATTCTTAATCAGGGGTCTCGCCCAAAAGCCCACGCTCATCACGCAGCCGAAGGTGAAATACAAGAACAGCATCCCGGAGCGAAGCCCGAAACGATCACCCAGGTGGCCAATCAAAAGCGGCACCACCGCACCCCCAACGATCCCAGTGCAAAGAATGCCGGAAAACGCTCCCTGGCTTTCCGCAACAGAGTTTAGTGCCAGCGATGAGATGGTTGGCCACATGATCGATGCGAAGAAACCGACGGCAGGGAAAGCGAACAACGCCATTCTCCCGGAACCGAAAAGCGCCACCGACAAAGCGAGCAGCGAACCCAGAGAAAATCCGGCAAGCACTCGCCGGCTGTCGAAAATTTTGAACAGCAACATGCCAACAAAGCAGCCCGCCGTCAACATTCCCCAGAACCATGAAACCGTTTCTGCGCCCTCAATATAAGGATTGTAACCGTGATATTGCGAGAGGAATTTTGAAATCCAGTCTGCTGTGCCCTGTTCAGACCCGACGTAAGCAAACACGCAAAGGAAGTACAGCCACACCATCGGCCGTCTCAGGAGTTGCCGGTAGGCACCCAGTGCACCTGCCTTCTCCTCTTTAGTACGCGCAACCACGGGGAAGCGAACAGGCACTAGTCCCACCACCATCGCGGCCGTACAGACAGCAAAAATCCAATACATCGATACCCAGGCTAAGCTGGTGGGCACCACAGTTCGCAGATGTCTCAATAACCAGTTCTGGTACGCCCGATCATCAAAGTGCAGAACGATGTAGGAGTACAGCAGTGGGCTCAGGAAGGAAGCACTGCCAAAAACCAGCTGGGCAAATGCGGAATTGAAGGCAAAGTGCTCTTCACCGCCACTGACCCGCAGCAAGGGATTGACGGCTACCTGCAGAGTAGCCATGCTCCCACCCATGGCAAAGAGCGAGACAATAGCGACCGGATAGGAAGGGAAGACGGCAAAACTGAGAGCGCCTACTGTGGCGGCAGCAAAGCATGACAGAATGACTGGCTTTTCGGTAAACCGTTCTACCAGAAATCCGGCGGGAATGGACATAACGCCGTAGGCCACAAAGAAGGAAAAAGGGAGAAAGGCCGCAGCACCTAGACTTACCCGAAAGCTCTTGATGATGTCGGGAACAATCGGACCCAGAATATTGGTCAGAAACGACATGATGAAGAAGATCAGGAAGATCAAGCCAACGATGTAGGTTCTTCTTCGCATGCAGGAACTCCCTTCGCTCACCAACTTTGCCCACACCCGGCTTCACTCAGTGACGGTGACCTTTGTTCCGCGCTGAAACACGCCCGCTTCCATAGATGAGAGATAGGCAAGGGCGAGCGTCATCATCTCAAAGGGCAGCACTTCGAGAATGGGCAAAATTCGGGGAGAGGAGGACGCGATGCGCAGCGAAGCGAGCGCGCCGTGGTAGCCAATCAAGAAGGCCTTGGCAGGACTGTGGCTTACGTCTCGGAGCAGCTTCTGGTTGAGGTCCCTTGTCACGGACGCCCCTTCAAGCACGCCCACCAGCGTCTTCTCCCCCAGTATCTCCATAGGGCCATGGCGAAAAGCAGCGCTGCTCAGGGCTTCAGCATGGACCCCCACTGACTCTTTGGTGATCAACGAACCCGTTCCCGCGGCAGCAAGTGAGGCGCCCCGGCCTACAAAAAACAAATGCTCCATGCCTTGCAGATGAGGGGCAAGTTCAAGCACATGCTCTTGCCAGCTTTCGAGGTAAGACGCGGCGTATGGAACCGCGGCCAGTAGCTCTTGGTGCACCGAACCATGCTGCTCATCGCATAGAAACCCAGCGATCAGCTCTACCACGGCAAGGGTGCATACATAGGTCTTTGAGGAGACAGAAAATTCTTCCCCGGCGCGTGTCAGCACCACCGCGTCTGCCGCCTGGGCCAGTGGACTCCGCGGAGTATTTGTAACCGCGAGCAACGTTGCCTGATGCGCTACCAGCTTAAGCAGGCGGAGGATCTCTGCGCTCCTTCCCGACTGAGACACTGCCACCACCAACGAATCACGATGCAAAAGGCGCGGCAGGTAATGAATCAGCTCCGAGGTTTCTACTTGCACCACCTGGTATCCGTAGTTGGTCAGCTTGAGGTATAGGGGGGTAAGGCTGTAGAAAGAAGATCCCATGCCGGTAAGCACGACGCGCTTTAAGCGGCCGTCCTGCAGATGCTCTCTTATCGCAGTGAGTCCCTGAGGAAGATCCTGCATTTCCCGTAGCGTTGACTCGAGCGCGGCCGGCTGCGCCAGGATGTCTTCGAGGTACCTTCCCTGAATAATGCGTGGTTCCCTCTCCGTCACAGGAGACTCCTTGTGTTCTGGAAGTGTTGATGCCAAACCTGTGCTGCGCCAATAAGGCCGGCGTCATCCCCCAGCGAAACCAATGAGATCTCGCACAGATGAGAAGGAACGATCTGACAACCGCCGATCATGGCGCGTATCTCCGGTAGAAAAAGTTGCGCGCTTTTCATGACGCTTCCTCCAGCAGAACCACCTCCGGCAGAAAGCAGGTGATGACATTCGCAATCCCAATGGCCAGGTATCGCCCTTCGCGCTGGACTGCGCGCATGGCCAGCTCATGTCCGTTTTCCGCAAGCCGGCAGATTTCTTTCGCGGTCAGAGGCTTCTGCTCATTCTGCGGAGCAGTATTCTCCTGCATCCACAACTCCATAGCCGGTCCGCTCGCCAGGCTTTCCCAGCACCCGTGTTGGCCGCAGGTACAGAGTGGGCCAGTGGGGTCGATGATCTGATGCCCCAGTTCGGGATGATTGCCCCGAACTCCGCGATAGACCTGGCCGTTGAGCATCACGCCCCCACCTATGCCGGTGCCGATCGTAATGCACACTACCGAATCTTTGCCCCTGCCCGCCCCGCACCGGGCTTCGCCCAAGGCTACTGCATCGGCGTCATTTTCTACCGCGGCAAAGACGCCAAAGTGGCGAGACAGGTGTTCGACCAGATTGCGGCCAGTCCAGAGGGGTAAGGTATTCAAATCCCCCAGCACCCCGGTCAGGGGATCTACCGGTCCGGTGCAGCCGACGCCGATTCCCTGCAGCGGGCCGCCGGTCGACCTGAGCAGCGCGCTCAGGGCTTCGATCGTCGCCTCCATGGCGACATCGAAACCCTTTTCAGCGTCGGTGGGGATTTCTTGCTTCACCAACACATGGCCCGCTTCATCGACTAGCCCCACAGCAATTTTTGTGCCCCCAATATCAACTGCTCCTACCATTCGCACAGACCCTTCCTGGCCTGATCTCTCAGACCTACTCATTTCCAGCTAAAGATTGCACCCTCGTACGGAAGCAGGTCCACTGTCCATGAGCCTTGGCTTAGGGGCACGGTCGTATTGTGGCTGTTTGGGGCAAGCCTCTCGACACTGCGCAGGGGCTTGGCGGATGTGATGGTGACATGTTTCGCCGTGGCCGCATGATTCACGAGCACCGCATAGCCATGATCCACCGCGGCCAGAGACGATACTTCGACCAATGGCTCGCTGCTGCGGAATGGCGTAACCACGCCCGTCCATTCACGAAATGCCTGGTAGACGCGGAAGGCGGGTTCGTCTGTTTCGAAAGCAACCGGCTTATCTGCGAGGTAAGTCTCGATCGGATAAGCGGACAGCAAAGTTTTTCCCTTGCCCACCTGGTTAGTCACCAGCGCCGGGCGCCCCGCCTGGTCAACCGCAATGACGGTGCCCCCGGCAAGCTCAAGCGCAGCCGGCCACTGGTCGGCGCCGTCGGAGGCAGGAACGAAGCGAAAGGTATCGCCGGCATGCAAAGATCCCAAAGGAGCGACCATCTTGAGGGTCACCTCTTGCACCGGCATTCGATCCTTCAGCCGAGCGCCAAATAATTGCTCCATATTCGGAATGGCGGAGTTGCCGCTCACCGAGGCATACACCATTCCACCCTGCTCGACATACTGGCGAGCTTTCTCCCAGAAGTCGGAATGGACATGCGACAACATCGGATCGGTTCCGGTGAGAGGCGCGGGAAGCAACAGCATGGGATAGCGGTTCCAGGAAGAGTATTCGCGCGGAAAGTCCGCCTTTATGCCGGATTCGCGAGCGAGGATGAATGCCGACAGCCATGAGCCAGTTAACTGCGTATTCGCCTCAGAGAAGTCGGGCAGGGGTTGGCCCACCACGGCCCCCCCTTCTTTCTCTGATGTATAGGGAGCGATCTCCGGGCCAGTGAGCCCAAAATGCGATTCGTCGCCGTGAGGCTTTGACCATTCATTGGGGACGATGATGCCCGCCTCCGCCGGAGCTGGTTCGATTCCAGCTAAATCGAGCTTGCCGGTGACTGCCTCAAACTCCTTCAGCATCTGAGCGGCGGGGCGCTCTTTCCCATCCCAGGTGGTGATGCCGAACTGGGTTTCGTGCGGGGAGCGCAAGTAGGGCACCTTGGCATATTGCCCAGGCGCGGCATCCGTGAAGCACCAGAGCAGAAAGCCATTCGCGCCCAGACCCAGGCCTGAATAGAGGTTCGCCCGCTCGTATTGCGCAATTTGCTCAGGACCGTACTGCGCCGAGGAGGCACCAATTTCCTGGATCATCACAGGATGGCCTGCTCCGGCGGAGAGCGCGGTCTCGAAGGCGGAACCATATGTGCCGCGTACTGAGAGCATCGGGTCGGGGTAGAGTTTGGGCTCGTAAATGGTATAGGGATGAACGCTGAAGAAGTCCACTTCCGGGGTGAGATTGTCGGGTCGAAAAGGCCCATGATCCACATCCTGGGTAGAGGTGCCAACCACCAGCAGATGGTTTGCATCGTGCTTTCGAATGGCGTTGGAAATCAGGCGGGTCCAGTTGATGGCCATCGAGTCTGTAGTCGAGTTTTCGACGATCCAAAAAGGCGGCTCGTCGGTGAGATCCCATGAGAGGATAGCGTTCTCTTTGCCGAAACGGCTTCCCATCTCCAGGGCAAAGTCCGTTTGGTAACGCAGCATGTCGGGGTCGGTGTAGGGATTTTTTCCCTGGCGGTAAGGCACATCCCAATAAGCCTCTCCCACCTCGCCACCAATGAACAGTTGTGGTTGCAAATAGATCTGGTATCGATTGGCCAGCGACAGCAGGAAATGCAATTGCTGGAAGGCTTCAGGGTTATAGTCTCCGGGTCGAGGCTCGAACCATGCCCACACCAGATCGAGGCGGACGGTGTTTATGCCCAGTTCGTGCATGCTCGCGAAATCGTGCTCGATCGAAACCGGATCCCATTGATAAGGCCACTGCATTGCCTTGACCGCCGGCACCCAATTGACGCCGACCGAGATAAACCGGCGTCCTCCACGAGTGAAGTACGTGCCGTCCAAACGAACCGGTTCCAAGGGAGCGGGCTCTTTACCAGCGGCAGATCCAGGCGGTGTACTGTCAGGCTTCTGGCCTAGGGAGCTAAGACAGGCGGCGGTGAGGACGAGCACAGACATGGCTCGAAAGCGGGTCATGCCACTGGTTGTTCTTCTGTATCTGGATTGAGCCATGAACTATACCTTCCAAGCAAAACAGCAATCGGAACCGCGGCCGCGTGAGCCCGCTTCCATGCTATGCCGCATGGGGTGGGGCTGGCCCAGGTCTCGCTCTCGAGACCCGGGTTTGTTCTTCTCCACTACGATTGCAGCCGCTAGAAAAGGAACTTGAATGCAAACTGGAGTTGGCGGGCACTGTGCACAGTGCTGGTGATGGTGCCTGCCTGGCTGGTATCCACGTACGGGTTCGGAGTAGCGAACTGGGGGTGGTTGAACACGTTGAATGCCTCCGCACGGAACTGCATGTCCAGTGATTCGTGCAGCTTGAAATCCTTGAAGATGGAGGTGTCTATGTTGTATTGTGCCGGTCCTCGCAACGTACCTACACCCGCATCGCCAAAGGTGGTGGCGAAGATCTGCCCCGGCGCCAGGCTGGGTATCGCGTAAGCACCAGGATTGAACCAGCACAAAATGGTTTGCTGCCCGGAACACGATCCGCCGGTGGCATTAGTGAAGTTATAAGGGTTTCCGATCACGTCGGGACGAGGCGCACCCGACGAGGTGTTGGTTGGGTCGTAAGAAAGAGCGGGAGAGATTGCCTGCCCGGAATAAAAGGCGATGATTCCCTGCGACTGCCAGCCTCCTGCCACGATTTTGGTCAGGCCGCTGCCGCGCAGGAACCTCTGGCCCGGACCGAAGGGCAGGTTGTAAGACCACGCAGAAGTGAATTGGTTGCGGAAGTCAGGCGACTGATCGCCCCGTTCCGCGCGCAGGTTGTACACATCCTGGGGACCGGCCCACTCATTCTCAGCTGTTTGGCCGATGGTATGTTGCCAGGTGTAGGCAGCGAGCGTACTCCAGTTGGAGGTCAGGCGCTTCTCAAACTTTGCCTGCAGTTGGTGCGTGATCGAGTCGGCCAGGTTGGAGTTGGTGCGAATGGCCGCAACATCAGGAACCGTGTTGTAGTAAGGGCGCCCATAGTTTGGCGCAGGACCAAAGTTGCTGTCGAGCGGCTCCACGGCCTGGTTCAGATTGTAGACATAGGAGAGGTGCACACCGTGTGTGCCTACATAGGCTATCTGGAAGAGGGAATCCTTTCCCAGCTGCTGTTCCACATTAAGATTCCATTCTTCGATGGAGGTCGTGGGGTTTTGGAAGGGAACCGCACTGGCTGCACCGGAGGGATTTTCGATGGTCGGATAGGTGGGCGGCGGAAAACCCTGTGAGAGCTGAAGTCCGGGCGTCGATGCGGGATAGTTGAAACTTTGGCTGTAAAAGAGCCCGGTGGGATTGTAAGGCAGTTCGGAATCGCCCTGGGTTCCTTGCAGATCATAGAAAATACCGTAGCCGCCGCGAATCGCGAGCGGGCCGTTGTGCGGCGTCCAGGCAAAACCCACGCGCGGGGCGAAGTTTTTCAACGGAGTTTCTACGTTGCCGGTGCGGCTCACTCCCGGCATGCCGGGCGCAATGAATTCCCCGGTGGCAAAGTCGAAGTTAGCCAGGCGGTTGTATTGCTCCACATAAGGAGTGTAGAGGTCCCAGCGCAAACCCAGGTTGAGGGTCAAGCGCGGAGTCACGCGGTAATCATCCATGGCGTAGGCGCCGAGTTCCAGCCAGCGGAGGCCGAAGAGTCCCTTCTGGCCGTAGCGGGCGGCTGAGATTGGATAACCGAGCAGGAAACTGGCCAGCGGTGCGCCTCCTGTGCCGGTCACCAGGTCTTCGGTGAACTGTTGGTCGAAGCTGAAGTCGCCGCGCGCATTCTGTGTCTGATCGAATCCGTTCAGTCGGCGGCGAATGTCGACGCCCACCTTAAAGGAATGGGAGCCGCGGATGTAAGTAAAGGAGTCGAGATACTGATAGTTATTCTCGCGTAGCAGCTCGGGGAACCAGTCCTGATTGCCCAGGTTACTGAGGCCGGAGATTGCGAAGTTTGGCAGACCACCGGTAGCCACGGCATTCTCCGGATCAAAAATGCCGGGGATGCCAATGGGAGTGGAGAGGTCCTCGCCGGCAAAGAAGGGGATGGCGTTCACCACGTAGCGCATGTAGCCAACTTTGAATTCATTGATCTTGTTGGCGGCAAATGTATGCACGTCACTGATGCCGGCGGCACGCGCAAGATCGCTGATATGTCCGGAGAAAGAGCCGCCGCCGGCTTCGCCGGGGAATGGGTCGGGCTGAGTCTCATTGACATTGCCATACTCAAATGTGGCGAAGATGCTGTCTTTGCTGGTGAGCTGGTGGTCGACCCGGATGTCGAAAGAGTCCTGATTATTCACCAACGCTGGATTCGACAAATAGTTATTCGCAGTGCCGGACAAATTGGCCGCTGGATAGAGAGCGGCCACATTGAGAGCAGCCGGATTGAGCGACGCTGAAGGGATGATATTTCCAGGAAAGGGTGTGCGGGTGCCGGTGACTGGATTGTAGGTAGCGGGATCGTAGATCTGTCCCGTGTCATATCCGTTGGGTGCAATGACCCCGGTCAGGAGGTCAGAGAAGTTCCCGGTGCGTTCGGCTTGCGGGGGCACCGTGCTGATGACGGTTTGCGACTGGTTGATGCGAGTGCCCTGGTAGTCGACAAAGAAGAAGGTTCTATTCTTGAGGATCGGGCCCCCCAGGGTCCCGCCGAACTGATTCTGCTTGAAGGGCGGAATCGGCGCCGATCCGCTATCGAAGTAGTTTTTGGCGTCGAAGGCAGAATTGCGGACAAACTCGAAGGCATCTCCGTGGAATTGGTTGGTGCCCGACTTGAGCGCGACGTTGACAACGGCACCCCCCTTGCCAATATCCGCGGCAAAACTACTGGTCTGCATCTTGAATTCAGCGATCGCGTCGACGGAGGGCTGAATTAATTCGAAGCCTATCTGCTGCTCATTGTTGTCGAATCCGTCGAGCAAAAAATTGTTATTGGTAGCGTTGAGTCCGTTGGCCTGGATGGCGCCATTGGCGCGCTCGTTCTCCGGTATCGAGCCTTGTTGCACAATGCCGGCAGGCCCCTGGTTCACGCCGGGGGTCAAATACGCGAGCTGAATAAAGTCGCGGCCATTCAGAGGCAAGGACGTGATGGGACCCGCAGTAATGACCTGGCCCACCGAGGAAGTTCCCGATTCCAGCAGGGGTTCAGAAGCAGTAACGGTGACTACCTGGCTCACTTGTCCCACGGTGAGCGCGATATCGAGGGTGACCACCTGCGTGACCGTGAGCTGAAAAGGAGCTTCGACAGTCTTCTGAAATCCCTCATGTTCGACGTACGCCGTATACGTTCCCGGTTGCAGCTGCGTGACCACGAATTGACCGGTGCTGTTTGTGGTCACGGTGTGGCGGATGCCTGTGCCCGTGTTTTCCACGGTCACGCGCGCATCCGGAACGGCGGCGCCGGAGGCGTCGTGCACCGTGCCGACGACTCTACCGGATTCCACCTGGGACCAGGCCGTTGCGGTCCCGGCGAAGAGGAACATGCAAAGTGCCGTGAAAGCGAAGGAGGAGCGAAAGTGCATAGCCAGGCGCTGGGGAGTCATAAGGCCTCCTAAGGAGGATGGATTGGTAGGGTCCCGTCGTAGCGCCTATAAACATAACATGATATGTACATATTATGTCAAGGAGGATCAGCTCCTGCTGGGGAGCGTTGCAGAGCCTGTAAGCTTAAGATCATAAGGTTATGGCACAGACGTATTTAGTAGAGGAGGACGCGGGGAAACGGCCAGGTGTGGGCCCCGATATAGCCATCACGCTGGATGCGGGCAGCTTTGTTCCCTATTACGAGCAGATCCTGGCACAAATTCGTAATGCGATCCGCATTGGGCGTCTGCGCGCAGGGGCGAGCTTCTATTCTGAGGGTGAGATTGCCCGTTTGCTTGGCATCAGCAAGATGCCGGTTCGGCAGGCGTTCCAGAAACTGCGAGATGAGGGATTACTGATCATCCAGCAGGGCAAGAAACCGGTCATCGGGAGTGAGCGGGTACCGTGGGATTTTCAGCGGCTGCGAGGCTTCAGCGAAGAGATGCTGCGGAAGGGCCTTACCCCTTCGGCGCGAGTATTGTCGCTCGATGAACAGGTTCCGGAAGCGGCGATTGCCGCGGCGTTGAGTTTGAAGCCAGAGCAGAAGGTCTACCGGCTCAAGCGGCTGCGTTTCATCGACCGTAGGCCGGTGGCGCTGGTCACCAGCTATCTTCCGGCGCATATATTTCAGGGGATCGACCAGCTTGATCTGGCCAACCAATCGCTGTATTACATCATCGAGCGGGTTTACGGGCGGCCCCTGCAACGTGCTGACGAGGTGATTGGAGCTATCAACGCGCAGCCGGAAGAAGCGGGGATTTTGCAGACATCGGCCGGCAATGCGCTCTTGATCATCACCGAAACCACTTACGATGTGCAGCAGGTTGCGGTGGAGTACAGCGTTTCGCTACTGCGTGGCGATCGTTACACTGCCTTCGTAACCTCGGTCCGTAAGGAATAGGTTTGCTCAGCGCAGCTGGGCGGACAGGTCGCGCATTTGAGTGCGATCGGTGCCGGAAATCCGGTTAACATCAAGAGGCGTCCATGCCTCATTCCTCAACCGCTGAAGATCTCTACCATGCGGGGCTCGACCGGCTCGCGGAAGGCGATGCGGCCGGCGCCGCCCAGAAGCTCCGTGATTGCCTCGAAGTGGACCCCGGAATGCTCGATGCCATGCACGGGCTCATTCGCGCGCTGCAGGAGCAGGGTGAGCTCGACGCCGCCATCGAAATAGCGCAGCGGCTGTTGCAACTGGATCCCGATGAAGTGCTGGCCCATACCAGCCTCTCCATCCTGTATCAACACAAGGGCTTGATCGCTGAGGCGGAAGCCGAGGCCCTGCAGGCCAAGCTGCTGGGCTGGAAAAAACATTTGCAGCAGAAGCCGAAGCCATGACCAAACACACTGCGGCCCGAAGGCTGCGCAATTTCCACGACCAGCTCATGGCTACCTATGGCCCCCAGCAGTGGTGGCCGGCGCAGACCCCACTGGAGGTGATCGCCGGCGCTTACCTCACCCAGAACACCTCGTGGCGGGCGGTCGAGCGCTCCATTGCCAACCTGGTCGCGCATGGGGTGATGAATCTTGAAGGCCTTCGCTCGATTCCAGTAGAAGAGCTGCGTACTCTCATTCGACCTTCGGGGTACATGGTGCGCAAGGCCGCGGCCATCAAGGCTTTCGTTGCTTTTGTCGATCGCGAGCACGACTCCTCGCTCGAGCGGCTGGCGGGGAAACCGACCAGCTTGGTGCGGAGGCAACTGCTGGCGCGGCCTGGCGTGGGAGAAGAGACCGCCGATGCCATTCTGCTCTACACTCTGCTTCACCCCGTTCCGGTGGTAGATGAGTATCTGCGCCGCATCGCCGACCGTCACGGGCTCGCCCCCCGGAAACAGAAATATGCTGAAGTACAACGGTTGGTGGATGCTGCATTTGCCCACGACCCGCCGGAATTTCGCTTGCCTCTCTTGAATGAATTCCACGCCCTGGTAGTCGTCGTGGGCAAGCGACACTGCGGCCCGCAGCCCCGCTGTGAAGATTGTCCGTTAGGCATTTTCACTTCTACTCTGCACACTAAAGTTCAGCGAGGCGCGGCTTTTCTTGAGGAAAAGCGGCGTCGTGAACGGTTGCCTGGTATACACCAGAAGTGAAAATGCCAGGCCCTCTCTACTGATGACCCGCACTCTCTACGTCGCCAGCACCAACCCCGGCAAGCTGCGAGACTTTGCCGTCGCGGCCGCAGCCCATGACACCCGCATTCTTCCACTGCCCGGGCTCGCCGCGATTGAGGCCCCAGCGAGAAGACGCCCCAACCTTCAAAGACATCGCCCGTGAGAAGGCGATCTACTACAGCCGGTTTTTGCCCGGTGAGATTGTACTGGCGGACGACTCCGGACTGGAGGTTGACGCGCTCCAGGGTGCTCCAGGCGTTCGCTCCGCCCGCTACGCCGCCGATGCCGGCTTCCATGCCGATGCCACTATTGATGGCAACAACAATCTCTTCCTGTTGCAAGAACTCGCTCGCGTCCCTGATAGCGATCGCGGCGCTCGCTATCAGTGTGTGCTGGCTGCCGCCCGGGATGGAGCCGTTTTGCTGAGCGCGCAGGGCACGGTTGAAGGCCGCATCCTCACCGCTCCTCGAGGAAGTAACGGTTTCGGATACGATCCCCTCTTTTATCTGCCCGCCCGCGCATGCACCATGGCCGAAATGGACGACCAGACCAAGTGGGCGCTCAGCCACAGGGGGCAGGCTTTTCGCGCCTTACTGGAACTCCTGGCCTAAATTCTCTCCTGGGACAAATCGGACTAGCCCTTCGCGCTCGCCCAAACCTTGACGCTGCTTCCATCGCGCACCAATAATAGAGGGTTGGGTCGGATTCAGTTGCGGCACCTCCTGAGCCATCGGAAAGAAATCAAATGAGCACAATTGCAGCCGTTCCGCGGGACAATCGGGCGCCCGGCTTCTGGGCCTCGACCGTCGGCAAGAAGATCGTAATGGCGGTCACGGGCATCATCCTCTTCGGGTTCGTGATCGGACACCTGGCGGGCAACCTTCAGGTCTTTGAAGGCCCGGCAAAGCTGAATGCCTATGGAGCTTTTCTGCACAGCATCGGAGAACTGCTTTGGCCGGTGCGCATCATCCTGCTGATTTGCATCGCGCTGCACATCATCGCCACGGTGCAACTGGCCCTGCGCAAGAAGCGCGCCCGCCCGATCGGGTATTCGCGCAAGCAGGCCATCGCCTCCTCCTACGCCTCGAGGACGATGTACTGGTCCGGCCCCATCGTCCTGGCCTTCATCATCTTTCACCTCCTGCACCTGACCGCCGGCTATATTCATCCCGGGGCCGCGTACATTGAGGGCGATGTCTACCACAACGTGGTCTCCGGCTTTCAGGTCTGGTGGGTCTCTCTCTCTTACATTGTCGCCATCAGCCTTTTAGGTCTCCACCTGCGCCACGGCCTGTGGAGCATGTTCCAATCACTCGGCATCCACCAGCCGAAATACACTGCCGCATACAAGAAAGCGGCGTTTGTCATCGCGCTGCTGATCGTCCTCGGCTACATCTCCATTCCGATAAGCGTCTTCCTGGGGCTGGTGAAATAGATGAATCTTGATTCCAAGTCACCCACGGGCCCGATCGAGCACGCGTGGGAACAGGCTCGTTTCGACGTCAAGCTGGTTAATCCCGCGAATAAGCGGAAGCACTCCATCATCGTTGTCGGATCCGGGCTTGCGGGAGCCTCTGCTTCCGCCACCCTGGGCGAGCTTGGCTACAAGGTCCAGTGCTTCTGCTTTCAGGATTCGCCGCGCCGCGCGCACTCCATCGCTGCCCAGGGCGGCATCAACGCCGCCAAGAACTATCAAAACGACGGCGACAGCATTTACCGCCTCTTCTACGACACCATCAAAGGCGGAGACTTCCGCGCCCGCGAGTCCAACGTCTATCGCCTGGCGGAAAACAGCGTCCACATCATCGATCAGTGCGTAGCCCAGGGAGTTCCCTTCGCTCGCGAATATGGCGGCGCCCTCACTAACCGCTCCTTCGGCGGCGCGCAGGTCTCGCGCACCTTCTACGCCCGCGGGCAGACCGGTCAACAATTGCTACTGGGCGCCTACCAGGCGCTCGAACGGCAGATCCATGCCGGCACCGTGAGGATGCATGAGCGCACAGAGATGCTCGACCTGATCGTGGTCGATGGCAAGGCCCGCGGCATCGTCGCCCGTCACCTGGTGACCGGCGCCATCACCACCCACTTTGCCGATGCCGTCATCCTGGGCACGGGTGGATACGGCAACGTCTACTATCTCTCCACCAACGCCAAGGGTTCGAACGTCACCGCCATCTGGCGCGCACACAAGCGGGGAGCGCTCTTTGCTAACCCTTGCTACACCCAGATCCACCCCACGTGCATCCCGGTCTCCGGAGAGTATCAATCCAAGCTCACGCTGATGAGCGAATCGCTGCGCAACGACGGCCGCATATGGGTGCCGCTCAAAAAGGGGGACAAACGCTCGCCGGACCAGATCCCCGAAGCCGAGCGCGACTACTACCTGGAACGCCGCTATCCCAGCTTCGGGAACCTGGTGCCGCGCGACGTAGCCTCGCGCAACGCCAAGGCTGTCTGCGATGAAGGCCGCGGTGTGGGCGAGACCGGACTCGGTGTCTACCTCGACTTTACCGACGCCATCAGGCGCCTGGGCGAGAACACCATCCGCGACCGCTACGACAACCTCTTCGAAATGTACCAGCGCATCACCGACGAGGATCCGTACAAAGTCCCAATGCGCATTTATCCCGCCATCCACTACACCATGGGTGGACTGTGGGTCGACTACAACTTGCAGAGCACCATCCCCGGCCTGTTTGTGGTTGGCGAAGCCAACTTCTCCGACCACGGCGCCAACCGCCTGGGGGCCAGCGCGCTGATGCAAGGGCTCTCCGACGGCTACTTCATCGTTCCCTACACCGTGGGCAACTACCTCGCGACGAACAAATTCCCCGCCGTGCTCGATACCGCGCCTGAAGTAAAGCAAGCCGTGGCCTGCGTTAAGCAGACCATCGAGTTGCTGCTCTCCATCAAAGGCAAACGCACCGTGGACTCCTTCCACCGCGAGCTGGGCAAGATCGTGTGGGACTTCTGTGGAATGTCGCGCACAGCCGAGGGTTTGCAATTCGCCATCGGCCAGATCCGCACCCTGCAGGAGGAGTACTGGAAGAATGTCAACGTCCCGGGCAGCGGCGAAGATTTGAATCAGAGCCTGGAGAAGGCCGGCCGCGTGGCTGACTTCTTCGAGCTCGCTGAGCTCATGTGCATCGACGCCCTCGACCGCAATGAATCCTGCGGCGGTCACTTCCGGGAGGAATATCAGACACCCGAAGGCGAGGCCCAACGTGACGACGAGCATTACTCCTACGTCGCGGCCTGGGATTATCGCGGCCCCGGCAACCCGCCCACGCTGACCAAAGAGCCTTTGGAATTCCACTACGTTCACCCCAGCCAGAGGAGCTACAAGTAAATGAAGCTAACGTTAAAAATCTGGCGCCAGAAGAATCGTAAGGAAGCGGGCAAGTTCGTCAGCTACCCGGTCGAGATTGAAAATGCGGAGATGTCGATGCTCGAAGTCATCGACGTGCTCAACGAGAATCTGATCGAAAAGGGCGAGGAGCCGGTGGCCTTCGAACACGATTGCCGCGAAGGCATCTGCGGCTCTTGCGGCTTCATGATCAATGGCATCGCCCATGGACCCATGCCGGCCACCACCGTCTGCCAGTTGACCATGCGCCACTTCAAAGATGGACAGGAGCTGGTCATCGAGCCCTGGCGGGCAGCGGCCTTTCCTCTGATCAAAGATCTGGTCGTCGATCGCCGGTCTTTCGACCGCATCATTGCCTCGGGCGGCTACATCTCCGTTTCCACCGGGAACGCGACGGACGGCAACACCCATCTCATCGGCAAAGACCTGGCTGACCGCGCGATGGATGCCGCCGCCTGCATCGGTTGCGGAGCCTGCGTCGCCGCCTGCCCGAATGCCTCCTCCGCGCTCTTCACGGGAGCCAAGATCGCCCACCTCAGCATCCTGCCTCAAGGCAAGCCCGAACGCGACCGCCGTGCCCTGGGCATGGTTGCGCAGATGAACGCCGAGGCCTTTGGCAGCTGCACCAATATCGGCGAGTGCACCGGCGTTTGCCCCAAGGAGATTCAGCTAGAGGTGATTGCGGTGATGAACCGCGACTATCTCCGCGCCAGCATCAATCGTCGCGACGAACTTGGGACCACCATCCACCCCTTTACCGAGTGGAGCACGGGAGCGAAGTTCAGCTCGACCAATGCGGAGGAGTAGTGGGTCCCCAGGAAATGGCTTACACTAAGCCCGAATCCTCATGAATATCTCGCGCGCCTTTATTCTGTTCGCCGCCACTCTCCCGCTCGCAGCGCAAACCACCTCGAAGACTCCTGCCGTGACCAAAAAGACAGACCCGCTTGCCGTACACAAATCCGCCATTGTCATTGACACCCACGCCGACACCACCCAGCGGATGCTCGACGAAGGTTACGACCTGAGCGAACCGCTCAAGGGCGGCTACGTCAACTTTGAATCGGCGCGCGAAGGCAATCTGGGAGCGGAGTTCTTCTCCATCTGGGTAGACCCGGCCGCATACACGGGGCACGACGCCCGGCGCACGCTGGAGTTGATTGACGCCGTCTACCAACAGGCAGCCAAACATCCGCAAGAAATGCGGATGGCTTTCTCTCCCGAAGACATTATCGCCGCCCATCGCGAGCACAAGCTGGCAGCGCTTATGGGAATTGAGGGCGGGCACTCCATCGAGAACAGCCTCGGCCTGCTGCGTGACTATTACCGCCTCGGCGTGCGTTACATGACGCTGACCTGGAGCAACTCCAATGGCTGGGCCGACTCCTCAGGAGATATTGACGACCCCAAGGTTCCCCACACCAAAGACGGCCTCAGTGACTTTGGCAAAGACGTGGTCTACGAGATGAATCGCCTGGGCATGATGGTGGATGTTTCGCACGTCTCCGACAAGACCTTTTATCGCACGCTCATTATCAGCCGCGCTCCGGTGATCGCCTCCCACTCCTCGGCGCGTGCTCTGTGCGACTCGCCGCGCAATATGACTGACGATATGCTGCGCGCCGTGGGCCAGTACGGCGGGGTGGTGATGGTGAACTTCTACTCCAGCTTTCTCAGCAACGAATACCGCCTGGCGGTGAAGGCGCAGCAGCCCGCGGTTGACCAGGCCGTTGCTGAGGCAAAAGCGAAGCTTCTGGCAGAAGGCAAGCCTGTTCCCAACGAGCTTGCAGAGCAGATTGAGAAATCGTATACGGCAAAGATCCCCCGGCCGCCGCTCAGCGTGTTAATCGATCACATTGACCACATCGCCAAGATTGCCGGTATCGACCACGTAGGCCTCGGGTCTGACTTTGATGGCATCCCGTCAAGCCCGGAAGGGATGGATTCCGCTGCCGACCTGCCCAAAATCACCCAGGCGCTTATGGCGCGCGGCTACAGCGCAGAGGATATGCATAAGATCCTGGGCGGCAACTTCCTGCGGGTTTTTGCCAAGGTTCAGGAGGTTTCGAAGCAGCTCCAGTCTGAGAGCCGCCCGCGCATTACCGAGAAACAGCCCTTCGACAAGAAGTAGCTGCCGCCTGTAGTCTGGGAATGGAACGATCAATGAAATTCCTACACCGCTACGTAGTTTTGCTGCTCTTTTCGGCCGTCTTTGCAATCGCTCAGCAGTCCACTCCGACGCAGACGCCCCCGGCTCAGACCCCTCCCCCCCAGACTCCTGCGAATGAGTTGCCAGATACGCCCACCAGCCAGATCCCGCCCACGGTGGAACCAACGGGGCCCACGGCAGTGCTCGATACCAGCATGGGTCGCATAACCTGCAGGCTTTTTGACAAGCAGGCGCCTATTACGGTCGCGAACTTTATTGGCCTGGCCCAAGGCACCAAGCCATGGACGGACCCCGTAAGCAAGGAGAAGATGACCGGCAAGCCGTTTTACAACGGTACGACCTTTCATCGCGTGATTCCCGACTTCATGATTCAGGGCGGCGATCCTACGGCCACGGGGACCGGCGACCCGGGATATATGTTCGAAGATGAATTCGATCCCAACCTGAATTTCGATGTACCCGGGCGTCTGGCGATGGCCAATTCCGGCCCACACACAAACGGATCGCAATTCTTTATCACTGAGGTGCCCACGACGCATCTCAACCAGAAGCACACCATCTTTGGTCAGTGCGACCAGGCCAGCCTCTCGGTAGTATCAGCGATCGCGCGGGTGCAGCGCGACCCAGACGACAAGCCGCTGCAGCCGGTCACGCTCATCAAGGTGACCATCGTGCAGGAGGGTCAGCCCTTGCCCCCTGCTCCTGCGGTGCCTGCTCCTGTAGCGCCTGCGAGCGCTCCCGCAGCGCCCCCAATTCCCAACTAAAACTAAACCAACACCAGGAGTTCTTCATGTCCCGTGATCCAGGAACCTATGCCGTCATCAACACCAGTGAAGGTAAGATCGTCTGCCGCCTCTTCGAGAAAGACGCGCCCAAGACGGTAGAAAACTTTGTCGAGCTCGCCGAGGGTAAACGGGAGTGGACCCACCCCATCGGCGGCAAGAAGAGCAACAACAAGCTTTACGACGGCACGATTTTTCACCGCGTGATTCCCGACTTCATGATTCAGGGCGGCGATCCAGCGGGCAACGGCATGGGTGGTCCAGGCTATAAATTTGCAGATGAGACCAAGGGCTCGCCTCACAGTCTCAATGCGCCGGGCAAGCTGGCCATGGCCAACGCCGGCCCCAACACCAACGGATCGCAATTCTTTATCACCGTCGCACCGACCCAATGGCTCACCGGCAAGCACACCGTTTTCGGCGAAGTTGTGGAAGGGTACGACGTGGTGGAGAAGATCTCCAAGGTGCCCCGCAATTCACAAGACAAGCCGAACAAGCCGGTAACGATCGAGACCGTGGTCATCGAACGCGTCTAAATTCCAGGTTGCCCCAGGACTGTCGTCGGACGCGTGTTCTGGGGCAACCTCAGCCAGTCTTGTCCAAATTAGGTTTTTTTGATGGTCCAATTTGGACAGCGAACGAATCGGGCTTGATTTGCAGGTGACTCACTTGCGCAGTTGCGTTCGGGAAGGGCGCACAGCAGGTCCCTCCGCTACGCTACCCCGCATTTCCAGTCGAGATTGGTGGCGTTGGCAAACTTCATGCGGCTTTCTTTACGGAAAGCCGCAAACGTGGTCGTTGGTGGGTGCCGCGAGGTAGGAAATCCGGGTCCGCTCCGGTCGGAGGTTGTGACTTTTTTAATTTCTTTCAGGTTTTGGTGTCCGGAAAGCTCTGAAGAGCATCGGCCAACAAGCATCCTCGGGGTCCTTCGACTCCGCGCCATAAACCCTCTGTTAGCAATAGATCTGCGAGGCGCTTCGCTCAGAGGCTGTGACTTTTTTAATTTCCCTTGTGGTCTGTGGCCGGAAAGCTCCGAAGAGCATCTGCCAACAAGCATCGCCGGGGTCCTTCGACTGCGCGCCATAAAACCCTCTGTTATGCGATAGATCTGCGAGGCGCTTCGCTCAGGATGACGCCTTTCTGGAGGGGATTGAAAAACATGTGGTCGGGTGCAAACAACACGAAAAGATCAAAAAGTCACAAGCTCTCAGGATGACGGCCTTGTGGGGAGTTTGAAAAACATTCTGGGTGGCTGTGCAAAAACACAAAAATGAAAAAAGTCACAACCTCTCGGGATGACAAGGGTGGGGTAGTGCTTCCAGGAGGAATTGGCTAGTGGCTGAAAGAATCACAGGCGTCGCCATTTGGGTTTCAGCGAGTGCTCCAGAGGGACGATCGAAAAGAGCTAATTTGGACAAGATTGATTCTCAGCCGTCACTTCAAGACTGTGTCATAGCAGAACCTAATAGGAACCGTCCTATGTACGAATTGGTTCCAGTTGTCCTCCAACCAAGCGATGGGTTGGCGGTTTCGCTCGTTCCTTGAGAACCTGCCCAGCCCACTCGATTCCCTGCTGGAGCATTGCTGCTTCTGACTGCCAGAATGCCCCCGAACCGCCGCTTTTATAAAAGCCGACGCATATCTGCAGATGGCGAAGAAACCCGTGCATCTGCCGCGACGCGTAGTGTGCCAGCAGATCCTCCAGCGGCTCCCCGTTGCGGACGGCGGCAATGATCGCTGTAGCCAGATAGGCCTGGCGTGCGGCATTGCCAGTGCCCTCACCGCAGAGTGGGTCGAAACCGATGGCCGCAGCGCCGCAGGCGAGCCAGCCATGATCTTGGTGACCTTGACTCCGGGACCAAGATCCACATCGCTCACGGTCAGGTTGGCCGGTAAGGCATCGCCATAGATACGCATCGTCGCGTCGCGGGGGAGCAGGAACAGCCAGCCGGAGTCGACCGACTCGATCCGATGATCGCCGTCGGTGAGATGCCCGGGCTACTTCTCGGCCAGAACGCAGGTCGATGCGCAACAACTACGGAGATGTTTGGATTACTGCGACTTACAAAACCGACGGAGTGGCCCCGTTAAAGGGGAGAAGCTACCTGGTGGTTGCCGTGCCGCAGTACATCTCCTGGGATCAGCCGGAGGTATCACAGTGACCACGTACTCCTTAGGTGAGTTTCACAGGTTTCAAGGTGCGGGACAGGAATTTCTCTATCTCGTCCCCAGCGGCGGCATAGTGGCGCTCGACGGAATGACGACCGAGATTCTGCAAAGGCTGGATCAGACCCCGCTCAGCCGTGAGGATCTTGTGGCAGGCCTGTGCGGCGATGGTTACGCTTCGAACGAGGTCGAAGACTGCATCGACGAGCTGCGCGAGGTAAAGGCGATCCGGAACGGAGAAAAAGAGTACACAAAATCCGAGCCGCTGCCAGAGACATTTCCGTTGCAGACGATCGTCCTGAACGTGACCAACCAGTGCAATCTCTCCTGCCAGTACTGTTACGAGTTCGGTGAGGATAAGGTCGCGACCCCCGAAGGCAAACCGAAATTCATGGAATGGGAGACGGCGAAAAGTTCTGTCGAGTACCTTTTTGCCGAATCGCAGGGAAGAAAGAGCGTCCACATTACTTTCTTCGGCGGGGAGACACTGATGAATTTTCCCCTGCTCAAGCGGGTCGTCGAATACTCGCGAGCCAGGGCCGAGGAGCTGCAGGTCAAGCTTGATTTCAGCCTGACCACGAACGCAACACTGCTTACACCCGCCATCATCGAGTACCTGGCCGAGAATGCCATCGGCGTTACGGTGAGCATGGACGGGCCGAAAGAGATGCAGGACAAGTTTCGCGTCTTCGCCAATGGCCGCGGCAGCTACGACATCATCAAACCTAAGGTGCAGAACCTTCTGGCGAAGCATAAGACCCGCCCGATTGCCGCCCGCGTCACCATGACCTCGGGGGCGATGGACGTAAGAAAGATCTATCAGCACCTGAAGCACGAACTCGGCTTCTACGAAGTCGGCTTTGCCCCGGTGACCACTTCCCCAAACCGTCTTTACTCCATCAACGAACCGGGAATGGATAGTGTTCTGGAGCAGTTCAGCGAGCTGGCGGATGAGTATCTTGAGTACGCTCTACGGGGGGAGCACCACGGTTTTTCCAACGTAAGCGATACCCTTTCCGAGCTGCACCAGGGAGTCAATAAGTCCCTCCCTTGCGGCGCAGGACTGGGGATGGTTGGTGTCGGTCCATCCGGGGATATCGCGCCCTGCCATCGCTTTGTCGACTCCGACGAACATGTTCTTGGTAATGTGGCCACCGGGATGGATAGAGAAAAGCAGAACGCTTTTCTTACCCGGGGAAATATTGATACCAAGTACGACTGCCATGAATGTTGGGCGAGGCCGCTTTGTGCCGGCGGCTGCCATCACGAGGCATTTGTTCGCTATGGGGATACCGGCCATGCCAACCTCCACTATTGCGATTGGATCCGCACCTGGACTAATAAGTGCCTGGAAGTATATGGAACCATCGCTGCGCAAAATCCCTCGTTCCTCGATCACTTCACTGAAAGGAAGGCTTCATGAAGCATCTCCGAGCCGTTAATCAAAAGGCGCAGCGTATCGAGCGCAATGCGGAGGCGTTGAAGGAAGACATCGTGGCCTTACAGGCTCCGGGCTCGTCCACGCCGAAGGTCCACGTCCCCATGGGATGCACCATCATTTTTTCGCCTGGGTGGGAGACCGACTCGGCCGGCGGTACAGCAGGACTATGCCAGCCAGTGGAACGCGATATCTACGATTGCTACGCAACCTGCTTCTGGCCGGCCCAGGTTCCTGACCATCTCAACAACTCCCCCGACTGGACCAGCAAGTGCGCTTCAGCCACCAAAGATTGGCGCAACGTGGACATCGTATTTCCCTAGCATCTTCACCTGGAGGAACTTCATGCGCGCTGTTTTCGCCTTCCTGGGTCTCTCGCTTTGGGCCGCTGCGAGCTTTGCTGCTTCCGCTTCCCCTGCGAGTGCAGGCACCCAGCTGATGTACCTCGGAGTCTGGCCGCACACCGTGCTGGTCATGGATTCGGTACAGGGAAAGATTCTGGATAAGATCGACCTGCCGACCGACATTGTAAGAACCTTGGTTCTCTCGCCGGACAACAAGATCCTGTATGCCTCGACGCTAAAGGACAACTCCATCGTTTCCATTGACCTTGCGACCCACAAGGTTCTCGATACCTTCCCCCTGAACACCTCCAACACCAACTATCGCCTGAGCGGCTTCGCCATCGATCCAACGGGGAAGTTCCTCTACTCGTTTGCTACGCCGGTCATCAAGAAAATCGATCACTACGAGATCGATCCGCCGCAGATCATCGAGATCAGCCTTGCAGCCCGCAAAATCACGAGGATCGTTCCTTATCCGAAAGATGAACCGCCACCCGCGGGCTATCGCAACACCATCCGGGTTTCTCCGGATGGGAAGCTGCTCTATCTCTTCCGCGACAGCATCATGGTTTTCAATACCAGCGATTTCAAGTTCGTCAAGAAGATCGAGCTCTCGAAACCAACCGACCCCTCGACCGACGGCTCGTTTGCCGGCCTGGTCAACGATCCCAACGAGCCCCCCGGCAAGGTAATCGGCATCTTTGATTCGTCTGATCCTTACGTGCATCGCCGGATCTTCGGCATCGCGGAGCTCGATCTGGCTAACATGACCTACGATCTGACTCCTGTGGGCCCCGCGGCCGAAGAGATGGAACCGCTGATGCTGACGCCCGATAGAAAGCTGGGCTACACGGTTTCTGTCTATGGAACCCACGGCGACCGGGTTACGGAATTTTGGGTCTTCGATATGAAGACCAAGAAGATCATTAACCGGCGGCAGTTTCTCGGCCGAACGCGTCTGGCCTTTGGCATGACCGCCGATGGCTCCAAGCTAATGATTTATAACGCCGGCTTCGAGATCGAGCTGTACGACGCGAAAACACTGGAGCTGCTGCACACCATCAACCTCGAAGGAGACACTACGTCGAACCTGATCGTGTTGCCTCTTAAGGGGTCCGCGTAGAGCGCGTGGATGAAGATCCCCTTTCGCGCAATATAAGCGGGCACTCGCCTATGTCGTTCCTTATTGGCGCGGACTGCTTGCGGTTATGCTGCTGGGGCTGTTTTCAACAGCGGTCGGCCTGGTTCAGCCTTATATCTCGCGCTTGTTGATCGATGACGCGCTGCTACGGCGCAATCTGCACGCGCTTACTATGATTGCCATCGCGATGGTCGTCGTGACCATTGTCGGTTTTGTTCTCAACATCGCTTCCAGTTATTTCTACGTGCGGCTTTCCGCGGAAAGCCTCTTCGATATGCGGCTGGCGGTGTATCGCCACCTGCAGCAGCTCTCGCCGCGTTATTTCACCCATAAGAAGCTGGGCGACATCGTCTCCAGAATTAACAACGATATCGGCGAAGTGCAGCGCGTGTGCTCGGACACTCTGCTCTCCGTCCTCTCCAACCTGCTATTTCTGGTGGGCAGTATTGCGATCATGTCCTGGCTCAACTGGCGATTGATGCTCGCCAGCGTGGCCTTGCTGCCGGTAGGCATCTTTGCTTTGCGGCACTACCAGGGGCGGTTGACAGTGCAGACTGCGGACCTGCGCCAGCGGAGTTCCGATCTAGGCAGCTTTCTCATCGAAAGCCTGCTGGGCATGCGCCTGATCGTCGCCTCGGCAACGGAAAAGTTCGAGGCGGAGCGCTTTCGCGAATACAATTCCAGCTTTATCCGCTCGTTGCTTTCGATGCAGGTGCTGTCGTTCCTGGCCAGCGCTATGCCCAGCACGGTGCTCACGCTTTCGACAGCCATCGTCTTTCTTTACGGAGGCAAGCTGGTCATCGCCCAGCAGCTGACCGTCGGCGGCCTGGTCGCTTTCATGGCCTACCATCTCAAGCTGCTCTCTCCGGTGCAGAACCTGTTGGGTATCTATACCAACCTGCTCACCGGCGGGGTTTCCCTGGGGCGCGTCTTCGAAGTGATGGATGTGCCGGTGGAGGTGAAGGAGGTTGCGGATCCACTTCCCTTGCCTTGCGTGAGACATGCGATCACGTTTGACAAGGTTCGCTTTCAATATGGTCACGATGTCCCGGTGCTGCGCGATGTCTCCTTCACCATTCCCGCTGGCCAGATGTGCGCCATTGTCGGCGCCAGCGGCGTGGGAAAGTCGACTCTGGCAGATTTGCTCCTGCGTTTCCACGACGTGGAGTCCGGGATGATCGCTATCGATGGCCAGGATATCCGTGAACTGCGGCTGGAAGATCTGCGACGGCAGATTGCCATGGTCGAGCAAACACCCTATTTCTTCCGCGCCAGCATTCGCGAGAACATCGCCTATGGGCGGCCAGAGGCGACCTTGGAGGAAATTCGCAACTGTGCCGCGGCGGCGGCAATTGATACCTTCATTCAGTCTCTGCCGAATGGTTACGAGACCATCCTCGGCGAGCGCGGCCTCACGCTCTCAGTCGGCGAACGGCAAAGAATCGCTTTAGCGCGTGCTTTGCTGCGCGATCCCAGAATACTGATTCTGGATGAACCCACCTCCGCACTCGATTCTGCTTCAGAGGCCGCGGTCACCGGTGAACTGATGAACGTCTTGCAAGGGCGCACTTCGATCCTGATCACCCATCGCATGTCGCTCGCCGAATTGGCTGATATGGTCGTCGTCCTCGAGGACGGGTGCGTGCTCGAATCAGCGCGGGTAACCGCATGAGCCTACCTGTGCGCATCGGCGTTTTGGACAGTGGGGTATGCCGCACACATCCCCATGTGGGAAAGATCGTCGACGGCATCACCATCACCCCGAACGGAGCGATCTCCGGCTATGAAGATACCCTTGGTCACGGTACCGCCGTTGCCGCAATCATCCATCATCTAAATCCGGAAGCGGATCTGGTCGCGGTCAAGATCTTCGACCGTAAGCTGGCTACCAGCCTGCCGGTTGTCATCCGCGCCATCGACTGGTGCCTGGAGCATGATATCCAGGTCATTAATCTAAGCCTGGGAACCCTCAACACCGAGCATCGCAGTGCCTTTGAAGATGCAGTCGCCAGAACCCGGCAAGCCGGGGCGGTGATCGTTTCCGCGCTGGAGATGAGTGGCGCAGCGGCGCTGCCAGGGTCGCTGGAGGGTGTCATCGGCGTGATGGAGGCGGATGAGTACCAGGTTGATCATCGCTATGGAAAGCTCGTTTACACCGCTCCTCCCTTTCCGCGCGACATTCCGGGAGTGCCCCGGGAGCGCAACCTTAAGGGCGTGAGCTTTGCGGTTGCGCGTGTCTCGGCGCAGATCGCTGCGTGGCGCTGAGACCAAGCCCAACACTTTCCTTACAGCAAAACGACGGCTTGCTGTTGGGGAAAGAGACCGCAGGTCCCTCCACTCCGCTGCGCTCCGGTCGGGATGACAAATTGGCTTGATTGCCACGAATTGGTTTGAGTGGCAGGATGCTGGTACTCAAACCAATTTGTCATCCCGACCGGAGCGCAGCGGAGTGGAGGGACCTGCGGTTCTCTCAATCGGCAACCTAGGAGGGCACTGCAACCTCGGCCCCGTGCCGCTCCACTGACAGATAGCCGGATAAAGCGTCGCGATGGTGTCTCGCGCCAAGCTCTATTCCTGAGAGAGGTTCGCGATCGTGGTAGATGCTCTCCATGAAGTCCTGGAACTCTTGTGGATACCCATGCTGCCAACCCTCATCCGGCGCCGGCTTGCTCCAACCCTGCTTGGTGCTGGTTTTCTCTACGACATACACATCTTTCAGTATGTCTTCCCTGGGATTAAAGGTTTCCAGCGCATCGACCGGATTTAGATTGCATCGGGTACGGTGATTGTTGCAAAACACCTCCAGCCAGTTGGCAACGCCGCCCATGACCAGTTCCGATGAGAAAATATCCGCGACCATTCCGTCGGTGAAGGTGATGTGAATCTGGGCGTAGTCCTCAATGTCATCGTAGCCAGTGCGCAGAAAGCCTTCATCGCGAAAATTGGGAAGCCGCGTAATCTCATGCGTGCGGCAGCTTACCGTGGCCGGCCGAATGGGTTTGCCATCTCGCGATTCGCCCTCGACCCGCTTCAGATAAAGCGCTGCGCTCACCGGATGGCATCCCTTCCCGACCAGCGATCCACCACCGGAGAATTTCCATCGGCCGTAGTAGGGAGAGTGTGACCCGCTATGCGACTCCTCTCCCATGATGCGAAGTATCTGGCCGCCACTCTTCTCGATGATCTCGCGTTCCTTCTGAATCGCCGGAGCATAAACCCAGTTCTCGGCATAGCAGACTCGCTTGCCGCTGGCCTTCGCTGCAGCAAGAATCCGCTCACAACTTGCCGTGGCTTCAGCAAGCATTTGCTCCTTGGGAAAGGTGGCCGCGCCGTAGTATCCGGTAAGCGGCTTTTCGATGATGACGTGTTTGCCCAAACCGAGCGCCTGCACCGCGAGTTCCTCATGTGAGGAGGGAGGAGTGCAGAGATCGACCACATCCACTGCCGCACAAAGCTCGGCAAAGTTTTCGAATGCGCGGATCCCCGCTTCTTTTGCGAAGGCGTCTCGCGCTTCTGGTGTTTTTGAGGTCACGCCTACGATCTCGACCGGCACGCCGTAGACGCGACGGATGGCCTCCCAATGAAACTTGGCTGCAAACCGCGCACCAACGAACCCCACACGCACTGGATTTTCCATAGACATTCCTTGTAACACATCGCTTGTTGATCGAAGCTTATGCTTGACCATAATGAAAAAGGCGAGCTTCTTTACCGGCCTTCGAAGCCGGGTGTTGGCCATGACTGTTGCCCTGGCCTTTCTCACCTACATGGACCGGGTCTGTATCTCGGTCACCGCGCCGGCCATTCTTCGCGACCTGCGCCTCACGACCCTCCAGATGGGATTCGTCTTCAGCGCCTTTACCGCTGCCTACGCGTTGTTCGAAATACCCACCGGCTGGTGGGCTGACCGCATCGGCAGCCGTCGCGTCCTGACAAGAATTGTTATCTGGTGGTCTGTCTTCACCGGGTTGACCGGGACGGCATGGAATTTTCGGTCGTTGCTTGGGCTGCGAGCCTTGTTTGGTGCGGGCGAAGCAGGCGCGTGGCCAACGGTTGCGCGCGCGTTGTCGCGTTGGTTTCCTGAACAGGAGCGCGGCACCGCGCAAGGCATCTTCTTTATGGGCGCGCACCTGGGTGGCGGACTTACGCCGCTCCTGGTGGCTGCCATCGCCGGCTGGATCGGATGGCGCGCTACCTTCCCTGTGCTCTCTCTCTTTGGGTTTATTTGGGCGGCATCCTGGTTCCGGTGGTACCGGGATGAACCGCGCGACCATGCCTCCATCTCGGCGGAAGAACTTAGCTGGATCGAAGGCGGAAGACTTGCTGTGCCGGAGGAGGTCAGCAATAAAAGCGTCGTCCAAGCAGCTTTGAAGACACCGGGAGTCTGGTTCCTGTGCGCAATGTATTTCACCCAGACATACGGATTCAATTTGTATGTGACCTGGATGCCAACCTACCTGCAGCACGAAAAGCAATTGCACGGGACGGCGCTGGGCATTCTTGCCGGCTTGCCTCTGCTCCTGAGTGTGCCGGCGGACTTGCTAGGCGGCATCCTTACCGATCGGCTTAGCGTGAAACTCGGGTTGCGGCGGGGTCGCTGCCTGGTTGGATTCGGCTCATTGGCAGCAGCCGGAGGATTTCTCTTTTGCGGCTCACTGGCGGGAGGAAAGATTTCTGCTGTGCTGATTGCGCTGGCTGCTGCCTCGTCGAATTTTCTACTCGGGGCAAGTTGGGGCACCTGCGCGGATATGGCGGGTAATCACGCGGCCACCATTAGCGCGGCGATGAACACTTCGGGGCAGATCGGCGGAGTCTTGAGCCCGATTGCGTTCGCAATGCTGACCCGAAAAAGCGCTTCCTGGGCAGGACCGCTCTACCTGACAGCCGCCCTATACGTCGCTGGCGCGGCGTGTTGGTACTTTGTTCACCCCGAACGGCCCCTGGGGACAACCGGATAGGATCGCTGCACTCAGTGCGAGTGCCGCGGAACTACCTTGCGCACGTCGTGATACTTCACCGCAAATTCCAGGCAGGCGCCTGTTTCCAGCTGGCCAACATTCGACCGATAAAATTCCTCCCAGGGCGAGTGATTGGTTAATTCGGCAGGCTTGAGCTCTTTGTGCCGTGTTGCGATTTCCTCCTCGGAGAGCAGCACGTCCACACGCCGATGCGCCAGGTCGACTTTGATCTGATCGCCGGTTCTCAGGATCGCGAGGTTTCCCCCAACCGCCGATTCCGGAGAGATGTTCAGAATCGACGGACTGTCTGAGGTGCCGCTTTGCCGGCCATCTCCCATGCAGGGCAGCATCCGAATTCCCTGCCGGATGAGTCTGCCCGGCGGTGTCATGTTCACTACCTCTGCAGAGCCCGGATAGCCAACCGGTCCTGATCCGCGCACCACCAGGATGGAATGCTCGTCGATGGGGAGCGAGGGATCTTCGATGCGCTTGCGATAATCTTCCGGCCCGTCGAAGACAATCGCCCGCGCGACAAAACAATCTTCGTTGCCGGGGTCCGAAAGATACCGCCGCCTGAACTCGTCGCTGATGACCGAGGTCTTGACCAGCGCGGAAGTGAAGAGGTTGCCCGAAACCACCAGCAGCCCGGCATTCTGCTTCAGCGGATTGTCGTAGGTCCGGATGACGTTGGTGTCGAGACTGCGGGCGTCTTTGTAGCTCTCGCCCACCGTTGCCCCGCTCACAGTCAGAGCGCCGGTGCGGACCTTGCCTGCCTGCATCAGCTCACCGAAGATAGCACCTACCCCACCAGCGCGATGATAGGCCTCAGCAAGAAACTCTCCCGCAGGCTGTATGTTGGCCAGCAAATGAATCTGGTGGCCCACTCGCTCCCAGTCGCGAATGTTCAACTCGACGCCTACGTGGCGCGCGATCGCGATGATGTGCGGTGGACAGTTGGTCGAGCCACCGATTGCCGAATTCACCACGATCGCATTCTCAAAGGCATCCCGGGTAAGAACCTTGCTGGGGGTAAGATCTTCCCTCACCATCTCCACGATTCTGCGTCCGGTCCGGTAGGCCATTTTGGCCCGCTCTGCATAAGGAGCTGGGATGGTCCCACACCCGGGTAGACTCATCCCCAAGGCCTCCGCCAGCGAATTCATCGAGAGCGCAGTCCCCATGGAGTTGCAGTGCCCGGCGCTGGGGATACCGGCCATCACCATCTCTACCAGTTGTTGGCCGGTGATCAGGCCCTCCGCCAGTTGACGGCGCGCTTCCCAAAGCACCATACCTGTGCCGCTCAGCTTGCCGTTTACATAAGCGTCGAGCATCGGTCCGCTCGACAGCACAATGGCCGGCAGGTTCACCGTAGCCGCTGCCATCAGAGCTGCGGGGGTGGTTTTGTCGCATCCCGTCGTGAGCACCACGCCATCGAACGGATAGCCGGCCAGGATCTCAACCAGGCCAAGGTAGGCGAGGTTACGGTCGAGGGCGGCCGTGGGGCGGCGACCCGTTTCCTGGAGGGGGTGTGTGGGAAATTCGAAGGGCAGTCCCCCAGCATCGCGGATGCCCGCCTTCACCCGATCGGCGAGGGTTACATGGATCCGATTGCAAGGGACCAGGTCGCTGCCGCTTTGCGCAATGCCAATGACTGGCCGGCCCGATTGCAGCTCTTCACGGGTGACACCGTAGTTGCCATAGCGCTCCAGGTAGACGGCGGCTTCGCCCGGTTCTACCTGCTCGCCGAACCATAGATCGCTGCGCAGGCCGCGGATTACCTTGTCTTTCTCGTCCATTCTTAGTAGCCCAACGTCTTGGTGACCACATTTTCTAGCGGCTCTCCGTTGGCAAAGCGGCGATCCTGCTCCAGGAAGAAACGCATCGCCTGATTCAACCATTCCTTGGTATGGTCTGCGCAGTGAGGCGACAGCAGTACATTTTCCAGCTGATACATGGGATCGCCCGGCGGTAGCGGCTCCTTCTCGAAGACATCGAGTCCTGCACCCTTGATCCGCTTCGCGGTGAGGGCACGAACCATAGCGGCCTGGTCAATCACGGGTCCACGCCCTACATTGATGATCACGGCGGTTGGCTTCATGGCCGCGAACTGAGCATCGCTGATGATGTGGTGGGTCTCCGGTGTAAGCGGGAGCGAGACCACAACGTAGTCGCAGCGGCCTAGCATCTTCATCAGATCTTCGGGCTTGTAGAACTGGTCGACATTGGGATCGGACCCCGGTGGAGCATGTCTCTTGGTGGCCAGAACCTGCATGCCCATGGGGTGGACCCGCTTTGCAACAGCGCGGCCAATGTCCCCATAGCCCACTATGCCCACGGTCTGGGTGTCAATCTCCTCCACATCAAATTGCTCCCAGACTCCGGCTATCTGGTTGCGGACCATGCGGCGAAGATCCTTGGCGAAATAGAGAATCGCCGCCAGGGCGAATTCCCCCAACGACTGGCTGAAAACGCCTCGTCCATTGGTAAGCGGGATATCGCTCGCAATCAACTCCGGAAAGAGCACGCTGTCCAATCCCGCCGAGCGGGAATGCACCCAACGAACGTCTTGGCACATGAGGAACACTTCCCGCAAAACTTTCTTGGGTATCGACCAGGCAAGGATCACCACGGGATCCTTCACGGCGCTCGCAAAAGCCGCGGGATCGCGGCCTACAATGTGCCGCAGGCCTTTCAACATGCTTAGCGGCGGATCATCATCCTGCGCCAACGCTAACACCGTATGCTCGATACTCATGCGCTCGCTTCGCGCTCCTGTCTACTCGGGAGTGATTACAGCCAACTAGAACTATATTCTCTCGCAGGTTCCGGACCTGGGAGACGGGGGCTGATGCTATCATTTTCGAGCCATTTGCTCATGCCCAGGAGATTGTCTTGAACCCGAAATTGCCTCGCCCGCTGCGCGGCGTTATCACGGCCATGGTTACCCCACTGCGTGAGGACCTTACCCTGGATGAGAAAGGGCTCGAGCGGCTGATTGAACACCTGATCGGCGGCGGAGTTCATGGCATCTTCATTTTGGGCACCACGGGAGAGGCGCCGAACTTACCCTATAGCGTGCGCTCGGCGGTGATTGAACAAACCTGCAAACGAGTCGCTGCTCGCGTGCCGGTGATCGTCGGAATCACAGACACTTCTTACCAGGACGCTCTCCGCATGGCGGTCAAAGTCTTACGAGTGCGGAGCGCTCGCCGTGGTTGCTGCGCCGCCCTATTACTACCAGGTTTCCCAGGCGGAGCTGTTGCAGTACTTCAAGAGGCTGGCATCGGATTCACCTTTACCCTTGTTTCTGTACAACGCTCCCCTCAACACCCACCTTTGGATTGAAGTTGCGACGGTGATTCAAGCCGCCGCCGAGCCGAATATCGTAGGGCTGAAAGATAGCGGCCTGAACATGGGTTATTTGCACGCGGCGCGAGAGGGGGTCCGGGGGTTGGCTGATTTCAGCCTACTGGTGGGACCGGACGATCTACTGGCAGAAGCCGTGCTGATGGGAGCCCACGGAGGCATGGCCGGCGGATCCAATGTTTGGCCGCGGCTTTTCGTTGCACTGTATGAAGCTGCGGCGGCTCGCGATGTGAACCGTGTATCCGCGCTGCAGCAACTGGCGGTGCAATTCGATAACGCCGTCTACCGCTCCGCGGACCATGCCGCGAACCCGGTCCGTGGACTAAAGTGTGCCTTATCGCTGCTGGGCATATGCAGCACTGACCTTACCCTGCCGCTCAGTGCCTATTCGAGCAAAGAGCGCGAGCGCGTGCAGCAATATCTGCGCGAGGTAGATGTTCTCTCCGCACCCATGATGTCACCCGCAACTTTATGAGCTCAGTTCCTGGCTAGCTGAGGATCGAAGAGCAAGGGAAAAAACTGGCCCTCCATTTTGCCCCCGCTGGGAATAGAAGGAACACCCTGCAGGAGCGGATCGGCTGAAGCGGATCGAACTCCATCCCTGAAAGCATTGATGAGCGTAGCTCGGCGCGGCCGCTCCGAGCGGTTGGCATAGGAACCATGCACCATGAGCGGGTGATGGAAGGTGCATTGGCCGCGCTTCAATTCAATGGGAACGGGAAGGAAAGACTGCTTTTGCTCGGGCGTGAGTACGGTCATGATTTCATCCATGTTCCCCGTAAGGCCCGTTACCGGCAGCAGCTTCCAGCGATGACTTCCCGGAACATAGTAGAGGCACCCATTGTCGCGGTCGCTATCATCCAGCGCGATCCAACAAGTGAGGTGCGACATCGGCTCGGTGCGCGTCCAATAGGAGTAGTCCTGATGCCAGGCCACCACGCCCCCATGATGGGCCGGCTTACAAAAAAGCTGGTCATGCCAAAAACGCACTGGACCACCTAACAACTGCGATGCCGGCGCCAGGAATGCCGGACTCCAGAGCACATCGTGGAAGGCAGGTCCTGTTCGCCACGCTCCCAGGGCATGGAAGAGAACCGCGTTCGGATCCTTCGATTCGTTGGAGTGATATTCATGGAAGAGGTGGTTGGCGGGATGCGACTTCTTCATCAAGCCGGCCAGCTCGGAACAAAGCGAATCGATTTGCCGATCGTTGAGGACCTGAACCCCAGCAAGATATCCCTGCTCGTTGAACGAGGCGATCTGTTCATCCGAAAGCCGGAGCTTCTGCCACTCCTCCCGGTCTTTAGGCTGCTCGAGAAATTGGCCGATTGGTGCGTGCGCTGTAGACAGGTCCATGGACATCAAGTTTCCCCTCGGCCATTCAGGGTATCGCATTACCGCTTTTTCTTCAGGGCCGCCCCAAGGCCTGCAAAGGATCACCCGGGCTCTGCAGCTGGAGCACAAATGCCTCTGCTCTCTTGTAGCCGCCCTCTACACCCCGAAAAGCGGCAACTTGATCTTGCAGTGCGTAATACCGGTCCGGCGTCTGGCTCGCGTGAGCATAGCAGGCGGCACGTTTAACCGCTTCTGTTTCTGTGATATCGACGTAGTGCGTGGGGGAGAATTGCAAGGTGTCCTCCCCATCGGAAACCTCGTAGTAGTAGAGAGAGAAGCTCTTTTTTGATTGCCGCCAGGCATCGTAGGTGAGCATGGTAATCGCGCGATGGTCGCGGTGGTTGTCAATCGGCCACTGGGTGAGGATAGCGTCCGGCTTCTCGGCCTCGATCAGCTTCGCGTACTCTTCGTAATGCGCGTTATCCACCACCGCGTGACCATTGAATTGTCCGGCATAGGCCGGCCGTGCTTTCAGTAGTTCGCAGGCCTTTTTCGCCTCTGCAATCCGTATGGACGCGCCCGTAGGGGGCCAGGCTCCGTCGTTCAAGTAAAGCAGTACTACTTCGTGGCCAAGATTGGTTAAGCGGGCGACAGTACCACCGCATCCGTACTCTGGATCGCCGGGATGGCCGCCAGCGACAATGACTTTCAGCTTCCGGCCGGGAGATTCCTCGGCGGCTGCCCGAACTTCACCCACTGCTTCTATCCCAGGCGCGCTAAAGACCAATGCAGAAGCCAGACCGCCGGCGCCAACCAACAATTCCCGTCGCGTTACTCCCACCTGGCCACCCGCTTCTCGTGGATTAGACTCACGGCTTCTTTGTATCAGGTCCGCGGCGGACGGAGCATCCGTCCCACTGGCCGCAAGCTAAGCCGTGGGCGTTTACTTTTGTGAGTCATTGCCAGGCAAATGTTTATGGGCTCTTTTGCATCAGAGAGAATGTTTGTACTGCCCGCGTTGTTTGGGTGAGGGTGCAGGCGCCAGTTGGGAGCTACTTTGGCCCGAAAAACATGGCCGCTCTATCATCCAGCGGGCCCAGATGGATAACGAACTTGCTATCACTGCAGAATCGTGCGCTGATTTCCACGCCAATTAAAATAAATCTAATGTTTGCCGTTATTTAAGCGGGATTAACCGTAGTTCGTTGCTACAATTTAATTACATTTGTGACAATTCAGTGACATTTCCGACAATCCGTTGAAGTTCGTTTAGAGGATTCAACCACAACAATTTTGACTTGCCCCACAAAGCGTTTGGTTTGAACGCGTTTGGCCCGATGAGTGTGTAACTCCGTAGGGTTGTTTCTGGGCAGGTCCTGTAGTCCCATGGGGCCCTGTTTGGCAAAGCATTTAAGTACTTTTCAATCAATAGAGAACACTTTCCCTCGCCCAAGCGATGCCTGTTCTGTTACCGGCCCTGGGACGCGGTTTTTCGTTCAGGCTTGTTTTTGTCTGTGGCTGCTGGGGTGCCTCAGCGTGGCCGCAATGGCCCAGGTAAATGTCTATACCAGGAGCTACGACAATGGACGGAGCGGTGCGAATCTGCAGGAGACGATTCTCACTCCGGCCAACGTAAACTCGACCAGCTTCGGAAAACTCTTCACCTTCCACACAGATGGGGAAATCTATGCCCAGCCCCTCTATGTGTCGAAACTGGCGATTGCCGGAGGCACGCACAACGTGGTCTTTGTTGCGACCATGTTGAACACCATCTACGCGCTCGACGCCGACACCGGCGCACAGTTATGGTCGCAGAACTTTGGCTCGCCCATCATTCCGCAGAATGTAGAGAACGATCCAAATATTTCCTACGCGACCGGGCTCGGCATTTTGGGTACGCCGGTGATCGATCCGGCCACCAATATCATGTATTTTGTCTCCGGCTCCCAACCGGCCAGCGGCGCCGCGCAATACTCCTTCAATCTCAACGCGATTGAGATTGCAACGGGACTTCCCGTAAGCGGAAGCCCGGTAGCGATAGCCGCCACCTATTCCACTCCCGATCTCACCACTCCGCTGGTGTTTAGCGCACAGACGCAGAACCCGCGTCCGGCTCTGGCGCTCGCCAATGGGAATGTCTACCTTGCATTCGCTTCCCACAACGACATAGCGCCATACAACGGCTGGGTGTTGGCTTACAATTCGTCAACACTGGCACAGACAGCTGTTTACTCAGACACAACGACGGGCACACTGGGCGGGATTTGGAATTCCGGGCAGGCGCCGACGATCGACGCCGCCGGCAATCTCTACATTTCAACCGGGAATGGAAGTTTCGGCACGACCCCGAATAACCTGGTTCAGACCGGCAACAGCTTTATCAAGTTATCGCCCACGCTGCAGTTGCTCGACTACTTCACCCCATATAACAGCGCCATGATGAATTCAGGCGACATGGATTTGGGTTCGTCCGGCCTGTTGCTGATACCGAACACCAACTATGTGTTGGGGGGCGGCAAGGAAGGTGTGCTCTACCTGGTGGACACGACCGCGATGGGAGAATTCAACGCCTCGAGCGACAACGTGCGCCAGGAGTTTCAGGCTGTCTATGGAGTCGGTACCAGTCACATCCATGGCGGGGCGGTGTACTTCAACAGCGGCGTGAATGGCCCCACCACTTACGTCTGGGGCGAGAACGACGTACTGCGCGGCTTTTTATTTAATACCACCACCGGCCTTCTCACTACCACTCCCGTCGCCAAAAGTACGATGACCGCACCGGCGACCAATAACGATGGGGCCATGCCGGGCGGGTTTCTTTCCATCTCGGCAAATGGCAACAGTAACGGCATTGTGTGGGCCTCGACGCCCTACAATGGCGACGCCACACATCAGTCCACGCAGGGCGTTCTATACGCCTTCAATGCGGATACGTTAAGCCTGCTGTGGACCGATAAGACCAACGACGCGCGGGATGAGATCGGCATGTTCGCGAAGTATGTGCCTCCCGTGGTGGCTAACGGCAAGGTCTATGTGCCCAACTTCGGACCGGTAGGCAACACCGATGGTTCCGGGAACCTGGTTGTTTACGGCCCGCTTCAACAGCTGACGGTAACGGCCAACAACGCGACCCGCGCCTATGGCGCAGCCAACCCAACCTTTAGCGGAACGGTGACCGGCGCTCAGAACGGCGATACTTTTGCCGAAAGCTTCGCCACCACGGCGACCGCTACCAGCGCTGTGGGCAGCTATCCCATTGTGCCTTCCGTGACAGGTTCAAACTTGGCAAACTACACCGTCACCGTCGTTAACGGCGCCCTAACGGTGACACCAGCGGCCACCACAACTACATTGACCGCGCCGGCCAGCGGTGCTTCTGGCGCCAGCGAAACTCTGACGGCGACGGTGGCCTCCACGGCGGGCACACCGGGTGGGACCGTCACCTTCTCTAGCGGATCCACGGCCTTGGGAACGGGCACTCTGAACAGCAGCGGCGTTGCCACGCTCGCCACGGCAACGCTCGCGGCGGGCACCGATACCCTCACCGCTACGTATGCGGCAGCGGGCAACTTTGCCGCTAGCACTTCGGCACCCGTAACCATCACCGTCACCGCCGGGCCAGTGGCACCGGTCGGTGGTTATACAGTATCTGCAAACCCAACCTCGCTTACCCTCACAGCAGGACAGGCGGCAACCACCACTCTGACCTTCACCCCCACTGGCGGCTACAGCGGTACAATCGCACTGAGCTGCTCGAATTTGCCCACGAATGCCAGTTGCGCGTTTGCACAAAATCAGGTGAAACTGACCGGCAATGACAAGAGTGTAAGCGTCGCGCTCAACATCACCGCTGCGCAAGAAGCGGAAAAGCGTGCACCGCAAAGCCCGCTCAATCCGACATGGTTCGCCCTGGTCTTCTGGTGGCCAGGAGGCCTGACCGGATTGGCAGTCTTTCTACGCAGGCGGACCACGGTTAGAACGCGACCATCCTGGCAGCTTTACCTGCTGCTCGTATCCACTTGCGTCGTGGCCGCCGGTCTATCAAGCTGCGGTGCGAGCGGTAATGTGAATGGAAATGGAAATGGCATGACCACTTCTCAAGTGAGTGTCGTGGCCACTGGAACATCCGGAACTGCGGTGTCCACCCAGACTGTAGCCCTTACCCTCAACATGGGGCAGTAAGGAAAACATTGTGGCGTTTTAAAACGGCATGGTGTATCCCGATGAAATCGATCTGAGCCTCTCCCCCCAGGACTTCCAAGGTTTGTAGGCTTTCCGAAAAGCAACAAACCTTGGAAAGCCGCCCGCGGTGTTTCGCACACTAGAAGGTGCAGGCAAATCTGGTATCTCAATAGTCAATAAATCATGAAAAGTGACGTCGGTTTTTGGTGGGCTGCATGGATCATCTATTGATTCTTAAGGCTTTACCCAAATGAGTCATCCGTCCCGGCTGATTTGAGTGGTGAATTCTCTTCGGTTTGTTGTTACACTTTAGGTGCATTCGTAACCATCAATCGGCAGTTGTCATTTTTGGGGTTGACATTTGCCGGGAATGACCGACACCACGTCGACGTGCCCCCCACCAGGCCTTTAGTCAGTATGCGTTTGGATCGACACCCGCAAAGACGTTGGCTCTTCAGGACGTCTCGTTAAGGTTTTTTGGGCCCTTCCCCCTCGGGTTTTCGATCATTCGCCACCTTAAAAATCGGCGAATGAGTGTTCCAGCCGATTTGATCGGCTTAATGCGTGTGCTTACTTAAATGTCTCAGCAGAGGATGTATTTCTGCGGGGTGCCCCCAATGCGTTCACATACTTTTCAATCAATCGAGAACCATTCCATTCCGCCGGGAAAGAACCGCTTTCTGCGGAGCCGTGGGCAGGCGAAGCGCTTCGCCGTTCATGATTGGCTTTGCCTCTTGCTGCTCGTGTGCTCCAGCGTAGCCGCAATGGCCCAGGTGAATTTCTACACCAAGAGCTATGACACTTCACGGACCGGGGCCAATCTTCAGGAGACAATTCTCACTCCAGCCAACGTAAACCCGACGAGCTTCGGGAAACTCTTCACCGTACCTACAGATGGGCAGGTCTATACCCAGCCACTCTACCTGTCGAACCTGGCGATTGCCGGGGGCACGCACAACGTCGTCTTTGTCGGGAGCATGTTCAACACCCTCTACGCGATCGATGCCGACAATGGCACGGTGTATTGGAAACAGAACTTTGGCTCGGAGATCATCGCAGAGGATGTAGAGAACGATAACAATATTTCCCAGTACACCGGGGTCGGCATTTTAGGTACGCCGGTGATCGATCCGAACAGCAATATTATGTATTTTGTCACCGGATCTCAGCCGCAAAACGGCGCCCAGGTTTACGCGTACTATCTCAACGCTGTGGAGATCGCGACCGGACTTCCCGTCAGCGGAAGCCCAGTGAATATTACCGCGACTTACTCGACTCCCGATCTGACCAGTCCTCTTGTATTTAACGCTAAGACGCAGAATCAACGCGCCGGCTTGGCTCTTGCCAATGGGAACGTCTACATTTGCTTCGGCTCGCACAACGACATCATGCCCTACACAGGGTGGGTGATGGCTTACAGCGAGTCGACGCTGGCCCAGGTCGCAGTCTACGCAACCACGACGATCGGCTCCGAGGGTGGGATCTGGATGTCAGGACAGGCTCCTCCGATCGATAGCGCGGGCAACCTCTACATTTCAACGGGCAATGGAAGCATCGGGGCGACGCCCAACAACCTGGTACAGACCGGGCAAAGCTTTATCAAGTTATCGCCCACTCTGCAGTTGCTTGACTACTTCACGCCCAGCAACGCCGCGACGATGAGCGCAGGCGATATGGATCTGGGCTCCGCCGGTCTACTCATGGTACCCAACACCAGCGACGTGTTGGGCGGGGGCAAGCAAGGCGTGCTCTACCTTGTGAATACGAGTAACATGGGTCACTTCAACGCCTCCACCGACAATGTGATCCAGGAGTTTCAAGCCATCTATGGCCAGGGCACCAGTCACATCCACGGCGCCCCGGTGTATTTCAACAGCGACGCGAATGGCCCCACCACATATGTCTGGGGCGAGAACGATGTACTGCGCGGCTTCCTGTTCAATGCCACCACCGGCCTTCTCAATCCCACTCCCTTTGCCACCAGTACAATGACCGCCCCGGTGACCAATAACGACGGGGCCATGCCGGGCGGATTTCTTTCCATCTCGGCCAATGGCAACAGTAACGGTATTCTATGGGCATCCACCCCGTTTAACGGCAATGCTGCGGGCAACTCCAACCCGACATTCCCAGGGGATGGGCTGGTTCAGGGCGTTCTGTACGCGTTCAATGCGGATACGCTGGCTCCGCTGTGGAGCGATAAGACCAACGACGCGCGGGATGAAATTGGCCTGTTCGGCAAGGATGTCCCGCCCGTTGTCGCTAACGGCAAAGTCTATGTGCCCAACTTTGGTCCGCTGGGGACGACGAACGGTTCCGGCTCCCTGGTGGTCTACGGCTTGCTTCAGCAGCTGACGGTTGCGGTGGCAAACGCCACCATGACAGCCAGCAGTGCGCTGCCCACCTTGACGGGAACGGTCACCGGGCTACTGAATGGCGACACGCTGGGGACCACTATCGTGGTCACGTACAGCACGACCGCCACCAGTTGCTCTCCGGCCGGCACGTATCCCATCACTGCCACAGTGACCGGTTCCTCCGCCGGCAACTACCAGGTGGTGGTGAACGCCGGCACGCTTACCATCTCGCCGCCAACCACGCCGGTCACCATTACTTTCGCCCCGATCGCGTCGCACGCTTACGGCAGCGCACCCTTCACGGTGACGGCGACTTCAAGCGCCGGCAGCAGTTCTCCGGTTACCATCGCAGTGCAGTCCGGCCCGGCCACGATCGCAGGAAATACCGTGAGCCTTACAGGAGCTGGAACGGTCGTGCTTCAAGCCTCGGGCGAAGGGGCCGGAAACTGCTCCGCAATCAGCGCGACGGCCAGCTTCCAGGTGACGCCGGCGCCGCTTACGGTGGCCGCCGGCAATGCGAGCCGTAGCTATGGAGCAGCGAATCCGGCCTTCAGCGCAACAGTGACCGGCGCTTTGGGCAGCGACAGCTTTAGCGAAAGCTTTACCACCACCGCTACGGCCACTAGCAATGTGGGTAGCTATCCAATTGTGCCCGCAGTGACCGGGGCCAATCTAACCAGCTACACCGTCACAGCTATGAATGGGACACTCACGGTGAGTAGCGCTTCGACCAGCACCACATTGAGTGCGCCGACAAGCGCTACCTCTGGCTCCAGCGTGGCGCTGACGGCGACGGTTGCCTCCACCGCAGGCGCGCCGGGCGGGAGCGTGACCTTCTACAACGGTTCAACCTCGCTTGGTTCGGGCACGTTGAACGCCAGCGGAGTGGCCACGTTGAGCACCACCACGCTCCCGGTGGGCACCGATTCCGTGACTGCTACCTATGGGGCAGCGGGCAACTTTGCCGCCAGCACTTCGCCTCCTGCGTCACTCACCGTCACGGCCGCGCCAGTGAAACCACCGGCTACCTATAAGCTAGCGGCGAGCCCAAACTCGCTTACTGTCCAGCTGGGGCAGACAGCAACCACCACGTTGACCGTCACGCCCACTGGTGGATATACGGGGACGATCGCGTGGAGTTGTTCGAATTTGCCCACGAATGTTAGTTGTGCGTTTGCACAAAATCAGGTGGCCCTGAGCGGCAATGACCAGGTTGTGAGCGTGGCGCTCAACATTGCGACTACGCAACAGGCAGAGAATCATACAACCCAAAGCCCGCTCAATCCGACATTGTTCGCGCTGGCTTTTTGGTGGCCCGGCGGCCTGACCGGATTGGCGATCTTCATGCGCAAGAGGATTCTGCACAAGAGACAGAGCAACTGGCAGCTTTGCCTGTTGCTGGTTTGTGTGTGCGCCTTTGCCGCTGGTCTATCGGGCTGCGGTTCGAGCAGCGGCATGGGCAGCAGCGGTGGGACTAGCACGCCTCCGTCGACCCCGACGCCGCCCACTACGGCCCAGGTGACTGTTACGGCCACTGGAACGTCCGGAACGGCGGTTTCGACCGAGACCGTTAGCCTTACCCTCACCATGACGCAGTAGCACAACAAAGGCGGATTTTTTTGAAATCTGCCCACCGCTCAGTAACCATAGGAATCCACAATCAGGTCACATCCGTAATGAAAATAGACTGCATCTTTTGGGTCAGGTGAATGCTACAATTTGCCTCACGGGTTACTTCAGGACACTCGGCTCTACCCCCCCAGAGCGCGTTCTGACAAGCCCAAATAGAGTTTCGACTTTCTCCCCCCCAAGACATTCGTAGGCGTGCGGTTTAGCCATGTTCTGTTTCATTGAGGGTGGGCCCAGTGTCAAGACATTCAGATGATTCACTTTTTGCCCGAGTCAACATGGGGGCTTCTGCATTGGTTAATCGTTTCCTATATGCCGGACGTGTAATTTGCCTGGTTCTCTTGTTGCTGGTGTGCTGCAGCGTCGCAGCGCTGGCACAGGTGAACGTGTATATGAGGGGCTATAACACTTCACGAACCCAGGCGAACCTTCAGGAGACGATTCTTACTCCACAAAACGTAAGCCCGAACAACTTCGGCAAGCTCTTCACCGTACACACGGATGGGGAAATCTATACACAGCCGCTCTATATCTCGAACCTGGCGATTGCCGGCGGCACGCACAACGTCGTCTTCGTGGGGACGACCTTTAACACTGTCTACGCTATTGATGCCGACAATGGCACCATTTATTGGAAGCAGAACTTTGGCTACCCCATCATTGCCCAAGATGTGCAAAACGATAATAATATTTCCTGGTATACCGGGATCGGCATTATCGGCACACCGGTGATCGATCCGGACACCAATATCCTGTACGTTGTCAACGCCCACCAGCCTCAAAGCGGCCAACAGTCCTTCACCTACTATCTCAACGCACTCGACATCACAACCGGAAATCCCGTAAACGGAAGCCCGAAGCAAATTAGCGCGAGCTACTCCACTCCCGATCTCACCACCCCGGAAGTCTTCCAGGCCAGGACACAGAATCAACGCTGCGGCTTAACGCTGGCCAACGGGAACATCTACATGTGCTTCGGCTCGCACCAGGACATCATGCCCTACACAGGGTGGATGCTGGCTTACAACAAGTCGACGCTGAACCAGGTCGCAGTTTACGCAGTCACGACGACCGGCTCGGAGGGTGGAATCTGGATGGCGGGACAGGCTCCTGTCGTCGATGGCGCGGGCAATCTCTACGTTTCGACAGGCAATGGAAGCTCCGGCACGACCCCGAACGGTCTGTACCAAACCGGAGAGAGCATTATCAAGCTATCGCCCAGTCTGCAGCTTCTTGATTACTTCACGCCATACAACGCCGCTTCGTTGAGTGCGGGCGATATGGACCTGGCTTCGGCCGGAGTCATCATGGTTCCCAATACCAACTATGTGCTGGGCGGGGGCAAACAAGGTGTGCTCTACCTTTTGAACACCAACAACATGGGCCACTTCAACGCCTCAGGTGACCATGTGCAACAGGAGTTTCAGGCCATCTTTGGCAAGGGGACCAGCCACATCCACGGAACGGCATCGTACTTCGATAGCGCTACGAATGGCCCGACCCTCTATATATGGGGCGAAAACGACGTACTGCGCGCTTTCTCTTATAACTCCACCACGGGAACCATCAATACTACGCCTAGGGCCACCAGTACGATGACGGCGCCGGTGACCAACAACGATGGGGCCATGCCGGGCGGGTTTACCACGATCTCGGCAAACGGTAACAGCAACGCCATCCTATGGGCATCCACCCCGTATAACGGCAATGCTGCGGGCAACTCCAACCCATCATACGCAGGCGATGGGCTGGTTCAGGGAGTTCTGTACGCTTTCGACGCCAATACGCTGAAGGTGTTGTGGTCGGACAAGAACAATGACGCGCGGGACGAAATCGGCTTATTTGGAAAATATACCCCACCTATGGTGGCCAACGGAAAAATGTACGTGCCCAACTTTGGACCCGCCGGCACGACGGATGGTACGGGAAATCTGGTTGTCTACGGCTTATTTAATCCGCCGAAAACAAACACTCTGACGGTGACGGCCAACAATGCGACCCGTGCCTATGGCACGGCCAACCCCACGTTCAGCGGAACAGTGACTGGCCAACAGAACGGCGATACATTTACGGAAAGCTTTACCACGACTGCGACCACCACCAGCGCTGTGGGAACCTATCCGATTGTGCCTTCAGTGACCGGTAACAACCTTGGCAATTACACCGTTGACATCGTTGACGGCACCTTGACGGTGACCGGCGCGCCGACCACGACCGCGTTGACTGCGCCCGCGACCTCAACTTATGGGACGAGCGTGACCCTGACGGCAACGGTGACCTCCGCCGACGGCACGCCCGGCGGAAGTGTGAACTTCTTGAGCGGTACCACCTTACTGGGCACGGGCACGTTGAACGCCAGCGGTGTGGCCACGCTGAACACCACCACGATTCCCGGCGGTACTGATAGCTTGACGGCAACTTATCCGGCGACGGGCAACTTTGGCACCAGCACCTCATCGCCAAGCAGCATCACCGTCAGCCAGGCAACGCAAACCATAACCTTTCCCCCGATCGCATCCCGTGCCTATGGCAGTGCACCCTTCGCCGTGACGGCGACTTCCAGTGCCGGCAGCAGCTATCCTGTGACCATCACGGTGCAATCCGGCCCCGCAGTGATTAACGGGGGTGTCGTATCGCTCACAGGCGCAGGAACCGTGGTATTGCAAGCCGCGCAAGCCGGCGATGCAAACTATTCCGCAGCCACGGCGGTGGTGCAGAGCTTCCAGGTGACTCCTGCGCCGCTTACAGTGGCCGCCAACAATGCGACCCGTGTCTTTGGTGCAGCCAATCCTACCTTTAACGGAACCGTTACCGGCGCGGTGAACGGCGATAGCTTCCCGGAAAGCTTCACAACGACTGCGACCACCACCAGCGCTGTGGGCAGCTATCCAATTGTGCCCGCGGTGACTGGGGCAAATCTGGCCAGCTACACCGTCAACATCGTCAACGGTGCGCTTTCGGTGACCGGAGCCTCGACCACGACTACGTTGAGTGCGCCGGGCAGTGCTGCGTATGGCGCCAGCGTAACACTGACGGCGACGGTAGCCTCTACCGCCGGCACGCCTGGCGGAATCGTCACCTTCTATAGTGGATCGACGGCACTGGGTCCGGGCACACTGAACGCAGGCGGTGTAGCTACGCTGACCACCACCACGCTCCCGGTGGGAACGGATTCGCTTACCGCGAGCTATGCGGCGACGGGCAACTTTGGCGCCAGCACGTCGGCGGCAAGCAGCATCACGGTCACCGCGGCGACGCAGACCATCACCTTCGCACCCATCGCATCACGGGCCTACGGTAGTGCGCCCTTTGCCGTAACGGCAACTTCCAGCTTGGGCAGTAGCTATCCGGTCACCATCACGGTACAGTCCGGTCCCGCTGTGATTAATGGAGGCGTGCTCACCATTACGGCCGCGGGTACGGTCGTGCTGCAAGCCGCACAAGCCGGCAATGCAAATTACGGCGCGGCCACGGCAACGGACACGTTCCAGGTAACACCTGCGCCGCTGACCGTCACGGCCAGTAACGCAACGCGTACATTTGGCACAGCCAACCCGACCTTTGGCGGAACGATTATCGGCGCAGTGGGCAGCGACAGCTTCAGCGAAAGCTTCACCACGACGGCAACGACCACCAGTAACGTTGGCAGCTATCCCATCGTGCCCGCTGTTAGTGGCGCACAGTTGGCCAACTACACCGTCACCATAGTGAACGGCACGCTTACGGTGGGTGGGGTTGTAACCACGACCACATTGACTGCGCCGGCCAGCGCTAACTACGGTGCTAGCGTAACGCTGACCGCGACCGTGGCTGCAACCGCCGGTATGCCAGGCGGAACGGTTACGTTCTTGAGTGGTTCCACTCCGATTGGCATGGGCACCCTCACCGGTGGCGTGGCTACATTGAGCACCACGGCATTACCCGCCGGCTCCGATGCCGTCACAGCCAGCTATGCAGCCTCGGGGAACTACGCCGCCAGTGCGTCTCCGGCAACCATCATCAACGTCAAAGGCGCATCGCAGACCGTCACGTTCCCGGCCATCGCGTCGCGGCCGTACGGCAGCGCACCCTTTGCTGTGACCGCGACTTCGAGCCTGGGCAGCAGTTATCCGGTCACGATTAGCGTCACGTCTGGCCCAGCCACGATCAGCGCCGGGACCGTAACCATCACGGGTGTGGGCACGGTAGTTTTGCAAGCCACACAAGCCGGTGGCGGCAACTACGATCCGGCCAGCGCAACGCAGAGCTTCCAGGTGACGCCGGCGGCGACCACGACCAGCCTGAACGCACCGGCCAGTGCGGCCTACGGCGCCAGTGTCACGTTGACCGCCACGGTGGCGTCGACCGCAGGTCAGCCTGCGGGAAGCGTCACCTTCTACAACGGTTCTACTTCCCTAGGTGTGGGCACGCTGAACGGGAGCGGCGTGGCCACGTTGACCACCACCGCCCTCCCCGCCGGAACGGATACCGCCATCGCTACTTATACGGCTGCAGGAAACTTTGCCGGCAGCAGTTCAACGGCGGTGACGCTCACTGTCGGCGCCGCGCCAGTGCAACCGGTAGGTGCCTATACGGTGGCCGCAAACCCCACCACGCTGACCATTGCGGCAGGTGGGAAAGGAAACACCACGCTCACCTTCACGCCGACGAACGGCTATAGCGGGACAGTCTCATTGAGTTGTTTGAATCTACCGGCCAATGCGACTTGCGCGTTTGCGACAAGTCAGGTCACGCTGAGTGGTAAAAATCAAAGCGTAAATACCGGGCTTACGATCAACACGACGATGCAAACAGGCAAGAACACGCCATCTGGGGCACCGCAAAGCCCCTTCAGCCCTGCCCTGTTTGCATTGGTATTCTGGTGCCCCGGAGGCCTGGCCGGATTGGCGGTCCTGGCTCGCAGACGCAAGCTGGTCAAGACGAAGCGCGTTTGGCATCTTTGCCTGTTGCTCGCAGGCGCGTGGGTTTTTGCCGCCGGTCTGTCAGGTTGTGGCATGCACGGTTTTGTCGCAAACGTGATACCCGGCACCTCGCAAGTAACTGTCGTGGCAACTGGAACTTCTGGATCTGTTGTCACAACCCAGACCGTAACGCTTACCATCAATATGACGACTGTGACGCAGTAGGGCGGAGCGCCGGCCGCGATCAGCGGCCGGCCTGCATCTTTTGCGTCAAGAGCGGAGTGTTTTTGTGAAAGCGGCCACGGGTTTCCCTAGGGTGTTCCAGTTTCCTCGGCGGAAAGTACAACAAAGTTTGGGTTTGGCCCTTCTCGCAGGGATAACGCCCCTCTTAGCTCCCTTGACGCTTGCGCAGGAGGCCCAACCGCATTACACGGTTGTGGATCGTGGCCCATCCCTGGTGCGCACGCTGACAGACACTCCGGCACTGAACAATCACGGCGACATGGCTATCTGGCATTCGGAAACCGCGAGCCTGATGCCGGGCGAAGTCTTTCACGGCAAGGAAACGATCTCCATCGAGGGAGAAAAGGACTTCCCCCTCGTCTACCCCGCCGACATCAATGACCGTTTCACCGTCGTCGGAACTCTTCAGGCGGCACAAGACCTGCGGTTCACGCACGCGTTCAAGTGGTCGGACAATAAGCTGGAAATCCTGGAGTCACTTGGAGGCCCCTATTCCTCTGCTTTGGCCATCAATGCAGCGGGAGACGTGGTGGGGAGTGCGGAGACCAAAAGCGGCCAGAAACACGCAGTCTTGTGGCGGACGAAACAGCCCCGCGATCTCGGGCTCCTTGCCCAGGGAGATTACAGCAGCGCCCGCGACATAAACGATAAGAACGACATCGTCGGCGAGGCCAATCTCGTCCCGAATGGTAAGCCCCAGGCTTTTTTTTGGCATGCGGGCAAGATGCAGCAGTTGCCAAACCTGCCGGGCGGCACACTCTGCAGTGCTCAGGCCATCAACAATAATGGTGCGATCATTGGATCCTGCGACCTGAACAACAGTAGCACGCAGCACGGAGTGATCTGGAGAAATGGTTCTATCGAGGACCTGGGCACGCTGGGTGATGAGGACGCGCCGACTACAGCGCTGGACATCAATAACCTGGGGCAGGTGGTCGGCAATTCATCGGCTGATGACAAGCTGAGGGCGTTTCTCTGGGAGAATGGGAAGATCATCAATCTGAACAAGCTCATCCCGCCCGATTCCGGCTGGACGCTGCTGGTGGCCTCGCGCATCAACGACAAGGGCGAAATTATTGGTCGAGGATACCTTCACCGCGCCATTCACGCATTCATGCTTCAGCCGGACCAGACGCCCAATAAAAAGTGATTTGAAGCTCTTCGAGGCCTCTCACAACGTGCAGATGAACCCCTCCGCGGGTGATGCGACATAATGTAGAAACGTTTCTATATTGTGCGAGAGGGTGGGATATGGCCATCACGACGCTTTCCAGCCGCGAGTTCAATCAGGATGCCAGCAGAGCCAAGAAGGCCGCTAAACGGGGCCCTGTGTTTATCACGGATCGCGGCCGGCCAGCCCATGTCCTGCTCACGATAGAGGAGTACCGAAAAATTACGAACAAGCAGGAAAACATTCTGGATCTGCTGGGGATGCCGGAAGCTGCAGAAATCGAATTTGATCCTCCGCGCTTGAGTGGCAATCTTCACCGGCCTGCAGATCTGACCTGATGTACATCCTTGATACCGATGTGGTGTCGGAACTGCGCAAAGGAAAGACCGGTAAGGCGAATCGTAATGTCAGCGCCTGGGCAAAGAGCACTTCGGTGCCCACGTTGTTTCTGTCTGCGATCTCTATTCTGGAATTGGAAGAATCTACAGGCGTAGCGATCATTAACCCCTGGCAGGCGTGACAAATTGCGAATGCCTTAGCGTGGTGCATGCTTGGGTTAGAATCATGATTCCGGCTCGGAGCGGCCGTTCAGGAGAAGCACACAGCCCGTGCCCACCAAACGCCCCACCCTTCTCTATAGTCTGCTAGCCGGTCTTTTTGCCATAAGTCTGCTCTACCAAGTGCCTTATCTGCACGACCTATTCCGTCGGGAAACACTGCAATTCCCTTTCTTTTTTGTCGACCCCGGCAGTAACACAATCAACTTCACGACACCCGAGGCGGCAAGCCTTGGAATCCGCAACGGCGACCACTTGGTGACGGTTAACGGAACCCCTTTCACCGGAACCGGCGTCCTGGGTCAGGCTTTCAACAAGGCCAAGGCGGGTGTTCCTCTGGTATTGACGATTGTTGCCAAAGACGGCGGCGAGCAGCGAACCATCGATTTGCCGGTGACCTCGGCTCCACTCAATTCCTGGGGTAATTTCAGTAACCTGGTGGTGGAGTTTCTGCTCCCCGGCTTGTCTCTGTTGCTGGGCTTCTGGGTTGCCTTTCGCCGTCCTCGCGATCCCATGGCATGGCTGTTGCTGGCGCTCATGCTGAGCTTTCCCAACATTTTGAAAACCTTCATTGTCGAGGGCTGGCCGCCTGGATGGCGCGAAGCAGGCGTGCTCTATCAATCGACCCTGGAAGCCTTATTCCCGATTGCCATTTATTTGTTCGGCCGCTTCTTTCCTGAACCTTTTCCACCGGGCAGCCGATACGACTACGGTTGGAGAGCCCTGCAGTGGCTCTGCGCGCTTCCCTTCGCCATCATCGCTCTATGTGGAGTGGCAATCTCCATTGGAGCGCTGAGCAGCTACCAATCCGTTGCCGGTCTCTACGCCGTATACAAACCTCTACGACTACCGTCACAGATCTTCACCCTTGTCCTGGTCGGAAGCTTCTTCTCCGCCATGGGTATCAAGCTCGGCCTGTGCAAAACACCGGACGCCGCGAGAAGACTGCGCTTTCTCTACTGGGGCGCGACCCTGGCCTTCACCCCGGCTCTTCTGACTACGCTATACGCGCGTTTACAGGGTAAGTTTGCCAGCGAGATTCTCCCCGCATGGTTTAATGCGCTCATTGTGATTCCGCTCATCCTTTTTCCCCTCACGTTGACTTATGTCATCGTGGTGCAGAAGGCGATGGGCTTGGGGGTTGCCCTGCGCCAGGGCCTGCAGTACACACTCGCCAGGGGCACCATTCGAGTGCTGCAGTTTATTGCCATGGGTGTGGTCATCGTTGCCGGCACAACCATGGCAGGAAACGCGGTCCACGACCGTCCGCAAAAAATTATCGTCATCCTGGCCGGCATCACAGCCTACTTCACCATCCGCAGGCTCGGGGACAACTTGCGCACCTGGGTCGATCGCCGCTTCTTCCGCGAAAGCTACGACGCAGAACACGTCTTGACTGAGTTAAGCGAGCAGGTGCGTTCGATGATAGAGCCCGGGTCACTGCTGGAGACCGTAGCCGCGCGTATCTCCGAAACCCTGCACGTGCCGCAAGTGGCGGTGCTGCTAGGGGGCGCGGGCTTCTATCGGCCGGCATTTGCCATGGGTTATGCCAGCCTTCCCGCGGTCGCTTTCCCCAGCAAGACGGGGACCGCCATGGTCTTGAAGAGCCAGAAGGAACCGGCCCGGGTGTTCTTGAACAATCGCGACTCCTGGGTTTACCGCGAGGAGGGCATCAGCGACGAGGAGCGCAGTAAGCTGGCCACGCTTCAGTCGGAATTACTGCTCCCGCTGGCGGTGCGGGATAAGCTTCTGGGCTTTATCTCGCTAGGCCCCAAACGGTCTGAAGAACCGTACACCGGTTCCGACCTGCGCCTGCTTAAATCGGTTGCCGCGCAGACGGGGTTGGCGCTGGAAAATGCGAACCTGGTACGAACCGTCGCGGATGAGGTTGCACAGCGCGAACGTATGAACCGCGAAGTGGAGATCGCGCGCGAAGTGCAGGAGCGGCTCTTTCCCCAGAAACTGCCAATCATCGCGGGTCTCGATTATGCCGGTCACTGTCGCCCCGCGCTGGGCGTGGGTGGCGACTACTATGACTTTCTTGCGTTGCCCAAGGGAAACCTTGGCATAGCGATCGGTGATGTCTCCGGCAAAGGAATTGCCGCAGCCTTGATGATGGCCAGCCTGCAGGCATCGCTGCGTAGCGAAGCTACGCGTGCTCCTGAGAATCTGGCGGCCGCTGTGAGCAACGTTAATCGCCTGGTCTTCGAGGCGTCGGCATCGAATCGGTACGCGACTTTTTTCTATGGTCAGTACGATCCGGCACGCGGCACTTTCGACTACGTGAACGCGGGCCATAATCCTCCCATGCTCTTTCATGACGCCGGCGAGAACGGTACGGTCACCCGCCTGGAACCCGGCGGAACGGTGATCGGCCTTCTGGAGAACGTCGATTACCAGCAAGGTTCGGTGCGGCTGGTCGCCGGTGATGTCCTCGTAGCTTTCACCGACGGCATCAGTGAGGCCATGAACCTGGATGACGAAGAGTGGGGAGAGGAACGGCTCATCGACGCCATTCGCGGGTGCCGGCGCTCATCCGCGCAGCAACTGCTGGAGTGCATCTTCCATGCGGCCACCAGCTTTGCCGGGACCGCGCCACAGCATGACGATATGACCCTGGTGGTGGTAAGGGCATTCCCGGCGTAGCCATCGATTTACTGCCGGCGGATCTCGCTGGATAGCTTTGTGGCTGCTACGCAGATGTCACCAAAGATCCTTGCCTCAAACAATGTTTGCGTTTCAGCGCTTCGCTGGAGTTCGGGAACATGCTTCCGCAGTCTGCGATAGGTCCACATCATCTGTGGTACGGTCGGTTGACTGCCTCCGCGTCTCACAAACGCATTCCCTAGCTCGCGCATCGCACCTTCGACAGTCCCGTTGTGGATATTGAAGTCAGTGCCGTTGAGGTCGCTGATCGGCTTCAACGCCCTGCGGGGCTGCGTCTCAAATACAAACCACTTATGCGCACCGCCAAGCTTAGCCCATGCAATTGCAAGCCCTAGTTCTAGGGGCATATTGAACCTGGGAGTTGCTGGAGGTGCCCTGTCCAGCTGCACACGGGACAGGTCATGGATGGAATATTGACAACTTTGGATCAGCCTGAAGATCCGATCCAACCGGCGCTCTCCACCGGGAATTTCCAATGTGGCGCGAGGAGATAGGCCCAATACGCTGAGTCCAGCGATGTCTGCCAGGTACAGCTTTTCAAAGGCGCTATCGTAAGGAATATTCAGGAAAACGGAGTTGCGATCAACCCTTGGCCCTGGCACGATCCACCGCTCGGCTTCGAGGAGATATCGCCGACTTCTTTTTCGCCGCCCGTGCGCCCGCTTTTGTGGAGGTGTCGAGAGCATGCTTGCGCTTTGTGCTCGTGGTCTCTGAGCCAACAATCTCTGCGATCTCCCGTTGCCGCTGCCGGGAGACGCGCAAACGGGACGCCACCTCTTCGGGCGAAAGGAACGGAGTGGTTATGATTACAGAGTGGCTCATTGTGTTTCCCTTATTTTAACTGCTGAATTCCGGTGCATGAAGCTCTTTCTTGCGTCCAGTATGCTTTTGCCTATAATTGGACCGCCCCCGTACGATTAAGGTTTCTCACTCACCGCCGGCAATGAGGCGAGCAACGCCCCCAGGTCCCGCTTGAGGTAGGAGATCCTGGCGCGAACATCTTGCAACATGGCCCCGCGGTCTTCGAAGTCGTCGATGCTAAGTTTCAGGCTTTCGGACGGCTGGCTGGTGAGATGATCGATCTTCTCCGTACTCGACAGTGAGTCAATTCGCCTGACTTGAACCCAGGTCTGCATCAATTCCTGCTTGCGGGTGACACCGTCCCGCCCGGTGGGGCTGGGTTCGTTCAAAAAGATCCATACGGTCTCTGGGTACTGGCTGTTGGGTAGAGTGGGCCGGTCGAAAAACTCGGCCAGCATATTGGATTCAAAGTCGAATCGACTACTCTTGCCTTTCTCCTCGCGAATTCCAACCAATGCAAGTGATGCAGAGAGAGTACCGGCGGCGATGCCGACACCGGCCGCTGGTTTGGTGAGGTTCGAGGAAAGCTGAAGGCCGGAACTGGTCGCGCCGACAGCCCCGCCCACGAGCACGCTGAGCAGGTTTGCGCGGCTCACGGTGCGGTCGCGGCGAGCAGCGAGAAATCCGCGCGCCTCATTGGAGCGCGCAATCTCGTTGTCGATCTGGGCTATCGTGGCATCGACCTGGAGCGACGCCGCCATCACTTGTTCCGAGATGCGCTGATGCAGCCAGAGGATTTGCCAGCGATCCGCCGTATCCGTACTGGCCCCCAGCTTTCGCAACTGACTTAGTTCAGTGGAGACCCTTATGAGTTCAGCCGTGCTCTCCGACGGCATCGGCTGGGGTGGTCGGGATCGGACCGTCTGTGCGGATGTGGTTACGGCGATAGCCGCCAACGCCACCAAGTGCAGGCTGCGAGCGAGGCTCATGCCGATTATGATGACACGCCGATGCTGCATTGGGTTGGAGCCGCCGTTGCAGGCGTACGCAGCAGCACTCTTCAGGGCTGGCGAGTCACAATCGAGCAGCCAATGGGGGGACCTGCCGGCTGTGGAACAGGCTTATCAGCAAGCACAGCGCGGATGGCTTCTTCCAGATCATGATGCGTCGCTTGCGGCCGCTCGACGCCCAGGGCTAAGTAACGGTCATCAATCCGCCCGCGGTATACCTCGTGCAGGCTCGCTCCCTGGGGAACAAGCACCGCAGCCTCCGGGGTGATGGTTACCTGCGCCATCCTGGTGAGTGTCTGCCTCGTGTCCAAGGCTGTGTTAGCAGTGATTGCAAATTCAAGGTCGTGGGCGCGAATGACTTTCGCATCGTCTCCCGGGTTGGGATAGACAAACCATACACGGACGCCGAGCGCTCCAAACTGCTTTGCAATGCGCTGAACCTCGGGAATGTACCGGTTGGAAATAGGGCAATCCGACGCGGCGAAAAAGAGGACCACGGCCCGTGCTCCTGGCGGCGCTAGATCTGTAACAGGGTGTCCGTCGACATCGATAGCGATGGGCCCGGTTAGACCGGCGCCCATCGCCAGCGCTAGTAACAATGCACGGATGAGCATGGTCATCTGAATGCCCCTCTGGTGAGGCCAGGATCGCTCTTCATCATACCGCTATGCAGCCTTCGATTCCGCGCTAAGCCAGTGGCCATATTCCTTCGCGCTACACATTTAAAAAGTAAGCGCAAACAATTGCATTTAAAATAGTTTATAAACCAAGCCAACGATTGCCTTTAAAGATCCCCTCCATGGCGTTGCGCGACGCAGTTTTGAAAGCCAGAGCAGCTCAAACGCCAACGGCGTGCGAACAAGTTTTGAAAACACAAAATTACCATCCGCCTGTAGCCATCCTCTGTTATCGTTCCCCGCAGTTCATTCAAAAAAACACTACAGCGCAACGAGGTGATCTATGCCATGCGACCCGGTGGAGTTAAAACACGTCCCGCTCTTTGCCTTGCTCGACGATGATGAAATTGCCGTCCTGGCCGCCCAGGTCGACCTTAGAACATTTGCTCCTCGGCAGCGCATTTACAAAATAGGTGATCCCGGCAAACACGCTTACATCCTGATATCTGGCAACGTGCGAGTCACGACTGTCGACGAAGATCACCAGGAGGTCGTGGTCGACCAACCCGGCCACGGGCAGTTTTTCGGCTTCGCTTCCATGCTGGATCAAATGCCTCACCAGACGAGCGCCCTCGCGACTGAAGAAACCACGTGTGTCGAGATCAGCCGCGACGACATTGCTACTCTGCTCCAACGCAAGCCCCTGGCCGGTATGGATATGCTGACCGTCCTTGGCCACCAGTTCCACGCGTCGCAACAGCTGGTGCGGATTCGCGCCAACCGGAACGCCAATGATGTGATCGAGGAGGAATACACCTTCGGCGAACACATTGCCGACAAGGTCGCCAGTTTCGGAGGCTCGTGGAGCTTCATCATCCTGTTCGCAATTGTGCTGATCGCCTATAGCTCTATCAACGTTGCCCTGCGCGGCCGGGCGTGGGATCCGTACCCTTTCATCCTGCTCAATCTCTTCCTTTCCATGCTGGCCGCTATCCAGGCGCCGGTCATCATGATGAGCCAGAACCGCCAGGACAAAAAAGACCGCCTGCGCAGCGAGCTGGACTTCGACGTCAACCGGCGCGCCGAGGCGGAGATCCAAAACCTTTCCCGCAAGCTGAACCTGGTAACCGACAAACTGTGCGACCTTGATGACCTGCTCCGCGAACGCCTCCCGTCGAGTGTGCCTGCGAAGCCCAACAGCTAGGCTTAGCAACAAGATCCGCAACAATGCGGGGGAAGCATTGAAGGCGACAGCGATAGGGGCAGTCATATAATCCAATCGCGAGAGAATCTTTCCAGTGCCGTCTCCAAGGCCGTCTCTGGTTATCTTCGGTCGCTTCGCTTTCTTGTTCGTTGGCTCTTATGCAAGACGATCCGACCACTCCGCTAAACCACGAGAAACCCGGTTCGCCCGAGATGCCGCCGGTGTCGGAGACGTGGGGGGATTTTCGTTTGCAGGCGCGCGTGGGGCATGGCTCGTTCGGCGAGGTTTACCGGGCCTGGGACCCGCATCTGGAACGTGAAGTGGCTCTGAAACTGCTGCTGCCCGGCTCAGTGGGCGGCGAGGAAGAGTATCGTGCAATGCTGCGTGAGGCACGGGCATTAGCCGCGGTACAGCACGCCAACATTGTGCACGTGTACGGCATAGACCGTCACGATGGACGAGTGGGCTACTGGACCGACTTCGTGCGCGGTAAGACCCTGTCATTCCTGGTTGCCGCCCAGGGCCCGTTTGGCTATCGCGAAGCCGCGCTGATCGGGCTCGACGTAGCCAAGGCCCTGAGCGCGGTGCACCGGGCAGGCCTTCTGCACCGCGATATCAAGGCCGAGAACGTGATGCGCGAGGAGGGTGGCCGCATTCTGCTCATGGATTTTGGGCTGACCACGCTGCCGCAAAGCCAGACCGGAATCGCCGGAACACCAACCTACATGGCCCCAGAGTTGTTCAGTGGCAGCCAGGCGACGGTGGCTACCGATATCTATGCCGTAGGCGTGCTCCTCTTCTACCTGGTTACCGGCCAACATCCGGTCAGGCTGGGCGGCTTGACGGCGAGAGAGGCCGCGGAAGCAATCTCCAAGAGGAAAGCGCTGATCGATTTGCGGCCGGACCTCTCCGAGTCTTTTATGCGCACGGTCAGCATTGCCATGGAAATGGATCCCGCCAAGCGATATGCCAGCGCGGGACAGCTGGCGGAGGCGCTGGCCGAATCTCTCGGCGCGCCCGTGCCGGGAGGCGCGGCCTCGGCTCCGTCGAAGACCACAAGTAAGACCAAGCTGTGGGTGGGATTGGCGGTGCTCGTGGTGTTGGCTGCGCTGGGTATTGCCGTATGGTTCGCCGGAGCACCCCATTGGCTGCACAGCACAAATGTCACAGCCACTGCGGGATTGCCGTCCACCCAATACGACCAGTTTTTGAAGGCGCAGGACCTGCTGCAGCACTCGTACAAAGAAGTTAACATTGCCGCAGCGGTCAGCGCCTTTCAAGAGGTGCTTAAGGCAGATCCGAATTTTGCATTGGCACAGGCCGGGCTGGGTCAGGCCTATTTCCTCCAGTACCGCAACAACAGCGATGCCAAGCTGCTCGATATGGCGAAGCAGGCAACGGCAAAAGCGCTGCAGCTCGATGCGAATCTCGCTCCGCCCTACATTACGATGGCCCGCATGGCGGCGATGCAGGGGCAGACGCAGTTGGCGATGCAGCAGGTGCAGAAGGCCATCGCGCTCGACCCCCACAGCGCGGAAGCCTATGGCGCGCTGGCCGAGGTGTATGAGACGGACGGACGGACGAACGACGCCTTGGCAGCCGCACAGCGGGCAATCGATCTAGCTCCTGAGGACTCGCGATGGCCGGTGCGGTTGGGAGATTATCTGTTCAGGGCAGGCAATCTGAAAGAAGCGGCGACTCAGTTTCGACGGGGCGTGGAGTTGGCCAAAGACAATCCTATGGCCTTCTACAATCTTGGCGTGGTCAACATGCAACTGGGCAATCTAGGGGAAGCTGACGCTAATTTCCATGAATCGGCGAAGCTCGAAGCATACGTCGATACTTATAGTGCGCTGGGGAATGTTTTGGAGCTCGAGGGCAAGTTCGACGAGGCGGCCACCCAAGATAAGAAGGCGATCGAGCTCGACCCCGGCAACTCCCGGGCGTGGGCCGCTGTGGCCAGCGCGTACCTCTGGGGCGGCAGGCGTGAGCAGTCGATGCAGGCATACCACAAAGCAATCGAATTGGCGCTGGCAAACCTGACCAAGAGTCCGAACGACTCGGACCTACTCATTCAGATTGCCGACTTTTATGCATCCAGTGGTCAGGGCGAGAAAAGCCTGGTCTACCTTCGTAAAGCGCTCGCGCTTTCTCCTGACGACCCGAACGTCATTTACCGTGCGGGTGAGACCTACGAAATTCTGGGGCAGCGCGCGAAAGCGATTCCGCTCATCGCCCGATCCCTGGCGCAGGGCTACCACGCCACGGACGTCCAGCGCAGTCCGGAGCTGGCTGGACTGCGCGGTGACCCGGCGTTTCAGGCGGCACTGTCCAAGGCAAAAAGCGAAAATGCTCTGGACACCGCCAAGAAATTAAATTAGCGTCTGGCGCATGGCGCATACCGACATCGTTCTCAAGGAAGTGGACGGCGTATTTATGCCGAGCCAGCCCCAGGTTCCCGTCGTCAAAGGCGACACGATTGCCATCTCCACCAGCAACGGTCGCCAGGTGGCGCTCTTCTTCTCGCCCGGAGCGGTCCCGGTACTTTCACCAGCTCCGTCGGTGCCCACGGTCCTTGCCCCAGGTAAGAAGGCCGAGTTTACCTTCACTTCCTCGGCTTCGGGCGCGTATAGCGTTTTCTTTGAGCAGGATGCTTCTACGCCCCCCGCGCACTTCCCGGTGAGGCCGTCGAATATGTTGATGCTAGAAATCGATACCAGCCATTCGGGCTTCGGCGGACCGGATTCCACCACGCGCTCATAAGTAGGGTGCAGAAAACGCTCTACGAAGGGCACGGCTTCAGCCGTGCCGTAACTGGCACATCCATTACACGGCTTTAGCCGCTGAGGTACGCTTTTCAGGACACCTAGACGGTACCTCAGAGGCTAAAGCCCTCGTCAGTCTTCGGCGAGTGTGGCACGGCTGAAGCCGTGCCCTTCGTAGAGATTTTGTTCGCACCCGGTAAAGCTTCTGGTTTCTCACCAGGTGCCAAGAAACTTGAAGATGGCACACACATCTTCAAGTTTCACTTCAGGTCTTTGACACGCAGCCGCGCGGCCGGGTCGCCGAGGACGATGTAGTTGCGCGCATCATCACGAGCGATGGTGAGGGCAGTGCGGGCCGCCGGACTCAGCGGCGAACTCGCATTCGGATCGGCAGCCGCCGTCCGCGCCTCGGACTCGACGAGCTGGGAGCAGAGGCGGCTCCATCGGTCGCTGAGCGAGTCTGCGGCGTAACCGGCACGGCGTCCAAACATGAGATAGGTGAGCGGATCACGCAGGGCCTGAAGCTGGGGCGTGCCGGTGACGTCCTGAAAAGCATAGGGAAAGGCCATGTCGACATGCGCGATGACCGCCAGTGTGCCGCGACTTAGCAGGGCCTGTGGCAGGGCGGCGATGAGCGGAGCTGGGGCGACCGGGATCTTTGAGCCGTCAGGGTTGAAATAGTAGTTGTTATCTGCAGGACAACCGCCGCTGTAGCAGGCGAAGAGAAATGCCATGGTCCCCTGCAGTTTGGCATCGGCGGGAATGTCTTCGGCGGAAAAAAGATTGTCAGGACCGGCGGCCGTGTCTCGAACCCACTCCTGGGTGAGCAGCGAGCCCTGCATACGGCGCTGAGCCGGATCACCCATCGGATATTCAACTCCGTGAGAACCGGTGAAGAGGACGGCCGGCGGCCCGCCGGGGAGATCGCCACGGAGTATATCGATCAGCTGTTGCTTGGTGGCCTGCTTGGCGGTGGAGTAAGTAAACGCATCCAGTGTGAACTTCGCCGGGCCGGAACCCAGCGGCTTATGGTCGTTGAGGAAGTTGGGACAGATAGCGTTGGAGAGCATGGCGGTGGCCACGTCGTTATCGTTGCGCGTAACCCAGACTGCGGCGTTCTTTCGCTGGACGGGAAGCCACGCAGGATCTTCGTACTGAACTACTGCACGGGCGTAGCGGCCGTAGTCCTCCATGTCATCGAAAGCAAGCCGGCCCACGGCCCATTGCATCTTGAGCATGTTCTGGAACGCGAAGGAAATGCGCTCGGGGTGCCCAACGATGAGCACATAGTAAGGGACACCCGCGGTGGGATCGACCTTAGCCGTAAGTGAGACGCCGCGATACTCGGCCCAATCGTCCGCGGTCTGGTTCGGACCGACTCCGCTGTCATCGCCCTCGAAGATCTGAAAGAGATGGTCGTCGTTCACCTGCTTGCGGCGCAGATCGATCAGCGGCTGCAGTTGAACCTTGATCGCAGGGTCCGCGTCCGATGCGAAAAGGATGCACCAGCCTGTCTGGGTGAGATCGTCGGGATCACCGACGCTCGAGTCCGTGCCCAGGTGAGTCGAGTCGATGCTGCGCTGCTCGGCGCCAGGCAGATCTCCGCTCAGGTGTGGCAGGCTTTCCGGCGGAAGCGCCGAGGCCGGCTTGCCGGTCGGGGCATGAACGAGCAGCGGTACAGGAAGTGCTGTGGTACTCATCGGCCTCAGATGTCGAGACGGCAGTCGAGAACGCCGGTGTCGAAGACGGTAGCGGCTGGTGCATCGCTTCCCTGTCCTGCACCAATGCCGGGCACGGTAAAGGCTATGTCACCCGAAGGGGCGGCGCCGCGCAGCGTCCACTGGTCTCCTTCACGGGCGATCTGTTGCACGGCAAAGCCGAAGGTAATGGAGTCCGGGCCGGTGAAGCTGATAGTGGAGTTGCCGGAGCTTGATGGCTTGATTCCGATTTTGGCATCGACACCTTGGAAGGCGGTAAGGTCCACGCCAACCGCTGTGCCATGCGAGTCAGTGGCGGTGACGGTAAGAGAATTTGACTTGAGCACCTGGATGATCAGATAAGCAGTCGCCTTGCCGCTGAGGAAATAATTCTTCACCGCGGGGTTGTCACTCTGCAGCTGGCCTTTGGCGAGATAACTACCGGCAGCAAAGGGCGTGACCTCAGTGACGGTGACGTTGCTGTAGCTGAACTGCACCGCATGGGCGCTCTTGTACGCCACATCAAGCGAGGGCACGGAAACACCAAAGGCGGCCAGAGTATTGCCCAGAATGCTGAGCCCGAGGGAGAGGTCGAGCGCGTCGGTTCTCTGGCCATTGACAGCGGAGGCGGGTTTGGGCGGACCGGGCTGCGGCTTGGTAACAGCGCTGTTCCAGATGGCATCGATCGGGCCCAGCCACTGCACGGTCTGATCGCGGCCAATAACGTCCATCGGCTCGATGCCGGTGCGGGGCAGCTTAACCACGTTATAGCCCAGTTTGTTCAGATAGGTGACGCTGGGGTCTTTCTTTTTGACAGGATTCATTTGCGAAATCCATCCTTTGCAGGCAGCTGGGTAGAGGCACGGCAAGGTTACACCATCCCGGCAACGGCAACGAACCGTATGGTAGCGTGTCTCCATGCCGGTCTACAGGAAAACCGCGATCGTGCAGCTCGAGTTGCCGAGCGGCGCGATGGAAAGCAGCCTGCCGCTGACCTGCGAGCGGGAGTTCGGCGTGATTCTGTCGATCGCCGGCAAAACCTATCCGGCGCAGAGTTTCCGCTCCCCCATCAATGACGAGCAATGGCGGGAGTTCGTCCGCCAACTGCGCGCCTGCAACGTAAACCACGACGAGAGGACCGGATATCGCGGGGCCACTGCGATACGAGCGCTGGCGCGAACGTTGTATCAATCCCTGGCGCAATTGAGCCCCGCACTGCGCGAGTTCCTGGACAGCGCGGGAGTGCCGCGGCGCCTGGTGATCCAAACCACACGCCCGGAGTTGCATCTGCTGCCCTGGGCGGCGCTCTATGACGAGTCGGGAAATCTGCTTGCGGCCGGGGACTTGTCAGTTGTGCAGGCTTGGAAGGACTTCAACCAACTGCCGCTCTCGACTGGCAACCGCCTGCAGTTGTTGAAGGTGCTGGGTAGTGACACGAACCGGAGAACGGCTACCGCGCTACAAGCTCTGCAGCGGACTCCGGAGATTCTCCAGCGGGATGCGGCGGTGGAGTTTGACGCCGGCAGAGCAGTTGGCGAGATCGACATCCTGCACATCGAAGAGCACGGAAACGCCGTTCTGAGCGAGACCGGAGATGTGCCCGCGACAACGATGGGAGAGACCTTCCGCCAGGCGAAGATCGCGCTGCTGTGGAGCTGCTACTCGGGCGCGGCCGACTCGTGGGGCGTTTCTCCGGCGCTGTGCCTGCACCGAAACGGAGTAGGCATGGTGCTGTCGTTCTTGGCCGAGTTGCACTACGACGACGCGGGATCGATCGCCGAAGGGTTCTATGCAGATGTATTCGGCGCGGCGGCGAGCCGGGACCCGGAGTCGGCACTGTTGCGGATACGGTGCGCGAAGGTAGCAACCGAATTCGCGTTTGCCAACTGGGCTTCGATGACTGTCTATCTGCGCAGTCCGCTGGATCTGACAGCGCTGCCGCTGAATGGACCGAGGGTGCCCGCGGCAGGGTGGCTGGCGGAGCCGTCCACTCATGATGCGACAGACGCCTTCTGGAACAACGTCGCGAACCAGGTAAGCCGCTTGCAACCGGGAGCACAGGAAGAGGTCGATGCCTCCGCCGCGGCTTACACCAAGCTGCCGCTGACAGCGTTCAAAGCATGGCGTGGCAATGTGATCCGCATCGATGAGAGCGTGGGCCTGTTGGCGGATGATGCCACGCTGCGCGAGCTGGGTTTGGCTACGGAGAACGCTCCCACCACCGACGCGGCGGACCGGCTGGTGTGGTTCTTTACCCAGATAGCGCGCTTCGGATCACCGCTGATCGTTTGGTCGAATGCCGCCGCGCGGCATGCGGAGTTTGTACAGACGATACAGCCCAGCGCCAGCCTGACGTTTCTCTTCCTCCACGGCCCGAGGTCCGACCGACCCAGCCTGATCGAGCTGGTAGAGGAGAATCAACTGCAGCGGGCGCTGGCCGCGTGCCCCGCAGTATCGGACGACTGCGGCGACGAGAGCCTCCATGCCGCCTATTACGCAAGCGTCCGGGGCGAACAGCCGGAGCTGGCCAAGCAGTACATCGCGCGCGTCAAGAGCCTGCAGGAACGCTTGCTGCTGATGGGGAACTTCGTCGAACGGTATCCGGCGATTCCACTCGGCGACAGTCTTCTGGCATCCATCGGTCCTATCGCGCCGGGCGAAGTGCCGCGGCGCCCACAAGACTTCTACCGTCTTGCCAGGCACGCGCAACCGCCGGAGGGTTCGTCTCTGCGTGAGACCGGCCGGGCGAAACACGAGATCGCCTACCTTATGCACTACCGAGGGCAAAAGGAAACGGCGGAGATGCTTTACACCCTGGCGCTGGCGGATTTGGAGGCAAGTACGGAACGGGATTCGCGCTGGTACTTCGCGCTCGCATCCGTGCTGCGCGACTGGGCCGACCTGCTTTCAGCCGATCCCGATCGTTTGCCAGAGGCATCGCGCCTGTTGCGTCGCGCAACTGCCATCCAGGCGTTTCATGGTCTGCGCCTCGAGCTGGCCTACTCTACCGCAACCGCCGCCCGCATTGCGCTGGCCGCCGAACGCTACACCATAGCGATCGACCGCGCGGTCGATGCTGCCAATCGCTTCGTGCAGTGCGACAACTGGCGCGGCTGGAGCGGGGCACTCCATATCCTCTTCGACAGCCTTGCCGAGACGCGAGAGACAGCGCGCATGCTGAGCGTGGCCAACCTGGCCAAAGAGAAGCTGCAGTACTCGAACCTGCCAGAGGACCAGCGAGAAGTTCAGCGACAGGCACTCGCATTCCAGCGGGCAAGGGCGCACTGGATTGCCGGCGAGTTGCCGGAGGCGCGCGCGGAGTTGGAATCGATACACGAGGCGGCAGCGAAAAAACAGGAGAAGCCGGACGCGCGCGTGGAGCGCCTGTATGAATTTCTCAGGCTTTCTCCTGCGGAGCCTGTGCCCTAGCGGAACCCCATAGGAACTGGACGGGTGCCCCACGTTCGCCTCAGCGTACGTGGGCCGAAAGAAACGGGCGAGGCCCCACCATAGCTTTTTGCGATGTTGACCAACGAATCCAAGGCGGGGCTAATGAAAGGAACCGAAACATATCATTTTCGGCCCAGGTACGCTTTGGCGAACCTGGGGCACCCGTGCAGTTCCTATGGGGTTCTGTGGGACGCAGACTCCGCAGAGACCGAGTCCGCACCGGGACCGGCGTAAAGTATCGAGCAGGATGACCGAGCGCGAGCCAGCACGCGATGAGACGGAAGCGGGGAGCTGGGAGTTTGCTCATTCGGTCCTCTTTACCGGCCACATGATCGATGCCGCGGATCGCGAGGAGCCTCGGTTCCCTCCGCGAGCCGAGGGCGCAGCGCGTACAGCGATCCGGAAGTCGGTGCAGCAACTCCGCGATTGGGGCGGGACGCCTATGGTGGGCGTCGCCGGGGGTGCGAGTGGGGGCGATCTACTTTTTCACGAGGTTTGCGCGGAGCTCGGCGTGGCGACGCGGCTGCGACTCGCGCTGCCGCTGGAAGAGTTCATCGCCACCTCTGTCGCGCCTGCCGGAGAGGGTTGGGTGCAGCGATTTCGTGTGCTCGTGAAGAAGCTTGGACCGGAATGCGTGCGCGTCCTGGGTGAGAACGACGGGCGAAAATACGGAGCCACAGAGGATGTTTGGTCGCGAGCGAATCTCTGGATGGTCGAGGATGCGCTTGTGCTTGCCCCGCAGCGAACCCTGCTTGCGCTGTGGGATGGCAAGGGTGGAGACGGCCCGGGAGGCACGGAACACCTGGTCAGCGTAGCGCCGAGCTACGGGATTCGCGTAGCTCCGCCGATTACAATACAGTCACTGTTCGAATAGACCGGCCTAGGGGCCGGGCACAAAGGTGCGATGGGCCTGATTGCTTCGGGAGCTGCCCTGCTCAGTGAAGGTGTTTTGGACCAGCACGTCGAGATTGCCGCCCTGAGGGGTAACCCGCACCGAGGCGACTCGATTGGTATCGGCTGAACCTGCTTGGTCTGTGAGATTGAAGGTGGCTGTGGCGGCTTGTCCGTCGACCACGGCAGGCTGCGTACCCCAATCGCATGGAGGCGGCTGACAGGACCCAAAGGCGTGCATGGAAAGGCTGCTCCCGGAGCCGGAGATCACCAGGGAGCTGATGGTATCTTCCGCGCGACGACCACTACCGGCGTTTTTCCACGTGCCGACGATCGAGGGCGATGCCGGGGTGTGATGCATGGAAAGGTCGATGCCTGCCGCGGCAACAACCACCACCAAAGACCCTACCCCGATGATCCATGGAAGATTCGACTTCTTGACGGACGCCTGGGCCGTCGTCGCAGGCTGATGCGGCGGGGGAAGTTGTACCGGAACGGTGGCGTGGACCGGCTCTTGCACGGTTGCCTTATTTGGGGCGACGTAGCTGTTTAGAGCGTCGATCAAGAGCTTAACGTCAGAAGGCCAGCGCGCATGCGACAACTCGACGCTGTTGCGATGGGAGAAGCTCTTCAGGCTCTCCGGAAGCTGATCCTGACTTGGCATCCTTGCGCCGTGCACCAGCACCGGGATCACCGGCACCTCGCGCTTTAACGCGGACGCTATCTCCAGCACAACGAAGTCGTTGGGGTCGTCCAGGCGGCGCTGGCCGGAAGCGCCGGTGATGGTCGCCCATGTGGGCCCAATGATGGCAAGCAGCACTCCGCAGTCGGCGACGTTTTGCTCGATGGCCTGCACAAAATCGACCCCGGGACGGATGCCGGCCACGTCCATAAAGACGCTGTTAGCCCCAAACTCACGGGTTAGGTCGTCGAAAAGCCTGCCGGCCTCGCCTTCGGTGTCATCGCGGCGATAGCTAATGAAAATGGGGTTTCCCACGCGCCTCCGTAAATCTTAGGGACAGGATAAGCTGTCCCTCGCGTTTCGGCAATTTGGCGGCAGCGCGCACGCGCCAGTGCCTGGACAGGCAAGCTGACAAATAACCAGCACATCTGTTTGAGTCGAGTTAGCCGGGACGTGAGTCAGAGGAGAATGGCTTTTCGAGGAGGCCGCCCGCTTCTCTATCCACAACGTGGCGGCAGGACCATAAGAAATGCGACAACCTTCACCGTTGGCGAATACTGCTCCTGATCATTGCGGTGATCTGTATGACCTCAGAAATTCTAGCGGGCTAGAGAGTTTGCGTGAGAACTTAACTCACGCAGACACTTTAGCCCGGACATTATTGTTTAGCGACAGAGGAAATCTGCACCGGCCCGATGAGTCCTGACGGCAGCAATGGAGAGTTGGCCTTGTAGGGATGAATGACAGTAAAGGTGTACTTTTCCGCGCCCGGCTGCTGATCGCCAATGAGCCGGTTCACCCAGGCATTTGTCACCTTGATGGTCAATTCATTAGCTCCCGGCTTCAACGCAGACGTGGCATCCACCCGATACGGGATATGCCAAACGATTCCCAGCGTCTTGCCGTTCACGGAGACGTCGGCCAGATTCCTGACATCGCCCAAGTCGATCCAGAAATGCGCGCCCGGCTTGAACCAATCGGCCGGCGCCTGGATCGTCTTGGTGTAGGTGCCAACACCCGAAAAATACTTCACGCCGGCGTCTGCGTTATCGCTCCACGATGCTAATTTGTCCAAGGTTGTCGACGGCGGTGCGCCACGATCGGGTTGGAAGCTCACCTTCCAGGAGCCTTCGACGGTATCCAGTTTGGTTTCCATCATCTTGGGAAGCGTCCGCGAGTCAGCTCTGGCCGGGTTGCGAAAGACAACGAAGACCGTACCCCAAGGTTCAAGATGAAGCGGCACAGTAGTGTGCCCACCAGAAATGCTGTAGCCGGCATCCTCGATCATCCCGGTATCGGCGTGCCACAGTTCCGGAGCTTTGCCCGTAACCCGGAATTCCGCTTCGACTTGCTCATCGCGATCGTTACGGTTGTCGACGTAATAGAGATCGCCGTCGGCTAATCTGCGGTGTACGAACAGGATGTTGGTGTCGCTCTCCGGCTTGGTGTAGTTGAAGTCCTGCTCAATCTTGAGCGCGGGTAAGGCCTCGGCGAGCGTTTGGCCGGCGTAAACCTTGCCCTTGCCCACGCTGTGCTCACCGCTGCCAGATCCCCAAAGCTCGTCCGCGATGCGCTGGAACTCTTTCGCATCATCGGCGAGGCTCGGGGTATTTACAGGTTTTGGACCTACAACCACAGCGCCCTGGTTTACCAATGCGCGAATGCTTCGTAAGACGGGCAAGGACATGTGGACGCTGTACGGATCAAGCGCAAGCACGCGATAGCTCATGCCGCTCTCCGTGATGATGTTGCCGTCCTTGACTGCGAGCTTGTGAATCAAGGCATCCGCGTTGACATAATCGAAGCCATAGCCTGCCGGCACATCGGGAGACTTGTTGGCGAAGATCGCGGTGACGTTGGAGTCCTCGCCATAGAAGTAGAGAACATCCGCGCCGAAATGGCCCTGCTGCAAGAGGTACGAGCTTCGGGCCAGGTAGGTTACCCAGGGAGCAGCCTCTTCGGCCCAGGTTTCGTTGCGCGTGAACCATTGCCCGAACGGTCCCAGGCCTAAGCCTGGGACTTTGCCAACTAACGGTTGGTGCACCGAGGTATGGATGACGAAACGATTGATGCCCTCCGCAAGCTCCTTATCGGCGGTTGGCTTCAGCGTCTCCGGCGACCAGGCCCAGGGCGCATTGATCGCTGTCATGGACTCGGCGGCCGCAATATTTTGCCCGTAGATATGCGCCACCGAGGCTGATTCGCGGTCGTCCGCGTTGTAGCCGTACTGCTCTTTGTTTACCCCGGGACTCTGCGTCCACATCGCGCTCATCGGGACTTCGTTCAACTTCTTTACTTCCATGCCATCGGCGATGAAGGCGCGGCCTTCCTCGTGAGATTCGCCGTAGTGGCCCATTCCGTGAGCATGAATAGATGCCTCTACCTGCCCATAGTGCTCATCCGCAGTCAGGTCCGCGATGGTCTTGCGCAGGTCCCATAGAAACGCGTCGCTTGCCTGGGCACTTTCCACTATGTGTCCGGTCAGCACCGGCATCCACGGCCGCGGATCATAGCCGCGCCGCTTGGTGAACTCGGCGATCATGTCGTCAGTCCAATTTTGCGCGCCTGCTTCCCAGCTATCCGTGATCACGTACCTTACGCCGCGCTTACCCATCAGGCTGTCGCTCACGGTGTTCTTGTAGGTATCAAGATAGTGGTCCATGTAATTTCTTACATAGGTGCTGTTCAGCTTGTCTACTTCGAGGCCCGTGGCCTCTTCGGTTGCCGGATGGTTCGTGATGCCAAGCAAAGAATAGCCAAAGCGAAGGACCACCCAGTTCCCTGCCGGCGGAGTCCAGTCTAAAGTCCCATCGGGGTGCATCTTAGACGTAAGATCCACCACGTCCTTCTTCTGAATTGCATCCGCAGCGGTTACATTTTCCGTCGCGAACTGGTAAAGGTCAGGCAGGGGGTTAAATGCCGCCTTCTCTTCAAAACGATTCACCCGCGCTCCCGAATGGAGGAGCAGTTCGGCAATTTGATAATCCTTCGGAGGCGGCGGAAAATGAATGCCCCCTTCGCCTGTATCCATGTTGGCAAAGGGATTTGGGCCGGCGGGAAGGGTCTTGAAGGTAAGACGGAAGAACTTTGCCGTGACCGGCTCGAAGGAAACTGTATGCTCCGTCGATCCTCCCTTGGGAACGGCGGCGATGATGCGGAAGGTCACTCCGTCGTCGCTCGCTTCCAGAGCTTTGCCACTGTCTCCCCCCGGAGGCAGGAAGGCGTCGAAGGGATTTTTGCCCCCCAATGCGATCGTGAATGCGCGGATGGATTGCGGCTGAGGGAACTCCCACTGGATCCAGGACGTCTCTCCCTCCGGCGCAATGGGGAGCAAGGCGAACTTCGACAGATCTCCATCATCGAGAAGCGCGAAGTCCGGGCTGCCGCTGCTGGCGGTTTCCTTGGCGTGCAGCTGTGAAAAGGGCACGTCGCTGGCAGGCACACGGTACGCGATGACGGTGGTATCCGCATAGAACTGCGGAGTCTTTGGACCCCCGCCCATCATTGCTCCTGCGTCCTCGATGCCCAGATTCTGAAACGCGCCGGTGTTCGTTGGGGGTGACGCCAGCTTTCCAGTAAACGGAGTTCCGCCCTCGATCCGAGTCTCGCTCCACACGTACTTCTTCATTCCCTGCGACGGCGGAACCCAAGGGCCGCCGGTTTCACTCCAGCCGGGGGAACCGGCGATGGCTTCTTCCAACCCCAGCTGGTCGGCCAACTTCGTCGCGTAAACAAATGCCTCTTTCCAATCGGGCGTCATGTAAGCTAGCCGCTTCGGCACCACCGGCGGCGTTCCCAAAGCGGCATCGAAATTTTGGAAACCGCCAAGACCAACCCGGTGCATCCATTCCAGGTCGAGCTTGATGCCTTCCTGGGTGATGTTGCCGTTCATCCAATGCCACCACACTCGCGGTCTTGCCCCATTTGGCGGATCCTCGAATCCGCTGCGCAGAGGATCGGCGGAATGCTGGGCGATGGCCGCTCCCCAACCCAGCACCAGCAATGTTGCGAGACCCCATGACAGCTTTTGCCACGGACCGTAATGCTTGGATTTCCTGGTCTCGCTCATCGTGCAATCTCCTGCTGGGTGTCAACCTGCCAGCGCCGAGGAGCATACCATGCAGAAATAAGTTCCCGAAAGGAATTTGTGTCGTGACGGGATCCGCTTCAAGGGAAAGAAACCGTAGGGCGCGCTTTCCCCAGTCTCACACACCCTCTTTAGCCACCTGAGATACGGGCTTGCTTGAGTTTGCGGAAATGTATCGAGAGAAAAGCGTACGTCAGTGCCTGAAGGCCAATGGGTGTTGAGGACGGGCGTAAGGGCTAAAACATGGGCCTACCCAACAGCGAGTCTTCCGCAAGTTGTTTGGCCGTGCTGAACAGGACTGCGGGCCCTGGAGGCTTTAGCACCTGGGTTCGCGGCGGTTTTCCCATCGAAATTTGAAAATCATTGTTGACATACGTCGGCTTCAGGATGGAAACTCTTGCTCTATTGCAATTCCTCACCAATTGCCCCCGCCAATTGGCACATTCAGACGCCCACGACCGTCTGAAGAGTTAAATGGTGGGACGTCCGCTGAGCGAAATCGATTTCGCAGACAGGGTGACTTATGGCACAGGATTTGGAAAGCGCCGTCTGCCAGGCGCTGGATCAATTCAGGATTGAATTGCCTTCCTGGGGCTTCGCGAATACCGGGTCCAGGTTCGGAAAATTCATGCAGCCCGCAGCCGCAACCAACCTCGGGGAAAAATTCAGCGACGCAGGCATGGTCAACCAGTTGACCGGAGCCTGTCCAACCGTCGCCCTGCACGCCATTTGGGATCTGCCCAACGGGCTAAAGGACGTTCCCCACGTAGACGAACTGGCCAGAAAATGTGGAGTGGCCGCAGGGTCGATCAACCCCAACGTCTTCCAGGGGCAGGAGTACAAGTTTGGCGCCGCGGGAAATCCTGACCCAGCGATACGCAGGAAGGCGCTCGACCACCTGCTGGACTGCGTGGCGATCGCGGACAAACTACACTCCCGTGATGTGGCGCCGTGGTTCCCCGATGGATCAAGTTATCCCGGAACCCAAAACATGCGCCACCGCATTGACTGGTTTGAGCAGACTCTGCAAGCGATGCATTCCGCGCTTAGCCCAACCCAGCGATTGCTGGTTGAGTACAAGCCCTTCGAGCCCTTCTTTTACCACACCGATATCGCCGACTGGGGAATGGCACTGCTCCTGGCCAAGACAGCCGGGCCGCGAGCGTTCGTGCTGGTCGATACCGGGCATCATTACCAGTCGCAAAACATCGAGCAGATTGTTGCCTGGCTGCTGCGGGCAAAGATGCTCGGCGGCTTCCACTTCAACGACCGGCGCTACGCGGATGATGATCTGACCTTGGGATCGATCGACCCTTACCAGGTTTTCCGCATCTTCCACGAGATTCGCAACTACGAATGGGAGACGGGGGCCCAGGCAGACGTGGCCTTCATGATCGACCAGAGCCACAATCTGAAAGGCAAGATGGAAGCCATGGTTCAGACCGTGTGCACGGCGCAGGAGATCTTTGCCAAGTCAGCGCTGGTGGATCATGCGCAGCTCTCGGTCCTGCAAAACGAGTGCAAACTCGTGGAGGCGGAGGAGCTCTTTCGCGGGGCCTTCTGGAAGGATGTGCGGCCAATGCTTAAAGACTGGCGGCGATCGAAAGGACTGCCTGAAGATCCACTTCAGGCGCTGCGCGAGAGTGGTTATGTGGAACAGATCAGCAAAGAACGCGCGGCTGCCAACCGGGATGCAGTTGCGACCTACGCCTGAGCCGGTCAGCGTACCTTGAGGTAGTTTCCGTAGCCCACGACCACTGTGGAGCCGACGAGCAAAAACAATCCAAGAGCGACAAGACTTTTTGTGCGCCTGCTCGTCCCTTTCCATTCGTGCAGGGCCACTCCCCATAGTGTGGCGAAGATGATGATGCTCGCCATGTGCAGCGTCCAACTGGAAAAGTCGTACTTGCCCATCTTGGTCTGTCCCATCGAGTAGAAGAAAAACTGGAAATACCAGATCACCCCGGCGAGCGCGGCTAGGATGTAATTCTTTACCAGCGTCTCGCCGGTGAGGCGCGAAGTTGGATCAACTTCGATCAGGGTGTCTCCGATAACCTTCGCGGTTCCCATGGGGTTAATGCCCGGAGCGCCGGCAAACTGCGCCCACGAATGATTCTTCACGATCAGAAAAAGCGACCAGAGAAAGTTGGTGGCGAAACCGCCCCAGAGAACGACAACCAACACAGGAAGGTTCTGCCAAAGATCAAGCCGATGATGAGCCATCAGCTGCAAGTGCGCGATTTCTGCGATGGGCTTGCCTGCCGCCAATCCATAGGCGAAACAAGAGCTCATGACCCCGGCGAAGATGGCCACGGCGAGGCCCTTCGCGAACGAGTAGTCGCGCTCCCCCGCTTCTGCCCGGTCTTCGGTCGTGATTTCATGCTCCTTGGAATAGCCGGCGAGGCCGCTGACAGCGATGGCCAGCATGCACACGCCGACTCCGGCCAAGATCACCTGCCCGGAACTCTCGTGCAAAATGGAAGACATCTGGCCGCTGAAGATCGGCGGCATCAGGGTGCCGAACGCAGTGCAGAAACCGAGAGCGATGGCATACCCCAGCGCAATGCCAAGATAGCGAATCGCAAGTCCGAAAGTGAGGCCGCCTACGCCCCACATCACGCCCCAAAAGCATGCGTACGTGGTGCTGCTCGATGGCGCAGCTCGAAGAACGTCGAAGAGATTTGGTACCAGCAGCAGAGCAAGTACCATCGGGGCGAGAATCCACGCGGCAAAGCCTTGAATAATCCAGTAAATCTCCCATGACCAGCGCTTGATCCCGCGAAAAGGAATGAAATTGCTGGCCGAGGCGAGGCCGCCGATCCAGTGATACACAACGCCGATAAACGGATTCGGACCCACATCCACCTCGTTTCAGCCATTCGGGCAAACGCACCCATCCTACTTGAAACGGATAACCTCTGTGAAATACTTGGTCTATTGAATTCCGAATTCAGTCCGGCAATGATTCACCCTCATTCTTTCTCGCGACACAGAGCATCCCTTCGGCATAGGATGAGTGGCCTTGGAAAACATTTGCCCTATTGATTGAACAGGGAAAACGGCCGTCAGGAGACGCAGCATGTCTTTGCAATATCTCGCCGATCTTTGGGATGAGAGCCACGCCAGGACTCTCGATCCGCCAGCGCTCTTGCGCTACCGTTCCAACCTCTTGGGATCGGACCTGCGCATCACCAACTTTGGAGGCGGTAACACCAGCTCAAAGCTGCATGAAGCCGATCCATTGGACGGGCAAGAGAAACCGGTGCTGTGGGTAAAGGGCAGCGGCGGCGACCTGGGGAGCATCAAGGTCGAAGGCTTTGCCACTCTCTACCTGGATAAGGTGCTGGCGCTGGCCAGGATTTATCGTGGCGTCGAACTGGAAGACGAGATGGTCGGCATGTACCCACTTTGCACCTTCGGCAACAATCCCGTCGCCGCCTCAATCGATACCGCCCTGCATGCCTTTCTTCCCTTCCCGCACGTGGACCATCTGCATCCGGACTGGGGAATCGCGCTGGCCGCCTCGGCAAACGGTAAGGAAAAGATGGACGAGTTCAATCACCAGTTCGGCCACAAGATGGTGTGGATCCCGTGGCAGCGTCCGGGCTTTGAACTCGCCATGATGCTGGAGGGCGCGGTGAAGGCTGTGCCGGGCTGCGATGGAGTCGTGCTCGGCGGTCACGGCCTCTTTACCTGGGGAAACACGCAGCGTGAATCGTATCTCAATACCATCACCATCATCGATCAGATCGGCCAGTTCATCGAGAGCCATCGCGCCCGGAGAAACAGCCAATCCTTTGGCGGCGCCAGGTACACTACGCACCAGGAACGGCAGAAGATTGCCAACAAGTTGATGCCCTTTTTGCGCGGGAGCGTCTCTACCCAGCAGCGCATGATCGGCAGCTTCACGGATATCCCCGAAGTGCTGGATTTCGTCAATTCGCACTCGGCTGCGAGGCTCGCGTATCTCGGGACCAGTTGTCCGGATCATTTCATTCGCACCAAGATTCGCCCGCTGCTGGTGGAGTGGGATCACTCCGCCGACCCATCCCATATTCAGTCCGCGGCGAAGATAGCGATGGAGAAATATCGCAGCGAATATGCTGACTACTACAAGAAACATGCGCTGAAAGACTCGCCGGCGATGCGGCATGCGAATCCAACCGTCGTGCTGGTACCGGGTATCGGCATGTTCAGCTTCGGCAAGAACAAGGCTGAGGCGCGCATCACAGGTGAGTTTTATGTCAACGCCATCCACGTGATGGAAGGCGCCGGGCATCTCGATGAAGGCAAGTGCCCGCCGATCCTGCCGCAATCCGGCCCTGCGGCCGATACCAGCGCCTTCCAGGTGCACGACAACTACGTGGCACTGCCTCCATCTGAAGCTTTTCGCATCGAGTACTGGGCGCTCGAAGAAGCCAAGATACGCAGGCAGCCGGCGGCGAAGGAATTGAGCGGACGCATAGTCCTGGTGGTCGGCGGGGCCAGCGGGATTGGCCGCGAAGTGGCGCTCATGGCCGCGGAACGCGGCGCACATGTGGTCATTGCAGACCGTGAACTCGGACCCGCCGAGAAAGTTGCAGTCGAAGCCCAGGCAATCGTGGGCCGCGAGAACGCAATCGCTGCCAAGATTGATATTCGCGATCGCGGCGCAATTCAGTCCGCACTCAATGCGACCATCGCGGCTTTTGGCGGCATTGACATCCTGGTGAATACCGCTGCGCTCTTTCCCTCCTCGCCTGACGGCTCCATCAGCGACGCTCAATGGACATCAACGCTCGAGATCAATGTCACCGCGAATTATCTGCTCGCAGACGAGGCAGCCAAGGTCTTCGACACCCAGGGAATCGAAACCAGCATTGTGCTGACCAGCTCGGCAAATGCGGTGGTGGCCAAGCGCGGCAGCGAAGCCTATGACGTCAGCAAAGCAGCTGTCAGCCACCTGATTCGCGAGCTGGCCGTCACGCTGTCTCCCAAAGTGCGTGTCAACGGTATTAGTCCGGCGACTGTCGTCAAGGGCTCAACAATGTTTCCCCGCGACCGCGTGAAGGCGTCGCTGGCCAAGTACAACATCCCGTTTGCGGAGTCTTCTTCCGATGAGGAATTGCGTACTTTGCTGGCGCAGTTTTACGCCAAGAGAACGTTGACCCATCAGCCCATCGACCCTAGAGACTGTGCGGCAGCGATCCTCTTCCTGGGCGGCCCGCAGGCACGCTGCACCACCGGCCACCTAATCCCCATCGATGGCGGACTGACGGAGGCCTTTCTCAGATGAGCCCTGAAGACCGGCGCGCGATGATTGCCATCGATCTTGGCGCAGAAAGCTGTCGTGTTTCGCTGCTGCGCTGGCGCGATGGTATACCGCAGATCGAGCTGGTTCACCGCCATGCCTAATGGGCCAGCGAATTTGCATGGCGAGCTGCGCTGGGATCTGAAGCAGATTACGCAGCAGGTCGACATCGGGTTGCGAAAGAGCGCAGAGATCGCGAGCGAAGGCGTACGCTCGATCGCCGTCGATGGCTGGGCAGTGGACTACGTTCGCTTGAATCAACAAGGCGAAGCCATCGCCGATCCTTTTTGCTATCGCGATGAGCGCACCATTCCGGCGCAGGCAGAGGTCTTCAAGCTGATTTCGCAACAGCGACTGTGGTCCATCACCGGCATCGGGATGGGGCGTCTCAATACCCTCTACCAGCTATTCGCGGAAGCACCGGAGTTGCGTGACAGGCCTTGGGTGAATCTGCCGGAGTACATCCTGCATCGCCTTGGGGGGCGCGTGGTATCGGAATATACCAACGCAACCCACACCCAGCTGGTCGATGCGGAGAAGCGTGCCTGGTCGCCGGAGATTTTCGCAGCGACGGGTCTGGTGCAGGCCGCAGCGCCTCCGCTCGTTACCCCCGGCACCATCGTGGGCAGATTGACAGGGGACCATCTCAACATGCGCGGCCTGGAGGGCGTGGAGCTGATCGCTCCCGCCTGTCACGATACCGCTTCCGCCATCGCCAGTATTCCTGACAGCGGAGACGACTGGGTATACATCAGTTCTGGTACCTGGTCGCTCGTTGGCACACTGCTCAACCAGCCGATCATCGGAGAACAATCGACCGCATCGGACTTCAACAATATGGGCGCTGTTGGCGGCCGCATTTGTTTTCATAAAGGCGTCAATGCGATGTGGCTTTTGCGGCAGTGCATGAGCGAGTGGGCTCCGGAGATTGATTGGACGGTGCCTGAGCTCATTCAAGCAGCCGGGCATCTCCCGCCGCCTGCCTCTCTGCTGGATGTGGACGACCCGGATTTGCTGTTACCCGGAGAGATGCCTTCGCGTATCAATCGGCAACTCACGCAGCGCGGATTGCAGAAATTTGAGGAAGGGGCGGAAGCTGCGCCGGCGATGGTGAATCTGATTCTGCATAGCCTGGCCGCCAAGTATGGAGAAGTTGTGAGTAACCTCGCACGCATCACGGGAAAGAAATTTAAGCGGATTTATATCGTAGGCGGTGGTAGCCGGAACACTCTTCTCAACCGGCTAACGGCAAACGCGACCGGCCTCGAGGTGCGCTGCGGCGCAGTGGAAAGCTCGACCGTGGGCAACTTTGCCGTGCAACTGGCCGCCCAGGAAAGCGCCGGCGTCGATGCTACCGCCGTGGCGCACTGGGCGCAGGAGCTTTCTTCCGCGGTGTTTTAGATCCGAAGCTTCCCGCGCCGCCGAGTGCGAACCGCAGATCCCTCCACTACGCTACGCTCCGGTCGGGATGACAACTCGACCACACAAGAAAATTTGTCATCCTGAGCGAAGCGCCTCATCGAGCTATCGCGTGACGGCGCACTCGGAGCGCGGAGCCGAAGGACCTCGGCGGCGCTTATCTTACCCACCGCCGCTTGGAGCTTTTCAACCACCCAAGTCCGCACCGGGCGAACCCGCCACGATCTGGCTAGTCTAGAAGGTGAATACAGTACATGAAAAGATGACGCGTGACCATCAAGTACGTTCCGCAATCGATCAGGTTCTCGAGGTTCCGTGGTTGGAAAAGCCCCAAGCGACAGTGGCTAAGATAAGCGCCGCCGAGGTCCTTCGACTCCGCGCTCCGAGTGCGCCGTCACGCGATAGGTCGATGAGGCGCTTCGCTCAGGATGACGATTCTGTTTAGGGTCGAGGACTTCACGTGAAAGATCCATAAAGTCACAGGCTCTCCCACGGCAGGCCGGGGCAGGCAGGATGACGATTTTGTTTGAGGTCGAGGACTTCACACGGATTGTGTTCAGATAGAGATACCGGTGCCTCGCTACTAACAAACATGCACGAAAGGAAACTGCAACAGTTGCGCTACTTTCTCCAGTTGGTTGGACACGTGTCCGATGCCAATGGCGCAATGATGAGCTGGGCCGTTTGAGTTCCAGGTCTCGACGAATTTGCGCGCGCCCAGGGGAAAGCGATACCGGCTGTTGGTGTTCCCGATGGCAAGGTTCGCGCCAGGCACGCTTTCGCCCTCGGCCACCAGGAGCATGAAGCCAGCGTTCTTCTCCTCAACCACGCTGAGCAGAGTTACGGGCCCGTGCTTCACCGACATCTCGACGGAAAGCCCAGCGCCCACCTTCCCGTGATACACACGCAACGGGCGAACCTTGATCTTGTCCTGGGCGATACCAATGTGGCCTGGTCCGTCGTGACCCATCAAGACAAGGTCCTCCGCAAAATCCATCGCGTAATACTCGGTGAACGAACCGCCAAACCCGAGCAAGTCCATGATCTTCATCGCGATCACATTCTTCACTTCATACTCGCCCGCGACCGGCACGCCGTGTCCTGTGAGCATGGAGGCGCCCAGAATGATAGAGCTCATGGTGTCTTCGTTTTCCGCTACCCCAGTGCCTTTCTGGTAGTAGGCGAGCAGGTTGATATCCCGGGCCTCCAGCAAGCTGATCGAGCGCGATCGAGGTTCGTGCCGCGCGCGCCAACTCCATTTGAGAGCAGTCTTCGCCTACTTCGAAAAACTCGCGGAAGACCTTGATCCTGGCATTTACCACTTCATCCGACAGACCGCGGCAGCAGTGCCGTGAGCTCGTCGACTTCCAGCATCTCGACATGTAGATCGAACCGGCCGCTCACCTGGGTCAGATCGGTCGCGATATCGAGCATGCCGCCGTAGTAGTGCCCCATCAAGCCAAGCCGGCTGTGCGCCAAGGTGTTAACCGCTTCGGCGGCGCGCAGCCACGCCTCGATTTCATCCCAGCACTGTGGATCGTCATGGAGCATGCCGGTCACTTGGTGGAAAGGAATCTCCAACCGGCGGAGAACATTGGCAATCTCCGGCACCGGGCAGGCGCTGCAGTAGGCAAGCCATTCACCGGTCATCGCGGTGCGGTCGTCCATGGCGTTGAATTGCTCGTAGTCGATGGCCGCCGCGGGCTGCAGATTCAGCAAAATCACCGGCAGCTTCGCGCGCTTAATGATGGGAAGGACCGTCGAGGAGAGAGCATAGGTGGTGACATACACCAGCAGCAGGTCGAGATCCTGCGTCCGGCATAGATGGCCGGCTTCTACAGATTTCTCCGGCGTGTCCACCAGGCCGAGATTGATAATCGTCCGCTTGTCGCCCGCGATCTTATTCTCGAGCGTCCGCAGATAGCCGATGAGCCGCTCTTCGAGTCCTGCGAATTGGGGCCAATAAGCATCGAGGCCTATTCCCGCGACGCCCACGCGAAGCCGCCTGGCCGTACTGTTCATGCGATCTGCCATTTGTTGCCACCAGCTTACAGCACCCAACCCGTCACGGCCGATGCTTGACAGGCGTTTTCGTCTGACAGATTATCGGATGGCTTAACAAACGAGCATCGGGAGAGATCCGTGCTGAACGGGATGTCAAGACGATCATTTTGCAAGGCATTGGCCATCAGCGCTGTAACCAGTTCTGCGCTAGGGCAGGATAAGGTGGCCACTACCGGCACTGCGAGCGGAGTGGTCTTACGTGAGCGGGAAGCAATATTCTGACCCGTTCAATCAAGTGGACGTGGACGTGATCGTAACCACTCCCGAAGGCCACGAAGAACGCGTGCCCGCCTTTTGGGCGGGCGGATCCGTCTGGCGAGTGCGCTACGCTCCCCCGGCGCCAGGAACGTACCGGCTTCGTTCGGTATGCAGCGACGCCGCCAACAAGGATCTGCACAACGTTACCTCAGCACTGCATGCCGAAGCGTACACCGGCGAGAACCCGCACTATAAAAATGGCGTGCTCAAGATTGCGCAGGACCGCCGTCACTTCGAATACGCCAACGGCACTCCTTTTTTCTGGCTGGGGGACACATGGTGGATGGGTCTGTGTAAGCGCCTGCGTTGGCCAGATGACTTTGAAACGTTAACCGCTGATCGCCTGCAGAAGGGCTTTACGGTAGTCCAAATCGTGGCCGGACTCTACCCGGACATGGAGCCCTACGATCCACGCGGAGCGAACGAGGCGGGCTATCCGTGGGAACCCGATTTCGCGCGCATCAACCCGGCGTACTTCGATATGGCCGACGTGCGCATGCAGTACCTGGCGGACCATGGGCTCGCCGCATGCATCGTAGGATTCTGGGGCTACTTTATCCCCCGCATGGGGATGGCCAAAGTCAAGCAACATTGGCGCTACCTGGTGGCTCGTTGGGGCGCCTACCCTGTCTTCTGGTGTCTTGCCGGCGAAGGCACCATGCCCTACTACCTCTCCAAGACCAAGGAGCAGGATGCGGAGACACAGAAGCAGGGCCTAACCGAACTCGCGCGCTATGTGCGCACCATCGATGCCCATCATCACCCCATCACCATCCATCCCTCCAGCAGCGCGCGCCTGTGCGTGACTGATCCTTCGCTGCTCGATTTCGACATGCTGCAGACGGGTCATAACGACCGGCAGAGCGTGCCCAACACGATCGAAAGGGTGCAAGCCTCGCTCGCAGCGAGTCCAAAGATGCCGGTGCTGATCGGGGAAGTCTGTTATGAAGGCATTCAGGAGGCAAGCCGCCAGGAGGTTCAGCGCTTCATGTTCTGGTCGGCTATCCTGAGCGGCAACGGTGGACACACCTACGGAGCCAACGGCATCTGGCAAGTGAATACTCCGCAGCAACCCTACGGGCTCTCTCCGCACGGCCACTCCTGGGGTGGTCCTCCTTGGAATGTAGCGGCGCAGCTGCCCGGGTCGGGTCAATTGGGAATGGCTAAGAAGCTGCTCATGCGCTATTCCTGGTGGAAACTTGAAGCGAAGCCGGAGCTCGTCGAGCCTCACTGGACCAAAGGAGATTACTGGCAGCCCTTCGCCGCTCAAATTCCCGGCGAGGTCGCCATCGCGTTCTGTCCCGCATTCACCAAACCTGCGGTCTTCCATCAACTCGAAAGCGGCACTCATAAGGCGTTCTTCTTTAATCCGGCTAATGGGAACGAACAGACGATCGGCGACATTACGCCGGATGCCGATGGCACATGGAAAGTGCCGGAGATTCCCATCTTTCAGGATTGGGTGATCGTGGTTGAGCGCAAAGCATGAACGAGGAAAACTCAGCCCACTCCTTTCGGGTCGGGCTCTCCGCGGACTTTTGTGACCAGCAAGGGAAGCCAATCTTCCCCGATCTGGGCTTGTCGCTGCTCGACGCCGTTCCCGCGGTCGCGCATGAGTTTCTGCGCGAATATCGCGCGGAATATGCGCCCGAGCAATTGGCTAACTACGACGTTGTGATCTCCCTCAAACCAAAAGTCACGCCACAGTCTCTCACGAAAGCCTCTCGGCTTTGCGCCATCGGCCGCTGCGGCGTTGGCTACGACAACGTCGATCTTGAGGCCTGCACAGAAAACGGAATCGCGGTCTACATCACGCCCGGCGGTGTGATCCGTCCGGTGGGCGAATCCATCGTGCTTCTCATGCTGGCGCTCTCCCACAATCTCGTCGCGAAAGACCGGCTGGTGCGCCAGGGTCAATGGGCACAAAGTACGGTTCGCCTCGGCCGCGAGCCACGTCAGCGCGTTGTCGGCACCATCGGCCTGGGCAACATTGCTGCAGAAGCTGTCCGATTGCTGAAGATGTTTGATGTGGCCAGGTTTCTTGCCTTTGATCCTTACGCATCGGGCGAGCGGGCTTCCCAACTCGGGGTGGAACTGGTCTCGCTCGAGGAACTTCTGCGTGCTTCTGACTACGTTCTGGTCAATTGCCCACTCACCCCCGAAACCCGCGGATTGCTGGGCTATCCACAATTCGCTCTCATGAAGCCAGATGCGGTGATCATCAACACAGCGCGCGGGCCGATCATCAACGAGGCCGCCCTGATAGATGCTCTCCAGAGCGGCCGAATCCGAGGCGCGGCCCTCGATGTCTTCGAGAAAGAACCGCTCAGCGCCGATTCGCCGCTCATTGGCATGGACAATGTCATCCTGACTTCGCACTCCATTGCATGGACGGAGGAGCTATTCCGCGATATGGGTCGCATCGACTGCGAGGGCGCGCTGGCTGTCTATCGTGGTGAGGCGCCGAAGCATGTGGTCAATCCTCAAGTGCTGACGCGTGCAGCTTTTCTACAGAAACTTGAAAAATACAAAGCTGCTTTTGAAGCAAGAGAGGGCAATCGATGATCCGCTTTCGCCAGCGGCTGCAACAAGGGGACGTCCTCATGGGCCAGATGGTCCTGGAGTTATTTACTCCCGGCATCGGTCCTATGCTCGCCGCGTGCGGGATGGACTTCGTGATCTTCGATATGGAGCATGGGCGTTGCGATATCACCCTGCTCGCGGAGATGGTTGCGTCCTGCCGGGGCAGCGAAATCTTTCCCATCGCGCGTGTTCCTGATGTAGGGTATGCGCCTCTGTCCAGAGTTCTGGATGTGGGCGCGCGCGGAGCGATGGTGCCGCGGGTGGAAACAAAACAGCAGGCAGAAGATATCGTGAGCCAGCTCAAATATGCGCCGATGGGCAGGCGCGGCGTTGCGCTAGGCATCGCGCACGATCTTTACCGGGCAGGCTCGGCGGAGTTCTTTGCCCAGGCCAATGAAGAGATTGCCGTGATCCTGCTGTTGGAAACGGAAACTGCTTTTCAAAACCTGGACGAGATCGTGAGCGTTCCCGGCATCGACGTCGCCTGGGTGGGGCATTACGACCTGACCGTTTCTTTGGGGATTCCGGCTCAATTTGAGCATCCGCGATTTCTCGCCGCCATGGATGCGTTGGTCGCTGCTTGTCGCCGGCACCGCGTTGCTCCGGGCTTCCTTCCCGCTTCCCCTGAATTAGCCGTGCACTGGATTGGCCAAGGCTTCCGTGCCATCAGCCTGGGCAGTGACATTGGCGTATATCTCGATGGCGTGCGAAGGTTTCGTGATCATGTGACTGCAAAAAAGGTTTGAAGGATGGGGTTGCCGGCATGAGCACGTTCTCGTTTCATGGACAGGTCGCGGTAGTTACGGGGGCTGCCTCCGGCATCGGCCGCAGCGTGGCCGAATGTTTTGGCCGTGCAGGCGCCAGCGTGGCCATGATGGATCGCGACGAGAGCCAGGGTCGAACTGTCTGCTCACAAATCCAGGCCGCTGGTCAAACCTGCGAGTTCTTCCCCGCGGATGTGAAGAGCGAAGCGGATGTGGCCAAGGCCATGGAACTGATTGCGGCCCGCTTTCACCGCATCGACCACGTCGTCAACAACGCCGGAATCAACTTGATGAAAGGGGTGGAGGATTGCTCCACCGCCGAGTGGGACAACGTCTTCGATGTAAATGTGAAGTCGGTGTTCCTCATGGTCAAGCATTCTCTTCCTTGGCTGCGTAAGTCGCACAGCGCCAGCATCGTGAATGTCAGCTCGGTTTCGGGAATCGTCGCTCAGCGGGGAACACCTGCTTATGTTGCTTCTAAGGGCGCGGTTCTGATGCTCTCCAAAGCGCTTGCCCTGGATCTTGCTGCAGCGGGGATCCGCGTGAATTGCGTCTGCCCGGGCATCACTGACACTCCACTCTTTCATTCCCACGTGCAGTCTACGAGCGACCCCGCGCGTACCTTGCTAGAGAGAACGCGGCGCGTTCCAATAGCGAGAATGCTTTCGCCGTATGAGATCGCGGATGCCATTCTCTACCTGGCGAGCGATCGGGCATCGGGAATTACAGGAACAGAACTGATTGTCGACGGTGGATATCTGGCTGCGGCTGAAGGACCTGAGGACCTGCCGACTCGCAGTGGCGAGTTGGGGGAGAAATGAGCCCGCCGTGTGCGTCGGCTCTGTAGAAAAGGAGCATCCGCCTTTGATCACTCATCGCGGCGCGTGGCACGGATCACGATGTCCTCTTTGAATGCGGGCAACATCAGTGTGCTCTTACCGCCGCCCTTCAGTTCGAGCCCAGGCGAATACTGACCTGTAACGGGAGAATAGAGCTGCACATCGTAACTGCCCGGCGGCAACGAGATTGAGACACTTCCGCCAATCGCTTCGCCGGCTGCGGGATCACCTACCTCGCGCGAGTCAGCCAGGTAAGCCACGTAATCGCGCTCGCCGGCAGACAAGCTCGAAACGGTCAGATGCTGGGGATAGCTCACGACCCAGTCCGGCGCAAGCTTGGCATGGATGTAATCAAACGATGACATGAATTCCGAAAGGTACTGCATCCAGGTGCGGATGCCGCGTTGCGATGCCGCGGTGCCACGCTCGCTGCCTACGGTGATGGAAAAATCGATGTAGTCATAATGGCAGCGGCTCAAAAGCGCGGTCCACGCACGCTTGCGGTGGATCGTCCATCCGGTCGTATCGCGATATATGCTCGCGGTATTGTCTTCATCGAGCACGGCCGGCTTCGGGCGTGCATCCGCGTCCCGGCAAAAACTCGCCACCTGATCCAGCATCAACTCCTTCGACATAAAGTTGCCCATCTCATAAACCTTTCCATCGAAGAGGGTGTTGGGCAACGGGTGGTCATTCACGATGTCAAAGGTTTTGCCGGCAAAGGTGGCGTCCATGGGAAATGCGTTTTTTGCGCCATAGGTGAAGGCTTGCTGGCCAGAGAGCAGGTGCGGACGGTTGAGCCGTCGCATCTCCTCGCGCAGAACACGGGCCATCTCCTCCTGCCATGCGTCCACATCCGCCGGAGAGGCATGTCCGGCAAAGCCGCCGCCCGGCTCATTGCAAATCTCGTAGTACACATTGTCGTAGCCAGCGGTCTCCTGAATGATCTTGCGCGCATAGTCGCTCTGCCTGCGCACCAGCTCCGGATCCTTGAGGGAAATATAGTCCTGCCAGGCGATGGCTCCCACATGCTGTTGGTTGTTTTCCGCGCGAAACGGGTTGAGCGCCCAGGTCTCGTTGGAATAGGTATTGCTGAAGACCGTTAGCTCGACCACAATCCCCTTCTGAGAGGCGAGATCCAGAAAGCGATGGAGCCGTTCAAAATACTCGGGATTCCACTTGTCCAAGTCGTAAGTGGGCTCACCATCCATGGCTTTACCCGGGCCGCTGCGCACAAAGGGCGAAATGTAGTCGGGAGATTCCGGCTTGGCGGGAGAAGAGGGGTTGCGCGCGCTTTGCAGCTCACGATAGAGCAGAAACGTCCGGGTCATGGTCATCTTATGCTCGGCCGCGTCGGCGAGATATTTCTCGTAGTCGAACGGTCGATTGATGACTGAGCCGTAGTGCTCCGAAGCTGAGATCAGCACCAGGGGCTTCCCCCGGAACCATAAGTATTTAGGGTTATCCGGTGCGATTTTGACCGCATCTTGGGCGTGCGCCACGCTCAGCGCGACCACACCAAACAGAACCGCCTTCGTGCAAAGATTTAGGCCTATCATGCCATCCCCAAAATGAAACTGTTTTCCGATTGATAAGGCACTTTGGACAGATTTTGCCCTACACTGCATGCGGACCTGGAAATGACCCTGTAGCCGGACCCCGGAAACCCGGACCCTGGCCATGATACGCAAAGTTCTGCCGGCCGCAACCCCTCCTCATGACACCCCTCCTCGCGTGCTCAGAAAAAAGGCCGGCAAGAAGAACGTACCTCAAGGGTAAAGCCCTCATTGGTCTGGCCCGCCTGCGGCATGGCTGAACCCGTGCCCTTCGTTGTCCGGCTTGAAATCTCCAAATTCCAATGAGAAATATCTTTTCTCTTGACATTGCTGATTTCCGCCCTATATCTTCCGCGCGTAATTACTTATGACACTTTGCTGTGTTGCTAAGGAAGAGTTTCCGGGACCACGTAAACGTCCCGGCTTCTAAGCACCGCAAGACAACGGGGAAAGTGGGGGGCTACACAGCCTGCCCACGCAGGCCACGACAGCCACTTTTGGAGGAGGACGTAAATGCTATTGAGAAGGGTTTGTCTCTTCTGTGTTTTCGCCGTTGCAACCGTAAATGTGGCTTTGGGGCAAACGGGAGCGAGCGGCACGGTCCTCGGAACAATCACTGACACCAGCGGCGCCATCCTTCCCAACGTCAAAATTGCTATCACCAACACAGCAACCAACGCGACCGTCAACACCGAGTCCAATTCTGCAGGAGATTTCTCCGCTCCATCGTTACCCCCCGGCACGTATACGGTTTCAGCGCAGATCGCCGGCTTTGGAAAACAAGTGACCGCCCCCTTCACACTGACGGTTGACCAGAAGGCCCGCATCAATTTGTCCTTGAAGCCTGGCGCGGTGACGGAAACGCTGGAGGTAACGGCGCAGGCAGTGACCCTGGACACAGACAGTGCCGCCTTGTCCCAAGAAATGAGCGGGGAGCAGGTGGCTGACCTTCCGTTGAACGGGCGCAACTTTATGCAGCTGTTGTTAGTCGGCGCCGGTGCGGTTACCGTGGGTGGCGAGCAAGGCACGATGCGCCAAGGTGAAGGCAATGCCGTGAGCATCAATGGCGGCCGCCCCGAAGGAAACAACTACACCCTGGACGGGCTGGTGAATACAGACCAGGCGTTGATGACTCCGGCCGTGATTCTTTCCCAGGACGCGATCGGGGAATTCAAGGTGCAGAGCGGCATCTACCCCGCCGAGAATGGGTTCGGCGCCAGCCAGATCAACATCGTCAGCAAGGGGGGAACCAACTCGCTCCACGGGTCGATCTACGAGTCAAACCGCAATAATGCGTTTGACACCTCGCCGTTCCCTACTGCGACCGATGTCATCGCCGGGGTAAAAACCGAAAATCCGATTCTGCATCTGAACCAGTTCGGGTTTGTTGCCTCGGGTCCCGTGTATATTCCGAAGATTTACAACGGGCGCAACAAGACCTTCTGGATGGCCAATTACGAAGGCTGGCGCATGAATAACGGGGCCCGGGTAGAAAACGTGGTCCCCACTCCGGCGGAATTGTCAGGCGATTTTTCGCAAGCGACCTATCCGGCGGTGAATGGCCTGCCTGGAGGTCCACTGCCTGCGTACGGAACCCCTACCTGCACCGCAGTGCTTAACGCGGGCTACGACTGCTTGCCGGCGGACCCAACCACCGGGTTGAATGACTGGGGAACCCAGGTTCCGACAAGTGCGCAAACAGCTCGGATCGGGCTGGTGGCGATTGCCAACAATTTCTGGTCCAAACCGAATATTCCCGGCAACCAAGCCGAGGGCGTAACCAACTTCATCACCAATATTCCCGGCCCACTCACCATGAACCAGCAGACCTACCGGGGAGATCAGCTCCTGGGCAAATGGGGCAATGTCTTCGGCCGATACACCCACGCCAAATACGTCAACAGCACGCAATACAACTCCGGATCGATCGACTACGGTATCGAGCAATACTTCCAAACTGAAGACGCTTGGGAGATAGGTCATACCATCAGCCTCGGCTCCAACAACGTAAACAACTTCCGCTTCGGCAAGCTGACGGCCGACGCTCCGGAGGGTTCCGCTGCTCCACCCGCCTCCGTGGTCAGCGCGCTGGGCGAAACGGGCGTCTTTACCACCTTCGGGCCCCTACAGGAAACGTGGCCCAATGTTGGCTTTGGGACTGGCGGCTTCGCGAGCGGCGGCGGCCCCGTCAACTCCTACAGCGGATCGAATAATCCCAACTGGGAGTTTGCCGATTCGTTCAGCACTGTCCATGGAAAGCACACCATTGGCTTGGGCATCGACTATCGCCACTGGCACCTGGTTCGCAACCTCGACGATGACTTTTACGGTGACTGGTCGTTCAGCGGCAAATCCGCCCCCATCAACACCATCACTTGCCCCAACCCCATATCGCCCATCAACGGTGGGCAGCCGCTGTGCGGCACCGGCAATGCCGTCGCCGACATGCTGACCGGCTTTTACAGCTCAGTCGGTGGATTCGTGCCCGGTCCCTTGAGCCCGACGACCCAGGCCGGTAACCCACAGGACCACGTCTTCGGCTATCTTGGGCCTTATGCGCAAGACGACTGGAAGGTAACCCAGAAGCTTTCCATCAACTACGGCCTGCGTTGGGATTTCCGTGCCGCAGCCTATGAAGCCCAAAATCATTTCTTCTGGCTCGACGTTACCAACCCAGCGGGAGGCCTCTGTTACGCTGACCCGAATTTGAGCACGGACGGAGTAGCGCCCGGGGTTGGCATCGATGGCGGCCCAATCCTCCGCTACTGCGGCAAGGTTCCCCATCCCGGACAAAAGACGCCCTTTGCCCCTCGCTTCGGCGTGAACTACCGGGTGAATGACAAGACGGTTGTTCGCGGCGGCTATGGCATCTTCTTCGACTCCTACGAAGGACGAGAGATCGATGACTCGGCGGATATCTATCCCTATAGCATCCGCAACAACCTCACCCCCACGACCGTTGCCGGCACTCCCAAGTTGAGCAATCAGCTGTTCCCAAGTTTCTCCAACCTTGGTCCGTTCCCTGAATCCACACTCTCGTTCATCGCAGTCATCGAGTCGGAGAATCCGATCGATCCCTATGTCCAGTCCTGGACCCTCTCGGTCGAGCGCGAGCTGGCAAGAAACACGACACTCGAAGTGAACTACATCGGCACCCACGCAGTTCATCTGCTCGATCGGCACAATATCGCGCAGCCTTACCCAATCCCAAATTCGAGCCTGGGGTTCTGCGAGACGCAAGACCCCGTCACCGGCAGCTACGTCAACATCACCAAGGCGCCCTGCACTGTGGTGAGCAGGTTGCCTTATCCGAATTTCAATGGGTTTTACATCGACAGCGACTTCCACGGTTACTCTAACTACAACGCGGGCAACGTCAAGTTCGAGCATCGCGCCGGGAATACGGCCATCACCGCGATCTACACCTGGGCCAAGAGCATGGACGACAAGTCGGCGGCAGCCGGCGTGGGTTCTACCGGGTCGGGCTACCAGGGCTTCGAGAACAACCATGACCCGAACCTGGACTATGGACCTTCTGACTTCGATGTGGATCACAGGTTCGTGGCCAGCTATATCTATCAACTACCGTTTGGCCGGGGACAGAAGTTCGGGGGCGGAGTCAACCGCGCGACAGACCTGGCGATTGGCGGCTGGCAGGTTACCGGCATCACCACCTTCCAGACCGGCTTCCCGCTCAGCATTACGGCGAACGATATTCAAGGCCTGAACGACACCCAGTTCGAGCACGCGAATATTGTGCCGGGCTGTAAGGTTCATGGCAATCTGACAGCGCAGTTCCAGCGCCTCAATACGGCCTGCTTTACCCAGCCGGCACTTGGGACCTATGGGAACACGACGCGGAACTTCCTGCGCCAGCCGGGCATTAATAACTTTGATATGGGTTTCGGCAAGACCTTCGACATTTGGGAGCGCCTCAGATTCTCGCTAAAAATGGATGCCTTCAACATCTTCAACCATCACCAATATAGCGGCGATGTGGGTGGCTTGCTGGTGGCTGGATCGGGAGGTAACAACGCCATTGACACTGGCGTGGGTGATTCGAAGTTTGGCCTTATTACTCAATCCTCGACGGCCCGCGTCATTCAGTTTAGCGGCAAGCTTACTTTCTGAGCCGAAGACACCTACGGGTATCACCTGCGCCACGCCTCAACGGCGTGGCGCAGTTTTCTGGGCAGCATATACACTGGAACCGTTCTCACGCTTGTCCTCATTTCTGGACAGATGAGAACAGTTCTCCGATGATGATTGGCTCACGATTGAAACGCTGGCGATTACAACTGGGTTCGGTGTTAATCTTCTGGTGCATTTTTCCCTTGGCGGTTTGGGCACAGGGGACAAATCAGGACGCAGAAGAACAACTTGCGGGAGCGGGCCAGCAAGCACTTGCCGCAGGGCAATATGCGGTTGCGCGTACGAACTTCGAGAAGCTGGCAAAGCTGCAGCCTGGCATTGCCGAAGTACATGCCACCCTCGGCGTCATCGACTTCAAGCTTCGTGACTACGACCAGGCAGTCACTGAGATTCGAACGGCAAAAAAGCTGAAGCCTGGCCTGCCCAAACTGGACAGCTTGCTGGGCATGTCGCTGGCGGAACTGGGTCAGTACAAGGAAGCGCTCCCTGGCCTCGAGGAGGGCTTCAAGAAGCCACCCGATCCATACACGAAACGGATGTGCGGCCTGCAATTGATGCGTGCTTATACCGGGTTACAACGCGACAGCGACGCGGTGAATATGGCCCTGGAGCTGAACCGGCTGTATCCCGACGACCCGGAGATTCTCTACCACACCGGCCGAGTCTACGGGAACTTCGCCTTCCTCACTATGCATAAGTTGGAGGTAGTGGCGCCCACGTCTGTATGGCGGCACCAGGCCGCGGCCGAAGCCTTTGAGAGCGAGGGATCAACAAACGCCGCAATCGGCGAGTATCGCGAGGTACTTAAACTCGATCCCAATCGTCCCAAGATCCATTACCGTATCGGCCGGACCTTACTGGCGCGCTGGCAGCTTAACCACGCACCCGAAGATCGCACGGAAGCAGCGCGAGAGTTCGAACAGGAGTTGCAGTTGGATCCCTCCGATGCTAACGCGATGTACGAGCTGGCTGAGATTCACCGTCAATTAAATGAGGTCGACCAGGCACAACAGCTCTTCGAAGCCGCGCTCAAGGCCTACCCCGACTTTCAGCAAGCGCAGGTGGGCCTGGCAGCGGTCCTGATGTCGCAGCAGAAGCCCGATCTCGCGTTGCCACATTTGCAGAGGGCTGTCGAACTCAATCCCGATGATGAGGTTGCGTGGTATCGCCTGGCACAAGCGGATCGACAACTCGGCAGGAAAGAGGACCAGAACACGGCTCTTGGTCAAGTCCAGCGTCTGCGCAAGCAGACTGGGCTTCAGGAAGGTACCAGTACACCAGAAGAAGTAACCAAGCAGACATTGCAACCCGGCGAAGTTCAGTAAGCCGGTCCTGGGCTGCATGGCGCGGGAGTTCCTCATGCACCATCCGCATCGTTCAAGGATCAGCGTAGCCTGCTCGGGAGTTGTCCTAGCCTTGATGGGTTGCGGCAGTGGGGCGGATTTCTCGCCTCGGCCAGTCAATCTTTCCGTCTCTGTGAACAACACCACCATCGTCGTGCCACCGAACGGAATGCCGGTGAATGTCCCGGTAACTATCGTCGCCCCCACCGAGACAACAACCTTCACCATCAGCGGCTTGCCTGCGGGGGTTACGGAGAGCTACAAGGAATCGGAATCCAACCCTTCGGGATTACTCACGCTGGTGGCGAACGCTAAAACCGTGCCCGGCACCTACATGCCTACCATCACGGTTGGCACCTTGGGTCAAACTGCATCGGTGGTTTTTACGCTGGTCATCAGCGCATCGGCCAAGCCGGGCAACGCGCGGGGGTTCAGCAGATGCGATCGTGTGGGCTACGTCCCATAAGCGCTAACTTATTTGGCATACAAATAAAATCAGAGAAGACGCTTTTTTCTCCAACTCGCAGCAAAAACGTCATCCTGAGCGGAGGTTGTGACTTTTTTGATTTCTTTCAGGTTTGGTGCCGGAAAGCTCTGAAGAGCATCGGCCAACAAGCATCCTCGGGGTCCTTCGACTCCGCGCCAGAAACCCTCTGTTAGCAATGGATCTGCGAGGCGCTTCGCTCCCACGGCAGGCCGGGGCAGGCAGGATGACGGTCTTGTGGGGAGTTTGAAAACATTCTGTGTGCATGTGCAAAAAACCAAAAATGAAAAAGTCGCAACCTCTCAGGATGACGATTTTGTGGGAGTTTTGACGAAAAACATCCTAAACAAGTTAGTGGTTATTGGGCTACGTCCCCATCTTTTTCTTCCAGACAATCAACCACCATGTGTCCTTCGAACTCACTTTGCCGGCACGGAATAGACCTCGAGCTGGTCGCGGGTCAGGACCGCGAGTTGTGAAGCATCCGGCGCCAGGGCGTAACCGTCACGGCTCAATGACGGCGGACCGGCATGCACACTAAGCAACCGCTTACTATCCGCAGCTCGATAAACCCGCAGCTCCTCGGAGGAGAATTGCGATGCGCTCATGGGCGCTCCTGGGGGAACGGGCAAAGTGGATTGCACGATCTTCACCACGAAAGCCTGCTGATTGGTACTGCCTTCGGCGGCATGTCCACAGTCATTCAGAGTCGAGTCGCCTTTCAACACCAACTTACCGTTCGCGCGCAGCACCCGGTACTCGCGTCCTCCGTTTTGCTTATCGCAGCTCACCAGAAAGATAAGGTCCGGAGCGATGCTGGAAAGCTCCGGGGTACAGTTGGAGGTGAACCTCGCTACGACCGAGCCGTGGCCGTCCCAGGTCAGCATGGAGATGCGGTAACGCATGTTCGACTGCGCCGATAGCGTCACCTGGCCCTCGTTGAGCAGGGTGGGCGCCATCAGGTTCGACTGCACAGTTGACTTGGCGACGGTTTCAAAGCCGCGATTCAAAACCAGGATATTGACATCTTCTTCCGGGTCGCCATTGAGGCTCTCGCGAAGCTGGGCATGCAGCTCCGGCGTATGCCGCTCACGGAGTACGCCTACAGCCATAAAGGCGCCGTCGGGCGTCACGCGCACGAAGGCCAGCGGGCCGCCCAAGGGAAGCCGACTCTGCATCTGCAAACCCTGGCCATAGACTCGCAACTCCGAGCCCACGTGCACCAGCACGCGGCCATCCGCCAGCGGCCAGAGGTATTGCCGCCTGTCGAACATCTCCCAATCCATGGTGTGCGTGACCCGGTGTGTCTCCGTGTCCACCACAGCAGCACGGATGATGCGAACCGTCGAGCCCGGCCTCTGCGCATCCCTTGACACCAGCTCGTGCGGGTTGAAGGCGACTAAAAGTTCCCTCGGGCCAAGATAAGCCAGCACCTCATCGTGGACAAAGCTGAATGCGTCTCTTTGCGGGCGCGGAGAATAGCCCAACTCGCGGATAGAGATGCTGGCTGCTGCGTGGCCGGCATCATTTGGATTGCCCGAGGGCAACGCTACATTGCACTGCGGGGGCACGCAAAGATCGATGTCGTTGACGGGTGGACGAGGCGGCAGCGCCGCAGCCCTGGCCACGGCGGGAATACGAGCAGCAGGTTCGCTTGATTCCGGCTGGGCGGCGCCTGGTTCGCCTGATGGCTGAGAAATTGTCCACCGCGCCGGAACCAGCAGCAGCAGGGAGCGCTTCTCCAGCGCCACGTCGTGGTTCTTCGATGTCAGGATGGAGCTGTTCTCCGGCCCGGTGCCCACGCTCAACTTCAAGCCTCTGACGTGGTAGACATCACCCATCTCCATACGCGGAATCAGCGGTTCCAGAAAGACCTCGGGCGACGGCGTATTCAAAGTACTATCGTTGCTGATACGCATACTATTGAGAATGATTTGTCCATTTATCCCCGACATGGCCTGAACCGGCAAGCTGTAACTTAATAGGCCCAGGTCGCTGTTTTCGGGCGGCGCCGCGACCGCGGAAAGCACCAGGTTGAAGGGGCCCATCTTCATATTTCCGCACTGCGCCCTGGTAAAGGCGAGGCCCACTTCGGAAGCTTTGACCGGCTTGATACTGGGAACCACGGAGACCACATGCGCCTCCAGGACTGCTCCGTTCTTGAGGTCGCAACTAGGGCTTCGCCATTCGATTTTGACCCGCGCGTAGACGGTTTCACCCACCTTTAGGAGACGAGCGTGCAGGTCCGCCATCAGCTCCGCCTCAACAGGATCAGCGCCCGGCTTGGCGAGTTTCTCGGCAGAGACCGTTGGCCAACAGAGCATAAGAGCAGCTATGAGTCCCAACATCCGCATCTGCATCCTGCCCTCGATGGCAGCAATTTTACAGCGGCAAGCTAGGCCCGCGCCATGCAAACGGAGCTTATCCGGAAAGCACGACGAAGGTGATCAAATACTGCGCCAAGGTGATCAAATATGTCGGCTAAGTCCTTTGTTTCACCAAGATGATCAAGATGATCAAATTAATTAATTGATCATCTTGGTATATCCCCGGAACGGATGAGCTTGCCTTAAGATATGCGGTTGTTACTGTGTTAGATGCAAGCGCGTGGGGTTTCGTTCGTCTTGCCCGAAGATTTTTCGTATCGCTCCGCTGAACCCGACTATGCAGACTAGAAGTGAAAATGCACTAGCGAGGGTATAAGTCGAGGTTCGACACGCCACGCCGCTTTGCTCTTACTTCAGGCTGGCAGGGGTTACCAGCTTGTGGTGCACGAAGTTGTACGGTGGAACGGCGCTTCCTCTTAGAATCGCCAGCCCTAACTGGATCAGGCGTGGACCATAGGTGTGAGCTTCATGCGAAACCGAACCGATGAGACAGTCGGCGCCCGAACGCATCTCTTCCAGCACTTCGGGAATGCAGTCCTGACCGACCGCGGCAACAGTCTTTTCGGCGCCGAGTTCGCGTACTGCCTGGAGGGCTCCGAGCACGCTGGTATCGGTGGCGGCGGCAATGAGGATTCGCTGCTTCTTATGATCGCGTAGAAACGCTCCAGTTACCTGGTAGCTGCGCTGTCTCAAGCCTCCACCTTCCAGCCGCATGAAGCGATCGGACGAAAACTGCGGCAGGCGTGAACGAATGCCCTGGAACGCTCCCGTGATTCTGCTTTGCACGAAGGATCCGGCCTCGGCGATGTCCAAGCCAATCACCCAGTCCGGTTTTCCTTTCCATTGATCGATGGCATGTTGTGCCAGAAGTTCGCCGGCCTCGAAACCAACCTGAAAGTTATCCACTCCGAAATACGTCGCGTGCGGGTGCGGAATATCGATAGCGATGACAGGAATCCCTGCGCTCGAGAGTGTATGCCCGATTAACGGCGCGATGTGCTCGTCGATCTGAAACTCGATCACCAGATCTACGCCTTTGCCGACAAATTCCTCGGCATTACGCAAAGCCACTTCGGGATCATACTTGTTGTCGATCACCACCAGGTCGATGCCCGAATTGGTTGCGGCGGCGCGCAGGCTGGCGGTGACGGCTTCGGAAAAAGGCATGGTCACGCTCTGGCTGGCGAAGCCGAAGCGGACTTTCTTAGGACGTGCGGCGGCGCGATAACGTCCGTCCTGCGATTGAGCGAGATAGCCGCGATGGACAAAAGTCTTGAGAATGCGATAAACGCTCGTCTTGGAAATATGAACCCTTTGGAAAATGTCTTCCAGAGTAAGGGGTTTTTTCTCCGTCTCCAGTAACTCGAGGATGTCCATGGCCTTGGAAAGAATCGGAATCAGATAGAGCCGGCTGATCTTTGCTTTGGTCAAAATGCAAATCCTCTATAGAAATGTAACCAATAGCATTGTTGCAGAAGAGGACTAGGGCATGAAAAATATTTCCTGCATCATGGGGAAGCGCTCGCCCGGCCGCAGTGGGTCGAGCGGGGCAAAGTAGGGAGCCATGGCCTGCTGCCAGCGGGTATTGACCGGATCCGCTTCGATCCGCGCCCAGGTCTCCTCAAAGTCCTCGACATGCATGGTGAGGAAGAGTAGTTGGTCCCGGCGAAAGATGGAGTACTCCGAGATGCCCGATCGCTTGAGGAGGGCCAGCATCTCCGGCCACACATGAGCGTGCGCCTGGTCGTACGCCGCTTCAGTCCCCTCGCGCAACCGCAAGAGAAAAGCAATTCTTTGCATAAAGTCTCCGTGCCAAGTGTCCGTATATGGGAAACAATTCTCTATCGAAAGCTGAGGACAGCCACGGCAAATGGGGCAAGATTCAAATGAGTTCCGTGCTGTTCCGAGGCCCGAGCCGCGCCCTCTCCGCTTGCCTCATCGACGATGGAGAGGTTCGCGTTTTGCGCGCCATCCGGCAAGGTAACGTCGATGACCCGTTTTCTCTTGTTGACCAGCAGCAGCTTCTTACCCGACGGGGTGATGAAACCCTGGGCCTCGATGTCGCTATCGGAAGAGAGCTTGGTCTCGACCAGTTGATCTCCGGGATGAAAGTTATCCTTCAACAGGCTTAATACCCAGAAGCGGGCGTTGGGCTTGCTGTTCTTCCAATCGATCATCGAGACGCTCGGAAACTGCGAAGGATAGCCGACCAATTGCGACTCTCCAATCACGTCGATTCCCTGCTTTGCTAACCCGCAAAAGAGGTAGGCGTAGAGGGCGCCGGCCGCATTCCAATAGAGGTTTGGGATGGTGTTCGGGTGCGCTTTGCCATCCCTTATTTCCACTCCGTCGGAAGGAAGTATCACCCCAAGCTCGTCTGTATCGGTTTTGGTTTGAGGAGATAGCCGCTGGCGGATGGCGTCGATGTATCTGACCGTAGTGAGGAACCGGTCCGCCTGATCAAAGAAGGTGAACTGCCAGTTATTAATGTCCTGGTCGGGCGACGGGCTGGCATAGAAATGATAGGAGATGTAGTCGAGAGGGATGCCCGGTTTGTGATTGGCGGGGTTGAGAAAGTATTCGAAATAGCGAGGATCGGCTCCCGGATCAGCCAAGGCCAGGCCCATGAACTTTGTATCCGGACTTACCTTGTGGATAGCGCTGACGATCGCGTCGTAGCGCGCGGTGTACTGCTGCGGAGTCGTCTTATGCTCAAAGTCCACCTCGTTGAGCACCTCCCAGATGGGAAAGCTGTAGTGAAAGCCCGAGGTGTGCTGCTTTCCGTTCTCATCGGTAAAGCCGCCCTTGGTGTACCAACTCACCAGGCGCGCGTAGTAGTCACCCAGTTCCCCACCCGAGGGGTCTTTCAGTTCCGTACCCTGGGTGTAGTCCCAGTACACCTGGTTAGGGTCGGCCGGATAGGTGACGGGCTTGTCCGTCTTGAATAGCCAGGTGGGAATGGTGCTGAAGTTCATCACCGTACTGTGGCCTTCGGTCGCGGCGAGAAAGTCCTTCGTCATGGGATCGATCAGCGAGAAATCCCAGGAGGTCTTGTCCTTGGTCGGTGGCTCCAGTTCAGCGACAGCGAGCCTGGGATAGGGTAGCCACGGAACATAGCGGACGTAGTCCGCACCTAGCTGCTTGAGCGCCTGGAAGGCGCCATCGTGCATGGGTGCTCCGGAGCGCAACATGGGGTTGACGACAACCTGCAGCGTCGGCGTGGACTTGGACACGACAGTGGTCTTGTTCCAATCGAGCGTGACTGAATTCGGTGTGCTCTTGGATTGCGCCAAGGCAAGTGAACTGGCGCAAAGTATCGCGAGAAGGATACGTTTAGCCGCTGTTGAAGTATGCCGCACGTAAGCGAGGGTATGGAGTAATCACAAGTGTTTCTCCGATCTGACTCACGAGAGTTGGTCGCCGTGGTTCCCTACTTCGGCCTGCCGAGCCGCACCCATCATACCTAAAGATCGCAATAGGGCAACAGTTTCCGATTCGACATTTGCTTCTGCTGAGAAGCGACACCTCAGGGGTTTTAGAGGGCCTGTGAGGAAAAACGCAGGTCCCTCCGCTATTCGCTCTGCCAAAAAAACATTTCCACGAAAGTTCCGCTGAACTGCAGATCCCTCGGCTTCGCTCCGGGATGACAAAGGGGAGGGTGGCGTTTCCCGTGGGGTCCTGTGAATTGGATGGAGAGATCCAGGCAGTTGCTTGGGGGAAGGGCGCACAGCAGGTCCCTCCACGGCACGCCGGGACAGGTCGGCTGCGCTCGGAGGCTGTGACTTTTTAATTTCCCTTGTGGTCTGTGGCCGGAAAGCTCCGAAGAGCATCTGCCAACAAGCATCGCCGGGGTCCTTCGGCTACGCTCAGGACAGGCTCTTCGACTGCGCGCATAAAACCCTCTGTTATGCGATAGATCTGCGAGGCGCTTCGCTCAGAGGCTGTGACTTTTTAATTTCCCTTGTGGTCTGTGGCCGGAAAGCTCCGAAGAGCATCTGCCAATAAGCATCGCCGGGGTCCTTCGACTGCGCGCATAAAACCCTCTGTTATGCGATAGATCTGCGAGGCGCTTCGCTCAGGATGACGCCTTTCTGGAGGGGATTGAAGAACATCTGGTCGGGTGCAAAAAACACGAAAAGATCAAAAAGTCACAGACTCTCGGGATGACAAAGTGGGGGGTGTTGGCCCAGCTTGGCATGGGTGGAGATGGATGGACGGAGTTGTAGGGAGTTGTTAGAGGGAAGGGCGCACAGCAGGTCCCTCGGCTGCGCTCCCACGGCACGCCGGGGCAGGCGGTATGACAAAGGGGAGGGTAGCGCTCGCCTCAGCACCCTCTATAGGGGACGGACAGAGCCGCGGATCGTCTGCGATTTTCGACGCGTGGTTGGATAAAGCTCGATTGATTTGGTTTTGAAAACCTGATCTCCGATTCGACAGGGATAGCTCTTTCCTATTGACACTGGCGGGTTGACGACCGGATAGTTTAAGCCGCATGAATACCAGGCCGCAATGCTCCGCTAACCTCGAAGGCTGTGCCCTCATCCGCCTAACCGATGCAGCAAGCAAGAGCTGGCGCGGGCTGCGGATCATTATCATCATCGCCGGGCTTACGCTGACAGCCTGCGTCGCGTCCGCCTCCGCGGGTAAGCCACAACATCTTACCTGCGACTCGCTCGAGCATCCTCTCGGCATCGATTCTGCCCAGCCGTTGTTCTCCTGGCAACTGCAGGATGACGGCTTCGGTGCACGGCAGACCGCTTACAGAATCAAGGTAGCGAGCAAGCCCGCATTGCTGAGCGGCAAGCCGGATGTGTGGGACAGCGGCCGCATCTCCTCAGACAAATCTTTTGCCGTGGCGTATGGCGGACCGGATTTGGCCGCCTCGACGCGGTACTACTGGCGCGTCGAGCTTTGGAACAAGGATGGAAAGCCCTACCCGGCGAGCGATGCAAGCTGGTGGGAAACTGGATTGCTCAAGGAGCCCTGGAAAGCGCAGTGGATCGGATATGAGGACGCGGAGCACCGCGCGGTCCGCAAATCGGGCGCCACCTGGATCACCAACGCGGACAGCTCCCCGCAGGGCGCCCCGGCAGGGCGCGATACGCAGCACGATTTTCGTTTCGGATTCCAGCTCACAGGGCAGGTAAAACACGCGGACCTCTTCGTGACCGGGGAGGATACCGCCGCGGCATGGGTAAATGGAAAGCAAGTGCTCGAGACCGTGCCGCTGCCGCCTTGGAAACAGTCGCCATGGAAGACCTACCTGCGCCAGGATGTCACCCCGGAACTGCGCGCCGGCCAGAACCTGCTCGCCGTGGGGGTCACGTTATACGGAACGCCCTCGGCGAACGGCATGGGACCATCGCAGAGCGACCAGACGCCAATGAGCGCGTGTCTCTATGTCGAGATGATGGATGGTTCCACGCACGTCTGGGCGAGCGACAAGGAGTGGAAGGCTGCGCTCGATGCAAAGCAGACTTGGTATGCACCGGAGTACGACGATTCTGCCTGGCAGCACGCGATTGCCTATGCGCCCCCGCCTTCGCCCATGAGCACGGCTGCTATGGGGAATCCCTGGCAGACCGGGCCGGTGAAGCTTCTGAGACATAGTTTCGCAATCGGCAAGCCTGTGACCTCTGCGCGGCTTTATGTCACCGCGCTGGGCGCCTATCGTTTTCAAATCAACGGCGCACGAGTCGGCGATCAGGTTCTGTCTCCGGGATGGGATGATTTCCGCACCCACGTTCCCTACCAGGCGTATGACGTCACCCAACAACTGAAGACCGGGCAAAACGCGATGGGTGCGTGGCTTGCTCCGGGTTGGTACACCACTCCGCTGATGTGGTTTCGCCAGGGATACAACTATGGAGATACGCCTCCGGCGCTGAAGGCGCAGCTTCGCATCGAGCATGCAGACGGCTCGATCGAGTGGATCAACACCGACGAATCATGGCGAGCTGATATCTCCCCGATTTCTCAAGCGGAGATTTACGATGGCGAAAACTACGACGCGACTAAAGAGCAACCGGGCTGGGATACGGCCACTTTTTCTGATGCCCATTGGAAACCCGTCGACCTGGTTAAGCCGTTAGAGCCGGAGATTGTTCCGCAGTCCTTCCAGCCCATTCGTCCGCAGCAGACGCTCACCGCGGATGCCATCACCAGCCCCAAGCCGGGAATCTATATCTACGACTTTCATCAGAACCTGGCCGGAGTCGCGCGGCTGCAGGTGCGCGGCCCAGCGGGCACCGACATTCAGTTACGTTTCGGTGAAGTGCTCAATCCTGACGGCACCCTGTATGTCGAAAATCTGCGCACGGCAAAAGCAACGGATCACTATATTCTTTCCGGCAAAGGCCTGGAGGAGTTCCAGCCCGACTTTACCTTTCATGGCTTCCGCTATGTGGAAGTAAGCGGCCTGCCTGCCAAGCCAGACCTTACTGCCGTGAAAGCAGTGGCGATCTATACCGACGCGCCCATCACAGCGCAACTGCACTCCGGCAGCCCGATGATCAACCAGCTGTGGAGCAATATCCTTTGGGGGCAGCGGTCTAACTTTGTTGGGGTACCCACGGACTGTCCGCAGCGCGATGAGCGTCTGGGCTGGACCGCGGACGCACAGGTCTTCTGGCGGACTGCGTCCTACAACATGGGCCTGACACAGTTTTCCAAGAAATTTGCCCAAGACATAAGAGGAACGCAAGTGGGCACGCCGATGTACGGCATCTTCGCTCCGGGCACGGATACACCGAATCCCGGCTTTGGCGCAGGCTGGAGTGATGCGGGCGTCATCATTCCCTGGACGACATGGCTGCAGTCAGGAGACACGCGCGTACTGGAGCAAAACTGGGACGCCATGGAGAAGTATCTGTCGGCGATCCAGGCGGCTAATCCGGATTACCTATGGAAGAAGGACTACGGAACACCGTTTGGCGATTGGCTCTCGCCGGAAGGCCCGACCTTCGAGCCGCTGGTGGCCACCGCCTATTGGGCTTACGACGTCACGCTGATGAAGGAGATGGCACATGCCCTGGGCAAGACGGAAGATGAGGCAAAGTACGATGCCCTGTTCGGCAAGATCAAGACCGCCTTCGCCAAAGAGTTTGTTCATGCCGATGGATTTATCGCCGGGGCAGATAAAGGTCCTTCGCCTTTCGGGCAGATCAACAATCCCGAAGCCAAGGCCAAAGGGGGCGATACACAGACCAGTTATGTGTTGGCGCTGAATATGAACTTAGTGCCCGATTCCCTGCGCGAAGCGGCCAGCAAGAAACTTGTCGCCAAGATCGAGGCCAATGGTGGCCGGCTGGCGACTGGTTTCCTAGGTACTCCTTATCTTTTGGCAGTGCTGGTGGATACGGGTCACAGCGATGTTGCCTATCGCCTGCTGCTCAACACTGAGTATCCCTCATGGGGCTACCTGGTAGCTCATGGCGCCACCACCATGTGGGAGAGGTGGAATGGAGACCAGATGCGGGGCGACCCCAGCATGAATTCTTACAATCACTATGCCTATGGCGCTGTGGCCGATTGGATATACCGTTACGCAGCCGGCATCGACGCCCTGCCGTCCGATGCGGGCTTCCACACCATTTATCTCCACCCCAACTTCGATGCCCGCCTGGGAAGTCTCGACTTCCGGTACCAGTCTTCTTACGGCGAGATACGATCTTCATGGTCGATGAATGGGACGGAGGTTACCTGGCTGGTCACGATTCCGCCCAACACCACCGGGCGCCTACCGCTAGCAGCAACGAAACAAGGTAAGTTCACACTCGACGGACAAGCGCTAGCCGGGAATAAGAAGCTTGGTTTGGTGAGTAGCACAGACGGAAGCTCGACCTACGAATTGCCGGCCGGCACCTATTCGTTTCGGGTCACTCTGAACTAATTCCAACACGTACACCGGCGCCAACAGTCTCGGGCGCGATCTCGTCGCGCATGCCTGAAAAGGCAGCATCGAGACTTCGAACCCCTTAACTGGCACGAGTAAGTTGCTCATGCCATGGGGTTTGACGGTTAATGCAGGCTTAAGGCCCGGTTATGTTGACGGTTCCCGAAATCTCTTGCAGAGTTGCCGTATTGCCGGAGAGACATGCATGGCTTATTGCACAAGTTGCGGAAATCGAATGGATGTGGGTTCGCTGTTTTGTACCGCATGCGGCGCGCGCACTGAGCTCACAGTAGCGCCGCCTATTCCCGCCGTTAAAAACCTTGTGGCGGCGGCATCGCCGGTAACGGCTTCCGCAACGTTGGTTTCGGTCGCTCCCACTGTGCCGGCGACCTATGCGCCACCGCGCCGGGCTCCGCTACCGGCTGCATCGCCGGCGCCCCCCTCACGCAAAGGAGATCTCCGGCTGAAGGTGATTGCCGGCGCGAGTGTGCTGGTTTCCGTAGCGGGATGTGTTGCGGGGTTGTTGGGTGCTATCCCTTCCGGGGTCAGCACGATCATCGTAATGATTGCGGTGTCGATCGGTTTGCGCGTGGCTTGGGCGTACGCTGCCAAATCGGCTTCGTCGTCCGGCCGTGCCAGAACAATGCGGATTGTGTCGAACGTGGGCCTGGCGATTTCAGGGGTTACGCTGATCATCTCTCTGCCGCGCATCACTCAGGCGGCCGGCATGGGAGCCTTTGTCGAGGATGCGGCGGGGCAGCTGTGGACGATGGCGTTGCTGACGGCGATCGCGCTGCCGGTACGAACGCTGGGTTGGCGTGTGTATACGGGTACGGCGCTGACCGGGTTTCTCGGGATCACCGGGCTGGCGCGATTCCTGGGGCGGCCGGTGATCGAAAGTCTTGGTACATCAAGCGTTTTTGCGATTGCCGTGTGGGTACCGATGACGGAAGAGTTGGTGAAGCTGATCCCGGTGGGCATTGTGCTGTGGGTCGCACTTCGAAGGTTGCAGGCTCGGCCCTCTGCTTTGGATGTGATGCTGCTGGGTGCATGGACCGGGGCCGGCTTTGCCGCCTATGAGAGCGCAACCCTCGGCCGTGGTCATTTCTCGTTCTTGACCCCTCCGCTGGTGTCGTTCGCCTTCCCCGGCGAGGGATCGGGGAAAGCGTTTGGCTGGCCGTTGGTGCAGACGGGGCACCTCGGCCACACGGCGCTGATAGCGCTGAGTTTGGCGCTGGCACTGTTTTATTCCCGGCGAACGAAGCGGCTTACTTTGATCTTTCCTCTGGTTGCCTGCGGCGCGGTGTTGTTGGAACATTGCTCGCAGAATGCGCTTGCGGAGAACGGCCTGAACGAGGTGGTGGCAAAAATTGCGGTCATTCTCTCACTGGGCGGGTATCTCACCGCGCTCTTGCTGCTGGCGGAGATCGCGTTTGTGCTGCATCTGGAGTGGCGCATTGTAGGAGGCGGTCTGACACCCTCGACCTGGCTGCGCTTGAAGCCAGAAGAAGTAATGCGAAGGTCCGTGCTGCTGGCGCGGGCGCAAACAGGGGGTGCGGCATGATCGACTTTCTTTGGCACGTGGTTCACTGGTGTGCCAGCTGTGCTCCGGATGCAACGTCGATTCCTCCGGCGGCTGGTTTGTTGGGTGGCGCCGCCGGGGCAGCGGGAGGTCTCGCTGCCGCGGGGGGTCTGGCGGGCGGAGACGCGGGAGACTTGAATTACTCCCCCTCTGATAGCAACAGGGGCCTTCCACCGGAAGACGTAAGCTCGCAAATGAGGGGGCCTTCTCCCGACAAACCTATCCAACCGGACGATGACGGGAACGCTCTGGCAATGGGGGTCGTCGGGCTGCCGATGGCGGCCGTGGATGGCGCCTATACCGGGAGCCAAGCCCTCTATAAGGGCGCTAACGCAATCGGCGAAGACATACTTGGTCAGGCGAAAGACGATCTGGAGAAGGACTACCTGGACCGAAACTTTCCTGGGAACAAGGACCCATACGAGTACCCGGGCGACTATCGCATGGGCAAGCCGCTTGGGAATCAGGACGGGACAATCACTCTGCCGAACGGAGACGTGCTGAACCCGGATCAAAGTATCACGGGAACGAACGGAGTAACGACGACAACGTACGGGTATACGAAAAATCCGGATGGCACGTTAAGCCCGCCGGCCAATGAGTCGCCTGGGTTCAACCCGGATGGAAGCCCCGTCGGCATTACTGACCCGGGAGATCTTCCGCCAGTTCCATAACCGGCCGGTTAAGCTAATTGCCCGCCGTCGACAAAGAGCAGAACACCGGAGACATAGGCTGCATCTTCGGACGCCAGGAAGAGAGCTGGACCAGCTACTTCCTCCGGTGTTCCCATGCGGCCGAGGGGGATCACGCCGGTTTCAGGATGGTACTTATGCTGGTAAATAGGGTCGTTGAGGATTGGCCCGGATAGGCGGGTTCGGATGGGCCCCGGCCCAACCGCGTTAGAGTTGATGCCGAATTTGCCAAACTCCCGCGCCAGCGTCTTAGCCAAAAGGAACACGCCGGACTTAGTCACGTTGTAGTGCGCGAGCTGAGCTTCTCCATCCCAACTATTGGTGGAAGCCATGAAGACCAGCTTGCCTTTTCTTCGCGCTACCATGTGCGGCAAGACAGCCCTTGCAGTCAAGAATGCGCCGCGTAAGTTGATGTCCAGCGTATTGTCCCAGGTCTCCACGTCGAGTTCGAGGAACGGTATGGCCTCGGCGATTCCGGCGATGTACATCAATATGTCGATGCGGCCGTGCCAGTCGACAACCTGCTTGACCGCGGCCTCCACCTGGGCTTGATCGCGAACATCGCAGGTCACGCCTTTGCACTCACTACCTTCACGGTGCATTTCCTGAACAGTGATCTCCATGGCCTGCGAGTCCACGTCGGCGATCACAACGTCAGCCCCTTCGCGCCCAAGCCGCACCGCGATGGCTTTCCCGATTCCATGCGCCGCACCTACGACGAGTGCAATTTGATTCTCAAAGCGCAGCAAATGGTCTGTCTTCCGATCGCCCACGCGCAAACTCCAGTCAGCAGGATCATAAGTGCAGTGCCCTATTCGGTCTATAAATAAAACCCGGCGTTTTGTTGCAGCGCGCTTGACGCCGTTTCCGATTGCAGATTACATCCAGTCTTCGCCAACCTACGAGCAGAACTCTTCCACTTACTCAGAGATCATCGCCGGTCGTTGTCGTACTGTGCTCTGAGGGAACTACAATTTTCACGGTAAGACCGCTGTTCCATTCGCGACCAACTCAAATGAATTCCGGGGGATGGAAAGATGAATTTTCTAAAGACCTTTTTTGCAGTCCTGCTTGGGTTCCTTCTAGGTGCTGCCCTGTCTCGCCCAAAAGCAGCGAAGGCCGCCGGCAACGTTTACGTGAAGCAAGTACCCGTGGGTGTGTACAACCCGATCCAAGGCTCCAATGTGGTCGGGTTCTCTTGCACCGGTTCCGGCGGCAATGCGGAATGCTTTATTGCCAGTCAGTAGAAACCTGACCGGTACAGCTCAGGAGTGCATCACGTGGCCGCCATCCACGTTGACGGTCTGACCGGTTACCTGCGCGGCCCTTGCAGAGGACAGAAAGGTCACCATGTCGGCTATGTCCTCGGGCTCCTGCCAACGGCCAAGCGGTGTGATGGCCCGCACCTTATCGCCTGCCCATTCGTCGTACGAACGACGCTTGGCCTCCGGTTGTTGATCGTTCCACGCCTTCCAGACACGCTCGTTGAGAGGCGTGCGCACCATACCCGGACTCACCACATTGACGCGAATTCCATGTGGTCCCAGATCCTTTGCCATACACTGCGCGAAGTTGATGTTAGCCGCTTTGCTCGCGCTGTAAGGCGGGTCGGTCTGGGAACCAATTTGCCCGGCGACCGAAGCCAGAAAAACGAACGTTCCATCTTTGCGCGAAACCATTCCCGGGGCGATGGCGTGGGCGACGTGTGCCATTCCTAATATGTTCACTTCCAATACCCGCGGCCAGTCTGCCGGCTGAAGATTGGTAAACGGATAGCCAAATTTTCCCGAACCCACGGCTGCAGCGTGAACCAGATGGGAGATCGGTCCCAACCCGGTTTCGGTTTGCCGAACTGCCTCCTGCACCGCAGCAAAATCGCAGACGTCCACGGGGATGCCAAGCGACGAGCCGCCGAAGTCTCGAGCAAGCACAGCGGCGGCCTCTTTGACTTGGGTCGACAAATCCCACAATGCGACGTGACAGCCTTCACGCGACAAAGCGCGGGCACACGCCCAACCGATGCCGCTGGCCCCTCCCGTGACTACCGCAACGCTCCCAGCCAGTTCCAGTTCCATTCCGCGTCCCCTTGCGCACTGTGAACACGACCGCTTCATAGTACATTGGCGCGCATCGACTCGCTGCCCAGCTCGCCTTACGCGCGGAAGCAAAAAACCAATGGCCCATCGCCCGCAGGTGCAACTTTCGACCGAACGCCGACGTCCCTTGAAGTGGTTACGTATGCGCTCAACCGATTGCACTAGAATAACTTAGGATTGGCACCTGAACCGTTGGATGAATCCCTACATCCACGCATGGCCAAGCCGGTCATTTAGCCGCAGCGTGTGCCCTCATTTACCATGGGTGGTGCTGAATCCGTTGGCGCCAGGTGACGCTTTTATGGAAACACTGGGCTGCGACCGCCGGAGATAACGATTTCCAAGGAGACTACCCCGTGGATGGATCTGCAACGAATTCGCTCGATTCGATCGGATCGTCTTCGCTGACGGCTGAGGATAGCCAATTAAAGCCACGGATACAGTCCGCCGTCCGTACGGTCGCGATTCTGCTTGCAGTCGCCGACAGCCCTAACGGATTGAGAGCCAAAGAGATCATGGATAAATTGGGTCTCTCGCGGCAGGTGACCTATCACCTCATTCATACCATGCACGGGACCGGAATCATCCGGAAGAACGACAGCAATAAGTATGTGCTCGGTCTGGCGGCGGTTTCGATCGCAGAAGGCTTTCACCGCCAATTGGCGCCCCCTGAGCATCTTGCTCGCCGGGTTAGATCGATTGTCGCCGCGACCGGGGAAACCGCTTACGCGAGTGGATGGGTCGACGGTGAAATCGTTGCCCTCGCGACCGCGCGCGGAGAATCTCCGGTTGGAGCTGCCCAGGTTCCCCAGGGTTACAGCGGTTATGCCCATGCGCGAGCGGCGGGAAAGCTGCTTCTAGCGATGGTCGACCCAGCGGTTCGCGAAACGTATTTGGCGAAGCATCCCCTGGAAGCCAGGACGGCCAAAACGATCACCGACCCCGACGACCTGATGAGGGAGTTCGAACGTATCCGATCGAGTGGCTACGCCTTGGACAACGAGGAGTTCCATGAGGGGCTTCAATGTCTCGCCGTGCCGGTGGAAGGCCTGGGAGGCCGGTTCGTGCTCGGGATCTCCGTACCCAAGCAACGTTTCGACGCGAATTTTGAACGATATCTCGCCTCTCTGCAGAACGTAGCCAAGATCAACAGTTAGAGCATCCCGACGGGTCACTACAAATCTCGCGAATCGGTAACGACCGCCTGGGATCAGAGTTGTAATTTTCCGGTAGTCAGAATCTGGACGCTTTTATCAGGGCACGATTCTACGGGCTGCGGAAAAACACGCTCAACGAAGGGCACGGGTTTAGCCGTGCCCTTCGTTGAGCCGCCACGTAGGACTGCGTGAAGTTTCTACATTTTCGTAAGCCTTGGGTAGATCTATCGAGCCTTCGGTTTTGGGTTTTGCTTTGTATCCGGGCACGACTTTAGTCGTGCCGCTATGAACCCGAGATGATGAGGGCTTTAGCCCCTGCCAGCTTCTTCTGCGCCAGATACGTGTAGCTGTAGGGATACAGTTCCGCAGAGTCCGCCAACCCTGCCTTCACGGGATTTTGCTGGATATATTGACGAAAATTCAGAAAGCTTTCCTGATCATTTCGAGTCATAGCGGCACGACTAAAGTCGTGCCCTGATACAAAGCAAAACCCGAAACCAAAGCTCAATAAATCATACCCCCGGGCTCTAGAAAATGTAGAAACGCCAGGCGCAGGAAATCCGAGGCAGTCCTGGGTACACAAGAGAGCTAGGAACAGTCCCGCCAGAGCCTGCCCTGCCTGCCCCGGTGTGCCGTGGGAGCTTGTCGAACTGGACGGCTGAAAATATCCCAAGATGCAATCCTGGGCATCCTTACCAATTCTGCGAGATCCAGCAAACCCAGGACTGCTTCCGGATCTTTTTTCAGCCGTCTCTCCGGGACTCAATTTTGAACCTGCGGTTCTCACGCAGACACTTTAGCCCCTGAGGTGTTGCTTTCCTGCCTTCGCGCACACTTTTTCCTGAGCCTCTTTAGTCGGGCCGTCAGCCCTCGATTTGCTTCTCCTCCCCCAGGACGTTTCTACTGCACGGTAACCTGCAGCGTAGCTGTCGGAGTGATAGATCCAGAGGTCGCCGTAACTGTAACCGTGCTTGTTCCTGCTGGGGTTCCAGGGTTCGAAGTCGTGCTGCCGCCCCCACCACCCCCACCGCCGCTGCCGCCGCCACCGCACCCGACAAGCGCACCACCCAGGATGAATGCAAAGAGCAGCACGAACCAGCCGCTCCAGCCGGCAACACGTTTAGCTCCTGGCATCACCAAAAGAAGCAAGCAGCCCAGCGCCAAAAGCCCCGTCATTCCAGCCCGGTGAATACCGCCCCGCACGGACGACTGCGCTGCCGTCGTAGTAATCGTCAAGGTAGTCGTTACGGCGCTCCCGCTCGGAGTGACGGTTGCCGGAGCAAAAGTGCAGGTCGCCTCGGAAGGCAGGCCGCCGCAAGCAAAGGTCACCGGCTGCGCAAAGCCCCCGGCCGGCGTAACGGAGATTGTGGTTGTGCCAGTCGCGCCCGCCGCAATGGAGAGGCTGGTTGGGCTGGCACTCAGGGTGAAGGAAGCTGGGACGGCGGCCTGAACCGTCACCGTTACTGCGGTAGAGGTAGAGGCGGCAAAGTTGCTATCCCCTCCATACTTGGCGGTGATGCTATGGGCTCCCGTAGCCAGCATGCTGGTGGAATAGGTCGCGACGCCTGACGCGCTCAATGTGGCCGTGCCCAGGGTGGTGGTGCCGTCAAGGAAGGTCACGGTGCCGGTAGGTGTACCTGTAGTTCCGCTGGCCCCGGTGATGGTGGCGGTGAAGGTGACGCTGCCGCCCGCGGTAATGGTTGCGGCTGAGGCGGTGAGCGCCGTGGTCGTTGCCGCCGGCGTTGTAGTAACGGGTGCAGACCCGTAAGTATTAAGCAGGCCGACGTTGCCGGCCAGGAGATCGGCCTTGCCGTCATGGTTGAAATCACCTGCCACCGCTGGCCCGCCGGCGAACAGGTTGATCAGGTCTTTGGGATAGGAATTTCCATTCGATGGCACGGAGGTGAAAGTGCCATCCCCTTTGCCGTAGTAGATACCGCTAATGTCTTCGGCGTCGAGCAGGGCAATGTCGACATTGCCGTCGCCGTCGAAGTCTGCGGCGGCAATGCCGGAGCTGCGAATCGCGTCGCCACCGCTGACATTGAGGATGGTTGGGGCGGCGAAGGTGCCGTCCCCATTGCCGAGTGAGATGGCGAGCTCGGCCTGGCTGGCAGTGGTTTCGCCCAGGCAGAGGAGGTCGAGTTTGCCGTCTTTGTTGAAATCTGCGAGGAGGAGGGGATTGCCGAAAAAGAGGCCTGGATTGGCGGCGGTGCTGATGGTAGTGGACGCTTGAAAGGTGCCGTCGCCGCTGCTGAGAAATAACTGAAGCCCGGTGGTGGCGGTGGCGTCAGCGACGCCCGTCGGAACGGTGGCCAACACGTCGGTTTTGCCGTCACCGTTGATGTCCGCAACGCTCACGATGGTTGGCACCGGAGCGAAGTTAGCCGCTGTGGCGTTGGTGTAGGTGGTGGTGATGATAGGAGCCTTGAAGGTGCCGTCTCCGTTGCCGGGGATGACGACGAAGCCCCCAACATAGGGATTAGTCACTCCGGTTCCGCCGATGGTGTCGGTGAAACTGAAGATAAGGTCGCTGTGGCCCGAGCCGGTGAACTTGCCGACGAAGAGGCTGCCGGCAACGAGATTGTTATCGAAGCCGCTGCCGCCGGGCGCGATCGCAGGAAAGGCATAGGGGACGGGTGCGGCGAAGGTGCCGTCGCCGTTGCTGAGCGCCACGAAGTAAACGGGAAGTGGATTCAAAGCACCAACCGTGTTGTTAAGGCCGTTATCCGCGAAGACCAGGTCAGCCTTGCCATCGCCGTTGATGTCTGCAACGGCGAACGTGCTGACGCCGGCGGTGTTGGCGCCGGTGATCGTCTGCCCGTTGAGGGTGAAGCTGGCGGGTGCGGTGATGGTGGAGGTGGGATTGAATGCCCCGGTGGCCGTGCCCAGCTGGACGGTGAAGGTAGACCCGGGACTGTTGGTTGCGCCAGGAGCGAGGGTGATGAGATCGGGCAGGCCGTCGCCATTGACGTCGCCCAGGTTGTTGCCGGAGTAGTTTCCGGTAATGGCGGGCGCTCCGGAAAACGTGTCGTTGCCGTGACCCATCAAGGCGTAAGACATGTTGGGAGCGGAGCTGTCCCCGCCATACGCTCCGCCATTGCCCAGGCCGACATAGATGTCGGCGTTGCCGTCTCCATCGAGGTCGGTGACCGCCACGAAGCCATAGGAATTGATGGTGGCGTAGCTACTGCCTGCGGTGAAGGTACCGTCGCCTTTCCCCAGGTAGGTCAGGATGTTGCTTCCTGTGCTGAGGACCAGGTCGAGTTTGCCGTCATTGTTGAAATCACCGCTGGCGAGGTTTGGCCCAAAGTTGCTGTCGCCGACGGCGTAGGGGAAGGCTGGAGCTGGAGCGGGGGTGAAGGTACCGTCGCCATTGCCGAGGAGCACCGCGCCGTTGGAGCAAATAACGTCTTTCTTGCCGATATGCCGGAGGTCTGCGGTGATCAGGTTGATGATGGGCGTGGAGGTGGTGTTGGCATAGCCGGGGAGGGTGGGCGCGGCAAAATTCTGGGCGGCGGCGAAGGTGCCGTCGCCTTTTCCCAGCAGGACGGAAATCTCCTGGGTATTGGAGACGGAGACGATGTCCAGCTTTCCATCTCCGTTGACGTCGTCGATCACTGCGGCGGTGGCTGAGGCGCCGGCGGTTGGGTAGGTGACGGCGGTCTGAAACGTACCGTCAGCGTTGCCCAGTAGCACGTATACGGAGCCCCCCTTGTTGTCGGTACCGTTACTGGTAATGACCAGGTCGCGGTTTCCGTCCGCGTTGAGGTCTCCCCCAGTCAGAACGCCGGCCGTGGCTAAGGCGAACGAGGTGAAAGTGAAGGTGGTTACACCGGATAGGATGTACAGGCCGTTGCTTGTTGAGGCAGTAAGGCCAATGGCCGCGAAGACGCTGATTCCGGTGGTTGTGTTGCCAACGAAAATACCTGGTGCGGAGCCCGTACCCACCGTCGGCTGCACCGGGCAGCCTGCCGCAAAGACATCTGGGGTGGAGGTGAGCTGCGCCTCTGAATGCAGCAAACGCTCATAACTCGGCGTATCGGTGGTTTGCATATAAGTACCGGCGCCGATGCTGTAGGTGGCGGCGGCCAGGGTAAGCGAGCAGTCCGGCATCCGGTACAGTCCAATTACTTGACCGGGGGCTGCCGAGATGGTCGTAAAGTTGCCCTGAAAGCTGGCTACACCGGTTTGGGAGCCGTCGCTTCCCGTAAACTCCGGCCTGGGAGCACGACGGGTGCGACCCGATCTCTGGCCTGGCTCCCGGCTCTGGCCGGCGGCATAAGCCATGGAACTCTGCATGAAAACACTGGACACGAGCAAGACGGTGACCACCGCGATAGACCTGTTGGCTGGGGAAGATTTCTGTGGGCTTCCGATTCGCAGTTGCATTACCCCTCCGGACGCCGGCCCGGGTGGTCCCCGGGGAACGTCTGCTCCGTAAGGTCTACCGTCTTCTTACCGCCAAGACGGTGTCCTTAGGCCGGAGTAACGGTAGGCTGTTTATCCTCGAAAATCTTTACCTGATTCCAACCCAATTCGGAATTAATTATGAAATCGTCAACCTGACTCGATATACTGCGTTTCCCCCTGAACAACAGGTCGCACGGCAATGTTTGTCTTAGGTTCCGCTTACCTCGATCCCGATAAGCAACTGCTGACGATTGGCGCCCGCAGCGTTACTCTGCAACGCAAACCCTACCAAGTACTTCTGTGTCTGATTGAGAATCGTCACAGGATGGTCTACCGCGCGGAGCTGTTGGAACGGTTTTGGGACGGCAAGGAGGTCTACGACCAGAGCCTCAGCAAAGCCGTCGGGAGCATACGCAAAGCCCTGGGTGAGGAAGAAGGTTCGGAGTTTATCGAGACTCGCTGGGGGCTTGGCTATCGTTATGTGGGTCCGTTCCAGGAGTTGGCGTCGAATTCGGCCCTAGCGGATCCGCCGCCAAACCTACGTGACGTCCCCCCCGAATCTGAAAAGGCTGCTGTTGCTGTGTCCTCTGGCGAGGTTCTGGAGCCGGAGGCAAGCCGGGCGCTTCCGTTGGTTCTTGAAGGCCCGGCTCCCTGGTTCCCAACGTCCGCCCGGATTCCCGCCCGAGCGTGGCTTATTTTCTCTTCATTGGCTCTCATTGCCGTGCTCGGCTTCGCCTCCTACACGTCTCGTGTCCACGGTCGCGCGGAGAGCTCCGTTTCCGCGTCGGCAGCCATTCATTCGCTTGCCGTGCTGCCCTTTCGTGCCGAGGGAAACAAAGAGGAGGATCAATATTTGGGTCTTGGACTGGCCGACGCTGTGGCTGCCGAACTCGGCACCGTCCCCGAGTTGAGGGTGCGCTCTTCCACGACCGTAGGGTCCATCCTGGGTCCTCAGCCGGATATTGCCTCGGCAGGCAAAAAACTGGAGGTCCAGGCGCTGGTAAGCGGTGAGATTCATCGTGTGGATGACAAGATCGCCATCACCGTGCGATTGCTTGACGGTGCAACCGGGGCGGATCTTTGGTCGGGCCACTTCAACACGGATAACGGCAATATCTTTAACACCGAAGACTCTATCGCGCAGCAGGTCTCGAGCGCCCTGATACCTCAGATCGGGATGAGCGCGGTGAAAACCGGTTCCGCTCCCGACACTAATCATCCGGAGGCCTATGCCAGATACATGAAGGCGAAGTTTTTTGCCAGCATGCGAACGCAAAACTCGCTGGCAAAAGCCATCGATCTTCTGAACCAGACCATACTGATCGATCCCAGGTATGCACGTGCGTACGCGGCTCTTGCCGATTGCTACCAGCTGCAGGGTTTCTACCAGTTTGTGCCGCCGACCGAAGCTTATCCCCGGTCGAAAGCTGCCGCGCTGCAGGCATTATCTATGGATAACGCTCTCGCCGAAGCCCATGTCTCCCTGCTTTCCACACTGACTGACTACGATTGGGACTGGCCGGGTGCCGAGCGGGAATTCAAAGCTGCTATCGCCATTGACCCCAACTACGCGGTTGCCTATCAGTATTACGGCTATGCGCTGTTCGGGATGGGACGAGGCGAAGAAGGTATCGTCGCCATGAAGCACGCAGCTGAGCTCGATCCTGTTTCGCCCAGCGTGCAAACGTCGCTGGCCTGGGGTTACTTTCTGCTTCGCCGCGATGAGCAAGCAGTCGACCAATGCAAACGGGTTCTCGAGCTATATCCCGATTTCGTTCCGGCTCACCAACTGATGGGACTGGTGTATGGGCAGATGAATGCCGGCCAGCGTTCTATGGCCGAGCTCAACCAGGCCGAAGCCCTGGAGAGGGATAGCACGATCACTCCTATTCTTCTTGATTACGAGTTGGCCAGGACGGGTAAACGAGCCGAAGCCAGCCGTGACCTTTCAGCCGTGATGGCCCGATCGCACGGCGACTCTATCCCTGACTACTATGTAGCCGCGGCGTGGACGGCTGTTGGTGACAAAGAGAAGGCGCAGGTCTCTTTGAATCGGGCTTACCAGCTCCGGTCGAACTGGCTCATTTATCTGCCGTACGATTCCCGCTTCGACGATCTTCGTCCCGATCCGCAATTCCAGGCTCTGGTTCACAAGGTTGCCTTTCCCCGCGACTGAGTGGGCGTGCCCGTATGGCGATTTAGGCCATCGGCAGGCAGCTTGGGCCGGTTGGCTCAAAGTATTTGTAGGTTAAGACGAACTCCTGATGGCCAAGAGATTCCGAGGCGGTTTGCCGGCCTCGCGCTGTGGCCATCGTTACCTCATAGACTTCGTCGCCGAGCTGGTCGAGGGTCGCCGAACCTTCTAGGATGCGCCCTGCGTTGATATCCATGTCGTCGCTCATGCGGCGGAATGTTTGCGGATTGGCGCAGACTTTGACCACCGGAGAGAGGGCGGAGCCAACTACCGAGCCACGCCCGGTTGAAAATAGAATCAAGTGCGAACCGCACGCGATGAGTTCTGCAATCTCCGCGTTGTCGTTGATGTTGGGAAATCCAAACCTCACCGGACCATCCGGAACTACGTCGAGCAAATAAAGGCCACCGCGGGGAGGAACGTCTCCGGGCTTGATGATGCCGCAAATCTTGGAGCTGCCGCTCTTGCTATAAGCGCCCATGGATTTCTCCTCCAAAGTGGTGAGGCCGCCGTCTGCATTTCCCGGCGCAAAGCTACCATGCCCCATGGTGGAATAGTATTTGGCCGCCTTGCCTACCACGGCAACGAGTTCATCCGCGAGCTCGGGCGTGAGCGCACGCCGGGCCATGATGTGTTCACAGCCGATCAGTTCCCCCGTCTCTTCAAAGATAGCGGTGGCTTGCTGCGCAGTGAGCTGGTCGAAGGCCAAGCCGATAGCGGGGTTCGCCGTGATGCCGCTGGTGGTGTCAGACCCTCCACAGACGGTACCGACAACCAGCTCCGTCACGCTCATTGGAGTCATGACATCGGACTGCATTGCAGCAAGGGTGGATTCGACCCACGGCGCGGCCCTTTTCTACCGTCTTGCGCGTGCCGCCCGTCTGCTGAATGATCAAAGTGTCCACAGGCCGGCCGCTTTGCCGAACTGCCTCTTCAAGGCTGTGGCGATCGAAGCTTTCGCAGCCTAATGACACCAGCAGGACCGCTCCTACATTGGGATGGGTGCAAAGGCTCTTCATCATGCGAGCGGAATAGGCATTGGGATAACATCCGCCAAAACCGATCAGGTGCACACCGCGCTCCTGGAAAGGATTGGCAATGGCGCGGGCCACATGGTGGGCGCATTCCACCAGATAACAGACGGCAACATAATTCCGTATGCCTTTGCGTCCGTCCTGGCGTAAGATATCCTTGTAACTCAGTGGTTCCAGACATGGCCATCTTCCTTATCGAGAGTATAAGTCGGCAGGTAATCGCTCTTCATGTTATGAATATGCACCAGCTCACCCAGCGCGATATCCCGCGTTGCTGAACCAATCGGAACCCCATATTTGACGATGGTTTCGTTGATAGCAATGTTGCAGGCCGCTATCTTGAAGCCAAGGGGGATGGTTTTTTCTACAACTACTTCATTCCCACTTATCTGCAGGCTTACCCCGCTTGCTATGGGAGATATCGCCGTGCAGACATTGTCTTTAGGATTAAGAAACAAAAGACGGCCGTCAGTCATGCCTGCCCCTCCACGTGTATCGAGCTTAAGCTTGTTTTAGAGAATTCCATGCTTGCGGAACGCCTCGGTACTCGACAAGCCCGCCTCGATTTCCTTACGCACTACTTTCTCTCCACGAGCTTTTTCGAGCGCGCGAGCAATGGCTTCTTCTTCAATCGCACGGGGCACAACCAAAACCCCGTCCATGTCACCAAAGATCAGGTCGCCGGGCTCGATATGGACTGCCCCGATTTCGACGGGGCATCGGTAATCCACAATCTTCGAGCGGATGCCTGCGTCTTGCGCATACCGCCCGCGGCTGAAAACGGGCCAATTCTGGGCCAGGATCTGCGGAGTGTCACGATGAAACCCATCGATGACCGCGCCAAGGCCACCGCGCGTCCGCGCCGTTGCGGTAAGAATTTCGCCCCACGCGGCACAGTTGTGGCAGCCTCCGGTGGCGACGTAGATTTCACCGGGAAGTATCTGGTCCAGGGCTTCCGTCATAAGGCCGAAGGGATCTTCCTGCTCTCCCCACGCGTCGGCAATCTGGACCGGCATCGCACGTCCGACCAGGCGCATGCTTTCTTTCATGGGTTGAATGGGCTGGGGCAGGAATTGATGTGTGTAGCCCAATACATCCAGCACATCGCCGAGTACCGGCGTGTAGAGACTCTCGAGGATGGTTCGAAATCGCGCGGTTTCGGTCGATGTTTCCACTCGGATCATCCCTTTATCATATTGCGCGATAAGCGACTCACCCTAACGGGCGGGTAAGCTAAAGTCATCATATAGTGTACGTATTGTCAGATTCAGATGTTTTCCTTGACAAGCCCAAATCGCACACATATATAAGGATGCGTTTGCAATCCGAGTGTTTTTGCGCCGGCCAAGGTTGGCTGAGGGGCTCAATCCAGTATGAAGTTCAAGAGGCGAAATGTCTGCTGGTTCGCTCTGGTGTGCATGACAGTCTGCCGGCCGGGGCAGTCGCAAAAGGCTCCACAACAAGCAAACTGGACTGATTACGGCGGCGGAGTGGACGCCCTGCAATATTCCCCACTGCAGCAGATCAACAAGACCAATGTGAGCCAGCTCACCCAAGCCTGGTTCTATTCCGTGCCCGGAGTCAGCGCAAGATTCAGCTACAGCCCGTTGATCGTGGACGGCAAGATGTACGTTCTGGGCAGCGGCAAAACGATTGTTTGTCTTGATGCGGCAACTGGCAAAGAGATTTGGTCCCATCCGACCGAAGGAACTCCCACCGACCGAGGCATCAACTACTGGGAGAGCAAGGACCGGAAAGATCGCAGGCTGATCTTCGCGGCCGACAGCTTTCTTCAGGAGATCGACGCCCAGACCGGCGCGTCGATCCACAGCTTTGGCATCGATGGAAAGATCAACCTGCGCGAGGGACTCGGCCGCGACCCCAAGACCATTCCTGAGATTCAGACCGGCACACCCGGACACGTCTTCGAGAACATGATCATCCTGGGTTCCGCCACCAGCGAATCCTACGGCTCACCGCCAGGCGACATTCGCGCCTATGACGTACTCACGGGCAAGACGGTTTGGAGCTTTCATACTGTGCCGCATCCGGGTGAGTTTGGATATGACACCTGGCCAAAGGACGCCTGGAAGTACATTGGTGGAGTCAACACCTGGGGCGAATTCGCGATCGACGACGAAACGGGCGATCGGTTATTTCCCGCTCGGGTCGCCTACCTACGATTTCTGGGGTGGCGACCGCATCGGCGCCGGCTTGTACGGAGATTGCCTGTTGGCGTTGGACCTGCGAACGGGCAAGCGGCTTTGGTATTTCCAGACCGTCCATCACGATTTGTGGGATTACGATCCAACCACTGCGCCGAAGTTGCTGACCGTGCAGCATGAGGGCAAGACGGTCGACGTCGTTGCCCAACCGACAAAAACTGGTTTCTTGTTTGTGTTTGATCGCGTCTCGGGAAAACCGCTTTGGCCAATCGAGGAACGTCCCGTGCCCAAGAGCGAAGCACCCGGAGAAGAGTCGTGGCCAACGCAGCCGGTGCCTACCAAGCCGCTGCCCTTCGCACGCCAAAGCTTCACCGAGAAAGACATCGACCCATACCTTAGCGAGGCCGATAAAGCGCACATCCTGGAGATACTTCGGGCCTCGAATAACCAAGGCATCTTCACGCCAGGAACAGACAAGCGTAATTCCATTCAGATTCCAGCAGACGATGGTGGTGCTAACTGGGGTAATGGCGCGGCCGATCCGAAGACGGGCATGGTGTATTTGCGGACTTCGGATTCGCCGGAGCTGAAGCTATAAGCTGTCGCAGAGGGTCCCGCTGCGCGTTCCGCATGGAGCGACCACCGAGATACAAGGTCACGCGATCTTCTCTCAGCTCTGCCAAGGATGCCATGGCCCGAATCGCACCGGCGTCATGTCGCCCAAGGATATTGGCATCGACAAGTTCAAGAAGATTGTCACCGGCGGCGAAGGCGAGATGCCGGGATTCACCGATCTGCAGCCTGAATATCTGGATGCTCTGGCTGCGTACATTTCAAATCCGGAAGCCGGCGGTCCGCCGCTGGTTGCGACGCCAGGTGGCGGAATGGAACGGCTGCCGCCTCCACCCGGAACCACTCGCTACTTTGGCACTTACGAAAATCGAATTCTCTCCAGTGATGGCCTGCCGGCGATTAGCCCGCCATGGACGTCGCTCGTCGCCATCGATCTGAATGATGGAGAACTCAAGTGGAGGATCCCGATTGGTGTTGTGCCTGGTCTGGCAGCCAAAGGCATTAAGGACACGGGGACCGCGAAGGTGGCGTTAGCTGCGAATCGAACCGCGCCGATCGTGACCGCAGGCGGCCTGGTGTTTATTGCGACCTGGCCGGACCGCACCATTCACGCCTACGACAAGGACACAGGGAAGCTACTTTGGGAGCAGGAGATTGAGGCGAATCCCGAAGGCCTCCCGTCAGTGTACGAAGTGGACGGGCGGCAGTACATCGTCTTCTGCGCCTCGGGGCATCCGCCAGAAGCCGCCCCCGCGGAGGGCTTCGCATGGAAAGCAGGAAAAGCCGAAGCGCAAGGTTATTACGCATTCGCCTTGCCCAAGCAGTGAGTTTCTATACCGGCCGCAAGCCGCCCGTTCGCGAAAGGATTTTGATGCGCGTCATGAATCCTAGTTTCTGGAGTGCCCGAACTGCGGCGACAGGTCTCACCGTCTTGCTGCTTGCTTTGATTGTCTGCCCTGGAATGTTAGCGAACATGCAATCTGCGCCGGACCCAAACAAAAATCCGGGAGGTGGTGAGAAGCCGGGGCCCGGCAGCTTCAGTTTGCCGTCTGCCTCCGTTCGACCCGCGGATCGAGGCAGGCTGCGCACGAGCGCGATGGAGATACTCGGCTGGAGACTCGGCGTGCGTACTGACGCCTTCGGCCCCATGACGTTCTCGGACGCGGCAATGAAGGCCGATGCCGCCGGCCTGTCCAGGGTCGAAGGTGTGAGCACGCAGCAGGTCAGTGCAGAGATTTCTAAGAAGCTCGATTACCATTTGACCCAAGACGAGGTGACGAAGGTAAAGAATCGGCTCGATGAGTTGCGTCTCCGAATGCCCGCTTACTATCTCGACGCTCTGCCCTCCGACGAAAGCGCTCGACGGAAATCATTCGAGTTTGCCAAGGAGTTGGGGGCTGATATGGTCATCGTTCCGGCTGCCCCCGCGTCGTTCGCGGCGCTCGACAAGCTGGCGAACGAGACCGGAATGAACGTAGCTGTGGTGAACGCGAATACACAGAGCGCGATGGCGGCGCTTGACCCTCTCAGCAATCACATCGGGTTAAGCGTGGATCTCGGCGCCTGGGAAAAGGCTGGGATTCAACCGCGCGATGGATTGGCGCTGGTAAAGAACCAGGCTGCTGGCCGCGGACCTGCACCACGTGGCGGATGCCTCCGCGTTTCTTCTGGAGCTGAGCCGGCTTCAACCGCCCGCTCTTCAACCGGATTGGCCGCCGGCTCGCGATGGCGGCGCTAAGAAATCCGAGGGCAAGCCTCTCTTCTTCGCCCTGGATCCGGCGAGCGGAGAACTTGCGCAAGCTGCGGATGCTTACGATAAAGCCGTTCTACCCGCGATCGCGTGGCGCATCGACACACTTTCGCGCATGCAGACAATCTCTTCGCCCGACCACCTTCCAGCCGAGCTAAGGCAGAAGATCGATGCGGCTATTCCACGGCAGCCCCTGGTTAAGCCCACCAAGCCGCGCAAGCTCCTGGTGCTGGATCTGTGCGTCGATGGCGGCTACTATCACGCGACGATTCCGGACGGAAATCTTGCGCTGGAGCTTATCGGAAAATACACCGGCGCCTATGTACCGACGTTTAGCAACGATCTGGATAATCTGAAGTATCCGAAGATCAAGGAATACGATGCGGTCTTCCTGAACAGCGTGGAGGGAGAACTCTTTATCGATCCGGAGGTGATCCACGGGCTGATGCGCTTTGTTCAAGAGGGCGGCGGAGTGGCTGGACTCCATGCGACCACCTTTGCCAGCGTAGATGTGCCTGAGTTCGGCAACCTGATCGGCGCGCAATCGGGAGCGCATAAATACAACGGCGAGCCGGGGACGCTGCGGATTGAAGATCCGGATAGCCCCCTGACGAGACAATTCGGAGGAAAGGACTTCGACTTCTTCGACGAGTTCTATCACTTCCTTCCTACGGGACCCTACTCGAGAGAGAAGCTGCACATCCTGATGAGCCTCGATCCGGCAAAAACTGAGCTTTCCGCCAACCGCTACACTACTCGTCCAGACAATGACTATGGAATGGTCTGGGTCAGCAGCTATGGCAAAGGGCGGGTCTTCAATTGCGCTCTTGGGCACAGGCCTGAGTTCTACGAGGACGCACGGATGGAACAATTGCTTTTGGCAGCGACTCAGTTTGTCCTTGGCGATGTGAAAACCGATACCACCCCAAGCGCACAGCTCGCCGCCAAGAAGTAGCTGCAAATTGAAGGGGACGACTATCCATGGTGAGGCCGCGCAGCGAGAGATCCGTGGTCCGCAAGCTGCTTGCCTATGCTGCGGCCGGGATGCTCCTCTGGCCCAACCTTCGGCTGGCAGCACAGGACATCGATTCCATCGTAGGGTCGGCAACGCGCACACCTACGACCCTCGCTGAAGACATCAAGGATCCAGCGGAGAAGTCCGCCTTCGTCAACCTGCTGAAGGCGACCGATCCCGAGAAGATCCTTGCCATGGCACGCTCGTTTCTCCTGAAGTATCCTCGGTCCGCGTTTCTCGCAGTGGCTGCAGAGGCGGCAGCGCGTTCAAGCTTTGATCTAGGCGATCTGAAATCCGGGCTGGACTACGCACATTTGTCACTCTCGCTGTTGCCGGAAAACCCGCTGCTGCTAGTCGCAGTCGCCGATGTCCAGGCTGTTCTGCAGCAGAATGATGCGGCCATTGCAAGCGCTCGTGATGCTCTCGACTATTTAGACCGATTTGATCGCCCAGCGAGGATCCCCGAACGCGACTGGCCCGACACCAAGAGGATGCAGCAAGGAACGGCCTGGTTCGTGATCGGACGGGCGCTCGAAAATGAGGCCATGCAGTCGCCTGCGGGCGCTCAGCGACTATCGATCCTGGAGCGAGCAGCGTCTGCACTTAAGCAAGCCCGCGCTCTCAAGCCTGGCGACATGGAGACCATCTATCTCCTAGGCATTGCTTACATGTATGCAAACGATGCCTCGCGGGCAGCTATCGAATTCGCTACGGTATACCAACACAGCCCGGAGCTCGCGCCGCGTGCGCGAGAACAATTGTCCGCCATTTATAGAGCGACCGACCCCGCCTCGCAGAGAAGCTTTGACGCTTTCGTTGCCAGCCTGCAGAGCCGGACGGACATCGCGTCAGCACCCGCCGCGGTTGAGACCGGCGCATCCGCGAAAAAGCTACCTGGCTACGCCGGTTCGGAGACCTGTGGACGATGTCATGTCGACATCTATCGTCAGTGGTCGCAGAGCGGCATGGCGAAGATGTTACGCCCTTATCAACCGCAGAATGTTATGGGAGATTTCGAGAAGAACAACGAGTTCTATGCCGGCGACGATATCGCCTATCAGGACGGGAAACTTCAAATCACTCGGCGTGACGAACGCACTCTCTTTGCGCGCATGGTCATCCAGGGTGGCCGGCACTACTTCAACATTATGGAATCCGACGGACGCTGGCACTCCTACCCAGTGGACTACACCATCGGTTCCAAGTGGCAGCAGGCGTACGCTACCAAATTGGCCAACGGGCAGATTCACGTCTTCCCCATTCAATACAGCACGATTGAAAAGAAATGGTTGAACTACTGGAAAGTAATCGACGCCCCGGGAAGCGAACGTGCTAATCCCCATAGCTGGGAGAGGTTGGACGCTGCAACGAGTTACCAGGTGAACTGCGCGGTCTGCCATACCAGCCAGCTGCGCAATACCCTTGGTGGGAGCCTCGGTCCGGACAACGTTGTTTTTCGCGAGCCGGGCATAGGCTGCGAAATGTGCCACGGGCCGTCGGCCGCGCACGTTGACATGGTGACTAGCGGTAAGGTTTACACCAAAGGTCCTCTCGATCCGCCAGTCGACTTCAACCAGATAGGCAACCGTGATTTCGTTTCCATTTGCGCCCAATGCCACATGCAATCGAATATGCACAAAGGCAGCCCGCAAGGAGAGCTAAACTACTCGAGTACAGGCACATTCTTTCTGAAGAATGCCTCCGTGCCTTTGGGCGAGTTTACCCGCGCTGCGTTCTTTAAAGATGGAAGGTTAAGCCAGACAACTTTTATGGTTGAGGCCCTTGAGCGCTCGCAATGCTTTCGCAAAGGGCAGGCCTCTTGTGGCACTTGCCATGATCCGCATGGACACGACGAGTCGTCCAACCTGACTTCGCTGAAGTTCAGGGACCAGCCGGATCTTATGTGCACGGGCTGCCATAGCCAATTTAAAGACGAAACGCAGGCGGCGGCGCACACCCATCATCCACTCGACAGCGAGGCGAGCCGCTGCGTCTCGTGCCACATGCCACGCATCATGTATGGCATGTTATCCCGTGTACGATTGCATCAGATTGACGATATTCCTAACGCGGAGATGACGGTGCGCTTTGGCCAGGAAGAGAGCCCAAATGCGTGCTTGCTCTGCCACAGCGAGAAAACTCCGCAGTGGCTTCAGGGGCAACTGCAATCCTGGAAACACCGTCCTTAGGTCGGCTCAACCCTCTCTACGACATCCAGCTCCACCGAAAGACGTAAGGCTAACGTTAACAGCGGTTTGCGGGAGTTTCTCCTGATTACTTCCTTGACACTGCCAATTTGCAACACGGATAATCGACTCATTTCTAACTCGACTTGTCGGCGGTCGGCTTTTCATGGCTTTTTCTCGACTTGATGTCTCGCGAACGAGAGCGGCCTCTGCTGCCCTCTTAGCCGCGCTTTCTTTCGTTGTGGTCTCCCGGGCGAACCCTCAGACACAGCAGTCGGCAGCTCCCATCTACGGTGGCAATGCCTCGTCTCAGCAACAATCAGGCTCAGCGACGGGTGGCACGTTCGCGCCGGTACTGGACTCGGAAAAAAGACCCATTACCGCAGGCGGCTTTGTTAAGACGGGACCGATTATCTTTCAGGATGTCTCCAAAGAGGCCGGCTTGACGGTTTGGCAGCATAGGATGGGGACTCCGCAGAAGAACTTTATTATCGAGTCAACTGGCTCTGGGGTGGCTCTGCTGGACTACGACCACGACGGTTGGATCGACATTTACCTGGTGAACGGCTCAACCTACGAGGCTGAAGATGGCAAAGCGGAAGCACCGCACGCGGCTCTCTTCCACAATAATCATGACGGAACGTTCACCGATGTTGCCATGAAAGCCGGCGTGACGAATGCCCGCTGGGGCTATGGAGTGGCCGTAGGCGACTACGACAACGATGGATGGCCCGATCTTTATGTCAGCAACTTCGGAAAGAACCGTCTCTATCACAACAATCATGACGGGACGTTCACCGATGTTGCTGAAACAGCTGGAGTGACCCTGGGCAACTGGTCAAACGGGTCTAGCTTTGGAGACTACGACGGAGACGGTAAGCTCGATCTCTTTGTCCCCGGCTATGTGCATTACGACTTTAAGAATCCGCCTCCGTCGGGAGGCGGAGACGCAGCTCATTCCTTCTGCCAGTATCGCGGCGCGACTGTGATGTGCGGCCCTCGCGGCCTTCCCGGGGAACCCGATCATTTGTTCCATAACAACGGCGACGGGACGTTCACCGATGTGAGCGAGAAGGCCGGCGTAAGCGATAAGCGCCATTACTTCGGTTTTTCCTCCACCTTCGTGGATGTGAACAACGATGGCAAGGTCGATCTCATCGTTGCCAATGATTCGACGCCCAACTATCTCTACATCAACAAGGGGGATGGAACGTTCCAGGATGCAAGCTTCTACTCTGGTTTTGCGTTGAACCAGGAAGCGCGTGAAACAGCATCCATGGGGCTGGCCGTCGGAGACTATTTGAATAACGGTCTGGTTGACCTGTACACCACGACATTCTCAGACGACTACAAGACGCTTTTCCGCAATGAGGGCGGCGGCAACTTCTCTGAGATCACCGAGCAGATGGGAATCGCGCAGATAACTTATCCGTTCCTGAGCTGGGGTACCGAGTTCATCGACTACGACAATGATGGCTGGAAAGACATCATGTCAGTCAGCGGCCACGTTTATCCGCTAGTTGACAAGCATCCTTATGACTGGGGTATGACTTTCGCAGAACGACCTTTGCTGTTTCACAACCTCGACAAAGGAAAGCGGTTCGAACTTGTTCCGGCGGTAGAGGGCACCGGGTTGGCTGATGTCATTCCCGGCCGAGGGGCGGCTTTTGGCGATCTGTTTAATGACGGCAAGGTCGACGTGGTGGTTAACTGCATCGACCATACCCCGGTCCTGCTTCGCAATGTGAACCCCGATAAAAATCACTGGGTAGGCATCGCGCTTATTGGGGGACCGAAGAGCCCTCGCGATGCAGTAGGAGCCACTGTTTATGTAACTGCAGGAGGCATCCGGCAGCGCGGCGACGTAATGAGCGGGGGCAGTTATGAGTCCTCGAACGACCAGCGCCTTCATTTCGGCCTGGGTCAAGCGGCGGCAGTGGAAGCGGTTGAGGTTCATTGGCCGAGCGGTTTTGTCGAGAAGCTCAATCTGCCCAGCGTGGATCGGTTCTTTGTTATTGAAGAGGGCAAAGGTCTGGTTCCCAGCGTCTACGATGGCATCGCTAAGAGTGCGGCCGCGGCCAAATGACTTTTCAGAATCGTTCATGAAGACTCTTCTCCTGCGTGCGTTTCTTGTGGTGATGGTGTTCGCCGCAGGTCTGTGCTTTTTTATGGGCACGATCGAGGCCGGCTCCAACCAGGACACCGCGCGCAAAGAGTACGCCGACAAAGTTCGTGCTACCTACAACTACCGGTTCGGCAAGGACCAGCTAGCTGCGCCTGGGAATGCGTCTATGGTGGGAGATGATTTCGTTCAGCCCGGAGCCTTTCCCGACGCGAAATATTGCGCGCATTGTCATCAGGAGGCCTACCACCAATGGCGGCAGTCGCTGCACTCCAATTCGTTTCGCACGCCGTTCTATCGAACCAGCGTCAATATTCTTATCAGGACGAAGGGTATTGAATACTCCCGGCACTGCGATAGCTGCCACAACCCGGTTGCGGTGTTGGCGGGTGGTTTGACGCAAAACTCGCAGGTTGACAGGAGCATGGATCAGGACGGTCTTACCTGTACCACGTGCCACTCGATCCAAAGCCTCAAATCGACCAATGGCAATGGTGGTTTTGTTATGGGGATCCCTTCGGTGATGGTGGATGAGAAGGGGAACCGGATTGCGGGTGAGGTTCCGTACGATGAGATTATGAAGTATCCCCTCCGCCATTCCCAGGCGATCATGAAGAGTTTCTATCGGACGGCGGAATTTTGCGCAGCGTGCCACAAGGCTAATCTGCCGGATACGTTGAACGACTACAAATTCATTCGTGCATTTACTACGTACGATGAATGGCAGCAATCGAAGTTTTCGCAGCGGAATCCGCTGACGTTCTACACTGCCGATTTCACGAGCTGCCAGGGATGCCACATGAAGCGTGCGCCGAATACGTTGCGCGATGACGGGGCAAAGAACGGCACCTTCGCTTCACATAGCTGGCCCGCGGGGAATACTGCTGTGCCCTTCTACTACGGCTTCGATGAGCAACTGCGCAAGACAACAGACTTCCTCAAAGCCGGAAACTACCTAAACGTGGATATTTTTGCGCTGCAGACGGGCGATGACAAGATTATCGCTCCGCTTGGTTCCGTGCCGTTCAGCCTTAAGCCGAATGATGTAGTGCAAGCCCTGGTGGTGATTCAGAATAAGAACATCGGACACTCGTTGATCCCCGAGGTGCGCGACCTTTACGAGGCATGGGTTGAGTTCACTGCCAAGGACGCGTCGGGAAGGGAAATCTATCACAGTGGCTTCATCAAACCGGATGGGATGCTGGACGAGCGAGCGCACAGCTTCACCAATCGACCGGTCAACGTCGATGGCGGGTTCGTCGACAATCACAAAGTCTGGAATATCCATTCGGTCGCCTATGACAACTCCATCCAGGCGGGGCGTTCGGCATTGGTTCGCTATCAGTTCCGCATTCCATCGGAATTGAAGGGGCCAATCACGATCACAGCGAAGGTGAATTACCGGCACTTTCGTGAGAGCTATCTGAACAATGTGTTTGGCAAAGATCATCCGGCGTATCCGGTGGTAGAAATAGCATCGCGTAGCCGAACGCTAAACGTTGGCGAGAACGCAGTCACCCAGCCCGAGCTCGGAGACAACCCGGACTGGATGCGCTGGAACAATCTCGGCATCGCTTACCTGGATCAGCAGCAATACTCCGATGCGGTACGCGCCTTTACTGAAGTGACGAAGCTAAGGCCGGATTATGGCGATGCGTATACGAATATAGGATTGACCGAAATTCAATGGGAAAAGTATGGGTCTGCCAGGGGCAGCATACTCAAGGCATTGTCTCTAAACCGCGATAACGGGCGCGCGTTGTATTACCTTGCGCTCCTGGAAAGAAGGGCAAGCAACTACGAGGCAGAAACTGCCGATCTGAAGAAAATAGTAGAGCTATTCCCACAGTCGCGCGATGCTCGACGCGATCTTGGCATCGCGTTTTATCGCCAGCAAAATTACCCCGCGGCGAGAGAGCAGTTTGAGGCATTGCAGCAGATCGATCCGGACGATCTAGCGGCGCACTACAATCTGTCGATCATCTACCGCCGCATGGATATGGATCAGAAGGCCGCAGAACAACAAGCCCAGTTCATCGACAAGAAGTTCGATCCTGGTGCGCCTACCTACTCTTTCGATTTCCTTCGCCAGCATCCTGAGATATCGATTGAGAGCATTCCGCAACATGTACATACCGATCTTCCCTACGAGGCAAAGCCAGTTGCAGGGGCACAATAGCTTCTCGTACATAAGATACCTGGCGCTGCTGGTACTACTCGCACCCTGGCCGGCGATCTGCCAAATGAATACAGGTTGTCCCTGGCTCAACGTGGCGACGGCAACGGGGGTGCTTAGAAGCGGCGAGAGCTCACCAATGGCTACGCTCGCGGAAGGTAGCAAGCCGGCCTGCGACTTCACCTACCATGACGCAATTGCGTCTCGTGAGCTTAAGATCACTGTCGAAGAGGTACAGGACGCGCGGCAGGCAATGACTGCATACCAGGCTCGATGCGGATCTTCCGTGACGCCTTTGCGCGCCATCGGGAATGAAGCGGTGACCTGTGCTGTGAACAGCAAAGGCAAAAGCTATGGACAGCAAGTCATTGGCGTTGTTCGAAACCAGATTTTTACGGTGACACTGAGCACCAGCGCCAAGAAAGATCCAGCCATGCCCCGGGAGGCACTGAAAGAGAAGTCCCGAGACATAGCGGAGCAGGTGGCGGGAGCTCTCTTCTAACCCTCACCCTCTGCGGTCGTCCCTACTCCGCAGGCTTGGCGGGATGCCATAGACGGGATGTTGTGGTCTTTTCATAGCCTTTGCCGTTGGGATAGCTCACCAGCTCAAACTGCATTCCCCACGGGGAGAGAAAATAAATCCACGTCTGTCCCGCATTTGGCCCGGCAGATCTCACCGTGCGCTCGCCCAGAAGCCGCACTCCTTTCGCTGACAGATAAGACACTGCCGCATCGAAATCGTCGACATAGAAGGCAAGATGATGGCCCCCGACGTCGCTGTTCTTCGGTTGGCTCGGATCCTGATCAGGCGCCTCGTACTCGAAAATCTCAAAGTTTGGCCCGTATTTACAGCGAAAGAAGCGCAGCCTGCGCATCACAGTTCTGGGGTGCACATTCAGATGCTTTGTCATCCAGTCGTCTTCCGCCACAAAGGGGCCAAGCTCAAACATGTATTCACAGCCGATGACGTCGACAAAAAATGATGTCGCCTGCTCCAGGTCAGGCACAGTGAAGCCTACATGTTCTGTTCCTCGCAGACCAGGTATGCCCTTCGAAGACAGAACGTTGGATTGGGATGACAAAGTAACCCTCCTGCTTCAAGAACCATTGCTCAGCCGAACGAATGACTCGCGTCTTAGTGGTCCGGCAGAATGGCCGTTATATCATAGTGGTCTTGCGTTGAACAACGAGGCGCCAGAACGAACGCCGATTGATCGAGGGCAAACTATCGTGCAGATTTCAAGGATACAAATCGCCGAGTGTTCTATACCGCTTCCCTACGTTCTCCGATTGGGGCCGGTCGAGATCCGCAACCGGGATTACGTTTTACTCCGGGTCGTATGCGAAGACGGAGTGTTTGGCGAGGCCATCGGCTATCCGCGGGGAACCCCCTTGTTCGAAACGCTGAGCAGCATGGGACGGCGTATTCTCGGCGCCGACTCCAACATGCGGCGGCAGGTGCTGTTCAATCTCGAGCAATCGAATGTCCCGGCCCGGGCTGCATTGACGAGGGGACTCAGCTTGATTGATATCGCTCTTTGGGATATCGCCAGCAAGCGGGCAGCTCAGCCTCTCTTTCAATTTCTCGGGGGCATGAGGGCTGCGGCCGAGGTAACCGTGGTTGCCGGCTACTATGTGGATCAACGCGGGATCGGGGCGGTTGTCGACGAGGTCAGCCTGCTCAAGGACGCGGGCTGCAAGCGGGTAAAGATCATGCTCAAGGGCGACGACGCGGTCTTCGATCACAAATACTGTTCCGCTGTGGTTGAAAAGATGCCCGGCCAGGTTGCGGCGGATGCCCATTGGACATGGAATACATTGACGGAGGCAAGGAAAGTCTGTCGCGAACTCGACGGACTAGGACTCGGTTTTCTTGAAGATCCCTTTGCCGCCTCGGATGTGCGGTTGACCCACGAACTGCGACGCGATCTGGTGACTCCAATCGCAGCCGGTGAAGATACTTTTGGGCCGCGCGTTGTCGCCGAGTTGGTAAGCGGAATCGATATCCTGCGCGTCGACGCAACCACGGTTGGGGGCATCACGGGTGCGATCGAGGCCATCCACCTCGCGGCAGGAGCTGGAAAGACGGTGTTCCCACACGTCTTCGCTCCGCTCCATATCCACCTCGCTTGCGCTTTTCCCAATGTGGAAGCAGTGGAGTGGATCACGCCGGAATGTGGTGCGGATCCCCTAAACCTGATGCTGCGCAACATACCGGCGGTGAAGGAAGGACAAATGAAGCCGAGCCAGGAACCGGGCATTGGAATCTCAGTGGATTGGGAAGCAGTGGAACGACACTCGCGGCGCCGGGTCGTGGTAACAGCAGAGAACTAGAAGCGCCTCCGTGAAGAACATCGGCGTTAGTGAGAGGTTTGCGCTGCGGGAAGAGTCTGCTTCTTGGCTGAATTACCCACGGCGAGCTCGTTTGCTACAGAGAGGATTTGCAGTGTCTCGGGATCATCAGGGTCAATCGACAGGATGTCTCGCAGCCGCGGAATGGCCTCGTCTGCTCTACCCATCTTGCACAGAAGAAGCGCTGCATTCCGCTGAAAAACGATGTTGGTGACGTTTACTTTTGCTGCCTGATCGAAATGCTCCAGAGCTCCAGCAAGATTCCCTTGTTGTTCCAGCAGGACACCCTCGTTGTTCAGAACGAGTGCCTGGGCCTCGCTGTCATTCTCGGCCCGGTTGTTGGCGAGCAAGTCTTCAAGCTGTTTTTGAAGGCGAGCGGCGTTGGCGGTATCTCCTTTGAGACTGTAAATCCGGTACAAGCGATAAGTGATTTCCCGATCGTTGTGCCTTAAGCGAATCGCCGCCTCGAATTGCGGAATTGCTTTGTCCTGATTTCCGGCTTCTTGATACAGCTTGCCGAGCAGGGCATGTGCGGTTGCATCGTCGGGACTTAATGCAACGGCTTTTTCAAGAGTCTTCATGCTTTCCGCAGAGCGGTTCAGCGAGAAAAGTGCCTCGCCAATGGCTTCGAAAGCCTCGGCCGAATCCGGATCAAATTCCAACGTCTTCTGGTAGGAGTCGATAGTGTCTTGCCACTTCTTCTGATAGTAGGCGTCATGGGCTTTCAGGTGCCAAAGGTCACGAAGAGACTCTGTCCTGGGGCCTTTGCTCACGAGCTCGAAATCCGCCTCCTTCTCCGACGCCTCGTACTTTCCGGCTCGCGCGAGCACCAGGGCATAGTTGTATCGAAGTCCAGGCAAGGACGGATCAAGCTTTAGCGCGGTGGAAAGCCGGTCGAGAGCTCGATCCAAATTGTCAAAATTTGCCAGGGCCAAACCCGCAGAGAAGTAGTTGGGGGCGTAGTTGGGGCGCAGTGCGATTGCCTGGTCGAACTCCGCTACCGATTCAATTGGTTTTGCCAGCAGGGCCAGGCAAATTCCCTTCATGGCGTGCACATCACTGGCGGTGGGACCGTGAACATCGGCTTGCTGCAGCACCGCCAAGGCGCTTTGTGGATCCCCATCCCGAACAAGCTTTTTCGCCTGATCCAGAAGTGCAGAGGTGCCGGAGGAACCCTTGCTCGCGGGCGCCCCCTGGGAGTGCTGCTGAGCCGGGCAGCCCGGAGGGGAGAGAAGCTGGCTAGCCACCCAAACAATAGCCAACAAAGCCGAGGCGCAGCCAGGTGACCTACGATGCACAGGAGGAAAGCAGGCGGAAGCCATATTTATGTCTGAACCTTTATCTCACCTTTCGCTGGTTCACCTGACTGCCCTCCCAACCAGCGAACGCGGCAAACGGGAGGGTGGAGGCGAAAATCATCATATAGTTGTCCTCTACTCAAAATAAGATATTTTTCTTGACAACCGTATGACTGGACCCCTATACAGGACGGCGTCTCAATTCAGAAACATTTTCCTGTTGGCAAACCGGCAGGAAAGGACCCGTGCCAGTACTAGATTGCCGTCGCCGGCCTACCGGTGTCCGTGGGAAGAGCCTAAAAGCTCACCAGGATGCCAGACCACAGCCGGCAAAGAGTTCAAGAATTCGCAAATTTTGAAAGTTTTGGGCAAAAGAGCCCAGGAGGCAAATGTGCACAGTTCTCGATCAGGAGCCATTCCATTCGGAGATAGTTGCTACTCGCGGGAGGCTGGTATGCGCTCACACCTCGCGATGGTATTCCTGTGCATTGCGATGCTGCTTGCATCCTGTACCGCCGCGCGAGCACAATCCGCGACCGGGCAGTTCAACGGCCACGTCACCGACCAGAATGGTGCAGTCGTACCCGGCGCCACAGTCACGCTGCAAGACGTGGGAACCAGTCTGAACCGCAATACCCAGACCAACGGCGAAGGGTTATACCAGTTTCCGCTGGTCCAGCCCGGGGTATACAAGATTTCGGTGACACAGACCGGGTTCGAAACCGCTACAAGCGCCGAACTGAAGCTCGATGTCAACCAGATTTCAAGCCAGGACTTCAAACTGGAGGTCGGTGCAACATCCCAGACGGTCACAGTTTCGTCTGCTGCCGAATTACTGCAAGCCTCGACCGCAAACCTGGGCGCTGTCGTCGAAACGCGGCCGGTGGCTGATCTACCCCTCAACGGAAGAAGCTTTTCGGCTCTGCTTACGCTCGCCCCTGGTGTCAGCCCGGTCAACTATTCGCAAAACAGCGGCGTCGGCTACGGCACGGGCTTTGGCTCGGCCGGCATCCCAGGGTCGACCTATACCTTCCCGTCCACGCAAGGCCAGTGGAACCGCGAGAATCTTTACTACCTCGATGGCATCATTAACACCGCCGCTTTTGCCAGCTCCTACGATGTTCCTCCCATTATCGACACGATCCAAGAGTTCAAGATCCAGTCTCATAACGACCAGGCCGAATACGGCGGCGTATTAGGCGGCGTGGTCAACGTTGTTACCAAGACAGGCACGAACAACCTCCACGGAGCGGCTTGGGAATATTTGCGCAATAACGTTTTCGACTCCCGTAATCCGTTTACAGATTTCACGAATAATCTCCCCTCATCACCAGCATCGTTTCGGCAAAATGAATTTGGCGGAGACCTGGGCGGTCCAGTTGTCATCCCCAAGGTCTACCACGGGCGCAATAAGACCTTCTTCTTTATCGCCTACGAGGGCTGGAGATATGCGAAGGCTGCTGGAGCAAGCTACGTCTCGCCCACGGCTGACGAGTTGAACGGTGACTTCACCCATGCGTCGATTGTGACCAGCACGGGTGCCCCACCGCTTCTCTACAATCCCTATACCACTGCGGGCACTGCGGGCAATTACACGCGCCAGCTCTTGGGAGGCGACGGTCTGCACGTTCCTGCCGCCTTGATCGACCCGACCGCCCAAGCCTTCGCGAAGTCGTTCAGCGATACTCCCAACTTCACTCCAGCAACACCAGGCGGACCCAATACCATTCTGAACGCAGTCGGCACGAACAATGCCAATGGCTTCAGCGGACGAGTTGACCAGAACTTCGGAGCGAGCAATACTTTCTGGTTTCGGTACAGCTTTCTCAACGGAACAAACACAACGCCGAACTCGGAGCATGCAACGGGTATCACCAGCGCGGATCAAAGAAACTGGGGCGGCGGTTACACCCACTCCTTCTCTCCAACGCTGATTTTAGATGCGATCGCCGGCTATTCCGGCCGGTTCAATACGGTTTCAGAGACCAAACCAGTCGGGGATCTATCGCTTTATTCTTCTGTACAGGCGGTCTATGGCTTTGTGAACTTCGGATATACCGGCTATAACGGCATCGGCGGCAATGGTCCCGCTGGATCAGAAAGCCACGAATTTAACTTCGCTGTCAACATGACCTGGATCCGTGGAAACCATCAATTCCGGTTTGGCTATGAACAACAAATTCCGGAGATGACCCAGGGGCTTTCAGGTGGACACTTCGGCGGAGCATCCTTCACCTTCGCGACTCCGGAAACATCAAACCCGCAGAACGCTTCGGCAACCGGCAATTCGCTCGCTTCGGCCCTGTTGGGAATCCCCGACAATGGCCGCTTTCAATCAGAAGTAAATGCTGTGCGGACGATATCGCCCTCGGCCTACTTCCAGGATTCCTGGAAGGTGACTCCGCGGCTTACGCTCAATGGTGGCATACGTTGGGATGGGGAATCCTCGCCGCATCTGCTCAATGGAACGACAGCGGGAGAAGTCGATCCGGCTACAGGCAACTGGATTGTTTCGGGTGGAAAGCTGCCGCCCCCTTGTAACGCAGCCTCGGGGGTCTATGCGCCGTGCATCCCCTCTACGACTCCTGAAAACAACGCCGTGATTGCGGCTCACGTCCTCGTGGCTCCGAACCCAAACCTGGGTCCTGACCCCGTTTACAAAGACTGGGGGCCTCGTTTCGGCTTTGCTTTCAAGGCTGATAATTCGACCGTCATCCGAGGCGGAATCGGGTTGATCTACGACAACGTAACCGGCTCCATCCAAAGCGTCAGAGATCGCCTCCTGGCATGGCCGTCGAACTCATCGCTCCCGCTCACCTTCAACATCCTCGGTCAGCCGCTAGACACCATGACTGACATTGTTCCGACGCTCGACAGCACGAATGCGTTGCCGGCCGTCGCGACGCCGTTCAATCAATTTGGCTGGTATTACGATACCCACCTGAAAAATCACTATTCCACCCAATACAACCTGGAGATACAAAAGCAGATCAATCAAAGTCTCGTCGCCACTGTTGGATACGTCGGGAGCTTTGATAGGAACCTTCCCGTAACCGGCATAGCTAATGACTCACCGAACCCGGGCGGAGCGGGTCTGGATCGTCCCTTCCCTTGGTCGGGAACTCAGATCACGGCTACGTCCCGTGGCGCAGCCAACTACAACGCATTCCAGGCCAGGTTAGATCAGAGGTTCAACATGGGTCTTTCTTTCGGAACCGGCTTTACCTGGTCAAAGGCGATGGACAACGGGGGGAGCGGTTTTTACGGAGTTGAAAACGGGCCACAGAGCTATTCGACTTTTCAGAACTATTACGACATAAGTGCGAATTATGGAATCTCTGGGAATAGCCTCAAATTTATTTACTATGGCTGGGGTCTCTACGAGTTGCCTTTTGGCAATGGCAAACCCTATCTAAATCATGGCGTCGCTGCGGCAGTATTGGGCGGTTGGCAGGCTAACACAAACATATCGGCGCATTCCGGCGTTCCGTTGGGCTTCCCCGACGCAGGGCAGGATCCAGCTAATATTGGAAATACCAGCTTCTATAACTACGCCAGGGCGAATGTGTCGAGATCGCCAAAAATCGGGCATCCAACGAAAAACGCGTATTTCGACACCTCGGTCTTTTCAGATCCTGTGAACGAGTTCGGCACCTCCGGGCGAGGCGCCCTCAGTGGCATGCTATTCGATAACATTGATTTCTCGCTTATGAAGCAACAGCATATCGCAGAAAACCTCGCCGTACAGTTCAGAGCGGAGTTCTTCAATGTCTTCAACATTCAAAACTACGGCACACCAGGTACGCAATATGGATCATCTGGATTTGGCGTAATCACGGCACTCGCTCCTGGAGCTACTCCAAGGCAGATTCAGTTCAGCCTGCGATTCAGCTTTTAGTGGTGCTGTGGTAAGTGTGATTGGGATCGATAGGTCGCATCAGGGTCGCTGCCCTGATGCGACTTATCGTCTAAAGCAATGCTCCGACCTTCCTTCACGTTTATGCTCGGTTAAGGTATCGCAGGATCTTGCTATCGTAAAATATGGGTCTCGGGTTCATGCATATTCGTCTAGACGAGTAAGGAATAAGAGACGTGAAGTGCCACATTCGTCCTGGTAGTATTCACTGCTGACGAGCAGAGGAGCTCGGATACAGGACGCAAGCTACAGCCGCCTTCGCTGGTTTGATTTGACAACGATCAGGCTTGAATGCGGCAATTGGAGGAATGTGTGGGGGATGATCAATGACTACTTCCGTCCCGGGTGTTGTTGGTGGGGTCGACAAGCACGATAAAGCTACTTCTATTGCCCTTCTCAAAGAGATGCTCCGTATCAGGGAACTGGAGCAGAGAACTCTCGATTTAAGCACGACAACTCCTCCCCAGGTCATTGGCTCAGCGCACCTTTGCGCGGGCCAGGAGGCTGTTCCTGTGGGAACGATCGCCGGTTTGAAAGAGGCTGACCAGGTGATCGCAACCTATCGAGGGCACGGATGGGCGCTGGCTTCGGGGCTCTCCTTGATCGAAGTCTTCGGAGAGATTTGCCAGCGCAGTATCGGCCTAAACGGCGGCCGCGGCGGTTCAGCCTACATGATGGCGCCCGATCGGCGCTTCATCGGCGAGAATTCAATCGTCGGAGCCGGTGTTCCGATTGCTTGCGGCGTTGCGATGTATAACGTAGCTTCGCGCAACGGCGGAGTGGTTGCGGTCTCCATCGGAGATGGTGCGTTCAACCAGGGCTCCACTCATGAGGGGCTCGCCTTCGCCGCAGCCCGTAGCCTACCCGTGCTCATCATCTGTGAAAACAATGGGTGGTCCGAACTGACGCCGACCTCACTCACGTTCAAAGTAGAGCGGATCGCCCAACGAGCGAATGGTTATGGAATTCCTGGGGTGACGATTGACGGAGCTGATCCGATCATCGTGCGCGATACCATCGCACAGGCTGCCAAGCGGGCGAGAGAAGGCGGCGGCCCGGCATTGATTGAATGCCGTGTGCCACGACTGTGGGGGCACTATAACCGCGATATCGAGCACTACCGGCCCAAAGAGGATCGCGACCAGGCACGGGCTCGAGACCCCATCGTCACGTTTACCAACAAACTGATTACAGCCGGCGTGCTCACCCGTGAGGCCTTTCAAGAACTCGAGGCGAGCGTTAAGTCCGAGATGGACGAGGTGCAAAAGGCTGTCCTCAGCTCACCGCCTCCAGATGCCACAACTGCTGCCCGGCATGTTTGGGCCGAAGCCTCGACGCCGGCGGCTACAGCTTACTCGTCCGAGAATGGCCAGACCAAGACCGTAAGTTACATCCAAGCTGTCAACGAAGCTTTGTCACGCGAACTGGCGACGCGTCCTGAGGTCCTTGTTTATGGCGAAGACGTCGGCCAGTCCGGAGGCATCTTCGGCGCATCGCGAGGTCTGCAAAAGACCTTCGGTGCGGATCGGGTCTTCGACACGCCCATCTCCGAGAGCGCAATTCTTGGCTCAGCGGTAGGGGCGGCGTTGATGGGCATGAAGCCGGTCGTGGAGATCATGTGGGGCGACTTCATCCTGGTAGCGCTGGACCAAATCATCAACCAGGCGGCGAACGTCCGCTACATCACGGGCGGCCAGTCGGGTGCGCCGATCGTTGTTCGCACGCAACAGGGCGCAACGCCTGGATCCTGTGCCCAACATTCTCAATGCCTGGAAGCGCTTCTTGCCCATATCCCAGGATTGAGGATCGCTATTCCCGCAACGCCTCAAGACGCCTACAGCCTTTTGCGCTCAGCGATCGCCTGCCCTGATCCGTGTATCGTCTATGAAGCCAGGGGGCTCTACCAGACAACCGGCGAAGTGCAGTTCACGGATGCGATCGAGCCCATCGGAAAATCCCGCCTCCATAAGCCCGGACGAGACGCGGTGATTGTTACTTGGGGAACCATGGTTCCGGTCGCCCTGGAGGCTGCGAAGCATCTGGCAGAAGAGGGGGTGAATGCCGGAGTGCTTGATCTCCGCTGGCTTTGTCCTTTGGATGATGACGGTTTGCGTGCTGCGGTCAAGAGCGCATCGGGCAAGGTCATCGTCCTGCATGAGGCAAATCGCACAGGTGGATTCGGCGCCGAGGTGGTCGCGCGGCTGCACGAGTTTTTCAAGCACGACCTGGATCTCAACATCGCCCGGGTCGCCACTCCCGATATGAGAATGCCAGCCGCGCCAATTCTTCAACGCGCACTTCTTCCCACAGCCGCGAGGGTTATGGATGAAACTCGGCGCTTGCTTGCGGGCAAGTGACAGAATACTTGTGGTCGGCGGGAAGAGACGATTATGGAATTTCTTGTGCACATGAAAGTTGCCCCCATCGACGGCGGCGAGGAGAGAGAGAAGCAGCTGCGAGAGCAAGAGGCGGCGCGGAGTAAGGAGTTGGCGAAACAAGGGATCCTGTCCCGTATATGGCGAGTGCCGGGAAGGCGGGAGAACTGGGGCATCTGGAGAGCTGACGACTGCGATCAGCTCCACAACGCATTTGTCTCATTACCCCTCTTCGCTTATCTGACGATCACCGTTCACCCTCTGGCATCCCATCCCAACGATCCGGGAATGCCAGTGTCGTGATGACTGAATGCCTGTGTGAGCGAAAGGAAAGTGAGGGCCTAGTCCGGGAATGATATCGATAGACGGGTTATACCGAGTGGATGGCAAAGTCGCCTTGGTAACCGGAGGTTATGGCGGCATCGGCGAAGCTGTCTGCCGCGGTTTGGCGTCGATGGGAGCCAAAGTTGCCGTTGCCGGACATAATGGAGTGCGCGCCGGCGAATGCGCGAAAGCCCTACAGGCAGAGGGCGCCGATGCATGGGCAGGCTCATTCGAAGCAACCTCGGTTTCTGGTACGCAGCAGATGGTGGATGAGGTCGTCGCCCACTTCGGACGTTTGGATATCCTGGTGAACTGCGTCGGACTGAACCGCGAGGAAAAGGCGGAAGAAGTGACTGAGGAGATGTTCGACTACGTTTGCGATGTAAATCTGAAGAGCGCAATGTTCCAGGCGCAAGCAGCCGCTGGCCACATGATCAAACAAGGGACGGGGGGAAAGCAGGTCCACCTGGGTTCCGTGCGTTCCCTGCTGGGGTTGCGCGGGCGCGGCTATGCTGCGTACTGCGCTGCGAAAGGCGGCTTGATCACGTTGTGCAAACAGCTCTCCGCCGAGTGGGCGCCTCATGCCATTAATGTGAATGTGGTTGCTCCCACATTTATCCGGACGGAACAAGTCAGCAAGATGCTGGCTGACAAAACGTTTTATGCGAATCTCGTGGCTCGTATTCCGCTAGGGCGGATCGGCGAGCCGGAGGATGTTATGGGCGCGGTGCTCTTTCTGGTCGCGCCGGCCTCCAACTTCATCACCGGGCAAACGATTTATCTGGACGGCGGCATAACGGTTACGCAGTAACTATCACGCATCGATCACCGGGGAGGAATCAGCACTTGGCCGAGAAATTAGTCGATCTAAGCATGCCCGTACACAACGAAATGGTCACGTTTCCACGGGTCGTCCGTCCCTCCATGGCCATGTTCGAGACCTGGCAGGAATTTGCAGAGCGGATTGGAGCAGCGAAGTACGGGGTTGATTCGTTAACTGCGTCCTACATCGTCGTGCTGGGCGATCACATTGGGACTCACATGGATTCGCTGCGCCACATGCGCAACAATGCACCCGGGCCTGAGGGGATTCCACTTGAGTATTGCTACGGAGATGGAGTCTGTCTTGACTTCCGCCATCTCCCCAAAGGCGCGGGTATCAGCGTCCAGGACATGAAGGACGCACTCAGCAAGATCAAATACACTCTGAAGCCGCTGGATATCGTGCTCATCCACACTGGAGCCGGCAAGCTACAGGATAGCGATAAATACCTCACCGATAGCGTCGGGATGACTGGCGAGTCAACCAACTGGCTGCTGGACCAGGGGGTCAAGATGACTGGCATTGATGCGGTTACCTATGACCCGCCTATCTGGGCAATGTTTGAACGTAAGAAGTTTTGGGAAGCCCACCGGGTAATGCTGACACGCGAGTATTACCACCTGGAAAATCTGACCAACCTCGATCAACTGCCGGGGTATGGATTCAAACTGAGTCTCTTCCCTATCAAGTGGGTCAACACAACCGGTGCGCCGGTTCGCGCCGTGGCGATTCTCAAGGATTGATTCACGATGCAGTTTCTATCCATATCGCAACGCCGGAAAGGGTTCGCGGAAGAAGAGTACGCAAGCTTAGCTGCGCAAGAGAGCGAGCGTGCGCGCGAGTTATATACAGCAGGATTGATTCGCCAGATCTGGCACCGTGCAGACACTCCCGGCGCGTGTTTGTTATGGGAAGCGGAGGGCGAAGCACAGGTTCGCGAGGTATGGAAGACATTTCCGTTTGCCCAGGCCGGCATGACGGAGGTGACACTGATTCCACTAAAACCTTATGGAGGCTTTGGGCCGGCAAAACCTCCGAAGATCCAGGCGTGATATTGAAGACGCTCAACGAACCCGCGATTGCAGTCCCACTCACCCCTAATCAAGTCCGGGGTTTTTGGGCAGCGTGGGGTGGTTTGGCTCTGGACGGGATGGACTCTTTTATCTATGCGCTTGTGCTGGTGCCCGCAATGCACGAGCTGCTGCCTGCTTCGGGGATACCAGCCACGGTTGGCAATTTGGGATTCTATGGCAGCATTTTGTTCTGCGTCTTCCTGATTGGATGGGGCTGCGCCTTTTTGTGGGGGCCGATTGCCGATCGCTTTGGGCGCGTCCGCGCGCTCATCTTTGCCATTCTCTGCTATTCCCTATTCACGTTTTTAGGCTGCATTGCGCAAAACGTCTGGCAGCTCGGGGTGTTTCGCTTTCTTGCCGGCTTCGGTGTCGGGGGAGAGTTTGTGGGCGCGGCAGTATTTGTAGCCGAGGAATTGCCCAGTGGGCGTCGCGTATCCGGGGCCGGCTATCTTAACTCGGGTTACTATGTTGGGATTTTTCTTGCCGCGGGACTCAACTATGTTCTGGGCGCGCGTCTGGGATGGCGAGCCATGTTCGCGGCGGGTGTTGCGCCGGCCTTGTTTGTCGCTTTCATTCGCTACGGAGTCCAGGAGCCGGAGCGCTGGAAGAAGCGACTAGAAAGCATAGGCGCATGGACGGCACGCGACTCGCTCTTTGCCCTCTTCTCTCTCGAGTATCGCAAGCGAACCACCGTGAACTGCCTTCTAGTGTTGGTCTCCATGATCGGTCTCTGGGCCGGATCGGTTTACGTTCCCGGCGCGGTCACCCAAGTCGCGGTTCGCGAGGGGTACAGTACCGGCGACGCGGCTCGTATTGCGTCGTGGGCCACGATGCTGTTAGCGACCGGCACGATTCTTGGCTGCCTGATCATGGCGCCTATTGCTAACCGGCTGGGGCGTCGGGGAGCATTGGCGTTTTTCTTCGCCATCATGGCCGTGTCGATCCCGCTTGCTTTCGGCTACACGTTCTACCCGAGACACGGTGGATTGAGCGCATTCATTCCCTGCCTGTTTTTCGTCGGCGTGGGCGGAGGCAGTTTCTCTGTGCAGCTCTTATGGCTGCCGGAACAATACCGCAGCGAGTGCCGGGGGAGTGCCCTCGCCTTTGCTACGTGTGTCGGCCGATTTGTAGCAGCCGGTGCGACACTCATCGTGGGCGCGGGAATTGCCCACTACAAGAGCATTGGCGTACCAGTCGCGTTGAGCTCGCTGGCATTTGTCTTCGGACTGTTGCTGGTACCGTTCGGCGTGGAAACAAAGGGTCAACCGTTACCAATATGATTCGAGAACACTCAGGGGGTTCAACCATGGATCGAATGCGACAGCGCCGTAACCTTCTTAAGACCGCCGCTCTTGGTTTGGGCACTTTGGCCTTGCCCTCGATACAGGCATTCGCGAAAAAGCCACCCGCTCGAAAGCTGAAGATTGGCCATACCTGCATCACCTGGGGCACGTTCCCGCGCCCGGGCGACGATGCCACGCTGGAGCCGGCATTAAAAGACATTTCGGCAGAAGGCTTCTGGTCGTTTGAGACCTTCCCCGAGGTCCTCGATAACTGGGACAAACGAGGCCTGCTGGCTCCGATGATCGAGAAATACAAAGTGCCGCTGAGGTCCGGGTACATCACCGGCAATCTGCTCGATCCGTCAAAAAGAAAAGACGAAATCGCTCGTATCACTGCATTGTCCAAAGTTGTCCAGAAGTTTAACGGGACCTTTGTTGTGCTCGCACCAAACAGCGTCAAACGCGATTCCTACAACTTTCAGGAACACCGGGCGGACATCATCTCCGCACTCGATGATTATGCTTCGGCAATCACCGATCTGGGATTGGGAACAGGGCTCCATCAGCACACCGGCACCTGCATTGAGTCGCGCGATGAAGTCTATGCGGTCATGGAATCCGTGAACACCAAGAACCTGAAGTTCGCTCCCGATGTAGGCCAACTTCAGAAGGGCGGAGCGGATGCGGCCAAGGTAGTAAAGGATTTTCTGCCGCTGGTAAAGCACATGCATTTGAAGGACTACAAGGGTTGGGAGTGGTATTCCGGATACTGCCCGCTGGGCATGGGCACGGTGGATCTTCCAACAATTCTGGACATGATGGATAGCGTTGGCCTGATTAACGACGTCATGGTGGAGCTGGATCCCTCACCGGATGGACCGATGACACCTCTCCAGACCGTCCAAACGACCAAGGCCTATTTAGAGAAGCTGGGATATAAGTTCCGCGGCTAGCAAGTACGTACCCGCGATGAGGGGCGATAGGGTTCCTATGGAAAAGCGACACCTGGGCTTACTACTGCGAATTGGCGCCATGGTTGCGTTGCCGGTGCTGGCCGTCGGCTACTCTCCAAATTCAATCTCGGCCGGATCGCAGGAAAAAACGTATTGCTCGTGGAGTGACTACGGTGGCTCTCCCGACTCCATGGGGTATTCGGCGGCCAAGCAGATTAACAAGACAAACGTGACACAACTCAAATTGGCATGGTTCGTCCCAGCGCCTGGGCCGGCCGGAAGGTTCTCCTTCAACCCACTGGTCATTGACGGCGTGATGTATGTAGTCGGCAAAGACGACGGAATCTACGCACTGGATGCTGCAACCGGAAAGCAGATCTGGACTCATGCTGTGGAAGGAGGGCAGCCCACGAATCGCGGCTTTAATCATTGGATATCTAAAGACGGCAAAGATCAGCGGCTGATTTTTGCTGTGGATGGATACCTGCAAGAACTCGATATGAAGACCGGAGAGTTGATCACATCCTTCGGCAAGCAAGGCAAAGTCGATCTTCGCGAAGGGTTGGATCGCGATCCGGCATCCGTTACCGAAGTGCAAAGTGGCACGCCTGGGCGCATCTTCGAAGACCTCCTTATTCTCGGTTCGGCGCCGGGAGAAGCCTACGGCTCACCTCCGGGAGATATCCGCGCCTATGACGTACACAGCGGCAAGATAGTTTGGACCTTTCACACAGTTCCCCGTCCGGGCGAGTTCGGGTACGATACGTTTCCTCCAGACGCATGGAAACGGGTGGGAGGAAATAATGCCTGGGGAGAAATTTCGCTCGACGAGAAACGCGGTATCGCCTACTTCCCTCTTGGTTCTCCTACCTACGACTTATACGGCGCGGATCGTACCGGAACGGATCTATACGGCGACACCCTCCTGGCGCTTGATGCGCGCACCGGCAAGCGCGTGTGGTACTTCCAGCTTGTGCACCATGACCTTTGGGACTACGATCCGACGGCAGCGCCGAAACTTCTGACTGTAACGCACGACGGGAGGAAGGTCGACGTCGTCGCCCAAGCGACAAAGTTCGGCTTCCTTTATGTATTTGACCGCGAAACCGGCAAACCGTTGTGGCCGATTGAAGAGCGGCCAGTTCCCAAGAGCGATATGCCGAATGAGGTATCCTGGCCAACCCAACCCGTGCCGACAGTTCCGCCACCGTTCGCGCGGCAAAAGTTCACGGTCGACGACATCAATCCGTATCTCGACCAGGGAGAGAAAGCCCGTATACGCGACATCCTTCTGAAGGCCAGCAACGATGGCATTTATACTCCCCCGGCTTACAACAGGCAGACCATCGAAGTCCCGGGCGAAAATGGCGGCGCCAACCAGGGCAGCACAGCCGCGGACCCGTCGACGGGCGTGATGTACGTCAAGACGTACGATGCGCCAACGATCCACACGATGACCGAGGCTCCTCCGGTTCGCCACTTGAGCACCACCTCGGGAACATTTGAAGAGCGTGGCTACGCTCTCTATTCGAAGAACTGCATTGCGTGCCACGGAGCGAATCGCGAGCGTATTACCTACCCTAAGACGATTGATTTTGAAAAATTCACAGCTGTTCTCAGGGCGGGCAACGGGGTGATGCCGGCATTCTCCGCATCCACGCTGAAGCCGGAAGATATACTCTCGCTGGCGGCTTATCTCAAAGACCCGGCTGCAGGTGAAGGAAACCCCGAGAACCCACACGTCAACCCATCGGCCCCTCCGCCGCCCACAGGGCAGACACGCTTCTACGGCCAATTTGGGTTTACCTTTCGCGCTACCAATGGCCTGACTGCATTCAGCCCGCCATGGTCGTCGCTGGTTGCCTACGATCTCAATACCGGCACCATCAAATGGCGTAGACCCATTGGCACGACACCGGGCCTGGCGGCGCAGGGTATTAAAGACACCGGCAGCTCGGCGTTTATGCGCAACGGGCCCGTAGTCACAGCGGGGGGTTTGCTGTTTATTGGATCGGGTCCGGACCGGATGATTCATGCCCTCGACAAGGACACCGGCCAGACGCTATGGGAGACGGAAATGGACGCCAACCCTGATGGAATTCCGGCGATTTACGAGGTGGCCGGCCGCCAATATATCGCGTTCTACGGAGCGGTGGATAGCGAAAAGGAAACACTTGCCTTCAAACCCGGCAAACCGGGAGCCCAGGGCTACTACGTCTTTGCTTTGCCGCAGCCGGGTGCGCATTGATCGTTCGATGGCAGAGCATTTTTATTGTTCGCGGAGTGAGTTAGATGAAACTCGAAGGCAAGATAGCTTTGGTAACTGGAGCCGCCCGGGGTATAGGCCGAGGAATCGCTGAGGTATTCGCGGAGCAGGGTGCTGATGTAGCGGTCAACGATATCGATATCACGGGATCTGCGGCGGACGACCTGGTGCGCTGGATTCGCGCAAAAGGCCGGCGGTCGATGGCGGTGCAGGCGGACACCTCGGACCGTGCCGCGGTGGAATCCATGTTCAAGAAGGTTTGGGATGAATTTGGCCACATCGATATCCTGGTGAATAACGCCGGCATCGAGACGATCGTTCCTTTTCTCGAGATCACAGACGAACAATGGACACGCGTGACCGATGTGGACTTGCGCGGCCCCTGGCTTTGTTCGCAGGTTTTCTGCCGCCGCGTCGTCGCGGAAGGGCGCAAAGCGAACATCGTCAATGTCGGTTCCATACAGGCGGCAAAGATTCTTCCTGGACGGACGCATTACGCGCCGGCGAAGCTCGCCATCGAAGCTCTCACCCGCAATACATCTGCTGAAATGACGCCGCTGGGGATACGCGTCAACTGCGTTCACCCAGGCTTCATCGCTACGGATATGACGGCATGGATTCAAAAGGATCCGGCCATCTTGTCCAGCGTGGTGGCACAAATCTCAGTCGGGCGAGCAGGAAATCCACGGGACATCGGGAAGGTAGTTGCTTTCTTCGCCTCAGAGGAATCGGAATACGTCACTGGCCAGTCGATCCACGTGGACGGTGGGTGGATCTTTAAATAAATCGATCTTCATAGCATGCGCGAGCAGTGTTCATAAGTCTTTCTAAGAGGAACAACCGATATGACTAGAAATACGCACATCGTAGCTCTTGCAACCATGGCGGTGACTATACTGTCTGCTCAGCTCGCAAGTGCAGCGCCGGCTCCTCCGCCCGATCTTGGTCCCAACAAATCTGTACGGCCGAACTCGCCCCAGATTCGCACCTCTGTCGGCCCCTTGCTTGGCTGGCAGGTGGGTATCTCTTCCTCCGTGTTTGGGCCGCTCAGCTTTTCTGAAGCCGCTGGCCTGGCGGACGCGTTAGGGCTCGCGACGATTGAGGGAAATAGCGGGCAAAAGGTGAGCCCGCAGATCGACAAGACTTTGGATTATCAACTCTCGCCTGAGGGGGTGGCTGCGGTCAAAGCCCGGCTGGCCGAGTTGCGGCTGAAGATGATCGTATACCGGGTAGAGAGCATCCCCTCCGACGGGACCTCAGCCGGCAAGCTCTTTGCCTTTGCCAAGGATCTCGGTGTCCAGACCATCGTGACCACGACCATGCCCTCGTCACTTTCCGCAGTCGATAAGCTGGCTGGCGATAGCGGCGTCAACGTGGCGATCGCCATCGATGGAGATCCGAAGAGTGTCATGAGCTCGATCGACGGTCTCAGCCCGCATGTAGGCGTCAGCGTCTCCTTCGGCAATTGGATCGAACAGGGCATCAGGCCGGTCGATGGATTAGCCATGATCAAGGACCGTTTGATGGTGGTCCGGTTACGCGACCGCAACGTTCTGGGGGCAAATGGCCGAGAGGTCCCGCTGGGAACCGGTGTAGCAGAGGCGCAGAAATTCCTGCTGGAGGTGGCAAAACAGGAGCCGCAGCCGCAAGAGGAGCCGAACAAATGCGTCAACTGCAGCCGGCCATACGGAGGGATTAAGCCCCTCTTTATCGCGCTGGACGTCGATCCGTGGCAGGTGATCATCACAGCCGACCCACAGCCTGGCACATCGCGAGGCGCATTTGCCGAGTTATGGCGGCAGGCCGACGAATTTGAAAGAGTGGTGCGTCCTGCGATGGGTTATCGCATCGAGCAGGATGCGAAATTGATTCCCCCTACCAGCACTGACCGTATTCCGGCAGACGTGAAGGAGAAGATCTTAGCCGCTTTACCCAAGCAGGCGCTGGCGACTCCCAAAGTGCCCAGGAAGCTTCTCGTTGTGGATGTGGCTCCTGCGGGCGCCTATTACCACGACACCGCGGCCCATGCGAACTTCGCTATTCAGAAGATGGCGGAGACAACCGGCGCATACCAGGCGATCTTCAGCAACGATCTGAACAACCTGAAGTATCCGAAAATTCTGGACTACGATGCCGTCTTTATGAACAGCGGCGACGGCGAGGTTTTCTCCGATCCAGAAGTGCTGAGCGGCCTTATCCGCTTTGTGCATGAAGGCGGAGGCCTTGCCGGCCTGCACGGCGCAAGCTACGCCTCCATGGACGTACCGGAGTTCGGCGAGCTTATCGGTGCACAGAGCGGTCCTCATCGTACCGAGACTGCAACGCTAAAGATCGACGATCCCAATAGCCCTCTAACCAGGCAGTTTGCCGACAGTCCGCTGACCGCGGCACTGGGAGGAAAGGGTTTTGTCTACACGGATGAGTTTTACCACTTCTTACCCGATGGTCCTTATTCGCGCGATAAGCTGCATGTGCTCATCAGCATTGATGCAGAGAAGTCGGACCTGAAGCCATGGCACGTCCGTCCGGATAAGGACTACGGTATGGTATGGATCAAGAGCTACGGTAAGGGCCGCGTCTTTAACTGCGCGATGGGGCATACGCCGACGCTCTTCGAGACGCCCGCTCTGGCGCAAATGATACTCGGCGCGATCCAATTCGTCCTGGGAGATCTGCCCGCGGATACAACACCCAGTGCGATGTTGGCCAACAAGTAGTAGATATTGTCCCTAGGAGAGCTATCTTGAGCCTGATGAAGAGTAGCCTGTCCAGCGTCCTGGTCTTTGCGGCCGTTTCTCTTAGCTATGCGCAATCAGCGGGCAGCAAGGGGGATACGCAGCCCGTTCATCATCCCGTCCCTTCTGTTCAGGATACTGAGACGCCGGCGCAAAAGGATGCCCGCATGCAGTGGTGGCGCGAGGCACGCTTTGGCATGTTCATTCACTGGGGAATCTACTCCATTCCAGCGGGCATCTGGGATGGTAAACAGATCCCGGGCGGCGGTGAGTGGATTATGAACACCGCCTCTATCCCGGTGGCGGATTACAAGGCTCTTGCATCACAGTTCAACCCCACCAGCTTCAGCGCGCACGATATCGTGGCCCTGGCAAAATCCGCCGGCATGAAGTACATCGTGATCACGGCCAAGCATCATGATGGCTTTGCCATGTTCGACTCCAAAACCAACTCCTTCAACATTGTTGCGGCAACGCCCTTCAAACGCGATCCTTTGCGCGAGCTCGCTGAAGAGTGTCAGAAGCAGGATATGAAGCTTGGCTTCTACTATTCTCAGGATCAGGATTGGACTGCGCCGGGCGCCAGCGCGATCATGAAAGACCATCATGATCCCGTCACTCACCATTGGGATAAGGCGCAGGATGGAAACTTCGACACCTACCTGCATACCAAGTCGATTCCGCAGATCAAAGAGCTGCTTACCAACTATGCGGAGTTTCCAGTGGTTGTGTGGTTCGATACGCCTACGCCCAATATGACTCCCGAACGCGCAGCGGAGATCGTCACACTCCTCAATCAGCACCCCAACCTGATCTGGAACAACCGGCTCGGAGGAACGTACAAGGGAGACACGGAGACGCCGGAGCAGCACATCCCTGGCCAGGGTTATCCGGGCCGCGACTGGGAAGCCTGCATGACCATGAACGACACCTGGGGCTACAAGTCGTGGGACATGAATTTCAAGTCGACGGAAACTTTGCTGCGCAATCTCATCGATATCGCCAGCAAGGGCGGCAACTATCTGCTCAACATCGGGCCCGATTCCAAGGGTGTCGTCCCGGCGCCCGAGGTCGAGCGTCTGCACCAGATGGGCCAGTGGCTGGCCGTGAACGGCGAGGCCATCTATGGCACCAAGCCCACGCTCTTTGGCGCCGAGGCGGGATCATTCAGCCCAACGGAGAAGGATAGGAGAGGCGATCCCCTGTTCATTCCTACATGGAATTGGCGTTCGACCACCACCCCCGACAAAATCTACATTGAGATCTTCACCTGGACCGACTTCTTCCGGTTGGACAAGCTACCGCGTAAAGTCACCAGCGCTTACCTCCTTGCTGACCCCTCGCACACGCCTTTGAAGATGACGCAGACGGGCGATAGCCTCGAGGTCCACCTACCGGCGAAGCCTTTGGACCCCATTGCCACAGTCCTCGTCCTCAACACCGCAACAGGGCCTGCATAACTTATGGATTATCGGATTAAGGGTAAGTGCGGGTTGGTCACTGCCGGCGCCCACGGTATCGGCGAAGCTACGGCAGACCTGCTCACGCAAGAGGGTGTGCATGTCATTGTGGCCGACCGGGATGCGGCCGCGCTTCACGAAAGGGCTCATCGTTGGAGTGGCGTGGTGGCGGCAGATCTGGCTACGCCAGAAGGCGTAGAGCGCGCGACATCTTATGTGCTCGACACCTTTGGCAGAGCGCCCGATATCCTGGTCAACAATCTCGGCCTGGGCAACTCCGGATCCTTCGAAGAACTCTCCGATGAGCGCTGGACCAAGAGCTTCGAGATTAACCTGATGGGGTGTATTCGCACTTGCCGCGCACTGGTTCCGAAAATGGCTGAGCTCGGCGGCGCCTCGGTGGTAAACACCGCATCCGATTTGGCAAAGCAGCCGGAGCCTACGCTGATGGACTATGGCACCTGTAAGGCAGGGTTGCTCTATTTCAGCAAGGCTCTGGCAGTTCAATATGCGCCCGGCGTTCGCGTGAACACGGTATTGCCGGGGCCGATTTGGACGCAGATGTGGACTCGTCCGGGTGGGATCGTCGATCAACTCGTCGAGAGTTATGGCGTCGACCGAGAGGCTGCCCTGGAACGCTTCCTGAAGGATCGCTACATGCCTCTTGGTATCGGACAACCCGAGGACGTGGCGCAGGCGATCGTCTTTCTGGCTTCACCGCTAGCCAAGTACATTACCGGTGCGACGCTAGACATCGGGGGAACCCTGCGTGGCTTGATCTGATGTATTCGTTTAAGGTAGACCCAATGGTTCTAGTTCATCCAATCTCTGTGGCAGGGAAACATCCGCTGCCGTTCGTGTTCGCATGACGCCACAAGAGTTGCTTGGCGGTCGACCGGTGGCAGTGATCGGCGCAGGCCTGGTTGGTGCCGGGTGGGCAATCGTCTTTGCGCGAGCGGGACTGGATGTTCGGCTATACGACGCCAATCGCAGTGCAACCGATCGCGCATTGTCGCTCATCGTGGATCAGTTGAAGGAGCTAAGCTCCTTCGGCCTAGTCGACCATCCCCATGAAGTGGCCGCACGTGTGACGCCGGCATACGCCTTGCCTGACGCAGTGGACGGGGCCGCTTATGCACAGGAGTCCGTGCTGGAACTGGTGGATGTGAAGCGCCGCCTTATGCAGGATCTCGAGCAAGCTGCCTCATCGGATTTAGTGATCGGCAGTTCCAGCTCCGGCATTCCGGCCTCCGCCTTCACGCACGGTTTGAAGATTGCCTCTCGCGTGCTGATCGTTCATCCCGTAAATCCGCCCTATCTCGTACCCGTGGTGGAACTCGTTCCATCCCCGGAAACCTCACGCGCAACCGTTGATTTTGCAGACTCACTCATGCGCGCGCTCAAACGCAGTGTTGTTCACGTGCGCAAAGAGGTGCAGGGTTTTGTGCTGAACCGGCTTCAGGCAGCCCTCCTCCGCGAAGCATGGGCCCTGGTGGAGGACGGGGTGGCCAGCTGCGAGGACATCGATCGAACTGTCCGCGACGGTCTAGGCTGGCGTTGGTCCTTCATGGGTCCTTTCGAGACGATTGACCTCAATGCAGCCGGTGGCATCGCAGATTATGCTGTCCGATTAGGACCTCTTATGCATGAGATTGCGAGATCGCGCAATCATGAAGAACCCTGGTCGCAAGAGTTGATCCGCAAAGTGGAGGCTGAACGAAGGCAATTGCTCAGCCAGGAGGACCTGCCCATCCGGCGCGCGTGGCGCGATCGCCTTTTAATGGCCTTGGCTGCGGAGCGCGAGAAGAAATCAGAATGATGCGGCTGGGGGCGTGGTGCCACCCGGTGCCCCAGGTGCACCTCAACAGCGGATCTATCGGTGGTCGATTTGACGCAGCCCCAAACGCAGCCACTTTTGAGCCGAAATTCGAAACGGGTGATGCCCTTGATATTGGTTCAGGCAGAGAACTACAATGTGGTGAAGCAGATCCGGGCAGTCAAGAAGAACCTGCGGGCCACAAATCTATGCGGGTAACCGTCCAACTCGATCCAAAACTGGCACAGCAACTTTCCCGGCCCGGCCCTGGTAAGCCGCAGCGCGTGGAACTGGATAAGTTGTTGAAGATTTTGTCGATTCGCCTTGTGCCTCTCCATCCAGGCATTGACGATGATTTGCTCGGGTCATATTTCGCCGTAGACGTTCCCGATTCTGATGCCGCGGCTAATGTCGTTAAACATCTGCGCCCTTTCAAGGGAGTACGCGCCGCTTATATCAAGCCTCCGGAAGCTCTCCCTCGTTAGCCGCTAGAAGTAACCGGTTGTGCATAGAGAGTTCTATGGTTTCCTCTGCCGGCGCAATCCACTCGGGTTCCGCACGAAAAACGCTCCAACGGGAACTGATTGTCATTGTTGATGCAAAGGCCGGCCTGCGCGTCTCACCGACCGGTTTGACGGCAAGCGCAAGCTCCTTCCTCACGGGCTTTACCCAGGCCCTCCAACACGGACTACAAAGTCGAAGAGCTTAGCTGCACCGCGCGCAGGTGCTAATCGAGGCGGACCGCGTAGCAAAAAGTAGCAGAGCCCTTGTGACTCATGCCCTTGACTCGCGAATCCTTGAGAGCAAAACGACAACGAACTCCACGAACATCTTCATCCGGCGATGCGCACAGCGCTCGCCGGATGAAGGGTTGGGCAAGGTTGTTAGTTCGGTTGTACACCCTCCAGCATCATCAGGCCCATCTGCGGATTGAAGCCATTCTGCTGACCGTCCAGCTCAATCGCGATCACGCGGCGATCGTCGATGGGGTAGTAGCCGAAGCCCGACGATTCCTGGGCGCTCTGGGCGTTCAAGCCGGTCAGAGTGAGCAGACCAGTGGAGCTGTCCTCTGAACCGGAGAGAGCCACGCCGGGGGTGACGACCGATGCCGAGTTGCTCGCATTCTGGAGGCTGTAATCGGTGTATCCGGAGAACGCATCGGAGGCCACGGTTACCGGACCGACCGCGGACCACGCAGGCTCCTGGTTGATGCCTGAGAACCCGTAGACGTTGAGCGCATAGTTACCTTCGAAATCGGCCGACGAGGCTTGTTGCAAATACGAGAGCCCCGAGGTGATCTGAAGGCTGTCCACGCCCAGCTCCAGCGCGTTTCCATTGCCGTCCAGATAAAGCTGGAACGTAAAGGTAGGGTTATTGGAAATCGAATTAGACGAGATCGTCGCAGTGAGCGTTACACGGCCTGTTGGATCGACCGTGTAAGTGCCACCCGTAATCTGGGAGCCGAAATGGAAGTACAAGTCGTTAAGCGCAATGTCGCCGGATACGGTGCCGTTCGCATTGAGACCAAAGCCACCCGCCATCTGAACGATATTGCTGCCGTTGGCCATGGTATTGTCCTGCCCCGTCGCTTCGAACGCATAAGAACCGCCGGCGACACCCGCCAGGTTGAACTGCCCCGTGTTGGATCCCTGGCCGAGGGCCGTGCCGCCGAGATCGCCCCCGAGCGTATCGTTGGTCTCCACCAGTTGAATCTGATTTGTGCCAACTATGTATCCGGCCACGGAAAAGGACGGTACCCCGGAGCTACTACTTGGAGTCAGTGTAAATACAACGCGGCCGAAGGAGTCTGGAGCGCCGACGGTGCCGGATGAGAACGTCTGTGCTTGCCCGATCATACCGCCATCGTTGTAGTCAAATACGCTGTTGCCGACCGCGATCGAGGCGCCGCTTATGTTCAGGATTCCTCCGATCACAAGGTTATTCAGCTGTACAGTGCCATCGAGGCCGCCGAGATTGAAGGCATACCCGCCAGCGGGCGCCGCCGTGCTCGTCTGCTGATCAATGGATCCTGTGGCGGTTGCGAATGTGTCGAACTCAGAAATCAATACACGCGCACTGGAAACCACGGTTCCGTGGAAAGTTTCGACGCCGTTGACGCCGATAGCCGTATCGCCGGTGTTGAGAACGATCTGGATGTTGCCGTTCACGAGGCTTAGACTCGAGCCGGAGGCGACCAGATTATCCTGGGCGATGATGTTAGCGTCGGTCATATCTTGCTCGCCGCCAGCGATCACTCCGTTCTGCACTGTGAAGGCGCCGGCCACGAAGTAATTGCTGGAGGGGTCTTCGCCGGCCACATGATAGACGTAATTGCCGTCCGCCAGCACAGGGGGCGGAGCGCTGATGGTGACGCTGGCCGAGGCGGACTTGGTGGTATCGGACACGGAGGTTGCCGTGACCGTCACCGTGGCCGGGCTCGGAGGAGCCGCGGGCGCTGTGTAGGTGCTTGCCGTACCACTTGGAGTGGTGGTGGGGCTGAAACTGCCGCATTGTGCACTGCCGCAGGTAACCGACCAGGTCACGCCGGCGTTCGCGCTATCGTTCGCAACCGTGGCCGCCAAAGCGGCGCTCGCAGAGGCGGCAAGGGAAGCAGGCGGACTATTGAGCGTGACGGTGATGGGCGCGCTCGGGGTTGAAATGGTGATAGCAGCCGAGGCCGACTGTGTTGAGTCTGCTACGGAGGTTGCCGTAACCGTGACCGTAGCCGGTTTGGGCGCCGAGGCGGGCGCAGTAAATTTAGTCGCTACCCCGCTGGCGGTTGAGGCCGCAGACAGGCTGCCGCATTGCGAGCTGCCGCAGCTAACGGCCCACTTGACGCCGGCATTTGCGCTGTCATTGCTGACGACAGCGGTCAGGTTGATCGTCGAGCCGGTATCGGTCGACGATGGCGGCTGCGGACTTAATGCCACCGAGACAGCCGGAGGGTTAGGGGAAGAGCCGGATCCGCCACAGCCCGCGATCAGGATCACGAGAACGATGAGAGCAATTAAGTAAGAGGAATAACGCAGTTTCATTTCGCACCCGGAGAAAGAGCAGAGTTGTTTTGAGAAGCGCGAGAGCGCTGTTGCGAATGAACGAGGAAGCCATGTTCATTGCGGATGATGACCTGACTGCCGGCAATGGTGAGTTTGCGCACCAACAGGTAGCTTTGACCGTTGATCGTTTCTTTCACACCAGAAACCTGAATCGCGGCACCCGGTGACAGGGTCTGCCGCAGCGGATCGCTTAGGGCGGGACCGAGGATGGCGGTGAAAGCTCCCTGTGGCCCGTCCGCCACCAGCTGAATGCCGGCAGGTGTGCCCGGTGTGCGCGTCGAGATGACTTGCTGGAGCGTTCCAGCCATCGTGATATCCCGAGCGGGCGTGCCCAGCGCACCTGCGTCAAAGGGCGTGGGAGCTAGCTGAACGCCTGGCTGTTCTGCCAGGGCAACATGCGTGAACATGTAGAGCAGAACCAGGCAGAAAAAGGAAGCAGACTCCTTCCTCTCAATCCGTCTGCTCGCGATCCAATCAAATAGGTGCATAGTGTCCTCTGTATGGTCGGAAGTCCGACCTATGATACTTTGTAACGTTTACGAACAAAGCGAGCCGCAACCGGGCCCTTGTTCGATGGACCAAGCGTACAAAACCACTGGCGGAGTAGAAATAGAGGACGCTACACGGCGACCCATGTGGTTCCACACAGGGCGGAAATTGCAGGAATTTTCGGTGGAGTTTACAGGAGGTTCTTGTTTTGCAGCGCAAACCGCAGCAGAGCGTTGGCGCCCTCGCCCTCGAGTTCAAGCTTGCGGCACATGTTGGTGCGGTGGTTCTCGACGGTTCTGTAATGGATGGAAAGTTCGGCGCCGATTTCTTTGCTGGTTTTTCCTTGCGCGATCAGACGCATGATGCGGAGCTCGGTAGGGCTGAGATTGCTGGTCAAGGAATTGCTTGGTTGAGGCGCGGATTGATTGCGGCTCTGCAACAGGTCGGTGGTAATCGCGGAACTGATATAGGGTCGTCCCGACGCCACGGCATGAATGCCGGCCACCACCTCCTGGACCGCGCTGTCCTTGAGAATATAGCCTTTGCATCCCAGGTCCATTGCGCTGCGAAACAGGTCCTGATTCGAATGCAAGGTGAGGAAGATGATTTCTATCTTCAGCCCGCGCTTGACCACTTCCCGGGCGACGCCGAGCCCGTCGAGTTTCGGCATCTCAATATCGAGCAGCGCGACGTGTGGACGGAGCTTCGTAATGAGCGACAAAGCCGCCTCTCCATCAGCAGCTTCGCCAACTACTTTCAAGCCGGGATCCTCCTCGACACTGAGCCTCAACCCCTTCCGCATCAGCGGATGGTCGTCTGCAATCAGAATGCGAATCCCGTCTTCCAAGTTCAGATGCCTCAATCGAAAATCTACCACCCCACCGTACCATGAACGCCAACCAATAAGGCTTTGAGCCTCATTTCCGGCTTGTTCCCATGTGGAACCACACGGTTCGAATGTAGTAGCCCCTATGTCCTTCTTCCTCAGACTTCTATAGGCTTAACTCAGGTTTTTGATGTTCCGCATCACGGGCGCCGGTACGCGAAAACGGCCGCAAAGAGAATACATGACGCTTTTAATTGTTGAAGACAATGCCGGAATCCGCCGGGTCCTGCGGCGTATTTTAGTCGACACAGCCAGCACGATCTGGGAATGCGCCGACGGCTCAGAAGCGTTGGCAGCTTACGAAGAGCATCGGCCCGACGTCGTCCTGATGGATTTCAGGATGACCCATGTCGATGGCTTAACGGCCACCAGGCAGATTCGAGCTTACGATCCTACAGCCCGCATTATTGTCGTAACGGATTATCAGGATGAGGATATGAAAGCCGCCGCGCTGGAGGCCGGAGCTTGTGAGTATGTGCTTAAGCACGAGATTTCGGGTTTGCCCGAGATCGTTTTATCTCTCGCAGCGCCGGAACGCGAGAGCCACTGAACCTGTCACCAGGGCGGCGGCCGAACGCCCTCATCCACTGTGCTTTTGTCTCAATGGGGTTTCGAACAGGACCGTTGTCCCCTTACCTGGCGTCGACCGCACCTTGAGCTCACCGCCCAGTAGCCTTGCCCGCTCGCCCATGCCCGTCAACCCGAAGCCGCTGTGCGAGGGTACATGGCTTCGCTCATCGGGCGCGAATCCACGGCCGTTGTCTTCGATGGTCAGAATTACGTTCTCGATGCTCCGCTTCACGCGGAGGTTCACCTCAGTTGCCTGCGCGTGCTTCATGATGTTGCCCAGGGATTCCTGAACGATGCGGTAGAAATTGATGCGCAGGTCCTCAGGAAAAACGTCATCGATATTATCCAGCTGTGAAGTAAAGCGGATTGCGGATGCGATGCCCGTCGTGCGCACCATTGCTTCGATCGCCTTGGTCAACCCCAGCCGGTCGAGCTGAAAGGGGCGAAGGTTGTAGGAAATTTCGCGAGTTTCCGCGATCGCGGAGGAAGCCTCGTCGCTGATCTCCGTGATGGTCTGCGCATCAGAGTCGTCGGCTGGGGCGCTCTTCTTTGAGCGGAGCAGAAGAAAGGCGAGATTCTTAATCACCACCAGCCGCTGGCCAAGGCTGTCGTGCATCTCGGCGGCGATACGCTTGCGTTCGGCTTCCTGGGAGGCGATCAACTGCCGGGAAAAGGCCTGCTGGGCAGCCTGTTCTCGCCGAAGCTGCGACACGCGATATCTCCATGACATCGCGACCAGACCACCCAAAGTGAGCAGGACAAGCATTTGAAACCAGCCGGTCTCATAAAAGGGAGCGAGCACTGTGATTGCGAGGGTTTTGCCCTCCTGGTTCCACACGCCGTCACTGTTGGCCGCAATCACGTGAAAAACGTAGTCTCCCGGTGGCAGATGCGAGTAATAGGCTATGCGCCGTCCTCCGGCGTCGACCCAGTTCGAGTCCAAGCCCTCAAGCCGGTACTTGAAGTGCGTCTGCGTCGCGTTAATAAAGTTTGGAGCTGTGTAGCTGATTTCCACGTTAGGACTGCCGGGCGGAATACGCAGTGGAGCATTCACCGGTTTGGCCACGTTATCCACCAGAGAGGATTCAATCATCACCAGTGGTGGGACAGGATCGTGGACGACAGATTCCGGATCGATGACCGCCACGCCGTTGCGGGTGGGAAACCAGAGTTTGCCATCGCGTGTCTTGATGCCCGAAGGCTCCACTCCGCCATTACATTCGATATCCAACATGCCGTCGATCTTTCCGTAGGCCGTGGAGGTAACCTTCTTCAGATCGCCTGAGGCAAATGCGTTCAAATCCCGTTTGCTTACCCGGTACACACCTCGACTGCAGCTTATCCAGAAGTAGCCATGTGCATCTTCAAGAATGCGAAATACACCGTTATCAAAGAGACCGTCCTTGACCGAATAGCTGCTAAGCTTCCCGTCCTTGAAGCGCACGAGCCCACCGTCATAGGTTCCAATCCACAGCACGTGATCGTTGTCTTCGTAAAACGACCAGATGTTGGCGCTCGGCAAACCATCCTTCTCCGTCCAATGGGTAAACTGCCCGTTGCGAATCCGCGTCATGCCGCCATAACCGCCTACCCATAGATCTCCGTTGGCCGTCTCGAGGATGGCATGGGTGTCGTCCGCCGCCAGCCCGTCCTTCTTGGTAAAGAACCGGGTTACACCATTCGCATAGCGGGCCAGCCCCTGCCTGGTTCCGAACCACAGCGTGCCCTGGCGGTCCTGGCAGATCGCTTGAACCACTGCCTCATCGGGAAGAATCGGGCCGCTTGGAATACGAAAATGCCCGTGGTCGAAAATGCTGAGGCCGCCATGAGTGCCCACCCAGAAACGGCCCTCACGGTCCTGGAACATCGCCAATACCAGCTCGTTCGGCAGCCCGTCGGCCATGGTATAGCTGGTAAACTTTCCATCGGCGAAACGGCTAAGGCCCGAATGCCAGGCCCCGATCCAGAGAGCGCCCGATCGGTCCTCATAAGTTGCGTAGGTGTCGCGATCGATCAGGCCCTGCTCTGTGGAGTAGCTGCGGATCGATTGATTCTGCAGCCGGTAAAGTCCTTGTTCCAGTGTGCCGATCCAGACATTGCCCTGTCTGTCTTCATAGAAGTGCCAGGGTGTGACTGAAACAGCGTGGTTGGAGCTCAGGAACTGAAAGGTTCGCTGAAGGCGCGGGCCAACGTGCATTTCGAGTGATTTGTTGTAGGTAGTGCCGATCGTCACTTCCCGGTTAGAGCCGGCGGGAATCATCTGGCTCACGTTGTCCGCGGTGATCCGAACCCGCTTTCCGTCGACGGTCTCAAGCCAGAGTGTTCCACTCTGATCGAGCGCCGCGCCCCAGAGGTCATCTTTCAAGATTTGCCTGGGCAGCGTAAAGTCGACAAAGCTCCCATGGGTAAAGCAGTGGATCGTTTGATTCTGGCGGACCCAGAATCCTGCTGAGTCCCACAGCAGTGACCGATACCGCATGCTGGGGCTCTGCGGCGCGACGTCGACGAAATGGTTTGATGCTTCATCCCATCGAACAATTCGTCCCGCGCTAAGCACCCATACGTCACCATGGTCGTCCCCGGTCAGTCCATTGATGATCTCCGCCGGCAGTCCATATTCCCTGCCATAGGCGCCGAAGACGCCATTGTGGTAGCGCACCACGCCACGATCGACGCTGTCGAGCCACAGGTCTCCGCCGCGTCCCTGCAACATTGTGCCGAATTGATTCGAAAGGAGGCCGGGGGTCTCTCTGCTGAAGACAGTCAGATGGACGCCGTCGAAACGTGCCAGCCCGTTAAACGTAGCAATCCAGAGATATCCGTCAGGTGTCTGGGTAATGCCGCGAATCTCGTTCTCGGGCATGCCATTGTCTACGTTCCAGACCTCAAAACCGTACTGAGCACGCGCCGGCTCGATCATGCAGAAAAGAATTGTCAGGCAGGCAAGAACACGTACAACGGCGCGCCGGTTGTTAGGCCGTGAGGGAAGCTGAATGAGGAGATTCGGTTCGTGCTGCCAGCCTAACTCCGGGATCAACTCCTGCTCTCCTTCCTGTAACGCCTATTGCCGTGAGTTCATGAAACAGGCGGCCTGCAAGGTTCACGTTCGCGAGAAGCGCATACGATTGGGAGGCATGGGACGAGAGTACCGAGATGATTGCCAGACATCAATCCCCTTTTCCGCACGGCGTAGCAGGCGCCGCACTCCAGCACCGAAATATCGCCGGCAGGTCAGTCAATTTGGTGGACTACGGCGATACCTTGTGCCAATAGGTTTTCTGGTAACCCTGAGCATCGACTTGCGCGGAATCGATCACCGCGGGTGTCGACCCGTGGCAGGCCCACGACACCGAGGTGTCATGGCCGGTGACTACCATGGGCACGAAGTCAGAGCCAGGATTCTGCCGGCAATAATCGAGGACCGGCTGGGTTGGCTTCTGACTGGTGACGGCCTTCGAAGCGCAGGGAATGTTCGCGCCGTATTGGCAGGCGAGCACGGCTCCCCCGGCGCAGCGCCATTCCATGAGCTTGCCCTGGCCGGGCTTGCATGTTCAGTTGCTTCGCCATCCATGCGGGTAACTTCGGACCGGTGTATCGGGCATCCGGCTTGTCGATGGTTCCGACGGCCTTGCAATACGCCACCGGATCGGAGTAAGTCTTCTGTGCAAACACGGGTGAGGCCCAGAGAACCAGGATCACCGCCGGCAAGAACATCCTTTTCATTGTCATAGGTATCTCCACGTTCAAAAGCATAAATTAGACCAGCATTCCAGTCCGGGCTTTTGATGAAAACCTGGACGCAAGCTACTCCGCTTGCGTCCATCGGTCAGTTGGGTCGTGTTGTTCGATGGCTGTTAAAGTATTGCCCTCTTTCGGGCCGAGATCTTGCTGGTAGATAACGCCGTCACGGCCCAGGCTGAAGCTCATGATCCCGGAATGTTGGTAGTTGACGGGGGTGGCAAAGATCGTGAACCCGCTTTTCGTGGTCACGATGCGGAAGGAATATCCGTGCAATACCAACTCCTTACTGGGTGCGGAAGCGTTGAAGACTCCTTTTGCAAACTGGTTGAGGCTCCCCATCGGGCTAGGCGACTGCCCTTGGGAGACTTCCCAGTAAAGGCCTTCCTGCTGGCCCGGGGTGCTCACGATCGTGTCGGTGTACTGGTGCGTGCTCTGGTGGTAAAGTTCCTCGGCGTTGGCAATCAGCCGGCATGCATCCATGGCGGAGAGTTCATTGCGACCGATTCGCCGCGCCTGCAATTCCTCGTCAGCGGCTGCGGCGTCGAAGTACCACCTCGACGAGCTATCCTTTGCCAAGGGGACGGGGAAGGGATAGTTGTCGGCCCCGATATAGAGCACCTGGCTGCCATCGGTCATCGCCACCAAACGATTCATCTGGTCATATTTTTTGGCGAACGAATCAGCCGCAGACGTATCTTCCGCCGGATCTCCCGAACTTACTAACTTCTGCGCCTTCGGGCCCAATACCTGGGTAAGCACTCTGTCGTCCTTAGCCTGGACCGCGGCATGCAATGCCTGGGTTGCTTCCGCCGGCGTGGCGAAGGTTTTCTGGGGCGCTTCTGCCACGATGTTAACTGGTTTGTTCGAGCAGCCGAAGACGAAAACGGCCGCAATCATTACGAGAGGAGCGATTCGTTGCATCCGCTGCGTGGTCAAGCTTTTCAGTTGCAAACTCACGTCTCTACCTTCCTTTCCATCTATCTTCGGAACGATCCTGTAGTGGGTGAAGAACCCTGTTGGGGTGCGGCTTAACGCCGCTCCCCACCGCGCTCACCGCCTCCGCCGCGCTGTTGGCGTGGTTGCTGGGGGTGCTGTTGGCGCTGCTGGGCCGGTCGCTGACGTTGATAGGCGGCCGGATGCATGCTCGCGCGACCGCGATTCGATTCGGCACGAGCCTGGTTGCCATTGCCGCTCATGGCGGAGCGGGGCGCATCGCTTCCTAACCTGCCGGCCCGTTGATTGTCAGCGACCTGGTGCTGAACCCCTCCGTTGCCGCCGATCAGGCCGTGATTACCGTTGCGGCCTCCGTTGGGCACATTCGGCCGGTTGCCGTTGTTCCGGTTGTTGGCCTCGTTGCCGGAGTTGTTGCGGTTCCCGTCGTTGTTATTCCTGTTTCCGTTGTTGTTATTCCGGTTTCCATTGTTATTGTTGTTGTTGCTGTTCCTATTGATGTTGTTCCTGGTGATGTAAGTGTTGTTGTTGTAGTTGATGGTTCCTCCACCGCCGCCACCCCAGTTCATTCCCCATGCTCCGAAGCCCCATCCTCCGCCAAAGCCGCCGGCAACGAAGCCGCCGCCCCCGCCAATGGCGGCGCCAATCGCTACCCCAGCGCCAAAGGACAAACCGGCTGCAACGGCAACAGGCGGTGTATAGGCCGGCACCACCAGGGGCGCGCCATACACAACTGCCGGGTTGTACTGCGGAACATAAACCACGTTACTGCTGGCGGGTTCGATGATGATGGTTTGCGGGCTCTGCTGCACTACCTTGATCTGCGAAGAAGACTGTAACGTTCCCGCGGCCTGCGCCTTGGCGCGCATGACCTGTACCGCGGCCATCACGTCTGATTGCTGATTTTCGAAGGCCTGACCCAGGCTCGAGGTCCAAGAAAGGTTCTTGGCCAGATTGTGGAGTATTGACGGGAACTGCGTCAGCGCTTTTACGCTAGGATCCCACGATTGCTGACCCACTGCCTGGGTGAGTGCGGCGCCCTGCAGATTTTGATTCTGCGCGAGCCACAGGTCTGCAAAAGCCACTTCATCCGCATAGCTGGCGGCAGCCAGCACCTGCGCGACCAGTGCGTCGGGATAGAGCGCGATGGGGGCAACCAAGGCATCGAGCTGGCTGCTGGTCAGCGGCGCGACCGCCGGCGGTGTAGACGCCGAGGCCGGTTGGGAGGCATCCTGTGCCTGAAGAAGCTCAGTGGGTGCGCCCGCAATAATCAGGGTCGAGCAGACCACCATCGACATTGTCTGTTTCATCCATTTCGTAATCATGAAATCCTCCGGTTGGCCATGATCCGGGGCCAATCCTCGCCGTTCGTTGCGCCGCTTTAAAAGCCTCAGCCCTATGAATAAAACGGAGAGGCGCAATCGCTAGTTGGACAATAAGTCTGCTACCGGGGAAACGGAATAGAGGGTGCTACACGTAAGACCATGTGGTTCTACACGAATCTTGTTCTCGTTACCTGAGGAGAGAGGACAGTTTCCGAAAAGGAGGGACTTCAGGTACGCCGTGACCGTGCAGGAATTTGCGAGCTAAGCGAACTTTGCGAACTATGCGAACTATGCGAACTATGCGAGCTAAGCGAACTAATTCTGCTCCTGCATTGATTTTCATTGGTTAGTCCCATTCGCGAGGCCAGCCTGAGGGGCAGCCGAACGCGCGGTCAAGAAGATCCCGCAGAACCAATCCCGTAGAAGCAGGAGCAGTAAAATAGCTTTCGGTAGCAAGGTCGTTCAGGGAGCGGTTGAAGAGAGGTAGTGATGTTGTACGGGGATCCAGCATTACGACGCAGGTGGGGAATGACCTTTTTGGTCTGCTGCTGGACCATGGTCTCATGGTCCCAGGAGCCCTGTACATTGGCCCACGGTATGGATGCTACAGCCCACCAAACGGCGGGGGAAGCGGCGGACGCGCAAGGTGTCTTGTTCCTGCGCGATAAGAATACTCATTGCGCTCTCGCCAGTTTTACAGAAGAGATTCGAACCAACCCGGAGGCGTGGCAGGGGCATTATCACGCGGGCTTGGCTTACCTTGATCTTTCGGATGCACAGCATGCGATTAACGGAACTGCAACTGGCCGCCGGCAAAGCGCCTGCGCGCGCTGAGATTCGACTTGCGCTGGGCATTGCCCAGGAAGCACTGGAGGAGAACGGGCAAGCAGAAATGTCATACCGGGCTGCGTATGCGTTGGACCCTAAATCGCCTGAGGTCATTCGGCACCTGGCCGCTGTGCTGGGAAAGGAGAAGCAGAGCGCCGCGGCCATTACTTACTGGCGGGAGGCTGTCGCCCTGGCTCCTTACGATACCGAGCTTCGTTTGTCGCTGGCGACAGCATTGATGGATGACGGGCAAAACGATGCTGCAGCCGCACTGCTTCATGAGATGGTGCAGCAGAATCCGAAGTCCGGCTTAGCGCTTCTGAACCTGGGAGCGGTTCTTTACCGTGAGCAGAAATATGCGGAGGCCGCCGATGCTTACCGCCGTGCTACGCAGGTGGATGCGGTAGCGGAGGCGGCAAAACTTTCTCTCTCCAAAGTCCTCATTACCCTGGTGCGTTTTGAGGAAGCTAAACCGCTCCTCGAAACGTACGTGCGGGATTATCCAGCAAGCATGGAGGCGCATTACCTGCTTGGCATTACCTACCAGGGGCTGGGGATGCTTCCGCAATCGACCTCGGAATTGGAACGGGCCGTTCAGTTGAACGAAAGCGATTTCGACAGCCAGTACAAGCTGGGTTCTGTGCTGCGGGAAGAGGGAAGGTACGAAGAAGCCATCTCACATCTAAAGCGTGCGCTCGCCCTGAAGCCGGATTCGCAGGAGGCACACTTCCAACTGGATCGCGCCTATCATCAGACCAATCAGCAGGAATTAGCCGATCAAGAGAACCTGGTGTTTCAGAGACTGCAGAAGACCGTCGTCGACCAGCGGCGGGCAACCACGCTCGAGAGTGAGGGTGCGCAGGCGGTCAAGGACGGCGATCTTCAGAAAGCCGTGTCAGCTTACAAGGAGGCGCTTCAGCTGGTTCCTCAGGACGCAAAAGTCCGCTACGACCTTGCTCTCGTGTTTGAGAAATTGAAGGATCGTGATTCAGAACGCGCGCTGCTGCTAGAGGCCGTGGCCTTGAATCCCGGGATCGCCGATGTGCACAACCAGCTTGGATTTTTAGATTTAACCACCGGAGATGCGAAGGCAGCAGAGGAGCAGTTTCAAGCTGCACTCCGGGCCGATCCGGGGATGACGGATGCGCTGGGGAATCTCGGGGTGTTGTACGGACAGCAAGGCAAGCTTGCTGCGGCGGAACATCTATTGCGCCTGGCTGTGGAGGGGGACCCAGAATACGAAAAGGGCTTCATGAACCTGGGATTGATTCTTGCCGCGGAGGGCCGCTTCGATGAAGCGCACGCGCAGATGCAAAAGGCTTTGGCGCTTTCTGCAACCGATGCAGTTGCTCTTCATGCTATGAGCGTGATCGAAGCGCAGCTGGCAAATCCCACCAAACACTAGCTTGCTTAATCAAGCTTGCCTTGGTGCGGGAGCACCACGGCCAATGCCTGCTTTATCTCTGGATCCGCTGGATTCAACGAGGCGGCTGCTTTCAGCTGCTGAGCCGCGGCGGCCAGGTCGCCAGATCGTGCCTCGATCAGGCCCAGATCTTTTTTGAGGGTCGCCTGGTCACGGCATTCGCCACAGATTTCAATCGCCTTTTGCAGCTCGGTAATGGCTTGAGCATAATCGTGGTTATTGGCGGCGGCGAGAGCGAGGTTTCCGGTGATATCCGCCTGGCTGGTAGCTTGTTGTTCCGCCAGCCGGGCCTTCAAGAGCGCAGCATACTTGGCGGCTTCGGGCGGGTCAGTTCCATGAAGAACCTGGGATAGCCGGTAGAGCACCTCAGTACTGTTGGGGTCGAGCTGAACAGCGTGCTTCCAGGCGGCAATCGCCTCCCGGTCACGTTTTGCCGATGACAGATTTTGTCCCAGCAGGTAGTAGGCTCGAGGGTTGCCGGGAGCGAGCTGAACGCTTTTCTCAGAAAGCTCCAGGGACTTCGCCGTTTCGCCCAGCTGACGCTCGGTCACTGCCAACAGATACACTGCGTCGCCGAAATGCTCATCGAGGCTTAACGCCTTCTCCAGTTCGGGCTTTGCGTCCTCGAAATGTCTTTCATCGAGTAGCAGACGGCCCCGATTGTAATGAGCGACTGCCGACCCCGGGTTGAGCGCGACCGCTTGGGTAAATTCAGCCAGGGCCGCTTCTACTTCAAGGTGGTCAGCCAGCGCTATCCCCAGGTTGAGATGATCTTGAAAGCTATCCGGCCTGGCTGCCACCACCTTGCGGAGCATCTCAATGCTGCTTTCGCTTTTGCCCTCGCGGGCCCGAACCTCGGCCAAGGCAGTCTGCGCACCCAGATTGCTGCTGTCGAGGGAGACGGCTGTCTCGAGCTCAGCCTCAGCTTCAGGGAAGCGTTGTTGTTGCGCCAACACCATGCCCAGGTTGAAACGGGCCTGCGCGTATTTCGGATCCTCTTCGGTTGCCTGCCTTAGCAGGGCTTCCGCCTCTTTGACCTGGCCCCTTCCGTCGTAAATGGTCGCCAGGTTCAGCTGGGCTTCGGTTAGCTGAGGATCCAGTGCGATCGCCTTCTTGAAGTTCAGGATTGCATCGTCCGGGTGACCTTGCGACATATCCAAGACGCCCAACTTGCTGCGAGCTTGAGCGAGTGTTGGATCGAGCTTGATCGCTGTTTCCAGAGCCTGCCGCTCGGCGGGGAACTTGCCGTCCATATCGAGCGCCAGGGAGAGATTGTAATAGGTGTGCGCGTCACGCGGTTGTATCTGGAGCATTTGCCGGTACACTTCTGCGGCCTGAGCAGCCTGACCAGACGCCAAAAGTTGATTCGCCTTAGCTCCTTCGGTGGTGAATTCGTTTTTAGCCAAGTTGGCCTGTTCGGTTTGCCGGACGTCTTGATAGACCTTTGCCGATTGCTGGGGTTGATTGAGACCTTTGAGGGCGATCGCCAGTTGTAAGCGCGGCCCTTCGGCCGCCGGATCCAACTCGATCGCTTTTTGCAGATGCGGCACAGCCTCTTTGGCTCGCCCATTGCGAAGAATTACTAACCCTAAATTGTATTGCAGGTCGGCGTGATCAGGCTCAATGGCAGCAGCGGAGCGCAGTTGCTGCTCTGCTTGAGGATACTGCTCCAGGCCCCGGTAGGAAAGGCCCAACAAATAGTGTGGTTCGAAGGCTTTGGGATGATTGAGCGCATACGGTTTCAGGATTGGTATAGCCTCTGAATACTCGGCCAGAAAGACCAGGCACTTGGCCAACGCGAAGCGCGCCTCCGGATCAGCGGGGCTCAGCCGTGATGCCTCACGGTATTCGTCTGCCGCCTGGCGAAAAGATTTCTGGTTGGCGTAGACGGTTCCGAGATTGAAATGGGCGACGGCCAAATCGGGGTGCGTCTTTACAATCTGTTGCAACGAGGAAGTGGCAGCGTCCTGGTCGCCATTCTCGCTGAGGGCGATCGCTCGGGCAATTCCGGCGTCCACATTTCCCGGGTCGAGCGAAAGAGCCTTATCCCAATATCCGATCGCGGCGGAATAGAGCTTTTGCGTGGCAAGAACCTCCGCCAAATGGTTCAGAGCGTCGAGCGAGTTCGGATCGATCTTCAATATCTCCCGGAATTGCTTTTCCGCCTCGGTAGGCTGCCCAGAATCCTTCAAAGCCATGCCGAGGGCATTGCGCGCATCCACCGAATCCGGTTTCAAGTCAACCGCCCGGCGCAGATGAAGGATCGCGGATGCGGACCTTTTTTGAGCGACTTCGATTACCCCGAGATCATAGAGCGTCCTCCAGGATTGGGGGCGTATTTGCAACGCTTTGTTGTAGGCGACGGATGCGCAGCGCAGATCTTTCCGTTGGGCATACCAGGTACCTGCCGAGTCCCACGCAGTGAATGGGTCGGCGCTTGCTCGAGATTGAAAGCCGTGCGGGATGGCGCAATCGGACGCCGCTTGGGCGTGGCAGGACCAGACCGCTGCCGCGAAGAGTAGAACGGAACCTAGTCCGAGTTCGCTCGCTCGTCGCATAATCTTAGGCCGTTGACTAAGCCGCTCACTCCGCGCCCATCCCGCAATGGTACGAAGTTCCCCCCTGAAAATGACTGAGCCATAGTGTACTCCCAATCCCTCAAGTTGCTGGGTGGAATTCCTGGTTCGTAAACGCGAATGGCCGAACGCGCGAGTCGAAATACCCCGCGCGGATACCGCTGAAGGCCCGTAGAGCGGCATCGCGCCTAAAAAAAACTTATTGACAAACGTGTTTTCGCGCCGCTATAAGGGCTGGGTCCATTGGATGAGCCAATGTTCGTACTTTTGGATGAGCGAGTGCCTGTGCACAGTGTGCTGTACACGCTGTGAAGAGCACCCTCGGCGGAGTTGGTCCGGCCCGGTAAGCGTTTCAGAAACTCAAGGCAATTGTGTTACTTGCAGGTTATTTGGAGGAGTCAGCAGTGGAGAAGAAACATTCAGCACAGGTTTCAGCGTCCTGGATAGTGCAACTGGCACTGTTCATTGCCATCATTCTGCAACTTTCTCCCACGAAGGCTCTCGGGCAAGGCGCAACTGGGGCTCTGAATGGTGCGGTCACGGATCCCACATCGGCTGTGATTCCCGGCGCAAAAGTCACGCTGAAGAATCTTGACACCCAGGTTTCGCAAGAAGCGGTTACAAACAGTGCCGGGCGCTACGTGTTCGTTGCCATTCCGCCAGGGCGATACACGCTTGAAGTCACCAAGGAGGGGTTCAAGGTATCGACAACCTCCGAATTCACACTGGCCGTGAATCAGACGCTGACGCAGGATGTCCAGCTCTTCGTCGGCACCGCCACGCAACAGGTCACGGTGCAAACGACTGAGGCCAGCGTGGAGACGACAACCACGGAGCTAGGCACGGCCATTGAGCAGAACGAGGTCAACAGCCTGCCGCTCAACGGGCGTAACTTTACGCAGTTGCTCGCTCTGACGCCCGGTGTTTCGCCGATCAGCACCGGCCAGAATAGCGGCGGTGGGAATAGCTTCGCGGGCAGCGCGATTGGTTCGTTCACTTTCCCTTCTGTGAACGGGCAAGGAAACCGCAGCAACATGTTTCTGCTCGACGGTTTCACGGATTACGGGTTTATCGGCAACTACGCGGTTGCGCCGATCATCGACGATATCCAGGAATTCAAGGTTCAGTCCCACAATGACAGCTCCGCATTCGGCGGATCCCTGGGCGGCATTATCAACGTCGTGACCAAAGGGGGTACGCAGGAGTATCACGGGGACGTGTGGGAATTTTTCCGCAACAGCGCCTTGGACGCCAGGAACTACTTCCAACCGGCTGTGACCCCCTACAAGCAAAACCAATTTGGGGGCGCCGTGGGTGGGCCCGTTCTTCCCGGCCGCTGGAGAAAAGCCAGCCCGATGCTGGAAAAGCTCTACTTCTTCGCAGCCTATGAAGGCTTCCGATCGACAAGAGCTGCAAATACGTTGGACATTATTCCGACGCAAGCGCAGCTAGGGGGCGATTTCAGCGGTGGAAATCAGAATCCAATCTTCAACCCATATACGACAAGGGCGGATCCCAACAACCCAGGCCAGTTGCTGCGGGACCCATTTCCAAACAACATCATCCCCACAGCGCTGGTAAACCAACCTCTGGAAGCTTATCGCAAGGCCATCTATCCGGTGGTAAATCAGCTTCCATCCAACGGGTACAACTTCGTAGACCCAACGCCAAATCTCCTGAACAGCGACACGGGTTCGATGAGAGTGGACGAGCAGTTCACAGACCAGGTCACGTCGTATTTCCGCTTCTCCAAATTTTATTCACCTTCGACGAGCGCTACTGGGATCCCCGGTATTCTCAGTGCCGCCAACACCAGTGGCTATAACTACGGCGGATCGGGCACCTGGACTTCGAAGTCCGGAACCAAGATTCTGACGGCGCGCTTTGGCAGGACCCTCGCCTACTCCACTACGGACACCCAATTCCCAGCCAGTCTGGCGAATGCCTACACCATAGGACAATTCAACCTGCAAACGGTGACGGGCTTTGTCGGCGGCCGGAACTTCAATATGGGCGAGGGATTCAGCGGTTATCAGGGTGTTCCGGGAGGTTCATACCAGGGCAACCAGATAGCTGATATTTGGGAGGAAGCAGCGGACTTCACCCGGGTGTCGGGAAAACATACGCTGCAAATGGGACTGGACATCAATACCAACAACAACAGCCAGCCAATCTTGTTCATCAACGATAGCTACAGTGCAACCCCGACATCCGACCTGGAAAGTGCCTTGCCGACCGGAGATGCGCTGGCATCGGGCGTTCTAGGCCTGCCATCGAGCGTAAATCGCCGTAACGTGAATATCACAACACACGGTGGTTGGGAGGATGGTTTCTACATCCAGGATCAATGGAAAGCCAGCACGAAACTGCAGATAAACGTGGGGTTCCGCTATGACGTCACGCTCTGGCCGATCTATGGAAGCACCAAGCTTGGCAACAACTTTGTGGGCGATACCAACTTAGACACGGGCCAATACATCCTGGCTGCCGTTCCCCCAGGATGCTATACGGGTGCATCCCCGTGCATACCGACCGCGGATGGCTCACTACCGGCTAACGTTGTCGTGACGCCGAAGAGTAACCACTCTATTATCCATAATTCGTATGACAATTGGCAGCCGAGGTTTGGCTTCAGTTACCAAGCGGTGCCCGGTACTGTCGTTCGGGCCGGCATTGGTCGCTTTTTCGATAACTGGGCTGCTGTTCAGCAGTTATCGACTAACTACCAGGGCAACTGGCCAGATACTACGTTTCTGCTGGCGAACAATCTCAACGCGACCACTCCAGACCCCACCACCGGCCAGAATCCCCTCGCTTTGGGGACCAGCGGTGCGCAGATTCTTCCTGCGGCGACCCCCTTCAACCAGGTCAACTGGATGATCGACCCGTACTACAAGAACGCTTACTCGATACAGTACAACTTTGGCATTGAGCAGCAGGTCAAGAACAATACGGTGCTGCAGGCCAATTATGTAGGGGCCCATAGCCTCCGCACGGATTCCGGTTCTTATCGGAACACTGCGTTATATCCGGCGCCCGGACCGATCACCGATCGCCAACCCTTCTCCTACATCACTCCTACTTACTACGACAAGAGCGTAGCTAACTCTAACTACAATGCATTTCAGTTCCAGGCTCGAACGATCGTTGGGAAGAAGCTCACCCTCTTAGGGTCGTACACCTGGTCAAAGACGATTACGTTGGGATGCGATGGGTTCTTCGGCTCAGAAGGATGCAGCGTGCAGGATCCCTACAACCTGAAAGCGGATAGGAGTGTGGCGGGATACGACCTTCCACAAAACTTTAGCTTTAGTTGGGTTTATCAATTGCCGTTTGGCAGAGGGCAGCGTTTTGACGTCGAAAATTCCCTGCTCAATGAAGTCGTTGGAGGGTGGAGTTTCCAGGGTATTTACACGGCCCACTCCGGGATCGTGTTTAACAACAATGCCGGCAATGATGATTTGGAGAACACGGGCAACGTGGTGGAGAGAGCGGACCGCTTGTGTAAGAATCCCTACAATGGGGGCAGGGCCGTGCAGTACCTGAACCAGACATGCTTCGCAAACCCTGCCGCCTACACATATGGAAGTGAGCCCAGGAATGATCTCCGAACGCCCCACGTAACCAATACGGATTTAACGTTGGAAAAGGTGTTTCCACTCGGCAAAGAGCAACGAAGTATCATCTTTCGAACGGACTTCTTCAACGCCTGGAATCAGGCAGCCTTTGGCCCGTTTCAAGGTGGGTCGCAACCCGACAACACTGTAACGGATGCCAACTTCGGTCTCTTTACCGGCACTGCTCAAACGGAACGCGAGATCCAATTCGCTCTCAAGATAACGTTCTAGCAGAACCACCAAAAGAAGAGAGCGGACGACTGACAGTCGTCCGCTCTCTTCTTTTGTATTCGACTCTATGCTGGGCCTCGGTCGCTGTTCCCTCCCTAAAAACACATACTCACGAATCCTGCCAGCCGCGTTGCAGATAATACCTTCAACGGTCCTTTCCACTGCTTGAAACCGTGGATTGGGGCTGGAAAGCGATGACGGTCTCGGGTAGGCTACGATGGAAGACGGAGATTGGCGTGGGCATATTTGGTTGCCAATCGATGAGGTGCATTGCCCTTAAATGGTTCGGCCAAATATTAGTGATGGTGGACGATCCAAGAGAGGGCCCTGCCGATGAGGCCGCTCAGCTCCATCGATGCTCTGTTTTCTTTGGTCGAGAGAGATGGCGAATTGAGCCGCCGTCGCTTTTTTCGTCAAGCCCTGGGTTTCTCCCTCGCCGGCCTGGCAGCCGGTAGCATGGCCAGCATCGCGCAAGAGGGGAGTTCTTCTCGAAATTTGAAACCGCAACCGCGCGGAAAGCCCTCTGGCATCCCCTTTGACGCGACGTTTACCGATGTGGCGCTGCAGGCCGGACTGATTCAGCCTGTAATCTACGGTGAGACCGACAAAAAGAGCGTGATCTTTGAGACGGTAGGATGCGGAGCCGCTTTCCTCGATTACGACAATGACGGATGGCTCGATATCTTTTTGTTGAGTGGAACCCGGCTCGACGGCCCGCCGGCGGGAACGACGAACCGTCTCTATAAGAACAACCGCGACGGCACCTTCAAAGATGTGACTGTCGAGGCAGGTCTTGTTCGCACCGGGTGGGCATGTTCGGTGACCGTGGGAGACTATAACAATGACGGCTATGAAGATATCTTCGTTACGTACTACGGGCAGAACGTTCTTTACCGCAACAACGGGAACGGAACATTCACCGATGTGACGGCCGCCGCGGGCCTGATGCACCAGGGAAAAAGCCGATGGGGCGCCGGATGTACCTTTTTGGACTATGATCGCGATGGCAATCTCGACCTCTTCATCACCCATTATGTCGACCTGGATGCGGAGGAAGACCTTCCCAAGGCGGGTTCGCGACCGAGCTGCACATTCAAGGGAGTGCCTGTGCATTGTGGACCCAGGGGACTTCGGCCGACAACCAACTCGCTTTTCCGTAACCAGGGAAACGGGGTTTTTCGCGAGGTAAGCCAGGAGTCTGGAATTTCCAGTGCAACCCCGACGTACGGGATGACTGCCGTTGCGGCTGACTTTGACGGTGATGGCTGGCAAGATATCTACGTCGCCTCGGATTCGACGCCGAGTTTGCTGTTTATGAACCAGCGCAATGGAACCTTCAAAGAACAAGGAATAGAGCGCGGCGTTGCCCTGAGCGACGATGGGGTGGAACAGGCGGGAATGGGCGTCGCCGTGGGCGATTACAACCTCAAGGGTAACCTCGACATTTTCCGGACAAATTTTTCCGATGACACCGACTCTCTCTATACCAATGACGGCACCGGTAACTTTACCGATGTGACGATCGGAGCGGGCTTTGGAGTAGAGACGCGTTACGTAAGTTGGGGAACCGGATTTGCGGATTTTGACAATGATGGTTGGCCTGACTTATTTGTGGCCGCGGGCGCAGTCTATCCGGAGGTTGAACAGAGGTTTCCGCAATATCCAATGAAGTGTCCCCGGCTTATCTTCCATAATTTGCGGAATGGAAAGTTCGAGGAGCTGATCGATGAAGCTGGGCCGGGGATCGCCACTCCGCATTGCAGCCGGGGAGCGGCGTTCGGCGATTTTGACAATGACGGTGATATCGACATCCTGGTGGTCAATCTGAATGAGCCCCCTTCCCTTCTCCGCAATGACCTCAAAGGCCAGCGTAATTGGATCAAGGTATTTCTTGTGGGCACAAAGTCGAACCGGAGCGCGATCGGATCCCGGGTGATCGCCCGCTACGGAGGTAAGTTGCAAGCCCAAACGGTGATGGCACAATCGAGTTTTTACTCCGTGAACGATCGACGACTCCACTTTGGAATCGGGGAAAGCACTTCCGCGGAGTTGGAGATCCATCTGGACGAGCGGGCTCAAGGAGAAGATCCCGGCAGTGAGTGGCGGCCACTTGACCGTTATCAAAGAGGGGCAAGGAATCGTCAAATCGGAGCAGATGGGCGCGACCAGGAAGAAGAGTCCATAGCCATGCCTTCGTGGATGCAGCGACGTAAATACTACCGGGGCGTGTCTCCGCCGAAAGACCGCGCGGTCTTGCTGGCGAGCTCTCTTTGCTGCTTCACGATCATCCTCCTGGGACTTTACTCCGCGTACCGGCCGCAGATTATGGTTCACGCGCGGAGCGATGTGCCGTCGACTCCGGCCGCGAAGGCGGAATATGTGGGCGCAGAGGTGTGCGCCAATTGCCATCGCTCCATCTATGACTCGTTCAAGAAGACCGACATGGGCCGGTCGATGTCGATTGTCCCCGGCGAACTGCCGCAAGTTCCAGCAGGACATACGATCACGGTATGGAACGAGCGCCTGAAGCGCTACTACGATGTGCAGTCGACGCCAACCGGTGTGTACCAATCTGAATATCAGAAAGCGGAGGATGGGTCAGAGGTATTCCGCAATACGCAAAAGCTGGCATACGCCATCGGTTCTGGAAGGAATGGCACATCCTACCTGGTGACGCGCGATGGTTATCTCTACGAGGCGCCGCTGTCGTTCTATACAAAATCAAGCACGTGGGAATTGTCTCCCGGTTTTGAGGTGGCGGATCTGGCGTTTAATCGACCTGCCCTTTCAGGATGCCTGGCCTGTCACAGCGGGCTCTCGCGACCCATCGCTCCTGGACTGGGAGCGTATGCAGGATCCACCATTTAAAGAACTGGCGATCGGTTGCGAGAATTGCCATGGACCCGGGAGCCTGCACGTAGCCCAACATAAGGGCCAGATGAAAGCGAGCGCCAATACCCGATCCATCGTTAACCCGGCGACAGCTCGATCCTTGGCTGGCAGATAACATCTGCATGAGCTGTCATCAGGGCCGTGCGATGAGAGTCCTGCAACCAGGAAAGAACTATAGCGGACTTTCGGCCCGGGGACTCCTCTTGATGAGGTAATGGCCATCTTTGCGGCGCCTCTGGATCCGAAAGGAGGATCCGCTCCCATATCGCCTCTGCTCGAGCATTTCAGCTTGATGAGTATGAGCAAATGCTACACCGCCACGAAGGGACGGATGAGCTGCCTTACCTGCCATGATCCGCACTTCCAGCCGACTACCACTGCGGTCGAGTACTACAGGCAGAAATGCTTGACTTGTCATAACGAGCAGAGTTGCCGGCTTCCGTTGCATGACCGCCAATCACGGGCAGCCTGCCGATGACTGCCAGGGTTGCCATATGCCGAAGCAACCGCTCACCGGCATCGCGCATTCGATTCTGACCAGTCATCGGATTGTCAAAACCCCGGAAGAAGCATTCCCCACTGAGAGCTTCATTGCAAACAAAGCGGAACTGGGCGGCTTGATTCATTTGGACGCGATTCCTGGTCAACCAGACCAGGTTCCTCCACTCACGCTTTTTCATGCGCTGAGCGAGATAGGCGCAACCGACCCGTCGTACGTGCCGCCCTACCTGCAGGAGCTGCATGCGCTGGAAAAGCAGAAGTCCACAGACCCCCTAGTGCTCTCCGGGCTGGGTTTTCTCCATCTGGCGAAGGGACCGGACTACGATGAGAATCAAGCCAAGGACTATTTTTCGAGAGCAATCGAAGTGGGAAGCACACGGTCGGACGACTTTCTTGTACTGTCTGAAATCCTGGTGAAGGAAGGACAACAAGCTGAGGCGGAGAAGGTACTCCTGCAAGGGAAGTCGCTATTTCCCTATGACGAGCGCTTCTATCAGAAGCTGTGCCGTCTTTATATTTCCAGCAATCAATACGAAAAGGCGTTGAACATGTTACGGAACTCAAGCCAGTTGTTTCCCGAAGACTCGTTCCTCAGGCTGCTTCGGCAAAAGGCGGAGCAAGCCGTTCAAGCCCCCAGCCCATAGGATTCGGCGGCCGGCCCAGGATGGTGGATTTGTTATCGGCTGCTGGAGCGGTTAAGAAGAGCCCCGGCTTCGGTAATATGCTGCAGCATCTGGCGACGCGCTTCATCGGCATTTCGATCGCGAATGGCCGAATATATCTTCCTATGGTAGGCAAGCGGCTTTTCAATCTGCACGCGATCGACAACTTGCGCCATGCTCTTTGACACTGTCTTGTGGATCAGCCTGAATAAGAGGTGGCAGATGCGATTGCCGCTGGCGCTGAAAATCCATTCGTGGAAAGCCATGTCTGCATCGAGTCTCTCCTGAATGGTACGGCTCCGCTCCATATCAATGATCGACTGGCGCAGTTTGGCGAGATCCTCGGAGGTAGAGCGAAGGGCTGCACGGGCAGCCAATTCCGGCTCGACGATAGCGCGGGTTTCAAACAATTCGCCGGGAGAAATATCGTCGATGAGAACCATGAATTCCAATGGTTCCTTCAAGATCAATTCTGAGCTTGCGCTCAAGTAAGTACCATCCCCGACCCGCTGGGTAAGGACCCCCATAATCTCCAGAACTTTCATCACCTGCCGGAGAGACGCCCGATTGACCTTGAGCTCTTTGGCCAGCTCCCGCTCCGGAGGAAACTTACCGCCCGGCGGAATGGTGCCACTGGAAATGAGCTCTTTGATCGTCGTGATGAGTCTGGCGGTGACCCTGCTGTCGGGCTGAGGAGCGCGAGACGCGTCTTTCGTTCGAGGCATGAGTGATCCAATTGGTAAAGCGCTACATTCTACGTATATCCGCACTGTTTTTCGACGTTTTCTTTATCCCGACAGGCGGGACGGCCGGGTCGGGCTGCACCAAAAGTCAACTTGACCAAGGGAGAAAATTCCCGCTATTATGCTCTCAATTATTGGTTCGTCCATTTAAAACTGCAAGGCTGAAGGAGCTATGCTCTTACGCTAAGGACCGCATGAGACAGATCGTTTTACAGGCTCCAGGTGAATTTATAGAGCGCCAAGTTCCTGAGCCCTTCCCAGAACCCGGCCACGCCCTGCTCCGGATGAGGCGCGTAGGTGTTTGTGGGAGCGATTTTCATGCTTATCGCGGTACCCACCCTGCCTACACCTATCCGCGGATATTAGGCCATGAACTTGCCGGCGAGGTGTTGCAGGCGCCCGCGGATCAGAACTCTATCAAGCAGGGAGACCGGTGTGCCATCGAGCCCTATTGGGCGTGCGGCCATTGTCCGGTCTGCCTTAAAGGACGAACCAACTGTTGCGATAACATCCGCGTCTTCGGGATACACATCGACGGAGGCCTGCAGGGAGTCTTGTCGGTTCCCGTGCACCTATTGCATAAGTCGGCTGTGCTCGACTTTGATCAGCTTGCCTTGGTGGAGACGTTAGGCATTGGCGCTCATGCCGTACAACGCAGTGGTTTGGAGAAGGGTGAATCAGCCCTGGTGATTGGCGCGGGACCGATAGGACTGGCGGTCATGCAGTTTGCCCAGGCGGCGGGAGCAGATGTCGTGGTGGTGGAAAAGAACAAACGCCGTAGAGAATTTGCTGCGAGCTTTGGTGTGGAAGCGATCGCCGGCGCCGAAGACCGCACGGCAAATGTGGTATTCGACGCTACCGGGAGCGCGGCGGCGATGAGTGCCAGCCTGGAGCACGTATCGTCCACCGGCAGACTGGTTTTTGCCGGGCTCACTAAGGAACGGGTCTGTCTGGATGACCCTCTCCTGCACAGACGAGAGATCACGGTTTTCGCCAGCCGCAACAGTAGGGCCCAATTCCCGCGAATCATTAAGATGATCGAGAAAAGCGAAATTGACATCTCACGCTGGATAAACGAGCGCATGCCCTTGGCGGAGGTCCCGTCGCGCTTTAAGGGCCTTATCGGAAATTCGTCGCTGATCAAAGCGATGATTGAAATTGAGGCAGTCGACCTTTAGAGAGAGCTCTGAAAGCAGCCGTTGGCCCCCCGAGGGTAATCCGTCGATTATGTGGAACCGGGTGAATATCAAAGTGAATCGGGTTGGGTAGTTGGTTGCTTGCCGGCATTTGCGTGCAGTCCGAGAGGAACCGCAGGTCCCCTCCGCCCCGATTTCCTGTCCAGCTTAGTGACGTATGCGATGTGGGAAATGCGAGTCCGCTCCAGTTCCACGGCGGCCGGGACAGGCGGGGTGACAGCGTTGAGGGCGATGGCCCAACTTGGCGTACGTGAGGTGGATGGACAGAGTCGAACAAAAGCTAATTGAACAAGCCCGCCGGCCCCGACGATGGGTAGTTGTTACATGGAAAGGCGCACCGCAGGTCCCTCCACGGCACGCCGGGACAGGTCGGCTACCTCCGGATTTCCTGTCAGTCTTAGTGGCGTTGGTAAACCTCGTGCGGCTTTCCTTAAAGAAAGCCGCATACATGGCCGTTGGTTGGTGCAGCGTGTAGGAAATCCGGAGTACGCTCCTAATGACACAGGTGCGAGCGGACCCAGGGGAGTGCCGCGCTTACAGCGCTCGGATCATCTTCGAGATTGGGTCCCAGCCCTTCCGGGCTGGGCTCACGTTTAGCGGACGGCCCTCCGGGCCTCGCATCCATGGCGATTGTGCGGTGTCATTTCTTTCTCAACCTGCCACAGGCAAGTTGGCTGCTCCCACGGCGCGCTCCACGGCACGCCGGGACAGGCGGGGCAGGCGGGATGACAAGGAGAGGGTGGTGCTTCCGAGAGGAATTGGCTAGTGGCTGAAAGATCGCAGGTCCTTCTCAGGACGCTTAATACTTCCATTCCTTGTCTTGCACTGGTGCCAGAATTTTCTGCACCTCAGCAGCCAGTTCCCTATCGTACGGTTGATCGTGCCAGGCAACGTTACGTTTTACGGATTCCGGATCGGCAGAGCTGAAGAGGGTCGTGGGAATATCGGCGTTTTGGCTTGAGAACTGCAGCGCAAGCTTTGCGATCGGTGTACCTTGCCTGCTACAAAACTCGGCGGCCTCCCGGAAGAGGGCCTGATCCTCGTGCGATGCAGGATGCCACGCTGCGGCGCCGCGATCCGTCAGAAGGCCGGAGGCGAAGGGCGACGCGTTGATGATACCCACACTTCCCTTCGCGGCAAGAGGCAATATGCGCAAGAGCTGCGTGTCGTTCAGGCAATAGTGGTTGTGCACCAGTGCGGCGTCTATCTGGAGAGAGGAGAGAATGCGCTCCCAAAGATCCATGGGATATATACCAAAGCTCACGCCGCCGATGCGTCCTTCCCTCTTCAACTCCTGTACTGCATCGTATCCCTCGGTAAGCGCCCACTCGGTGTGTTTCCGATCCTGATATTCGATGTCGTGGATATGAATGAGATCGAAGTAGTCGACGCCCAGGCGGGCGGCGCTCTCGTCCAGAGACGCCCGAATGCGGGAGCGCGAATAGTCCAACGTGTCTTCGCCGTAGCTTGCTGGCTTGGTGTACTTCCCCACCTTAGTGGAAAGGTAATATTTGGTGCGCGGAATGCCGCGCAGTGCCTTGCCAAGGACAGTCTCCGAGACTGTGCCCCCGTAGGCGGGCGCCACATCGAAATAATTGATTCCACAATCAAGCGCGGCATGGACGGCTTTGATCGCAGTCGATTCGTCGACGGAGCGGAAGACGCCGCCGAGCGCTGAGGCTCCGAAGCTAAGCTGCGAGACCGTCAGACCCGTGTTTCCCAAAGCACTGTATCTCATATGGCTTTATCCGTGCGGGTTGGTAATTGGTTCGGAAGTCAACCAGTGTTTCGGAAAATCAGGCAACAGACCTACCGAACTAAGATCGATGTTCTTGAAGCCTAGTTGAAGAGCCGGTGATGTCGGCTTAAGGCGGTAGTCACCGCGCTCGGGATCGACAAACTCGGGATCGGCAAAGATGGAATGCTTGTCGAAGCCCAGATCCTGCCACTGGTCGAGCGTCAAATGAATTCTGGACTCATCCCGCGGGGTCATCGATGCGAAGAATTTCCCCATATTGTTAAAGAAGAGGTTGTGGTCGATCTCCGCGACAATCGGGCCAGCCAACGGGGGCCGAACGATTTTGAAGGAATCGCCCGGTACACTGGATTTGCCAAATGCGGCGTCGACGGTTGAACTGGTGACGACAATGTTGCGCAAGAACCGATCGTGATTTCCCTCGTAGCCCTGTTCGATCGCGAGGGGATTGCCGGGACGGATAAAGATGTTGTTCTCGACCAGCCGCCAGTCTCCTTCGCGCAGCTTGACGCTGATGCCAATACAAATGTTGTTGTAGATGTGGTAATGCGATGATCCGTCGTCCAGGTCTATGCCTAACTGGTGTTCGGAGAGTGGCTCGCGAAAGAGATTGTTACGGATGATACTTACATAGCCGTCTGCTTCGGGGTAGAGAAATACGTAGCCCTCGTCACCGTCGTGAAACCCGGATTTGTGGGACGCGTCACCGTGCGATTGCTCCATGCACCAAAATCGGCCGCGGCCCCAGGAGTTGAACGGTCCATGATCATGCGTCTCACGGACTGTGTCGTGGATATCATTGAACTCGATGACGTGACCGCCTCCCCAACCGTCGTTCACACAAATGGCGGCCCGGGGCAGGTTGTACATCACGTTATGGCTAATTACGTTCTTTTCGCTGATGGAGACGAAAACGCCTGCGATTTGCTTGCCAAAGACTCCACAGTCATAGATCAGATTGTTGGAGATGGTGTTTTCTACGGGTAGGGGACGGTTTGTGCCCTGGATACGGCGTTCAGAGCCTACCAGGCAGACGGCACTGTCACCAGCTTCCGTAATCCGGTTACCATACACGCGAATCTGCCGGTTGTAGTCATTCACGAACACGGCGTTGCCGCCCACAGCGTCGAAGAAACACTGATCGACCGAGCAGTGCTCTGCGCCCTCGACAAATATCGCCCCGCCTCTATGAATGGTCCAATCTCCCAAGGACGGAGCTTCATAGGTGCTGAGAAACGTGCTGGTGGTGTGAGCGATGCGAAAGCCGGAGAATCGAACGTATTGCACCGGCCGGCGCTGCGACCCGCGGAACTCCACTACCTGCTCCAACACCGGGACCTCAACTACTGCTTTCTCCAGGTCGATATCTTTGCCGGGCATGAAATAAAGCTCGCCCTGTTGGATGTCCAGGTACCACTCACCTGGAGCATCCAGTTCCTCGAAGACGTTTTCAACGAAGAACCGCGATTGGTAGCGCTGATGATAGAGTTGGCTTTGCCCGATGCCGGTTGAGGCTTTGCCGAATAGCTGTTCGTTCAGTTGAAAACCACCCCAGCCCAGCTTGATGATGCTCTCATCCCAGTCGACGCCCTGCACCTCCCATTGCAGGTTGCCCCAGTAATCCGGCGGAAATAAGTGGACAACCGCTTCCTTTGGCTTGCTCCAGCGGGTTTTGCTAAAGGTCGCCGGATCGAAATGAAATTCCGTTGCAGGCCAGGGCTCACTCGCCTGACGCACGTTTATGTAACCGGCACCGGATACCAGGGGGTTTTTGGGATCGTAGTTTGGATAGCGTGCTCGAATTTGGCGCTTGCCATCGACGAAGAGCTGTGTGAAGGTAGGAGGTTTCTGCTTCCCATCAGAGACCGAACACTGCATGATTCCGTTCTTAAAGGGCTTCCAGCGGCAATGCAGCTTACGACCACCGCTGATAGTGACTATCTCCTGTGGGTAGGCGATATAGCTGATCGGCGCTTCGGAGGTCCCGGAATCTTCCGGGGTAAACACCAGGGGAGCCTCGAGATAGTAAGTTCCTCCACGCACCCAGACGGTGATCGGTTGCGTGGTGCGCTGTTTCAGCGCGCGAGCTTCCTGTTGGGCACGTTGAAGAGAGGCAAAGGGCCGTTGGTTGGTGCCTGGATTCGCATCGCTTCCGTGAGGCGCCACATAAATCGACGTTCCGGGATTCCCGGCCTGGGCCACGGCGTCTACCTGGGTAGCAGGCAGCCACATATCTGCAACAGTAAACGCACTAGCTTGGAGAAACTCTCGTCGGTCCATCGAACCATCGGCTCCGCTTATCCTCTGATTTCTTGTATCCTCTCAGGCGAGCGCGGAAAGGTTTAGAGCGGATCAATTTCCACGTGTCGTGACAGAGGTAGCTTTCATGCGGAGCCAGACGACGAGTTTATCCGCATCGAGCGAGTTCACGCGCCCATATCGGTAGTCCTGGCCCCACGGAACCAGCTTGCCATTCACTTTTAGTCTGGGCGTCGCGTCTCCCCATCCATTCACCACAAACGCGGGGTTCAGCAGCGGAGCATCGTCCTTCGCACTCACGCTGATGTGTAATGGGGTCCTGGAAGGCGCCCCGCTGCGCTCAAGAACAAAGGCGCGCTGGGCGGGATCGTAGCCGCTACTTTTGAATTCGCTGCCGGTGACCACGAGTTCTGGCGGCGAGAGCCAGGATTTAGCCAGCACAGCCAATTCGCTCGGCGGCTGATCGGTTAAACCATCCAGCATGATCTTCGTGATTGAGTCTGAGGTTTGTGCGTACGGCTGACCCTCGATGTGCGACAACGATGTGTGCGAAGGGCGGTCAGGAGCCACTGCGGAAATGCCGCTGGACTTCACCTGGGCGACTGGCCAGTGATTCCACCACTCAAAGAGCGAATACGATTTTTCGCCGGTATAGGTTGATAGCTTAGGATTGCACCGGCGAGACAATCTGGAACGGCTTCCACTTTGATTTGAGGTTGACCACTTGAATGTTTGCATCGGCCGGTTGAGAAACAGTGCCTGGCGGATTCTCCCAGGAATAAGTGTGGGTCTCGCCCTTCATGTTGACATAGGTCAGAGCGTCGGTTTGGATGTTATCTTCCGGGCGCGTACCCGGGGCGATTGATGATGATGGTTTCCTGGAATTCGTGCCACGTCTTGAAGTTAGAAGTCCAGGCGACCGTGTTCCTGGCCGCGACACCATCGGGGTAGACCGTGTAGTAATCGTCTGCCCAGTCTGTCCAACCGGTAAATGGGTCGGGGTTGGCACAGATGTTGTGCTCCACCTCACATTGTCCGTAGCGAACGTGGATCACTGCACGCGCCGGCGTGCTCTCCAGAACGCGCACGTGAGCGTAGATGTTCTGCTTGTCCGACATCGGCTCACAGTCTTTGCCATCCGGGCAGCCGGGCAAACCTCCGGTCTCAACAAATTCGTCGGAATACCATTTGCCGTTCTCTGTCACCCAGGCCGGTATGTAGTTCGTGCCCTGCCAGGAAACCAGCCGTATAGGCGACTGGTCGAAGCGGACCACTACGTCCGAATCCGGCCCCACGCGGCGTGGCGCATCCCAAAGTTCGTCGTACTTCAAGGTGGAGTAGAACGCTCCAAAGGGGCCAGCTCCCGGCGGCCCGGAAGGCAACACGGGGTACGGCAGGACGTCGCCCGCCGGAGGGTGAATCTGCGCATATTCACCGGCGATTTCGTCGGGGGAAAGGGCACCCTCAGTAATTTTTATTTCGTCGAGAATGCCGTCGAAGGAGTACCACACCGCGTACTCGGGATGGATCCATTGCGCGGGGAGAAGCGGCTGCCTGACACGGCCTATGAGCAGGTCGGCCTTCTCGGCGAAAGCGAAGGGAGGCTGCACTTTGAGTTCGCCGGCTGGTTTGCCGTCGATGTAAAGCGACATCCCCTTCGACTCATCGAAGGTGGCAGCCACGTGCGACCATCGTTTGAGCGGCAGGCGTTCCTGCGAAACCAGAGATTGCCACACCCCGTTGGCGGAAAGCTGAAGGCCGAGATGGCCGAAGGAGTCGATGCCGAACAAATAGCCGGCCTGCTCCTCGCGACGATTGTCTACGATCGGAACCCAATTCCAAGGATAGGCATTGATTGCGATCCAGCCGTCGATGGTGAACGAATCCTTCAGGTGAGGCGCGTCCGCAGCCGCAACCGTTACGCCGGAGGTCTCTCCATCCAGTCGCAGCCCATTGCTCAAGACGCCGCTGACGTGTTTGTATACGCCCGTGATCTTTCCATTTGCTTGCCCGATCGAGTCATGGACCGTATCGCCATCGGCTTCGTCGAAGCTCCAATGGGCCACCGCCTTTGTGGTCTGCGCCGAAACAGTGCAGGCAAAAAGGAGAATGAAAAGCGAGCATGGCAGGAGGATCGGTGCGAACCGAGGCTTGCTGCACGGTGATGTGCTGGATATGATTGGACGGCGCATTGGACGAGCCAAAATACCGACGTAGACTATGATGACTGACGGGGTGTTGTCAAGGTAAGTGCTGGGCACAGGAGTTGGTTGCCCTGCTCGTTGAGGGCGGTAGCTGCGAGCGGTTGACCGTCCAGGCAGCAGGAGCGACGATTGGTTCATCCACTGGAAAGGCGATGCGACCCCTATGGCCACAGATTCCGATCTTCATTTACAAATGAATCCCACATCTCGCGAAAAACGAGCGAGATGTGGGGCCCGTCCTTCGTGAGGGGACGAGAGCAAAACCTCAGGGGCTAAACTTATAACCAGGACTACGTCCTGGGCTACTCTCAGCCAGAGCTGTACAAATTAGCGAATAAATCGGGGCTTGGTGTGCAGGTGACTCCCTTGCGCAGTTGCGTTCGGGACGGGCGCACAGCAGGTCCCTCGGCTTCCTCCGGATTTCCTGTCAAGCTTGGTGGTGTCGATAGACCTCATGCGGCTTTCCTTACTGAAAGCCGCATACGTGGCCGTTGATTAGCGCAGCGTAGTAGGAAATCCGGAGTTCGCTTGATTGGATAAACCGAAAGGCCCCAGTGGCCCCGGCAATAGACTTAGGGTTGGAGACCGAAGCGTATGCGCGGGAGCAAAGGAGCCTTATGAAGATTGTAGGCTGTGATTTTCACCCGAGCTACCAGCAAATAGCAATATTGGACACAGAGACCGGGGAGGTGAAAGAGAAGAAGCTGATGCATGGCAATGGCGAGGCAGAGAGGTTCTATCGCGAACTGCAGGGTCCGGCGCTGATTGGCATGGAAGCCACGGGTAATTCCCGTTGGTTTGAGTTGCTGGTGGAAAAGCTTGGACACACCTTGTGGATTGGGGATGCGGCCAAGATTCGGGCCAGTTATGTTCGCAAGCAGAAGACCGACAAGCGAGACGCCGGCCATATTCTCAAGCTGCTGGTGGAAGACCGTTTTCCCCGCCTGTGGCTGCCGGATGCGCAGCAACGCGATATGCGTCAACTGCTCACCCATCGCCACAAGCTGGTGAGTGTGCGCACCCGCTTGAAGACAGAGTTACAACATCTGGCCTTGAATCAGGGGGTACAGAAAAAACGCAAGCTGTGGAATGAGCAGGGTCGAGCCTTGCTGGCGAGCCTTCCGCTCCAGGGGTGGACCCAGCAGCGGCGCAAGGACTTGCTTGATCTGCTCGGGGTAGTCGAGCCCCAGATCGAGCAGCTGGATAAGGCGGTGGAACGAGCCGCCGAGGCCGATCCGCAGGCCGTATTGCTGATGAGCCAGCCAGGAGTGGGGCCCATCACCGCACTGGCCTTTTCTGTCACCATCGGCGACGTATCTCGCTTTGAGCGCAGCAAGCAGGTGTCCAGCTATCTCGGGCTGATTCCCACAGAACACAGCTCGGGCAGCAAACGAAGACTGGGAAGCATTTCCAAGCAAGGCAATGTTTTCCTGCGCACCTTGCTGGTGGAGGCCGCCCAGTCGGTGGTACGTCACGATCCAGGCTTTCGCAAAGAGTATCAACACCGCTGCCACCATAAGGAAAAAGGCATCGCCAAGGTGGCAGCAGCTCGCAAATTAGCCGTACGGCTTTACTGGATGCTGAAATCCAACAAGCCGTACTCAGAGCTTGTTCTCAACGGGGGCAGCCCGCGTCATCCCGTGGCGGCGAAAGCCAATGCCGTTCACTTGAATGGGCACCCCCGCATCTCGCAGTAGGCGGGATGTTCGAAAAAACAATCATGGAGTAGTTTTCGTCCGTATCGATGGCTGGTGGAAGAAGTCTTTCCACTGAAAATGATTCCCAGAGAGGGCTCGCGTTGGCGCCAGGTCTCCAAACTTATGGCCAACGAGTTGCTCGCCGCAACTCTACGCACTCGTTCGCCCTTGACAAGACCTTTCGGTTTATCGACGGGATGACAAGGGTGGGGTGGTGCTTCCAGGAGGAATTGGCTAGTGGCTGAAAGAATCACGGGGGTTTGGTCTAAGCATGAGTTTTTCTGCAGCCTCCAAAGCCGTCTGATGGAAAGCCGATATCGTCGTGGCCCGAAAGGCCGTGCTCTTCATTCTTAGTTTTTGGTGGTGAGGGAAACCTGGACGGGACTTATCGCGGTTTTGTGGAGCCAAAGCACCAGGTCCGTTCCGTTCAAGGTATCGATGAAACCTGTTTCGACGTCCCCTTCCCCGGGAGAGGCGCCATCGACGCGAACTACCGGTGGAAGTTGACCCCAGCCTTTTATGACAAAGGCTGGGTTGACGATGGGAGAAGATTCATTCGCGTCGATGGTGAACTTGAGTTGCGTGCCTTTGCCGGCTACGGGAGCACCTGTCAACAGATAGGCGCGTTGCCCTGGGTCATAGGTCGCCGCCATTTTGTCGTCCTCCATATTGAGAGTTGGAGGATGCAACCATGATCGATCGAGCTGGGCCAGGTGTTCGACCGAACCGTCAGTTAGGCCGAATAGAAAGTAGGTGGTCTTGGTTGGACCCGGACCATCGATCCAGACGGCATTCGGATTCGGCGACATGATTGCCGCGCTGGCGTAATGGTCGGGAAAAAGCTCAAATCTTCCGTCGGAGGGAATCTGATTGACCGGCCAATGATCCCATACCGGGAAATGCGAATACTGGAGCCGCAGCTCCGGCGGCCAGCCATAGGGACCGAGTTCTGTTCCCTCTTTGTAGATGTAGAACGGCTTGTATTTCGAATGCAGATTAACGAGCGCAATGTTGGCATCCGTTGGCTGATCAGGAAAGGGGAATGGTGGAGAGTCCGGAGCCCAGGAGTAAGTGCGGTTCTCGCCTTTGCTGTTCACTACGGTTGCAGCCTGCAAGGAGACGTAGTCTTCAGGTTTTTTTCCGGGCTCCAGGAGCAGGGTGGGTTCAGTAAAGCTATATTTCTTGCGCTTGCCGTGAATGGTGCCGCGCCTGACCGCGAGACCATCCGGGTAGATGTAGAAAAATTCGTCTACCCAGTCTGACCAACCAGTCTCAGGATCGATGCCCGCAAATCCGCCGGTCACGTCAACCAACGCATAGCGCCAATGAAGCACTACTCTGGCATTCGTCGTCTCGATAATGCTGATGCTCGCGTGCATATTGTGCTTGTCGTTCATATGCTCCGCGGTGCCGATTTTTGTGCCGGACTCGAAGCTTTGATCACTCATCCAAATGCCGTTTTCCGTAACCATGTTTGGCCCGTAGTTCGCGCCGCGCCAAAACACATAATGGAAAGGAAGATTTTTGAAGCTGACCACGACATCGCTGGCGGGTCCGGTGCGCCACAGCGCATCCCATTCGGGATAAAGATGCAGATCGGTGTACACGGCTTTGAGGTGAGACGCTTCTCCGGGAAGCACCGGCCAGCGACGCTCGGTCAGCTCCGGCTGCACGTTTGCGATCGTTGGGTTGTAGGCGGAGGTGATTTCCGCGGAGGAAAGAGGACGATTGTAAATGCGCAGATCGTCGAGGATACCGTCGAAGGAGTAGAGCGCAGGAAAGGAGGCTTTGGGGCGGACCAGGGCAATCGGTGGCAGGTCAATGAGATTTCTGCCAATGCGGAAAGGGGTATCGCCTGGCAGCACGAAGTCGCCGGTGAGGGCGAGCTTCCCTGCCGGCTTGCCATCGATAAAGAGACTTACTCCCGCCGCTGGATCGTAGACTGCGGCCACATGCGTCCAGCGCTTCAAGGGTACGCGAACATCGGACCGGCAGATATTCCAGATGCCCCAGACGGAAAGCTGGAGCCCGAGCCTTCCTTCGGCGTCGATTCCGAAGAAGTAGCCGGACGCTTCATCCTGGTGCTGGTCAACAATAGGCACCCAGTTCCAGGGATAGGATTGCATGGCGATCCAGGACTCTACGGTGAAACCCGGTCCAATTTTCGGAGCAGCCTTGGGAGCTAGTTCGACCACGGTGGTAAATCCGTCGAACTTCAAGCCATCCCCGGAGGCCCCTTTCACCCACTGATAGTTATTCAGTATTGGACTGTCGTGACCGCTCACGCTGTCGTGAACGATTTTTCCGCGCTGATCATCGAAAGACCATTGCGCCGCCAGGCCCGCAGTGGTCTGCGCTCCAGCATGGACAAATGCGATGAGTAATGCCCCGAAGAAAGACCAGCGACCCATTGAGCGACCTGGCACTCCCACCTGTCCTTCCATGGTTATCCCCGTCGCCAGCAGACTCAGAAGTAAAATTTTAGAGCCATCTGCAACTGGCGCGCTGTGTTTGCTGTGGACGACACTACGCCGAAATAGCCCGGGCCATCAGGGAGAAAAGTGTCGGGGGTCGCGAAGACCGGGGTATTGGTAAAGTTAAATGCCTCAGCGCGGAATTCGAACCTCTTGGTTTCCGTCACCCTGAAGCTGCGGAACAAGGAAAGATCCAGATTCCGTCCCCAATCAGCATGTAGACTGTTTCGCCCCATGGTGCCGAAGGTTCCGGCGGGCGGATCAGCGAAAGCATTGATGTTAATAGGTTGGATTTTGCTCAGCGGATAGCCCGCGGTACTCTCGCGAGGATTTCCCACTAGATTGGCGCGTTCTACTCCATAAAAGTTATTGATATTGGAAATCCCGTTATCATCCTGGACATCATAACGCGGCCCGCTATTGAGAGACACGATTCCGTTTAACTGCCAACCGCCGATCACATAATTGAGAGCGCCGTTGCTCGCGTTGAACCGTCTTCCCGTTCCGAACGGCAGCGGCAATACAAAGCTGCCGGCAAAGATCTGGGGGAGATCATAAGCCGCCGGGCCGCGATCCATTTTGAGATCATACGGATTTTGGATCTCGCAGCCGGAATCGTACCCATCACAACCGGTAGTCATCGCCTTTGACCAGGTGTATGCAAGCGTGGAAGTAATGCCGGAATGCAGCCGGATTTGCGCCGAAGCCTGCAGTGAGTTGTAGTCCGTCGAGGAAAGGGTGGTGGTGTATGGAGTCGGCGGAATGTACGAATAGGGCGCGTCGCCCCCTGGAGTAGTCAAGGCGTTGGCTGTGATGCTGGTTGCGATATCTGCATTGCGAGAACCCACGTAGTTGAGGGTCGCAACCACACCGGTGGCCAGTTCCTGCTGAAACCCGAAATTCCACTGATCGGAATACCCATTCTTGAGGTTAGGGTCGGTATAAGAATTGGTGTTGAGGGGCGAGAACGGCGACGAGGCCGGCTGCAGCGGAGCGTTTCCAAAGTTGAATGGATCCTGGGCCAGCCCGGTAGGCGGTCCGTAGAGATTGAAGCCGCCTGGGGCTCCCACGAAGGCGATGTTCGGCCATGTTTGCGTGTAGTTGGATTGATTTTCTGTCAGACCCGCCCAATTGTCGTAAAACCTGCCGTAGCCGCCGTGCATAACGATTTGTGGCGTGAGCCGATAAGCAAAACCGACCCTGGGCTGAAAGTTGTTGTAGTTATCGTGAATGATTTTCCCATTGCTCGCGATAGTCACATTTGCGGGTAGAACTCCCCCGGGAATGCAAGGGGCTCCTTGTGTTGCCGAGCAGGCGGGGGCGGGATTTTGGAGAATGTAGGTTCCGTTGCTGAAGTTGAAATCTCCGGTGATGTTGCTGCCATTCGATGCTTTGCCTTGACGCGGATTGATCGGTGAGGTCATAACGGACGCCCCAGTTGATGGTGAGCTTGTCGGTGGCTCTCCACTGATCCTGCACGTAGGCTCCGATGATTTTTCCGCCATGGAGCAGCGAATACACGTTATCGACTTCAGAGTAATCCGGGACACCCAGCACCATAGATGCCAGCGGATCGCCAGTACTGGAGTCAAGATTACCGTCCTGGGTTTGCGACTGCGCAAAGTCATCTTCAGACCCATAGAACGGCTGCTCCCATCCATCTGTGGCGAGACTCGCTCCTGTGCGGAGACTATGCCGTCCGATGGTCTTTGAGAAATCGCCTCGGTATTCCCAAATATTCGAGTAATGGAGCCTACCTACATAGTTGGTGCCGCCGAGGTAGTTGGCAATTTGAATCGACGGAACCTGATTTCCGCCGAAAGCCCCATGGTCGTAAAAGTAGCTGGCGAAGCCTGATTGTTGATAGAAATCTGCGGGTATGCTCGTAAAATTCGGGGTCCGATTGTTCTGTGCCGACACCCGGCCAAAGGTCAGTTCCAGGACAGAGCTTGCACCGAAGGTATGGGTCCAGTTCACAGCGACGTTGTAGTTTGAATCGTTGGTATGGTTCACCAGTCCGGGAAAGCCGGCGGAGCCAGTGATAGGCTCCCACGCTGCCGTCCAGCGCACGAAAATGCGATCGTTGGCTCCAATTTGCTGGTCGAAGCGAACGGAACCCTGGTCCTGATGAGTGATGTTTGGAGTGGTATCACGTCCGTTGTACTGCGGGTAGCCAGGTAAAGTGACCGGGGCCGGGAAGAAGGTCTTGGCAAAGTAAACCATCGATGGGTTGATCATGCTGGACGGGATCTGGTTGCATGGCGTGCCTTGCGGCTGGATGTTTCCCGGGGCGGGCAGCGGCGCGCCGCCGGCATCGCACATGAACGGCTGCAGGGAAAATCCCGTTGCGGTAGTGGGGTCAGGTACCGAACTGTAGGGGTTGTATAACTGAATTCCCTGGCTGTCTAGATTGCTGAAGTCGCCGCTCAATTGTGCCGTTGTTGGAGTTCGAAAAAAGTTACTCGACGCCGTGTTGTTGCGGTATCCCTCATAGGAGGCGTAGAAGAAGGTCTTGTTGCGGCCGTTGTAGTGGGGTAGCAGGACTGGACCGCCGACTCCGACGCCGAATTGATTTTGCTTGAGAGGCGTCTTGACCGGGTTGAAATAGTTTGCCGCGTCCAATGCGTCATTGCGAAAGTATTCCCAGGCATCCCCATGGAATTCGTTGGTTCCCGCTTTGGTGACCACGTTCACGATTCCGCCCAAGACCTGTCCGAACTGGGCTTCATCGTTATGCGACTGGACCTTGAACTCCTCAATGTCATCCAGTGTCGGTTGCACCGCATAGGTATCGCGAATGGAGCCATAGTTGTTAATGCCGTCCAACAAATACATATTGCTGCGGTTGTTTTGGCCATTGACTGAAGGCAGGACGACGGTTCCGACTGGGTTCCCAATGCCCCCGAAGCCCGAGTTCCCCGTAGCATTTACCGGGCTAACTCCTGGGGATAGCAGTAAGAGTTCTGTGAAATTCCTCCCGTTCAGCGGCAAAGCATTCACCTCGGTGCTTCCGATCACTGTGCCGAGCTCCGCGGTGGAGGTTTGTAACTGGACACCACTGGCAGAGACCGAAACTGTGCTGGTGACAGACCCGATTTGCAGGGAGAAGTTAATGGTCGCGGTTTGATTTACCGAGAGCTCGAACTCGGGTGACTTGCCAACGGAAAAACCTGTTCCTGAGGCCGTTGCCACGTAGGTTCCGGGAACGATGTCCACCAGTGAGTAATTACCCGTGTGATTGCTCTTTGTATTCTGCTCAACGCCGGTTTTGGTGTTGGTCAAAGTGACTGTCGCGCCCGGCACCACCGCGCCGGAGGTGTCTCGAACGGTTCCGTTAAGGGCTGCGTCGGCGCTGCTAACCTGAGCAAATGCGTGGCCCGATAGCGCGATGTATATAGGTACTATAACTGTTACAAAAGCCAGCCACCGCAAGGCGCCGCATGTCCGAGAGTTCATTGAGTCATCCTCATTCTTCTCAGAGTTCGATTTCGCTGTGACGCGAATTGAGCGAACCAATTGTGAAAAGGAACGCTAACACCGCAATCTTTGCCTTGTCAAGGCCTGCTAAACTTTTCGGCTGTGCTTGAGATAAGGATGTTAAATATATTAGGATCAGTTAGTTACGTCGAAGGCTGAGGAGGGATGGCATAACCTGTCTGCTTAGCAAGCCGGGGGGTTGGGGCAGCCAAATGAATCCCTTTTTCTTCGCGCCAAGGCTCTCTGGCGTAAAGCTTGGTACGTCCATTTAGCAAGCTACGATTCAAAGGCGTTCACGGCGCCATTCTGTTTCTCTTTCACCCAGGTGAGAGGCAAAGGCGCATATTGCTCTATCATGAAGGCCAAATGAACAAATTTGCTTGGATCTGCTTGCTCGCCGGCACGGCACTCTGGACGCGCGTTGCCCCCGCACAAACACCTGCGCCACAAAGCTTCTCTGAAGCCGTGCAGGAGGTAATCAGCCGGCCGGTGTACCGGCATGCTATTTTCGGCATCGAAGTCTTCTCGCTTGATACGCACAAGCCGCTCTTCGCCCTGAACGGCGATAAGTTGTTCACTCCCGGATCGACGACCAAGTTGCTCACGGAGGGGACCGCGCTGCACTTGCTGGGGCCAGACTACCGTTTCCACACCTTCATCTACCGCACCGGCGAAGTCGATGGAAAAGGAAAGTTAAAGGGCGACCTGGTTCTGGTTGCAAGCGGGGACCCAAACCTGTCGAACCGGATGCAGCCCGACGGCACGCTGGCATTCGCGGATGAGGACCACTCTTACGGTGGCCCCGATTCCCGCCTGATCCCAGGCGATCCCTTGATCGCCATGCAGGAGTTTGCCAAGCAGGTTGTGGCGGCGGGGATAAAACGCGTCGAGGGCAGAGTGATAGTCGACGTCAGCCTTTTTCCCGAAGGCGATCGCGAGTTGGGCACCGGGGTCGTGATCTCGCCGATCGTGGTGAATGACAATGTGATCGACGTGACCATCGAGCCCGGGCCCGCCGCAGGCGGACCTGCCAAGCTCAGCTATTCGTTGCAGGTGCCCTACATCCATTTCGAAAACAAGATTGTCACCGCGGCCGGCAGCAAGACCTCACTCGAGGATCCGCAGACGATCGACAATGCGGATGGCACGCAGACCGTGGTGTTGAGTGGATCCATCGCACAGGCAAGTAAGCCCCGTGTCTATGGTTATCCGGTAACGAGTCCCTCGCGGTTTGCTGCCGAGGCCTTGACGGCGGCTCTGACCGCCCGTGGGGTAAAGATCGCGGGTAAGCCGGCTAGTACGGCCGATGCCACCCGCTATAAGAGCGTGTACAACAGCCAGCACCAAGTCGCCGAACATGTGTCGGCTCCGCTGGCGGAGGAAGCAAAAGTCACGCTCAAGGTGAGTCAAAACCTGCACGCCAGCATGACGCCATTCATCCTGGGTGCGGTCGTAGGCAAGGCTACGACCAAGATCGATCAGAAGGGTTTCGCGTTGGAACACGATTTTCTGACAGCGGCGGGTCTTGATCTCTCGGGCGCATCGCAGGCAGACGGTGCGGGCGGGGCGGCCTCGGCATACTATACGCCGGACTTCATGGTGCACTATCTGGCTTACATGGCAGGCGAACCGATCTATCCGATTTTTCTGAAGGCGCTCCCGATCCTGGGCCGCGACGGCACCCTGGCAAGCATCCAGCGGGATTCACCGGGCGCTGGCCACGTCTTCGCGAAGACCGGCACTTTTGACTCCTTCGATCTGCTGAATATGCAGATCATGCTTGTAGGCAAGGGGCTCGCCGGTTATACGACCACGCCGAGCGGACAGCATCTGGCATTTGCCATCTATGTGAATCATGTGGCGCTGCCGGACGATCCAGATACGTTGCAGACTATCGCCGGTGAGGCGTTAGGAGAGATTGCGTCCGCGGTCTATTCCCTCCCCATCGACAAGTCGTCGCTCGATGGACGTTGAGTTCAAAAATTGCGGCATGGACCGTTGCGGAGGCCAGCATCATCGTGGATCGAGCGAAAACATTGGAATAAATCATTTTCGGCTTATCTACGCGTTGGCGATGCGGCATCCGTCCAGAACCATTGACCGTAGTTAGGAAGCTGAATCGCGGGTCATTTTTTCCAAAGCCGGCGGGGTCTGACGCCGCTCCTTGGTGGGCAATGGATGATCCAAAGGATCACAACCCCCCGAAAGAGAGTGGAAACGGAGGAGTCGTTGACACTATGATTGTCGGATCTATATATTCGGCGGGGAGCGGTTAGCCTCCGTTAGAGCATGTGATTCCAGCGAGTAAAGACCCGGCGCGGACGTACTGAAGAAGCCGCAAAAAAGTGGACGAACCTTTCGACCGTTCAGGACGGTAAACATTGCGACGAAGAGACTTTTGCAAACTGATAGCGTCCGCAGCAGCATCGGCGGCTGTGCCCGGAATCGGGCAAACCAGCGAAGCCACGCAGGCGCTGAACGGCTATGGCACGATTACGGGAGATTACGCTCAGTTTTGCGCCACGCCGGCAGACCAAAGAGTTTTTTATGCGCTCGAAGACGGCAAGTTTGTAAAGGTAAAGCTCGACGACAAGAACTGGAAACCAACTGCCTGGGGCAAGGCGCCCGACTTGCCCGTGCCGGGAGGTTCGTGGGACGGCGTACCGATGAACTCGCCGATCGCCGGGCTAAGCGGCGAAGGTCCCTACCAGCCCACATGGGATTCCCTGCTGCAATATGAGGCCCCGGAATGGTACCGCGATGCGAAGTTCGGCGTCTGGGCGCACTGGAGTCCTCAGTGCGTTCCCGAAGCGGGCGACTGGTATGCGCGCAACATGTACATGGAAGGTTCCGACGAATATAAGTTTCAGCTGGAACATTACGGTCCTCCCTCTACTTTTGGATACAAGGATCTTTGTCCGCAGTGGACGCTGCTCAACTGGGAACCGGAAGAGCTGATTCAACGCTATAAGAACGCGGGGGCAAAGATTTTCATTGCGCTCGCCAATCATCACGATGGTTTGGATACCTGGAACTCCAAACATCAACCGTGGAACTCGATCAGTATCGGCCCCCATCGCGACGTGATCGGCACCTGGGCCGCGGCCGCCCGCAAACAGGACATGCGATTTGGCGTGACCGTACACCAGGCACGCAATTGGTGGTGGTTCCAAACCTCGCACGATGCGAGCAAAGCGGGGCCGGCGGCGGGCATACCTTACGATGGCGACCTTACCGCGGCCCAGGGCAAGAACCAATGGTGGGAGGGGTTTGATCCGCAGCGGCTCTATGGACCGAAGCACCCCTTCAATGCTCTGCCAGACGTTTCCTATGTGAAGAACTTCTACGATCGCACTCGCGATCTGATCGATCAGCACGACCCTGACCTGCTCTATTTCGACAATTCCCTGCTCCCGCTGGGCTGGGGTGGGATGAACATTGGCGCGTATTTCTATAACCACAACCTCAAGACCCATGGCGGAAAGATGGAAGCCATTCTCAACGTCAAGCAGGTACCCGACCGCCTGGCAAAGGCCCTGATTGCCGACTATGAGCGTGGCCTGACCAGCCAGATCATGCCCTACACATGGCAGTCTGAGACCTGCATCGGAGATTGGCATTACAAGCGCAGCTTGTTTGATCAGCCGGGAGAATACGGCGGCTATCTGCCGCCCCGCGATGTCATCCATTGGCTCATCGACACGGTAAGCAAAAATGGCACATTCATACTCAACCTTCCCGGCAAGCCGGATGGCACCATCGACAGCAAGGAAATCGCTGTTCTTGATCAGGTCGCAGCCTGGATGAAGGTGAACGGTGAGGCGATCTACGAGACCCGGCCATGGAAGATCTATGGCGAGGGGCCCGACATGGTGAAGAGCGGCGAAATGGAGGGTACCAGCGTAAACAAGCTTGGAGTAAAGGACATCCGGTTCACACGCAACAAGGCCAACACTGTTGTGTACGCGATTGTCCTGGGTTGGCCGGCGGATGCCTTCGTAGTCAAGGCGTTCGGCACCGCAAGCGCTACCCAACCCGGGCGAGTTGGAAACGTCCAGTTACTGGGCACAGACCAGAAGCTCAAGTGGAACCAGAGCGCTGACGGCTTGCGCGCGGAGCTGCCAAAGGGCTATCGCCCCACGAACGACTACGCAGCGGCACTGAAAATTTCAATGGCATAGAACCAGGTGGAATCTTGAACAACGGTGCAACATATCGCGAAAACCGCGCTTCTGTTCGGATGCATTGTCGGATGAGTGGCTCTGGGGGCGGGCCCTGCCATGGCTAGCGTTCAAAGCGCGGTCAGGCACGGGCGAATCCGGCAGTCACTGACCTACTGGTGCCTGAATACGGACTGGAACTGGGATATCGATCGGATTTGTACAACGGCCAAAGATCTCGGTTGCCAGGGCGTGGAACTCGTTCCGCCGGAGATGTGGCCGACCCTTCGCAAGCATGGCCTGCAGTGTGCTCTGGCGCCAAATGGCATGCCGGACCCACCGTTCCAAAAAGGCATAAACAACCCGAAGTATCACGACGAGGTAATCACCACCACGAAACACGCTATTGACCAGGCGTCCGGCTTCGGGGCTCCGAACGTGATTGCCTTTACCGGCTACAAGTGGCGTGATTCCGAGGATCCGAAGAGTGGTGAAATTCCGCTGGCCGAAGGCGCGGCCAACTCGGTGAAAGCTCTCTCGGAACTGGGGAAATATGCCGCGGGAAAAAACGTCACTCTCTGCCTTGAGCAATTGAGTACCCGCGATCATACGCACCCGATGAAGAGCCATCCTGGCTATCAGGGCGACGATATCGACTACGTAGCGGATATAGTCAAACGGGTCGGTTCCCCCCACGTGATGCTTTTGTTTGACATTTATCACGTGGACATGATGAACGGGGACGTGATCCGGCGGATACGCCAGTATCACGACATCATCGGGCATGTACATACGGCGGGTAACCCGGGGTGTAATGAACTCGACGACCATCAGGAGATCAATTATCCAGGCGTAATGAGGGCATTGTTAGAAGTCGGCTACAAGGGGTATGTCGGACAGGAATTTATTCCCACACGCGATCCCATCGTGGGGCTTACGCAAGCAGTCTCGCTGTGTGATGTCGATTAGCCCGGCGGCGATCGGATTTTGTGCGCTCGGCCTGAAGGAATCGAGAGGAAATCTCTTATGCACCGTATCGTCTGGTGGTTCACGCTATTTGCATTTCTGAACGGGCCGACACTACTTCTGCATGCGGCTGAACCGTTTCTTGTTTTCCAGCCTCACGGGCACGCCAAGGGAAAAAACATCGTTTTGATCAGCGGTGACGAAGAGTATCGCTCCGAAGAATCGATGCCCCAACTGGCTAAGATTCTCTCTGCCTATCATGGTTTCCACTGCACGGTGCTTTTCGCCATCAACCCCAAGGATGGCACCATCGACCCCAATTATCTAAGCAATATCCCTGGCTTGGAGGCGCTCGATTCTGCAGATCTGATGGTCATCCTGACTCGCTTTCGCGACCTTCCGGACGACCAGATGAAGCACATCGTGGACTATGTGGAATCGGGCAAACCCATCGTAGGCATCCGGACAGCAACGCATGCGTTTCAACTCAAGTCCAGTACAACCTATGCCAAGTACAGCTGGAACAGTCCCGATGGCGGTTTCGGGCGCATGGTGCTGGGCGAAACCTGGGTTAAGCATCACGGACACCACGGGAAACAAAGCACCATGGGTGTTCTCAATCCACAGGAGCTCAAGAACCCTATCCTGAGCGGCATTCATGACGGCGAATTGTGGAGCAAGACGGACGTTTACGAAGTCCACTTGCCCCTTCCCGGAGATAGCAAGACGCTGGTGTTTGGAGAGGTACTCTCCGGCATGAGCCCCAAAAGACCCCCCGGTCACGGGCGCGGTGAACAATCCCATGATGCCGATCGCATGGACCAAAACCTACACCGGAAGCGCCGGTAAAACGGCCCGGGTCTTCGCCACGACGCTCGGGAGTTCAGAGGATTTACTCACCGAAGCAAACCGCCGGCTGCTGGTGAATGCTTGCTATTGGGCGCTCGGGCTGGAGCGGCAAATCAAGCCCAACGCAAACGTGGGGGCTATGCCGATCACCGCGACCAGACCCAGCAGCCACAAACTGCCGACGATCCCGACCAGATATCCCGGCTGAGGCATGTGGCCCTTGGCGACGCGGGGCTCCGAGACCAGGTTCCGGATCAGAGCGAACAGCTCGGCGAGATTGGGACCGATCGCGTACCACGGGTGATCCGGCGGTCCCTGGAGGGCCGCGCGCAGAGATCGAGCCCAGGAGAAGGGCGAGGACGACGACTCCCATGCAGGTCGCCGCCAGGCAGGCCGCCCCGAAAATCGGCCCGAGGATCCGCCGCATCCACCGATTGGGATGAAACCGAGGCTCTTCCGAGAGACTCATTGGTAGACCTCCCGAAAGTGCCGCAAGACCAGGCCGGAGATGATGTTCAGGGTCAGCGTCACGGCGAAGAGCGTCAGGCCGACGGCGAACAGCGAGAGGTACTTGGGCTCGCCATAAGAGGCATCGCCGCCGATGACCTGAACAATATAGGTCGTCATGGTTTCGATCGAGGTCAGCGGGTTCAAGGTGATCTGGGGACGCATTCCGGCGGCGAGCACGACGGCCATCGTCTCGCCGACGGCCCTGCTGATCGCCAGGATGAACGACGCGAACACCCCGGAGAGGCCCGCGGGGAGGACGATCCGGGTCGACACCTCGAACTTGGTCGCTCCCAGGCCATAGGCCGCCTCCCTCAGTCCGCGAGGCACCGCCGAGAGCACGTCTTCACTCAGCGACGATACCAGGGGGATGATCATCACCCCCACCACGATGCAGGCGGCGAGCGCATTGAATGTCTCGACACGCAGCCCGAGCGGTTCCAGCAGTCCCTTGAGCACGGGAGTCACCAGCAAGCAGGGCCACGTATCCGTAAACAATCGTGGGGATTCCGGCGAGCAGCTCCAGGGTCGGCTTGAGCACCGCCCGCACCGGCCGGGGCGCGTACTCGCTCAGATAGATCGCGCTCAACAGGCCAATCGGCAGCGCGATCATCGACGAGCCGGCCGCGACCAGGAACGTTCCCCACATCAAGGGAACGATTCCAAATTTGGGCGGGCCGGCGTCGGGCTTGAGCTCGGTTCCGAACAGGAATTCAGGCAGGCTGACACTTGCGCGTGCGAGAAGAACTCGAAGCTCTGGACCCCGAGGACCAGAATGATCCCGGCCGTCGTGAGCACCGTGATGACCGCGCAGATGACCAGTCCGACGGTCACCGCCGCCTCCCAGAACGCCAGGAACGGCGAATGGCCCGACCAGAGATCGGCGCTCCGGGGGCGAGCCTGGTGCGGGTTCGATCGTTGCGGTGGGCGACGTCAAGTGCGGGTTCCTCACGTCTGCGGCCGTGGACTCTTCCGCCGGCTGGCGTTACTTTCTTCTCGCCGGCCACGACTAACTTCGCGAGCGTCTCGTTGATTGGTGGTCTTGTCCTCGGCGGTCGGAGGGTCATAGCCCCCCTTGACGGCTAGGTCGTCATTCTTCTCGATGTAGAACTTGAGGAACTTGGCGACTTCCGGCCGCCGGGCGGCCGAGTTCTTCACGTAGATGAACAGGGGCCGCGAGAGCGGAGCGTACGTCTTGTCGGCGATCGTGGCGGGGCTGGGCAGCACGGGCTTGGCGCTCGGCCCATTTTGCACGGCCACGGCGCGAAGCTTGTCTTTGTTCGCCGCGAAGTAGGCGTAACCGAAATAGCCGAGCCCGTCGGGGTCGCCGGCCACGCCGTTGACCAAGCGTGTTGTCGTCGGAGCTCGGCTGCACGTCGTCGCGCTGGCTCTTCTGCCTTGCCGACGATCGCTTCGGTGAAAAACTCGAATGTCCCCGAGTCGTTATCCGGCGAATAAAACACGATATTCCGCGCGGGCCAGGCGGGGTCGATGTCCTTCCAGGTCTTGACCTTGCTTTCGCGGCGCCCAGATCGTTTTCAACTGCTCGACGGTGAGCGACTTGACGAAATCGTTCTTGGGGTTGACGACCAGCGTGATCCCATCGTAACCGACGACGAATCGCGACCAGTCAATGCCTTGTGCCTTGGCCTTCGATTCTTCATCGGGCTTGGCCGCGCGCGAGGCGTCGACGATGTCGACTTCGCCTCGCAGATAGCGCTGAAAGCCGCCACCGGTTCCGTGGTTGTCGACGACCACCGTGATTTCGGAATCGACACTGTTGAACATCTCCTGGGCGGCCTTGCTGATCCGAAAGACCGTGCTCGAGCCATCGACGATGACCGCGGCCGCGGGCTGGTCAGACGGACTGGTCACGCCGGGTTGGCTGGATCCTCGGCCGGGCTACATCCGCCCGCGGTCGCCAAGGCGACGGGACCACGATCCAGCAGCCTGGCTGATACGTTCGAGTCATCCTATGATTTTCCTTTTGATCGACCTCATCGGGATGGGCAACGGCCAGGAGCATTGTCTCACGCACGCGGTCGCCCCGCTGCCACCCGTTGCCGATTTCGAGGGGAATAGCGTCTCACACTGTAACGATCGAATGTGAAGATTTCGTGAATGACAGATTGTCGATCGGCCAAGATACCGGCCGAACGCGACGAGTTATCCGGGGCGGTGGGCCGTTTGGGTTCGCGGATCTCGGGGACGAGGCACCTGGGCAGGTGGACGGTAAACCTGGAGCCCGAGCCCACCCGGCTGGTCACATCGATCTGGCCGCCGATCGACTGCATCAGGTGCTTGACGATCGACAGCCCGAGCCCGGTCCCGCCCAGCTCGCGGCTCCGCGCCTTGTCGACGCGGTAAAATCGTTCGAAAATGCGCGGCAAGTCGGACCTGGGGATTCCGATGCCCGTGTCGGCGACCTCGATCGTCGCCGAATTCCGGTCGCTGTGGCAAATCACCGATACGGAACCTCCCTCGGGCGTGTACTTGATCGCGTTGTCGATCAGGTTGTCGACGATCTGGCGGATGGCCTCTTCGTCGGCGAGAACCATGGTCTCGTCGTCCAGCCCTCCCGGATCGAACACGAGGTTCAGGTTCTTGGTCTGGGCACGGTCGCGGTGCGACTCGACGCACGATTCCAGCACCGGGCACCAGGTAAAGTGGCGCGTGCTCGAAAATCTCCTGGCCCGACTCGATTCGGGCCAGGCTCAAGAGGTCGAGAATCAACTGGTTGAGCCGCTCGGCTTGCTCATCGATTCGCTTGAGGAACCGGGCGTTGACGGTCTCGTCGTAAAGGGCCCAGTCCATGAGGGTTTCGGTATAGGCCTTGATGGAGGCGAGTGGCGTCTTGAGCTCGTGGGATGCGTTGGCGACGAAGTCTTGCCGCATCCGCTCGAGCCGGCGGAGCTCGGTCACGTCGTGGAAGACGAAGACGGCCCCCGTCGACGGCTGGCCCGGCAGGGGGTTGCCGCGCACCGAGAGAAACCGGTTGTTGCCGCGCTGGGATGGATCGCGACCGGGCAGGGTGAGCTCTCCTTCGTAAGCGGCGGGAACGGCCAGGCGAAGCGTCGCCTCGACGGCATCCTGGACCTGAGGGCTGCGGATCAGCTCCGGGACCAGACGGCCGACCGAGGTCGCGTCGAGACCAAAGAGTCTGTTGGCGCTGGCGTTGGCGAAGAGCAGGCGGCGGCGGAGGTCGACGGCGATCACGGCCTCGGCCATCGCTCCCAGAACCACGAGAAGCTGCTGCCGGTCTTGATCGAGCCCGGCGGTCCGGGCCTCGATTTCATTCGCGGCCGCGTTGAACGCCCGGACCAGCCTGCCGACCGGGCCCCGCGCCATGGTCAAGACCGGGCGTACTTTCTCCCGCGCGCCGAGCGCCTCCAGGCCGCTGGCGACCTCGGCGAGCGCAGACCGCCAGCGCCAGAACATGTAAGCGGCGACCGCCGACTCCGGTTGCCGCCAAGACGACGATGAAGATCTCCATCACGCACCCCAAGCCGGCGATTCGACCGTCGGCCGCGCCCGGCGGTTCACGCTGATCGGCTAACAGTATCGACTGGCGGCGGGCACGGTCAACCGGGCCGCGTCTGGTCCGGGCATCAGTTCAGCGAGCTCGTGTGCAAGTCGATCGACCGGACCTGTCCGCAGCGTACAGCGCTCATTCGGCCGATCTCGCCCGTTCCGCACGCGTCCGCGAGAGCGAGACTGCGCCGGCCAGATTCGGGATGGCAATGGTTGCAAGGCTTGAAGTTCCTTGCAGCGGCTTGCCGCTCGCGCTCTCAAGATCGACTCGGTTATCCGCTTTGATCGACAGTCGCGTGACGAGCAGTGGGCAGGTGGTAGCGACGGAGCCCGGTTGCCGACGAACGTGACGGCCTCCCCCGGTTTGTCCGTCGGGCCGAGACCGCCGCCTGGGGCTGGCGAATGGTCGAGCCGGGGTCGGGCTCGACCGTCGAGCGTGCCTGGCCGGCTTTCCCACACGATCAGGCCGCCGCCAGTGTCGCGAGGACGATCAGGAAGCGGCGATCCCGGCGACGTCATTCGTGCGGCGCACTGACGGCGACCAGCTGATTCGCCCGGTCGTTCTTTGCTCCTGCAGCCATTGCTCGAGCTCATCGGCCAGCGCACGGGCCGTCGGGTGCCGCGCCGCCGGGTCCTGGGCCGTGGCCCGGGAGCAGATTCTTTTGAGGGCCACGGGAATGGCTGAATCGGTCGACCGCCGACGGGACCGCGGCCGAATCGACCGCGGAGTCGCCGGGCTTTCCCCGTGACTTCGTCGGTGCGGCAGTGCGCTCGGCTCATCGGGACGGCGCCCGTAGAGCAGCTCGTGAAAGATCACGCCCAGGCTATACACGTCGCTCCGCTCGTCGACCTGCCGGCTCTGGCCCAGCGCTTGCTCCGGGCTCATGTAGGCCGGCGTTCCGACGATCGCGCCTTCGCGTGTCAGGTCCGACTCGAAGTCGAATCGCCGGGCCAATCCGAAATCGATCAGCCGCGGCCGCCCCTGGTCGTCGATCAGCACATTGGCCGGCTTGAGGTCGCGGTGCACGACCCCCATCTGATGGGAATGATCGAGCGCATCGGCCAGATCGCGCGATGATCCGGGCCACCGTCGTCGGCGTCCATCCGATGATGGTCGCGATACCACCAGAGGGGTCGTCCGCCGACGAGCTGATAGGCAACCCAGCACCGGCCGTCATCAAAGCCCGCGTCATGAACGGCCACGATATTGGGATGGTCGAGCCGCGCCACCGCCCGGGCCTCGCGAAAGAACCGCTCCATGACCCGCTCACTGGGATTGGGCTGCTTGAGCACCTTCACCGCCACGTCGCGATCGAGCCTGGGATCATAGGCCCGAAAAACCTGGCCGAAACCGCCGTCTCCCAGCCGTTCCCGCAGTTGAAATCGCCCCAAGCGAGCCGAGCGATCCCCGCTCCCAGGTCTTCACCCAGTCGATCGTCTCGCCGATGTCCGTCAGCTGCGCGGCGGGGACGTCACTGTCGACGCCTCGCCGTCCTCGCTCGGCGATCGACTCTGGCTCGAATGACTGTCGATCAAGCCCGCCGCAGATACGGGCATCGATTCGCCGCGTTTTCGGCCGCTCGCCGAGCTGACCTCCACACTTCGCAGACAGCCCCCGCAGACCATCCGGACCGAGGCATTCATCTCGCCCTCTCCCACTCGCCGCTACGATCAACCCGTTTGCCGCGTTTTCTCTCGCATGGCTCACGATGGCGTTTGCGTCGTCGCCTGATTGCTCGATCTAAACCTACGACGTCTGGCCGCCGGTGCGAACTCGCTGATCGACCGCGTGCGTGCCATGCGTCGGTCTGGCTTGCTCGGCCAGAGTCGCAGACCGCTCGTCGCGAGCGCCTGTTGCGACCGGCCTCGATCCCCAGTAGAGTTGCATCGATCCCAGGGAGACATCATCAGAGAGACCCGCGAACCGGAGGTCGACACCGACCATGTTCGCATTCTTGCCGCTTGGCTTGCTCTGGCGGTCGCACTCGCGATGAGACGCCGGCCGCGCGGCGGCTGGCAGTGAACCGCCAACTGCTCGCATCGGCTCCGGCGAGCACAGGTCGCTATCGTTTCGAGCGAGACGGCTGGATCTACGTCCACCTCGAAGGCTCGCCCGAGCAGATCGGCTTTCAGCACGGTCGTTGCTCGCCGACGAGATCGCCGACTTCTGCGGGTCATCAAGCCTTACCTGGAGAAGTCGACCAAGCGCGACTGGAGCTTCTACCGCCAGGCGTCCGAGAAGATGCTCTGGAGCGGCATCGACCCCGAATATCGGCGCGAGATCGACGGGATTGTCGCCGGCTTGAAAGCCAAGGGCGTCGAGGCCGACCGATGGGACCTGGTCGCGCTCAACGCCAACCAGGAGCTGCCCTATTACTACGTTCCCTGGCTCGACAAGAAAGAGGGGAAGACGCCGGCCACGCACGCTCCCGGCAACTGCAGCGCGTTCATCGCCACGGGAAGCTACACCAAGGACGGCCGGATCGTCATGGGCCACAACGCCTGGACCAATTACGTCGTCGGCACGCGCTGGAATATCGTCTTCGACATCAAGCCGGCGACAGGGCTCGCGCATTCATCATGGACGGCTTGCCGGGCGTGATCGCCAGCGACGACGATTTCGGCGTCAACTCGGCCGGGATCATGGTCACCGAGACGACGATCACTCAATTCGAGGGCTGGGACCCCGCCGGCAAGCCCGAGTTCGTCCGTGCGCGGAAGGCGCTCCAGTACAGCCGGTCGATCGACGACTTCGTCCGGATCATGCTCGACGGCAACAACGGCGGCTATGCCAACGACTGGCTGATCGGCGACAACAAGACGGGCGAGATCGCCCTCTTCGAGCTCGGGCTCAAGAACCACGCGCTCAAGCGGACCAGCGACGGCTGCTTCTTTGGTGCCAACTTTCCCGTGACCGACAAGGTCTGCAAGGAAGAAACCAAGTTCGATCACGACCAAGAAAGACTCGTCGCCCAACGCCCGCAAGGTCGCGCTGGGAAGCAGCTGATGGCCGAGCACAAGGGAAAGATCGACCTCGATCTGGCCAAGGCGTTCGAGAACGACGACTTCGACGTGATCACGCGGACAACACGGCGCCAACGAGCGGACGCTCTGCGGCCGCGTCGAGATCTCGCCGCGCGGCGTGCCCGAGTGGGACTGGGGACCGTTTTACCCCGGCGGAACCGTCCAGTCCAAGGTGATCGACGGCACGCTCGCCGGCAAGATGGCATTCTGGGGCCAGATGGGCCACCACGGGTCCGACTTCATCGCCGACGAGTTCCTGAAGGAACACAAGGAATACGAATGGATGCGCGGGCTGCTCAAGGACATGAAATGCGGGCCGTGGAGCCGGTTCGAGGCGGATATGAAGGGGCCTTGAATCGAGCGAGGAGTCGAAAGATATACCCCACGCGGTCGGATTCTACACCAACCCGAAGCGTAAGCGAGGACCGCAATCTTCCTCGTTCCCACGCTCCGCGTGGGGACGGCGTCCTGGACGCTCTGCGTCCGCTCGATCGGCAAAGCCTCGGCCCACCGGAAACGACGCAGAGCGTCGGGAAGAGCATTCCCACGCGGAGCGTGGGAACGAGAAAGCCTCGGCCCGCCGGCAAGGACGCGGAGCGTCGGAGAGAGCATTCCCGCGCGGAGCGTGGGAACGAGAAAGCATCGATTGCCGCCTTGGTGGAGTGGCGGATCCTCGTTCCCTCGCTCCGCGTGGGGACGCGCTGTCTGGGACGCTCTGCGTCCGCTCGATCGGCAAAGCCTTGGCCCACCGGAAACGACGCGGAGCGTCGGGAAAAGCATTCCCACGCGGAGCGTGGGAACCAGGAAGGGGCCTCGAAACAAGCGGGAGTCTGAAGATTACGCGAGGCTTAAGCCCGCCAGGCACCGCACGACTCTCGTGGCTATTTGTCCTTCAGCATCTCTCGCTTGCGATTCGCGCGTTCCTCATCGATTCGCTTGAATTCGACCACGTGGTCGCCCCGGAAGTTTTGCTTGATGTCCTTGATGCCCAGTCGTTCCAGGCAGTAGAGAAAGTCTTCGATCAGGTTTCGGTTGCCGTACGACCTTGGGCTCGAGCGAGCGGTAGGCGTTCCAGTAATTGAGCGCGGCGAAGCCGGGCTGTCCGAGGTCGAGGGCGATATCGGCGTACCGGACGACGTCGCGACCGAACTGATCGCGGTCCTTGAAAAGCGTCTCGGTTTCCTTGCGAAGCAGAAAGTCGTAAGCTCGTCAGGGCCTTCGGCGGAGGCCATTGACGCATAGAGTGGGTCTGCCCGAAGGATTGACTTGCGGGTCGCGGGCCACGCTTCCATCGCTTTGTTTTCGGGCGCTGGGCTTTGAGCCCGCGCGCCAGGATCGTCTGGAACCGCTCATAAAGAGCCCAGGCGGAATTCGGATCGTCATTCAAAACGGCCTCGTAAATCTTCAGCGCCGCGTCGAAATGGCCCTGGTCATTGAGTGCGATGCCCTTCCGAATGCGTTCTATCGACATCCTCGTCGAATACTTGCAATCTCCAGCGAAAGTCGCGGAGCACATCGCTAGAACCAAAATCGTCGCGTCTGAAACGGAGCGACGGCGTTGGCAATCTCGGCCGGCAAATCCGATCTGGCCGTTCGCGAACAAGTGCGCAACCCACACGGCAGGGGACCAATGCGTCTCCTCGAGGCCTCGATGGAAGCCCGCCAGAAGTCGGGGTTTCTCTCGGTCAACGCCGCGACGTCGACCGGCCCATCGCGACTTGAGTGCCGTCAGCGCCTTGCCCAGCGCGCGGGTTGCCCCGTCCTTTGGCTTATCCCGCCGGCGTGCGAATTCGGCGAGTAGCGGAAGAGCCTCGACGCGAGCCCACGTCTTGAGCATAGCGAGCTTCTTGGCCGTGTTTGCCGGCCGGAACTCCGCGAGCTTGCGATCGCCGAGTTTCGGGAGCGGAGGGGTCAGCGGCCCCGAGTCGTCAGGAGTTCCACCGTTGATCTTGGCCACGATCTGAAACGTGCCGTCCACGACCCGTGTGTGCGGCGATGTCGCCGGGTCAGCCGCGTGACCACGGCCTTCGTGTCGGAATCCGACAGCGCGGGCCTGGCCGCCACGAAAACGTCCGCCGGCCGGTCGGGATGGAGCGTCACCTCCACCACAACGGTCTGCGGTTTGGTGGCGCCGCAAACCGCGTATCCAGCACGGCAAAAATCGGCTTCACCCAGGCGGTCAACGGCTCGTTGTCGACGTTAACGTAAATGGTTTCCGCGTGGGCGAGAAACGTGAGAGAGCTGTTGACCTTCGGCGGATCGTCGCCGATGACAGCCATGACCGGGCTCGTATCGAATCCAATCGCGAAGCATACCCCGATACACACGTTAACAAACAGCGGGGCGCATCGTGCGCATTCGCTCCGGAAATGGAACAGCCATCGACCGCCGCCTCGAAGACCCTCGCCCGAATCACGACTCGATTTAGTCTATCCCCATTCCGGGCACCGGCAATACTAAGGTGCCGGGATAGCGATCGCAGAAGCTAAGATCCCGGCTGGACAAACGCCATTCAGCCGTGAGCCGAGGTATAATTGTCGCAGCCGGTACAGATAAGACTGGCTCTCACTTGCTGTATTCCGATGCGAAACCACGATCACGTCATCTGCGGAATCCTCCGCTTCGAATCAAGAAGAGCCGGTCTGGGTTTTGGAAGACCCGTTCGCAAAATCGCCCCGCGCACGTTTCACGATCGGACGTATCATGATCGCGATCGCGGTGATGGCGGGCCTGTTGTCATTGCCTGCGACATTTTCGTTGACCGTCGTCGCGTTTTCGATGCCGTGCGCTGCCGTCGGCATCGCCCAGTGGTTCGTGCACCGTCGGCACTTGCGTCTGGCGGCCTATTGCTTTTGGGGCGTGGCGATCTCGATTAACCTCCTGACGGCTCTGTCTTGTATCGTTCCGAGTTCCAGTTTGCACTTCGCGATTTTCCTCGGGCTGATCGCTGTTGGCATTCCGACAATCCTCGCGCTCGGTGTGGCCTGGCATCCTTGTACTCACGCCAGAAATGGTTGTCGCCGCGCAGTCGGGACGCGGCGGGATTCGCGGTTTTCTTGCTTGCGGTCTTGCCAATTGCGACGCTCTCGACCTGCTGGCCGCTCAACCTGCTGGCCCTTCTGGCCGCGCGGCCGACGATGGAGCATCTCGCCGATCAGGTCGCAGCCGGAAAGCCGGTCGTCTTTCCTCGCCGCCCGGCGTGTTCGTGGTGTCGGCGGCGGCCGTCGATCCCGTCTCAGGTAATGTCGGCGTGATGATCGACTCGAACCCTAACGGGCCGTCCGGGTTTGTACGGGCACAACCGGATTGGACTCCGAACCCCAATAGCCCGATCGTGGGATCGAACTTGAATGTGGATCTTGGAGGTGGATGGTCGTACCGGCAGGACAACTAGAAGTTATACGGAATGGAAGCACTGCTGCGGGAACGCCTGGAAGCTAAATTCCACGATGATCAGAGAGAGGAGCTGCGTGATACGAATCCACCCGCGATTCACGCTTCGGCAGACATCACAAAGGCGAGCTCGGCATCGACGACTGGGTATGCGGAGTGCACCTCGACTCGCGAGCCGGGAATGTCTGGTTTCATCAAGACAAAAGGCTAGGTTTAGGGGTTAGGCTTTGATCAAGTCGGCGGCGCGGAGCCGCAAACGGGACTGTCCAAAAATGTAAGAGTGATACGATGGCAACCACCGTCCTAAGACCCCGCTGGCGATTCAAAATCGGCAGCCTCATGATCGGCATCGCG
>CAVVBS010000016.1:0-242402 GCA_963746595.1 uncultured Acidobacteriaceae bacterium
AGGCCGCGATTGCTCGCGGCCTTTGTGGTTTGACGGATGATGCTGAGTTACTCGGCTGCCATTTCTTCGGCTTCGCCTTCCTGCCGCATCAACTCCAACTCGCGCTCGGCTTCCTCGAAGGCGGCCGTTACTTCTTGCTGCACGCGGGCAGCGGCTTCTTCGAGTTCCTGCGATAGCTGGATGTTGCGGTAGTACTCCATGCCCGTTCCTGCCGGGATGAGGCGACCGACGATGACGTTCTCCTTGAGGCCGCGCAGGCTGTCTACCGAGCCGTTGATGCTGGCTTCGGTGAGAACACGCGTGGTCTCCTGGAAGGAGGCCGCGGAGATGAAGGAGTCGGTCGAGAGCGAGGCCTTGGTGATGCCCAGCAGCAGCGGACGGCCAATCGCCGGCCTGCCACCCTTGGCAATCACACGCTCGTTCTCTTCGCGGAAGCGGAACTTGTCGATCTGCTGTTCCAGCAGGAACGACGTGTCGCCGACTTCCTCGATCTTCACCCAGCGCAGCATCTGGCGCACGATGGTCTCAATGTGCTTATCTGAGATCGCCACGCCCTGCAAGCGGTAGACTTCCTGGATTTCGTTGACGAGATAGCCTTGCAGCTCCTTCTCGCCAAGTACGGCCAGGATGTCGTGCGGGTTCAGCGGACCGTCCATCAAAGGCTCGCCGGCCTTCAGACGCTCGCCTTCCTGCACGTTGACGTGCACACCACGCTGTACCGAGTATTCCTTCTCCTCGCCGTTGTCCGCGGTTACGTAGATCTTGCGCTGACCCTTGGCCACTTCACCGAACTTCACCACACCATCGATCTCGCTGATGATTGCGGTTTCACGCGGCTTGCGGGCTTCGAACAGCTCGACCACGCGCGGCAGACCACCGGTGATGTCCTTGGTACGGGTCGTCTCACGCGGGATCTTGGCCAGTACGTCGCCAGGAAAGACCTCGTCGCCATCCTGAATCATGAGGTGAGCACGGCTGGGCATCAGATAACGCTTGTTGCCCTTGGTGCCCGTACCCTTGATGACGATGGCCGGCTGACGCTTCTCGTCGGCTGCTTCCGCAACCACGAGACGCGACAGGCCTGTCACTTCATCGACTTCTTCGTTCAGGGTGATGCCTTCCTGCAGGTCCTTGAACTGAATGGTGCCGCCGATTTCGGTCAGGATGGCAAAGGTGTAAGGATCCCACTCGACCAGTACCTGCCCGAGTTGCACCTGGGCGCCGTCTTCGACCTTGAGCTTGGCGCCGTAGACGACCTGGTAGTGCTCCTTCTCACGGCCACGTTCATCGAGAACCGCGATGGCGCCCGACCGGTTCATGGCCACCAGATCGCCCGACTTGGCGCGCACGGTGAGCATGTTGAGGAAGCGAACCGTACCGTGGTTCTTGGCATCGAGTGAGGACTGCTGGGAAACACGGGATGCGGTACCGCCGATGTGGAAGGTACGCATGGTCAGCTGTGTTCCCGGCTCGCCAATCGACTGCGCCGCGATCACACCGACTGCTTCACCCAACTCCACCATGCGGCCGGAAGCAAGGTTGCGTCCGTAGCAGAGGATGCAGACGCCGCGCTTGGATTCGCAGGTCAACACGGAACGGATTTTCACCTTCTCGATACCAGCACCCTGGATCGCGTTGGCGAACTCCTCGGTGATTTCCTGGTTCACATCGACGATCACCTGGCCTTCGAAGTCCTTGATCTTCTCGAGCGAGACACGGCCGATGATGCGGTCGCGCAGCGGCTCGATGATCTCGCCGGATTCGACGATGGGACCTACGTAGATGCCTTCGACCGTACCGCAATTCTGCTCGCTGACAATGACGTCCTGGGCCACGTCGACGAGGCGGCGGGTAAGGTAACCCGAGTCTGCCGTCTTCAATGCCGTATCCGCGAGGCCCTTACGAGCGCCGTGGGTGGAAATGAAGTACTGCAGCACGGTGAGACCTTCACGGAAGTTAGCGGTGATCGGCGTTTCAATGATTTCGCCGGAAGGCTTGGCCATGAGGCCGCGCATGCCGGAGAGCTGACGGATCTGCTGTTTGGAACCACGAGCGCCGGAGTCGGCCATGATGTAAATCGGGTTCATGGCTCCTTCCTTGTCGGCGTTCTTCATGTTGTCGAACATCTCATCGGCAACTTTCTCGGTTACCGCTGACCAGATCTGGATCACCTTGTTGTTGCGCTCGCCATTGGTGATGGCGCCGTCCAGGTACTGCTGCTGCACGGCGATGACCTGCTTTTCCGCATCGCGCACCACGGTGTACTTGGTGTCGGGAATGACCATGTCATCCAGACCGACGGACAAGCCGCTGCGGGTGGCGTAGGCGAAGCCAAGATCCTTGATGCGGTCGAGCATCTTGACCGTCACTTCCAGACCCAGGTTCAGGTAGCAGTAGTTCACCAGCTGGCCAATGCCCTTCTTCTTCAGCAGGCCGTTGACATAAGGCATGCCGTCGGAGAGCGAATCGTTCAGGATGGCGCGGCCCACCGTGGTCGAGATGTACTGCTTGTCGTACATCACCGGCTCGGTGTGGGTGAGGTCCTGATCGTCGTAGGCGGTGGTCATGTCCAGCACCGGCCCGGTGAAGCGCAGACGGATCGGGGTCAGTGTTTCGACCTCTTTCGCCTCGAGCGCCATCAGCACTTCTTCGGTGTTGGCGAAGACACGGCCTTCACCCTTGCCACCCTTCTTGGCCTTGGTCAGGTAGTAGAGACCGAGGACCATGTCCTGCGTGGGCACGGTGATCGGCTGACCGGAGGCGGGCGACAGGATGTTGTGCGAGGCCAGCATCAACACGCTGGCTTCGACCTGGGCTTCGGGCGACAGCGGAATGTGCACGGCCATCTGATCGCCGTCGAAGTCTGCGTTGAACGCGGTGCAGACCAGAGGGTGGATCTTGATTGCCTTGCCTTCTACCAGCACCGGCTCAAAGGCCTGGATACCCAGACGATGGAGCGTAGGGGCGCGGTTGAGCAGTACTGGATGGTCCTTGATGACCTCTTCCAGGATGTCCCAAACGATGGGCTCCTGCATTTCGACCATTTCCTTGGCTTGCTTGATGGTCGTGCAGTGCCCGGTCTGTTCCAGCCGGTGATAGATGAAGGGCTTGAACAGCTCGAGCGCCATCTTCTTGGGCAGGCCGCACTGGTGCAGCTTGAGCTCGGGACCGACCACGATGACGGAACGGCCGGAGTAGTCGACGCGCTTGCCTAACAGGTTCTGACGGAAGCGGCCCTGCTTGCCCTTGAGGGTATCGGAGAGCGACTTCAGCGGACGGTTGTTGGCGCCACGCAGGACGCGGCCGCGACGGCCGTTATCGAACAGGGCGTCTACCGCTTCCTGAAGCATGCGCTTCTCGTTGCGCACGATCACTTCGGGCGCATGGAGATCCATCAGCTTCTTGAGGCGGTTGTTGCGGTTGATGACGCGGCGATACAGATCGTTCAGATCCGAGGTCGCGAAACGGCCGCCATCCAGCGGCACCAGGGGACGCAGTTCCGGGGGAATGACCGGGATCACGTCAAGAATCATCCACTGTGGCTTATTGCCGGACTTGCGGAATGCCTCGACTACCTTCAGACGCTTGGCGTACTTGAGGCGCTTCTGCAGCGAGGTCTCGGTCTTCATGCGCTCGCGGAGCTCGATGGCCAGCTCGTCGACTACGACGCGCTTGAGCAGCTCCTTGATGGCTTCGGCGCCCATCATGCCCTTGAAACCGGTGGGGCGATATTGGGTGTCGAGCTCGCGGAAACGGGCTTCGTCCTTGATGATCTCGCGTTCCTTCACCGGCGCGTCGCCGGGATCGACTACTACGTAGCTCTCGAAGTAGAGAACGCTTTCGAGGTCGCGCAGGGAGATGTCGAGCAGGTGGCCGATGCGGGACGGTAGTCCCTTGAAGAACCAGACGTGCGAGCAGGGGGACGCGAGCTCGATGTGGCCCAGGCGCTCACGGCGAACCTTGGAGAGAGTGACTTCGACGCCGCACTTGTCGCAGATGACTCCGCGATGCTTCATGCGCTTGTATTTGCCGCACAGGCATTCCCAATCGGTGACGGGGCCAAAGATGCGGGCGCAGAAGAGTCCATCGCGCTCCGGCTTGAAGGTGCGGTAGTTGATGGTTTCCGGCTTGGTCACTTCGCCATGCGACCAGCTGCGGATCTTTTCCGGTGAGGCGAGTGAGATGCGGATGGCATCGAAATCGGTAATAGGGCTGGTCAGTTCAAATGGGCTGGAACGGTACAAGACGACCCTCCTTGGCACCTTGCTTCAGGTCATTAGCTCTGAAGCGTGCCGGCTACGATCCCGGGATGAATCTGCTCGACCTGTCCTCCCCGGGAGCGATTGCTTGAGGACAGATCTTGATTTTAAGAAACCTGGGAAACGACCCAGGGGCTAAAGCCCTGAAGTTTTGGATCTCTTACGGCCCGACTAAAGTCGTGCCCTGATACAAAACCTAGTTTTTCCGCAACCTTTAAAGCAATTGAGGTTGCAGAATCATCTATTCGTGCCCTGATACAAAACCTAGTTTTTCCGCAACCTTTAAAGCAATTGAGGTTGCAGAATCATCTATTCGTGCCCTGATACAAAACCCAGTTTTCCCGCAACCTCGAAAGCAATCGAGGTTGCGGGATCACCTATTCTTCTTCCCCTTAGTCCGCCGCTGCGACAGCCGGCGCCGGAAGTCTCTTTTCCGGTTGCTTGATCAATTCCACATCGAGACAGAGGGACTGCAACTCACGAATCAGCACGTTGAACGACTCTGGAACGCCAGGCTCGATGGCCGCCTCGCCTTTGACGATGGCCTCGTAGATCTTGGTACGGCCATAGACGTCATCGGACTTGGCAGTCAACAGCTCCTGCAGGATGTAGGCAGCGCCGTAGGCTTCGAGGGCCCACACTTCCATCTCGCCGAAACGCTGTCCGCCGAATTGCGCCTTGCCACCCAGCGGCTGCTGCGTGATAAGCGAATACGGTCCGATCGAACGAGCGTGGATCTTGTCGTCGACCAGGTGGGAAAGCTTCAGCATGTAGATGTAGCCCACCGTTGCCGGCTGCTCGAACTCCTCGCCCGTCATGCCGTCAAACAGCGGCGTCTTGCCCGAGCTGGGCAGTTCTGCTGCGGCCAACAGCGCTTTGAGCTCTGCTTCCTTGGCTCCGTCGAATACGGCGGTACCGAACCAGATGCCCTGCTTCATGCCCGCCGCGACCCGTAACAGCATCTCGTCGTCGAGTTCCAGCAGTTGCCGCAGCGTCGCCGTGTTGGCAAAGCGCTCGGTCACCATGGCGCGAACCTCGTTGGCGTCGTGATTGCGCTGGACAACTTCAGCAATTTTTTCGCCCAGCTGATGTGCGGCCCAGCCCAGATGTGTCTCCAGGATCTGACCCACGTTCATACGCGAAGGAACACCGAGCGGGTTGAGAACGATCTCCACCGGCGTACCGTTGGGCAGATAGGGCATATCCTCCTCGGGAAGAATGCGGGCAATGACGCCCTTGTTCCCGTGGCGGCCGGCCATCTTGTCGCCCACCGACAGCTTGCGCTTCATGGCGATGTAGACCTTGACCAGCTTGATCACGCCTGGCGCCAGTTCATCACCCTTCTGCAGCTTGCCGATCTTCTCGTTGGTGATCTTGCGCAGCACATCGATCTGACGTGAGGTCATCTCCTCGATCTCGTCGATCTGCTCGTTCACTCGCGGATCCTTGTCGGCGTAGCGAATACGCTTCAGGTTGCGGGTGGAGATGCGCTCGATGGTATCGCGATCGATGATCTGTTCCTTCACGATGAGGCGCTTGTTGGTGCGCTCGTCGTGCAGGTCAGCCAGCACTTCCTTGCCGCCCAGAATCGATTCCAAACGCTTCAACCGCTCGTCGGTGAGAATGCGGATTTCGTCAGCCAGGTTCTTTTCGAGCTTGGCAATCTGCTCGCCTTCGATCAGCTTGGCGCGCTCGTCCTTCTCCTGACCCTTGCGGGAGAAGATGCGGACGTCGACCACGGTGCCTTCGATACCCGGAGGGCAGGTCAGAGAGGCGTCGCGAACATCGCCGGCCTTTTCACCGAAGATGGCGCGCAGCAGCTTCTCTTCCGGTGTGAGCTGGGTTTCGCCCTTGGGCGTTACCTTGCCGACCAGAATGTCGTTGTGCTTGACCTTGGCGCCGATGCGGATGACTCCGCTTTCGTCGAGGTCACGCAGTGCCGACTCGGAGACGTTGGGAATATCGCGCGTGATCTCTTCCGGTCCGAGCTTGGTGTCGCGGGCTTCGATTTCAAACTCCTCGATGTGCACCGAGGTGTAGTAATCGTCGCGGACCAGTTTTTCGGAAATCAGGATCGCGTCCTCGAAGTTGTAACCGCGCCACGGCATGAAGGCCACGAGTACGTTGCGGCCCAGGGCCAGCTCGCCCTGCTCGGTGCAAGGACCATCGGCGATGACCTGCCCCTTGATCACCCGGTCGCCCTGGCGAACAATCGGCTTCTGATTGATGCAAGTGTTCTGGTTGGAACGCTTGAACTTGATCAGCTGATAGATATCCGAACCGACTTCGCGGGACAGCTGGGTGGGATGATGCTCACCCTCCACGCGGACGATAATACGTTCAGAGTCGACCGAATCGACGATGCCGTTGCGCTTGGCCAGAATGACGGCTCCGGAGTCGCGCGCGGTCACGCCTTCCATCCCGGTACCGACCAGCGGCGCTTCCGCCACCAGCAGAGGAACGGACTGGCGTTGCATGTTGGCGCCCATCAGAGCGCGGTTGGCGTCGTCATGCTCGAGGAACGGCACCAGCGAAGCGGCGACCGAGACCAACTGCTTCGGGCTCACGTCGATGTAATCCACTTCCGCGCGGTTCACCAGCACGAAGTTGCCTTGGCGGCGGGCGTTGACCAGATCGTCGACGATGTGACCGGCCGAATCCAGTTCAATGTTGGCCTGGGCAATGGTGTGACGATCCTCTTCCCACGCTGACAGATAGAAGGAGAAGGGATCGAACTCAATGACGCGCTTGTGCTCGCCGGCCAGCTTCTCGTTCAGCCGCAGCGCTTCCTTCTTTTCCAAAGGATCGCCGACACGGAGCCCGCTTTCGCCGGCATTCGTGACCTGCACGTAATCGAGAATGTGACCATCACGCACGCGGCGATACGGCGACTCGATGAAGCCGTATTCGTTGATGCGGGCAAAGCACGACAGCGAGCTGATGAGGCCGATGTTCGGACCTTCCGGCGTCTCAATGGGGCAGATGCGGCCGTAGTGCGTTGGGTGTACGTCGCGCACTTCGAAGCCCGCACGCTCTCTGCTCAAACCGCCCGGCCCAAGGGCGGAAAGCCGCCGCTTGTGGGTGATCTCAGAGAGAGGGTTGGTCTGATCCATGAACTGCGACAGCTGCGAGGAACCGAAGAACTCGCGGATGGCCGCCATGACCGGCTTGGCGTTGATCAGGTCATGCGGCATCGCTGTCGACATTTCCTGATACACGCTCATCTTTTCCTTGATGGCGCGCTCCATGCGGACCAGGCCGATGCGGAACTGGTTTTCCATCAGCTCGCCGACTGCGCGCACGCGGCGGTTGCCAAGGTGATCGATGTCGTCCACTACGCCGATGTTCTTGCGCAGCTTGAGCAGGTAGCGGATGGTCCCGTAGAAGTCTTCCGGCGTCAGGGTGCGCTTGTCGAGCTGGGTCGCGTCCTGCGACTCGTAGAGCTTGATGTTGAACTTCAGCCGGCCTACGCGCGAGAAGTCGTACTTGCGCGGATCGAAGAACATGCCTTCGAACAACGCGGTGGCGGTATCGAGGGTCGGCGGATCGCCCGGACGCAGCTTGCGGTAGATCTCAATCAGCGCTTCCTCGGGCTTGCGCACCGAGTCGCGGCGAAGGGTGTTGGTGATGATGTTGCCCACATCGTCGCGGTCGGGGAAGAAGACCTGGAACGACGTGACGCCGCTCTCGGTAATCTTGTGGATTTTGTCCGCGGTCAGCTCATGATTGGCCTCGAGCAGGACTTCACCGGTCGTCGTGTCGACCACGTCGGCCAGCGTCATCGCACCGTCCAGCTCCGCGGTTTCGATCTCTACCGAGGTGACCTTGTGGTTGCGCAGCGCCTTGAGGATGCTGGGCGTAATCTTGCGTCCGGAGTGGGCAATCTCTTCGCCCTTAACCACCACTGCGTGCGCCGGCTTGGCGCCCAACAGGTGGGTTCCCTTCTCCGTATCCTCGCTGACCTGCCAGGAAATCTTGCCGTCCTTCACGTTGATGGTGTCGGCCAGGTAGAAGGTCTTGAGGATGTCCTCATCCGAGCGCAGACCCAGGGCGCGCAGGAAGATGGTGCCCAGGAACTTGCGCTTGCGGTCGATACGCACGTAGAGGGTGTTCTTCTGGTCGTACTCGAACTCCACCCAGGAACCGCGGTAAGGGATGATCTTGCCCAGGAAGTAGGTGCGGTTGCTGGCCGTCTCAAAGAAGACGCCGGGCGAGCGGTGCAACTGGCTGACGATCACGCGCTCGGTGCCGTTGACGATGAAGGTGCCATTCTGCGTCATCAGCGGAATGTCGCCGAAGAACACTTCCTGTTCCTTAATGTCACGAATGGATTTCGCGCCCGTTTCCGGGTCTTTGTCGTAGATGGTGAGGCGAACGGTCACTTTGAGCGGCGCGGAGTAGGTCATGCCGCGCTCTTCGCACTCCGCCTGGTCATACTTCAACTGCAGACCGACTGGATCACCGCACTTGTTACAAAAGTCGGGGGTGTTCTTGTTATAGGTACCGCACTTCTGGCAGAGAACCTCTCCCGGATGGAAGGGATCGGTGATCACCATGGCGCCGCAGTTGACGCAGGCGGTACGCAGGTGATGCAGTCCCTTGAGGTGACCGCACTTGCACTCCCAGTTACCAATGGAGAAGTCCACAAAGTCCAGTTGCGAGATATTGCGGAAATCGGTGATGGGGAAAACCGAGACAAATACGGACTGCAGCCCGTTGTCTTCGCGCTCCGAGGGCAGTTTATCCATCTGCAGAAAGCGCTCATAGGAGCGGCGCTGCACTTCGATCAGGTTCGGGATCTGAATAGCGGTTGGGATCTTGGAAAAATCGAGACGGCTACGAATGGCGCGGTGCTCGTTCGGCATGCTTCACTCCTGAGACTCGTGGGACGCGAGGTGTTGCAAATCGGGGTACCGGCCGAGTCTCGCGGTTCCCCAGATGTTTTTGCTGCGCGGTGACGTGTGTTTGCCGCCTCGTGTCGGCGAACACACTGCGCTTTTATTTGCTAGGCAATGTTGACTGACAAGCGAACGTCAGGTTTTAATTGCCCGGTGGCCCCTGGACGGCAAGTCCACCCAGCAAGCGAGCTGGTTGGGGTGAAGTGGGGGTCTTAATGCGATCGACAGCAGCGGAGGTTTGCCAGGCAGGCAAGAGCGCAGCGCGGTGAGACGCCGACTGCTCGCGGGGACAGTGCTACCCACGAGCGTCACAACCGAATTGTGCACTTGACAAGATGAGAATTTTCGAATCCCGCTGATACCAATACGCCGCGTGTGCGCCGCCCTACAGCAGATCGTTCACCACACCCCGATGTCCGCCGCCCATTTCGTAGGTGTGTGCCGGCGCAGAATGCACCGGAATAGTAGATCGCATACGAGTGATTGCCATCTCTAACAGAGAATCGCATGCAAAGAACCGCTCGGTCAGGTAACAAGCTATGCCTGGCAGAGACGCGCTAAAAATAATGATAGCGCGTCCTGCTTTGGCACGCAACTTGCTAATCGAACAAAATCGATTTTTTTACTTGACTTCGACGGTAGCCACGCCCTCGAACTTCTTACGGACAGTCTCGGCTTCTTCCTTGCTCACGTTCTCCTTCAGCGGCTTGGGAGCGCCATCGACCAGGTCTTTGGCTTCCTTCAGGCCGAGGGAGGTCACTTCCCGCACTGCCTTGATGGTATTGATCTTGTTGGCACCAGCATCCTTGAGGATGACGGTGAACTCGGTCTTCTCTTCAACCGGCGCAGCGACGGCAGCGCCGCCTCCGCCGCCAGCTACGGCCACCGGGGCTGCGGCTGCTGCCGAGACACCGAGCCGCTCTTCAAGCTTCTTTACCAGAGCCGCCGCGTCCAACAGGCTCAAGCTAACGATCTGATCTTCTAACTGCTGCAAATCCGCCATTTTTCTCTCCACTGGAACAAAACTTTGGTAACACTCACGTATACTCAGTTGCTACTAGCAGAAGCTCTTATACAGCCTCGCCTACTGCTGCCGCGAAGGTTTCCGATATGCCCAGACCAAGCATCCCTTCACAGTTTCAACAAATTTCTGGGAACCCCAGCAAAATCCTGCACCCGGGCAGGGAAACAATGCCTCAGGGGCTAAAGCCCGTCGTATTTTCAACCATTTACGGCCCGACTAAAGTCGGGCCCTGACACAAAACCTGAGTTTTTCGCAACCTGTAAAGCCCCGTCCATCGGCAGTATTAACGTACGGTCTAAAGGCCGTACCCTTCAGGGCTTGAAGCCCGTACCCTTCATAATCAACAACTTATCCCTCGACAGGCGGCTCCGTGGCCGCAGCTGCCGTTTGCGAATCTTCGATGGTCCCGGCCGCCTCGGCCTCTGCTGCCACCGTCTCAGCCACCGGTGCCTCTGCTGCGGGAGCCTCGGCCACCGGAGCCGATTCGGCTGGCGCTGGCACCTCGGGCGTCGCCGTCGCTGCTGGAGTCTCAGCCACCGGCGCTGCTGCTACCTCAGGTTTCGCCTCGACCGGCGCTTCAACTTCGGGTTTCGCTACGGCTGGCGCTGCTTCCGCGACTGCCGGCTTGCTGGGCGCCGCGGCGTGCGGCAAACTTTCCTTGCTCGACTGCCTGGTTGATCACCACCGCGAGATCGCGGCCGGCCGCGTTCATGACTGTTACCAGACGCTGTGCCGGAGCATTGATGAGGAAGAGACAGCTTGGAAAAGATCGCCTCTTTGGACGGCATCGTCGCCAGCCGCTTTACTTCTTCCACCGTGATGACTTGCCCGTCGACAATGCCCAGCTTGAAGGTGAACTCAGCGTTCTCCTGCATCCAGGTGGAGAGCGCTTTCGCCAGGACTACCGGATCGCCGCTGGTATAGGCCACCGACGAAACGCCCTTCAGCCCCTGCAGCGCCTGCTCTACCTTGGTTCCCTTGGACGCCCGGGCTGCGAGCTTGTTCTTGAGCACCCGGTAACGGCCACCCGCGGTCCGAACCACCTTGCGCAGCTCGTAGTCCTGGGAGACGGTGAGCTTGGCAAAGGTGCCCACAATGGCGCTGGTCGAGCCTTCCAGCTCGTGCGCAAGATGATCGATCTGTACTGCCTTTTTCGCCTTCGTAAGTGCCATAAAACCAGCCTTTTATCCCACCTCGCCGTGTCGGGGAGGGGTTCTGCGCGGTGATGCCGGCGTAGGTAAAACTTTATAAAATTCGTACCAAAAATCGAATTAGGGCTTAGCGGCCGCCTCAGCGACCTCGCTATTGAGCAGGATCCCGGGCCCCATGGTCGAGCTGAGCGTAATGCCCCGGATGTACTTGCCCTTTGCCGCTGACGGCTTGGCCCGGACTACGCTGTTGATGACCGTGGTCGCGTTATCAATCAGCTTTTGCGGCGGGAAGGAGAGCTTGCCCACCGGAACATGCACCAGGGCTGTCTTGTCGGTACGAAACTCGACCTTACCGGCCTTGATCTCGCGGATCGCCGCCGCCACGTCGTTGGTGACGGTGCCGGTCTTGGGATTGGGCATCAGGCCGCGGGGGCCAAGCACCTTACCCAGCCGGCCGACGGACTTCATCATGTCCGGGGTGGCGATCAGGGCGTCGAAATCCGTCCAGCTTTCCTTTTGGATCCTCTCTACCATGTCTTCACCGCCGACGATGTCGGCGCCCGCTGCTTCCGCTTCGCGGAGGCGGTCGCCGGAGGCGATCACTGCTACCTTCTTGGTCTTGCCTAGCCCGTGCGGCAACACGACCGTTCCGCGCACCATCTGATCGGCATGCTTAGGGTCTACGCCGAGACGCAGGGTGAGGTCGACGGTCTCGTCGAACTTGGCATATTGCACTTTTTTGAGTAGGGGAACTGCGTCCTGCAGCGAGTACGGCCGGTCTTCTACCTGGGCGCGCACCTTCGCCATGTTTTTGCTGATTTTCTTTGCCATGCTTCCTCTGTCTTCCACCGCCTGGACGACGCTGCTGTCCCGCCGTGGTGTGGGCCGCTGTTGCTACTTGCGCGACCGTTGACTTGCGTCTGCCTGCTGCTCAAGACGCATTTTTGATTATCTCACAATTTTCTTCCCTCACAAATTGGCGAGGGGGAAAGTGGAACTGCAGGTCCCCGTTCGACTTCGCTCAGGGCAGGCTCTCCACTGCGCTTCGCTCCGGTCGGGATGACAAAGGGGAGGGCAGCGCTTCACCTTGGCCTCCGCGACGGAGGGATCGAGAGGAACTACACCTAGGCCGTGACTTCGATCCCCATGGAGCGTGCGGTGCCCTTGATGCTCTTTACCGCTGACTCGACGGAAACCGTGTTCAGGTCGGGCATCTTCTGCTTGGCGATCTCCAGCACCTGGGCCTCGCTTACTTTGCCCACCTTGTCTTTGTTCGGGGTGCCTGAGCCCTTGGCCAGATTGGCGGCTTTCTTCAGCAGTACCGCCGCCGGGGGCGTCTTGGTAACAAAGGTGAAGGTGCGGTCCACGTAAACCGTGATCACCACGGGGATGATCAGGCCGGCCATCTCTTTGTTCTGCGTACGCGCATTGAACTGCTTGCAGAACTCCATGATATTGACCTGCGCCTGGCCCAATGCCGGGCCTACAGGGGGCGCCGGAGTCGCCTTACCCGCTTCAATCTGCAACTTTACCTGGGTTTGTACTTTCTTAATCGGAGGCATCGCAATAACCTTTCTAAGCAGCGCCCAAAACAGAGCGCATAAAACGATTCACTTGGGCAGTCACACAGTCACTGCACTAAACTACTTTTTCTACCTTGCCAAACTCGAGTTCGACCGGCGTCGACCGCCCAAAGATGGTTACCATCACCTTGAGCGTCTCGCGGTCCTCGTTGACCTCGTCCACCACGCCATTGAAATTGGCGAAGGGGCCATCGGTAATGCGGACGGATTCGTTCTTCTCGAACTTGATCTTCATCCGCGGCTTGTCTTTGGAGACATCGGTGCGGAAAAGGATCGAACTGACCTCTTGCTCGCTCAATGCGACCGGCTTGTCGCCGGTGCCCAGAAAGCCCGTCACCCGCGGCGTGTTCTTCATCACGTGCCACAGATCGTTATCCAGGTCCATCTCCACCAGCACGTAACCAGGCAGAAAGACCCGTTCGACGGTACGCTTTTTCCCGTTGAAAACCTCGGTCACGGGCTCGGTCGGGATCATGACCCGGCCAATCCTGTTTTGCAGGCCGAAGGCCTGTACCCGGCCCTCGATCGACTCTTTCACCTTGCGTTCAAAGCCCGAATAGGCGTGGATGATGTACCACTTGAAACGCTCGTTGGCCGACGGGGTGAGCCCTTCCTCAGGGTTGAGGGGCGGGGTCTCCGGATTGGTATCTTCCGTCATCGATTTCTCTAATTTCTCTTTCAGCACTTACTGTACCCCGCCCAGCCAGTGCAGCAACGACTGGATCGCACGGCTTAGTACCGCATCCACGACATAGAAATAGGCAGCGAAGGCAAACACGGTCACAATCACCACCGTCGTCGTGGTCTGTACTTCCTCACGCGACGGGGTGACCACCTTGCGCATCTCGCTGCGCACATCCCTCAGAAAATCCGCAGTCCTGGTGTACATCCCGGTGATCTGGTTGCCCTGCCCAGGACTCTCTTGCCCTCGTTCCGCCAACTTGTCCGCAACTTTTGCCTTGGTCACAGCTTTCTCTGGCTGTGGACTCTGCTTCTCATCGCGAACTACCGTGGTTGACTTCGCCATAATGCTTCCTTCTTCCCCAGGCTCACGCCTAGCCACACGGGGTAATCACGAACACTCACGAACTGGCAGGGGCGGAGGGATTCGAACCCCCAAGTTCGGTTTTGGAGACCGACAGTTTAACCGTTGAGCTTACGCCCCTCAAACCAAAGTGCTGCATCTCTGCCACGCCAAAACGGCAACGCTCCGCTACAGCTTCATGAGCTTCTCGTGGGCTCCTTCGAGCCACCAGGCGGCTTCAGACAATAATACTGTCGTGAAGGGATCCTGACCGATGTCGTATCACAGCGAGCCGTACCAAGGAGCCAGAGGCAGCAAAAAAAAATCAGTCGTTGCTTCCAACAAACGCCGAGCTATTTTGTTTCTTTGTGAGCGGTATGCTTGCGGCAGCGATTGCAAAACTTCGAGAACTCAAGCCGGCCAGTGGTCGTCTTCTTGTTCTTCGTCGTCGAGTAATTGCGCTCTTTGCATTCCGGACACTGTAGAGTAATTATTTCACGCATTAGTCTATCCTAACCGATTCCGGGGCGATTCACGTCCCTGAAAATTACCTTCCTTAAAAGCTGCTCAGCCTCTTCCGGGAGAAAAACCCTGGAATAAACCGCCTTGGTGGGCCACCCCAGGCCTCAAAAACAAGACCTGGATACCCGGTTCCCGAAAGTTGGTGGTTACTTGATGATTTCGCTGATGGTGCCGGCGCCTACCGTGCGGCCACCCTCGCGGATGGCAAAACGCAGGCCCTTTTCCATCGCCACCGGGGTATGCAGCTCAATCTCCAGCTGCACATTGTCCCCCGGCATCACCATCTCCGTGCCTTCCGGCAGCTTCGCCGTCCCGGTCACGTCCGTAGTCCGGAAGTAGAACTGCGGCCGGTAGCCATTGAAGAACGGCGTGTGACGGCCACCCTCTTCCTTGCTCAACACGTAAATCTCGCCCTTGAACTTGGTGTGCGGCGTAATCGACCCGGGCTTGGCCAGGACCATCCCGCGCTCCACGTCTTCCTTGGCAATGCCGCGCAGCAGCAGACCCGCGTTGTCGCCTGCAAGTCCTTCATCCAGCTGCTTTTTGAACATTTCGACGCCGGTGACTACGGTCTTGCGGGTTTCCCGGAAACCGACGATCTCCGACTCTTCGCCAACCTTGACCTTGCCCCGCTCGATCCTGCCCGTCACCACCGTGCCGCGGCCGGAAATGGAGAAGATGTCCTCAATCGGCATCAGGAAGGGCTGGTCGATGGCACGTGCCGGCAAGGGTACATTCTTGTCCACCGCATCCATCAACTCATCAATCTTGGCTTCCCACTGCGCTTCGCCGTTCAACCCACCCAAAGCCGAGCCGCGAATCACCGGCACGTCGTCTCCAGGGAAGTTGTACTTCGAGAGCAGTTCCCGGACTTCCATCTCCACCAGGTCGGTCAGCTCTTCGTCTTCCACTGCATCGCACTTGTTCAGAAAGACCACGATGTAGGGCACACCTACCTGGCGGGCCAGCAGAACGTGCTCCTTGGTTTGCGGCATCGGACCATCGGTCGCCGCCACCACCAGGATCGCTCCGTCCATCTGCGCCGCGCCGGTGATCATGTTCTTGATGTAGTCGGCGTGGCCCGGGCAGTCCACGTGCGCGTAGTGGCGGTTGGCCGTCTCGTACTCCACGTGCGCGGTGGCAATCGTAATGCCGCGCTCCCGCTCCTCGGGCGCATTGTCAATCGAATCAAACGAACGAAACTGTATCTTCGGATTGTGCTTCGACAATACCTTGGTGATCGCTGCCGTCAGCGTCGTCTTGCCGTGATCAATGTGTCCAATCGTCCCCACGTTCACGTGCGGCTTGGACCGGTCAAACTTCTCCTTCGCCATCTCGTCCCTCTCTCCTGCTTAAACCAACAAACTCTACAAATTCCGAGGGATTTTCCCTCAGGGGCTAAAGCCCGTCGTATTCTCAGTCGTTTACGGCCCGACTAAAGTCGTGCCCTGACACAAAGCCAGTTCCGGAGCGTAACAGCCTCATCACCTAACTTCTGTGCGGCTCGGCTAAGACCCATACCATTCAAAAACGCACCTCAGGGGCTAAAGCCTTTTCCGCTCAGTCCTTTGCGGCACGGCTAGAGCCGTGCCCTTCGTTGCTTGCCGACTCCCGTTAAGCCTCGCAGGGAAAGCCGCCAATCCGCCGCTCCCACACCGTAAGACCGGTAAACCGCCGGTCCAGAACGTCGTACGCGGTCGCGTTGTTGGCCAAAAACAGATCCAATCCTGAGGCCGAACTCCAGTGATCCAGGGTGAAGAAGCGGGCGGAATTGCCTACACTGCCCACCAGTTCCACCCCCAGGAACTCCGGCGAGCGGCGGAAGAGGCGGGCCCATTCTCCGTCCGGCCCGTAGGCTGCCACAAACTCCGCCTGGCACTCCTCCTTGACCTGGAACTCCCAAACCACGATATACGTGCTTTCGCGTGCCACGGGAATCGCCAGTTCAGTAGTAGGCATATACCTTTAAAAACCTGCCGCGCAGCTCCGGCGTGACTTTCTCCACCAGTGAAAGGTACAGCTCACGCGCCTGGCCGCGGTCGGAATCGCCGAGTGCCTGGTAAGCCTCGGTTGTAGCAGCACCGAGCAGTCCACGCTGCAGCAAGCCCTCGAAATCCCGCACCCGCAGCTTGGATCGCTGCACCCGCTTTAAAAACCCGACCACATTGCCGGAGACGAACAAGGGCTCAAGCGACGCCTTGACGGCGGCGAAGTGCGACTCGTCCTTAACTGGTAAGACTGCCTGGACAAACATTTTGTAGGCACTCACACAAAAAATAGTTTGGAGCGGGAGACGGGAATCGAACCCGCGACCAACAGCTTGGAAGGCTGTGACTCTACCACTGAGTTACTCCCGCCAATCATGACCAAAACCAACGTACCTCAGGGGCTAAGCGGATACCGCGGGTAAAAGCATCTGTTCTTTCCCTCGGTAACCGCAGCTAAAGCCCTCACCAGCCCTTTATCTACGGCCGCAACTAAAGCATGCCTTGCGCGAAAAGGTCTGCCTCGAGCTAGAAAAGCAATATCTCAGGGGCTAAAGCCCGTCATATTTCTCATCGTTTACGGCCCGACTAAAGTCGTGGCCCTGACACAAAACATGAGTTTTTCCGCACCTGTAAAGTCGTCCGTGACACCAACATGAGGATCAACCCACAACAAATTCTGGAGCTGACCAAAAAACACACCCACAACAAATTCTGGAGCTGATGACCGGGATTGAACCGGTGACCTCTCCCTTACCAAGGGAGTGCTCTACCGACTGAGCTACATCAGCCCTAAAACCTTACCCATGCTATCGCGAAGCGAACGCAGTGAGCACGATCCGCAAAGCGAAAAAACCCAGCAACAGTAATACCACCGAGCGCACCTTGCCCGGGTCGATCGTTTTCACCGCCAAACCTGCCAGGACTACCAGCATCCCTAACGCGATCCACTTACGCCTCGGCGACCGCGGCCCGGTTTCCACGTGCCCACCCCAGCGTTCCAACCCATGGTGCACAGGGGAGGATTCGAACCTCCGTAGCTCCAAGGAGCGGCAGATTTACAGTCTGCTGCCATTAACCACTCGGCCACCTGTGCACAATCGCAGACCGGGACAGAAATGCTCCCGACCTGACAAAAAATCGCCGCGAAGCCGGAGATCATCCACACGACCCCATTCCGCAGACGCTTTCCCGCGCAGCCAGCTCAAAGGAAAAATACCGTCAGTGTGGAATGATTGCGGCGGGACCTAAAGCATTTTTCCTATTACGGTGTCCTTGTTATGAGCAGTGAGGTGCGGTTTTCCTTGACAAAAAAGCCGCGTCTACACCATCTCTTCGGTCTAAAGCCATAGGAAAAATGCTAACCGGCGAAACGAAACTCTGGAGCTGGCGAAGGGACTTGAACCCCCGACCGTCTGATTACAAATCAGATGCTCTACCAGCTGAGCTACGCCAGCCCGAACAACCCGTGTTTCCCGCCCTAAAAACAAGACCTAGGCACCGGTCTCGCAGCAGGTTCACAATTGCCAAGGTTACCACAGGGCGGAAGGGCTCCGCAATTTGCCGATGGTCCAGGCTCCGTTTGCTGACTCGCCGATCCCCTGCTCTGGATGCTATCATTCCTCGACTGATGAGGGTGGTAAACCGTACCCCGCATGCCCAGGCGCACCAAGGCGACCATCATCATTGTTTTGCTCGCTTCTCCTGCTGGTGGCGCTGGCTGCTTACTTGCGGCGCAAGGCCCCGCCCGAGGCCGCGAGGCTGCTTCCGGAATCTGACTGCATTCTCTATTTCAACCTGCGGCCGCTGCGCGCCTATACCCACTTCGACCAGCACCAGGTAGCCGCACGACCCCCAGTATCAATCGTTTATCGACGCCACCGGCTTTGAATTCGAACGCGATCTGGACGAGGTGGCCTTCGCCCTCCATCGCATGCCTAACCCATTGGGTCCGAATGGGGCGGTGGCGTACTCCGAGATCTTTGTCGGCCACCTCGACCGCAAACGCCTCAGCGCTTACCTGGGATCGATCGCCGCCCAGACCGAGGAATATGCCGGACATACCATCTACGACATCCCGAGCCACGGCCGCACGGTGCAGGGTAGCCCTGCTTGGCTATGACATGGTGGCCGCCTCCAACACGCCCACGCCGGAGCAGATCCACTCCATGCTGGACCGCTATCGCACCTCGGCGCTGCCCTTTTCCGGCTCTTCCCTGCTCACCGATCATTACGCCGAGGTGCCTTTGCTCTCGGTGGCCTGGGGCATTGGAAAGATCAGCGTGCCGCTCAAGAGCGATGGCATCAGCCTGATGGGCTTTCATTTTCCGGTAGCGCTCAACACCACGTTTATCGGTTCGCTGCGCTGGGGGGGCGCTTTGCACCTGAGGATCGAAGAGATTGCCCCGACGGATTTGGCTGCTACGCGTCTCATCCGACGCGTTGAACACCATAGTCGCCATCGGCCGAGCGGCCGAAAACAATCTGCCCTCAGCGATGACCAATGCCGATATACGCGACCTGCTCAATTCCACTGACGTTGAGCACAAGAACGACCGCGCGGTGGTTACGGCTACGCTGCCTGTGGCGCTGCTGCAAAAACTGGTGACGGCTCCGAATTCTCTGCGTTCGTTGCCCCAGCCGGGTCCGCAAACTAATCGGCCGACACCTCCAGCCAAATAGTGAGATCCCCGAAGCTCGCAGGCACCTCAGGTTCTGCAACACGAAAGGCATAGGGCACGTGCAGACTTGCCCATGGCCGCGGATTCCCCTACTCTAAAGGCCAATGGACGTACACCTCACCCCCGACCAAAAGGCTTTCGCCCGCCGCGCCATTGAAAGCGGACGACTGCACTCAGAACAAGACGCCGTGCAGGAGGCGCTTGCCCTGTGGGAAGAACGCGAGAGGCAACGGGCGGAATTTCTTCTCACACTCGATGACGCCAGGGCCTCGCTTGCTCGTGGAGAAGGCCGCGTTATCACGCAGGAATCCATGCAGCAACTCGCCCAGGAAGTGAAGGAACGGGGACGCGCCCGCCTTCTGGCCGAACTGAATCCCACGCTTCGCTAAATGGCGCATCGTGTATCGCCACGTGCCGAAGCTGATCTTGACGACATCTGGTTTTACGCTGCGAAGGAAAGCGGCAGCATCGAGATTGCTAAGGCACTTTCGCAATTACTATAGCCTGATAAAGATCGCGAGGTGTGGTTTTCCTTGGAAGAAAACCACGAAGAACCTATCTCTTCCGTTTACACCAATTGCGAAACCGCCCTAGCCGCCTCATCGACAGCATCACGAACCGTTTCCTACTTCTCGCCGGCTTCCTTCATATCGGACGCCCCCGCGACGAAGATTTTGGCCCTGGATGCCGCAGCCTGACCGTGGGCGAATATGTCATCGTTTACTGTGTTGAAGACGGGGACGTGCTTATCCTGCGTGTCGTGCATGGCCGGCGCGACCTTGATGTGCTTCTCGGCCATTCATAAATCCCGCAAAGGTTCCTTTTCGCACTCATCAAGGACCAGTCGCTAAAGTCGCAGCAGTCTTCCGAAGATCAACCGAAAGTAGCCTTCGGCATCGATACTCCTTAAGACCATCGCGTTCGCGGGCTTTCCGCTCACACTCCACCAATCCACCACGCTGGCGCCCAAGGTCAGAGGGCTTTCGCATTCGATATCCACGCGAACGCGGCGGCCGGCGAACAATTGCGGTTGCAGAAGATATGCGGTGACGGTCGCATCGTGCAGCGGACCACCGGCCCATCCATACTTGGCACGGTCGAAGCGCTTGTTCCATTCCAACAGATGATAGAAGGCCTTGCCCACCGGGGTTGCCGCGACGCGCAGCATTTCCAGGCGCTCATCGGTGATCAGCGCCTGGTGGGTGCAGTCCAGCGGAATCATGGTGATGGCCGCGCCGCTGGAGAAGACCCGCGCCGCGGCCTCCGGGTCGACGTAGAAGTTGAACTCCGCGGCCGCGGTGATGTTGCCGCCCTCAGACATGGCGCCGCCCATCAGCACAATGCCCGCCAGATGCGTGGCCAGTCGCGGCTCACGCGCCATGGCTAAGGCAACATTGGTTAACGGAGCCAGGCAGCAAAGCGTTACGTCGTGGGCGGGCCGCGACATGACCAGGTCAACGATAGCCTCGGGAGCAAACCCAGGCCGCAGCGGTGTTTGCGGTTGAGGCAAGTCATAGCCATCGAAACCGGTGCGCCCGTGGACATGCTCCGCTGTGACCAGCGGGCGCACCAACGGCGCGGCGGCTCCAGCATAGACAGGAATGTCAGTCCGTTGCGCGAGCTCCAGAGCTTTGCGCGCGTTCTTCGAGGTCAGCTCCAGGGGAACGTTTCCGGCGACCGTGGTGATGGCCAGCACCTGCAGGTCTTGAGGAGAAGCAAGGGCGGCCAGAAACGCCACCGCATCATCGGGCGATGGGTCGGTGTCGAAGATGACGTTCATCGCCATCTCAACGGAGTGCCCGTAGCAGGGCCTGCTTCCATCGAGCGATGTCCATTTTCCAGATGACTTTTTGCTTGCGTCCCTGGGTGATGACATCGCTCCAGACGGCGCGATTTCTGGCATCCGTCGCCACACCCAGGCGATCGATCACGCTCATCCCGCGAGTGATGCCGCTATCGACCTGGGCGTCCATGTAGTGGTCAGAGGAAATGAGCGCTAGCGACGGGTCAAGCAGAATAGCCATCGCGGTGGGATCGGGCAGGCAGATACCTTCTTCCCCGGTCTGCGTTTTGTAGGCAGTGGCGGCGGTACTGTTGGAGCGTATTGCGAAGTGCGCGAAGCTGGTTCCCAGCGCGAGGATCTCTTTCGTTTCGGCGGCGTTCACCACTGCATCGCCGCGCGAGAGCTGCCAGCCGACCAGCTCGATTGGCAACTGCGAGCGAAGGACCACTCGCGCCGCCTCGGGATCCACCCAGAAATTGAATTCGGCCGCCGGAGTAACGTTGCCTTCGCAACAGGGCGCCCCGCCCATGACCACGCAGCGGCTTACGTTAGCCGCCAGTTGCGGCCATTGCCGCAGCGCCAGGGCCAGGTTGGTCAATGGTCCCAGCGTGACGATCTCTATGCCTGGATTGGCTTCTACCGTGCGCACGATGGTGTCTACAGCAAATTCCGCTGCAGCGGTGCGCGAAGCCGGTTTGTACCCGTGATCGCCGAGCCCGTCGCGCCCGTGGAACCAGACAGCATCTTCAAGTGGGCGGATCAGGGGCGCGGCCGCCCCTATGAAGACAGGAACGGTGGAACCGCAAAGCTCGACGGTGTAGAGGGCATTCTGCGTTGCCTGTTCGATGTCGACGTTGCCGGCGACGACCGTGATCGCAAGCACACTCACTTCTGGCGAGCGGAGCGCCATGATAAGCGCTACAGCATCATCAGACGCCGTATCCGTGTCAATGAGGACCTTTCGCGGGGTGTGGGAATGCATTGCATTGAGGCTAAAGCATTTTCTTATCAGCCCCAACCGTGATTGCAGTGAGCGTCCAAGCCATGCAGTTTCAATGCAATAGTTCCATGGGGAACAGATAAGTTCCCTCCCGCAGATTGGAGTTATCATCGAAAAGGCATATTCAGCAGACTCGAGAGGACACATTCATGGCTACGATCGCGACCACAGAACAGAAGACGGAGGCTACGCAGTCGTTAGAGAGCGTGCCCCATTGGATTGGCGGCAAGACCGTTGCCGGGCAGTCGAAGTCCTTTGCCGACGTTTTTAATCCTGCTACGGGTGAGGTGAAGCGCCGCGTTCCTCTGGATGGGACGGCGGAGCTGGAACAGGCCGTCGCGGCCGCCACGGCCGCGTTTCCTGAATGGTCGAACATGCCGCCGCTCCGGCGCGCGCGTGTGCTCTTTCGTTTTCGCGATTTGCTGGAGAAGAATACCGACCGCCTGGCCGCCGTCATCACTTCCGAGCACGGGAAGGTCCTGGACGACGCCCGCGGAGAGGTAACGCGCGGCCTCGAAGTAGTCGAGTTCGCCACCGGCATTCCTCATCTGCTCAAGGGCGAGTTCACCGAGCAGGTGGGCACGGGCATCGATAGCTGGTCTTTCCGGCAGCCGTTGGGTGTGGTCGCCGGGATTACCCCCTTCAACTTCCCCGCCATGGTCCCGCTGTGGATGCTGCCCATCGCTATCGCCACTGGCAACTGTTTTATTCTCAAGCCCAGTGAGCGTGATCCTTCGGCCGCTCTCATCCTCGCCGAGCTGCTTAAAGAAGCAGGATTGCCCGACGGCGTGTTTAACGTAGTCCACGGCGACAAGAGGGTGGTGGATGCGATCCTCGACCATCCCGGGATTCAAGCGGTCAGCTTTGTCGGGTCCACGGCTGTAGCGGAATACGTCTACCGTCGCGGCACGCAAAGCGGCAAGCGGGTGCAGGCGCTGGGCGGAGCCAAGAACCATATGGTGGTGATGCCCGATGCGGATATGGACCAAGCCGCCGATGCGCTTACCGGCGCGGCTTTCGGTTCCGCGGGGGAGCGCTGCATGGCGATCTCAGTCGCCATTGCGGTGGGAGACGGCACCGCTGAGGCCCTGCTCACACGCATGCGAGCGCGCATCGCCAAGCTCAAGGTTGCCAATGGCACAGAGGCCGGCGCCGAGATGGGTCCCCTCATCACCGGTGTGCACCGCGACAAGGTCGCCGGCTATATTGAGTTGGGAGTGAAAGAGGGCGCGGAACTCTTCGTCGATCCCCACTCCAAGGAGTCACTGCCGAAAGGCAATGGCTTCTTCATCGCGCCCTGCCTCTTCGATAACGTGACATCGGAGATGCGTATTTATCGCGAAGAGATCTTTGGGCCCGTACTCTCTGTGCTACGCGTGCCTGGCTTTCAGAAAGCTCTTAACCTGGTCAACGATCACGAGTACGGCAACGGCGTCTGCATCTTTACCCGCGATGGAGACACTGCCCGCGCCTTTGCCAACCAGGTGAAGGTGGGGATGGTCGGCATCAACGTCCCTATCCCCGTGCCCATGGCCTTCCACAGCTTCGGCGGCTGGAAGCGCTCGCTGTTTGGCGACCACAATGTGCATGGGATGGAAGGTGTCCGCTTCTATACCCACGTCAAGACAGTGACTGGCCGTTGGCCCACTGGCATTCGTGCCGGGGTGAGCACGTCCATGCCGACCCATGGCTGAACTGGAAACCGGTACGCGCTTGGGGAGTTCTTCGATCAGCGACATCTGTCTGCTGGTCCAGGATCTCGAGCGCGCCATCGAGTTCTATCGTGACCGGGTGGGTTTCAAGCTGCGCCGTCTGGCTCCTGGGTTCGCGGACTTCTTCACCGCGGGCGTTACGCTGGCCCTGTGGCAGGTGGATCATATGCAGACACACCTGCAACTGCCGCCGGGGCTTGCCTCGAAGGGCGGCTGGCGCACCATGGCGGCGGTTCAGGTAGAAAACCGCGAGCGGGTTCACGCGATGCACTTGGAGCTATTGGCCCGGGGTGTTCCGTTCTTAGTCGGGCCACAAGCCTATCCGTGGAACGCCTATGCCTGCTATTTCACCGACCCGGAAGACAATTTGTGGGAGATCTATACTTGGCAGCAAGGCGGCCATGCGAACCTGATATTCAGTGGTGAACCTTAGGCCCCGATAGCAACCTGGCCGATGACCATCAACGTCGATGACCATCCGTATTGATACAGAATGGAGCGACGCAAAATGGAACCCACAGAAGCTACTGTTGCCCATTCTGGGGCCATTGAGGCCTACGGCATCGAGCCGATTCCAGAGGCGCTCAAGACAGTGCGCTGGCCGGATCTCTTCCTCCTGGTCAGTAATTTTCTGGTCAATCCTGGGACGATTCTGATTGGCGGCCTGGCCGTGGCTTCCGGCCTTTCCTTCTGGGCCACCATTGTCACCAGCACGCTGGGCATACTCATTGCTTTTTCAGCGTACATCGTGATGGCCACGGTCGGGGTGGATTACGGCATCACGGGGCAGGTCGCCTGCCGCATGGTCTTCGGCATCCGGGGGGCGAAGTGGCTGCCCTCCATCATGCGCACCATCGCGTCGGCGTACTGGTTCGCCTTGCAGACCATTGTGGGAGCGACGGTGTTCGTCGCCATTGCTCACCAATGGACGGGCCGCCATTATTCCGTGGTGCGCACTGGCCTTATCCTCGCCAGCGTGCAGGTGCTTCTGGCGCTGGTTGGTTATCAATGGCTGAAGATGATCTCGCGATTCAGCCTTCCGGTCAAAGTTGCGGGAATCCTTTATCTCTTCTTTGTGCTGGCCCACGGCCCGGGCGCGAATTACCGGCCTGACGCGGTGTTCCATTTTCATGCGCATCACGGATGGGCCTACCTGGTGGCCGCCGTCTGGCTGAACAGCATGACCGCGTCCTGGCTCACCATGATTACCGATGCGGCCGACTTCTGCCGCTATACGCGCAGCCGGAAAGACATGTGGTGGGGCACCATGCTGGCGGGTGGACTGGCCACGGCTTTATCAGTGTCGCTGGGCGCTTATGGGGCCGCCGCTTCACTGGGGCGGCAACCGAATCCCTTTTCGCTGGCCGCGGTGGTGGACCCGCATTGGGTCACGATGGTTGTGTTGCTCATTGTCATCGCGCTCGACGAAAGCACGATCAATGTCATGAACCTTTACACCGGCGGCCTTTCCCTCTCCAACATGTTCGAGGGCCCGGGGCGTTTTTGGAACACGCTCTTTGTTGGCGTCGTCAGTACCGGGCTATCCGCGTTGCCTGTGCTTCTGGAACGGCTGGTTCCGCTGACCACTGCGCTGGGCAACTTGTTCGCACCGGTTGCCGGGGTGCTGATCTTCCATTATTTATTTATCGAGCAGATGCGCATCGACGTGCCTGCGCTTTTTGATCCCAAGGGGATTTATCACTACTGGCATGGGGTGAATGTAACCGCGATTGTCTGGTGCTTCCTGGGGGCCGGCGTCTATTACTTACTGCCGACGGCCGCTCTTCCCGCGGTGATCGTGCCCTTGATCACGGGCGCCGGTTATTTATTCACGATGCGGGTGTTGGCGCGGCGCCAGCCTGATTCCGGCGAAGCTAAAAAGGACTTTGAGCTGCAGGCCTCTACGGGAAAATAAGCGGGCTGGATCAAAGGCCAGCCGACCGCAGTTTGGGTTCAAGGACCGCTAGCCCCTTCACTTGCGAAAAGTGACGCTTGTTGAAGGTAGCCACGGTGCTCCCGCGCTCGAAGGCTGTTGCCGCCACTATCAGGTCGTAGGAGCCGATCGTTTTGCCGGCGCTCCCCAGTCTGGCCCAGATATGCGCATGGTGGTACGCCGTTTGTTCCGTGTAGGGAATGACCGGCACCGCCGCTATGACGGCCTCAAGATATCGTTGCCGTTGCTCCCTTTGCCCCGCGGATGCCCGCTCAACACCATGCCAGAGTTCAGCGACCGTGATAGCCGCCACCTCGAATTGATCTTCCGATCGAGACGCTAACCAGCCCTGGAGGTCAAAGACTCCTTTTTCGCCGTTTATGATGACATCCGCATCCAGCATTATCGCCATTTGTCTTCAGCGTTCTTCAAAGCCTTCCGTGAGGCCGCCAAATCACGGCGCCACGCCTTTGATTCGCTGTCTGCCAGGTTGATCCTAGCTAGAAGCGCCGCAAGATCCCGCCCGGTGCAGACCTTGTCAACGGTCGGCGCAAGCTGAGCAACCGGGGCCCCATTCTTCAGCAGCACGAAGGTGACGTCCTGGTAGTGTGCACGGTTAACGCAGTCTGCGAAATTTCGCGCAGCTTCCGTGACGCTAATAGATACTTTCTTCACAAAATCAGATTATCAGATTCGCGCTGATAGCACTGATATCTTAAGCTGACCGGTTTGCCGGAGGCCAGCACTTACGAGACCCGGGCTTATGGCAGCCGCGCGTACAGCTCGCAGATGAGGTCGTAGTAGCCGTCGGAGTTTCCGTCTCGAATGTAGGTGACGTTGCGCGGGCGGTCGGTGATCTGCCACCAATCGGCTACGGATGCCCCGGCGGTCAAGCCGTCTCCACATTGCACGGTGACATTGATTTTCCTTCCGGAAAACAGCTCCGGCCGCAGCATATAGGCGGGCACGCAGGGGCCATGCAAGGGCGCGCCGTTCCATCCATATTTCTTCAAGTCGAATGCCTCGGAGAACGTCAGCATATCGGCGATGGCTATCGCGCACTTGGTGCCCACAGAGCGCATGCGGTTGAGGCGGTCCCGGGTGCTGAGCATCTTGTGGGTCACGTCGAGCGGCAGCATGGTGATCGGCGCGCCGCACTTGAGCACGATGTCCGCCGCCTCAGGGTCGACATACACGTTGAACTCCGCCGAAGGAGTGATATTGCCGCACTCGAAGTAAGCGCCCGCCATCATCACGATGCCGCCGATCCGCGCTGCGATGTCGGGCGCTTGCACCAGGGCCAGCCCGAGATTGGTCGTGGGTGACAGGGAAACGATATGCACCTCGCCGGGCTGGCGCGGAGCGAAGCGTCTCCACGATGAATTCCACCCCATGCTGCTTCTGCACCTTGGCCTTGGGCGCGGGCAAATCATGGCCATCGAGGCCGGTGGGCCCGTGAACATGGTCGGCAATCACCAGCTCTTTCAAAATCGGCCGGGGACATCCGGCAAAGACGGGGATCTCCGCGCGCCCCGCCAGCTCCAGGATCTTGAGCGTGTTGATGGCGGTATGTTCGAGTCCGATGTTGCCGGCGGTGGCCACAAAGCCGAGGATCTCGAAGGATTCGGGCGCAGCCAGCATCATCATGATGGCCGCCGCCTCATCCTGCCCGGGGTCGGTGGTGACGATAACCTTGGTTGGCATCAAAAGGCTTTCTCCAAATCAGAGTAAGAAGCATTCTACCGGTTCCACGATCACCATCGTTGCCGGCGAGGTACCTCCGTCTCTTGTCTTTGCCGCAACGATTGCGCATCACTGCGCTTGACACCATACTGAATGCAGCACTGAGATGGAGTCTCATCGAGAATGATCGTCCGTTATGCACTCCGCCAGATACGCAGGAAGCCTGGGTTCTCTCTTACCGTCATAGTTACATTAGCCCTCAGCATCGGCGCTAATCTTGCCGTATTCCAACTTCTGCAAGCAGTGCTCTTCGCCCCGCTCCCCGTCGCCAACCCGTCGCAACTTTATGCTCTCCACTTCGGTGAAGTCTCCCTACGATGCGCAGTGGTTCTACTCCTATCCGGCGTATCAGCGCCTGCGGCAGGCATCGCAGCAAGGGACACCTATCATTGCCCATTCCGGAGTAGGCGAGCGGGGTGCTTCAGGCCGGGAACGGCTTCTCGGAAGAAGCCACCTTGCAGCTCGTCTCGCCTGATTTCTTTAGCGTTCTGGGCCTATCGCCTGCTTCGGGCAGGTTCTTTGCGCCGGCTGACGACGCGTCCGGGCAAAGCGAGCTGCCGGTCATCCTGCGCTACGATTTTGCCCAGAACAAATTCGGTTCGGTGGACTCTGTGATCGGGATGAAGGCGGTTCTCAATCGCGTGCCCATCGTGGTGGTTGGGGTGGCTCCGGAGCGCTTCTCCGGAGTGGTGCAAGGATCTGCCCCCGATGTATGGCTGCCCTTCGTGGCCCAATCCTCGGGGCGCTTTGGGACGTGGTTCGACTCGCTTGGCCCGGGATACGATATCGATTTGCAAGCGCCGTATAGAAATCAGGACGGAGTTTTCTGGCTCTGGGTTCTGGCGCGTATTCCCGATGCAGAAAAGGCCAGCGCGGCGACCCGCTGGACACAAGCGCTGCAGCCGGATTTACAACGGATAGGCAACGCGACCAAAGATGCCAAGGAGCGCGAGCATATTCTTCACGCGCAGATGCAGCTGGTCTCGGCAGCTAGTGGCGAAGGATCGCTGGGCACGGAATACCTGCGGCCCTTGCTGCTCCTGATGGGCATGTCGGCCATGTTCTTTCTGGTTGGATGTCTCAACCTGGGGAACCTTCAGCTGGCGCGTCTCTCCGGACGCCAACGGGAGATCGGAGTTCGGGTTGCATTAGGGGCGAGCCGCTGGCTGGTTCTTACGCCAGTTGGTAGTCGTGGACCTTGTCTTGCTCGCAATGGGAGGGATTCTAGCCATAGCCACCTGCCGGGTCGCCAGTTCCCTGTTACTGCATTGGGCCTCTCCACGGGAACGGCTCATCCCCGTCGATCTTCATTTTGGCTTGAGATATTTCCTGGTGGGGATTGTTCTCCTGTTGGTAGCGCAGATGGCGTTCAGCATCTTGCCCGCCTGGCAGATTACGCGCAGGAGTCCTATAGCCTCCCTGCGGACGAGCGTGGGCAACATCGGCGGGTCGGCGAGGCGTGACTTGCGCTGGTCGACTCTGCTGCTTACCGGGCAGGTCAGCTTGTCGCTGCTGTTGCTCTCGATGGCTGCGCTCTTTGCCCAGACACTGCTGAACCTGGGCACACTCGATGCCGGGCTCGACCGCCAGCACGTGCTGTCGGTCCATTTGGACCTGGTGAGTGGCGGGCTGGAGAAGCAGGACCTTACCGGCCTGAATCAGCGCATTCTGGAGCGTATCAAGTCCTTGCCCTTCGTTCGCGATGCCGCCATGCAGATGTGCCGCGTTCCCGGCTGCGTATGGAATACGGCCATTCACGTTTCCGGCCAGCCGGATCTTTCGCCCGCGCAGATGCATGGAGAAGAGAACCATGTCAGTATCCATTACTTCCACACCATGGGCATTCCGCTGCTGCGAGGAAGAGTGTTCAGCGACGCCGACCGGCCGCACGCGCAGCCGGTGGCAATCCTCAACCAGGCATTTGCAGAGCGGCTTTTCGGCAAGCGGGATCCGATCGGGCAGTTCATCGGCTACCAGGCGGCTCCCGGCGACCATGCATTTCAAGTGGTTGGGGTGGTTGGTAATGCGCATGTCGATGGACTGCGTTCTCCTGCGCCGCCAGTCGCCTATTTCTCTCTCGAGCAGGGCGGCTCACCGGCGGGCACGATCGAGGTAAGCGCTACGGGTTCCCCGGCCAACATCGCGGCGGATATTCGCCGCAGCTTGAAGTCTGTCGCTCCCGATTTGCCTATTTCGGAAATCGTGCCGCTCAACACGGAGTTCAATGATGAGTTGTCTACGGAGAAATTGTTGGCGCGGCTAACCGCGACCTTTGCCGGCATGACGCTCGCCCTGGCGGCAATCGGGTTCTACGGCCTGCTCTCTTTCCAAGTAGTACGCCGTACCTCGGAAATTGGCATACGGATCGCGATGGGGGCAACTCGAGGCCAAGTGATCGGGCTGTTCTTGCGCCAGACCGCCTACATTCTGATCTGCGGAATCATTCCTGGAATTCTCCTCACGGTGCTGGTGGGACGAAGTGCGCGCACCATTCTTTACGGTGTTCGGGAGACGGATCCGTGGGCCCTCGCAGTAGCTAGCTGCGTGCTGATCGCGGGCGGCTTGCTGGCGACGCTCATCCCGGCACGCAGGGCGTCGGCCCTCGATCCGATCCAGACCTTGCGCGCGGAGTGAATCCGTGGTGGGTTCACGGTTCTTGATCGAGGAATGCCTTGAGTAAGGGGTGCGTGGAACGCGCAAATGGATTGACAATCGTCATTCCCTGCCAGATAAATCCATCCTGCATATCCTCCGACAGGAGCAAATGGCAATCAGCCTCCGCCGCAACGCACACAATGACGGCGTCCCATAAACCGAGCTGATGATTGACCACCATGTCGGTGGCCGCCAGCATAGCTCCGGCCGAGGTTTCAAAGAGGGCAAACGCATCGCGCCAACTGAGAATTGCCGAGCGCGCCTCTGCAGTCGATCGACCCGCCTTGCGGACTAGAACCTGAAACAGTTCGCCGAGGGTTTGCACCGGCAGGACGACCGAGCCTTGGGGAAGCCTGCCCACAAGCTCCAGCGCCATGCCTTTCATCCCGGCTCCGTTGACTCCCTCGGCGTAAGCCAGAATGTTCGTATCCAGCGCGACCCTCAACGGGGATTCTCGTAGAGTTCGTCTCGCGTCCAGCGAACCGCCTTAGTTACGGATTGCTTCCGCAATCTGTTTAGCAAATTCGTTCGTGCGCCGGCCTCAACCTTCCCCACTTCGTCAACGGGGGAGATCTTAGCAACGGGTTTCCCATGACTTGTTACGACATAGCTGCGGCCCCGTCGCACATTCTGCAAAAGCTGAGAGAACTTCCGATTGGCATCCGCAGCTGAAACCGTTTTATCCACGGTCTTGCCTCCCGCATGAGTGTAGTGATTTTAACTACTATACCTCGAGTAAGTCTTATCGTGACCGCAAGTGCCCGCGCCACCGAAGCAAAGCTCGCAATTCCGCTCTAAACTGGAAGGAGCGTCTGGAGGATTTCCCCATGAAGTTGCCCCATTTCTCCGCTCCCCTCGGTTCCTTCTGTGTAACGACGGGCGCGCTGCTGGCTGCCATCACGCTTTCCACGCTTCCCGCCGCGGCGCAGACCCTCACCGGCCAGGCGGCCTTTACCGACTACACCAAGGAACATCCGGGCGTTCGGCGCAAGCTCACCGTCGCCGACCTTCCTGAGCCCTATGCCACTCCATCGGCGAACAACGGACCGGCGATCTTTCCCCGCCCGGACGGGGTGTGGCCCCAGGCACCGGCTGGGTTCAAGGTGGAGCAGTTTGCCACCGGCCTCAATGACCCACGTTTGATGCGCATGGCGCCCAACGGCGATATCTTCGTGGCCGAGAGCACGGCGGGAAAGATCCTTGTTTTTCGCGGCATTGGCGCCGACGGCAAGGCCGGCCAGATGGAAGTCTTCGCCTCTGACCTGAAAGCCCCGTTCGGGATCAACTTCTATCCCAGCGGCCCTAACCCGCAATGGGTGTACATCGGCAACACTGAATCCGTCGTTCGCTTCCCTTACAAGAGTGGCGACCTGAAGGCGAGTGGACCGCCGCAGACCCTGGCCACGCTGCCCGGCGGCGGTGGCCATCGCACCCGTGACATCGCTTTCACTCCGGATGGAAAGCACATGCTGGTCTCCGTCGGGTCGCATTCCAATGACGACGATTCCGATACCACCCCAGCCGAGTTTCACCGCGCGGATGTGCTCGAGTTCACACCCGAGGGTAAGTTCGAGAAGGTTTACGCCTGGGGCATCCGCAACTGCGTGGGAGAAACCATCCACCCCACCACGGGCGAACTGTGGTGCTCCACCAACGAACGGGACGCGCTGGGCAACAACCTGGTTCCCGACTACATCACGCACGTGCAGGAGGGCGGCTTCTACGGTTGGCCCTGGTACTACATGGGGGCCATTCAGGACCCACGGCAGGCGGGGAAACGTCCGGAGCTGAAGTCCAAAGTGATCGTCCCCGACGTTCTGCTCAACCCCCACTTCGCTTCGCTCGAGATGCAGTTCTATGAGGCCTCCGCATTCCCTTCCACTTACCACGGCCGAGCCTTCGCTGCTGAGCACGGCTCCTGGAATCGAGACCCGCGCGGTGGCTATGAAGTGATCACCATCCCCATGGAAGGTGGCAAAGCCACAGGAGAATATGAAGACTTCCTCACCGGCTTCGTTCTGCCGGGCGGCAAGGTGTGGGGCCGGCCGGTGGGCATCGCCGTCGCCAAAGATGGATCGCTGCTGGTTTCCGACGACGGTTCGAACACCATCTGGCGCGTGAGCTATACGGGAGCAAAAACAGCGGCGTCCGGCCAATAGCGGATGCGCACTTCGGAATGGATCCAGATCGGGTTTGCCATCATCCTGGCAGCTGCGGCCTGGATCCAGCCGCTTTTTTCTCGTCATCCATTGCCCGTCCGCCGGCGCTGGACGATCACGCTGCTGGCGCTTGTCCCGTGGGTAGTGGTGTCGCTGGCGCGCGGGTCCGCGGGTTTCCTGCCGGCGCTGTATGTCTCCGTTTTGCGCGACTGGCTTACCGCAGGGCTCTTCCTGGTGCCTTACTGGCAGACGGGCCAATTTTTCCAGGCTCCGAACCACCGCATCGAAGAATACCTGATGGACTTTGACCGCTGGTTGATGCCGCGAACGGCGGGGGCTTCCGGCACTGCCCGCACCGGCTTCGGCATGGTGTTGGAAGTCGCGTATCTCTTCTGCTATCCGCTGGTCCCGTTGGGACTGTTAGCCCTCTATGCTGTAGGCCAACGCAACCATGCTGCCGGCTTCTGGCTGGTGGTGCTGATCTCGACCTATCTGTGTTACGCAATTACCCCGTTTGTGCCCGCCTACCCTCCCCGGGACCTTGCCCGCGTCCAACCCGCCTCGGCGCAAACGGGCAAGGCGAGGATCTTCAACCGCTGGATTCTCAAGCATGGAAGCATCCATGCCATCTCGTTTCCGAGCGCCCATGTTGCGTCTACCTTCGCGACCTCTCTGGTGCTGATTCACTACGCGCCCATCATGGGGATGATCTTCCTGTTCATCGCTATCTGGATTTCCCTGGGCGCGGTGGTAGGGCGCTATCACTACGCCCTGGATGTGCTGGCGGGCGCAGCAACCGCATCGGTCGTCTTTGTTTTCTGCTATTCGTATCTTTGACTGAGTGGATTTAAGGGCAGTCGTAATGAGACCTGCTCGTCGAAACCGTGAAGACTTTTGGTGGGGCTTCGCCCGTCTTTTTCGGCCCAGGTACGCCTTGGCGAACCTGGGGCACCCGTCCTACTCCTACACGGTCTTTTATGCTGCCGGCCTTTACTTGACGCCGAAGATTTTCATCGCGGCGCCGGCGACCATCTTTCGCGCCGGGCTTTGCGGCTGACCGTCGGCGGGCGGCAGAAAGACCGCGGTCAGCACCTTGATTCCGGCCGGTAGCTCCGCCGGGCCGCCCGGGCGTCGCGGGCGGGAAAAAGCGCGTCAAGGCTTCGCGCGGCTGGTTGCGCACCAGGTCGAGCATTGCCACCCGGTGCACGCAGGAAACTGTGCAGAACGGCGCACACGGCTTCTTGGTCGAGTACTCCCGGTCCAGGTCGATTTGCGTGTACTTGTCCAGCGGAATCGCCGGATATCCGCGCTGCTGTGAGCAATAGTGCACTAGCCCCTGCTCACAGATGTACAGGTATCGGCTCCCTGCGCGGCATTGCCAGTCATTCGGCTGCCCCAGCGCCAGGTTCTTGTGAAAGAGATTGTCGTAGGCGAAGGCAAACATCGCCGGCTTTCGTTCCTTGAGTATCTGGTCGTAGACCGCGCGCTCGTTCTCTTTCAGCGGGTCCAGCTGGCCGTCGTGGTCGTGGATGATGCCCACCGTGGTCTCAAATCCCAACTCCAGGGCCCGGCGGGTAATCGTCAGGGCATCCTCGGGATGCGCCATGCCGCCGCCCAAGAACGGAATTGATGTTGATATCGAATTCCGCGAACTCCGCCAGCCACTGGAGCTTGCGGTCGAGCACCTTCAGGCTCTTCTTCGAAACCTCGTCCGGCATCACGTTGTCGATCGAGATCTGCAGATGTTCAAGCCCGGCCCGGTTCAGACCGCTGGATCCGCTCCTGGGTCAGCAGGTAGCCATTGGTGATGATGGTGGCGATCGCCCCATGACGGCGGATGGCACGAATGATCTCATCGAGGTCGGGGTGGAGCAACGGCTCCCCACCGCTGATGGTAATGATCCCCGTGCCCATGCCGGCCAGGATTTCGATCCGGCGCAGCATCTCGGCGGTCGGCACGGGATCGGAAACCTTGTCGTACTCATTGCAGTAGGCGCAGGAGAGATTGCAGCGCCGCATAGGGATGATGTGCGCCAGAATCGGATGGTGTCTGGACTTGATCGCCCTGGCCACCATGCGCGCCTGGCGAATGCGCCGCTGGTAGGAACGAAACCTGCGCACAACCGGAGTGAATGTCATTGCCATGGGCAGCCCGCTGACCCTGAGTTTACTCCTCCAATATCGCGCCTGTATCTTTGCCACACGCATGACGAAATAATGCCGGGCTCCATGCTGGAGGAAATATGAAGACCTTCTTGCTATATCGATTTGCCGCCGCGCTCCTGCTGTTGGGAGCCTTTGCGGTCGTGCATTCAGAAACCAGTCCAACCCAGACGCAACGATTCCCGCAATTCGAAAACGAAGACGTGAAGGTGTGGAAGTCGGTGGTGATGCCGAACGCGCCGCTGACCATGCACCGGCACGAGCATCCGCGCGTCATCATTGCCTTGAGCGGCGGCACCATGAAGATCGTGGACCAGCAGGGCAAATCCGAAGAACACGTGTGGGAGACCGGGAAAGCCTATTGGCTCCCCACCAACCCGCCCAACACCATGCATGCCGACGTGAACGCCGGCGACAAACCCATTGAAGTGATGGTGGTGGAATTGGAAAAGGAAAATAACTAGCGATAAGCGGCAGCCTGGATGCCGTACAGCTCGGCGTACTGGCCGCTCTTAGCCATCAGCTCATCGTGCGTGCCCACCTCCACCAGCCGGGCTCCGTCAAGCACCACGATGAGATCGGCCATGCGCACGGTCGAGAAGCGGTGGGAGACCAGGATCGTGAGCCGGCCGCCCGTGCCGCCGCCTCGGGCTGCGGCGGCATAGCGTTCGAAGAGTGCGTGTTCCGTCTCCGCATCGAGCGCGGCCGTCGGTTCGTCCAGGATCAGCAACAGTGGCTGATCGCGCATGAAGCCGCGCGCCAACGCCAGCTTCTGCCACTGGCCGAACGACAGCTCCATTCCGTCCGGCCACGTAGGACCGAGCTGGGTATCGAGCCCCGACTTCAGCCGTTCCAGCACGTCGCCCGCGCCCGCTCGATCGACCGCCGCGGCCACCGACGGCCGATCGTCCATGCGCGGAAGATCGCCCAAGCCGACGGTTTGAACAGCGAGGAATTCAAAACGGAAAAAATCCTGGAACGCGCCCGCGAGACGCGCCCGCCACTCCCCGGCCGGAAGGCGCGCCAGCGGCACATCGTCCACCAGGATCGAACCCGAGGACGGCTCGTACATCTTCGCCAACAGCTTGACCAGCGTCGTCTTGCCGGCGCCGTTCTCGCCCACGATCGCCACCACCGCGCCCGCCGGCAGCACCACCGATACATCCTCCAACACCACCCGGGACGTGCCTGGGTAAGTGAAGGAGACGTGGTCGAACCGCACCCCCTGATGCAACACAGCGGGAACCGGCAGATCGCCCGCGGCGGCGATGGAGGCGGCATAGTCCTCAAGCCATGCGAGCCGCCGCGAACCATCCATCCAGAATCCGCGCAGGAAGCCAATCTCGCCCACGGTGGCGCCAATGTAACCGGACAGCCGGGCACCCGCGGCCAGCACCAGAATCACAGCGCTGGCCGGCGCCCGGAGATACGAGGAGACAAACACCACCCCGCCCACATACGCCAGCCCGAAGATCGCCCATCCCAGCGCATACCAGAACGCGGAGCCCCAACGGGCCGCCGCCACCGGTCCGTACCAGCGCTCCCACGCCGCGCGGCGGTCGCTGATCAGGCGCTCGCCAATGCCGATGACGCGCACTTCCTTGCCCGGCGGAGCAGTGGTGGCGATGGTGAAGAGGTGGCGCGCCAGGCGGCCGGTTTGTGCCCCACGCTCCTGCGCGGATCGCTCTACCTCCGGCCGCCAAGTCGAAGTCCATATCGTTGGAATAGCGAAGACGGCGAGCAGCAAGAGCGCGGGATGAATCGACGCTAACAGCGCCATGGTCACGCCCAGCCGCAGGATCCACCCCAGCGTGGAAAACAGCGACACGTACATGTGGTCGAGCACGAAGACCTGGTTGCGCAGCATGGACAAGCGATCCAGATACTCGGGACGTTCGTGGTGCGCGATCGTCCCCACGGTCGCCTGCAGCCGCGCCACGTGGGACTCGAGCGCGATGGTCACCTTGTCGCGGAAGCGCCTTTGCACGCGCGTGCTGACCGTGCGCAGAAACCAGGTTGCGGCGGTCGATACGCCAAGGCCGATCGCCGCCCCTTGCATCAACCCCGTCCGGTGCTCGAGAAAGCCCTTGCCCAGCAGCGCCAGCCACAAGGCAAGCAGGGCATCGGGCAGCGCCGCCAGCTGCGACAAGACGAACGACACCACCATCAGCCGCGGTTCGTGGCGATAGCCCAGCTTGCACAGCCGCCACATCGACGAAAGCGCCGGCGGCAGAGGTTCCAGCTCAGACGAGGGACTCATACGTTGTTCCCTCCTCTTCTGGGAGATGGAAGCGCTGCGCCTGCAGGTCGAACATGGTCCGATAGCGGCCGCCCAACGCGATCAGCTCGTCGTGCGAGCCCAGCTCGATCACGCGGCCGTGCTCCAGCACGCAGATACGGTCGGCATGGCGGACGGTGGAGAAGCGATGCGAGATCAGGATGGTGGTCGACTGCCGGGTCGCGGCCAGCAGGCGATCGAAGATCTCTGCTTCCCCGCGGACGTCGAGCTGCGCGGTCGGCTCATCGAGCAGCACCACGCCGGCGCCGAGGCTGACGGCGGCAAGCGCCCGGGCGAGCGCGACGCGCTGCCACTGACCTCCGGAAAGGTCCGTGCCCCCGCTGTATCCACGAGCCAGCACGGTATCGAGCGAGGCCAGGTTGGCCGCTCCCGCCCCCTCGAGCGCGGCGCGCACCACCTCGTCGGGCGCGCCTGCCGGGGCCACGTTGTCGCGCAGTGGCAGCTCCAGTCGGATGAAGTCCTGGAAGACGGCCGTGACGCGGGCGCGCCACGATGCCAGATCGAACTCGCGCAGATCGACGCCGTCGATGGTGATGGTCCCGGACTGTGGGTCGTACAAGCGGCACAGCAGCTTGGCGATGGTGGTCTTGCCGGCGCCATTCTGGCCCACGATGGCCAGCGAGGAGCCGGCGGGGATGGTGAGATCGAAGTGCTCTAAGACCGGCGCGCCCGGTTCTGTTGGGCCTTGGGGGTAGGAGAAGCTGACATCGCAAAGACGAATCTCCGGCGCCGTCGCCGGTGGGCGACGAGTGCCCGTGCTGAGCGCACCGGCGGGACGCATCGCCGGCTCCAAGCGCAGCACGGCGGCTACCGGCGCAGCGGATCCATCGAGTGCCCAGCTGAATCCACCGAAGGCGATCATCGATACCCCGACCGCACTCTGCACGTAGACCACTGCTTCCCCCAGCGAGATGCGGCCATGGGCGGCAGCGCTCGCCAGCAGCCAGAACACCACCACATTGGCCGAGGTCACCAGCAGCAGGCTCCAGAGGACGGGGCGCTCGCGCATACGGGTGGCAGCGTACTGCAACTCGTGCAGGCGCGTGCGCCGGGCGACGAAACGATCGATGGTCCAGCCGGCGAGGCCGAAGAGCCGCAACTCCTTGCTGGCCGGCGGATCCACCGCCAACCGGTAGGCATAGTCGGCATCGCGCTGCGCGGCGCGCACCTCCTCCGTCTGGCGGTCGTGCCAGATCGCGCTCTCCCGCAACAACCAATGGGTCGCCAGCCACGCGCCGGCAAGCACCAGCGGCGCCCACCACGCGTAGCGCGCGAGGATCACGGCCGATGCCACCCCGCCGGTAATCTCGACCAAGCCGGTGGCGATAAAGTCCATGGAGATGGAAAGCGGCGGGCCGGTCATCCCCAGGTCGAAATCCCGGGCCACGGTCAGGTCGCTGGTCTAGCGTCGGATCTTCCAGATGCCCAATGCCCGGCGGGCGCACGCAGGCCTCGGTAAGCCGGTCGTAGAGCCAGGCCGCGGTGCGGTCGCCCAGGTTGGCGCTGACGGCCTGATGAATGGGACTGAGCACCTGCAGCAGCACAAAGATCGCGCCCGCCAACGCGAGCGGTCCAGCCAAGCGGATGGCCACGTTGCACCGCGCCCACCAGCACGCCCATGGCAATCGCGAACGCCGCCGGCAGGATGCCGCGCAGTAGCAGCACGGTCCACCAGGCCGCGGCCAGACCAGGATCCGCTTTGGGTAGGACGGCGAAGAACTTCCATTCCTTGCGCGCCGTCAATCGTTGCAGCATGAGCGCATTCTCCGTCGAAACGGGGCCGGGAAAAGCTCACCCTATAATACGGAATCGCGACATTCGGGCGGCTGAGCATGAGAGAGGTACTGGAACGGCAAATCGATCAGGCCCTGGGCCGCTTGCCCGCCGACCTGGTGGTGCGCAACGCCCGCATCCTGAACGTGGTCACCGGTGAATTGCAATCCGGTGACATCGCTGTCTGCGGCAGCCTGATCGTGGGCACCCTCGACAGCTACCGCGGCGTGGAGGAGATCGACGCCCAGGGCCGCTTCGCCGTGCCCGGCTTCATCGATAGCCATGTGCACTGCGAGAGCACGCTGGTCACTCCGCTGGAGTTCGACCGCTGCGTGCTTCCCCACGGCGTCACGACTGCTATCTGTGACCCGCATGAAATTTCGAATGTTCTGGGCCTGGAGGGATTGCAATATTTCCTCGATGCCGCTGAGCACACCGCGCTCGATCTGCGGGTGCAGCTCTCCTCCTGTGTGCCGGCAACCAACCTCGAAACCTCCGGCGCCCGGCTCTCCGCCGCCGACCTGGTTTCCCGTCGCCACCACCCCAAGGTGATTGGCCTGGCGGAGTTCATGAACGTGCCCGGCGTCCTGCATAAAGATCCCGAGTGCATGGAGAAGCTGGCCGCGTTTGCCGGCCAGCATATCGACGGCCACGCGCCCTTGCTTTCCGGCCATGCTCTGAATGCCTATCTTATCCTGTGGCATTCGTAACTGTCACGAGACCACAAACCTGGCCGAGGGGCGGGAAAAGCTGGCCAAGGGCATGCAGGTGCTGATCCGGGAGGGATCGGTTTCGAAGGATCTGGCGGCGCTGGCTCCGCTCATCAACGAATTTACCTCGCCCTTTCTCGGCTTCTGCACCGACGACCGCAATCCGCTGGACATCCGCGAAGAAGGCCACCTGGACTACCTGGTGCGCCGCGCCATCGCGCTGGGCGCGCCGCTGGCCGCCGTTTATCGCACCGCCAGCTGGTCGGCGGCGCGGGGCTTTGGATTGGTGGACCGGGGGCTGATCGCTCCTGGATATCTGGCCGACTTCCTGCTGCTCGACGATCTGGAGAGTTGCGCCATCCATAGCGTCTTCCGCCGCGGCCGGCGGGTGACTCCGGATACCTTCGCCGGGCGCGCAGCAGCCGGCGCCGCCAGGGGGAAACACCATGCATCTCCAGCCGGTCACCGCCGAGGTCTTTCGCACCCCCGCGGCCGGCCCGGCAACCCCGGTGATCGGGATCATTCCGGGCAAGATCCTGACCGAGCGGTTAGAAGCGAATCTGCCCTATCGCGAGGGGATGCGGCATGCCGACCCGGAGCACGATCTGCTCAAGATCTGCGTCCTCGAACGCCACGGCCGCAACGGCAATATTGGCCGCGGTTTCGTCAAGGGCTTTGGCTTCCGCCAGGGCGCGCTCGCCTCCTCGGTCGGCCACGACAGCCACAACATCTGCGTGGTGGGCGCCGGCGACGAGGATATGGCGATTGCCGTCAACCGGCTGCTGGCGCTGGGCGGGGGATTCGTTGCCGTCCAGGGCGGGCGGGTTCTGGCCGAGCTCGCCTTGCCCTTTGCCGGTCTTATGAGCCTGGACTCCTTTGAAACCGTGGGCCAGAATCTGTACGCCCTCCGCGCCGCTGTTCAAGCCATGGGCTGTCAGCTCTCGGAGCCATTCCTGCATTTGGCCTTTCTGCCCCTCCCCGTCATTCCCCACTTGAAGATCACCGACTTTGGGTTGGTGGACGTAGACCGCTTTGCGCTGGTTGAGCCGTAGCAGGATGCGGAGAAAGTGGGTGAATCTGGAAGAAAGCATCCCTCAGCGGCTAAAGCCTAAATCATTACCAAGCATTTATGTACGGGCTGAAGCCCGTACCCTTCGAAGACCAGTGTGGTTTCGCCAAGGACAAGTCCAAGGGGCTTCTAACCTCGCAGCGGGCACAGGTATCAGAGACTTCGCTGGAATCTGAGCGTGAACTATCCTCTCCAACGTGAGTCCAGTAGGGACGACTGAGAGTCGTTCTCAGGACGGACTCTCGACCCCGGCCTATTCCCGATCATGTGCGGCCGCGACCAGAGCCGTGCCCGGATACAAAACAGGCTCTTATCCGCTACGTGTGATTACCGGTTGGGGTAACTTTCGCGTCGATGCTGAGCGAAATACCCGTCTTAACTGACCACTCCGTGTTATTCCTCACTACCCCGGGCACCACGGCGGGCCGCTTTCGTAAGGGCCGGGGTGCGATGTTTGCTTGCCAGTGGCTAGGCGCCACTGCGATGCTTTCGATGCTGCTCCAAGAAGGCCGCCTGGTGTTGAGGGCACGCGCAGCTGCAGTCATGGTTTCTTTCGCCCGGATACGGGGGGTGTATGAAGATCTGCCAGGTGGTTCTCGTCCTGACGCTCGGCACGGGCGCGGGAGCGGTGCTGACGGCTCAGTCGCTGCCTGCGGGCAAGCCGGCGCCCGCGGACACCGTGATGGTGGCCAGCGAAACCATGCCGGGGGGAGTTGAGCTTTTCCCGGAGTTTCTGGCGTCCAGCCATCCGGCTCTGCTGCGGGGGTTGCCCATCGACCCGGCCATCAGCCAAGGCCTCCCGAAGCCGCCGGTAACCCCGGAGACGGAACCCAAGCCGCTGACCGGTATGGACCGGCTGACCCTGTTCTGGAACGAATCCTATGCCTCCCCGGGAGCATTCGCGGGGGTTTCGGTCGGCGCACTGGTGGATCAGCTGCGGCATACGCCGGCCAAGTGGGATGGAGACGGAAGTGGTTACACCCGGCGTTTCGCCAGCGAATACGGCCAGTTGGCCACGCGCAATGTCATTCACGACGGCTTAGCCGGCATCACCGGGCTCGACCCGCGTTACGTTGTATGCAAATGTCAGGGCACGCTGCGGCGCAGCGCCCACGCCCTCAAAATGAGCTTCACGACTTACCGGGAAGACGGACGGCTGACGCTCGACGTTCCCCAGATCGCCAGCGCCTACGGCTCGGGCATGATCTCTACCTATTGGTATCCCCACAACCAGTACAGTCCGCTGGTGCAGGGAGTCCAGTTCGGCCACGAGCAGATGGGCGAAATCCTGGTCGGCAACCTGGTGCACGAATTCGGTCCGGATCTGCAACGCCATTTGCATCTGCACGCCTTGACGGCCCGCCGCCATCCGCGCCCCGACGACGACGACTAGACCGGATTTCCTGCCACTCGGCACAGGACAAAGCCGCGTGCAGGAAGTCCGCGGCCGTCACCGAGTCCACAGGAAATCCGGGGGAACTATTCCTGATCTGGTACACCTCGCTACACAAGCGTCAATCCATACTCACGCAACAGAAGAAGTGCTCTAATGACATGGACGGTGCTATGCCTCCGGGTAGTGAACGGACGCGCAGCTTGTCCGTGCTCTTCCGCTCTGGAATCAGCCCCCAAAGCAGAGCAAAGGAGATCCCCCATGCGATCAGGACGATGGTTGTTGGCCACGGTCTGGCTGTTTCTCTTGCTTGCCGCTGCCGGCACGGCGGAGGCGCAAAACCCCTTTGTTGGCACCTGGAAGCTCAACCAGGAAAAGAGCCAGCTCGCCGGCGACATCATGAAGTTTGGTCCAGCGGCCGGCGACGCGATCGAGCTGACCGCCGGGGGAATCACCTATTCCTTCCGCGTGGACGGCAAACCCTACGCGCTGCCCAGCGGCAACGTAGCCATCTGGAGAGAGACCAGCCCCGATACCTGGACCACGGAGTATCGCAAGACCGACGGCAAACTGATGAGCAGCGATAACTGGAAGCTATCCTCCGATGGGAAAAACCTCACCGTCACCACCAGCGGCGTGAAGGCCAACGGAGATCTGTACACCGACACCGGAGAGTATGAACGCACCGCGGGCACCGACGGGCTGATCGGCTCCTGGAAGAGCACTTCGGTGAAGCTGAGCTCGCCCAATGAATTGACGATTCAGGAATCCGGCCTGGATGGCCTGATCCTGAAGATTGCCGCCATGAAAGCGACCGCCGTCACCAATTTCGACGGCAAGGAAGTGGCTGTCGACGGGCCGGACGTTCCGACCGGGCTGCGGCTGGCTCTCACCCGAACCGGGCCGTACAAGTTTCGCATCGTGGAGAAACTCAATGGAAGCGTGGTGGATTCGTCCGAATACACCGTCTCCGACGACGGACAAACCATGACCGCTGTGGGCGGGGCCCCCGGTGACCCTCCCTCCACCACGGTCTGGGAGAAGCAAGCGGCCACCGCGCCCGGAGGGCCAGCGGATCGCCCCCCGTCGTCGCCCGTGATCCCGTCGCCAGGAGTACACTAGTAATAGTGCACCTCTCTTCGACCTCGCCTATAGCCTGATGTTTTCGCTCCAGACGAGCCCACATTTACCCAGTCACGGCACACCATGGAGCCCCGATGAGTTTGATCAAGTCAGTAGATGTACCCAAGCATATGGCGGACCGGTTGCGGTCTCGCCGCATCGCTGCGCGCCTCTCCGGCGGCGCTAAGCAGCCCACGCCAGCAACCAAGCCCCTGGCCGTTCCCCCCTTCGCGCCCGCCATTTCCTCCGATGAGACGCCGGCGACCGAAATGCTTGGTCCCACCCTCCTGTAGACCGTTTTCACGCGAACGAAATGCGGCTTTTCTTGAAGGAAAGCCGCACACGTGGCCGCTGGTGAGTTCCGCGTAGCCGGAAACCCAGCTCGGATGCGAACCTTATCCATCCAAAGGATGAGCACAAATCCGTACCCTGGGTCCAAGACACGGCTCGGGCTGGGGACCTATGGTGTGTGAGTACATCGTTCCACACTGATTCTCCAAGCGCTCTGACCGGATTTCCTGTCAAGCTCGGTGACATTGGCGAAGCTCATGCGGTCCCGGCTGGCGGACCGCACACGCTAACGTTGCTGGTGCAGCTAAGCAGGAAATCCGGGCCCAGGGCGCCTTTTTTTGCTCCCGGCAATATTTCTGCTGGGTTCATACTGAAACCACAGACGAGACACTCGAAATGCACTGCGGTGTTCGACGGCAAGGGGAAATCCGATGAATGGCAGCGGGAAATGATGCGGGCTGCCTGGCAATGGCGCTGGCTGTGGGCTTTGCTGCTGGTGTTCAGTCATGCGGCGCTGGCGCTCGATCCCCAACGATCCCTCGACCATTACGGCCACCAGGCTTGGCGCACCGATTCCGGCCTGCCCCAGAACACCATCCACTCCATCCTGCAAACCCGCGACGGCTATCTGTGGCTGGGGACCGATGGAGGCCTGGTGCGCTTCGACGGCATCGACTTTGTCACCTTCGATGCCGAGAACACCCCGCAATTCAAGAGCGATACCGTCTCCGATCTGCTTCAGGATGGATCCGGCACTTTATGGATCAGCACCGCCGCCGGCCTGCTGAGCTACCGCGGGGGCGCCTTTGCCGCGTACACCACCGCCCAGGGCTTGCCCGCGGATACGGTTTGGTTCAGCTATGAGGACCGCCGCCACCGGATCTGGGCAATCACCTCGGCGGGGCCGGCCTTCTTCGATGGAAAAGTCTTTGCGCCCATCGTCCAAGCCCAGTCCGCGGCGCCGCTGAATCGCCACGCGTCTGGCTGAAGACGCGCTGGGCACCCTCTGGCTGGGGGGCAGCAGCGGGGTCTTTGCCCTGGATACACGGCCCGCCACCCCGCGCCTGGCCCTGCACCTGCTCAGCGGCACGGATGTAGAAGCGATCGAGTTCGACCGCGAAAACAATCTCTGGATCGGCGGCAGCGAAGGCCTGGAACGCTACGCCGGCGGTACGCTCACCCCGGTCCCCCTCTCCCATCCCGGGCAAGACCGAGGTGACTGCCCTCGATCCTGACGCGGACGGCAGCATGTGGGTAGGCACGGCCACCGGCATGGTCCACGTGGCCAGGGACGGCGCCGCTCTGCCCCTGGAAAACCACGGACAAGACGGGGACAAGGGACAGGCGGGGAACGCGTGGATCACCTCTTTCGCGACCGCCAGGGAGTGCTTTGGATAGCTACCGAACGCGGAGTCTTCCGGCTTCAGGGCAACCGGCTCCAGTCCTTCGTCCCCGGTTCGGCGCTAGCTGTCAACCGCATCCTGTCGCTCTACGAGGACCGTGAAGGCGATCTGTGGGTGGGCACCGACTCCGGCGGCCTCAACCTGCTCCGGGATCAGAAGTTCACTACCTACACCACCAGCGACGGGCTCTCCGGCAACCTGGTGCGCTGTGTCTTTGAGAGCGCCCAGGGCGAGCTGTGGATCGGCACCGACGGGGCGGGGTTGAACCGCCGCACCAGCAGCGGCTTCGCCCACGTCACCACCGCGGACGGCCTCTCCAGCAACGTCATCCTTTCGCTCGCCGGCGGGGCGGATGGCGACCTGTGGATCGGCACCCCCAACGGACTCAATCTGCTCCACCGGCGAACCGCCGATCGACCAGCGGGCCGCATCGAGAGATTCACCTCCGCCGACGGCCTGCCCGACGACTTCATCCGCTCGCTCTACTCCGACCGCGACGGCAGTTTGTGGATCGGCACCCGGCACGGGCTGGCGCATCTGGCAGCGGGCAAGTTCACCAGCTACTCCAGCATGGACGGTCTGGGCAGCGACTTCATCGGCTCCATCTTCCGCTCCAGGGCAGGGCGACCTTTGGATCGGGACTTCGGGCGGGCTGAGCCGCCTGCACGACGGCGATTTCACCAACTCCACCGTGCAGCAGGGGCTCTCCAACAACACGGTCACCGCCATCGCGCAGGATGCCCAGGGGACTCTTTGGCTGGGAACCAACGGCGGAGGCCTCAACCGTCTGCGCGGGACGGCTAGCCAGCCTGCGATTCAGGCCTTTCCCTGGAATTCGAAGGCGCTGCCGGGCACCATCTACGGCATCCTCGAAGACGCCGGCAGCCATCTCTGGCTGAGCTCGCAAACCGGAATCTTCCGGGTTTCGCTGGCCCAACTCAACGATTACCGGCCGGCGCAGGCGATTGCCGTCGACGCCTACGGCACGGCCGACGGCATGAATATTCGCGAGTGCAGCGGAAGCGGCCACCCGGCGGCCTGGAAACTGACCGACGGAAGCCTGTGGTTCGCCACCCTGGACGGGGTCAGTTTCATCGATCCCGCGCACTCCCCGGAAAACCGTGTGCCCCCTCCGGTGGTCATCGAAAAGGTTCTGGTGGACGACCAGGTGCGGAGCCTCGATCAGGATCTGACCATTCAACCGGGCGCCAACCGGCTCGAATTCCAATATGCGGGCCTCAGCTTCGTTGCTCCGCAAAAAGTGCAGTACCGCTATCAGCTGCAGGGCTTTGATCACGGCTGGATCGAGGCCGGCAGCCGGCGCGCAGCCTTCTACACCAACCTGCCTCCGGGCCGGTACCGCTTCCAAGTGATGGCGGCCAACAACGATGGGGTTTGGAATACCACCGGGGCATCGTTTGCCCTGCGCCTGCTGCCCCACTTCTACCAGACCTGGTGGTTTTATTCCGCGCTCGCGCTCGCCGGACTACTGCTGGGATACCTGGTGTATCGCTGGCGCGTGCTCCAGGTGGAGACGCAATGGGAGGCGGTGCTGGCGGAGCGGGGACGACTGGCGCGGGAGATTCATGACACGCTGGCCCAGGGCTTTGTCGGCATCTCGGTGCAGTTGGAGCTGGTCGCTCGCCTGCTCGCCGGCTCGCGGGAGGCCGCCTTGCAGCAACTGGATCAGGCGCGCGCGCTGGTGCGCGCCAGCCTGGCCGAGGCGCGCACGTCCATCTGGGACCTGCGTTCCCAGAACGCGGGCGCGGAGGACCTGCCGGCACGGCTGCGGCAGAGCTGCAACCGGATTGCCAGCGGCTCTCCCTCCAAGGTGTACCTTCAGGTGAAGGGGACCTACCGGCCGGTGACGCGCAAGACAGAAGAGGAACTGCTGCGCATTGGCCAGGAGGCGGTTGCCAATGCCGTGCGCCACGCCGCAGCAACGCGCATTGACGTGCAACTGATTTACGAGGCGGCAAGGGTTTCTCTCCAGGTGGCCGACGACGGCCGCGGGTTCGAGCCTTCTCCAGACCTGAGCGGGCCGGAGGGCCACTACGGTATCAAGGGTATGCATGAGCGGGCGGAAGAGATCGACGCCGCGCTGGTGCTGGAAAGCACTCCCGGCGGGGGTACGCGGGTCTCGGTCGAAGCGCCGCTGGTGGGAAAGTGGAGAAAAAGTGGGCAGTATGAGCGATCTCATTCGAATCATGATTGTCGAGGACCACAGCCATCGTGCGCCAGGGGCTGGCGGCGCTGCTGCGCACCGTGCCCGATTTTTCGATCGTCGCCGAAGCTTCCGATGGGCGTAAGGCGATCGAGCTGTTTCGCCTCCACCAGCCGGACATCACGTTGATGGACTTGCGCCTGCCGCAGATGAATGGGGTGGAAGCGATCGGCCGCATCCGCATCGATTTTCCCCAGGCGCGCATCATCGTGCTCACCACCTTCGATGGCGATGAAGACATTTACCGCGCCTTGCAGGCAGGGGCCCGCGGCTATCTGCTCAAAGGCATGACCGGCGAAGAATTGATGGATGCCATCCGCACCGTCTATGCCGGCAAATCCCGTATCCCGGCCCCGGTCGCCGAACGACTGGCGGAGCGCATGAGCGCGCCCACCCTGACCTCGCGGGAAACCGAGGTCTTGCAACTGATCGTGGGAGGGAACAGCAACAAGGAGATTGCCTCCGCGCTCAACATCTCCGAGGCCACGGTGAAGACCCACATCAACAGCCTGCTCAGCAAGCTGGGGGTAACCGATCGCACCCAGGCCGCGACCACCGCGCTGCAGAGGGGAATCGTGCACCTTGACTAAAGCAGAAACAGGAAATACGGGGTTTCGCTGGATTCCGGGAGGTGGCCTTTTTCTCGATGAAAAAGGCCCAGCGTGGTCACTACGCCGCGGAGGGCATTCCTGTTTCTGCTGGAGAGCCAAGCCATTCTGGATCCTGCTGTGCCTGGCGGCCTTCGCCCTGTGCGGCCACGCGGTGTTTGCCGCTAACTCGGCCTGGCACAACGCCAGCGAAGAGGAGCTGAGGGCTTTGATCCCGGCCCGCGCGCCGGTGATCAGCGAACGCATCGAAACCGAGTTCCGCACCGCGTCGGGCATCACGGATGGCAAAGGCCACTTCATCGCCGGGGTGGTGCTCGATCACCGCCGGCTACTCCGCCGACGGCAAGTACTCCCACTATTTCGTCTCCCAGGTGCCGCTCAAGGTGGGCGACTTCCTGCCTCCCGCCGGGGCAGTACCTGATCGGCTGGGTGCGAGGACAGGACTCACTCAAGGTGACGTTTTACCTGGCGCAGAGCGGGAAACCAGTGGGACAAGTGGAAGCCACGCGCAATCTCTCCATCACCCGGGTGGAGTCATTTCGTATCTGGCCGCCCGGCGACAAGCCGCTCATCCAACTTGGCCGCTTCACGTTCAGTTACGCACTAGCCCCCGTAGCGTTGGGCTTAACAGCTGCAGGAAGGGTCGCCCGGTAGGACGTATGCCTGAAGTCTGGCTAAGACCACGTACGAATCAGGCCCATAGCCGCTGGTACCCTTAAGGACGGGTGCATCGCGCTTCTAAAGCTCGCCGAGATGGAGTTATGGCATGCTAGAAAAGTAGCTGCTAAGTCAAGATGCCCGCACCCGCAAGATCGATTGCCATCGCCGCGTTGGTCCTCCTGCTGACCGCAGTCTCGGGCTGCCGCCAGGCTCCGGAGGAAACGCCCGTTGCCGAGGAGCCGGGTCGGGCCGTGATCTATCCCGACGGCGCCCAGGCGGAGGCGGATATTACCGCTGCCCTGGCCAAAGCGGCCAAGGAAAAGAAGCGCGTTCTGCTGGATTTCGGCGGCAACTGGTGCGGCGACTGCCAGGTGCTCGAGATCTACTTCCACGATCCTGCCAATCGCAACCTGCTTGAGAGCAACTACGTGTTGGTTCCTGTCAACATCGGCCGCTACGATGAGAATCTTGCCATCGCCGCCCGGTACGGCGTTCCCGTCACCAGGGGGTGCCTGCGCTGGCCGTGCTCGATCCCAGCGGCCAGGTGGTTTACAGCCAACGCAACGGCGAGTTCGAGTCCATGGGCAAACTGGATCCGACCTCGGTGACTGCCTTCCTGCTGCAGTGGAAGGGCTAAGCGCAGAAGTGAAGAGGCTCTAAACTCGTCTTGGCCGCGCGATGGCGTTCATGTACCTTCGATGGCATGGGTCGTGGGCTCGAAAAATTCCGCCTCGCCTTGCTGACTTCGCTCTCGCACGACGTATTCGGCACGGCTAAGGGCGCGGCTTACTCCGCGATTCTCTGTCTCTTTCCCACCATCCTCGTCCTCACCACCCTGCTGGCCCTGACCCCGGAATCGGATACGCTGCGCGGCGAGATGCGCGCCGCCTTCGCCGATGTGCTGCCGGAAGACACCATGAGCCTGCTCCACGCCTACTTCACCAATCAGAAGGTGCGCTCCGAGCAGGTGCTCGTTTCCGCCATCCTGGTGAGCCTGGTGGCCGCCATGGGCGTGATGAATTCGCTGATGGAAGGCTTTCGCCGGGCCTATGATCTGCCCCGGCGGGAATGGAGCTTCTGGGTGGAGCGCCTGGTTTCGCTGGCCCTGGTTCCCCTGTGCCTGGTGCCCATGGCTTTTGCCACGGTGATGGTTGCTTTTGGCCACCAGATCGAAGAATGGGTCGATCAACAACAGTTATCACGTGCTGGGACCCATCGTGCTTTTCATCTGGCGCATCGTGCGCTGGTCGATCGGCCTGTTCACCACCATCTTCGTGCTGGCCGTGATCTACCAGTTCGGCACCCCCCGGCGGCGGGCCTGGAAGTATGTTTGGCCGGGAGCGTGCGGCGCCGCCATCATCTGGTTTCTGGCCACCCTGGGCTTTGGCTTTTATCTGACCCGCTTCGCTGACTACTCCGTGGTCTACGGCCCCCTGGGAGCGGTGGTGGCTACCCTGGTCTGGCTCTACATCTCTACCGTGAGCGTGCTGATCGGCGCCGAGTTCAACGCCCATCTCTTTCCCAAGCCGCAGCGGCCGGCGCATCCTGCGAGACGGCAAAGCGCCACCGGGAAAGGAAACCGATGGTGGCCGCCGGAGAAGGCGCACCGGGGCTGAAGCAGTACCTCCGGGGGTTCGGATCTCTGCTGTTAACCGGCCCTAAACCTTCGCCGCCCGAGTACGCGTAGAATTGAGCATGCTGGAGATCCTCGAGAGCGGTTTCACGATGATGGTGTCCTCAGTACGGTGGGCTTTTTCCGGGAAGTTTCCCGGGAAGCGTTTCCCCACCGGCACCTCGTGATATCGCTGTAGCGTCTCCGGGACCGCAGTATGGGGGACGAATGAGTTTTACCCTGATGGAACCGAGTTATTCCCTTCCCACGGAGCCAACGCCGCCGGGCCAAGATTGTCGCCACCCTTGGCCCCTCCTGTAACCATGAACCGGTCTTCCGTGAACTGGTCCGCGCCGGCCTCGATGTGGCCCGGCTTAACTTTTCCCACGGCACCCAGGCGGAAAAGCTCAAGCTGATCGAAATGGTGCGCAAGGTCTCGACCGAAGAAGGCAAGCCGATCTGTATCCTGGGCGATTTGCAGGGCCCCAAGATCCGCACCGGCCGGCTGAAGAACCGCATCCCGGTGCAGCTCAAGGCGGGACAGCGGCTCACCATCACTCCCCGCGATATCGCCGGCACCACCACCCTCATCGCCACCACCTTCCCTACGCTGGCGGAAAATCTGGAACCGGGAGCGCGCATTCTGCTCTCCGACGGGCTGATCGAGCTGCACGTGCTGGCGATTCATGGGCAGGACACGGAGTGCGAGGTAATCAACGGCGGCATGCTGGGCGAGCACAAGGGCATCAATCTGCCCGGCATCCCGGTGCGCGTGCCGTCGTTGACCGCCAAGGATGAAGAGGACCTGGAGTTCGCGATCCACAACGGCGTGGACGCCATCGCCGTCTCCTTCGTGCGCACCGCGGAAGACATCCGGCTGGTGCGGCAGCGCGTGGCCTCCATGGGCGCCGAGACCTGGATCATCGCCAAGCTCGAAAAGCCGCAGGCCATTCAGCACCTGGAAAGCATCCTCGAAGCCGCCGACGGGGTCATGGTCGCGCGCGGAGACCTGGGAGTCGAAATGCCGCCGGAGAAGGTGCCGGCCATTCAGAAGCATGTGATCCGCCGCGCCGGCCGATTATCGCAAGCCGGTGATTACCGCCACCCAGATGCTGGAGTCGATGATTGAAAATCCCCGCCCCACGCGGGCCGAGGCCAGCGATGTGGCCAACGCCATCTATGACGGAACCGATGCCGTGATGCTGTCGGCCGAAACCGCCGCCGGCAAATATCCCGTCGAGGCGGTCAAGATGATGGCCAAGATCGTGCTCGAGACCGAAGGCCAGGATCTTCCCCGGGTCAGCGAACGCGGCCAGCCGGGGCACGTGCGCCTGTCGGTCGCCGAAACCATCTGCGAGTCGATGGCCCACGCCGCCGAGGACCTGGACATCAGCGCCATCGCCGTCTTTACCGAAACCGGGACCACCGCCCGCCAACTCTCCAAGTACCGCCCCAAATCGCCCATCTTCGGGCTGAGCAGCGTGGAGTGCCGTGATCCATCGCATGACCCTGCTCTGGGGTGTGCACCCCATCCTGTGCAACAAGCTGGCCACCGCGGAACAGATGGTCGAGACCGCCGAGCGCCTGCTCGAAGAGGGGGGCCACGTGCAGCCGCGGCAGATTCTGGGCATCGTCGCCGGCACCCGGACCAAGTCGGGCTCGACCAATTTTCTCCGCCTGCACGTGCTGGGCGACACCCTCTCCGAGGCGGCCTCGGCGCGCGAAGAGCGCGCTGGCGCATCCCCGCGGCAAACGGCTCGCCAAGGCCAAACGGCCCAGCCAGGCACTGCCCCGGCGGGTGCGCTCCGGCCGCTGAGTCTGACCGTCGCTCTGAGAGCTTCGTCTGGACGATGCTTCAGGGCGCGTTGTCCCGTTATGACGAAAATGCGCGTTTGCCCAGCCATCCCCAATCTTTCATCTGCCCAGTTGTCTGTCGCGCAGCGACGCGCTGCGTGATCGCCGTCACTCCCTGCTACCTTAGCTAAAGGTATCTACTTCGATGGGCCGCATCCACATACTTGCCGACCAGGTGGCCAACCAGATCGCCGCCGGCGAGGTGGTCGACCGGCCGGCTTCGGTGGTCAAGGAGCTGCTGGAGAATTCGCTCGACGCCGGCGCCACCCGCATCGTCATCGCGGTCGAGGGCGGCGGGCGCAAGCTCATCCGCATCGCCGACGACGGCAGCGGCATGGTGCGCGACGACGCCCTGCTGGCTTTTGAACGCCACGCCACCTCCAAGCTCCGCTCGAGCGACGACCTGCTCTCGATCGCCACCCTGGGCTTTCGCGGCGAGGCGCTGCCCTCGATCGCCTCCATCGCCCGGGTGGAGATGGTGACCCGCGCCGCCGGGGAGAGCTCCGGCACGCGCATGGAAATTGCCGGCGGCAAGCTGCTGTTGTGCGAGGATGCCGGAGCGCCGCCGGGCACCACGCTCACGGTGCGCGACCTGTTCTTCAACACCCCGGCGCGGCGCAAATTTCTCAAGTCGGAAACCACCGAGCTGGCGCACGTAACCGCGCTGGTTACGCATTACGCGCTGGCCCACCCCGACAAGCACTTCGAGCTGCACTCCGCCACCCATGCCCTGCTGGTCGCGCCCCCGGTGCGCCAGGCGGCGGAGCGCATCTTCCAGATCTTCGGCCAGGACACTCTGGATCAGCTGCTTCCCCTGGCCGCCGAAATCGAGTTGGCACGCGCCGGGCTGCCCGAGCCCCCGCCCTGGAGGCGGCCCGCGGACTACCAGGCGCCGGAGCCGGGATGGCTGCGCATCAGCGGCTTCACCTCCAAGCCGGAGCTGCGAAAAACTCAATCGCAACTCCATCTACTGCTTCGTCAATCGCCGCCTGGTGCGCGACCGCTTGCTCATGCATGCGGTGAGCGAGGCCTACCGCAATATTCTTGCCCCCACGTCTTTTCCCGTGGTGCTGCTGTTTGTCGAGATGCCGCCGGAGGAGGTGGATGTCAACGTCCACCCGGCCAAGACCGAAGTGCGTTTCCGCCAGGCTGCGTGGCTGCACGACTTTGTGCGCGACACCATCCGCAACAAACTGACCCTCGGCCGGCCGGCGGCGGGTTTTTTGCAGGCGCTCAGCGCCCACCCCAGCGCCACGCCGGCGCTGGTTTCCCCGTCGAGCCCGGCGTCACCCAATTTGGGCCAGTGGGAGATGCCCAGTTCCGGGGGATGGTCTCCTAGTCCCCTTCCCGGTCTCGACCAGGCCGAAGAAGATGGCTTTCACCTGACCGGGCCGGCCGTTCCCCCGTCTCCCGGCGTGCTGCCCTTCGCCGCCCCGGCCATCTGCCCGGAGCGCAGCCAAACTCCGGCGCGCAGCAGAGCAGCATGGCTACCGCGAACGGCGTACGCTCTTCCAGCTGTTCCTCTGCGCCGGCTCAAGAGGATGAGGCGGAAGCAGGGACCAGCCCTCGCTGCATGGCCTGGCATCGCTTGCGGCCGCTGGGCCAGTTGCGCGAATCCTTCATCCTGGCGGTGAACCAGGAGGGGCTGTGGATCATCGATCAGCACGTGGCCCACGAGCGCGTGCTCTTCGAGCGCGTGCTGCGCCAGCGCCAGGCGCAGCAGGTGGAGCGGCAGCGCCTGCTCATGCCCATGCTGATCGATCTGCTGCCGGCGCAGATGGTCACCTTCGCCGCCATCGCCCGCGAGCTCGAAGGCAATGGTTTTGAGGTGGAGCCTTTCGGTCCGCGCACCATCGCCATCAAAGCGGCCCCGGCCGGGCTCGAAGGGTCCGCCCTCGAGCGCATGGTGGTCGAGGTGCTGGAGCAGGCGGGCTCGCTCGAACAGGCAGAAAACCTCGAGGCCGCGCGCACCCGCATCGCCGCCTCCATCGCCTGCCATGCGGCCATCAAAGTGAATACCCCGCTCGATCCCGCGCGCATGGAATGGCTGCTGGCTGAGCTGGCCAGAACCGAGCATCCCACCAGCTGCCCCCATGGCCGTCCCATCGTCCTGCGGTATGCTTGGAAGGATATCCAGCGGGCATTTCACCGGATCTAAGGCTATCCTCCGATAGCTTTTGAACCCTTTGCCGCGATAGTGACAGCATCTACGATGGATCGAGATAGCTCCCCACACTTGGGGTGCGGTCCGGTCGCCATGAGCACGCGCGAAAAGAGACTTTCTTGATAGCAGAGCAACTCCAGGCAGCACGGGCGGCGCACTGGCGCCAGAAGCAAAGCCCCATCCTCACCCTCGATGACGCGAGAGCTGGCTGGCACAGCATCCCCTGTGCCTTTATCTGCCGCGGCAAGCGCAGTTGCCGGCGCCCGCGCCCTCGTTCGTCGAAGCCTGCATGGGGAGCCGGCAGGCCACGCCTGGTGCGGCCGCCATCGAGCAGGCGCAGCTGCTGCTGACGCGCCTGATCGCCTCCGGCACCGTGGTGCCGCTCAACCTGCTGGGCACGGTAGGGGAGCAGCCGGATTTTCTCGCTCACCGCGAGGCGTTGCCCTACGTTCTTGCCCTGCGCGCCGATCCGGACTGGAAGCATGCGCCGCAGAAATCCTCCGGCCACAAAGTCTCTCCCCTGGTGCTGGAGCTGTGGAAAGTTCTGGACAAAGAGGGTGCACTCACCGCCGCCGAGGCTCGGGAGACGCTGGGCCGCGAGCTCACCGAAGCCGCGGTGCTGCGCGCCCTGTGCGAGCTTTGGCAAGCCCTGCGCATCAGCCCGGTGTTGGCGGAAGAGGCGGGCCAGCCGGCGCGCTGGGAGATGCTGCGCGTGCACCACCGCGGGGCGCTCGAGACGGGCAGCACCACCTCTCAGGTAACTGCGCTCTCGCTGCTGGTCTCCATGTACCTGCAATCGGTGTACGCGGCCACAAGCGAAGAGATCGAGATCTTTCTCTCCCCCGTAGCCTCCCGCTCGCGGGTGCGGGAAGCGGTGCGCGGCCTGTCGGCCACGCGCCAGATCCATGCCCTCTCCATGGACGCGCAGACCTACTACTTCCTGGAAAACGGCTTGCCGGAGTTCGCCCAGCCAGCCACCTCATCTGCCCCGGCTGAGACGGAAGCTTCACGCCCGTTTGTACCGGTGCAGAGACCCAGGCCGAGAAAGATCCAGGCAACGGCGCGCCCGGATTCAGCGCCCGCTCCCTCGTCCGCATCGGCTCCCATCTTCCGGCGAACCAAATCCGTTCCAGCGCGCGTGCCGGGATCTGAAGAGCAGCCCCAAGCGCGGCCGGCGGCAAAGCCTGCGGCCGCCCGTCCCACAGCGGGTGCAGGATGGAAGACACCCGGCAGACCGGGCTCCCCCGGCCGCCCGGCGTGGAAGCCGGCAGGTAAGCTGCCCGCAGGCGGAGCGCGATGGGCCGGAAAAAATGAGGGCAGACATGGCGGAAGCAAGCCTCGTCCCGCGTCGGCTGCGCGGCCGGCCTTCTCACCCGCACGGAGCGGAGCGCGGCCCTATGCCAGACCGGGCGCTGCACCGCCGGATACTCGCCCCGCGGCGAGAACAGATATCCGCGGCGGAACCCGGCCCAATCGACCCGGTGCCTGGAGTGGAGCTGAAAAACGACAGAAACCCGCACCGTGGGCCCTCCCCGGGAGAAAGTCCAACGCCACTGCCCGTCCTCCGCGCGCCGGTGGCCGCGGCGATGCGCCGTTCCGCCCTGCGCAGAAGCACCGCGACCGCCCCGGCACGGCTCCGCCCAATACGAGTGGCGCAGCCTTCCAGCCGCGCGCGCCGCGGGGTGAGCGTGGGCCGGGGGACGCCAGCCGGGCACGATCGACGCAAGGTCGTGCTCCAGGCCGTCCTCAAGGTCGCACTCCGGGCCGCGCTCCAGGACCTCCGTCCGCTTACGGGGCCAAGCGTTCGCCGGTTCCGTATCGGTCAAACCAAGCACGTAGCGGCCAAGCACGCAGTGGCGAAGGACGCAGTGGGTCTGCTCCGCGGGGCGGCCGGCCCAGCGGCCCCAAGCCTGCCAGATTCGGCCCAGTCCAACCCAGGTCCGGCCCAGGTCAGAAATCCGGTGCTCCGGGACGGCCGTTCCCGCGACCATCCGCGCCCGGTGGAACCCGGCCGCCTTCGACGGGAGGCGCTGGCCAGATGCACGGCCAAAATCAAATCCCAGGGGACCCCGTAACGAACGCCCCCGTCCGGCTGGCTATGCCCGGCCGGACGGAAAGTCTGGCCCCGGCGGGGGTGGAAAAGGACGCAGCGATCGCGGCCCGCGGCCGCCCTTTGTCCCTGGGTCCCGTCCAGCCAAGTCCTGGCCGCGGGGCGGTGGCTCTTCGGCAAAACCAGGAAAGCCCTCCGCAAGCTTCCGTGGGCGCAAGCCGGATAGGAAAAAACCCGGAGCATGACAGACACCCACAGCTCGCCCCTGGTGGTCGCCATCGACGGCCCGGCAGGCGCCGGCAAGAGTACGGTCGCGGCGCGCATCGCCGCCCGCTTCGGGTTGCTGAACCTGGAGACCGGCGCCATGTATCGCGCCTTCGCGCTCAAGGCCATCCAGACCGATAGCGACGTGGATGATCGGGAAGAGCTGGGCCGGCTGGCCTTGAAGACCCGCATCCGGCTGCTGCCGGCGGCGCTGGGCAACCGTGTTTTCCTGGACGATGTCGAGGTCACCAAGCGCATCCGCGAAGCCGACGTGACCGCCGCCGCGTCGCGCGTGAGCGTTCACCCGGGCATTCGCCAATGGATGGTTTCCATGCAGCGCCAGCTGGGCGCCGACAGCGGAGTGGTGATGGAAGGGAGAGATATCGGCACCACGGTCTTTCCCAACGCCGAGGTCAAGATTTTTCTCGATGCAGCGGCCGAAGTGCGCGGCCAGCGCCGCTATCAGCAGAATGGCCCCAACGCACCCGCTGCGGCTGAATCCGTGCTGCAGGAGCTGCGCGAACGCGACCGGCGCGACCGTACGCGCGCCGAATCACCGCTGCAGCCCGCGGCCGACGCGGTGATCATCGATTCCACCGATCTCTCGCTCGACGAGGTGGTGGCACGGGTCGAAGCCATCATACTACGCTGAACGGCTGGCTGCCCGCTACTGCACGACTGGCTGCGCGCTCGTCTCCCCATTCCCGCTAGCGCTCTTCGGGGGGCGCAGGTGGCGCATGGATTTTGTCCCCGGCGGCGCGGGCGGCGCCGGCGGTGTAGGCGGCGCGGGCGGTGAAGGCGGCTCCGGTGGAAGCGGCTCCATGCCGGTGATCTCAATGTCCCCGTGATCGGCCACGAGTTCGACCCTGGGACCGCCCGCGCCCACCTTGCCGCTTATGCTCTGGCCCTCGCCGGCGCTACTGACGGGCAGGTCCAGCTTGGAATCGATATTGCCGTTCTTGGCCGTCGCCTGCAGTTGAAAGCCTGCGCCCTGGGGTACGGTCAGGTGGATGGCGCCATTGCGGTTGTGAATCTGCAGTTCCCCCAGCGGGGCGATCGCGCCCACCGAGATGTCCCCGTCTCCATCCTCCACGTGCAGATCGCCGGCAATGCCGGTGCACTCCACATCCTTGGCGCTGGTCGAAATGCGCGCCGGGCCGGTGGCATTGTTCAGCTGCAGATCGCCGCTGTCGATCGCCAGGTCTCCGGGAATGCTGGCCACTTCCACGTCGGTGCGGCTGGAATGAAAATGGACCGGCGCGGCAATATGCGCCAGGTCGGTATCCCCGAAGAAGTCGCCGTCCAACGCCACGTTGCCCTGCACGTCGGAGATGGAGACATCGTCCAGCCTCCCCTGCAGCGTCAAGGCTCCGGAGATGGCGTGGGCGCTAAACTCGCCCTTGCTCATGCGCACCTGGAGCCCGCCGCCGAGGTTGTCGACTTTGACGTCCCCGCGGATCTGCGGCCACGGTCGCGTCGCCGGCAAGGCCTTCGATGGTGACGTCGCCATGCCCGGCGGTGACCGTAGGCACGGCGCCGTTGGGGATCTCGATGGTCAGGTCGGCGCGGCCATCGTTCGCCGTCGGCTGCGCGCAGGGTTACGTTCTTGCCGTTGACGGTCAGTTGCGGAGCCAGCGCCTCCAGGTTGCGCCGGGCATCGCGATCGTTCGACGCGTAAACCACCTGGTGCGCCTGCACATGGATCTGATCGTCGCCGGAAGGGGTGACGGTCACGTCCCCGTGGGGCACCTGGATATCCACCAACGCGTCCGCCGGGATGGGCCGGTTCAGGTTATGGTCGGCATCATGCTCCTGGCCGAACAAGTGGGAGAAGACATCGTCCTCGTCCACCCCATGCCCAAAGATGTGCATGCCGTGAAAGTGGCTGGTACGGCTGACCACGTAGCCCAGGATGGCCAGGCAGATGATCAGCGCGACCAGGCCGCCGTGCGAGCGGCGGCCCACGTTGCCGCGGCGGCCGTCCAGCCACCATTCCCCCAGCGAGAGCAAGCCCACGCCGATCAGCAGCAGGGGCCACCAGCGGATGTACCAGTCCCACAGGTGAAGAGCATTCAGCTTATTGGTTTCGACCAGCAGGGCGATCACCCCGACGACGATCAACACCACCGGGCCGAGCATGGAGGGCCGGCGCAGAGAGCGCCGGTAGTAGCGCTGCGCCCGGGCCGCGTCCCGCTGCGAATAGGGAGGGGGTAGGGTCGCCATCACGCCCTCCTGTCCGGGTCGGCGAGCGGGTCAGCCCCGGGCATGCCGGAAACGGCCCCCGAACCGGTATACGGGCCTGGGTAGAGGGGTGGAGCCGCAGGAGGGGCCGCGGCGATGGCTGCCCGTTCTGCCAGCCCCAGTACCCCGGCCAGGATCAGGTACAGCGGCCAGCTGCGGCCGAAGCTGAGCACACCCCACTGGTTCAAGCAGGGCGGTAATGCCTACCATGATAACGAAAGCAGGCCCGCGCAGGCGGCGGATGAGCAGCCAGGAATTCATTGCGGGCCTCCTCGCGGAGTATCCCGCGTTCTGCGGTAGAGCAGCCAGGCGCCGACACCGATAATCGCTAGCGGCCAGGCGCGGCTGATCCACTCCGCTTCAAACACCCCCAGCGTCTGCAGCAGCAGCACGATGCCGATGACGATCAGGACCACGGCGCCCACCGGATGCTTGTGTTCCGCGGGTTCGATGGGAGCCCGGCGCACCATACACGGGCGGATTGTAAGAGCCGGGCCCGGAAGCGGTGCCAGAGGAACCAAACGGTGCGCCGGGTGGGGGCGGCGGGGGCGCACCGTAGGACGCGGTATAGGGAGGCGGCTGCACAAAACCCTGACTAGGGCCGGACGGGGGGATATTGACCCGTCGCCGGATCAGGGGTACGGCCGGGCCGCCAGCCGCTGTGCCGGGGGAAAAGCCGGCGACATAGGGCGCGGCCCGCGGGCGTAGGAGCCATGCCCAGCTTGGTCCCCAGGTCGTTGAGACCGAAGGGATTGGGCAGGGGCAATCCGTCGCGCCGCGCCTTGGCCGTCTGGGCGGCGTCAAAGACCTGATAAAAAATCCACGCGGCGAGCAGCAGGCCGAAGACAAAGCTCTTGTCGGAAAGGCTGACGAACACCGCGAAGATGAGCACGTGGGCCAGGGCTTTGATGTATTGGCCGTTGTACATGGCGCCGACGCCGGGGATGAAGCCCAGCAGGCCGGCCAGGACGGGATGGGCATGCAAGGCGGTCAAGGTGGCATCCGGGTAAGCGTTGCCGCCCTGGGGCGGAGAGGACAGCCGAGCCGCGAGGCAGGGTTCGCAATAGATCACGCCTCCCACCGAGCGCATGCACCCGGTGCACAGTGGCTTTCCACAGTTCTGACAATAGGCAGCAGCCGCAACATCAGGATGATTGATGCAGTTCATACCAAGCTCCTTTCCGCTTGGTCTTCAGTTGTTGACCGCAAAGCCCTGAAAACCTCTCTCTTCACTTTTTCTTTTTTCCCACTACGGTCAAAACTGGCTGGCACCTGCTGGGCATCGGCTTGGGGCGCGGGGAAGCGCTGCGGCTGGGCCTGATGCACCATCATCGCCGGCAGCGCGGTATCGCTCTTCAAAGGCGTGCGCCTGCCCTGGGGTACGGGCAGAGTCTGTCCCCCGCTGGGGGCAGTCGAGCTGGGGCTGCCGTCGCGCGGGGCCTGCTTGGGGGTTTCGTTGGACGTTGGACGGGGCGCGGGTTCGGCCTCCGTGGAGCGCCGCAATTCCCGTACCCGGGCCTCCATCTCATAGACCAGGCGCAGGTTCTCGTAGTACTTCATCACCTGCTCGTTGGTGGAGTAGTACTGCCGGGTAAGCGTGGCGCGCAGCCGCGAAGGGCGAAGGTCGGCGGCCCGCACCTCGCTCAGCTTGATTCCGGTCAGGTTCAGGGTCAGCGCGATGGAAAAGAATGCCATGGCCGCGGTCATCATCAGCCTGGGTTCAAAAGCCTGGCGGGCCACCTGGCGCGCCACGGGCAGCACCCGATGCCACGCTGAGCGGGCCGGCACCGCGCGTACCGGCAGTGGAACACCCGGCGCCACGCCTGCTTCCTCCGCAGACACCGAGCGTCCGCTGGTGCGGGCCAGGATCTTTTGCAGCAGATCAGCCGGGACCTCCGGTTCCACGGCCAGGTACTCCATCCATGCCTTGCCCTGCTGGGTCTCTTTGAGCATCTGGGCACAGAGCGCACATTCGCCCTGGTGGCGGGCAAAGGCGGCCGCATCGGCCGCGGAGAGGGTTCCGTCCAGCGCATCGGCGATCAGGTTCTCCCATTCGTCGCACCGTAAGACCCGGCCTGGCTGGCCGGACGGCTTGTTTTGCTCGCGCTCAGACATTTACATCACCTGCCCTTTAGTACGTTCTAGCAGCCGCGCTAGTTCCGCCCGGCCGCGGCTGATCCGGGACTTGACGGTTCCCTGGGGAATCGCCAATACCTCAGCAATCTCTTTGTAATCCATATCCTGCAGATCGCGCAGAATAACTGCTTCGCGCAGCTCCGGCGACACCTTGGCCAAGGCGTTCTGCACCATCTGTTCCAGCTGGTTGCGTACCGCGTGCTGAAAGGGCGTGGTGCGCTGGTCGACGACGGGTTCCACGCGCGAGGGGTCGGTGCCCTGCTCCCAGCCGGCGTCCATCGAGTCCGTCACCCTCTGCTGGCGGGAGCGGCGGAAATGATCGACCAGCAGGTTCCGCGTCAGGGTCGTGATCCAGGTCTGGAAGCTGCCCTTGGCAGCATCGAAGCTGGCCAGGTTGCCGTACAGCTTGATGAAGACATCCTGGGTCAGGTCTTCCGCGTCATGCGACGAAGCGGTGAAGCGGTAACAGAGCGCGTAGACGCGGCGCTGCTGGGCCGCCACCAACTCCGTCCACGCGCTGGAATCGCCGTCGAGGCAGCGCCTGACCAGCGCGGGCCAATCGATCTCCGGCGCCTCGGGCCGCCGCGCAGCCGGCCATTGCCGGCGCGAATCACTCTCCGGGGGCGTGTTCGAAGGGAGATTCACCGCGGGGATTCCTCGGCTTGTAGGATAGGGCCTCCCGGAGTTGGCCTGGTAACGCTCACTGCGCGCTCCTGTTTGCGCGATGTTTAGGGCGAGCGTGCCGGCCAGACTCATGCATGCTGATACGCGCCGCCCCCGCCTTCGGTTCCATTCCGCTTACAGCATTGTCGCTTCTGGTGCTTACGGAGCAACAACTTCCGGCGTGGCTTTTCGTCAGGAAAAGCGCCTTCCCCGCGCCGCTCAGAAGTGAGGCGCACCCCGGCGGCAGCCATAGAAAATCGTGCGCGGCCGTCTCGAAGCTTGATTTCTCCATTCAGCGCCACAGGTGATCGTAGCGCTCGACCAACCAGGCGAGGGCAAAAAGCAGGGCCATCACTCCGCTTCCCCACCAGAAAATCATCATGGGCAAGGACCCGGCCACGCTGCCGTCGTGCCGGACTGCCCCCTGCCCTGACCTTCTCTCCCCGGCGCGAAAGATGTATCCGCTTCCCAGGGAAACGGCAGCGGCCAGCAACAGCATACGCACGGCGGGCAGCAACTGCTGTTCGAGATGACTCCCTGGCTCCAGAAAGGCAGTATGAAAAACGGCATCCAGCGTAAGAATACTCAGCAGCAAAGAAGCGAATTTAGCGAGTTCCAGAAACACGGCCAGCTCTCACTGCCACCCCAAACCAGCGCCGGTTAAGGCGACACCCACTGAATTTTATGCCGCTCCAGCCACCAGCATGGCGCCTCCGACCGAGTGGGGAAAGAGCGCGGGCACGCACGGTTGCAGCGACCGTCCCCATGTAGTCGAATTCCTCCTTCTGGCCCTTCAGCGGCGTTCGCAAAAACTGCTCCACTTGCACGCTATTCGATGCATGAGCGCCCGTCCTGACCCGCAGAGTGATCCAGTCCCCGAGGTAAAGGACGACCAGAATGGCCAGCAAACCCTGGAGGATCCGTCCCCACCGACGCTTCATATTGACAGCCATCCTACTCTGAAACCGGGGAGTCTCCCAGTTCCTCCAAGGAGTTAGTGAGAATGATCGCCACCAGTCCTGAGCATGCAGTGGAATTATTGGATCGCGCTTTCGCTCAAGGGGACCTCCACGCAGTCCTCAGCTTCTACGAGGATGCGGCAGTCGTCATCACGGAGCCAGGGAAAGCAGCCCGGGGAGCGGCGGAACTAGAAAGTTTTTTCGCCCGAGCGATGCAATCGGGCCCTTCGGCAAAGCAGCTTCAGACGCAAGTCATCGAAGCCGACGGCGTGGCGCTTTTCGTGTCTCGCTGGGTGCTTCAGGTCAAGGGTGCTGCAGATAGGACTTTCACCGCTACTACGGTATTTCGCAAGCAGCCGGATGGGGGATGGAAGGCTCTGATCGATAATCCATTCGGCCCATTAATCCTGGGACCTGAATAGAGGCCAAGTCGTTCTCGGCCGCCAGGTAATAGGCCGATCGGATATTCATTGCAAGACAAGAAAGTGCGCGGGCGATCAGGAAGGCTCGCCGCGGCTCATTCGCGCTAGCCGGCGCAGGGATGCCATGCCACGCCCAGGGAATGTAGCGTTATCTTGTCCCCTTCCGTGATGACTACGGGGTCCACAGCGAGCAGGAAGGCATACTCCATGTCTTTGTTGACAATGACGCACCAAGGCTCGTGTTGCACCACGCCGTTACAGATCGTGCAGCAGGCCGCAGCGTTGTACTTGTTTGAGACGCGCCAAACTTCCTGTAACTGCTTTAGTGACCCATTCAGCTCATCGGCGCCGGGATTCATAAGGCATCACCCGTTGCATGGCGTTCATCCACCACACGGTTGGGGCGCCCGACTCTTATCGTGCAGGCGGGCAGCCAAGTCATTTGCCTAAGCCCTCAGCCCAGCGTGGAGCGAGTCCTAAGGGCATGATTGTCGATCGACGAAATTCTGAACCTATGCGACTGCCACGTGGGCAACTACAAAAGGCTCAACCGTCCAACCGTCTTTCACGTGCGCCTGCGTTTGATGACGATAGCCGCTTACAGGAATGACTATCCGTGTCCACTGTAATCCCTACCTTACAAGAGCTATCGCCGATAACCCAATAGCGCTTCAGTGTGAGGAGCCCAACTTGTCAACGCCCTGGAGAAATTTTCCCACTACGCATAAGTTCTCAGCGGTGTTCGTCCACACGCATATCCCGTTGACTTACTAACCGCGGCGCGCGTTCCACGCCCAACAAAATGATCTTGCGCGCCAGAAGGATGGCGTTGTCCATATCGTCCATGTGCTTGAAAAACGCGTCTTCCGTCAGGTCAGTGATTGCGAGTTGGGAAAAGAGCGAGACCTCGCTGAGCCGGGTGCGAATGGCAAGCACCATCTTAGCCAGGAAAACCTTGAGCACTACCTCTTGCGCCAGCTTCTCAAAATACGTGCCTGGCATCGCTTTGAGAATTGCCTGATGCTGCGGAGCTATCGCTAGATTCGCCCGGAAAGTGATAAAGCGGCGATGCTCCTTCATCTGCACGACGTAAATCAACTCGCCGTCGGGCAAGGTAGTGAGCAGTCCAAAATCCCACGCCGGATCGGAGGCCGCTTTTGTCTTTAGACCAGAACCGTCGAGCCATCGTTGAAGAGTCGGCTCTAAGTTGCCGCCAGCTACCTCGAGCTGTTTGAAACGAAGCGCCCGGATGCCCCAAAAGCCGACAACAATGGTAGACACCAATACATACCCAATCATTCCGTACAGAACCGTACTTAGCCAGGACAACGCTTCCTCCCGTATTTCCGAAATTGGCGGGAGTCTCGTTAGCACAAGCGATCCCGGAGTAGCTCCGCACCTTAGACGAGGAGCTGCAATCAAGCAGATATAACATCGGGAGGATCAGAGTTCGTTGCGCCAGCGCAAACACGATTGCGGGCAGCCGATTTTTATGAGATGGGAAGAACGAGCGGATGGAAAGGGAGCCGCCGCTCTGCTTGCGAAGATCCATGAGGCGGCAAGGTACCTGCTGCTTGGTTGGGCCTGGTTGGATCCTAGCTCATTGACTTGCGTAGAGCCACTCTGGCTCGCGCCAGCCGGGATTTCGTCGCGGGAACCGAAATGCCCATATGGTCGGCAATCTGTTTGAGCGAGTGCCCCTTCATCTGTCCCTGCTCGATCACCGAGCGGAGCGGGGTTGGCAGCTGACCGATCGCCCGTCTTAGGTGCCTGGACCTCTCGCATACCGCATAGTGCTTCTCCGGGTCCGTCGCGTGCCCGGAAATTTGCCAGTGCCGCCAGGACTCTACTTCCGCGGTTAGATCCATCGGCGCCTCGGGCCGGACACGCTTCTTGCGCAGGATCATGAGCGCAGAGTTGATGCCAATCCGGGTGAACCAGGTGGCAAAGCTGGACCTTCCGTCAAATTGCCGCAAATGCTGGAAGGCGCGCAGCATGCAATCCTGCAGCGCATCCTCCGCGTCCTCGCGGTTCTTGGTCACGCTGTAGATGGTGCTGAAGGCGCGTTTCGCGCTACGTGTGCACAGTTCGACGAAAGCCCGCTCCTGGCCCGATTGCGCCGCAACAATCAGCCCTTCGTCGCTCATCGTGTGAAACTCGACGTTGAGGTTGATTCCGTGCTTCGCTACATCGCCATTCATCCGTACGCCTCCGCGAGAGAATGAAGTGATTCTAGGAGGTTCTCCGGAGAATTCTTTGAGATCACTGTCAGCTAACAGTTGGTGGCTTGCGGGTGTTGCCCATAAACATCAAGTGGGAAAGGGGATTGATTAGGCGGTAAAGTGGATACGTCGTGCCACGGCCTGATCATCGGCACCGCGGCTGAGCAAGGAAACCCGCATAAGGAAACAATGACACGCGCGTTTGACTCCAGTCGCCCCGGTTCTCCGTCCGTTTTTTCTTCACCCAGCCGTCGCCATTTCCTACTCGGAGCGGCTGCCACCGCGTTCGCCAGCACCCGGCCCAGCTCTTGCCGCCGCGTTTGCTCCTGCCTACGACCATGCCGGCGGTCCGTTGAAAATTGAAGCGGTGGAATTGATCGAACTGCATGGCAGGTATACCGAGGAGGCAGGCGTCAACGGGCAGCCGCAAGTGAATCCGCTCGACGTCTACGACGATCTGCGCCCCGAGCCCTACACCGATAAGCCCTCGGGCACGAAGGAGGTCCATACCAGCGCGATCTATCTTCGCCTGCACACCGCCGGTGGTATCGAAGGTCTCTACGGCCCCATCGAGAAGAGCGCGGCCATTGTGGTCGAACAGGAGCTGCGCCCCTTTCTCCTGGGCAAGGACGCGCTTGCCGGGGAAGCGCTGTGGGACGAGATGTATCGCTCCAACCGCCATTCGCGCGATGGATTCTTCATGATGGGGATCAGCGCGGTCGACAACACGCTATGGGATGTGCGCGGCCGCTACTACGGCGTACCGGTATATCGGCTGCTGGGCGGCCCCACGCGCTCCTCGGTCGAGATGTACGCCAGTTGTCTCGGCTTCTCGCTCCAGCCAGAGGCGGTGCGCACCCGCGCCCTGGCCATCAAGCAGCAAGGCTTCCGCTACCAGAAGTGGTTTATGGGCTACGGCCCCGGCTCCGGGCCTGAGGGCATGCAGAAGAATGTCGAACTCGTCCGCATTCTGCGCGAGACCCTGGGCGACGACAGCGAGATCATGTTCGACGCTTACAGCGGATGGGATCAGAACTACACCCTGGAGTGGGCGCACCAGGTGGAGAAGTACCGCCCCCACTGGATCGAAGAAGCGACTCACCCGGAGAAGATCGAGAGCTTTGCTGCCATGCGCCGCAGCACCACGATTCCCATTGCCTCCGGAGAGCACTTCTACGGCAGATGGGAGGTAGAGCGTTACCTGCAGGCGGGCGCGCTCTCCGTGGTACAGGCCGATCCGGAGTGGTGTGGGGGCACCTCGGAGTTGGTGCGCATCGGCACTGTCGCTTCGCTGCACGATGTGCCCGTGATCCCTCATGGCCATAGTTTGCGTGCCGCCGTACACATCGTCTGCAGCCAGTCGCCCATGACCTTTCCGTTGGGAGAATATCTGGTCAACAAGATGCGGCACTACTACCACTTTGAAAGCAATCCCCTGGTTCCGGTCAACGCCCACATCGCCCTGCCCACCGGCCCCGGTTTCAACGTTCAACTCGATCCCGCAAAGATCGAGTCGCAAACCATACTCAAGCCCGAGTAATATCCGCTGAGGATACTTCGCAGCCATCGCTCCGCGCACGTAAGACAGAGGAGACCCTGGGATGAAACCAAGTCGCCGACAATTTCTCGCCCTTGCCTCGACCGCCGGAGCGTGGGTTCCCTTTTCGCAGGCCGCCGCCAAGCTGGAGCCAGGCCCCCCGTTGAGCAGCGCCGCGCAAGGCAAGAGTGCCCGGAGTAGCGGCTCTGCTCCGCTATCGCTGTTCGACGGAACCAGCATGACCGGCTGGCGGATACAGGGGCCTGCGCAATGGCGCGTCGAAAACGGAGAACTTCTTGGATCCTGTGACGCTCCGGGAGGCGGGTTTCTAACAACCGAGCGCGGCTTCGAAGACTTCGTTCTCCGGTTCGCTTTTCGCTCCGCCGGCGGCGAAGCCGGCGTACTGCTGCGCAACGCTTCTTTGGCGTGGTCTCGCTTCTCCCATCCGGCCTCCAACGGCGGCCAAACCATGGGCGTCTACGTAGCGCTCACCGGCGCGCACGCGGGAGAGATGTCTCTGCTTACCATTGATGGCGAAGGGAAACAGCTCGACCGCAAGCCCATTCCTGCTCCGGCGCACGAAGAACCGGTGAGTGGAGACAAGATCTACCCCGGGATGTGCGCCCCCATTCCCTGTGCCGGGATCAACGATGCGGAAGCCACCAAGGAAGGCTGGCCATCGCACCCTTCCATTCGCATCACTCCACCAGCCGATGGCTGGCAGCAAGTAGAAATCACCCTGCGCGGATCAGCCTGTCCCTGGGACAAAACGGGTATGGCGGAAGCACTCGATGGCAGAAGCCAGTTCGGAAACCTGGCGCTTTTTGTCTCCGGCGCGCCCATCCACTTCAAAGGGTTGTCGCTCTTCGACCTCACCCAGCGAGCTGCCGGGTTAGTGCAAAATGCCGCCAATCCTCACGTTCGTCAGATGACCGACCTCTTCTATGCCGAGGGCGTCGCCGCCGGAGACTTGAACCAGGATGGCTACGATGAGGTGGTAGCAGGTCCCTTCTACTACCTGGGACCGGATTACACGACCGCGCGGGAACTCTTTCCGCCCACCACCATCAACCCGGCCGGCGTAGGCGAACACGGCAATTACACCAACTGCTTCCTCAGTCATATTCACGACTTTACCGGCGACGGATGGCCGGACGTTTTGATGATCATGGGCTTTGGTCCAAAACCCAGCTTCTCCGCCCATCTCTTCGTGAATCCGCGCGGCGAACTTCGCCACTGGGATAACTACAACGTGGTGCCCTCGGTTGCTTCTGAAACCACGCAGCTCTTCGACATCGACGGAGACGGTCACCCTGAGCTCATCCTGACCCAGGACAACCAGGTCGGCTATGCCAAGCCAGACGCCTCCGATCCAACCAAGCCGTGGCAGTTTGTTCCCGTTTCGGAGAAAACGCCGCGGGGCCCACACGGCCTCGGCGTGGGGGATGTCAACGGCGACGGCCGCCTGGATATCATCACCGCCGGCGGCTGGTGGGAGCAGCCGCCAGCAGGCGCCAGCGGCCTATGGAAATTTCACCCAGTGCTCTTCGGCGCCACCGAAGGAGAGCCTGGACTGCGCGGGGGCGCCGACATCTTCGTCTACGACGTCAACGGCGACGGCATTCCCGATGTCATTACCAGCCTCAATGCTCACGGCCCCGGATTAGCATGGTTCGAACAACAACGAGGCGCGCAAGGCGATGTGACGTGGAAGCGCCACCTGATCATGGGCGCCCCTTCCACCCCGTTGGCTGAACGGGAGCAATGGGAGGAGACAGACAAATCCGTGGCCTTTACCGAGCTGCATGCCTTGGCCCTCGCAAAACTTGACAGCGACGAATTGCCTTCCATCATCACAGGAAAACGCTGGTGGTCGCATGGATACGTCTACGATGAAAACGATGTGGACAATCCGCCGGTGCTCTACCGCTTCCACCTGGTGCGCAAACGCGGAGGAGCGGTGGAGTGGATCCCCAGCCTCATCCACAACGCTTCGGGGGTGGGCACCCAGATCGTCGCCAAGGACATCAACAAAGACGGCAGGATTGAAATCGTGACTACCGCACGGAAGGGAACCTTTGTCTTTTATGGTCCGTTCAAGATCTAGAACCAGTGGAGAAGGCTTCATGTTCTTTCGCCCGGCATGGTTGGCATCCCGGAGGGCTTGCGTAATTGCAACCTTCACGGTTTTCATCTTCGGCCTGATGGCCTCTGCCAGCCCCAAACAGGACGCAAAGAGATCACACCACGTGGAGCACGTACCTGGGCAACGCGGATGGATCTCACTACACCGCCCTGAAGCAGATCGACCGGTCGAATGTAAGCCGATTGCAGGTGGCCTGGTCCTACGACAGCGGAGCCGGGCCCTACGAGTTCAATCCCATCGTTGTCGGCAGGACCATGTACGTCCTGGCGAAAAATACCTCGATCGTTGCTCTCGACGCGGCCACGGGAAAAGAATTGTGGACCTATCGCTCCCGCAACCTGGGGCCGCGCATGGAAACTCATCGCGGCATCAACTATTGGCAGAGCAGCGATGGCTCCGATCGGCGCCTGCTGATCTCCTTTGCCAACAACCTGGAAGCGATCAACGCGGCCAACGGCCAATTGATTACCTCCTTCGGCAATGGCGGCACAGTGAGCCTGAAAGAAGGGCTGGGGCGTGATGCGAACTCGATGCGCCAGATTCAGTCCGGCACTCCCGGGGTCGTCTTTGAGGACCTGCTCATTCTCGGTTCTTCTACCGGAGAGGACTATGGCTCTCCTCCCGGCGATATTCGCGCCTATGACGTGCGCACCGGGCGCATGGCCTGGATCTTTCACACGATCCCCCACCCTGGAGAACCCGGTTACGAGACCTGGCCCAAAGACGCCTGGAAATCGGCCGGCGGCGTTAACTGCTGGGGCGAGATGAGCCTTGACGAAAGGACGGGGATCCTCTACATACCTACCGGAGCTCCCGTCTATGACTTCTACGGCGCCGACCGTAAGGGGAATAACTTGTTCGCGGACTCATTGCTGGCGCTCAACGCCCACTCGGGAAAGATGGTCTGGTACTACCAGCTCATTCACCATGATCTGTGGGACTATGACGCGATGGCCGCTCCACAATTGTTGACCGTGCACCAAGACGGGAAAGACATTCCTATCGTGGCCCAGGCCTCCAAGCAGGGGTTTCTTTACGTCTTCAACCGGACCACGGGCAAGCCGGTCTGGCCCATCGAGGAGCGCGCGGTGCCGGGATCCAGCATGCCGGACGACGAGGCTTCCCCCACTCAACCCTTTCCCACCGCCCCACCGCCCTTCGCCCGCCAGGCGTTCACCGCCGCCGATCTGAATCCCTATATCCTGAGCGCGCCCGATCGAGCGCGCTGGAAGAAGGTGGTGGAGAATGCGGCCAACCATGGCCTGTTTACCCCTCCTGGGCTAACGGATACGGTCGAGATGCCCGGTAACCATGGCGGTGTCAATTGGGGCATGACGGCGGCCGACCCGAGTCATGGAACCATGTACGTCGTGTCCATGGATATTCCGGCCATCCTTAAGAATGAGCGCAGCGAGCCGCCCTCCCTTTGGCAAATTCCAAGCCAGGCTGCTCCCGCGGTACAAGGCAAAGCCGTTTACCATTTTTACTGTGAGCGATGTCATGGCCCGGAGCGCGCAGGCGCACCACCGGCGATTCCCTCGCTGGTGAATGCCCCTTCCACCTTTGGCGCAGAGACGATCAAAAGCGTGGTGAACTATGGCCTCAACGACATGCCCGCTTTTCCCGATCTCACGGACCGGCTGCTGAACAATCTCCTCTTGTATCTCGGCAATCCTGCGAGTGCACCCGAGCCTATTGCCTCCCGTAATGAACCACCGCCCGCTCTCGCCAGCGGCGCGTCCAAGCCGGTTCGCTACTGGTCCGGCTACGGCCTGCAGCCTTCGATCATCCGTCCTCCATGGTCAATCATTACGGCTTACGACCTGAACCGGGGAGTCATCAAGTGGCAGGTGCCGCTGGGAAATGCTCCCCAGGGTGAATCGGAGAAACTCAAAGACACAGGCATCATGATGTCCAGAAATGGACCTGTAATCACCGCGAGCGGTTTGGTTTTTATAGCCACGAAAGACGAGGGCAAGCTCCGCGCCTACGACGAGGAGAACGGCAAGGTGCTTTGGGAAACGGACCTTCCCGCTGCTTCCGAAGGTGTCCCGGCGGTGTACGAGATCGATGGGCGCGAATATATCGTTCTCTGCGCCGCCTCAGCGAAACAGACGGATGTGCCGAGGGATGGTCCCGAACAGCAAACGGCACAGCCGGTGCATCGGTCTTACATCGCGTTCGCCTTGCCTAAGGACAACTAAGGTGACCACGCATGGCGAGGGGCCCGAAGTATCGATTGCACGGCGGAAGAGGTCTGGTCTTTGAAGCGTACGTGCTGATGAGCTGCGTAAGAACTGGAAAAGAAACCGCAGGTCCCTCCACTGCGCTACGCTCCGGTCGGAGCCTGTGACTTTTTCCATTTTTGTGTTTTTGGCACAGCCCCCCAGAATGTTTTTCAAACTCCGCACAAGGCCGTCATCCTGCCTGCCCTGGCCTGCCGTGGGAGCGAAGCGCCTTGCAGATCTATCGCTAACAGAGGGTTTCTGGCGCGGAGTCGAAGGAACCCCGCGGATGCTTGTTGGCCGATGCTCTTCAGAGCTTTCCGGACACCAAACCTGAAAGAAATCAAAAAAGTCACAACCTCTCGGGATGACAAGGTTCAAATGGTTGGCGGACCTTGACATTTGGTTATTCGGACGGAGGGTTTTGAGAGTGGTTGCAACCGAAAGGCGCACAGCAGGTCCCTCGGCTGCGCTCGGAGGCTGTGACTTTTTAATTTCCCTTGTGGTCTGTGGCCGGAAAGCTCCGAAGAGCATCTGCCAACAAGCATCGCCGGGGTCTCGACTGCGCGCATAAAACCCTCTGTTATGCGATAGATCTGCGAGGCGCTCGGGATGACGCCTTTCTGGAGGGGATTGAAGAACATCGGTGGTGCAAAAACACGAAAAGATCAAAAAGTCACAGACTCTCGGGATGACAAAGTTTGAATGGTTGGTGGACCTTGACATTGGTTATTCGGTTGGAGGGTTTTGAGAGTGGTTGCAACCGAAAGGCGCACCGCAGGTCCCTCGGCTACGCTCGGGATGACAAAGTTTGAATGGTTGGTGGACCTTGACATTGGTTATTGGGATGGAGAGTTCTGAGAGTGGTTGCAACCGAAAGGGCACCGCAGATCCCTCCACGGCACGCCGGGACAGGTCGGCTACGCTCGCGGGATGACAATTCAGTGGGACCATGGACAGCCATTCGTTTGACCGATGTTGAGGCCATTTCCCTCAAAAGGATTGTCATCCCGACCGGAGCGTACCCAGAAGTTAGGCAGGAAATCCGGGGTAGCGCAGTGGAGGGACCTGCGGTTTCTTTTCCAGTTCCCACGCAGACTCGTCAGGACGTACGCAAGTGGTTGCAAACAGATCCGGCTTTAGAAGCCGTTGAGGGATGTTGCCTTAGCTCTCGGCTCCGGCGTTCGTCAATTGCAGCAACCGCTTCTCGGCAGAAGTTGAGGCCGGAATGAAAACCGAGAAGCAGGTCACGTTTCTGCCCGGAAGGCTGCTACTGCGGAATTCGATGGTGCCTTCATACTTCTCCACGATCCCTTTGCAGATCCAAAGGCCTAACCCGGTGCCTTTTGTCGATTTGGTGGTAAAGAATGGTTCAAAGAGCCTCTTCGCGTCTTCCGGCTTTATGCCTGAACCGGTATCCAGTATAGAAACTCGCACACCGGCTGCTTGCGTCGCCGCGCGATAGGACTGGTGTATGCGTACCCGCAAGCGTCCGCCGTGCGGCATCGCCTGAATCGCGTTGCCAATGAGATTGAGGAAAACCTGTTTCAACTCCACCGGGAATCCCTGCACCACGTCGGCGCTGCCGTAACGCCGTTCGACCACGACTCCGCTAGCCTGCAATTGACGCGATTGAAGCTCCAGAATGTCGTCCAGAAGCCCCGGAATGGAGACAGCAATTGCCTCTGCGGATTCACGATAGAAACTCAGCGTCTGCTTGGTGATGTGCGAAACACGCAGCAGCTCCTGCTCCGCCAACCTGGTATAGTGCTTTGCCTCCTGATCCAGAGAAGGATGTCTCTCCAGCAGGTAGAAGAGGTTAAGGATCGACTCAAGAGGATTGTTGATCTCATGGGCGACGATTCCCGCCATTCTCCCCATAGCCGCCAGTCTCTCCGAATTGCGCAGCGCCTCCTCGGCCTGCAATCTCGCGGTGATATCCCGGCAGATCTCCAGCACCACACGCGGTTTATTTCCATCGCTCTGCAAAATTTTTCTACATGCAACCACGATCTCGCGCCCATCTTTCGTATATTGAATCAGATTGCCTTCCCATCGCTTCCCCTCAGAGATGGTGGATTCTATCTCTCGATCGGGCACGGGAAATTGCGTATTCAGCAAGTTGATGAAGGTTCTTACCGCGAGCGTCATCCGCACTCCAGCCGTACAGCGCAGTTGCTCCCGAATTCCAGAACTGAACGGTCCCGTCCAGGTCGCGCACCATGATCGCCTCCGAAGCAAGATCCAGCAGGTCGGCACGCTGCCTCAATATCTGCTCCATCCGCTTTGGCTCGGTGATATCGATGAGCGCTCCGACCGCGCCCCGAACATTCCCGGAATCGTAGAACAGCGGATTCGCGCTCATCAGGGTTTGAATCACCTTGCCGCTCCCGGAGTGGATTTCGAGTTCGATCCTTCCCACCGGCCTACCCGTCGCGGCGGCCCGCTGCAGGGGCAGCTCGTCAAACGTAAGGCGCTCACCGTTGTGGTAAATGTCATAGCTTGCGTCGTTATTTTCGTAGCTCTGGGGAGAGAGGTTCTCCCGGTGCTCAAGTTCAAGCAACTCCTTCAGCGCTGCATTGCCGGTAACGAAACGGCAATGCGGATCATGGGCGATCGAAACGCCGACCGGCAAAACCTTCATGATCGTTTCCAATTCCACCACTCGCTGCTGCAATTGCACGTTGAGCCTGCGCACCTGCTCTTCGCTTTCCCGCAACTGTTCCGTGCGCGCCAGCACGCGCTTTTCCAGCTCGCTGTTCAGCAGTTCCAATTCCCGGGTCTTCCGGTACAAGTCGGCAAATACGCTGACCTTGGCCCGCAAGAGTTCCGGGACAACGGGCACGGAGATGTAATCCATCGCTCCGCGCTGGTATCCCTTCATGCGATCGATATCCGTCAGATGGACCGCGGAAATGAAAATGATGGCAGTCTTTTGAAAGCGTGGATGCTGGCGAATCATATCCGCTAACTCGAAACCATCGAGTTCGGGCATACTCACATCCATCAAAATGACGGCAACATCCCGGCTGAGAAGGAGTTCCAGAGCCTCCCTTCCCGGACGTAGCGGAGATCAGGTTTTCTCCCAAATCCTGCAATATCGCCTGGTAGGTGAGCAGCTTGCCGGGCTGGTCATCTACCATCAGGATGTTGACGCTCTCGGTTGTGTTCATCTTTCCCGGCCCTTTGCGTAAGTTACAGTGGATGCGTGCACTACCGATGAAGCCACATGCGAAGCGTTGAGAGCAGTTGCTCCGTGTTTACCGGCTTTGCCAGATACTCGGATGCACCCGCCTCCAGGCACTTTTCGCGGTCCCCTTTCATCGCCTTGGCCGTGAGGGCGATGATGGGCATGCGGCGGAACAGAAGCATTCCGCCGGATCACCTGCATCGTCTCGTAGCCATCCATTTCAGGCATCATAATATCCATCAGCACAATCGACATGTCCGGAACTGATTCCAGTGTTGCGATCGCCGCCTTGCCGGTGCCCGCTGTCAGCACCGTCATTCCCCGGCGTTCAAGAACACTGCTCAGGGCAAATATGTTGCGCACGTCATCATCCACGACGAGCACTTTCTTTCCTACCAGAGCATCGTCGGAGCGATGCAGGCGATCCAGCATATTTTGTTTCTGAGGAGGAAGGTCGGCAATCACGCGGTGGAGGAATAGCGCCGTCTCATCCAGCAGCCGTTCCGGGGACTCGACTCCTTTTACGACGACGCTACGAGCCAACTCATGAAGCCGGGCGTCCTCTTCTGACGAGAGCTCCTTCCCGGTGAAGACGACGATCGGCATATCGCTCAACTCGGAGGTGTCGCGCAGCCGCTCCAGCACCTCAAAGCCAGACATATCCGGAAGCCGGAGATCGAGCACCACGCAATCGTACGGCTCAACCTCTATTGCCGTCAGAGCTTCGCGGCCGGTGGTGGCGATGGCGACATCGATGTCTTCATCTCCCAGCAACTCGCGAATGCTCAACTGCTCGGCGGCATTATCCTCGACCACAAGGAGGCGTTTGCGCCGCGGCGCCGCGTAGTCCTTAATGCGCGTGATCGCCGCATCAAGACCTTCGGGAGTCACCGGCTTGGTGATGAACGCAAAGGCTCCGCGCGCCAATCCATGGCCCTTGTCTTCATCGAGGGTCAACATCTGTACCGGGATATGGCGCGTAGCCGGGTCCTGTTTCAAGTGGTTGAGGACGGTCCAGCCCAGCATGTCGGGGAGAAATACATCCAGGGACACGGCGGTGGGATGAAATTCGCGCGCCAAAGCGAGAGCTTCCGCGCCCCGGGTAGCGAGCAGAACCTTGAAGCCTTTTTCCCGGGAGAGATCGCGCAAAATGCGCGCGTAGTGCGGGTCGTCTTCGACGATCAACAACGCGGTATCGTCGGGCTGCAGATTCTCCCGGTCATCCGGAATCACTTCCGCCGGAAGCTCAGCCAGCACAGTCTTTAAGAGTTCGACCGGGTGACTTGATAGCGAACTCTGACCCTCTGGATATTTCGCTGGTAGGGCAGATGGACCGCTATACACCTGGGGAAGGTAAAGAGTAAACGTGCTCCCCTGGTTGGGGGTGCTGCGCAATTGAATCTCTCCGCCGAGCAGACCGGCGAGTTCGCGGCTGATGGCCAATCCCAACCCCGTGCCACCGTACTTGCGGCTGGTCCCTGCATCCGCCTGTTGAAAGGCCTCGAAGATGATGCGTTGCTTCTCCTGCGGAATCCCAATGCCGGTATCGGCGACCTCGAACGCGACCACGGCGGTCGCCCGGCTCAAGATTGGATGATCATTGCTCCATCCTTCCTCCGCAACCAAGACAGAGAGGCGCACGCCGCCTTTCTCAGTAAATTTGAAAGCATTCGATAGCAGGTTCTTGAGTACTTGCTGTAGACGTTTCGAATCGGTGATGAGGCTTCTGTTGAGCCGCGGATCGGTGAGCAACTCAAAGTCGAGACGCCGATTTTCCGCTTCGTGGCGGAAAGGACGCCCGATCATGTCGAGCAGGCTGGCGAAGAACACTTCCTCCGCCTCGACCGAGACAGTTCCGGATTCGATTTTGGAAAGGTCCAGGATGTCGCTGATCAGATTTAACAGGTCTGTACCTGCTCCGTGGATCGTGCGCGCAAACTCAACCTGCTTGGCCGTAAGATTTCCATCCGGATTGTCTCCCAGCTGCTGGCCGAGAACCAGAATGCTGTTGAGAGGTGTCCGCAGCTCATGCGACATATTGGCCAGGAACTCGGATTTGTACTTGGAAGTAAGCGCCAGTTCCTTGGCCTTCCCTTCGAGCTCACGTCTGGCCTGCTCAATCTCCTGGTTCTTGCGCTCCACTTCGGCATTCTGCTCGGCAAGCTGCTGGGCTTTCTGCGCCAACTGCTCGTTTTTCTGTTGCAGCTCTTTTTGCTGCATCTGTAGTTCGGTCGCCAACTGCTGCGACTGCTTCAATAGGCCTTCGGTTTGCATGGTGGCCTCGATGCTGTTCAGCACGATGCCAATGCTGGCGGTCAATTGTTCGAGAAATGCCAGATGCGAGGCGGTAAAGACTCCCAAAGAAGCCAGCTCAATCACCGCCTTGACGCGATCCTCGAATAACACCGGTAAGACGATCACGTTGCGCGGTACCGCCTCAAATAGTCCGGAGCGAATGGTTACTTTGCTCTCCCCCAGATCTCTGATCAGGATGCGTCGTTTTTCTACCGCGCATTGGCCCACCAGTCCCTCGCCGGGATCCACCCGTCGCAGATGACCGTCAGCCCGGTCCCCTGCATACGCGGAGAGCAGCACCAATTTCTTCTCGTCCTCGGTCTCCATCTGGTAGATGACCGCTTGGTGAGCATTCACCAGCGGGGCCAGTTCCGAGAGCAGCGTTTTGCCCACGGTTGTCAGGTCGCGCTGGCCCTGCAGCATGCCCGTGAACCGCGCCAGGTTTGTCTTGAGCCAGTCCTCCTCGGTATTCCGCTCCGTCGTGAGCCGGAGGTTATTGATCATGGTGTTGATGTTGTCTTTCAGTTCCGCCACTTCGCCCCTGGCCTCTACCTGAATGGACCGGGTGAGATCGCCTTGCGTCACGGCGGTGGCTACTTCGGCGATGGCGCGCACCTGGTTGGTAAGGTTGTCGGCCAAAAGGTTCACGTTGCCGGTCAAGTCCTTCCACGTGCCGGCCGCTCCGGGCACATTGGCCTGGCCTCCCAGGCGGCCTTCAACGCCGACTTCACGCGCAACGGTTGTTACCTGATCGGCGAAGGTGGCCAGCGTGTCCGTCATGTTATTGATGGTTTCGGCCAGCGCCGCGACTTCGCCTTTGGCGTTCACGGTTAGTTTTTGGGTCAGGGCGCCATTCGCAACCGCGGTGACTACTTTAACGATGCCGCGCACCTGCTCGGTCAGGTTGGCAGCCATGACGTTGACATTGTCGGTGAGATCTTTCCAGGTACCCGCCACCCCTGGTACCTGCGCCTGGCCGCCGAGTTTTCCATCCGTGCCTACCTCGCGGGCAACGCGCGTTACCTCAGCAGCGAACGCATTGAGTTGATCAACCATGGTGTTGATCGTGTTCTTCAATTCGAGAATCTCACCTTTCACGTCGACTGTGATCTTGCGCGAGAGATCGCCACGGGCGACGGCGGTGGTCACCTCGGCAATGTTGCGCACCTGCGCAGTCAGGTTGCCGGCCATCGAGTTGACCGAGTCGGTAAGGTCTTTCCAGGTGCCGGCCACGCCAGGAACGTTGGCCTGTCCGCCTAAGCGGCCCTCTGACCCGACTTCGCGGGCCACACGCGTCACCTCGCCGGCAAATGCATTGAGCTGGTCCACCATGGTGTTAATGGTGTCTTTGAGCAAAAGAATTTCGCCGCTGACGTTGACTGTGATTTTCTTGGATAGATCGCCGCTGGCAATCGCCGTGGCCACTTCGGCAATGTTGCGCACCTGGCCGGTTAGATTGCTGGCCATCGAGTTCACTGAGTCGGTGAGATCTTTCCATGTGCCGCCGACCCCCGGCACCTGCGCCTGGCCGCCCAGCTTTCCGTCCGTGCCCACTTCTCTCGCGACTCGGGTAACTTCCGATGCGAAGGACCGCAGCTGCTCCACCATGGTGTTGATGGTGTCCTTAAGCTCCAGGATCTCGCCCTTCACGTCCACCGTGATCTTGCGTGATAAGTCGCCGCGCGCTACGGCCGTGGCCACTTCGGCGATATTGCGCACCTGGCCAGTCAAATTGCTGGCCATGAAGTTCACGTTGTCGGTAAGGTCCTTCCAGGTGCCGGCGACGCCCGGCACTTGCGCCTGTCCGCCGAGTTTGCCTTCGGTGCCCACCTCACGCGCGACACGCGTAACTTCGCCGGCAAAGGCATTGAGCTGGTCCACCATGGTGTTGATGGTGTCCTTAAGCTCCAGAATTTCGCCCTTCACATCGACCGTGATCTTGCGCGACAGATCGCCACGGGCCACGGCCGTGGTCACCTCGGCGATATTGCGCACCTGGGCGGTCAGGTTGCCGGCCATGGAGTTGACGGAGTCCGTCAAGTCTTTCCAGGTACCGGCTACACCGGGCACATTGGCCTGCCCGCCGAGCCGCCCTTCTGAACCCACCTCACGCGCCACGCGGGTGACTTCGCCCGCGAAACGGTTCAGCTGATCCACCATCGTGTTCAGGGTTTCCTTCAGCTGCAGGATCTCGCCTCGAACGTCGACTGTGATCTTGCGCGACAAATCGCCGCTGGCGATCGCCGTGGCGACTTCGGCGATATTGCGTACCTGGCCGGTCAAGTTACTGGCCATAAAGTTGACGTTGTCGGTAAGGTCTTTCCAGGTGCCGCCCACGCCGGGGACCTGGGCCTGGCCGCCGAGTTTGCCTTCGGTGCCGACCTCACGCGCCACGCGCGTCACCTCGCCGGCGAACGCGTTCAGCTGATCCACCATGGTGTTGATGGTGTTCTTCAGCTCCAGGATCTCGCCCTTGACGTCCACGGTAATCTTGCGCGACAAATCGCCCCGGGCTACCGCCGTGGTGACCTCCGCGATGTTGCGTACCTGGGCGGTCAAGTTGCCGGCCATGGCGTTGACTGAGTCGGTCAGATCTTTCCACGTACCCGCCACGCCAAGCACCACCGCCTGGCCACCCAATTTGCCGTCAGTGCCTACTTCGCGGGCCACACGCGTGACCTCCGAGGCGAAGGATCTCAGCTGGTCGACCATCGTGTTGATGGCTTCCTTGAGCTGCAGAATCTCCCCGCGAACATCCACCGTGATCTTGCGCGAAAGATCGCCACTGGCGACCGCGGTCGCGACTTCGGCGATATTGCGCACCTGGCTGGTGAGGTTGCTCGCCATGGAGTTGACGGAGTCGGTCAGGTCCTTCCAGGTTCCGGCTACCCCAGGCACTTGCGCCTGGCCGCCCAGCTTTCCGTCGGTGCCAACTTCTCGCGCCACGCGAGTTACTTCCGACGTGAACACGCCGAGCTGCTGAATCATGGTGTTGACGATTTTGGCGGACCGTAGAAAATCGCCTTCGAGCGGGCGTCCATCCACGTCCATTCTTACCGTCTGGGTCAGGTTCCCCTCGGCCACGGCCGCGATCGCGCGGGTTACTTCGGCGGTCGGTCGCAGCAGATCCTCAACCAGGGTGTTGACCGAATCCTCAATCTCTCCCCAGGCGCCTCGAGATTCGTCAAACCTGGCCCTCTCCCGGGTTCTGCCCTTTTTCCCCACCACTTGACCTACGCGCCGCAGCTCCTTCGCGATGCGCTGATTCGCCATGGCAATTTCATTGAAAGTGTCAGCCATCTTTCCGCTGAGCCCGGTCCATGAACCGGGAAGGCGCACCGAGAAGTCTCCGTCGCGCATGGCCTGCATTTTCTCCAGAATGAGAACCATTTCCGAAGACTCGTATGCTGCAACAGCGCCGTTATGCCCATTGGTCTTTGACTTGCGGTGCGTAAGTTCTTCCTGTGCGGGCAACGCGGGCGTTCCGTTTTTCCTCATGCCGATCTCCCTGAAATTAAGCGCAAAACGTCAACCGGCGGGCAAACCTGCAATCGGGTTTGCCGCGGCCCTTTCAACACACAATGACAGTCCGGAGGCGGATCATTGAAGTCGCGCTACAAAAAACGTGCCAAATTTATTTTTGCGCTGGACCTTAGATGTAGGTCTCTGATCGGAGGTTGGTTTCCTAAAGTACCGAAAAATCCTTTTTCTTCGGCGCCAGCAGACATCGTTTTCTGGGAAGAGAGCCACCCCTTCGCTGCCGCCTTCCTTAACGCATTTTTGCTAATACCCCGGCCCGGTGAGATCAGTTGTGTGTGGCCATTCTTTCCACCCCAGGAACGCAAAGACCGCGTGCCCGGGGGCCCCGGCTTTTGGCGGAATGGCCGCGTTCGGTTTCCCGGTCTACACACATTAGCAAAAATGCTCTAAAGCGAACCTGCCATTCACCCAAAGAAAATCTTGTGGCCGATTTGGCGAAAAAAGCAATAGAACCAAAGGGTATCAAGCCGTGAAGGCTTTTACAGAAACGTGCCGGCGATAAGCCGGATCCCGAAGCTTGTAGTGTAAGTATTTGACTCTGTTGGGATAGCACATGGTCGAAAATCTACGCTGCGAGGCCACTGCCCGAATCAAACTGTTCAAGGGCTTGGGGCGACCCGGACATCCACTTCCTCATACCTCCGGTTTCTACTTCGTGGCCATCGGTCCGCCCACGACAGACGATCCGGTTCCGCTGCACCCCGCGCTGCCATAGCGGAGAAACTTCTGGATCCGCTTCCCCGTGTCCACTTCCCCGGTATAGATGTTGCCCTTGCTGTCCAGGCTCACCTGGTGCAGCCAGTGGAAGTCTCCCGGCGTCCGGCCACTGCGGCCCAGCCGGCCCAGCTCCTGCAGATTGCTTCGGTTCAGCACATAGATGGTCATGTTGGCGTTGTCTCCGATATAGAGGCAACTCTGCGCCTTGTCTTTGGAGAAGTTCAGGGAAACGGCGGTGCCAATGATGTTGGTGTGCTCGCTGATAAATTGCTCGGCCACGAACCCGCATTTGCCGGCCTCGCCCGTCGGATTGCTGCAGGGCTTGCCCAGCGCGGGATCGTGGATGTCAAACACCTGAATACGATCATTTCCCCGATCGCAGACATAGAGTTTGCCATCATTGGCAATCTTCACGCAATGCACGGGGTTGCGGAAGAAGGCGGGTTTTTTGTTGCCTTTGGTGTAGTCCTCGATCCACGTCCCAGCGGCTGCGGCTGCGCCGTCATCGACGGGACTGTTTCCATATGCGCCGAAGTGGCCAATGTATTTGCCGGTGTCGGCGTCAACGATCAGGACGCGGCGATTTCCGTAGCCATCCGCGATATAGAGGCGGTTGGTTGCGGCATCGACCACCATGTCCGCCGCCTGGTAAAGCAGCGGCGTGCCATTCACACCGCCATGCGTATCGTTGCTGTCCGGCTTGGTCGGCGTTCCCCCGATTCTCAACTTGAAGTTGCCATCCATGTCGAACTTCTGTACGAAGCCGTCGCCGCCTTGCTTGTTCGTTGCCCAGGGCGAGCCTCCCTTGTCGGCTGCGGCCGAATTTCCCGAAAGCCAGACGTTGTCGTTCTGGTCGACATAAATGCCGTGCTCACTGCTGGGCCAAAGGCAGCCTGCCTCCTGCCTTGCACTTACCGCCGATAAAACCAGGGTCGGCGGGACCGCCCCAAGCGCGCAGCAGCTTTCCCTGGGGATCAAACTCCAGCACCGACGGCGCGGCTTTGCAGCAATCCGCGATCGAGCCATAGGTGCGCACCTGACCCAAGCCGTTGACCGGCTGACCCTTCTCATTGACGGCGCCGGGCACGGGCCCTTCGAGGCCAGCCTCTTCATTGGTCATGGTGCGCGGCCGGTTGTAGACCCAGATATGGTCATGCGGGTCGACATAGAGCCCGCCTATCTGGCCCAAAATCCAATTGTTCGGCAGCGGTTGGGGCCATGCGGGATCGATCACGAAACCCGGCGTCTTGCCGGTGCTCGATGCGTTGTACACACCGGCCTGCTTGAAAAGCCGGTCAAGAGAACCATCGTTCTTCAGCAGATTGCTATCGTTGTCGGCGGCCATCGCTATGCTGGTCACTAACATCAGGAGCAGCGCGGCCGTCACCTTGCCCGGGATCCTCATGCTCGTCCTTTCTTTCCACTCGCTACATCGAAGCCGGGAGACGAAGACCTGTCGTCCAGTCAACCATGAACATAGAGCAGCTCCTGTATCGTTGTCGCCAACGGGAAATACAGGTCTGCCCTACCGCCGATTCTGCAGATCAGCGGAGGAGGAACGATCATAACTTCTTGAAGGCTTAATGCGCTCCGATCGGCCGTTTTTATTAGTCTCCGGGATACTCGCCCTGGTGTCCGCCGCCTATGCGCAATCGAGCCCTGCCGCCACGCCCGCACTACCCACCTTTAAGACCGGCGCCACCGACGTTCTTGTCGATGTAGTGGTGACCGGCCACCATGGCAACCCGGTCGAGGGTTTATCCCAGGACAACTTCAGTGTCCTCGAAAACGGTCAGCCGCAGCAAATCGTCTCCTTTACCTCTCATCCTTCCGCAACGCCGCTCTTCTGGTGTTCTTCGCAACCGTTTCCGGGAAGCGGCTACTGACTCAACTGCAACGGTTTCGCTCACAAGGTCATCGTGGGGCAGATCAGGACATCTGTCTACACGGTGAAAACCGGACGCTTACGTTCCGACAGGGCGTTCGCACCAAGTCTGCGTCCGCTCCGCGTTCCGAAGCCAAGTCCACACGGAGAGAACTGGGCTTTATTGTCGAACGGGTTCGGCGCGGACTAAGCACGATTCTGGAGATGGGGCTCGAAACTCCGGAACGAAGAGTGCTCCTCCAGCGCACTCGTGATCCCCGTCACAGCGGTTTGTGCATTCCTCAGTCGACACTGGAGTTGAGGGAAAAGTGCATGGACGACGCTACGCTGCATCGATGGGGCAAGCCGGATACGATTCTAGTCGCCACAAACTTGCTTGACGCGCCTCATATAGGACCACATGTTATAGCGCAGGCGAGGTTAAGCGGCGCCAAGGTCCTGCTGGTCCATGTGATTCAGCCCTCCTACTTACCCATGAATCCGACTGAGGCAATTCCTTTCGTCTTGCCTTCCCCAACCCTGCGCTCGGTGCAAGGCAGACTTAACAAGATCGTAAAAGAACTTCAGTATGAAGGCGTCCCGTGCGAACCAATTGTCTTGAAAGGCTTACACGGTGAACAGATTCCCGCTCTTATTGATGAACGGCGCGTTGACCGCGTCATAGTTGGCACACGAGGAGCAGCAGCTCTTGATCGAATCCTCCTGGGAGCTGTGGCTGACGATCTCTCGCATCAGGTAGATGTACCTGTGTGCGTCGTCGGGCCTCATGTGCGACCACAAGCGTCTTCGAATCGAAAGCCGACATCAATTCTCGTTGCTACATCCTTTCGCTCCCAACGGCCCCCGAGTGTCCAGTTGGCCGTTGAGCTTGCGGCGCTCTATCACGCCCATCTGACGTGGCTGCATGTAGTGTCTGAAGAACACACAGAACCGCAGGCACAACCGAGAGAATCGGCCCCACGTTTGGAATGAAGGTGAGCAACGCGGCAATGATACCGAGCGTTCCAGCCAACGGTACCCCTAGAGCCCATAATCCGACTGTAACGATCATTCCAACGGCGATCATCGATAACGCTTGCGAAATCAGCCACCAGCGGAGGACTCTAGCGGCACTTTCCGCGCACGCATCGAAGATGGCACGGTCGCTTTTCGGGATAAGCCGACGGATTCCAGAGAGATAGACCTGAGGTTCGACAGCCAGATAAAGTCCCAGAAAAAGAACCAGCCCAAGGCCGCCGATAACGCTGGCGGTGGAGAGAACAAAACCTCCGATTCGACTCAGCGCAGAGTTCAAATTTCCGGATGTCTGGGTGTAGTCAGACCACTGGGCAAGTAGCCAGCGCCCCCCTTGATAACCGTTCAGGCGTTCCAGAAACTTATGCGCAGCCTGAGGAAGATCGCGCTGCAGGTCGGCAAATTGTTCGATGATGCTTGGACCTCTGATCCAAAGCGTAAGAAACACGGCAACGAAACCTGCGGCGAACAACAGGGTGAACGCTAACCCTCGCCGAATCTTCAATTTCATTGTCACCCAGTCCACGACCGAAGACAGAAGAACGGCAACGACCGCGGACGCAAGAAGCAACATCACGATCACACGACCGACCCAAGCGACTAACAGCAGTACGATGATGCCAATTGTCAGCAAAACGAGGCGAAGCGCTGGTCGGACGGCGATGCCGTTCGTCGAGGAAGATCCGGCTTGATCCACGGGTCTTGAGTGTACTCTTGTTCGATTTTGTCTCGTGTGACGGGGAGCACAGTGCCAACAGGAATAGCCTTCTATTCTCTTCCTTTGGAGTCCCATTTGAGAGAGATGAACCGAGTGACGAAATGGCTGGACACGCCCGTCGCGCACATCGCTACGGCAAGCTTCATCGCGTCAGGAATGATAGCGGCACTCGCGATAAAGCTGTTCTTGCACAATCAGCAGATGGTTAGCATCATCCTGGGCGTGGCAATTGCCGGTGCAAGCATCCCACTTCTGATTTCACTAACCCAACAAGTCTTAAAGGCAAACTTCAGCGTCGATATACTTGCCCTTCTGTCGATCGTGACTTCCATTATCCTGGGTCAGTACTGGGTCGCCGCAATTGTAGTGCTCATGTTGTCGGGCGGTCAGGCGCTCGAAGCGTACGCGACAGGCCGGGCTTCATCGGTTCTTAGTGCGCTGGCGAAGAGGATGCCGCAGATCGCCCATCGGGCTGGGGAACTAGATTCAAGTGTTCCGGTTGATGAGATCGCCGTCGACGACCAGATCCTAATCTATCCCCATGAGATTTGTCCCGTTGACGGCTTGGTTGTCGCGGGTCAAGGCAGCATGGATGAGTCCTACCTCACCGGGGAACCATTTCTTATCGCGAAAGCTCCCGGTGCAGCTGTCTTGTCGGGATCGATTAATGGCGACGCCGCCTTGACAATCCGAGCCACGAAGAAGGCAAGCGATTCTCGCTACGCAAAGATTGTCGAGGTACTCCACACGTCGGAGGAAAATCGCCCGCGGATTCAAAGACTCGGAGACCGGCTTGGATCCTGGTACACACCAATCGCAGTGTTGATTGCATTGGGGAGTTGGTTTGTCAGCGGCCAATCGGAGCGTTTCCTCGCCGTGCTGGTGATCGCAACTCCTTGCCCACTTTTGATTTCGATTCCGGTTGCGATCATTGGGGCAATTTCCGTCGGCGCGCGGTTCGGGATCATCATCAAAGATCCATCCATCCTCGAGAAGATGGAAACGTGTCATGTGTTGATCGTTGACAAAACGGGAACCTTGACCTACGGGAAGCCAAGTCTCACAAAGATCGAACAGTTTGGAAACATTAGCCGAGAACTGGCACTCCAGTTTGTCGCAAGCTTGGAACGTTACTCCAAGCACCCTTTGGCTAGCGCTGTGCTCGCCGCAGCTAACGCGGAGGGGTTGTCTCTTCTGGAGGTCGAAGATGTATCAGAGGCACCTGGAGCCGGTTTGAGTGGACATGTCAGGGGTCGCCTGGTCGCGGTTACTGGGCGCGGGAAATTGCCGAAAGATCTCGTGACAATGATGCCACCAGTAGCACCCGGCCTCGAGTGTGTGCTGCTTGTGGACGGCAAGCTCAGGGGAGTCTTTCATTTTCAGGATGAACCACGAAGAGAGACTAAATCGTTCCTGAGGCATCTGGGGACAAAACATTCGATTGAAGAAGTCATTTTGCTTTCTGGTGATCGTCCCGCTGAAGTCGCTTTCTTCGCGGCAGGAATGGGCATCACCGAGGCTTATGGCGGAAAAAGCCCCGAGGAGAAGGTGATGTTCGTACGTGAAAAGACACTGAGGTCACGGACCTTATACCTCGGTGATGGGATTAATGATGCTCCGGCAATGATGGCTGCGACCGCTGGGATTGCACTAGGCGTGAATAGCGACATTACTTCGGAAGCGGCGGGAGCGGTGATCCTGCAATCGTCACTGACGAGCGTCGACGAACTGATCCACATCGGGCGAAGAATGCGGGGTATTGCGCTCACCAGTGCGGTCGGGGGAATGGGACTGAGCCTGATCGGAATGGCCGCCGCGGCTCTCGGCCTCATCAGCCCAATTCAGGGAGCGATCGCCCAGGAGTTGATCGATCTTCTGTCTATCCTCAATTCGCTTCGGATGATCTTGCCCACTGGTTCGCTGAGCGATTTTCATGTTCCCGCAGCCTTCCAGCGCCCGAGCATACAGACATCAATTCCTGCTGAGAGCCCTAGTCATTCGTGATCTTTGTCACTGCAATGAGAAGCCACGTGCGCCAGGCTTCTGTTTGAAAACGGTCGAGGTGTGAAATGCGCTACGAACTCCGGCTACACCGATTGCTGCTTTCCATGATGGTCACGTTGTTAGTGCTGTTTGTCATCGGACTGCTCTATTTGAACGCACGGCCGAACGAAGAGCATCTCGAGGCGGTAGTTTCGCTTGTTGTTGTGATCATAGTCGCAACCATTTTTGCATACATGGGAACAGTGGAAGGGATCATTGGCTTTTACTTCGGCATTAAACATAGCCGGGAGTTCACCGCGTACCTCTTGCTCGGCCTATTGTCGATCTCCTCCGGCCTGTACCTGGTGATGTCTCAGGCTGAATCGTTACAAATGTTATCCCTGATCGTCTCTCCCCATGCGTTTCTCTTCGGTCTGGCCGAACTTCGAATAGCACGACACATGGAACGCCATCCCAAAGAGAGGCGCGCGTTGATTGTCTGTGGGTTGTGTGAAATGGTGTTAGGTGTTGGATTGGTCTGGGGCTCTAAGTTGCCAAGCGATCGTGTTTCCGAATTGCTCGGTGGCGTGGCGGTTTTGACGATCCTGCAACTGACACCCCTGCTTTTCTATCCGGAGGGCTCGACCAAAGCGGAGCTTGAAGCGAGCTGATCGCCACTTTGTTTGCGAGATTCTCAGAAGGAAAGATTCGATCCGATTTCATAGAAAGACGGTGTGGCTTCCGCCGCATGAGTATCCATAAATGCGGGAAGGGTCAGAAGTCCTAGAGCATTGTTATGAAGCGAGCATCATGCGGGTTGATCCAGTGGCTGATTTCCGGAAGTTTACTCATCGTTGCGGCTTATGCGACGTACGCGGGGATCTCTTGGATCCGGTACGGACAAGGAAGGTATAAGACAACGGACAGTAACTGCGATTCTCAACTTGAAAATCTCATTCCAGTTTACGACGTGGTGGAGCGATTCAAGCTACCGATTGCCGCTCCTGCTAAGCAGACATTGACGGCTGCGTGCAATCTGGATCTTCTTCAGTCTCGCTTTGTTCGCGCGATTTTTAGGATTCGCCGGATGGTTCTAGGCAGTCAAGAGCAAGAGAGCCGTCGTCGACTGAGTCTTGTCAATCAGGCAAAGGCGTGGGGTTGGAACACACTGGCCGAGCAACCGGGCCGGGAGATCGTCTTCGGAGCGGCTACCCAACCGTGGATCGCAAATCCAGTGTTTCGAGGCATCGCGCCAGAAGAATTTCGTACGTTCCAGGAACCTGGCTTCGTTAAGATCGCCTGGACACTGCGCGCCGATCCTACCGGCAAGAGAAGCTCAGTTGCCATGACCGAAACCAGGGCAGTCGCGACGGACGAGGCCGCAAGCGCAAGGTTTCGCGGGTATTGGGCGCTTGTATCACCTGGCATAGCCTTGATCCGCCTCATCGCACTTCGCAGGGTAAAGCGACAGAATGCGCTCGTGAATGATCCCCATCTTCATCCATCATCGAGCGAGAGCTTCGACAAGCCGAGTAAGCCCGTCCCGGCGAATGGCGCTGAACGGATCGCAACGCGAGCCATCACCCGTAGCGAAGTACCCCTTGAAATCCATGCACCAGAGTTGATTGGGGGCTGTCACCTCAGAGAACGGCTCCGAGTATGGCGTCGTGCGTCGCTTCTTGCGCTTTGGACTCGTGAGTCCGGCTCGCTGAAGGATGTTCCCGAAGGTACTGGCCACTGGCCACTCCACGCTCGAATCTAGCTGCTCTAGCCTCGCCTTAAGCTTTCTCGCTCCCCATGAAGGATATTTGCCGCGCAGTGCCAATATTGCATTCTCGATCACCTCAGGAGTCGCATGCGAACAGCTGTGAGGCTTACTGCTGAGGTTAAGCAGTCCTTCGGGCACACTTTCTTTATAGCGATTGATCCATCGATAGCCGGTTGGCCGTGACACTCCGAACTCGCGACACAGCTCTGACACAGACATTTCTTCCTTTTGGTAGCTCGATAGAAATTGCAGACGTTGATCCACGATACGACTCTCTTTCCAGGGCATACCGCATCATCGTGCGAAGACCAAAGCAGAGGAGCCATAAGGGTTCCACGTCTATGTAACGCAGGTCCTTGGTCTGTTCTGTAACGCAAGTGCGAAGTACACTCAGGCTACAACCCCTAGCGCCAGCCAGGGTTGTAGAGTTACTACTGCTGTGGTGGAGGACCACCACCACCCGGACCACCGCCGCCTTGCATCCGCTGCTGCATACGCTCCTCCATTTTCTGTTGATCCGCTTCAAACTGTTTTTTCTGGTCATCATTCAAAACGGCTTCAATCTTTGTCTTGGTGTCGGCGCGAATGCTCTGCATCTTCGTCATGCGGTCTTCACGCGATAGCGAGGAATCCCCGCGCAGCGCCTGCATTTGCGTCTGTTGCGATGCCAGAATCGGCTTAAGCTGGGTCTGCTGATCGGCGGAGAGGTTGTAGCGCTTGGTCATCCCCTCCAATTGCTGCGCCGGATCCATCATCCCGCGATGCCCAGGGGTTGGGGGTGGCGCCGCGGTCTCGGGAGGCAGACCGGGTTCCTGGGCAAAGACGTGAGCGCCGCCCACCAGGCATACTGCCAGGACCGCGCTCTTTAAACGAAAACTGAATGGCTTCTTCATCGGAACAATTCCTCCATGGGTTGCAGTGTACGAACGCTTGACCTCTGTATAGACGAGGCGCGCAGGGAATACGATGTCCGTTCAGTCCGCCTGATTATTGTTCAGCATTCACTAGCATCAACAGGTCGGGGGACGCGCTACAGGCCCCCGGTGAAGAGGTGCGCCAAGCGGAACCGTCCCCGTAGGTAATCGCGTTCACATCCACGGAAGTGATGGCAGTGAAGCGGCTTAACGAAAGGTTGCGCGAAGCCTGGCCGTTTCCTTGCACGTCCAACGCGACATCGACCGTCCTTGCCAGATCAGGATCCGCTCCTGACAAGGGGACATACCTCCACTTGTTACTGAATCCGTGAACGATGACTTGTGCGCTCACGATGGACCGCGGCGAGAGATTGCTCAATGTGAGTTGGATGCCCTGATTGTGATCCTGACTACGAACCTCACCCGAAAGAGGCTTCCCGTTGATGGAGGGACCGGCGTTCCTGGTCGTGGCGAGCCCAGGTCCATGTTTTACCTGCAGGCCGACGGGACAATTGGTGCGGTCCATCTGCAAGGGGGGCGTCGCTAGCACTAGCTTTACGTTGGAAGCGACGACGGGCTCCTGGCTAAACGCACAGGTTCCCGTAAGCAGGATGGCGAGCGATAGGATATTGGCGCATTTCATATCTGGCCCCCAAGTCCACACGTACGATGCAACCACGGTACTCCTGTCGGTTTTTCAGGGCAAGACCCCACGGCCAAGTCACCTCTTCCCAATGCCTTAATTGTTGGAATACTTACCGTCGCCCTGTTTGACTTCTGGGCAAAAGGCGTGTTCCGTGGTGCCGGCACAGGAGGCTCTCCGGAGAAATGAGGATATCGCCCGGGACGAGGTCATTGCGACACCGGCGTGACAGCAGCCATCTCTCGCGTAGCGTTGCAACGTTGTGAGGGATTGATGATGGCATAGGAACCCGCATGGCTGATGAAGATTTGTTTGAAGATGGCGGTGGGAAGAACGCCCGTGTGATCCTGCGTCTTCACAGTGTCGCTTTGGCATCTCAACATCCTGAAATTGCTTACCATCCCCCTGCCCAATGACACTCTGTCGGTGGTGGATTCGCATGGCAACGATCCATTGACCGTTCTCAACCTCATCTCGCCCACCGACGCCAGCAACCGATTTCGCCACTGAAGAAGGACCAGCGTGGTCGCACCGCTATCCAGGAACAGGCTGGCCTGGCCATAGGCCTGCACCGTCACCGAGATCATAGGCTGATACCGTTCTCGCTTCCCCGCGGCATAGACGGAAACGTGATCGGCAGATGTTCGCCGGCTAGGGAATCAGCCAGGCTCTCTCCAGCGTCCAAAGTCATCCTTCGATGCTGATTGTCGAGCAGGATGTCGAAATGCCGCAGAAAGTTTTCTCCCAGGATTCCCCGCACCCCGACATAGCCCGTCCCTGCCATCGGGGCTTTCATGCTCACCACTGTGATCTTGCGTGCCGACAAAGATTCCAAAGTGATCTCTTGCACTACGGAGAGGATCTGGTCTGTCGCTCCTGCCGAGCTGGTTATCTGTGATGAGCCCTGACCTTGCAATCCAAGCTCCTGGAACAGGGCTGCATCCAGCACGGTAACCGTGGCTCCCGTATCCACCATGAAGTCGTACGGCCCAGCGCCATTCACCTTCACCGCCACAACCGTGCGGTCACCCTTATAGGGACGCATGGACACGGTTACCGGCTGTGACGATTCTGCAGTCGCGGGTATCGTGCTCAATGCCAGCAGGACGGCTGCTTGAAGAAGAGTGCAGATAGGGTTTTGATATTTCATGACCGTCGCTCCGTTTGTCGAAGGGCGGGGCTCAACTGCCTTCACCCTCTAAAGCGGAAACAATCGCCTGGAAGTGCCAACCTGTCTTAAATCCGGAAAAATTTCGTTGCTTGCGGAGATCCTAGCCGGCTGGGGCTGGCCTCGCGGGTGAGTTCTCAGGTCGTAGCGCAGGCAGAAGACGCCAGGATGCAGCTGAGCGGAGCGCAGCCGTCGGCTCCTATTGACAATCTATACAAACAAGTTCACATTCATATAGTCCTTCTATGGGAGTAGTGAAGTGAGTCCAACGCAGACAAATCTGTTGCAAGGCACACTCGATCTTTTGATCCTGAAATCGCTGGCCCTGGGCGAGATGCATGGGTTAGGTATTTCGCGGCGTATCGAGCAGGTCACGCATGGAACCTTCCAGGTCAAACCGGGATCGCTCTTTCCTGCTCTTCATCGCATGGAGGAAGCGGGCTGGCTTAGCTCTGTCTGGGGTGATTCGGAAAATAACCGCCGGGCCAAGTTCTACCGGCTCACCAAGGCGGGAGAACGCCAGCTGGGAACGGAAACGGAGCAATGGAAGAAGGTTGCCCTGGCGATGGCAAGCGCATTGAAAGCGACTTAAGGAGTGAAGTATGAAGCTCTGGTCCCGCATCAAAAGCACGCTGCGCAATCTCTTCCGCAAGCCGCAAATCGAGAGCCACCTCGACCAGGAGCTCCGTGCGTATGTCGACATGGTCACGGATGAAAAGATCTCAGCCGGCATCTCTGCGCCCGAGGCCCGTCGTATCGCGTTGGCTGAGCTCGGCGGCATGGAGCAAGTAAAGCAGGCTGTGCGCGAGCATCGCGCCGGCACCGGGATCGAACTCCTGTGGCAGGATGTGCGCTACGCTCTACGCCAACTGCGTCGCAACCGCGGATTCACGCTCACCGCGATCATCACCCTGGGCCTGGGAATTGGCGCAACCACTGCCATCTTCTCCGCTGTCTATTCCCTACTGCTGCGGCCACTCCCCTTTTACAACCCCAGCCGGCTTATGTCCGTGTCGAGTGTGTGGCCCGGGAATGATTCCGACATGATGATCTCTCCGGATTTTGTTGCCGCGCAATTGGAGACCAGGTCCTTCGAACAATTTGCCGGATACGATTACGGAAACGAGAACCTCACGGGCGCCGGGGATCCGCTGAAAGTGATCCGGGCTACCGTGTCGTCCAATTTTTTCGCCACCCTCGGCGTTGTCCCGCAGTTAGGACGGACCTTCATCGCCGGCGAAGATCGAAATAGCGGGCCTTCCGTAATTATCTTGAGCGACCATCTGTGGAGAGACAAATTTAACGCTGATCCTGACATCCTGGGCAAAACAGCAATCCTGAATGAAAAAGAGCAGACGATTGTCGGTGTGCTGCCGCGCCGCTTCTTCTTTCCCGATCTTTCCGTAGAGCCCGATTATTACGCGCCGGCCCCACTGGAAAATGACACCACCGTTTCCGCCGCCAAGCCAGTCTTAGGGATGAGGGTCATCGCCCGTTTGCGTTCGGACGTCAGCCTGGAACAGGCGCAAGCGGAGACGCAAGCCATCTTCCAGGCGCGTGCAAAGAGCTATCCCATCGAAATGGCGCCCTTCGCGAAAAACCGCCGGATGGTGGTCGAGCCGTTGCAGCGTCATCTTACCGGTGACGACCGCAGACCGCTGTTTATTCTCATGGCCTCCGTGGCCGCAGTACTTCTCATCGCTTGCGCGAATGTCGCCAACCTGCAACTTGCGCGTGCTGTGTCGAGGAGGCACGAAACAGCTTTACGAGGTGCTCTGGGTGCTTCCCGACAGCAGCTCATCCGCCAATTTCTCGTCGAAAGCCTGGTTCTTTCGTTGTTGGCTGCAGCTTTGGGGCTTGCCATCGCGTTCGTCGTCACTTCTCTGGTTCGAAACGCGGGGGCGATGGGGGGCAACCAAATCTCCTCGCCCACGGCGCAACTGCTGCGTCTCCCGTTTGGCAAAGTGAGTGCGTCCATTGCCGTCGACGGCTGGGTGCTGGCTTTCACCGTAGGTCTCGCCTTATTAACCACCCTGCTCTTTGGGTTGGCGCCCGCAATTAGCGGAACGCGCTCTGACTTGAGGAACGCTCTGCAATCGGCAGCCATGCGCATCTCCTCGGGGAAAGAGCAGCGTCTGCTGCGCCACTCGCTCCTGATTGTCGAGGTTGGCCTGGCTGTAGTGCTCCTGACCTCTGCCGGACTACTTATACGGAGCTTCGTCAACGTTCTCAGCTACGATTCCGGCTTTGACCCAAGCAATACCCTCACCGGAGTTACGATCATCAGCGGGCAGCAATACGACGCAACGAACGAGAGAATTTGGAGATTCGTAGACCAGGTGCTTCCCAGGTTGCAGGCGCTCCCGGGTGTCCAATCCGCGGCCCTGGCCAGCGCCCTCCCTCTGGAGGCCACCTTCGACAACAGCGCGATTTTGCCTGCAGGCGTACCAGTCCCTCCCATCGGAACTTGGCCAACTGCATCCCTGATCAGCATCACGCCGGATTATTTCGGCGTCGTTGGCACAACCATACGCGAAGGCCGGCGGTTCGATGTGGACGACCGGGAGGGTTCGGCACTGGTCGCCATTGTTAACCAGGCCTTCGCCAAACACTTCTTCCAGGGAGACGCGCTGGGCAAGCGATTCAACACGAATATCGGTGTGGGGAGTGCCTTCGACTTCAAGACCAGGACGATTGTCGGCGTCGCCGACGACGTCCGGCATGGTGGGCTGGAAACAGAGGTGAAGCCTGAGGCTTTTGTTCCCATGGCGCAGGTGCCGCAAGGGAAAATCAGCATCGCTTTGCGCACATGGAATGATCCCGCATCGCTCTCGAACGCAATGCATAAAGCGGTCACCGCTGCCGACGCGAAACAACCCGTATTCGACATCGAAACCATGGAGGAGCGGCTCTCGAGCGCAACCGCGTCGCGAAGGCTGATCATGCTGCTCATTTGCAGCTTCGCGCTGCTCGCCGTTGTGCTATCTGCTGTAGGCGTCTACGGAGTCTTCGGGTATTCCGTCAACCAGCGCAGGCATGAGATGGGCATACGCCTGGCACTGGGTGCGTCGCGAAACGGTTTGTTGAGGCTCATCGTCATGCAAGCAGCGCGCTTGATTGTTTTGGGAGGCCTGCTCGGGGCAGGCGCCGCCTTGTTGTTGAGCAAGTTTCTAAGCAGCCTGTTGGTGGGCGTAACGCCCCATGACGCGGTGTCCTTCTGGCTGGCTTGGGCGCTGATGACGATCGTAGCCCTGATCGCGAGCACTCTCCCCGCAGCCGATGCAGCGCGGACCGACCTGCTTTCCGTCCTTCATTCGGAGTAGGTCTACTTCTGGAACAGTAACGGAGCGAAATGGCTGAGATTGTCGCGCCAGACCGGCCATTGGTGATGACCCGGTGTTTCAATGGCGGTCACCGGAAGGCCTTCGGCTTTGAGCGCGGCGATCGCGGTCTGGTTTGGCTTGAGCAGCGCATCGTCTACCCCGCAGGCCATCCACAGCAGACGGAGGTTTGCCTTCTGGGCGTTGGTCTGCGGCAGCTCCGAGATGGCTTTGGCATTGAGGCCGGCGGAAAAGGTACCGATCCAGGCAAAGAGCTCAGGGTGTGTAAGCCCGACGAACAGGCTCTCATGTCCCCCCATGGAAAGGCCGGCGATGGCGCGGTCCTCGCGCTTCTTCGATACGTGATAATTGGCCTCGATCTGCGGGATCACTTCGGTGACGAGTGCCTTTTGATAGAGGTCGTAGTTCTGTTCACTCAGTTCAGGAGTGCGCCCGGGCTTGAGCACCGCCATGTTCCCATACCCCAGCGTCATCACCACAATCATCGGCTTCGCTTTGCCCGAGGCAATCAAGCTGTCGAGGATGAAGTTCGCCTTGCCAACCTGGGTCCAGCCGTCGGCCGCATCGCTGTAGCCGTGCAGAAGATAGAGCACGGGATAGCTCTCCCGGGACTTCGGGTTATATCCGGGCGGCGTGTAGACGTAGTAATCGCTTTGATTGTTGGGCAGGCCCAGGACCACCTGCGAGGTATAGAAATGGTGTTCCACGATGCCGTGCGGGATGGACTGCAGCTCCCACGGCTCGGGCGGCGTGCCCGGGAATGGTGAGATTGCTCCAAAGGGTCAGCAGATTGTCGCGCACATCGATGTTCCTAGGGTCCAATATCGGCGTGCCATCGACCACAAAGCGATAAGCATAGATTTCGGGCGCCAGAACCGGAGTCGTCGCGGTCCATAGACCGTCCGCACCCTGCTGCATCGCCGTGTCTGCCCCTTCGAGCACCAGGTCGACTTTCTGTGCGTTGGGCGCTCGCAGGCGGAGGGTCACCGTGCCATCGGAGTGGACCTCCGGCGAGAGCGTAGGGCGGAAACGCAGGCGCGGGTGTTGGCGAATTGGTAGCACTCGTGGTTACCGGGGCGGTCGGGGTCTGGGCGGCCGCGAAGAGCGGTAGGCAGGCAGAGAGAATTAATGCTTTGAAGGCCGGCGCGAAGGGGTCGTTGTTTCATCGCGAAAGTCTACCAAACGAGTTACACGACCGTTCACGAAGCCGGCCTAATTACCAAAGGTTGGAAATAGTTAGCGGAACTGTAGCCGAAGTCCTATCGACCTTCTTATAAGTAATGCAGGAGGACGAACGATGCCTGCTGAACATTGCAAACAGTGCGGTGAGATGATGACCGAGCAACCGGCTGCCTATGAAACGGTAAACCTCGCCGGTGTCCCCAAGCATTCCGACCGCTTTTATGAGCAGTGGTTTGTCTGCCGGAATGGCCATCGCAAAGGATACATCTCCGGGCACGGCTCCGGTCCGGGAGCTGTTATGGTGGTAAGCCAAACCAATGTAGTCAGCGTTCGCGCCTAGACCCTTACATCGCCATCTGTGCAAAGAAATGCCCTTGGGCTACAGCCCAGGGCATTTTCTGTTTCCGTTCTCCATCGACGCAAACTGCAGATTCTCACCCGACGTTTCAGCCTTGAAGCAATGTCAGATTCCCCGCCCAACGAGACTTCCAAGCGGTCGCAGCGGTGCTGGGTTTACGCTGAGTCAGGTGCTGCGGGATGAGGTTTAGATGAACCGTGCTCAAAAGATAGCTGCGACGGTGTCGCTTGGCGGTGGTGGTCTTGTGTTTGCTGGCAAGCTTCATGACCCGGGGCGTGATGGAGAATCTGCCCTTCCTGCATGGACAAAAGGCAGGTTGGAACGCCGTCCCCCGCCCCTACGGAATCGTGGACCAACGGCCTTGGCAGACGGCGAAGACGTTGACGGCGTTGGCGGTATCCGCCGAGGAATTGCAGCTGGCGCGAGAAGCGGAGCGCCTGGCCGACCACGAAGTAGACCAGAATTTCGCTCAATCTCTGCGCCAGGCGAGCGCGGAGACAAGGCACCTGACCGGCGAAGCACTGACCCTGCAGCAGCGGGTCACCGAGCTGCAGCAGACAGTCAAAGAGGACCAGGATCGGGTCGTAGCATTGACGGCGAAGGCCGGTCCGGCTGCGGGAGTGGCCGGCGCCGTCAACCCGGCGACTGACGATCTGGATATCGCCAAAGCTCAGCTGAGCCTTGACCAGGAGGAGTTGTCGGATTCCATGGAGGATCTGGCACGAGCGAGCGGAGATCACCGAGGGGAGATTCAGCGGGAGTTATCCGCGCGCGAAGCGGAGATGAAGAAGTACAACCTGCAGGCAGGGGGAGAGGGACAGGCAGCGGTGGTCTCCGCCGGCCAGTACACCACGCTGGCGGGGCAGATCGCAGAGTGGTGGGCGCAGCGGACCAGGAAACAACTGATCGAGCAGGCGGAAGGGTTGGCACGCGCCGACGTCGCTGCACTCACCGCGGACCATATCCAGCTGCAGCAGGAGGCCCAGACAGCCGAAGCGAGTGCCGCCGCCGCACAAACGGCCGGGGAGTCGAGTTCGACGCGAGTTAAGCAACTGCAAGGCCTGGCCAGCCAACGGACCATCTTGAGCATCCTGGACGACCGGCTGGGCGCGCAGCAGCAGTTGGTTACCCTCTACGTCCGCTGGGGCAATCAAGTAGAGCTGCAGCATAAGATCATGCTCCACCTGATGCTGCGGTCGCTGACGTTGATCGCGATCATCGTTCTGCTGACCATCCTGGCCGGCTGGGCCCTGCAGGTGGCCTTCGACCGCATGTCGCATGACCGGCGGCAGAGGCAGACGCTGCGCATCATCCTCAACCTGGGGACACAGCTCGTCGGCTTGCTGCTGGTACTTTTGGTTATCTTCGGCACTCCGCAGCAAATGCCAACGATCCTGGGGCTCGCTACGGCGGGGTTGACCGTGGTCTTCCAGGACTTCATCCTGGCCTTCTGTGGTTGGTTTGTGCTGATGGGGAAGAACGGGATTCGGGTGGGCGACTGGGTGGAGATTGATGGGGTTGGCGGCGAGGCGGTGGAGGTCGGGCTCTTCCGCACCTGGTTGCTGGAGACAGGAAACTGGACGGCCAATGGTCACCCGACCGGGCGGCGGGTCTCCTTTCTGAACGGGTATGCGATTCGCGGGAAGTACTTCAATTTCTCCACTACCGGGCAGTGGATGTGGGATGAGATCCAGGTGAGTATCCCGCCTGGAGCGAAGTCTTATCCGTTGATCGACCAGATTCGCGAAGCAGCCGTAAAGGCCACCGAGTCGGACGCGAAGATGGCGGAAGAGGAATGGAAACGAGTGACCCACGAGCAGGGTGTACCGCAGTTCAGCGCGATCCCTTCCGTCGATATCCGTCCGGCGGCTGCGGGTGAGGGCATGGACATCGTAGTGCGCTATGTAACCCGTGCAGGAGTCCGCCTGGAGACGCGGAACCGTCTATTTGGAAAGGTGATCGAATTGATGCTGGGTGCCAGAGAGAACCAGAAGTAATCGATCGGAAAGGCTTCCCCCCAGGCATTTTGTTTCCACGGGGCGCCTGCTTTCCTTGAGCCGCGCCCCCCTTACTGTGCGATTTCTGCTGGGATCTGCGCTAATACAGCTAGACTTATCCACACTCCCCTTCGAAACTCCGATAGCTCACAAGCAATACTGCGTTTACGCTGAGTCAAGTGCGGCAAAAGAGGCCAGGATGAATCGCGCTCAAAAAATAGCTGCGGCGGTGTCGCTGGCAGTGTTGGTTTTGTGTTTGCTGGGGAGCTTTTTGATCCGGGGAGTGCTGAAGAATGTGCCCTTCCTGCATGGGCAAGAAGCAGATTGGAGGCTCGATTCCCGCCCCGATGAGATCGTGGACCAGCGGCCTTGGTCCACCGCGAAGACGCTGACCACATTGGCCGCCTCGGCGGAAGAACTGCAGCTTGGGCGAGAAGCGGAGCAGCTGGCCGACCACGAGGTAAACCAGAATTTCGCTGAATCTCTGCGCCAGGCGGGCGCGGAGACCAGGGAGCTGACCGGCGAAGCATCGACTTTACAGCAGCGTGTCACCGAATTGCAGCAGACCGTCGAAAAGGAGCAGGAGCGGATCGTGGCTTTGAAGGGAGAGGTGGCCGACCTCGTGGAAGGCGCGGTCCCTGCCTCACCCAGGTCAGCTAAGCAAGAGGGAGACGATCTGGAGGCTGCCAAGGCCCAGCTGAGCCTCGATCAGGATGAGCTATCGGATTCGCGGGAAGAATTGGCGCGGGCGAGTGGCGATCATCGGGAGGAAATTCAGCGGGAGTTATCAGCGCGCGAAGCGGAGACGACGAAGTACGACCTGCAGGCAACAGCGGGTGGGAAACAGACCACGGTATTCTCGACCGGCCGGCACACGACTCTGGCGGAGCAGACTTTGGCGTGGTGGGCTCAACGCAGCAGGGAGCAACTGATCGAGCAGGCAGAACAGCTGGCGCGCGCGGATGCCGCTGCCCTGACCGCGGACCATGCCCGAATACAGCACCAGGCCCAGACGAGCGAAGCCAATGCTGCCGCCAAAACGGCCGACGAATCGAGCACGGCCCGGGTTAAGGAACTGCAAGGCCTGGCGACGCAACGTACTATTTTGAGCATCGTCGACGACCGTTTATCGGCGCAGCAGCAGCTTGCGGCGCTTTATGTTCGCTGGGGCGACCAGATAGAGCTGCAACACAAGATCATCCTGCGCCTGATGCTGCGGTCGCTGGCCTTGATCGCGATCATTGTTCTGCTGATCATCCTGGCTAGCTGGGCCTTGCAAATGGCATTCGTCCGCATGTCGCGGGACGGGCGCGAGAGGCAGACGCCGCACATCCTACTCAACCGAGCGACAGAAGCGATCGGTTTGCTGCTGGTGCTGATCGTCATTTTCGGCCCTCCGCGCCAGATGGCGACGATCCTGGGGGTGGCTACGGCAGGGTTGATCCTGGTGTTCCGGGACTTCATCCTGGCGCTTTGTGGTTGCCTTGTACTCAGGGGACGAAACGGGATACGGGCGGGCGACCGGGTGCAGATTGAGGAGATCAGCGGCGAGGCAGTGGAGATCGGGCTCTTCCGCACGTTGCTCCTGGAGACGGGGAACGAGACGACGAATGGCCATCCGGCAGACCGACTGGTCTCCTTTTTAAACGGATACGCGATTCGTGGGAAGTACTTCAATTTCTCTACCGCCGGGCAATGGATATGGGACGAGATTAAGGTGAGTATCCCCCCTGGAGTCAGCGCCAATCCGCTGATCGACCTGATCCACGAAGCAGTCGCAAGGGCCACCGAGTCGGATGCGATGATGGCGGAGGAGGCGTGGAGACGAGCGACCCGCGAAAAGGGTCTGCCGCATCTCAGCGCGAGGCCTTCCGTCGATATACGTCCGACGAGTGAAGGCGTGGACATCGTAGTACGCTACGTAACCCGGGCAGCGGAACGGCTGGAGACAAACAACCGGATGTTCGAAACCGTGGTGGAGCTCATGCAGGGAGCGTGGGAGATAAGCCGAAAGTAGAGGTCCGCGACGGAGGAGATTGTCCCCTCGAAAGAGCCGTGAATCGCTGAGCGTTTTAAGTTAGATCGGGCAGCAGGGTGTGAGAGATTCCGGGATGGCTCTCGCAAGGCACCGTACTTCTCGCGCACGCGTCCACTTCAGCGGGATGCCGGAACCGGCCAGGAATCAAAATGGCTTGACGCTGATTGGACCCACATATTCCCGCCGCATGACGCGCTAACCGCCTCCCCAAAAGCAGGATACGGTCGAGTCCTCACGGGCTGCAAACGACTCACCGCCCGCGTTACTGCTGATTTGATCTGGGTGTTATTGGTCTACGACTGCTGCATGAAGTCCGGTGAAACCGGATTTTCGTAGAGGGAATAATCGCGCGTGACCACCGTCAATCCGCTTTGCGTCACGAAGTAATTGCGCCGGTCCTCTTCGCGGTCGTAGCCGATCACCGTGCCTTCGGGCAGGTGCACGTCGCGGTCGATGATCGCCCGCCGGATGCGGCAGTGCCGCCCGATGTCGACGTGGGTGAAGATGATGCTCGACTCCACCTCAGCGTAGGAGTTCACACGCACATCCTGCGAAAGGACACTGTTGCGCACCACCGCGCCGGATACGATGCAGCCGGCTGAGATCACCGAATTGATGGCCATGCCGGTACGTCCCGGTTCGCCAAAGACGAACTTGGCCGGCGGATATTGCCGCTGCCGCGTGCGCATGGGCCACGCTTTGTCATACAAATTGAAAATCGGAGAAACCGAGGCCACATCCATGTTGGCGTCGAAATATGCCTCCAGCGTTCCCACGTCGCGCCAGTAGAGCGCGTTCTGCTTGTTCTCATCGACGAAGTTATAAGCGGAGATCTTATAGCGCCCCAAAATGCCGGGCAGGATGTTGTGCCCGAAGTCATGCTTGGAGTTGGGGTCCTCGGCGTCTTTCATCAACGCCGGCAGCAGCACGTCGGTGTTGAAGAGATAGATGCCCATGGAGGCATCCACCTTGGTCGGATTAAAGGGCGAGCGCAGGTTGGTGATCTTTGGCTTCTCCTGAAAGCCGATCACCTCCCCGGTCCGGCTCACCTCCACCACCCCAAACCGCGCCACGTCCGCGGGCTCGATGGGAAGCGTGGCCAGGGTTACATCCGCGCCGGCCGCCATGTGGTGATCCAGCATCAACCCATAGTTCATCTTGTAGATGTGATCGCCGGAGAGGATGAGCACATGCTTCGGCTGCTCGGCCCCGATCGAGTAAATGTTCTGGTAAACGGCGTCGGCTGTGCCCATATACCAGTTCGCGCTGACCCGCTGCATGGGGGGCAGAATCTCGATGAACTCGCCCAGTTCCTGGGCCACAATCCCGGTCCAGCCTTCGCGAATGTGGCGATTGAGAGACAACGCCTTGTATTGGGTGAGGATGTAGACCCGGCGCAGGTCGGAATTGATGCAATTTGATAGCGTGATATCGATAATGCGGTAGTTGCCGCCAAATGGAACCGCTGGCTTGGCCCGATCGCGCGTAAGGGGGAAAAGTCGCTCACCGGCGCCCCCTGCTAGCAGTACTCCGAGTGTGTCTTTCATCGCGTCCCTGCGCTGCTCGTGCGCGCTGCCACGACCCTCAGGCCGGGTAAAGCGCCGTTGCCAACTCTAATACCTGAGGTGTAATGCTCCAAACTCCCCTGCTTTCAGCCCTCCTCGACCGAGATGCGCAGGGAGCGCAGAAAGTGTACATCCTGCGCGTTAAAAGTCTCATCTCCCTGCCAACTTTCGTTCACAGGGGCTTCCAGCTCGGAGACCGGCTGTTGTTCTACCTCGTTCAAGCCAATCGTCGCTTCCAGCATCAGCAGTACATCAAAGCCCTGCTTGCGGATGTCCTGCACGACCTCAGAGATCTGCTCGGACTCGGAAACCGATTCATGGATGGCCTCCCCCAGCTGCTGAATAAGACGACGAAGTCGTTGGTTCAAAGAAGTACCCCCAATCGCCACCTGCGGGCGCGGTTTTACCTACCTTACTTGTGATGGCGAAGCGGAGCAATCTGAATCAGCCGACTGGTAAACTTTTGCTATGGAGCCAAAGAAAGTTGGCCGCACGCTCGGGATCGGCGTCCGCGTGGCCTCAAATATGCTCCGCGAACGGGTGGAACGGGCTGCCGCGGCCTCTCCTGCCACTTCTACGGCCGGGAACGGCCCTCGGCCGGCCTCAACCTCAGGCCCATCCGTCGTCCCCATGAGCAGCCGGGTCAAAACCGCCAAACGAGGCGCTAAAGCCTTTGGACAGGCTCTCTTAGGCCCATTTACTCACGCCGGCAGCGTGCTGTGGCTGGAGATCACCGGCCTGTTTTTCGCCCTTTTTGCCGTCTTCTTTGTGCAAAGTGTTTACCGCGTGCACACCGCCTGGCGGCAAGGACCGGAACACACCCATCTGCTGCTATACGGGGCACTCGCCTTCGTCTTTGGCTGGTTCTCGGTCAGTTCCTTCGCCCGGGCTTACCGAAAGAGCAAGCGGGGACCCAAGTTTGGCAATAGCGGTCGATCCTAGAGAATGCGTCGCCCCTTCTACCGGGCAGAGGATCTGGCCCACCAGCAAGCCGTCGACGCCAAACTGACGGCAACTATAGGATGTTCACCGCACGCGCGGCCAGCAAAGCCACCGTGGCGAAGGAGATGGTGGATTGCACCATCATGGCAACCTTAGCCCAGCGGGAGAGTACCGGGGAATCAGTTGGAGAAAATGCGGTGCTGGTGTTGAAAGCGAGAAAAAGATAATCCACAAAACCGGGAGACCAGTTTTCTTTGAGCGGCTTCTGCGTTCCGGGAGCCAGGGTCATCTGCGGAAAGAGAAAATCTCCTTCGGTGTGGCTTCCGCGGAGATGTCGCGCATGAGGTCCGCCTGCATCGAGGCGCCAGTACCACGTCGCAAAAACCAAAATGTTGGTGGCCCAGAGGGCGGCGGCCGAACGCAACAGCTCCGACGGCGTAATCTGGTGGACTATCAGAGAGCGGACGAGCATGAAAAGCGACCAAAGCATGGCCGCTGTAACGACGGCCAGCACCATGTAGCCAAGTATCTGGTTCAGGGCAAAGGACCCGCGGATCTTGGCGATCACCGCTGGAACCAGGAGTACGAAAATCACCACTGGCAAGAGCCAGGAGGGCCCGAAAGTGAGCGATTCCGGCAGGGACAGATACAAGCCAACCATCGACAAAACGGCGATCACAGCGGGCCACCAGGGCTGACCTGGTTTCAGTTGTTTGGCAGGGGTTTGGGTCATCTTCGCCTCTAGCTTATCCCTTCGCCCCAGGCAAGGCTCTTCGCGGATATAATTCACACGCCATGAATAAACCTGTCTCCGCGTACGTTATGATTTGCGCGCTCTGCCTGATCCTACCGTTGACCCTACTTATGACCCATGTTTCCGCCAATACCGCCGCGCCTGTAAAGCCGCTTCTTGTGGCCACCAACCAGGGTGACCGCGACCTCAGCATCATCGACCCAGTCGCCGCCAAGCAACTTGCTACCGTACCCGAGGGAGGCATCACCGGCCACGAGGTAGCCACCTCTCCGGATGGGCGCACCGCTTACGTGCCGATCTATGGCAGCTCTGGTGTCGGTAAGCCGGGCACCGACGGCCGGGAAATGGTGGTGATCGATATTCCCAGCCGCAAGGTCACCGGCAAGGTGGACTTTGGCCACGGAGTACGGCCCCATTGCCCTGTTTACGACCGGGCTAACGGCTTGCTCTACGTGACCACGGAACTCGACCAGACAGTCACCATCATCGATCCCAAGACCCTGCAGATCGTTGGCACCGTCCCCACCGGGCAAAAGGAATCGCACATGCTGGTCATCTCCCGCGATGGCAAGCGAGGCTACACCTCGAATGTGGGTGCGGGTTCGGTGTCGGTCCTGGATATGGCCGGCCGCAAGACGATCGCCATCATACCGATCTCGAAAGAATCCCAACGCATTGCCATCTCCAACGACGACAAAATGGTCTTCACCTCGGATCAGACCAAGCCGCAGCTCGCGGTGATCGACACCGCCACCAACAAGATCAAGACGTGGGTCCCCTTGCCGGAGGTGGGCTATGGAACATATCCCACTCGGGACGGACGCTTTCTGTTGGTCACGCTTCCCAAGGCCAACAAGTTAGCGGTAGTCGATCTCGCCAGTCTTAAGGTCGTGCGCACGGTCGATGTTGCCGACGATCCGGTCAAGGTGCTTGCCAGCCCCGATGGCAAGGTCGCCTATGTCTCCTGCTCCAAGGCGAAACAGATTGCGGTGGTCGATCTGTCGCAATGGAAGGTAGATTCGCTGATCGATGCCGGCGCGGGTGTCGATGGGCTAGCCTGGGCGGGCCCGGCACCCCTCGCCGGCCCTCACTCCCACCGGCAACCCGCTCTGGGAGGAAGTCGAACCGGCGAGTGAGCTCACCGCGCTCCTTGCCGGTTTTTAGCATCTCCAACTCACCGCTAACTCGTCATCCTGACCGTAGCCCGATCTGCTGTGGTACGTACTTGATGGCCACGGGCCTATTTTTTCATGGACTGTAACCATCTTCCACCCTGGGTCTGTGCAAGGCCGGACACAGCAAACTGCTAGCAAGTGGTTGGCTTTGGGCCCCGGGTAAGGACCGTGACGGGTCCGCCCGGTGTGGGCTTGGGTGGTTGAAAAGCTCAGAGCAGCATGGGTAAGATAAGCACCGCCGGGGTCCTTCGACTCCGCGCCAGAAACCCTCTGTTAACGATAGATCGGCGAGGCGCTTCGCTCAGGATGACGGCCTTGTGGGGAGTTTGAAAACATTCTGGGTGGCTGTGCCAAAACACAAAATAAAAAAAGTTACAACCTCTCAGGATGACGATTTTGCGGGAGTTTTCACAAAAAACATCCTCAACAAGCTCGCACTATTGGGCGCCCCCCACGATCGCATTCATATCCGGCGCAGCGTACAGGAAATTCGGGGCAGTGTTGGCAAGGATTTGAAGGACAGCCCAGTCCCGCGAGGGAGGCTGATTCAACAGGATCCGCCACGAAATCCTCCGCCCGTCCGTGCTACCGTTGAATGTTAGCCACTTCTTTCCAAGGAATTCGCCGTGTCCTCTCCCGTCGCTCCTGCCCTGCGCAAGACTGCACTGAATGGTGTCCACCGGCAACTCGGCGCCAAAATGGTCGATTTCGGAGGCTGGGATATGCCGGTCGAATACTCCGGCATTACCGCCGAACACATGGCGGTTCGTACTGCTGTTGGGTTGTTCGACGTCAGCCACATGGGAGATATCCAGTTTCGCGGCCCGGGCTCGCTCTCTGCCATCCAGGCCCTTTCCATGAACGATGCCTCCAAGCTGGCCGTGGGTCAGGCGCAATACTCGGCCATGCTCTATCCCCAGGGAACGTTCGTCGATGACATCCTGGTGCACAAATTCAGTGACAACGACTATCTGCTGGTCATCAATGCCGGTACCCGCGAGAAAGACTACCAATGGATTCGCTCTCAGGTGGGATCGTTCGCCGGCGTCCACATCAGTGACTACAGCGACCACTACACGCAACTCGCCATCCAGGGGCCGCGCGCGGAAGAAACTCTGGCCAAACTGACCAAAGTGAATCTGAGCGCAATCAAAAATTATTGGTTCACTTGGGGCACCGTCTGTGGCCTTCCCAACACGCTGATCGCGCGCACCGGCTACACCGGCGAAGACGGCTTTGAGATCTACATACCCTCCGACGAGGCCACCAGCGCCCGCGTATGGGATGAGGTGATGGAGGCGGGCAAGGAATTCGGTCTGCTCGCCTGCGGCCTGGGAGCGCGCAATACCCTTCGCCTGGAGGCCGCCATGGCTCTCTACGGCCATGAAATCTCAGAGGAAATCAACCTCCTCGAAGCCGGCCTGGAGCGCTTCTCCAAGCTTGGCAAAAGCGACTTTCTCGGTGGGCAGGCACTCTTGCAACTGAAGCAGAGTGGTGCTCCCAAGCGCAAGCTGGTGGGGCTGGAAATGATCGATCGCGGCATCGCGCGCGATGGCTACAAAGTCTGCAGCCTCGAAGGCGAAGCGATCGGTTACGTGACCAGCGGCTCTCCCTCGCCCTATTTGAAAAAGAACATCGCTCTCGCCTACGTTCCGGTGGACAGCACCGCGCTGGGAACGGAAGTGGCGGTCGAGGTGCGCGGGAACCTGGTCAAGGCCAAGGTGGTGCCAACCCCCTTCTACCGCCGGGCCAAGAAGCCGATTGCGGGAAAGCCGGTTGAGGGGAAGCCCGCTTAAACTGTAGCCGGACTGGCAGATTTGCAGTGGCCTCAAACCCTCCTCCGCGGAGCCGCGCGAGGCCCGCTGTAGATTGCACGATCCCGTAGAATGACGAAGGAGAGCAAGACGGATGGCCTATCCAGCAACCTACCGCTACACGCGGGAGCACGAGTGGATTGAGGTAGAAGGTAAGACCGGTAAAGTGGGCATCACCGATTACGCCCAGAACACCCTGGGGGACATTGTCTTTGTCGAGATGCCCAAGCCCGGGGCCAAGGTAGAGAAGGGCAAGGTCTTTGGCAGCGTCGAGTCAGTCAAGGCTGTTTCCGATCTCTACTCCCCGGTAACCGGCACCGTGATCGCAGTCAATGAAGAACTGACGACAGCCCCGGAGAAGATCAACGCCGACGCCCACGCGGCCTGGATCCTCAAGGTAGAAATCGCCGACCCCTCCGAAGTCGGTCAGCTGCTCGATGCGGCGGACTACGAGAAGTTCGTCAAGGAGGAAACCCACTGAAGCCTGACACTGCTAAGCTCGCCGCCGGCCAAGCCGTTGTAGAGGGATAGAGGACTCACCATGCGCTACTTGCCAAAATCGCCCGGCGAACGGCTCGAAATGCTGAAGCAAATCGACGCCAGCTCTATTGACGATCTGTTTTCCACCATCCCCCAGGAATACCGGCTGCAACGGGACCTTGAAGTTCCGCGGCAGATGGGCGAATCGGAGATCGTCGAATACTTTCGCAACGCGGCGCAAAAAAGCGCAGCCGGTTACACCAGTTTCCTCGGCGCCGGCGCCTATCGCCACTACCGGCCCGTCATTATCGATTCCCTGGTGCAGCGAGGCGAATTCCTCACCTCTTACACTCCCTACCAGGCGGAGATTACCCAGGGCACCTTGCAAGCCATCTTCGAGTTCCAGACCATGATCTGCGAACTCACCGGCATGGAGATCGCCAACGCCTCCATGTACGACGGCTCGACCGGTGCCGCCGAATCGGTAACCATGGCTGTCCGTATTACCCAGCGCAATGGAGTCCTAGTCGCCAGAACCGTGCATCCCGAGTATCGCGAGGTGATGCAGACCTACGCCCAGCACCACCCGGGACTAGCCGCCGAAACCCTCGGCTTCGGCGACGATGGTCGGCTCGACCTGGCCGCGCTCGAACAGAGCATCACCGAAGAGACAGCATGCCTTCTGATACAGTCACCGAACTTTTTTGGAGTCGTTGAGGATATTCCCGCCATCGCCGAGATCGTTCACAAGAAGGGCGCACTGTTGATTGTCTCCATCGCCGAGGCCATTTCCCTCGGCGTCGTGCAGCCTCCTGTAGAAGCGGATATCGTTTCCATGGAAGCACAATCCTTCGGCGTCGCTCTTAGCTATGGAGGTCCCTACTGCGGTGTGATCGCTGCCAAGGAGAAATACCTCCGGCAAATGCCGGGCCGTCTGGTGGGCGAAACCGTCGATAAGCAAGGCCGCCGTGGCTTCGTGCTCACGCTCTCCACCCGCGAGCAGCATATCCGCCGGGAGAAGGCCACTTCCAACATCTGCACCAACCAGGCATTAGTGGCATTGATGGCCACCATCTTCCTCACCGTCTACGGCAAAGAAGGCATCCGTGAGTTGGCGTTGCACAACCTGGCCAAGGCCAACTATGCCGCGCAACAGTTTTCCAACGTCGGCGGAGCGCGGCTGCTCTTCGCCGCGTCTCCACGCTTCCATGAGTTTGTGCTGCAAACCTCGGAATCGCCAGAGCAACTAAACGCGCAATTGCTCAAGCAGAAGGTCATCGGTGGCCTGCCCCTTGGGCGTTGGTATCCCGAACTGGGCAACGCCAGCCTGTGGTGCACCACCGAGCTCAACACCCGGGAGCAGATCGACCACGCCGCCTCGCTGCTGCAGCATGACTCCGAAGCGGCCCTGACCCGGGCGTGAAAGGCTAGCTAACCGTATGGCGACCACCACCAGCAAGGAACCACCTAAGACTGCCGACCGGCCCTTCGAAGGCACGCGCCACAAGGTGAGTGCGCACCTTACTCAAAATGAGGCCCTGATCTTTGAAAAGTCTTCTCCTGGCAAGAAGGCCTACAGGATGCCGCCGCTCGATGTGCCTGAAGTCGATCCTGCAAGCTTGCTGGGCAAAGCCGCTCGGACGGATCTGGGACTGATGCCCGAGTTAAGCGAGATCGAGATCATTCGCCACTTCACCCGTCTCTCCACCTGGAACTATGCCATCGATCTTGGTATGTATCCGCTGGGCAGCTGCACCATGAAGTACAACCCGCGGGTCAACGAATTTGTCGCCCGCCTCGAAGGCATCGCCGAGGCCCATCCTTACCAGCCCGAATCGCTCTCCCAGGGAGCGCTCGAGGTGATTCGCCTGCTGCAATCCTGCCTGCTCGATATCACCGGTATGGAGGCGATCACGCTGCAACCGGCGGCGGGGGCGCATGGAGAGTTCACCGGCATCCTGCTGGTCCGCGCCTACCATCAGTCCAAGGGAAATCCCCGGACCAAGGTCATCATCCCCGATTCTGCCCACGGAACCAATCCCGCCACCGCAGCCATCTGCGGTTACCAGGTGGAGAATCTGCGCTCCAACTCGCTGGGCATGGTCGACGTCGCTCAACTGGAGCAGATCGTCACCGAAGACACCGCTGCATTGATGCTGACCAACCCCAGCACCATCGGCGTCTTCGAGAGTGAGATTCATAAGATCGCCGACATTCTTCACGCCAAAGGCGCCCTGCTCTACATGGACGGCGCCAACATGAACGCCCTGGTGGGCAAGACCCGTCCCGGGGACTTCGGCGTGGATGTGATGCACTTGAACCTGCACAAGACCTTCTCTACCCCGCATGGCGGTGGCGGTCCTGGCTCCGGCCCGGTGGCAACAAAAAAGATCCTGGAGCCGTTTTTGCCCACGCCCGTGGTGGTCGAGGGTGCGCCCGACCAAGATGGCCGCCGGACACTACGCCTGGAGTACGATCGCCCCCAGTCCGTGGGTCGGGTGCGCATGTTTTACGGCAACTTCGGCATGTTCGTTCGTGCCCTGGCTTACATCATGGCCAATGGCCCGGACGGCCTGCGGCAGACCACTGAAGACGCGGTGCTGAACGCTAACTACATCCGCAAGAACCTCGAGGATGTATACGAGCTGCCCTACCGCACGCCTACGCTGCACGAAGTGGTCTTCAGCGATCGCCGGCAGACGCAAAAGGGTGTCAAGACCGGCGACATCGCCAAGCGGCTGATTGACTATGGCTTCCATCCTTACACCACCTCCTTCCCGCTCATCGTGCCCGGCGCCCTGATGATTGAGCCAACGGAGAGCGAATCGAAGGAAGAGCTCGATCTGTTTATCGACGCCATGCGGCAGATTGCCCGTGAGGCGGAGGAGAATCCCGAGCTGGTGCTCAACGCACCCCACGCCACGCGCATCTCACGCCTCGACGAGGTAATGGCGGCACGCAAGCCGGTGCTGCGCTACACCCGTCCAGCTTCCAACAAATCTTGAAAGCAGGAACGATGCCGGCACCTGAATCTGCGATTGCGCAACGCCGTGACGATCTGGAGCGGTTCGAGTTCATGATGGGAGCCGAGCGGGGCCGTCTTGCGGTGACGCTCGACATGCTCACCGACGCTTTGATCCTCATCGGCCAGCACGGCGTCTACTGTGCTTCCACCCGCAATCCATCCAAGCCTGCGCTCGATCTGGAAGCAGTATTGAGCGAGATCGGCGGCGCCAAAGAGCTGATTCAGTCGGTGATGGAGCAGCTCCGGCTGAAGAGCGAAAGTCAGGCGCCGCGCTGACGGCGGGGGACATTGCCCCGGCATCATTGTTCACTGAGGGTGAGGACAGTCGCTGCCCTGATCACTGAAACCGCGGGTCTGTTGTATCCTGTAACCTGCGCGCCCGTAGCTCAGCTGGATAGAGCGAACGCCTCCGGAGCGTTAGGTCGGGAGTTCGAATCTCTCCGGGCGCACCAGTTCCAATCCCACTGCACAACCGGTTTGGTGAATTACGAATGCACTCGTCCAAAGGGTGTCTGGGCGGATTTCAAATTTCGAATTTGCATATTTGAATTTTTTTTGACACTATAGCTACACTTATGCTTGGGCAAGACATAGCGATGCTCCTCAAGATCTGCCTACTGGATGGGCCAAAAATCTTGTCAAAAACCTTGGCAAATGAGCTTTTCCTCCCCCCAGGAGAAGTTTCCAAATCCCTGAATCGATGCAAGGATTCCGGGCTCCTTTACTGGTCGGACCTTGAGAAAAGGGTCAATCGCTCCGCTTTGCTGGACTTCCTCGCCTATGGCATGAGACATGTGTTTCCTCCCAAGAGGGGCGCACTTGTCCGCGGCGTTCCTACCGCAGCCGCGGCTGAGCCGCTGAAGTCGCACTTCCTGGACGACGGGGAGCCACCGCCAGTCTGGCCCTATCCGGAAGGCTCCGTCCGCGGCTTATCCTTCTCGCCCCTGTATAAAAGTGCGCCGAAGGCCGCCTTGCTCGACTCCAGGTTTTACGAACTTCTAGCTTTATGCGATGCGATTCGCAGTGGAAGAACCCGGGAACGCGTCCTCGCTGTTGAATTGTTGCGCAAGGCGCTCAATGCCTGATCCAAACTTGCGTCTTCTTGAAGAGGCCGCCACAAAGCTCGCTCCTTTTCTGGACGAGATCGTTTTCGTTGGTGGTGTAACCCTCGGATTGCTCATTACAGATAAGGCCGCCGCTCCTATCCGCAGTACGGATGACGTGGATGTGATAGCCGAAATCCTTACCTATGTCGACTACGTTGCGTTTTCAGAGCGCCTTCGCAATGTACAGTTCACAGAAGACTCGAGCGAGGAGCCACTCACCTGCCGCTGGTTCCACGGGAAGCTGAAGCTGGATGTGTTAGCGCTCAGCAAAGAAGTTTTGGGCTACAGCAACATCTGGTACGAAAGCGCACTGAATCGCGCAATCTCATTTGTTTTGCCGAGCGGCCAACGAATCAGGCTGATCACAGCTCCGTACTTCCTGGGTACCAAGATGGAAGCATTCCGGGGACGTGGACAGATGGATTTTCAAGCCAGCCACGATCTGGAAGACTTTGTCGCCGTGATCGATGGCAGAGGCACGATACTCAAAGAAATTGCCGATTCTCCTAGTGATCTTCGCGAGTATCTCGCCGAAGCTGCAAGAAGCCTTTTGAGCGAATCTCGTTTTCTCGATGCGGTTCCTGGATTTGTTCTAGATTATGGGCGCGTGCCATTGATTCTCGAACGGCTGACTCAACTGACTCGGCTTAATCCCTAATACAGCTGAAGAGCCTAACCATGCCCGCTATAGATAACGGGTCGCCACAAACAAGCTCAGTGAGTCGCGGTAGCGGGGGTTTGCTTCTCCAGAGACTGTCCGCTCCCCGGCATATGAAACAGGGTGACCGCGATTATCAGAACCGAGGCGACCAAAACGATTGCCGCAAGGCACCAGATTGTCATCGGCTTGACCTGTGACGCGCGGGTCGTTTGCATAAGCTGTGGGAACACCTTTGCTCGTGAAGGGTTGGTTGCGAATCAGTGGATAAACGATTATTTGTTGGCTACTGCAACCCGGAAGGAACTCCATGCTCCAACTGGTATCGATACGCTGCCTCATCGAAATGGCCCTGCGACTCGGCGATCAGACCATCCTCTCCGATCTTCCAAACCTCGTAGCCGCTGATGCGCACCGCATGACCAGTCCCGCCCGGCCCGGTATTGGTACCGGCGAGGGTCCAGTGGTACGCGGCTCGGTCGCCTTGCAGCAAAACGTCGTCTAGCAGCACCTGTAAATCGGGAAACGCCGTCATGAATCCTTGCGCCACGGCGGTAATGGCCTCCCGGCCTACGGCCGGCGGCGCACCATTCACGCTGAGCGCACCATCCCGTGCATAATACCCGGCCACACGTGTCGCATCCTGACTGCACCACGCCGCGGTGTAGAGCGCTGCCAGCTCGCGTAGTTGCGTAGGGTCAGAAAGCATTGGGTGCTCGAAAGCAGGGACCGCTAGCTGTCCTTGCGGTACAGAAGGTCGCGCATCGCTTGTCGCCGAGCCTCGTTCGCTTCCATCACGGTTTTGCGTTCGTCGGCGTCCATGCGGCCCTTGGTGGCGGGGTCTGCCTGTTCAGCGGCACTGCACGACGGGCAGCGATTGGCGAAACCGGGCTTATCCGGCTTCAATTCAAACTCCTCGGAACACACCACACAAACTTTAATCGGAAAAGCCATAACCCCCCTAGAATAACAATTTGAAAAGAATGATGCATCGAGGGCCCGGTCTACTTTTCTGCCTCTTCGCGGCAGCAGCCACGTACGCCCACGCCTCCGTCGCACTCCTGATGGAAGAGCCTTACGGCGATTTTGGCGCAGTGAACCCCACCGGCCACGCAGCCGTTTATTTCAATCACATCTGCGCTGATTCGCCCACCGTGCTCCGCCCTTGCCACGACGGCGAGTTCGGCGTCGTCATCAGCCGATACCACAAGATTGACGGCTATGACTGGCTCGCCATCCCCCTGGTCCCCTATCTCTACGCCGTCGATTCGCCGGCTGACGTTCCCCAGACGGTGGACAAAGAACAGGTCGCGGCCCTACGCGACGCCTACCGTAAGCAGCACCTGCTTGATCTGGCGCCCGACAACCGCCACGGCGGGTCCCCCAAGGGCGAGTGGACCGAACTGGTCGGCTCCTCCTACGATCGCACCATCCACGGCTTTCAGGTCGACAGCACGCCGGCACAGGACCAGCGTTTCATCACCACCTTCAACGACCGCCGCAACGTCGGCCACTTCAATCTCCTCTTCCACAACTGCGCCGATTTCTCCCGCGTCGTCCTCGACATCTACCTGCCCCACGCGATCCACCGCAACTTCATCGCCGACGTCGGCCTGATGACTCCCAAACAGGTCGCCCGCTCGCTGGTCGGTTACGGTAAGAAGCACCCTGAGCTCAACATGACCGCCTTCGTCATTCCGCAGGTGCCGGGCAGCATTCCCCGCAGCCACCCGGTCGACGGCGTCGCCGAGTCGCTGGTCAAGAGCAAGAAGTATCTCCTCCCCATGGTCTTTCTCGCGCCCGAGGTAACCGGCGGGGTCGCCGTAGCCTATCTGGTCGACGGCCGCATGAAGTTGCCCAAGAGCACACCGGTCTTCGAGATTGGCGACGAGGAAATGACCAGCGCGCCCAACCTGCCGGACTCTCGCAAAGTGCTTCCCGTCCCGCCTCCTCCCCCGCCTCAGCCGTAGCCTCTGTGTCCAGAGTCGAACAGCAATTCGTGATTTCGAACACGGCTCCATGATTTCCGGAGAGGCTCGTCCGGCGTAAGTCGATGTAATGCAATTTGCCTATCCGGTGCTTGCCCGCTTCGTAGTTTGGCGCATAGATTGCTAGTCATAGGCAGAAAACCAGGGCAGCAAATCAGGGGCAACAAATCATAGTCGTGTCTTCCAAGGAGGATATGCATGGCGCACTTTGAGCGGATAAGAGATGTGGTTTCCGGACCATTTAGCCCATCCATCATGCAGCAGCGTATGGCCGCCGGGTGGCAATTAGTATCTATCGAGTGGCGGCGCGAATTGCCCGGGGATGAAGCGCCCAGTGAAGGCGCCTTCCACGAAGAAATCCCCTATGGCTTACGCATCTCTGACGATTGCCAGCGGCTCGAGTTCCATCCTGGCGAGCGCCGCGTGCTCACCCAGATGATGGATCTGGTAGTGCAGGATTTCCCCTTCTCCAGCATCGCCAGCGATCTGAACGAGAAGGGATTTCGCACCCGCGATGGAAAGTTATGGAATCAGGTCTCAGTCTTCCAGATGCTTCCGCGGCTCATCGAAATAGGACCTGGCCTTTTCTCGACGGCAGAGTGGACAGCACGGCGGGAGAAGCTCTCCAAGACGGTTTAGCGACGGTTTAGCGAAATAGGAATTTCCCCACCGTGCTTTTCCGGGCGCGGTTTAGAATCCGTCTTCGTCCATGAAGTGACGCGCCACGCGATGTGGCCCTCTGGTTGACGGAGATGCGCATGAAATTCCTACTATGCTTATTCATGCTCTGTTTTGTTTTGCTGCCTCCCGCGCGCGGTGCCCAGACGCCACCCGCGGCTGATCGAGCCGCGCTGGTCGAGGGTGATAACGCCTTCGCCGTTGAACTCTATGGCCGCCTGCGGAATCAAAGCGGCAACCTCTTCTTCTCGCCCGAGAGTATCTCCACTGCGCTGGCCATGGCCTATGCCGGGGCGCGCGGCAACACTGCCTCCGAGATGGCGAAAACCCTGCACTTCACCCTTCCACCGGCGCAACTCCACCCCGCGATGGGCGCATTGCTGGGCGATCTTAATGCCGCGCACGCGGGATATCAGTTGAGCGTGGCCAATGCTCTCTGGGCGCAGCGCGGCTATACCTTCCTTCCTGACTTCCTCAAAGTGATGAACAACGATTACGGTGCGGGGTTGAACCAGGTGGATTTCAAAGGCTCGACCGAGGCGGCCCGGTTGACGATCAACCATTGGGTCGAGCAGAAAACAGCAAATAAAATACAAGACCTGCTCCAACCCGGTGCGCTCAGATCGTCTACCCGGTTAGTGCTGACCAACGCCATCTATTTCAAGGGCGACTGGCAGACGCAATTCGACAAGGCACAAACCAAAGATGAGGATTTCCACGTCTCCCCGGCGCAGACAAAGAAAGCGCCGCTGATGCACCGCGAAGGCGCTTTTAACTACTTCAACGGCGGAACCTTTCAGGCCCTGGAAATTCCCTACAAGAGCAACGAGCTTTCCATGGTTGTCTTACTCCCCAATGATCCAGGCAGCCTGCCTGCTTTGGAACAATCGATGAGTGCGACCAAGATGCAGCAATGGCTGCATCAGTTAGCTCCGGTTCCTAAGGTCATCGTGACCATGCCTAAGTTCAAGACAACCCAACAATTCGAACTTGGGGATACCCTTGCCGCGATGGGGATGCCGCAGGCGTTTTCGGCCAGCGCGAATTTTTCAGGCATGACCGGGAACCGCGACTTCTTTATTTCGGCGGTGATCCATAAGGCTTATATCGATGTCAACGAGGAAGGAACCGAAGCAGCGGCGGCTACGGCCGTGACCATGAGGGCCTTGGCAATGCGCGCCCCGAACCCGGCGCCGCCGGTTTTCCGTGCGGACCACCCCTTCGTCTTCCTGATTCGCGACCATGCCTCGAACAGCATCCTGTTCATGGGGCGTATGGCCGATCCCGGGAATTAAGAAGCCGATAAGAGGCTAAATTGGACAAGTGGCGAACAACTACCCCTTGGAATGCGACCTTCTGAGCAAGGCCACGATGCCAAGCACCGTCAAGCCGGCGGCGCAAACGGCTTCGATCACCAACGAGGTGGAGATCAAAAGCTGGGCCACCCGGTAGCTGCCGCCGCCGGAAATGCTGATGCCGCTCACGCTGCAAAGCCCAAACGCGAGACTGAAGGTAAGGGCGAAAACGGTAGCGAGCTTGGCCAGGTTTATGGACTTGTGTGAGGCCCGTACCGGCATCGGGGGTGTACTCATTCGGTGCTCCTGATCGCGGTTGGCTCGATAAAGCAGAGTCTCATAAGATCGGGTAGGCATGCCACTATTCCCGCTACGCAGGCCCACTGTATCAAATTGAGACCATAGATCAGGGGTTGGGGCTTGAGGAAGTCGATGAGCAACCGCCAGGCAAGATAGGCCACGAGAAAAATGCGGAAGGCCGCTCCCTCGGGGTGCGGTTTTTCGTTATAGCGGTGCAGGATGAATCCAAGAACGCTGAGAAAGAGGATCTCGTAAAGCTGGGTAGGATGGCGGAGGACGCCATCGCCAAAATTGACCCCCCAGGGCAAACTGGTCGCGGCGCCGTAGGTGCCATCCGCGGGGCCTGCCAGAAAGCAGCCAACGCGGCCGATGGCAATGCCCAGGCAGAGCGGCACGGCGAAAAGGTCGCCCGCCCGGCCACGGATGTCACGTAAGCGCTTGATCAGACCCAGGGCAATCCAACCGCCCAAGTAGACCGCCGACGGTAGTCCTGCCGCCGGGCAACAGGAAGGTCCCCCAGGTGATGTGGAGCCGGAACACCTGCTCCATCAGGCCCAGCATCCGGCTGCCAACAAGCGCACCGATCGCTGCCGTAGCGATGATGAGCCAGCGCTGGTCGTCCTCGAGCATGTTGCCATGGCGCGTGCAGCTTCGCCGGAACATGGCATAGGCGAGCAAATAGCCCAGCGTCTCGAAGATCGGGTGCAGCAGTGGATGAGGGCTGAGAGTCACGTCCGGGTAAGTGTACCGGTCCCGGCCGCCAACTGTCAGGCCAAGTATCAGCTTGGTATCAGGACCGATACAGCTGCCACTTGGTACGGGTGTATGCAATGCAAAAGCCTTTACGTTCGGCATTGCGTTGCGACTGGCTCCCCGCCTCCGTCACCATCATGGCCAGTTCATAACCATGCTCGAAGGCATAACGCATCCGTGCCTCAAGCAGCGCTGCCTGCAGTCCGCGCCGGCGCATCTCCGGTATCGTCGCCGCCCCGGCGAACAACGCGACCCCCTCATGGAGAGTGAGAGCGCCTGCCGCCCCAGCTTGGCCATCCAGATCGGCGACAAAGTTCACGGCGTGCTCCCGGGCAAACGCCACTGAACCGAATTCGCCCAGAAAATCCACTAGCTCCGGATGTTCGTGGCCCCATCCCCGCGCGTTGATCTGCACACACAACGCTGCCTCCTCGACCCCCACCACCCGCACCGTTACCCCGTCAAGGTGGCTTTTCGCGGTAGGCCGCTCCACCGGCCGGTGGAGCACGCTGCTCAATTCGATCGGCCGGTAACCGCGGGTGCACAGCAAGTCCAGCGTCGCTATGCCCGCCAGGGGGCTAACCTCATGCACCACAACGGCCCCGCGATCCAGGAAAAAGGCCTCCATCTTGTCCAGTACAGCGGGGCTTAACGGCTCAAAGAGTCCCAGCCCGAAGCTTTGCGTCACCGGAGAGCTCACCCCGTCGAAGACGGCGTAGGCGCCCGCGCACTCCATCCAGGTGGCGCCGCTCTCCGGATGGAGCCGGCGGCGCGCTTCTGCAAAATCCAGGCAGGAGCGTCCTTCGGCTCTCTCCAATCGCCGCGACAGATCGAGATCTGCAAATGTCATTGTGGGTAACGGTACCTAGCTTGTACTCGCCGCACAAGATCCGCGTCAATATAATCAGCTGCAAATCCAAAGGGCCCCTCATGCGAAAAACGCTCCTGCGCCGTGCAAGCCTATGGATACTGGCCACCGCTGTGCTGGTCTTCGCGATCCAACCGCTAAACGCCACGAATCCCCAAAAACACCGCAGGATCCTTCTGATTGCCGGTTCTAAGTCCCATGGACCGGGCATGCACGAGTATCTGAAATCAGCCCGCCTCCTGAAGGTCTTGCTCGATCGTGCCGGCCTTAAGAATGTTGACACCGAAGTAATCTACGATGGCTGGCCTACCAATGTCTCCGATCTCGACACCGCGGACACGATTGTCTTTATCTCCGACGGCATGCAGTGGTCCCCCTGGAGCTTTACTCCGGAGCGCATCGCCGCCATTCAGAAGCAGATAGACCGCGGATGCGGCTTCATGATCTTCCACTTTGCGACCTACATCCCCTTCCAATTTCAGCAGCAGGGTCTCGCTTGGGCCGGAGGCTATGTCGAATACGACGGACCAAAGCACCCACAGATGTTTTTCACGCAAAAGACCCTCAACAGCGATGTCATAATCCTGTCGCCGGAGCATCCCGTGATGCGGGGTGTAAAGCCTCTCCACATCACGGATGAGTTTTATTACAAAGCTACTTTCGTAAATGACGGCCAGGGTATCACTCCCCTGCTCCGCGTCCCCGAACTTCCAGCGGACCCAAAGACCTTTCCCGGGCCGCTAGCCGGTCCTAAAGATCAGGTCACCATGTGGGCTTACGACCGTCCTCCGACACCGCAATGCAAGACATCCGGCCGCAGCATTGGAGCAACATTCGGCCATTTTTACAACAACTGGAAAAACGACGATTACCGTAAGCTTCTGCTCAACGCCATCGTGTGGACTGCTCACATCGACGTTCCCAAAGACGGCATACAGTCCGTTTGGACCGACGATGCCGAGGTCGACCGAGTACTCGGCCCCACGCCCGCCCCTGTGAAATCCCCCCTCGAACCGCCGAAGTAGCGAAAACGCAGCACATAGGGAAGTGTGTAGTACCACACGGTTCGTCGTGTAGTAGCCTCTATTGTTTCTCCGGGCCGCCCATCCTAACGTTTAGTTACAAAGTCGTGGTGCTCGCCCCAGATTGATTGTGCAGTTCTGTTCGTAAACGACACACATCCTGACGACCAGCATCGATCCTGCTCAAGCGAAATACCTGGAGTAGTTTCCCCTAAGCGTTTGTGAGGGCAGCATGTTCTGGAGAGGAATGTCATGGTAAATGATTCAGTCGGAGCCTTGCATATCGCATTAGCAGCGGCGGTGGTCGGTTGGTTGGTATTTTGTATTTCTCACTCCTTGGCGGTTTGGAAAAGACGGAATGCCAACGGAAGTCCTCGCAGTTCTCGTGGTCTGCTGTACGTCGGACTTTTGTTATGTGCCGTAGCGCTCGCCGGGGGCTGGTTGAACCGCGAGTTGACGAGGCGGGCCGGCGTCATTCTCGGCACCGACTTCTTCGTGGTGCGTGCCCATGCGAGGGCGACCCCCCATCTCGTCCAAGGTGAATCCGTTGATCAGGGCGCCAGGCTCGCCACATTTGATGATCTTGAAGGCGACCGGGAAGAACAGCATCTTCGAGGTGATATCGCGGTGCTGGAGGAACAGATCGCTGACGCTCGACTGAAGCCATTGGTGCTTGATCCAGAAGTGCTGCGCTTGTCGCAGGATGCGAACGACTCGCAACGTGGCCGCCTGTCTCAGCTCGGTTATGGAGTATTGCACCGCGGTCAAGCCGGTTCTTTCTCAACGCAGGCTATCAAGGACGATGAACTCGTTATCGCTCAACGAGCTCAGAGCACAGCGGCCGAGCTGCAGTACGAACGAACTGCTTCACTGGTGAAAGATGGCATTCTCGCCCGGAGTAAGTTGGACGCGGCGGCTGCCGCAGCGCAGACCGCCGCACAGAAGTTACGCGAACGGGAGAATCTCATCCAAGACACAAAAGCGGGGTCCGACGCCATTGCACAGGCTAAGTCGGCGATCGCTCGCGACGAGGAGCGCGCGAAAGCTGAACGAACGGCGGAGTTAGCGGAACTTGTAGCGAGGCGTTCCGAGCTTCGGACAAGTTTGCTCCAACTCCATCTTGAGCGCAGCGTCCTGGCGCCCTTCGGCGGAACAGTTGTTTACCGCCACCCATCCCCTGCGCTTGCTGAAGATGACCAGGTCATACTCGCTTTGGCAAAAGGGTCCGGCTTCATGGCAACCGTGCAGCTTCCGGCACGGGAAGCAGCCATGTTGGCCCCCGGCCAGGAACTGAGGATGAAACTCAACCACTCGCTGGTGAGCGAAGAGATTATCGGCCGGCTGCAGTCAGTGCAGCCGGTTTCCGGGTACCCGAACCGCCGGGACTTACTGATCGCGTGCGATCTTCCTCCGGAGCAGTTTGCAGCCCTCTCTAAAGCAACCATACCTGTCACTTTGCAATGGCGGCCGCCGATCTACACCGACCGGTTCGCTCAAACGGGATTGGTGTTCCTGATCCTGTCGGTGGCTGCGTGGTTCTTCACGCTGCTACGTGCGTGGGTGCGCCGGGCGGCCGGATCGAAAGCCGACGACCGGAAGAGGTTGACCGCGTTCTCACACAACTGGGCCTGTCTGCTCGGGAGTTCGTAGCGCGATGACAACCGATGCCGAGCGCCTGCAGCTGATACCAACAAGTCCAAACACTTCGTGGCTTTTCTGGATGACACTCTGTTTTGGGTCCTTCCTGGCCATCTTCGCCCCATATAGGTTTTGCTCTGGAGCCGTTCAACTGATCGACAGGGATGGTCTGACTCTTACCTCGCTAGGACTTTACTTCATGGCCGCCCTATCGGGCCTGATGGGTCTTCGCTGGTGCGTCCTGTTCATCTTGTCCTATGCGAAAATGTCCCGGCACGATCGGGAGCTTGTACTACCGCGCGACGCATCCCTGCCGTACGTATCTATCCTGGCGCCCGCTTATTGCGAGGCTGCTTGCGTCAAGGACGCGATGAGCGCCCTGGTGCGTCTGGATTATCCGGCATACGAGGTGATCTTCGTTGACGACGGCTCGAAAGACGACACATACCAGCTTGCGCTTGCCTTCGCCGGACCGCATTACTCGGAGCATGGTGTGTGTGATGTGCGCGTGTTCACGAAGCCCAATCAGGGCAAGTGGAGCGCTCACAACTACGGCCTGAGGCACGCCAGCGGGAACTTGATTCTTTGTATCGACGCCGATTCACGAGTGGAAACCGGCGCACTCAGGTTGATGGTGCGCCACATGCGCGATCAGAGCGTTGGCGCGGTTTCAGGTCAAATCCGAGTGCGTAACAGAAAGTCGTTGGCCGGACTGTTTCAAGCCTTCGAGTATGTCCTGGCAAACGGCGCTCTCCGTCTCGCACAAGGCGCCACGGGTTCGGTGATGATTGTCCCGGGGCCAATCGGGCTCTTCCGGCGCGAAGCCCTCGAACGCGTGCAAGCGGAAAATGAACGGGCGCACGGTTGCAAGGATGGTGAAGAACGAGGGCCATTCTCCCCCCTCACTTTTGCCGAGGATTTCCACCTTTCACTTTCCATGCTCTCCCTGGGCTATCGAGTGGAGTACGAGCCCCATGCAATCGCGCATACAAAGGCCCCCTCCACACTCACGGCGTTGATCAGCCAGCGATATCGTTGGAACCGCGGAACCATGCAGGTCGTCCTGTGGTACCTGCGCAGAACTCTGCGCGGAGGTAAGTCGCCGCTGAAGGTCAAAACATGGATTGCGGCTGCATTCATACCCGATTTTTTCTTTTTTCCTGCACTTTACTTTATCGTCCTCGCGAACATGCTTTTGTACTTCATCCACGGCGGCAGTCTTTCCAATCTGGCTCCGTGGGCCGCGGCTGCAGTTCTGATCAATGTGATGACGGGAAGCTTGTATGCCGTCGCCCATCGCGATCACATCTGTCTTTCATTGCTCTCGCCGTTCTTCGATTTCTACCAGGGTATTCTGCTGAACTGCGCGTGGGTCATCGCCATGTTCGACGAGGCGAGAGGCGCGGGAATGCGCTGGTAAAAACATCTCAACGGTCGTTACCCATGACGGTAGTAGGGTTTATGATGCAAGCGCGATATGCGGGAAGCACGGCCGCAATCATGACCGCAAGCGCCGGCGTTAGCGCGGCAATCAGCGACAACCAAATTGGTGGCGAACTAACGGCCGCGTCTCGCGCCACAACGTGCAATAGCGCAAGCGACCCCAACATGCCAATCAGAGTTCCCACTGAGGCAAGTCGCGCTGCTCTCTTAAAGACCACAAAGGCAATTTGCCAGCGTTGAGCCCCAAACGCCATATGAAGAGCGAGCTCGCGACGACGCTGGCGTTCAGCGTCAGACTGCACACTAAGTAGACCGAGAAAACTCAATACCAGCGCAGTGGATGCCAACGCGCCCAGGATCATCGTCGCAATCCGCAAGGGCGCGAGACCAGACTGAGCGAGCTGCATATCCAAGGTTTTTATGACAACAGGAGCCACCTTGGGCCCTGGTATGGACTCAATCCCACGCCGCAGATCGCTCAATATGCGGTCATTCCATTTAGAAGCTTCGAGAATCAATGTCATGCGAGGAGGGGCATCCTGCCACATCGGAAGATAAATTGTGGGTTCTTCCTGCCGCTGGAATGTGCCCAACAGATGGGAACCGACTACCCCCGTGATCGCAGTGCGGACTCCGTAGTCATCGATGAGCCCTGCCCCAAGCGAATTGCCGCTGAAGTAGAGGCCGGCCGCTTCTTGATTAATCACGGCCACACGGCCCTCACCAGGCAAAGGATGCCTGGGAAATTCTTGGCCGGCAATCAACGACAGGCCAAGCTCGTCGAAATAACCCGGTGAAACAACGTTGACGTTTAATTCAACGTGCGTCGAAGGTAAGACGACAGGTACGCGGAAGCGCGCACGCGAAACTCGCTCGGGCACAACCGAAGGACCTCCATAGTTGTAGTAAATGGTTGGGCGTCGACTATTCAATGGAGACGTCGCATTTCTCCTGACCACACCGATGATCTCGGTCGGCACGCCGGCTGGATCCTGGATAACAATGCCTACCGTGTCTCGACCGAAGAGTTCTGCGGCGGCCCCGTCATCAACAACTGCGACTTTACGAGCTTGATCTCGTAAGCTGAACAGCCGGCCAGCAACCGGTTGTGTATCTATAAATTCGAGCGACCTTGGTGTAAGCCAATCGATGTCCAATTCAACGTCGCGATAATTTGAACTTGACGGCTGAATCCTGAACGATCGCCACGTTGGCTGGTCCCCCGGCAGTCGGGCTGTCCATGCCAGGGATGACAGCGTGGCAATTGACCTTGCTCTCTGCTCAACTTCGGCGAAATGTTTGATATCAACATCGGGTTGCGCCTGTGCTTGTACAGTGATGAGGACCGGATCACCGAGGCGCTTTCCCGTGCCAGGTTCCAGCGCCGCGTGAAAACTTTCGCTGAGAACAACCGCACAGATCACGAGCATGCCGCACGTTGTTATTTGCGCAACAGCCAGCCCAGTTCGTAATCGTCCCACTGTTTTCGAGGGTAACCCGCTCTCACGGCGAAGAATGGTCCACGGTCGATCAGTCGATGTCGCAAAGGCGGGGACTATTCCACATAAAGCAGTAACGCTTACACATAGGAGTGAAGCAGCAACGATGGAAAGTAACCGGGGTGCAAAAACAAGCCGCTCTGCGTCCTGCTGAAACAGAAGAGCCGGGAGAGCATGTTCTGACCAAACTGCTAAGAGCATGCCGAAAGCTCCACCGGCAAGCGAGATTACGATACTGTCGGACAACAACTCCCCTACCAGTTTCGCGCGCGTGGCGCCGAGCGCGAGGCGTAGAGAGGTCTCACCCGACCGCCTCAAAGCTCGCCCAAGCAGCAACGAACCCACGTTGATACAGGCGATAAAGAATACGGCCCCCGCAGCGAAATTCAGTAGCCTGACTATGCGCGACAATCCTTGAGCCATTCTCGGTGGAGTGCCCGTAAAGGGAATCACGCTCACGGCCACAGAATCGCCGAACTTCAAGTGAACAGCTGCTTCTGCTTGACCGATGGAAACGGCGCGGTGAAGACGCGCGAAAGCCCATAAATCTCGTCCACTTCCATCTACGCCTTTCAAAGTCCTGGCTTGCAAGGGCACCCAAACATCTGTAGGACGGTCGCGATATAAGCCTTCGAGCTGAATTGGCGCAACTCCAGTGATCGGATAGTCTACGTTGTCGATACGCACATGATTCCCAATCGCATCAGTCCTACCACCGAAGTCGCTCTGCCAAAAGCGATAGCTAATGACTACCCCGTTTCCCAGTGGTACTTTGAGTACCGCGGCCAAATTAGGCATAACCGCTGCCACGGTCACAATCTCTGAGCGGTCACCGATCATGATGTCACTCGGTGTAATCCGGGCCGCTTCAATCCAATCAAATGCATCTACCCCCTGGTTGAGCAGCTTATATTCGTCACGTGACAGCGGTCCTGCCGCCCGGAATCGGTCCTGCTTAAATATCGACACAATCCTATCTGCGTAATCGAGCGAAGAGCCGGGGTGAGTCAGCCCCTGGACGAACCCGTACATAGAAGCGTTGCTACCCACCCCAAGGGCAATCGTGAACAAGAGAGCCAGCGAAAGCACCGGAGCCCGCGCGAACGCTCTCGCGGAATTGCGGATTGTGAAAAACACCTCCGCGATCGTCATTCCAGACAGCTTGCAATTGAAAGCCCGCAATCAGGAGACCTTTCTCTTGAGCCGGCTAGAGCTTGGCGAGCGAGTGCTGCCGGCTTCGTCTTCCCATTTAGTCAACGAAATTTTTTTCTACGAAACAGATTAGTACCCCTGCGACTCCGTTACTTGCTTGCCGGCCGGATCGGTGTGCCGCTTGACACACGTGGTGCCCGGTAAGTCAATGTGGCATGCTGGGGACTGGGCTTCCGCACCTTGGAGACACGTCCGCTCGTGCGCATCCGTTGATCTGCTTCGGTCCAGGATGGCAGGGCAACTTCCGCCTGCTCCCAATGCACAACGGCAGCCTCGTCGCACCAGTCCAGAAGTCGCGGCATCGCGGTCCTATGAGAGCCTGTCATCATGAAGCCGCGCATACTCTCCTGGCTCTCCCACGCGGTCATCGTCCAGAAGGTCCAGTCTCGATCGGCCAAGAGACTCCCACATTGAAACCCCAACGATGTCTTTGCCTGGCGCAGGGAGCGGAAAGCATAGAGTGCGAAGAACGGCAGGAAGCGAATCGATCGGACTCTCAAGCGCGTGATGCTGACAAAAGGCATTGAGCCACTCCCGCGTCCACTCCCGTTTTCTTACCTCTGCAAACAGGGTACTACGTTCGCGGGCAGCCATTTTTAGCGCATTGAAGGCTGGTGGCGATGAGTGGCTTGGCCTATTTGCAACAACTGAGCTCAATGCGCCAAGGGACTAAATCTTCCGATACCTGAACTGGAACCGGTCCGAGCATTTGGGGCTTAAAGTTGCACTGCCGACATAGTAGGTCCCACTTTTCGTTGGCCAGAAGTTATACAGGCTGAAAGGCTCGTCGAGAAACAGCGCAGGGGTAGTCCAGCCGTCCTTGGTTCGCTTTGACATCCATATTTGTTTAGGACTCTCAACCTCGAAATAGAGTGCTCTACCATCCACGGAAAAGGTAGGCGCAAAAAAATGTTCGTTCAAAACTGTCGGCCCATTCCATTTGCGACCGTCATACTTGAAGACCTTCAGCTTCGCGTTCTTCAGGCTGTACCATCTGTCATCTTGCAGGTAATAGATCTCTTTCCCATCAGGGGAAAAGCCGATTCTGTCCATCACGATGGTCCCGGGATCCGCAAGCAGACCCGGTGCGAAAACCCGCGGAGTATCCGATGGCCGTGACTGACCTAGATAAGCATCCGCGCCGTCCCAGAAGCTCTTCCGGGCATGCAACATCGGGTTGAAACAGGCAACAGCCATCAGGAGTCCGGTGAGGCGTTTCAGGTTCATGGTCTAGCTTCTTTCCAATGGCGTTAGATGTCACTCGCAGAATGGAGCATCTCGATAGCCAATTCCAAAAGAAAGTGCACCCCTCTGTTTTCAATTGTTTATGTGGTCATGCCACAGGGCGCTGCTGTTCGCTAGCGAAATTCATTGTTCGAAAATGAACAGGCAGTCCGGGTGCACTTGCGACTTATCGATAGCGAAGGCCGAGTCGCCGACGGAGATCCCTCCGGCCGGCAACATAGCCCACCTGGGCTCGGTCGTCTCGATCGCGGTAGGCGATTTCAACCACGATGGAATTCCGGACATGGCTGGCCATCGGGTTCGCTGGTATTGCTTCTTGGGGCCACCGACGGCTCATTTGGACGTGGATGGTCGTTTCCTTCCGGAAGACAGGCTCGCACAGAAGGACCTCCTCTCGATCCGTTGGCCATCTGCGTACCTCACTTGCACAGGAGCAGCAATTCGGGGGCTTTAGCTGCGATTCGCGCGGATCAATTACCTCTTCCAGAGGGTAATTTTCAATCCACCATAGAGATTGAATGGGGTACCTGGCGCCTGGAAGGACGAGGAGCGGATCGGGATACTGTCATCATCAGTGCCGTAGGGTGTTCCGAACGGTTGTGCCACAAAATGATTGCTGTCATCGAAGGGTGTTGTGCCGAGCTGAGCGCCGGTCGAGTAGTGCTTGTCGAGAAGATTGTTCATCTGAATGAAGAGCTGAATGCGATCAGTGACCTGGTACCGTGCTCCAATGTTAGCGACTCCGTATCCGGCAGACTTGCCCGGTCCGTTGTAGAACACACCGTCCGGTTGATCCAGATTATTTTCGTTGCCACGTGCGAACGAGGAGCCAACAGCAAGAACATTCATCTCTGCTGTCAATTTTGAAGAAGGCCTGTATTGACCATACAGTTTGAAAATATTGCGCGGCACCTGTGGTATGAAATCGCCGGGCACGATGTGAATATCGTCGTCGATGCCCGGCTGGCCTGCCAGAGCGCTGTCGTTCGTGCTGTTGCTGCCACCATCGATGGTCTGCGAACTTTGGTAGGTGGCGTTCAGGAAAGTGTAGTTACTGCCCACACTCCAATGCCGCCAGTCCTGGGAAAGCTCCAACTCAATCCCGTCGCGCCTGGTTTTGCCAAAATTGAGGAAATAGCCGAAGCCCGTCTGTTCAGAAGCCACAAAAAGCAAGTCGTTGTAATTCTGACCGAAGAAATAGTCGGCACTCCAGTGAAGCGAGAGACCCTCATTGCTGCGGATGCCCACCTCGAACGTGCGCGTTACCACCTGCTTGAGCGGCGGGTCGCTGACCAGCGCGTTCGGCAAGTTGCAAGGCTCGGTGGGATCGGAGCAGCCAAGCTCAATCGACGTGGGCGAGCGGCTAGCCTCGCTATAGTCAAAGTAGGTATTGAAGAGACGTGAGGGTTTATAAGTAAACCCGGCTGCCGGGTTGAACCGTTGGAATACATTGTTGCTGGTGAGATTGCCGCGCGCTGCCGAGACAGGCAGGTAGTCCAGGTTGTCCAGTGAGGTGTGATTGTAGCGGCCTGACAAAGTCACCGCCCATCGGCCATAGGTAAGCGTATCTGTGGCATACACGCTGGGCGTGTTTACGGTTCCGTGCAGAAGCACCTGGCTGTCCACAGGGTCGCCGTCATCATCGAACGTTGTGCCGTTCAGATAAATCGGCACTAGGGTAAAGGAAACATTATCAGTGTTGAGGTAGCCAAGCTGGGTGAGCTGATGGTAAGTGGACGTGCCGCGATCCCATCCGGCGCCTACAGAAAGTAGATTGTGATTGGTGCGCCAGGTGGCCAGTCCCGACAGACCATAGCCGTTCTGCTTATCTTGCGTACGCGTGATAACACCGTTGCAAGTCTCGGACGGAACGCCGCCAGTGTCGTTCTGCAGCACTTGTGCGAGGCAAAGCCAAAAAGGAAATGGCTCGGTCGTCGAATCGCCCGTCGTTGGGAAACCCGTATAGCCCGCGCCCGTGAGCGCGGCGGCATCATCGTCTGACAGATCGTAAAGATCCTCACTGAACGAATCGTCGTTGAGGTCGCCATTCGAGCTGTCGGTGCGCACATAACGATAGTAGGCATTTGCGGACAGTGTCAGTTTGTCGGTCAGAGCGTGCGTCACATTCAACGTCAAGGAAGGAGAATGATCCCAGGTTACGTCGGGAATCGTATTCACCTCCCTCCAGTTGACAGCAAGGAAGCGGTAGTCTGAGGTGCCGTTGCCAGTCATCCAGTTGTCTGCATAGGCGCCGCTTAGGAAAACACTCGTCTTTGCATCTGTCCAGCCCAGTTTCAGGAAGGATTGCCGGACCTCGGACGGGGAGAATTCCCGCCATCCGTCTTCGCGGTAGAGATTACCTGCCAGATAGTAGTTGAAACCTTTGGGCAATACGCCGCCGAGCTCTCCTTCGCCAGCGCGACGGCCAAATTTGCCGCCGGTCAGCGTAAGCGATCCCCCAGGAGCACTGATCCCGTCTTTGGTCTGTACTGAGATCGCCCCGCCCAATGTGTTCAATCCATAAATCGGATTTGAACCAGGAATCAGTGCCATATCCCGAATGGCCACTTTAGGGATCAGATCCCAGGCGACGACATCGCCGAAGGGCTGGTTCTGGCGTACGCCATCCAGGTAAACGGAAAGCCCTTCAGGCGTTCCCAGTAGTGGAGAAGCTGTATATCCGCGGTAGTTGATGTCCGGTTGGTAGGGGTTGCCTACATTCTCGTTGATATAGACGCTGGTCAACCGCTGGTTCATGAGGGCCGCAAGGTCAAGCGCGTTGCTGTCCTCAAGATTCTTTGCGGTCAGCCCCTGAACCGGGACCGGAATCTCATCGAGAGATTGATTCGCTTGCCCGATCGGTGTGGGCGAAAATACTGTGACGCTTGTTGACGCGGTCTGAATGACAAGGGTGACGACTTCCGACACAGGAGTCGGCGTGTTTATGTCGATGGTGATGGAACGAGAAGCAAATCCCGGTCTCGAAACCTCCAGGAGGTACCGTCCAAAGGCTAAGCCGCCCAGCGAAAAGGCTCCGTGTGCATCGGTTCGGAAGGCTCGGTCTGTCGCCGGCCCTGCCACATGGCCACTGGCCTGTAAAACCGCACCGGAAGGGTCCTTTACCTGAAGCCGGATCTCACCAATGCTCTGGGCATAAGCGGTCGTTCCCGCGAGCTGTGCCACGAACAAAAGAAAACTTGCCCATACAAGACGGGTCAACTTTGATCGAGTACCGAAAACCATGCGCCTGCCTTTTTGTCGTCACGGTCCCAACTTCCCCTCGCGACTTGTCTAGTTGGATATTCCTTTTTGGCGCATTCTGTTCAGTCTTTCGTAAGATTATTTTCCAAAATTTCGTTGAGCTGAATGAGTGAGGAGAGACCCGCAAAGACATCTGAACAAACTGTGATCTCCCGGAACGAGACTGCATCAGGGAAGGGGTTCGAGCGGATTTCACCTCAGGCCCGGAATCAGTGCAGCCGCTGCAACGTATTGCGCAGGAATACAATGAAGACCACGGATGACCCTCATCTCTGGCACCAGACTCGGACCGTACGAGATTCAATCACCGCTTGGAGCGGGCGGTATGGGCGAGGTGTATCGTGCTTTGGATACACGGCTCGACCGCATCGTCGCGGTCAAGATTCTTCCCTCGAGTCTTTCCGAAGACCCTGACGCCAAGGAGCGATTCGACCGCGAAGCGCGGACGATCTCTTCCTTGAACCATCCCAACATCTGCACTCTCCACGACGTCGGTCACCAGAATGGAGTCGACTATCTGGTGATGGAGTACCTGGAAGGAGAGACCCTTGCCAGCCGCTTGAGCAAGGGGGTCCTTTCACCCGATCAAGTCCTCAAATATGGAATTGAGATCTGCGAGGGGCTCGAAATGGCTCATCGTGCTCGCGTCGTCCATCGCGATCTGAAGCCGGGCAACATTATGCTCACCCCGACTGGCGTCAAACTATTGGACTTCGGTCTTGCGAAATCGTTGCCCGCGCATACGTCCGCTGCGGCAAGTTTGACCGTGACTGGGTCCAGCCCCGCCGCAAATGCTCCGCTCACCGAAAAGGGCATGGTCCTCGGGACATTCCAGTACATGTCGCCGGAACAAGTACAGGGAAAAGAGGTAGATGGGCGCAGCGACATCTTTTCGCTAGGCACGATCCTGTACGAAATGGTGACCGGAAAGCGAGCCTTCGAAGGGAAAAGCCACTTGAGCGTTGCGGCGGCGATCCTCGAAGACGAACCGGTACCGATTGGTTCCGTCAAGCCAATGACATCGGCGGTGTTGGACCACGCGATCGTCTGCTGCCTGGCCAAAAACCCGGAGGACCGGTGGCAAACTGTTCGTGACCTTGCGCTCGAATTGAAATGGGCCGCCGAATCGGTGGCACAGACTGGGATCTTTACACCTGCGGTGCAACGGAAGGCTGGTCGACAATGGCTTGCCTGGAGCGTTGCGGCGTTGCTGGGCGTCACTGTTGTGCTGACCACGTTCTTGTTCCGTGGCAAGAGGCCATCGGCGACCGCGCCAGTGCGCTTCGAGATCCGACTGCCTGTTGGCGCTCGCACCTTCGCCTTCTCGCCCGATGGTCGCCAACTGGCTTTTCTGGCGCCCGGTGCGGACGGGCGCGACGTTGTTTGGATTCGCGCTCTTGATTCACTGGAACCGCACCCGCTGCCCGGCACGGAAAATATCCTTGTCCCGGTCTTCTGGTCGCCGGATAGCCGGTTCATCGCATTTCAATCGGGAAGCAAGCTGAAGAAGATCGACATTGCCGGCGGACCTCCTCAAGATATCTGCGATGCCTTCGCCGGGGTCTTGGGCGGCGCCTGGAACCGGGAAGGCACAATTATTTTCGGCACCGGCGGAAATGGCATTATGCAGGTTCCGGCTGCGGGCGGTGTCCCCGCTTTGCTCACGACGACTGAGGGGCGCAACGAAGTCCACACATTTCCGTCTTTCCTGCCGGACGGGCAGCATTTTTTTTATCTGAGAGCACCCGAGAATCCCGGTATTTATCTCGGGGCACTCAATGTCAAGCCCGAACAACAGAACTCCAGGCGAATACTTTCTACCCCAGTGATGGCGGTCTATGCGGCGTCCGCCGACCCCAGGGTAGGGCACTTGCTTTTTCTGCGCGAGGGCACATTGCTGGCCCAGGCGTTCGATGAGAGGAGCCTGCAACCGCAGGGTAATCCGATCCCTGTTGCCCAACGGGTCGGGAGCCTTTTCCTTTCCGGATTCTTTTCCGTCTCGCCAGGCGGCGCCTTAGCTTATAGTTCTGGACCGGGAGTGCTTTGGCTTTCTCAACTTAGCTGGTTTGACCGGCAGGGTAGAAAGCTGGGCAACGCCGGGCAGCCCGGAACTTATTCATACGCCGATTTTGCATTGTCGCCCGATGGAACGCGACTGGCCGCTTCCAAGGTCGACCCGAGGATGGGACAGGGCGAAACGGGCATCTGGCTTCTTGATTTGCTTCGGGGTGTGAGCACCCGCTTAACATTCGATTTGTCCCCGGATTCCGCTGCGGTCTGGTCGCCGGACGGGAGCCGAGTGGCCTTTGCTGCCTATCGTGCTGGCGGGTATGGGATCTATCAGAAGGCTACCAATGGCGCCGGGAAGGAGCAGGAGTTGGTCCGTGCAACGGGCGACCCGAGGTTCCCGGACGATTGGTCGCGTGACGGGCGATTCCTGCTCTACACCCAGCGGGACCCTCGAACTCATGGCGATTTATGGGTCTTGCCTGTGGCGGGCGATGGAACAGCGTCTGGGACAGCCACACCTTTTGCAAATACGGAGTACAGCGAGGGACAAGGCCGATTCTCTCCCAACGCACACTGGATCGCGTATGCGTCGGACGAGTCCGGTAGATCCGAAATCTATATTCAACCTTTTCCGGCGCCCCCGAACGGCGGCAGCAAGACGGCGATCTCCCGTGATGGTGGCAGCCAGCCTCGCTGGCGTCGGGATGGCAAGGAATTGTTCTATGTGTCCGCTGACGGAAAACTGATGGCTGTGGACGTGAGCGAGGGGACCATATTCAACGCCAGCGTTCCTAAAATCTTGTTCCAAGTACCTGTGGCTCAGATCGGCCATCCTGAAGTAAATGACGAGATGGGGAAAGGTAGCTTGCAGGTTCTCGGTTGGGATGTAGCTCCCGATGGCAGGCGGCTCCTTATTGACACGGCGACAAAATCGTCCGAATCCCTCACAGTGTTGCTGAACTGGACCGCGGAGTTGAAGAAGGAATAGCCTCTCGGCGGGAGCATTGAAAGGTTAGACAAACTAACCACCATTCGTCGCACCACACTGAAGCTATTCAGGGGGGTTATTTCGCCTGTCCTTTCGATGCCACGCTATCTACTTTCTTTCCTTTGCCCTCCTCAATGGTGAGGTAGCGGTCGATCGGCAAATCGGTATACCGTTCAACGAGTCCGCTTGGTTTGGGCCATCTGATTTCGAGCCAGTCGATCTTGGGGTGCGTGCCCACTCCCAGAACTACGCGGGGATCGTGCGACGCAAGATAGCTTCCTCCGCCAACCTTTAAACGACGTCTCCTCAGGTCACCCGCTTGCCACGTTATTAACGCACCGACGGCATCGCGATTGGACCTCTTGCCAATGAGCTTGAGCCCTAGCCAATGGTTGCCCTGAGCCGCCGTATTCTTCAGCAGGAGAGGAGCGCCGTTGTTTACCGATACCAGCACATCGACGGCGCCATCGTTATCGAAGTCGCCTAGTGCCATGCCGCGCGCGGCGAATCGTTGGTCGAAAAGGGGCCCTCCAAGCTGGCTCACATTTTCAAAACGGTGTTCCGATCCAATCCCTGTATTGCGAAACAGCAGCATCGGTTCGGCATACTTCACCTCGTCTGTTCTGGTCTCGACGCGGTCGTCGGGATGTCCGTTGGCGAGAAACAGGTCGACGTTGCCATCATTGTCGAAGTCGACGAACTTAAGCCCCCAGCCACTCATGAGCAGCGTACTTTGCCCGATGCCATTTCGCATTGCCTGGTCATCGAAGGTCAGATTGTGCTGATTGCGGTAAAGGGAATACTTCTCGTGATCTACGTTGGCAACGAAAAGATCCATCCATCCATCGCAATCGTAGTCCGCGGAATCGACCCCCATCCCGGATCTGGGGCTGCCATCTTCGCTGTATGCAATCCCAGACTCAACGCCAATGTCTTTGAATCTGCCTTTGCCATCATTGACAAGAAGAAAGTTGGCTACCGTATCGTTGGCAACAAACAAGTCCATGTTGCCGTCATTATTGATGTCAGTGGCGACTACTCCCCAAGCCTTTCCCAAGTACCGTGCGATTCCGGACTCCTTACTGACGTCAGTGAATGTCCCATCTCCGTTATTGTGAAATAGCCAACTTGGCATGGGGGTATAAACCCGCGGGACGCAGTAGTACCGCTCGCCGGTGGCGGAATTTCCGCAAAACTTATTGAGTTCCTTGGTGAAATCGACAAATCGGCAGACGAACAGATCGAGCTTGCCGTCGTTGTCATAGTCAAACCAGACCGCACTCGATGCCCATCCGGGGGCCGCAACCCCAGCTTTTTTAGTGATGTCGGTGAAAGTGCCATCGCCATTGTTGCGGTACAGAATACTGCTCCCGTACTGCGTTACATAGAGGTCAGGAAACCCGTCATTGTCAAAGTCCCCGACGGCCGCGCCCATCCCGTAGCCGCCTCCTGGGACACCGGCCTCCGTGGTGACATCCGTAAATGTGCCATTGCGATTGTTGCGGTAGAGGGCATTGCGTAGCGGCGGAGATGGATCGTAAAAATCGCAACGCCCGCTATTAACGAGATAGATGTCCATCCAGCCGTCCCCGTCGTAATCAATGAAAGCGCAGCCGGCTCCCGTTGTTTCAGGAAGATAATATTGCGAAGAGCGGCCGTTGACATGCTGCCAGCTGATTCCGCTGGAGGAAGGTGGAACTTGAACGAAAAGAGGATTGACCGCTTTTGATGTCTCCAAGCCGAGAGCCGCGGCGGATGAAAAGAGCAGAGGAAGGGGTGGGCCAAGGCCGCTTGTACCCAGGCCTAGCAAAGCAGCGCGCTTCAGGAAGGCTCGCCTGGAATGGGTATGCCGAAGCAACGCAGAATCGGGAGGCACCTAACGCACCATGGGGAGCCGAGCGTCTGTCTGTTTCCAGCTTGATCGAAGCCAAACGTGATCTGGATCTTCCGTGACCATCATGGCTCGTGAGGTTCCGGCAAGGAAATTCAGGTAATAGAGGTCATAGCCCGGTCCCGCCACTACGGGATGATATCCGTCTCGTACCAACACGGCGTCACCATCACGCACCTTCAGTATAGAGTTCCGCTGGTTGTCAGAACTGTACAGATTCTGGAACGCGAACGCATTTCGACTCTTCATGCGATGGTAATAGATCTCGTCCAGGTCCACTTCGACGGGCGGGTTGTGGACCTCATGCTTGTGCGGGGGATAGCTCGACCAATTACCGCCCGGCGTGTAGACCTCCACCACAACTAATTTGTCGGCAGGAAAGTCAGGCGGAATCACGTCGATAATCTGCCGGGACGCGTTCTCGCCGCCGCGCAGGTTGGTGGAGATATCTTTCGGAGTAATCAGCCTGGGCTGCAAGGCAGCGGTGGAAGGCACCTTGCACTCGGCGAATTCGCAGACCGATTCGGCCTTCAACACAACGCGATTCGAGGATGGCAGATACAAGGCATAAGGCAGTCCGTCAAAGACATTTTTTCTGCCGCCTATCAACACCTCTCCTTCCCCCCAGTCCGCCGCGCATTCACCTCCAAGCAGGACTAAGGCCATCTCTTCCTCTTGTGTTTGCAACGGAAGCGTATCTCCTGGCGCCAGGCGTCGAATAACGAGGCTCATCCATTCCCAACCGACCTCTTGGCGAGAAAAGCGAAGCAATTCACCCGATTGGCCCTGGGGTAAATCTTGGGAATGCACGATAGAAGTATTGGTGCTCATTTATGTGCTCCAGCAAGCCGGTAACTCATGGGTCTTTCCTCGCGAGAGGTTTTGTTGCGCGAGGTTAGAACAATAGAGAAGCAGCGGCATCCTCTGAGGCAATCCTCAGTGCATCCGCATAAGTAAAACCGGAGTAATCAACATTAGAAGTGCTGCGCCTACCGGTATAAGTAACCCGCGACTAACTCCATACCGATCGGCAACGAACCCTACGGCGGGCGGGATAGCGATTGCGCCTATCCACCCGCCTGTAGTGACCAGACTGATGGCCGTACCTACCGATGACGGAAAGTAACTGCCGGCGAGGCCGAGAGCGGTTGGGAAAATGGCGGCCATGAACCACCCTCCAGCTAATGCAGCGACGATGACCGGTATCCGTCCACGGATTAGATAGAGTGCGGCCAAACTGATGACTGCCCCGGCAGCGCTGATAGCCAAAAGAGGCAGCGGCCCAAACTTGACCAACGTCCATTGGGTCGCCCAGCGGCCAGCGATCATAGTCAGAGCGAATATGGAGATGATGCGCGACGCGGACTGCTGCGGGTATCCGCGTTCGGAGGTAAAGAACGTAACCGTCCAGCTCCAAACGGAGAACTCAGTCCCGACGTACAAAAATACCAGGAACATGAGCAGCACTAACCTTGGCTCGCCAAGAAGCGTGGCAACACTTCCCAAAGGAAAGTGCGTGGCAACCACAGGAGGAGGAAAAGTAAGTGACAGATGGAAAGCCAGGATAGCGGCGGTTAAGATGGCCGAGGCCTTCAATACACCGGAGAAGCCTCTTGTCTTGAGGACCGGCATCACGATGAATGGCGCAATGAAGGCGCCGACACCAAAGAAGAGGTTCAACAGATTGGATGCGATCTCTCGCTGACTGGTGTTGGCCAGCGAAATCGTGGTGTTTTCTCCGGCGATCACCATCGCCCCGCCAAGCCCCAAGAGAAAAGATAGAGCGTACAAGAACCTGGGCGACTTGATCGTTCCGAGCCCCCAAAAAGCGGCCGCAACTGCCAGCAAACCAAGGCAGGTCACGATCTTCGTTCCTGAGTAATCCATGGTCAACCCGGCCGGGATGGAGGAGACGAGCAGGCCAATAGAAATGAACATGAAGAACTTGCCAGCCTGGGATTTATCCAGCTTAAGCATGTCCATCAGGTTGGGCAACACGATGCCCAGCATCGCGTTCAGATAGCCATAGATAAATACGCCGGACCACGCGGCGATGATGAGCGCCCTTCCGCCAATCATGAGGAGACTCTCCCGGAGCGAAAGACGCCCACGAAGGCTGAAACTCCCCGAACGTCTGAGGCTGGTTTCATTGTCAAGTAATAGACTACGCTCGCTTGCCGTTGCGCCACGCAGAACCTTTCCATTGTTGCTTGATATACTCTGCAGCTCTAAACGCAACCGCCTGGATGGTCAACGAGGGATTGAATCCAGCATCCGTCACCAACACGCTGCCATCGGTTATGAACAAGTTATCAACGTCATGGCTTTGGCAGTAGGAACTGACGACCGAGGTTTTAGGATCGTTTCCCATTCTGCAGCTTCCATTTTGATGGTCAGACACCCCGCCTCTTGCATTCTCGCCATGCCAGGTTTTGATGGCGCCAGCCTCTTTTAGCAATTGCTCTTGTTTGGCCATTACAAAATTGGCGACTTCAAAGTCTTCCTGCAGGTAGGAGTGAGTAATCCGCGCCACCGGGATGCCCCAGGCATCGCGAACCTTGGGATCGAGATCAACGCGATTCCTCTCCTGGGGCAAGGCCTGGCAGTTGCTGCCGAGGTGGATATAGCGATAGAAATACTTGCGTTGGAAGTCTTTGTGGGCTTGGCCCCACATGGGCTCACCGCGCGGACGGGTCGACGCGAATTCAATCGGCAGGGTGCAATAGTAGTTATAGATATACCCGCCTCCGCGTATTTCGCGGCCGCGCGGATGATTCCAGTCATTGAACGCAATGGATGGGCCGGGCCCCTTATCGTGAGGAATCTCGTGCTCGAAAATGCCGAATGCGTCGGCACCGGTATGGTCATTCAGGTTTCTGCCCACCTGGCCGGATGAATTCCCTAGCCCTTGTGGGTGAAATTTGTCTGCCGAATTGAGCAGCAAGCGCGCCGATTCTGTGGCGGAGCAGGCCACTACGATCAAATCGGCATATTGCTCATGTCCGTTCTTATCGGCGTCGAAATACTGCACCCCACAGGGACGGCCCTTTTCGTCGGTCAAAATACGAGTCACAAAAGAATCCACCCTCAACTCGCATTTCCCGGTCTTAAGGGCTATGGGCAACATACTGATCTGTGTGCCCGACTTCGCGTTCACTTCACAAACGTGGGCGAGGCACCAGCGGCATTGAACACAAGCATATCGGCCATTGTAGGGCTGGGTGAGAATCGCGAAGGGGGGCGGAAAGGGATGCCAGCCCAGGCGTAAGCCAGCGTCGCGGACGATTTCTCCTTGCGGGTTGATAGGCAGGGGGCGAACCGGGAACGGCTTTTTCCTGGGTTCTGCGAACGGGTCGGCGCCGGCCAGGCCGGATACTCCAATCTCATACTCCGCCCGCTCATAGTACGGTTCGAGGTCATCATAAGTAATCGGCCAATCTTCCACCGAGGTGCCTTTGACCGCGCCGTAGGTCGACTTCATGCGAAAGTCTTCCCGCTTGAAGCGCCAGGCAGCAGCCCCATAGGCGAGCGTGGCTCCTCCCACGGAGGCCGCTGTCTTCCCGTAGACCTCGTCCACTCCGGGATAGACCAGGCGTGCTGTTTCGCGGTCGCTATAACGAAAGGTGCGGGGGTTGGCAAACACAGACGGTCCATATGCAGGGGGCACGGAATATTGAGACTGCAGTTCGGAATGGTCGAAGTCGGCCGCATTGTAGTGGTTGCCGCGCTCGAACATCACGACCGATAGCCCAGCCTGCGCGAGCTCCTTGGCGAGGATGCCACCGCCCGCCCCTGAACCCACGACCACCGAATCGACTTTGTTTTGGGGCACCGACTAACCTCCGAAGCCGATCATCTTCCAGCTCTCGCCGTTTCGATTTGCGCCGTGCTGAGGATCACCGTAGTAGCCCTCGAAGGTGTGCTCCAGGATCAAGCCAAAGAATTCCCGGGCGGCAGGTTCCCCCTCGATCCCTGCTTCCAGACTGCTTAAGACCTTCTGTTGTTGCTCGGAATTCAGTGATACGAAGATCTCCACCGGCGGACTTCCGGCTAACCTTATCCACCAGCGCCAGCCCGGACTGATAGCGATCTACATAGAACTTTCCGTAAGGCCCGGCCAGCTTGGCATCGATGAACGGAACGACGCCTGCTTCCTCGGCGCCGGCATACTGGTCCTTGGGCACCAGTTGCTCCGCGATCGCTCCCACCAGGGCGGCCTGCGAGGCGGTGAATACCTTGTAAGCGGGCTGCTGGGGAGTGTCGGCAGCGGATAATTCGGCCAGCGCCCGCCACCCGGTCATGGCAGCGGTGCCGCCGGCGGCGATCGACTTCACGAAATCTCTTCTGTCCATTTTTGCCGCAGACAAGGGGCCCACCTCGGGATGGAGTCGTATGCCGGCTCGCATACTGTGAGCTTGCTAAACGAACGAAGCGCTTAGCCATACGCCACAAGAGGGAAATGTATATCAAAACTGCCCCGAAAGTCGATGAGCAAATCCCCGTAAAGGACGGTCTCGACACTTTCCGAGCGACCCGTTGCGACGGGGCCTCAACGTCCAACCCAGCACGTAGAGGAGGGCACCTGTAGTGAGTTGCCGGGGACGGCGTTCGGGCGTGGGAGATTCGCGTGCCGGGCTCACCTTTGCCGTCCGAATTAGTCTCTTGACAAGGGAATGAGCGTAGCTGTAAAAGGCAAGGGTCGAGTATAAGCGGTTATGGGCGTCGCCAAACATATGGTTGAATCGCAGAACCATCCCTGATGTTGAACCGGTGGGACAGTGGATCGACTCACGGTACCCTCCGCAACACGTTGGAGATAATGAATGCGTGATATGGATAGGCGTCCGTTTCCGGACAAAGTTTAGCAACCATATAAGCGGTTAGAACGGTTTCGAGAGCTTGTGCAGGCGCTTTGATTTTCTCGTAAGGCGATTTCACGGCCTCATTTGGAGGAGTCATGTGGGTTTCCGAACTTAGTGTGGGACGGTCTTTGCGGATAGCCGCTGTACTGATGGTGACGTTTACCTCGGCTGTTCTCTACGCGCAGGTTGACACGGCAAGCATCATCGGGACGGTTAAGGATTCAAGCGGCGCCCTGATCCAGAGCGCGTCCGTCACAGTCCAAAACGTGGCCACCGGTGAATCGCAAACGGTGAAGGTGAGTGACGCCGGCACCTATGTCTTCCCATACCTGAGAGTCGGAAACTACACCGTTTCGGCCGACGCGAGCGGATTCAAAAAGGAGATTCGAAACGGGATTGTCCTCGACGTCCAGGACCGGAAGCAAGTGGATTTCACGTTGCAAGTAGGCTCCAACAACCAGGAGGTCACGGTCACAGATAGCGCTCCCCTGCTACAAACCCAGAACGCCGATGTTGGAACTGTGGTCGATTCACAACAGGCTACGGAACTGCCATTGAACGGAAGGCGCTACGACCAACTTTCTTTGCTTACGGCGGGCGTGAACCCCTCGAGTGCTTCGTTTCAGAGCCGCGCTGAGGGAGTTTTTAGCGTAAATGGCAATAGCTCGACCGAGAACAACTACGTTCTGGACGGCGCCGACAACAATTCCTATACAACGAACCTTCAGGACCAAAGCGCCCAAAGTGCTCAGCCAGCGGTCGACTCGCTGGCAGAGTTCAAGCTGCAGACGCGCGATTACGATGTTGAGTACGGGCGCAGCGCGGGGGGCGTGATCAACGCCTCGATAAAATCCGGCACCAATGAAGTGCATGGCGATGTCTATGAGTTCATTCGTAACGACAAATTGGACGCAAACGATTACTTTCTCAACCGGGCCGGCCAGCCCAGGTCAGCGTTCAGGCAGAACCAATTTGGGGGTACCCTCGGCGGACCCATTCGCAAAAACAGGTGGTTCATTTTCGGTAATTACGAGGGAACCCGACTTGCCGCGGGTCAGAGTCTGGTGGGAACCGTCCCCACTCCGCTTATGCGGCAATACAATTTCAACGAACTGAGCTCACCGCCTACCAATCCCACCTATCCTGGCGCTCCGGCCAACTGTATTGTCGCCGGCGTTGTGAACCCCAGTTGTGTTGACCCTGTGGGGGCAAATATATTCGCGCTGTACCCGCTGCCCAACACCAACCTGGCACAGAATGGACAGCTAGGTGCATTTCAAGGCAATAACTACATCTCCAGCCCTACTGAGTCGCGCAACTCCGATCAGTTTGGCACTCGCGTAGATTACAAGATAAGTGACAAGGACAGCATTTATGGCCATTATGTTGTCTTTGACCTGCGTCAGAATATCCCGGGAATTTTCTCTTTGGTCAGTCCCATTGCAGACGGCACTGCCGGGTCTACCCAGGGGATTAACAATGACCGTGGCACAAACGTCACCGTAGCATGGGTCCATGTATTCAGTCCCTCGTTGATCAACGATGCGCATTACACCTTCAACCGGGCGGCGTCGCACTCCACGCAGGCCACGTTGGGAGTGGACGGCAATAGCCAGGTTGGACTGACCGGAATCCCCACGTACGCGGGCGTCTCGGGGGGACTTCCAGAACTCGATATCTCCGGCTTCTCTCAGTTGGGAAGCCCCCGCTGGCTGCCGCAGAATCAATTTGCGCAGATTTGGCAGTTTAAAGATACGATCACGCTCATCAAGGGGACCCATAGCCTCAAGGCCGGGGTCGAATGGCGTCGAGACGCGGATAATTTCAGCGATCTGTGCTGTACGCGTGGCTTTTTCAACTTTAGCGGTCAGTACACCGGCAATCAGGGCATCACTGACCTTCTGCTCGGCATTCCCAACTCGTCCGAGTTGGAAAACTTGAACATCGCCCATATCTATCGCAACGGGATCAACTGGTTTGTCGCTGACAGCTGGAGGGCGAACCCGAAACTCACTATCAACTATGGCGTGAGATATGAGTATGAGAGTCCGCTCTTCGAACGCGACAACCACGTAACCAACTTCAACCCCGATCTCAACGGCGGCCAGGGCGGCCTGTTTACAATCCCCCAGAATGCGTCTGGCACCTTCAACCGGACAACCGTCCATCCCAAATTGGACAACTTTGCTCCCCGGGTAGGCATCGCCTATCAGGTCTCCCCCAACATGGTCTTTCGCACAGGGGCGGGCGTCTACTTCCAAAATACTTACCGTTACGGCAGCGAGAGCCAGTTGGCGCTCAACCCGCCATTTCTCACCGACCACGCCCTCAACAACTCGTTGAACGCTACGCCGGGCTTGTTTCTGAAGAACGGGTTCCCCGCAGGGTTCACTGATCCTGTGAGCATCGATGACATTGCGGCCGTCAGCCAGCTTCAGATTCGCTCCATCAACGCACATCTGATCCCTTCCAATATCTATGAAGGAAGTTTCGGTTTCCAATACTCGGTCACCAGGGATCTGGCCTTTGAAATCAACTACGCGTTCAACCAGGGCCGCCACCTGTGGAGTCTTACCAACGAAAACCAGGGGCATCTTGACGTTCCCGGCAGTCCGCCGACCATCCCCTTTCCGCAGTTCGTTCAAGGCACCAACCCGACCTTCATCGAGTGGTTGGATAGCGACCTGAATTCCAGCTACAACGGTCTGCAGGTCAGCGTAGACAAAAGGATGTCCCACGACTTTACCTTCCACGTGGCCTACACCTGGAGCAAGGCTCTAAACCAGGGAAGCGATTTTGAGGCTGGACTGCGCGGCATTCAGGATCGGTACCATCTGAATAAAGAATGGGGTCTTTGGGACAATGACACCCCGCAACGTTTTGTGCTCAGCACAACCTATGGCTTGCCGGTGGGTAAGGGACACGATCTGAATCCATCTGGCTTCGCCGGCAAAGTGGTCGACGATTGGCAGGTGAATGCAATCGTGAACTACTCGGATGGTCAACCTATCACCATCTCGCCCAGTTCTAACTTGACCGGTGCGGGAGGTGGCGCCAGGCCCGACTGCATTGCTACGCCACATATCAATCAAACGATCAACCACTGGCTTGACCCAAATGCTTACGCCGCCGCTCCGCAGTACACCTTCGGTACATGTGGACCGACACCGGGGCCAAGAAACCCCGGGGTCTCGACCTGGGATACTTCCCTGTTCAAGAATTTGCCCATCTCGGAAAAAATGTACTTCCAGTTCCGCGCGGAAGCTTTCAACCTCTGGAATAAACCACAGTTCGGCGTGCCGAATTCGACCATTGACACCCCCTCCTTCGGTCAAATATCGAGTTTGGCGACCAATCCGCGGCAACTTCAATTTGCCCTTAAATTTATTTTTTAGGGACGGCAGCGAGACCGCTGAGAACGGCCACAGCACGATGTGGCCGTTCTCGGCGATTGATTCGATACACACGCGCCTTATAGGATAGTCAACCGGGTTGAATCGATCACCTGCACGGTAACCGATAGAACGGAGTGTGTCGTCCATGATGGAACGGCGGAAGTTTCTTAAGGTGGCAACACTGGGCGCGCTTGCCTACGCCTGCCCTTACGACGGGCTGGCGCAAGAAAAGCCGCAGAAGTTCAAGATTGGGATGGCCGCCACCACCTGGCTTGCCACCAATCCCTCGACCGCCGAGTATTGGAAGGCAGTGGAGGGTATTGCGCAGTTGGGGATCGGTGCGACTGAAGCGGACAATAGCGCCGCCCGTCTCGACTCCGCGTATGGAGCAGATCCTGCGGCATTCGTTACCCGCTCTCGCGGGATAGGAGTGCAACTGGAGGGTGTCTATCAGGCATTGCCGCTGCACGAGCCCAAGAGCTGGGACGCCATCATGACCAAAATCCGTTCCGACGGCAAATTTCTCAAAGCGGCCAACGCAAAATATATCGCGTTAGGATGGGCTCCGCCGCACCCAGTGGGAGGCAAGCCGTATCAACGGACAGCGGCAGATGTGCAGCAGGTGATCCGTGCCGCGGACGAGATCGGCAAAATCTCCAGCGAAGAATACGGCATCATCGTTGCCCTGCACGCAGAACGCGATATTCCTAAGGATGCGGTCCTGGAAATCCTCGACGGCACCAACCCCAAATACTTGAAATTCTGCGCCGATGTAGGTCATCTCGCGGGTATGGGGCTCGATCCCCTTCAGACCGTGAAGAAATATGCTTCACGCCTGGCTGTAAGCCACTGGAAAGACTTCGATCCAAACTTTTCCAGTCCTTCCTATTTGGGAGCGAAGGCCAAAGGAGACTTTGTCGAGGTCGGCACGGGCACGGTTGATTTTCGAGGTTTGGCCGCTTTCTACCGGCAAATTAGCTTTGACGGATGGGTGATGATCGAGCTGGATCGCTACCACAAGGCGAGTATCATGGACAGTGTTCGCCAAATGAAGGGATTTGTTACCGATCAGTTGAAGCTTCAGTTTGTCCCGCTGCAACACTAGGCAGGCCGGATGCGCTCGACTGAGCCGGCAAATCTCGGCCAAATGTATGATGACCTCCCGATGGATTCACTGGCAAGGCATTGCTTTGTCGCTGTTGCTTGCCTTTCTTGCCTGCACCCTACTCGGGCAACAACAGAATCCACTGAGCGCTGTACGCCGCGAACTCGATAGTGGCCACAGCGCAGAAGCTATCCAAACACTCGAGACTTACCGGCACGACCATCCCACCGATCCGGACGTTTGCAACCTTCTGGGTATCGCCTATGACAGGGTGGGCGATGCCGACAAATCATTGCAGATGTTCCAGGAGTTTGCGCGCCTGGCTCCCAATCGGCCCGAAGCGTTCAATAACCTGGGCGCTGCTTACCTGCGCGCGGGCAATCCGGATCGAGCGGAAACGGCTTTTCGCCGCAGCCTGACTCTCCGTCCTGGCGCTGTCGATGCACTCTACAACCTGGGCGCCCTGCTGAATGCGCGAGAAAAATATTCCGAGTCAAAACCGCTTCTGGAACAGGCATATCGCCTGGAGCATTCCGGCCCAGTCGCCTATGAACTTGCTGTGGCTCTGGCCGGAACGGGCGATAAGAAGGAGGCGCTGAAGGTTCTTGAGTCATCGGCTCCTCCCAAAGGTGCGAATGCCGCGCCGTGGTTAAAACTAGCTGGGACCCTCGAATTAGAAGAGGGAAAAACCGAGGCGGCATCGAGAGCTTTGGTCGCCGCGATTGCGTTACAGCCGGATGACCCCGAACTGTCTTACGATCTGGCCCTGGTCCGGCTTCAACAAGGCCATGCTGACGACGCGATCACACTACTCGACAAAAGTTTTGCTCAGCTCCCCGCGAGTGCAAGGGATGTACGTGAAGGCGCGATATTGGCCGCGAAAGGATTTCCTCAACAGGCTTTGTCACGGTTTGAACAAGCTGCCACTGAAGACCCTGGATCGTACGATGCTTTGTACAACGTTGCCGTCTTGCGTTTGGAAAAAGGCGACCCCAAAGATCTGGACCTCTCTCTCGACGCGGCTCAACGAGCAATGAACGTTCACAACACGGGGGAAATTCATGATTTGTTAGCTGATATCTACGAGCGTAGGAAAGACTACAAGAACGCGCTGCTGGAGTATCAGGAAGCAACCCGCCTCGATCCAGACAACGACCGGTTTGCCTTTGACCTCGGCTCCGAGCTGCTACTTCACGAAAACTACAAGGCAGCAGAAACCATCCTGCAGGCTGCGCAGGCTCACAATCCGCAGTCGTCGCAGATCTACTTAGCCTTGGGTGCCGCGGAATTCATGGCTGGTAAAACAGCGGATTCGGTCGAGGCTTTTCTGAAGGCGATCGATCTGAATCCGAACTTCGAGCCGGCCTACCTTTTCCTTGGCGAAGCCTATACCTTCTCGAACACGCGGTCTGAAGAAGTATTAGCCAAGCTCGCGCACCTTGCTGCCAAACGGCCCCAAAGCTTCGGGGCACAGTATTACTACGGCACGTGTCTTGTGGTGGCGATGAATAACGATGGAACCTTGACGAATGCGCCATTGGCGATGGCGGCCCTGAATCGGGCGGCACAACTGCGGCCTCGCGACGCGCGCGCCTACTATCAAATGGGCGAAGTGCTTCGGTTGGAAAAGCGCCCGGCCAACGCCGTGCCGTACTACACAAAGGCGATAGCTCTTGATCCAGATTTTCCTGAACCGCTGTATAAGCTGGGTCAGGCCTATGCTCACCTGGGAAAGCAAGAGGATGCGGAAAAGATGTTCGACCGCCATCGCGTGGTCATGAGCAAGCAAGAGGCAAATCTCGATCGCCGTTCAAGCGAGATACAGAGTTTCATTGTCAGCATGAAAGGTGTCGACGAGTCTAAATCGAATCCTGAGGCTATCAAGCACAACTGATTTTGAGCGTGACGCAGGTGCGGTCGTGGATGGCTGCAGCCGGCGGGTGAAAGCCCATGACTGACATCCTGGGACATTCTCAGCCGTCCCTTCGGAGTCTGTATCGTAGCAGAACCCCGTAGGAACTGGACGGGTGCCCCAGGTTCGCCCCAGCGTACCTGGGCCGAAAACGATGGGCGTAGCCCACCACAGTTTTCACTCTATCGACCAACAGATCCGGGGCGAGGCTAGGAAAAGCAGTCGAAAATATCATTTTCGGCCTCGGTACGACTCAGCGAACTTGGGGCACTCGTTCTTTTCCAATTAGGTCCTCCTACGACACAGACTCCTACGGGACTGATCGCGACACATCGGAATAGCCGCTTTTAAACCTGTGGTGTGCCGTGGCGCTCTCGCTAAAGAGACTAAACATAGCGGTTAGAATCTATCGGAGATTGCGCCATTGCACATCGCTGATAACGCCATAAATACGAAGTATGGGCAATAATAAGCGCTTTGACAATGTGGCTCTGGACGATGTCTAATGTGTTCGGCGGACCCAGCGGCGCCCCCTATTCCCGCTTTGCAGCAAGCTGCCGCTCAAGGAGAGATCATGACCAGCGTTGCCGGTGTGAGCTATCGGAGTCCTTTGCATGAAATGACGCAATCCACACCTACCTGCTTGTGGAACGATTCGTCCTCCATTTCCGAATTGACCTACTCCATGCAACACGGAGGAGTCGGGGCCACCTGCAACCCCGTGATCGTGGTAAGCGGTTTCAAGCAGGAAATCGCTGTTTGGAAGGAGCGGCTTCTCAACCTGATCGAAAAATATCCTACCGCTACTGAAGATGAACTGGCATGGCACGTTGTCCGCGAGATGTCTGTGAGGAGCGCCGCGTTGCTGCTGCCCGTGTTCGCAAAACAGGGGGGGCGCAACGGCAGGCTCTCCATACAAACGGATCCACGGCTGTTTCGAGACACGCAGGCGATGGTACGACAAGCTGAAGAATTCGATCGACTGGCTCCCAATATGATCGTCAAGATCCCGGCCACCAGCGCAGGTATTCCAGCGATTGAGGAAGCAACGTATCGCGGGATCAGTGTCAACGCAACTGTTTGTTTCACCTTGCCGCAATGCGTCGCCGTTGCCGAAGCCGTAGAGCGAGGCCTCGAACGCCGCGAAAAGGAAGGAAGAGAGATCGCCCCCATGGGCCCTGTTTGCACCATCATGGTGGGGCGCCTCGACGACTGGTTGAAATTCAAAGCAGAAAAAGAAAGCATTACGCTCGATCCCGGGTACTTAGAGTGGGCGGGGGTCGCGGTATTTAAGAAAACCTATCAGCTCTTCCGCCAGCGCGGCTATCGGATTCGTTTGCTCTCTGCCGCCTTTCGCAACCACATGCATTGGAGTGAGTTCATTGGCGGAGATGTGGTCATCTCGCCTCCCCATGCCTGGCAGGTGCGCTTCAACGCCAGTGATATAGAAGTCCGTCCGCGAATCGACGATCCTGTTCCCTCACATATTGTGAGTGCGCTCCAGGCGAAGTTTGCCGATTTTCGCGCTGCTTATAGTGAGAGTGGATTATCGCTCAGAGAATTCGATTCCTACGGTCCGACCCGGCGAACTCTCCGCCAGTTCGTTGCCGCTTGTTCTGATCTCGATGCCCTTGTCCGCGACGTATTGATTCCCAACCCGGACTGAGCCTCCCGGCACATGAGTCCTTCCGGGCTGCCCAATATCGCGTCACCTATACCCGGAGTAGCGCTCGTTACGGCGCAGCGCTGGCAGTCCATGCTGCGGCATTCGTGGACATCAGGATACTCCGGCGTTCTCTCGTTGCCTCCATCCCAATCTGCAGAATGACGCGAAACGAATTGAAGGACTCCTCAGACAGCTTATCGGCATCAAGGTCGTGAACGGCTTCGCCAAGAATCTTCAGTAGCTCGCGCCAGACTCTAGGCCATAATCGCCCATGCCCTGGCTCTCGCAGGACATGGAGCCATCTGGGAGGAAACTTCGATATAGTTACCGGGGGAGCCAGAACACCGGTTATCCGGCAGACCTATGTCGCCATTTTCACCCTCTCGCCGAGATTTCTTAAAGGTCGCAGGAGCCGCAACGGGCGCTGCCCTGCTGCCCCCGGGCGGCCTTCTAGGCGAGTCCGCTGCCATTGCCGATTACACATTGACCATAGCCACCAAGCCCCTGGAAGTGGCTCCCAATCGCATCCTTTCCGTCACCACCTACAACGGCCAGTTTCCCGGGCCGCTGCTCCGCCTCAAAGAAGGGCAGCAGGTCACAATAGACGTTCATAACGAAACTGACACTCCCGAACAACTGCACTGGCACGGGCAATTTGTTTCGGCCGGAGTCGATGGAGCAGCCGAGGAGGGCACCCCATTCATCCCTCCGCACGGCAGTCGCAGGATTTCCTTTACCCCTAAGCCCTCGGGCTTCCGTTTCTATCACACCCACGTCCGCGCGGGGTCAGACCTCTCCGCGGGGCAATACAGCGGGCTCGTGGGGCCTGTCTACATCGAGCCCAAGAATCACCCCGGCGACTACGACCGCGAAGTCTTTCTCACCCTGAAGGAGTTTCAGCCAACGTTGAGCAAGGGAGGAGACATGGCCATGGACTTCCTCTCACCCGCTGATACCGTCGCCAGTCTCAAGCAACAGGGAGAGACCAAAATGAAGGCTTCCCTCGCCAAGGGGATGCCCCATGGCTACGAGGTTGGCTACGATTCGTTCACCATCAACGGACGCATGCTGGGTCACGGGGAACCGGTTCGGGTGAAGCAAGGTGAGCGCGTACTGTTTCACATTCTGAATGGCAGTGCGACCGAAATTCGCAGCCTGGCTCTCCCCGGACACAGCTTCCGCGTGGTCGCGATGGATGGCAACCCACTCCCCAGACCTGTGCGCGTGCCAGGCCTTTGGCTGGGAACCGCGGAGCGCATCTCGGCCATCGTCGAGATGAATCATCCTGGCGTTTGGGTCATGGGCGATCTGGCCGACGACGACCGTCACCACGGCATGGGCATCGTGGTCGAATATGCCGGTTTTAACGGCAAACCGCAGTGGCTCACGCCGAAACCATTCAAGTGGAACTACGCGCATTTTGGCAATCCGAGCGAGGCCGCTCAATCGCCGGACGAAACCTTCGAAATGCTCTTCGAGAAGCAGAACGCCGCGCTGGTAGGGTTTAACCAGTGGACCATCAATGGAGTTTCCTACCCCACAAGCCAGATGATGGCGACGCCCAATTTTCATCTGCGCGAAGGCAGGCGCTATCGCGTCCGGATGCGGAATGCGAGCGATGACATTCATCCCATCCATCTTCATCGCCACAGCTTTGAATTGACCCGCGTCGCCGGCCAACCGACCTCAGGAGTACTAAAAGACGTGGTCATGGTCGGCGGATACCAGGAACTCGAAATCGACTTCGTTGCGAATAACCCCGGCCTCACCCTGTTTCACTGCCATCAGCAGTTGCACATGGATTTCGGCTTCATGACCTTGTTCGATTACACCGTGTAGTCGCTACGCCATCCCGTCCACTGAGTTAGGCTCGCATAGATACTATGAGCTTGGAGGTATTCGCACTTGAAACTACACACCTGGCTGCCTGTCTGCACGGCCCTGACTCTGGTTGGCTTCGCTGCGGTTGCGCAGACTCCGGACTGGGATGCCTTGGGCAAGCAGTGGTGGTCCCACATTCAGTTTCTTGCTGACGACAGCCTCGAAGGCCGCGCCACCGGCAGCCAGGGCTACGAAAAAGCCGCCAACTACATGGCTGAGCAGTTTCGTGCCGCAGGCTTAGAGCCCGCGGGGGTTGATGGGTATCGGCAGCCGATGGACTTTCAGGTGGTCAAGGTTGACGAAGCTCGCTGCGCGCTCGATTTGCTGAGCGAGGGCAAAGCGCAGCCGCTCAAACTTGGTGAGGATGCCGTGCTCGGGGTAAGTCCGCATGCAGCGGAAAATGTCGAAGCCGGCGCCGTCTTTGTCGGCTACGGTCTCACCGTCCCCGAACTGCACTACGACGATCTGGCGGGTCAGGACGTGAAGGGCAAGATCGTAGTATTCGTGAGCGGCGGCCCGGCAGACATGTCCGGCCCGGTGAAAGCGCATTACCAATCCGGTGAAGAGCGCCGCAAGGCGCTTCAAAAAGCAGGAGTCATCGGCACCATCACCATCCAGAACCCCAAAAGCGCCGAGGTGCCCTGGTCGCGGATTGCTGCGTCCCGCTTCCAGCCGCGCATGGAGTTGAGCGATCCCGGCCACGGCGTCCCTCCTCCACTCCCGGTTGGCATCCTGTTCAACCCAGCGCATGCGGAAGTCCTCTTCGCGGGGAGCGGTCACAGCTTTCAAGAGATCCTGGCGGACCTGAATGCGGATAAGCCTCTTCCCCACTTTCCCCTCGCCGTGACGATCCGTGCCCGCGTTGCCATGACGCGCTCCGAGGCAAAATCAGAGAACATAGTAGGTCTTCTGCCTGGCAGCGATCGCAAGCTCAAGAAGGAATATGTCATCGTCAGTGCCCACCTTGACCATCTCGGCATCGGCGAGCCGGTCAAAGGCGACCGCATCTACAACGGCGCCATGGACGATGCTTCAGGCGACGCCTCGCTCATCGAAATCGCCCGGGCAATGAAAGCTTCGGCAGCAAAGCCGAAGCGCTCGATTCTTTTCCTCTCCGTCACCGGTGAAGAAAAGGGTGAACTCGGCTCGCAATACTTTGCTGCCCATCCCACCGTCTCCGGCCCCCTGGTCGCCGATCTCAACATGGATATGTATCTTCCGCTGTTTCCTTTAAAATACCTTGAAGTCCAGGGCCTGGGTGAGTCCACTTTGGGCGACGATCTCCGCGCCGTCGCCGCCCTCGCGGGCGTGCAGGTGCAAGCGGATAAGGAGCCGGACCACAATCGATTCATCCGCAGCGACCAATACAGTTTCATCAAGAAGGGTGTCCCGGCGCTTGCATTCAAGTTCGGCTGGCTGCCCGGATCACCGGAAGAGAAAACCTTTAAAGCCTGGTACGCCGAGCGCTATCACGCACCCTCAGATGATGTGAGCCAGCCTGTCGACCTCGCGGCCGCTGCCCAATTCGACGCCATCCTGGAAAAGCTGGCATTGCGTGTCGCCGATGCCGATCACCGCCCGGAGTGGAAAGCAACCAGCTTCTTTCGCCGCTTCGCTCAATAGCAATGTCTCTTGTGCTCTTAAAAGACTCTGCAGGTCCGCGCCGAAGAGTCCGTGTGCGTCGACACAGTCCCGTAGGGACGGCTGAGAGTCAGAGCTGTCCAAATTAGCTTTTTCGACTCTGTCCATCCACCTCCACTGCTGCCAAGGTTGGCCGCCGCCCTTAACTTTGTCATCCCGCCTGCCCCGGCGTGCCGTGGGACCGGAGCGGACCCGGTTATCGCCCAAGCCACGTATGCGGCTTTGCGCAAAGCCGCAAGACGTTCATCAACGCCACCAAGTTCGACAGGAAATCCGGGGCAGCGCAGCGGAGGGATCTGCAGTGCGCCTTGATGCAGAAACGCAACCCGGGGGCGATTCGCTCATGGCACATTCGCTTGTACCCGAAAGTGGAACTGCAGATCCCTCCGCTACGGTCCCACGGCACGCCGGGGCAGGCGGGATGACAAAGTCTAGGGCGGTGGCTTACCTCGGCATGGATGGAGGTGGATGGACAGAACACACCACCGCAGCAACCAACCTGATTTCGCTTGCCGACGTTCTCTTCAACGCATTCAGCAAGTTGCGCCGTCTAGAAGGCCGTTGCTCCGCCAATTTGGACAGCTCTGGCTGAGAGTAGCCCAGAACGTAAGTCCTGGGTAGGATTTGATAACACGTATCAGTCCCGAAGAGCCTGCCCTGAGCTTGTCGAAGGGGACGGCTGAGAATATCCCAGGACGCAGTCCTGGGCTTCCCCACGCTTTTTCCTATCAGGTACGGTGCCGGGCGTTCCCTAGTCGCGTACCAGCGCCACCGCGGTCAGGTCTTCCTGGCTGCGCTTGCGCGCACACAGAAAATCGTACACCCGCGCCCACGGATGGTTGCCGAAGTCATAGGCCTCCCGCAGCACCGTGTCGCAGATTTCAGCCGCAGAATCTCCGTTAGACCGTTCGAGCAGCCGCTCGACGCGCTTCGTCCCAAACTCAGCGGCGCCCTGCCGGCTCTCGGTCACTCCCTTGGTAACCAGTAGCAGCTTGTCTCCCGGTTCGAACGCCAGGACCGCCGGCTCATAGGTCACGTGCGTGAAGAGTCCAAACGGCACACCACCACGCTCCAAAACATGCGCGCTCTCCGCATCGCGAAACACGGCCTGGACCCGGCCTGCGTTGCAATACGTCAGGATGCCGAGCGTCAGGTTGAAACAACCTAAAAAGGTAGGGGCAAAACGCACGCCCTCCGCCGCCTCGATCAGCGATCGATTGACCTCGTGCGCCAATGCGGCGACAGCCTCCGATTCATTTGCGTCCACTGCGCCGAACAGCTCCCGGGCAGTTTGCCGAAAAGCAACTTGCGCTTCAGCGGCAATCGCGTGCGCCTCCGATCGCGGACCTGCGATGTCCGTCAACAGGAACACCAGGCGGGATCCCACCGCGAGTCCATCGAAAAAGTCGCCGCCGCAGCGGTCTGAATGGTAGCGAGCGCTTAGGTCCAGACCATCCAACTGCATCAGGTCAACTGGGCAAGGAGTGGGCCCCGCGATACCCACCGAGGTTACAGAAGATGCCATCGTCTCCTTTCGTACACTGGGTACAGTCACCCAACTCCCGCGTACGATACTCCGCTTTAGATATTCAACGCTTTCGGTTGTTGCCAGGGACGTGCAAGGTACTACTCAATTAGGCAGATCAAACCGGCTCAGAACAATACACCTACTGTGTGATTGTTCCGGGTTCCCTGGACGACAAGGTGGTGTCGGTATCAAAAACAGACCCCCAGTCCGGGTGGACGGGGGATGTCCAGCCAGATCGGGGGAAGCGATTTTCGGCGAAACTTTAGTAAAGGCACAGCCCTGCCGTTCCCTCCGTACGGGAAGAAGCAGCCCGGCTAGCGGGTTACGCGACGCGGCTCTCGCTGGCGCTTGAGATTTCCTCGGCGCCGGTTCTGTCGAGAATACCTTTTGCCTTTGAGATCCAGTCATGGTTGTCGGCATGCACCGAGAGGAGGATTCCACCCGTTCGCAGCCGGGTCTCATAGCGCTTGGCTTCGAATTCCGGCACACCGAATCCCACCAGCGCACCGGTGATCCCGCCCACGGCAGCGCCCACGCCCACTCCGGCAAGCGCCGCCATGATCGGACCCGCAGCAAGAAAAGGTCCCACGCCGGGGATGGCAAGGGCACCAATGCCCACCAGCCAACCCAGCACTCCTCCGATCACCGCTCCGGAGGTGCCTCCCGCTGTGGCGCCTTCCGGTGCCTTGGTTGTTTTGACTGTGCCTATGTCGCGAATATCACCCAGGTTCTCGGGCGCCAGGATAGAAATATCCGACCCCCGAAAATTCGCATCCCTAAGTGCTTGTACAGCTGCTTCCACGCCCTGACGGCTGGTGTAGATTCCGAATATTGAATGCCCTGCCATAGCTACTCTCCTATCTAAATTGCGGTGCCTACTGATTGCTGATGGTTAACTGATCGTCTACATTTCCAACTCCGGCAATATTGTTAGCGGCAGACTCCACCGTTAGCTTTTCGGCAGCCGATTCTACCCGGCCCTTTAAAGTCACCTTGCCGTCTTTGGTGATGATGGTTACGTTGTGCGCTTCTACAGAAAGCGACTTGTCCTTTACCAGCGCGCGACGAATATTGCGCGTGATGGTGAGATCACTCGATTGGTTGGACTGCTGAGCCGCTCCAGCAACCGCATTCTGTGTCTGTTTCGCAGCGTTGGCCGGCCCGCCGGCGGCAGCAGCCAAGAACGCCGCCACTGCCACTACGCGAACTACCCTGATTGACATTTCTCTCATTCCGCCGATGGTTCTCATATGCCGCGAGTACTCCTATCCATGACGCCGACGATCGGTTGCAATCTCCTCGGCTGTCGCCGATCGCCTGGGTGTTTCCGGGTCATCGACGCGGAGTTCTTCGCGCCGCACATCGCCGCTTACTCTTGCCACGTCTTGCACCTCACGCTTACCGACGTTTACTTCTTCCCGCAACACCGCCTCCTTCTCCAGTCGCACCTTATCCTCGCTCAGAGGGATGCGGATCTCCTGGCCGCGGCCAATATTGGCGGAAGGCGCCGGCGTGTCCCCGGAAACAGCGACGCGCTCTAACACCAGTTCCTCGCGCGTGACCGGAACTTCGATGGTCTGATTTTCCGTAATCACGTCCTTGCGCAATCTCACCTCGCCCCGGTTGATCCGTTCCTTGTGAACACGCAGAACTTCTCCAAAGAGCTGTACCCGTTCGACACGGCGATCCGCGGCATCTACGCGATTCGCAGCATTCACTGGGCGCCGATCTACGTATCCCGGATCTGCAGTCTCCTGGCCAGTTGCGTCCGCGGCATCGATCCGATCCAGATCATCTACGCGATTCAAATTATCCACAGGACGCCGATCTACGTATCCCGTGTCTGTAATCTCGCGGCCGGTCGAGTCCGCGGCATCTATCTGTTTCGAATCCGTCCCCCCAACTTCGCTCCCCGTCACCTCGTCTTGTCCGAGTTCCTCGTAGCGAACCCGGGCATTGTTGGCGGCAAGAATCTGCTCCGCCTCTGCCACACGATTCACATCATGCACGGTGACGATTGCTCCGCCTGGTTCGAGGTTACGCGTCAAATACGAGGCGCGATCCGCAGGAATGCCGGTCCCCGCAAGTGAACCCTGGAAGTCATCGTCCGCGAGATCGTACTCATAGTCGCCACGCGAGTAGAGTTCCGGTTCGAAACTGGTATCGGCCGCGGCTGCATCACGAGACTCTCTTCGCCGTTCGACGCTATCATCCGAACGGAAAGCGTCCTTCACCTTATCCCACCATTTCTCATGTTCGTGGTGGACGGTCTCGCTGGATACAGCACCTGCATCGCTTGGATCGAGATACGAATCGGATGCTCGACTGCGAAAGGCTGCGCCGATCTGGCTGGAGCTAAAACCTTGCGCCCTCAGTTCCGTCACCGCTTGATGAGCATCGCTTGCACTTTTGAAGAGTCCGACGACTACCTGCGTGGCTGTTCCCACGCTTGCGTTGCTTGTTGTTTCATGCGCCATGAGAAGATCCTTTGTAGTGAGTGATATGTTTTGGGTCTGACCGGGCACCCGGTCTCAGCGTCGACCGCTAGAGCATGAATGCTCTAACGAGTAGTAGGATGCAATTGGATTTGACGCGGAACAATAAAAAGAAAAGACGTGGTAGACGTTAAGCAGAGGACACTTTCAAAGCACAGGGTGGGCGTGGCGGAGCTACTCGTGATCGAGTTGCCGCAACCTAAGAACTAACCCTTCGTCTTCACGCTGGCGTCATCGATCAATAGACGTTCTCTGCGAACCGTGTCAGTGACTGATTCGTTCTGCGTTATCTCACGCTTCCCCACTTTGTACTCTTCACGCAGGACGGTATCTTTATCTATGTGCACGCGCTCCTCACTAAGAGGGACACGTATGGCATGCTCCCCATCCGCGAGGCCGTCTGCGCGTTCCACCACCAGGTGCTCGCGAGTGACCGGCACCTGAACTGTTTCCATGTGCGTGACCGCCTCCTTGCGAACGTTCACGTCGCCAGTGCTCACCTTCTCCTTGCGCACTCGCAGCACTTCTCCAAAGAGCTGTACATGGTCCGGTTGGGCTTGCGGAGGTGGGCTGAAAGGTGTGGAAAGCACGGTGGCTGCTGAGGCCGGCTCAACGGTTCCCGTCGGCTCGCCGGTATTGCGACCGTGTACGATGCGTGCGCCGCATTTCTCCAGAAGGACTTGGGCCTCCCCGTTCCGGGCGGCAGCCCTGACCGTCACGATGGCTGCACCGCGATCGAAATCATGATCCAGCGTTAGCTTATCCTGCGGGGAAAGGTCAATCTGCGCCAGCATGGCGTCGAACCCTGTTGTCGATGACTCGGTCTGGATTGTTCCAGCGCGGCCTACTCCCCCATCTTCTCCCCGGTAAATCTCTCTTAGCTGGCCAAACCACTTACCGCTCCTCGGCACAGAAGTCCCTTCCACCTCCGCCCGCGAATCGGCTGGCGTCCGGAATGCCGCAGCAATCTGGTCGGAAGAATAGTGGTTCTCGCGGAGTGCGTCCAACGCCCGGCGCGCATCGTTCGCGTAAGGGAAAAGGCCGATGACAACCGGATCCTCATCAAAGCGCGCCGACTCACTGCCGAATCGATTCTCAAACATGAATCCTCCTTAGCGCAGGAGCCACCTGGCACCCACCTTTACTGTGATGACTAATTACGGCATCCCTGAAGGCTCGATGAGGAGGAATTATTTTCCCGGGAGAGAAGCTAAACTTCTCGCTTAACCGGGCAACCCTTTATGCGCTCATATGCGTTGTTTGGCCCAGCGTCCCTGGCGAAAGAGAACGATGCTGATGAGCACGATCACCGATTGCGCAACAACCACTGAGACGAAAACACCGTTAACCCGCATCGAGGTGTGCATGGCCAGCCACCAGGCAAGCGGAATCTCCAGGATCCAAAAGCCGAAGAGATTCACATAGGTCGGGGTGAGCGTGTCGCCCGCTCCATTGAACGCCTGCAGCATGACCATGCCGTAGGCGAAAGCAACATTGCCGCAGCTGAAGATGCGCAGACAGTCGATGGCCGTGCCAACCACCGCGGGATCCTGCGTGAACAGGCCGATGATCCAGGGCGCAAAGACGATAAAGACAATCCCCACCGTGCCCAGGAAGAGCATGTTCCATAGGCCGGTTCGATACACCGCTTTGCGGGCGCGGTCCGGATGACCCGCGCCAAGGTTCTGGCCCACCAGGGTGGCGGCGGCATTGCTCAATCCCCACGAAGGCAAGATCGCGAAGATGACGATGCGAATACCGATGGTGTAGGCGGCCAGGGCGGGCGCACCGAACAGGCTGACGATGCGCACCAGCCCGATCCAGCTCGCCTGGCTGATCAGGAACTGCAGAATTCCGGTGATCGATACACGTACCAGGCGCCATAGCACCGCGCCCTGAAGGCGCATGTGGCGCGCCGAGAATCCGGATGCGTTCGGTTCCCTTGCCCAGCCGGTAAAACTGGTAAAGAACGCCGATGCCGCGCCCGGAGAAGGTAGCGAGCGCCGCGCCGGTGACTCCAAGTTTGGGAAACGGGCCCAGGCCAAAGATCAGGCAGGGATCGAAAATCAGGTTGAGGATGTTCGAGACCCATAGCAGGCGCATGGCGATCGCCGCATCGCCCGCGCCGCGGAAGATGGCATTGTTCAGAAACAGCAGCAGAACCACGCCCGAGCCGCCAAGAGCGATCCGGGTGTAGTTCGCGCCGCCGGCAATGATCGCGGGCGTTGCGCCCATCAGGCCCAGCAGCCGCGGCGCCAGGAAGAAGAATGGAAGGCCAAGCACGACCGAAGCGATGAGCCCGAGGAAGACTGCCTGGACTGCGGAGATGGCTGCGCCATCCGGGTCCTTCTCGCCCACCCGGCGCGCGACCATCGCGGTAGTCGACATGCCGAGCCCCATGCCCACCGCGAACACCAGCGTAAGCACCGACTCTGTCAGGCCAACCGTGGCAATCGCGTCCGCACCCAGGCGGCTGACCCAAAAAACATCCACCACGGCGAACAGCGATTCCAGCACCATCTCCAGCACCATGGGGATGGCGAGCAGCAGGATCGACCGGTTCAGGCTGCCCGCGGTGTAATCCTGGTGGCTGCCCCGCAGGGCTTCCCGAACAGATTGCCAAAACGTAGGGGTGGATGTGGGCTTGGCCCCGGTTTGCATGCGAAAGCTATCCCTTCGTGTTTCGGGGCCCTTTGAAAGCAAGTTTAAACTGGATGGGTGATCGCCCCGTTGCCTCGTGCTTTAGATATTCCGGTGATAGAGACTGAGCGGCTCAGGCTGCGCGGCCACACCCTGGACGATTTTGCCCACACCCGGGCGCTTTGGGGAGATGCCGCCGTGGTGACATACATGGGAGGCAAGCCGTTCACGTCGGAAGAGTGCTGGACCCGCTTTCTCCGTTATCTCGGCCATTGGTCTGTTCTTGGCTTTGGATATTGGGTGGTGGAAGAGAAAGCGACAGGAGACTTTGTGGGTGAGGTCGGTTTTGGAAACTTCAAGCGCGACATTGAGCCGCCGCTCGGAGCGATCCCTGAATTGGGCTGGGTCCTTACTCCAGCGAAACATGGAAAGGGATATGCAACTGAAGCCGCCAAGGCAGCGTTGCAGTGGGGACGAAAGCATTTTGGCACGAACGACTTCACCTGCCTCATCCACCCCGACCATGGAGCCTCCATCGGAGTTGCCAAGAAGTGTGGCTTCGAAGAGCGGCTCGTCGGCACCTACAAGGGGAGACCGGCCATCATTTTCAAACTCGCTTGAATCAGCTTCGCGCTCTCGGTCTGTTACTCTGCCCTAACTTGGCCCGATTCCACAATCCATGACAAACCACCTCATCTGGGCCGCTGGGCTCCTCGGACATGTGCTTCTTCTCGCCGTGCTTTTCACGCGCAAGCGCGTCGCTCGCTTTCCCTGGTTCACGCTGCTCATCGTCTTCTACTTCCTGCGCTCCGTCGGGCTTGCCGCCACGTTGCATTTTTCCGGTCATCCTGCCCACCGCTTTGCCATCTTGATTCTCGACCTCACCGACGCGCTGTTGCAGTGCGCGGTGCTGGCGGAACTCACCTGGATCGCCCTGCGGCCGCTGGGTGGAATCCGCCGTTTCACCCTGCCTCTACTCCTGGTGGGAAGCGGCGTCCTCATAGTCATGCGCCTGGCGCCGGCAGGCTACTCCTCACTGCGTATGGACCTGGTTCTGCTTCACTTCCTCTTATCCGTGCTCATGGTGGAGTGGGCTATCGTGCTTGCTTTTCTGTTGCGTCCTTTGCGGCTTTCCTGGCGCAGCCATGTAGCTGCCCTCAGCTTCGGTTTCGGCGTTTATTCGGCCGCCCTCCTGGTGGGTGGCGGCTATTTCACCATCGGCCGCGAGATGAGCGACTACGTTTTCTTCTCCTTCTTCCGCATCTCCGTCTATCTGCTGATCCTGCTGTGGTGGGCCCTCGCCCTCTGGCTCAACGAACCAAAGTCGAACGCGGCTTAGAAACCCCATAGGAACGGGACGTGCCTCCGAAAGTTTTCCGGAGTATAGGCACTCACCAGTTGCGAGGGGGAAAGGCGCACAGCAGGTCCCTCGGCTTCGCTCGGGGCAGGCTCTCGGCTACACTCCTAAGGACACAGGTGCGAGCGGACCCAGGTGAGTGCCGCGCTTACAGCGCTCGGATCATCTTCGAGATTAGGTCCCAGCCCTTCCGGGCTGGGCTCACGTTTGGCGGACGGCCCTCTGGGCCTCGCATCCACGGCGATTGTGCGGTGTCATTTCTTTCTCAACCTGCCACAGGCAAGTTGGCTGCTCGGGATGACAAGGGTGACTTTTTTCATTTTTGTGTTTTGGCACAGCCACCCAGAATGTTTTTCAAACTCCCCCCAAGGCCGTCATCCTTGTAGCGAAGCGCCTCGCAGATCTATTGCTAACAGAGGGTTTCTGGCGCGGAGTCGAAGGACCACGAGGATGCTTGTTGGCCGATGCTCTTCAGAGCTTTCCGACACCAAACCTGAAAGAAATCAAAAAAGTCACAACCTCCGAGCGTAGCCGAGGGACCTGCTGTGCGCCTTTCACCCACGCAACTGTTGGAGTGAGTCATGCTCTCCCTCGAATCGGGCTTTCATCACTCACTCACTCCCCCACCCTTGTCATCCCGCCTGCCCCGGCGTGCCGTGGGAGCGAAGCCGAGGGACCTGCTGTGCGCCCTACCCGCACGCAAATGCCGGATGCCCCACATCTCAATCTCCACCACCCAAAGCCCGCCCAGCCGCCGCCCCGAAGCCCACGCCCACTGAAAATTGAACCCCCCAAGCTGCCCTGTCACATCAACCACCTCTCCAATGAAGTAAAGCCCTGGAACCTTGCGGCTCTCCATCGTGCGTGCGCTCAGCTCGGCAGTGTCCACTCCGCCCGCCGTGACTTCAGCCTTCTCATAGCCTTCCGTCCCGGAAGGATAGACAGTCCAGCGATGAAGCGCGCTCTCCGCCTCCTCGAGTCCCTGGTTCGTCCACGAGGAAGGTGGGTGCAGCGACAACCACCGGTCAGCCAGCCGATGCGGCAGGACCCCTCGGATCGAGCTTCGTGCATTCGCAAGATCACGCTGCGCTGGCCGCGAGCGAAGTTCCTCGGTCCACAACCGGTCCGGCGCGAGATCGACCACCACAGCCTCCCCCGGCTGCCAATACGACGAAACCTGCAACACCGCCGGCCCGCTAAGCCCGCGATGGGTGAACAGCAGCTTTTCCCGAAACCGCCCAGACCCGGCAGAAGCCACAACCTCGAGTGGAAACTCCCGCCAGGTCGGCATAGCGCGTGAGGTCTTCAGGAAGAAAGGTAAGCGGAACCAGCGCCGGCCGGCACGGCTGCAGCCGCAAGCCAAACTGCTGCGCGATCTGGTAGCCAAACGGAGTAGCGCCTAACTTAGGAATCGACAACCCCCCAGTGGCAATAACCAGAGACCGCCCGGAGAAGACGCCCCGGTCCGTCTCAAGACGGAAGCCGTCCTCATGGACGACTTCACGCACCCGCGTGCTCAGCAACACCGTTACCCCAGCCGCGGCACACTCCTGCTCCAGCATGGAAACAATATCGCTCGCTGCCCGGTCGCAAAACAGCTGCCCCAGCGTCTTCTCATGCCAGGGAATCTGGTGCTGCTCTACCAGTTCCAGAAAATCAGCCGGAGTGTAACGGGCAAGCGCGGACTTGGCGAAATGTGGATTCGCGGAGAGGAAGTTTCCCGCGGTCGTATGACAGGTTAGTGAAGTTGCAGCGCCCGCCACCGGAGATCAGGATCTTCTTGCCGATCCGGTTGGCATGGTCAAGCAAGAGAACCCGGCAGCCGCCGCGGCCCGCATGGATGGCGCAAAAAAGACCTGCGGCGCCGGCGCCCACAATCACAACATCGTAGGCGATCCGGCACCGGCAGTCTTCATTCGATAGGGAAAATAAAGCTCTACGGACGCCTTGCCGCGCCTCGGCCTCAAAACGCGCTTGCGGGCAGGCCGGGGCAGCGTGGCCGGTCCCGATCTCGGCCGGCGCGCGGGTTCCTGGGCTGTTCTGAGGGCGGCCTTCTTCCGCGCGGCCCGCTTCAGTTGGGTCACTTCCTCTTCATTGAGCTCGCGCGTTTCCCCCGGGGGCACATCGAGAACCAGCGGTCCAAAGCCAACCCGCCTGACCTTCTCGACAAAATGCCCGATCTCTTCGAACATCTTGCGAATCTCGCGGTTCTTGCCCTCCGTCAGCACCACTTCAAACCAGGGATTGTCGGTGTCGCGGATCAGGCTGATCTGGGCCGGCTGAGTCATCACTCGGCCCTCCCGCTCCCCGCGCCGGCCGCGTTCGATCATCACCCCGTGGCGAAGTTGTTCCAGCGCTTCCTCCCTGGGTTTACCGCTCACCTTCACCAGGTAGGTCTTTTCCACATGAGAAGCCGCACTGGTCAGGACGTTGGCCAGCTCGCCGTCGTTGGTCATCAGCAGCAAGCCTTCGCTCTGATAATCCAACCGGCCAACAGGAAAAAGGCGCGCTCCCGCTCGGCCGAAAAATTTCATCACCGTGGGCCGCCCCTCCGGGTCGGAAACCGTGGTGACCACACCCTTCGGCTTGTTCAGCATGAAGTAGCGAAACTGCTGTGGTTTCTTGAGCAGCTTGCCGTCGACCCGGATATGGTCTCGCTCCGGGTCCGCCTTGGAGCCCAGCTCGGTCACCGTCTGGCCATTCACCTGCACTCGTCCGGAGGCAATCAGTTCTTCCGCTTTGCGCCGCGATGCGATGCCGGCGGCAGCCACAATCTTCTGCAGCCGCTGCGGATTTCGTTCGCCGTCGCGCTCTTCCTTGCCGGTCATGACTTGTTCGACCGTACTGGGCTCGTCTTCCCTACTTGCTTCCACTTCCCCACTGGGCTCGGCCTCCGTACTCGGCCTCCGCTGCCGTACTGCCCGAAGCTTCCGTACTAGCCTCAGCTTCCGCACCGGGCTCGCCTGCGTCCGTAGGCGACGCCAATTCCTGCTGCTCTGCGGTCGCTTCCTCGGAGGATTCTGCTGCATGCGACGACGCCTGGCTCTTCAGAGGAGCGCATGCCCGCGTCCTGAACCTCGCCCTCCGCTTCGGACTCAGCCAACTCGCCCGCCATCTTTTCAAACTCTTCCATGCTGGGCAGATCGTTCACGTCCTTCAGCCCGAAGCGCAGTAGAAATTCCTTGGTGGTCTTGTAAAGAATGGGCCGTCCGATCACCGGCTTTCTTCCCGCCGTGGTGATCAATTTGCGGCTGACCAGGCCGCCCAGCACGCCGCCCGAGTCGACTCCGCGTATCTCGCTCACCTCGGGCGCGGTCACCGGCTGCTTGTAGGCGATCACCGCCAGCGTCTCCAGGGCCTGCAGAGAGAGCTTCATCGGCGGCTTCAGGCTTTTCACAAAGCCCCGCACCGCATCGTGATATTCCGGCTTGGTCGCCATGCGATAGCCGCCGGCGATCTCCCTGATCTCCATGCCCCGCTCGCCGTTGGCGTAGTCCGCGATCAGCTCGTCGAGCACGACCTGCAGCGCCTGCCGGACCCGGCGGTCGCGCTGCCGTGCGGACTTCTTCTCGTCGCCCTCGGCCGCAACCGGTTCGCCAGCTAACCGGCTCGGCAGCCGGCTCTCTCCGATGGCTCTCCGGAGTCGGCGCGGGCTCTCTTCCGCAGACGCCTCTGCCATAGCAGCGCTGCTCGGCCTCCGGCCGGGGCCTCTTCGCCCAATCCCTGCAAAACTTCTTCGGAGAAAATGGCGGCAAGCTGAGCCAGCGTCACTGGCTCCTCGGCTGCATAGACGACGGCTTCTAATTTGGCTTTCAGACTCATTGGCAGGTCAACGGCGCCCGGAAAAAGAAAAGGCGCCTCGATTCATAGTATCGAAGCACCCCTCTTTTCGCTCGTCTTTGCTGATTTGGCGTTGGTTAGCCCTTGGGAGCAAACTGCACAAAGACCCAGAACAGTCCGGCAGCAATCAGGGCCGACGCGGGCAGAGTGAACACCCAAGCAGCAGCGATGCTGCGTATGGTGGACCACTGGAGCCCGCTCTTATTGGCCAACATGGTTCCGGCCACGCCCGAAGAAAGCACGTGCGTGGTACTGACCGGCAAGCCGTAACTGTCCGCGGCCCAAATGGTGAACATGGCGGTGATTTCAGCAGCCGCTCCCTGGCCATAAGTCAGGTGGGTTTTCCCGATCTTTTCTCCTACTGTCACCACGATCCGCTTCCAGCCGATCATGGTGCCCATCCCCAGGGCGATGGCGACCGCAACTTTGACCCAGGTGGGAATGAACTTGGTGGAGAGATCGAGCTTCTTTTTGTAGTTGGCCATCACCGCAGCTTCTTCCGCGGTGAACTCCGGCTTTTTTGGACTTGGCCATCAGCCGCAACGCTTCGCTCGAGACATACATATCGTTACGCACGTTGGCCTGCTGATCAGTGGGCACGGCTTTCAGCGTTTTGTACTGCGCCACCTCGTGTTCAATCTCGAGAATCATCTGCCGCTCGGCCAGGATGGTGGTCGGCGTCTGCTTCTTGGTTTGCAGATATTCGGTCAGGTCGGCCCGCGGATCGTCCATCACCGCGTTGGAATCCACGTGCGCGCTCATCACTTTGGCCGCCTGCTCGGACACGGCAACAAAGTCCTGCACCTGGCTGTAGCCGACAGCGTGATTCAACGCATAAGCGGTGGGCACGGTGCCGATCAGAATCAGCATGATGAGCCCCATGCCCTTCTGTCCGTCATTCGAACCGTGAAAGAAGCTCACACCGGTGCAGGTCAGAATCAGCAGGCCGCGAATCCAGAACGGCGGCGGTGCGTCCCCTTTCGGCGCCTCAAAAAGCCGGGGATCCTTGATCACAAACTTCAACACCAGCAGCAGAAGGCCGGCGCACACGAAACCGACGATCGGAGAAATCAGCAGGGAGCGGAACACATTTCCTACCTGTGTCCAGTCGACGCCAGTGGTGCCCGATTTCGTGGACATCAACTGGTTCGCAAGGCCGACACCGATGATCGAACCAATGAGGGTATGCGAGCTGGAAGCCGGCAGCCCGAGCCACCAGGTACCCAGATTCCAAAGGATGGCCGAAATCAGCAGGGCGAAGACCATGGCGAAACCCGCGCCCGAACCCACCTTCAGGATGAGCTCCACGGGCAGCAGCGAAACCACCGCAAACGCCACCGCGCCGGAAGAAAGCAGCACCCCAATCAGGTTCCACATACCCGACCACATCACAGCGATGTGTGGCTCCAGGGAGTGGGTATAGATCACCGTAGCGACGGCATTGGCGGTGTCATGAAACCCGTTCACAAATTCAAATCCCAGCGCAATCAGCAGGGCGAGTGCCAACAGACCATAGGCGGCCAACGAAGCCGAATGCGGAACCGCAAACAGGTCACCTAGCAACTGCGAGGCGGCCCACGCGATGCCGCCGACCAGAACAATCCCAAAGATAATCATGGGGATCAGGCCCGGTTTCCGGTTCATTTTGTCGTGGACAGCCAATGGCTTCCCAGGGGGGGTGTTTAAAACTGCAGAGGTTCCTTCGTTCACGTGCGCACACTCCGGACTACAGGTGTTGAACGTTAACAAAAGGCATCGCTCGCCAGTATGAATTGTGGTACCCCGAAATGTTAAAGTTCCATAAATTCGGACTTGGGCAGAAGAAGCGGACGAGAGAAGAAGTCTTCGCTAAGGATGTATCCCTGGCATTTGCGCGGGGCTGAGGCGCGCGCCAACTACCCATTCCTTCACTCCACTGACGAATCTCAAAGTCTTAACCAAGCTTAGATTTGTCATCCCGGAGCTAAGCCGAGGGACCTGCTGTGCGCCTTTCCCTGCGCGCAAATGCCGCGCCCTCACCCCTCTAACAAATCTCAAGGTTTGAAGCTAAAGTCAGATTTGTCATCCCGACCGGAGCGTAAGCGCAGTGGAGGGACCTGCTGTGCGCCTTTCCCTACACGCAATTGCCAGCCGCCCCACAACCGGCTTTCCTACGCGGTTTGGCATGGTGGAGGAACCCAACTACCGCCAATCATCCTTAGCCTGCATCAAGCCCTGGTTCAACACCGACTCAAACGACGGGTGCTTCTTGATATAAACCTCACTAAAGTTGCTGTCCTGCCTCAGCAGAACCGCCTGCAAACGAACCAGCTCGAGCAGCGCCAGAAACATGCAGATAAGCGCCCGCTCCGACCGCGTATTTCTCAGCAAGCTGCTCAACGACACCGGCCTTTCTTCCATGATCAGCCGCCGGCGCACATAGTCGAGCATCTGCGAGACAGTCACCGCCTCCTCATCCACATCCAGCACAGGCCGTTGCCGCGCCCGGTCCAGAATCTCCCGGAAGACCCGCACCAGGTCGACCGTATCGGCCGCAATCTCCTGCTCCGTTCCCTCTTCGCTACTAAACTGCCGCATCGCCGGATTGGTCCAGGTAGCGGCCTCGATCTGCTGCTTTTGCAGCAGCATCTGCGCTGCGTTCTTGAAGCGCTCGTGCTCCAGCAGGCGCTCCACCAGCTCTCGCCGCGGATCTTCCTGCTCCCCTTCGCCCCCCTCCGCCGAGGTGCGCGGAAGAAGCATGCGGCTCTTGATGTGGATCAGCAGCGAGGCCACATAAATGAAGTCCGCCGCCGCATCCACCTCGGTCTGCTTCAGACCCTCGACATAGGCCAGAAACTGGGCCGTGATCCGGCCGATGGGGATGTCGTAGATATCGATGTCCTGCTTGCGGATCAGGTCCAGCAGCAGGTCCAGCGGCCCGTCGTACACCTGGCCCACAGAAATGCTGTAAGGCGATGCGCTCTCGGCAGCTTCCCTCTTCTGCGCCTGCTTCTCGGTTTCCTCGCGCTTTTCCCCACCCTTTTCTTGGCTCATAGCGCGCGCTCTCCAAACTCCGGGTGCACCAGGTGCATGGCTTCCCTCACCTGCTCCATGGTCTCTTCTGCCCGGGCCCGCGCCAGCGCCGAACCGCTATGCAGAATGTCATGCACCAGGCGCGGCTGCTCCTCATACTGCCTGCGCCGCTCCTGCATGGGTTGCAGTTCGGCCACGATGGCATCCGCGGCCCAGCTCTTGCACTCGATGCAGCCGATGCCCGCCGACCGGCACCCCTCATAGACCCTGGCCAGCGTCGAAGAGGTCGAGAAAGACCTTGTGCAGATCGCCCACCGGACAAACATCCGGATCGCCCGGGTCGCTCCGCCGTACCCGCGCCGGATCGGTCACCATGGTCTTCAGCTTTTGCCGCACCACCGGCTCCGGGTCGGTGAGCAGGATGGTGTTGCCATAGCTCTTCGACATCTTGCGCCCATCCGTTCCCGGCAGCTTGGGAGAGGGAGTCAACAGCACCTGTGGCTCGGGCAGAATCGGGCCCAACAGGATCTGCTTCACATCACCGGGATAAAAATGGTTGAATCGCCGCGCCACTTCCCGGGTCACTTCCACGTGCGCCACCTGGTCTTGTCCTACGGGCACAAAGTCCGCCTGGTAGATCAGGATATCCGTTGCCATCAGCAGTGGATACCCGAGAAAGCCGTAGGTAGTCAGATCCTTCCTCCGCGCAACTCCCAATCTGCAACTGTTGCTCTTTGTAGGTCGGTACGCGCTCCAGCCAGCCAAGCGGCATGATCATCGACAGCAGCAGGTGCAACTCCGCGTGTTGCGGCACCAGGGACTGCACAAAGAGGACACAGCGCTCCGGGTCCAACCCCGCCGCCAGCCAATCCAGCGCCACGTCCACCGTATTTTGCCGAATGTTGGAAGGGTCGGCGTAGTCGGTGGTCAGGGCGTGCCAGTCGGCGACAAAAAAGTAGCAGTTGTAGTCGTGCTGCAGGCGCACCCAGTTGTAGAGGGCGCCCATGTAGTTGCCGAGATGCAGTTTGCCGGTAGGCCGCATGCCGCTCAGCACGCGTTTGAGTTGAGGCGAGTGTTCGATTCACTGGCTCGATTGTACGGAAAACTCTCAGATCGAGAGCAGCAAAACGCGGAAGAAGCCGAGCACCGGATTAATCATCGCCATGGTGACCCGCCGCCAAAGAACAGCATGAGGAAGAGGCTCAGGATCCCCAGCCGGTCATAGACCGGCAGCCACCGATGGGGCAGCATGTGGCGGAAGATGTGGCTTCCATCGAGCGGCGGCAAGGGAAGAAGGTTGAAGGCGGCGAGAAACAGATTCAGCAGCATGCCGAAGTAGAAAATGAGGGCCAGCGGGTAGGCCACCGGGCTCACGGCCATGAGCTGCGGATCGAGCCGGCCGAAACCTCCGAGAGCCACGGCACGCACGCAGGCCAGCCCCGACCAGCGACGTCTTGGCGATGACGATCAATACCAGCAGCGAGACCACAGATCCGATCACGTTGCTGACCGGCCCGGCCACCGTAGTAAGAATGTCGTCGCGCACAAAGTTCTTGAAGTTGCGTGTGTTCACCGGGGTCGGCTTGGCCCAGCCAATCACCGGGATGTGCGTCACCAACGCCACCAGGGGCAGCATGATCGTGCCCACCGGATCGATATGCTTGAGCGGGTTCAGCGTAATGCGCCCCAGCATGCGTGCCGTCTGGTCGCCCAGCCGCGAAGCCATCCATCCATGTGCCGACTCGTGCAGGCTCAGCGCGAACAACAACACGACAAATTGAAAGATCCCCAGGACAATTTCAGGAGTTCGCATCGGAAGCCTGATGGTAGCACGCCGACCACCGGCTAAGTACGTTTGCAATCTTCGCCGTGGGGCTGGCGATCGGCTATTCTTTTCGCTTGATCTCGCGCGCCGGGACGCCTCCCCAGATGGCATGCGGAGGCACATCATGGGTGGCTACGCCCATGGCGCCCAGCATGGCATCTTCGCCGATCTTTACCCCCGCCATCACCGCGGAGTGGTAAGTAAGCCGCGTGCCGGGCCCGACCTCGGTGGTGCGATTCTCTATATCGAGATAATCGGTTGACTTGTGCCAGTGCGAGTACACCGCCGCGTAGTCGGAAATGGAGGTCCCCTTGCGGATGATGAGCTCGCCGCGGTCATCGAGCATCACGTACTTGTGAATGATGCAGTCGTCTTCCACCGTCAGGTTGTAACCGAAACTGAACTCCACCCCGTGGAAGATCTTCACGTTCTTTCCCACGTGCTTGAAGATGTGCTTGGCCAGCATCTTGCGGAAGCGAAAACCGAGCCAGTGGTTCAACCCCAGCGCCGACCGGTCAAACATCTGCCAGAACCAGATCAACGGCTTGCGCTCGGCATATTTCTCCACGTCGATATCGCCGTAGTACTCCGGTTCGAGTGTCACGTTGGCCGGGTCGAGGGTCAAGCTGCAGCACATTGCCAGGCAGCTCGGAGATCAGCGTGGTGTTGAGCTTGCCCCCATGGGGGCGGCCGAGGTAGATCTGGTGCAGCGCGTCGCGCACCAACTCGCCCCGCAACCGAGGTTCCTTGTGGCGGGTGAATTCCTCATCCAGATGCGCTAGCCAACGCCGATAGACATCTTCGCCCTCGGCCGTCGGGCGTAGCTCACGATACTCATATCTCGCCATGGGTGCCCTTTCCTCCCAGCAGACGACGCCGCCCGCTATTGAATACTGAATACCGCGTAGACCGTGGCGGAAGCGGTAACCTTTTGCGCGCTGACGCTCAGCGGCTCAACCTCTTTCGCCGCTGGAGCGGCCGACATCATGGCCTGGGCCCTCATGAGCGGTTGCGGCGTGCGCGCCGGAGCCTCATTGCTGGCATACACCAACGGCCCCAGCGTGGCGTTCAGACCCGCAGCCATCTGCTGCGCAATCTGCCGCGCGCGATCCAGCGCCAGCTTTGCGGCTTTCGCCTGCAGGGCATCCTGGTCGGCGACACTCCAGGTCATCTGCCCGCTCTGGTTAGCGCCCGCCTTCACCGCCACATCCAGAACCTTGGCGCCATTTGCGGCCGCGGTCTTCACGTTCCAGCTCTGCTGCACCTGGAACTTGCGCTCCGCCTTCTCCGCCGGGGTCCAGTCCTGGGTGACGAATTGCTGCACCGGGGCAATGCTCTGCGACTCACTCTGAATGGCATCCTGCGGGATTCCAGCCGCCTTGAGCGCCGCCGCGATGGCATTCGAGATCTTGGAGCCAGTGGCGTAGGCCGAGTCCTGGTCTGCGACCGTAGGCGACGAAGCCGATCTGCACCGTCACCGTATCCGCATCCGCGTTGGCGTCGGCGCTGGTGGTGACGGCGATGGTGCGATTGTCTTTGCTGACCACGATCTGCTGCGCGTGGCTGGGGACGGCAACCGCGGAGAGAATCAGCGCGGCGCAGCAGGCGGCGATGCGTTGCAGTTGAATTGGCATGGTGCAAACTCCCTTACGGCCGGGCCAGGCTTGCTGCTTTGCGCAACTGCGCCAGCAGCCGCAGACCGGCACCTGAGTCTATCGCGTCGGCGGCGCAGCGGACACCGCCGGCAAAATCGGCTGCGCGGCCGGCGATGATCAGAGCCGCCGCCGCGTTCAGCAAAACCACATCCCTCGGCGGCCCCGGCTCGCCTTCCAGGATCTTTTCAATCAGCAATGCGTTCCCCCGTGCGTCGCAGCCCGCTAATGCGCTCAGCGGCGCCTGCGCCAGACCCGCCTCGCCTGCTTCCACGGTAAAGTTGCGGACCGTCTGCTCCCGCACTTCCGCCACATCGCTTACGCCATTCAGCGTGAGTTCGTCCAGGCCATCTCGTCCGTGGACCACGAATGCATGCCTCACCCCCAGCCGAGCCAGGGTCTCGGCCACCAGGGGAACCGCGCTCGGGAGCAAAGACGCCGATCACCTGCGCCCTGGCTCCCGCAGGATTGGTGAGCGGACCGGCAAGATTGAAGAGGGTGCGAAAGCCCAGTGCCCGGCGGATCGGCTGCACTCGCTTCATAGCCGGGTGCAGCGCCGGAGCATACAGAAACATGAAGCCGGTTTGGCGCAGGCACTCGACCGCCATCTCCGGCTCCAGCTCAACCGGGATGCCCAGCGCCTCCAGCACATCGGCGGAGCCGCACTTCGATGTGAGCCCGCGGTTGCCATGTTTGGCTATCTTGACCCCGGCCGCGGCCGCCACCAGGGCCGCGGCGGTCGAAATATTGAAGGTTCCCTGGCCATCGCTGCCGGTCCCGCAGGTATCCACCAACTGCTCCCGTTCCGCTTCGCTCAAGGGCACCGGCCGGCTCATGGTCCGCATCGCCTGCACGAACCCGGATAGTTCCTCAGCCGTGGCCCCGCGGGTAGCGATCGCGGTCAAAAGCGAGGCAATCTCCACATCGTTCGCATCGCCTTCGAGCATCTCGCGGAGCGCCGCGCATCCCTGCTCTTGCGTCAGGGTGCCATGCTCTTCGACCACATGCTTGAGCAGCGCTACCAGCTTGGACATCACCATTCCTTCCTCAAGACATCCTAACCGCCGGCAACATCCCAACCCCGTATGAAAACAGGACGGGTGCCCATGTTCGCCCCGGCGTACATGGGTTGAAAACAGCATGGGCGCAGCCCCTTCCATTGCTTCTAAATCAGCGATGCGCCATAGACACACATCGATTCACTCGTGCGGGGTACGCTCGAGCTCCGCTCTTTGCCCTCCAAGCCCAATCCCTTTAGTATGGAAGTTCTGTCTAAAGACCAAACGAATGAAAATTCACGAGTATCAGGCAAAAGACATCCTTGAGCGCTACGGCGTTGCCGTCCCCAAGGGTGAGGTGGCCAACACGCTTGAAGAAGCGATGGACGTGGCCAAACGGCTCTTTACCGGCGGCGCCAAGGGCGTCGTAGTCAAGGCGCAGATCCACGCCGGCGGCCGCGGCAAGGGTGGCGGCGTCAAGCTCGCCAAAACCCTGCCGAGGCAGAGGAGTACACCAAGAAGATCCTCGGCATGCAGCTGGTGACTCACCAGACCGGCCCCCAGGGCCAGAAGGTGCAGCGGGTGCTCATCGAAGAGATGTCGCCCATCGCCCGCGAGCTCTACCTGGGCATCGTGCTCGACCGCGCCGCCGCCAAGCTGGTCTTCATGGCCTCCCAGGCCGGCGGCATGGAAATCGAGGAAGTCGCCGCCAAGGACCCCGACGCGATCTTCAAGGCCTACATCGATCCCGCAGTCGGCTTCCAGCCCTACCAGGCGCGCAAACTCGCCTTCGCGCTGGGCCTCAAGCCGGCGCAGATCAACGACGCGGTCAAGTTCATGACCGGCCTCTACAAGGTATTTCTCGAGACCGACGCTTCCCTGCTCGAGATCAATCCCTTCATCACCACCACCGACGACCGCCTCGTTGGCCCTCGATTGCAAGATCAACTTCGACGACAATGCCATCTTCCGCCACAAGGAACTGAAGGAACTGCGCGACACCGCCGAAGAAGACCCCTTGGAAGTGGAAGCCTCGAAGTACGCCCTCAACTACATCAAGCTCGACGGCAACATCGCCTGCATGGTCAACGGCGCCGGTCTCGCCATGGCGACCATGGACATCATCCAGTACGCCGGCGGCTCGCCGGCAAACTTCCTCGACGTAGGCGGGGGCGCCAACCAGCAGCAGATCGAGCACGCCTTCGAGATCCTGCTCTCCGACAAGAACGTGCAGGCCGTCTTCATCAACATCTTCGGCGGCATCCTGCGCGTCGACACCCTGGCCCAGGGCGTCGTCGAAGCGGCCAAAAAGACCAACGTGAAGGTTCCCGTCATCCTGCGCCTGGAAGGAACCAACGTGGAGCAGGGGCGCGAGATCCTGAAGCAGTCCGGCCTCAACTTCATCATTGGCGAGACCATGCAGGATGCAGCCGCCAAGGCAGTCAAGGCCGCCAAAGACTACGCCGCCAAAAAGTGAGTCAGCACTCGAACAGGAATTCTGGAGCAATCTATGTCTGTGTTAGTGGACGAAAATACGCGGCTCATCGTGCAAGGCATCACCGGCAAGGAAGGCACCTTCCACGCCAAGGGCTGCGCCGAGTATGGGACCAAGGTAGTTGGCGGAGTCACGCCGGGCAAGGGAGGCACCACGCACGAGGGCTGGCCGGTCTTCGACACCGTCGCCCAGGCCGTCGAGAAGACCGGCGCCAACGCCACCGTCATCTTCGTGCCCCCGCCGTTTGCCGCCGATGCCATCCTCGAAGCCGAAGACGCCGGCTTGCCGCTGATTATCTGCATCACCGAGGGAATCCCCACCAACGACATGGTCAAGGTGTGGAGCGTGGTCAGCAAATCCAAATCGCGCCTGATCGGCCCCAACTGCCCCGGCGTCATCTCTCCCGGCAAGGCCAAGATCGGCATCATGCCCGGCCGCATTCACAAGCAGGGCAGCGTGGGCATCGTCTCCCGCTCCGGCACCCTCACCTACGAAGCCGTCTATCAGCTCACCCAGCGCGGCATCGGCCAGTCCACGGCCATCGGCATCGGCGGCGATCCCATCATCGGCACCACCCACGTCGACGCGCTCAAGCTGCTCAATGAGGATCCCGGAACCGAGTCCATCATCCTCATCGGCGAAATTGGCGGCACGGCCGAGGAGGCCGCCGCCGCCTATGTAAAGGCGCACGTCAAGAAGCCGGTCGTGGGCTTCATCGCCGGCCAGACCGCGCCTCCCGGGCGCCGCATGGGCCACGCCGGGGCCATCATCTCCGGCGGCCAGGGCACAGCAGCCGACAAGATGAAGGCGCTCACAGAAGCCGGTATCCACGTAGTGCAATCCCCCGCCGCAATCGGCGAAACATTGGCCAAGGTCATCGGAAAATAGGAGTATTCGTGCAACGCACCTTCAGCATCATCAAGCCCGACGCGGTCCGCAAAGGCTACTCCGCCGCGATTCTTGCCGAAATCGAAAAGGCGGGCTTCAAAATCGTCGCCATCAAGAAGATGTTTCTCTCCAAGTCGCAGGCCCAGGGCTTCTACGCCGTCCACGCCAAGCGGCCCTTCTTCGATTCGCTCACCACCTTCATGTCCTCCGGCTCCATCATTGCCATGGTGCTGGAGAAGGAAAACGCCATCGCCGACCTGCGCAAGCTGATGGGCGCCACCAATCCCGCCGACGCGGCACGAGGGCACCATCCGCAAGCAATTCGCGGCGTCCATCGAAGAAAATGCCATCCACGGCTCCGACGCCGAGGACACGGCGGCCTTCGAGATCGGCTACTTCTTCGCCGGATACGAGCTGATTTAGGGCCATTTCCTGCTCTTTGGAGGGATCCTCCCTGGCCCGGTATCAGCCTGCCTATCGCGGAAGTGCCTTGACATGAGGCCGCTGGCCAAGCAAACTTGCGCAGATGGGGCTTAAGTTGCTAAAGCCCAGCGCTGTCATACGAGGTCGGCATTGGGTGGATCACCGGCTAGCAAGGTTACCTACACACTTGAGTCCTCGCTTGACAGCGTCAATCGCGTGGAACAGACCGCGGAAGAGTTGGCCAGGAAGGCCGGTCTGGAAGAAGAGGAGATCTATCGCGTCGCTATGGCAGTCCGTGAGGCGGCGGTCAATGCCGTGCTTCATGGCAACGCCTACGACCCCGAAAAGAACATTACTGCTTCGTTTGAACAGACGGCAGATTCCCTGGTCATTCGCATCGCCGACCAGGGAAAAGGGCTGAACCCGGAGACACTGCCCGACCCGCTGGCGCCCGAGAATCTGCTGCGCGGCTCAGGACGCGGTATCTTTCTCATCCGCTCCTTCATGGATGAGGTACACTTTCGTCAATTGCAGCCCGGCACTGAACTTACCCTCATCAAACATCTAGGAACCGCCCGTTCCGCAATTTAAGGAGGAGTTTTCGTGAGCATGAAAATCAAGACCCGTCAGGTGGACGGGATCACCATAATGGATTGCAGCGGTCGCATTACCCTGGGAGAAGGCAGTGTGCAGCTGCGCGATGCCGTACGGGATCTGCTCGCCAAAGGCTCCAAGCAGATCCTGCTCAATCTGGGTGACGTAACCTATATCGACAGCTCGGGCATCGGCGAGCTGGTCAGCGCCTTCACCACCGTCCGCAACCAGGGCGGGGACCTGAAACTCCTCAATCTCACCAAAAAGGTCCACGACCTGCTGCAGATCACCAAGCTCTACACCGTTTTCGACGTCAAGGACGACGAAGCAAGCGCAGTCGCTTCCTTCGCGCGCGCCTAGTTCGTCCCACGCTTCTCTTTATCCAACAAAAAGGCGGGTGCCTTCTTCGCAACCAGAGCGAAGATTGGGCACCCGCCGTTTCCATGTCCACTCAGCTGAATCCTGGGTGCCCCACATCTCGCCCGTTTTTCGCGAGATGTGGGGCACCACGAACACAAACTGCCCAGCCTTTACTCCACTGACAAATCTCAAGGTTTGAACCAAGCTTAGATTTGTCATCCCGCCTGCTCCGGCGTGCCGTGGGAGCGAACTCTGGATTTCCTACTACGCTGCACTCATCAACGGCAACGTTTGCGGCTTTCTTTAAGGAAAGCCGCATGAGCTTTACCGAAACCACGAAGTCCCACAGGAAATCCGGAGGAAGCCGAGGGACCTGCTGTGCGCCTCTCCCTGCACGCAAATGCCAGGTGCCCCGCATCTGAGCGCACTTGCGCCAGATGCGGGGCACCACAACAACCTAGAAGCTGACCTTAGGCACATTCTGAGCCCCAGGGCTCGCCTGGAAGTAATCGTTGTTCCGTTGGAATCCGCCCATACTCGCCCAAATGCTGTTGGGAAACTGCCCGATAAACGTGTTGTAGTCCTGAATGTTCTGGTTGTACCTCATTCTGGCCACGCTGATCCGGTTTTCCGTGCCCGCCAGTTCGTCCGAGAGGCGCTGAAAGTTCTGATTCGACTTCAGGTCGGGATAATTCTCCGACAACGCCAGCAGCCGTCCCAGCGCGCCATCGAGCTGGCCGTTAGCCTGGATGGTGGCTTTCGGATCGCCATGTGCGTTCAGTAGGCCGGCCCGTGCATTCGCGATATCGCCGAACACCGTCGTCTCCTGCTTGGCATACCCCTTTACCGTCTCGACCAGGTTTGGAATCAGATCCGCGCGCCGCTGCAGTTGATTGTTGACTTCACCCCAGGAGGCAGTGACCGCCTCCCGCTTGGTCACCATCTGATTCTTCGCGCTTACATAACTGCCGAAAACCAGCAGCACCGCCAGGAACACCACTACAAGCGCCGCGATTCCTATCCAAAGCCCGCGTCTCATGCGAACGTTCTCCTTCTCTTGCTCAGAGTTTTCATTATCAGCCTACCAACTGCCTGAGGCCCCACCGCCACCGGAACTTCCTCCGCCAAAACCACCAAATCCGCCGCCATCGCCTCCGCCGCCGCCCCAGCCGCCACCGCCACCTCCGCGGCCACCCCAACCACCGCCTCCGCCTCCACCCAGGAACATGCCAATCAGGAAGCCGAGCAGGCCGGAACCACCCAGGCGTGCCAGGAGGAAAATCACCCCCAACAGGACCAGGCCCAGCACCACCACCTGGCCCAGCGTGAGCGGCTGCGCCTGCGGAACAGGGGGTGGTCCACGACGTGGCTGGGCAGTGAGCGTCACGCCGGCGTCCGCCGCAATCACCCCGGCGATCTGCTGCACCGCCATCGTAATCGCACCGTCAAAGTCGTTCTGTCGCAGATACGGCACCATCTGCCGGCCGATATCACCCACCCGGCCATCGGGCAGAATCCCTTCGAGGCCATACCCCACCTCGATGCGGTACTTGCGATCATTCGTCGCGAAGATCAGCAGCAGGCCGCGGTCCGTGCCCTTCTTCCCCACCTTCCACTTGTCTTCGAGTGCCGTAGCGAAGTTCTCGATCGGTTCGCCGTCCAGCGACTTGATCGTCACCACGGCGATCTGCGCATGGGCCTGGCGATCCACCTGCGCGCACAGCGCGTTCAGAGAAGCCTGGGTTTGCGGCGACAACACGCCGGCAAAATCACTGACATAATTTGTGGGCGCGGGCAGGTCCTGCACCCGCTCTGCCGGCAAAACACCTGGAACCGGCGAGAAGAAGCAGAAAAACCGCGAGCAGGCGTAGACGCATCGCCTCATTGTACTCAGACGCAGTTGTGCCCGCTGCCGGCCCCCTCGGGCAGTTCGCAATGGGTGGTAGATCGGAGCGATAGGCCTATTCGTGGTTTTCCACCAAAGAAAACCACCCTCGCGATCCCTATCAGGCCACCGTGATTGCGAAACTGCCCCAAAGGATGGCCGGCCCGCGGGCACAGAAAAGCTCAGGGTGTGAGTCTACTTACTGCCCCGACATGGGCACGTTCTGGTCTTTGGCCAACTGCTGCGCCATCTGCAAATGTTGGGCGATGACCTTGCTGCCTTGGTTGGCTGCGTCCTTCACGGTCTGGTCCTGTCCGGAAGAAGCTTCCGTCTGGAACTGGCTCAGATCCTGCTTGTGATCCTTAACCATGTCCTTGATGTAAGCCTGGTCGTACGCCGGTCCGGAGAGCCCTGAAGCTTGGCTATGGTCTTACGATCATTCTTCGAGATCTGGTCCGGCGCCTTCACTCCAAGCTGGTCGGCCACCGGCTTCATCTGCTCGTTCAACTTGGTATGGTCATCGATCATGCGTTGGGCGAACTGCTTTACCTGGTCGTTGCTGCTTTTCTGCAACGTTAGCTGGGCGAGCTGTACCTCCGCCATGCTCCCCTGCATCGCCTTGCTTACGAACATCCTGTCCAGGGGCGAGGGTTGGCTTGGGCCCTGTATACCATTCATTTGCGGATCCATGCTCGGATTCTGCCCCGGGGTTTGGCTCGCCGGGCCGGAGGAATCGCGGGGCGCTTGCGCAATGGCCATGCTGCCGCAAAGCAACATCGCGCTGGCCAGAGCGATCGTTCTTTTGCCATAAATAGTGGGAAAATTCATAGTTCACTCCTCAAATGGGTGGGATGCGGGCTACCGAAACCGAGTGACCTGGACTCCCGCGGTTTTGACTGCATGCACAACCGGCTGCCCCAGCCAACCAGTTATCCTTGAGTTAAATATGACCTCGACACAACCAACTGCAGTTCAGCCACCCACCGCCCGCCGCCAGGAAACCGTCACCACCCTCCACGGACATCAGCTGGCCGACGACTACGCGTGGCTTCGCGAAAAAGACAGCCCTGAAGTAATCGCATTTCTCGAGCAGGAGAATGCCTACACCCGCGCCGTCATGAAGCCCACGGAGGAGTTGCAGGCCAAACTCTACTCCGAAATGCTCAGCCACATCAAAGAGACCGATGTCTCGGTGCCCTTCCGGTACAAGGACTATTTCTACTACTCGCGCACCGAGCAGGGCGCGCAGTATCCCATCTACTGCCGCAAGCGCGGTTCCCTCGATGCCGCCGAAGAAATCATGCTCGATATGAACCAGATGGCGGTCGGCGAGAGTTTCCTGGCCTTAGGCGCCGTCAGCGTCTCCGACGACGGCAATCTGCTGGCCTACTCAACCGACACCACCGGATTCCGGCAATACACCCTTCACCTTAAAGATTTGAAAACAGGCGAAGTCCTCGCCGACCAGGCCGAGCGCGTCGGCTCTGTCGTGTGGACCACGGATAACCGCACCCTCTTCTACACCGTTGAGGATGAGGAAACCAAACGGCAGCACCAGCTCTTCCGCCACGTCGCTGGGAAGGCCGCAGGCCGAAGATGTCCTGGTCTACGAAGAAGCCGACGAGCGCTTCAATATCGGCGCCGGCCGCACGCGCGACGGCAAGTACATCGTGCTCGAGAGCGCCAGCCACACCACCAGCGAAGAGCAGTTCCTGCCCGCCGATGATCCGCAAGGGGCACTGGACCCTGATCGAACCGCGGCGCGAGAACATCGAGTACTACGCCGACCACCGCGACGGGCTTTGGTACATTCGCGTAAACGACACCGCCAGAACCTTCCGCATCGTCACTGCCCCCGTCGCCACCCCGGGCCGCGCGCACTGGCGCGAGATAATCGCCCACCGTGAAGACGTGATGCTCGAAGACCTGGAGCTCTTCCAGTCCTTCTGCCGTGCTCGTCGAACGCGCCAACGGCCTGCCGCAAATGCGCGTCCTGTCCTTTGACAATGAGGGCGCGTTTGCCCCATCTTCCCGCCAGATTGCATTTCCTGAGCCTACCTACAGCGCGCATCCGCACGTCAACCGTGAATTTGTAACTGACAAGTTTCGCTATGGGTATCAATCACTGGTTTCGCCCACTTCGGTCTATGAGTACGATGTGCAAACCAGTCAATCAACGTTGCTCAAGGAGCTGGAGGTCCCGGGCGGCTTCGATCGCTCGCAATACCGCTCCGAGCGTCTCTTCGCCACCGCGCCGGACGGAACCGCCATTCCCGTTTCCATCGTCTACCGCAAAGACAAGAAGGGTGAGGGCACAAACCCTCTCTACATCTATGGCTATGGCTCTTACGGATATGCCCTTCCCGTAGGCTTCAACTCCAACCGCCTCAGCCTGCTCGATCGCGGATTCGTCCTGGCCTACGCCCACATTCGCGGCGGCGGCGATATGGGCAAGCCCTGGCACGATGCCGGGCGGCTGATGCAAAAGATGAACACCTTCACCGACTTCATCGCGGTGACGGAATACCTCACCGCCCATGGCTATGGCGATCCACGCCGCGTCGCCATGGAAGGCGGCAGCGCCGGCGGTCTGCTGATGGGCGCGGTCGCCAACCTGCGCCCCGATCTCTACCGCGCCGTTCTCTCCCACGTGCCCTTCGTAGACGTGATGAACACCATGCTCGACCCCACGCTCCCGCTGACCATCGCCGAGTACGAGGAATGGGGAGACCCGAACCAGGCAGAGGCTTTTGCCTACATGCTGCAGTACTCGCCCTACGACAACCTGCAGCGCAAGGCTTATCCGGCGATGCTGGTGAAGACCTCGTTGCATGACAGCCAGGTGATGTACTGGGAGCCGGCGAAATATGTAGCCAAGCTGCGCACGCTGAAGTCCGACGATAATCTCCTGCTGCTCGAGACCAACATGAGCGCAGGCCACGGCGGAGCCTCCGGCCGCTACGACTACCTGAAGGAGATCGCCCTCGACTACGCCTTCCTCCTGCAGGAACTGGGCCAGGAGTAGGGCCCCGGCCGCTTCGGCCTTCTCTCGGTGATGGATGGCAAAGGTGCGCTACCTTTGTCATCCCGTCGAAGCGCAGCGTAGCCGAGGGACCTGCGGTATCTCTTTCCCCGTCGCAACCCTCCCTGGAAAAACAACGGCCCGCAGCGAAGCTGCGGGCCGTTCTTGTTTAACACCTCAGACTATCGCCGTTCGTGCTCCCGCCCCCGTTGGGATGGGATTCATTATGCGGCTGGCTGACATTCTGATGTGGCGCTTCGTTCTGATGTGGCGCCTCGTTGTATTTTGGTTGCTCGTTGTATTTCGCTTGATTGTTAACCGGAGCCTTATACGCGTTGTTGGTGTTGTTGCCGTAAGCCGGATGATTGCCATTGTTGGCGTTGTACGCCGGCCGGGTGGCGTTGTTGTTATAGGCCGTGTGAGTAGCCATGTTAGTGTTCGTCATCGGGTGGCTGACCGCCGCCATGGCAGGTCTTCCGCCATTGACAGACGCGAAGTTGGCCCGGTTGGTGCTGGCGAAATGTTCATGGGACATCTGTTCCGACGTCGCCTGAACATGTTGACTCGCGCATCGCCGCCATGCTCCTGACTATTGGGCTCTGGCATTGATGCCGCCAGGTCCATTGAAGCTGGTGCGGTTGATCACGGTCGTATTGCGAATCACCGTCCTATCGACGTAGGTATTGTGGACGACCGTCGTGTTTACGTGCAGCACCGCGGTGTTATAGGCGAAGTGTCCGCCCTCCCAACGCCCGCCATAGAAACCCAGAGCCGCCGTATCCGTAGCCGTAGTTAACCCCACCGTAGAAGCCGACGTGGGGACCCCAATAACCGCCATGCCAGACATAAAGTCCGCCGCCGAAGCCCCAGTAGCCGGGAGTCCAGAGAACTCCGGGCCGGGGAGCAAGCACCCAGGTTCCCGGTACCCAGAAGTAGCCCGCTTCCCCGTAGGCCCAGTACCCAGGCGTCCACAGGTAGCCGTCCCCGGGACAAACCGGCTGGGCGTACACCGGTAGCACTGGGGGAGCGATGTTGATGGAAACGAATACGCCTGCGAAGGAAGACGCGGGCACGATCGATACCAAAAGTGCGAGAAAAAGGGTACGCATAGCGCGGATGGAACGCATTGGATTGCTCCTTGCTGGCTGAACCTCGCCGGCTGAGTACCGGCCCGAATGTATGAACGCCGTCCCCGGAATTATGTTGCTGGGCGGGTTACCAGGGACGGTATCCAACCGTGCTGAGGGTATCGGCGATATATGTAGGTGGCTATCCCACGTTCGCAGCAAGCAATTTGGGGCAGGAGGAGGCTGCGAAAAAGCTGCTTTTGGGGGATTCGGGCTCACATACCGCCGAAAAACTCCGGTTTTTGCAGGGGCCGCCCTCAGAGGCTACCGTAAAAAAGTGTCAGCACGAAGGGCACGGGTTCAGCCGTGCCGCACTTGTCTAAGCTGATGAGGGCTTTAGCCCCTGAGGTATCGTTTTCCTGCCCGATGCAGGGTCTTTCCGTAGTCTCTTCAGCCAATACGTAAGTGCTTGTAAACAGACCTGGCTTTCGCCGCTGAAGGACTTTCCGCTGCCGGTGTAAAGCCCCTCAGCGGCGGTTCGAACCGCCCAGCAGCGAACCGAGCACGCCGCGCACGATTTGCCGCCCTACCGTGCTGCCCAGGGTGCGGGCGGCGCTCTTGGCCATTGTCTCCATCAGGCTGTCCCCCCGCCGTCCGCCGGAGGAACCCGTGCCCAGCGAGGTAAGTTCCCCCAGCCAGCCCGTGGGTTTCGGCGCAGGTTGCTGAGCAGAAACGGTTTGCGCGGCGCGCGCCTTCAACAGCTCATAAGCCGATTCGCGGTCGACCGCGTTCTCGTATACCCCAGCCACCACAGAATCGCGGATGATCTGCTGCCGCTGCTCCGGCGTAATCGGGCCGATCTGGCTGCGGGGCGGGCAAACCAGGGCGCGTTCCACCATCCCCGGTGTCCCTTTTTCATCTAAAAAGGAGACCAGCGCTTCGCCCACCCCCAGCTCCAGAATCACCTGCTCCACGTTGATCTCGGGGTTGGCGCGAAAGGTCTGGGCCGCCGCCTTGACCGCCTTCTGGTCCTTCGGAGTAAACGCCCGCACCGCATGCTGGACCCGGTTGCCCAGCTGCCCCAGGATGCCGTCGGGCACGTCAATGGGATTTTGCGTGACGAAGAATACGCCAACGCCCTTGGACCGGACCAGCCGAACCACCTGGTGGACCTTGTCTTCAATCACTTTAGGCAGGTCGGAAAAAAGCAGGTGAGCTTCGTCAAAAAAGAAGACCAGCTTCGGCTTTTCCCCATCGCCCACCTCCGGCAGCCGCTCAAACAGCTCGCTCAGCAGCCACAACAGGAACGTGGCATACAGCTTGGGGCGAGTTGATCAGCTTGTCTGCCGCCAGGATATTGACCACCCCATGACCCTGGGCGTCTGTCTGGATGAGGTCATCGAGATTGAGCGCCGGTTCGCCTAAGAACTTGTCTCCGCCCTGCTGTTCCAAAGCCAGCAGGCCGCGCTGCATCGCTCCCACACTGGCCGCCGAAATGTTGCCATACTGCGTCTGAAACTCCTTGGCATGCGTGGCCGCATACTGCAGCATCGCCTGCAGGTCCTTCAGGTCGAGCAGCAGCAGTCCCTGGTCATCGGCGATCTTGAACACCGCCGTCAGCACGCCGGCCTGGGTTTCGTTCAGGTTCAGCAAGCGGCTGAAGAGCAACGGCCCCATCTCCGACACCGTCGCGCGCACCGGATGCCCCTCCTCGCCGAAGACGTCCCAGAAAGTTACCGGGCAGCCGGCAAAAGAGAAGTCCGTCAAGTTGAGCTTCTTCACTCGATCGGCGATCTTGGGATTCTCCACTCCCGGCTGGCTGATCCCGGAAAGATCGCCCTTCACGTCGGCCGCGAATACCGGGACGCCGATGCGGCTGAAGGCCTCGGCCATCACCTGCAGCGTGACCGTCTTGCCCGTCCCCGTCGCTCCGGCGATCAAACCATGACGATTCGACATGGCCGGCAGCAGGTAGAGAGGATCTTTGCTCTGAGCGATCAGCAGCGGTTCGGACATAGTCGACAAATCTCCTGATGTCGGCAAACCCTCGCCGAAGGAGTTCAATTCTATATTGTGTCTGGTGCGGGGCTGAGTGTGGCGCAAATAGCAAGCGCCCGTGAGCTTAAGCTCACGGGCGCGCGAAGAGCAGCCCTCCCCCAGAACTGATCCTCGAAGAGAACAATAGCGGCCCCTTGCAGCGTTGGCTACATCACGCTAGTTACATTTATCGGTGACCCCGGGGTACATTACTTTCTCTCACGGCAGGCATGCGCATTTGTGTGATACATCCTTGTGGTGCCCGCAGGAGCTCCGGCGCTCGCGCGCAAAGCCCGTAAACCGCCATGAAGCTTCTTCGCAGCCTATACGCGCTCACCATCTTCCTAAGTGCTTTTCTCCTCTTTGTCGTGGAGCCGATGGTCGCCAAGCAGCTGCTCCCCACGCTCGGGGGATCCTCCGCGGTATGGACCACCTGCCTGGTCTTCTTTTCCATCGTGCTCTTGCTCGGTTACCTTTATGCGCATTGGGTTTCGTCGCGATTCACTTCCACCCAACAGGCAGTTATCCACATCCTGCTGCTGACGGCGGCGCTGATGATGCTGGGCGTTCACATCAGCCCCAAGCCTTCGGCGGTTAGCTATCACCCTGCACTGACCGTCTTCCGCGTGCTGGCCGCGGTGATCGGTTTGCCCTACCTTGCGCTGTCGGCCACCACGCCGTTGCTGAATTCCTGGTATGCCCGCACCTTTGAAGGCCAGTCGCCCTACCGGCTCTTTGCTCTTTCCAACTTCGCTTCCCTATTGGCCCTGGCCAGCTATCCGCTGCTCATCGAGCCGCGCCTGACCATGAGCCGGCAGACCGCCTGGTGGAGTGCGGGCTTTCTGCTCTTCGCCGTGCTCTGCGGAGCGATCGCCTGGCAAGGCCGCAGACGGCCGGCTTCCGCTGCTCCTGTGGAGCCGGTGGCGAGGTTCTCCCCGCCGCCCCGGAAGTCTTCTGGTTTGTCCTCGCCATGGGCGGCGGCATGATGCTGACCGCGGTCACCCACCACATGAGCGAGAACATCGCCGCCATCCCCTTGTTGTGGCTGCCGCCCTTGGGCCTCTATCTGCTGACGTTCATCCTGGCCTTTCAGGGAGCCTGGCAGCCCATACGCCAGTCCATGTTGCGGCTGGTGCTGGTGGCGGTGGCATCCATGGCTTACGTGCTGCGGGATATTCGCACCCAGCTGCCCATCATGGTGAGTGTGCCGCTCTTCCTGATCGCACTCTTCGTCACCTGCTTCTTTCTCCATGGCGAGCTCTATGCACGGCGCCCGGATACTTCGGGCATGACCAGGTTTTATCTCGTCGCCGCGGCGGGAAGCGCGGCCGGAACCCTGTTGGTCGGGGTAATCGCTCCCCTGGTCCTGCGCGCCAACTATGATCTCGCCTGCACCCTGGTGGTGGTCGCCTTGATCGCCTTGGCGGCGACCTGGCATGACGGTTGGGGGCTGCGCATGCTTTGGGTGGCGGGCGTGACCGCCGCCATCGTGGTGCTGAGCACGCAGATCCGCCAATACGACGACGATGCCGTCGCCCTCATGCGCAACTTTTATGGCACCCTGCGGGTCAGGGAAACGCATCTGCCGCCGCAATCCGACACCGACCGCAGCTTCTCAACGGGACCATCGAGCACGGCGCGGAGTGGTTCGCGCCCCAGTTTCTTGACCAGCCCTTAACCTATTACGCCTCCAACTCCGGCCTGGGCTTGGCCATGCGGCTGTGTTGTGGGCCAGATCCCAAGCGCGTCGGGGTGATCGGGTTGGGAACGGGAACGGTCGCAGCCTACGGCAATGCCGGTGACGTGATCCGCTTCTACGAGATCAATCCGCTGGTGGAGACGGCTGGCGAGGCATTGGTTTACGTTTCTCCATGACAGCGGTGCGCGCACCGACGTGGTGCTGGGCGACGCGCGCTTGTCCCTGGCCGTCGAGGCCCCGCAGCGCTTCAACGTGATTGTGATCGATGCCTTTTCCGGGGATGCCATCCCGGTGCACCTGTTGACCCGCGAGGCGCTGGCACTCTATCGCCGCCATCTGCAGCCCGATGGAATTCTCGTCTTCCACGTATCCAACCAATACGTCGATCTGGAGCCGGTAGTCGCCGCGCTCGCCAAGGATGCCGGGCTCTACGCCATGTCCGTGCACTCCCATGGCGACGAGCAGAATGGCTTGTACTTCGCGGATTGGATTCTGGTGACCACGAACCAGGCATTCTTGAGTCAACCAGAAGTCGTCAACAACGCCTTCCCGACGCCCGTGAGACCGGACGTACGCCTATGGACGGACAATTACAGCAGTCTGCTTCCCTTGCTCAAGTGGTACACCAAGTCGATAAGGCCAAAAGCACCCGTGCGAGCTTCCCGAAGGGCCCAGGTAGTGCCGCGGAAATCGTTGGCCTGCACGAGTTGCGCTTGAGGAAATGCGCACAGCAGGTCCCGGCCAAGTACTGACCATCACACCGACCGCCAGAAACAGTCGCCAAGTTACCATAGAAGTCTAGCGGCGATCAGCATGGTCATCAGGACCTTCGTACCCATGAACCCTTTGGTTTCCTCGAAGAATGGCTACGCTTCTTACATGCTATCACGGGCTCCTCTTCTTCTGCCGGGCTGCTTCTCTGTGCTCTCCGTTCGGTGTTCGGCACATTGGACAACAGCAGCTCCCAACAGCAACTCCGGCACGGTCACGGGTGTGGTCGTCGACGCCACCGGAAATCCCATCGCAGGCGCGCAAATCACCAGTGGTTCGGGAGATCTTCTGGCCACCACCGGCGCGGACGGCAAATTCACGCTTCCCGCGGGCGCCGGAACAGTGGCCATCCAAGCCTCGCATTTTGCTCCTGCCTCCGTGACCATCGCAGGGCAGCCGACTCTCCGCATCCAGCTGGAACAACCCTTTGAAAACGTCACCGTCACCGCCTATCGCTCGCCACTAAGCTCCCTGGACAGCCCAGCCAGCACCCGCGTAATGACCGCGGAAGCTCTGCGCCATGCCGCGTCTTTGCCGCTGGACGATAAGCTGCGCACCGTCCCCGGATTCGAGCTCTTTCGTAGATCGAGTTCGCTGGTCGCCAATCCCACCAGCCAGGGTGTCTCCTTGCGCGGTCTTGGATCGACCTCAGCCAGTCGCTCCCTGGTGGTCTTCGATGAGGTCCCGCTGAACGATCCCTACGGCGGCTGGATCCACTGGGAGGAGCTTCCGGAACTGGACATTCAGTCAGTAGAAGTGGTGCGTGGGGGCGCCTCGGACCTCTATGGTTCCAGCGCCATCGGCGGCGTCATCAGCGTGGAGCCGGTTCGCCCTAAGAACTCAACCTTGCGGTTCACCAGCAGCGGAGGATCGGAGAGCACGGTCGACGGAGCCTTGCTCGGCAGCTTGACCTTGGGCAAGTGGTCCGGCCTGGTGACCGGGGGAGCTGTTGCCACCGATGGCTACATCCTGATCGCGCCCGCATACCGCGGCCCCATCGACCAGCCATCGAACGTTCATGCCCAAAACGCCCTGGTGCAAATCGACCGTGACCTGGGGAACAGCCAACGCCTCTTCCTGCGCGGGAATGTGCTCAACGAAGCCCGCCACAACGGAACGCCGATACAAAACAATGGCACCCGCCTTTGGCGTTATGACGGGGGCGCAGATCTGACTGACTTCCTCGTCCGCGTCTACGGCACCGCCGAACATTACCGGCAGAGATTTACCTCCATCAACGCCACACGCACCGCGGAGACTTTGACCACCAGCGCCGAAGAACCCTCCGATGAGCTGGGAGTAGCCGGCCACTGGCATCACGCCGATCGCCACGAACCTGCTGCTGCTCGCCGGGGCGGACACCCACTACATCCGCGCGGCGAGCTATCAGACGATTTACACCGGCAAAGGAGGTGTATCCAACACCGCCGCCAAGCAGCGTGCAGACTGGAGTCTATGGCGAGGTGCTGTACACCCCGAAGAATTGGACGTTCAGCGGCTCAGCGCGGATCGATCACTTCGCCAACTACGACGTGAACCAGTTCACCACCGCGACCGGCACCACGCATCCGCCCTCGTTTAGCCAGACTCCTTTCGACCCGCGTTTGGGGGTGACGCGTCGCATCAACGCAATCCTTGGCACTCAGCGCATCCGGCTTCCGCGCCTTTCGTTCCCCCAACGAAGACGAGCTCTACGCCAAAACCCAGGTGGGGCAGCAAGTCACTCTTCCCAACCCGTATCTGCGCTCCGAGCGGGCTACCGGCTGGGAAACCGGATTGCAAGCCGACTTGCATAAGATCGGATCCAGCGTGCGCGTCAGCTATTTCTTCACCCAGGTCAACAGCCCGATAACCACACTGACCCTCAGCACCACCCCCACATCGCAGACGCTCATGCGCGTAAACCTGGGGCAGATTGAAAGCCGCGGCGTCTCCCTCGACTACTCCGCCCGGCCCGGCCCGCTGGATCTCTGTGGATGGAGGCTACCAATACGCCGACGCCACGGTGACCAAGTTCCAGCAGCAGCCAAACCTGGTGGGCAATTGGATTCCTGAGGTCGCCCACAATATGGCCACCGCTCAAGTTGGGTTTACCCAGCGCCGTTTGGGCTTTATCAGCTTTCAGGGACGCGTCAGCGGTCATCAATTTGATGACACAGCGAACGACTATTACATCAACGGCTACTTCCGGCTGGACGTATATGCAGCCCACGAGTTCCGCCACAACATCTCTCTCTTCGCCAGCGGACAAAACCTCTTCGATCGCGCAATCATCGTCGGCAAAACCCCTCTGCCTACCCTCGGCACCCCCCGGGTAGCGAGATTCGGCCTACGCTACACCTTCGGAGGCTAACTTCCCCTTCGCAACCGTTCAGGCCAACGATTAACCAACGGCTCCGTCGATCCCCCGTAACCGCTGCTGAGGAAAGCGCTACCCTCCACCTTTGTCATCCCGCCTGCCCCGGCGTGCCGTGGGAGCAGCCAAACTTGCCTATGGCAATTTGAGAGAGAAATGACACTGCAAAATCGCCATGGATGCGACGCCTGGAGGGCCGACCGCTAAACGTGAGCCCAGCCCGGAAGGGCTGGGGCTCAATCCCGAAGATGATCTGAGCGCCGTAGGTGCGGCACTAAATTTGGGCACGCTCCCTGTGTGTCATCCCGAGCGGAGCGTAGCGCAGCCGAGGGACCTGCGGTGCGCCTTTCCCCCTCACAATTGCTAGGTGCCCCATCCAAGACTTGAGCGGGACAATGGCTCTTGATGTGCCACTTCCCATCCGGCTAACAGGTTTGAACTGGGTAGCTCCCCACCACTTTGTCATCCCGGCTGCCCCGGCGCGCCGGGGCAGCCGACTTCTATCTAACCCTTAACCGCCGCAACCCCCGCCTCAGCTACGCTATGGTCGTCCTTACCTGACCCTCCGCTCACCCCGATAGCTCCCACCACCTGTCCACCACGCTTAATCGGAATGCCACCCGCAAAAATCATGATCTTCCCATTATTCGAAGCATGGATCCCGAAAAACTGCTGGCCGGACTGCGAATTCTCCCCCAGCGACTTTGTATCCAGGTCAAAGGCCCGCGCCGTAAACGCCTTCTTTTGCGCGATGTCGATGCTGCCGATCCAGCCCCCGTCCATCCGCTCGAAGGCCACCAGGTTGCCGCCCTCATCCACGACCGCGATGTTCATCATCACTTTGATCTCGTTTGCCTTCTTGGTAGCTGCCGCAATGATCTGGCGCGCTTCTTCCAAGCTGATTCCCAGTGCTTTTCCCATGGTTTCTCCTCTTTCTCTTTGATCCGCGTGTGACTCTAACACAGCTTTTTCATCTACCGCACCACAGCTCCGTCTAAATTGGATCTGCGGTGCAGCGATAACCCTCTGGTTGTGATGCCGGCCGCGGCGGAGTGACAAGGCTTCGCAAGGGACAACACTAGGGCAAGAGCACCATTTTTTTCCGCGACCAACTCTATGGCACCAACACAACAGGACCGTCTCCGCCAATTGACGGAAATCTGTCTTGCCCTGCCCGAGGCCTGCGCTGAGCAGAAGCATGCACATGTCGCCTTTCTGGTAGGCAAGAAGACCTTCGCCTACTACCTCAACGACCATCACGGTGACAATCTCATCAGCATGTGCTGTAAGGTCTTGCCCGGGGAGAACCAGTTCCTGGTCCAATCGGCCCCCGGCCGTTTCTATCTGCCCGCGTACATCGGATCGAGAGGCTGGATCGCTCTCCGTATGGACCTGGCCGCGCTGAATTGGACCGAAGTCAAGGAACTGATTCGCGGAAGCTACATACAGACTGCACCGAAGCGCCTTGTCTCGCTCCTGAAGATCTGATGCCTACTTCAGCTCTTCAAACAGCTTCTCCCCCTCGCCTGGCGCGAGGAAGCGGTTGGCCTCGAGCCCATGCTGGCGGGTGTACAAATCGTGGTAACGCCCTTCCAGCGCATAAAGACTGGAGTGCGTGCCGCGCTCCAATATCAGTCCACCCTCGACCACCAGAATCTGATCGGCCCTGCGGATAGTCGACAAGCGATGGGCGATCACAAACGTAGTCCGCCCCTGCATCAGGTAGCTGAGTCCATTCTGAATCATGGCCTCCGATTCGGAGTCGAGCGAAGAGGTCGCTTCATCGAGAATAAGAATGCGCGGGTCGGCCAGAATCGCGCGCGCAATCGAGAGCCGCTGGCGCTGGCCGCCGGAAAGCTTGACTCCCCGCTCGCCCACAATCGTGTCGTAGCCCTCAGGAAAGCGCAGGGCGAATTCATCCACCCGGGCAATCGAGCAAGCCGAGAGAAACTGCTCCTCCGTAGCATTGGGCCGAGAAAAGACGACGTTCTCCCGGATGGTGCCGTCGAAAAGAAACGATTCCTGCAGCACCACCCCAAGCTGGCTGCGATAGCTATTGAGGCGCACCGTGGAAAGATCGATCCCATCGACCAGCACCTGGCCGGAATCAGGCTTATGAAACGCGCAGATCAGGCTGATGATGGTCGACTTGCCCGATCCTGAAGACCCCACCAGCGCGGTGACGGTGCCAGGACGGGCCTGAAACGAAATGCCGTGCAGGACAGGCTTGTCCGCCTCATACGCGAAACGCACATCCTCGAAGCGCACATCGCCGACGAATCGGCCCCATGACGACAGTGCGTCCGGGCTCGTCATCTTCTTCTTTTTCCGCCAGGATTTCGCTGGTGCGGTCGAGGCCGGCGATCGCCTCCGTCAGCTGGGTACCCACATTCACCACCTGAAAGACCGGGGCCACCATAAAAGCCAGAAACATGGTGTAGGTGAAGTAATCGCCCAGCGTGATCTTGTGGGCCATCTCCTGCCGGGCGCCGAGCCACATCACCGTGGCGCCGACAATGCCCAGAATCGCTGTCGCCGCCAGCGAAAGCAGCGAGGTCGCGGTCAGCGAGCGAACTACGTTCTGATAAAGCCGCTCCACTCCACTGGCAAAGACTCCCGCTTCGCGCTCTTCCGCGTGGTACCCCTTCACCACACGCACTCCGCCCAATGACTCGGTCAGCCGCCCCGTAACCTCGGCATTGATGCGGCCGCGCTCGCGGAAGATAGGACGGATCACGCCAAATGCCTTGCGCAGCACGAAGACAAACGTAAGCACGAAGGCGAAAGAGATGAGGGTGATCTCGGCGCTGATCCGCATCAGGATGAAGAAGGCAAGCACCGCGGTGAGCAGGCCCCCCACAAAATCGACCAGCCCGGTGCCGATCAGGTTGCGCACGCCTTCCACGTCGGTCATGATGCGCGATACCAGCACGCCGGTGCGGGTGGCGTCATAAAAGCTGACCGAGAGCCGCCCGATATGTTGCTGTACCTGCATGCGCAGGTCCGCGATCAGCCGCTGGGCCGCCTTCGAGAGCAACTGGGTCAGGGAGAAGGAAGTAATCGCCTGGATGGTGGTCGCCAGCAGAACCGCGCCCACGATCCATGGCAGTTTCTCGGCTTGCTTTTTGACCAGGACACCGTCGACCAGGAACTTGGTAGAAGCAGGCAGAACCAGGCCGGAGACCCGGTTAATGACCATGAGCACGAACCCGAACGCCAGCAGCCATCGGCGCGGCTTGATCAGGGTCCAGATCTCAGGCAGCACCTTGCGCAGCGGTGGCCTTTTCTTCTTAGGTTCGGTCGTACCGCCGCCGCTATCCGAACGCGTACGACTACTTCGTTCGGCGCGGATCGACATCCCCGCTCCCGCGCTGGATCGCAAGCTCACGCTCAAAAACCCCTGGACTAGACTCTAGCGCGGCGCGCGGTGATAAATGAGCGCACACACAGTAGTACATAGATGAGCATGAGGGCCGACATCGCTGCTTTTTCTTCAATAGCTGCCGGATATGGGAAGAGCTTGCCCTTGAACAGTTGCACCACGGAAACCAGTGCGGGAGCGGTGGCCAGGAAGCCCAGCAACCCTACCGTAACCGCTATGTGCATGAACAGCATGCGGCGCTTGGCCACCGGGGTTTCGGCCATGCTGCCGAAGGTAACCAGCAGGATCCCGAAAGCAGCGGGAATGAGCGAGGTAGGAAATTTGTTGCCGGTGAGCACAAAGCTCGCCACGCCAAGGATGATAAGAACAACACCGAACAAAACCGTGATTTTCGCCATAAGCATTTTTCCTATAGGCCTGGTCCGAAAAGATGGTGTGTACGCAGCTTTTTATCAAGAAAAGCTGCACATCGCTGCTTCTAACAAGTAGAAAGCAATAGGAAAATGCTTTTAAGAGCGGTTATCTCCGCGAAGCTTAGATCTCATAGCAGCGCCAAAGCTCGTCCAGGTCGAGGGTGAAGCCTTCGACGGGACCACTTCCCTGGACCATCTTGCCGGATACGGTGGCTGCCTCGCGGCCAGGTTCATAGACGGAGACAATCTTCTTATACGGATCGACCAGCCAGCCCAGCGTCACGCCGTTCTCCGTCCAGCGCTCCATCTTCTGCTTCGCCTTGGGCACGCTATCTGAGAGTGGAAAGCAACTCAATGATGAAATCAGGGCAAAGATAAGGGAAGCCGGTCAGATCATCCTTGGTCAATCCCTTTAGCTTCTGTGGGAGGACATAAGCGGCATCCGGATTCAGCATCGAGCCGTCAGGCAGGAAAAATCCTCCGTTCGAATCGTATGTCGCTACCCCGCCGGTGGGTCTTCCACCAGGAGCGGAGTTGTGCGGTAATCTCGGCATTTCCTGCGCTGGTAAATCCTCCAGCGGGTGGGTGCATCAGGATCTCCCCCTCTCTGGTGCGCTCGAAGCGAAACCAGTCGTTGGCGGCGCAGAGCTCCTGGAACTGCGCATCGGTCAGCGGAGGATCCAGGACCAGGCTGCGCGGCGTCTCTGCGTCGACGGGAAGAAGTGTATCCACAGCGCTCGATTTTACTCTAAGACAGTGGTCTTGCCTTCGACCGTCAGGATCTTGTCCAGGATCTCTTCCACGATCTTTCGTGGGGACCCTTCGGCGCAGACACGCATCAGGTCAGGCGTGACTTCGAGGGTGTCCAGCTGGCTCTGCAAGAGGTCCGGATTCATGTAGTGGTTCTTGCGCTCTTTGAGGCGCTCTTCGAGCACCGTGCGCGAGACATCGAGCAGGATGAAGCGGACGTTGAGCGCTGGAATCTGTGGCGTGAGCGCGTCCCGGTAGCTTTGCCTCAAGGCCGAGCAGCCCAGGATGCCGCTGGTCCCACCTTCGTACCAGCCTAGCAACAACTGATGCAGTGCGGCCAGCCAAGGCTTGCGATCCTCGTCCGTCAGCGGGATGCCGGCATGCATCTTGGCCTTGTTAGCTTCGGAGTGGAAGTCGTCGGCGTCCTCGAACCGCCAGCCCGTCTCTGCAGCCAGCAGCTTGCCAATCGTGGTCTTGCCCGACCCGGTTACTCCCATGAGCACGAGAATCATAGCTTCCTTTTAAACCAGCGGGTGAACGAGCGCAAGGCTATGGCGACGTCTATTGGGCAATAGCCTGCTTGACGTCGTCAACCACGGCGGAGGGGGTCCAGTCATTGCTTGGGTACCAGCGAAAAATCTTGCCGTCGGGCGCGATCACTGCCGTGGAAAGCGAGTGGGTCAAGGTGTTGTTGCTGCCCGGGCTCACGCCCACATCGAAAAACTGCTCCACCGCATCCAGTTCCGCGGGTGGCGGCGCGGCAAAGTCCCAGTGCGAAAACGCCGCGCTCCCGGCGTATGTAGCTCCGTAGCTGTGCAGTACCTTTGGCGTGTCATACGCAGGATCGAAGCTGATGCTTAGCAGATGAGTTTTGTTGAAGAGCTGGGGATCGGAGGCAAGTTGCTTTTGGACAGTGGCGAAATTGCGGCTCATGCGGATGCAGTAATCCGGCAGGGGACATCGCGTGTATATAAAGGTGACCAACAGCACTTTGCCCCGAAACTGGTCGACATCGATGGTCTTTCCACTTTGATTGAGAAGTTTGAAGTCGGGGACCTTCTGCCCGGGTGCGGGGACGTTATAGGACTTGCTAGGCTTGTAGTCGGGCTTGGCTTGCGCCGTCACATCGATCTGGTCAATCACACTTCCCGATTCTGAGACCCGCAACCTGGCCGTAATGTGGTCTCCAGGGTGGAGTTCCGTGGCCACACCAGGCTGAGCCAGCTTGTAGGGCATGATCATGGCGCCCATGAGACCGGGGATAGCTTCCGAATCAACGGTGACCACCCCTTTAGCCGCATCGGAGCTAACCACTATGCCCCTGAGCTGGTAGGTTGCCTCTTGGGCCGGGATGGCGTTCGACTGCTCATCGCCGGCAGAGTCTCCACTCCGGCACCCTTGCAGAAGGCCGAAGGCAAACAATATCACGGAGAGCCAAACCAGCCCTCTCAAAATTCCCAGCATCTTTCCCTCTACCTACTATCCTAGAACCTCTCGCCCGCCTTGGGAAAAACGCGCCCCGACGCACCCTCCACTTCGACGCAACATTTGCGTACCTTGCCGCCAAATGGGCCTCCGCAAGCCCCACAATCCAGGAGAATCGTTAGGCAAAAGACCATCGATCCGCGTGCAATGCGGCGACGAACTGATCCAATTCTGCAGTGGTGTTATAAAGTGCGGGTGTCACCCGGATTGCGGCTCCGTTCGTTATTCCAGTCCGCGCCACCGTAAGAATCCGGTACTTGTCTACCAGTACCATCTGAACCTTCTTCGCGTCCTCGAAACTGTGCATGCCCTTCAAGCGGAATGACGTCGTCGCTCCATAGCATCCCGGCTCATCCGGAGTTAGAATCTGCAGCCCCTCGATGTCTCTTACGCGGGCTACCCAGTAGTCTCGTAAGAACCTCAGCCGAGCCTGTTTTCGCTCAACGGTCAATTCGTTGTGAAACGCGACGGCTCTCGGCACCGTTAACATCGCGGCGAAATTGTACGTTCCCGGATAGACCCGCGATTCCACGTTCGTGGCCGCATCTTCACGATTACCGAGGCAAATCTCAATCTCTTCAAGCTTAGTCCTGCGGATGTAGACCGCCCCAGTTCCCAGAGGAGCACCCACCCATTTGTGCATGCTGAATCCAGCGAAGTCCACGCCGAGGTCATTCACATTGACCGGCATCTGGCCAACTGCTTGCGCGGTGTCCAAAATGACGGCCACTCCATGCTGCTGCGCGAGTGCGACGATTTGCTTCACGGGCATTACCAGGCCGGTCCGGTGGCAAAGATGCGTCACCAACATCAGTTTCGCCCGCGGCGTCTTCTTCAAGACTTCTTCATAGGCCGCGAGGATGTTGGCAGTGGTAGCAGGCTCGGGAATGGTGAATGTCGCAATTTCCACGCCGCGCCGTTCCTTGAGGAACAACATCGCATTTTGCATGGAGTCATAGTCCAAATCGCTGTAGACCACAACATCCCCGGGGAGCAAGCGACGATACCCGGTGATGAGATCCTGCAGGGACTCGGTTCCGCATCGAGTCAGAGCAATCTCATCAGTCTCAGCACCGATCAAGCCCGCTACTGAGCTCCTTACTTTCAACAGTTCGGCGGGCAGAGCCGGCGAGGGCAGAACACCACGCACAAACGGAACATTGACTCGGTTCACAAATTGCGTTTGGCTCCAGTATTCCTCCATCACAGGCCGTGACATTACATTCCAATAAGCGTTTTCCAAGTTCACAATGCTTCGATCCACGTCATACCATCGGACAAAATCCTCTTGGTCGCTGTTTGACGGCAACAGGCTTCGTGCCGGCAACCCTTCTGCGCCGGAGATCATTGCTTCCGGCAACAGGAATGTTGCGACCGCTGCCTTCAAGAAGCCCCGTCGGGTTTCCATTCCTGTATTCCTTTCCATAAGAGGACCGACGCCACACGTTGCAGGGCCCTCTCCATGCGGGTCCTTGATCACGCCGTGGGAGAAGCCGAAGGACCTGCAGTTCCGTTTCACCCGCAACCAACACCGGCGGAAGTACCCTCCGACGCCACTAACAAGTGTCCACTGACACGCCACCCCCAGATTTGTCATCCCGACTGGAGCGTAGCGGAAGGGAGGGACCTGCGGTGCGCCTTTCCCTCAAACAACTCCTGTCGGGACCAAATGCGAACCCCCTCCCTCAACCCATCCTAAAAGTGAAACCGGTACCGCAACTCCCCATAAATCTGCCGCGGATCGTTATAGTGAAAGCCTCCAAACGTGAGGCTGTTATCCAGCAACACGCGTGAGTTGGCTACATTTGTCGTTTGCACAGAAACCGAGAAATTCTCCCCGAACTCCTTACCCACTGCCAGGTCCACCCATGTGTGTCCCGGCAGGTAGGCGGCGGAATACGGGGAAGGCGGATCCTGATAGCCATTAGAAAAACCCGAACCGTAGTAAACGTTAAAGGACCCATAGACGCGATAAGGAAGGTTCCCATTCATCCCTACATTCAGTGTGTTGCGTTGGTCGTGATCCAAGGCCGAATATCCTGGATCCACCGCGCAATCCGGCGAATCGGGCGGAGAGCAGATCAGCCCTCCAGTGACAGGCCCGATCTGCTGCGCAATCTGATTGGAATAGGCCAGATGAAATTGCCCGTAGTGCCAAAGGGAGGGTGAGCGGAGGGTAAGCTCCCAGGCTTGAATGAGCGCTCCCTGGACGGTTACGGGGACGAAGATACTCGACTCCCCAATGTTGCTGTGATCGAGAAAGTTGTTCGCCCGGGTCTGAAAGGTATCAGCATCCAGCAGCCATCCGTGCCACGGTATCTGCACCCCGAATTGATGCTCTTCATCCCGCTCGCCCTTTAAGGCAACGAAGCTGGTGTCGTTGCCCGTCGCATATTGCAGGGCTGGCCCGGAAATGGTGGTCAACGGGGGTGGTTGATAGAATCGCCCGTAAAACCCCCGGAAGACCCATTTGAGTTTGGGGATAAGAACGGCGGCGCCCACCCGCGGATACATAGCGCTCTCCGAAAAATCGCCCTGAAAGTTCGACTGTCGAAAGCCGCCGATCAGCGTGAGCCACGTCGTGGGTTTGTAGGTGTCCTCAGCATAGAACTCCTCCACGCCGCCATTGACCTGCTCGGGCTGCGTAAAATCGGGAAAGCTTTCGTCGTTGAAGACCACTCCAAACACATCATGTTCGTGCTGTCCGTAGGCATAAAACCCGCCGCTCAGCGCGTTCTTCGCGACTAGCGTCGCAATGGAGGTCTGCACCCCGCCATAGTTTCCCGTTTGGTCGGAGGTCGTAGCGGTGGGCAGATCCTCCGCGCTGGGATCGTACTTGGCGTCGTTGTAGTGGTAGAAGGGCGACACCTGCAACAAAGTGGAAGTGTTGAAGTTGTGTACCCAGGTAAACGCGGCATAGGCATCCGTCTCATGCTCTCCGTCGCGCAGACCGCTCGAATCATACAGCTGATTTTGCCAGGAGTCGGGATCAGGGTCGTAGGGGATTTGATAGTAATCCGCGCGTGCCTGCGTCACCAGGCGCATCTGGTTGGCGGGATCATGATTGTAGATGAAGGAACCAAATCCCCCATAACCATTGCTGGCATCATGAATGGGGGTCTCTATCGCGGGTTGCAGTCCGTAGTTGCTGCGATTGCCGTTGAGGCTGGTGTACCAGGCAAATTTTTGCGAATGGTCCCCCAGGCTAAGCTGGTCGTTGGTCTGGTAAAAGTTGCCTGCCGCAAGCACCAGCTCGCCTTGGCGATTGCGCTCAAAGCCGGTACGCGGCGATACGTCAAAAATTCCGTAAGTGCGATCTCCCAGGCTGGATTGATAGCTCCCGCGGTCCACCTCCAGATAGTCGATGTCCTTGGGATCAATCTGCGGAGCGACGTTACTAGCGATGTTGGTGTTGGGGATGTTCACCCCATCGATCAGCCAGCTCAGCTCATGTCCGCCCCGCATGTGCAACATGTCGTGGGTCATATAAGCTCCCGGCACGTAGTCGGTAATCATCGCCATACTGTTGGTCCGCGATGCTCCTGGCGTGTGGGCAATGTCCTCGCGGCTAACCAGCGTTGTCGGCGTGAAGCTATCCACATTGGTCTGGGAGGTGGCCGCGGCGACCGTGACTGACTGCTGTACCGCGCCCACTTCGAGCTCGAAGTGCAAGACCGGTGAGGTATTCGAAGCTACCGTAATGGTTTCTTTTTCCGTGCTGAAACCGGACTGGGCCGCGGTAATGATGTAAACCCCGAGCGGAACCGCAGAGAAGGTGAACTCGCCATTGGCATTGGTCTTTTCGTCTTCCACGAGATCGGAATCGGCAGCGTGCAGGGTAACAGTTGCGCCCGCAATCGGACGATGACCAGGATCGTGGACGACTCCACGGACGGTCATCAACACGGTCGCCTGCGCTGCCGGCAGGCACACGATAGCGACGACCGTGAGGACAAATCGGTACAAGTAGCGAACAGACATTTCTTCCTCCTGGAGTGACGCAAAGGAGACAAACCTGAAATTCTGTCCCATCCAATTATCGAAATTGCCTCATATCCGGGCGCCGCACTTGCCCGAGATATGGGATTCCACGTCCCCCTGTTGCCCAGGTTCTATTGCCTAGCCAGACAAGGGTCATCCCGGCATTTCGAGGATGGGAAGGATTTAGACGGAGAAGGGAGAAGGTGGTCCGCGTGGAGCGGAACGGCGAAGTATGCGGGTAGCTACAGCATCCGCAATACCACTGCCGATCAATGTTGGCGACAGCAAGAGCGAAGCTGGAGCGCGAGGCGAAATCTGCGGAGATGGCAACCGTGGTGATGGCTCGGAGGCTCTGCCCAAATGGGCATCCGGGTTGGCGCAGCACAGGTCCTGCTTCCGAGGACGCGGTGGCTGTTTGCCCATCATGCAGGCATGGGCGCCGTGCGCACGGCAGCAGATAGGCAGGAGTTGCTGCGGCGCGGCGAGTGCTACCACTGTCGCCGATGGCAACAGTGCTCCGAAAACGCACAGCAACAAAAGTGCCGCAATCCGCCGCATGCAGTGAGTGTACACGCTGTGGCCGCTTCGGCGGATGGGCATATCACCAGGGTGCAGTTCCCTTTGAGGTGAAGTAATGGGCCAGTTGGGGCGCCGGGGCGTCTCCCGGCACGCCGGCCCGCCTTTGCGGTATAAAACAAAGATGCAACTCCCCCCGGTCATCGCCGCAGCCATCCAAGCCGGCGACACCGTGATTGCCTCAAGCGCCCGAGCCGCACGCGCCCTGCGCCGCGCTGCACGGCGAAGCAACAGCGCCAACAAGGCCTGCAAGCCTGGCAATCCGCCGACATCCTCGACTGGGACAGTTGGTTGCACCGCCTATGGCAGAAACAACTCCGCTCGGGCGCGCGAAACCCGCCTCCTACTCACAACCCTGCAGGAACTCAGCTCTGGGTCCAGCTGGTCAAGCCCAGTATCGAGGGGCGACGCCTCATCTCCGTAGCAGGAGTAGCAGAACTCGCACAACAAGCCTACGCGCTGCTCTGTGCCTATGGCGCGCTCAACTTCCTCCACGGCGACCGGCTGGGCGGTCCGGATGTCGAAAGCTTTCGCGAGTGGGCGCGCGCCTTTGAGCGCACCTGCCGCAAAGAGGAGTGGCTGAGCCGAGCCATGTTGTCGCTGGTGTTGCGCGAAGCCGTAATCGCAGGCCATGTAGAGGCAACACCACATCTGCTGCTGATCGGCTTCGATCGCGTCACGCCCGCACAGCAACAACTGATCGAAGCTTTTCGCGACCGCGGCCATGACGTCCAGCTAATCGAACCCATCGAAATCTCCACAGAGGAGACAACCCTCCTCGTCGAAGCAATCGATAAACGGGACGAGATCGCAACTTGTGCCCTCTGGGTCAAGCACGAGCTGGCCGCAAGGACCACAACGCGCATTGCAGTCGTGGTGCCCAACGTCTCCACCGTGCGTCCCGAGATTGAGAGGATCTTTCGCCAGATACTCGCGCCGCAAGCGGTCGCGATCCGGGAACACGACCAGCCCCTTCCCTTCGAATTCTCTCTTGGAGTTCCTCTCGCCGACGTGCCCATAACGCGGAGTGCTCTCTTGCTGTTGCGTTGGATGAACGAAGCACAGTCGCTGGACCAGGTAAGCTGGCTTCTGCTCTCCGGCTTTCTTCACCAGCAGCAGGACGAACTGCTGCCCGTCGCGGAATTCGATGTCAAGTTTCGGCGCCAGGCGATGAGACAGCCGGAGCAGGATCTGGAAACCTTCCTGTACTCTGCAAACCCGCCCGACAACCTGCGCCGCAGTCTGCAGGCTGGGCGGCGCCTCCTCCCCCAGAATGGCTCGCTGAATTTCGCCCAGTGGGTCGATGTGGCCGAGCGCATTCTGGATGCGGTCCATTGGCCCGGAGCGCATCCCCTGCAGAGCGAAGATTTTCAGGTGCAGGCACGGTGGTCGCAGTTGCTCGACAGCGTAGCCGCACTGGCCTTCGACGGACGCAAGGCCGGCTACTCCGAGTTTCTCGAAGTGCTCGAGCGCCAGGCACGGCAGACAATCTTCGCGCCCGAGTCGCGGGATGCGGCGGTACAGATCATGGGACCGTTCGAAGCAGCCGGTCTCACCTTTGATGCCCTGTGGTTTCTAGGCGCCGACGATGCCAGTTGGCCGGCGGTCGCGCGGCGTCACCCTTTTCTTACCCGGTCGCTGCAGCAAACCCACAACATGCCGCACGCGGACAGCACGGCCGATTGGAATCTCGCGCAACAGGTGACTGCACGCCTCGAAAGGAGCGCAGCCAAGTGCGTCTTCAGCTATCCGTCGCAGAATGCCGACGGCGTTTGCCGCCCCTCGACGCTGGTGAACTCTTTCAAACGAAAGACGCCGGCGAAAGCGCTGCTAATTTCAATCGCAACCGATGAATACCTGGCAGACGCAGGCGAATTCCCTCCCCTGCCCGTGGAAGAAGAAAACGCAGCCATCCTTCCCTGGCCAATAGAGCAAAACGCCGGAGGCGCTGAAATACTCCGCCGCCAGGCAGCCTGCCCATTCCAATCTTTTGCCACGAGGCGGCTGGATGCCAGGCCGATGGACGCGACCGACTGGGGATTGGAAGCGCGCGAGCGTGGCTCGGTGGTCCACAAAATCCTGGAGAACCTGTGGGCAGAGTTGAAGACACGCGATGCTCTCCTTGAGGCCCGCGCAGAAGCGCGGCTGCACGCCATAGTTGAGCAACACGTCGCGGCAACACTGCAGAGATATCGCGGCCGTGCCCGAAGCACAGTTGGACCCAGGCCTATCTCGATGCGGAACAGAAGCGCATCGTCTCTCTTATCGAGGAGTGGTTGGACTACGAAGCCAGGCGGGCGGACTTTACCGTCGAAGCCGGCGAAGAAAAGCTCGCAGCCACCGTGGGAGATCTAAAACTGCAAGTGCGCGTGGATCGGATCGACGCAATCGCCGGCGGCCGCGTCATTATCGACTACAAGACAGGCATGCTGAACGGAGTCTCCTGGGACGGTCCGCGGCCGGACGAGCCGCAACTGCCCCTGTATGCCGGCTTCGGCAAGATCGACCATCTCACCGGCGTGCTGCTGGGCCGGGTCCGCGAGGACAAGGTGAAATTCATCGGCCGCGTGGAAGACGCCCGGAACGTGATGCCGGGCGATGCCAAGTTGACCAGGCCGCCTTACAGCGAAGATATGCTGCGCGGCTGGCAGGATGTTCTCGGCGACCTGGGACAACAGTTCCTCAGGGGCGAAGCGCAAGTCGACCCTAAGCAGTACCCCAAGACCTGCCAGTATTGCGACCTGCCCGGGCTCTGCCGCATAGCCGAGAGTGACCGCGCTGCTGCAGGCGACGAAGTGGATGAAGACGATGACTGAACTGCTGGTGCAGCCGGTCGACGAAAGAGACCGCGCGCAGACACTCGAGACCCGCCAGTCCTTTCTCGTTCAGGCTCCCGCTGGTTCAGGTAAGACCGAATTGCTGACTCGCCGCCTGCTGAAGCTGCTTGCGGAAGTGGACGAACCGGAACAAATTCTGGCCATCACCTTCACCCTCGCCGCGACTGCGGAGATGCGGGAGCGGGTGCTTAGCAAACTGCATGCGGCCCGGGAGACGGCGGAAACGAGTGACGACCTTCCCGAGATCAAGCTGGCGCGCCGTGCCCTGGAGAACGACGCTCGGCGCGGATGGAATCTTCTCGAGCAGCCAGAGCGGCTTAATATTCAGACCATCGATGCCGTTTGCCTGACGATCGCGCATGAAACTCCGCTGCTTTCACGGCTGGGTGGATCGCTTTCTCCGACGGACAAACCGCAGCCGCTGTATACCCTCGCGGCTCGGCGCACCCTGTCCCATTTAGGCAGTGAGGAGCCGCTATCAAGCGCCCTCGACGCCCTGCTACAGTTGCGTGCAACCAGCCTTCCGGATTGCCAGAAATTAATTGCTGAGATGCTGGACAAGAGAGACCAATGGGGCCGCGTGCTCCCTCTCGGCAGCGCGACGCTTGATTGGCCGCAGGTCCGCAACAAGCTGGAAGAGCCGCTCCGCCGCAACCATAACGAAGCTATCAAAAAAGCACAGTCACTGTTCGCACGCCATCCCGAGCTCGCGCGGGAGTTGGTGGACGTCCTGAGCCGCGCGTGCGGGAACGTAGATCCAGACTCCGATCTGATCGCGTTGAAGCATGTCACCGATATCCGCCAACTGGTCGATCACGCTCATTGGAGTTGCTTGTGTCACTTTCTTCTAACCAAAGAAAGCACCTGGCGCAAGAATGTCAATCGCGATATCGGGTTTCCGGCCGGCAAAGACGGCAAAGCGGCCAAGGAACGCTACGCGTCGCTCATAGAACGTCTCGACGAGAATCCCGAGTTCCTCGCCATGCTCTCCGAACTGCGTGCCCTTCCTCCCCAACAGTACACAGAGGAAGAGTCGCAAATGCTGCAGCACATGCTCGTCATCCTGCGCTATGCCATCGCCGAGCTGCGCCTGGTCTTCGCCGAGCGTGGCGTGGTGGACTTCGTCGAGCTAGGTCTCGCTGCGCGGCAGGTCTTGCGCGATGACGAGGGCGAGTTGAGCGAATTGGCGGCCGATGTTGCCGGACGATGGCCTCATCTGCTGGTGGACGAGTTTCAGGACACATCGCGCAGCCAGTACGAGCTCTTCACCCTGATCGCGGGCGGATGGGAGTCCGCCGGTCGAGGCAGCTGCTTCCTGGTCGGCGATCCCATGCAATCGATCTATATGTTTCGCCAAGCCGAGGTAGAGCTCTTCGAACGCACCCGGCGCTACGGCCTGGGCACGGGAACGGCCGCGGTCCAATTGACACCCTTGCAGTTGCAAACCAATTTTCGCTCCCATGCCGGCTTGGTGGACCGCCTGAATGAAATCTTCCAAGAAATCTTCGGGCCGGCAACAGGCCGGGAATACCAGGTGACCTTCGCCCCCTCCACCGCCCATTCCCCGGCGCCACGCGGCAGCCTGGGCGTGAAGGTGTGGCCCTATCTCATCTCCTCCAGAGCCACCCCGGAGCAAAAGCGCGCAGCGGACGATGCAGAAGCCAGGCAGGTGGTCAGCATCATTCAGGAACACTGGCCCGCGGTGGAAGCAGCAAAGCATAAGCAGAGCGAGTTTCGCATCGCCGTCCTGGTTCGTGCGCGCGCCCACCTGAACGTGATTGCCCGCCGGCTTCGCAAGGCGGATATTTTCTTCCGCGCGGTAGAGATTGAGCAGCTGGGCGAACGCCAGGAGGTAAAAGACCTTACCGCGCTGACCCGTGCGCTCTTGCATCCCATGGATCGCATCGCATGGCTCACCGTGCTGCGTGCGCCCTGGTGCGGCCTTACCCTAAGGGATCTGCATACCCTCGGCGGTAGCGACATCAAGGACTATGGGCAACCAGCAATGGTCGCGCTGCTGCGCGAGCGCACGCCGTTGCTCAGTGAAGACGGGCAGCAAAGAGCCGGCCGCGTGCTTGCGGTGCTCGAAGACGCGCTGCGCGGCAAGCATCGCCAGGTCTCTCTGGCCCGATGGGTAGAGCGTACTTGGGTGACCCTTGGCGGGCGCGCCTGCGTAGACCGCGCGGGATACGCGAACGTCCAAGCCTTCTTTGCCATGCTCGAGCAGCTAGGCCCGGAGGCCGCCGGGCTCGAGGAACAGATAGCCGAGCTTTGCGCCCAGCCTGATCCGGCGGCGAGCGAACGCTGCGGTGTGCAGCTGATGACCATCCATAAGGCCAAGGGTTTGGGTTTTGACGTCGTGATTGTGCCTGGCCTGGGGCGCGCGACCCGGACCGAATCGCAACCGCTCCTTCGTTGGCTGGAACAGACCAGGTTAGTTGGCCCGGACGAAGAAGAGGAGCAGGAATTCGTGGTTGCTCCCATCGGCCGCAACGGAAAACCGGGGGGCATCTATGGCTGGATCGGAGAGCTGCAAGGCCGGCGGGAAGATGACGAGGCCAAGCGCCTGCTCTACGTGGCGGCCACACGTGCCCGCAAGGAGCTGCATCTGCTGGGGACCGCTGTCACAAAAGTCAATAACGAGCTAAGCCCAGGAGACCGGCGGAGCCTTCTGGGGATAGCGTGGCCGGCTCTCCAGGCCGACTTCGAGCGCGCGCGTGACCCGCAAGAGCCGGCAGTAGAGGCGACACCGCAGCAAGCCGAATTTGCTTTCCCGCCGGCGTTCCCGTCGATCCAGTTGCGCCGTCTGCCCGCGGACTGGAAGCCCACGGCGTACGCCGTCCCTCCAGCGGCTCAGGAAAGAAATCATGAAACCATCGAACGGCCGCGCGGATCGCTGGCCGCGCGCGCTTTCGGCACCGTCGTCCACGCGCTGCTGGAGGACCTGGCGAAGCTTCCCGGCATCGACGCCGCCGGAGTCCCGCAGGCGATATTCGAGGAGGTAGCGGGCTGGCGCGCACGCGCCTTGGCTATCCTGCGCTCCAGCGGGCTGCCGCGAGCGGAAGCCGAGCCACTATCGGCAGAGGCAGTGCGGGCCCTGCAAGCCGTACTTCGCGATCCAACGGGGCGCTGGATTCTGGGAGCACGCGCCGGCGCGAAGAACGAAATCTCCTGGTCCACCTGGGCCGGTGAAGTGGTGCAAACGTTGCGCGGCGATCGCATTTTCCACGCTGGAGCAACGCCCGGCTCCGCGGAAGAAACCCATCTATGGATCGTCGACTACAAGACCGCCCGCCACGGCGCCTCCGGGATCGACGCCTTCCTGGCAGAGGAAAAGGAAAAGTACGCGCGTCAATTGGAGTCCTATGCCGAGGTGATGCGCAAGGTACAGGGAAACGCTTTGCCTCTTCGTATGGCCCTCTACTTCCCCCTATTGACCAGGTTGGTGTGGTGGTAGAGCTGCGTCTGCAGGAGGTTCGCGCGGAAATTTGCGAATTTAGCGAACTATGCGAATTTAGCGAACTATGCGAATTTAGCGAACTATGCGAATTTAGCGAACTATGCGAATTTAGCGAACCACTTCCTCCGCAATTTCTTTCAGACGTTGCTTTTGGCAAACCGCTTTTGCCAAATAGAAGTTTCTGTCCATCCACCTCCAACCATGCCAAGGTGTGCCGCCGCCCTCTAATTTGTCATCCCGACCGGAGCGTACCCGGATTTCCTGCTACGCGGCCCTCAGCAACCGCCACGTGTGCGGCTTTCACTAAGGAAAGCCGCTATAAGCCCACCAACGCCATCGACCTCAACAGGAAACCGGGGTAGCGCAGCGGAGGGACTGCGGTTCCACTTTCGGCAGAACGAATGTCCGTGGGCGATCGGCTCCAGGTTCCGTTTTTCCATCAAGGCAAACCGCTTAGGTCCCAGGCTTCGCTCGGGATGACAAATTTGGGGCGGCGGCACACCTTGGCATGGGTGGAGATGGATGGACGGAGCTGTAGGGAATTTTGAGGGAACGGCGCACCGCAGATCCTAGTTCGACTTCGCTCAGGGCGGGCTCTGCGGAACTGTGTTTGTCGGTGGAGGCCTCACGCGACTCTCTAACCCCTGAGTGACGTTTTGCTGCCTGCTTAGTAGTAGAGGTACTTACGCCACTTATGATCCGAGTGGCCGATCATGCGCATGATGTGGCGGCTGGTATGCAACGAGAAAGGACGAGGCTCACGCATCAGTTTGATGTCGCTGAGCTCGCTCAGCAGATGATTGCCCTTCCTGCGATTGCAGGAGTGGCAGCAAGCAACCAGGTTCTCCCAGGTGGAGAGCCCGCCGCGCGAACGGGGCATAACATGATCCAGCGTAAGCTCTCCCGCAGGCAGAATCACGCCGCAGTATTGGCAGCTATTGCGATCGCGCAGCAGGATGTTTTTGCGCGAGAGGGCGCGCGTCTGATGAGGAATGCGGCGATATTCCAGCAGGCGAATGACCGAAGGCATGGGAATGCGCAACAACGCGGCATGCAAAATCGCGCCCTGCTCCTCTTCCGTCTTGGCCACGCCCTTGAGCACCAGGATCAGCGCCCGGCGAGCACCGCAGATATTGATCGGTTCGTACGATGCATTCAGCACCAGCACCGGCTTTTGCATGGTGTAGGCAGAAGAAACCCGTTGCCCCGGCCAGCCCTCATGCGGCTCAACCGGTTCCTTAGGCAGCGCACGGCCCTGCGCATTGGCTTTCGGCTTGCGTGCGTGGATCATGGCTTTTCCCAAAGACATCTTGATCCTCCGTTACGTACCTTCCAAACCCTACCTGGCTGCCTGCTGGAAACCAGTTCGCAAAAAACCGGTGTCCCAGGAAGCGACTCCCTCGCGCTGCGCACGGGCAACCGTCGCCACCCGAACCGAGGCAGCGCCGGCATTCATCAACACCCGGCTGCAAGCCCGGGCCGTGGCCCCGGTCGTATAAATGTCATCGATCAACAAAACGTGCCGCCCAGCCAGTCTGCCAGGGAGAGGCACAAAAAAAGCGCCACGCAGATTCTGCCGGCGCTGGTGGGTAGTCAGGCCGGCCTGACTCACCGTAACGCGCACTCGTTTCAGCAAGCTGGTTTCCAGATGCAATCCAAGTTGAGGATGCCGGCGGCGCATCTCCGCCATGGCCGCGCGGGCCAGCAACTCAGCATGGTTGAAGCCGCGTTGGCGCTGCTTGACCGGGTGCATGGGCACCGGGATAACCAGCATCTGCCGCGGCGCGTCCGCGGACGAGACAACAGCTTGCAGGCTATCCGCCAGCAGCCTACCCAGCCGCCGGGCGACCGGCTGCATACCCTCGTACTTGAGCAGATGAACCAGCGAGCGAAGCTCGCCATGGTAGCCCCCGTAGGCCACCGCTTTCACAAAAGCAGGAGCGGCTAAACGGCAGGGCTGGCAGAGGGCTTGGGAATCAGACTCGTCACTGCCGGGCGCAGTGGAAAGGTTCGCAATGCCCAGATCCTCTCCGCAGCAAGCGCACAGGGTGCCTGTTTGTGGAGGGAGTTGCGCACAGCAGAAATCGCAAATTGGGACGCGGGTAAGACGCAGGAGGGAACGGCTACAAAGAACACAGGAGCAGGGAAACAATGCACAAGACAGGCTGTCCGCGGGACTTCGCAGCACACGCACAACAGCCCGCCAAACCGAAGTTTGCGCCAGCGGGACGTCGAGAGTCAGGGAGATACTCTGACCAGGAAAGACGCACCTCACAGCCGGCCGGCGAGGCTAGCAGCTGCCCTGCCGCCGATGGCTAGAGTATACGGGTAAGTCAAGCCCCAACGCCAGAGCGGTTTCACGATTACGGTGCCCGATCCGTCATTAGCGATGTGGGGCTTTTCCTGGTGAAAAGCCCCGTGGGACGCGCTTCCCCCGGATACACCTATCGTTAAACACGCCAGACCTTGTTTACGCGGCCTTCCGCGCAGGTTCACGGGGCGCAACACGCTTGCCGGCAATGGTGGAAGCAACGCCGGCCACCACCAGGGCGGCTCCCACGTACTGCAACGGCGTGGGCCGCTCCTGCGCCAGCAAGGACCCGAGCAGCAAAGCAACCAGCGGGTTGACGTAGGCATAGCTCGCCACCCGGGTCACCGGGTCCTGCTTGATGAGCCAGACATAAGCGCTAAAGGCAATGATGGATGCAAAGAGGATGAGGTACCCCATGGAGAACGCAAGATGCCAATTCCATTGCCGGGAGAGACGCGGCAGCATGCCCAGCTCCCCGGTCCCCGCGGATATGCAGAAAGAGAAAGCTCCCTCCCCAGAGCATCTGCAGGCCGGAGCTCATGCTGAGTTGCCGCGGCAGATCGAGGTGGCGGCTGGCGATCGTACCTCCTGCCCAGAAGAAGCACCCCAATAGCAGGACCAGTGCCGATGTACTGAAACGACTCTGATGAAAGCCCGTGGGAACCATGAGCAGAACGACGCCCGAAATGCCCAGCACGATGCCGGCCAGGGCCTTTGCATTCGGCCGTTGCCCACCGGAAAACCACCACTCCGCCAGCAGCACCCAGACCGGAATGGTGGCCGCGATCACGGCTGCCAAGCCCGAAGGCACTTCCTTCTCCGCCCAGAAAAGGCAACCGTAGTCGCCGGCAAACATGACCAGGCCGAGTATCGCGGTACCCATCCACTGCCGCCGGTTGGGCTGCGGCATCCCGCGCCAGCGGCTGTAGCCATAGAGAATTGCGCCCGCGCACAGAAATCGGAAGCAGGCCGCAAAGAAGGGTGGCAGTCACCGCGACCACCTGGCGAATAGCCAGGAACGATGCACCCCATAGGAAGTAGATAGCGCCGTAGGCGAGCAGCTTGCGGAGGGTCATAAGTTAGATTAAAGCCGATTCGGCCAAGTCGAGATACAGTTGTTTGCAATCCCGGATTTCCTGTGGGGCTTGGTGAGGCTAACCAACTTCACGCGGCTTTCCGTTAAAGAAAGCCGCACACGCGGCTGCTGGATGGGGCCTCGTACAGGAAATCCGGGTTCCTTTGGGAGGACCACTGAGTGCCGGCAACGCCACCAACTTTTCAACCTTTCGTCTCCGCGACTGAGACGCGCCCTGAACTGACCCCCCGTGCACTGGTGCTGGGGTGCATCTTTGGACTGCTCTTCGGCGCGGTGACCGTCTATGTCGGGCTGCGCGCGGGTTTGACGGTGGGGGCGTCGATTCCCATCTCCGTGCTTTCGATCAGCGTCCTGCGGGCATTCGGCCGGGCCTCGATCCTGGAAAACAACATCGTTCAGACCACCGGCAATTCCGGGCAGTCGATCGCCTCCGGCGTGATCTTCACCTTGCCGGCGCTGATCTTTCTCGGCTTCAACCTGCAGTACTCGCGCATATTTATATTGGCGTTGCTGGGCGGCCTGCTGGGCGTGCTCTTTATGATCCCGTTACGGCGACAATTGATTGTCGAGGAGCATGGCCGGCTCACCTACCCCGAAGGCACAGCCTGCGCCGATGTCCTGCTGGCGGGTGAGCGCGGCGGCTCCTTCGCTGGGCGGGTCTTTCTCGGTCTCGGCTTAGGCGGAATCTACACTTTATTTCAGAATGAAAATCTCTTCGGCGCGTGGCCGGGCACGCCTGACTATCAGCCACAGTGGCTGAAGGGTTCCGCGATCCGCGCCGATGTCACGCCTGAATACCTCGGCGTGGGCTACATCATCGGGCCCAGAGTTGCCGGGTTGCTTTTTTCCGGAGGCGTCTTTTCCTGGCTGGTGCTCATGCCCGCCATCTACTTTTTTGGCTCCCATTTCCCTCAGGCGATCTATCCCGGGACCAAGCCGATCGCGCAGATGTCTCCCAGCGATCTTTGGGCTTCCTACATCCGCCCCATGGGCGCCGGCGCGGTCGCTGCATCTGGGCTGATCACGCTGATCAAGACCATGCCGACGATCTTTGGCGCCTTGCGCGCCGCTGCCGGAAATCTGCGCCCGAGTAGTGGCGTGAAGAGCGCTCCGCTGCGCACGGACGACGATCTGCCCTTCAGCGTGGTGGTCGGCGGATCTGTCGTTCTGGTGTTGATGATGTTTTTCTTTCTGACCTTCAAGCCCGTGCCGGGAGCGCAGGTGAGCTGGCTCGCTAACCTGGCGGCCGCGGTGCTGGTGGCGATCTTCGGATTTCTTTTCGTGACCGTTTCCTCTCGCATCGTGGGGTTGATTGGCAGCTCTTCGAATCCTGTCTCGGGTATGACGATCGCCACGCTCATGGCGACCTCCGCGATTTTTCTGGTGAACGGGTGGACGGCGCCGGCCTTCGGCGCGCTGGCCATCACCATCGGTGGCGTGGTGTGCATCGCGGCCGCCAACGCGGGCGATACTTCGCAGGATCTCAAGACCGGCTACCTGATCGGCTCAACCCCGCGCAAGCAGCAGATCGCCTTGGTGGTCGGCGCCTGCGTCTCCACGCTGGCCATCGGAGCGACGCTTGCAGTTGATGAACCAGGGGCTGGCGGAGTTCCGCCAGACCGCGAGGCCGTGGGATATGGCCGTCGCTCACAGTGGGGTGCAGATTGAGGAGCAGCACTTTCATCAGGCGCAGATCCGCGTAATCCAAGGCGATAAGACGGTCGATACCCGTCCAGGCAATGGCTATGTGTTGCTGAACGCGCTCAATTCGCCTGAGCTGGCGGACGGCAAGTATCTTTACAATCCGCAGACACAGCAGATCGAGGTGCAGTGGATCCAGGGAATTGGAAGCGAGAAGGCCGCGGCGCCGCAAGCGCGGCTGATGGCCACGGTGGTCAACGGAATCCTGGGCCGCAAGCTGCCTTGGGGGTTGGTGCTGCTGGGCGTCTTCCTGGTCATTGCGGTGGAACTGCTGGGGATTCGTTCCTTGTCCTTCGCGGTGGGCGCGTATCTGTCCATCGCGACCACGCTCGCCATCTTCGCCGGTGGCATCGTGCGGTGGATGATCGATCGCGCGGTGGATAAAGCACGCGGGGATACGATCGAAACGCGAGAGTGAGATCAGTCCGGGCTCGCTTTATGCCAGCGGGCTGATCGCGGCCGGCGGCATCGTGGGGCTGATGGGCGTCGCGCTGAAGCTTTATGAAACCGCTGCGGGCAAGGAGGATGTGCTGCTGTTCCCAGCCACCAATCCCCTGCATCACGATTGGGTGTCGGTTTTGATGTTTGCCTTGCTGGCCGGTTCGCTCTATTACTTCGCGCGCAAACCACTTAAGAGCGGAGAGTGAGGAAGCGAACTTCGGGTGGATGGTTGTTGTATCCCACTCAAGCCAAAGCTTGAATGGGGCACCCATCGTTCGTTGGGAATGGTCCCTCCGCTCCGGTCGGGATGACAAATCTAAGATTGGTTCGAACCTTGACGTTTTGTTAGTGGAGTAAGTACCTGGCATTTGCGTGGGGGAAAGGCGCACAGCAGGTCCCTCCACTGCGGTCGGGATGACAAATCTAAGCTTGGTTTGAACCTTGACGTTTTGTTAGTGGAGTAAGTTGCCCGGCATTTGCGTGGGGGAGAGGCGCACCGCAGATCCCTCCGCTCCGGTCGGGATGACAAGTCTAAGATTGGTTCGAACCTTGACGTTTTGTTGATGGAGAAAGTACCTGGCATTTGCGTGGGGGAAAGGCGCACAGCAGGTCCCTCCACTGCGCTACGCTCCGGTCGGGATGACAAATCTAAGCTTGGTTTGAACCTTGACGTTTTGTTAGTGGAGTAAGTTGCCCGGCATTTGCGTGGGGGAGAGGCGCACCGCAGGTCCCTCCGCTCCGGTTGGGATGACAAATCTAAGCTTGGTTTGAACCTTAACGTTTTGTTAGTGGAGAAAGTACCTGGCATTTGCGTGGGGGAAAGGCGCACAGCAGGTCCCTCCACTGCGCTACGCTCCGGTCGGGATGACAAATCTAAGATTGGTTCGAACCTTGACGTTTTGTTAGTGGAGTAAGAATCTTGGCAGTGAGGACTATTCGGTGCGGAGGCGCTTTGAGGCGTCGCGCCCGGCGGGGCTGGAGCTATCGATACGAACTGCGGCTTCGAAGGCTTGTTTGGCACCGTGATTGTCGCTGCGGTCGATCAGGACCTGACCGTAGTAATCGAGAGCTGCAGCCGCTAGCTCGGGGGGTAGAGTTCCCTTCGCCACAGCGGCCTCGGCTCGAGGCGCGATGTAACTAAAATCATCCGCAGCCTGCGCACGCCGCTTGTAAAAGAAAGGAAGATGCCACGTGGACGCGGCACGAATAAAGCGGGCTTCCAGTTCTCCGGGCTCCCGGTTGACCGCCTGATCCATTTTGGCCAGACCCTCATTGGCCAGTCTGCGCTTGTCCCACATCGCCCAGGTGCGCGCAGCATCCAGAAGCTCCAGGCTACCGCTGTAGGCATTCACTACTGGGTTGTCCGGGTAGTCCCGCGATAACGCGGCGAAGCTGGCACGCGCCTGGGCTTCGGCTGCACGATCTGCCTTGAAGGTCGGCAAAATATTGCTGTCGGGCCTGCGCCAGGCGGTGCTTAAAGTCGGCGCCATTCTGCTGCGCATTTCCTCTACCGGGAAAGAACAGGACCGTGGCCATCAGGAGACCAACTGTCACCTATCATAAGAATTGAAATGCTCTCATGAGAGGAACGGTTGCCCACGAAGTCTTACCCCACACGGTAGGCGCGCTCTTTCCAGGTGACTTGTTGACCGGCAAGCTTGCGCAGCAAGGCATACCACTGAATCGTGAGCAGTACAGCGACGCCCAGCGGATGCAGGCAGGCACTGAGCAGGGGTTGGCGGTATTTCCAGACGGAAAGCAAGCGTGGCACAAAAGACGCTGCCAGGGCGGCCAGTATGAGCGACTCTCCGACGCTGCTGTACAGCCGCGGAGCGACCTGTCCCGTGCCGTGGAAGAGCAGCGAAAGGGCCAGCAGAAGAGGAAGAATCTGGCCGCAGAAGAGCAGGAAAGTAAAAGGCAGGATACGCGCAGGCGAAGCCATCCCTTCGGTGGCATTCTTGGCCAGACCCTGCCAAACCTCAGACGCATTGTGGTACATGCGGCAAGTGGCAAGATGGGTCAGGTCGGCAATATCGGTGCGCAGACCATGACGGCGAAAGAGCTGCGGTAGCAGCAGCCCGTCATGCATCGTTGCGCGGATCTGCGCGTGGCCGCCGGTCTTGCGATAGGCATCGCGACGCACCATGAGGAACTGACCGCAGCCGGCCGCGAAGCCGGGCGCAGACAAGGCCCGCATGCCGGCCAGCGGCAGATAGGAAAGCAGCACGAAGTGAATCAGCGGCAGCAGTAGCCACTCCAGCGGAGTTTCCGTCTCCTGCCGGGGAAAACCGCTGACCAGGTCAGAGCCGGAGCGCGCCAGGAACGCGGACATGCGGGCGAGCGCGTCAGGAGCAAGACGCACATCGGCGTCGAGAAAGCACAGGATGTTGGAGCGGGCCATGCCCGCGAGCGCGTGGCAGGCGTGTTGCTTGCCATTCCAGCCACGCGGCAGCGGAGGCGAAGACTCGAGGCGCACCCGCGGATCGCGCGCGGCAAAGCTGAGTACGATCTCCGCCGTGCGATCGGTCGAGGAGTCATCGAGCACAATGATCTCGATCTGGACTCCGCGCGAGGCGAGCAGGCTGGCCAGCGATGCGGCGATGACGCGTTCTTCATTGCGGGCGGGGATGAGCACCGAGACGGGATCCGGCAGAACGCAGTGTCCCATTTCCGCACAGCTGCCGGCCTCTGGCTCGCGATAGAGCAGCATGTTCCACACCCAGAGCGCGGCGGGCACAATCGCGCAGCAGAAGGCGAGTCCAACGAGCCATGCGTTATTCATAAGCGGCGGATGCTCCCGTGGCTCCCCTGATACGCGCGCCCACCCAACAGTGCGAGGAGCCTCTTCCAAGCATCATAGACCGCACCAATGCCAACCGTGCCGGAGAGAACGGTGGTAAAAAGCGCCGGGTCACGTAGCTTGGACAGCGCGCGAGCTCGTCCTGGACGGCGGCCAAACCGGCAGCCAACTGCTCGCTCCACTCCGCGGCGGTGTGCAACCGTCCGTCGGGAATCTTGATCGCCTCGCCGCAAGAGATGAGTATCTCCGGCAGGCGCTCATCCCAAAAGGTGTACTCAAGCGCCAGAGGCACCAGGGTGCAGGCGCCGGTCCGAGCCACCAGCGCAGCCAGGCCGGGACGGAAGACTGCCGGCCGGGTGCGCATGTCGGTGAAGCGCCCCTCAGGAGTGACCCAGAGGACGGAGTTCGGCGTGGAGAGGATCTCGCGTGCGGCGCGGAGGAACTGGGCGGCTCCCCGGGGGGTTCCGCTTTCGACCGGAAACATGCCGAGCTTGCGAAACATTCCGTAGTGATTCAATGCGGCGGCGTCCATGGGCCCATAGTGGCAGGCGTCGGGGAGAAAGTGGCGCGAGATCACGATGAGCGAGAGCGGATCCCACCACGAGGCATGATTGGCATAGACGATCAGTGGGCCAGTCGCGCTAGGAAAGCGGTCGCCATTTGCCAGGCGCATCGCGTGAAAGTGGCGGCCGATATACCACTGCAGATAACCGGCAAAGAATGCCAGCATGCGGCGCGACGGACGAACCAATGCAGAGCGGTCTCCGTTGCCCTTTCCAGAGATGGTTCTATTGGAGATAGATCTCTGGTCGACTGTTCTCTCGGAGATGCCCTTCTCGGAGATGGAGGGGTGCCCCACGTCCCCCCGGATTTCCTGCGGAGCTTGTTGGCGTGGGTCGAGCTTCATGCGGCTTTCCTCACTGAAAGCCGCACACGTAGAGATGGAAGGAGCCACGTACAGGAAATCCGGGTCGCCTCAGCGTACGTGGGCCGAGAACGTTGTTTTTCCAATGCTTTCTCTGAACCACTCACCCGCACTTACCTCTGCAAAGCGGTCGAGGGGGCTACGCCCCCGTCTTTTTCCACCCACGTACGCCTTGGCGAACGTGGGGCACCCGTCCAGGAGGAAAGCAGTATCTCAGAGAACGGGCCAGAAAAAACGTCCAGCTCGACAAGCAACATCTCAAGCATAGGCCAGTAGTTGCTCGGCCTGTTTGCGCGCGGAGACGGCGGCGTCCACTCCGCGATAGTGCTGATCGAGCGTGTCGGCGGCGATCCATCCGCTCATCATCACCATCGGCATGCCTGGTCCGGGGTGGGCTGCCCCTCCCGCCAGGTACAGACCCTCCAGGTCAGGACTGGCGTTGGCCGGCTTAAAGGCTCCATTCCAACGGCCGTGGCTGGAGATACCGTAGATCGCTCCGTTCAGCACCTTGTATCGATGGTGAATGTCGACCGGCGTGAGCGCACGCTCAAAGACGATGCGCTCTTCAATATCGGCCAGGCCGGCGGTGCTCTTGAGCTTGTTCAGAATCACCTGGCGATAAGCGGGAAACATCTTTGACCAGTCATGCTTGGGACGCAGAAACGGCGTGTGCACCAGCACGTAAAGCGCATCGCCTCCCGCAGGCGCGGTGGTCGGATCGGTGATCGAGGTGGAGGCGAGATAGCAGGTCGGGTCCGGCGCTGGATCAGCGAGATCGTAGATGTGGTGAAACTCCTCGTGCGGATCGCGGGAAAAAACAAAGTCATGGTGCGCCAGATGCTCATAGCGCTGCTTGAGACCGAGGTAAAGCACCACGCCAGAACAAGCAGGCTCGTACTCTCTGCGCTTGTCGAAGCGATCGGCAACGGCGCCCCCCAGCAGCTCGCGATAAGTGCGCACCGCGTCTTCATTCGAGACCACGGCGTCGAAGCGATGCTGCTCCCCTTTGCTTGTCTCCAGCCCGGTGATCGCGCCGTCCTCAGCGAGCAGGCGCATGATCTCGATCGAGGTGTGATAGCGCACACCCAACTCAGTGCCCAGACGAACCAGCGCCTGGGGCACGGCGCGCGTTCCTCCCTTCGGATACCAGATGCCCTGTTCGGCCTGCATGTGACCAATGGAGCAAAGGATGGCAGGAGAGTTATCCGGCGATGAGCCCACGTACTGCACATAATGATCGAGCATCTGGGCCACGCGCGGATCCTTGATGAACGCGCGAATGGTTCCGGAGACGCTTTGTCCCAGGCGCATGCTCAGAACATCCTTGAGCACCGAGAGCTGGAAGCTGCCGCCGATATCGAAGGTGTCGCGCATCGAGCCCACCGACTTCCAAAAGAAAAACTTGTCGGAGATGGTGTGCAATTTTTCGGAGAGCTCCATGAACGCAGTAAAGCGCGCGCCTAGCCCCGGTTCCCTGCCTTCGAGCGAAGCGGCCATCTCGCGAACGTCGTCTTTCAGATCCAGAACCGTGCCGTCATCGAAGAAGCAGCGCCACTGCGGATCGAGACGCACCATGTCGAGATAGTCATTCATGTTGCGCCCGGCTTCACAGAAGATACGCCGCAGCACCGAGGGCTGAATCAGGATCGTGGGGCCCATATCGAAGCGGAAACCCTGCTCCTCCAGCACCGCGGCCTTGCCGCCCAGCCATGGATTCTTCTCGAAGACCTCGACCTGGTAGCCGCGCGCGGCCAGGGTGCAAGCGGCGGAAAGTCCTCCTAATCCTGAACCGATCACTGCGACACGCATGATGGATTTCTCCTCAATCGAGCTTGGATGCAACACGTAAGAGGCGGCGCAGTCCATGCCAACGCGCACGCCAGCTACCACTGTGAACGGCCTCGAGGTAAGCGGCAAAAAACGGCTCATGCTCCGGCGTCGTGGGGCGATAAGCGCGCAGATCGCGGCTGCGCTGTGCGACGACCGTTTTGAGCGCGGTCATTTCGAGCAAACCTTCGCGGCCGCGGGTGAGGCCAAAGCCACTGGCTTTGCGCCCGCCGAAACTTACCCGGGGATCGGCGGTGGCGACGATCAGGTCGTTGATCAGTACGGTGCCGACCGGGAGCCGCAAAGCCAAGGCATGCGCCTCGCTCTCCGGCCCGAAGATAGCCGCAGTGAGCGCGTAAGGACAGGGCGCGTGCGCGGCGATCGCAGCGTCCGTGTCCGCCACATCGAAGATGGAAAGCACGGGCGCGAAGATATCGCTCTGCGCAATGCGCATCTCAGGCGTTGCTCTGCTGATCACGGCGAAGCGAAGTTCTTCGACCGATCCATCCACCAGCAGCGAGCCACCCAGACGCCGGGCGTCTTCGAGCAGATCTGCAAGTTGAGCTTGGGTGCGCGCGAGGCAGCGCGACGGGAGGCAGAGCCTTGAACGCATCCAGCATTGCCGGCACAAGGCCAGGATGGTCGCCGACCAGGAAAAGGCGGCGCGGCGCCATGCAGGTGGCGGATCCGTTGAGCCGTAGTCCGAAGGCCAACGCCGCGGCCACACGATCCACTGCGGCGCCGGGCAGCACGAAGACCGCATCGCAGCCCGAAAGTTCCATGACGGCGGGCGTGTGATGCGCTGCCAATTGACTAAGAACGGCGGTGCCGGTGGCTGAGGAGCCGGTGAGAAAGACTTTATCCACGCCGGCAGCGATGGCATCCTCGGCCGCCTGGGGAGATTCGTCCAGCAGTTGCAGCAAAGCGGGATCGAGACCGCACCCTACCAGGACATCGCGCAGTGCCTCCGCCGCAGCCATGCCGCCGGCCGCGGGCTTCCACAGAACGGCGTTGCCGGCCGCCAACGCCTGCAATGCCTGCACACCGGGGAGAAATAGTGGATAGTTCGCGGGAGCAATAATGAGCACCACGCCGAGCGGCTCGCGGCGGGTTTCCGCACTGACCCGGCGAAGCCAGAAGGGCCGAGTGTGCGTGCTGAGCCGCTGGCCCGCGAGAATCCAGCGGGCTTCTCGTTCTAAAAATCTGCAGGCCTCGGCCAGCGGCAGCACCTCAGAGACTAACGTATCAGCCACGGTGCGATGCAGCGCGCCGGGCTGATCGTCAGAGCACACTGCGGGGCACAGAACGAGCGATTTCGATTGCCTTGGTCGCGATGCGGTGCCGCGTCCGGCGCAGAATGGCCAGACGCGCTCGCAAGGTAGTCTGTGCCCACGCGCGCTGCGCTGCCCGCGCGTGGCCGAGCACAGCGGACTGGGACAGCGATGGCTGGTCAGCAACGGGGCTTCGCTCGATCTTCAGCGGCATACTGTTGATTGTGCACCCTGCCGCCATTTCACGACGCAGCTTCGTACAGGGCAGCCTCAGCCAGCGCTGGAGTGGCATCCCACTGGGGTTCGACCTTCAGGTCTTCGAGCAACAGCCGGGTGGTGATGCGGGCCGACTCGAAGATTACCGGCAACCCGCTGCCGGGATGGGTGCCGCCTCCGACCAGGTAAACGCGGTCCAGGTCTTCAAACCGGTTGTGCGGCCGCAGATGGAGCATCTGCCTTAGATTGTGCGCCATGCTGAAGGTAGACCCTTTGTGCAATGCGAACTCCCTACGCCAATCGGCCGGCGTGACCACCTTCTCAAAGCGAATGCGCCGTTCCAAGTCTTTGATGCCGATCTTTTCCAGCTGCTGCAGGGCCAGCGACCGAAAGCGTGCCTTTTGCGCGTTCCAGTCGACATTGCGATGCTCGTGCGTCACCGGCAGCAGGACATAAAGCGTGCTCATCTTCTTCGGCGCCAGAGACGGGTCGGTGACGCAGGCATTCTGCACATAGAAGGAAGGGTCGTCCGAGAGCTGGTGCAGCTCTTCTATATCGCGCAGGTTCTGCCGGTAATCTTCTGCCAGGTAGATGGTGTGATGGGAGACCTCGTCATACCGTCCTTCAATGCCTAGATAGAGCATGAAGGTGGAGCAGGAGAAGCGCTTCTTCTCGATCCTGCTGTCAGTCCAACGGCGGCGAATGCTGTCCGGCACCAGGCGCTGCATGGCCTGGGCGAAGTCCGCATTGACCACCACGGCATCGGCAGCCAGCGTGCGGTTCGCGGTGCGCACCGCGGTGCATTTGCGGCCGGCAAAAATCATTTCTTCTACCGGCTCGTTGAGTAGCACCCGAGCGCCCAGTTCTTCGGCGATCCGAGCCATGGTTTTGGTGACCGCTCCGCAACCGCCCACGGGATGAAAGACTCCGTGCTCATACTCCAGGAAGGAAAGAATGCTGAATAAGCTGGGGCAGGTGAACGGCGACATCCCAAGATATTTGGATTGGAAGCTGAAGCCGAGGCGAATACGCTCATCTTTGAAATGGCTTTGCAGGTCAGAATCGAGCGAGCGCCAGGGACGCAGCAGCGGGAGGAGCTTGAGCATGTCAAGCTTGGCCAGATCTCGCCAGCTCTCGAAGGGCGATTCCAGAAAGGGTGTAAATTTCTCCAGCTTATTGCGGTTGTCGCAGAAGAAGCGGTGGAAGCCGCGGGCGTCGTCCGGGCTGAGTTGGGCGATCGCCTGCTCCATGCGTCGCACGTCCGGCGTAGCCAGCAGCTCTCCGCCCGCGCCGAAGACCAGGCGGTAATGGGGATCCAGCCGGTACATGGGGATCTCTTCATCGAGGTCTCGGCCGGCGGCAGAGAAAATCTCGCGCAAAACCCTGGGGTAGAGAAAGAAGGTTGGCCCGGTATCGAATTTGAAGCCGTTCCTCTCCATGGTGGAGGTGCGGCCGCCGACGACGGCGCGCTGTTCCACTACGGTGACGTCGACACCCGAGCGGGCAAGCAACATAGCGGCGGCCAAGCCACCCGGGCCGGCTCCGACAATTACGACTTTCTGGTTTGGCTTAATCATTGCTTGGTCTTATTAAGTAGAAGCAAATTCGGGTACTAAATGGGAGTAAGTTCCTGATATATCCGGAAGTTAGCAACGCTCTCTAGGTTTTCACAACTAAGGGCATCGTGCTACGACGCAAGACCAACCGATTCCAGCAGGATGGAATTGGCCGGTTTCTTTTTGCTCCTACGAAAATTGGTGATGGCCCACCTTGGCACGGGTGGAGATGGATGGACGGAGTTGTCGGGAGTTGTTAGGGGGAAGGGCGCACAGCAGGTCCCTCCACGGCACGCCGGGACAGGTCGGCTACGCTCCCACGGCGCGCCGGGGCAGGCGGGATGACAAAGTTGAGGGCGGTGGCACGCCTTGGCATGGTGGGGGTGGATGGACAGAGTTGTCGGGAGTTGTTAGGGGAAAAGGCGCACAGCAGGTCCCTCCACGGCACGCCGGGACAGGTCGGCTGCGCTCGGAGGCTGTGACTTTTTTAATTTACCTTGTGGTCTGTGGCCGGAAAGCTCCGAAGAGCATCTGCGAACAAGCATCGCCGGGGTTCCTTCGGCTACGCTCAGGACAGGCTCTTCGACTGCGCGCATAAAACCCTCTGTTATGCGATAGATCTGCGAGGCGCTTCGCTCCCACGGCACGCCGGGGCAGGCAGGATGACGCCTTTCTGGAGGGGATCGAAAAACATCTGGTCGGGTGCAAAAAACACGAAAAGATCAAAAAGTCACAGACTCTCGGGATGACAAAGTTGAGGGCGGTGGCGCGCCTTGGCATGGGTGGAGATGGATCGAGAGTCAAAAAGGCTAATTGGGACAAGACTGACTCTTAGCCGTCCCTCCGGACTGGTAGCGAAACGCCACGAGCTAGGGCCCGGCCCTGGCGGATGAGGTCGGGCAATCCCACTCCGTGATAGGCGCTGCCGATCAGGTGAAGACCGGGCATTGCGCTGAGCAGCGATTCGAGCTCAGTCATACGGTCCAGGTGGCCGACCACATATTGCGGCATCGAGTGTGGCCAGCGGCGCACGAGCGTTTCCGAGGCTTCGGGCAACGGACCAAGGACGCGGCTCAGTTGTAAGCGCGCGCGCTCTACGAGCTTATCGTCCGTTTCGCCCAGCAGCGCATCGGCGGAGTGGCCGCCAAAGAAGGCCCGCAGCAGCATTGCCCCCTCGGGGACGCGGCCGGGAAATTTCTGATGCACGAAGGTGCAGGCCAGCAACTGTTGCGAGGACCCGCTTTCGGGGCCGAAAGCCTGGGGAACTACGAAACCGAAACCGCGCGGGATGCGCATGCGCGCTGCTTGCGCGGGTGCGAAGGCAAGGGCCACTACGATGGCCGAGGTGGCCTGCTGGGGCAGCAAGCCGGCTATGCGTGCGCCATTCTCGAGCGGCTGCAGCAACGCGCGGGTTACTTGTAGCGGTGTGGCCAACACGACCGCATCGAAACGATCTTCACCGCCCTCGGTTACCAGCTTCCAACTTCCGCGATCCGTCTCGATCCGCAGGACTGGCTCGCGCAAGCGCAAAGAGTTGGATGGCAACCTCGAAACCATGCGCTCGATCAGCGTCTCCAGCCCACCGGTGAGCGTGGTGAAGATGGCTTGAGGGGATTGCGGCACACGGCGCTGCACAGCCTGGATTAGGCTGCCTTCCTCCGCTTCCATGCGGACGAAGGCGGGCATGACAGCGCGCACGCTGAGCTGCGCGATGTCGCCTCCGAAGACTGCAGACAGCAGCGGACCGGCTATGGTGCGGGCCACTTCTTCTCCAAAGTGGCGGCGCACAAAGTCAGCTACGGATTCATCCTCATCGGGGGCAGATGCTTTGAGCTCGGCAGCCCGCTTTGGCTCCCGCAGATAGGCAAGCCGGGCCTGCCAACTGAATAGCGGCGAATCCAACAGCGGACCCCACCTCGACGGGATCATCATGCGCATGCCGTCAGGAATGGGAACGAGCTGGACTAAACGGTCACCGCCCTGCTGCACATACGTGCGCCGCCATTGATCATTGGAGGCGATGATCTGGTCTTCGAGGCCCAGCTCCACTGCAAGTTCGCGGGCCCAGGGCTTTTCCGTGACCCAGGAATCGGGTCCGCACTCGATGACAAAACCCTGGCTGCGAACCGTCTCCACGATGCCGCCCAGGCGGTCTGACGCTTCGAAAAGGATGCACTCCACGCCATCGCAGGCCAGTTGATAGGCGGTGGCCAAACCGCTGACTCCACCCCCCACAACGGCAATGCGTTTGGGCGGAGCTGCACCACTGCTCATACGGCGGCGACGGATGAGGAGAGAGGCTGCGCAGCGAGGCGAGCGAAGCCGTGGCGGGCCAAGTCCTCGAGCGCCGCCGTCAGCAGAGGGGAGTCGTTGAGCGACTGCGGGCGCACCACCTCAAGGCCAATGCCGGCCGCGAAATCGCGGAAGCCGATATCGATGTCGTAAAGGATTTCGACGTGGTCGCAGAGGAAGCCGATGGGCTGAATCACGACCGCCGAATGGCCCTCCTGGCGAATGGCAGTCAGCGTGTCCTCTACCGTGGGACCGATCCAAGTAGCGCCCGACATGCCCTGGCTCTGGAAGGCGAAAAACCAGTCGGCGTCAGTGAGGCCCAAGGGAGCGAGCAGTGCGGCCACATTGGCCGCGGTGCGCTTGGCTTCCACCGGATATGGGTCCGGACCAAGGTCAGGTTTGGGATCCTGCTGCCCAGCGACGACCGGTTGCACCTGAATGGTTCTGCAGGGGACGCTGTGCGCGGTAAAGAGCACCGGCGCCATGGAACCAATGCGGGCCGAGAGACCCTGCCACGCCGGCTGCAGGCGTTCGGCAAAGGCCTGCGCGAGTTGGGGATGGTCGGCCCAGCCGTCGATGAAGTCCATCTCGATGGCGCCCGCTGCCTCGGCAAAGGCGGCCCGGCGATAAAGTCCTACGCTGGTGCGGGAGTTTTGGGGTGCAAGGCAAATGGCAACCGCCGAGGTAATGCCGTCCTCACGCATCTGGCGCACCACGTCGGCGATGTATGGCTTCCAGTTGCGCATGCCCACATAGACCGGGAGGTTGAGCGCGTCTGAGAGCAAGCGCCCTTGCTCCATGGTCAGCTCGGTCAGCGGGCTCGACCCAATGAGACTGTAACGGTGACGAATCTCCTCAACCACGGATGCAGGCATAGGCCGCCCGCTGGTGACATTGCGCAGGTACTCAGGAATCTGGTCGAGCGACTCGGGGGTTCCATGGGCGAGCAACAGAACTGCGCGGCGATGAGATGCTGCATCAGGCATGGGAAGGGCCTCCCGTCGTTGGACTGGGGACGGCGCTGAACTCGCGCACGTACTGCACTACGCGCTGCACATTTTCAACCGGAGTGCCGGGAACTATGCCGTGCCCCAGATTGAAGATGTGTCCGGGACGTCCGCCGGCCTGGGCGAGTATCTGGCGCACACGTTCGCGGAGCAGGTCCTCACCGGCAAAGAGCGTGATGGGGTCGAGGTTGCCTTGCACGGCAACCGCGTGGCCCAGGGCGGACCAGCCTTGGTCCAGGGGAACCCGCCAATCGAGACCAATTACGTCGGCGCCGGTCTCGCGCATGGCGGGCAGAAGGGTCGCGGTGTCCACGCCGAAGTAGATGACCGGCACGCCCAGCGCCTGCACCTTACGCACTAACCGGGTGGTCACGGGCAGGACGAAATCGCGGTAATCGGCCGGGCTGAGAGCGCCGGCCCAGCTATCGAAGATCTGGATGACGTCAGCTCCCGCTTCCACTTGCTGGGCCGCGTACTCGGCCAGCACGGAAGCCAGCTTCTCAAGCAGGAGTTGCCAGACGGATGGCTCCCGGTACATGAGGGTCTTGGTGAAGATGTAATTGCGCGACCCGCCGCCCTCAATCATGTAGCTGGCCAGGGTGAAGGGCGCTCCGCAGAATCCGACGATGCCGATGCGATCCTGGAAGTGGGCCACGACCTTGCGGATGGCCTCGGCCACGTAGCCAAGCTCGTGCGCGCGATCGATGCGCAGGTTTTCGACATCGGCGGCGGTGCGCACGGGGTGGTGGATTACGGGGCCTTCGCCAGCCAGGAATTCGAAATCGAGGCCCATGCCCTCCAGGGGTAACAGCAGGTCGGCGAAGATGATGGCGGCATCGACGTCCGAGCTTCTCCGCGGCCGTGATGGTCACCTCGGCGGCCAGCTCGGGTTTTTTGCAGATCTCCAATAGGGAGTGGTGACGGCGTACGGCCTGGTACTCCGGCATGTAGCGGCCGGCTTGGCGAAGGAACCACACCGGCGTCTGGTCCACCGGCTGGCGCAGGCAGGCGCGCACAAAGCGGGTGCCGCTGGAAAGACCAGGGTTGGGTTCAGTGGAGTGGTGCTGTAGTAGGGTTTTTTCCGGCATGCTGGCCTTCAATACTTGAGGTTAGCATTTTGGGCGGCGGTGGACCGAGGGTTGGATTTTCTGGGATGAAATCCTGAAGGGTCTCTCAACAACCCTTCCTATCTACAGATGACGGGTGCCCCACACTCCGGATTTCCTGCGAAGTTTCGTGGCGTTGATGCACTTCATGCGGCTTTCATTAAGGAAAGCCGCATGAGGTGCGCCGAAGCCAAAAGGATGGGCGGAGCTGTAGGAAGTTGTTAGAGGGAAGGGCGCACAGCAGGTCCCTCCGCGGCACGCCGGGACAGGTCGGCTACGCTCGGAGGCTGTGACTTTTTAATTTCCCTTGTGGTCTGTGGCCGGAAAGCTCCGAAGAGCATCTGCCAACAAGCATCGCCGGGGTTCCTTCGGCTACGCTCAGGACAGGCTCTTCGACTGCGCGCATAAAACCCTCTGTTATGCGATAGATCTGCGAGGCGCTTCGCTCCCACGGCACGCCGGGGCAGGCAGGATGACGCCTTTCTGGAGGGGATTGAAGAACATCTGGTCGGGTGCAAAAAACACGAAAAGATCAAAAAGTAACAGACTCTCGGGATGACAAAGGTGCGAGCGGACCCAGGTGAGTGCCGCGCTTACAGCGCTGGGATCATCTTCGAGATTGGGTCCCAGCCCTTCCGGGCTGGGCTCACGTTTGGCGGACGGCCCTCCGGGCCTCGCATCCATGGCGATTTTGCGCTGTCATTTCTTTCTCAACCTGCCACAGGTAAGTTGGCTGCTCCCACGGCGGGATGACAAAGTTGAGGGTGATGGCCCAGCTTGGCATGGGTGGAGAAGGTCCACAGGAAATCCGGGGGAAGCCCCTTCCAAAGTTTTTAAATAAAAATCCTCAAACATAGGGCCGGGGGAAAGCGGGCCCCCCATTCCTCTCCGCCACTTGTTGGGTGGGGAGGGTTTAGGGGGCGGTGGAGAAGGTGAAGATTGTGACCTCGTGGTAGGTTTCGCCGGGCTTTAGCTCGCTGGTCGGGAACTTGGGGTGGTTGGGCGAGTCGGGGAAATGCTGGGTCTCCAGGCAAAAGCCGGAGCGCTTGACGTAGACGTGACCGTGCTTCCCGTGGAGGGTTCCGTCGAGAAAATTGCCGGAATAGAATTGCACTCCGGGTTGGGTCGTTTCCACGGTTAAGACGCGCCCAGTGGTGGGTTCGGTCACACGCGCGGCCTCCTGCAAAACGCCCATCTTGCCGTTCAGGACGTAGTTGTGGTCATAGCCCCCGCCTAACTTGAGTTGCTCGTTATCGTCATTGATCCGCGCACCGATAGCTGTTGGGTGACGGAAGTCCAGGGGCGTTCCTGCAACCGGGGCCAGCTCTCCCGTGGGGATGAGCCCGGAGTCGACGGGAGTGTAGCGGTCTGCGGGAATCATCACCAGGTGGTTGAGAATGGTTCCCTGCCCTTCGCCGGCAAGGTTGAAGTAGCTGTGATTGGTCAGGTTCAGAACCGTGTCCTTATCGGTGGTGGCGAAGTATTCGATCTTGAGCGCATGCCCCTCCAGCGTGTAGCGGACGCGCGCAGTCAACGTGCCCGGATAGCCCTGATCGCCATCCTTGCTGACCAGCGTGAGCTCGACCCCATGGGGAATTTCGTGCCCCTGCCATAGCAGCTTGTCGAAGCCTTTGATTCCCCCGTGCAGGCTGTTGACACCGTCATTCGCGGGAAGCTGATAGCGCTTGCCGTCCAGGGTAAAGGTGGCATGGGCGATGCGGTTGCCGTAGCGGCCAACGATGGCTCCGAAGTAGCTCTTGGGATCGGCGGTGTAGCCCGCCAGGGATTCGTAACCGAGGACAATGTCGGCGACCTTGCCGCTGCGATCGGGTACTTCGAGGGATACCAGCCGCGCGCCATAGGTCATGACGCGCGCCTTAATCGCACCCTCTTCCAGGGTATAGATCTCCACCTTGGTTCCATCCGGCATATCGCCGAACACAGACTTGGTCACCTTTGCCTCCAGATGCGATGCCAACGGCACCAGTGTCAACCACAGAAAAACACAGCTCAGTAGCTTGATTTGCTTCGACGGCTTGGCCATCCACGGACTCCTTGCTTCTCTTTCGCGCGCACAGCTCTCCGGGAGCCGCGTCTTCAAACCGTAATGGATACTAAAGCATTTCGGCCTTCGCTGTATCCGCCACCAGGATGGTCCGCGGCCGGGCAGAAAAGAGCTGTGTCAGGAATCTTCTAAAGCATTGATTTGACGCGGTCAACAATGGCGGAGACGGGGAGGCAGAGGGGTTCAGGTATTACCAGTCACGAGTACCTTTATGTCGGCCATTGTTACCCAATAGTTGTAGCCAGCGGCGCGAGAGCCGCTATGCTACGAAACAAGCGGTGGATCTGGACGACTGCTTGTTGATTCTTCGGGGGAGGGATTCAATTGAAGCAGCCGGCTACGAACCACCGCGAACATATTTCCACAAACGTCGAGGTGACGCTGGACGACGCCCGGGCCACGGCCCTGGAGCGAATTGTCAGCCTCTCGATGGACTACCAGCGCGGCGTCGGCCTGGTGCAATTCCGCAATGGCGTGGACGCGGTGATTGCCTCCACGGGATACCGCCAATTGATCGAGAAGCTGCTTGAAATACTCTAGCGCCATCACGGAGCTGGGTGCCGCGCGACGCCGCCTGGCGGCCGCAGGTTACCACGAGCCCATTGTGTCCCTGTTGTGGACCCGGCCCGTCCAGCTCAGCTTGCACCTCGCCAAGCTTTCCTTCTAAGCCAACGCGGCGATACACCCTCTTCACCTGAGTTATGATAAAGCGGCTGCGGAGCTGTCGTCGTCGCCTGTCGTCATCGCCCGGGAGCGCCGATCTCATGAGGACAGAAATCCATGCCCAATTATCTTGAACTGCCGGTAGGGGAAAAGAGCCCCGAGGTCATTAACGCGGTCATTGAAATTCCCGCCGAAGGCATCAACAAGTACGAATACGACAAGACGCTGCACGTCTTCCGCCTCGACCGCAACCTCTATTCGCCCGTGCATTATCCCGGCGACTACGGCTTCATCCCCTCCACGCTCAGCGAGGACGGCGATCCACTGGATGTGCTGGTGCTGGTGGACGCGCCCAGCTTTCCCGGCTGCGTGATGCAGGTGAGGCCGATCGGCCTGCTCGAAATGCTCGATCAGGGGGTGCCGGACGAGAAGGTTCTGGCCGTGGGCAAGAACAATCCCCGCTATGCTGACGTGTGGAACTACTCCGAGATTTATCCCCACATGCTCAAAGAAATGACGCACTTCTTCGCCATCTACAAGGACCTGGAAGGTAAGCGTGTGGAGGTCAAAGGGTGGCACGACGCGGCCTACGCGCGCACCAAAGTGGTCGAAGCCGCGAATCGCTTCAAGGACAACAAGACTTCCTCTGATCTGGGTGGAAATCGCTAGAGGCTCCAGGCGTGTCAGGTTCCTCGCTGACCCCCGAACGGCCCACAGAAAATCCGGGCAAGGCAGCTTCGGGATATAATCCCTGCAGGTAAGCCTGGAGAGATGGCCGAGTGGCTGAAGGCGGCGGTTTGCTAAACCGTTGTAGGGGCTAACACCTCTACCGGGGGTTCGAATCCCCCTCTCTCCGCCAGATCGTTCAATCTCAATGACATAAAGGTTGCTGACCGGGCAAGTGTCCGACTAACCATTCTCGGACAAGTGATCTCTGCAGTTTCGGACTGCTTTAGTTCGCTGAAGGCTTCTCGGCTTTATCGATCACCATAACATCCGCCGGCGCCTTGACTGCCGCTAGCTTCATCCCCAGCTGCTCCTGGATCGCTGTAAACAAGTTCGGCGGAGGATTGTCACTCGGCGGCGGTGGTGGAAGTCTCCCGCCAAACTCCGTTCCACCCGGCAACCACGTCAACACGAAGTCATATCGGCCCTTAAGTCCAGTTTGGTCCAGCACGGGCCGGTCCAGCACCGCACCCTGAAGCCCAAAGCCGGAAAAGTCGCGCATGTTCCCATTGAAGACTCTCATCATGAGGCCGCCGGGTGCTGGCCCGATCGGGATAGAGAACTTGTCATCCGTACGATCGCTCTTGGTCAGGTTCTTCGGGCCGCCCTCCGCCACAGAAAGCACATAGACAGAAAGCTCCCGCTTATCATGGTGGAACTTAAGTTGGAACCGGTCCGCCAGCAGTTTCTGCACCATTATCTTCAACTGCTCATGGCTTGGACTGCCTTCCTGGTCGGGCACTGCGCCAACGTCGAACTTGTCTTTGTCCATCCAATCGGGCCCACCAACGATCTGCTTCAAATGAACGTCGTAAGCATACTCGATCAGGTCATCCAGCGAGGTATTGCGCGTCGAAAAGTTTCGCCCGCTAAGCCCGAATCCCTTGCCCGCATTATTGGGGTCGCTGGGTTTGATGGTCGCCACTTCAAAGGACGGATCGGCATTGGCCGCTATTGGCGCGGGAGGTGGAGGCGGCTTCGGAACCTCCCACGCCGTCTCCGCGCTTGTGCGCACGAGATTCAGGGTCATATTGGGGCCACCCTGCGCCCACGACCCTGTGATGCTGTTGCCATCTGCGCTCAGTTGCCCCAGGTAGCTGCCGCCATTCCCTGGAACCTGAATCTGTACGACCGATCCCCGCAGTGTCAGATTAGCCGCCCTGGGAATACCGGTTCCCTGAGCGATCAGGTCGATATAGTTGAAGACCGTCTTCCAACCGGCGCCGGCCGCCTTCGACACCAGGAAGACCACGCGCCGTCCCTGCTGCGGACCCTGCGCCGTCCCTTGCCATTGACCGGTCAGGTCCTTCGGATCAGACGCCTGGGCCAACGCCCTGCCAACGCCCACTAGCAGCACGGCACAGGCTATAGCACACAGCAGCAACTTTTTCATGAGCATTTCCCCACCTGGCAATAAAACGGGCGTGTTGGACAGTTGCCGCGTTGAATCTCTCTGCGTTCAAGTGTCCGAGATACTTGCCACCTGGAATTCCGGCAGCCATGGTCAGCGAATGTCGCGACCGAACCCCATTCTCCAAACCAGGCGCTTCCTTGTCACGAGACTGCCTTCCTACCGTTGCCATGTATCGATGATAGATATATCGATAAACGACTCTACCGGAGGCAACGGAGCCTGGCAATAGTTTTCTGTATCCTTCGTAGATTGGCTTTTCAGTAATAACGGCAAAATGCCCGGGCACCCATCCGTGCTCATAGTTATGCGCGTCCGGACGATATGTCCGACGCCCGGAAAGCCATGCCGTGAAGTATTGGTGGATTACAAACGGACCGGCAAGAATAATCCGCTCGGCCTCTATCACGCGTATCGCCTTTATAAGAAACAAATCTACGAGCGGCTCGTCGATCGGTCCGGTTTGCAGAATGTCCGCATATTGTGGGTCGGCTGGGCGTGATCGGGGCGGATTTTATGACGACGTATTAAGACATCACTTTCAGCCAGAGCGCGGCCCGGCAGAGCCTTATCTACGCGTCCGACGTGAACTGGAGGACTTCGTCCACCACAATCAGTTTGGCTACAAGGATGTCTTGTGGAGCGCCAGAAATAACCAGTGTTTCAGACCAGACATCCTGACCACGCCATTCTGCGGCCTTTGCGAATGCCCTAAGGCCCATCCCCCTTCGGTCATCTTCTGGGCCAGGTACGCCCGGTGCCAATCAGTGTAGCTGGCGGAGATACGCGGCTAATGACTCCAGGTCATCCTCCTTCAGATCGATAGGTTGCATCCCGCCGTTTGTCATCTTGCTGTCGGGTGCATGAAGAAGTGCTATGAGCTGCGCGTCCGTAAATTTCTGGCCAACGCCGGTGAGAGGCCCCGCAGCGGCCGTGCCTACTCCTCCTTCCCCGTGGCAGGAGCTACATGAGTTGGCCTGAAAGAGAGCCTGCCCCTTTAGCACCTTTGGATCAGCAGAAGCCAGAGCAGCGGACACGCTTCCTGCGGCTGCTTCGGGCACGAAGGGTTTTTGCATGAAGGCCTTCGTATCCTCATCCTGCTTGCGTATCTGCGCCGCCACTCCAGGATCCCTGAAGTCATCCCGATAACTGGCTACACCGAGGAAGATGTAAGCTAACAGGAAAACCAGGAACGCGCCCACTGAGATGGGCCGTCGCCAAGGACGCCGCTCCAGGCGTCGATCCAGAAAAGGGACCGCGGCAAAGATCAGCGCAAGCACCGCGGGAAGAATGATTCCACCAATCAGAGACCAGGGGCCGCTAAAGTACTTCAGCCACTGAAACACTGGCCGATAATACCAATCAGGGCGTGGTACAAATGCCGTATTTGCTGGATTAGCCGCCGGACCCAGATCCATCGGTATTTTGCTTGCAATGATGGCCAGGACGGCGATGAGAGCGATAGCGAACACGGCATCGATGATTACCTGGCCGGGGTAGAAAGGGGCAGGGGGCAGCTTGGGGTGCACCGGATCTTCCTTGATTGGGCCCGCCGCGCCGGCTTTACGGAAGAAGAAGACATGTGCCGCAATAAAGCCGATCAGCAGCGCCGGCACTACAAACACGTGTAACACAAAAAAGCGGGAGACCGTCAATGTTCCCATCTGTTCCCCGCCACGCACTAGCTGTTGTAGCGGCGTCCCGATCAACGGGACTTCGGAGATAAGGTTAGTTCCCACCGCGCTGGCGAAATATGACTTCTCGTCCCAGGGCAAAAGATACCCGGTGAAGGCCATGCCGAGCATCAGGGCTAGCAGAATGCAGCCGGAGAGCCAGAGGAGTTCCCGACGCCCCTTGTAGGACCCATAGAGGACAGTTTGGCCGATGTGCAGCAAGAGGAGGATGATGATGCCACTCGATCCGTAGGCATGAATGCTGCGGACGAATGATCCCGACGTGACCACCTTCACAATGTAAGCGACAGTGGTGTGTGCATGGTCTGCCGATGGAACATAGTACAAGGCAAGAAAAACGCCAGTGATCACCTGCGAAACAAAGAGGAATAGCAATCCCGAGCCGAAAATGTAAGCCCAACTAGCGCCACCCGGAATCGGCTCGTCCAGGGTTTCATGCAACACAGAATTGATGCCCGTCCGCTGGTCCAGCCATTTGGCCAGCCGGAGTCTGAGGTCAAGTTGGGCGTGCGGCTCGGGTCTGGTTTCATCCGTCATGAGCTTCCTACCTTCAGGCCATTACTTCTTTGTTAGGGACTAATTGACGGAAGTATTGGTAGCGCACCTTCAACACGCCGTCCTCGACTTTGGACTCTAGCGAGTCCATGGAACGAGGGGGTGGTCCGGCGATGCGCTCTCCAGTCGCCGTGAACGTCCCGCCATGACACGGACATACGAATTGATTGTCAGTACCCACCCAGCGCACCGAGCAACCCAGATGTGGGCAGATGGGTGACAGCACCGCAATTTGCCCATTCTTTGCCGGCAACACATAGACCGCTGTCTGGGATGAAGCGCTCTGCCAGGCGTCGCGCCGTTCCAGCGTAATGGTCTTTGAAGTTGGCGCGGTCAGAGAGGCAAATTCCTGCAGCGGCCCCAGGTTTGACCAGGTAGTTTCGGTATCGCTCTTGCGCATCGGATAGGTCACGAAGCGCAAGAGCGGAACGGCCAACAGCGCACCCACCGCCGCTCCGCTCAGCCCAAACAAAGCGAGCACGAACGAGCGTCTCCCCGAACTCTTAGCTTCGGGTTCCTCATTCCTCCGAGCTGTCAGTTCCATCACTCCGCTCCTTGCTTCTAGACGATTTTGTCAGTGGGTGCATGTGCGCCTAACAGGCTCCATGCTTGCCAGTTCCATCACTTCTTCTGCAGCGTATGGATATATCGCAGGACGTCTGTGACTTGCGCATCGGTAAGCTTTCCGGAAAATGCAGGCATCTTGTTCTTGCCGCCCTTGATAATCGTGGCCAGATCGGCATCCGATTCCTTCAGAACATCCGGCGAGTTGAATGGATGAGCATTCATGGCTTTACCGGCAGGTGTATTGCCGAGCCCGTCGGCCCCATGGCACATCTGGCACTTCGCTTTGTAAGTATCCGCACCGGTAGTTTGAGCCAGGCTCGTGACGCTCCCAATGAAGGCGATCAGGCCAATGGCAACCGCATAAATAATTTGTTTCAGCATGGGTAATACTCCTTATTGAAGCTTGAAGGGATGATTCCCGTAAGGGAACTAGAAAGCATAGCGAACTCCCAGAGTGTAGACATTGCCGCGGAAGCTGCGCGGAAGGGTAGGGCCGATCGGCGTACCTTCACCGTAGCTGTAGTAGTCATAGTTCGCCTTCCAGGTCCAGTTCGGGGTGAGATCGTAGGCCAGCGTGCCGTATGGGGTTTGATACTGTGACTGTAGGGATCCTGGCACTTGGCGACTATTGATTGGCGGTGCTTGGCCGTCAGTGTCGGACATGCGGTAGCCGGCGACCGCATGAAACTTCTTCACCGGGGTAAATACAAATCCGATCGAGCCGTATTGGGTCGGCTGGTTGTAATAACCGTTGCTTTCCAGTGGCAGGCCCGCCTGTTGACATACTGGCGGTCCCTGCGGGGTGCCCTCGACGACCGGTGTAGAGGTATAACACTCGAGCGTAGTCGAGAAAACTTCGTCGTACGAATAGCTCAGCTCGATGCTCCACTTTTCACTGGGAACAATAACCGTTGCAAAGGAAAAGTCGCGGTTGTGGGCGAGGTGATTTACGGTCTGGATATTGTCACGATCCTCCAGAATATTGATGGTCCCGGAAAAATTGAGCCATGTCTTCGCCTTGTAGCTGGTTCGCAAGACGTAGTGTTGTAATTGGCGCGGGCTGATGCGAGTAAATGAATTGTCGGCATACATCCAATCAAAATTAAAGTTCGCGCGCAACTGGGGCGTGGGCCTGAAGACTATGCCGAAGAGGGACCAGTTCTCATGGATAGGGATGAAGTCGCCGCCCGCATCGGTGATGATGCGGCTGCGATAGCGGTAACCCAACATAAGGCGCGCATAAGGACTGACATCCCAATTGACGTAAAAGGTATTGGTCTTTGTCTTCTGATTGAGCGCCTGGTAGTCAGGCGTTGTGGTCGTCGTGGCGGCGCCAGGCGGCTGAAGCATCGAGGTTCCGGCATAGTCCGTCTCGGTAAAGACGTTGGTCGCGGGTTGGCGAAAATACCAAAAGTCGAAGATGTCATTGAGCGCGACCTTCGGCGTCACCTGCCAGGTGGCGCCATAGTCGGCATTTACGTTAATGCGGCGCGCATTGGCCGAGCCAGTAACATCCTCGACTCGATTCTTTGTCCGGGCGTCGAGGCCGTTGAAGCTCTCATTGAAGTTTGTGAGGTGGCTGGTCGTACCCATGTAGAGGACGCGTCCATTCATAGTGAAGTGGCGGATGGACGTACTTTGGAAGTGAAACTGCTCGCTGGGAAAGAGCGTGCGCGTGGGGGCGTAACGGCTGTACGACAGAAAGCCGTTGCATGTTGGGTTGACGGTTCCGGTTGGACTGAAGGGCGAAGCGCACGGAGAAGCCCAGACCGAAGAGACGTCTATACCCAGACTGACGGGAGTGCCAATGGAGAGCTGGTAATCGAGCCCGGCGAGCTGCCAATGTGTATTGCCCTTGAAGTGTGTGATGAATTCGTCGAAGCCAACGGTGGTGCCGTGCAGCGGTTTCCAGGTAACACCGCCGTTCCAGACATCCGTGGAGTCGCGCCAGTATTGGGTAAGCAGGGCCTCGGCGCCGACGTGAATCGTACTATTGGTTGGCCCTTGGTTGACATTCTGGAAGTAGCCGAAATGCGCGCTAACCACGGAAAGGGGGGCCACCGTCAGGCTCGTGTCAGTCATGCGGCGCACGGTGTTGTAAAGGTGGGGCGTGTCGAGAATCGGAACGAAGGGTGTGGATGCAGGTGGAATCAGCGGATTAGCCAGAAGATTATCGGCGAAGTACTGGCGATTGCGCCGGAAGCTCGAATGGAAATCATAGATGCGGCCCTTGGAAAAATTCAGAAACGTGGCGTTGTAGGGATCTCCGCCGTAGCCGAAGCTGGTCGTCGAAAGGGTATCGAACAGGGGCGCGTGCGCCGGATCTACAGCGATCATCTCCAGCGACTGGTCTAGAACGCGAGGCCCCGACTGGAAATTGACCAGTGTGTCATACATGGCGTCGTTGCCGGAATAGCTTGCGATGTGGCCGCCGAGATCGATGGATTGATGGATAGCGTATCCGTAACGAGTGTTGTCTCCAGGCGACGGTGCGGGCGGAGGGTCTTGCGTGCTTTTCGGAGCATCGGTCTGAGCAATAGCTGGAGTACAGGAAACGAAGACCGTAGTGATGGCGATGACCGAAATACGCAGAGCGCCGCGCCGGGGATTCAGCAGAAGCGAAATCAACGAAAATGCGCTCATCATTCCTGGCCATGCCTTACTTGAAGAAAATGCTGCTGGCGTTCGAACCATGTATTTGTACGTGGCAGATAGTGCACGCCTGGTATTGATTCGCCTGGTTATGAAACGACGGTGTGCCCGGCGCCGTGAAATTCATGGAAGGCGAGTGGCACTGCAAGCAGAGGCTGTTCACGTTATTACGAGTCAACAAGCGAGGGTTCGTGGATCCGTGCGGAAAATGGCACATGGTACAGCCCTCAGTCTTGATGGGCGGATGCTCGTAAACCCATGGCCCAACTGTATCGATGTGACACTTGGTGCAGATCGCGTCCTGCGTCGCGCTCTGCTGCAGCATCTTAGGTTGGAAAGTGCCATGAGGGTCGTGGCAGTCACTGCACTTGATTAACCCTTCGTTGACCCGATGATGGAACGGCTCGGCAAACGCCGCCTTAATGTCTGTATGGCATTGGTAGCATAGTGTCGGTTGGCTCGCTTTGAGCAACGCGGTCTGGGCTTCGGACTTATGGATGCTGTGGCAGCTGGTGCAGCCGACGAGAGCATCGCCATGCGCAGTTCGCTCAAAATTCGGGTGATCGCCAACATGGCAAGTCAAGCATCTCTCAGCAACTTGTTTCGGGGTTGCTTTTGTGAATTGAAAGATCTTGCTCGCATCCCCGCCACTATCGACATGGGCCTTGCCGGGCCCGTGGCAGCCCTCGCATGTGACACCCTTGCCGCCGTGCTCAAGTGCCAGCTTGGAATGAGGATTTCCGGCGAGACCCTTCACCTGGTCCTGATGGCACGTGGCGCAGGTCTCGGCGCCAACGTAGTTGGAACTGGTCGCGGCCGCGGCCGCGCTCTGGGGCGCATGGATCGCTTGTTGGTCTTTGGCGGCAGCATTCACTCGCCTGGTTTTCCAGAAGCCGGGGAGCACCGCAATCAACGTGACCAACAGCAGCGCTCGTCTCGCCCGAGCGCCCCAATGCGAGGATTTCACAGGCTTCTTGTCCTAAACCTTTGCTTATACCTTTGAGCACTTCGCTCAAGCCCACCTGAGGATCGAACAATGACTGAGATTTGTATGTGACCGGCATCACACACGCACTTGCTATAGGTTGCTGGCTAATTCCGTTCTATGGCGTGCGCGGTGACCTTTGGCGAAAGATCGCAGAACAAACGGGGCTTCCCTGCTTTGCGCATCAGGCCGCTTTCGACCATCGGACGGTCCTCGTTGGAGCTAGACTAGTAACCTTTCCTCGGGCCTGTCGCGTCTCATCTGTTCAATTTTGCTCACAATTTATCGACAGTCCGGTTTTGGTACGCTTCGCAGGTCATATAGGCGCTGAGAGCAGACTGAGAGTTTCAGGACAGAGAGTTTCAGACGATCTAACCCCCGATGTATGAGGCGATTACGAACCTCTTTTTTTGCCCAGCTTGTAAAAAGCTCGAAGAGGAGTATATCCGCCGCCGCTACGTGCTGGTTTCAGGTGTCGGCTGTTGTGGCAAAGGCAGAGTAGATGGTTCCGCCGAAGCGCGACGGTACGTCGTCAACTTCTGAACACGCTTCACTCCAACCTCTCCAAAGCGCTTGCGCAGTTTGTTGAAGCCAATAGGATAGGGTCCCCACGGATTGGCAACTTCCGGTCGTACTCGACAATCAAGAATTGACGGGTGAGAGATAGCAACCGGTCCAGCAAGGAAACCTGTGCACGAACGAAGTGGAGACTGTTCGCCAAGCTTTGCCCTAGATCGCGGCTCCCTTATCGGATTGGAGTGCCCGCAAAGTGGCCATCTCGGTATTCCCGTTGCTGGAGGGCCGCCGGCTCAGGAAACTCGGAGACGGACGATTCTCGCCTCCTTCTTGACCAACTAGTTGCGGATTAAGCGGATTAAGTCTCTCCAGCGGGCACACTCCGTCGCAGCTAGAGCCGAAGGGAGATACGATACCCGTTAGCCGCAGAGTAATCTTGGGGCGCACACATCATGTCCCCCGATCCTGCAGGACGTAGAAAGATACAAGACGAAACGCTGCGGATTCCTGTCACTCGGATTCCCGTTCTGCGTCTCGAAGAGCGTATCCTTTGTCTTTAGTTTCTAGTGGGTCCTTAAGGTGCCAGCGTCCATTCAAGACGCGAGTAGTCTGATGCGGCGGTCGTGGATTGTTGTTTTTCTTGTGGCCACAGCAATCCCGCTCAGTGCCTCCAAACACACGACCGTTGCGCAGTTACAACAGGCGCTCAACACGGCAATCAACGCGCACAAGCCGGACACCGAGATTGCACGGGAAATTGGCGGCTTTGAGCTCACGGAACGGCTTACGGAAGCTACGCTGGGCCGGCTCAAAGCACGTCTGGGTCCGGGCACGCAAGGGGCGCGAGCTCTCGAACTGCTTGCTGACCGATCGGCTTTCTTCGACCCGCCGGCAAACGAGCTGCCGGCGACGCCAGCTCCGGACAGCGCAGAGCAAACTCGAATCCTGCAGGCTGCGCGAAGATATGCTTCGCAAACGCTGCCTCGCTTGCCAGACTTTTTCGCCACCCGGGTGATAAGCCTTTACGACGACAGGCCCCAGGCGCTTAAAAAGGATGATTGGCCGACACGTTCGGGGTTGCACTTGATTGACACTTCGAGCGGGGAAATATCGGTGCGTAACGAACGGGAGAATCAGCCTGCGACCCAGGGTTCGGCCGTATGGCAGGCCAACGTGGGCCTGATTTCGGGGGGTGAGTTCGGCAACACACTGGGCATGATCCTTGCCGATACGGCCAATGGCAACATCCGCTGGAGCCACTGGGAGGACTCTGCGAAGGGTGGAGTCGCAGTCTTCCGTTATGAGGTGCCTGCATCGGCTTCTCACTACGAGGTGCTGAACGCCGTTCCTTCAAACACTGGAATTGTTCATAGCAAACCCGGCTATCACGGGTCGATCGGAGTCAGCCCGGCCGATGGGACAATTCTGCGTATAACCATGGACGCGGATTTGACCAGAGGCGCACCGTTCCGCCGCGCCGCCATTCTGGTGGAGTATGGCCCCGTCGATATCGCCGGAACCACATTCACCTGCCCGGTGCGCAGCATTGCCCTTTCGATGTCACTCGACGATCCCGACACCATCCATGGAGATGCGCCGAAAGAATGGCTCAACGAGACTCACTTCATCCATTACCACCGCTTCGCGTCGACAACGCGGATCCTTGCTGGGGGCTCTGCTCCTCCTGGCGCGAAGGCAGAACCTGCGAGAACGGACGCCGTCAACAAAAGTGCGAAGGAAAGCGCGCCGCAGCTTGTGACACCAGGGGCGCCGGAAATGCAGGCCCGGAGCCCGGTGAAAGGCCAACCGCTGCCGCCGGCTGCAGAGTCCACTTCCGTGCGTGCTGCGAACATGCAGGCCCCCCCGGCTGGCGCTTCCCAGCCGGGGAGTGGGAGTAGCGGCGAGCCACCGTCTCCCGCAAGTAATGCGCCAGCCGAGCCGGTGACGGAGCAGGCCACTTCAACCGTTGCAGCAAACGAGTCGCCGGCCTTTGCGGTTGCGCCGCCAGGGAGTGTTCCCGCCGGCGGAGTCACGCTGCATGTTGAGGTCCCGGAACTGCTGATTCCAGCGGTGGTTCGTGACAAGCAGGGACGCGCGGTAGGCAAACTGGGCCAAAGCGACTTCACGGTCTTCGACCAAGGCAAGATAAGAGCCATTACGGGGTTCACCGTGGTCAAGTCAGCCGCCACTGGAGTGGCGCCGACCGGGGCTGAGACGGGCGCGACCGCCGGTCCGAGTGTTGCCGTCTCGGGGGCTTCGGCCACCCTGGCGTCTTCGCAAAACAGATTCATCCTTTTCCTTTTTGACGATCGGCACCTCAACTCTTCCGACCTGGCGATTACCCAAACGGCCGCGATCAAAATGCTCGACGAGCCCCTCGCCGCGACAGATTACGAGGCTGTGTTGTCGTTTGCGGGCGTCAATTCCGGGATAACGCAGGATCGGGCTCTCCTGCAGGAGGCGATAAAGAAGCTGAAGGTTCACCGGACTTTTCAGCACGACACACGGGATTGTCCCGATATCGACTACTACGCCGCCGACAAGATTCTCAACCAGCACGACAGCACGGAATTCGCAGTGGCGGTCCGAAAGGCGAAAGCCTGTGGTGCGATTCCTGGGTCTGCTCCTCCGGAAAGTTCCGGTCGGATTGACGATCCGACGAATTTGGCCGAACGATTGGCGCGTTCCGCCGCTTCGCGGGCGCTTGCCATAGGCGAAGAAGATGCCCGCCAATCGCTGCTCTTGATAAAAGCCGTGGTGAGCGCCATGTCGAAACTGCCTGGACAGCGAACGCTGATCCTGGTGTCTCCCGGTTTCCTGTCCCTTTCCCCCGAAGCGATGACTTTCAAATCAGAGGTACTCGACCGGGCTGCCGGCTCGAATGTCGTCATCAGCGCGTTGGACGCGCGTGGGCTCTACGTGGGAAATGCAGACGCGAGCCAGGGTGGCAATTCCACCATGAGTGACACGGTGGGACAAACCTCGCAGGATCGCCTGCTGGCAATGGAGGCGAGCGAGAATGCTATGGCAGAACTGGCCTACGGAACCGGCGGAACTTTCTTCCACAACAATAATGATCTTGAGAACGGGCTGAAGAGCCTGGCGGCCGCGCCGCAGTACCTGTATTTGCTCCAGGTCTCGCTCAAGGACGTGAAGCCCACAGGCACGTACCACCGCTTGCAAGTGAAGGTCGACCAACACGGCCTGGATGTGCAGGCCCGCCGGGGGTATTTTGCGCCCAAGACGACGAACCGCAAACAATCGGGAGCCACGGCAGACGATCGGAAGAATTAGAGAGAGCTTCAGGACAAGTGCGAGTTTCAGGAAACTCCCTATCGGTAAGTTCCCCACCCGTGGGCTCCGAACGGCCAAGCTGATGAAACTCCCGTTTTACGCGAACTAGGCTTCCCTACCAGGGCTGTGTTTTGGTGTCCGAATTTGCCTAGCGGTGTCCTGAAATGGACAGCGCGGACTAACCTACCTCGTATCACGTCGTGTTGAATGTGCCACTTAGTATTGGCAAGTGTAATGCACTACCCGCGGCGGAGGGTAGGAACATGTCATTCGTTCGCGATCTGAGAGTTGCGGCCCACTCGCTCATTCGGACTCCAGGGCTGGCGATCGCCGTGGTTCTTACACTGTCGCTCGGCATCGGCGCGAACGCTGCCATCTTCACGCTGGTGCGCGGAGTCCTGCTCAAGCCTCTTGTCAATCGCGACGAGGAGCGGCTGATCTATATCCGGCAGAGCGCCCCCGGTATCGGTGACGAAAACTCTGCCTTTTCCGTACCAGAGTTACAGGATCTGCGCGCGAACGTAAAAACCCTGAGCGCGTTTGGCGACTTCTCCACCATGGACTTCACCATGATCGGCCTCGGTGAGCCTCGTTCCATTCGAGGTGGCGTTGTCGGCGGCACGTATTTTGACGTGATGGGTCTTCGTCCCGTGCTCGGTCGCCTCATCGGACCTAAAGACGACGGCCCTAAAGCTCCGGGCGTCGTTGTTCTTACGTACCGTTTCTGGGCGACCGCTCTGCGCAAGGATCCTTCGGTCATCGGCAAAACCGTTCGCCTCGGTAGCATCGGTGATCGGTCTGCGACCGTCATTGGCGTGCTCGAGCCTTGCGTCCCCTATCCCCAGGATACCGAAATCATCGCCAACGTGGTCACCAGTCCGCATCATCTTTCCGCGACCATGGTCACTGGCCGCATCCATCGCATGACGGAGCTTTTCGGGCGTCTCGCTCCAGGAGTCACTCTCGATCAGGCGAATGCTGAGTTGCGCTCTGTCTACTCCGCGATGAAGAAGGACCACCCCGAAGCTTATGCGCAGGAAGCGCACTTCCAGATTGGGGCCAAGTTGCTTCGTGACCAGATCACGTCGGGCGCCAGGACGGTGCTGCTGGTGCTGCTCGCAGCGTCAGGATTGGTCTTCATCATCGCGTGTTGCAATGTTGCCAACCTGATTTTGGCGCGGACGGTTCGGCGAGAAGGCGAACTGGCGGTCCGTGTGGCACTCGGCGCAAGCAGAGGCGCGTTGCGCCGCATGCTGTTGGCGGAAGGCCTTCTGCTTTGCGGCGCCGGCGCCGCGCTCGGGGTACTGAGCGCGCAGCCGATGGCGGCTCTCCTGGCCCGCTACGCCTCGCGCTTCTCCGTCCGAGCGCTCGATTTCAGAGTCGATTCAAGCTTGCTTTGGGTCGGAGCGGCTCTGGCCGTCGTCGCCGCAGTGATTCTCGCCTTCGTGCCGCGCCTGCCCTCTTCCGGCTCGCCGAGCGGACTGAGCCTATCAAGCGGGAGTGTCCGGGTCACCGGCAGCTCGAGCCGGCGCCAGCGGATTTTCGCGGTGACACAAATCGCCGCGTCCTTCGTGTTGCTGGCCGGGGCAAGTGCGTTGATCGCTACGCTCATCGCACTGCAAAAGGCGCAGACGGGTCTGGACACGCAACACGTTCTCGCTGTCGATGTTCCTGCTATGTCCTATGGGAAGACACCTCAGCAGGTCGTCAATTTCTACAAGGAAGCGATGCGTCGCATTGATGCCCTGCCGGGCGTGAGCAAGACTGCCTTCGGCGATGTCGTTCCCTGGCGCGATGGCGGCCCCGGCACTGCTCTGCAATTCTCTGCCGACGGACATGTGCATGCTGCCGGTGTAGAGGATCCCCGGGCGCAGTCGCGTTCCATCTCTCCCGGATTCTTTGCGGCGTTGGGCGTTCCTATCATTGCCGGCCGTGATTTCAATGCGCTCGATGGCCAGAATAAGGAAGATCCTGTCGTTATCGTCAGCGAGACTCTCGCACAGCGCATGTTCCCCAACCAGGATGCGCATCAATCGGCATGTCTATTGGACGGATCCGGTGTTGCAATTCTTCCCCGGGACCGATCTCGAAAAGTCGCGTCTGACGGCGCCGCACCGAATCATCGGGGTCACGGCCGATATTGACGACGGACACGTCGTTCCTGAGCCCACGCTGACCGTTTATAGCCCCTTTAACGAGTTTCCAATATTTGGCGGCCGCTTTTTCATCCACACCGGTGCAAATCCTTATGCGCTGGTCGTGCCGGTCACGCGCGTTATTCACGACCTGTCCGTCGATCAGCCGGTTGAGCACCCCGCCAGTCTCGAAGACATTCGTGCAGAGGTGCTCACGCCGGACCGTTTAAATTCGCTAGTGTTTGGCGTATTCGCGGCTGTCGCGTTGGCGATTGCCGTGGTGGGCGTCGCGGGCGTGCTGGCGTTTTCGGTGAGCTCGCGGACGCGGGAATTCGGCATCCGGCTGGCACTGGGATCGGCGCCGCAGCGCCTGCTCAAGGGCGTGATCGCAGAAGGCACCACCATGGCTGCGGAGGGCGTGCTTGCGGGCGCGGCACTCGGATGGATGCTGATGCGTTTGGCGGGAAGATATTTCCCGGACGTCAAGATGCCGGGCGCTTTGCCTGTGTTTGTTTCTGGGTTCGTGCTGATGGCGGTCGCGGTTATCGCGTCGGTGGTGCCCGCGGCACGTGCTGCGCGCGTTGATGTTATGGAAGCGTTGCGCTCCGAGTGACCCATCGGAACCGATGGGTTAGCTATTCGATCGACCTCGCTAACCGCGTGGGACCACCGCCCCAAAAAGATCAGCCTGTCGATGGCTGGTACTGCCTTGTGGGGCGGAAATTACCGAGCCCCGCTTTTAGGGAACTTTGCGTCGGTGCAGACGGCCACCCACTGGAAATCATTGAAGACTAGGGCGTCTCGGTATCTATCTTGGAAGAGGGCCGACCCTCTCGGTCTCAAGTGTTTACTCTTGAGTTAGTTCCGGGTGGGCGACGATGCACTCCTCATTTTTACCTTGGCTTCTCCATGCGGCCACCAGGCTTGAGTCTGTTGGCCGCCCTCAGACGCAACGTCTACTACAACCGCGGATCAAGGAGAGCAAAATGATCGGCGTAGCTCACGAAGACACGCCGGAAGAGCGTCGTCGGGAGCAGCCCATCTACCTGGCTCGCCGTGGTACTCTCCTCGGAACGCGACGGCGCCACGAAAGATATCTGTTGAAAGCTGAGTGAGCCGATCTGCACATCCTGGGGTAGCAAAACAGAAAACGCTCGTTTCACACCATCTGCGCCGTGACCCTCAACGGACCGGCTCCTTAAAAATTCCGGAGGCAAGTATTGGCCGGGGTCGTATAGGAATGGCGCCTGCGCGCCGGAATCGAGTGCCAGGAGCAATTGCCGCGCCCCCGCACCGGATAGGTGAACCGGGATGAGAAGCAATCCGGTCGTCGGAACTCCGTCTGTCGCTGGAACCGGTATTGTCAACTCGACACGCATCCCCTTCACATGTGTTCGCATCAGCTTCGTGGCGTCCAGACAAAGCATGCTGTGCGTGTAGTCGATCAGCATGTCGAAATGCCCCAGAAAATCCCCGCCAAGAACGCCGCGAACGCGGAGACCGGTCCCCTGCAAACCCTGCAGGTCCAGCACCTCCGCAACCTGGTTTGCAATCGTCTGAGAGCCGGTTTCCAGCAAGCCGATTTGCGTGAACGATGCCTTCTCACTGAAACCGACGCCTACCACCTCAGCCGTGCCCTGACTCTTCAGCTGAAGTTCAACCGCAAGCGATGGCTCCAAAGTGGTGAAATAGGCGCCCGTGTCCACGAGAAAGTCGTAGGGACCGCGATGGTTGATGACGACGCGCACGATTATTCGGGAGCGCAGCACAAGACGGAAGGGTAGAATGGCAACGTTCCCCGGGCAGTGGGGCTCCGCGTGCAGTAGGGGAAGGCTAAAGGCTGCCAGGCTGAGGGAGAGAAGCAGCTTGGTGGAAACAGCGGCGAATGCGTATTTCATGTCGACTTCCTCCTCGCGGGTTGCGCGATGAGGGCGACATTGGTGCTTCGCGCCGGCTACCTCAACCCATAGCCAGGCAAACTAACCGCAAAAAAATCGCACTACCTAACTCGTAGGTGCTCTATGGTTTAAGGCGTTCTGTCACAGCCCGGGAGAGGTTTACGAACCATCGGGAAGGACCGCGAGGGCAATCGGCGATGGCAGAAAGAGAGTCCCAGCTTCGAGGCGTACGATTTGGAAACTTCGAGGTCGATCTTCGTAGTGGGGAATTGCGCAAGGCCGGAATGAAGGTGAAACTCAGCGGCCAGCCTTTCCAGGTGCTGACCATTCTGCTTGAGCGTCACGGCGACGTGGTGACGCGGGAGGAATTGCAGAAGCGGCTTTGGCCCGACACCTTCGTCGATGTCGACCACAATCTCAATGCATCCATCACCAAGATTCGCGAAGCTTTAGGAGACTCTGCGGAAAGTCCCCGCTTCGTGGAGACGCTGCCCCGGCGGGGCTACCGTTTTCTCGTGCCCGTCAATGACATCGTGGAAGCGAATGCTCCGCCGGCAGCGCACGAACCTAAGGAACCTGGTATTGCTGCGGCCAACCACTCCGAGGCGCAGGTACAGGTCAAGCAAGCGAAGCCAAGGCGACCGATCCAATCGATCCGATGGATCTCGGGGGTTGGGATCTTCCTGTTGGCCGTCGCTGCCGGCGCATTCTGGCTTTCCTTGCACCGCAGGCCAGTGCTTACTGACAAAGACACGATTGTGCTGGCCGATTTCTCCAATACCACAGGCGACCCGATCTTCGACGGGACGCTTCGGCAAGGACTTTCCGTGCAACTGGAGCAGTCGCCTTTCCTAAGCCTTGTCTCCGAACGACGAATGCAGGAGACGCTCCAGATGATGGGCCGGCAGGCGGATGCCCGACTTAGCCCGGGCACCGCGCGGGAAATCTGCGAAAGAACGGGGAGTGCCGCGTTCGTGGAAGGTTCGATTGCGCGCCTGGGCAATCAATACGTGCTGGGCCTGCGGGCTGAGAACTGTCGCAACGGAGACGTGCTCGACGAAGAACAGGCGCGAGCGGCGAGAAAGGAAGATGTACTCAAGGCTTTGGACAGCACGGCGATCCGTTTGCGCCGAAATCTAGGCGAGTCTCTGAGCTCAGTACAGAAATACGCCACGCCGCTGGAGGAGGCAACCACGCCATCGCTTGGAGGCGCTGAAAGCCTTCAGCCTGGGACGGCAGACGTTTTATGAGATGGGTAGCGCCGCTTCTTTGCCCTTCTTCAAACGGGCGGTGGAACTCGACCCGAATTTCGCCATGGCCTACCGCGCCCTGGCGGGGTTGTACGGCCGTCTTGGTCAGCAGGGGCGAATGGCCGAAAACATCCGCAAGGCTTACGCGCTGCGGGATAAGGTAAGCGAGCGAGAGCGGTTTTACATTGAGGCAAGCTACTACGGGGTTGGAACGGGAGAGCTGGAGAAAGCGATAACGGCTTACGAGCTGTTGCGGCAGACATACCCGAGGGACCACTGGCTTTACGTGCTGCTCTGCCGGTATTTACTCAGATCTTGGGAACTTTGAAAAGGCCTTGGAGGAGGCACGCGAGGCGGTGCGTCTGGAGCCAAATTCTGGAAATAACCTCGAGGCCCTCTGCTTCGTATACATCGACCTTAACCGGCTGGATGAGGCGGAGGCGGTGGTCAAGCAAGCTGAAGAGCGCAAGTTGGAGAGCGAGGAGCTGCTTGCAGCCCGCTACGAATTAGCTTTTCTAAAGGGAGATACGGCACAGATGGCACGGGTAGTGTCGGCGGCCATGGGAAAGCCGGGCATGGAAGAGATGGCGCTGGCTAGGCAAGCGGCCACAGAGGGCTGGTACGGGCGATTGAGAAACGCGCGCGAACTGATGCTTCAGCTGGACGGTTCAGTCGAACGAAACGACGCCAAGGGCACGGCCGGAACCTATCAGTCAAACGCGGCGCTGATCGAGGTGCAATCGGGCTACACGGAACAGGCAAAGGCCGATTCCTATGCAGCAATCAAGCTGGAACGGGCCCGGCGCGGCGCCCAGCCGAACGAACTTGTGTTGATAAATGCGGCACTGTCGCTGGCTTTAGCGGGCGATACCGCAGGGGCGGAAAGACTGGCGGCCGAACTCGACCGGTACTTCCCCTTAGACACCCTGGTGCAGCGCTTTCTGCTGCCTGTACTCCGTGCGGCTGTCGCGGTGCAGCGCAAAGACCCGAAGCGGGCAATCGAGCTTCTGCAGGTGACGAGGCAGTTCGAAGTTGGAGAATACTGCGACTTGCACTTGTTCCCAGCTTACCTGCGAGGAGAAGCCTATCTCATGCTCCACGACGGGAATGCAGCGGCCGCTGAATTTCAGAAGTTCCTTGATCACCGGGGACTGGTGAGAAGCATTTCCTGGGGCGTACTGGCACAGCTGCAAATCGGGCGAGCGTACGCTTTGTCCGGAGATAAGGTCAAGGCGAAGGCAGCCTACCAGGATTTCCTGACCCTCTGGAAAGACGCTGACCCCGATATCCCCATCCTGAAGCAAGCCAAAGTGGAGTACGCGAAACTGCAGTAATTCCGACGCTCAAGCTTAGAAAACAATTGGCGGCTCAATGATTCTCCTAACAGGCGAGTGAACTTCACAACAGACTCAAGTCGGCGCCTTTTGTAATTGCTCCCGAGTGACCGCCTAACCGTCAGTTACTACTTG